>NZ_SDPQ02000002.1 GCF_004134905.2 Aeromicrobium ginsengisoli | reverse complement strand
CCTGGCGGCGGTCGGAGTTCTGGATGTCCGACGACGGCGACGGGACGTGCCGGGGCGGGTTCCGCATCCCCCAAGCCCAAGCAGACCAGCTCCGCACCGCGATCGAGGCGATCAGCGCACCCCGCCGCGACCACCTCCACGACCACACCCCCGGTGCGGAGTCCTACTACGACCGCGACCTGGAGCACCGGCACCGCCTCGGCATGGGATTCGCCGAGCTGTGCGACCACCTGCCCACCGACAAGCTCCCCGGCAAAGGCGGACTCAGCGCCACCCTCATGGTCCGGTTCGACCACGACACCCTCGTCCACGGCATCACACCCGCCACCCTGTCCACCGGCACCCGGATCAGCGCCTCGCAGGCCCGGCTCATGGCCTGCAACGCAGGACTCATCCCCCAAGTCTTCAACGGCAAACCACTCCCGCTGGACCACGGGCACGAGCAGCGCCTGTTCACCAAGACCCAGAAACAAGCCCTCGCCAACCGCGACGGCGGCTGCACCTTCCCCGACTGCGACAGACCACCCGAATGGTGCGAAGCCCACCACTGGCGCATGCGCTGGGCCGACGGCGGCGAGACCCGCCTCGCCGACGGCGTCCTGATCTGCCCCTTCCACCACCGCACCATCCACGACACGCGATGGGCCATCCGGATGAGTCCCGTCGACGGCCACCCCGAATACCGGCCACCCGGATCCGACACCTGGAAACGCAACCACCGCTGGCGACCCTAGGCCGGTTCGGGCGGGAGGATCTTGCGGGGGTGGCCCCACCAGCCCATCTCCTCGAGGCCTTCCTCGACGGCGGCGTTGATGGCGGCGCCGATGAGGACCGCGATCGACAGGACGTACAGCCACAGGAGCACCGCGATGGGCGCCGCGAGCGGGCCGTAGATCGACGTGCCACCCGTCGAGAAGCCCAGCGCCCAGCGGACGAAGTAGCTGCCGAAGACCCACAGGAACAGCGTGAAGACGGCTCCGGGCAGACCGTGCCGCCAGCGCTTCTTGACCGGCACCGCGAGGTGGTAGAGCGTCGTGAGGAACCCGACGGACAGGATGAGGATCGCCGGCCAGTAGACGAATCGCAGGAATGCCCAGCGATCCGACAGGAGGTCGGCCGCGACCTGCGGGCCGGCCAGCACCAGCGGCACGAGGACGATCCCGACGAGCAGCGCGACGATGTAGAGCGCGAACGACAGGGCGCGTGTCTTGACGATCCCGCGGTGACCACCGAGGCCGTAGATGATCGAGATCGTGTCGATGAACACGTTGAGCGCGCGGGAGCCGGACCACAGGGCGAGGACGAACCCGATCGAGATCACGTCGATGCGGCCGCCGCCGAGCACGTCGTTGAGCGTCGGCGTGATGACCTTCTCGACCGTGTCCGGTGTCAGGGCCTGTGACGCGAGGTCGATGACCCGGTCCCTCAGCACCTCGACCTTGGCGACCTCATAGCGCTCGGCGATGAATCCGATCGTGCCGGCGAGGCCGAAGACCAGCGGCGGGAGCGACAGGATCGCGAAGAACGCGGCCTCGGCGGCAAGGCCTGTCACGCGGTAGCGGAAGCAGCTGCTGACGGTGCGCGCGACGAGCTTCTTGCCTGCTTCGGGGATCGCCGGTCGACCTACCGGTTCAACCGCCATGGCTCTACCGTAGCGACATGGATCCCCTGCAGCGTGCACCTTCGAACCAGGCGACTCCGCTGGTCGGCTACAACGTCGCGACCGCTGACAACGCTCTGCTCGACGGCGTGCGGGCATTCGGCGGCAATCACGGTGCCGACATTGTCGAGACGTTGACTCCGCTGGGCAGCCTCGCCGGGTCCGCGGAGGCCCGTGAGCACTGGCACCTCGCCAACGAGAACGAGCCCGTCCTGCGCACGGCCGACCGATACGGCAACCGCATCGACGAGATCGAGTTCCACCCGTCCTGGCACTGGCTGATGACGCAGGGCGTCGGCTTCGGCCTGACCGCCGAGCCGTGGGTGTCGCAGAGTCCGGTCGCGCACCTCCAGCGCGCCGCCGGGTTCTTCGCGTGGGGGCAGACCGAGCAGGGCCACATGTGCCCCATCACCATGACGTACGCCGTGGTGCCCGCCCTGCGCGCCGACGACGCACTCGCCAAGCAGTGGACGACGGGGCTGGCGTCCAGGACGTACGACTTCGGGCTCCGGCCGCCGGAGCAGAAGGCCGGGCTGCTGGCCGGCATGGGGATGACCGAGAAGCAGGGCGGCTCGGACCTGCGCACCAACACCACCGTGGCAGTGCCGACCGAGACCCACGGCGAGTACCTCGTCACCGGCCACAAGTGGTTCACCTCGGCGCCGATGAACGACGTGTTCCTCGTGCTGGCCCAGGCACCCGACGGCATGACGTGCTTCGTCGTGCCGCGTGTACGCCCTGACGGCACCCGCAACGCGCTGTCGATCGTGCGGCTCAAGGACAAGCTCGGCAACCGGTCCAATGCGTCGAGCGAGCTGGAGTTCAACGACGCATTCGCCGTACGCCTGGGCGACGAGGGTCGCGGCATCCGCACGATCATCGAGATGGTGTCCGCGACGCGGATGGACTGCATCCTCGGCTCGGCCGGCATCATGCGCAAGGCACTCGCCGAGGCGGCGTGGCACGCGTCCCACCGCGCGGCGTTCGGTGCGACGCTGGCCGACCAGCCCGCGATGACGAACGTGCTCGCCGATCTCGCGGTCGAGAGCGAAGCGGCCACCCTCGTCGCACTGCGCCTCGCCAGCGCCGTGGACCACCTCAACGACCCGCACGAGCAGGCCCTGCGCCGCATCGGTCTGGCGCTCGAGAAGTTCTGGGTCTGCAAGCGCACGCCGTTCATGGTCGCCGAGGCGCTCGAGTGCCTCGGCGGCAACGGCTACGTCGAGGAGTCGGGCATGCCGCTCCTGTTCCGCGAGTCGCCGCTCAACTCGATCTGGGAGGGCAGCGGCAACGTCAACGCCCTCGACGTCCTGCGTGCGCTCGGCCGCGAGCCAGAGAGCCTCGACGCGTGGATCACCGAGGTCGGCTCCGTACGCGGTGAGGATGCTCGGCTCGACGCGGTCGTCGACGAGGTGCTGACCGAGCTTGCCGACCTGAGCGACGTCGAGGTGCGGGCGCGGCGCATTGCCGGCCGTATGGCCGTCGCCCTCCAAGGCACGGTGCTCATCAAGCACGGCGACCCGTCCGTCGCCGACGCATTCTGCGCCTCACGCCTCGCCGGCGACTGGGGCGGCACGTTCGGCACGCTCCCCCGCGGGCTCGATCTCGCGGGCATCGTCGCCCGTGCCACCCCTCACCTGGAGAACTGAATGCGTCTTCTGTCGATGGGGGCGCTGCTGTCGGCGCTCCTGACCCTCGTCGCGGCCCTGGCCCTGCGTGCCGCCGACGCCACCCTTGCCGTGGCCGCCGTGGCCGCCGTGACGGTCCTGTTCACCTGGTACGCCCAGCTGCACTCCACCGACGAGCGGTCGACGCTCGGCCTCGCCAACCCCGCAGCCGTCCTGACCCTCGCGGTCGTCGGCCGGCGACCGTGGGCGACGATCCTGCCCGCCCTCGCCGCCCACACCGTCGGCGCCGTGCTGGGTGGGCTCGCGGCCCTCGGGCTCGACGACCGGCTCGGCGACACCCTGGTGTTCACGCAGCCGGGGCTCGTCGTCACGGCGGTCGGGGCAGCCGTCGTCGGGCTCATCGGGGCGTGGACGACGCTCAGCGTCGACGGCGGCGGACACGAGGCCCTGTCGGGCATACCGGCGATCGTCGGCGGAGCCGTCCTGCCACTGGGGCTGCTCACGGTGTTCCAGCCCGCCGCGGTGATCGGACTCGCGACGGCCGATCTCGTGCCGTGGGACGTCGCCCTCGTGGCCGCCGGGACCACTCTTGTGGCGTCGATCGTCGGCGCGTACGCCGTCACCGCGCTCGTCCCGCACGAGTGACCCAGCCCACAACCGAGGCCACTTCCACGCTCAGCTCCTGCGCGCTGTCTCGACATATGGATAGCCGTCCCACATATTAAGACCCGTGCTTGTCGCCGCGCGCGGCCCGCGGCCACACTGGTTCCATGCTTGCTGCGCAGACCCTCTGGCTCGTGGGACGACTTCACGTCGACCTCGGTCGCGCCCGCAACATGATGTGTCGTTGATCAACGCGCGACCTCTGCTCTGATTTCGATCAATCCAGGCGTGCGGCGACCATCATCGTGACGCAAGCGTCCTGATCGCCGTGTGCCCTGCCTCCAAGGGACGTTCATGGCTTCAGCACCCGGTACCGACACACCAGCCCGTCGACCGCGCCCCAAGCGCGGCGAGGGCCAGTGGGCGTTGGGCTACCGCGAGCCGCTGAACGCCAACGAGCAGTCCAAGAAGGACGACAACCCGCTCAACGTCCGGGCCCGCATCGAGAACATCTACGCGCACCGCGGCTTCGAGTCGATCGATCCCGGCGACATGCGGGGCCGGTTCCGTTGGTGGGGCCTCTACACGCAGCGCAAGCCCGGCATCGACGGCGGCAAGACCGCGACGCTCGAGCCCGAAGAGCTCGATGACGAGTACTTCATGCTCCGCGTACGCATCGACGGCGGCCAGCTCAACCTCGAGCAGCTGCGCACCGTCGCCGACCTGTCGGTCGAGTACGCCCGCGACTCCGCGGACCTCACGGACCGCCAGAACGTGCAGTACCACTGGATCGACATCCGCGACGTCCCCACGATCTGGAACCGCCTCGAGGCTGTCGGCTTGTCGACGCAGGAAGCGTGCGGCGACTGCCCCCGTGTCATCCTCGGCAGCCCCGTCGCCGGCGTCTCCGAGGACGAGATCATCGACGGCACGCCCGCGATCGACGCGATCGAGAGCCAGTTCATCGGGGACAAGGAGTTCTCCAACCTCCCCCGCAAGTTCAAGACCGCGATCAGCGGGCACCCCGGCCACGACGTCGTGCCGCAGATCAACGACATCGCGTTCGCCGGCGCCGTGCACCCCGAGCACGGTCCGGGCTTCGACCTCTGGGTCGGCGGCGGGCTGTCGACCAACCCCATGCTGGCCCAGCGACTCGGCGTCTGGGTCCCGCTCGACGAGGTGCCCGAGGTCTGGAAGGGCGTCACCAGCATCTTCCGCGACTACGGCTACCGCCGTCTGCGCACGCGTGCTCGGCTGAAGTTCCTCATCGCCGACTGGGGCGTCGAGAAGTTCCGCGAGGTGCTCGAGACGGAGTACCTCGGGCGTACGCTCGTCGATCTCGACGCACCGGAGGCACCCGAGACCCCGGCCGACCACGTCGGCGTGTTCCGCCAGAAGGACGGCAAGTTCTTCGTCGGCGCCGCCGCGACCGTCGGGCGCATCTCCGGGACCCTGCTGCACCAGGTCGCCGACATCGTCGAGGCCCACGGCAGCGACCGCGTCCGCACGACACCGATGCAGAAGCTGCTGGTGCTCGACGTCGACGAGGACAAGGTCGAGTCGCTCGTAGCGGCGCTCGCCGAGATCGGCCTGAACGCACGGCCGTCGCAGTGGCGCCGCAACACGATGGCGTGCACCGGCATCGAGTACTGCAAGCTCGCGATCGTCAACACCAAGGACCGCGCCAAGGACCTGATCGGCGAGCTCGAGCAGCGCGTGCCCGAGCTCGACACGCCGATCACGGTCAACGTCAACGGCTGCCCCAACTCGTGCGCCCGCATCCAGACCGCCGACATCGGCCTCAAGGGCATGCTCGTGATGGACGAGGCCGGCAACCAGGTCGAGGGCTTCCAGGTGCACCTCGGTGGTGCGCTCGGGCTCGAGGCCGGCTTCGGCCGCAAGCTGCGCGCGCACAAGGTCATCGGCGATCACCTCCCGGACTACATCGAGAAGCTATCGCGTACGTATCTCGAGCAGCGTGAGGACGCCGAGTCCTTCGCCCGCTGGGTCGCCCGCGCCGACGAGGAGGTGCTGCGATGACCGCCCGCGCCGTCCCGTTCCACTGCCCTTACTGCGCCGACGAGGACCTGCGTCCCCACGGCGACGCCCACGGCGAGTGGGAGTGCCGATCGTGTCTGCGGGCGTTCCGCCTCGGCTTCATCGGCCAGCTCTCCCCCAGCAACCTGACCACCCACGAATCACCGACAGCACCATCTCGAAAGGAGGATGCATCATGACCGCACCAGCACTCATTGCTCTTGCGCACGGCAGCCGCGACCCGCGTTCTGCCGAGACCATCACAGCCCTTACGGAGTTGGTCGCATGCATGCGTCCCGACCTCCGGGTGGAGCCTGCGTTCCTCGACCTCGCCGAGCCCGACTTCGACCGTGTCGTCGACCAGCTCGTGGCTGAGGGCTTCCAGGAGATCGTCGTCGTCCCGCTGCTGCTGACCGAAGCGTTCCACGCCAACGTCGACGTGCCGCAGGTCATCAAGGGCGCCCTGGCACGCCACGACGGCATCAAGATCGAGGCGACCAAGGTCCTCGGCATCGAGAACGCGTTCTTCCACGTGCTCGACAAGCGACTCCGTGAGGCGCTGTCGAAGAACCGGGTCCGTGAGCTCGACGCGCTCGTCCTAGCCGGCGCCGGCTCGTCCGACCCGATTGCCAACGCGGCGATCTCGCGCGCAGCCCGCGCGTGGGGTGCACACCACAAGCTGCCGACGATCGCGGCGTTCGCCTCGGCGGTCCCGCCCGCTGCGGGTGAGGCCGTGCGTACGCATCGCGCCGACGGACGCCGCCACATCGCCGTCGGTCAGCTCTTCCTCGCACCGGGTGTCCTGCCCGACCGTGTGGCCGAGCTGGCGTACGAAGCAGGAGCCGTTGCCGTGGCCGAGCCGCTGGGCGTCGATGTCGAGGTGGCCCGGGTCATCCTGGCCCGCTACGCCGTCGGTGCCGTCGACCTGGTCCCGTTCGAGGCCCTGTTCGCCTGAGTCCCGTTCCTTGAGCTTGGCGAAAGGATCCTTTCGCCAAGCTCAAGGAACGACCGTCACATCCCTGCGAGCCGGGTCTTCTCGGCTTCGACGTCATAGTCGGCCTGCGGCCAGCTGAGGTCGAGGGCGCGCAGCTGCTCCAGCAGCAGGGTCGCGACGGCCCAGTTGCGGTACCACTTGCGACCGCTCGGCACGAGGTGCCACGGCGCGTGGTCGGTCGAGCACCGCTCGAGCGCCAAGGCGTACGCGCGCTGGTAGTCGTCCCACAGCATCCGCTCGTCGAGGTCGCCGGGGTTGAACTTCCAGTGCTTCGTCGGGTCGTCGAGCCGGGCGGCGAGCCGCTCCTTCTGGTCGTCCTTGGTGATGTGCAGGAAGCACTTGACGAGGATCCCGCCGGAGTCGGTGAACGCCTTCTCGAAGTCGTTGATCGCGCCGTAGCGCCGCTCGATCTCCGCGGGCGTCGCCAGCTGGCGCACGCGTCCGATCAGGACGTCCTCGTAGTGCGAGCGGTCGAAGACGCCGATCTCGCCCGGCTGCGGCAGCCGGCTCTCGACGCGCCAGAGGAAGTCGTGCTCGAGCTCTTCGGGGGTCGGCTTCTTGAACGACGTGATCGCGAGTCCCTGAGGGTCGACGAGTCCGGCGACGTGACGGATGATGCCGCCCTTGCCGGACGTGTCCATCCCCTGCAGCACGACGAGCACGCGCGTCGGGCTCGCGCCGGACCGGCCACCGGCGAACAGCTTCTCCTGCAGGTTGCTGAGCTCCTCGCCCAGCTGGGTCAGCTGCTTCTCGGCGTCCGCCTTCTTGCCGTCGAACCCCGTCGTCGCGCGCGAGTCGTACGACGGGAGGTCCACCGGCGCGGTCACCGTGAGCAGCTCATCCAAGGTCTTGGCCATGGCGGAAGTATGCCCGAACATGGATCCAGTCGCGGGCGTGCGGGACGCCCCACCGTAAGGTGAAGGCGACGAAGGGATCACGACACATGTATGACGTTGCTCTGCTCATCGAGCGCCAGCTCAACGCGCTCGATGCCGACCAGATCATCGCCCTCCACGAAGGGCTCGACGACACCGTCCGCTACCACCTCCTGCTGCCGGTCGAGAGCTCGAACGCGATCCTGACCTCATCGATGAGCGCCCTCGGCTCGGGGCAGATCGTGCCGATCGGCGAGGCCGACGCGATCGAGGACGTGCAGGAGGAGATCGTCAAGGCCGGGCAGTCCGAGCTCGACGCCAGCGCCGCTCTGCTCACCGAGCGCGGCCAGCAGGTCTCCGCGCTGCTGACCGAGGACGACCCGATCGACGCGCTCGTCCAGCTCGTCAAGGACACCGGCTCGTCGGAGGCCATCATCCTCACCGAGCCGCACATCGTGCAGGAGTTCCTGCGGATCGACTGGACCGCACGGGCGCAGCGCAAGCTCGACGTCCCGAGCGTCCACCTCCTCGAGCACGTCCCCTTCGACGCCCAGCGCTGAGTGCGCCCCACGTCGTAGGCTGAACGCATGACGTACGACGTGGAGAAGACCGAGGAAGAGTGGAAGGCCGAGCTCAGCCCCGAGGAGTACCAGGTCTTGCGCAAGCAGGGCACCGAGCGGCCGTTCAGCTCGTCCTATGAGACCGACCCCACGGTCGGGGTCTATGCGTGCCGCGCCTGCGGCGCCGAGCTGTTCCGCAGCGAGACCAAGTTCGACGCACACTGCGGATGGCCGGCGTTCTATGCGCCACTGGCCGAGGACCGCGTCCAGTACATCGAGGACCGCTCGGTCTTCGGCGGCGTACGCACCGAGGTCCGCTGCTCACGTTGCGGCTCGCACCTCGGCCACGTGTTCGAGGGCGAAGGCTTCCCGACGCCCACGGACCAGCGATTCTGCATCAACGGCGTCGCGCTTCAGCTCGAGCCCGACGCCTGAGCCTCCGCTGGAGTGCGCGTCCCCGTGGCTAGGGCCAGAGCTCGGTGAGCTCGCTGACCGTGTGCGCGCGGCCGGTGTAGAACGGGACTTCCTCGCGTACGTGCCGGCGGGCGCGGCTGGCTCGCAGCTCGCGCATGAGGTCGACGATGCGGTGCAGCTCGTCGGCCTCGAACGCGAGGATCCACTCGTAGTCGCCGAGGGCGAACGACGCCACGGTGTTGGCGCGTACGTCGGGGTAGTCGCGGGCCTGCATGCCGTGCTCGCGCAGCATGTCGCGGCGCTCCTCCTCAGGCAGGAGGTACCACTCGTACGACCGTACGAACGGATAGACGCAGACGTAGGGGTGCGTCTCCTCCTCGGCCATGAAGGCCGGGATGTGCGAGCGGTTGAACTCGGCAGGCCGGTGCAGCGCGAGCTGCGACCAGACCGGCGCCATGTGGGAGCCGAGCTCCGTGCGCCGGAACGCGTTGTAGGCCACCTGCAGCGCGTCACTGGTCGGCGCGTGCCACCAGATCATCAGGTCGGCGTCGGCCCGCAGGCCACTGACGTCGTACGTGCCGCGGACCACGACGTCATCGGCGGCGAGCTTGCCGATCAGCTCGTCGACCTCGGCGGCGAACGCGGCACGCGGAGCATCACCGAGGGGTCGCTCGAGACGGAACACCGACCACATCGTGTAGCGGATCGTGTCGTTGATCTCCTTGGCCAGCTTGCCCTTGTTCTCCACGCGCTCGGTCATGCCGTCGCCCCCGAAGGAAGCCCACGATACGGAGACGCCGGCATGAACCCTGTCTTGATGATTCGCTCGCTGCGCTCGCTCATGCTCCGATTGTCCCAGCGTCGAGGATGCGCCGCGCAGCCGCCCGGCCCGACGCGATGACGGCGGGGATGCCGACGCCGTTGTAGGCCGCGCCGCAGACCTCGAGGCCCGGCACCGCGGCGATCGAGCGCTCGACGACGGCCACACGGTCGAGGTGCCCGACGTCGTACTGCGGCAGCCCGCCACCCCAGCGCTGCACGACGTGGTCGAGCGGCTCGGGCAGGCGGCCGAACGCGGTGCGCAGGTCGGCCAGCGCACGAGCCGCGATGTCACCGTCGTCGTGCTGCAGCAACGTCGCCTCGCCGGCCCGTCCGACCGAGGCGCGGATGACCGTGCGCCCCGTGTCAGCGACCCACCCCCACTTGTTGGACGACACCGTCGCGGCCTTGATGAACGTGTGGTCAACCGGCGGGACCAGGAAGCCCGAGCCGTCGAACGCCGGTGGCTCGTCGAAGACGTAGGTCACGATCGCCATGCTGGCGTACTCGATCGCGGCGAGCGCGAACGCGGCGTCAGGCGCGTCCTCGGCGATCAGGCGAGCGGCCGCGGGTGCCGGCGCGGCGACGACGACGGCGTCGACATCGAGGTGCTCGACGTCGGTCGTCGGCCCGACCGAGAGCCGCCACCCTTCGGACGTACGCGTGATGGCGCGCACCGTCGCGTCGAGGCGTACGTCGATGCCGGGCGTCGCGGCGACCGCCGCCGGCAGCTGGCCGACTCCCCCGACGAGCCCGGCGAAGACCGGGCCGGTCGCGTTGGCGGCGGCCCGTGCTGTGGTGGCCCCGGCGAGCAGGTCTGGGCCGAGCGCGGCAATCTGCGGCGTCGTCGCCCGCAACGAGAGCGCATCCGTGTGCCCGGCGTAGACCCCGCCGAGCAAGGGCTCGACGAGCCGGTCGAACACGTCGCGGCCGAGGCGTTCGGTGACGAACGACGCGACGGACACGTCGTCGTCGGGCACCGGCAGGACGTGCGGATCGACCTCAGCGATGCCCGAAGCGGCGAGGGCATCGACATCTGCGGGGATGCCCATGACCGTCGGCGGCATCGCCCGGAGCGCTCCGTGCGTCCAGATCGACGCCGTGATCGTGCGCGGGTTGACGACGCGCTCGTCAAGGCCGACCTCGTGCACCAGGTCGAGCGCCTCGGGCCGCCGGGCCAGCATCGACTCGGCGCCGAGGTCGAGCGTCACGTCACCGACCGAGCCGAGCTTGAGCTTGCCGCCCAACCGGTCCGAGCCCTCGAGCACGACAGCCTCGGCGCCACCCGCGACCAGCTCGTGTGCGGCGGCGAGGCCGGACATGCCACCGCCGACGACTGCGACGCGCATCTCAGCCGGCGACCGGCTCGTAGCCGTGGACGAACTCCACGAGCCGTGTCAGTGCGTCGGGGTCCATCGCCGGCGTCACGCCGTGCCCGAGGTTGAAGATGTGGCCCTCCGCGGCGCGTCCGGCCTCGATGACCTCCGCCGCGCGAGCGTGCAGGAACTCGGTCGGCGCGAACACCGCGGCCGGGTCGAGATTGCCCTGCACCGCCTTGCCCGGACCGATGCGGCGTGCAGCCTCGTCGAGCGGGACCCGCCAGTCGACACCGACGACGTCAGCGCCGGCATCGCCCATCGCGTGCAGCAGCTCGCCCGTGCCGACGCCGAAGTGGATGCGCGGGACGTCGAGGTCGGCCACCGACGCGAGCACCGCGGCCGAGTGCGGCTTCGCGTACGTCTCGTAGTCGGCGAGTGACAGTGCACCGGCCCACGAGTCGAACACCTGGACCGCCGAGGCACCGGCCTGCACCTGCAGGCGCAGGAACTGCCCCGCGATCGCCGCGATGCGACCCAGCAGGGCGTGCCACAGGTCGGGGTCGGAGTACATCAGCTGCTTGGTCAGCCGGTGATCGCGCGACGGACCGCCCTCGACGAGGTAGGACGCGAGCGTGAACGGCGCACCGGCGAACCCGATCAGCGGCGTGGCCCCGAGCTCGCCGACGAGCGCCGTGACAGCGTCGGTGATCGGGGTGACGTCGTCGGGCTCGAGGTCGCGGAGCTGGTCGAGCTGGGCGAGCGTGCGGATCGGCTCCGCGACGACTGGTCCTGTGCCGGGGACGATGTCGAGGTCGACGCCGATCGCCTTGAGCGGCACCACGATGTCGGAGAAGAAGACCGCGGCGTCGACGCCGTAGCGACGTACGGGCTGCATCGTGATCTCGACGACCATGTCGGTGCGGAAGCACGACTCGAGCATGGGGACGCCCTCGCGGATGGCGAGGTATTCGGGCAGCGCGCGACCGGCCTGGCGCATGAACCACACCGGCGTGTGGGCGGGGCGGTCGCGACGGGCTGCCTGCAGGAAGGGACTGTCGGTCAAGGTCGCGGTCACACTGCATTGTCTCAGGTGGGCAGTGACCGGCAGAGTCGGGCAGCGACCCCGCTCGTGCGGAGTGTCGGGGCCCCGGCTGACCCCGGCAGGCCTACGATCACAGGGTGGGAGCCCGAAGCGACATCGACCGCACCCCCGCGCAGTTCATCTCTGCGGTGGAGCTGATCCGGCAGGCCGTCCTTCGACCCGAGGTCGTGGTCGACGAGATGCCTGCGCCCCAACGCATCGCCCCGCACGCGTTTGCGATCAGCGGCGACGTGCTGGTCGGCGACGACGAGCTGGCCACCGGCCGCTTCATCCTGCTGCACGACCCTGCCGGAAACGACGCCTGGGGCGGTACGTTCCGTTGTGTGACGTTCGCCCGCGCTGACATCGACGCCGACATGGCGGCGGACCCCGTGCTGCCCAGCGTGGGCTGGAGCTGGTTGACCGAGGCGCTCGAGGCGTACGGCAGCGGCTACACCGCCGGCAGTGGCAGCGTCACGGTCGTACGCTCCGAGGGCTTCGGCGAGATGGAGGCCGACGGATCGGACGCCCAGATCGAGGTCCGCGCATCGTGGACGCCGCTGACCGAGCCCCCGACCCCCGGCATGGACTCGCACGCCGCCGCGTGGTCCAACCTGTTGTGCGCCATCGCCGGGCTCCCGCCGTTGGCGCCCGGCGTCATCCCCCTACCCCGCAGGCGTGGTGTCCGTTGACCCCTGCTGACCAGACCACCCCCGACGAGATCCCGACCGACGCCATAGCAGACGAGACGCCGGAACCGGTCACACCGCAAGCACCCCGCCTGGAGCTCCGCGACCCGCTGCCGCCGGTCGTCGACACCCCGGAGCTGCTCCGTGACACGTGCGAACGCATCGCGGCCGGCACCGGTCCGATCGCGCTCGACGCGGAGCGGGCCTCGGGCTACCGCTACTCGCAGCGCGCCTACCTCGTGCAGGTACGCCGTGAGGGCTCTGGCACCCACCTGATCGATCCCACGGCGTTCGACAGCCTCGTGCCGCTCGACACCGCGTTCGACGGCAACGAGTGGATCCTGCACGCCGCCACGCAGGACCTCATGTGCCTCGCCGAGGTCGGCCTCTATCCCGAGTCGCTGTTCGACACCGAGCTCGCCGGGCGGCTCCTCAACCTGCCGCGCGTGGGCCTGGCCGCGCTCGTCGAGCACTACCTCGGCCTGAGCCTGGCCAAGGAGTTCTCCGCGGCCGACTGGTCGACCCGCCCACTGCCCGAGCCGTGGCTCGTCTACGCCGCGCTCGACGTCGAGGTGCTGGTCGAGCTCCGTGACTTGATCGACGCCGAGCTCCAGAAGGCCGGCAAGCGCGAGTGGGCCGCCGAGGAGTTCGAAGCACTGCTGTCGTTCCAGGGCCCGCCCGAACGCAAGGAGCCGTGGCGGCGTACGTCCGGCATCCACAAGGCCCGCGGGCGCCGGGCGCTGGGCCTCGTGCGCGAGATCTGGGAGACCCGCGACGCGATCGCCGAGGCTCGCGACACCACGCCGGGACGCATCCTGCCCGACACCTCGATCCTTGAGATCGCGGTCAATCCCCCGCAGGACGCCAACGCGCTCAAGTCGATGCGCATCATGAAGAATCGCGGCCCGCGGCGGTTCCTCAGCGAGTGGTACGACGCGATCGAACGCGGACTCACGCTCGACGAGTCCGAGCTGCCGACGACCGGTCAACGCACCGACGGGCCGCCCCCACCACGCGCCTGGGCCGACAAGAACCCCGAAGCCGCCGACCGTCTCGCCCGCAGCCGCGAGGTCGTCGTCGAGCTCGCCGAGAAGCACGACCTGCCGACCGAGAACCTCATCAGCCCGCAGCTCGTCCGCAATCTCGCGTGGGAGCCGCCGACGCCGATCACGGTCGACACGGTGACCGAGGCGCTCGTCGCCGACGGCGCTCGCGCGTGGCAGATCGGCCTGATCGTCGACCCGCTCACGGCGGCCCTCAAGCCTGAGTCGGTGTGACGTAGTTCTTAGGTTCTCGGCGACCGAGGTAAGCCCGACCTAAGTTACGATCGAGGATGTGTTCGCCAACCTTCTGATCGGTCTCCGCGAGGGCCTCGAAGCCAGCCTGATCGTCAGCATCCTCATCGCCTATCTCGTCAAGACCCAACGTCGGCACGAGATCCGCTACGTGTGGCTGGGAGTCGCGGCGGCGATCGCGCTCGTCATCGCGGTGTTCACGTTCGTCACGATCGCGTTCGAACAGCTGTCGTTCAAGGCGCAGGAGGGCGTCGGCGGCACGCTGTCGATCCTGGCCGCCGGCCTGGTGACCTGGATGATCTTCTGGATGCGCCGCACCGCGCGCGGGCTCAAGAAGGAGCTCGAGGGCGAGATGGCCTCGGCTGTCGCCCTGGGCAACGGCGCCATTGCGCTGGTCGCGTTCCTCACGGTCGGCCGCGAGGGCCTCGAGACCGCGGCGATCATGTGGAGCACGATCGCCAACGCGTACTCACCGCAGCCGTTCATCGGCGCCACCCTCGGCTTCCTCATCGCGATCCTGCTCGGCATCGGCATCTACCGCGGCGCGATCAAGGTCAACCTCGGCAAGTTCTTCACCGTCACCGGATTCCTGCTGATCATCGTCGCGGCCGGCGTGCTGGCCTATGGCGTCTACGACCTGCAGGAGGCCGGGTTCCTGCCCCGCCTGACCGGCGACGTCGGCGGCATCAGCCACCTCGGCAACGCGATCTTCGACATCTCCTCGACCATCCCCAAGGACAGCTGGTACGGCACCCTGCTCAAGGGCACCGTCAACTTCCAGCCGGACCCGTCGTGGCTGCAGGGCATCTGCTGGTCGATCTATCTCGCCGTGATCCTGCCGCTCTATCTGCGCAAGCCCAAGGTGGCGACGACACCCCACGAATCCAAGGTCGTTCAGAGCGCCTGATCTTGGGTGCACGCGGTTACGGTTGACGCATGACCGGAGGGATTCCGCAGGGGGCGCGACGTGAATGAGCGCCAGCGAGCGAACCATCAATACGTCACGTCGACGCCTCCGTATCGTGGGCCCTTCTGGGAGGTGGCGACGTGAATGAGTTCAAGCGACCGTCGCTGCCCGGATCGGCGTTGTTCGAGGCGCAAGCTGATGGCGCCGATCCCGCAGAGATGGCGGCCGCCGGTCATCGCATCGCCACGCTGCTGGTCCGCGGACCGCGCTCCGGCGACGACCAGGGCCTCGTCGACCGGGTGCTGCACCTCGCCGACGAGGAAGGCCTCGGCGTCATCGCCGACCTCTGGTCGCACGCCGCTGCCGACAGCCTCGCGGGTGCGCTCTGGCGGCTCTACCTGCTGCGCACCTGGGTCTACCGCCAGCCCGAGCAGGCCGCGCGCGAGTTCTCCGCCGGCAAGGCGTACGCACCCGTGCACGAGGTGCTGGCTGGCGTCGTCGATCCCCCGGGTCCCGAAGAGGTCATCGCGCTGGTCGACACCGTCGTGCGCGGCATCGTCGGCGACGACTTCGACGTGACGCTCGACCGGGCAGCGGCGTTCGCGCACATCGTCGGCGTGGGGCGGGCCCAGCTCGACAGCGGCGATCCGCAGAGCGCGGCGAAGCTCGTCGACACCGCGGTGCACCTGCGCCGAGCCGCCGAGCTCGAGCGTTCGTCCCGCCTGCATTGATCTGAATCACACCGAGGGCCGAGGTGCCTTGAGTTGCGCCGCTGCTCGGTTAGGCTGGTGCACGCGTCGGGCTGTGGTAGCCCCGGGTCCCAACATTAGCCGCTTCGAGCGGCCACGCGCCGTGAGGCGCTTCCCAGCCCGGCGCGACCCTCACCGAGTCAACGTCGCGGCGCGAACGTGGTGTAGGACTGCGCCGGTCGGCCGATCTCCGACAGCTCGTCGAGGTCCTCAGCGGTCGGCGTCCACCCGCCCGCAGCGGCGTTCGCCGCGATCTGCTCCGGCTTCGTCGCCCCGGCGATGACGCTGGACACCGCCGGCTGCGCGGCGAGCCCGCCGATCGCCAGGTCGAGGATCGAGATGCCACGAGCCTCGGCGTATGCCTCGAGCGCCTCGATGCGGTCCCAGTCGGCCGTCGCGAGGCGATCGGACTGGACTGCCAGGCGGGTGCCCGCAGGAGCATCCTGACCACGCTGGTACTTGCCGGTCAGCAAGCCGTACGCGAGCGGGAAATACGGCAGCACACCGACGCCCAGCGCGAGGCAGGCCGGGACGAGCTCGGTCTCCGCGGTGCGGTTGTAGAGCGAGTACTCGTTCTGCGCCGTCACGAAGCGCTCGAGCCCCTTGGTGCGGGAGATCCAATCGGCGTCGACGGCCTGCCAGGCCTGCAGGTTGGAGCTGCCGATCGCGCGGACCTTGCCCTCCTTGACCAGCTCGGTCATCGCCCCGAGCGTGTCCTCGATCGGCGTGGACGGGTCCGGCGTGTGCAGCTGGTAGAGATCGATGTGGTCGGTGCCGAGCCGCTTGAGGCTCGCCTCCGCCGCCGTGCGGACGTACGCCGGGGTGCCGCGCCGGCCGCCGTCGTCACCGTTGACGCCCTGCATGTCCATGCCGAACTTCGTCGCGATGACGACCTCGTCGCGGCGACCCTTGAGCGCCTCGCCCAGCAAGAGCTCACTCTGACCGGTGCCGTACGAGTCCGCGGTGTCGAAGAACGTGATGCCGTGCTCGAACGCGGCGTCGACGACGGCGGTGGTCTGCTCTGCGTCGATGCGGGTGCCGAACGCGTTGCACCCCACGCCGACGGTGGAGACGGTGATGTCGCTGGATCCAAGGGTTCGCTGGCTCGTCATGCGTCCAGCCTAGGCAGGCTTTGGATGCGGCCGGCAACCGTCTCATCTCACGTACACTCGCCAGATGTTCTCGAGGCCCGCAGCGCGCAGGACCGCGGCTGCGCTGACGGCGGCTCTGGTCGCTGTGCTCCTCGTGACGTTCGGCGGGCCGACCCGGGTCTCGGCCCAGCGCACCACCGTGTCAGGCGTGAGCCATGCGGGCTCCGCCGTCAAGGCTGCGCGCACCCAGCACGTCTCCCTGCCTGCGACCCACCACCACGCGCCGCTGCACCTGGACCTCGTATCCACACCGCCGAGCGCGACCGCAGACGTACGCCCGGCAGCGGCACTCGCGACCGCTGACCCCCTCGTCGTACGCACGGGCCGTGACCTCGTCACACCCACCGGACGGGCACCGCCGGCTCTCTGAGCCCGCCAACCCACCCGTCCTTCCGCGCCGTCGTCGGCGTGTTTCTCCGAAAGCTGTCCCATGTCATCCCGTGCACCCTTGTGGCGCGCCGTCGCCGCATTCGCCGTCGTCGCCATCTCCTTAGCCCTTGCCCTGACCAGCTCGGCCAAGCTCGGCCTCGACCTCAAGGGCGGCACCCAGATCGTCCTGCAGGCCAAGGACTCCGACCGCGCCAAGGCCAACGCCGAGTCGACCGATCGCGCCCTCAGCGTGCTCCGCGGCCGCGTCGACGCGCTCGGCGTCGCCGAACCGACCCTGGCTCGCTCCGGCGACACGCGCATCATCGTCGAGCTGCCCGGCGTGCAGGACCCACGCGAGGCGGCCGAGGTCATCGGGCAGACCGCCCAGCTGTCGTTCCACGAGGTGCTGCGCGTCCCCGCCCAGGACGAGAAGGCGGCCAAGGGCGAACAGCTGCTGCCGGACGAGAGCGGCGCCCCCGTCATCATCGGCAAGCCGCTGCTCGACGGCACCGGGGTCAAGAATGCGACGGCGGAGACCGAGCAGCAGGGTCTCGGCGAATGGGTCGTGGGCGTCCAGTTCAACGGCACCGGCAGTGGCGGCTGGAAGCAGCTCGTGTCCGACGCGTGCTCCAACACCGCGGCCGGCAACCGGGTCGCGATCGTGCTCGATGACAAGGTCATCTCCTCCCCCGGCGTCGTGCCGGAGCTGTGCAGTTCCGGCGGCGGCAGCAGCACGCAGATCCAGGGCAGCTTCACGCAGGAGTCAGCCAAGGACCTCGCCGTCCTGATCAAGGGCGGCGCGCTCCCGATCGAGGTCGAGATCGTCGAGCAGCGGACGGTCGGCCCGACGCTCGGCAAGGTAGCCATCGATGCCTCGATCGAGGCCGCCATCATCGGCATCATCCTCACGGGCCTGTTCATCATGTTCGTCTACCGGCTCGTCGGCCTGCTCGCGACGATAGCGCTCGGTTCATACGCCCTGATCTCGTACGGGCTGCTGGTCTGGCTCGGCGCGACGCTGACGCTGCCCGGCCTCGCCGGCTTCGTGCTCGCGATCGGCCTGGCGATCGATGCGAACGTGCTGGTGTTCGAACGAGCGCGGGAGGAGTATGCCGAACGTACGGAGGCCGGCCTGTCGCCCGCCCTGAACACGGGGTTCAACAAGGCGTGGTCGGCGATCATCGACTCCAACGTCACGACCCTGTTGGCGGCGGCGCTGCTGTTCTTCTTCGCCTCCGGGCCGGTCAAGGGCTTCGGCGTGACGCTGTCCATCGGCGTCATCGCCTCGATGGTGTCGGCCCTCGTCGTCGCGCGGGTGCTGAGCGAGTGGGCCGTGCGCCGGGCGTACGTCCGCAAGCGGCCCGGGATCAGCGGGCTCGCCGGGACCGGCCGCATCCGCACATGGCTCGCCGAGAGCGGCCCGGACCTCATGAAGCGCAGTGGCACATGGATCGCGGTCACCGCGGTCGTCGCGGTGCTCTCGATCGGCGGGATCGCTCTGCGCGGGCTCAACCTCGGTGTCGAGTTCACCGGAGGGCGGTTGCTGGAGTACTCGTCGTCGCAGTCCGTCAGCGTCGACGAGGCGCGTGACGCCGTTGGCGCGGCCGGGTTCCCCAAGGCCGTCGTGCAGTCGTCGTCGGGCGAGGACGGCAAAGAGAACATCACGGTCCGCGTCGACGACATCTCCAACGACGAGGCGTTCCAGATCGAGGAGGCGCTGTCGGGCGTCGCCGGCGACGTCGAGAAGGAGCGCGACGAGCTGGTCGGCCCGAGCCTCGGCAAGGAGCTGCGCGACAAGGCGCTGATCGCGTTCGGCATCGCGATCGCGGCGCAGATGATCTATCTCGCGTGGCGGTTCCGCTGGACGTACGCCGCTGCAGCGGTGCTGTCGATGTCGTCGGTCGTCCTGACCGTGGTCGGGGTGTTCGCGTGGTGGGGCAAGCCGATCGATGGCGTGTTCCTCGCCGCGGTGCTGTCGATCATCGGTCTGGCGGTCAACGACACGATCGTGGTGTTCGACCGCATCCGCGAGCACACGCGCGAGAACCGCAAGCGACCTCTGCGGCAGGTCGTCAACGAGGCGATCCTGCAGACGATCCCCCGCACGATCAACACGGGACTCGGCGCGATGTTCATCCTCGCCGCGCTGGCCGTGCTCGGCGGCGACTCGCTGACGGACTTCGCGATCGCGCTGCTGCTCGGGCTGTCGGTGGGCATCCTGTCGACGATCTTCACGGCATCGGCGCTGGCCGTGGTGCTGGAGGAGCGGTGGCCGTACGACCCGTCGGATCCGGGCAACAAGGTCATCGACCCATACGCGAACGTCGATGACGGCCGTTCGACGACGGGTGCGGTCGTGTAGCCGTTAGCGTGTGGGGCATGACGTCGACACCGCCGGAACCGCCCGAGTCCGACAGCAACGAGCCGACTGTCCCGCTGGAGGGTGGTGAGCCCGACTACGGTCGGGTCAACCAGCCACCTCCGGGCTACGGCACGCCTCCGCCGCCTCCGGGCTACGGTCCCCCACCGGGATATCAGCCGCCGCCCGGCGGATATCCACCACCGCCCGGGTATGCATACGGCGCCCATGCCGGCGCTCCGTGGGGTGTGCACCCGGTGACCGGGGTGCCGTACTCCGACAAGCAGAAGCTCATCGCCGGACTGCTCAACATCCTGCTGCCGTTCGGCATCGGGCGGTTCTACATCGGCGACACCGGCACGGGTGTGGCGCAGCTGCTCGTGGCGATCTTCACGTGCGGCATCGGCTCGCTGTGGTCGCTGATCGACGGCGTTCTCATGCTCACCGGCGACCCCAACGACTCTGAGGGTCGTCCACTCCGTCCCTGAGACACGTTGTCCACAGCCGCTGCTCGGGGGCTGACAGAACCCGGCGGGTTTCGGTAGTTTCTCCGGCATGCGATTCGGGGGAATTGTTCTGGTGGCCCTCCTGACCCTGGGCGCGTGCTCGTCGGATCCGGAGCCCAAGGAGCCGAAGCGCACGGCCACCTCGGCGACGCCGACCGCCACGCCGCCGACCATGCCCGCCCAGGCGAAGGAAGACACGCCCGAAGGCGCCGCGGCATTCGTCAAGCACTACATCGACGTCTTCAACTACGCAGCGAGCACCGGTGATGTCGAGGAGTTGTCGCGGCTCTCAGCTCCAGGATGCAAACCATGCAAACGGTATGCCGACAAGTTTCGGGCGATCTACGCGAAGGGAGACCGGATTTCAGTACGCCTGTGGGACCTTCACGACGATGAAATCGAGTTGGTCGGCGACACCCGAGTCAACGCTGACATGGACGTCAATGAAGGAACCATCAAGCGTTACAGGTTTGGCTTTGACCTGTCGCCAAAGGCGCCATTTGTCCTAAGGAACATCACGATTTTGGAAAAGCCATGATTCGGCCAATTGTTGTCGCTGCGGTCGCCTTGATTGCACTCGTTCCAACCAGGGTCGCTGCTGACGTCGATGTCGATCCTGCAGACCTCAGACCGGAGCTCTACATCGAGGCTGAAGATGAGGAGCCAGACTCATTTGATCGCGCGACAGTTCCCACCGATCGGCATCAATCGGAGGAATCCCGGCCCGTTCAAATTTGTCGCGTGGATCCGGTGGTACTCATTTACGGCTGCCGGAATGTGGATCCGGGAGAGCCCGACGATGCTGAGCTCACTGAGGGGGATGTGCTTCGGGCGGTGCGGGAGATCGGGTTGCCCAGCCTCGAGGTGCAGATCCAGCCCGGCGAGGAGACGTTGGTCAACGTCGAGACCATCTTCTACACGCAGCCGCAGCCCTTCGAGCGCAGCGTGACGTTACTGGGGTTCGACGTCGACCTGGTCGCCACACCCGTCCGCTACACGTGGATCCACGACGACGGCACGGCCTCCACGACGAGCCGACCCGGCAGGCCATATCCCGCGATGGACGTGACGCATCGCTACCGCGAGCCGGCCAACGACGTGCATCCGCGCGTCGACGTGACCTACCGGGTCCGCTACCGCGTCGACGACGGCGCCTGGCAGACGATCGGGCAGACCTTGCAGGCGTCGGGCCCGGCCGCCGAGCTCGACGTGCGCGAGGCCGCGCCCGTGCTCACGAAGCCCTGACGACGGCGCGATCCCACTGAGCTGCCGAGTGCAAGAATGGCGACATGCCCATTGCAAACCACATCGTTGAGCTGATCGGCAACACCCCGCTGGTCCGTCTCAACTCGGTCACCTCCGCGGGATCCGCGACCGTGGCCGCCAAGATCGAGTACCTCAACCCCGGCGGCAGCGCCAAGGACCGCATCGCGGTCAAGATGGTTGACGCCGCTGAAGCCTCGGGGGCACTCAAGCCCGGCGGAACGATCGTCGAGCCGACCTCCGGCAACACCGGCGTCGGACTCGCCCTGGTCGCCCAGCAGCGCGGCTACAAGTGCATCTTCGTCTGCCCCGACAAGGTCAGCGAGGACAAGCGCAACACCATGCGGGCCTACGGCGCGCAGGTCGTGGTGTGCCCGACCGCGGTGCCGCCCGACCACCCCGACAGCTACTACAACGTCTCGGACCGCCTCGTACGTGAGACCGACGGCGCCTGGAAGCCCGACCAGTACTCCAACCCGGCCGGCCCCGAGAGCCACTACGAGACGACCGGCCCCGAGATCTGGGCCGACACCGACGGCAAGGTGACGCACTTCGTCGCCGGCGTGGGCACCGGAGGCACGATCACCGGCGTCGGCCGCTACCTCAAGGAAGTCTCCGGCGGCGCGGTCAAGGTCATCGGCGCGGACCCCGAGGGCTCCGTCTACTCCGGCGGCACCGGACGCCCCTACCTCGTCGAAGGGGTCGGCGAGGACTTCTGGCCCAGCGCCTACGACCCCGACATCCCTGACCAGATCATCGCGGTCAGCGACGCCGACTCGTTCGAGATGACCCGTCGCCTGGCCCGCGAAGAGGGCCTCCTGGTGGGTGGATCCTGCGGCATGGCAACCGTCGCTGCGCTCCAGGTCGCCGCCGAAGCCGGTCCCGACGCCCTGGTCGTCGTGCTGCTGCCCGACGGCGGCCGCGGCTACCTGTCCAAGATCTTCAACGACGACTGGATGTCGTCCTACGGATTCCTGCGCGAGCCGCTCGACGGCACGCCTCACGAGATGACCGTCGGCGACCTGCTGCGCACGAAGTCCGGCGGCATGCCGGCCCTCGTGCACACCCACCCGTCGGAGACGATCCGTGACGCCATCGAGATCCTCCGCGAGTACAACGTCTCCCAGATGCCCGTCGTCGGCCCCGAACCGCCGGTCGTCATCGGGGAGGTCGCGGGCAGCGTCAACGAGCGCGCGCTGATCAGCGCCGTGTTCGAGGGCCGCGCCCTGCTGACCGACGCCGTCTCGCAGCACATGGAGCCACCGCTCCCGCTGCTCGGCTCCGGCGAGAGCCTCGACGACGCACTGGAGGCCCTGCACACCAGCGACGCCGTCATGGTCATCGAGGACGGCAAGCCGCTCGGTGTCCTGACCCGCCACGACCTGCTTGGGGTGCATGTCTGATGAGCGAGCGCCAGCGAGTGAACAATGAGGCAGCACTCATGCCGGCATCTCCGTATCGTGGGTCTTCTACGGGGGTGGCGGCATGAGCGAGAAGAAGAGCACGCAAGACGAGGGCGCGTGGCAGGGCTTTGCCACCCGGGCGATCCACGCGGGCTATGAGCCCAACGCCGAGAACGGCGCGGTCAACGTGCCGATCTACGCCTCCTCGACCTTCGCGCAGGACGGCGTCGGCGGCATGCGCTCCGGCTACGAGTACGCCCGCACCGGCAACCCGACGCGTACGGCGCTCGAGGCCAACCTCGCAGCACTCGAGGGCGGCGCCCACGGCCGGGCGTTCAGCTCCGGCATGGCCGCCACCGACTGCGCGATCCGCTCGCTGCTGCGCCCCGGCGACCACATGGTCATCCCCGATGATGCGTACGGCGGCACGTTCCGGCTGATCGACAAGGTGTTCAGCCAGTGGGGCATCACCTACACCGTCGCCGCGGTCAACGACCTCGACGCGATCCGTGCGGCGATCAGGCCCGAGACCAAGGCCGTCTGGATCGAGACGCCCACCAATCCCCTGCTCAACGTCGGCGACATCGCGGGGATCAGCGAGATCTCGCACGCTGCCGGCGCCAAGCTCGTCGTCGACAACACGTTCGCGTCGCCCTACCTCCAGCAACCGCTCGAGCTCGGCGCCGACATCGTGCTGCACTCGACGACGAAGTACCTCGGCGGCCACTCCGATGTCGTCGGCGGCGCCTTGATCACTGACGACGACGCGCTCGACGCCGCGTTCGCGTTCCTCCAGAACGGTGCCGGTGGCGTGCCGGGGCCGTTCGACGCCTACCTGACGATGCGCGGCGCCAAGACGCTCGCGGTGCGGATGGACAAGCACTGCGACAACGCCGAGGCGATCGTGGACTTCCTGCAGGGGCACTCGAGCATCGCGTCGATCCTCTACCCCGGCCTGCCCGAGCACCCCGGTCACGAGGTCGCGGCGAAGCAGATGCGTCGCTTCGGCGGGATGATCTCCGTACGCCTGGCCGGCGGCAAGCAGGCGGCGCTCGACTTCTGCGGGCGCACCGAGCTGTTCACCCTTGCGGAGAGCCTCGGCGGCATCGAGTCCCTCATCGAGCATCCCGGTGCGATGACGCACGCCTCGACCGAAGGCTCGCTGCTCGAGGTGCCTGACGACCTCGTACGCCTGTCCGTCGGCATCGAGGACATCGGCGACCTGATCGGCGACCTGGAGCAGGCTCTCCGCTGAGCCTTTCGAGGTTGAGCCCACGAGGCGTCGGCCTGGGCAGAGCGGCGTGGACGCTGCAACCGCTCTACGTCGTGACCGAGGTCGTCGTGGGGCTGCAGGCCTCGCGGGACTACGGCTTCACCGATTCCACCATCAGCGACCTCGGCAACACCTCGTGCCGGACGGTTCGTGGCGACGTGCTGTGCTCTCCGTGGCACACCGCGATGAACATCGGGTTCATCTGGTTCGGCGTCACCCTCGCTCTCGGAGCGCTCCTGCTGGGCTCCCGGACCCTGCCAGGGCGTACCGGCACGGCCGCCGTGGTGGTCTGGTGCGTCTCCGGGCTCGGCTCCGTCGGTGTGGGGCTGGTCCCGGTCAACGAGCACGGCGGTCTGCACGGCCTCGTCGCACTGCCCGTCTTCCTGGCCCAACCCACCGCGCTGCTGCTCACGGCGTTCAGCCTGTGGGCCATGCGTCCCCGGCTCGCCCGGGCCACCCTGGTGGTTGCCGCGCTGTCCGCAGTCGGAGTCGTCGGCTTCGCGGCGCTGCTGGCCGGTGACGGATCGACCGCGCTCGGCGCGCTCGAACGCCTGGCCCTGTGGCCGGGCTACGTCTGGGTCGGCGTCGTCGCAGCGCTCAGCCGCACGCGGTGAGCAGGTGAGTCAGGCCGTGCGCTCGTCGTCGCCGGCGACGCCGGGGAGGCCGACCTGCTCGAAGTCGATCTCCGGGCGGGCGATGCCGGTCTCCTCGAGCGCGGTGAACTCGCTCGCGGTGAGCCGGCGAGTGTCGCCCTCGATCTGCTTGACCTCGCCGAGCATCCGCGCCTCGTCGATGCCGTCGAGCTTGCGAGCCGTGACGAGCACGCGCCCTTCGAGCGAGCCGGCGAAGTCGTTGTAGGACCGCACCGTGGCCTCGATCGAGCGACCCAGCTTGGAGACGTGGTCGGACAGCTTGCCGAGCCGCTTGTAGAGCTCGCGGCCCAGGTCGACGAGCTCCTGGGCGTTCTCGGCGAGGTCCTCCTGCTTCCACGTCAGCGCCACGGTCTTGAGCGTCGCCCACAGGTTGACCGGTGTGGCCAGCACGATGCCGCGACTGAAGGCGTACTCCAGCAGCGTGGGATCGGCGTCGAGGGCGGTGTTGAGGATCGCCTCGCTCGGGATGAACGCAATCGTGTACTCGGGGCTGACCGGCAGCCCCGTCCAGTACTCCTTGCCGGCCAGCGCGTCGACGTGACCGCGGACCTGCTTGGCATGCTGGGCCTGGAGCGACTTGCGCTCGGCCTCGCTGATGTCCTCGCGGAACGAGTCGATGAACGCGCTGAACGGCACCTTGGAGTCGATCGCGACCTGCTTGCGGCCGGGCAGCTTGATCACCATGTCGGGGCGACGGGCGCCGGAGTCGGCGGAGATCGACTCCTGCACGGAGTAGTCGATGCGGTTGAGCAGACCGGCCGACTCGACCAAGGTCTTGAGCTGGAGCTCGCCGTAGGCACCGCGTACGGAGTTGTTGCGCAGGGCAGCCGACAGCGTCTCGGCGGCCATCTTGGACTGCTCGGCGCTCTGCCGGGTCGCCCGGATCTGGGCGGCGAGATCGCCGTGCTGCTCGCTGCGCTGCTTCTCGAGGTCGAGCACCTTCTGCTGCATGTCCTTGAGCTGCGCTGCGACGGGCGCGAGCTTCTCGAGCACCTTGCTCTCGGTCTGCGTCGCCGCCTCACGCTGGCGGGTCTCGTGGCGGTGCGCCTCGACCGTCTGGCGGTGCTGGTCCTGCGCCAGCACGAGCTGCTCGCGGAGCCCCTGGACCGAGGCCTGGGCGGCGGCGAGCTGCTGCTCGACCTCCGCGCGTACGACGGCCTCGTCGTGACGGACCTGCGAGATCAGCGCGGCGTGACGCGCCTCGAGCACCTGCGAGTCGACGCCGATCACGTCGGCACGCGACGCCCGACCGAACAACCAGCCCCCGACGAGGCCGAGTCCGAGTCCCACGAGAAGCACGATGACGAGTTCCATGTCGTCAGTGTCGCAACCGGGACCGACACAATCGCGCCGACAGGCCGATGACACGCCCGTTCGCCCGCACAGCGCCGCCCGGGCTGCCAGAATCGTCATCCATGGCGACCGTGATGCTCCTGCTGGCCCACCCCCGAGCCACCAGCTATTGCCACGCGTTGGCCGAGCGGATCGGCGACCGACTGCTCGATCTCGGCCACGAGGTACGGTCGCACGACCTCTACGCCGAGCGGTTCGATCCCGTGCTGACCGCCGAGGAGTCACACACGAGCGGCGCGGCCATCGAGTCGGTCCTGGCCCGCGAGAACGACCCGATGGCGGCGCTGCACCGCGAGGAGCTCCGCGTCGCCGAGGGCCTCGTCGTCGTCCACCCCAACTGGTGGGGCATGCCGCCGGCGATCCTGACGGGCTGGATCAACCGCGTGGTCGTGCCCGGTGTCGCCTACCGTCTGGCCGATGCCACCGGCCACCCCGAGCCGCTCGCCCCGATCGCCGAGCTGTTCGTGGTCAACACGTCGGACGCGACGGACGAACGCGAGCGCGAGCTCTACCACGACCCGCTGGCCTCGATCTGGGGCCGCTGCGTCGCGCCCTATCTCGGCGGGCCTCGCGTGACCCGCCGCGTGCTGCGCCCGGTCACCGACTCGACCGACGATCAGCGAGCAACGTGGCTCGACGAGGTCGAAACGCTGGCATCAGAGGTATTCGGCTCGACACCCTAGGCTGGCCGGTATGTCTGAGCGTCGCGGGTTCCTGGGTGAGGTCTCCTGGTTCCAGCTCGCCGCGAGCGTGCTGGCCGCGGTCACGGCCGCCTGGATCGCCTCGCGGCTCGGTGTCGCCGGCACCCTCGTGGGCGCCGCCCTTGGCAGCGCGACCGTCACCGTCACGTCGGCGCTCTACGCCCGTACGCTCGACAAGGGCCGCACCCTGCTCGTCACCACGGCTACCGGCACGGTGATCCAGCGCCGCGTCGAGGCGGATGGCGAGATCGCCGAGACCATCGACCAGGCCGGCGAAGATGCCCCCGTCGAACGCGCCGAGTTCGTGCCCGACGAACCAGCGCCACGGCTGCACTGGAAGACGATCGCCGTGACGACCGTCGTCGTGCTGGCCCTGGCGCTGGCCGCGATCACGACGTACGAGCTGGTGGCCGACCGTACGCTCGACGGGTCCAAGGGCACGACGATCGGCGACACGTTCGGGGGCAGCAAGGGCGACCCGAAACCGAGCGATCCCACGAAGACGCCGACCACCACACCGACGACAACCATCCCCACCACGACCCCGACGCCGAGCGCCACGACCCCGACGCCGACACCCTCAGCGACGACGCCCACACCGACCCCCACCGAGACGACCGAGCCCGCGGAATGAACCCTGTCATGGCGGCGTTGACCCCGCCGACGCCCTGGAAGGAGGCTTCATGACCATCTACCTGACCCCGAACCTCAGCGACGAGAAGATCGAGTCGCTCGACCTGTTCGACGCGTTCCGCTACGGCGAGGACCTGCTCGACTCGCGCTTCCCGCGCGACGCTGCTCGCGTGCTCCGCAAGGTCGTCGAAGCCGAACCGGGCAACCCCGCGGCCTGGGAGCTGCTGGGCCGGGCCCACTTCGCTGCGGCGCACCTGCCGCTCGCCGAGGAGGCGTTCCGCACGCTCGTCGAGCTGGAACCCACGAGCATGTGGGCGCAGACCGCGCTCGGGCTGACCCTCGACCGGCAGAGCCGGCACAGCGAGGGCGCGGTGCACCACCGCGTCGCCGCCGCGATGGGGGCGTCGGAGCGCGACGCCACGCGCGTCGAGCTCGTGGACCGACAGGCCGGCTGACCGTCCTGGACACCCAGTGGGCCGCCGTGGCCACAGCCCTGGCGCTGGTCGTGCTGCCACCCGTGTGGCGTACGACCAGGCACCTCGTGACTCTCGTGCACGAGGCGGGGCATGCCGTGGTCGCGGTGCTCACCGGCCGGCGGCTCAACGGCATACGGCTGCACAGCGACACCTCGGGGCTGACCGTCTCCAGCGGGAAGCCCCGGGGTGCCGGCATGATCGCGACGGCCGCAGCGGGCTATCTCGCGCCGGCCGCACTGGGGCTCGGATCCGTGCTGCTCATCGATGGTGGTCATACCCCGTGGGCGCTGTACGCCGGGCTGGCCACGCTTGCGCTGATGCTGTTGTACATCCGCAACTGGTTCGGGCTCGTCGTGGTCGGGCTCAGCGGCGTCGCGGTCGGCCTGCTCATCTGGCAGGCGCCTGAACGCGTGCAGGACTTCGCCGCCCTGGCGTTCGCCTGGTTCCTGCTCGTCGCCGCTCCGCGCATGACCCTCGACCTCTGGGCGCATCGCCGGCGCATGCGCACGCGGACGACCGACGCGGACATCCTCGCCCGCCTCACGATCCTGCCCGCGGCGGTGTGGAACACGATCTTCCTGCTGCTCACGCTCGCCGCGCTGGCCGGAGCGGTACGCGTCACCGACCTGTTCACCTGATTGGATGGCGGACGTGTTCACCGTCGGCAAGGAGCTCCCGGGCGCCCTCGGGCGTACCGGCACGATCTCGACCCCGCACGGCGAGATCCGCACGCCGGCGTTCATCCCCGTCGGCACCCGCGCCACGGTCAAGGCCGTGCTGCCCGAGGCGATGACCGACCTCGGCGCCCAGGCGCTGCTCGCCAACGCCTACCACCTCTATCTGCAGCCCGGCGCCGACATCATCGACGAGGCCGGTGGCCTCGGTACGTTCATGAACTGGCCCGGCCCGACGTTCACCGACTCCGGCGGGTTCCAGGTACTCTCCCTCGGCGCGGGCTTCAAGAAGACGCTCTCGATGGACGCCAAGGGCGTCGAGGCCGACGACGTCATCGCCGAGGGCAAGGACCGCCTCGCGCTCGTCGACGACGACGGCGTGACGTTCACGTCGCACCTCGACGGGTCCAAGCACCGCTTCACGCCCGAGGTGTCGATGCAGATCCAGCACCAGCTCGGCGCCGACATCATGTTCGCGTTCGACGAGCTGACGACGCTGATGAACTCCCGCGGCTATCAGGAGGAGTCCATCAAACGTACGCAGGCGTGGGCCGAGCGCTGCGTCGTCGAGCACCAGAGGCTCGCCGACGAGCGGTCCGACAAGCCCGCGCAAGCGCTGTTCGGCGTCGTGCAGGGCGCGCAGCACGAGGACCTGCGCCGGGCCGCTGCCCGCGGGCTCGTGGGGCTGGACTTCGACGGCTACGGCGTCGGCGGCGCGATCGAGAAGGAGAACCTCGGCACGATCGTGCGGTGGGTCAACGAGGAGCTGCCCGACGACAAGCCCCGGCATCTGCTCGGCATCAGTGAGCCCGACGACCTGTTCACCGCCGTCGAGAACGGCTGCGACACGTTCGACTGCGTGTCGCCGTCGCGGGTGGCCCGCTCGTCGCGGGTGTACGCCATGACCGGGCGCTACAACCTCAACGTCGCGGCCTCACGACGCGACTTCGGCCCGATCGACCCGGAGTGCGACTGCTACACGTGCGCGCACTACTCCAAGGCGTACCTGCACCACATGTTCAAGACCAAGGAGTACGTCGCGGCGACCCTCGCGACGATCCACAACGAACGGTTCACGGTGCGCCTCGTCGACGACATGCGTACGCACATCGAAGCCGGCACGTTCGCCGACTTCAAGACCGAGTTCCTGGCCCGGTTCTATGCCTGAGGCCCGTCGTCACACCCAGTAGGTCGGTTCGCGGCGCTTCAGGGCGTTGATGACCAGCATCGTCACCGGGCTCACGACGATCTCGACGGCACACTTGAAGACGAAGCCGACGACGAAGTAGTTGACGAACTGGCCGCCGGTAGTGATGCCGATCGCCGACGCGGCGATCGCGCAGAAGATGAACGTGTCGGCAGCCTCGCCGACGCCGGTCGAGCCGATCAGCCGGCGCCACAGGCCCGGCTCGGCGCTGCGGGCCTTCATCCGCACCAGCACGTACGAGTTGAGGAACTGGCCGGTCAGGTAGGCGACGAGGGACGCCGCAACGATCTGCACGCCGGACCAGACGACACTCTCGAACGCGTCCTGGTTCTCGTAGAAGCTCGCACCGGGCAGCTTCATCGCGATCAGGAACGTGGCGAATGCCAGGATCGCCGTGCCGAAGCCGACCAGGATCGCCCGCCGCGCCGCCTTGAACCCGTACACCTCGGAGATCACGTCGCCGAGGATGTAGGCCAGCGGGAACAGGATCGCGCCACCGTCGGAGATGATCGGCAGCACCTGGACCGGCCCCAATGAGACGTCGTGCCCCGAGATGAACTCCGTCGACTTGGTCGCCGCGATGTTGGAGACCACGAGGACCACGCAGAACAGCGCGAGGATCACGTCGAAGTAGGACGAGCCGCGCGACGCGTAGTGGATCTCGCGGTCCGGCTGGGCCGAGGTGGCGGCAGAAGTCATGGGCCCATCCTGCCAGTGCGGGCACCTCTGGGAGAATCGATGCATGACCGCTGACCTGCCGACCCGCACCGACGTGCTCGTCGTCGGCGCGGGCCCCGCTGGAGCGGCGGCAGCGGCCTGGACCGCGCGATTCGGCATGGACACCGTGCTCGCGGACGCCGCGACGTTCCCCCGCGACAAGACGTGCGGCGACGGCCTCACGCCACGCGCGATCGCCGAGCTCCAGCGCCTGGGCCTCGAGGAGTGGGTACGCGGCCACGGCACCAACCGCGGTCTTCGCGCCGCCGGTTTCGGCCAGGAGCTGCTGCTCCCCTGGCCGGGCGGCTCGCTGCCCGACTGGGGCTCCGCCGTCCCCCGCACCGAGCTCGACGACAAGATCTTCCGCGTCGCGCTGGAGTCCGGCGCGACACCGCTCGAGGGCGCCCGCGCCGTCGACGCCGAGCGCGACGCCTCCGGCAAGGTCACCGCCGTGACGTTCCAGCTCGGCAAGGACCGCACGCCGCACACGATCCAGTGCGACCGGCTCGTCGTCGCCGACGGAGTACGTTCGCCGCTGGGTCGCGTGCTCGGCCGCGAGTGGCACCGCGACACGGCTTATGGAGTGGCCGGTCGCTCCTACGTGAAGTCAGGCCGCAGCGACGACCCGTGGATCTCCTCGCACCTCGAGCTCCGCGGCGAGGACGACGAGCTGCTTCCCGGTTACGGCTGGATCTTCCCGCTCAGCGACGGCGAGGTGAACCTCGGCGTCGGCGCGCTCGCCACCGCGAAACGCCCCGCCGAACTGCAGATCCGCCCGTTGATGGAGTACTACGCAACGCTGCGACGCGAGGAGTGGGACCTGAGCGGCGAGCTCCGGATGCCCACCAGCGCACTGCTGCCCATGGGTGGTGCCGTCTCCGGCGTCGCCGGGCCCAACTGGATCCTCGTCGGCGACGCAGCCGGCTGCGTCAACCCGCTCAACGGCGAGGGCATCGACTACGGACTCGAGACCGGACGCGTCGGCGCCGAGCTCATGCGGTCCCGCACCGACCTCCAGGACGCCTGGCCCGCGCTGCTGACGACGCACTACGGCGAGGCGTTCTCGATCGCCCGCCGCCTCGCCGGCCTGATCACCGTGCCGCGCCTGTTGCCGACCGCGGGCCCGGTCGGCATGCGCTCCCACCGCCTGATGACGTTCGCCCTGCGGGTCATGGGCAACTTCGTCACCGACGAGGACCGCGACTTCACCGCCCGCCTGTGGCGTTGGGCCGGCCGTCAGTCCGTACGCCTCGATCACCGGCCGCCGTTCACGTCTTAGCGCGTTCGCACGTCGTTGCCTTTCGCAACGGCTAATCTCTGGCCATGACCGAGCCGCCTGAGGGCCAGCCGCCGTACTACCCACCGCCCCCGGGCTACTACACGCCGCCGCCCCGCCAGCCGTACGAGATCGGCGAGATGCTCAGCTGGAGCTGGCGCAAGTTCACCGAGCACTGGAAGGTGTTCGTCCTCGGCATGGTGCCGATGATCCTGCTGATGATTGCCTTCTACGTCGCGTACTTCGTGTTCTACCTCGACCTGATGTTGAACGGCGAGGACATGTCCGACGCCGAGATACGCCGTGTGTTCATCCGCATCGGCATCGCGATCGGGGTCTTCTTCGTGCTGCTGATCCCGGTCTCGCTGCTGCAGACCAATCTCCAGCGAGTGGCCCTCGCGATCGCCGACGGCACCACGCCGACCTTCGCGATGTTGTACGACACTCGCGGGTTCGGCCGACTCCTCGTCACGTTCCTCACGCTGGGCGCGGCCACCTTGGTCGGCATGGTGCTGTGCTTCCTCCCGGGGCTGGCGTTCGGGTTCTTCGCCTCCTTCACGATCTTGTTCGTCCTGGACCAGGACATGCGCACGGTCGAGGCGATCAAGGCCAGCTTCCGACTGGTGCGGGAGCACCTCGGCCTGGCGCTGCTCTCGGTGTTGTTGATCGGCGTCATCAGCGGCCTCGGTTCGTACGCCATCGTCGTCGGGCTCGCGGTCTCGATCCCGGTGTCGCTCCTGATGCAGGTCTACTGCTTCCGCGCGCTGACCCGGGGCACCATCAGCCAGTAGCGCCCGGAACATGACGAAGGGCCCGGCCGGAGCCGGGCCCTTCGTCGTTCAGCTCAGTGCGTCACGCGGCAGGCGGCGCCGGCGGCGGCGTGTCCTTCTTGTTGATCTCCGGGATCTTCTCGCCCGACTCCTTGAACGAGAGGAACGCAAACACGGTGAACGCAATGGCTGAGAGCAATAGCAGCCACCCCGACCAGCCTGGGCCTGTGCTGTAGTCGATCGACTTCGCCACGGATGCCGGCACGTCCTCCCCGAACGTGAATACGTAGAGCACCAGGATCAATGTGCCCAAGCCTGCTGCTGCGGCAACGATCAAGTTCCACGGAGCACCTTCCGGCAGGTTGCCAGCCACCAGCTTCAGCACGACGATCACGAAGGCTGCAATCAGGAGCAGAGCCCCGAGCGTCGCCCACTCGACCCATGCGCTGCGGTCCTCGGATCCGCCAAAGCTGCCAAGGGGTCCGGTGCCCTTCGCCTCCACGGTCGCCTTGGCATAAGCGGGGAAGAAGGTCAGCAGGACCGTGACCGCCCCGGTCGCCAGCAGTCCTTGGTCAATCTTGCTCAGCGCTTTGAAGTCAAAGGCCATAGTTGTTTTCTCCCAACGATGAGTGTTACCGCTGAATCTAGACCCATAGGAGTCCTATACAACAGACATTTCATCCCTGTCGCAGGTGCCGTTTCACGCTCGAATCCGTGGTATGTGACGGCCTGACCGGACTCCTCGGCGGGACCTCTCGACCCCGTACGACACAATCTGCGTCATGGATGCTGATGTCATCGTCGTCGGAGCGGGCCTCGCGGGCCTCGTCGCCACCGCAGAGCTCGTCGAAGCCGGCCGCAAGGTCATCCTCGTCGACCAAGAGGGCGAGCAGGGCATCGGCGGGCAGGCGTTCTGGTCGTTCGGCGGACTGTTCTTCGTCGACTCGCCGCAGCAGCGCCGCATGGGCATCAAGGACTCGGTCGAGCTCGCGATGCAGGACTGGATGGGCAGCGCGCAGTTCGACCGCGACGAGGACCACTGGCCGCGGCAGTGGGCCGAGGCGTACGTCAACTTCGCCGCCGGCGAGAAGCGCGCCTGGCTCAAGGAACGTGGCCACAGCGTGTTCCCGGTCGTCGGCTGGGCCGAGCGCGGCGGTGGCCTCGCCAGCGGCCACGGCAACTCCGTGCCACGGTTCCACATCACGTGGGGCACCGGTCCCGGCATCGTCGAGCCGTTCGAGAAGCTCGTCCGCGCCGGGCACGACCAGGGCCTCGTGCAGTTCGCGTTCCGCCACCGGGTCGATGAGCTGATCGTCAGCGACGGCGCTGTCACGGGCGTACGAGGACAGGTCCTCGAGCCCACCGACGCCGAACGTGCCGCACCCACCTCGCGTACGTCCATCGGAGAGTTCACGATGACCGCACAGGCCGTCATCGTGACGTCGGGCGGCATCGGCGGCAACCACGAGCTCGTCCGCGCCAACTGGCCCGAGCGCCTCGGCACTCCCCCGGAGCACATGATCTCCGGCGTGCCGGCCCACGTCGACGGCCGCATGCTGGGCATCGCCGAGCAGGCCGGCGCGAGCCACATCAACCGCGACCGCATGTGGCACTACGTCGAGGGCATCAAGAACTGGGACCCGATCTGGCCCCTCCACGGCATCCGCATCCTTCCCGGCCCGTCGTCGATCTGGCTCGACGGCGCCGGCAAGCGACTGCCGATTCCCGGGCTGCCCGGCTTCGACACGCTCGGCACGCTCAAGCTGCTGCGCCAGAGCGGCCATGACCACTCATGGTTCGTGCTGACCCAGGCGATCATCGAGAAGGAGTTCGCCCTCTCCGGCCAGGAGCAGAATCCCGACCTGACCGGCAAGAGCGTGCGCGAGCTCGTCAAGCAGCGGCTGGCCAAGGGCGCCACCGGCCCCGTCGAGGCGTTCAAGTCCCAGGGCGAGGACTTCATCGTCGCGGACACGATCGAGGAGCTCGTCGCGGGCATGAACGCCCTGACGCCTGATGCTCCGGTGGACCTCGAGGATGTACGCCGGCAGGTGGCCGATCGCGATCGCGAGCTCGACAACGCGTTCACCAAGGACCTGCAGATCGCCGCGCTCAAGCAGGCCCGCAGCTATCGCGGCGACAAGCTCATCCGTGTCGCGTCGCCGCACAAGATCCTCGACCCCAAGAAGGGTCCGCTGATCGCCGTACGCCTGCACGTGCTGACCCGCAAGTCGCTCGGCGGTCTGGAGACCAACCTCGACTCTGCCGTGATCGGCACCGACGGATCGCCGATCGACGGCCTGTATGCCGCCGGCGAGGTCGCCGGGTTCGGTGGCGGCGGGGTGCACGGATACAACTCGCTCGAGGGCACATTCCTCGGAGGTTGCATCTTCAGTGGCCGCGCCGCCGGCCGAGCCGCCGCCCACCAGGTGGGTTGACCTCCACGGTCCTTGAGCGCCTACCGCTCCTAGAGCTTGTCGAAAGGACGCCTCAGCGTAGGTTTGACGCATGGACATCGCACCTCTCCTGGAGCTCAACGACGGACGCCAGATGCCGCTGCTCGGCTTCGGCACGTACTCGATCAAGGACCCGCAGATCTTCGTCGAGGCGATCGACACGGGCTACCGCCTGCTCGACACCGCGACCCGCTACGAGAACGAGTCCGAGGTGGGCCGCGGCATCGCCGACTCGCCGGTCTCCCGTGACGAGCTGTTCGTCACGACCAAGCTGCCGGGCCACGCCCACGGCTCACAGGGTCCGCGCATCGAGCTGACCGCATCGCTCGAGCACCTGGGTCTGGACCACGTCGACCTCTACCTGATCCACTGGCCGCTCCCGCGCATCGACACGTACGTCGAGACGTGGCAAGCCATGATCGAGCTGCGCGAGGAGGGGCTGACGCGCTCGATCGGCGTGTCCAACTTCCTGCCCGAGCACCTCAGCCGCCTCGTCGCCGAGACCGGAGTGGCGCCGGCCGTCAACCAGGTCGAGCTGCACCCCTACTTCCCGCAGGCCGAGCAGCGCGCGGCCGACGAGGGCTATCGCATCGTGACGCAGAGCTGGAGCCCGATCGGCCGTGGCAGCGACCTGCTCGACAACCCCGTGCTGTCGGAGATCGGCGCGAAGCACGGCAAGTCCGTCGCGCAGGTCGTGCTTCGTTGGCACACCCAGATCGGCGCCGCCCCGATCCCGAAGTCGGCGACCCCCGAGCGATTCCGCAGCAACCTCGCCATCTTCGACTTCGAGCTCGACCACGACGACCTCGAGCAGATCGCCGGGCTCGAGACCGGGCAGCGGATCGGTGGCGATCCTCGTACGCACGAGGAGTTCTAGCCACTAGGTTGCAGGGCATGACCGTTCTCGCCCTGATCTTCGCCGGCATCGCCGCGGCGCTGCACATCCTGTTCTTCAAGCTGGAGTCCCTCGACTGGCGCAAGCCCAGGACGTGGAAGACGTTCGGGCTGGCCTCTCAGGAGGACGCCGACACGACGGCGTCGCTGGCGTTCAACCAGGGCTTCTACAACCTGTTCCTCGCTGTCGGCACCGCGGTGGGCATCGCGGTGCTCAGGTCGTCGGACACGCACGACCAGGTCGGCTGGACGTTGATCGTGTTCGCCTGTGGCAGCATGCTGGCAGCTGCGATCGTGCTGATCTCCAGCGGTGGCAAGGCGTTCGCCCGCGCAGCCGCGATCCAGGGCGTACCGGCGCTCCTGGCTGTCGTCACAGCGCTCATCGCCGCCAACTGACACGCGGTCGGAAGCGTCGGGGCCGCCGACTAGGGTGAGCCCCGTGCTTCGTATCGCCACGGTCAACGTCAACGGCATCCGCGCCGCCCACAACAAGACGAGAGGCCAGACCCTCGGGTTCGGTGACTGGCTCGCCGAGCGGGGCGCCGACATCGTGACGCTGCAAGAGGTCCGCGCACCCGACGAGATCGTGCGCGAGCTGATCGCCGGTTCGGGCTATCACGTCGTCCACGCCGAGGCCGCCGCCAAGGGACGCGCCGGCGTCGCCGTGCTGAGCCGCGCCGAGCCCACCGAGTTCCGCGTCGGCAACGGTGACGACTACTTCCACGACTCGGGCCGCTGGATCGAGGCCGACGTGCCGCTGTCCGACGGCTCGACGCTGACGGCCGTTTCGGCCTACGTCCACTCCGGCGAGGCCGGCACCCCGCGCCAGGACGACAAGTACCGCTTCCTCGAGCAGATGGCCGTACGCCTGGCCGAGATCCGGGCCACCGGCAACCACGGCGTCGTCACGGGCGATCTCAATGTCGGCCACACCGAGCGCGACATCAAGAACTGGAAGGGCAACGTCAAGAAGGCCGGCTTCCTGCCCGAGGAGCGCGCCTACTTCGACCGCTACTTCGGTGAGCTCGGCTGGATCGACGTGCACCGCTCCCTCGCCGGCGACATCGACGGGCCCTACACCTGGTGGTCGATGCGCGGGCAGGCCTTTGACACCGACACCGGCTGGCGCATCGACTACCAGATCGCCACACCCGAGCTCGCCGCCGTGGCCCGTGAGGCCGTCGTCGACCGGGCGCCCAGCTGGGCCGAGCGCTGGTCCGACCACGCTCCCCTCGTGATCGACTACAACCTCTGACATGACCGCCCCGCTCGATCGACGTCTGGGGCTCGTCGGGTCCGTCGCCGTGGGGATGAGCGCCATGATCGGCGCCGGCCTGTTCGTGGTGTTCCCGCCTGCGGTCTCAGCGGCCGGTGACGGGCTGCTCATCGCTCTCACCATCGCTGCCGTGGTGGCGGCGTGCAACGCGATCTCGTCGGCGCGGCTGGCTCGCCGGCACGCGGTCGCCGGTGGCACCTACGTCTACGGCCGCGAGCAGCTCGGACCGTTGTGGGGCTACCTCGCCGGGTGGTCGTTCATCGCCGGCAAGGTCGCGTCGTGCGCGGCGATGGCGTTCGCGCTGGGCAGCTACCTGTGGCCCGACCACGCTCGGCTCGGCGCTCTGGCGGCCGTCGCCGTCTTCACCGCGGTCAACCTCGCGGGCGTCGAGAAGTCAGCCGCCGTCAGCATCCCGCTCGTCGCGGGGGTCGTCGCGATCGTGGTCGTTGCCGTCGTTGCCATGTCCTCCGGTGGCACCGCACCCAGCCCGGACCTGCCGACCTCGTCCGGTGGCGTGCTCGAGGCCGCAGGTCTGCTGTTCTTCGCGTTCGCCGGCTACGCACGCCTGGCCACGCTCGGCGAGGAGGTGCGCGAGCCCGCCCGCACCATCCCCCGCGCGATCGCGGTGACGTTCGTCCTCGTGCTGGGGCTCTACACGGCCGCCGCACTCGCGCTCCTGCATGTCCTCGGGCCCGCCGGACTGGCCGACTCGGTGCGGCCGTTCGTCTCCGGCGTCAAGGCGGCCGATGCCGACGGCCTGGTGCCCCTCGTGCTGGTCGCCGCGGCCCTGGCGGCCGGCGGGGCGCTGCTGTCCCTGATGCTCGGCGTCTCCCGCACGACGCTCGCCATGGCCCGCGACGGTCACCTGCCGCGCGGCCTCGCGGCAGTGAGCGTACGCACGCGGGTGCCCCACGCTGCTGAGATCGCCGTCGCGGTCGTGGTCGCCGCGCTGATCTGCTTCGGCGACCTCGTCACCAGCGTGGCGTTCTCCTCGTTCTGCGTCCTGATCTACTACGCGATCGCCAACGCCTCGGCCTGGACCCTCGACCGCGCCGCTGTGCCGCGCCTCGTTGCCGTCCTCGGCCTCATCGGGTGCACGGCGCTCGCGCTGAGCCTGCCGGCCTCGACGATCCTGGTCGGCGCGATCGTCGTCGCCACCGGCGGTGCGCTCTACGCCCTGCGTCGCCGCTGAGACACCTGCCACAACGACCACAAGTTGAATGTTGCATAACTCCGTCATACACTTGGTTGCATGGCGCAACCTGATCTGGAACACCTCGCCCAGGCCCTCCGCGAGTTCGCGGGTGGCCTCCTGCGCTCGACCCGCACCGACTCCCTGAGCCGTACGGCGGCGTCGACGCTGTCCTGGCTGTCGCGCGAAGGCGCCATGCGGATCACGACACTCGCCGAGCGCGAGGCCGTCACCCAACCCGCCATGACCGGACTGGTGCAGCGCCTCGAGGCCGGCGGCCTGGTCAGCCGCAAGGCCGATGCTCGCGACGGGCGCGCCGCCCTGATCGACATCACGCCGCACGGCCGCGAGGTGCTCGAGCGCCGTCGGGCCGCACAGGACGCCATCATCATCGACCGGCTCGCGGGGCTGTCCCCCGACGAGCTCGCTGCCGTCGAGGCAGCACTTCCTGCCCTCTACAACGTCACGGAGCTTCATGTCGTCTGACAACATCAGCCTGTTCAAGCAGCCCAAGGCCGTCTACGCGGTCGCCTTTGCCTGCGTCATCTCGTTCATGGGCATCGGCCTGGTGGACCCGATCCTGCAGGCGCTCAAGACCCAGCTCCACGCCACCGAGAGCCAGGTGACGCTGCTGTTCACCAGCTACCTCGTCGTCACCGCGGTCGCGATGCTGGTCACCAACTGGGTGTCGAGCCGCCTCGGCGCCAAGCGAACGCTGCTGACCGGCCTCGTCATCATCGTCGCGTTCGCCGCCCTCGCCGGGTCCACCGACACGATCTCGGGCATCGTCGCGTTCCGCGCCGGCTGGGGTCTTGGCAACGCGCTCTTCATCGCCACCTCGCTGGCCGCGATCGTCGCGAGTGCCCGAGGCGGGTTCGCCGGGGCCATCATCCTGTACGAGGCCGCGCTGGGCCTCGGCATCGCCGCCGGACCGCTCGTCGGCAGCGTGCTCGGCAACATCAGTTGGCGTGGCCCGTTCTACGGCGTCTCGGCGCTCATGGCAATCGCCCTGGTCGCCACGGTGTTCCTGCTGCCGGCCACACCCAAGCCAGAGCACCGGACGTCCCTCAGTGCACCACTGCGCGCCCTCGGCCACCGCGGCCTCCTCACGATGAGCATCACGGCGCTGCTCTACAACTGGGGCTTCTTCACGATGCTCGGCTACGCCCCGTTCCCGATGGGTCTGTCGATCACGGCGCTCGGCTGGGTGTTCTTCTGCTGGGGCGTGCTGGTGGCGTTCTTCTCCGTCATCGGCGCACCGTGGCTGCAGGAGCGTTTCGGCACCGCTGCGTCGCTCTACGGCTCACTCGGCCTGTTCGCGGTCGACCTCGCCGTCATGGCGATCAGCCCGACCAACCAGGTGCTGATGATCGGCTGCGTCATCGCCGCGGGCATCTTCATCGGCATCAACAACACCCTGATGACGCAGGCCGTCATGATGGTCTCCCCCGTCGAGCGCCCGGTGGCCTCGGCGGCCTACGGCTTCGTACGCTTCATCGGCGGCGGCCTCGCGCCGTTCGCCGCCGGCAAGCTCGTCGAGCACTTCAACGTGCACGTGCCGTTCGCGATCGGCGCGATCACGGTGCTCGTCGCGATCGCCGTCCTCGCCTCCGGTCGCCGGCTGCTCGCCGAGGCGGATCGCACCCTCGCGGGCCACGACGACGTCAGCGGCGAGGTTGCCGACGAGTTCGGCGGCGCCTCGGGTGCCATCGACGAGGTCGTGCGCACCCACTGAGCTGCCGCGGCGCCCCTTCCCCAGGTCAGAGCGGGCGCCGCGGCTCCGTCCCAGCACAAAGCGGGGGACGCGCACCCCCTGATGCGCGCCCCCCAGTCCTTGCCACTCAGGTCAGTTGAACCTGACCTTCAGTGAGGTGCCGGCCTCTTCGAGGACCTTCACCTTGACACCCACCGCCGGCAGCTTCACACCGTGGCTGGGCAGCTCGGCGTACCAGTACTTCTTGGTGTCGTCGAACAGTGGCTGAGCAGCCTGCCCACGGATGTAGCTCGGGACGCCGTTGGTGTGCAACGTCATCGAGTCCGCCTTGTGAAGCGAGAACGGTGCGTCGTAGACCTGGATCCGAGGACGCCACGGTGCACCCGTTGCGATGTTGATGATCGGCCTCGGGTTGGCGTCGATCGGCAGGTTGCGGCCCGATCCCGGGTGAAGGCTCGTGTTGTTGTCCTTCATCGAGGTGTCCCAGTACGAGATCAGCAGGCCGTGACCGTACTTGTAGTGCTCGACCCAGTCCGGCTTCGTGTTGGTGAAGCCGAAGTTGTACGGGCCGGTCAACAGGTGCTTGTCGTAGGACACGTAGGAGCGGTGACCCATGACGTAGTAGTTGTCGAACAGCTCGGTCGTGGTGGCCCCGACGATCGAGAACCCGTCGAGCTCGAAGCTCGTCGCACCGTCCTCGGCACCATCGGTGAACACCGTGTCGGCACCGGCCTTGACCGCGACGTCATCGGCGTACAGGCCGGCGAGGGCAAGGCCGCCGTCGGTCTTGTAGTAGATGCGCAGCTTGATCTTCTGACCGTCGTACGCCGACAGCGGCACCTTGAGGTCGGCCCACGTGGCCTGCTCGCCGTCGATGCCCGGACGCCCTGAGGTGTCCTCGCCGATCGGCGTGCCGTTGATCGTGCCGTCGAGCGACGTCCAGTTGGCGCCACCGTCGGTCGAGGCCTGGACGTACGCGTAGTCGTAGCCCTCCTCGATCGCGTAGTGGACCTTGGCCGTCAGCTCCGCACCGGTCTTGCCGGTGAGGTCGACGTCCCTGGTCATCGAGTTGGCCAGGTCATCGCCCGAACCGGAGAAGAACTGCTTGGTCCCGGATGCCGGTGCGCCGTTGTCCTTGGTCACGCTCTTCTTGGGCAGGACCACGACCGCACCCTGGGCCTTGCTGGTGTTGTACTCCTGCGGGCCCATGGCCAGCGTGCGCTTCTCCTTGGCGCCGATCGCCTCGTAGTCGAGCCAGCCGAGCTGCAGCTTCTCCCACGCACCGATGTCACCCGGTCGCGTGCCGAGCGGCTCGCCCTTGGCGTTGAGCCGGCTCTGGGCCATCAGGGTCCAGTACTCGTTGGAGTTGTCGCCGCCACCAGCGGTCGCGTAGGCGTCCGGCAGGCCGAGGTCGTGTCCGTACTCGTGGACGAAGACCGACAGGCCGCCGTTCTCGGGCTGCACCGTGTAGTCCGAGATCCAGATGCCGGTGTCGCCGATCTGCGTGCCGCCGAGGCGGTTGTAGGCCGGGCCGGTGACGCCGGCGTCGGTCAGGAAGGCGTTCCAGCGGTGCGACCAGATGGCGTCCTCGCCCTGCTGCGGGTCACCGTCGGCCTCGTCGCCGCCGGCGTGCACGATCTGGAAGTGATCGATGTAGCCGTCGGGCTCGTTGAAGTCACCGTCACCGTCGTAGTCGTAGCGGTCGTACTGGTCGTACGCCTGCAGCGCCGTCTTGATCTGGGCGTCGGTCTTGCCGCCGGCCTTCTGCTCGGCGATCCACGCGGTCACCGCGTCCTGGATGAGGTACCAGGTGCCGGAGTCCTCGCGGCCGTAGCGCGCTTCGTTGTAAGGCACCTTGACCCAGTCCGAGACCGTGCCGTCGACCGAGTAGCGGCCCGACGACTGCGTCTTGTAGTACGTCTTGAGCGACTCGGCGTCGGTCTTGAAGTACATGTCCTGGTAGTGCTGGCGGTTGAAGTCCGACTGCCAGACCGTGGAGTTGTCCTTGGTGCGGTCGGGCTCGGGGATCTTGTTGTGCAGCGGGCCCTCGAACGTCGTGGGTCCGGGGGTGTCGGGGTCGGTGTCGACGTCCGGGTAGTCGGGGTGCCGCTCGTTGCCGAACTCAGCGAGGATCACGAAGATCTTGTCGTTGCGCTCCTGCGAGAGCTCGACGTACTGGTCCTGCTGCTTGGCGCCGGCACGGGCCGTGAAGTTCTTGCGGAACTTCTTGTTGCCGGCACGGGCCGCGTCGGCCGGGCTGGTGCCGCGGCCGACCTTGACCACGGTGCTGCCGTCCTTCTCGACGGGCTTGAGCTCACCGTTGAGCACTCCGGTGATGGCGGACTCACGCAGTGCGCGGCGCTTGTCCTCCATCGGACTGCTCAGCTCGTCCTGCTTGTTGGTGACACGATCGCTACCGGCGACCGGCGGTGCTGCTGACGCGGAGCTGGGAGCCGTATAGGCCGTCCCGAATGCTGCCGCGAGTGCGAGGCCGACTAGGCCTGACGTCACACGCTTCACTGTTCCCCTCGTTCCCTTTGATGGAGCAGCCGGGTGGTTTGCCCGGCCTGCGGTGCGTACGCCCTCGTGAGGCGCCCTGCACAACGGGGTCAACTTAGGTAATTTTCAGGAAGAAAGGCAGTCTTGACATTTAGCCCGACCTGACTATAAGGGCGTAGTCCTTCAGGACTACGTCTCGAACATCCGGGTTCTCCCTCGCCACTGCTCACGCCTGACCTAAGGTGTGGGGTGGGAGGGAGAACCCATGAAGAAAATACTGAACCCGCGCGCGTTCGCGGGAGTAGTAGCAATGGTGCTGTTGGTTCTGGCGTCTGCACCGGCATCCGCCGTGACGTCGACGACGTACGAGAGTGACGTCATCAAGTGGACCAACGTCAAGCGAGTCGATCGGGACCGGGTCGCAGTCAAGTCCCAGTCCTGCGTCGACCGCTATGCGGAGAAGCAGGCCGCGTGGATGGCCAGTCACGGGGTGCTCAAGCACCAGAGCATGTCGACCATCCTCAATGCCTGCGGTCTCTCGCTGGTGTCGGAGAACATCGCGTACGGCTACGGGACCGGTGGTCGCGTGGTCAGTGCGTGGATGAGGTCGCCGGGGCACCGGTCCAACCTGCTCAACTCCAAGGTCCGCTGGATCGGAGTCGGCGCCGTCAGGGACGGCGACGGAGTGTGGTGGGTGTCGCAGGTCTTCGGTCGAAAGCAGTGACCGTTTCCGGGTGGTGAATTTTTGAATTCACCACCCGGAAGGCTTTCCCTTTGGGGTTCGCTGTGCCCTAGGCTTGTCGGCAGTTGCACGACGTTGGGCCGTAAGAATGAATGAGTTCCTCTCGGGGTGTCTAGTTCTTCTCGAAGGTTGGATGTACGTCGCGACAGTCACTCGCGAAGGTCGTGAGTGACAACTCGCCAAGAGGAGTTAGACATGGCAACAGGAACCGTCAAGTGGTTCAACGCTGACAAGGGCTTCGGCTTCATCGCCCCCGATGACGGCAGCGAAGACGTGTTCGCGCACTTCAGCGCCATCCAGTCCAGCGGCTACCGCTCGCTGAACGAGAACCAGAAGGTCGAGTTCGACGTCGAGCAGGGCCAGAAGGGCCTGCAGGCCGCGAACATCCGGCCCCTCTGAGTCAGACAACAAGCTCGCGAGAGCTTGGGGCCGGCTTGCCGTCCGCTCTGATTTCGGACTGACGAAAGCCCCCGGAGCACTGCTCCGGGGGCTTTCGCATGTTCAGGCGTACGTCAGAGGTGTCCGCACTCGTCCCACGCGTGCCGGCCGTACTCGGCGCTCGGCGCGTTCTCGAGATAGCTGACGTCGGTGTCGGGCTTGGCGTGCCGCGGAGCGAGCCGATGAGCGGGGAACCTGGCTGATGCCTCGGCCACCTGCTGCGAATCGATCTCGAACGTGGACTCGTCCATGGGGCTCTCCTCTGCTCACGGGCGTTGACCTGAGGATATCCTCATGTTTGCCCGCCGGTAACCCTTACGCCTCGGTAGCTTCAGAGCGTCACGCGGAGGATCCGGTCGTCGCGGTCGCGCAGGTCGCCGCGGCCGTCGGTGTTGCTGGTGGTCACCCACAGCGCGCCGTCCGGGGCGGTCACGATCGTGCGGATGCGTCCGTGGTCACCGCTGAAGTACGCCTTGGGCTTGCCCGCCTTGGTCCCGTCGAGCGGCACCGCAAACATGCACTCACCCTGCAGCGCGCCGAGGAACGCCGTCGACCGGGTGATGGTGACGCCCGCGGGAGAGCACTCGTCGGTGCCCCAGGTGACCTTGGGGTTGACGAAGTCATCGTTGTCGGACATGCCCTCGACCTCCGGCCAGCCGTAGTTGCCACCGCGCCGAATGAGGTTGAGCTCGTCCTTGGCCTTGTCGCCGAACTCGGTGGCCCACAACCGGCCGTCCGCGTCGTAGGCGAGCCCCTCGATGTTGCGGTGCCCGTAGGACCAGGTGCGGTTGTCGAACGGGTTGTCGGCGGCCGCCTTGCCGTCGCGGGTGATCCGCAGGACCTTGCCGTTGAGCGAGTCCTTGTCCTGCGCCAGGGCACCGTCGCCGGCGTCACCGGTCGAGACGAAGAGGTTGCCGTCGCCGTCGAACAACAGGCGACCGCCGTGGTGCCGGCCGCCGATCCCGATGCCGGTGAGGATCGGCTTCTGCGACGCGATCGAACCGCCCCGGAGCCTCAGGCGTACGACCCGGTTGTCCGAGCCGGTCGTGACGAAGGCGAACAGCGTCGACTCGTCTTCCGGGTCGAGGGCGAGGCCGAGCAGGCCGCCTTCTCCCCCGGCGCCACCCCTGGCGCCGTCGACGTCGCCGACCGTGGTGACCTTGCCGGCCGTCGAGATGTGGAGGATCGATCCCTCGTCGCGCTGGGAGACGAGGGCGTCACCGCTCTCGAGGAACACGATGTCCCACGGCACGTTGAGCCCGGTCGCGATCGTCGAGGCGATCGCGGGGTCGACGCTGGTCGGGGTCGCAGCGGTGGTGGGAGCCGTCGTGGGACCCGTCGTCGGCGTACGCGTGGGAGTGGGTTTTTCCCCATCACTGCCGCATCCCACGAGGGTGGCGGCACCGATCGCGGCAAGTCCGGTCAGCAGGCTTCGGCGCTCCATGCCTCGATCATGCCCGCCCTGACCCGACTGCGACAGCCCGTCCGGGAATCCTCGAGATGTAGCGCGTGGGATACGCCTCTAATCTGGACAGATGCCACCCCTGCTCGGCGGTCGATACCGCCTCGACAAGCTCATCGGCGGTGGAGGCATGGGCGAGGTCTGGCAAGGCCACGACGAGGTCCTCGACCGCTCCGTGGCCATCAAGATCATCCGCCCGCACCTCGCGGACGACGAGAGCGTGCGTGCGCGCCTGCGCGTCGAGGCGCAGCTGGCCGGCAAGCTGCACCATCCGGGCATCGTCAACGTGTTCGACTACGGGGAGGACGAGGAGGACGGCAAGCCTGTGCCGTTCCTGGTGATGCCGCTGATCGACGGCGCCCCCCTGTCGGCGTTGCTGGCCGAGCGCGGCGAGCTCTCCACGGGCGAGACGATGGCGATCGTGTCCGGCATCGCGTCCGCCCTGGAGGTGGCTCACGAGGCCGGAATCGTGCACCGCGACCTCAAGCCCGGCAACATCCTGGTGACGCCTGATGGCCGGGTCATGCTCGTGGACTTCGGCATTGCGCACGCCGCCGGGGGCGAGCCGCTGACCCAGTCGGGCGCACTGGTCGGCACTGCGGACTACCTGAGCCCTGAGCAGGCCGCCGGGCGTACGGCGACTCCGGCCTCGGACCTCTACTCCCTCGGCGTCGTGGCCTATGCCTGCCTCACGGGCAGCCTGCCGTTCCACCGCGACAGCGACATCGCGACGGCGCTCGCCCACCTCCAGGACGAGGTCCCCGACCTGCCGGAGACGGTTCCCGCGGACGCCGCGACACTCGTGGACGCGTTGCTGGCCAAGGAACCCAGCACACGTCCACCCTCAGCGACCGCGGTGGCCGTGGCGGCGGCGGCCCTGGCCACGTCGATCCCCGCACCTCCGGGCCACGCGCCCCAGATGAGTGGGGAGCCGACCATGCCCGACGCGGCTGCCCGTCCCGATGACACCCTGCCGGGCATCGTCGAGCGACCCGTGAGCGTCGGCGCGCCGGGCGACAATCCCGAGACGCTCGTGACGGCGCCGACCGGCGGGAGTGAAGTGGCGGCCGAGCACGCACGGCGGCGGCCTCGCCGCATGGTGCTGCTCGGCTCGGCGCTCGTCGTGCTGATCGCCGCGGCTCTCGGTTGGATGCTGCTCGCTGGCGGTGGCACCGTGACGGTGCCCGATGTCGACGGCACGTCACAGGGCGCTGCCACAGCGACGCTCGAGAAGGCCGGGCTCGACGTCGACATCCGCAACGTGAACGTCGCCGGCGCCAAGGCCGGCGAGGTCGTACGCCAGACGCCGACAGCGGGCACCGACGTCGACAAGGGCACGACTGTCACCCTGTCGGTCGCCACCGGACGCGTTCGCATCCCCGTCGCCGCTCTGGTCGGATCAACGTACGACGAGGCCGTGGCGATCCTCGACAAGCTGGGCCTCAGCGCCGATGCCTCGTTCGCCACCGACGACGCGGCTGCCGGAACCGTGATCGCGGTCGATCCGAGCAGCACCGCCAAGATCGGCTCGACCGTGACGCTGACGGTCTCGAACGGATTCGGGTCGCCGGACCCGTCCGACAAGAAGGACGACAAGAAGGATCCCAAGAGCGACAAGCCCGCAGGCAAGGACAAGAAGGGGACAACCGGCCCGACCAAGCCGACACCCACCCCGGCACCCGCGACGTCGACGACGCCCACGGAGGAGCCGACCACCGCTCCCTGATCGGCCGGGAATGCCCACCACACTCGTACCGTTGAACACTGCGTACGGAGTTTTCCTATGAGAGGCAGTCATGAGCACCGTCACCTTGACCAAGGACACGATCGACGACGTCATCGGCGCTGAGGGCATCACCCTCGTCGACTGGTGGGCCGAGTGGTGCGGACCGTGCAAGCAGTTCGGCCCGGTCTTCGAGGCCGCGAGCGAGCAGCACACCGACGTCGTCTTCGGCAAGATCGACACCGAGGACCAGCGCGAGCTCGCCGCAGCCGCCCAGATCACGTCGATCCCGACGCTGATGGCCTTCCGCGACGGCGTCCTGGTCTTCTCGCAGCCCGGAGCGCTTCCGGCCGCCGGTCTCGAGCAGATCATCACCGCGGTCAAGGACCTCGACATGGACGACGTACGTCGTCAGATCGCCGCCCAGGAAGCCGAAGCACCCGAGGCGCGCCAGGCGTGACCGGCTCTTCACGCGGCTGAAACATCGGCTGGCTAATCTCCACGGATGCGATTCAGCGTCCCCACCGTCGACATCGGTCCGTACGTCCGGGGCGGCGCGGTCGCCGATCGCGACCGCGTCGCCGCCGAGATCGATGCGGCGTGCCGCGAGGTCGGCTTCATCCAGGTGATCGGCCACGGCGTGCCGGACGACGTCATCACCGGACTCACCGAGGCCATCGACGCGTTCTTCGACCTGCCGGTCGCAGAGAAGTTGTCGTACGTACGGCCGGCGTGGGAGAACCGCGGCTACTCGGCGCCACGCTCGGAGTCACTCTCACTGAGCGCCGGCGTCGAGTCGGCGACGCGGATGAACGACTTCTTCGAGGCGTTCAACGTCGGCAGCACCGTCAGCGACCATCCCGGTGTGTCGATGCCCGAGCACTACGCGCCCAACACCTGGCCGGCGCTCAGCGGGTTCGAAGGTCGTGTCACGGCATACGCCGACCAGGCGCAGCGCGTCGCCGGGACCATGGTCGAGATCTTCACCGATGCCCTGGGTCTGCCTCGGGGGTTCTTCGACGCGATGACGGACGCTTCAATCGAGGTCCTGCGCATGAACAACTACGCGCTCCCCGCCGGCACCGAGATCGCCCTCGACGCCGACCTCACCGGGATGGGCGAGCACACCGACTTCGGCATCGTCACGGTGCTGTGGGCCGACCAGGCACCAGGGCTCCAGGTGCTCGGCGCCGACGGCGTGTGGCACGACGTCGCACCTGCCGACGGCGCACTGCTCATCAACCTCGGCGACCTGATGGCGCGCTGGACCAACGAGCGGTGGATGTCGACGCTGCACCGGGTGAAGCCGCCCATCGTCGACGGCACGATCCGGCGCCGGCGGTCAGCCGCGTTCTTCCACGACGGCAACGCGGAGGCCGTCGTGACCACGCTGCCCGCATGCGTCGACGCCGACCACCCCAACCTCTATGCGCCGGTGACCATCGCCGAGCACATCGCCGCGAAGCTCGCCGGCTCGCGCGTCGGCGTCATCAACGTCGCCGCCGAGCGCGAGAGCGCCCGGGTCATGCAGTCGCAGCGCTAGGCGGTGACCGTCGTCGCCCCGCCCGGATCGACCCACGTGACCCGGTCGGCGTACGGCGACGCGGCGAGCACCCTCTCGGCGTCGTCGCGACCCTGCTGGAAGTGCGACCAGCCCTCGTAGTGCACGGGTACGACCGAGGTCGGCTTGACCAGGTCGAGCAGCTCGGCACCCTGCCGGGCGTCCATCGTGTAGCGGAACCACCCGGTGAGGTAGCGGAAGCGCACCGCGCCGAGATGCATCAGCACCGTGCCGATGTCGAGCCGCGAGGCGACGTCGCGCAGCCCGCCGTGGAGCACCGTGTCACCCGTCATCCAGAACGCGCCGTGCTGCTGTCCCGCCCAGGCGAGCGCGAAACCGATGACCGGGCCGGTGATCGGGTTGAGGCCGACCGGACCGTGCTGGCACGGCGTCGCGGTGACGGTGATCGTCTCCTTGCCCGGCGCCTCGAGCGTCCAGGTGTCCCATGGAGCGAGGCCGATCGCTCCTCCGCCGAGCTTCTTCGCGGCCTTCGTGGTCGTCAGCGCGGTGCCGAGCTGCGGCAGCATCGAGACGCCGGTGGGATCGAGGTTGTCGGCGTGATGGTGGTGGCTGATGAGGACGGCATCGATCGGGCCGAGCTCGTCGGGTGTGACCGAGGGGCCGACGAGCTTGCTGGACATCGTGCCCCAGCCGAAGAAGTAGCGCCGGCCGGGCGGATCGAATGTCGGATCGGTGAGGATGCGCCATCCACCGAACTCGATCAACGCGGTGGGACCGCCGATGTGGGTGATGGTGACAGCTGTCATGACGGCTCCTTCGGGGTGCCGAACAGCATACGAGCCGACGGCCGTCGTCAGGCGGAGATGAACGACCTCATGCCGACTGCGCCCATGTCGATCGCTTCGTTGAAGAACTCGATGTCCTCGCCGTCCTCGAGCAGGCTCAGGGCTGCGACCATCGGGCGGTAGTGGTCGTCCGTCGGCACCGCGATGCGGGCCTCCGACCACGTCGCGTAGGGGTTGACGAGCTTGCCGACCTCGCGGTCACGCAGTGCCGCCGCCGTGTCGGCGTCGAACTGCTCGGCCCAGTCCCACGCCGTGCCACCGTCCCACTTGACCCGGCCGAGCGCGTGCACGATGTTGCCGCTGCCGATGAACACGACGCCGCGGCGGCGCATCGCGCGGAGCCGGCCGTAGAGCTGGTAGAGCTCGGGCAGCGGCATCGCGTAGTCGATGCTGATCTGCAGGATCGGCACCTCGGGGGCGGGCGCCAGGTGCTTGAGCACGCTCCACGTCCCGTGATCGAGGCCCCACTGCTTGTCGAGCTCGGCCTCGTAGTCGACGAGCTGCTTGGCCAGAAGCCTCGCGACATCGGTGTCGCCGACGGAGTCGTACTGGACACGGTAGAGCTCGTCGGGGAACCCGCCGAAGTCGTAGATGATCTTGTTCTTGGGCGCGTCCGTGATGTGGGTCTGGCCGGGGGTGAGCCAGTGGGCGCTGATCACGACGATGGCCTGCGCCTCGGGCAGCCCACGGCCGACCTCGGTCCACTTCTGGGTGAACGAGTTGTCGGAGATGGCGTACATCGGGTTGCCGTGGCCCACGAAGAGCACAGGCATCAACGGGCTGGGCCGCAGCCGGTTGTCCAGGTCGGTGATCGAGTACGTCGCCATCGTGCCATTCCTCTAGTAGTTGATGCTTCAACTATAGCATCACCACTGCGACCCCGGCTCCTGCTTGAAGCGATCGGGCATCTGGTCAGCCCACGCGTCGGGCTCCTGGGTGGCCGAGCGCCTCGTCAGGTCGATGCGCGCCTGCTTGACCGCGGCTTCGGCGTCCCAGAAGGCGCAGGCGAACAGCGAGTGGTCGATCAATCGCTTGCGGCTCAGGTGACTGAGCAATCGCGAGACGAGGCTGATCTGCGTACGCGTCTCGCCGAGGCTGTCGGGCAACCACGGCTCCTGGAGGAAACCCGGCAGCACGCAGACCAGCTCGTTGGGACCGAACAGGTGCCAGAAGGCTCCGCACTCGTGGAACTCGCGCTCGGCTGACAACACCGTGCCCGGGTCCGTGCCGAGCCACTCCCCCATCTCGGCGGTGTCGAGGAACTGCGTGAGGCGGTCGCGCACCCGGACATAGCGGCGCACGGTTGGCTCCGCCAGACCGGACGCCTCACCGGCGAAGAAGTCGTCGATCAGCGGCCAACCGGGTTCGTCTGGATCCATGCCTCGACTCAAGCACCGAGGTCTGACAGTCAGCCGGGCCAGACGTTGTTGGCCAACAGCTCGCCCAGCGGGCGTACGGACGTCCAGCTCTCCTGCTCGAGCATCGGCCGCGAGTAGAACTCCGTGACCGGGCCGAGGCACAGGATCGCGACGGGCTCGGCACCGGCGGGCGCGCCGATCAGGGTCGCGACCTCGGCGGGCACGAACAGCGACACCCAACCCATGCCCAGGCCCTCGGCGCGCGCGGCGAGCCACAGGTTCTGGATCGCGCAGGACACCGAAGCCAGGTCCATGTGCGGCATCGTGCGGCGCCCGAACACGTGGCGTTCGCGGTCGTCGCCCAACGCCACGACCAGCACCTCGGCGCAGTCGAGGATGCCCTGCACCTTGAGCCGCATGAACTCGTCCGCGCGCTCGCCCATCGCCTCGGCCGTGTTGCGGCGCTCGACCTCGACGTGGTCGTGGAGTGCCTGGCGCAGCGCAGAATCCGTGACCCGCACGATGCGCCACGGCTGCATCAGACCGACGCTCGGCGCCTGGTGCGCGGCGGCGAGCATACGCGCGAGCACCTCCTCGTCGACCGTGCCGCCGGCGAAGTGCCGCATGTCGCGGCGCTCGGCGATGACGCGATAGACCGCCTCGCGGTCCTCCTTGTCGTACGCGTGCTCGGTCACTCGACTCCCTGCAGGACTCCGCGGGTGAACCCCTCGAATGTCAGGTCGTCCGGGCTCGCCGGCCGGCCACCCAGACGTACGGCGACGACACCCTCGGAGGGCACGACCGCGACGTACTGGTCACCGTATCCGTACGCCCAGAACGCGTCGTCGGGCACATCCGGCGCGAGCTGCCCGTCATAGGGCGGCTTGTCGCTCGCGTAGCCGGCCTGCCGGAGCACCTCGACGATGCGGCCCTTGCCGTTGACCCACCACAGCAGTCCGTACGCCGCGTTGAGCTGTGACGAAGGGCTGGTCGCCTGGCGGACGTAGTCGGCCGAGACGAGCTGCTGGCCCGACCAGGTGCCGCGGTTGAGCATGAGGTGGCCGACCCGGGCCAGGTCGAGGCAGGTCGACTCGACGCCCGAGAACGTCAGCGCGTTGCCGGACTGGTCGCGGGCCCAGACGGTGTCGCGCATGCCGAGCGGATCGAGCAGCCGGTCCTGCGCGATGTCGGCGACGTCATCGGTCTCGTCGACGTCGTCGAGCACCGACTCGAGCGCCTGGACGGCGGAGTTGTCGTACACCCACCTGGTGCCGGGCTGGTGGTCCTGCGGGAGCTTGACGGAGTACGTCGTCTTGTCCGCCTCGGCACGGATCATCTGGCCGTCGGTGGCTTCGTCCCAATGGCGCCCGGATGTCATCGAGAGCAGGTCCTGCACCGTGACCTCGGCCGCGGGGCCGACGCGCCACTCGTCGACCTGCTCCGATGCGGTGCCGTCGAGCGTCAGAGTGCCCTCATCAACCGCCATGCCGACCAGCAGCGATGTCAGGGACTTGGTGATCGAGTAGACCCGGTGCCGGCCCTGCTCACTGCCGCCGTTCCAGTACGCGTCGTGGACCAGCTCGCCGTCCTTGATCACCGCGACACACGTGGAGCCCGTACGTTCGAGCGTCGCGTCGAGGGCCGACCAGTCGCCGCTCGGGTTGCGCTTCCAGGTCTTGCCCGGAAACTCCGCGGGCGGCGGGGTGACCGTCGGCAGCGTGGCCGAGATCGCCGGGTCCGGATCGTCCTCCGGGAGCTCGCCCGTGCACGCAGCCACGAGCAGCACCGCCCCCATCGCCAGCACTCGCCTCGTCAGCACTCCCTCAGAATCCCAGATCACTCTCGAGGTCTCGATACGGCTCGGCCGCAGGCGGCCTCCCCTACTCGACCGGCGAGTTGCCGCCGGCGAGCCCGATGACCTCACGCTGTTTCCCCGGGGCACACCTTGGGGACACCTTGCCGTCGGGCTCGCTGGTTAGCGTCTCGCGCGTGACCTCACCCGTACGCGCCGTCGCGGCGCTCTCGCTCGTCCTCGTCCCCTCGCTGATCGCCGCTCCCGCCTTCGCGCACCCGCGGCCCACCGATCAGCTCGTCAGCGTCACCGCCACGACCGAGACGCCCGGCGTCTACGACGACGACGCGGGCGGCAACGGCGACGCCGACGACCCCGCGATCTGGGTCAACCGCCACGACAAGGCGCACAGTGTCGTGATCGGCACCGCGAAGAACGCCGGCCTCAAGGTGTACGACCTCAAGGGCAAGCTGCTGCAGAGCATCAAGGCACCCGCGGCGCCGGGGCCCGACGACGAGGCGGGGCGATTCAACAACGTCGACATCGTGCATGGCTTCCGGCTCGGCGGACGCACGGTCGACCTCGCCGTGACGAGCGATCGCGGACGCGACCAGATCCGCTCCTACGTCATCGACCAGCACACCGGTCGCCTCACCGACGTGACGGCCGCGAACGTGCCGCTCGCGTTCTCCGCCGACCAGGCCGCGGTCAACGAGCAGTCGACGGTCTACGGCCTGACCACGTTCAAGGAGCGCGGCACGGCGTACGTCGTGGGCACGCGCCGGCACGCCACGGACGTCGGGCTGTTCAAGCTCTCGACGGTCGGCGGCAAGGTGACATACAAGAAGGTCGACACGCTCGACTTCCCGTCGACGTTCCGGCTGCCCAACGGCACGACCTGGTCGCCGTGCGAGGAGCCCGGTGAGGGTCCGCAGCTCGAAGGGCTCGTGGTCGACGAGGCCGCCGGCACGCTCTACGCCGCGCAGGAGGACATCGGCCTGTGGCAGGTCAAGGTCGGGCACGGCCGGTTCCAGGGCAAGCCGCGCAGCGTCGAGCGTACGAAGGAGTTCGGCGTGCCTGCGACGTACGACGAGCAGAGCGAGGAGTGCGTGCCGTCGGGCGCCGATCCCGGCTACGGCGGCCGGATCGCTGCTGACACCGAAGGACTCACGATCTACAAGACGGGCCGGCGCAGCGGCACTCTGCTCGTGTCGAGCCAGGGCGACAACACCTTCTACTCGTACGACCGGCAGACCCTTCGGCCGCTCAAGCACTTCGCGATCGTCGACGGTCCCGCGGCGGACGGCTCGCAGGACTGCGACGGCGCCGACACGGTCAGCACTCCGCTGCCGGGCTATCCCCACGGGCTGCTCGTCGTGCAGGACGGCGACAACACGCCGGTCGAGCTGGGCGACGACGGCGAGGCGCGGGTCAACACCAACTTCAAGTTCCTCGACGCGAAGATCCTGACCCGCTGAGGTTCGTCCTTTCGACGGGCTCGAGGACCGGTCCTTGAGCCCGTCGACAGGACGTCGAGCGGATGACCCCATGACGGCAAGTTGGAGGGGTGAGCGACAATGGAGGGATGCCCACGTCCACGGATCTGCGCCGCCTTTTGCGCTTCCCCGTGGAGTTCGTGGCGCACGAGGATCCGGCTGAATCACGCTTCGTCTTCCACGCCCCCGACGGCGACCACGAGGCCACGGCCAACGAGTCGATCGGCGCGCTGAGCCAGGGCATTCGCGTCATGTCCGCGGATCCCTCCGTACGCGCGTGGGCGACGCCGGCGATCCTCGCGCTGCGCATCATGGCCCGCGGCGCGCTGGGATCCCCCGACGCCGCGGAGCTCAACCAGCTGCAGAGCGCCGCCGCGTCGATCGGGCCCAACGCCGGCGCCGGACAGGCCACGATCAACGCGTTCCTCAAGGCCCTCGCGGTTGATGCGCCCGCCGCCGCGTCGACGCCGCAGCGTCAGCCCTACGTGTCGCCCCAGGCAAAGCAACCGCGCCAGCGCGAGACGACGTTCTCGTGGTCGCTGATGGTGTCGTTCCTCGAACGGCCGACCGCCGACCAAGCCGCTGTCGTACGCCTGAGGGTGCAGCCGCGCTCGGGGTCGTGGGCCGCCTTCGACGCCGGCGACATGTTCGGCGGCACCGCGTCGCACCCGCTCGCCCAGGACGCCAAGGAGCCGACCGCGGCGATGCTGCGCCGGCTCGAGCCGTGGTGGTCCCCCGCCGAACGGCTGCGCGACCCGCACACCCGGGGTGCAGCGACTGTCAGCCCCGACGAGCTGGCCCGCCTCGGCGACCGCGCGCTCGCGCCGACGCTGATGGCCAACCGCATCGAGATCCGCTGGCCACCTGAGCTCGTCCGCGAGCTGTCGACGTCCGCGGTCGTGCGCCGTGACGAGACGCCGCGATCAGATCGCCCGTCGGCGTTCACGCAGGGCCAGCTGTTCTCGTTCGACTGGCAGGTCGCACTCGGCGACGACGTGCTCTCGGCGGCCGAGCTCGACCAGCTCGCCCGCTCGCAGACGGGCCTGCTGCGCCTGCGCGACCGCTGGGTGTTCGTCGACAAGTCCCGCCTCCAGCGCGTGCTCGAGCGGCGTACGCGCGAGATCTCGCCGCTCGAGGCGCTACGGGCCACGGTCACCGGCGAGCTCGAGATCGACGGCCGGATGACCGAGGTCGACACGGTCGGCTGGCTCGAGGACGTACGCAAGCGACTCGCCGTGCAGGACCGCGACATCGCCCCGGCGGTGCAGCCGGACGGGCTCGAGGGCACGCTGCGCGACTACCAGCTGCAAGGCCTGCGCTGGATGACACAGCTCGTCGACCTGGGGCTCGGCGGCATCCTCGCCGACGACATGGGCCTCGGCAAGACCGTCATGCTGATCGCCCTGCACCTGCAGCGCACCGCGATCTCCTCGTCGCCGACGCTCGTCGTGTGCCCCGCCTCCGTGCTCGGCAACTGGGAGCGCGAGATCAAGCGGTTCGCGCCGGGCGTCAACGTACGCCGCTATCACGGCCCCAAGCGGCGCCTCGACGGCGTCACGGACGGATTCCTCGTCACGACCTACGCCACGATGCGCTCCGACGCGATCGAGCTGTCCGAGCACCAGCCGGGCTGGGGCCTGGTCGTCGCCGACGAGGCGCAGAACATCAAGAACCCGCACGCCCGTACGGCTCAAGCCATCCGCGGCATCCCGGCCAAGGCACGGCTGGCCCTGACCGGTACGCCCGTCGAGAACAACCTCGGCGAGCTCTGGGCGATCCTCGACTGGACCACGCCGGGCCTCCTGGGGACGTACCAGCAGTTCCGCAACACCTGGTCGCGCGCGATCGAGTCGCGCCGCGACTCCGGCAAGGCCACCGGGCTGTCGCAGCTCATCCGGCCGTTCGTACTGCGCCGCCGCAAGTCCGACCCCGGCATCGCGCCCGAGCTGCCACCCAAGATCGAGACCGACCACCGCATCAACCTCACCCGCGAACAGGTGGGGCTCTACGAGGCGGTCGTCCGCAGCACGATGGCGCAGATCGAGAACGCGCAGGGCATCCAGCGCCGCGGCCTCGTGGTCAAGCTGTTGACCCAGCTCAAGCAGATCTGCAACCACCCGGCGCAGTTCCTCCGCGAGCCCGACGGCCGCATCACGGGGCGCTCAGGCAAGCTCGGCGTGTTCGACGAGCTGGTCGAGGAGATCGTCGCCGAGGACGGCGCGACGCTGGTGTTCACGCAGTACGCCCAGATGGGCCGGCTGCTGACGCGGCACCTCGAGGAGAAGAAGATCGGCCACCAGTTCCTGCACGGCGCCACGACCGTACGCGCGCGCGAGAAGATGGTGCACAAGTTCCAGGGCGGCGAGATCCCGGTGTTCGTGCTGTCGCTCAAGGCCGCCGGCGTCGGCCTCAACCTGACCAAGGCCGACCACGTCATCCACTACGACCGCTGGTGGAACCCTGCCGTCGAGGACCAGGCCACCGACCGCGCCCACCGCATCGGGCAGACCAAGAACGTCCAGGTGCACCGCCTGATCAGCGAGGGCACGATCGAGGAGTCGATCGCCGAGCTCATCCGGTCCAAGCGCTCGCTCGCCGACGCAGTGGTCAACGGCGGCGAGGGCGCGCTCACCGAGCTCTCCGACGCCGCGCTGGCCGACCTCGTACGCCTGCGGAAGTAGGCTGCGTCAGCTCACCGGCTGACGGCGAGATGGATCTCGGTGTAGAGCTCGTCGTTCGCGAGGTTGAGCTCGTCGTCGACCTCGAACGTGCTGTCCAGGAGCTTGATGACCCACACCCGCGCCAGGTCGAACGAGCGCCACCCTGGCGCGCTGAGCCCGGACGACGAGAACCCCGAGACCTGGACCGCGTGCAGTGACAGTGCCCCCGTCGAGGCGGTGAACACCACGTGCGGATTGACCACCCTCGGCCCGCGCGACTGCGGCCCGACGACGTACCGGATCTCCAGCTGCCGCCGGTGCTCGATCGCGTACGCGAGCCGCTCGTCGATCACCACCTCGGACGTCATGGTTCAGAGCAGGCAGCGCTTGAGCGCCGAGACGCGGTAGAAGTAGGGGTCGAGGTCCGATGGCGTGCACGAGCTGTTGAGCCGTACGGGCTGCTCGTTGTAGCGCAGTGTGACCAGCACGCCCCCGCTCTTGGGATTGCGATAGGCGACCCACTCGATGTTTCCGGCCATGCGTCCGGCGACATAGCCGCGCCACGAGTTGTTGCCGTACGAGTAGGGGGTGCTCGCGGACGCCTGCTTGGTGCTGCCCGGCAGGCGGGTCAGCGCCGCGAACGGCATCGTTGTCTCGCCATGGGCCAGGCGGAAGACCGCCGCGGTGCTGCCGCCGGCGATGCGCTTGTCGAGCTGGCTGAAGAAGTCCGTCAGGATCGGCCTGGCCTGCTGGTACGAGCTGGTCTCGCCCTTGACGCCGGGCCCGTAGCGGTAGAAGTTCTGCGCGTCCTTGGCGAAGCCCAGGTAGTGCGCGTCCGTCAGCGGCACGTAGCGGCTGAACGTCACGTCGGTGTCGTCGTGCATGCCGGCGGCCAGGGCGTACATGCCGTAGATGTCGAGCGCCTTGCCGACCGGATCGCTGAGGCTGTCGACGTACGACGCGGTGTAGAGCCTGCGCAGCACGTGCCGTGCCGCGGTCCGGACGTCGGAGCGGCGCAGCACGCTGGCGATCGCGGCGTTGCCCTTCGCCGTCGCACCGTTGGTGATGAGCATCCGGTCGTCGGTCGTGCGGTCCTTGAGGTCGAGGCCGGGGATCGCGGCCTTGAGCCCGCCGCGCAGCGCTGTTGCGCTCTGCTGGGTGCGATAGATGCTGGTCGTCCGGAACCGGATGTCGTCACCGTCGGCCGCGGCCTTGGTGAGGAGGTCGTGATAGTTCGCCGCGGTACGCCGGCCGATCCCTGCCCACTCGGCGCGCCCGATCGTGCTGAGGTGCCCGTAGCCGATCGTGGTCTCGGCGGCCTGGAACGCCTTGAGGTCGTCGTCGAACAGCTTGCCGGCGGTCGTCAGCTGACCCTTCTTGGCGGCCGCGTTCCACACCGCGAGCGCGCGCTTCTCGCTGTCGCTGTTGGTCTGGCTGCGTGAGCCGTGCCGGCCGACGTTCTCGATGAAGAACGCCTCGTAGTTGGGCGGCGGCGTCCTGATCTTCGTCGTCGCCGGATCGCCGTAGGGCGTCTGGTTCGAGTACGAGTGCGCGTCGCTGACGATGTCGGCCTGCGCTGGGCCGATGAGGGCGGCCAGCGAGACGAGGACGCTGATGAGCTTGAACATGGTCTCCCCCGGGTGGTGGCGCTGCTCAGTCTAGGCGGCGCGCCGCATCCGTCAGGTGCGTTCGGCGGTGTCGGACGGCGGTCAGAGCGCGAGGGGGTAGGCGACGAAGAGGATCGCCGCCGCGCCCGCGCCGCCGAGGTGCACCATCGCCAGCAGGAGCGACCCGAGCCGCATCCTCAACCGCGACACGCCCCGCAGCACCAGCGCCACCGCTGCGGCGGGCATCAGCACCCACGCGAGATCCCAGCTGGAGCTGAACAGGTCGTCCGGCCACTGCACGCCGACGCCCTTCGCGAGCTGGGCGATCAGTGCGACGTACCAAGGGAACAGGATCGGCAGCGAGCCGCGTGAGGCCGCCCCGGCGGCGACCCTCAGGCCTGACCGCATCGACCGGTCGACGACGCGGCCCGGCTGCGGCTGCCCGACAGCGGGGCCGCCGATCGACGCGAGGAAGGACCTGCGGCGTACGAGGAGGTAGACGCCGGCGATCGCCACGGCGAGCGTCCACCACGCCGTCGCGGTGTTGTCCTGCATCGCGGGCGGCCGGTAGTCCGGCGCCACCAGCTCGGTCACCAGCCAGGCGAGTCCCGGCACGAGCGCCACGATGAACGCGGCCAGCCCGAGCCCCACGGCGTACGCCTTGAGCCTCGTCACGCGCGTGACGAGCGGACCGGCCGGTGTCCTTTCGACAGGCTCACGGACCGGATCGACCCCCTCGCCCCTTGAGCTCGTCGAGAGGGCGTCCAGCGCACCGAGATCCACCGCGGTCAGCGCCGACAGCATCTCGGTCACGCTTTGATAGCGAGCCGAAGGGTCGATCGCCATCGCCCGCGCGACCACCGCGGCCAGCGCCGCCGGCACCTGCGGAGCGCGCGCACGCGGATCGGGTCGCGGATGGTTGCGGTGCGCCAGCAGCTGCGCCGCCATCGTGCCCTCGAACGGCGGCGTGCCGGTCAGGCACTCGTACAGCAGGCACCCGACGGAGTAGATGTCGCTGCGCTCATCAGCCTTGCCGTCGAACTGCTCCGGCGCCATGTAGTGCGGCGTGCCGGCCACCGTAGCCGTCGTGTCGGAGGCGGCGCGGGCGATGCCGAAGTCGACGATCTTGACTCCCCCGCGCTGCGTCACCAGGACGTTCGCGGGCTTGATGTCGAGGTGCAGGATGCCGGCCTGGTGGCAGGCGGCGAGGCCTTCGAGGACGCCGCGGACCACGAGCACCGAGCGCAGGCTGGGACCGCTGGTGGCCAGCAGGTCACGCAGTGAGGTGCCCTCGACAAGCTCCATGACCAGGTGCGGGGTGACCTCACCGTCGCCGTCGGTCATGTGCACGAGGTCGTGCACCGTCACGACGTTGGGGTGCGACACCCGCGCCAGCGTCGCGACCTCGCGGGTGATGCGCCGCATCGCGCGCGGGTCGTCGGCGAGGAAGTGCGAGAACCGCTTGATCGCGACCTCGCGCTGGAGCTGGCTGTCACGGGCACGGAACACGACTCCGTGGTTGCCCGCGCCGATGCGGCCCAACAGCTCGAAGCGCTGCTCGACCGGGACGGTGCTGGGTGGGTTCGGCGACGTGGCGAGAGGATCCGGCATCCAAGATCCTCCTGCTCCAGGTCGACGAGACGCTTCCCATGACGGTACGACGTGCAGGTCCATTGTCCCTAGTGACTGGTCAGACCCTGCAGATGCACGGTTCCCGACGTGTCGGTCACGGCGGTCACGCGTACGCCGGCGAGAGCGATGACCGATCCGGTACGCACGTCAGTCCAGTCGTCGATGCGCTGGCCGTCGACCGTCGTGCCGTTGGTGCTGCCCAGGTCCTTGACCTGCCACTGGGTGCCGTTGCGACGGATCGCAGCGTGGCGGTACGACACCTCGGGCTCCTCGAAGCGCACCGGGCTCTCCGGCAGGCGGCCGAGCACCGTGCCGCCGAGCGGGATCGGGGTCGCCCGGCCGTTCCGCTCCAGGCTCAAGCCCGCCGCGACGTTCATGGTCGGCGCGGTGTCCTCGAGGTCGGGCACGAGCGCGGGGAAGTTCATCGTCGCCTCGGGGTCTGGCCTCTGTGCAGGTGCAGGCGCTGCGACGACGGCCGGCCTCGACACCACCGGCAGGTCATCCGGCACGACCTCCCACCCCACGGGCGTACGCAACGGCGCTGCGGCGGCAGGCTCAGCGCGGCCGCTCCCCCGCGCCGGGGGCACCCAGCCGGACCGCAGGCCGGGGTCGACCTCGACGACGACCGTGACCTCGTCCGGCACCGCCCAGCCGCATCGTTCGGCGTGCGCCAGATAGAGCTTCGCCCCGTCGTCGCCGAGCCGCTCCAGGTCGCCGTCCGGGTCGAGCTTCTCCAGGTCCTCCGGCGCCACGCGTACGGTCAGCTCGGCGAACGCCAGGCGCTCTCCGCTCGGCATCACGACGTGCTGCCCGGTCAGCGCGCGTACGAACCGGCGGCGCAGTACCGCAGCGGAGCCGGTGGGGTACGACACGAGCTTCGCGGCGACCTCACCGGCCGCAGCGCGCTTGGACTCGACGCCGAAGATGCTCTGGGCGATCCGCAGGCCGACCCAGATCACCACGACGAAGAGGACGAGGATCAACAGGTTGGAGGCGAGCGCCGACAGAGTCCCATACATGGCATCATCTTCAGGGTCGCGCGCCACTGAGGTCGAGCCGCGGCGGAACGCATTCCACGAAGGAGCTCCGGTGCTGCACATCGCCTGGTCGGCCGGCGAGCAGCACGCGGGCGAGGCGCAGCTCGCGCCGGGCTCCGCGTTCGTGCTGGCACGGCGGATGAACCTGCCGGAGCAACGCCCGCTCGTCGCCGAGAACATCGACGGGTCGGCGTACGTCTTCGTGCGGCTCCCATATGTCAGCGACCCCGCGCTGGTCATCACCGCGACCGCCGGAGAGCCCGTCGTGCATCGCGGGCAGCGCGCCAACGGTGCGGTCGTCGAGCTCACCGGCCCGACCGGCGAGTCCACGACTCCGGCGCCGGGCCAGAAGATCTCGCTGACCCACAGCGGCACCCGCATCGAGCTGCGCTATCCCGACCTCACCTTCGCCGCCGTCGTCGAGTTCGAGCTGCCCGCGCAGCAGCCCGGCGGCTCGGGCACCGTGCAGCTCGGCGTCGACTCGCTGCAGCACGATGACGCCTGGCTGGTCGCCGCGATCGCCGTGGCGCTGTCACCGGAGCACGGGGTCGTCGCCCACGGCGAGCTCAAGCGGGCGTTCGCCCTGTGGCGCGGCACCGACGAGCACAGCGACGGGGCGTTCGACCGCAACGTGCTGCGCCCGGCGCTGGCGTCCCGCGGCCTCGAGATGCCCGGCCCGCGACTCAACAAGATCGTCTACCTCGTGGAGCGCTGCCGGCGCACGTCGGAATTCCCCACCCGCCTGCTGGAGGACGTACGCGCGAGGCTGCGCGCCGTCGGCATGGACGTCGCCTAAGCGCCGCGCAGGTCCGCCTCGTACGCCAGCGGGACGGCGAACTTGCGGATGTCGCCCGGGTGGTACTCGCGGGCGGTCGGGCTGGTCAACGCATTGGTGACCACCGACAACACCCAGTCGAGGTCGTGTCCGGCGGCCTGCAGCTCGGCCTGGGTGATCAGAACCTTGGGGATCGGCCCCGAGACGCCCTTGACCTCGATGTGGCGTACGCGCGGCCCCTTGGTCGCGGTGATGTCCCACCCGAGGCCGAGGGCGCTGACGTCCTCGACGATCCAGCCGTCGACGGCGTACTGACCACACACGAAGCTCATCGCGATGATCTCGACCGCCCGGCTCTCGGTGACGCCGGAGAAGCGTGCGTTCAGCACGTCTTCGGCGGGCGGCTTGTCGGGGAGGTACGAGATGGGGTTGCGGCCGAGCGACTCCGGGGCGGGCTGGTTGACGTAGGTGTCATAGATCGGGTTGCCCTTGGCGAGCACGCGACCGTAGATGATGCTGCGCATCGAGCGCTTGGGCGCCGCCTCGACGCTCGAGATCTCCAGAGCCTGGCGGACGACGCCGTCATAGCTGAAGATCGCGAAGCGCTCGTCCTGCGCCCCCGGCCCCAGCCGCCAACAGCCACGGTTGGCTTCGTACATCTCGGCGTCGGACATCCCATATCGGTAGCCGACGAACGTCCGGCCGAGGTCGTCGACCATCGGATCCACCGCGCGGTGCTCCCCCAAGCGAATGTGCAGCATCGGGTCAGGATAGGGCCCTCACGGACACCCCGTCACCCCGGGATGCCCGTCATCGCGGGGAAAGATGACCGTCATCACAGGGAAATACGTCGTCAGCCGGTCAGCAACCGTCGCGCATGAGTCCGGGCTGGGCATTCTTGGTGATCTCGACGAAGGTCACCGGATCGCTGTCCTTGAGCTGGTCCACCGACGCGTCGAAGAGGTAGCCGATCCAGCCGCCGTTCTGCAGGTTGTACTCGTAGAGGCCGGACTGGAGGTAGCCCGCCTCGACCGGCTTGCCGTCCTCGATCGCAGCGCGGACCTCGCCGTACGTGCTGCCGACACCGAGCCCGTCCTTCGTGCGCGGCGCCTTGTCCCGGATGCCGATCGAGGAGATCTCGCCGTTGCCGAGCGTTGCCACGTCAATCAGGTCGCCATACGCCTTCTTCCACGTCAGCGGCCGGACGGGGCAGCCGTCGACCGGCGCCGGGGCGTCGGCGTCGAACCGGCCGGTCTCCATCGCCTCCTTCTTGGTCATGCCGACGCGCACGTCCCCGATGCGGCCGGGCGCGATGACCATGTCCTTGAGCGAGGCCGGCGTGGCATTCGTGGGCGGCGTCGCGATGGTCTTGTACGTCGGCTTGTCCGTCGCCTTGTCGTCGTTGGCCGCGGCCGCCGGGGTGTTGGTCGTGAGCGCGTTGGCCAGCACCCCGGCGCCAATGCCGCCTGCGACGCTGACGCCCAGCACGAGGGCGGCGATCTGGTTCTTCATCATGGTGTGGCTCCGATCATGGACGACTGGTCACAGATCAGATGCACGAAGTGCGGAAATAGTTGCCGCCGACGGCTCCAACGTCTGGCGGATGTGGCGGCGGGCGGTGTGGATGCGCGCCTTGACCGTGCCGACCGGAGTCTCGGTGAGCGCGGCGATCTCGTCGTACGGGAGGGCGCCAAGGTCGCGCAGCACGAACGCCTGAACGGCGGCCGGGTGGTCGCGCTCGAGCTGTTCGAGAGCGTCGAGCAGGTCGAGGCGGGTTCCCGCGATGACGCTCGTGGTGCGGGGGTCGGGCGGATCGCTGATCACGTCGGTGGTGGTGTCGGCGAAACGGCGGCGCATCGAGCGATAGGTCATCCGTGCCGCGTTCGTGGCGATCACGGTGACCCAGCCGGCGAACGAGCCGCGGCCGGTGAAGTCGTCGAGGCGCGTGGCGATCGTCATGAGCGCCTCCTGCGTCGCCTCCTCGGCGTCCTGCCGATAGGGCAGGAACTTCGCGCACCGCCGCAGGACCAGCGGGCGTACGGCGGCGAGCAGGTCGTCCATGGCGTACGCCTCGCTGGCGCGTGCCCGCGCGACGAGTTCGTCCCACCCGCTCGTGTCCATGCTCACCGCTTCCTGTGCGTCGTCCATACTTTCGGTGATGAAGCACATCGGACGCTACCGCCTGGATCGCATCCACGGCTCGGGTGCGTTCGCGACAGTGTGGCAGGGGTTCGACACCGAGCTTGAGATCACCGTCGCCGTCAAGGTGCTCGCCGAGAACTGGGCGCACCAGGTGGACGTACGGGAGCGGTTCCTCGACGAGGCCAGGCTGCTGCGGCGACTCAGCAGTGATCGCGTCGTCCGGGTGTACGACGTCGGCACGCACGAGGGCCAGCCGTTCTTCGTCATGGACTTCGCCACCGGCGGCACGCTCGCCGACCGCGTCGACGGATCCCTGGCGCCCGATCGTGCCCTCGACCTCGCCGCCCAGTCGGCCCGGTCGGTCCAGGTGCTGCACGACGCCGGCGTCATCCACCGCGACATCAAGCCCAGCAACCTGCTGGTCGACATCGACCGTGATGGCCATGAACGTGTCGTGGTCGCCGACCTCGGCAGCGCCAAACGGCTCGCCGAGGCCAGCGGCATCACCGTCACGACCGGCACGCCGTCCTACATGGCGCCGGAGCAGGCCCTCGGTCGCGGCATCGACGAGCGCAGCGACATCTATGCGCTCGGCGTCGTCACGTACGTCTTGCTGACCGGCACGCTGCCCTACGACATCAGCGACCCGATCGCGCTCGTCACCCGTAAGGCGTCCGATCGCCCCGGCCGGCTGCCCGCCGAGCACCGCGATGCCCTCAACTCGGTTCTCGCTCGCGCCATGGCGCTCGAGCCCGACGGCCGGCCCCGGAGCGCCGAGGAGCTGGCCGACGCCCTTGACCGCGTTGCCGCTGGTGAGGGTGACGTCGGCGCGGCCTCGGGCTGGCCGACCAAGGTCATCGCGTCGCTTTCGGCGGCATTGTTCGTCGCCTGCGGCGTCGTCACGTGGCTCGTGGTGCGCTGAGTCTCAACGCTTGCGGTCGGCGACGATCGCGGCGACGTTGAGCGCCGCCCAGCCGACGGTGACCGCGAGCACCTTGGCCTTGCGGCCGGCGGTCGTCGCCTCGTTGGTGAACAGGGCCGAGTCGGTCAGGTCGAACACGACGCGGCCCATCATCGCCTGCTCGCGGGCCTGTGCCGTCGGAGCCGCCAGCGCCAGCCCGCTGACGACCAGGTCGCGTACGCCGAACGTACGTGCGGCGATGTCGTAGTCGGGCTGCTTCAGCGGGCTCGCGGTGATCGCGTTGCCGAGGTGGCGGGGCTTGGCGAGCGCGAACACGGAGTAGGCGACGGTGGCGACGGAGATCATGGCGCTGTAGCTCGGCTTCTTCATGCTCCGACGCTAGGCGAGCCGAACCGGGCTCGCACGGTGAGATCGTGTGGGAGGGTGTGGGCCATGCAGATCCCCCGGACGCGCGGCTTCTATGCGGCGGTCGTCATCTTCGCGCTCACGTTGATCCAGCTCGCCGTGGGCGCGTTCGCGGGGCTCGACCAGTTCGAGGGCAAGGGATTCGGCTACCGACTGCTCGCCTATCCCCTGCTGATGCTGATCGTCCCGGCGGTCTGGTGGTGGCGAACGCGTGAGCGGACGCCTGCCGCTCAGCTCCCCTGGGGCGCGTTCGCGCTGATCATGGCGCCGTTCCTCGTCGACGTCTCCGGCAACACCGTCGACCTCTATGACTCGGTCGACTGGTGGGACAACGCCAACCACTTCTTCAACTGGATGCTGTTGCTCTGGGGCTGCGGCCTGCTGCTGCGCCTCGTCTGGACCGGCCCGGCGTGGGGCCTCATCCTCACGATCACCGGACTCGGCGCGATCCTGGCCGTCGGCTGGGAGCTCGGCGAGTGGTACACCTTCATCCGCCGCGGCACCGAGCTCGATGGCGCATACGAGGACACGCTCAGCGACGAGCTGCTGGGCACGCTCGGCGCCTTGGTCGCCGCGTTGATCGTCGGCCGAGCCGCGTCTCCGGGCAGGCCGGATGAGCCCGGTGTGACGGGCTCAGGCGGCGGTTGAGGTGGAGGCTTCGGCGCGGAATCGTGAGTTCCGCAGTGGCCTTCGCCTGGGGTCGATCGACGCCGGCGGGATGTATTCGGGATAGCCGTCGCCCGCGAACCTGATGTCCCAATCATCCGTGTGGACCACACGATGATGGTGCGCGCAGATCAGCACGATGTCGCCCAGGTCGGTGGCGCCACCCTTGGCCCAGTGCTTGCGGGCGTGGTGACCGACGCACCAAGACGGCGGCCGATCGCAGCCCGGGAAGCTGCAGCCGCGGTCGCGCACTTCAGCCGCGCGTCGCTGAGCCCGGTTGAACAGTCGCTGCTCGCGGCCACAGTCCAGCGGGAGGGGCTTGCCGTTGAAGACCATCGGCAACAACCCGTGTTCGCACGCCATCCGCCGGGCTTCGTGGACCGAGATCCGGCAGCCGGTGGAGAGGGTGCCGGCTTTGAGTCCGTCGATGAGGCTCTTGAGGTCGATGTTGACGGTCACCGTCACGCCGACACCCGCGGTGTCGGGAAGCTTGTCGGCCGGCAGGTGTTCGATCAAGGTGCAGAACGCACTGGCCATCTGCTGGCCGTAGGTCGGCTTGTCATCCAGGACCGCCAGTGCCGGATCGTCCTCGGCCTTCTTGACCTGAGGCGCATTGAGCGCCTCGAGGGCGTTCTTGAGCATCTCGCCCTGGGCCTCAGGGATGACGAACTCGCCCTTGTAGGTGCCGTCCTTGCGGTCAGCCATCCAGAAGTAGGAGTTCTTGCGCGCCTTGGCCTCACGCTGCGCGAGGGTCTCGTTCTCATGCGCATCGACATCATCGGGTGCGAACGTCTCGGTGATGCGATCGGCCCGGCGACTCAGGTCTTTGAGGCTGAGCTTCTTGCGTCGTCCAGCAGCTGGGTCTCGCATCCCTCTCGCTGCGCCTCGGTCGGGTCACCTGGCAGGTCCTTGACCTTGTCGGCGATCAGCTCAGCCTGGGCAAGCGACACCTCGCCGCGAGCCAACGCCTGTCGAGTCGCGGACAGGTCCTCGATCTTCTTGGCCTGCTTGAGCAGCTTGGCCGCGGCGCCGGGATCGCCACCGAAGCCGTTGGCAATCATCGCGCCCGTCGACGCCGCACCGATCGTGGATGCCGCCTCCGAACGATCCGCTGCCGCTGCCGCAGCCAGCTGGTGCGCCTTGACCCGCGACTCCAGCCGGCCGAGCGCCTCGCACGCCGCGATCTGCTCACGCGCGCTCATGTGTTCGTAGGTGTCGAGCTCGATCGCATCCAGCATCCGCGCGACATCCGCGAGGGCGGGAGACCATAACTCGAACATGTGTTCTATTCAACCAGAGAACACGTCAGTCGCGCAAGGCTCTCACAGAAATTATTCGCTGCTATTGCAGCGAATATCGTACCTGAAGCTGTGCCCAGTCCCAGCCTACAGAAGGGCTCCGACACTCCACCGGCGAGACCAACCCAGCTGTGGAAAAGCCCCTCAGGCAGACGCCGATGTGGCGCTCGCCGATCGGCCGGCCTCGAGTCGGGCGACGGGTACGCGATAGGGCGAGCACGACACGTAATCGAGCCCCACCTCGTCGAAGAAGTGGATCGAGGCCGGGTCTCCCCCATGCTCGCCGCAGACGCCGAGGTGCAGGTCGGGGCGCTGCTTGCGACCCATCTTCACCGCATGCTCAACGAGCAGGCCGACGCCCTCGATGTCGAGCGACTCGAACGGCGAGACCGCGAAGATGCCCTTGTCCAGGTACGTCGAGAAGAACGACGCCTCGACGTCGTCCCGGGAGAACCCCCACGTCATCTGCGTCAGGTCGTTGGTGCCGAACGAGAAGAACTCCGCCGACTTCGCGATCCGCCCGGCCACGGCCACCGCACGGGGCAGCTCGATCATGGTGCCGACCATGAACGTCAGCTTGGTGCCGGTCTCCTGCTCCACCTCCGCGGCCACCGCAATGATCTCGGCCTTGATCAGCTCGAGCTCCTGCGGGTCGCCGACCAGCGGGACCATGATCTCCGGCCGCGGGTCTCCGCCGGCAGCCGTACGCGCGGCAGCGGCTTCGAGGATCGCCCGGGCCTGCATCGTGAACAGACCGGGGATGACGATGCCGAGGCGTACGCCGCGCAGCCCCAGCATCGGGTTCTCCTCGTGCAGCCGCTTCACCGCGGCGAGCAGCTTGTGCGTACGCGGACTGTCCTCGCCGTGCTCCTCCTCGATCGCCACCTGCACCGCGAGCTCGGTGTAGTCGGGCAGGAACTCGTGCAGCGGCGGGTCGAGCAGCCGGATCGTGACGGGCAGGCCGTCCATCGCCTCGAGGATGCCGACGAAGTCGTCGCGCTGCATCGGCAGCAGGGCGCTGAGTGCTTCGTGCTGCTCGTCGGGCGTATCGGCGAGGATCAGGTGCTCGACGTACTCGCGCCGCTCGCCGAGGAACATGTGCTCGGTGCGGCACAGCCCGATGCCCTGCGCGCCGAACCTGCGGGCCCGCGCGGCGTCGGCCGGGGTGTCGGCGTTGGCGCGCACGCCCAGCCGGCGTACGTCATCGGCGTGGTCCATCAGCGCGGTCACTGCGCGCACGAGGTCATCACCCTCCGCGGCCTCGTCGCCCTCGAAGTGGCGTACGACCACGGAGTCGACCACGTCGACGGCGCCCTCGAATATCTCGCCCGTGGTGCCGTCGATCGAGATGACGTCGCCCTCCTTGACGACCGTGCCGTCGGCGGCCGTGAACTGGCCCGCCTCGGTGTCCACGTCGAGCTCGTCGGCGCCACACACGCACGTACGCCCCATGCCGCGCGCCACGACGGCGGCGTGCGAGGTCTTGCCGCCGCGACTCGTCAGGATGCCCTTGGCCGCGACCATGCCGGCCAGGTCGTCAGGAGTGGTCGTGCGGCGCACGAGGATGACGTCATCGCCGCTCGCAGCCCACTCCACGGCGGTCTGCGAGTCGAACACGGCCTTGCCCACGGCGGCACCCGGCGAAGCGTTCATGCCCTTGCCGATCAGGTGGCGCTCGGCGTCGGAATCGAACCGCGGGAACATCAGCTGCGCCAGCTGCGCGCCGGTCACCCGGTCGACCGCCTCGTCGAGGTCGATGATGCCCTCGGTGGCGAACGAGTGGGCGATGCGGAACGCCGCCTCGGCCGTACGCTTGCCGACCCGCGTCTGCAGCATCCAGAGCTTGCCGTGCTCGACGGTGAACTCGATGTCGCACAGGTCCTTGTAGTGGTGCTCGAGCTTCTGCATGATCGCGAGCAGCTCGTCGTACGCCGCCTTGTCGACCTGCTCCAGCTCGGCGAGCGGGATCGTGTTGCGGATGCCGGCGACGACGTCCTCGCCCTGCGCGTTCACGAGGTAGTCGCCATACAGACCCTGCGCACCGGTCGCCGGGTCGCGCGTGAACGCGACGCCCGTGCCGGAGTCGTCTCCCCCGTTGCCGAACACCATCGAGCAGATGTTGACCGCGGTGCCCAGGTCGTCGGGGATGCGCTCCTGGCGGCGATAGAGCGCGGCCCGCTCGGTGTTCCACGAGTCGAAGACCGCCAGCACCGCCATGTCGAGCTGCTCGCGCGGGTCCTGCGGGAAGTCGCGGCCGCCGTGCTCTGCGATGAGCCCCTTGTACGTCTCGATGAGTCCCTGCAGGTCCTCGGCGGTCAGGTCGAGGTCGTCGCCGGTCTTGCGGTCGGCCTTGAGCGCGTCGAGCGCCTCGGCGAACACGCTCGCCTCGATGCCCAGCACCGTGCTGCCGAACATCTGCAGCAGCCGCCGATAGGAGTCGTACGCGAACCGCTCGTCGCCGCCCGCGACCTGCGCGAGGCCCTTCACCGACTCGTCGTTGAGGCCCACGTTGAGGACGGTCTCCATCATCCCCGGCATGGAGAACTTCGCCCCCGACCGCACCGACACCAGCAGCGGGTCGCCCGGATCGCCGAGCTTGTTGCCGCGGGCCTGCTCCAGCGCCTTCAGGTGCTCGCTGACCTCGTCGGACAGCCCGTCGGGCTCCTTGCCCTCGGTCATGTATGCCCGACAGGCCTCGGTGCTGATCGTGAACCCCGGCGGCACCGGCAACCCCAGGTTCGTCATCTCCGCGAGATTGGCCCCCTTGCCGCCCAGGAGATCCTTCTGATCCATCCCGCCTTCGCTGAAGTCATACACGTACTGGGTCATGTCGCGATCATGCTCCCCAATCGAGTCACCCGCACAGGGACGAATGGCCCTCCGCCACAAGTAGCCCCTCGTCGGTCGAGTAGCCGACCGAGCGCCACCCTTCGCCGGTCGAGTAGCCGACCGAGCCCTGCGAAACGGCCCCCACGCCGGTCGAGTAGCCGACCGAGCCCTGCGAAACGGCCCCCACGCCGGTCGAGTAGGCCGACGAGCTCTGCGAGGAGGCCGTATCGAGACCCCATATCGACCACCCGCCCACCACAAACACCTCCGGCCGTGCACCCCCGAGGGTGCACGGCCGGAGTGGCATACGCGCTGATCAGTGGAACGTGTCAGCCGCGTTCTTGTTGATGGGCGCGAAGTCGAAGTTGTCGACCTGCACGTCGTCGCGGTTGACCGCATTGTGCTCGATGGTGTCCTTCGTGGCGAACTTGTCCTTGCCCTTCAGCCTTCGGGATGAGAAGGCCGGCCTGATTCGTCTGAGACTCTGAAGCATCCGTTCTGCTCAGCCGCTTAACGAATCGGCTCCGGATGCCATGCATGTTCCGATCCCTCTCGTGGACGCTTCAAGAACATACCTCCGCACGCATCCAGAAACAGACGGATGATCAAACTGGCCAACGACACAAGTTGCACAAGCGGCACTACTGAAGTCCCACGTTCTTCCACATGGATGAGCCCCGACCGTGCGGGTCGGGGCTCATCCACGTTCACGGCATGATCAGCTGCAGCCGCTGGTGCTGCCGCAGCCTTCGCAGACGTGGCAGGAGCCGGCGGGGCGCATCTTGGTGCCACAGGTCATGCAGAGCGGCGAGTCGACCGCGGAGCCGGTGAGGGTCTCCAGGAGCTCGGCGCTCGTGTGGGCGGTTGCCGGGGCGGGCTTGGAGGCCGAGGCGTCATGGCTGTCGCCGGAGACGCTGTGGGTCTCCCCTGCCTTGGCTGCCTTGGTCTCGATACGCTCCTCGTTCCTCGGAGCTACTCGACCAGCGGTAGTCGCCTCGGATGCAGAACCGGCGGCATCTTCGGACTCGACCACCGAGTCATCCGCGATCAGCTCGGCGGCTGTGGTGCCTCCGGTGTTGATCGGCTCGTAGCTGCCGGTGTCGAGGTAGCGCTGGCGCTCTTCGGCCGAGTGGATGCCGAGGGCTGAACGGGTCTCGAAGTCGAGGTAGTCCAGGGCCAGGCGACGGAACGTGTAGTCCATGATCGACTGGCTCATGCGGACGTCCGGGTCGTCGGTCAGACCGGCCGGCTCGAACTTCATGTTGGTGAACTTCTGGACGAACGTCTCCAGCGGCACGCCGTACTGCAGCGAGATGCTGATGGCGATCGAGAAGGCGTCCATCATGCCGGCGAGGGTCGAGCCCTGCTTGCCGAGCTTCATGAAGATCTCGCCGAGCGAGCCGTCGGGGTGAGCACCGGAGGTCATGTAGCCCTCGGCACCACCGACGGAGAACGACGTCGTGATCGACTGGCGCGACTTCGGCAGGCGGCGACGGATCGGCTTCTCGACGATGACTTCCTTGACCTCGACCTTGGTGTCACCCGAGGACTTGGCCTCCTTGCCGTCGCTGAGCGGCTGGCCGACCTTGCAGTTGTCGCGGTAGACCGCGAGTGCCTTGAGGCCGAGCTTCCAGCCCTGGAAGTAGACGTCCTCGATCTCCTCGACCGTGGCGGTCTCGGGCAGGTTGACCGTCTTGGAGATCGCACCGGACAGGAACGGCTGGCAGGCAGCCATCATCAGCACGTGGCCCATCGGCTTGATGGAGCGCTGACCCATCGCGGTGTCGAAGATCTCGTAGTGCTCGGTCTTGAGCCCGGGCGCGTCGACGACGTGACCGTTGTCGGCGATGAACTCGACGATCGCCTCGATCGTCTCGCCGGTGTAGCCGAGCTTCTTGAGCGCTGCCGGGATCGTCTGGTTGACGATCTGCATCGAGCCGCCACCGACGAGCTTCTTGAACTTGACCAGCGAGAAGTCCGGCTCGATGCCGGTCGTGTCGCAGTCCATCATGAAGCCGATGGTGCCGGTCGGTGCGAGCACCGACGCCTGGCTGTTGCGCCAGCCGTTCTTCTGACCGACCTCGAGGTTGAGCTTCCACTGCTTGGCAGCCTCACGGTGCACCGCGATGTCGATCGAGTGCAGCGTGCGGATCTCGTCGTTGGCGGCCTGGTGCTTGCGCATGACGCGCTCGTGCGCCGAGGCGTTCTGCGCGAAGCCGTCGTAGGGGCCGACGACGCCGGCGAGCTCGGCCGAGCGACGGTAGGACGTACCGGTCATCAGCGACGTGATCGACGCTGCGAGGGCGCGGCCACCGTCGGAGTCGTAGGCCAGGCCCGACGCCATGAGCAGCGCGCCGAGGTTGGCGAAGCCGATGCCGAGCTGGCGGTAGGCGCGCGTGGTGTCGCCGATCGCCTCGGTCGGGAAGTCCGCGAAGCAGATCGAGATGTCCATCGCGGTGATGATGAACTCGGTCGCCTTGACGAACGTCTCGGTGTCGAACGAGCCGTCGTCCTTGAGGAACTTCAGCAGGTTGAGGCTGGCGAGGTTGCACGACGAGTTGTCGAGGTGCATGTATTCCGAGCACGGGTTGGACGCCGTGATGCGGCCGGCCTCGGGCGAGGTGTGCCAGTCGTTGATCGTGCCGTCGTACTGGATGCCGGGATCGGCGCACGCCCAGGCAGCCTGCGCGATGTCCTCCCACAGCTTGCGGGCGTCGACGGTCTCGATGATCTCGCCGTTGGTGCGGGCGCGGAGCCCGAACTCGCCGCCGGACTCGACCGCGCGCATGAACTCGTCGTTGACGCGGATCGAGTTGTTGGCGTTCTGGTACTGGACCGACGTGATGTCGGCGCCGCCGAGGTCCATGTCGTAGCCGGCGTCGCGGAGGACGCGGATCTTGTCCTCCTCGCGGGCCTTGGTCTCGACGAACTCCTGGATGTCGGGGTGATCGACGTCGAGCACGACCATCTTGGCCGCGCGACGCGTGGCGCCACCGGACTTGATCGTGCCGGCGGACGCGTCGGCACCGCGCATGAACGAGACCGGGCCGGAGGCCGTGCCGCCCGAGGAGCGGAGCAGCTCCTTGGACGAGCGGATGCGGCTCAGGTTGAGGCCGGCACCGGAGCCACCCTTGAAGATCAGGCCCTCTTCCTTGTACCAGTTGAGGATCGAGTCCATCGAGTCATCCACCGCGAGGATGAAGCAGGCGCTGACCTGCTGCGGGCTCGACGTGCCGACGTTGAACCACACCGGGCTGTTGAAGCTGAAGACCTGGTGCAGGAGCATGTGCGTCAGCTCGTGCTCGAAGATCGTCGCGTCGTCCTCGGTCGCGAAGTAGCCGTGCTCGCGGCCGGCCTTGGTGTAGGTCAGCACGACGCGGTCGAGCAGCTGCTTGAGGCTCTGCTCACGCTCGGGCGAGCCGACGGCGCCGCGGAAGTACTTGGTCGTGACGATCGTGGAGGCGTTGACGCTCCAGAAGTCGGGGAACTCCACACCGCGCTGCTCGAAGACGTTCTCGCCGGTCTTCCAGTTGGTCTGCACGACGTCGCGACGTTCCCAGGTGACGTTGTCGTACGGGTGCACCCCCTCGGTCGTGTAGACGCGCTGGATCTTGAGGGCAGCGTTGCCCTTCTTGCCAGCAGTCTTGCGAGAGGACCCCGAGGGTCCGCTGACCGTTTCCGTCATGAGAGTGCTCCTATTTCGCGGTGTGTGATGTGTGCTTGCTACTTGCGTCTCGGTGGTCTCGATACGCTCCTCGTTCCTAGGAGCTGCTCGACCGGCGAAGGCCAGAGTTTCGAGACCAGCGGGACTCAGGTCTGGTGGTGGTCCTTCTTGGCGGTGTGCTCGGCGAGCTCACCGTCGGCGCCGGCCGCCATGAGGCTGGCGATCTCGTCGGCGAAGTCGTCGGCGGACTCGAACTGCTTGTAGACGCTGGCGAATCGCAGGTAGGCGACCTCGTCGAGGCTCTTGAGGGGCTCGAGGATCGCGAGTCCGACCTCGTGGGCCGGGACCTCCGCGCATCCGGAGTCGCGAAGCGTGTCCTCGACCTGCTGGCCGAGTCGCGCCAGGTCGTCGTCGTCGACCGGTCGGCCCTTGCAGGCCTTGCGGACGCCGGCGATGGCCTTGTCACGGACGAAGGGCTCGGTGGCGCCGGAGCGCTTGACGACCGTGAGCTGCATCTGCTCGATCGTGGTGAACCGCTTCTCGCAGGCGGAGCAGACCCGGCGACGGCGGATGGCTCCACCTTCGTCGGCGACACGGCTGTCGAGAACCCGGGTGTCGGTGTTCTTGCAGAACGGACAATGCATGTCGGTCAACTCCTTCCCATACAAGGGGCTTGGCCCGAAAAGTTGTCCCCCGATGGGGACAAGTGGTGTGGAAGCCGTGTGGATTCCGCCGATTTTCGGTGCGTAACCCTCCACAACATGTGGAGAACTACATTGGTGTAACTACTAGATCTAGTGCCACTGTACGCCGGTGGTGGGGCCCGTGCAACACGATTCCGGCAACCTCGGACACTTTCTGAATGGGACCGCGTCATTGCAGGTCAGACGCCATTTGGTCAGCAGAATTACGGCGTGTCGAAACCCTCCAGACACACCTGTATCAACACTTTTCGGCTCTCCCGTATGCCCTGGGAAGCCGGCACGACCCCTAGTGGTGGTGTGCCCAGCGGAGGAATGCCGCGGCGTGGTGGAGGTCGGCGAAGTCGTCGCCGAGCAGCTCGACCAGCAGGTCGTTGCTCCACACGCCGAGACGCCCGATCGTCCACGACGTCAGGTCGACGTTGGCGAGCTCCAGGCCGTACAACGACTCGATGATCGCGCGCTTGTCGGCGTACGTGACGATCGGCAGGAACCGGTCGGGATCGGCGACCGCGAGCGTCTTGGTGAGCAGCCCCTCGCCCCAGCCGGGCATCGAGAACCCGAAGCCCTGGTCGACGAGGTTGCTGAGCCGGTCCTCGAGCTCACCGGGTCCGCGCAACAGGTGCGCACTCACCGCGCGCACGCGGCGGGCGCCCTCGAGCTCGCCGAGCAGGACCCACGCCTTGTCGAACTCCGTCGGGTCCCCCGTGCTCGCACCCGTCGGGTCGTCGGCGAACAGCTTGAGGTCGTAGATCGTCGCCTTGTCGAGCCCGTCGGCGGAGAAGACCCACGCGAACTTGGCCCAGTGGCGGGCGACGAGCGGATCCGGCTCGTACGGCGTCGCGAGGAACTCCTGCTTGAGCGCCTCAACGCGTTCCAGAGCGCCGGCATCGACGTCCGTGGCCTTGGGGAACTGCTGCACGACGTACGCGATGGGCCGCGGCGCGACGACGGTGCTGGCCGCCCGGCGCGGCGTGCTCTTGCGGGCGGCTGCCGGCGTGGCCTCCGGCGTCGGCGAGCCGAACGGGAACGTGAACTTGCAGTCCGTGCACTCGGCCTCCTTGCGCCCGTCGGGCAGGGTGCGCAGCACCACGACATCGTCCTCGCGGACGCACAACGGACACACGATCAAAGCCATGTCGCAACCGTATGCCGACGTGTGAGACCGGCTTCGATGGGTAGGCCATGAGCATGCCTACTTCACCCAAGTACACGATTCCCGGACTCACCACCGCCGAGGGCGAGAAGCTCGCCGGCATTCTGCAGGAGCGCCTCAACGCGCTGATCGACCTGCACCTGACCCTCAAGCACGTGCACTGGAACGTCGTCGGCCCGCACTTCATCGCGGTGCACGAGATGATCGACCCGCACGTCGACGAGGTCATCGCGATGGTTGACGAGACCGCCGAACGCATCGCGACCCTCGGCACCTCGCCGTCGGGTACGCCCGGCGCCGTGGTCAGCGGCCGAAGCTGGGACGACTACTCGCTGGGTCGCGCCACCACCAACGAGCACCTCGGAGCGCTCGACGAGGTGTACGTCCGGCTGATCGCCGATCACCGCAAGGTGCAGGAAGCCGTCGCCGACATCGACCCGGTCACCGAGGACATGGTCATCGGCCAGGCCAAGCAGCTCGAGCTGTTCCACTGGTTCGTACGGGCGCACCTGGAGAGCTCCGGCGGTGCGCTGTCGACCGAAGGCGCGTTGTCCGAGGCCGAAGCGGCGATCCAGGCCAGCGACGCCGCCGACGTCACCGAGTAGTCCCGTACACCGCCGGTCGAGTAGCCGACCGAGCTCTGCGAGGGACCCGACTTTCTCGCCGGTCGAGTAGCCGACCGAGCTCTGCGAGGGAGGCGAGGTTCTCGCCGGCCGAGTAGCCGACCGAGCTCTGCGAGGGAGGCGTATCGAGACCCCTGTGGATGACCACTCACGCAATCGAGGCGCCACCGACATGCTCGTCGTATGGGCGGCTACATGTACATCCTCAGATGCGGTGATGGGAGCTACTACGTCGGCAGCACGCGCGACATCATCACCCGGCTTCGACAGCATCAAGCCGGGGAGGGTGCTGAGTACACCCGCCGACGTCTGCCCGTCGAGCTGGTCTTCGTCCAGCCGTGCGAGTCAATCGTTCAGGCGTACTGGTTCGAGAAGAAGGTGCAGAACTGGTCACGGGCCAAGCGTGAAGCGCTCATCAATGGCGAGCTGCACCTGCTGCCCGGGCTGTCGAAGAAGACGTTCAAGCGGTCTGGCTCGGGTGAGTAGTTATCTCACGGGTCTCGATACGCCGCTCGCTGAGCGAGCTTGCTACTCGACCGGCGAGAGAGCGGGGTCTCGATACGCCGCTCGCTGAGCGAGCTTGCTACTCGACCGGCGAGAGAGCGTGTGGTCTCGATACGCCGCTCGCTGAGCGAGCTTGCTACTCGACCGGCGAGAGAGCGTGTGGTCTCGATACGCCGCTCGCTGAGCGAGCTTGCTACTCGACCGGCGAGAGAGCGTGTGGTCTCGATACACCGCTCGCTGAGCGAGCTTGCTACTCGACCGGCGAGAGAGCGTGTGGTCTCGATACGCCGGCTCGCAGAGCTCGCGGGCTACTCGACCGGCGAGATGGATGAGCGAGCTTGCTACTCGACCGGCGAGGTGGATGAGCGAGCTTGCACGCGAGTGAAGATTCTCCCGCTCGGTGTCGATTTCGCCCTGCGTCGTTCGTGTAGGGGGTGAGAGGCTGGCAACAGGCCGGCCCGCACACAGGAGGCACCACCGTGACGCAGTACGTGCTCAACGTCATCGAACCCGTGATGGAGCCGGGGTTCACTCCCCCTCCGGAGTTCCTCGAGCCGATCATGCGCAAGCTCGCGATCGTCAACGACGAGCTGCAGGCGTCGGGCCAGTGGGTGTTCGCCGGCGGGCTCACCGGCCCCGACGCGACCACCGTCGTACGCCATCAGGACGGCGAGACGCTCATGACCGACGGACCGTACGTCGAGGGCAAGGAGCACGTCGGCGGCTTCACGATCGTCGACACCCCCGACCTCGACGCAGCGCTGGAATGGGCCGGCAGGTACGCCGAGGCGATCGGGCTGGCGATCGAAGTGCGCCCGTTCCGCCACTGACGTGACGACCGACGACGCCGGCATCGCGCACGTGTTCCGCGAGGAGCACGGCCGCGCGGTGGCCGTCCTGGCCCGGGTCTTCGGCGATCTCGACATCGCCGAGGACGCGGTCCAGGAGGCGTTCACCATCGCCGTCGAGCGCTGGCCCGCCGACGGCACACCGCCCAGCCCCAGCGGCTGGATCATCACCACAGCCAGACGCCGGGCGATCGACCGGCTGCGCCGCGAGGCCAACCGCGACGACAAGCATGCCCAGGCAGCCCTACTGCTCGAGCAGGACGAACCGAAGGAGGAGGGTCCCGTGGCCGACGACCGGCTCCGCCTCATCTTCACGTGCTGCCACCCCGCGCTCTCCCCCGCTGCCCGCGTCGCACTGACGCTGCGGATGCTCGGCGGGCTGACCACGCCGGAGATCGCGCGAGCGTTCCTCGTGCCGGAGCCGACGATGGCGCAGCGGCTCGTACGCGCGAAAGGCAAGATCCGCGCGGCGCACATCCCCTACCGCGTGCCCCGCGACGCGGACCTGCCCGACCGGTTGCGCGGCGTGCTCGCGGTGGTCTACCTGGTGTTCAACGAGGGCTACACCGCCAGCTCGGGCGCCGATCTCGTACGCGCGGACCTGTGCGCCGAGGCGATCCGGCTCGGCCGGCTGCTGGTCGAGCTGATGCCCGACGAGCCCGAGGCCGCTGGCCTGCTCGCCCTGATGCTGCTCAACGACTCACGGCGATCGGCACGTACGTCCGGAGGCGACCTCGTGCTGCTCGCCGACCAGGACCGCGCGCTGTGGGATCGCGAGCAGATCGCCGAGGGGCAGGACCTCGTACGCCGATGCATCCGGCGGGGCCAACCCGGGCCGTACCAGCTGCAGGCCGCGATCGCCGCCGTGCACAGCGACGCAGTGACGGCCGCCGACACGGATTGGCGTCAGATCGTGCAGCTCTACGACCACCTCATGCGGCTGGCGCCGAGCCCGGTCGCAGCGCTCAACCGTGCGGTCGCGGTCGCCGAGGTCGACGGTCCAGCAGCGGGCCTCACGATCGCTGACGGGCTCGACCTGGACGGGTTCGGGCTGTTCCACGCGATCCGTGCCGACCTGCTGCGTCGGGCCGGGCGTACGGACGACGCCGCGCAAGCGTACGAGCGGGCGATCGACCTGACCGAGAACGCGGTCGAGCGGGAGTTCCTGCGACGAAGGCTGACCGAACTCAGACGACGATGACGTCGACCAACGTGCGAGCGGCCTTGGCAAGCCGGCGGTCGCGCGTGACCAGAGGACAGTCGAGTGACTCGGCCAGCACGACGTAGGCAGCGTCGTAGGCCGTGACCGTGTGCCGCAGGTCGAAGGCCCGAACCCGGAGATCGTGCGCGGAACCCCATCGGGTGATCGGCAGCTGGTCGAAGTCGCGCAGGAGATCCCGCGCGCGATGCTCCGAGATGTGGCCGCCCAGAGCCAGACCTCTGACGGCCGAGACCACCTCGAAGTCGATGAGTGTCGGCGCCGCCAAACGGTCGTCGAGCGACTCGCCGACGAGGTCAGCATCGGTGCCGACCAACGCGTCCACGACCACCGAGCAGTCGGCGACGATCACCGTTTGCCGTCGCGATCGGCTCTGATGATGTCGACGGACGAGACTGCCGATCGCTCGGACCGTGAGCGTGCTCGTTCGAGGACCTCAGCGAGCGTCGGCCGTGACGCCTCCTCGACCAGCAGCGCCCGCAGGTACTCGTTGAGCGACACTCCGCGGGCCGCGGCACGTGCCTTGAGCGCCTGCCGAGCGTCGTCGGGCACGTCGCGAATCTGCACCAAGCCAGCCATGCATACATTCTAGCCGTTGATGTATGCACTATGCATATCTGCGAGTCATCCTAGGATGTCGGCATGACGAAGCCCCTTGATCGCCCAACGGCTCGACGAGTGGAAGTCGATCGCGAGCAGCTGAGTCAGCGATTGCGGGGGTGCGACTTCGCCGTGCGCTCGTTGCCGCGTTTGTAGTTGCCGGTGAGGCGCGCCATCAGCAGCTGCGGATCGCTCGACTCGGCGTCGCGGACGAACTGGTGGGCCTTCTCACCCCGCAGCACCGCTGCCACCCGGCCGTGGTGCGAGATCACGACCTCCTTGCCGCGGACGACCCACTCGAAGCCGCTCGGCCGGCCCTTCACGGGGTCACCCGCAGATAGGTGAGCGCCGAGTCGACGAGGGTGTGCGCGAGGTTGCGGGTCGCCGCGGCGTGCGCATGCGCCTGGCGGATCAGGTCCTTGGTGTCGATGCCGACAGCGCCGTAGTAGCCCTCGTGCACCCACCGTTCGTACGTCTCCGCGGTGACCTCGGGGTGGAACTGCCACGCGATCGCCCGCGCACCGTGCGCCTCGTCGATGAAGCACTGCGGGCCGCGCCACGACGTGCCGATGACGTTCGACGTGGGGCCGGGCGCGAACACGTCACTGTGCATCTGCGCCCATGGACCCTCGGGGCACAGGATGGGGTCGATCGTGTCGACGCGCTGCCAGCCGAGCTCCGGCTGGTCGGCCCTCCAGGACGTACCGCCGAGCGCACGGGCCATGAGCTGGGCGCCGTAACAGATGCCCATCACGGGTGTGCCGGCCCGCAGCGCTCCGCGGACGAACCGGGACTCGGCCTCGACGACGTCCTTCCACTTCGGCTCGTGGGCGCCCTTGTCGGAGCCGAGCAGGAAGATCAGATCGGTGTCGCCGATGGACGCGTAGGCCGGGAGGTCGTCACGGTCGAGCTCGACGAGCTCACCGCCCAGCTGGAGCAGGCGCTCGTGGAAGTGCCCGCCGTCCTTGTCGGCCTCGTCGGCGACCACGTGAATGCGCATGAGGTCATTGTGCCGGTTGATCCGGCCGTGGCGTGGCTCGGAGTGCGAGCCAGGTCGCCGCTGCTGCAGCGACAACGATCGGGACGCCCCAGGGCGCGAGTGACCGCGCATCCAGCGAGGCCGCCATGCGCCACACGTCGGCGGCGGCCGAGAGCTGGTCGCCCCACAGGTCGTGCCGCCCCATGCCGGGGCGGAGGAACACCTCCATGTAGCCGGCCGCGGTGATCGTCGGGCCGATGAACCAGGCCAGCAAGACGATCCCAGCCCAGGCCACCGCGCGTACGCCCGGCACGAGGCCGACACAGAGCAACGCGACGGCGAGCACCGCGGCGCCGGACCACTCGCTGACGCGGTGCGCCACCTCGAGCCGACCGGTTGTATCGACCAACTCGAACGCCATGAACACGCTCATGACCCACATCGGCGTCGCACCGGCGAGGGCGCCGACCGCGAACCCGAGGCCGACGCGTCCGAGCAGGCTCAGCAGCCCCAGACCCAGACCGACGATCGCGGTGACGATGACGACGATCGTCAGCCCGTTGGTGATTCGGGTGTCGACGGCCGTGCCGCTGACCCCGTTGCGGGTCTGCAGCAGTGTCACGAGCAGGGCGACGGCAACCCCCGCGGTGCAGGCGCCCGCGCGCAGCGCGCGGCTTCCGTCACTCAGGATGGAGGTGAGACCGGCCACCACGCCGCCGACACCCGCGCCGAGCACGAGCTGGCTCACGCCGCCGGACATGAGGGGCGGCAGCAGCAGGAAGCCGACTCCCCTCTCGGTGAGCACGTCGCGACCGGTGCCGTTGAGCAGCCACGGCAGGAACCCGGCGAGCCACCACGCCACGGCCGCAACCGGCACGAGGGCCCACGGAGGCAACGACCGCCAGAGCGTACGTTCGACAGTCGGCGTCAGCTCGATCGTCACTGGGCGCTCCTCAGGAACTCCTCGAGCAGTGGCCCGGCCGTGCCGGAGCCGGAGTCGCCGTCGTCGACGAACACCGCGACAGCGAGGTCGCCCTGGGTCGCGATCATCCAGGCATGTGTACGCGGTGGGGTGTCGGTGCCGTACTCGGCCGTCCCGGTCTTGGCCGACACCGGCTTGCCGGGCAGGTCCAGCAGGAACCGGCCGCTTCCGCTCGTCACGACCCCGCGGAACAGCTCCTGGAGCTGCTTGGCCTCACCGTTGGTCAGCGGATCGGCGGGCTTCGCCGCGGGCTTGGTCGGCGACTGGTCCAACAGCGTCGGCGTGACCCGCGAACCATGGGCGATCGAGGCGGCGACCACGGCCATGGCCAGCGGCGAGGCCTCGATCTTGCCCTGCCCGATCATCGACGCGGCGTGCTCCGTGCCCCCGGCCTTGCTGGGCACGGATCCGAGGTAGGCCGGATAGCCCAGGTCGAGGTCCGGCCCGAGTCCCAGCGCCGCGGCCGCAGCTGCGAGCTTGCCCTGGGGCGCCTTGCCGCGGGTAGCGATCATCGCGGTGTTGCAGGAGTTGGCGATCGCCGCGCTCAGCGGGATGTTGCCGATCGCACTGCCCGGGTAGTCGGAGTAGTTCTTGAACCGGCGACCCTCGACCGTCACGGTCGGCGTGCACGGCACGGTGCTGGACGGCTTGAGCCCGGAGCGCAGGAATGCCAGCGCCGTGACGAGCTTGAAGGTCGACCCCGGCGCGTAGTGCCCCGCCGCCGCGGTGTCGGCACCCTTGCCGCCCGGGCCGCTCGCGAGGGCGACGATCTTGCCCGACGACGGGCGGATCGCGACGATCGCGCTGGCCGGCTTCACGTTCGAGAGGATCTCGTCGGCCGCGCCCTGCAGCTTGACGTCGATCGAGGTGCGGAGCGTCTTGCCGGGGCGCGGCGCGCTGGAGAACACCTCGCGCGCCTTGGACCCGGCCACCGCCTCGACCGTGACTCCGGGGTTGCCGCGCAGCTGGCTGTCGTAGCGCTGCTCCAGACCCGTCAGGCCGACCAGGTCACCCGGGCTGACCGAGCCCTTGGACTTGGCGATGATCTCGGCGGTTGCCTCGCCGACGACCCCGAGCAGAGGCTGTCCGAACCCCTTGGTCGGCGCCAACGGCAGCACGGCGCCGAGCTGGGCTGCGCCGGGGATCGAGGCGATCTGGGCATCGCTGAGCGTGTCATCGGAGTCCGCGCGCACCACCAGGCCGACCACGAATGCCTGCGGGCCGGCCGCCTTGACCGCCTTGGCGAACCGGTCGGCGTCGATGTCGATCAGCCGGGCCAGCGCCCGCGCCGAGCCGTCCGCCTCGGCGGCCTTGATGCGCGACTTGTCGATGCCGATCCGCTCGACCGGCCGCTCGATCACCAGGCCCTTGCCCCCGGCGCCGACGATGTCACCGCGGTCGGCTGGCGACGTGCGCATGCGGAGTGCCTCGTCGGCGGTCAGTCGGGGCGCGACGATCGCCGGGCTCCACTTCACCCGCCACTCGTCGTCCTCGTACGCCAGCTTGGCCGGGGTGGCGTAGGTCCAGTCAGCGCCCTTGAACGTCCAGCTGGTCTTGAGCGTCGCCGTCGCGCTGTCGCCGTCCTTCTCGATGTCGCCGACCGTGACCTTGGCCCGCGCGGAGCCCATGCCCTCGACGATCCGCTTGAGGTCGGCCTGCGGGATGCGGCCGCCCTTGACCGCGGGTATGCCCTTGAGGTCCTGCTTCGCCAGACCGGCGGCCAGCGCCTCGGCGGCCTTGCGAGGGTCGGGCGGCCCACCCGTGCACGCGCTCAGGAGCGCGGCCATCACCGCTGCTCCGCTCAACATCGCAACCATCCGTCGGCCGGGTGCAGCAGGTGACGTCACGTGGTCCCTCTCCGAAAAGTGTCAGGCTTTCGCCTGCACACAGAAGCAGCAGTCAAACAGGTGGCAGTCCCCCGGTCAACGAGCACCTACGCGAGTCCTTTCCCGGCGTGGTCTCGATACGCGAACTCGCAGAGCTCGCCTGCTACTCGACCGGCGAGTCGGCGGAACACGACGGCGCCCGCGGCACCCCTTCCCCAAGGTGCACCGCGGACGCCGGTGGGTGTTGCAGTGACGATCCCGCTACTTGTAGACGGGGACCGCGATCTCCGAGCCCAGCTGCAGCGCCGAGGCATTCGGAAGCGAGTTGAGCCGGACGATGTCGTCGACGGTCTTGCGGATGTCGCCGTTGGGGTTGGCCTGGCTGGCGATCTGCCACAGGGTCTGGCCCGGGAGGACGCGGACCGACGTGGTCTCGGGCGCAGTGCCGGGCTGGTCGCCGGCGAACGACGAGGACCCGAACATGACCACCAGCAGCGCGACGACGGCGACGGCCGCGGTGAGCACGACGACCTTGCCGCGACGGGTCAGACGCACGTGCGGAGCCGGCCTGGCGTCGGGCACGGCGCGCAGGTGGCGGACCGGACGGACGGAGTGGTCGTGATGACTGAATGCGATGCTGCTCATGATGGCCTCCAAGGGGGAAGTGAGGGCTGGTGTGGAGTTGTGGTGTGGTCGATCAAACGCTGTTCTCGATGTCATTCGATGGTGCGAACAGGCGTTCGATCGAACACATGTACGACGATAGGGGACGCCTCTGACAAAAGGAAGCATCTGTCGAACACAATTTCGATAGGTGTCGCGTTGCGCCTGCCATTCCAGCCAAAATCGACAGCGAAATTTCTCGCCGTGTGCGCGATGCCACACGCCTCGGGAGGCGGCCACAGCTGAGCCGCACTACCGTCGAGGCATGACTTCTCCGCGCAAGAGCGTCATCACGGCCTGGAAGCAGGCATCATCTCGACAGGCCCCGTTGCTGGCCGCCGGCGTCGCGTTCTACGCGTTCCTCTCGCTGTTCCCGGCGATGATCGCGGCCGTCATGACGTACGGGCTGGTGGCCTCCCCCGAGACCGTCGCGAACCAGTCAGACCAAATCGCCGACGCCCTGCCGTCCGATGCGGCGTCGGTCGTCACCGGACAGCTCGACTCGCTCATCAAGACCTCGGACAGCTCCCTCGGCATCGGCCTCGCGGTCGCGTTGGTGCTGGCGATCTACAGCGCTGCGGGCGGGGTCGGCAACCTCGTCACCGCGATCAACGCGATGTTCGGCCTCGGCGAGACCCGGGGGTTCATCAAGCGCAAGGCCCTGTCCCTCCTGCTGACGCTCGGCGCGATCGTCTTTGTCGTGCTGGTCGTGGCGCTCGTGGCGGTTGCTCCGGCGGTCCTCGACGAGATCGACATCGTGCCCGGTGTACGCGCCGCGTTCGAGGCCGGCCGCTGGCTGCTGCTGCTCGCCGCCGTCACGATCGCGATCGGTGTGCTGTTCCGGCTCGCGCCCAACCGCGCCGCCAGCGGCTCACTGGTGTCCAAGGGTGTCGTGGTCGCCACCGTGCTGTGGCTGCTGGTGTCGGTGGGCTTCTCGCTGTACGTCGACAACTTCGGCAGCTACGGCAAGACGTACGGCGCACTCGCCGGTGTCGTGGTGCTCCTGCTGTGGCTGTGGATCGGCATCTACGCGATCCTGCTCGGCGCATGCGTCGAGGCGGTCCGCGAGGACGTCGTCACGCCGGAGACGGTCGAGGAGGACACCACGATCGCCGAGTGGCGTACGGCCGAGGCTGCGGGCGAGACCGTCCCCACCGAGGTCGTCGAGGAGCCCGAGCCGGAGACCGAGCGCGAGCCTGGAACACTGCGCGAGCCGGACTCCCGGTCCGCGTCGCTGTTCAAGCGCAAGCGCCACGCACGCCAGCACTGACGCGAGCGGTCAACGCTTGCCGGCCTTCTTGAGCTTGCGGGCACCGAGTCTGCGGAGCCACGGGTCGACATGGAGAGCCGCACGCGGGGCCAGTGACGCCGTGCGCGCGACGACCCCGCGCCACGCGGGCAGGGTCTTGTAGACGCGCCCCGTGCCGAACATGTCGACGAGCTCGCGCGCGACCTGCGGCGGCGTGAGCAGGACACCAGCGGCCAACGCAGCTCGTACGTCACCCTGCGCGTCCATCGATTGCACCATCGCGGTGTCGACGCCGTCGGGGCACACCGCGTGGACCTTGATCTTGTCGCGGTGCAGTTCGGAGGCGAGCGATGTCGTCAGCGACAGCACCGCGGCCTTGGTTGAGGCGTAGACACTGAGGGCCGGCACCGGCGCGTGGGCGCTGAGCGACGCGACGATGCCGATGTCGCCACCCTTGACGCCGTGCTGGTCCCGGAATGCGTCGGCGGCGGCTCGTACGCCCCAGACCACGCCGAGCACGTTGACGTCGACCATCGCGCGTACCTGACCCACCGACAGCGCCGTCACGTCCCCCTCGGCCAGCACGCCGGCGTTGCAGACCCAGGCCCCCAGCGGTGCGATCTCGCGGGCGCGAGCGGCGATGTCGCGGTTGGCGTCGGGATCGGTCACGTCGAGGCCGAGACCCAGCGCGGCGCCGATCTCCTTGGCCGCGAGCTCGGCGGCGTCGGCATCGAGATCGGTCACCACGACCTCGTAGCCACGGCCCACCAGCTCGAGGGCGATCGCCCGGCCGATGCCCCTGCCCGCCCCGGTGACGACGGCTGAACGCGGGCTTCCGGGCTTCACCAAGGGCTTCGACACCGCCCCAACCTAGACGCCACGCCTCGCGACACGCCATCGAACATATGTTTGAACTGGCCCTGTGTTCCGGGTTACCCTTCCGGCATGACCGAAGACCGAAACGCCGACGTCACCGAGCTCCCCGACGGGCCCGCAGACTCCTCGGGGCTGACCGCGCGGCAGCGCAAGGTGCTCGAGTTCCTGCGCGACGAGATCGAGAAGCGGGGCTACCCGCCCAGCATGCGCGAGATCGGTGCGGCGGTCGGACTGACCAGCACGTCTTCGGTCGCCCACCAGCTTCGCGCCCTCGAGGCGCTCGGCTACGTCAAGCGTGACCCCAACCGGCCCCGTGCGCTCGAGATCTTCCTGCCCGACGTCATGGCGGCTCGCCGTTCGATGAGCAGCGCCGTCGAGAGCACGTTCGACGAGACCGGCATCGGCGACGCACTCCCCCAGGCCACCAATGTCCCGCTGGTCGGCCGCATCGCCGCCGGTGGTCCGATCCTGGCCACCGAGCAGGTCGAGGAGATCTTCCCGCTGCCCAAGTCGCTCGTCGGCGAGGGCACGCTGTTCCTGCTCGAGGTGTCGGGCGACTCGATGATCGACGCGGCGATCTGCAACGGCGACTACGTCGTGATCCGCCAGGAGCAGACCGCCAACAACGGCGACATCGTCGCGGCACTGCTCGACGGCGAGGCCACGGTCAAGACGTTCCAGCGCAAGGACGGCCACGTCTGGCTGCTGCCGCACAACGAGGCATACGACCCCATCGACGGCACGCACGCCTCGATCCTCGGCATCGTCACCGCAGTCCTCCGCCGCGTCTGACCCACGTTCCCTGAGGAGGTGCGTGCTCTGCCTCCCGTCCCCAGTCGGCCGCTGGCGGCCTCCTTAGGGAACGGAGATCTGGACCGAGCCTTGAACTCACCGCCCTCCGCTCAGGGAGCGGCGTCTTAGTCAGTCCTTAACCGTTTGGGTATCGCCGACGGGCGGCAATCCGAGTAGCGTCGTTGCGTCAGACAACCACATCCTCGGGGGCTCCATGTTCACGACTCGTACGCTCACGGCCATCGCCATCACCAGCTCACTCGTCCTGGTCGGCGGCGCCGCCCAGGCCAAGGGCACCGACCATCAGTTGAGCCCTCGTACGCACTTCGTGATGAAGCCCGACGGCTCCAGCGGACTCAGGGCCGACGGTGCCGGCATCCCCAACATCGACTCCGTCAAGAAGACGATCGCCGCCTACTACGGCGACCCCGGCACGGGCATCGCCAACAAGGAGAGCTCGCCCTACATCTCCGAGATGGATCGCATCGTCAAGCGAGCCACCAAGAACCTGCAGTCCACGTATGACCGCGAGATCAAGCAGGGGAAGAAGCCGGCGATCGTGTTCGACGCCGACGACACGACCCTGTGGACGTACGACATGGAAGTCGCCGGGATGCACTTCACGTTCGACCCCGCCCTGCAGGACGTCTATGTGCAGGGCCAGAAGTTCCCCGCAACCCCCGCGATGGTGGGCTTCGTCGACAAGGCAGCCGACATCGGCTACACGATCTTCGGCCTCACCGGTCGCAACGACAACCAGAAGGCCGCGACGCTCGGCAACCTCGACAAGGTCGGCTACGACGCGTTCACGGCCGACCGCTTCTACACCAAGTGGACCGGCACGGGCAGCTCCCAGCAGCCGTCCTACATCACGTGCGCGACCGCCAAGTGCACGACGGTCGAGTACAAGGCCGGCACCCGCAAGCACATCGAGTCGCTCGGCTACGACATCACGCTCAACGTCGGCGACCAGTGGTCCGACCTCCAGGGCGGCTACGCCGACAGCACGCTCAAGCTGCCCAACCCGACCTACTACCTGCCGTCCGCCGACCTGCCGGGCGTCCACGAGCCGGAGCTCTCGCCGCGTACGCACTTCACCATGAAGCCGGACGGGTCCAGCGGGCTCAAGGGCGACGGCGAGGGCATTCCCAACATCGACTCGGTCAAGAGCACGATCTACGCCTACTACGGCGACCCCGGCACCGGTATCGCCGACAAGGAGAGCTCGCCCTACATCCGCGAGATGGCGAAGCTCACCCACTCGTTCGCTCCGTCGGTGCTGGCGCAGTGCCGCGCCGGCGTCAAGCACCACACCAAGCCGGCGATCGTCCTGGACGCCGACGACACGACCCTGTGGACGTACGACATGGAGGTCGCCGGGATGCACTTCACGTTCGACCCGGCCCTGCAGGACGTCTACGTGCAGGGCCAGAAGTTCCCGGCCACCCCGTCGATGGTCTCGTTCGTCAACGCCGCCGACAAGGCCGGCTGCACGATCATCGGCCTGACCGGGCGCAACGACAACCAGAAGGCCGCGACGATCGCGAACCTCCAGAAGGTCGGCTACCAGGGCTTCACCGCCGCCAACTACTACACCAAGTGGACAGGCGTCGGCTCGTCGCAGCAGCCGTCCTACGTCACCTGCGCGACCGCCAAGTGCACGACGATCGAGTACAAGTCACAGACCCGGGCGCACGTCGAGTCGCCCAGCGGTGGCGGCTACGACATCGTCGCCAACTTCGGTGACCAGTTCAGCGACCTGATCGGCGGGCACGGCAAGGCGTACAAGCTGCCCAACCCGACGTACTACCTGCCCTGAGGAGCGGCCCGTCAGACTGGGTGGTTCTGGCGGGCGTTCCAGGCGCTGCTGACCATGTCGGCCAGCGAGTGGCGCATGGCCCAGTCGAGATCTCGCGCGGCGAGCTCACCCGACGCGACGATGCGGGCGGGATCGCCGGGGCGGCGATCGCTGATCTCCGGCTCGAACTCGATGCCGGTCGCGTCGGCGACCGCCGTCATGATCTCCCGCACCGAGACGCCGTCACCGCTGCCGAGGTTGTAGACCGGCTCGAGCTGGGTGCCGGCGAGCAGCTTCTGGGCGGCGACCACATGGGCATCGGCGAGGTCGGCGACGTGGATGTAGTCGCGAACGCATGTGCCGTCCGGTGTCGGGTAGTCATCGCCGAAGATCCGTGGGGTACGGCCCTCGAGCAGCGCCTCGATGACCAGTGGGAAGAGGTTGTGCGGGCTCGTGTCGTAGAGGTCGGGCACGGCCGAGCCGACGACGTTGAAGTAGCGCAGCGACGTGTGATGCATCGGGAACGCACGGGCCGCGTCACGCAGCAGCCACTCGCCGATCAGCTTGCTCTCGCCGTAGGGCGACTCCGGCGCCGTCGCGGTCGCCTCGGTCACGATGTCGACGTCAGGCGTGCCGTAGACCGCGGCGCTGGACGAGAACACGATCTTGTCGACGTCGGCCTCATGCATCGCCTGCAGCAGGCTGACGGTCCCTTGGACGTTCTGCTCGTACGTGTGCAGCGGCCGCTGGACGGACACGCCGGCGTACTTGAACCCGGCGAGGTGCACGACCGCCTCGACCTCGTGCTCGACCATCGCCTTGGCGACGAGCGTGCTGTCGAGGATGTTGGTGTCGATGAACTCGACCCCGTCCGGCACGAACTCACGATGGCCGCTCGAGAGGTCGTCGACGACGATGCAGTCGAGCCCGGCAAGCCGGAAGGCGCGGACGATGTGCGAGCCGATATAGCCGGCACCGCCGGTGACGAGAACGGTCATGACGACCAGCCTGTCAGAGCCCCGGTCACCCCTTGAAGTAGAGGGTGCCGGCGCTGTAGGTGTGGCCCGACGTGACGCTGATCGTGTGCTTGCCGGTGAACGTACGCCCGATGCCTCGCCACGAGTCTGAGTTGACCGAGATCGTCCACGTGCCCGACGGCAGACCGGCCACGTAGAAGTTGCCGCTGCTGTCGGTCAGATCGGTGCGGATGACGCGCTTGCCGTCAGAGGACGACAGCCGCACCATCATCTCCTTGTTGGTCTTGCCGCCGGCCCGCTTGACATGGCCCTTGACGACCGCGCCCTTGTGGATCGTGCTGGTGACCTCGGTGGTCGTGCCCGCATCCATCGAGGTGATGCTCACGGTGTTGTTGTAGGTGCCCGTGCCGAGCGCCTTGCAGTAGCCGCGGTACATCCAGCCCTTGTAGCCGCTGGGCGGGGTCCGCTTGACGTAGCCCATGTCGTACGACTTCTGGTACTCGGCAGCCGCGCCGGCGACGGTCTTCCAGCGCTCGGCGCCACGGTCAGCGCCGCTGAAGTAGGCGTTGTTGTCCGGGTAGACGCTGGGATACCAGGCCGAGCAGTTCGTGCGGCGGCCGACCTCGACCCAGTACTTGCCGGGCATGAGGTTCTGGATCGTGCCGTTGCCGTTGCTGTTGGTGGTGCCGCGTGCGACGACCGGCGCGGACAGCACCGGGAGGCCCGGCACCTTCTCGCGGATCGTGATCTGGCGGTCGCCGGCGACCGTGCTGCTGAAGCCGCTGAAGGCGCTGTTGACGTAGAGGTCCTGCAGCCCGCGGCGGAGGCGGACGTCGTAGTCGATCGTCGTGCTGCCATTGAAGGCGATCAGGTTGGTCGTCGAGCGCTCGTAGTTCATGACGTCGAGGCAGCTGCCGTAAGCCGTGTTGGACGATGACAGCGGGTTCCAGTTCTCGACCGAGCCGTAGGACGTGCGGACCATGTAGCGCTTGGTGCCGGTGTAGAGCGGCAGGAAGTCGACGCGGTAGGTGCCACCGCTCGCGGCGTCGGTCGTGCCGTAGACGTTGCCGCAGTAGGGGAAGTCGTACTCACGCCGGGTCTTGGAGTTGGACGAGTAGGTCCGCGGCGGTGCCGCAACCGTGATGTCCACGCGCCCGTTGGGTGGGATGCTGTTGGTCACGCTGCCGGTGATCGACCCGTAGAGGAAGTTGGCGTTGAAGTCGCCCATCTTGGTGGCGCGCACCGTGCTGCCCTCGTCGAGGTAGCGACCACCACCGCCGGTCGTGCTGCCGTCGCTGCCTCGCCAGTACCAGCTGCGCGTGGTGCCGTGATCGGCGTTGGCCACGAGGCCGCTGATGCGCACCTTGTAGGCGCCCGACGGCGCGTTGTTGGAGCCGAGTCCGACCGTGAACGTGTAGGTGCCGCCACCGTCGGGGATGTCAGCGCTGCGCACGACCTCGGTGTTGCCGCCGCGCAGGCCGCGCACCAGCTCCACCTTGACGTCGGTGGCCTCGTGCCCGACCGGGCCCTGGACCACGCCGGTGATCTGCTGGGCGGTCAGGAGCGTCTCGGTCTGGACGTTGTAGGTGCGGGTCTTGTTGCGGGGGTAGTCCTGGTTGACCACGAGGACGGCGTCCTTGTAGTAGACGTCGCCGCGCTTGATGCCGCCGTTGGACGCATAGGGGTAGGCCGCCTCGGTCGTGCGTACGGCCACCTGCATCGTGCGGGACGAGTGCGCCGGAACACTGTAGTCACGGACGCGCGTGCTGGCGTTGGTGAAGCTCAGCTTGCCCTTGCACGTCGTGGACGCGAAGCACTGCACCGTCACCTTGCCGAGCCCGCTCGTGGAGATCGCGATGTTGCGCGTCGGCACGGCCGCGTCATAGGTCAGGGCGTCCGCTGCTGGAATCGCCACGAGGAGCCCAGAAATCACCGCCGGGACGGCGAGAAGCATGGCAGTGAGGCGCAGTTTCATGGAATCCCCGGGACGTCGGCGAATGGAGAGAATCTGCGACAGGTTATCAAACTTCAGGGGTGCTGACTGCATTCGCCGCGTCGTCCAGACGGCGCAACGCGGCCAGCGCGACCTCGCGCTCGGTCGTACGCCACATGTCGGGCAACGAGGCGGCCAGGAACGAGCCGTAGCGCGCTGTGACGATGCGCGGGTCGAGGATCGCCACGACGCCCTTGTCCGTGGCCCGGCGGATCAGGCGACCGGTCCCCTGGGCCAGCAACAGTGCGGCGTGGCTGGCGGCGACGCTCATGAACCCGTTGCCTCCGCGCTTCTCGACGAGACGTTGGCGCGCGCTCATCAGCGGATCGTCGGGCCGAGGGAACGGCACGCGGTCGATGATCACCAGCTGGCACGTGTCGCCCGGCAGGTCGACGCCCTGCCAGAGGCTGAGCGTGCCGAACAAGCACGTGCTGGGTGTCTCGGCGAAGCGGCGGGCGAGCTCGGGCAGCTGGGCATCGCCCTGGCACCAGATGTCGATGTCGGGCAACCGCGTGCGTACCTCTTCGGCGGCCTTCTCGGCAGCGCGGCGCGAGGAGAACAAGCCGAGCGTACGTCCGCCCGCGGCCTCGACCAGCGCGGCGATCTCGGCGAGCTGCGCCTCCTCGAGGCCATCGCGCCCCGGCAGCGGCAGGTCGCGAGCGACGTAGAGCATGCCCTGCTTGCGGTAGTCGAACGGCGAGCCGACGTCGAGCGAGCTCCAGGAGTCGTCGCCCGGCGCGAGTCCCAGTGAGCGCGCCACCGGGTCGAATCCACCGCCGAGCTTGAGCGTCGCGCTCGTCAACACGACGGTCTTGTCGGCGAAGAGCTTGTCGCGCAGGCTCGCCGACACGTCGATCGGCGCGATGTGGAGCTGCTTGTTGCCGCGGTTGTCACTCATCCACAGCACCTCGGTCTCGCCCTTGGCGGCCATGCGCTCGGCGATCTTGCGGATGTCGTCGACCATGCCACGGGCCTGCTGCCGCGCAGCATCGGGCTCACCCTTGTCCTTGTCCTTGGGGAATGCCGAGAGGCAGGCGCGAGCGGTGTCGCGTACGAATGCCAGGACCTCCTGCAGCGGCTGCGGCGGGTCGTCGATGCGCCCCTCCGCGGTGCGGGCCAGCACGTCCGCGAGGGCATCGGAGGCGTCGGTCAGGTCGTCGGCCTCCTTGCCGTCGACCTGCGCACGCGCCCGTCGGGCGGCCCGCTCGACCACGACGGGATCGAGCTCGTCGGTCGATGCCTGGGTCACGCGGGCGGCCAGCTCGTGCGCCTCGTCGACGATCACGGCGTCGTACTCCGGGAGCATCGGCACGCCGTCGATCGCGTCGATCGCCAGCAGCGCGTGGTTGGTGACGACCACCTGGGCGGTGTGCGCGTCCTCACGGGCCCGCTCGGCGAAGCACTCGAGGGCATGGGCGCAGCGCGAGGCGCCGAGGCACTCGCGGTGGTTGACGCTGACCTGCCGCCACGCGCGCTCGGTGTGGGCGGGGGCGGCGTCGCGGTCACCCAGATGAGAGCCCTTGGCCTGTTCCTCGGCCCACTCGCGCAGCTCGAGCACCTCGGCACCGAGCGATCCCTCGGGTACGTCCACCAGCGTGCCCTGGTCGTCCGGAGCGCCTTCGCGTACGCGGTGCAGGCAGGCGTAGTTGCTGCGCCCCTTGACGACGGCGTGATGGGGGACGACGTCGAGGGTGGCGCGTGCGGCGTCCTTGAGTGCCGGGATGTCGCGCTCGACGAGCTGGTGCTGGAGGTTGAGCGTCGCGGTCGCCACGACAACGCGCTTGCCGTGCAACAGGCTGGGCACGAGGTAGCCGAGCGACTTGCCGGTGCCGGTGCCGGCCTGGACCAGCAGGTGCTCGCCGCTCTCGAGGGCATGCTGCACCGCCTCGGCCATCTCGATCTGGCCCGGCCGGTCCTCTCCCCCGACGGCCTCGACGGCGGCATGCAGGACCGCGCGTACGTCGGGCGTGGAGGGCATGTCGCAAGGCTAGTCGTGAGGTGACCCATCCCCGCGACCTGCATCCACAAGGTGCGGGAGGCCGCCGCGCTGACGAGTGCGTCGGGACGCGGGTTGGCCCGACAAGGTGACGTTCCTACTTCACCGCGTAATCGGCCAGCTCCGCGGCCAGATGGCCATGGACCCGGGCGACGACGTGCGTGCCATCCGACTCGTGGTCGAGCGACTCGATCTCGCCCTGCGTGTGGATCTGGTTGAGCAGGTCGCCTCGGGCGTAGGGCAGCAGGACGTCCACATGGGTCGCGGGCTGCGGAAGGTCGGCCTCGATCGCGCTGAGCAGTTCGTCAATGCCCTCGCCGGTGCGGGCGCTGACCACGACGGCGTGCGGCTCGCGAGCCAGCAGGTTCTTGATGACGAGCGGATCGGCGGTGTCGGCCTTGTTGATCACGATGATCTCGGGGACGTCGAGGGCGTCGACGTCTGCGAGCACGCTGCGTACGGCCGCGATCTGCCCACCGGGATCGGGGTGCGAGCCGTCGACGACGTGCAGGATCAGGTCGGACTCGGCGATCTCCTCCAGCGTCGAGCGGAACGCCTCGACGAGCTGGTGCGGCAGGTTGCGGACGAACCCGACGGTGTCGGACATCGTGTAGACGCGGCCGTCGGAGGTCTGCGTGCGACGGGTGGTCGGATCAAGCGTCGCGAACAGCGCGTCCTCGACCAGCACGCCGGCGTCGGTCAGCCGGTTGAGCAGGCTCGACTTGCCGGCGTTGGTGTAGCCGGCGATCGACACCGACGGGATCTCGTGGCGCTTGCGGTTGGCCTTCTTGGTCTCGCGGGCCTTGCCCAGCTCCTTGAGCTCGCGACGCAGCTTGGTCATCTTCATCTGGATGCGGCGGCGGTCGGTCTCGAGCTTGGTCTCACCGGGGCCACGGCCACCGATGCCCTCGCCACCGGCGGCCTGGCCACCGGCCTGACGGGACAGGTTGCCGCCCCAGCCGCGGAGGCGCTGGGTCTGGTACTGCAGCTGGGCGAGCTCGACCTGGGCCTTGCCCTCTTTGGACTTGGCGTGTTGGGCGAAGATGTCGAGGATCAGCGCGGTGCGGTCGACGACCTTGACCTTGCAGCGGTCCTCGAGGTTGCGCAGCTGGCTCGGGGCGAGCGCGCCGTCGCAGATGATCGTGTCGGCGCCGGTCGCGACGACGGCGGCGCGCAGGTCCTCGACCTTGCCGCTGCCGATGTAGGTCGCGGGGTCGGGCTTCTGCCGGCGCTGGATCAGGGCGTCCAGCACCTCGGAGCCGGCCGTCTCGGCGAGCAGCTTGAGCTCGGCGAGCGAGTTGTCGGCGTCCTCAGCGGTGCCCTCGGTCCATACGCCGACGAGGACGACGCGCTCCAGACGGAGCTGGCGGTATTCGACCTCGGTGATGTCCTCGAGCTCGGTGCGCAGGTTGGCGACGCGCCGCAGTGAGTTGCGCTCCTCGAGCTCCAGGCCCTCGGTGCTGCCCATGTGTTCGGTCATGCAATCCAATCCATGGTGCCCTGCGCGACGATCTCGGCAGGGCCGGTGAGCACGATGTGGTTGTCGGCGTTCCAGGTGACGTGCAGCGTGCCGCCGGGCACGTCGATCCGGTAGGTGGTCGGCCGGTCGGCGCCGTCGGCCACGGCTGTCGCCACGGCGACGGCGCAGGCTCCGGTGCCACAGGAACGCGTCTCCCCCGAGCCTCGCTCGTGCACACGCATCGCGACGTGGCGCTCGCCCTGGCGGACCACGAACTCGACGTTGACGCCTTCGGGATAGACCGACGCGTCGTAGTCAGGTTGGGTCAGCAGGCTGCCGGCGTCGTCCAGCTGGTCGACGAAGGCAACGGCATGGGGGTTGCCTGTACGAACATCCTGCGCCTCCCAGGTGTTCCCGGCCGCGCTGACCTTGGAGACGCCGAGCACCTCGGGCGTGCCCATGTCGACGCTGAACGACATGGTCCCTGAGCCTGTCGAAGGGTCACAGGTGATCGTCTTGTCGCCGCCGCGCGTGCCGACGACGATCGGCTCCGCGGGGTCGACGAGGCCTTGCTGCACAAGGTGCAGCGCGAACACCCGGATGCCGTTGCCGCACATCTCGCTGACCGAGCCGTCGGCGTTGCGGTAGTCCATGAACCACTCGCCGGCCGACGCCTCGCCGAGCGCCTCGGTGCGGATGACACGCATGACACCGTCGGCGCCGATGCCGCGCCGGCGGTCGCAGAGGGCGGCCACGAAGGCACCCTCGAGCTCGCCGTGGATCGTGCCGTCATGGTCCGGGAGCAGCACGAAGTCGTTCTCCGTGCCGTGCCCCTTGAGCCATGGAAAAGCCATAGGTTCCAGTCTAGCCGTCCGGAGCGACATCCCACGGGCGTTGACCCTGCGCCGATGAGGTGCGACGGTGCGACTCATGGATGTCGTTCTCGCGACTCTCGATGCCGGTGGCAACGTGCCGCCCATGCTCGGCATCGGTGCCGAGCTCGTTCGTCGAGGTCACGACGTCCGCGTCCTGGGCCATCCTCAGCAGCGGGACACGTTCGAGGCCGCGGGACTCGAGTTCCATGCGTACGAGCACGCGACGCCGTGGGACCCGATCGCGCCGAAGTCGACGCTCGCAGGCTTGCGGGGGTTCATCCACCAGTTCACCGAGCGGGGCAAGGGCGAGGATCTCGTCACGCTCGCCCGAGACGCCTCCGTGGTGGTCGTCGACTGCATGCTGCTGGGCGCGCTCGACGCAGCGACATCCGCAGGGCTGCCGCACGTGGCGATGGTCCATACGTTCCATGCCTACTTCGACGGACCGTGGCGTCACGGGCCTGTCGGCATCGCGGCCCGGCTCAAGGGTCTGAGCCCGCGCCGGGTGTGGAGCGAGTCGGACGCAGTGGTCGTGTGCAGCGATCCGAGCCTCGACCCCGCGGGCGGAGGCTCCTGGCCCGAGACGTTCCTCTGGACCGGGCCGGTCCAGCCACGCACGCAGCCCGCCTCGGACAGGTCCCACCCACGGGTCCTCCTGAGCCTCAGCACGACGTCGTTCCCAGGCCAGCGCGAGGCGATGCAGCGCATCCTGGACGGCCTCGCCGACTCGCCGATCGAGCTGATCGTGACGACGGGTCCGGCGATCGACCCGGCCGGGCTGACGGTGCCGTCGAACGCCACCGTGCACGACTTCTTGCCGCACGACGAGGTCATGCCCGGGTGCTCAGCCGTGATCGGTCATGGCGGGCACTCGACGACGATGCGCGCACTCGCGCACGACCTCCCGCTCGTCATCGTCCCGATGCACCCGATGCTCGACCAGCCGATGGTCGGCAAGGCTGTCGAGTCAGCCGGCGCTGGAGTGTCGATCAAGAAGTCGTCGACCGCGGCGGCGTTCCGCACAGCCGTCGAGACCGTGCTGGACGACTCGCACCGCGAGGCCGCCGCGACGATCGGAGCACGCATCAGAGCAGTCGACGGGGCTGTCGTCGCGGTGGACCGCATTCTCGGGGTCGCCCGCAAGCCTTGACCGTCAGCCGACCAACTTCAGCGCTTGGTCGACGAGGTCGTCGGCGTCGTACGGGAGCCAGTGGATCCGCGGGTCCTTGCGGAACAGCCGATCCTGGCGCCGCGCGAACTTCCGCGTGCCGGTGACGGTCGCCTCGCGCGCCTCGTCCTCGCTCATCTCCCCACGCAGGTACGCGAGGATCTGCTGATAGCCGAGAGCCCGGCTCGCCGTGAAGCCGTCCTCGAGCCCGGCGTCCCGCAGCGCGCGGACCTCGTCGACGAACCCGGCAGCCCACATCGCATCGACCCGCGCTGCCAGACGTACGTCGAGGATCGGCCGCGGCACGTCGAGGCCCAGCATCGTCAGGCCGCCGAACACCGAGTCGTACGCCGGCATCGTCGCGACGAACGGCTCTCCCGTGAGCTCGATGACCTCCAGCGCGCGCACGAGCCGCCGTTCGTTGGTCGGCAGGATCTGCGCCGCGGCTGCAGGATCTCGCTCGGCGAGCTCGGCGTGCAGGTCTTCGGCGCCGCGGGTGGCGAGCGCGGCCTTCCACCGGTCCCTCACGTCGGGATCCGTGCCGGGGAAGTCGAGCCGGTCGAGGACCGCCCGTACGTACAGCGCCGATCCGCCGACGACGATCGGCGTGACGCCGCGCCGATGACAGTCCGCGATCGCCGCGCGCGCCCAGGTCTGGAACTCAGCGACCGCGGCGGACTCCGTCACGTCCAGCACGTCGAAGAGGTGGTGCGGTACGCCCGCCCGCTCGGCCGCTGAGGGCTTGGCAGTGCCGATGTCCATGCCGCGATAGAGCTGCATCGAGTCGGCGTTGACGATCTCGGCCGCACCCAAACGCTCCGCCAGCGCGACGGCCAACGACGACTTGCCGGCCGCGGTCGGTCCGACGACGGTCACGACGCGTTCGGGCACAGACATGGGCAAAGTCTCGCAGTAGTGTGAGGAACCACGCGGGGGCGGCCGTCCCCCATTTCTCATGAATCAAGGAGGGAAGCCATGGGTTTCCTCGACAAGTTCAAGAAGCAGGCCCCCCAGCTCAAGGAAAAGGCAGCTGACCTGGCCAGGAGCCAGAACGACAAGATCGACGCCGGCATCGACAAGGCAGCCGACGCGGTCAACAAGGCCACCAAGGGCAAGTACGAGGACAAGATCGACGCCGCTGCCGACAAGGCTCAGGACAGCGTCGACAAGCTCGCCGAGGACGGCAAGTAGCAGCTAGCTGAGCACCCAGTCGGCGACCCAGTAGCCGACACCGAAGGGCGCCACGTCGACGCGCAGGTTCGCGGCGACGTCGGCGCCCTTCGTCAGCTCTCCGAGGGTTCGCAGGGCCGGCACGCCCGCTGCCCACAGGTCCACGCCCAGCTCGAGGTCGAGCGCGGCCAGCGCCTCACTGTCCCCGCTGGCCAGCGCAGCCGCGATCGACGCGTCGAACGCCTCCGCCCGGTCGTCGAAGAAACCTGGTGCCGTGGTCGATCGCTTGGCGCTCCCGTCGGCCATCACCAGCAGCGCAGCGTCGTCGACATCGGGCACACCGGTCGAGTATGTTCGCGGTCCCGACCAGCCCGCACGGTCCAGCAGCCACGCCCCGACAGCGAGACTCAGCGGCAGCTGCGAGCCCGGACCACCGACGTGAAGATCCACGCCGTACGCCGCGAAGGTGCCGCCTGCAGTCTCGTCGAGATCGCCTGCCAGCTCGCCGGCCCCGAGCACGACGACCCGCTCAGGTCGCCGCGCGAGAAGCGTGGCAACAGCCGCATCACAGGCCGCGCGCAACGCCGCCAGATCGTCCACGGCACCGGAAGCAACCTCCGGGATGATCATCGGCGGGTGCGGGCACACGGCGGCTGCGAGGATCACGGGTCAGAGGCTACCCGGCCATGACACGATGGAGCCGTGTTCGACTCCCGGGGACTGCCTGACTACCCGCCCCCGCACAACGCCTGGCAGTTCCCGCCGCCGAAGGTGTCGTCGAGATGGAAGTGGCTCGCGATCGGGGCGTCCGTCTTCGGCCTCGTCGCCGGCACGACCTTGCTGGTCGTGACCATCGCGGTCGGCTCGTCGGGCATGGACGGCGTGATCGACGATCCCGACCTGATCTCCGTCATCGAGAGCCAGTGCGACGAGATGACGACGACGGTCGAGTCGCTGCCGATCCAGGGCTCCGCTCGCCGGCAGGGCGAGTCGATACTCCAGCAGAACGCCGCCATCCGGGAGATGATCTCGGGCATCACCGCCGCCGCCGGGCCTGAGCTGCTGGCCGACGACCCGCCGAGTACCGCCTGGCTCGCCGACTGGAGCTCGCTGTCCGAAGCCCGCGACACGTACGCCTTCGCCCTCATGGACGGCGAGCCCGCGACGCTGGAGCTGCCGACGGACGATCAAGGCAGGGACATCTACGTACGCATGGACGACGCCTTCCTCGATGACTCGACCTGCCGGGTGCCCGAGGTGCTCGTGAACCCCGAGCCTGACGACGCCTCTGGCGTCTGAGGGGTTCAGGCGCGAGCAGCGGCCTTCTTGGCCTGCTTGAATGCCCGCACCTTGGCCAGCGAGTCGGCGTCGACCACGTCGGCGACCGAGCGATAGCCCTTCTTGCCGTAGTCGCCCACGACCGTGGTCCAACCCGCAGGCTTGACGCCGAGCTGCTTGGCCACCAGGGCCGTGAAGATCTTGGCCTTCTGCTCCCCGAACCCGGGCAGCGCCAGCAGCCGCTTCATCAGGGCCTCACCTGTACGGGCCTCGGTCCAGATGCGTGACGCGTCGCCGTCGTACTCGTCGGCGACGACCCTGGCCAACGCCTGCAGGCGGCCGGCCATCGACCGGCCGTAGCGGTGGATCGCCGGCGGTGTGGCGCACAGGTCGGCGAACGCCTCGGGATCGGCGTCGGCAATAGCGGAGGGATCGAGCGTGCCGAAGCGGTCGAGCACCTTGGCCGGGCCGGCGAACGCGCGTTCCATCGGGAACTGCTGGTCGAGCAGCATGCCGGCGAGCAGGGCGAACGAGTCGTTGGTCAGGACCTCGTCAGCGTGCGGGTCCTGGGCGATGCGGATGGCCATGGGCTCATCCTGCCACCGGGCGCTGGTGGTTTCGAGGCTCGGCTTCGCTCCGCGCCTCAACCACCGGAGGCGAGGGGCTGAGTGACCGACAGCATGACGAGGGGGATCGTCACGCGCAGCAGGTCGAGGTCGAGTGGGCGCCGCTCGATGAGCGCCTCTCGGAGTGCCGTGTCGTACGTGCCCATGATGATCGCCGAGGCGTGGCTCGCCTGCACCGTCAGCCGCAGCCCGATGTCGCGCAGCACCGCGACCATGATCACCTCGAACTGGGCCCTGACCTCGCGCCATGCGTCGTTGAACTCGCGTCCGACGGCGTCGTCACGTACGCCGCGCAGCTCGAACTCGGCGTGCACGAGATACCACTCGCGGTCGGGTGGCTGCAGCTTGAAGAAGCGGTCCATGATGACGCCGATCGCCTCGACCGGGTCCATGCCGGCGTACGACTGCGGGTCGGCGGCCTCGCGCAGGATCGCCATCATCAGCTCGCGCTCGCGCCGGAACAGCGCGAGGACGAGGTCGTCCTTGCTGGTGAAGTTGGAGTAGAACGCACCACGCGTGAAGCCGGCCTCGTCGCAGATGCGCTCGACCGACGCGCCCTGGATGCCCTCGGCTGCCAGCACCGAGCGGGCAGCGTCGAGCAGCCGCTCGCGGGTCGCAGCGCGGGATCGAGGTGTGGCGGGTGCCGTGTTGCGGGTCACGCAGCACACCTTACTCGATACATTGCTGTATTGGATACAAAAGCGTATCGTCGGAGTCGTGTCCACCTCCCTGTACGCCCTGGGCCGCTGGGCCTTCCGCCACCACCGTCGGGTGCTCGCCGGTTGGGTCGCGATCCTCGTCCTGGCCGGCACTGCAGCGCTCGGTCTCGGCTCGGGCACGCAGAACTCGTTCGACATCCCCGGCACCGAGTCGCAGGACGCGATCGACTCCCTCGGGCGTACGTTCCCCGAGCTCAGTGGCGCCGGAGCGTACGTCGTGGTGGTGGCGCCGAAGGGCCGTACGGTCGACGACGAGCGCACCAAGCAGCTGATCGGTGACGCCATCGCCGGGATGAAGAAGGTCGAAGGGGTCAGCGAGGTCGTCTCGCCCTACTCCGACCAGACGTCGATCGGCATCTCCAAGGACCGCACCGCTGCACAGGTCCAAGTGCAGTTCGACCGCGAGCTGACGGCGGTCACGGACGACGAGCGCCAGGACCTCGTCGACACCGGCAAAGCGCTGCGCGACGCCGGCTACACCGCATCGTTCGGCGGCGACGTGTTCGCCAACACCGGGCCACAGCTGTCGATCATCGAGGTCATCGGCGTCGTCATCGCGTTCATCGTGCTCTACCTGATGTTCCGCTCGCTGCGGGCCGCAGTGATCCCGATCGTCACGGCGCTCCTCGGCGTCCTCGTGACGAGCGCGCTGACGATCGCCGCGACCGGCTTCATGACGATCTCGGCGACCGCGCCCCTGCTGGCGCTGATGATCGGGCTCGCGGTCGGCATCGACTACGCGCTGTTCATCGTCTCGAGGCATCGCGAGCAGCTGGCCGAAGGACTCGATCCCGAGGAGGCGGCCGCACGCTCCGTCGCCACCGCCGGCTCGGCCGTCGTGTTCGCGGGCCTGACGGTCATCATCGCCCTGCTGGGTCTCGCGATCGCCCGCATCCCGTTCCTGACCGTCATGGGCGTGATCGCCGCACTGTCGGTCGTCGTGGCCGTCGCCGTCGCCCTCACGGTCCTCCCGGCACTGCTCGGCCGCGCCGGCGAGAAGCTCACGCCCAGCACCGAGCACCCACCCGGAGGGTTCTCCCGCCGCTGGGTCGCGATCACGACGCGGTTCCCGCTGATCGCGATCTCCATCGTCGTGGTCGGCCTCGGCGTCATGGCGATCCCGTCGCACGCGCTCCAGCTCGCCCTGCCGGACAACGGCACCGCCCCGACGGGCAGCACGCAACGTCAGGCGTACGACCTGGTCGACCGGCACTTCGGGCCCGGCTACAACGGACCCCTGCTCGTCAGCGTCGAAATCATCTCGACCACAGACCCGCTCGGCGTGGTCGACGACATCGAGGCCGACCTGCGCCGCATGCCCGGCGTCGAGGCGATCGGGCTGGCGACCCCGAACCGTACGGCCGACACCGGCATCATCCAGGTCATCCCGACGACCGGCGCCACCGATCAGCGCACCACCGACCTGGTCCGTGAGATCCGCGACCGCGAGCCGGAATGGAAGAAGGAGCACGGAGTCGACGTCTCCGTGACGGGCCTGACCGCCGGCGGGATCGACGTGTCCGAACGCCTGCAGGCCGCGCTCCTGCCGTTCGGGCTGGTCGTGGTCGGCCTCTCCGTGCTGCTCCTGCTGATCGTGTTCCGCTCGCTTGTCGTGCCGCTCAAGGCGACTCTGGGCTTCATCCTGTCGACCGGGGCGTCGTTCGGCGCCGTGGTGGCGGTGTTCCAGTGGGGCTGGCTGGCGTCCGCCGTGCACCTCGAGCAGACCGGTCCCCTCATCAGCTTCCTGCCGATCATCCTGATGGCCGTGCTGTTCGGGCTGTCGATGGACTACGAGGTGTTCCTCATGTCGCGGATGAAGGAGGAGTACGTCCGCACGGACGACCCACACCGCGCGATCGCCGACGGCTTCGTCGGCAGCTCCCGCGTCGTCACGGCGGCGGCGGTCATCATGCTCGCGGTGTTCGCCGCGTTCGTGCCCGAGGGCGATCCCAGCATCAGGCCGGTGGCCTTCGCGCTGGCCATCGGCGTGTTCGTCGACGCGTTCCTGATCCGCATGCTGTTCGCACCCGCCGTGCTCGAGCTGTTCGGGCGCCGGTCGTGGACGCTCCCGGCCTGGCTCGACGCCCGGCTGCCACACGTCGACGTCGAGGGCGAAGGACTGCATCGCCGCGTGCAGCTCCAGGCGTGGCCGCGCCCCGACTCGAGCGCTGCCATCACCGCAGCCGGCGTCACCGCATCGGGTCCCGAGGGCACGATCTTCAACGACGTATGGGTCGAGGTCGACACCGGCGACTGGCTCGTCGTCCACGGCCCGAGCGGCTCGGGCAAGACCGCGCTGCTCCTGACGCTCGCCGGCCGGATGGCGTTCGACTCGGGGCGTCTGCGCGTCGCCGGCCACCTGTTGCCCCAAGAGTCCGCAGCCGTACGCCATGCCGTCGCCCTGGCCGAGCTGCCCGGTGTCAACGACCTCGAGGACAACCTGACGATCGACCAGCACATCGCCGAGCGACTCTCGATCCGGTCGTTCGGCCTCTGGGTCTCCCGTAACCGCATCATCCCCGTCCTCGCCGAGCTCAATCACGCCCTCCAGCGCGCCCACGAGGAGGCCGGGCTGACGTACGACCCACTGCCCGGCACGACGATCGTGTCGATCCTGACCCGCCTGGAGCGCAAGCTGCTCGGCGTGGTGCTCGCGCTGACCGAGGACCCGCAGATCGTCGTGGTGGACGACGTCGACGACCTGCGCGCCGCCGAGGACATCGAGCTGCTCTGGGCGGCGCTGGCGTGGCTGCTCGAGGACCGCCGCGTCACGCTCGTCGCGAGCGTCCAGTCAGCGTCGTCCGCCCCCGAACCGACCAACCGGCTCCACCACCTGGAGCTGGACACCACCCGCACCCTCCGCGAGTTGATGCTCTGATGATTCCCTCCCCGACACTCCCCTGGTTCGAGCTCGCGCGGTTCCGCCGCAGCCGGCTGACCCGCGCCGCCGTCATCGCGGTGATGATGGTGCCGCTGTTCTACGGCGCGCTCTACGTCTGGGCCAACATCAACCCGACCGGCCATCTCGACCACGTACGTGCGGCAGTCGTCAACGAGGACAAGGTCGTCGAGATCACCGGGCGGGATGGCAAGAAGCAGCCCGTGGCGGTCGGCCGGCAGCTCGCCGGCAACCTCGTCAGCAACGACGACAAGGACAACTACGACTGGGTGCTCACCGACGCCAAGGACGCCCGGCGAGGCCTCGCCGACGGGCACTACAAGGCCGTCCTGACGATCCCCACGACCTTGTCGAAGGCAGCGACGTCGACCAGCGGCGACCCGGCCGACGCCGTGCAGGGCAAGCTCGACCTGCGGACCAACGACGCGGTCAACTACATCAACGGCACGATCGCCCAGACGATCCTGCGGGCCGCCAAGGGCGCGCTCAACGCGCAGGTCACCGAGACCTATCTCGACAACGTCTACCTCAGCTTCTCGGACATCAAGATGGCGCTGTCCGACGCCGCTGACGGTGCCGGCACGCTGTCCGACGGAGCCGGCAAGCTCGCCGATGGGGCGAGCGACCTGGCCGACGGCAACCGGCAGCTCGCCGACGGCGCGAGTCAGCTCGATTCGGGCGCCAGGCAGCTCTCGGGTGGACTGTCCCAGCTCGACGCACGTACGTCCGGGCTGCCCGGTCAGACGCGACAGCTCGCCGACGGTGCCCAGCAGGTCTCCGGCGGCGTGGCACAGATCAACACCCTCGTCCAGGGCCTGACCTCAGAGATCAAGGGCTCGACGGACCAGCTCGTCAGCACTCTGCGCAACGCAGCGGCACAGTGCCGCGCAGCAGCGGAGCCCGATCCGCCGTTGTGCGCCCAGCTGGACGCCGCCGCCGATCGAGCGGGCGACCTCGCCTCCCAGGCGGACGGCTATGCCGGTCAGACCCAGAAGCTCGCCGACGGTGCAGCTCAGGTGGCCGCCGGCAACGCCAAGCTCGCCAACGCCGTGCCCCAGCTCGTCGACGCGATCGGCCGGGCCTCCGACGGTGCCAAGCAGCTGACGACCGGCACGTCACAGCTCAGTGACGGGGCGACAGACGCGGCCAAGGGTGCCGACCAGCTCTCAGGTGGCGCGGATCAGCTCTCGGCCGGAGCGCTCAAGCTCGTCGAGGGGCTCGACGATGGCAGCAAGCAGGTGCCCGACTACGACACGTCAGAGCGCGAGAAGCTCGCCCGCACCGCGGCCACCCCGATCACGGACGCGCCCGAGCGGGTCAACCCCGTCAAGAACTACGGTGAGGCCCTCGCGCCGTACTTCATGGCCCTCGCGCTCTGGGTCGGCGCGATGGCGATCTACCTCCTGCTCCGGCCGTTGTCGGCCCGCGCCATCGCGTCGACGACCGGCAGCATCCGCACGACGCTCGCCGGCTACGTGCCGGGCGTCGTGCTGTCGTTCGTGCAGGTCGTGCTGCTCCTCGCGGTGCTGTTGGGCGTGCTCAAGATCGATGCGGCGAGTCCCTCACTGCTGCTCGGCGTCGCGCTGGCCACCGGAGCAGTGTTCACCGCGATCAACCAGATGTTCGTCGCGCTCTTCGGCGGTGCCGGGCGGTTCGCGGCGCTGGTCTTCGTCTGCCTGCAGCTCACCGCGGCGGGCGGGACCTATCCGATCGAGACCGCTCCCCCGTTCTTCAACGTGCTGCACGGCCTGCTGCCCATGACGTACGCGGTGCACGGCTTCCGCGCCGCCACCGCGGGCGGCGGGGCCGGTGTGGCGACGGACTTCGTCGTGCTGGCGCTGTTCACGGTGCTGGCGCTGTCGGTCACCGTGCTCGCCGCCCGTCGCCGGCAGACCGTCACGATGACAAGGCTGCACCCGACACTGCAGGTGTGAGTCAGCTGCGGAACGTGTCGGCGGCGGCCTGGATGCGCTGCACATAGGTCGACCAGTCCGTGTTGCTCGTCGCGGTGTCGGAGCCCGTGCTCCCGTCGATCAGCTCGCGCACGATGTCGGCGTGACCGCTGTGCTGAGCGGTGTCGGTCAGGACCCACACGAGCAAGTAGCCCAGAGTCGTGTCAGGCGAGGGCCAGTGGGGCACCCGGCCGGAGGCTTCGATGTCGAGCGCCTCGATCGTCGCGTCGCTGTGCGCGCAGGCCCGTTGGTAGAGGTCGAGGATGTCGTCACTCGGCTCGTCGGCCGTGGCCCACATGTCGGCGCCTTGCCACACCGTGCCGTCCTCGTTCCACGGAAGGATGTCAGGCGGTGGCCGATCGAATGAGTCGCCGAAGTAGACGTGCTCGACACCGACCAGATGCTTGATCATCCCGAGCAGGTTGGTGCCGGTCGGCGTCATCGGGCGACGCATGTCGTACTCGCTGAGCCCTTCGACCTTCGCCAGCATCACGGCTCGGCTCGCCTTGAGCTTGGTGTGCAGGTCCTGCTTGATCCCCGTCATGCGCACCATCCTGCCCCCGACGTACGACAACGGGCCGCCCCGATCGCTCGGGACGGCCCATCGTCATGCGTACGACCTAGGGCCGCAGCATGTTGGTGTTCGCCTTCATCAGCAGCTTGGTGATCTGCGACTGGGGTGCTGCCTGCTTGGCGGCTGCCTCCGGTGTGGGAGTCGGCAGTGCCTTGCAGTACTTGTCCGCGTGGTCACCCGACGTGCGGGTGGGACGAACGCCCGTCAGCAGGTAGTCCGCGATCGTGTTGTCCACGCACGCGTTGCCGTTGAGCGAGTTGGCGTGAGTCGTGCCGCTCGTGACGGCCACCAGGCTCGCCTTGGCGAAGCGCTTGCGGACCTCGATGCTGCCCGGGTAGGGCGTCGCCGCGTCGAGCGTCTCCTCGATCATCAGCATGCTCTTGACGCCGAGGTCCTTGATCCGCATCGGCACGTGCGCCGGGGCGGGCCAGTGACGGCAGCTCTCGTTGTACCAGGCGTTGGACCAGGTCTCGTAGGGCGCGATCGCGTTGATCGCCGAGTTGTCCTTGTACCAGGTCGCCCACGACGTCGGCCAGGCGACGTCGGTGCACTGGACACCGAGGTAGACCGAATAGCCGTTGTCGTCGCCGTATCCGGTCGCGTCGAGGAAGGCGCCGTCAAGAGCGTTGACGTCGTCGTTGTTGATGAACGACGAGAACACGTCAGCCAGGTCGGTCCACGTCGACTGGTAGTAGCCGGCGTAGAGGAACGCGTCAGTCCACTCGGCACCGCCGAGCTTCTTGCCGGCCGGTCCGACCGGGTTGGCGTAGAGGTCGTCCCGGGTCTTGTAGAAGAGGTTCCTGACCGCGGTCTTGGTGGTGCCGAGGTGGTAGGCGTCGTCGTGCTTGGCGATCCAGCCGAACCAGATGTTGATGTTGCGGTCGAAGGCCACGTCCTGGTCCAGGTTGTCGCCGTACCAGACACCCCGCGGGTCAACCGTGCCGTCGAAGACGACCCGGCGCAGCTGGTTGGGGAACATCGAGGCGTACACCTGACCGAGGTAGGTGCCGTAGGAGAAGCCGTAGTAGTTCATCTGGCTCCGGCCCAGACGCTGCCGGATGCGGTTCATGTCCTTGGCGACGTCCTTGGTCGTCATGTGCCGCAGGATGCCGGACGTGTTGTTGGCCGCGCAGTCGGTCGTGTACTGGTTCGTGATCGACGGCCACGGGTCGGAGATGTTGTACGCACTCGTGGAGGGCACGTAGTTGGGCCGGTTGTAGCCGGCACCGGGGTAGTTGGGGTTGCACGACACGGCGGGCTCGCTCGCGCCGACGCCACGGGGATCGAAGCCGATCCAGTCGTATGCGCCACCGACGTCCTTGCCGTGGCGGTCCGGCACGTACTTGCCGAGGACCGAGAGGCCGAGGCCCGAGCCACCGGGACCACCGGGGTTGACGAGCATGATGCCCTGGTACTGGCTCGCCGGCACCGTGTGCTTGACGCGCGAGATCGCGATCTTGATCTGGGTGCCACTGGGCTTGGCCCAGTCGAGCGGCACCGAGATCTTGGCGCACTCGGCGCCGGCGTTCTTGAGCGACGTGCTCGAGCACGTGCCCCAGTCGACCGGAATGGTCGAGGCCGCGGTGGCCACCGAAGCGGACTTGGCCGGTGCCACCGAAGCGGTCTTGGCCTGTGCCACAGTCGGCACCGCGAGCGTCAGTACGGTCAGCGAGATCGCCGCCGCCGTACAGAGCAGGGTCTTGCGCATGTAACCCCCCGATAAAGGAAGACTGCTCGGTCGAGCAGAAGTTGTCTCATCCTGCTCCCGATCGTTGTCAGGCGCAACGGTCGCTGCGTGTCGATTGTGAAACGTTGCGAAGACCTTTTCCACAGGTCCGGTCTCAGGCCAGCGGTTGCCAGCGCACCTCGTCGACAGCGAGGAACGGCGCGTCAGCCCCCGCGCCGACCTCATCGGTGGGAAAGTCGAACACCGCGATCATCATCTGCATCGGATAGTGCGGCGCCTGTTGCGAGCTCCTCACGACGCCACCGTCCAGGAGGAAGTCGACGCCGGTGGGTCGCCACTCCACGGCGTACGCGTGGGGCTCGGCGACATCGATCGGCTGACTGTCGGCGGAGAACTCCTCGACCAACGAGGGATCCCGGAACGCGTGCAGTCCGGTGCCCACATCTGCCGTCGAACCGCCAGCCGCGATGGCGTTGCCGAAGACTTCGAAGAGGCAGATCTCCCCGCACCGCTCGGGGCTGTCCTCGAGCCCGATCATCCAGACCGACGCCATCGAGGTCTCGGACAGCTGCATGCGCGCCCGAACCTCGATGCGGCCGTAACGGGGAGTCCAGCCCCACCACGCCGGCTCCTCCTCGCGCACCTGCTGACCGTCGAGGAAGGGCTGCTGGCCGATCGTGCTGCCGGCTGGCCCGGAGAAGGCACCCGACTGGATGCCGGACACCCGCAACGGCGTCGGATGGGAGTCATGGCACCAGAGGCCTTGGTCGGCCGGGATGCTCAGCCGCAGCTCGGAGTCCGCGAGGTCGTACGTCGCCGCCGACTCCGCTCGCGACGACCAGTGCGGCAGGTAGTGCGGCAGCCAGCGCCCCTCGTCGAGTCGTGTGCCGTCGAACGTCTCGACGAATGCATCTGCCGCCATGTCTGCCCCCTTTCGCCTCCACCCCGATGCTAGAGCGGGGTGCTGACAGCGGGACTCCACTGACTCAGCGCTGCAGCATGATCACGGTGGCGCCGCTGTCCGCATCCGGCTCGCTGACGCCGTTCGGCTCGAAGCCGTGACGCCGGTAGAACGCGTGTGCTCGCGGATTGGCCTCGTAGACCCAGAGGAACGCGGGTGCGTCGCCGATCGACCGCTGCAGCAGCGTGGTGGCGAGGCCGCTTCCCCGCTGGTCCGCCGAGACGTACAGACTCTTGAGCTCGAGTCCGCTGACATCGAGCCAGCTGCCGTCACCCCAGCTGACGACGCCGACGATGCGGTCGCCGTCCTCGGCCACGAGGATGTCGCGCTCGCTGCCGAGGATGCGCGCGGCCCATCGACGCTGACGCTCATCAGGGCCGGTGGAGTCGAGGTAGACCTGCGGGACGACCCCCACGTACGCCTCACGCCAGCACACCGTCTGGAACTCGGCGATCGCCCGCGAGTCGTCGAGGTCAGGTGTGCGGAAGGTCAGATCGCGCATGCCTCGGCGGGCGGCAACGGCGCGGGCACGCCCAGGCTCGGCATGCCGAGGCCCACCGATCGGACCTCCGTCCTGCCCTGCCGCGACTCCCACGCATCGCCGGCGGGCGTACGCCTGAAGGAGATCGGCGCGTCGTCGCTGACCAGGTGGTGCGGCGCGGCATAGGTGATGCGGACCTCGACCATGTCTCCGGGTCGTACGGCGTGGTCGCCCGGCACGAAGTGGACCAGGCGGTTGTCACGGGCCCGACCGGTGAGGCGGTGGGTGGCGCCGTCCTTCTTGCCCTCGTGGTCGGCGACGAGCAGCTCGACGACCTGGCCCTCCTGCTTGCGCGCCTCGTCCCACGCGACCTCGTTGACGACCTCGATGAGCCGGTCGTAGCGCTCCTGCACGACCGCCTTGGACAGCTGGTCGGGCAGGTCTGCGGCCGGTGTGCCGGGCCGCTGCGAGTACTGGAACGTGAACGCGCTGGTGAACCGTGCCTTGCGCACGACCTCCATGGTCTGGAGGAAGTCCTCCGCGGTCTCGCCCGGGAAGCCCACGATGATGTCGGTCGTGATCGCGGCGTCGGGCATCGCCGCGCGTACGCGATCGATGATGCCCAGGAACTTCTCCTGGCGGTAGGACCGGCGCATCGCCTTCAGCACGCGATCGGAGCCCGACTGCAGCGGCATGTGCAGCTGCGGCATGACGTTGGGCGTCTCGGCCATCGCCGCGATGACGTCGTCGGTGAAGTCCTTGGGGTGCGGGCTGGTGAAACGTACGCGCTCGAGTCCCTCGATCTCGCCGCAGGCCCGCAGCAGCTTGCCGAACGCCTGCCGGTCGCCGAACTCCACGCCGTACGAGTTGACGTTCTGTCCGAGCAGTGTGACCTCGACGACGCCGTCGGCGACGAGCGCCTCGATCTCGGCGAGGATCTCGCCGGGGCGGCGGTCCTTCTCCTTGCCGCGCAGGCTCGGCACGATGCAGAACGTGCAGGTGTTGTTGCAGCCGACGCTGATCGACACCCACGCGGCGAACACCGAGTCGCGCTTGGTCGGCAGCGTCGACGGGAAGACCTCGAGCGACTCGAGGATCTCGACCTGCGACTCCTCGGCGATGCGGGCGCGCTCGAGCAGGACCGGCAGCGAGCCGATGTTGTGCGTGCCGAACACCACGTCGACGTAGGGCGCACGCTTCGTGATGGTGTCGCGGTCCTTCTGCGCCAGGCACCCGCCGACGGCGATCTGCATCCCAGGGTTCTGCTCCTTGACCGACGCGATGTGGCCGAGGTTGCCGTAGAGCTTGTTGTCTGCGTTCTCGCGCACGGCGCAGGTGTTGAACACAACCAGGTCGGGTGTGCCCGCTTCTGCCTTCGCGTAGCCGGCGGTCTCCAGCAGCCCCGACAGCCGCTCGCTGTCGTGCACGTTCATCTGGCAGCCGTAGGTGCGCACTTCGTAGGTCTTCGTCATGACTGGTCAATCGTACGTGGAGGTTTCGGAGTCGTTCGCCGCTGACTCCGCGCGGTTTGGCAGCGGCCCCGCCGGGTAGTCCTCACGACGAGCTCTTCGCTCACCTCGACCGACGAGAGGGAGACCATGGCCAGCAACGAACCGCTCGAACCGCAGCGCCGCTCCGACGACGGAGACACCCGCGACCTCGGTGACCTGAAGGTCTCGACCGGCTCGCAGTCGGCGTACCTCACGATCGAGATGATCCTCTACGTCCTCGCCGTGCTCGGCGTGTTCATCACGTCGGCGATCATCGACGAGGACGGGCCAGGCCCCGGCTTCAGTGCGGCGCAGGCGTGGTTCTACGTCACGCTGCTGACCGTCGGGTTCCTGGTCAGCCGAGGACTGGCCAAGATCAACTGGCGCGGAGGCAACAATCGCACCTTCTGAGCTCGAACGTCAGGCGGGCTCGGACAACACGGCTGCGATCGGGGTCTCAACCGCCGCTGGACCCCCAGCTGCGCCGCCGGCATCGGCGACCGGCAGCACGCGCGTCTCGACGAGCTGGTGGCACAACGCCTTGAGCTTGATGTTGTGGTGCTGGGAGTAGCGGCGCAGAGTCGCGAACGCGCGATCGGCGTCGATCTCGAAACGCTCCATCAGCACGCCTTGCGCCTGGCCGATGACCGTACGCGTCTCCAGCGCCACACGCAGACCCTCTTCACTGCGGGCGTAACCCAGGGCCAGCGCGCCCTGACGCGCGAACAGCGCCGCCAACGAGATGTCCTCGGGGCTGAACGTCGCCTCCGACGTGCCATAGAGATTGAGGGCGCCGATCCGCCGTCCGCGGGCGTGCAGCTCCGCCGACAGGACACTGTTGAACCCCAGCGCGCTGGCCTTCGGACCCCACTCCGGCCACCGCTCGTCAGTGGCGAGGTACGACGACACGACGATCTTGGACTCCGCGGCAGCGTCGACGCAGGGTCCCTGCCGCAGCTCGTACTGGATCCGGTCGGCCTCGATCACCGACTCGTGAGTGGCTCCGACCGTGGAGTAGGCCCGCCCACCCGACTTCACGAGGGTGATGCCGCCGTACGTGGTGTCGATCGCCTCGACCGCAAACGCCACGATCTGGTCGATCGTCTCGCTGACACCTTCAACGTCGGCCAAGGATTCGGCGAGACTCGCGAACACCTCTGGATCGTCGATCGGCATGCTGCACCTCCGTCAGCGCGCCGCGACCGCAGTGCACCTCACCAGCATAGGCCCGCACGGGTGCGCCGGCGGAGGAACGTGAGTCAGCCGACGATCCGCTGCACCAGACCCTTGTGAACCTCCGACGCCCGCTCCTGCTCACCGGCGAATGCACTGATGACGACCAAGGCGCCGGTGACGGCCGGCACGGCCCACTGCAAGAGCCTGAGCTGGCGCTGTGCCGCCGCGACATCAGGCGGCGTCGCGGCCGCGGGCTCGGTGCCTGACGCGGCGGGCACGCGGGCCTGCTCGGAGACCTTGCGCCCGAGAACCCGGCTGTATGCCGTGACGCCCAGCGCTCCAGCGGTCAGGGCGGTCTTGAGAAGCGCCATCGATGCGACGCCCTTCTGAGCGTGCAGGCGGCCCATGTTGCCCTGGATCTGGCCGATGCTGCCGACGACGTGCGCGCCGATCGCAGCGGCGTTGACAGGGGTCCAGCGGTCCCAGCCGACGTTGGCCACAGCCCCGGTGTCGGAGTCGCCGTGGGCGGCCGAGGCGGCCGGGTTGAGCGCGACGGCGTTGGCCAGCGTGCCGCCGAACCAAGCGGCGAGTCCAAGGTCGTGCAGTGAGCGGGATACGGTGTCGCGGGTCATCGATGCTCCTCAGGTCGGGACCCACTACATACCCGCGGTACGCCGGCGCCAAACCTGTTCGCGCCGACCGGCTAGCAGCCGGCTGCGTAGACGTAGCAGCGCAGCTTAGGCTCCGCCGGCACAGGCTTGACGCCGACGAGGCTGACGTACGGGAGCGGCACATTGGCCAGGCCCGGAGCCGCAGCCAGCACCTTGAGGTACATCTGCACGTTGAGCGGGTTGACCCCTGGTTGATAGAGCTGCAGGCAGACCGAGCGGCTGATCCGCGAGACCTTCGCCGGCCCGCTGTGGTCGAGCGCATCCATCGCCAGTGCGTATGCCGTGGCGTCGATCGTGCCGACCAGCAGGTGCTCGTAGAGATCCAGCGGGCAGACGTCCTGTGTCGCGACGTTGGTGATCGCACCCTCGCCCGTGCGCAGGGCGGACGACGCGGTCGCGTTGGTGCTGTTGGGCTGCACGACCTCGTCGGTACGCGTGTAGATCTGGGTGTAGGAGATGCCCTTGAACGTCTCGGCCCGGCTGTTGAGCGCCTTGATGAACGCGGCATCGTCCTGCTGCTGCCAGACCGCCGGCAGGCACGTGGTCACCTGGACGATGCACGTCGGCAGCACGGTCGTGCCGTGGTTCGACGCGGCCAGGCCGATGACGTCGTCGACCTTCGACCGGGTGTCGGGCCAGAAGCGCAGCGCCCAGCGCATCGACATGCCGCCCTGGCTGTGGCCCATCACGGCGATGTCACGCGTCGACTTCGCGCGCATCGTCCGGATCGCGTAGACGAGGTACTCCCCCGCGACCTGGATGTCACCGAGCGTGTGAGCCGGCATGTCGATGGCGCACCACGGCCGCTTCTGGGCGGTGAACGCGCGTTCGTAGTTCCACGAGAAGTTCTCGTCGACCGTCACACCGGTGGCCGGGTTGAGCAGCACCGGCTGCAGCGTGGAGTGCGCGAAGTCACCGCTGCACTGCAAAGCTGCCTTGAGTGTCGCGGTCGGCACGCTGAGCTTGGGCCCTGGACGGTCCACCGGGGCGTACGGCTCGGCCGCCGTCGCGGGTGCGGTGACGCTGCCGGCGGCAATCGCCACGGCGCAGATGATGGTGGCGATGATCGGACGGCGCATCGTCGGGTCCCCCTCATAGGTCGGAAGATCCAACGAGCGCGTGTGACGCCCGTTACGTCGCCGCCGTCCGGGCGGTTGGATTCGCGGTGCAACTAGTTCTGCTGAACTAGTTCTTTCGGGCTAGGTTGATCCGCATGGTTGATCAGACACCCATGGTTTCGATGCATGGCGTACAGAAGTGGTTCGGCGATCTTCACGTCCTCCAGGACATCGAGCTCGACGTCGCTCGGGGCGAAGTCGTCGTCGTGATCGGCCCTTCCGGATCGGGCAAATCGACTCTCTGCCGGGCCATCAACCGGCTCGAGACGATCCAGGAAGGCGAGATCAGGGTCGACGGCAACGTGCTGCCCGAGGAGGGCAAGGAGCTCGCGGGACTGCGGTCCGATGTGGGCATGGTGTTCCAGTCGTTCAACCTGTTCGCGCACAAGACCGTCCTCGAGAACGTCACGCTCGGCCCGATCAAGGTCCGCAAGAAGTCCAAGGCCGAGGCCGACAAGCGCGGCATGGAGCTGCTCGAGCGGGTCGGCATCGACTCGCAGGCGTCCAAGGTCCCGTCGCAGCTGTCCGGCGGCCAGCAGCAGCGGGTCGCCATTGCCCGCGCACTCGCGATGGACCCCAAGGTCATGCTCTTCGACGAGCCGACGTCCGCCCTGGATCCCGAGATGATCAAGGAAGTCCTCGACACCATGGTCGACCTGGCCAAGGGCGGCATGACGATGATCGTCGTCACCCACGAGATGGGCTTCGCACGCACGGCCGCAGACCGCGTGCTGTTCATGGCCGACGGACGCATCGTCGAGGAGAACACACCCGACGAGTTCTTCACGAACCCGAAGTCGGACCGGGCCAAGGACTTCCTGGCCAAGATCCTCACGCACTGATTCACCGCATCACTAGGGGAAGGAAACACATGTTCATCCGAAGGCTCAAGTGGGCAGCGATCGCTGCCACCGCCGTGCTCGCCGTGTCTGCCTGTGGCAGCGCCGGCGAGAGCGACGACAACCCGGTCGACAACAAGGTCGACGACAGCGCCGCCAGCAAGTTCGAGGACGGCACCGCGATGAAGGCCATCGCCGATGCCGGCAAGGTCAAGATCGGCGTCAAGTACGACCAGCCGGGCCTGGGCTTCAAGACCGCGGGTCAGGACCAGCCGTCCGGATTCGACGTCGAGATGGCCAAGCTCGTCGCCGCCAAGCTCGGCATCAAGGCTGATGACATCCAGTGGGTCGAGACGATCTCCGACAACCGCGAGCCGTTCCTGCAGAAGGGCACGGTCGACTTCGTCTTCGCGTCGTACTCCATCACCGACGACCGCCGCAAGGTCGTCGGCCAGGCCGGCCCCTACTTCCTCACCGGTCAGCAGCTCCTCGTCAAGAAGGGCAGCGACATCAAGAGCGTCGACGACGTCAAGGGCAAGGAGGTCTGTTCGGTCACCGGCTCCACGTCGCTCGCGCAGGTCGAGGCCAAGGGCGCCAAGGTGCGCGGCTTCGAGACGTACTCCCAGTGCCGCGACCAGGTGCTGGACGGTGCGATCGACTCCATGACGACCGACGGCTCGATCCTGCTCGGCTATGCGGCACAGAACCCCGACGAGCTCGAAGTCGTCGGCGACCCGTTCTCCGAGGAGCGCATCGGCATGGGCTACTCCAAGGACAAGCCCGAGCTCTGCCAGTTCCTGACCGACACGGTCCAGGAAGCCATGGACAACGGCGACTGGGCCAAGGCGTTCGAAGCCACCCTCGGCAAGTCCGGCGCTGACACGCCGGAGCCGCCGAAGATGGACGCCTGCGCCTGACCTGAGTCATGTCGGCCGGGGCCCGCCTGTTGGCGGCCCCGGCCGACCTCCCATGAGAAAGGGCGTGGTGACGCTCGATGCAAGTCCTCATCGACAACGCCGACATCCTGCTGAGAGCCTTCGGGCTGACCCTGTTGCTCGTGGTCGTCGTCAGCATCCTGTCGTTGCTCTTCGGCACCGTGCTCGCAGCCATGCGAGTCGGACCGATCGGCGTGCTCAACAAGGCCGGCGCGCTCTACGTCACGATCTTTCGCAACAACCCCCTCCTTGTCCTGCTGCTGCTGGTGGTCTTCGGGCTGCCCAAGCTCGGCGTGCAGATGAGCTACTTCAACATGAACGTCCTCGCTCTGACGCTCTACACCTCACCGTTCGTGTGTGAGGCACTGCGGGCGGGCGTCAACTCGATCCCGATCGGCCAGGCCGAGGCAGCGCGTTCGCTCGGGCTGACGTTCGGCCAGTCGATGACAGCCGTCGTGTTGCCCCAGTCGTTCCGTGCCGTCGTCCCGCCGCTCGCGAGCGTCCTGATCGCGATGGTCAAGAACACCTCGCTGGTCTCGATCTTCGGCCTGCTCGACGCCACTGCGCGCATGAAGGGCCTGCTCAACGATCACCCGTCCCAGCTGTGGTGGATCTTCGGCGGCATCGCCCTGGGATACGTCATCATCGTCGAGGCGATCTCCCTCGGCGCCACACTCCTCGAGCGCCGTTGGAGGGTTGCCTGATGGCCGCGTCCGTCCTGTTCGACGCGCCGGGTCCCCGGACCCGGTCGCGGCACCGCGTCTACACCGCCATCTCGTCCGTCATCCTGGCCGGCATCGTCGGGCTCGTCATCTGGCAGCTCTGGCGCAAGGACCAGTTCGCCTACACGTACTGGGAACCGTTCGTCACGCCCAACATCGTCGAGCTCCTCGTCAAGGGTCTGGGCAAGACGTTGCTCGCGGCAGTGGTGGCCATTGCCGGCGCCCTGGTCTGGGGCGTCGTCTTCGGCGTCGCCAAGCTCTCCGAGCACCGCGTGCTCAGGTGGCCGGCGTGGACCGTCGTGGAGTTCTTCCGCGCCGTCCCGCTGCTCATGCTGATCATCTCGACGTGGTTCTTCATCGGCCCCGAACCGGGTCCTCATGCGTACTGGGCGCTGGTCATCGGCCTCGTGCTCTACAACGGAGCCGTGTTCGCCGAGATCTTCCGCGCCGGCATCAACGCGGTCGATCGCGGGCAGTCCGAGGCGGCGTACGCCCTGGGCATGCGCAAGACCATGGTCATGCGGCTCATCCTGGTCCCCCAGGCCATCAAGATCATGCTGCCGGCGTTCATCAGCCAGACGATCGTGGCGCTCAAGGACACCAGCCTGGGCTACGCCATCCTGGCGCCCGGTCTGACGTACGAGGGCAAGATCATCTTCGGCACGTTCCGCAACACGATCCAGACTGCCGTGGTGATCGCGGCGATCTACATCCTGGTCAACCTCATGCTGAGCTGGCTGGCGACCAAGGCACAGCGGCGCTTCGCCGGCGAGCACAAGCTCGACATCGTCGGTGGCGTCGTCCAGCGCCAGCCCGGAGGAGGCGCCGCGGGGGCGCCTGGGCCCTAACGCTTGGGCGTCACCCAGAGGTGGATCGTGCCCTCGACCGTCACGGTGCCGTCGGTCGTGACGGCCTTGACCTTGATCGGCACGTCGGGGCCGTTGGCCCAGTCAGTCTCGGTGCTCTCGGCCGTGCAGGTCAGCGCCGTCGTCGACTTGGCGAGATAACTGACCTCCATGCCCTTGGGCAGCCAGCGCATGTCGGGCGGGCAGGTCGCCTCTGCCAGCAGGCCCATCGCCGCCTCGAGACCGTTGCACGCCGCGATCGCGTGGATCGTGCCGATGTGGTTCTTGACCGAGCGGCGCTTGGGGATCTTGACCTGACCCAGGTGCGGCTTCATCTCCTGCACCTCGAGGTGGATCGACGAGAAGTAGGGCGCCTTCTGGCCATAGGCGATCGAGAACAGCCGCTTGCCCTGGGGCAGCGCCGCGAACTTCTTGTACAGGTCGAATGTCGAAGGCATGCCTCGACGTTACCAGTGAGTAACGTTGGTTGAACCCGTACGAGTCTCAGATCACGGCAGCGCGTACGCACAGCACGTCGGGGAGGTTGTTGCGGATCTCCGCCCATGTGCCGCCCTCGTCGTTGCTGGCCCAGATCGCGCCGTGCCGCGTGCCGAGGTAGAGGCCGAGCGGATCGGCCTGGTCCGACACGAACGCATCGCGCAGCACGGCGGTGTGCGCCTCGGCGGGGAGCCCCGGTCCGGTCTCCTGCCACGTCTCGCCGGCGTCGTCGGAGCGCCACACCGCAGGTTTGCCCGACGGCGGGAACCGCTCGATGGCGGCCACGAGGGGAAACACGAAGATCGTGCCGGGCCGGTGCGGGTGGGCGACGATCGGGAAGCCGAAGTCGGCGGGCAGCCCGTCGGCGATCGACTGCCAGGAGCGGCCGGCGTCGTCGGAACGGAAGACACCGCCGTGGTTCTGGGCGTACAGCCGGTCCGGGTCGCCCGCGTCGATCGCCACCTTGTGGACGCACTGGCCGTACTCCGGCGTCTCGCCAGGGATGAACTCCGCACCGATGCCGCGGTTGTAGGGCGTCCAGCCGGCTCCCCCGTCCTCGGTGCGATAGACCCCGCCGGTCGACATCGCGATCGTCACGACGTCGGGATCGGTCGGATGTGGCACGACGGTGTGGATCGCCTGGCCACCTCCCCCGGGCTGCCAGTTGGGCCGGTGCGGGTGGTCCCAGAGGCTGCGGACGATCTCGAACGTCTCGCCCCGATCGTTCGACCGGAACAGCGCTGAGGGCTCGGTGCCCGCATAGACCAGGTCGTCCTGGCCGTCGGGCGCGGGTCGCAGCTGCCACACGCGCTCGAGCGCAGCGCCGGTGTCCGCGGGGAATCTGACGGCGCCGCCCTTGGTCTCGTCCCACGTACGCCCGAGGTCGTCGGAGCGGAACACCTGCGGGCCCCAGTGCGGGCTCGTCGCACCGGCCAGCAGCCGTGGCGCGCCACCCCGGGTGTCGATCGCAGCGGAGTAGATCTCCTCCATGGGGAACAGCGGCTTGTCCCACGACCACGAAGATCGGTCGGCGTCGGCGCGGCCGATGAAGAGTCCCTTGCGGGTTCCTGCCAGTAGGACCGTGTCGGACATCTCGCTCCGCCTCCCTACGTGTTCCTAATTGGAACAGTACGCTAGATCTGTGACCAGCAGCCTGTCAACGACGTCGTACGCCCTGCTGGGTCTGTTGGTCTTCGACAGCGAGACGTCGGAGAACGGCCTGACGGGCTACGAGCTCAAGCAGCGCGCGGACCGCACGCTGCGGTTCTACTGGGTCTCCCCCGCCACCAGCCAGATCTACACCGAGCTCGATCGGCTCAGCCGCCACGACTTCGTCGACGCCATCGACGACACCACCGGCAAGCGCACGACGCGACGTTTCCGCATCACCGCCGCCGGCCGCGAGGCCCTCACCACATGGCTGCACACCTCGAAGCACGAGTTCCCCAACCTCAAGCACCCCATCGCACTGCGACTCATGCTGGGCAGCCTGATGGGACCCGGCGAGGTCGACGCCATGCTCGACGGCTACGTCTCGGCCGTCGCTGACCGGCGCAAGGAGCTCGAGGCCGTACGCGAGATGCTCGGTGACCGGGAGGCGGTCGCCTATCCGGCCCGTGTCGCCGACTGGGGCCTCGCCTACTACGACGCCGAGATCGAGATCGTCGAGAAGCTGCGCCGTACGCTCTGACCATGGGCTTCTCGCGGACTGTTCCAGCGCTGCCGGTCCGAGACATGCCCGCAGCCATCGCGTTCTACGAGACGCGCTACGGCTTCGACGTCATCCACGCCGATGAGGGGTTCGCCCGGCTCGAACGCGACGACGCCCAGGTGCACCTGTGGCTGGCGGGCGACACCGGTTGGCGGGTCAGGCCCGATCTGGCCGAACGTCCGATCGTCAGCGGCGCCGAGGACTTCCTCGCCGGAACGGCAAGCTGCCGGATCGATGTGGACTCGGCCGACGAGGTGTTCGCCGAGATGCAGGCGGCCGGTGTCCTGCACTACACACACGGGAGTGGCGCGAAGGCCACGACGTGGGGAACGCGCGAGGTCGACACGCTCGACCTCGATGGCAACCTGCTGACGTTCGTGGAACGCCTCGCGTAGCGCCTAGTCGAACAGCGTGCGTGGGGCCGTGCAGACGATCTCCGGGTAGGTGACGGACTCGGGCTGGATCCACAGTCCCGGCACGAACCCGCACTTCTCCAGGACGCGGATCGACCTCTTGTTGCGCACATCAGGACTCGCGACGAACCTCGGTGCCTCGGGATAGTCCCGGCACAGGACGTCGCGGCAGTAGGCCGCGATCATGCGGGTGCCGATGCCTCGATCGACGAGATCCGGCTCGCCGATCAGGTAGTCGAACGCGATCGCCTCGAGATCCTGCACGCGAACGGCGTAGTCGTCGTAGGCCTTGACCGGGTAGTCCTGCAGGTAGCCGATTGGTCGCCCGTCGAGCTCGACGATCCACATGCGCGTGGCACTGGTGCCGGCCAGCTCCTTGGCGTAGATCCGGCGGGCTCCGTCGACCGACCGCGGCTCGTCGCAGAACCACGGCTGGGCATGCTCGGCGGACATCCACCGCACGAGGTCGGAGAGGTCGGCGTCGACGAGACGCCGGAACTCGAACTCGCGCATGGCTCAGAGCGTAGGAACTGACCTACAAGCTGTCGAGGGCTTGCGCCTCGGCACCGAGTTCTTGACGCACGACGTCGAACGCCAGCTGCGGCGAGTAGCCCTTGCGGGCCAGCATGCCGGTGAGCCTGCGGATCTTGGTCGTGTCGTCGAAGCGCGACATCGACCGGAGCTTGGTCTGGACCAACCGATGCGCCGCCTGGACCTCCGCCTCGGGGTCGATCTCGGACAGGACCTCCTTGGAGATCTCGTCGTCGACGCCCTTGCGGCGCAGCTCCATCGCGAGTGCCCGCGAGGACAGTCCCTTGCCGCGCTGGCGGGCCTGCACCCACGAACGGGCGAACTCCTCGTCGTCGATCAGCCCGGCGGTCTCGAACTTGTCGAGCGTCGCCTCGGCGACCCCCTCAGGCACCTGCTTCTTGGCAAGTGCCTGAGCGAGGTCGCTTCGGCTGTGCGCCCGTTCGCTGAGCTTGCGCACCACGATCTCCTTGGCGAAGCTCGTGAGCTCCTCCGGAGTCATCTCCTCGACCGGTGTGCGCGGCATGGGTCAGAACTCGATGTCGGTCGGGGGTTCCTCGACGACCTCGAGCGCGGGCTTGTCGGCCTGTGCGCCGATGCCGTGATGCTCCATGATCCGCTTCTCGAGCTCCTCGGCCAGGTCGGGGTTGTCGCGCAGGAACTGGCGCGCCTTCTCCTTGCCCTGACCCAGCTGATCGCCCTCGTAGGTGAACCAGGCGCCGGCCTTGCGGACGAACCCGGCCTCCACGCCGACGTCGATCAGGCTGCCCTCACGGCTGATGCCCGTGCCATACATGATGTCGAACTCGGCCTGCTTGAACGGCGGGGCGAGCTTGTTCTTGACGACCTTGATGCGGGTGCGGTTGCCGACCATGTCGGTGCCGTCCTTGAGCGTCTCGATGCGTCGCACGTCGAGGCGGACCGAGGCGTAGAACTTGAGCGCCTTGCCGCCCGTCGTGGTCTCGGGCGAGCCGAACATGACGCCGATCTTCTCGCGGAGCTGGTTGATGAAGATCGCGGTCGTGCCCGAGCCGTTGATGGCACCAGTCATCTTGCGGAGCGCCTGGCTCATCAGACGAGCCTGCAGACCGACGTGACTGTCGCCCATCTCGCCGTCGATCTCGGCGCGGGGCACGAGTGCGGCCACCGAGTCGATCACGATGATGTCGAGCGCACCGGAGCGGATCAGCATGTCGGCGATCTCGAGCGCCTGCTCACCGCTGTCGGGCTGGGAGATCAGCAATGCGTCGGTGTCGACACCGAGCCGCTTGGCGTACTCCGGGTCGAGCGCGTGCTCGGCGTCGATGAAGGCCGCGACCCCGCCGGCCTTCTGGGCGTTGGCCACCGCGTGCAGGGCGACCGTCGTCTTGCCCGAGGACTCCGGACCGTAGATCTCGACCACACGGCCGCGCGGGAGGCCGCCGATGCCGAGCGCGATGTCGAGCGTCGTGGCGCCGGTCGGGATGACCTCGATCGGTGCGCGGGCCTGGTCGCCCAGTCGCATGACGGCACCCTTGCCGTGGGCGCGGTCGATCTGGGCCATCGCGTTCTCGAGGGACTTGTCCTTGTCCTTGTCGGTGGCGAGGGAGCTGTTGGGCTGGGCCATGGTGGGCTTTCCGTTTCTGTTCGTGGGCGGCGGGCTATCGACGACGCTAGAAGGACCCTCAGACATATGTGGGCCTCGTCGACCCGCCTGTGGATGTCGTCCTTCGAACGTCCAACCTGTGCACGAGATTACCCGAACGTCTGTTCGATCATCGGTAGCGACACGCCGACCTCCCTAGCTACAGGAGAGGCGCACCAGGGAGCGGAGTCGGCCGAACGAATCCCTACGAGCAGCATTCCTCGGGGACGGTTGGCGGAAGCCCCACGACCGTGCTCTCGCGGACGATCAGCTCGATCGGCAGGATCTCGGTCTCGACCGTCTGATCGGCCGCCTCGATGTGCCGCAGCAGCATCTCGGCCATCCCCCGGCCCAGCTCGACCAGCGGCTGACGAACCGTCGACAGCGGTGGCTCGGTCGTCTCCGACGCCTTGGTGCCGTCGAACCCGATCACCCCGACGTCCTCGGGCACCCGTCGGTCGTGCGCGCGCAGAGCACGCATCGCACCCATCGCCATCAGGTCGCTGGCTGCGAAGACGCCGTCGATGTCCGGCCGACGCGCCAGCAGCTCCTCCATGCCGGTCCGGCCGCTCAGCTCGCTGAAGCTGCCCTCGACGACGAGCTCCTCGTCGTACGGCAGCCCAGCGTCGCGGAGCGCCGCTGCGTAGCCTTCGAGGCGGTCGCGGCCCGACGCCATGGCGCGCGGACCCGAGATCGTGGCGATCGTACGTCTGCCGCTCTTGATCAGGTGGTTCACGGCCTGGCGCCCGCCGTCGACGTTGTCCACGTCGACGAAAGAGCCGGCCCAGTGCGCCGACCGGCCACCCAGCACGACCGGCAGCCGCCGCGCGTCGAGGTCGACGGGGAACGCCTCGTCGTCGTGCAGCGACAGCAGCAGGACTCCGTCGACGTGCTGGCGGGTGAGATAGCTGCCGAGCCGCTGCGCCTGGTCGTTGGTGTGCACCAACGACAGCACGAGCTGCCGCGACGCGTCGTTGAGCGCCGCCGAGATCCCCCGGACGACGCCGGCGAAGAACGGCTCGCCGAAGATGCGCTCCTCGGACTCCGCGATGACGAGCGCGACCGTGCCCGTGCGCCGGGTGACGAGCGTGCGCGCCGCCTGGTTGGGGACGTAGCCGAGCTCCTCGACGGCCTTCATCACGACTTCACGGGTGCGAGCGCTGACCTGCGGCGACCCGTTGATGACGCGCGAAGCCGTGCCGCGACCCACCCCCGCCCGGGCCGCGACCTGCTCGAGGGTCGGCTGTCCGCCCTCGCTGTCGAGGCTCATGTCGCCATTGTCGCTGTTCGGTGGCGCTTGATGACGTCGGCGTACCAATGAGCGCTGTCCTTCGGCGTACGTTTCTGCGTCTCGTAGTCGACGTGCACGATGCCGAACCGCTTGGCGTAGCCCTCGGACCACTCGTAGTTGTCGAGCAGCGACCAGGCGAAGTAGCCGCGGATGTCGACGCCCTGTTGGCGCAGCGTGGCGAGCGACGTGAGGTGCGACTCGAGGAACTCGATCCGGTTGTCGTCGTGCACCACCCCGTCGACCGCCACGTCGTCGAACGCCGCACCGTTCTCGGTGAGGTAGATCGGGATCGCCGGGTAGTCGCGCTGCACCTGGCTCAGGATGTCGACCAGCCCTTGTGGGTCGATGTCCCAGCCGGTGTCAGTGGTCTCGAGACCGTTGTTGAGGTGGAACCTCACATCCGAGCTGCCGGGCCACAGGCCGGCGCCGACGACGTGCCGCGTGTAGTAGTTGACGCCGAGGAAGTCGAGCGGCTGCGCAATGACCTCGGTGTCGCCGTCGAGGATGAATGCGGCATCGGTGACGGCCGACATGTCGTGCAGCACGTCCTTGGGGTAGCTGCCCTTGAGCAACGGGTCGAGGAACCAGCGGTTCATCAGCCCGTCGATGCGTCGCACGGCGTCATCGTGACGACCCGAGTCGTCGAGCGGCGTGACTGGGTAGAGGTTGACGGTGCAGCCGACCTCGGCGTCCGGCACGATCTCGCGCAGGCGCTGCACCGCGAGCCCGTGACCGAGCATCAGGTGGTGCGATGCCGCGACCGCGTCAGCCGGGTTCGTACGTCCGGGGGCGTGGATGCCGCTGGCGTAGCCCAGGAACGCCGCACACCAGGGCTCGTTGAGCGTGATCCAGTGCTTGACCCGGTCGCCGAGAGCCTCGGCGATGATCGCGGTGTAGTCGGCGAACCGCTCGGCGGTGTCGCGTACGGGCCAGCCGCCGGCCTGCTCCAGAGCCTCGGGCAGGTCCCAGTGATACAGCGTCGTCCACGGCGTGATGCCCTTCGCGAGGAGCCCGTCGACCAGCCGGTCGTAGAACGCGATGCCCGGCGCGTTGCCCGTGCCGAGCCCGTCCGGCTGGACCCGCGGCCACGCCACCGAGAACCGGTACGCGTTGAGACCGAGGTCCGACATCAGCTCGATGTCCTCCGGGTAGCGGTGGTAGTGGTCGACCGCGACCGCACCGGTGTCGCCCTTGTCGACCCGGCCGGGCGTCGCCGCGAACGTGTCCCAGATGGACGGCGTGCGGCCGTCCTCGTCGACGGCGCCCTCGATCTGGTAGGACGACGTCGCCGCGCCCCAGAGGAAGTCGGCGGGGAATGCCGAGAGGTCGAGAGTCATGCCTTGAGTCCACCTTCCATGATGCCGCCGATGATCTGGCGACCGAACACGATGAAGACCACGACCAGCGGCAGGGTGCCCACGAGGGTGCCGGCCATGATGAGCGACTGGTCGGAGTAGTAGCCGCTCGACAGGCGCGAGAGCGCCACCTGCACCGTGGGGTGCTCGGCGTCGAGCGTGAGGAACGGCCACAGGAAGTCGTTCCAGCGCTCCATGAAGGTCAGGAGACCGAGCACGGCAGCGGCGGGCCTGAGGGCCGGGAACACGATGCTGAAGAAGATGCGGAACGTCGACGCGCCGTCAACACGGGCCGCCTCGATCATCTCGTCGGGGATCGCCTGCTCGGCGAACTGTCGCATCATGAAGACGCCGAAGCCGGCGACGATGAACGGCAGGGTCACCGACTCGAGACCGCCGTTGAGACCGAGCTTCGTCATCAGCATGTAGAGCGGGATGAGGCCCAGCTGCACCGGGACCATCATCGTGCCGATGACGAACAGCAGCATCGCGTTGCGGCCGCGGAACTTGAGCTTGGCGAACGCGAAGCCGGCCAGGGACGAGGTCACGACGACACACACGGTGGCGACTGTGGCGACGAGCAGGCTGTTGAGCAGCGCCTGGCCGAACAGGACGTCCTCGTTGGCGAACACCCGGTCGATGTTGGAGAACAGGTTGCCGCCGAGCCACAACGGCGGCGGGAGCGAGACGATCTCGTCGTTGGCCCGCGACGCCATGACGAGCATGAAGTAGAGGGGGCCGGCCGAGAAGATCAACGTGGCAATCAGGCCCACGTAGAGCAGCGGGTTCTTGGTCTTCATCAGTTCACCGACTTGATCCGGCGCAGGAGCACCACGTTGATGGCCGCGAAGACCGCGATGAGCAGGAACAAGACCCACGCGACTGTCGACGCGTACCCGAAGCGCTGGCCCGTGAAGGCCTGCTGCACGAGATACATCGCGACGGTCTGGAACTGGCCGGTCGTGCCACCGGCGATCGCGTTGACCCCCGAGCCGAACAGGAGCGGCTCGGTGAACAGCTGGATGCCGCCGATCGTGGCGACGATCGTGACGAAGATGATGGTCGGCCGGAGCATCGGCACCGTGATCGACCAGAACTGGCGCCATGCCGAGGCGCCGTCGATGCGGGCGGCCTCGTAGAGCTCCTTGGGCACGGACTGCAACGACGCCAGCAGGATCAAGGCGTTGTAGCCGGTCCAGCGCCAGTCGACCATGACCGAGATCGCGAGCCAGGACGACCAGCGGTGGCCCTGCCAGTCGATCGGGTTGTCGAGGCCGACGTGGCCGAGGGCCCAGTTCACGATGCCGTAGTCACGGGCGAAGATCAGGCCGAAGATGATGCCGACCGCCGCCACAGAGGTCACGTTGGGGAGCAGCACTCCCATGCGCCAGAACGTACGGCCGCGCAGCCTGCTGTTGAGCACCTGGGCCAGCACGGTGGCGAGGATCAGCTGGGGAATCGTGGCCATCAAGAAGATGCCGACGGTGTTGGTCAGCGCACGCCAGAAGTCCGCGTCGTGCATCAGCTCGCGGTAGTTGTCGAGGCCGACGAATCCCTGGTCGCCGGCCAGGAGGCTCCAGTCGTGCAGGGAGACCCAGGCGGTGTAGATCAGCGGGAACAACCCGAAGATTGCGAAGATGATGAAGAACGGTGACACGAATGCGTACGGGGCGACGCGGGCCTCGGTCTTGGCGAACCGATCGCGAATCCTCAAGTGAGCTCTCCTGGTGGTCCGGTGCCTGCGCCCGCTGGAGGACAGGCGCAAGCACCGGAGACATGGGTCGTACGGATGGCGGTGCTCAGCCGGCGCCTCGCCCGTGGGTGAGGCGCCGGCCGGAGCCTACTTGGCTGCCTTCTCGGCGGCCTTGACCGCTGCTTCCCATCCGTCCGACTGCGAACGATCGCCGCTCTCCACAGCGCGGAGGACGTTCTCGAACGCGTCACGCACCGGGACGTTCTTGGCGCCGAGGTAGACCGGCTTCAGGTTCTTCGCACCGGCCACGAACAGCTGGCCGATCGGAGCATCGTTGAAGTAGGCGTTCTTGGCGTCCTTGAGCTCCGGCGTGTCGTACAGGGCCGGCAGGGACGGCAGTCGACCCTCGCTCTTGAAGGCACCCATCTGGCCCTTCTCGCTCGACAGGAACTTGATCAGCTCGATGGCTTCCTTCTGGTGCTTGCTGGTCTTGGGCACAGCCAGCCAGGATCCACCCCAGTTGCCACCGCCGCCGGGCACCGTCGCGATGTCCCACTTGCCGGCGAAGCTGTCGCCGGCCTGACCCTTGATGTAGCCGGTCATCCAGGCCGGGCAGGCGATGGTCGCGAACGAGCCGTTCTTGAAGCCGGCGTTCCACTCATCAGAGAACGCTGCGAGCTTGGCCGTCAGCTTGTCGTCGATCATCGTGTTGGCCAGGTCCCACGCGTTCTTGACGGCCGGGTTGGACTCGACGACCAGCTTGTTGTCGCGGTCGAAGTACGTCTCGTCGCCACCCTGCATCAGGATCGAGTTGTAGACGTTGGTGGCCGCGTCGATGAAGTGGATCTTGTCGTTCTTGATCCCGGCCTGGAACTTCTCGCCGGTGGCGATGAAGTCGTCCCACGTCGGCCACAGCTTGGCGACCTCGTCGCGGTCGGTCGGCAGTCCGGCCTTCTCGAACAGGTCGCGCCGGTAGCACATCGCGAGTCCGCCGACATCCGTGCCGAGACCGATCGTCGTCTTGCCGTCAGCCGTCGTCGCGGCGTTGGCGACATAGGGCAGGTACTGGTCCTTGATCTCGTTGTAGCCGTGGTCCTGGAGGTTGACGAACTTGTCGGGGATCTGCAGGAAGTTGACCGTCTGGCCCTCCTCGATCGCGACGACGTCGCCGGCCGATGCGTTGGCCGCGATCTGCTGGCTGAGCTTGGTGTTGTACTTGCCGAGGTCGCCTTCGGCGGTCTCCACGATCTTGACGCCCGGGTGGTCGGCTTCGAACTGCTTGTACAGGTCCTTGTAGCCGAACTGACCGAACAGGTTGACCCGCAGGGTCACGTCCTTCCCGCCCGAGCCTTCGCTGTCGGATCCGGATCCTCCGCAGCCGGCGGCGAGCACGCCCACCACGAGGGCTGAGGCCGCGGCGGCGGCGATGCGCTGTGTGCGATTCACGTCGTACCTTCCTCCGGCTCCCTCGGTGGGAGCGCTTCCATGGGAGTATGAGGTAGGTCACAGGGCGAAGTCAATGGAATTTTGGGAGCGTTCCCAAATTTGTTGTCTGAAATGACAAAATAGGCGGTGTCCCGCCGAGGATCAGCGCTCTGAGGCGGGCAGCTGGAGGTTCGCGTGGACCGCGCGCCACACGGTCTTGGGGCTCTCGCCCTGGTCGAGGGCCTCGCTCGCGGTGCGTCCGTCGAGCTCAGCCATCACGTGGCTGTCGGCCCACACCCGGGCATAGCCATGACCGAACTGCTGCTCCATCCGGAGCCAGAACTCGCTGTGCTTCAAAGGTCAAGCAGCCGACGCGGAGACGTCACCCAAGGAATCGGTTGAGGCGATCGACGAGATGCTCGCGATCTGGGCCTCGGCGGCCTCCTCGACTTCGAGGAGCGAGCTGACGTCGAGCAGCACCTTGGACAGCGGCACCTCGAGGGCGGCGGCGAGGGCTGCGAGCAGCTCGGAGCTGGCTTCCTTCTGGCCGCGCTCGACCTCGGAGATGTAGCCGAGACTGACCCGGGCCTTGCCCGAGACGTCACGCAGCGTGAGGCCCTGGGACATGCGGCGCGCGCGGAGCACCTCACCGACGAGCTGACGCATCGCGGTCATCGGGTCCCTCCGTCCTGGCGTGCCATATGTGCTTCAACCCCGATCGGATCGAGATTCTTCCCCCAGCCTAGCGACCAGCCATGACAACAGGGTATCGACCGTGTCTCGCCGGATCGTGTCGCGGTCCCCCGCGAGTTCGAGCTGCCTCGTCAGGGCACCGTCGGGTCCGGCGATGCCGATGTGTACGGTGCCGGCCGGTTTGCCCTCAGCAGGTCCGGGGCCCGCGACGCCGGTGGTCGACAGCCCGTAGGTCGCACCGAGACGTTCGCGGGCGCCGATCGCCATCTGGAGCGCCACGTCCGACGTCACCGTGCCGTGCTCGGCGATCACGCCGGCATCGACGCCGAGGAGCTCGGTCTTGAGCTCGGGTGCGTACGCCACGACACCGCCACGTACGACGTCTGAGGCGCCACTGACGCTGACGAGCGTCGCACAGAGCAGGCCGCCCGTGAGCGACTCCGCCGTCGCGACCGTTGCCTGCGCCGACCTCAACGCGTCGACGACGTCGGCCGCCAGCGTCACTGACCCGCCGCGGCCTTGGACTCGCGCCGCAACGTCCGGGCATCGCGTACGTACTGGACGGCCGTGGTCAGGGTGATCGCGAGTGCCGCCGCCATGACGACGTTGGTCACCCAGATCATGATGTCGCTCGGGGTGTCCTTCCAGTCGCTCGGCGCGTTGTTCCAGAGGTCGAACGGCAACAGGTAGCCGCCGATCGCCGCGGCCTGCAGGACGGTCTTGATCTTGCCGCCCTGACCGGCCGGCATGACGCCGTGCTTCTTGACGACGAAGCGCATCAGCGTGATGCCCCACTCGCGCACCAGGATGATGATCGCGACGGGCCAGAAGATCGGGTGGATGATCGAGATGCCGACGAATGCCATGCCGGTCAGTGCCTTGTCGGCGATCGGATCGGCCAGCTTGCCGAAGTTGGTGATGAGGTTGTGCTTGCGGGCCAGGTCGCCGTCGATCTTGTCGGTGACCATGAGCAGCCCGAACGTGACCCATGCAGCGATGCGGTAGTCGACCGACTCGCCGCCGTCCTTCAGCAGCAGCCAGCCGAAGACCGGGACGCCGAGGATGCGGAGCACCGTCAGTGCGTTCGCGATGTTCAGGTTGCTCGGCTCTTGCGCCGCTGCCATGAGTCCCTCTCGGTGGCTTGAACCAAAGCCTCAGTATGCGGCAGCCGAGCGGCGTCGCGCCAACTGGACCTCGGCCTCGCCGGGTGAGACGTTCGTCGCAAGCCCGAGCGGCGAGGTGTAGAACTTGGTGCCGTCGCGACTGACGACCTTGACCCGCGGGTCGTAGCGGACGCCGATGCGCCGCTCGATGCGGATCTCCCCCATCTCGCTCCAGAGGAGGCCGACCCAGCCCTCGCGGGCCCGCATGCGCACGCCGTGGTCGTCGGCGACGAACAGCGGCGTACGCGCGTCGCGCAGGCCACGCAGGTGGATCAGCCCCAGCACGGCGAACACGGCCGTGAGGGCCCACAGCAGCGGCTCCTCGTGGTCGTACGCCCGCCAGCCGTAGCCGGCCGCCACCGCGAAGCAGGCCGCCGCGAGCACGAGGTAGAGGCTGGTACGCCGGTGGATCTCGAAGGGTTCGGGCATGGCTCAGCCGTTTCGGATGCTGGCGAGGACCTGCTCGAGGTCGTCGGCCTTGACCAGCACGTCGCGCGCCTTGGAACCCTCGCTGGGACCGACGATGCCTCGGCTCTCGAGGATGTCCATCAGGCGACCGGCCTTGGCAAAGCCCACCCGGAGCTTGCGTTGCAGCATCGAGGTCGAGCCGAACTGCGTCGTGACGCACAGCTCGATCGCCTGGAGCACGAGGTCGAGGTCGTCGCCGATGTCGTCGTCGAGCTCGCGCTTGGCCGCCTGAGGCGCCGTGACGTCCTCACGGTAGATCGGCTGCAGCTGCGTCTTGCAGTGCTCGACGATCGTGTGGATCTCGGCCTCGGTGATCCAGGCACCCTGCATGCGCATCGACTTGTTGGCGCCCATGGGCAGGAACAGGCCATCGCCCTGGCCCACGAGCTTCTCGGCTCCGGGCTGGTCGAGGATGACGCGGCTGTCGGTGACCGAGGACGTGGCGAACGCCAGCCGGCTCGGCACGTTGGCCTTGATCAGGCCCGTCACGACATCGACGGACGGGCGCTGGGTGGCCAGCACCAGGTGGATGCCGGCGGCGCGGGCGAGCTGGGTGATGCGGACGATCGAGTCCTCGACGTCTCGCGGAGCAACCATCATGAGGTCGGCGAGCTCGTCCACCACGACCAGCAGGTACGGATAGGGCGCCAGCACGCGCTCGCTGCCGGCCGGCAGGCGTACCTTGCCGGCCCGGACGGCCTTGTTGAAGTCGTCGATGTGCCGGAAGCCGAAGTTGGCCAGGTCGTCGTAGCGCATGTCCATCTCGCGGACGACCCACTGGAGCGCCTCGGCAGCCTTCTTGGGGCTCGTGATGATCGGCGTGATGAGGTGCGGCACGCCCTCGTAGGCCGTGAGCTCGACCCGCTTGGGGTCGACCATGATCATGCGGACCTCTTCAGGCGTCGAACGCATGAGGATCGAGGCGATCATCGAGTTGACGAACGACGACTTGCCCGAGCCGGTGGCGCCGGCGACCAGGAGGTGCGGCATCTTCGCGAGGTTGGCCACGACGTATCCGCCCTCGACGTCCTTGCCGAGCCCGATGACCATCGGGTGGTGGTCGCTGCGTGCCTTGGCCGAACGGAGGACGTCGCCGAGCGACACCATCTCCTTGTCGACGTTGGGGATCTCGACGCCGATCGCCGACTTGCCCGGGATCGGCGACAGGATGCGGACCTCGTTGGACGCCACGGCGTAGGAGATGTTCTTGGACAGCGCCGTGACCTTCTCGACCTTGACCGCGGGGCCGAGCTCGACCTCGTAACGGGTCACCGTCGGGCCACGCGTGTAGCCCGTGACGGTCGCGTCGATCTGGAACTGCTCGAGCACCTCGGTGAGTCGCTCGACGACCTCGTCGGACGCCTTGGAGCGCGCCTTGTGCGGCGAGCCCTCGCGCAGCATCGTGCTGTCGGGCAACGAGTAGACGACGTCGCCGGACAGCGCGAGCTGCTCGGCGCGTGCCGGGATCGGCTCGATCGGCGGTCGCTCGACCGGACCCGTGTCGTCGTCCACCTCGTCGAACACGCGGGCGGGCACCTGACGGTCCTCGTCGGGGCCGTCGACCAGCGGGTTCTCGTAGGGCTCGTCGTCGCTGACGACGGCCGTGCGGGGGTGCTTGCGCTTCTTGGGCTCCTCGGCCGGGGTCTCGTCCTTGCTGCGTCCGAGAGCCTTGTCGCGGACCTCGCGCAGACGCGCAGGTACGGCGTAGACGGGGGTGTTGGTGACGACCAGCAGACCGAAGATCACGACGAGGACCAGGATCGGCGACACGACGTAGGCGCTCTTGAGCAGGTCCATCGGGATCGCGGAGAACAGGAAGCCGATGGCTCCCCCGGCTTCGCGCATCGCGTCGGGATCGGGGTCGCCGGGACGCGGCACGTCGTGCGAGATGTGCACGAGACCCAGGATGCCGCCGCTGATGGCGGCCCAGCCGATGACCTGACGACCTGCGGGGCCGTTGCGATCGGGGTGGCGCAGGGTGCGCCACGCGACGACGACGAGCAGGATCGGGACGGCCCACGCCAGCACGCCGACCGCACCGGCGGTGACATCGCGAACGGCACTGCCGATCGTGCCGGGCATGTCGGACCACACGGAGCCGGCGACGACGACCGCTAGACCGAGGATGCCGAAGCCGACGCCGTCACGGCGCTGCTCCGGATCGAGGTCCTTGGCGCTGTGACCGATGCTGCGCGCGATCGCGCCGACCAGCCCGGCGAGGCCGAGCCACATGGCCGTCGAGGCGCGCAGGAGCGCGTTGAAGACAGCAGCAATCGGACCAGGTCCCGTGCGAGCCGCGGGTCGGCGGGCTGCAGGCTTGCGTGCCTGCGGCTTGCGCTTCGTTGCGGTCTTCTTGCGGGCCTGGCTGCCGGACGGCCGCTTGCGCGGCGGGGAAGACGTTCGGGTCGCCATGGACAAAGGTTAAAGCACAGGTCGAAGGTTTCGGTGCAGGCTCGCGTGTGATGCGTGGGACTACTGATGCGCCAGTCGTGGGCCGGGATCTCCGCCCGTGGGCATCCACGCTCCGCGAGAACGAGCCCGTGCCAGCACCAGACTCACGATGCGCGCATCCGGCGGACCGCCGTCGAGCAGCGGCTCGGTGACGACGTCAGCGCCTGCGGCGGCGATGTGGTCGTGCACGTCGCCGGGGGTCAGCAAGTAGGTCGACACCACGACGCGCTGGCCGTACGCCCGTGCGACGTCCACGGCGTCGGCGAGTGGCGTGTCGGGGCCCCCGAGCGTCCCGACATGCACGCGCCCGCCCCACACCGCGCTGAGCAGCCGGGCGGCCTTGCCGATGTCGGCGATGGCCCGGTCGTCAGTCGTGGTGTCGGCGGCGAGCACGATCGTGTCGTGCGAGCGAGCTCCGGCCTCGAACAACCGGCGGACGCCGACCTCCGCCAGCACCCAGTCAGGTCCGAGCGGCGGGGTCACCGTCACGGCCGGATCGAGGTGGGAGGCCTGGACGATGTCGACGCTGACCGGCTTGTCGTACGACAGCATGAGCGGCACGATCGCGCGGGGACCTGAGGTCTCTGCGACGATCTCCGCGATCGTCGGCTGCTGCACGTCGACGAACGCGTCGACGACGTCGAGGTCCTGCGCCTCACGTCGCACGGCGTTCACGAGGCCGGCCAGGGCCCCGCGTCCGCGCGAGCTTTCCGCACCGTGAGCGCACAGGATCAGCGTGCGGTTCACGGCTGGCACCTGTGCAGGCCGACCGAGGAGCCCGAGATGTCCGCGGTTGGCGACCGGAGTCGGTGCGCCTCCGCCGTTGCGTGAACGGCGGAGGCTCCCGAATCTGCGGCCTGGGGGCTGCCTCCGAGCGACCCCGAGGTGTCAAAGCGCTTCATGCCTTCACACCTCACGATCGTCAACGAGGGTTCCCCCACCAGCACCTCCACTCTCTGGCGCACCTGTTTCGCAACGGTTAACGCGGGGGCGAGGTTTGGTTACATCTGGTCTCACACACGGCTGGGGGACGACGCGGATGCCCAGTCGAGCACTCCCACAGCCTCGGCGAACCTGTCGAGCACCAATGAGACCATGTCGGGGTCCACGTCGAGCCCGTCGAGCAGCGGGCGGGTCACGACCTCGGCGCCGCACGCGAGCAGCTTGTCGTAGAAGAACCCGGGCGCCATGAGGTAGCTCGCCACGACGACGCGGCGACCAGCGCCCGACACGTCGCGCACGATCTCGTCGATCGGCGTACCAGTGCCTCCGACGTAGCCAACGGGCACCGGCGAGCCCCACGCGGCGCCGAGCATACGGGCGGCCGCGTCGACGCTCTGACGCGCCCGTGCATCGGTCGATCCGGCGGCACCCAGCACGACGATGTCGTTCTTCGTCACGCCCGCTTCGGCGAGGCGCCCGAGCATCACGCCGGTCAGCCGCGGATCGGGACCGAGCGTGCTCGAGGCGACGGCATAAGGCCTGTCGACGGCCTGCTGGATGTCGACGTGGACGTGGAATCCAGGTGCCAGGAGCAACGGCACGACCACGGCGAGACCGTCGACGTCGTCCACGACGCGGGCCACCGGCGGGTCCTGCACGTCGACGAAGGCTTCGCGTACGTCCAGGTGCGGCGACAGCTCACGGACCGCATCGACGAGCGCGGTGATCGAGGTGCGGGCCGCGGGTACGTCGGTGCCGTGGCTCGTCGCGACGAGCGTGATCGTCATGGCGTCGGCTCGGCGATCGCGAGGCGATAGCCGCGCTTGACGACGGTCTGGACGATGGGCTGTCCGATGGCTTCACGCAGGCGCGCGACGGCGACCTCGGCCGAGTGCGGGTCGCCGGAGTCACCCGGCAGCACCGCGAGCAGCTCTTCACGCGACCGCACCGAACCCGGCTCGCTGGCGAGCGCCCGCAGGATCGCGAGGCCGCTGGGCGAGACCGGGAGGACCTCGTGGTTGAGGGTCGCGGCTGTCGCACGTACGCGGAGCAGGCCCGCGGGGGTCGCCACGTTCTCGGACGCGTCGCCGAGGTACATCACGAGCGACCGTACGAGCGCGCCGAGCCTGGCCCGGTCGGGCAGGAGCGGGTCGAAGCCGGCTGCGCGCAGCGGATCGGCGGTGACGGGGCCGACGGCTGCGAGCACGAGGCGACGGTCCTTCTCGAGACGCAGCAGCTCGTCGTCGACGCCCGCGTCGTTGACAGCAGCGAGCCACGCGGCGGCTCCGGGAGCAGACGTGAAGACGACCGAGTCGTACGACCCGGCGGCGGCGTCGCGCACGGAGCGTTCGACAGCAGAAGGATCCGGCGGTGCGCCCCAGCGGTAGACGACGAGGCCGAACGGCCGGCCGCCGGCCGCGCGCAGCCGCTGCTCGAGGCCGTCGTCGCCGGCACCGTGGTGCTGCACCGCGATCGACAGCCCCTTGACGCCCTCGGTGGCCAGGAACTCGGCGATCTCCGCCGATGTCTCCGACTCGGCCACCCAGTCGGGCACCAACCCGGCGGCCTGCAACGCGCCGCGCGCCTTGGGCCCGCGGGCGATGAGGCGTACGGACTCCAGTGCCTCGATGAGCTCGTGCCCCATTCCGGCGGCCTCGGCCGTGTCGAGCCAGCCGCGGAAGCCGATGCCGGTCGTCACGACGACGATGTCGGTGCCGGTCGCGATCATCTGACGGGTCTGGGCGAGCAGGGTGTCCTCGTCGATGTGCGACTCGACGCCGAGGGATGCCGCGATCGTGACGTCAGCACCGCGGCGGCCGAGGGCCAGCGAGAGGTCGGCGGCGCGGCGCTGAGCGGTCACCAAGATCTGGGTACCGGCGAGCACCGGCCCGAGTGCGGTCACGCCGCGCTGCTCCGGGCGTCGACCTGGATCTCGACCCAGCCATCCGTCACGCGCGCAGGCCAGACCTGGAGCGAGACCTCGGGATCGTCGAGGCACTTGCCCGTGCGGAGGTCGAACGACTGCTTGTGCATCGGTGAGGCGACCGTCGGCACACCCTTGCGGCTGCCGACCAGGCCACGAGCCATGACGTTGGCCTGGCTGAACGGGTCGAGGTGGTCGACCGCGTGGACCTCACCTGTGTCGCTCAGGCGGAACAGCGCCACCTGGTGGCCGCCGATGAGCGCCGCGGCCCCACGGTCCGGCACCAGCGCATCGAGCTCGCACACCCGCTCCCATGCGGTCATACCGTCACCTCCGAAGAAGACCCACGATACGAAGGCGCCGGTATGACAGCCAGATTGTTCACTCGCTGGCGCTCGCTCATACCGTCACCTCCGAAGAAGACCCACGATACGAAGGCGCCGGTATGACAGCCAGATTGTTCACTCGCTGGCGCTCGCTCATACCGTCACCTCCGCGTCACGTACCGGAATCGAGGCGCCCGCGATCAGCACGGCACGCTCCTCGTCGTCGGCGGGTCGACGCTGACCGCGTTCCTCGACATATACAAGATCCGGGTCGGGTGTTTCAGGCGCGTTAACGAATGATGCGAACCGAAGAAGTTTCTTCTCGTCCGCGAGAGTTGCCGCCCACTCGTCCTCGTACGTGTCGACGTGCGCGGCCATCGCGGCATCGAGATCCGCGGCGATGCCGAGACTGTCCTCGAACACCACAGCGCGTACGGCGTCGATGCCGCCCTCGATCGCCTCGAGCCACGGCGCGGTGCGCTGCAGCCGGTCGGCGGTGCGGATGTAGTACATCAGGAAGCGGTCGATCGCCTGCACGAGCTCTTCGGTGCTGAGGTCCTCCGCGAACAGCTGCGCGTGCCGGGGCGTGAAGCCGCCGTTGCCGCCGACGTAGAGGTTCCAGCCCTTGTCGGTCGCGACGATGCCGACGTCCTTGCCGCGCGCCTCGGCGCACTCCCGGGCACAGCCCGACACCGCGAGCTTGAGCTTGTGCGGCGACCGCAGGCCGCGATAGCGCAGCTCGAGGTCGATCGCGAGGGTCGTCGAGTCCTGCACGCCGTAGCGGCACCAGGACTGGCCGACACACGACTTCACGGTCCGCAGGGACTTGCCATAGGCGTGCCCCGACTCGAACCCGGCATCGACGAGCCGCTGCCAGATCTCGGGGAGCTGCTCGATGCGGGCACCGAACAGGTCGATGCGCTGGCCACCCGTGATCTTGGTGTAGAGCCCGAAGTCGGAGGCGACCTGACCGATCGCGATCAGCCCGGCCGGTGTGACCTCCCCGCCGGGGATGCGCGGGACCACTGAATAGGTGCCGTCCTTCTGCAGGTTGGCCATGACGTGGTCGTTGGTGTCCTGCAGCGTCGCGTTCTCGCCCTCGAGCACGTGCCCCTTGCCGAGCGACGCCAGGATCGAGGCGACGACCGGGCGGCAGATGTCGCAGCCGCGGCCGGTGCCGTGCTTGTCGATCAGCTCGCTGAACGTCGAGATCTCGCTGACCCGGACGATGTCGAACAGCTGCGCCCGGGTCACCGAGAAGTGCTCGCACAGTGCCGTGCTGACCTCGAGGCCCTCCTCGGCCATCTGGGTCTCCATGAGCTTCTTGACCAAGGAGACGCACGAGCCACAGCTCGTGCCGGCCTTGGTGCACTGCTTCACAGCCGCGATGTCGGTGCACTGGTGGTCCGTGACGGCGCCGCGGATCGTGCCCGCGGTGACGTTGTTGCACGAGCAGACGTTGGCCTCGTCGGGCAACGAGCTGCCGCTCGGCGGCTCCATGCCCTCAGGCAGCAGCCACGCCGTCGGGTCGCTGCCCAGCGCCCGGCCAACCATGGGCCGCAGGTTCGTGTACGCGCTCGCATCGCCGACCAGCATGCCGCCGAGCAGGGTCTGGGCGTCGTCGCTCATGACGAGCTTCTTGTAGACGCCCGCGGTCGGGTCGGCGTAGACGACCTCGAGCGAACCGTTGGTCGCGGCGAACGCGTCGCCGAAGCTCGCGACGTCGACACCCAGCAGCTTGAGCTTGGTCGACAGGTCAGCGCCCTCGAACGTCGCGTCGCCACCCAGCAGGCGGTCCGCGACGACCTCGGCCATCGAGTAGCCGGGACCGACAAGGCCCCACACACGCCCGGCGATGTGCGCAACCTCGCCGATCGCGAAGATCGAGTCGTCGCTGGTCAGGCACGCCTCGTCGGCGATGACTCCCCCGCGCTCGCCGAGCTCGAGGCCGGCTTCGCGCGCGAGCTCGTCGCGGGGGCGTACGCCGGTCGCGAAGACCACGACGTCGGCGGGGATCCTGTCGCCGTCGGCGAACTGCATGCGGCTGACCTTGCCGTCACGCCCGGCGCGCAGCTTGGAGGTGGCGGTGGACGTCCGCACCGAGACCCCGAGCTGCTCGATGATCCGGCGCAGTGCACCGCCGCCGGCCTGGTCGACCTGCAGCGGCATGAGCCAGTCGGCGAACTCGACGACCGTCGTGTCGGCGCCGAGGGCGGTGAGCGCACCGGCGGCCTCGAGGCCGAGCAGGCCGCCGCCGACGACCGCACCCTTGACCTTGCGACCGAGCACAGCCTCGCGGTCGAGCACCCAGGCACGGAGCTCGGCGACGTCGTCGACGGTGCGATAGACGAAGCAGCCGGGCAGGTCCGAGCCCTCGACCGGCGGCACGGTGGCGTACGAGCCGGTGGCCAGCACGAGCCGGTCGTAGTCGAACGTCGTGTTGCGGGCGTGGATCTGCTTCGCCTCGCGGTCGATGCCGCTCACGATCGACCCGCGGTAGAGGCGTACGCCGGGCCGCTTCCAGAGCTCGCCGTCACCGAGGAGCAGGTCCTCGGGATCGCGGTCGGAGAAGAAGGAGGTCAGGGCAACGCGGTCATAGGGCGGGCGGGTCTCGTCACCGAAGACCTCGATGTCCCAGGCTTCGTCGGCACCCCGCTCGACCATCGCCTCGACGAGGCGGTGGGCGACCATTCCGGCGCCGACGACGGCAAGCTTCTTCTTCTGGTTCATCATGCCTTTCACGGTAGGAATCGCAGATTTCACAACTGGGGTCTTCGTGTTACCGCGACGGAACGGTTGTCTCACGCGTGGCGTCAGTGGCCTGTGAGATCTCGGGCGGGTCGCTCTCCTGGAGCCAGTCGACGATGCCGCAGACGAGCTTCTTGCAGCCTCCGCAGCCGGTCGTCGCCAGTGTCGCGCTCGCCAGCGCCTCGACGGTCGTGGCGCCACCGTCCCAGGCATGCACCAGGTCGCCCTTGGTCACGCCGTTGCAGCGGCACACCGTCGTCGCGGCGGGCATCGTGGTCGGCGACGCACTCTCGACCACGCCCATCGAACCGCTGCCCATCAGCAGGTGCATCGGGTCGACCGGCAGCATGCCGGGGCGGTCGAACTGGGTCGAGAGGTGCGCAGCCAGGTCAGGGGCGCCGACGCACGTGACGCCGACGAGCGTGTCGCCGCGAGCGACGAGCTCGACGTAGCGGCGTTCGCGCGGATCGGACAGCGTCACGACCCGGTCGCGCTCGGCCGCGGTCGACGCCCGGATGCCCATCGTCACGACGCTCATGCCGACGGCCTTGAGCCGCATCGCCGAGCCGGAGATCGGCGGCAGCTCGAGCTCGGTGTCGTGCGCGAGGCTGCGAGCCAGGGCCCGCGCCTGCGCCCAGCCCGGGGCGACGAGTCCGCTGACGCCGCTGGGCGTCTCGGCGCAGTCGCCGATCGCCGAGATGTGCGGGTCCTGCGTCGTGCGCAGGTCATCACCCACGACGATGCCGATGTTGGTCTCCAGGCCGGCGGCGCCGGCGAGGCTGGTCTCGGGCGCGGTGCCGGCGGCGAGGACGACCAGGCCGGCGGGGTACGACGTGCCGTCTGCGAGGCGTACGGCCGTGACCCGGCCGTCGGTCACCCCCACGGAGGCGATCTGCGCGTTGCCGACGAAGTCGATGCCGAGGTCCTTGGCGGCGTCTTCCGCGACCTGCGCGACCGACGCGTCGAGGTCACGGTCGAGCATCGTCGGCATGATCGACATGACCGTCACGGCGACACCACGGTGCTGCAGGCCGCAGGCGAGCTCGATGCCCAGCGGGCCGCCGCCGATGACGACGGCCGTGTCGACGTTGAGCGCGGCAGCGGAGATGTCGCGCGCGTCGTCGAGGCTGCGCAACACGTGGGCACCGCGCGGCAGGCCGTCGCGGAGACCGGGGATCGGGATGACCCTCCCCCGCGCGCCCGTCGCCAGGACGAGGTGGTCGTACTCGAAGTCGCCCTGCGCCGTCACGACGCACTGACGCTCGCGGTCGATCTCGAGCGCGGCGACTCCCGGACGTACGCGGACCCGTCCCTCGTCCGGCGTCGGCAGCGCGAGGCCCGCGAGGTCGACGCGGCCGGCGACCAGCTCGGTCAGCAGGACGCGGTTGTAGGGCTCGTACGACTCCTCGCCGAGCAGGTCGACGTCGACCTCTGGAGCGATGCGCCCCAGCTCGTCGACGAAGCGGTTGCCCACCATTCCGGCACCGATGACCACAACCTTCATGCTTCTGCCCTCCTGATCTGAACTGCGCACACCTTGAACTCCGGCATGCCCGACACCGGATCCGTCGCAGCGTTGGTGACGGCGTTGACCATGCCCTCGTCCGCGAAGTGGAACGGCACGAAGACCGTGTCCGGGCGGATGTCAGGACTGATGCGCGCCTGGGCGACCATCGACCCGCGCTTGGACGTGATCCGGATGTCGTCGATGCCCTCGACGCCGATGCGGTCGGCCAGCATCGGATGGATCTCGACGTACGCCCGCGGCATCGACTCGTTGAGCTTCGTGACGCGGCGGGTCTGCGCGCCGGACTGGTAATGCTGCAGCACCCGGCCGGTCACGAGCCACACGGGCGCCTCGGACCGCAGAGCGTCGGCGGGACCCACCGGGCGTACGGCGATCATCTTCGCGCGTCCGCTCGGCGTGGGGAACGAATCGGCGAACAGCCGCGGCGTGCCGGGGTGGTCCTCCGACGGGCACGGCCAGTAGAGCGCTTCGCCAGCGTCGAGCCGGTCGTACGAGATGCCGGCGTAGTCGGCCCGGCCACCCGCACTGGCACGCCGCAGTTCGTCGTACACCTCGCGCGGCTCGGTCGCCCACACGCCGGGTGCGTCGAGCCGCGCGGCGAGCGCCGAGAAGATCTCGAGCTCCGAACGTACGCCCGACGGCGCCTCGACAGCCTTGCGGCGGCGCAGCACCCGCCCCTCGAGGCCGGTCATGGTGCCTTCCTCCTCGGCCCACTGGGTCACCGGGAGGATGTAGTCGGCCAGCATCGCGGTCTCGGACGGGATGAAGTCGCACACCACGACGAGGTCGAGCGACTCGATGCGGCGGCGGATGGCGTCGGCGTCGGGGGCGCTGACCAGCACGTTGCTGCCGTGCACGAACAGTGCCCGCGGACCATCGGGCATGCCGAGGCTCATGAGCAGCTCGATCGCCGGGACGCCGGGGCCGGGGATGACCTCGGGGTCGACGCCCCAGACGCCGGCGACATGCTCGCGAGCGGCGGGATCGGCGATCATGCGGTAGCCGGGGAGCTGATCGGACTTCTGACCGTGCTCGCGGCCGCCCTGGCCGTTGCCCTGGCCCGTGATCGCGCCGTATCCCCCGCGTTCGGCGCCGACGAGCCCGAGCGACAGGGCGAGATTGATGACGGCGGTGACCGTGTCCGTGCCGTCGACGTGCTGCTCGGAGCCCCGGCCGGTGAGCAGGAACGCCCCTGCGCCACCACGGTGCGGGCTCGCATCGGCGAGCGTACGGGCGATACGGCGCAGCTGCGTCTCTGCGACACCGGTCGTGGCGGCGACCCGCTCTGGCCACCACTCGGCGACGCTGCGGCGTACGGCGTCGACACCATCGACGCGGGCGGCGAGGTAGTCGGCGTCGACGAGCGACTCGGCGTGGACGATGTGCAGCAGTCCGAGGAGGAACACCAGATCGGTGCCGGGCACGAGCTGCACGTGCTCGCCGGCGCCGTCCTCGGTGAGCTTGGCGGTCGCGCTGAGCCGCGGATCGACGACGATGAGCCCGCCGCGCTCGCGCACTCCACCGAGGTGCTGGACCGCCGGAGGCATCGTGTCGGCGAGGTTGCTGCCGAACAGCATGACGACCTGGGCGTCGTTGAGATCGGTCAGCGGGAACGGCAGCCCACGGTCGACGCCGAGCGTACGGTTGGCGGCCGCGGCGGCCGAGGACATGCAGAACCGGCCGTTGTAGTCGATGAGTCGCGTGCGCAGGGCGAGCCGGGCGAACTTGCCGAGCTGGTAGGCCTTCTCGTTGGTCAGTCCTCCGCCGCCGAACACCGCGACACCGTCCGGGCCATCAGTCTCCTGGATGGCGTGGACGCGCGCCGCGATGTCGTCGAGTGCCTCGTCCCATCCAACGGGCTCAAACCCCGTTGGAGTACGGCGAAGCGGCGTCGTGATGCGGTCCTGTGCCCTCAGGAGCTCGGCGCTGGTCCAGCCCTTCTGGCACATGCCGCCGACGTTGGTGGGAAACGCCCGCGGCTCGGCGGCGATGGGATCGCCGCCGAGCTTCTGGGCGCACTGCAGGGCGCAGTACGGGCAGTGCGTGTCGGTCACACGCCGACTTTCGTCATGAAGGACTTGGGTCGGAGGTAGAAGGCCCAGGTCACCGCGAGGCAGATCACGTAGAACACCGCGAAGACGATGAACGCGTTCTTGACTGCTGCGACCGGGTCGTCGACCCAAGGCGAGCTGAACGTGATCGGGATGAGGAATCCGCCCAGGGCGCCCACCGCTCCGGCGATGCCGATGACCGCCGAGGCCTCCTTGGTCGACTTCTTCTCGGCGGCTGCACGCTCGGGCGTACCGTCCGCGCCGACCTTGAGCGCGTAGCTCTTCCAGATCAGCGGGATCATCCGGTACGTCGAGCCGTTGCCGATGCCGGTCGCGGCAAAGACGAACAGGAACGCGATGAGGAAGAACGGGAAGATGTCGGAGTTGTGGTTGACCGCGGAGACGATCTCGGGCGAGAAGCCGGGGAACGAGGACGGGTCCTTGGTCCAGGCAGCGATCTTCTCCGGCGGGGCGACCGGGACGGTCCTGAGCTGGGTCAGCGTGTAGAACACCGTCAGCGTGCCGATGATCATCGCCACGAACGTCGCAAACGTGACCCGCGCGCCGCCGTACTTGTCAGCCAGCCAGCCACCGATGGGGCGGGTGACCGAGCCGACGAGGGCACCGAGGAACGCGTAGTAGGCGAAGTTGATGCCGATCGACTCGGTCGGGATCGGCGAGCGGAAGAAGTTGATCTTGATCAGCAGCGGCATCGCGGCCGAGTAGCCGATGAACGAGCCGAACGTGCCGACGTAGAGGAACGACATGACCCAGGTGTGCTTGTACTTCACGACGGCGAGCTGGTCGCGGGGCTTGGAGTAGGCCGCGCTGAGGTTGTTCATGAAGAAGTACGCCGTGAGGGCCGCGACGACCGCCAGCGCTGCGTAGAGATAGCCCGCGCGCTCCAGCACGAGCCCGCTCTGGCTGGCCTTGACCAGGCCGAACGCGCCGGCACCGCCGACGATGATCGGCAGGAAGAACTGGATGACCGAGACCCCCAGGTTGCCGCCCGCGGCGTTGAGGCCGAGCGCCGTGCCCTTGAGCCGGGTCGGGTAGAAGAAGTTGATGCTGGCCATCGAGGAGGCGAAGTTGCCGCCGCCGACGCCGGCCGTCGCAGCGATCACGATGAACACCCAGAACGGGGTGTCGGGACGCTGCACGAAGTAGGCGAACAGCAGCGTCGGCAGCACCAGCATCAGGGCGCTGAACACGGCCCAGTTGCGGCCACCGAACTTCGGCACCGCGAACGTGTAGGGCAGGCGGAGCAGGGAGCCCACGAGGTTGGGGACGGCGACGAGCCAGAACAGCTGCTGCGGCGTGAACGCGAAGCCGGCGCGCGTCAGCAGGGCGGCGCTGACGCTCCAGAGCAGCCAGACCGAGAAGCCGAGGTGCTCACCGAAGATCGACCAGATCAGGTTGCGCTTGGCGACCGCACGACCGGTGGACTCCCAGAACGCGGGGTTCTCGGGCTCCCAGTCGTCGATCCACCTGCCGGTGCGACGCGCAGAGGCCGGTGGGGTCGGCTGTTGTTCTGGAGGACTGCTGACGACACTGGTCATGGAACGCTCCGAGGTCATGGACCCGGCACTTCGCCGGATCTGGTAACCCTGAAACTAGGCAGCGCGTGTTTCAGACCAGCAGACCTCGCGATGAGAACGACGTAACACTGTGCGCACAGTCCCGGAGGCCGTGGTGTGAGAACTAGGCCTCGATGACGACCGGGAGGATCATCGGGCGACGGCGCAGCTTGCGGCCGACGTACGAGCCCAGGACCCGGCGTACGACCTGCTGGAGCTGGCGCGAGTCGTGGTTGCCCTCGGCCATCGACTCCTCGAGGGCCGAGACGATCTTGGGCAGGATCTCGTCGAACGCCGAGTCGTCCTCGGCGATGCCGCGGGCGTGGATCTCGGGGCCGGAGACGATCTTGCCGTTGGTCGAGTCGACGACCACGACGACGGAGATGAAGCCCTCCTCGCCGAGCACGCGCCGGTCCTTGAGCTCAGAATCGGTCAGGTCGCCGACCGACGAGCCGTCGACGTAGACGTAGCCACACTGGACGGCGCCCGTGATCGAGGCGTGGCCGTCGACGAGGTCGATGACGAATCCGTCCTCGGCCAGCAGCACGTTGGGCACGCCCGTGGCGGTCGCGAGCTTGGCGTTGGCGTGCAGGTGGCGAATCTCGCCGTGGACCGGGAGCACGTTGGTGGGCTTGACGATGTTGTAGCAGTAGAGCAGCTCGCCAGCCGATGCGTGACCCGAGACGTGGACCAGGGCGTTGCCCTTGTGGACGACGTTGGCGCCGAGCTTGGTGAGTCCGTCGATGACGCGGTAGATCGCGTTCTCGTTGCCGGGGATCAACGACGAGGCGAGCAGCACCGTGTCGCCCGGCTCGAGGCTGACCTGCTGGTGGCTGTTGTTGGCCATGCGGGACAGCGCCGCCATGGGCTCACCCTGCGAACCCGTCGACATCAGCACCATCTCGTGCGGCGGTGCGGCGTCGATCTTGTCGACGACCACGCCGTCGGGCACGTGCAGGTAGCCCAGCTCACGCGCGATCTGCATGTTGCGGACCATCGACCGGCCGACGTAGGCGACCTTGCGGTTGTGCTTGGCCGCGGCATCGATGACCTGCTGGACTCGGTGGATGTGCGAGGCGAACGACGCGACGATGATGCGACGTGTGCTGCTCGCGAAGACCGCGTCGATCGCCGGCGTGATGTTGCGCTCCGACGTCGTGAACCCCGGCACCTCGGCATTGGTCGAGTCGGTGAGGAACAGGTCGACGCCCTGCTCGCCGAGCCGTGCGAACGCCCGCAGGTCGGTGATGCGGCCGTCGAGCGGCAGCTGGTCCATCTTGAAGTCGCCGGTGTGCAGCGCGACGCCAGCAGGGGTCTTGACCGCGACGGCGAGCGCATCGGGGATCGAGTGGTTGACCGCGACGAACTCGAGCTCGAACGGCCCGAACGTCTGCACGTCGCCCTCGGACACAACGTACTTGGGCGCGTCCTTGAGCCGGTGCTCCTTGAGCTTGGGCTCGAGGAACGCCAGCGTCAGCTGCGACCCGATGACCGGGATGTTGTCGCGCTCGCGCAGCAGGTAGGGCACGCCGCCGATGTGGTCCTCGTGGCCATGGGTCAGCACGATGCCGACGATGTCCTGCAAGCGGTCGCGGATCGGCCCGAAGTCGGGGAGGATCAGGTCGACGCCGGGCTGGTGCTCCTCGGGGAAGAGGACTCCGCAGTCGACGACGAGAAGCTTGCCGCCGTACTCGAAGACCGTCATGTTGCGGCCGATCTCACCGAGCCCGCCGAGCGGAATGACGCGCAGAGCGCCTTCGGGGAGTGCGGGGGGCGGATCGAGCTCGAGGTGCATGTGGCTCATGCCGCAACCTCCGTTGAAAAGGCACGGTACGGAGGTACCGGCATGAATCCTGCATTGTTCGCTCGCTGGCGCTCGCTCATGTATGAAGCTTTCAGAGAAGGCCCGAAGCCGTGAGGCCGTCGCGAACGATCGCGACTTCCTCGTCGGTGGCTTCGAGGAGAGGTGAACGCATCGTGCGGTGCTCGAGCACCCCGAGGAGCTGCAGGGCAGCTTTGGAGGTGATCGCACCTTGCGTGTAGGTCATCATCGCCTTGACGGCGGGAAGCAGCTGGTTGTTGATGGATCGTGCGGTGGCCAGGTCGCCGGCGTCGACCGCCGCGACCATCCGGGCGTACGCTCCGGCGGCCGCGTGCGAGACGACGCTCACGACGCCGCTGGCGCCCATGGCGAGCCACGGGAGGTTGACCGGATCGTCGCCGGAGTAGATCTTGATGCCGGTCTCGTGCATCAGCCAGGCACCGCGGTTGAGGTCGCCGAGGGCGTCCTTCATCGCGATCACGAGCGGGTGGTCGGCCAGCTTGGCGTAGGTCTCGTTGGCGATCGTGACGCCGGTGCGGCCCGGGATGTCGTAGAGCATGACGGGGGTGTCGTCACCTGCTCGTGCGACCTCCTCGATGTGCGAGAGGATGCCGGACTGCGGGGGCTTGCTGTAGTAAGGCGTCACGAGCAGCAGCCCGTGTGCGCCGATCTTCTTGGCCTGCTCGGCCAGCTCGACGGAGTGGCGGGTGTCGTTGGTGCCCACGCCGGCCACGACGGTGGCCCTGTCCCCCACTGCCTCCAGCACGGCCGCAAGCAGCTGACCATCCTCAGCCACGGTGGTCGTCGGCGACTCGCCGGTCGTACCGCTGACCACGAGTCCGTCGCTGCCTTGGTCGACCAGGTAGGTCGCGACCTTCTGCGCGTCGTCGAGGTCGAGCTCACCCTCGCGGGTGAACGGCGTGACCATGGCGGTCAGCACGCGCCCGAAGGGCGCAGCCTCGTTGGCGAGCGGCGACGTCATACCCACGAGGCTACCGCCTGAGCCGGTGTCGGCGGCGACCGGCAGGATGACTGCATGGACGACGACATCTACGACATCGACACCTCGTCCGTGCCCCGGGGCGACGGCATCCGCGACCTGACCTTGACGGACCGCTGGAACACGCCACTCGGCAAGCCCAACGGCGGCTACATCCTGGCGGCGATGCTGCGGGGACTCGGCGACGAGATGGCCGCCGACGACGCCATGGTCGGGGCCGTCACCTACCTCGCGTCGCCCGAGACCGGCGCGGCCGAGCTGCGCACGACCACGCTGCGTCGTGGCCGCCGGGTGCAGACCGGCGAGGCGGCGCTGTGGGAGGGCGACCGGCACATCGCCCAGCTCCTGGCCAGCTTCGGCGCCCGCACTGGGCGCTCGATCGAGCTCGGCACTCCCCCGGACCTGCCGGCCCCCGATGACTGCATCAACCCCAAGGACTTCCCCGACGCGATGCCGGCGTCGACGATCTTCGACCGCGTCGACTACCGGCTGGGCGCGGCACCGGGCTGGGCCCTCGGCCAGCCAAGCGGCGATCCGACGTTCGAGCTGTGGCAGCGCCTCGCCGGTGGCCGCGAGATCGACCTGCCGGCCCTGGCGTTCCTCTGCGACTCGTACGCCCCGCCGGTGCTCGAGATCGGCGCAGCTCAGTCGATGACGGTGCAGCTCACGGTCCACCTGCACCGCAGGCCCGAGCCGGGCTGGATCGCGACCCGCCTGACGACCCGCCACGTCATCAACGGCTTCCACGAGGAGGACTGCGAGCTGTGGGACGAGGCCGGCAACCTCGTCGCCCAGAGCCGCCAGCTCGCCATGCTGCTCTGAGTCGCGGCGATCAGGTGCGGTCGTAGGTCGCGATGTCGTAGCCGTCGTACACCTCGCGGCTCACCTCGGTCCACGCCGACGAGTCGAGGTCGGGGAACCACGCGTCGCCGGCGGGTGCCAGGTGCACGTGGGTCACGACCATCCGGTCGACGAGTCCTCCGGTCAGCGCCTCGGCGTAGACCTGGGCACCGCCGATCAGGAACGCCTCGTCGTCACGCCCGAGCGCCAGAGCGAGCGCGTCGGTCAGCGTGTGTGCGACCTCGACACCCTCGGCGTGCCAGTCGGGGTTGCGGGTCAGCACGATCGACGTGCGGCCCGGCAGCGGCCGGCCGATCGACTCGTACGTCGTGCGGCCCATGACGATCGGGTGCCCCATCGTCAGTGCCTTGAACTGTTGCTGGTCGCCCGTGCGCGGCCACGGCATCTCGCCGTCGTTGCCGATGACCCCGTTGGACCCGATCGCCACGACAATCGTGACGGTCACAGTGCTGTCGTCATTCGGCTCCGCCTCATACGGCGATCGGAGCCTTGATCGCCGGGTGCGGGTCGTAGCCGGTGACCTTGATCGAGTCGAGCGTGAATCCGTCGATCGAGGTGACCGACGGGTCGAGCCAAAGCTCGGGCAGCTCGCGCGGCTCGCGGGTCAGCTGCTCGCGGGCCTGGTCGAGGTGGTTGACGTAGAGGTGCGCGTCGCCGAGCGTGTGCACGAAGTCGCCGACCTGGAGCCCGGTGACCTGCGCGACCATGTGCGTCAGCAGCGCGTAGGAGGCGATGTTGAACGGCACGCCGAGGAAGACATCGGCGGAGCGTTGATACATCTGGCACGACAGCTTGCCGTCGGCGACGTAGAACTGGAAAAACGCGTGGCACGGCATCAGCGCCATGGCGTCGAGCTCGGCGACGTTCCACGCGCTCACGACGTGGCGCCGCGAGTCGGGGTTGGTCTTGATCTGCTCGATGACGGCCGCGAGCTGGTCGATGTGCTGGCCGTCGGGGGCGGGCCATGAGCGCCACTGGTAGCCGTAGACCGGCCCGAGGTCACCGTTGTCGTCGGCCCACTCGTCCCAGATCGTCACGCCGTTGTCGCGCAGGTAGCCCGTGTTGGTGTCGCCCGCGATGAACCACAGCAGCTCGGCGACGACGGACTTGAGGTGCACCTTCTTGGTGGTCACGAGCGGGAAACCCTCGCTGAGGTCGAACCTCATCTGGTGACCGAAGACGCTGCGCGTGCCGGTGCCCGTGCGGTCGCCCTTGGCGACCCCTTCGTCGAGGATCCGTTGGACGAGATCGAGGTAGGCCCGCATGACCGCAGACTATCAATCGCGACCGACGGATCGTGTGCGAAACTCTGACCATGCCGAGCGCTGAATACGACGCAACCCCCAAAGAGGTCCGCAACTTCGCCCTGGTGCAGATCGGCATGGTCGGCGCCTTCCTGGTGGTGCTGTTCTTCCTCTTCGGCGGGTCCGACGCCGACTACCCGCCGGCCTGGCTCGCGGTCGCGCTCCTCGTCCCGATCGCCATCGGCGCGTTCTTCGCCGAGCGCGTATGGCTGAGGGCCTCACCCCTGTCCCCCGACGAGCCCGTCCACGAGCTGCGCAACCAGGCCATCGGTGTGTTCGCGGCGCAGACCGTGCGCAAGTTCTTCTACTGCTTCTTCGCGATGATCATCCCGGCGTGCGCCGTGACGTTCGCCGGCGACTACGGCGGCTGGCCCCTGGTCATCGCCGGGTTCCCGGGGCTCGCGGTGATCGGCTGGGAGACCTGGCCGACCCTGCGCAACACCTCGATGACCGCCGCGATGCTCGACTCCCAAGGCGCGGAGTCACACCTGGTCGAGAGCTTCCTCGACACGTGAGTGAGCGCCAGCGAACGAACCATGATGCTGCCATCACACCGGCATCCGCGTACCCTGCCTTTCGCATGCGGGTGACGACGTGACCAACGCTGATGTCAGCGCGCGTCTGGCCTGGCCCGACGACGCCACCTCGATCGTTCGTGTGCAGCTCGCCCGGTGGCGGGAGAGCTACGCCGACCTCGTCCCGGCCGACGAGCTCGAAGCCGACGGTGAGCTCGCCGAACGCTGGGCCACGGTGATCTCCTCCCCCAAGGACGCCCGCATGCGGGTGCTCGTGGCGCTCGAGCGGGCCGACGTACGCGGGTTCGCGCTCGTGCACCCGTGCTACGACCCCGACGCCGACCAGGTTGCCGACGGCGAGATCGGTGAGTTCGTCATCGATCCGGGCCACCAGCGCGAGGGCCACGGCTCGCGCCTCCTGCAGGCTGCCGTCGACACGCTCGCCGCGGACACGTTCACCCGCGCTGTGTGGTGGGTGGGCTCGACGGACGACGTGCTGCGCGGCTTCGTCACGGAGTCGGGCTGGGAGCCCGACGGCGCCCACCGTGAGCTTGCGGCCGAGACCGGGGAGACCCTCAAGCAGATCCGGCTGCACACCGCGATCGGATGACGGCAACCGACCGCTCCGTCATCGTCGACTCGCTCGGAGTCGGCCTGGCCACCGGCGCGTACGGCGTCTCGTTCGGCGCGATCTCGACGACGTCCGGGCTCGACGTGCTGCAGACCTGCGTCCTGTCGTTGCTGGTGTTCACTGGCGCCTCGCAGTTCGCCTTCATCGGCATCATCGCGTCGGGCGGCAACCCGGTGACCGGTGCGTTGACAGCGGTCCTCCTGGGCAGCCGCAACCTGTTCTACGGGGTCAGCCTCGCCCAGAAGCTCGACCTCAACGGGCCGCAGCGGCTCGGCTCGGCCCACTTCGTGATCGACGAGTCGACCGCGATGGCGGTGACGCGGGAGACCACCCGGCAGACCCGGCTCGGCTTCTACTGGACCGGCATCTCGATCTTCTTCCTCTGGAACCTCATGACGTATGTCGGCGCGGTGGCGGGCGAGAAGATCGGCGACCCCCAGACGTACGGACTGGACGCTGCGGTCGGCGCGGCGTTCCTCGGGCTGCTGTGGCCGCGGCTGACGTCGTGGCACGCGCGCCTCGTCGCGGTGTTCGGTGCGGCCGTCGCGCTCGGGCTGGTCCCCATCACCGCCGCCGGGCTGCCGATCATCCTCGGTGGCGGTGCCGCGGTCGTGCTCGGCATGCTCTGGCGCCCGAAGGTGTCGGCATGACGGCACTGTGGGCCGGCATCGTCGTGATGATCGTGGGCTGCTTCGCGCTGAAGTACGCGGGACTGTCGGTGCCCGAGCGGGTGCTCAACCATCCCGCCACGGTCCGCGCCGCCGACCTCATCCCCGTCGCGCTGCTGGGCGCCTTGATCGCGGTGCAGGTGTTCGCCGACGACGGCTCGCTCACGATCGACGCCCGACTGCTGGGGCTCGTCGTCGCGGCCGTCCTGCTGTCGCTGCGCGTGCCGTTCCTTCCGGTCGTGGTCGCCGCCGCACTGGTCGCGGCGCTCGTACGCCTTTAGAGGCCGAGCACCGCGTCGAGACCCACCGTCACCCCGGGAAGCCCCGGCACGGCGCGTACGGCGGCGACGACGCCGGGCATGAACGAAGCCCGGTCGATCGAGTCGTGGCGGATCGAGAACGTCTCACCCGCGCCGCCGAACAACACCTCCTGCGATGCCGTGAACCCGCGGGCGCGCACCGAGTGCACGGGGATGCCCGCGACCTTCGCACCGCGCGCACCGTCGGGATCGGTCGTCGTGGCATCGGGCAGTGGCGCTGAGCCGGCGTCGGCGCGTGCCGCGGCGATCATCTCCGCGGTCCGCGTCGCGGTGCCGGACGGCGCGTCGATCTTGGCGGGGTGGTGCAGCTCGATGACCTCGATCGACTCGAAGAACGGGGCAGCCGTGGCGGCGAAGCGCATCATCAGCACCGCCCCGATCGAGAAGTTGGGCACGATCAGCACGCCGGTCGAGGGTGCATCACCCAGCAGGGCGCGTACGCGGTCGATCTTGGCGTCGTCGAAGCCTGAGGTGCCGACGACCACATGGATGCCGTGCTCGGCGCACCACGTCACGTTGTTGAGCGCTGCCTCCGGCTGGGTGAAGTCCAGGGCGACCTCGGCGTCGGCTTCGGCGAGCAGGTCGAGCGAGTCGTCGACGTCGACCTCGGCCACGACCTCGATGCCATCGGCCGCATTGAGCGCCCGAACGGACTCCGAACCCATGCGCCCCTTGGCACCCAGCACCGCGACCCGTGTCATGGCGCCAGCCTATCGGCGAGTGCCGCCGACGCAGTCGACGAGGATGCGGACTCCGGCCTCGACCTCGGCGAACGACGTCGACAGCGGCGACAACCCCAGCCGGATCAGGTCGGGCTCGCGGAAGTCCGGCACGACGCCGCGCTCGATCATCGCGTCGGCGACGCGCCGCGCCTCCGGCGCCCGCACCGTCACGTGGCTGCCTCGCGACGCCGGCTCGCGAGGTGTGACGATCTCGAGTCCGGCATCGTCCAGCAGCTCCACCGTGTACGCCGTCAGCGCCTCGGACTTGGCCCGGATCGCGTCGACGCCCGCCTCGGCGATCAGGCGTACGCCCTCCTGCACCGCGACGATGCCGGCGACCGACGGCGTGCCACTCAGCATCCGCCGGATCGTCGGCGCCACCTCGTACGTCTCGGACATCGCGAACAGGTCCGACGCGCTCCACCAGCCCGCGATCGGCTGCGTCACCGCGGACAGGTGCCGCTCGGCGACGTACAGGAACGCCGGCGCCCCGGGACCGCTGTTGAGGTACTTGTAGGTGCAGCCGACCGCGAAGTCGACGTCGGCCGAGTCCAGCGCGATCGGCATCACGCCGACGGAGTGGCAGAGGTCCCACACGATCACTGCTCCGTGCTCGTGCACGAGCCGGGTGACAGCAGGCAGGTCGACCAGCGTGCCGGAGCGGTAGTCGACCTGGCTCAGCACCACCACGGCCGTACGCGCCCCGAGCACGTCGGCGAGGGCGTCGACCGTGACGTTGTCGACCAGGTCCGGTCGCAGCCAGCGGACCGTCAGTCCGCGCGCAGCGGCGACGGACTCGACGAGGTAGCGATCGGTCGGGAAGTTCGTCGCGTCGATCACGATCTCGTCGCGATCGGGGCGCGCGCCGATCGCCGCGTGCAGCAGCTTGTAGAGGTTGACCGACGTCGAGTCGGCGATCACGGTCCGCCCGGCGGCGGCCCCCAGGAGCGCCTCGCCGAGCTCGTCACCCACCGTGACGGGCAGGTCGACCCACGCATCGTCCCAGCCGCGGATCAGCCGGCTCCCCCACTCCTCGCGCACGAAGGCGCCGAGGCGATCGACCGTCGCCCGCGGCAGGCGGCCCAGCGAGTTGCCGTCGAGGTACGCCACGAGGTCGTCGTCGATCACGAAACGGTCACGGAAGGCGGCCAGGGGGTCGGCAGCGTCCAGGACGTCAGGGGGTGTCGTCACCGGCTGATGCTCTCACGGTCCTGGATCGCCCCTTCGCTCGAGCGGTGGATTCTCCACCTTCTGGCGACTCATACGGTGGATCTTCCACCGCCCAGTGGCGAACGGTGGAAGATCCACCGCCCAGGGCAGGTACGCCGAAGGGCCCCGCCGCAGTGCGACGGGGCCCTCTCAGACGTACGGGTCAGGCGTCGGAGCTGACCGGCTCCTCAACCACAGGGGCCTCGTCGCCCTTGTCCTCGAGGACCGGGACCAGCGAGAGCTTGCCACGGTCGCCGAGCTCGGCGATCTCGACCTGGATCTTCTGGCCGACCTTGACGACGTCCTCGACGTTGTTGACGCGCTGGCCGCCGTTGAGCTCACGCAGCTTGCTGATGTGCAGCAGGCCGTCGCGCCCCGGAGCCAGCGACACGAACGCGCCGAAGTCGACCGTCTTGACGACGGTGCCGAGGTAGCGCTCGCCGACCTCGGGCATCGTCGGGTTGGCGATGGCGTTGATCGCGTCGCGGGCGGCTTCGGCAGCTTCGCCGCTCTCCGCACCGACGTAGACCGTGCCGTCGTCCTCGAGCGAGATGTTGGCGCCCGTCTCGTCCTGGATCTGGTTGATGATCTTGCCCTTGGGGCCGATGACCTCACCGATCTTGTCCACGGGGATCTTGATCGTGATGATCCGCGGGGCGTAGGGGCTCATGTCGTCGGGCTCGTCGATGGCCTCGGCCATGACGTCGAGGATCGCGACACGCGCACCGTATGCCTGGGTCAGCGCGCCGGCCAGCACGTCGGCGGGGATGCCGTCGAGCTTCGTGTCGAGCTGCAGGGCGGTGACGAACTCGCGCGTTCCGGCGACCTTGAAGTCCATGTCGCCGAAGGCGTCCTCGGCTCCCAGGATGTCGGTCAGCGTGACGAACGTCTGCTTGCCGTCGATCTCACCCGAGATGAGGCCCATCGCGATGCCGGCGACCGGCGCACGCAGCGGCACACCGGCGTTGAGCAGGCCGAGCGTCGAGGCGCAGACCGAGCCCATCGAGGTGGAGCCGTTGGAGCTGAGCGCCTCCGAGACCTGACGGATCGCGTAGGGGAACTCCTCGCGCGTCGGCAGGACCGGGAGCAGGGCACGGCCCGCAAGGGCACCGTGACCGATCTCGCGGCGCTTCGGCGAACCGACCCGGCCGGTCTCACCGGTCGAGTAGGGCGGGAAGTTGTAGTTGTGCATGTAGCGGCGCGACGTCTCCGGGGAGAGCGTGTCGAGCTTCTGCTCGAGGCCCAGCATGTTGAGCGTCGTGATGCCCATGATCTGGGTCTCGCCGCGCTGGAACAGTGCCGAACCGTGCACGCGGGGAACGATGCCGACCTCGGCGCTCAGGGCACGGATGTCCTCGAGGCCACGCCCGTCGATGCGGACCTTGTCGCGCAGGACGCGCTCGCGGACGACAGCCTTGGTCACGGAGCGAACAGCAGCGCCGATCTCCTTCTCGCGGCCCTCGAACTGCTCGCCGAGCTTGTCGATGACGTCGGCCTTGATCTCGGACTCGCGCTCCTCGCGGTCAGCCTTGCTGACGATCGTGAGGGCCTGGGCCAGATCGGCCTTGGCGACGGCCTCGACGGCTTCGTAGACGTCGTCTTCGTAGTCGAGGAAGATCGGGAACTCGCGGACCGGCTTGGCGGCGGTCTCGGCGAGCGCGATCTGCGCCTCGCACAGCTGCTTGATGAAGACCTTGGCGGCCTCGAGGCCACCGGCGACGATCTCCTCGGTCGGCGCCTGGACGCCGCTCTGGACGAGGTCCCAGGTCGACTCGGTCGACTCGGCCTCGACCATCATGATGGCGACGTCGTCACCCGCGATGCGGCCGGCGACGACCATGTCGAACACGGCGTTCTCGAGCTGGCTGTGCGTCGGGAAGCCGACCCACTGGCCGTCGATCAGGGCGACGCGGGTGGCGCCGACGGGACCGGTGAACGGCAGGCCCGAGATCTGGGTCGACGCGGAGGCCGCGTTGATCGCCAGGACGTCGTAGGGGGTGTCGGGGTTGAGCGCCAGGACCGTGATGACGACCTGGACCTCGTTGCGCAGGCCCTTCTTGAACGTCGGGCGCAGCGGGCGGTCGATCAGGCGGCACGTGAGGATCGCGTCCTCGCTGGGACGTCCCTCACGACGGAAGAACGAGCCCGGGATGCGGCCGGCGGCGTACATCCGCTCCTCGACGTCGATCGTCAAGGGGAAGAAGTCGAAGTGGTCCTTGGGGTGCTTGCCGGCCGTGGTGGCCGACAGGAGCATCGTGTCGTCGTCGAGGAAGGCTGCGACGGAGCCGGCAGCCTGCTGGGCGAGGACGCCGGTCTCGAACCGGATGGTGCGGGTGCCGAAGCTGCCGTTGTCGATGACGGTCTCAGCGGTGTGAAGTGTGGATTCCGACATGGAAGTCCCTTCCGCAGGCGTATGCCTGCCTGTTGGGACGAGAGGTGCCAGACGGTGGAACCTTGTCGGTCTTCGATCGAGGCCTGCGGGCGTTCGTTGCGAACATCCCGAGGGCCACTACCGAGGACCGAGCACGTCGTGCCTGGGCACTCTCGTCATGGGTGATGCGATGTGCAGTTGTGAAGAAGGCGGTCACTCCACGGGGAGTGACCGCCTCAGGGGTCTAGCGGCGCAGACCGAGACGCTCGATGAGCGAGCGGTAGCGCTCGATGTCGTTGTTCTGCAGGTAGTTGAGCAGACGACGACGCTGTCCGACGAGGAGCAGCAGGCCACGACGGCTGTGGTGGTCGTGCTTGTGCTCCTGCAGGTGCGCCGTCAGGTGCGAGATGCGACCCGTCAGAAGAGCGATCTGGACCTCAGGGGATCCGGTGTCGCCGTCACTGAGCGCGTACTGCTTGATGATGTCTTCCTTGGCGACGCCCGCAACTGTGGGCGCAGCAGTCTTCTTCGACACTTTTCTCCTCTGAGGGTTTTGTTGCACGGCGCGCCCGGGCTTGTCCACCGGGGCACTCTGGATCCGTGGCCGATCACACGGCAACGTCAAGAGTATCAGCGCCACTGCTTCCGGGGCGAATCGCCGGTGGGGCCACGCGCCTCGGGCTGAGCGGCGGTCACCACGCCCCGGCTAGCGTCGGGGCATGTCGTGGAGAGCCCGGATCGCCGGCGTCGCCGTCGTGGTGACGGCGCTGCTCGCCGGGTGCTCATCGGCGCCCGACGACCCGGCACCGACGAGGACGACTCCGACCGCGAGCCCGACTCCCAGCCCGACGCCCGATCTGCCGGCCGTACGTTCGTACGTCGCGATCGGTGACTCGTTCACGGCTGGTCCGGGGCTCGCCGACCTGCGCAAGGGCGGCGAGCTCTGCCTGCGGTCCGACCACAACTGGCCCTCGCTGCTCGCGCGGCGGCTCGACGCGAGATCGTTCACGGACGTCAGCTGTGCCGGCGCGACGACCCATGACGTGCTGCAGAACGGCGGAGGTCTGGTCGAGGAGCGACCGCAGCTCGCGGCCGTCAAGGCCGGCACGAACCTCGTGACGGTCGGCATCGGTGGCAACGACGACAACCTGTTCGCGTCGCTCATCTCGGCCTGCACCGGCGACCAAGGAGCGTGCGCGCCGTTCTCCCGGGACTCGGCTCCCACGATCCTGCGGCAGACCGTCAGTGACATCGCGACGGTGCTCGACGACGTACGCGCCAAGGCGCCGAAGGCGACCGTGCTGCTGGTCGGCTACCTGCGGATCATGCCCGACTCGGGCACCTGCCCGACGATCGGCATCCCGGTGACCGACGCCGCTGCGGTTGCCGCGACCGAGGCGGCGCTCGACCAGGCACTCGCCGACGCCGCCCGCGGGGGACGTGTCCCCTACGTCTCGATGCGTCAGGCGTCGCGCGGCCACGACGCGTGTGCCGGGGCGCGCGCCTGGACCAACGGCCGGACGGTGCAGGACGCCGACGGCATCGCGTTCCACCCGCGGCTCGCCGGGATGAAGGCGGTCGCGCGCGCGGTCGAGGCCGAGCTCGCGCGCTAGCAGGTGCCTCCGCCGATGGGCAGGTGACCGTCGAGCGGCAGGTCACGCGACGAGAAGCCGACCTTGACCGCGGCGCAGCCCTTCGTCACCTGCCACGACGACGAGGCCGCGTCCCAGTACGACACGGCGCGCTCGTCGAGTGGGAACGACACCGTGCGCGACTCCCCCGGCGCGAGCTGCACCTTGCTGAACCCCTTGAGCGCCGACGGCGGCTGCTGCACGGACGCCGACTGGTCGGGCAGCCCGAGATAGAGCTGTGGCACCGCATAGCCCGTACGATCGCCGGTGTTGGTGACGACCGCCTTCACGGTTGCTCCGCCGCCACTCGGCTCCACCTGCAGGCCCGACAGCTCGAACGAGGTGTAGGACAGCCCGAAGCCGAACGGGTAAGCCGGCGCCAGGTTCTTCTCGTCGTACCAGCGATAGCCCACGAACACGCCCTCGTCGTAGTGCGTCTCCAGGCCCAGCGGACCGCTGCCGGGATAGCGCGCGGTGCTGACCGCGGTCGGCAGCTGCGACTCGCTGTCGGGGAACGTGATGGGCAGCCGGCCGCCGGGGTCGACGTCGCCGAACAAGACCCTCGCGAGCGCTGGCCCACCGTGCGCACCGGGATACCAGGCCTGCACGAGCGCCGCGATCTTGGACCGCCACGGTGTGAGATCAGCGCCGCCCGACTCGAGCACGACGACGGTCTTGGGCTGGGTGGTCGCCACGGCGTCGATCAGCGCGTCCTGGTTGCCGTTGACGCTCGGGCACTCCAGCGTCAGGCAGTTGCGGTCGGAACCCTCGCCGTACTGGTCCTTGGCCACGACGATCGCGAGGTCGGCGGCCTTGGCCGCCGCACTCGCTCGCGCCTTGTCGGAGCCGTCGTCATAGGTGACCGTGACGCCGGATCCCGCGCGGGCCGTGATGCCGTCGAGAAGGGAGTGGTTCGCGAAAGGCTCGACCTCACCGGACCCACCGCCCACCGCGAACTGCGTGGCCGGCTTGCCGATCACGACGATCGACCTCACCGACGACGAGATCGGCAGGATGCCGTTGTTGCGCAGCAGCGTCGTCGACTGCTCCGCGATGCGTTGCGAGGCGAGTCCGTCGGCCGTCTTGTCGATCTGCGCATCGTCGTTGCGGTACGCGTCACGGTCGAACACGCCGAAGCGGAACCACGTCTCGAGCATCACGCGCACGTGCTGGTCGATCGTGGCCCGCGAGACCTGGCCGAGCGTGACCGTGGCGCTGACCAGCAGCGGCTGGTAGCCGACCGGCGGCCAGGGCTCGAAGTCGAGGCCGTTGTTGAGGCCGCCGTCGGTCGTGTGGATCGCCAGGTAGTCCGCGATCGTGTAGCCCTTGAAACCCCACTCGTCGCGCAGGATCTGCTTGAGCAGTGTCGGGTTCTGGCAGGCGTACTTGCCGTTGACCCGGTTGTAGGCGCACATGATCGTGCCGACCTTGGCCTCCTTGACGGCGGCCTCGAACTGCGGCAGGTAGATCTCGCGCATCGTGCGGTCGTCGACGATCGAGTTCTGGGCGTAGCGGGTGCCGATGAGGCCGAGCCCGGCCGGCAGGTACTCGTTGAGCGCTCCACCCGTGAAGTCGATGCCCTCCTGGTTGTTGGCGGCGAAGTGCTTGACGTTGCCGATCACGCCGGTCGCCTGCGCGCCCTCGATCCAGGCGACGCCGAGGCGGCTCGTCAACCACGGGTCCTCGCCGTATCCCTCGAACGTACGGCCGGCCAGCGGGGTTCGGGCGATGTTGACCGTCGGGGCGTAGATGACGTCGTTGCCCTTGGCCTTGGCCTCCGACGCGGCGACCGTGCCGTGCGAGCGCGCCAGCTCGGGGTCGAACGTCGCGGCCAGCGTCAGCGGGGCCGGCAGCCCGATCGACTTGCCCTGGCGCGGGCCCACCGGTCCGTCGCTGTAGTAGATCGTCGGCACGTCGAGGCGGGGTATGCCCTTCTGGACCCCGGTGTGGGTGGTCGGGCTGCTGAACGCGCCGCCCATCAGGTCGTCGCCGCCGAGCATGCCGATCTTCTCGTTCAGCGTCATCTGGGCCAGCAGCAGGTCGGCGCGCTTGCTGGGGCTCAACGACGTGTCGCACCACGGGTGATCGCCGCAGCGGCCTGCGGCGAGGGCCGGCGAGACCGGGACCAGGGCGAGGGTCGAGCTGACCGTCGCAGCGGCAATGGCCAGGCCGAGCAGGCGTCGCGTCGTCATGGGGCTCCCCACGTCAGGCGTGCGCAGGCACGCAGAATGCGGACACCGTACCCGCGTTCAGCCCGAGGTGGAACAGGTTTCAGGTTTGGAGAATCTGACGCGTCTTCTCGACGTCCTGGTGCATCTGCGCGATCAGCGGATCGATGCCTTCGTACTTGACCATGCCCCGCAGCCGGTCGACGAGCTCGACCCGGATCGCCTCGCCGTAGAGGTCGAGATCCGTGCGGTCCAGCACGTACGACTCGACGCGTCGCTCGACGCCGTCGAACGTCGGGTTGGTGCCGACCGAGATGGCCGCAGGGAGCCGCTCTCCGTCCGCGCGCACGAGCCAGCCCGCGTAGACGCCGTCGGGCGGCACGGCATAGGCGTCGTCGACCGGCACGTTGGCCGTCGGGAAGCCCAGCTCACGCCCCCGCTGATCGCCCTTGGTGACGATGCCGGACACCTCGTGGGGACGGCCGAGCACCTCCGCGGCCTCGACCAGTCGCCCTTCGGCGACGAACGTACGGACGATGGTCGATGAGTAGGGCACGGCGCCGCCGTCGAGGGCGAGCCCGTCGACGGCGAATCCGGCGCGCTCCCCCGCCTCGCGGAGGAACGTCGTGTCGCCGCTGGCCTTGGCGCCGAAGCGGAAGTTGTCGCCGACAGCGACGAGAGCGGCACTCAGCTGCTCGACCAGGACACGGTCGACGAACTCCTGCGGCGACCACGAGGCCATTTCGGCGGTGAAGTTGAGGATGCGGATCTCGTCCGCGCCGGCGGCACGCAGCAGCTCGACCCGGCGCTCGATCGTGGTGAGTCGTGTCGGCGCCTGCTCAGGACGTACGACCGCCAGCGGGTGCGGCACGAACGTCACCGCGATGACGGGCAGGCCACCGGCCAGCTCACGGGTGCGAGCCAGCACGTGCTGGTGACCTTTGTGGACGCCGTCGAAGTTGCCGACCGTGACGGCGGACGGCTCGGATCGCGGATCCGTCGCGGCTCCGCGGAAGTCACGCCAGATCATCACGACAAAACTGTGCCACACCACCGCTCGCCGCCCGGCAGGGGCCGAACCTAAGAACACTCTCATCGCCGCCTCATCGACCCGCGCGGAGGCATGCGGCAGGGTGGAGGCATGGACCTGCGCCGACGACTCCCCGCCGCGGTCCTGGCTGTCGTGGCGCTGGTGCTGACCGCGGTCATCGTCTCGAGGGTCTCCGCCGGCGCCGACCCGGCACCGCGTGACACCACGCCGATCACGGTCGCGCCCGACCCGAGCTCCACGCCGACGGCGACCCCCACGGACGACTCGGGCAGGATCACGCCCAAGGTGCGCGACGACGATGACGACGACGGACCCGACGACGACGATGACGATCATGACGGGCCCGGCGACGATGACGACTAGGCCTTGGGCCTGATGCCCCGAATCACTGCGTTGTCGCGCCTTTCGGTGCGGCAACGCCTCACCGCCACCGTCGCGCTGCTCACGACGCTCGCCCTCCTGGCCGTCGGATCGACGTTGTACGTGCTGGAGTCGCGCCGCATCGATCGCGCCATCGAGGCCAGCCTGACCCAGGAGATCGGCGAGTTCCGTGCCCTGCAGTCGGAGGTCGACCCCCAGACTCGCAAACCGTTCGCGTCCGCCGACCGGCTGCTCACGGTGTTCCTCGAGCGCAACCTGCCCGACGCCAACGAGGCGCTCTACGCCTTCCGTGCGTCGGGCGGTCCGTCGTACCAGGGCGAGGGCGACAAGCGGCTGCTCGGCTCGCCCCCGTTCCGTGACCTCGTCGCCCGCCTCGAGCGCACCGGCGGGACCGACTCCGTCACGGTGCGCGGATCCGAGTACCGCGTCGCGGTGCAGCCCGTCACCCAGGGCGGCTCGACCTCGGCATTCGTCGTGACGCACAACGTCAGCGCCAGCCGCGACGACCTGCGCGAGCTCATGGTCACGTACGCGCTGCTGGCCGCGCTGTCGGTGATCCTCATCGCGGGGCTCGCCTCGTGGATCGCCGGTCGACTGCTGAGCCCGGTCCGCCAGCTCCGGGACACCGCGAGGGGCATCACCGACGGTGATCTCGGCGGGCGCATCCAGGTCACGGGTCACGACGACCTGTCGGACCTGCAGCGCACGTTCAACGACATGCTGGACCGGCTCGAATCGGCGTTCGTCACCCAGCGCCAGCTCCTCGACGACGCGGGGCATGAGCTGCGCACCCCGCTCACGATCCTGCGCGGCCACCTGGAGGTGCTCGACGCCTCGGACCCGGACGATGTCGCGGCGACGCGCACCCTGCTGCTCGACGAGACCGATCGCATGTCCCGGCTGGTCAACGACCTGCTGATGCTGGCCAAGGCACGCCGCCCCGACTTCGTCCGCGTGCAGCCGACCGACGTCGAGGCGCTGACGCACGGGGTGCTGGACCGTGCCCGGGCGCTGGCCGATCGCACCTGGCTGCTCGACGGCGTCACGCGTGGGGACGCCTCGCTGGACGGCCAGAGGATCACCCAGGCCCTGCTGCAGCTCGCCGACAACGCCGCCCGGCACACGCAGCCCGGCGACGAGATCGGCATCGGCTCCCGCCACCACGAAGGACAGCTCGAGCTGTGGGTGCGCGACAGTGGGCCCGGCGTCGCGCCGGAGCTGCGTACGGAGATCTTCGAACGCTTCGCCCGCGGGGAGCACAACGACGACGGGTTCGGCCTCGGGCTGTCGATCGTACGAGCCATCGCCGAGGCGCACGGCGGAGACGTCACGCTGGACGACACCGAGACCGGGGCGACGTTCCGGCTCCGCCTGCCGACGGGAGCCCATCCATGAACCGCATCCTGATCGTTGAGGACGAGGACCGGATCGCCTCGTTCGTGGCCAAGGGGCTCAAGGCCGAGGGCTTCACGCCCACGGTGGTCGGCGACGGGATCGCGGGGCTCGACTACGCGCTCACCGGCGAGTTCGACCTCATGGTGCTCGACATCGGACTGCCCGGCATGGACGGCTTCCGCATCCTCGAGCGCGTCACCGCGGAGCGCCCGGCCCTGCCGGTCATCGTCCTGACCGCGCGCGACTCGGTCACCGACACGGTCGCGGCGCTCGAGGGCGGAGCCGCCGACTACATGTCCAAGCCGTTCAAGTTCGGCGAGCTGCTGGCCCGCGTACGCCTGAGGCTGCGCGCGCCCGGCGAGCCCGTGCCTGACGACGAGCTGTCGGTGGGCGACGTCCGCGTGGACCTGCGCCGCCGTCGGGCGTACATCGGCGACCGCGAGGTCGAGCTCTCGGCGCGTGAGCTGACGCTCGCGGAGGTCCTGATCCGCAACCGCGGCCTCGTCCTGTCGCGCGAGCAGCTGCTGTCGCAGGTGTGGGGCTACGACTTCGACCCAGGCTCCAACGTCGTCGACGTCTATGTCGGCTATCTGCGCAAGAAGCTCGGCGCCGACCTCGTCACGACGGTGCGCGGCCTGGGCTACCGCGTCGACTGAACCGCGGTCAGAGGCTGATCTTGAAGCCCGACAGCCGGGCCTGCGGGAGGCGTTCCAGCATGGGCTCGAGGGCGCGGGCAGCCTCCTCGGGCAGCGGACGGTCCGCGGCGTCACTCGACAGACACGCGTGGATCAGGTCGCCGAGCGCCGTCGGTACGAAGTCGGGCAGGACGTACGGCTCCTCGGTCAGCTGCAGCCAGCGCGGCTCGCGCTCGAACGCGCGATAGCCGGCGGCCGCACGGAACATCGTGGCGCCGAAGCCCCACATGTCGCTGGCGTGGCCGACCGTGCCGCGCTCTCCGGGGAGGCACTGCTCGGGTGCCATGTACTCGTCGCTGCCGAGCGGATCGGTCAGCTCGCCGGCCGCCTTGGCCTCCATCGCGATGCTGAAGTCGATGAGCTTGGCCGGGGCGCCCATGATGACGTTGCTCGGCTTGATGTCGAGGTGGCAGACGTCCATCGCCCGCAGGTAGTGCAGCGCCGAGGCCAGCTCCAGGCCGAGTGGCAGCAGCTGGTGCAGCGGCACGTACCCGTGCTTGGAGATCAGGGACGACAGGCTCGGCCCGTCGATGTTCTCCAGCACCAGGTAGGGCCGGTCGCCCTCGTCGTCGTAGGCGAACAGTCGCGCGATGCCGGGATGACTGAGCCGTCCCAGCATGTCGACCTCGCGCTGGAGGTCGGCCCGCGCTGAGTCGCTGACCTGGCCCGGACGTACGACCTTGGCGACGACGGGTGCGTACAGGCGCTCGTCGAACGCGAGCCACGCCTCGTACATCGTGCCGCCGCCGACCGGCTTGACGGCCGTGAGGCCGGGGACGATCGCGTCGCCCCCGGCCAGGCCCCAGGTGTCGGACATCAGTTGGTGTTCGCCGTGTTGGCCGTCGGCGCCGTGTTCTTCGTCGGTGCCGTGTTCTTCGTCGGTGCCGTGTTCTTCGTCGGCGCGGTGTTCACGGTCTTGACGGTGTTGTGGGTGTTGGTCGTCGGTGCCGTGTTCTTCGTCGGCGAGGTGCTGACGGTGTTCGCCGTGTTGACGGTGTGGTGCGTCGGCGAGTCGGCCGTGCCGGCCTGGTCGTCGTCGGGGTCGTCGTCGAGGTTGGTCGACTGGACCCACGAGGTCGAGGTGTCCTCGCGCTTGGCGACCTTGTCGCCGTCGTTGGCCTGGGCGCCGCCGGCGATCGCGACTCCCGCGGTGCCGAGGACGACGGTTCCGGCCAGCGTCACGATGCCGGTGCGTACGAGCTTGTGCATGGTCTTCTCCTTGATCGGTGGTTGCTGATGACTCCAATCTGTCGACGCGACGTGAGGCGCCCATGAGCCGTGCATGAGAGGTCTCTCATGTGGCGGCTGTCCCCGGTCGCGCCTAGCGTCGATCCCATGCCGACGACGCACGACCTGACCGTCCTGCGCAACACCGTGAGCCTCGTGACGGGTGGCGCGTCGGGTCTCGGCGCGGCCGTCGTGTCCGAGCTCGCGTCGCACGGCGCGCACGTCGTGGTCCTCGACCCCGACGCTGCCGCCGCTCGCGAGCTGGTGGGGAGCATCCAGCACACCGGCGGCAGCGCCGAGGCCGTGGTCGCCGACGTCCGCGATGCCGATCGCCTCGTTTGGGCGGTCGACCTGGCCTCGTCGCGGGGCACGCTGTTCTCGGTCGTCAGCAATGCCGGCGGTTGGGGCGGCTTGACCAGCCACTACCCCGACGCCTCACCCGACGACTGGCTCAGCGTCCTCGAGCTCAACCTGGTCGCACCCATGCGCCTGCTGCAGCTCGCGCGCACGGCGGTCGTGGACGGCGGCGCGGTGGTCCAGGTGTCGTCGAGTGCCGGCATCGAGTCCAGCCGGTACGCCTCGCCGGAGTACGCCGTCTCCAAGGCCGGCATCGTGCGACTGACCTCGGCCGTCGGCGGCTGGACGAGCCCGCGGGTGAGCTGCGTCGTGCCGGGCTGGATCGCCCTGCCCCGCGCTCGGGCCGAGCTCGCTGCGCTCGACCCGGAGGACCGGCTCTCGGCTCCCCCGCTCGTGCCGGTCGGCGAGGTCACGGACGAGATCGTCCGGTTGATCACCGATCCGTCGTCCGGCGGCCAGGTCGTGGTGCTCGACGGGTCCAGCCCGGCGCGTCCCGTCTAGAGCAGCGGCCGCAGCGGCGCGAGGATCCACTCGCACGCCTTGGCGACGAGCGGCCGCGAGGACCACTCGGTCCGGGTCAGCACCCGCGCGTTTGAGGCATCGGTCTCGAACACCGTCTCCAGGTGCTGCGCCAGCGCGTCGTCGAGGATCTCGAGGTTGATCTCGTAGTTGCCGGTCAGGCTCAGGCGGTCGATGTTGGCCGTGCCGATCGTCGTCCACCGGCCGTCGATCGTCGCGGTCTTGGCGTGCACCATCCAGTCCTGGTAGAGCAGGATCTCCACACCGCCATCGAGGAGCTGGGAGTAGAACCCCCGCGAGAGCCAGTCGGCCACCACGTGGTTGGAGATCTCCGGGACGAGGATCCGCACGCGTACGCCACGAGCCGCCGCGGCGAGCAGTCCGTCGAGGATGTCCCGGTCGGGGATGAAGTAGGCCGCGGTGATGTAGATGTGGTCGCGGGCCCGGTCGATCGCCTCGATGTACATGCCGCGGATCGGGAACAGGAGCTGACGCGGCACGTTGCGGTGCGCGCGGATCTGCGGCTCCCAGCTCGCGTCGCCGCGCTCCTTGAGCATGCGGGCCCGCTTGCGGCGGCGCAGGTTCCAGAAGTCGACGAACGCGTTGTCGAGGTCCCAGACCGAGGGACCCTCGATCTTGAGGTGCGTGTCGCGCCACTCCGAGGCGTACAACGAGCCGACGTTGTAGCCGCCGACGTAGCCGACCTCGTCGTCGACGACCAGCACCTTGCGGTGGTCGCGGCCCATCTGCCGCGGGCTGAAGAACCGCCAGCCGGTCGCGAACACGGGATAGCGCAGGACGTGGATCGGGGCGGGGAACGTGAGGAAGCTCGGGGTGACGACCAGGTTGGCGAAGCCGTCGTAGATCACGTAGACGTCGACGCCGCGCTCGGCCGCATCGATGAGCGCCTGCTTGAACCGGCGGCCCATCTCGTCGGCCTTGATGATGTAGGTCTCGAACAGGATGCGGTCGCGGGCGTTGCCGATCGCCGCGAGCATGTCCTCGAACAGGTCGGAGCCGTAGGTGTAGACCGTCGCGGTGTTGCCGGCCCCGACCTCGAGGGGCGCAGGCGGGGTCACGGGGAATGTGTCGTTGCCCCTGCTGCCACGCATCATCTTGCGCACCTTGGTCGTCACCATGAGCGCGACGACGATCAGGAACTGCGCCGACAGCATCGTGAACAGGGCCCGCTTGAGGATGCCGCGGGTCGACGGCCGACGCATACGCATGGTGAACCTCACCCTAGCGATCCTCGGTCAGACGAAGACCGCGACGGGCTTGGCGACGCCGCCGCGCTGCTCGTAGAGCGCGAGGAACTCGCCCGACGGTGCGAACACCGCGACCGCACCGGGCGCGCCGAGATCGATGCCGGTGAGCGGACGGCCGAAGCGTACATCCGACGCTTCGCGCTCCGCGAGGTCGTACGACGGGAAGCTCGCGCGGGCCACGTCGTCGAGGCCGACCACGACGAGCTCCTGCTCGAGCTCCTCGAGCGTGTGCGCCTGGTCGAGCGCGAACGCGCCGACCCGCGTGCGCCGCAGCATCGTGAGGTGACCCCCGACACCGAGGTCGGTGCCGATGTCGCGCGCCAGGGCACGGATGTAGGTGCCACTCGTGCAGACGACCCGCACATCGACGTCCACCACATCACCCTCGACGCGCAGCCCGTCGAACTCGAACTCCGAGACCGTGACCGGTCGGGCCTTGAGCTCGACCTCGTCGCCGGCGCGCACCCGGGCGTACGAGCGCACACCGTCGACCTTGATCGCCGAGACCGACGACGGAACCTGCTGGATGTCGCCGGTGTAGGCCGGCAGCACCGCGCGTACGGCGGCTTCGTCGATGTGGGACGCCGGCGTCGACGAGGTGATCTCGCCCTCGGCATCGTCGGTGACGGTGGCCTGGCCGAGCCGGATCGTCGCGACGTACTCCTTGTCGGCGAGCGTCAGATGACCGAGCAGCCGGGTGGCACGGTTGATGCCCAGCACCAGGATGCCGGTCGCCATGGGGTCGAGCGTGCCGGAGTGGCCGACCTTCTTGGTGCCGGCGATGCGGCGCATGCGGCCGACGACGTCATGCGACGTCCAGCCGGCCGGCTTGTCGACGACGACGAGCCCACTGACGGGGTCAGTCATCGAGCTCCGCGTCGTCCTCGTCCTTCTTCTTGTACGGATCGGGGTCGCCGGCGTACTGCGCACCCGCCGAGCGGGACGCGACCTGCTCGTCGGACTCCTTGACCTTGGCCAGCAGGTCCTCGATCTCCTTGGCCGTCTCGGGGACGGCGTCGAGGAAGAACTCGATCGACGGCGTGATGCGGGTGCCGAGCTGCTTGCCGACCTCGGAGCGGATCAGGCCCGTCGCGCTGCGCAGCGCCGCTGCGGTCTCGGCGCGAGCCGTCTCGTCGCCCATCACGGTGTAGAACACCGACGCCTGCTGACCGTCACCGGTCATGCGTACGTCGGTGATCGTCACGAAGCCGAGGCGCGGATCCTTGATCCGGCGCTCGAGCATCTGCGCCACGACGACCTTGATCCGGTCCGCGACCTTGTGGATCCGAGGTCCAGCCATGATTCTCTCCAAACTGAGTGGGACGCCTCCCCCACGCGAGAACGTGGGGGGAGGCGTCCGACGGGGGTGTCGCTTACGCGCGAACCTTCTCGCGCAGCTCGAACGTCTCGACGATGTCGCCGACCTTGATGTCGTTGAAGCCCTTGAGCACGAGACCGCACTCGAAGCCTTCGCGGACCTCGGACACATCGTCCTTCTCGCGGCGCAGGCTGGAGAAGTCGAGGTTGTCCGCGACCACGGAGCCGTCGCGAAGCAGACGTGCCTTCGCGTTGCGCCGGATCACGCCGCTCGTGACCATGCAACCGGCGATGTTGCCGATCTTGCTGGAGCGGAAGATGTCGCGAATCTCGGCGGTACCGAGCTGCGCCTCCTCGAACTCCGGCTTGAGCAGGCCCTTGAGCGATGCCTCGATCTCCTCGATCGCGTTGTAGATGACCGAGTAGTACTTGATCTCGACACCTTCGCGGTCGGCCAGCTCCGTCGCCTTGCCCTGCGGGCGGACGTTGAAGCCGATGATGACGGCGTTGGACGCGGCGGCCAGCATGACGTTGGTCTCGGTGATCGCACCGACACCGCGGTCGATGACCCGGAGTGCGACCTCCTCGCCGACGTCGATCTGAGCCAGTGCGTCCTCGAGCGCCTCGACCGAACCGGAACCGTCACCCTTGAGGATGAGGAGCAGCTCGTCGGTCTCGCCCTTCTCCATCGAGGACATGAAGTCCTCGAGCGTACGACGGCCGGTGCGCTGCGCCAGGAGGGCGTTGCGCTCGCGCGCCTCGCGCTTCTCGGCGATCTGGCGAGCCAGACGATCGTCCGCGACGACCATGAAGTTGTCGCCGGCGCCAGGCACCGCCGTCAGACCCAGCACGAGTGCCGGACGCGACGGAGTGGCCTCTTCGATGTTCTCGCCGTGCTCGTCGAGCATGGCGCGGACACGTCCGAACGCCGGACCGGCGACGATCGAGTCACCGACCTTGAGCGTTCCGCGGTGGACCAGCACGGTGGCGACAGGTCCCCGACCGCGGTCGAGGTGTGCCTCGATGACGAGACCCTCGGCGTTCTGGTTGGGGTTGGCGCGCAGGTCGAGCGAGGCGTCAGCCGTGAGGATGACGGCCTCGAGCAGGTCGTCAAGACCCGTGCCGGCCTTGGCCGAGACGTCGACGAACATCGTGTCGCCGCCGTACTCCTCGGGCACGAGTCCGTACTCGGTGAGCTGGCCACGTGCCTTGGTCGGGTCGGCGTCGGGCTTGTCGACCTTGTTGACCGCGACGACGATCGGGACACCGGCGGCCTTGGCGTGGTTGAGCGCCTCGACCGTCTGCGGCATGACGCCGTCGTCGGCTGCGACCACGAGGATCGCGATGTCGGTCGCCTGGGCACCACGGGCACGCATGGCGGTGAACGCCTCGTGACCCGGTGTGTCGATCAGGGTGATGCGACGCTCGGTGCCGTCGACCTCGGTGGCGACCTGGTAGGCACCGATGGTCTGCGTGATGCCACCGGCCTCCTTGTCGACGACGTTGCTGCTGCGCAGCGCGTCGAGGAGCTTGGTCTTTCCGTGGTCGACGTGACCCATGACGGTGACGACGGGGGGTCGCGCGGCCAGGTCGGCCTCGTCGCCCTCGTCCTCGCCGAACTCGATGTCGAACGACTCGAGCAGCTCGCGGTCCTCGTCCTCGGGCGAGATGACCTCGACGTTGTAGTTGAGCTCTTCGCCCAGCAACATCAGGGTCTCGTCGTTGGCCGACTGTGTCGCCGTGACGACCTCACCGAGGTGGAACAGCACCTCGACGAGCGATGCGGAGTCGCCGCCGATCTTGTCGGCGAAGTCCGCCAGCGAAGAACCGCGCGTCAGGCGTACGGTCTCGCCGTTGCCCTTGCGGACGCGGACGCCGCCGATGGCGGGCGCCTGCATCTGGTCGAATTCCTGGCGCTTCGCGCGCTTGCTCTTGCGTCCACGACGTACGGGGCCGCCGGCGCGACCGAACGCGCCTTGCGTGCCACCACGCGTGTTGCGGCCACCGGGGCCACCCGTGCGCGGAGGACCGCTGAAGCCGCCTCCACCGCCGGGAGCACCGCGACCGGGAGCGCCGCCACCACCGGGACGACCGGCGTATCCGCCGCCGCCTCCGCCGGGAGCGCCACGACCCGGTGCACCACCGGGTCCACCGCGGCCGGGGGCTCCGCCGGGGCCGCCACGACCGGGCGCACCGCGACCGGTCGAGGGGCCGGCGAGGCCGGACTGGCGCGGCATCATGGCCGGGTTGGGGCGCGGCATGCCGGGTGCGCCACCCGGCGTCGGGCCGCCGGCACGTGCGGCCGGCGGACGCGGGGCCTGCATGCCCTGCGTCGACGAGAACGGGTTGTTGCCGGGACGGGCACCGGGTGCCTTGGGACCCGGACGGGGTCCGGGCGCGGCCGGAGCCGAGGCAGCCGCAGCAGGCGCCTCGGGCTCGGCTGCGGGGGCCGGGGCCTCCGCGACCGGAGTCGGCTCGGGCTCAGGCTCGGGCGTCGGGGCGACCCGAGGTCCGGGCGTGGGGCCGGGCGTACGCGTCGGGGCAGGGGCAGCGGGGGCAGCAGCCTCGACCGGGGCCGGTGCGGCCTCGGGCTCGGCGGCGGGTGCCGGTGCTGCCTTCTTGGCGGCGGCCTTGCCGCCTGACTTCTTGGCGCCCTGCGCGCGCAGGGCGTCGCCGTGCTCCTCGTTGAGGCGCCGGACGACGGGGGCTTCTACGGTCGAGGAGGCCGACTTCACGTACTCACCCATGTCTTTCAGGGTGGACAGGACGACCTTGCTCTCGACACCGAACTCGCGTGCGAGCTCGTGGACTCTTACAGCCACTCTTCTCCTTCAGGGGGGTCCGACCCCGAAGGAGGATCAGACCACTAGTTGACGAACGTGCTCATTGCGCAGTACTCATCGCGCAGTACTCACTTGGTCTTCATGAGCGAAGTGCTCCGATTTCGTGTCGTGAAGCGCCCATCGCGTGGACGCTCCTGGTGGTCAAGCTGTTGGCCCCGAATCCTCGACCAGAGCCGCCACGGCGCTCAGGTCGAGCGGCCCTTCGACTCGAAGGGCCCGACCGAACGCCTTGCGGCGAGTCGCGAGCTCCAGGCACCGGGTCGTGGGGTGCAGATGCGCCCCTCGCCCCGGCAGCGTGCCGTGCGGATCAGGTGTCACGACCGTGGTCGTGGGCTCCCGAACTGCGACGACTCGCACCAGAGTGGTCTTGTCCGCACGCTGCCTGCAACCGATGCATGTCCGGACGACCTCGACCAGTCTACCCGTTTCGCGAAGCGGTCGCGCCATTGAGTCAAGCGCCTTCGGTGCGGGGCGCCTCGGTGTCCGAGCGGATGTCGATGCGCCAGCCCGTGAGCTTGGCGGCGAGGCGGGCATTCTGGCCCTCCTTGCCGATCGCGAGCGACAGCTGGAAGTCGGGCACGACGACGCGCGCCGAGCGAGTGGCCTCGTCGACCAGCGTCACGCCCTTGACCTGCGACGGCGACAGGGCGTGCGCGATGAACTCCGCAGGATCGTCGCTGTAGTCGACGATGTCGATCTTCTCGCCGTGCAGCTCGTGCATCACGTTGCGGACGCGCTGGCCCATGGGACCGATGCACGCGCCCTTGGCGTTGACGCCGGGCACGTTGGCCCGCACCGCGATCTTGCTGCGGTGACCCGCCTCGCGGGCGATCGCCACGATCTCGACCGAGCCGTCGGCGATCTCCGGCGCCTCGAGGGCGAACAGCAGCTTGACCAGGTTGGGGTGCGTGCGCGAGACCTTGACCCGCGGGCCGCGCAGGCCCTTCTCGACCTCGTAGACGTACGCCTTGAGGCGCTCACCGTGGGCGTACTTCTCCTCGGGCACCCGCTCGGAGGCCACCAGGATCGCCTCGATGCGACCGAGGTCGAGCGCGACGTCGCCGGGGCGGCTCTGCTGGATCACGCCGGAGACGATGTCGCCGACCTTGCCGGCGAACTCGCCGTACTTGGACTCGTCCTCGGCGTCGCGGATGCGCTGCATGATGAGCTGGCGGGCGATCGTCGCGGCGAACCGGCCGAAATCGTCGGGGGTGTCGTCGAACTCCTCGGTGAACTGGGGCGCCGGGCGTTGCTCGGCTTCCTCCGAGACCTCCTGCGCCTCGTCACCCTCGGCGGGCTCCGGCGGCGGCTCGGTCTCGAGGCGCTCCTTGGCCCACACGGTCACGTGTCCGCTCTTGCGGTCGAGCTCGACCCGCGCGTGCGGGTGGGAGCCTCCGGTCTTGTGGTAGGCGGAGAGCAGTGCGGTCTCGATCGCCTCGACGACGATGTCGAAAGAGATGTCCTTCTCGTGCTCGAGGGCGCGCAATGCGGCCATGTCGATGTCCATCAGGCGTCCTTCCTGTTCAGCTCGGTTTGCACGAGCGCGGTGTTGATCTGGTCGTAGGTGAGCCGTTGGCTCGTGGTGCGGCCCTCGATGACGACGCCCGCCTCATCGCTCTCGCCGATGCGGCCGTCGATCGACGAGTCGTCGGCGAGCCGCAGGCGCACGAGCCGGCCGGCGTTGCGCCGCCAGTGGCGGGGCTCGGTGAGGGGGCGGTCGACGCCGCGCGAGGTGACCTCGAGGGTGTAGGGCTGCGAGCCCATCACGTCGGAGGCGTCGAGCTCCTCGGAGAGCGCCCGGGTGGCGTCGGTGATGTGGTCGATGCCGACTCCGCCGTCGCGGTCGAGCGCGATGCGCAGGACCCGCTTGTTGCCGGCCGGAGTGAGCTCGATCGCCTCGAGGTCGAACCCGAGCGCCGACACACAGTCATCCACGAGAGACGCGAGTCGTTCGTCCATGGCTCGTCCTCCAGTGTTCACTTGTGATTCGGCTGTCGTCGGCACCGGCATCAGTGTCGGGTCCACCCTACCCAACCAGCGGCCCTCCGGTGAACGCGACGAGTCGGCTAGCCTGCCGTGGTGATCAGCCGACGCGCGCTCCTGGCAACCGGCGCAGCCACCGTGGTAGTCGCGGCCGGTCTCGGCGGTGCGGCCCTGGGCCATCGCCTCGACGACCTCGCCCGCAACGTGGGCATCGAGCCGCACAAGGAGCCCGATCCCGCCGACGATCGACTCATCGCCCGGGTCGCCGCCGACCAGAACACGCTGCTCGCGCAGGTGGAGGCATTAGCGGTCAAGCACGCCAAGCTCGGGCTCAGCCCGTTCGTCGCGATCAGCACCGCGCATGCCAAGGCCGTCGGCGTCCCAGCGGTCGTCCCGGACATCGCGGCGCCGCCGGCGAACCGCGCCAAGGCCGTCGATGCGTTGGTCGCCGCCTACTCGGCAGCGTCGAAGGCCCGAGCGGCCGACTCGGTCAAGGCGGCCTCCCCCGCGCTCGCCCGCGTCCTGGCGTCGATGTCCGCAGGCCTGGCCCAGTGCGCACGCGGGGTCGGTGAGCTGCGATGACGTCGACCGAGACCCTGCAGGACTGGCTCGCGCTCGAGCACGAGGCCGTGTGGCTCTACCCCGTCATCGGCGCCCGGTTCGGCGCGCTGGCCGAGCGGGCCCGCACGTCTTACGACGATCACGGCACCGTGCGGGACGGCCTGCTGGCGCGCCTGCACCAGCTCAGGGTCGAGCCGGTGCCGCCCGCGCTGTCGTACGACGTGGTGCGGGTGCGCAACAAGGCCAGGGCGCTCGCCGCCGCCCGGCAGCTCGAGCGCGACATCGCTGCGGTTTGCCTGAGGCTCGCCGGTGACAGCACCGGCGACCTACGGACGTATGCGACGAGGGGGCTGCGCCGTGCGGCGCTCGCCGAGCTCACGTGGGGCGGCCGCCCCGACGCGTTCCCCGGCCTCCCCTAGCCGCCGAGATGTGGATGCTGGTGCACCACGCCAGGTCACTTCGTGGTGCAGCTCGATCCAAATCTCGGTGACCTAGCCGCGGAGGTGGGCGATGAGGTCGGCGAGCGGGACGTCGGTACGTTCCCCGGTCGCCCGGTCCTTGACCTCGACGACGCCGTCGACGAAGCCCTTGCCGACCACGACGATCGTGGGCACGCCGATCAGCTCGGCGTCCTTGAACTTCACGCCCGGCGAGACCTTGCCGAGGCGGTCGTCGTAGAGCACGTCGATGCCCTCGCCGATCAGGTCCTGGTAGACCTGCTCCGCGCCAGCCACCACGGCCTCGTCCTTGCCGGCCACGATCAGGTGCACGTCATACGGCGAGAGCTCCTTGGGCCAGATGAGGCCGAGGTCGTCGTGGGCGTACTCCGCGACCGCTGCGACTGCGCGGGACACCCCGACGCCGTACGAACCCATCGTCACCGTGACGAGCTTGCCGTTCTCGTCGAGCACCTTGAGGTCGAGCGCGTCGGCGTAGAGGCGGCCGAGCTGGAAGATGTGGCCCATCTCGATGCCGCGGGCCAGCTCGAGGGGGCCCGAACCGTCAGGAGCCGGGTCGCCGGGGCGGACCTCCGCGGCCTCGATCGTGCCGTCGGCGGTGAAGTCGCGGCCGGCCACGAGGTCGATGACGTGCGAGCCCTCGACGTTGGCGCCGGTGACCCAGCGGGTGCCCTCGACGACACGGGGGTCGACGAGATAGCGGATGCCGGACGCGCTCTCGGTGCCCAGCGCAGCAGGTCCGATGTAGCCCTTGACCAGCGCGGGGTTGGCGGCGAAGTCCTTGTCCTCGAACGGCTCGACCTCGGCCGGCGAGACAACCGCCTCGAGGCGCTTGGCGTCGACCTCGCGGTCTCCGGGCAGGCCGATCGCCAGCGGCTCGCGGGTGCCGTCGGGCTGCCGCAGGATCACCAGTACGTTCTTGAGCGTGTCGGCCGCGGTCCACGGGCGGTCGTCTCGCGGGAATGCCTCGTTGAGGTGCGCCACGAGCGTGTCGATCGTGGGCGTGCCGGGGGTCTGCTCCGCATGCGCGGCAGGCGCGTCGTCGTACGGGATGGCGTCGGGCACGACGGTCGTGACGGCCTCGACGTTGGCGGCGTAACCACCGGGCGAGCGTACGAACGTGTCCTCGCCCGTCTCGGAGACCGCAAGGAACTCCTCGCTGGCCGAGCCACCCATCGCACCGGACTGCGCGTGCACGATGACGTACTCGAAGCCGAGCCGGTCGAAGATGCGGACGTACGCCTCGCGGTGGGCCTGGTAGGACTCGGCGAGGCCGGCGTCGTCGATGTCGAACGAGTAGGAGTCCTTCATGATGAACTCGCGGCCGCGCAGGATGCCCGCACGGGGACGCGCCTCGTCGCGGTACTTCGTCTGGATCTGGTAGAGGCTCAGCGGCAGGTCCTTGTAGGACGAGTAGAGGTCCTTGACCAGCAGCGTGAAGAACTCCTCGTGCGTGGGGCCGAGCATCATGTCGTTGCCCTTGCGGTCCTTGAGCCGGAACACGTTGGGACCGTAGTCGGTCCATCGTCCGGAGGCCTCGTAGGGCTCGCGGGGCAGCAGCGCCGGGAAGCGCACCTCCTGGGAGCCGATCGACTCCATCTCCTCGCGGATGATCTTCTCGACCTTGGCGAGCACCTTGAGGCCGAGCGGCAGCCACGAGTAGATGCCGGGTGCCACACGACGGACGTAGCCGGCGCGCACCAGAAGCTTGTGGCTGGGCACCTCGGCGTCGGCCGGATCGTCGCGGAGAGTACGCAGGAAGAGCCGGGACATACGCATGGGACGACCTTATGCGGTCGGTGTCACGTCAGCTTCGGGCGGCCTTCATCGCGATGCGGATCATCGGCAGCTGCAGCGGGAGGCGCAGCACGGTGCCGAGCGTGAACCACCACGGCTTGCGCGAGTCACGAGCTGCGTCGACCGACATCTGCACGTTGGCCGGGAACACCGCCACGAGCAGCGCGGCCGAACCCAGGCCACCGAGTCGCCGGCCGCGGGGATGCAGCAGCATCCCGGCCAGGGCGAGCTCCGCCGCGCCGGACACCTGGACGAGCTCGCGCTTGCGCGGCAGCGCCTTCGGCACGATCGCCTCGTACGTGCGAGGGGTCACGAAGTGCAGCACGCCGGACACCGCGAAGATGCCGGCCAGGACCTTGATGTCACGACTCATGCCATGAGCATGTCAGAGAAGGATCGACGCGAACGTCGCAGTCTGCTCGAAGCCGACCCGTTCGTACGCCCGGCGGGCCGCGGTGTTGTGGTCGTTGACGTAGAGCGTGACGATCGGTGCGACCGTCGCGCGCGCCTGCTGCACGACCGCAGCCAGCGCGGGCGCGGCGATGCCCTGGCCCCGCTGGTCCGGCCTGACGTAGACGCCCTGGATCTGGCAGGCGTACGGAGTCGCGGCGCCGACCTCGGCCTTGAACAGCACGTCACCGTCCTCGATGATCGCGAACGCCCAGCCCTGCGAGATCAGCTGGGCGACGCGGGCGCGATAGCCGCTGCGGTTGCCGATCTCGGGGTCGACGCCGACCTCTTCGGTGAACATCGCGACGCAGGCGGGATAGACCGTGTCGAACTCGTCGAGCACCACCGGGCGTACACGCGGGTCAGGGCGCAGGTGGCTGTCGTGCTCGAGCACCATGAACGGCTGGTCGAGGCGTGGCGAGCGGGCGGGACCCCAGTGCGGCTCGAGCAGCTTCCACATCGGCAGCACGGCGTCACGCGGCCCCACGATCGACGACGGACGTACGTTGTCGGAGACCGCCTGCTCGGCGAACGCCTCGACGGCCGCCGGTGTCGCCTGGGCGGGTACGACGTTGGCGCCGGCGTGGCACGCCGACACGAGAGCGCCGTCCTCGAAGTAGCCCCAGACCTGCCCGCCCAACCAGCGCGTCTGCAGCTTGGTGGCGTCGACGCGGTTGCGGATGAACAGGTTGACCAAGGGATCGCGGTCGAGCAGGGCGTTCAGCTCAGGGAGGTCGGACGTCGTCAGCGCACGGACGTGCGTCGTCGTCGTCTTGAGCACAGCGCCTCCCTGGGTGGTGCCACCAGCCTACGACGGACCCGGCGCGGACGCCCGCGGCACACCGATCAACTGACGGTGACGGCGGGCGAGCCGCCCTCGACCGGCTCCATGCCCTCGGCGATGCGCATGGCTTCCTCGATCAACGTCTCGACGATCTTGGACTCCGGCACGGTCTTGATGACCTCGCCCTTGACGAAGATCTGGCCCTTGCCGTTGCCGGACGCGACACCGAGGTCGGCTTCGCGGGCCTCCCCCGGTCCGTTGACGACGCAGCCCATGACGGCGACGCGCAGCGGCACCTCCATGCCCTCGAGGCCGGCGGTGACCTCTTCGGCGAGCGTGTAGACGTCGACCTGGGCGCGACCGCACGACGGGCACGAGACGATCTCGAGCTTGCGCTCGCGCAGGTTGAGCGACTGCAGGATCTGCAGGCCGACCTTGACCTCCTCGACCGGCGGCGCCGATAGCGAGACGCGGATCGTGTCGCCGATGCCCTGGCTCAGGAGCGCGCCGAACGCGGTGGCGCTCTTGATCGTGCCCTGGAACGCCGGTCCGGCCTCGGTGACGCCGAGGTGCAGCGGCCAGTCGCCGCGCTGCGACAGCTGCTCGTAGGCCTGCACCATCACGACGGGGTCGTTGTGCTTGACCGAGATCTTGAAGTCGTGGAAGTCGTGCTCCTCGAACAGCGACGCCTCCCAGACGGCCGACTCGACGAGCGCCTCGGCCGTGGCCTTGCCGTACTTGTCGTAGATGCGCTTGTCGAGCGAGCCGGCGTTGACGCCGATGCGGATCGAGACACCGGCGTCCTTGGCCGCGCGGGCGATCGCGCCGACCTGGTCGTCGAACTTGCGGATGTTGCCGGGGTTGACGCGTACGGCGGCACAGCCGGCGTCGATCGCCGCAAAGACGTACTTGGGCTGGAAGTGGATGTCGGCGATGACCGGGATGTTGGAGTGCTTGGCGATCTCGGGCAACGCGTCGGCGTCGTCCTGGCTCGGGCAGGCCACGCGGACGATGTCGCAGCCCGCGGCGGTGAGCTCGGCGATCTGCTGCAGCGTCGTGTTGACGTCGGAGGTCAGCGTCGTGGTCATCGACTGCACCGAGATGGGCGCGTCGCCTCCGACGTCGACCGTGCCGACCTTGATCTTGCGCGTCTTGCGTCGTGGTGCCAGCACCGGAGGCGGCATCGCGGGGAGTCCGAGATCAGTCATGTCTTCAGCTCAGTTTCACGGGGTTGACGATGTCGGCGTAGATCAGGATCACACTCATCAGCATAAGGAGGGCACCCACGGCGTAGGCGACCGGCAACATCTTGGCCACGTCGACGTATCCGGGGTCGGGCTGGCCACGCAGGCGGGCGATTCCGCGACGTACGGCCTCGTAGAGCGCACCGGCGATGTGGCCGCCGTCGAGCGGCAGCAGCGGGATGAAGTTGAACAGCGCGAGGAACAGGTTGAGCCCGGCGAGCAGCACGAGCACGCGCTGGACCCGCTCACCCCACGTCGGGTCGTCGACCGTGACCATCTCACCGGCGACCCGGCTCGCCCCGACGACGCTGATCGGGCCGTCGGCGTCGCGCTTGCCGCCGAACGCGGCCTTGGTCACGTCGACCATGCGCTGCGGCAGGTGGACAATCGCCTCGGCGGTGCCCTTGACGTACGTGCCCATGGTCGACACGACGTAGCCAGGGCCCTGTCGGACGTACGTCTCGGTGGGTGCGACGCCCAGGAAGCCGACGTTGACGGTCTTGGTCGGGTCGTCGACGTCGGCGCGTGCCAGCACCGAGGTGGCGACGCTGACCTCGCGGGCCTTGCCGTCGCGCTCGAAGCCGATGGCGGCCTCGCGCGAGCCGTTGGCGCGGATGAGCTTGGTGAGCCCGTCCCACGACGTGACCCGGTGCCCGTTGAACGAGGTGATCTGGTCGCCCGGGAGCAGCCCGGCCTTCTTGGCCGGCGTGATCGGGTCCTTCGACGTGCACGTGCGCCCCGCCTCGGCGTCGCTGATGGCGCAGTCGGAGACCGTGTTGACCGTGGTCGACGGCTTGAGCGCTCCGAACCCCATGAACACGATCGTGAACAGCACGATCGCGATGAGGACGTTGACCATCGGGCCACCGGCCATGACGATCAGCTTCTGCCACCACGGCTTGCGATAGAACAACCGGTCGAGGTCCTTGTCGTCGACATGTTCGTACTCGGCGTTGCGGGCGTCCGAGATCAGCTGCGTGAACAGGCCCGTGTTGGTCGTGCGCACCTCGTGCGGGTCGGCGTCCTTGGCCGGCGGCAGCATGCCGACGAGCTTGACGTAGCCGCCGAGCGGGATCGACTTGATGCCGTACTCGGTCTCGCCGCGCTTGACCGACCACACGGTGTTGCCGAAGCCCACGAAGAACTGGGTGACCTTGATGCCGAACTTCTTGGCCGGGTACATGTGGCCGAGCTCGTGCAGGCCTATCGAGACCGCGACGCCGATGATGAATCCGACGACACCGAGGGTGTAGATCAGTGCGTTCATCGTTTCTCCACCAGCTCCGCGGCCCGGGTGCGGGCCCATGCATCGGCGTCGAGCACGCCGTCGAGGGTCAGATCCTGGCGGGCGACGGCCGGATCGCCGAGATGCTCGTCGAGGACGCTGCCCACCGTGTCCACTATGCCGAGGAAGTCCAAGTCGCCGCCGACAAAGGCGTCGACGCACACCTCGTTGGCGGCGTTGAACACTGCCGGGCCCGTACGCCCGAAGGTGCCGGCCTTGCGCGCCAGGCTGACGGCCGGGAACGCCTCGTCGTCGAGCGGGAAGAACTCCCACGTCGCCGGCTGCGTCCAGTCGCAGCCTGCGGCAGCGTCGGGCACGCGATCGGGCCAGGCCAGGCCGAGCGCGATCGGCAGCTTCATGTCGGGCGGCGACGCCTGCACCATCGTGGCGCCGTCGATGAACTCGACCATCGAGTGGACGATCGACGGCGGGTGCACGACGACGTCGATGCGGTCGAAGTCGATGTCGAACAGCAGATTGGCCTCGATGACCTCGAGCCCCTTGTTGACCAAGGTCGCGGAGTTGATCGTGATGACCGGACCCATGTCCCACGTCGGGTGCGCCATCGCCTCGGCGGGTGTGACATCGGCAAGCTCGGCGCGCGTACGCCCGCGGAACGGGCCGCCGCTCGCGGTGACGATGAGCCTGCGGACCTCGTCACGCCGCTCCCCTCGCATCGCCTGGGCGAGAGCTGAGTGCTCGGAGTCGACCGGGACGAGCTGGCCGGGCTTGGCCGCGCCGATCACGAGCTCGCCGCCGATGATCAGCGACTCCTTGTTGGCGAGCGCCAAGGTCGTACCGGCTTCGAGCGCGGCCAGCGTCGGAAGCAGGCCGACGGCACCAGTCATCCCGTTGAGCACGACGTCGCACTCGATGCGGGCGACGTCGACCGCCGCGTCGGGTCCGGCGATGAGGCGCGGCACCCGGTGGTCGCCCTGGGCGTAGCCGTTGCGCTGCGCCTCGGCGTAGAGCGCGAGCTGGACGTCCTCGGCGGTGCTCGCCTTGGCGACGGCGACGAGGGGCACGTTGAACGCGATCGCCTGCTCGGCGAGCAGTCGCGGGCTGCCCCCGCCGGCGGCCAGCGCGACGACCTCGAACCGTTCGGGGTTGGCCGCGATGACCTCGAGGGCCTGGGTCCCGATGGATCCCGTTGAGCCGAGAACGGCGACACGCTTGCGCATCCGACCATTGTCCCCGATGCGTTGCCCATGCCCTAGTCCGGACATGCAGGATGGCGACCTCCTCGAAAGGAAGTCGCCATCCTGGGTGAGCCCCGGAGCGGCGGCAGACGAGGGATGTCCTGTCGCCGCGCCCCCTCCGCTCCGGGAGTTCGGTTACTTGACCTCGGACTTGAGGACCGCCATGACGCCGAGCGACAGCGGGATGATGAACCAGATCAGGCTGGAGGTGCCGATCTGGGCCCACTGCTCACCGCTCGGACCACCGTCGAACAGCGGGGTCTGCGCGTCGTTGAAGTCGATCCACGGCTGGATCTTCTCGAACCAGTCCTGGGTCGCCGCCAGGAACCCGAAGATGCCGGGGATGACGAAGGAGTACACGAAGTAGGCGACGATCGCCCCGGCAGAGTTGCGGATCAGGACGCCGAGCATGAAGCCGACCATCAGGCCGAGAATGTTGGCCAGGATGATGTAGAGCATGTCGGCGACCGACACGTCCCACCTGGTGTCGACACCGTTGAGCGCTGAGCCGACGACGTTGCCGAGCGCGCCGACCGCGAACGAGAAGATCATCGAGACGACCGCCACGATGATTGCCGCGATGGCCTTGGCGAGGATGACCTGTCCGCGATGCGGCAGCAGCGTGAACGTGATGAGACCCGTCCTCTGACTCCACTCGCCTGTCACCGACAAGATCGCGACGACCGGGAGCAGGATGGCGAACGGCACGCCGATGGCCGTGCCGAACACCGAGTACTCGAGGTTGTCGTTGGGCACGAAGATGATGCAGGCGATGGTCGCGATCGTCGCAACGATCCCGATGCTCATCATCAGCCAGAATCCCGAGCGGGTGTCGAACATCTTGCGGAGCTCGACCTTGACGAGGCGGCTCAGCGGAATGGCGGGCCTGGTCGTGTCGATCGTGGCGACTGCGGTGCTCATGACTGCGCTCCTTCGGGAGTGATCTCTTCGCGTTGCGTGTCGGAGGTCAGCTCGAGGAACATCTCCTCGAGTCCGGCGCCCTCGGCGGGTCGCAGCTCGATCAGGGCAACTCCCGCTGACGCGGCAGCCTTGCCGACCTGCTCGGGGGTGGCCTCCGTACGGAGCCCGCCGTCGCCGGACGGCGAGGCAGTGATGCCCGCGGAGGTGAGCGCGTTGGCGAGCGCCGAGGTGTCGCCGGCCTTCACGAAGGTGCCGGCGGTCTGCAGAAGCTCTGCCTTGGTGCCCTGGGCCACGATGCGGCCGTTGCCGATGACGATGATCTCGTCGGCGATGACCTCGATCTCATGCAGCAGGTGCGACGACAGCAGCACGGTGCCGCCACGGTTGGCGTACTCGCGCAACAGGCTGCGCATCCAGTGGATGCCTGCCGGGTCGAGGCCGTTGGCCGGCTCGTCCAGGATCAGGATCTTCGGGTCGCCCAGCAGCGCATTGGCGATACCGAGACGCTGGCGCATGCCGAGCGAGTAGTTGCGCACCCGTCGCGTCGACTCTTCCGCCGTGAGGCTGACGAGCTTGAGCATCTCGTCGACGCGCGACATCGGCAGGCCCATCGTCAGAGCGCTGAGCGTCAGGATCTCGCGGCCGGTGCGGCCGGCGTGCTGCGCGGAGGCGTCCAGCAGGACGCCGATCTGGGTGCCTGGGTTCGGGATGTCTTGGTACAGGACGCCGCCGACCCGTGCTTCACCAGCGGACGCGGGCGTGAGCCCGGCCATGATGCGCATCGTGGTCGACTTGCCGGCACCGTTCGGGCCGAGGAAGCCGGTGACGGCTCCCGGTCGGCACTCGAACGAGACATTGTCGACGGCTTTGAAGCCGCCGTACGTCTTCGTGAGTCCTTCAACTGTGATCATGACACCCAGTCTGCCCGCGGGAAGGTGCACAAACATCGGTCGAGCGACCATTGATCGCTAGCCGAAAGTATGAGATGGACGAGCCGATGGGCGGTCGTGGCTCACGCGCGCGACCCCTAGCCTTGGAGGATGCCGGCCGCCGACTACCAACCGCCTCTTCGGTGGTGGAACCACGCCTGGCGCTACGCACTCGTGCTGACGATCTCTGGAGTGGCGTGGTTCGAGATCGCCTACTGGCAATGGGACCACAACCGGCTGTGGTTCTGGAGCGATCTCGGACTCGGCCTCGTGGGACTTGTCGCACTCCAGTGGCGTCGTCGGTTCCCCGTCGCCGTCGCCGTGTTCACCAACGCCGCCTCGTTCGTGTCGTGGTCGTCCGCCGGGCCGGGCACGCTCGCCCTCGTCTCGCTGTCGACCCGCCGGCGGTGGCGCGAGGTCATCCCGCTCGGGGTCCTGGCGATCGTGGCGAGCCTGGTCGCCGAGAACAACAACCCGGTCAGCGAGGACGTCCTGGCGTTCACGATCCCGTTCATCATCGCGATCATCGGCGTCTCCGTCGGCTGGGGCATGTACATCGGGTCACGCCGGGAGCTGCTGACGACCCTGCGTGAACGCGCCCGCACTGCCGAGTCAGAGCAGGCAGCACGCGTCGCCCAGGCACGTACGGCCGAGCGTGGCCGCATCGCGCGCGAGATGCACGACGTGCTGGCGCACCGCATCTCGCTCGTCACGATGCACGCCGGTGCGCTGACGTACCGCGAGGACCTCACGGCTGAGGAGATGCGCGCCACCGCTGCGGTGATCCAGGAGAGCTCGCACCAGGCACTCGTGGAGCTGCGTGACGTGCTCGGCATCCTGCGCGACGACGCCGGAGATGCCAGCCCCGAGCGCCCGCAACCGTCGGCGGTCGACCTGCCGGCGCTACTCGACGAGGCACGCGCGACCGGCATGCGGATCGAGACCGAGGAGCTCGTCGCGCTCGACGGCATACCCGAGACCCTCGGACGTACGCTCTACCGCGTCGTGCAGGAGAGCCTCACGAATGCCCGCAAGCACGCGCCCAACACGCTCGTCACGGTGTCCGTGACCGGCAGCCCGTGGGCTGGGCTGACGATCGTCGTGACCAACCCGCTCGAGGTCGGCTCCAGCCGCGTCGCGGTGCCCGAGTCGGGGCTCGGCCTGATCGGGCTGGCCGAGCGTACGGCTCTGGTCGGCGGGAAGCTCTCGCACCGGATCACCCCGGGGCGTGAGTTCGTCGTCGAGGCATGGCTACCGTGGCCCGCATGACCACCCGGGTGCTGCTGGCAGATGACGATCCGCTGGTCCGCGCCGGGCTCGCCCTGATCCTCGGCGGCTCCGACACCATCAGCGTCGTCGGGGAGGCCGCCAACGGCCAGGAGGCCGTCGACACCGTGCGGTCGGGTGGCATCGACGTCGTGCTGATGGACATCCGGATGCCGGTGCTCGACGGCATCGCGGCGACCGCAGCCGTGCTCGAGCTGCCGGATCCACCGAAGGTCATCGTGCTGACGACGTTCGACGCCGACGAGTACGTCGTACGGGCGCTGGCTGCGGGTGCCAACGGCTTCCTGCTCAAGGACACGCCGCCGGCCGAGATCGTCGCGGCGATCGGCAAGGTCGTCGACGGCGAACCCATGCTGTCGCCGACGATCACCCAGCAGCTCATCCGTCAGGTGACCGACGCTGCGCCGGGCCAGCGCGACGATGCCGCGGCACTGTCGCGGGTCGCCTGCCTCACCGATCGCGAGCGTGAGGTGGCGATCGCCGTGGGCGGTGGCTCGTCGAACGCCGAGATCGCCGCCGATCTCCACATGAGCGTCGCGACGGTCAAGGCGCACATCTCGCACATCTTCACCAAGCTCGATGCGACCAACCGGGTCCAGGTCGCCATCGCGATGCACGACGCCGGCCTGCTGTAGCGCGTAGGTGGGACGGACGGCCTGCTCTCACCTCGATGGCCGGTAGATTCAGGCACATGCTCGACGACTACCGCGAGGTCAACCGCGCCGCCTGGGACGAACGGGCTCCGGCTCACGTCGCCTCGCCCGACTACGCCGTCGACAAGTTCCGCTCGGACCCTGAATTCATTTCGAACGTCATTCGCTTCGACCTGCCGCTGCTCGGGTCGGTGGCCGGGCTGCGAGGCGTGCACCTGCAGTGCCACATCGGCACCGACACGATCTCACTGAGCCGGCTGGGCGCCCGGATGACGGGGCTCGACTTCAGCGCGGCCTCACTCGCCGAGGCTCGACGCCTCGCCGCGGAGCTGGGCGACCCGACCGACTTCGTCGAGGCCGATCTGTACTCCGCACCCGACGTGTTGCCCGCGCACACGTACGACCTGGTGTTCACCGGCATCGGCGCCCTCGGCTGGCTGCCCGACATCCGACGCTGGGCCGGCGTGGTGGCCGGCCTGCTGGCTCCCGGCGGGCGCCTCTTCATCCGCGAGGGTCATCCCGTGTTGTGGTCGTTGGCCGATCCGCGACCTGACGGCCTGATCGTCATCGATCATCCCTACTTCGAGCGCGCCGAGCCTTCCGTCTGGGACGAGCCCGGCACCTACGTCGAGAGTGATGTCGAGTTCCAGCACACCGTGACCCACGAGTGGAACCACGGCCTCGGCGAAATCGTCACGGCGCTTCTCGACGAGGGCCTGCAGATCACCGGCCTGGTCGAGCACGACAGCGTGCCTTGGGTGCCGATGGAAGGGCAGATGGACGATCTGGGCAACGGTGAGTTCCAATTGTCCGATCGCCCCTGGCGGCTCCCTCACTCCTACACGCTGCAGGCCGTCAAGTCGGGTTGAGCTCTTCCTGGCGCCACGCGACGTCAGGAGTGCGCGGCGTTGAACGCCTCGATCACCTTGGAGGGTGCTCGGCGGTTGTCGCTGACCTGATGGCCGTTCGCTCGTGCCCATTCCCGGAGGTCGTGGATCGTGTAGCCCTCCATGATCGCGACGCCAGACCCGCCGCGCCCACGACTGCTGCGCGGCGCGTACGTGTCACGGACCTCCTCGGCACCGTCCAGGAGGTTGCGCAGGAAGTCGTCGACGGCCTTCTTGGACTCGTCGGACAGGTAGAGCTCGTACGTCCGACCATTGATCCGATAGCGCTCGGGAGGCGTATCGGGGTGCAGCTCCTTGCCGTCGTAGTCGTCGATCACCGTCACGATCGGCTCGGGGACGATCTCGCGCTTGGGCATACGTTCTCCTTCGGCTGGACGCGGTCAGGATAGTCCAGCCCGGTCAGGCTGTGCGGTCCGCTCAGGACGTCTCCCACACCTGCTCGATCGGGATGTCGCGCTGCAGGACGTTGACAGCGGCCCGGCGGCCCGACGCCATGGCTGCAGTCACGGTCGCCGGGTCGTCGGTCCATGTCGCCTCGCCCGCGATGTGCAGGACCCCGCCGACCGGGGTGGCCAGATCATCGTGGTCAGCGGTCGTCGAGCCCACTGTCATGTACGCATAGGAGCCGCGCGCGAACGGATCACCCTGCCAGTCGGTGGTGTGGACCTCGACCGGCTCCTCCACCCGGTCGCCGTACAGCCGCCGCAGCTGCGCGAGCACCGACTCCGCGATCCTCGACTTCTCCCACCCACGCGTGGCGGCGGCCGCAGGGCCGGCGGCGAACGTCAGCAGCGTCGGAGTGCCGTCCAGCGAGGTGAGGTCGTACCAGGAGTGCCACCACGCACCTTCCGGACCCTGCTGACGTACGACGTAGACGTCCTCGTCCCAGAACCGGGTCCGGAAGCGCAGGAAGACCTTCTCGAACGCGTTCATCTCGAGCCGGCTCAGAGCGCCGGCCACCGGCTCGGGCAGCGGAGGCTCGATGACGAGATCGGCGCTGCGCAGGACCCCGACCGGCACCGTGAGGATGACGGACCGGGCCGACATCTCGCCCCCACCGCCGGTGACGACCACACCGTCAGAACCCCAGCGCACGTGCGAAACGACGTGTCCGAGGCGAATGTCGAGCCCTGCCGCGAGACGTTCGGGCAGTCGGTCGTACCCGTCGGGGAACACCACCTCGTCGCCATCGATCACGTCGTCGTCGAGACCGTGCGCCGCCAGGTCCCGGCTCGCCACCCCGTACTGCTCCTCCGAGCGGTGCCGGAGATATTCGCGCACCCGCTCCGCCCGAGCCTCGTCCCACCCGAGGGACGCGAGGACGCTCTCGGTGACGCCTGCGTATGACGCGTCCGCCTCGGAGGTCGCGATGACGTCAGGCAGCAGGGCGTCGACGGTGTGGATGTCGTCGACGAATCGCTGAGCCGCGACGTCCGACAAGCGCTCGCCGTCCGGGCCGTAATAGGCGATCGGCCGGCCGTCGGGCTGGTAGCCGCCCACCGTGAACTCGCGCATCCGCATCCCGAATGCCTCCGCGGCCGCGGCGACCGGGCTGCCGGTCGTCCCGTGGATCCACGAGGCGCCGAGATCCGTGGTGCCTCCGTCGCTTCGGTCGGTCCACACGCGGCCGCCGACCCGGTCGCGCGCCTCGAGCACGACCACCCGTTGGCCCTCACGCGCGAGGAGCCGGGCGGCCGTCAGCCCCGCCACGCCGGCCCCGACCACGATCACGTCGTGGTGCTCCACCATCGTCCGTCCCCGGCCCTAGGCGTCCAGGTTGGTCATCACGTGCTTGATGCGGGTGTAGTCCTCGAGGCCGTACATCGACAGGTCCTTGCCGTAGCCGGAGTGCTTGAAGCCGCCGTGTGGCATCTCGGCGACGATCGGGATGTGCGTGTTGATCCAGACGCAGCCGAAGTCGAGGCGCCGGGCCATGCGCATCGCCCGGCCGTGGTCCTTGGTCCACACCGACGACGACAGGCCGTAGTCCACGCCGTTGGCCCAGCGCACCGCCTCGTCCTCGTCGCTGAACTGCTGGACGGTGATGACCGGGCCGAAGATCTCGTCCTGGCTGGCGTGGTCGTCCTGCAGCAGCCCGGAGAGCACGGTCGGCTCGAAGAAGTAGCCGTCGCCGAGCGCCGTCATCCGCGATCCGCCGGTCTCCAGCCGCGCGTGGTCGGGAAGGGAGTCGATGAACTCCTTGACGTGGGCGAGCTGGTTGGCGTTGTTGACCGGCCCCAGATCGACGTCGTCGTCCGGCATGCCGACCTTGGTCGCACGAGCGGCCTCCGTCAGGGCAGCGGTGAAGTCGGCTGCCACCCGCGGGTGGACCAGCACGCGCGTCGCCGCGGTGCAGTCCTGGCCGGCGTTGAAGTAGCCGGCGCCGGCAATGCCCTCGGCAGCAGCAGCGAGGTCGGCGTCGTCGAACACCACGACGGGCGCCTTGCCGCCGAGCTCGAGGTGGGGCTTCTTGAGGTCGGCGGCTGCCGCAGCGGCCACCTCCATCCCGGCGCGCACGGATCCGGTGATCGCGACCATCTGGGGCGTCGGGTGGGTCACCAGCGCCCGGCCGGTGTCACGGTCACCGCATACGACGTTGAAGACGCCCGGCGGGAAGAACTCCTGCGCGATCTCGGCCAGCAGCGTCGTCGAGGCCGGCGTCGTGTCGCTGGGCTTGAGCACGATCGTGTTGCCGGCGGCCAGGGCAGGAGCGATCTTCCAGATCGCCATGACGAACGGGTAGTTCCATGGCGTCACCTGCGCCACGACCCCGATCGGCTCACGCCGGATCATCGAGGTGTGGCCGCGCAGGTACTCCCCCGCCGACTTGCCCTCGAGCACCCGTGCCGCGCCGGCGTAGAACGTCATGGCGTCGAGTGCCTGGCCGAGGATCTCCTCGCTCAGCGTCAGCGCCTTGGGCTTGCCGGTGTCACGCGACTCGACGTCGACGATCTCGTGGGCCCGGTCCTCGATCGCGCGAGCGAACTGGTTGAGCAGCTTCGACCGCTCGTACGGTGTGGTGTCGCGCCACGTCTCGAACGCCGTCGCCGCGGCCCCGAACGCGCGATCGACGTCCTCCGCGCCGGACAGCGGCGCCGAGGCGTACACCTGACCGGTCGACGGATCGATGACGTCGTACGTCGCGCCGCTCACCGCCGGGACGAGTGCTCCGTTGATGACGTTGGTGATCGCTCGGTCCATGGGCTCCATCCAACCCCAATCTCCCGCCTGAGGCAACGGAATCCGAACTAAAGGGCAGATCACACGACGAATTCCCTTGTCTTTGTGTCCGGTGTCTTGCGATCATGGCTGCATGAGCTACTCCGACGAGGACTACACCCGACTGCAGAAGGCCGGCAAGCGCCACCTGTGGATGCACTTCTCCCGCCACGGGAGCTACGACGATGCCCACGACATCCCCATCATCACCAAGGGCGACGGCATGTACGTGTGGGACGCCAAGGGGCGCAAGTACCTCGACGGGCTCGCCGGGCTGTTCGTCGTCCAGGCCGGCCACGGTCGCCAGGAGCTGGCCGAGGCCGCCGCGAAGCAGGCCGCCGAGCTCTCGTTCTTCCCCATCTGGACGTTCGCGCACCCCAACGCGATCGAGCTCGCCGAGCGCATCGCGTCGTACGCCCCGGGCGACCTCAACCGGGTGTTCTTCACGACGGGCGGCGGCGAGGCCGTCGAGACCGCATGGAAGGCTGCCAAGCAGTACTTCAAGCTGACCGGCAAGCCGCTCAAGACCAAGGTCATCAGCCGCCAGATCGCCTATCACGGCACCCCGCACGGCGCGCTCTCGATCACCGGCATCCCGGCGCTCAAGCAGATGTTCGAGCCGCTCGTGCCGTCGACAGTGCACGTGCCCAACACGAACTTCTACCGCGCCCCCGAGCACGGTGACAACCTCGACGACTTCAGCATCTGGGCGGCCGACCAGATCGAGCACGCGATCCTCGCCGAGGGTCCCGACACGGTCGCCGCGGTGTTCCTCGAGCCCGTGCAGAACGCGGGCGGCTGCTTCCCGCCCCCGCCCGGCTACTTCCAGCGCGTACGCGAGATCTGCGACCGCCACGACGTCCTGCTCGTGTCTGACGAGGTCATCTGCGCGTTCGGCCGGCTCGGCGAGATGTTCGGCGCCACGCGGTACGACTACGTGCCCGACATGATCACGTGCGCCAAGGGCCTGACGTCCGGCTACTCCCCCCTCGGCGCGATGATCGCGACCGACCGGGTCATGGAGCCGTTCCTGCAGGGCGACAACAGCTTCGCCCACGGCTACACGTTCGGCGGGCACCCCGTGTCGACGGCCGTCGCGATGGCCAACCTCGACATCTTCGAGCGCGAGAAGCTCAACGAGAACGTCCGCAACAACGAAGGCGCGTTCCGGGCCACCCTCGAGAAGCTGCTGGACCTCGACATCGTCGGCGACGTACGCGGTGACGGCTTCTTCTACGGCATCGAGCTGGTCAAGGACAAGGCGACCAAGGAGACGTTCGACGACGACGAGTCCGAGCGGCTGCTGCGCGGGTTCCTCTCGAAGGCGCTGTTCGAGAACGGTCTCTACTGCCGCGCCGACGACCGTGGCGACCCGGTCATCCAGCTCTCGCCGCCGATCATCGCCGAGCAGAGCCACTTCGACGAGATGGAGTCGATCCTGCGATCGGTGTTGACGGAGGCACAGGGTCACCTCTGACCTCGGCGGTTTACCAAGAGGTCAGGGCAGACCGCCACTCCTCAGGGCGTACGCACCTTGAGGAGTGGCTGTTTGCCGTGCAGCGTCCGCGACGAGGCGAAGTTTGCCGTGGCCTCTTGGTAAACCGCCGCCCCGGTCAGGCAGCCAACGCCTTTTCCTGGCGACGGCGGAAGATCTCGTTGCCCAGGACGATCGCGATCGCGATGACGAACATCGCCGTGCCGATCACGTTGACCTGCATCGGCACGCCGCGCTGGTTGGCGCCGTAGACGAACATCGGGAAGGTCACTTCCTGGCCCGCGTTGAGGTTCGTGACGATGAAGTCGTCGAACGACAACGAGAAGCTCAGCAATGCCGCACCGATGATGCCCGGCAGGACCAGCGGGAACGTCACCCGCCAGAACGTCTGCACCTCGTTGGCATACAGGTCCATCGCGGCCTGCTCGAGATTGTCGTCGAGCCCGCTCAGGCGCGCCTTGACCGTGACGATGACGAACGACAGGCAGAACATGACGTGCGCGATGAGGATCGTGATGAAGCCGAGCTGCCCACCGAATCCGCGCGACACGAAGAGTGCCAACAGCGACGAGCCCATCACGATCTCGGGTGACGCCATCGGCAGGAAGATGATGAGGTTCGCCGCCTTGCGCCCGACGAACTTGTGGCGGGACAGGGCGAACGCGGCCAGCGTGCCGAGGATCGTGGCGACCAACGTGGCCAGAAGCGCGATCTCGATGCTGAGGATGACCGAGTCCTTCATCCCACCGGGCTTGAACGGGTGCAGCCAGTTGTTCCAGGTGAAGTCCTGGAACTTGTAGACGTTCTTGGACTTGCTGTTGTTGTTGAAGCTCATCAGCACGACGACAGCGATCGGCACGAACGTGTAGACCAGCACCAGCAGCCCGAGTCCGAGCACGAGGTGCTTGCCGATCCAGCGCCTCAGGCGTGCGAGGGTGCTCATACGAGGTCCTCCGTTCCCGAGGTGCGGACATAGATCAGGACGAGCCCGACAATGATCGCCATGAGCGTGACCGACAGCGCGCCAGCCGCGGCGTAGTCACCCTGCGTCGTGAACAGGCTCTGGATGACGTTGCCCACCATCTTGGTGTTGGTGTTGCCGAGCAGCGTGGCGTTGATGTAGTCACCGGCCGCCGGGATGAACGTCAGCAACGTGCCGGCGACGACGCCGGGCAGCGACAGCGGGAACGTGACCTTGAAGAAGCCGCGCATCGGCGAGGCGTACAGGTCGCTGGACGCCTCGATCAGGCGTACGTCGATCTTCTCCAGGCTCGCGTAGAGCGGCAGCACCATGAACGGCAGGAAGTTGTAGGTCAGACCGGCGATCACGGCGAACGGTGTCGCCAGCAACCGGTCGTCTGTGCCGGTCAGGCCGATGAAGTTGAGCAGGTTGGTCAGGTGGATCGTCTGGGCGAATCCCACGACCCAGCCGTCGTCAGCGAGGATCAGCTTCCACGACAGGGTCCGGAGCAGGAACGACGTGAAGAACGGGGCGATGACCAGCACCAGCATCAGGTTCTTCCAGCGGCCGGCCTTGAACGCGATCGCGTAGGCCAGGACATAGCCGATGACGAGGCAGGCGAGGGTCGCGAGGCCCGCATACCAGATCGACCTCCACAGCTGGCCCTTGTAGTCGTTGATCGCGTCGACGTAGTTGGCGAAGTGCCACGTCATGTTGTAGCCGGTCAGGACCGATCCGTTGGGGTCGAACAGGCTCGAGGAGACCAGCGAGTAGAACGGGATGACGAAGAAGACCCCGAGCCACAGTGCGGCGGGCAGGATCAACCAGTAGCCCGTGAGCTTGCGGCCACGTGGCGCCGGCGCGGCTGAGTCGTGCGGGTTGGCCGGAGCGATGCCGGCGGTCGAGGTCATCGTCAGTCCTCCTCGATGCCGGCTTTGGCGTCCTGGCTGGCGTCGAGCAGGAAGGCGTACTCAGGGCGCCAGGACACATCGACCTTGGTGCCGACCGGCAGCATGCGGCGGGCGCCGGTGTTCTGCTCGAACACCATGAGCTCCTGGCCCCACGGCATCTTGACCATGTACTGGGTGCTCACGCCGACGAAGCTGACGTCCGTGATGAAGCCGCCGGTGATGACATCACCGGGAGCGTCGATGGGGTGTCCGGCCTCGGCGATGAGCACCTTCTCGGGCCGGATGCCGAGCCAGCCCTTGCCGGACTCGGAGTGCGCCCGCTCGGTCGGGATCGACGCGAGTGCGCCCTGCACGCGTACCTTGACCTGGCCACCCTCGCGACCCTGGATCTCGGCCTCGATGAGGTTGGACTGGCCAAGGAAGTTGGCGACGAACGTGGTCTTGGGGTTCTCGTAGAGGTCGTTGGGTGCGCCCATCTGCTCGATGACGCCCTGGTTCATGACCGCGATGGTGTCGGCCATCGTCATGGCCTCCTCCTGGTCGTGCGTCACGTGGACGAACGTCAGGCCGACCTCGGTCTGGATGCGCTTGAGCTCGAGCTGCATGCCGCGGCGCAGCTTGAGGTCGAGCGCGCCGAGCGGCTCGTCGAGGAGCAGCACCTCGGGCTGGTTGATCAGGGCACGGGCGAGGGCGACGCGTTGCTGCTGGCCGCCCGACATCTGGGCCGGCTTCTTGTGCGCCTGCGAAGTCAGCTCGACGAGCTCCAGCATGTCGGCGACCTGCTGGCCGACGTTCTTCACACCGCGACGCTCCAGGCCGAAGGCCACGTTCTTGGAGATGTTGAGGTGCGGGAAGAGCGCATAGTTCTGGAACACCGTGTTGACCGGCCGCTTGTAGGGCTTCGCGTACGTGATCTCGGTGTCGCCGAGGTGGATCGCGCCCGAGGTCGGGGTCTCGAGGCCGGCCACCATGCGAAGCGTGGTGGTCTTGCCGCAGCCGGAGGGACCCAGCAGAGCGAAGAACGACCCCTGCGGCATGACCAGGTCGAGTGACTTCACCGCGGTGAACGCGGCGTACTCCTTGGTCAGTCCGCTCAGCCGCAGGTCACGCGATCCGCTGGCGGGTCGGTCCGTGGTCGTTGACTCATGAAGCTGTGACACTGGAAAAATCCCCTTCGTAGGTGCGCGACTTGGCCTCGTCGAGTGCCATGAAGCCGTGGGTCTGGGACAGCGTCTTCTCCGTGGGGAAGATCAGCTCGTTGTGGACGTTCTCGGGATTGACCTTCTCCATCGCCTCTTGAGCCCCCTTCACCGGGCAGATGTAGCTGTTGTAGTTGGCGAGCTTCGCGCCGACCTCGGGCTCGTAGTAGTAGTTGATCCACTCCTCGGCGTTGTCCTTGTGGGTCGCGAGGTTGGGGATCAGCATGTTGTCGGCCCAGATCATGATCCCCTCCTCCGGCGGGATCCACACGAGGTTGTCGTCGCCGGCGTTCGCAATGTCACCCGACCACGCCTCGGCCGCCAGCACGTTGCCGGACGCCAGGTCCTGGACGTAGTCATTGCCGGTGAACGCCCGGAACTGGCCGTCGCCGTCGGCCTTCTTGAGCCGCTCCATCGCCTTCTGCCACTGGGCGTCGGTGAAGTTCGACGGATCGGCTCCCTCGAGCAGGAGCATGAATCCCATCGTGTCGCGCATCTCGGTCAGCAGCGTGACGCGGCCTTTGAGGTCCTTGCGGGTCAGCAGCTCGCTGAACGACTTGACCTCGCCGACCTTCTTCTTGTTGTAGGCGATGCCGGTCAGGCCGCTCTGCCACGGTGCGGAGTACTCACGCTTCTTGTCCCAGCCCGGCGACTTCAGCGAGTCGATGATGTTGGCGTGAAGGTTGGGCACCTTCGAGGCGTCGAGCTTCTGGATCCAGCCGACCTGGATCATCTTCGCCGCCATCCAGTCCGTCAGCGCGAACAAGTCGCGCTTCGACGAGCTGCACGAGCCGAGCTGGTTGGCCACTTTCGCGAAGAACTCGTTGTTGTCGTTGACGTCGGCGGTGTAGTCGACCTTGATCCCGGTGTCCTTCTCGAACTGGGTCAACGTCGATACGTACTTCTTGTCGTCCTCGTCGATGTATTCGGGCCAGTTCGAGAAGATCAGCCGCTTGTCGGTCGCCGAGACGTCCTTGGCCTGGCAGTCCGCGGGGTTCTGCTTGCGGTCGGGGGTGTTGAAGCCCCACTTGAGCGCCGCGGCGCTCGCGCCGAGCGCCGCGACACCGACCGAGCCTTTGAGCAGAGTTCGTCGTTCCAGTTCAGCCATATCCCACCCTCGCAATAGCCCTGACCACGAATACTCGCAAGATAATGGGCCCACGACAAGGGATTCCGGCGTAAACATCGTGTTTCGCTCAGGAAAGCGTCATTCTTTCCGCCGGATAGGGGGCGACGGAATCCGTCGTGTACGGCACAATGACCGACATGAGCGAGCGCAGACCGGAGGGCCGAGGACAGAACCTCGACAACACCGCCAAGCAGATCATCGAGCTCCTGCAGGACGACGGCCGGCTCTCCTACTCGGCGATCGCCAAGCAGGTGGGGCTGTCCGAGGCCGCGGTGCGCCACCGCGTGCAGAAGCTCATCGAGAGCGGTGTCATGCAGGTCGTCGCGGTGACCGATCCGATGCAGATGGGCTTCGCCCGTCAGGCGATGATCGGCGTCAAGGTCACCGGCAACGTGCGTGAGGTCGCGGCGGAGCTCGCCGCCATGGAGAAGCTCGACTACGTCGTCATCACGACCGGCCGGTTCGACATCCTCGCCGAGATCGTCGCCGAGAGCGACGACGAGCTGCTCGAGGTGGTGTCGGAGCAGATCAGTGCCCTCGACCGGGTCGTCACGACCGAGACGTTCGTCTACCTGCGCCTCGAGAAGCAGACCTACGCCTGGGGTGTGCGGTAAGGGCTCGCGAGGTCTCGATACGCCTCCCTCGCAGGGCTCGGTCAGCTACTCGACCAGCGAGTACTCGCTGATCGAGTGATCCCGAGGAACGAGGGATCGTATCGGGACCACATCAGGTGACCGTCTCGCCGGCTTCCAGGGCCTGGAAGATGTCGGGGTACGCCTCGCGCATCAACGCCTCGTAGCCTTTGGGGTCGGTCGCCGGAGCCTGCGCCGGATCCATGCGGCCGGCGTGGATCAGCAGGTCCCACGTCACCTCGGTGTCCGGCGTGTGCAGCACGGGCGGAACGCCGACGAGCCTGAGCTCGGCGTCGCCATGGGGCACCGCGCCGAGACGCGCCAGAGCCAGTACGGCGACCACGAGCTCACGACCCTGGGGGACGTCGAGCTGCACGCCCGTGCCGGCCACGATGCCGATGTTGGTGAACGCGCCGGCGACCGACGCCGACTCGTGGAGCAGCTCGGCGTACGACATCGTGCCGCGCTCGTCCTCGATCGCGAGGTTGTCGGCGAGGCCGTGGATCACGTGCTCGTCGAGCACCCGGTATATCAGGCTGGCCATCAGCGCCCCTCGAACTTCGGCGTACGCTTCTCGGCTCGCGCCGCCGCGCCTTCGCGTACGTCGGCGCTGGCCCAGACCGCGTCGAAGCTCGCGTCGATCGCGGCGTCATCGTCAGGCGAGCCGTTGAGGATCAGCTTGTTGTGCGCCAGCGTCAGAGGTGCGAACTCGGCGATCTCGTGCGCCCAGGCGATCGCGTCGTCGAGCGTGCCGGGCCGGTCGGCCAGTCCCATGCCGAGGGCCGTGTCGCGGTCGAACGTCTCGGCGGCGAGCATCAGTCGCCGCGCCGGACCCGCCCCGGCGATGTCCGACAGCGTACGGATGGTCCATGCGTCGACGGCGAGCCCGTTGCGGGCGGTCGGGACGCCGAACGCGGCCTTCTCGTCAGCGACCCTGAGGTCGCACGCGATGGCCAGCTGCGTGCCCGCACCGATCGCGGCGCCGTTGACGGCGGCGATGAGGGGCACCGGGAGCTTGGCCAGGTGGTGCAGCATGCCGTAGAGCGCGTCGAGAAACTCGTCCCCGTACACGCCGCCGAGGTCGGCGCCTGAGCAGAACGCCGTGCCCTGGCCGGTGACGACGATAACCCGCGCTCCCCCGGCGACCGCGTCGTCGACGGCTGCGTGGATCGCGCGGCAGAGCTCGAGGTTGAGCGCGTTGCGCCGGTCCTCGCGCTGGAGTTCGAGGACCGTGACAGGTCCGTCCGTGGTCACACCGAGCATGGGTCTCCTTCGGGGTCCCGGCCACGCTATCGGCCCTGATCGAAGTCGGCTCGACGTGCCCGCACCTCGGCTATATGACCTGTGAGTAACGTCACAGGAGCCGGCTCGTTGTTGGTGCATGGCTCTGTCTCGTCGCACGCTCATCCAGTCCAGCGTTGTCATCGGAGGAGCGGCGGCACTGACCGACCTGTCGTTCTCCACCGCGGCCTGGGCCGTCACCGGTCAGCTCTCCCCGGAGCACACGACCCTCGCGACGCGGCTCGTGCGCGGAGCGCCGGGCGCCGGTGGTTACGCCCCGGTCATCGTGCAGACGGGCGAGCCGCACACGCTGCGCACCGAGCTGGGCGGCACCGCGAACGACGCACGTACGACCACCCGCACCCCGATCCTCGCGTTCGCGCACATGACCGACGTGCACCTCGTCGACGCGCAGTCGCCCATGCGGCTGGAGTACGTCGACCGGTTCGAGGACAAGTACGCGCCGAGCGACCCCGTCATCGGCCTGCTCAGCTCGAGCTACCGGGCGCACGAGATGCTCACGCTCCAGGTCGCCGAGGCCATGGTCCGGGCGATCAACACCGTCAAGGACGCGGCGCCGGTCAGCGGCACCCCGCTCGCGTTCGCGATCCAGACCGGCGACAACTCCGACAACTGCCAGCTCAACGAGTTCCGCTGGAACATCGACATCATGGACGGTGGCAAGCAGATCGTCCCCGACTCGGGCACCAAGACCAAGTACGAGGGCGTGTCCGACAACACCGCCATCAACTACGACACGCACTACTGGCACCCCGACACGCCACCGAGCGGCAAGGCCCCCGACATCTACAAGTCCGTGTTCGGCTTCCCCCAGGTGCCGGGCCTGCTCGACGCTGCCCGCAAGCCGTTCACGTCCGAGGGCCTCAAGATGCCGTGGTACGCCGCCTTCGGCAACCACGACGGCCTGGTGCAGGGCAACTTCCCCCACACATTGCCGTTGAGCCTGATCTCCACCGGCGCCCTCAAGGTGACGACCGTGACCCCGGGCGTCTCCCAGGCGGACCTGCTCAAGAGCATCATGGGCGCCGACGCCAGCGCGCTCGTCAACGCCCTGAACCTCGACCTTCCGGTCCGGCTCGTCTCACCCGATCTCAACCGGCGCCAGGTCACCCGCGGGCAGGTCGTAGACGAGCACTTCAAGACGACGGGCACGCCCAAGGGGCACGGCTTCACGGCCCAGAACCAGAAGGACAACACCGCCTACTACGCGTTCGACAAGGGCGACGTGCGCTGCATCGTCATGGACACCGTCAACCCCAACGGCTACGACACCGGCTCGATCGACGCCAAGCAGATGACCTGGCTCACGACGCTCCTCGCGATGTCGAAGAACAAGTACGTCATGGTCTTCAGCCACCACACCTCCGACACGATGGACAACGGACTGATCGCCACCGGCCTCGACCTCCAGGATCGCGTGCTCGGCCCCGAGGTCGTCGCGCTGCTGCTCGCCAACCCCAACGTCGTCGCGTGGGTCAACGGCCACACGCACGAGAACCAGATCTGGGCCCGCACCCGCCCGGACGGCAGCGGCGGCTTCTGGGAGATCAACACCGCGTCGCACATCGACTTCCCGCAGCAGTCCCGGCTCATCGAGCTCGTCGACAACCACGACGGCACGCTGTCGATCTTCACCACGATGGTCGACCATGCGGGACCGGCGGCATACGGCGGCGTGCTCAACAACCCCGTGGCGCTGGCCGGCCTGGCCCGCGAGCTGGCGATGAACGATCCCCAGCAGCGCACCTCGGGACAGGAAGGCACGCCGACGGATCGCAACGTCGAGCTGCTGACCCCGAAGCCCGCGCTGGTCTAGCGTCCCGCCTGGGTGCCTTCGCTGGCGAGCCACCTCTCGCGGTACTGGTTGAGATCGCGCGCCAAGGCCTTGGCGCCACCGCGGAATTTCGGGATGGACATGTTGTAGCCGAACACTCGCGTGAACTTCTTCGACTTGATTTCCCCTTCAGGCGCGTGCACGAACCTGACGACACGTCCACCGTTGGGAAGACCAGGCAACGTCTTGGCCTCAAACTCCGAGCATTCGTCAAACCGATACGCGCGGGTCCCAATCATGCGGACGACAAAGCGATCGGGCCAGATCTCCAGTCGAGCTCGCGCCTGAACCCCGAACACCACCGCCATCACAAGTGGAAACACGGCGAACAGGAGGCCCCAGGGCTCGTTCTCGATCACAGATGCCCAGATGAAAACTCCGGCCATCACGAGAAGCACCACTGCCCCGATGATCGAGCTCACCAGAACCCCACGATAGAGCTTCAGCGGAGGAGCAAGCGCCGGCAGAGCGCCCGCGCCCACGTCGGTCTCAGCCTTCGACGGCGGCGAGCTGGCCGCAGGCGCCGTCGATGTCGCTGCCGCGGGTGTCGCGGACCGTCGTCGGGATGCCCTTGGCGATCAGCCGACGGACGAACTCGCGCTCGTCCTCGGGTCGTGAGGCGGTCCACATGGACCCCGGCGTCGGGTTGAGCGGGATCAGGTTGACGTGCACCCAGCCCCAGTCGCCGTACGACTGCAGGACGTCGCCCAGCAGGTCGGCGCGCCAGGCCTGGTCGTTGATGTCCTTGATCATGGCGTACTCGATCGAGACACGACGCTTGGTCTTCTGGGCGTACTCCCAAGCCGCTTCGACCGCCTCGTGCACGGACCAGCGCGTGTTGATCGGGACGAGCTCGTTGCGCAGCTCGTCGTCGGGTGCGTGCAGCGACAGTGCCAAGGTCACGGGGATGCCCTCGTCGGCGAGCTGCTTCATGCGCGGCACGAGGCCGACGGTGCTGACCGTGATGTTGCGCGCCGACATGCCGAGGCCGTCGGGCGCGGGCGCCACCATGCGGCGTACGGCGCCGATCACGGCCTTGTAGTTGGCCATCGGCTCACCCATGCCCATGAACACGACGTTGGAGAGCCGACCGGGCCCGCCGGCGATCTCGCCGCGGGTCATCTTGCCTGCGGCGTCCTGGACCTGGTCGACGATCTCGGCACAGCTCATGTTGCGCTCCAGGCCGCCCTGTCCGGTCGCGCAGAACGGGCACGCCATGCCGCAGCCGGCCTGGCTCGAGACGCAGATCGTGGCGCGGTCGGTGTAGCGCATCAGCACCGACTCGACGAGCGCTCCGTCGAACAGCTTCCAGAGCGACTTGACCGTGGCGCCCTTGTCGGCCTCCATGGTGCGCACGGGGTTGAGCAGCGTCGGCAGGAGCTCGGCGACGATCCGGTCGCGGCTCGCTGCCGGCAGGTCGGTCATGTTGGCGGGGTCGCGCTCGAGACGCGCGTAGTAGTGGTTGGCGACCTGCTTGACCCGGAACGCGGGTTCGCCCAGCGCCTCAGCGACAGCCGTACGCTCGTCGGCCGTCAGGTCGGCCAGATGCCGCGGTGGTTTCACGCGGCCACGCTTCTGCTCGAAGACGAGCGGCAGTGGATTCGGGTTGACGGAGGACACGCTCCATTCTCTCATTCGTGCCCTGACTTCCCCGAATCGTCGACTACGTCCGAGAGAGCCGCGCGACGAAGTCCAGCTTGTCGAGCACGGGCGGCGGGATGACGAACGGATAGAGCGGGTCCTTGCCCATGCTGCGGTTGATCTGGTTGAGCGCGATGCTCAGCGGCACCCACACGCCGGTGACGAGTTCCCGGAACGACGAGAAGTGCTGGGGCGATGCGACGGTGGCCAGCCCGTACGCCGAGGCCGTCTCGACGGTGTCGCAGATGTGCAGGTAGTGCGCGAACGTCTCGGCGAAGTCCTCCCATGGGTGCATCGTGGCGTACTGGCTGATGAACCGGTCCTGCCAGCCGGCCGGCGCACCCTGACTGTAGTGCCGCCCGACCGCGTCGGCGTAGCTCGCGCGCTCGTCGCCGAACAGCTCGCGGAACGCCTCGAGCAGGTCGCCGGCGACCAGCTGCTGCCAGTAGAAGTGCCCGATCTCGTGCCGGAAGTGCCCCAGCATCGTGCGATAGGGCTCGTCCATCGACACCCGCAGCTGCTCCCGGTGGACATCGTTGCTCTCGGCGAGGTCGAGCGTGATGATGCCGTCGGCGTGGCCGATCGTCACCTTCTCGTTGACGCTCGAGAGCAGGTCGAACGCCAGCCCCGTGTCGGGGTCGTCCCGCCGCGTGGGGATCGGGAAGCCGAGGTCGTCGAGCTCGACGATCAGGCGACGCTTGGCGCTCTCGGCGATCGGATACTCCGACAAGCCCTTGACGTCGTCATCGGACGGCCGTGTGCGGGTGAGCTCACAGCTGAAGCAGCGGCCACCGGGAGCTTCCGCCAGCCAGGTGCAGCCGGAGAGCCCGGAGTTGGCGCACACGTGCCACACCCGCCCGGATGCGTCGACGTACTGGCCGTGCGTGTCGACCGGCACGATCGCCTTCTCGTCGCGGGAGAACCCCAGGCGGGTGCCGCACTGGACGCAGCTCGAGTTGCCGAAGTAGAGCGCGTTGCCGCAGACACGGCAGGAGAAGGCTTTCACAGACCAATCCTGTCAGGGTTGCGGCGACTCGCTCGTCGGCGCGACGTCGACCTCGACCTTGAGGGTCGACTTCTTCGCCTCGGTGAAGATCACGCCCTTGACGGGAGGTACGTCGGCGTAGTCGCGGCCCCACGCGACGGTGATGTAGCGGTCGTCGACCCAGTGGTCGTTCGTCGGGTCGAGCGCGAGCCATCCACCGTCGGGGATCCAGACCGCAGCCCAGGCGTGCGTCGCATCGGCCCCGACGACGCGCTCCTTGCCCGGCGGTGGCGTGGTCGCGAGGTAGCCGCTGACGTAGCGCACCGCGAGGCCGTGCGTCCGCAGGCAGGCGAGCGTGAGGTGGGCGAAGTCCTGGCAGACGCCGGCCCGCTTGTCGAAGATGTCGTCGACCGTCGAGGTGACCGTCGTCGCGGTCTTGTCGTACGTGAAGTCGGCGTGGATGCGGTGCATCAGGTCGGTCACGGCCTCGCCGACGGGCCGGCCGGGAGTCAGCGACTGCGCTGCGTACGCCTGCGCCTCGGCGGTCTGGTCGGCGAGCGACGAGGTGAGCGCGAAGTCCTGTGCCTGCCACGCGTCGGCGACGTCGTCACGCTGCATCGGCTGCGCCGACTCCCAGGGCACCGCGAGCGCCTCGGGGTCGTAGGACGGGGTGTCGACCTCGACCTGGCTCGTCGCGAGGATGTCGAGCACCCGGTGCGGCGTGGTCACCTGGAAGTAGGTCGCCGAGTTGCCGTAGTAGTCGAGGTCGGTGGACGCGTCGTCGGTCGCCGGATCGAGCACCAGGTCGTGCGAGACGACGCGCTGCCACGGCAGCTCGCGCGGCACGAGGTAGGCGATCCCGAGGCTGTCGCTGACGTCCTCGTCGTACGAGTACGTCGTGCGGTGGCTCACCGCATAGGTCGTCATTCCGTCACCGTCGCGAAGCCGAAGGACCGCGGCGCCGGACCGGCCGCGAAGTGCAGCTCGGCGACGGCGTCCGCGAAGCGGGTCAGCTGGGCGACGTAGCCGTCGAGGAACCGCTCGAGGTTGGGCCGGTTCTCCCCTGCGATCGCCGTCAGTGCGGCGATGTCGGCGCGGTCGAGCTCGTCCGCGAGGTCGTCGAGCAGCCGCTCGGGACGCGTCGACCCGGTCGACCCGGGCATCGCGGCCAGGTGCTCCCGCAGCTCGGCGATGCCGAACGCGAGCGATCGCGGGTTGTCCGGATCGGCCAGCAACAGCTCGAGGACACCGGACAGGCGTACGTATCCGCGATAGCGCCTGCGATGGGTGACGGCGCTCTCGGCCGCGGACAGCACGGCGATGTTGAGGTCACGGTCGACGTCGATGCCGCGACGCACGGTCGTGGTCGAGCGCAGCAGGTGGCACAGCTGCAGACCGCGTTCGACCGCCCGGCCCGTGCCGATCATCCGCCAGCCGGGATCGCGGATCATGTTGGCCGTGACGCCCTGCAGCGACAGGATGCCGGTCAACATGCGGCCGGCGCTCTCGGCGACCTGATGGCTGTAGTGATAGCTCCGCAGCGCGGCGGCAGCGCTGTCGGTCGAGCTGAACGCCTGCCACGTGTCGGGCGAGAGCTGATCTCGGACGCTCTGGGCGGCGTCGCGCAGCGCGCTGATCGACTGGCCGACCGAGCCGGGCCGGTGCGCATCGAGCAGCAACGACCGGAAGTCCTCGTCGAGCTGGTCCGGCCCGAACGGCGATCCGCTGAGGCGGGCGATCGCCCCCATCAGCACCGCGAGACTCGCGCCGCCGGCAGACTGCGGGCGCGACCGGAAGTCCTCGGCGCTCGCGTGCGCGGTCAGGACGAGGCGCAGCATGTCCTCGGCCCGCTCGGCGTAGCGGCCGAACCAGAACATGTCCTCGAGCACGCGCGGCACCATCGCGGCGGGTGCGCGTACGTTCGTCAGCGGCAACACGTCCGTCAGGCCCTGGTCGGGGTCCTCCGGCTTGTCCTTGAGCACCCAGACGTCCTTGCTCGACGCCGGCCGACCCGACTCGAAGACGTTGGCGAGACCACCGATCAGCGGCCGGTAGGTCGAGCCGTAGCGCAGCGTGAACGTCCGCAGCGTGAGCACCTGGGGGCGCACGCCACGCGCGTCGAGCGTCGGTGACTGCGAGAGCGCGAGCGGCTCCTGCCCCACGTAGCGGTGCGGCTCGGCGAGGATCGCTGCCCGCAGCTCGTCGCGGGGCCGGACCAGCTCGGTGGGCTGGTCGATCGACCGCACGACGAGATCGTCGAGGTTGTCCAGCACGTATGCCTGGGAGCGCGGATCGCCGGTCCAGTAGGTCTGCACCGACGGCAGGCGCAGCGGCTCGTCGAGCAACGTCTCGCACATGGCCGACAGGAACGGCAGCAGACCCGGGTTCTCCAGCACCCCGGACCCCAGTCCGTTGACGACCCGCACGGTGCCGCGGCGCACCGCCTCGGAGAGCCCGGCGACGCCGAGCTGCGAGTTCTTGCGCAGCTCGAGCGCGTCGCTCCATGCGGCGTCGACACGGCGCATGATCACGTCGACCCGCTCGAGCCGGCCGAACACCCGCATCCACACCGCGCCGTTGCGCATCACGAGGTCGCTGCCCTCGACGAGCGGGAACCCGAGGCTCGACGCGACGAACGCCTGGTCGTACGCGGTCTCCGAGTGCGTGCCGGGCGACAGCACGACGACGCGGGGGTTGGGGCTGCTGCCCGGGGCCGAGTCGATCAACGTCGACCTCAGCGCCTGGAAGAACGGTGCCATGCGGTGCAACCCGGCCTGGCGGTACATCTCCGGCATGACCCGCGAGATGACCCTGCGGTTCTCCATCGCGAAACCGATGCCCGACGGCGCCTGAGCCCGGTCGGCGATCACCTGCCACTCCCCCGCCGCGTTGCGGCCGAGGTCGGCCGCGGCGAGGAGCAGCGGCTGCGGGTCAGCCGCGGATGCCCGGGCGGCGACGCGAAGGAAGCCCTCGTGGCCGAACACGACTGCGGGTGGCAGCACACCCGACGAGAGCAGGCGTTGCGGGCCGTAGAGGTCGACCAGGATCGCGTTGAGCAGCTCCGTACGCTGTGCCAGCCCGATCTCCAGCTGTGCCCACTCGGCCGCGTCGATGATGAGCGGGATGGGGTCGAGCCGCCACGGTCCCGGCTGGTCCTCCGGCGGGGTGTAGGTCACCCCGTCGTTGGCCAGGAACCGCTCGATGTCGCGGCCGACGCGGCGCAGGTCCGCATCGGTCAGCGCCACGGCGGTCTCGGCGAGCAGCTTCCAGCCCGCACGCAGTGAGCCGTCGGGGCCGACGACCTCGTCGTAGCGCGCCGGGTCGCCGGTCAGCGTGGGCTGGGTGACGGCAGCGGAGTAGTCCCGCAGCGCCGTCATCGGCTGACCGCCGACATGATCAGGTGACCGGGACGAGCGTGTGCAGGATCAACCAGGCGACCGGCGCCACGGCGATCAGCGAGTCGAGGCGATCCATCAGGCCACCGTGCCCGGGCAGCAGGTCGCCCATGTCCTTGATGCCGAGGTCACGCTTGATGAGCGACTCGGACAGGTCGCCGAGCGTCGCGAACACGACGCCGGCGATGCCGAGGATGATGCCGACCCACCAGTCGCCGTCGAGCGCGTAGGTGATCGTCACCATGCCTGCGGCGATGCCGAAGATCAGGGAGCCGGTGAAGCCCTCCCAGGACTTCTTGGGGCTGATCGTGGGCGCCATCGGGTGCTTGCCGAACAGCACGCCGGCGACGTAGCCGCCGATGTCGGAGGCGATCGTCGCGACGATGAACGCGATGATGCGCCAAGGCCCGTCGTCCTCGGTCAGCATCAGCACGACGAACGAGCCCATGAGGTAGAGGTAGCCCAGCACGAAGACGCCCGCGCTGCTGTCGCGTACGAAGCCCTCTGCGCCGTCGGACAGCCGCCAGACCAGCGTGCCGATGATCGTCAGGGCGAGGGCGACCGACGCGGTCTCCATGCCGCCCCAGTAGCTGCCGACGAGCATGATGGTGCCGCCGGTCAGGACTGGCGCGACGGGAATCTTGATGCGCGCCGTCGAGAAGGCCCGGGTCAGCTCCAGCACGCCGATGCCGAGCGCGATCACCACGACCGGGATGAACGCTTCCTTCTGGATGAACAGCGTCGCGATGACGAGTCCGATCAGGCCGACACCGACCGCGATCGACGCGGGCAGGTTGCGGCCCGCGCGGCTCGTCTTCTCCGCCGCGGCTGGTGTCTCCGCCGACTCCGGGGTCTCGGCAGGAGACTCAGATGTCAAGGAGCTCTGCCTCTTTGTTCTTGAGCAGCTCGTCGACGGTGTCGACGTACTTCTTGGTCAGTCCGTCGAGGCGCTTCTCGGCGCCGACGTTCTCGTCCTTGCTGATCTCGGAGTCCTTCTCGGCCTTGTCGAGCGCCTGCTTGGCCGCGCGACGCAGGTTGCGGACGGAGACCCGGCCTTCTTCGGCCTTGGTCTTGGCGAGCTTGATGTACTCCTTGCGGCGGTCCTCGGTCAGCTCGGGCAGCGTCACGCGCAGCACCTTGCCGTCGTCGCTCGGGTTGACGCCGAGGTCGGACTCGCGGATGGCCTTCTCGATCGCAGGCTTGGCGCCGGCGTCGTAGGGCTGGATGATGACGGTGCGCGGCTCGGGGACCTGGAAGCCCGCGAGCTGGTTGAGCGGGGTCTGCTGGCCGTAGTAGTCGGCCGTGATCTGGGCGAACATCGCCGGGTGGGCGCGGCCGGTGCGGATCGCCGCGAACTCCTCGCGGGTGTGCTCGACGGCGCGCGCCATCTTGCTGTCGGCGTCACGCAGGGTCTGGTCAATCACGATGTCTCCATCCGGTTCTGGTCGGTCCGTACGCCTAGGCGGCGTGGACCAGCGTTCCGATCTTCTCACCACGGAGGACGCGGGCGATGTTGCCCTCACCCTCCATGCCGAACACGATCATGGGGAGCCTGTTCTCCATGCACAACGCGAATGCTGCCGCATCGACGACCTTGAGGCCCAGTCGCAACGCGTCGTCGAACGTGATCTCGTCGAACTTGCGGGCGGTCGGGTCGGTGCGCGGGTCGGCGGAGTAGACGCCGTCCACGCCGCTCTTGGACATCAGCACGGCGTCGGCGCCGATCTCCAGCGCACGCTGCGCCGAGACCGTGTCGGTCGAGAAGTAGGGCATACCCGCCCCGGCGCCGAAGATCACGACGCGCCCCTTCTCGAGGTGCCGGATCGCGCGACGCGGGATGTAGGGCTCGGCGACCTGCCCCATCGTGATGGCCGACTGCACACGGGTCTCGATGCCCTGCTTCTCGCAGAAGTCCTGCAGCGCGAGGCAGTTCATGACGGTGCCGAGCATGCCGATGTAGTCGGCGCGCGAACGGTCCATGCCGCGCTGGCTGAGCTCGGCGCCGCGGAAGAAGTTGCCGCCGCCGACAACGATCGCAACCTCGACGCCCTCGGCCACGGCCTCGGCGACCTGCTTGGCGATGCCGTTGACGACGTCGGGGTCGATGCCGATCTTGCCGCCGCCGAACACCTCGCCGGACAGCTTCAGCAGCACACGCTTGAGCCCATGACCAGAGGCCGGAGCGTCGACTTCCTGAGCGGTGTCAGTGTCCACGTTCCGGCCTCCGATGTTGGTCGTGCGAGCTGGTGCTGAATTCGTTCGAAGGGTCAGGCGCCGATCTCGATGTGCGCGAAACGCTTGAGCGTCACGCCGGCCTCATCGAGGAGAGCCTTGACGGTCTTCTTGCTGTCCTGGACCGATGCCTGGTCGAGCAGCACCGTGTCCTTGAAGAACCCGTTGAGGCGTCCCTCGGTGATCTTGGCGATGGCCTGCTCGGGCTTGCCCTCTTCGCGAGCCGTCGCCTCGGCGATCTCGCGCTCCTTGGCGACGACGTCCGCGGGGACCTCGTCACGCGTGAGGTAGCGAGGACGCATCGCGGCGATCTGCATCGCGACACCGCGAGCCACGTCGTGACCGGCCTCGTCGCCCTCGAACTCCACCAGCACGCCGACGGCGTGCGGCAGGTCGCTGGCACGACGGTGCATGTAGGTCGCGACGTTGCCCTCGAAGCTGGCAACGCGGCCGAGCTCGATCTTCTCGCCGATGACGACCGCGAGATCCGCGACGGCCTCGGCGACGGTCTTGCCGCTCTCGAGCGTCTCGGTCGCGAACGCAGCAGCGTCGGCGGGCTTGACCTTGTCGGCCAGGACCGCGAGCTCCTCGGCCAGCGCGATGAACTGGTCGTTCTTGGCGACGAAGTCGGTCTCGGAGTTGAGCTCGACGATCGCGTTGCCGTAGTTGGCGACGAGACCGGCCGAAGCCTCACGCTCGGCGCCACGCTTGGCAGCCTTGGCGGCTCCCGAGATGCGGAGCACCTCGATCGCCTTGTCGAAGTCGCCGTCAGCCTCCGTGAGCGCCTTCTTGGCGTCCATCATGCCGGCGCCGGTGGCGTCGCGGAGCTTCTTGACCTCTGTGGCGGTGATAGCCATGTTTCTCTTCTCGCTTCTCAGGTAGTCGTGTGTGCCGAGATCACTCGGCGGCGTCGGCGTCGACCTTCTCGGCAGCCTTCTTGGCGGGCGCCTTCTTGGCCGGGGCCTCGTCGGTCGCAGCAGCCTTCTTGGCAGCCGGGGCCTTCTTGGCGGCGGCCTTCTTGGCGGGAGCCTCGTCGGTCGCAGCAGCCTTCTTGGCAGCCGGGGCCTTCTTGGCGGGCGCCTTCTCGGCCGGGGCCTCGTCGGCAACGGCCTCGGTGGCCTCGACGACGGGCGCCTCGGTCTCGGCAGCGGCGTCCTCGACGGTCACGGCGGTCTCGTCAGCAGCAGCGTCGGCCTTGACCGGCGAGACAGCGCCGGTCTGGGCGGCGTCCTTCTGCTCCAGGAGCTCGCGCTCCCAGTCGGCCAGGGGCTCCTCGGCGCCGAGCTCGGCTCCGGGCTCCTCTTCGCCGGTCTTGCTGCCACCGCGGGCGATGAGGCCCTCGGCAACGGCGTCGGCGATGACACGGGTCAGCAGGCCGACCGAGCGGATGGCGTCGTCGTTGCCCGGGATCGGGAAGTCGACGTCATCGGGGTCGCAGTTGGTGTCGAGGATCGCGATGATCGGGATGCCGAGCTTCTTGGCCTCGTCGACCGCGAGGTGCTCCTTCTTGGTGTCGACGATCCAGACGGCGGACGGCGTGCGGCCCATGTCGCGGATTCCGCCGAGAGTGCGCGAGAGCTTCGCGTACTCGCGGCTCATGCCGAGGAGCTCCTTCTTCGTGCGGTTGGATCCCGCGACGTCGTCGAAGTCGATCTCCTCGAGCTCCTTCATACGCTGAAGGCGCTGGTGCATCGTCTGGAAGTTGGTGAGCATGCCGCCGAGCCAACGCTGGTTGACGAACGGCATGCCGACGCGCTTGGCCTGCTCCTCGATCGGCTCCTGTGCCTGGCGCTTGGTGCCGACGAACAGGATCGTGCCGCCGCGGGCGACGGTGTTCTTGACGAACTCGTAGCCAGCATCGATGTAGGCGAGCGACTGCTGCAGGTCGATGATGTAGATGCCGTTGCGCTCGGTGAAGATGAATCGCTTCATCTTGGGGTTCCAGCGACGGGTCTGGTGCCCGAAGTGAACGCCGCTCTCGAGCAGCTGGCGCATGGTGACGACGGCCATGGTCGTATCTCCTTGTGGCACACGTGTGCCGTTCCTGGTTTGTCTCACCGCCGGTTGACGGTGACCTGGCGCCTGTCGCGTACGGCCCACTCCCTGCCGGGAGACCAGGACCGCGTCCGTATTCAGCTCTCGCGTCATACGGAAACAGGCGCGCGAATTCCACTTCCGAAAAAGTGGTTGCCATCAGTCTAGGGCACCGGACCACTCGGGAGGAAATCCACAAACCTTGACTCGATGGCGGTTGTCCCCAGACCATACGCCGGCCGGTGCGCCGCGTCCGCCGTCGGACTTGGCTGGACAGATGCTCCGTCGAATAGCCGTCGCCCCACTCCTGCTGCTGCTCGTCATGCCACCCCCGGTGCAGGCGGGCACCCCCGATCCGTGGACGTGGCCGCTCGAGGACCACGCGATCGGCGAGCGCTTCGACCCTCCGGCCACCGACTACGGCCGAGGCCACCGCGGAGTCGACCTGGCCGCGACGGCCGGTGATGCCGTCCGCGCAGTCGCCGCCGGGCGGGTGGTGTTCGCCGGACAGGTCGGCGGGATCGCGGTCGTGACCATCGATCACGGCCGGGAGCGGTCGACCTACCAGCCCGTCAAGGCGCGGGTCAGGGTCGGTGACGCCGTGCGCGCAGGCCAGGTGATCGGCACCCTGCTCGGCTCACCGAGTCACTGCGCGGGAGCGTGCCTGCACCTCGGCCGGCTCGTCGGCGACGACTACCTCGACCCGCTCGAGCTGCTCGGCGGTGGCCGGTTCCGGCTCATCGACCCCGCGGGGAAGCCTCCGGCCCCACCGGCCGGTGTCGGCGGTCACCGTCTGCAGCGCCCGCTCGGCGGCCCGATCACGTCACCGTTCGGGATGCGGGTCCACCCGATCACCGGTGAGCGCAAGCTGCACGATGGCACCGACTTCGGCGTCCCGTGCGGCACCCCGGTCCACGCCGCGGCGGCCGGCACCGTGGTCGGCCACTCGCACAGCAAGGCATACGGCAAGCAGGTCGTCATCCGCCACCAGCCAGAATTCAAGACGTCCTACAGCCACCTCAGCGCGCAGTCGGTGTCGGTCGGCGACCGCGTCACGGCCGGCCAGGTCATCGGCCGTTCCGGCAACACCGGGCTGTCGACGGGCTGCCACCTGCACTTCATGGCCCTGAAGTCAGGCAAGCCCGTCAACCCCCAAGACTTCCTCTAAGCCCTCGGGTGGGCGAGCTTGTAGGCCGCACGGAGGCGTTCGTTGCTGACGTGGGTGTAGATCTGCGTCGTGCCGAGCGAGGCATGGCCGAGGATCTCCTGCACGCTCCGCAGGTCCGCTCCACCCTCGAGCAGGTGGGTCGCCGCGGTGTGCCGGAGGCCGTGGGGTCCGAGGTCAGGTGCACCGTCGACGGCCGCAAGGCGCTCGTGCACGATCCGGCGCACCGCGCGCTGGTCGATGCGGCTGCCGCGCACGCCGAGGAACACAGCCGCACCGCTGGAGTCGTTGGCGATGCTGGGACGACCGCGATCGAGCCACAGCTCGATCGCCTCGGACGCGGGCAAGCCGTAGGGCACCGATCGCTCCTTGCGGCCCTTGCCGAAAACGCGGACGACCCGGCGTCTTCGGTCGAGATCGTCGATGTCGAGCCCGACCAGCTCACCGACACGGATGCCCGTGGCGTACAGCACCTCGAGGATCGCGAGGTCGCGCAGTCCACGCGGTCCGTCGTCAACCAGTGAGGCGGCCGTCGTATCGAGCAGCCCACGCACCTCGACCTCGCTGAGCGCCACCGGCAGCTCGCGGTGCGCCTTGGGACTCGCGAGGAGCGCGCCGGCGTCGGCAGGTGCCCGGCCGGTCCGGGCCAGCCAGAGCGTGAACACCCGCGCGGAGGTCGCCCGGCGGGCGATCGTCGTGCGGGCGCGGCCGAGCGTCTGGAGGTTGGCGAGCCAGCTGCGCAGCGTGCGGATCGACAGCTCCCGGGGATCGTGGACCCCGAGTCGCTCGGCGTGCAGCGCCAGGCTCTCGAGGTCGGTGAGGTAGGCACGCACCGAGTGGGCCGAGAGGTCACGCTCGGCCCGCAGGTGCTGCTCATAGGCGGCCAGGACCGCCGACCAGGCCTCGCCCGGTCCCTCTGACTCCGTCATCGAGTCCAGTGTCCGTCGTGCGGCTGTTCAGCCCACGTCGGCGCGCCGGGCCAGCATCCACTCGGCTCCGGCCCGGATCACGAGGTCGCGGCGCTCGAGCAGGTCGAGCGCCGCCCGCACCTCGCGCGTGCTGAGTCGCACCGAGGCTGCGATCTCGGCCACCGCGCGGGGCGTCGACCACTCCAGTCCGTCGAGGGTCGACCTCGCCGCGGGTGGGAGGCGGTCGAACTCCGTGAGGGGCAGCGACGGCTGCTCCTCGGTGGAAGCTCCGAGACCGGACATCTCCGCCACGATCTCGCGACCGGTCGTCACGACCACGGCCTTGCCGGCCCGGATCGCAGCGTGCACCCCGGCAGACTGCCCCGAGGTCACGGGGCCCGGGAGGGCCATCGTGGTGCGTCCGAGCTGATCGGCCCAGTTGAGGGTGTTGAGCGAGCCGCTGCGCTCGCGCGCCTCGATCACGACTGTCCCTTGCGTCATGGCGGCGATCAACCGGTTGCGCGACAGGAAGCGGTTCTTGAGGGGCTTCTCCCCCGGCGCCTGCTCGCTGACGACAACTCCACCCTCCGCGATCCGGGCGATGAGCGCCGCATGGGACTTGGGGTAGTCGAGGTCGGCACCGCAGGCCAGCACACCGGCCGTGAGCGCGTTCATGAGGAACGCCCCGCGATGCGCGCATCCGTCGATGCCGTAGGCCGCGCCACTGATCACGGTCCAGCCGGCGTCCGCGCAGTCCGCGGCCAGGTCCGAGGCGCACTCGGCGCCGTAGGTCGTGCACTCGCGGGCGCCGACGATCGCGACGCTTTGCTCACACATCTCCCCGAGATGCCCGACACCGCGCAACCAGAGACCCACTGGTGCACCGGTCACGCCCTGCACCGGCTCGACGTGGTCGAGGTCGGACAGGGCTGTCGGCCATTCCTTGTCGCCCGGGGTGACCCAGCGCAGGCCGGCGGCCTTGGCCCGCGCAGCCGCGACCTCGGCGGTGCGGTCGAGGTCGCGACCGCGTTCGATCCACGCCTCAGGGATCCGCGTGTCGACCAGCCGATGACGGCCCAGGATCGCGGCGAGGATCTCGGCCGGCTCGAACGTCAGGAGCAGGTTGCGCAGGCGCACGTCGCCCGGCTCGACCACGAGGCTCAGGCCGAGCCGGTCCTGCCGCGTCACGAGGCCTGCACCAGGTCGCGAAGGGCACTGCCGAGGGGCGTGCCGCGCCGCAGGGAGAGCGCTGTGTCGACGTCATCGGCGGTGGGGACGGCGTGGCCGTGCAGGTCCGCAACGCTCCAGGACAGCCGCAGGATGCGGTCGGCAGATCGTGCGTTGAGCTTGTTGGTGCGCAGCTGCTGGTCGACGAGCACCCGGCCCTGGTCGCTGACCGGGAAGTGCTTGCGCAGCTCGACCCCGGGCACCTCGCTGTTGAGCCGCCACGACGTCTCGCGCAGCCGGTGCGCCTGACGCTCGCGCGCCTCGGCGACGGCGCTGGCCAGCTCGGCGGTCGACCGGCCACCGCCCAGCGCGTTGGCCAGCTCTGGGCGCGACAGCGCCGACAACGAGCGGTGGATGTCGATGCGATCCCTGATCGGGCCCGACAGGCGGTCGGAGTAGCGGCGCCGCATCAGCGGTGTGCACCGGCACTGGTCGCTGACCGCCGAGCTCAGCCCGCAGGGGCAGGGATTGGCGGCGAGGATCAGCTGGAAACGGGCTGGATAGGCAGCCGTCTGGGCCGCGCGGGAGACCACGACATGGCCGCTCTCGAGAGGCTGGCGCAAGGCCTCGAGCACGTTGCTGGCGAACTCGGGCGCCTCGTCGAGGAAGAGCACGCCGTGATGGGCCAGCGACAGGGCACCGGGACGGATCGCCTTGCTGCCACCGCCGACGATCGACACCGCACTGGCCGTGTGGTGCGGATCGAGGAACGGCGGGCGTCTGAGCAGTGGGGCGTCGCTGGGCAGGACCCCGGCAACCGAGTGCACCGCACTCACCGCGAGGGACTGCTCGTGCGTCAGGTCAGGCAGCAGCCCGGGCAGGCGTTGGGCGAGCATCGTCTTGCCGATGCCCGGCGGCCCGGTCATGAGCAGGTGGTGTCCGCCCGCGGCGGCGACCACGAGCGCCGTCCGGGAGTCCTCCTGACCGGCGATGTCGGCAAGGTCGAGATGCGACAGCCGATCGGCCGAGGTCCAGGACATGCCGGGAATCTCGTCGAGCGCCGGCACCGGCGGATCGTCGGGCTCCTCACCGCCGGTCAGCAGCGCAACGGTCTGCCGCAACGAGCGGACCCCGATCACCGAGATGCCGTGCACGAGCTCTGCCTCGGGCACATTGACCTCGGGCACGAAGACCCGGTCGAAGCCGGCCTCGAGCGCAGCCAGCGTCGCCGGCAGGACTCCGCGTATGGCACGCAGCCTGCCGTCGAGCGCGAGCTCGCCGAGGAACACCGCACCGGCCAGCCGCTCGGCGGGAACCACTGACTTGGCGGCGAACACCGCGAGGGCGATCGCCAGGTCGTAGTGCGAACCCGTCTTGGGCAGCGTCGATGGGGCGAGGTTGATCGTGACGCGCTGGTCAGGCCACGTCGTGCCGGAGTTGGAGACTGCGGAACGGCATCGGTCGCGGGCCTCGTTGACCATCGTGTCGGCCAGCCCCACGAGAACGGTCGCAGGCAATCCGCCGGAGATGTCGACCTCGACCTCGATGGGTCGTCCCGACAGTCCGTCGAGTGTCACCGAGTGCGTCGCAGCGGCCATCAGGCCACTCCGGCGATGCGGTCGACGACCGGAGCGCCACGGGGCGGCACGACGACCGAGACGATGTCGATGCGCAGGCTCGGCGGCTCGACGTCGTGCACCTCGAGCCAGTGCATCGCGAGCCGGCGCAGCCGCGTCGCCTTGTGACCCGTGATCGCCTCGAACGGCCCACCGTGGTGGTTGCTGGTGCGGGTCTTGACCTCGCAGATCACCAGTGTCGAGCCATCGCGGGCGACGATGTCGATCTCGCCGAACCGGCACGTCCAGTTGCGGGCCAGCACCACCATGCCGAGTGCCTCGAGATGTTCGGCGGCGATCCGCTCGCCGTAGCTGCCGAGGGCCTTGTTGCGCGCGTACGTCATCCAGCCAGCCTCGGCGGCGGGGTGCCCTGGCACCACGCGCCGCGGCTCGGCTGTGGACCGGCCGGCGGACCGACGAGGGCTGTGGACATCCGCGGCACGTACGTCGGTCAGGTGGCATCCGTGCGTTCGGGCACACTGTGTCCCATGGGGGGCTCTTCGAGACGTGCGCGGTGTGCGGTGCTGGCAGTGCTCGGACTGTTGCTGACGACCGCGTGCACCGTGAGCTTCGGGGGCGACAAGGACCCGAGCACGGCACCTCAAGCAACGGCACCAACGGACGCGAAGGGCGTCGAGGTGTGGGACCTGCGCACGCCGCCGTCAGCAGCAGATGTCGGCATGCGCGCCGACAAGGACCACGTCGCGTACGAGACCCGGAAACCGCGACGAGTCCGCTTCCTGCTGCCGCAGGGCAAGGTGCTGGAGACGGACATCTATCTCCTGGTCTTCGAGCGCATCATGCACGAGGACCCCGCGGATCCCACCCGCCCCACCGGCATGGACTTCGACACCAAGGCCATGCCGTTGGACACGGCCTACTCGGTGATGCACGACGGTCTCACGTCGTTGGGACTCAGCACGTCACCTGTCGATGAGTGGCGCGCGAAGATCGAGGGACGGCCCTCAAGCGGCCCGTCGGCCGATCTGACCATCGAGGGTGGCGGCAACACCGTGCTCGGCTATCTCGACATCGGCGTCGGCGGCATCTACCAACCCTTGGACGGCGACGATTCGGTCACCATCCAGTACCACGTCAACCTCTACGGACACTGACCGCTCAGCGCGGCTTGGAGCATCGACTGCGCTGACCACCGCATCAGCTCGACCGCCGCTTCGCGGGAGAGCCCGCCGATGTCGGTGAGCCAGACGAGGGCCTCGATCCCGGTCGCACTGCGGATCGCGAGCACCAGCCGATGCAGCTCGTCCTCCGAGAGCTGATCGCGCAGGGGCTCGAGCGCCTCGGTGATCCACGCGATCGCCCTGCCCTGCCGCAACGGCTGGCCGCCCCGGTCAGCAGGATCGTCCTCCAGCGACAGCCGCAGCATCGTCCGCTGTTGCGCCTCGGTCTCGAGGATCGTGCCGGTGAAGGTCCGGACGACGACATCGAGCCGAGCCGCCGGGTCCGACGGCGGATCGTCGCCGAGCATCGAGGTCGCACCGGTCTCGGGATGCGCAGCAGCGAGGAGAATCCGCTGGTTGGGGAAGTAGCGGTACGCGGTGGTGCGAGAGATCGCTGCCGCGTCAGCCGCCTCCGCCACGCTGGGCGCCAAACCCCGGGCCACCATCTCGCGCGCGGCCGCCACCAAGGCAGTGCGCGTACGGTTCTTCTGCTCGACGCGGCCGCCGGCTTCATAGGGTGTTGACATACCCGACATGGTACTGCAGTCTCGTAATGGTACTCGTGTCCCACGACACGAACGAAGGAGAAGGCGTCATGAGCGCAACAACCACACCCACATCCGTCGTCAGGGCCGCGGACGAAGGCGAGCGCCGCTGGTTCGCCGGTGGCGGCGTCGTCACCTGGAAGGTGCGAGCCGAGGAGTCCAACGGAGCGTTCCTGATGTTCGAGGACCGCATGGAGCAGGGCAAGGTCACTCCGCTGCACATCCACCCCGACACCGACGAGGCATTCTTCGTCCTCGAAGGTGAGATCCTGATGCACCTCGACGGCACGGAGCAGCGAGTCGCCGAGGGCGGCATGATGCTCGCCACCCGCGGGCTCCCCCACGCCTTCATGGTCACCTCGCCGGTCGCGCGACTGCTGTGCGTGCAGACGCCGGGCAACATCGAGTCGTTCTTCTGGGACGCCAGCGACCCGATCGCTGACGACGTCGACTCCGGCGAGGTCGACTTCGACCGCATCGCCGCCTCGGCGCAGCGCAGCGGCGGAATGACGATCCTCGGACCGCCGCCGTTCGCACACTGACGCTGCCGGCTGCCGTTCGTACGATGAGGCATGTCCACGATTCGCATCGAGGCCGCGACAGATGCCCCATGGAACGACGTCGAGCACACCCTGACGGGTGGCGGTGACGGCGCGAGCTGCTCATGCCAGTGGTTCATGATCACGCGCAAGGAGTTCGACGCCTGCAGCAGCGACGCCAAGCGTCAGCTGCTCCGGCGTGAGCTCAAGGACGCCGACATCCCGCCCGCTCTCATCGCGTACGTCGACGATGTCGCTGCCGCCTGGGCGCGGGTCGGCCCGCGTCCCGCACAACCCGCACTGGCTCGCTCACGCATCGTGAGGGCCAGCGACGAGCCGATCGAGGACGCCGACGTCTGGGCCATCACGTGCTTCGTCGTACGCCGGGAGCACCGCGGGCGAGGGCTCGCCGCGGCACTCACGACTGCTGCTGTCGACCACGCGGCAGAGCACGGCGCTCGGGTCGTCGAGGCCTATCCGATCGACACCGAGCAGCGAAAGGTGAGCAGCAACGAGCTGTTCCACGGCTCCGTGCAGCTGTTCAGCGCCGCAGGGTTCCGCGAGATCGCCCACCCCACCGACAGTCGCGTCGTCATGGCGCTCGACGTCAATCGTCGGCGCCGGGCACCTTGAAGTCCGAGCCCTGCAGCTCCTCGACGTTGACGTCCTTGAACGTCAGCACCTTGACGTTCTTGGCGAAGCGCGCCGGGCGGTAGATGTCCCACACCCAGGCGTCGTTCATCGAGACCTCGAAGTAGGCGTCGCCGGTCTCCGAGCGCACCTTCACGTCGACCTGGTTGCACAGGTAGAAGCGCCGGTCGGTCTCGACGACGTACTTGAAGATCGTGACGACGTCGCGGTACTCCCGATAGAGCGCGAGCTCCATCTCGGACTCGTACCGCTCGAGATCCTCAGAGCTCATGCCGACGCCTTCCTTTGGTACCCACGACATGAAGCCGCCGGCATGATCCCTGTCTCACGATTCGCTCGCTGGCGCTCGCTCATGCCTCTACCGCGCTTTCCATTGCTGCTCGTACGTTGACGTATCTCCGGCGGTGCTCGTCGCACGGACCGTGCAGCTGCAGCGCCGCCTGGTGCTGCGGGGTGCTGTAGCCCTTGTGCGTGGCGAAATCGTATGCCGGATAGTCCTCGTGCATCTGCACCATCATGCGGTCACGGGTGACCTTGGCGATGACCGATGCGGCGGCGATCGACGCGGCGACGCGGTCACCCTTCCACATCGCCAGGCCCGGGGCACCGAGACCGTCGACCGGGAAGCCGTCGGTCAGGACGTAGCCGGGTCGCACGGCCAACCGGGCCAGGGCTCGGCGCAGCGCCGCGATGTTGGCGACGTGGAGCCCCATGCGGTCGCACTCGGCAGCCGGGATGACCACGACCGACACATCGACGGCACGCGCCATGATCAGGTCGAAGCAGGCCTCGCGGCGTGCCTCGGTGAGCAGCTTGGAGTCGGCCAGGCCCTTGATGGGCCGCTCGAGGATGACGGCGGCCGCCACCAGAGGGCCGGCACACGCACCGCGGCCCGCCTCGTCGACACCCGCGACGGGGTGCAGACCTTGGCGGGCCAGCGCGCGTTCGAAACCGTAGATGCCGGCATCACGCCGGATCGTGGATCCCTTGGCCAGACGTGTCACGCAGTGAGCCTAACCCGCGACCTCAGCGGTGCGGCAGGCAACTCACCGGCGATCAGATCTCGCGCTTTTCCTTGATCTTCGCGGCCTTGCCACGCAGGTTGCGGAGGTAGTAGAGCTTGGCCCGGCGGACGTCGCCGCGGGTCGCGACCTCGATCTTCTCGATGACCGGGGTGTGCAGCGGGAACGTACGCTCCACGCCGACGCCGAAGCTGACCTTGCGAACCGTGAACGTACGGCCGATGCCCGAGCCCTGCACCTTGATGCAGACGCCCTTGAACACCTGGACGCGCGAACGGCTGCCCTCGATGACCTTGACGTGCACGTCGAGCGTGTCGCCGGCGCGGAAGTCAGGAAGGTCGGTGCGCAGCGATGCGCTGGCGACCTGGTCGACGATGTTGGTCATGGTCTACTCCTCGCTGGTGCCACAGGTCACCCACGGATTGCTGTACGAATGAAAGTTTGTTGCGGCGGTGAACACGATTCCCCTGAGGCAGAACCGTCGGCGCCAAGGGTCAATGTTGCCACATGCGGACCCTGCGGAGGAAATCGGCCGGTGGCCTCAGTCCAGCAGGTCGGGCCGACGCTCCCGCGTACGCTCGAGGGCCTGCTCGCGTCGCCACGCGGCGATCGCCGCGTGGTTGCCCGACAGCAGCACGTCGGGCACGTCGAGGCCGCGCCAGCTCGCGGGCTTGGTGTAGACGGGATACTCCAGCAGCCCGTCGTCGCCGTGCGACTCCTCGACGAGCGACTCCGGATTGCCCATGAAACCGGGGATGAGCCGCACGATCGCCTCGATCATGGCCAGCGCCGCGACTTCGCCGCCGTTGAGCACGAAGTCGCCGAGCGAGACCTCCTCGACCCGCCACCGGCCGGCGGCGTGGTCGATGACCCGCTGGTCGATGCCTTCGTAGCGCCCGCAGGCGAACACCAGGTGCTCCTCGGTGCTGAGCTGCTCGGCCATGCGCTGCGTGAACGGTGCGCCCGACGGGGTCGGCACGACGATCACGGCGGCGTCGGTGGCCAGCGCGTCGAGGGCCTCGCCCCACGGCTCGGCCTTCATGACCATGCCGGCTCCTCCGCCGTAGGGCGTGTCGTCGACGCTGCGGTGCTTGTCGGTCGTGAAGTCGCGCAGGTCGTGCGTGGTCACCTGCAGCAGGCCGGCGACCTGCGCCTTGCCCGCGAGTGACAGCTGCAGGGCGTCGAGGTAGGCCGGGAAGATGGAGACGACGTCGATCTGCACGTCAGTCGCCCATCAGGTCCGAGGCGGCATTCTCGGCCTCGGCCGGGTCCAGCAGTCCGGCGACCTGGTTGATCGTCACGAAGCCGCCCGTGACGTCGACGACCGGCACGATCTCGGTGACGAACGGGATGAACACCTCGCGGCCGTCGATGTCGATGGCCAGGGTGTCCTGGTAGGGGCCGTGCACGATGCCGGTCACGGTGCCCACGACCTCATCGTCCGCGCGCGCCTCGAGCCCGACCAGCTGGTGGTCGTAGAACTCGTCGGGGTCTTCGGGCAGGTCGAGCGGGTCGACCTCGGCCTCGATGATGCGGCCGTGCAGGGCCTCGGCGGCCGTGCGGTCCAGGATCTCCTCGAACGAGACGACCAGGCGGCCGCTGTGGTGCCGGGCGCGCGCGATCGTGAGCGTACGGTCGCCGCAAACGACCGACGAGCCCGGGGCGAAACGCCGTTCGGGCTCGTCGGTGCGAATGTCGACGTTCAGCTCACCGCGGATGCCGTGGGCCCGGCCGATGCGGCCGATGACAACCTGCATGGTTGTCAGTTGCGGCGGTCGACGTCCACGAAGTCGATGCGCGCGCCGCCACGTCCGGCGATCGCGCCCGCGACCTTGCGGATGGCGGTGGCCGTGCGGCCCTGGCGACCGATGACCTTGCCGAGATCGTCCGGGTTGACCCGGACCTCGAACAGCTCGCCGTTGCGCGTCTGCTTGGCGCGCACGTCGACATCGTCAGGACTGTCGACGATGCCGGCGACGAGGTGCTCGATGACCTCGATCATGGGGGCAGCCACGATCAGGCCTTGGCCTCGTCAGAAGGCGCAGCGTCGGCGGGTGCCTCGTCGGCCTTGGGCTCTTCAGCCTTGGCCTCCTCGGCAGGTGCCTCTTCGGCCTTGGGCTCTTCAGCCTTGGCCTCGTCAGCCTTGGGCTCCTCGGCGGGCGCCTCGTCAGCCTTGGCGGCAGCCTTCTTGGCAGCGGCGGCCTTCTTGGTCGTCGCGTCGGCCTTGGGCTCGTTGTGGAGGTCCTTGAGCGCTTCCTGGAAGATGTCTTCCTTGCTGCGCTTCTCCTCGGCGAACTTCATGGTGTTCTTGCCACCGATGTCGCCGGTGATCTTGAGCAGCGCGGCGACGGCCTCGGTCGGCTGTGCGCCGACGCCGAGCCAGTACTGGGCGCGCTCGCCGTCGACCTTGATGATCGACGGGTCGGCCTTGGGGTTGTAGGTGCCGATCTCCTCGATGACGCGTCCGTCGCGCTTGGTGCGCGAGTCGGCGACGACGATGCGGTAGAACGGCGTACGGATCTTGCCCATACGCTTCAGGCGAATCTTGACTGCCACGAGTGTGGTGTCTCCTCAGATGTGTGTATGTGGTGACCTGCCGGTGCCGCGTGGGGACACGGCCGACGAAATCGGTGAGCCGGGCGGCACGAAGATGAGAGGGTCTCCACGCGTACCGGACGCAAGGGCTCATTCTGCCAGAACACCGCCCGTGCCTCCAATTCGGCCGCGTCCCTCAGGCGCGCGCGGGTCAGAACTCGCCGTGCCGGCCCTCGCCACCGGCGAAGCGCGCGGCTCCGCCCGCACCTTCGAGCTGCACGATCGGCACGCCGTTCGCGCCCTCGGAGCGCAGTGCGGCATCCAGCGGGAGGTCCCACTGCCGGTAGGCCGAGGCCCGGTCGGCCTTCATGCACTCGGCCGGGAACGCGGCGATCTGCTCGGCGAGGTCGTGTGCGACCGTGAGCGAGTCGCCGACCGGTACGACCCGGTTGGCCAGGCCCATCTGCAGCGCTTCGTGCGCGCCGACCGGTCGACCCGTGAGGATCATGTCGAGCGCGCGGCCCTGACCCACGATGCGCGGCAGGCGTACGGTCCCGCCATCGATCAGGGGTACACCCCACCGCCGGCAGAAGACGCCGAAGACGGCGTCCTCCTCGACGACGCGCAGGTCGGCCAGCAGCGCCAGCTCCAGGCCACCGGCGACCGCATGGCCGGACACCGCAGCGATGACCGGCTTGGTCAGCTCCATGCGGCTCGGCCCCATCGGACCACTGCCGAGACCTTCAGGGTCCAGCTCGTTGCGGCGCTCCGGGTCGTCGACCGCCGACAGGTCGGCGCCGGAGCAGAACGTGCCGCCGGCACCCGTCAGCACCGCGACCGCGAGGGACTCGTCCTCCTCGAACTGCTGGAACGCCTCGCGCAGCTCGGCGGCCATCGGGCCGTCCACGGCGTTGCGCACCTCGGGGCGGTCCATCGTGATGGTGCAGATGTTCTCGTCGATGTCATACCGAACGTGATCCATGGATCCCATTCTTACGGACGGCTACTTGCGTGGCGCCCAGCCCGGCGGGCCGAAGACGTACCCCAGCCGGTCACGCCAGCGCGGTGACTGCTTGACGTCGTGCCAGATCTTGACGTACTCGCCGTACTGCAGGGTCCAGACGTTGTAGGTGCCGACCGGATAGGTCAACCCGTACGTCGGCCGGTGCTGTTCCGCCTGGAACGACCTGAACAGGCGGTCCCAGACGATGAGGATGCCGCCGTAGTTGCGGTCGAGGTAGATCGGGTCCGAGCCGTGGTGCACGCGGTGGTGCGACGGGGTGTTGAACACCGCCTCCCACCAGCGCGGGAACCGGTCGATCCGCTCGGTGTGCAGGTGGAACTGCCAGATCAGGTTGATCGAGAACGTGAAGTAGATCATCCACGGCGGCACGCCCAGCAACGGCAGCGGCAGCCAGATGAGCACCTCGAACCACTGGTTCCACTTCTGGCGCAGCGCGGTCGAGAAGTTGAAGTAGACGCTCGAGTGATGCGCCTGGTGGCCGGCCCAGCCGAGGCGTACGCGGTGCGAGAAGCGGTGATAGGTGTACCAGAGCAGGTCGACGCCGAGCAGCACGCCGACCCACGTCCACGGGTTGCCGGCCGACAGGTGCCATGGGGCCAGGTGCACGTAGATCACGGTGTAGAGCAGGAACGCCGCGGTGCGGAAGATCGCCGAGAACGCGATCGAGCCGACGAACATCGTCAGGCTCGTCCGGGTGTCCTCCTTGAGGTATCCCATCCCCTGCGGCGTGCCGGCGGCACGTTCGCGATCCTCGCGGTCCTCTCGGCGCACCGCGGCCATCTCGATGACCATGAACAGCAGGAAGAACGGGACCGCGGCACCCGCCGGGTCGTTCAGGTTGTGCGAAAACGCCTCCCACATCCGGTCATGGTCGCACGACAGGCATTCCCCGGACAGGCGATTCGATCCGCGATAGCCTGTCGCGACATCGGCGTGCCTGAGGAGCTTTCCATGACCGAGCAGGACCCGCCAGCGCCGCCACCACCAGCGGCTCAGCAGCCCCCGCTGCCAGCGTTCCCCGCCCACCCCGCATACAGGCCGCAGGACCAGTGGCGCAGCATGCCACCGCCGACCAAGACCAAGGCTGGGTGGGCCTTGGGGCTCGCGTTGGTCCCGGGACTGGTCACCTGGATCATCTCCCTCATCCTGTCGATCCAGGTCATCAGCGACTCCAAGCGACGCCCCGGGAACGGCAAGGGCATGGCAATAGCCGCGCTCATCATCATCCCCGTCTGGATCTGCGTGATAGTCCTGCTCGTCGTGGTCGACTCATTGAATGACGCCGATCGCGACACCGCTGGCGTCGTGACGCACAGCGGCGAGATCTCCAGCAATGATCTGCGGCCGGGCGACTGCACGCCGGACGACCTGGGCGAGAAGACCTACCTGGAGATCACCGTCACGCCCTGCACGTCCCCGCACTTCCATGAGGCATACGCGGAGTTCGACCTCGCCGCCGGCGACTTCCCGGGCCAGGCGGAGGTCAGTCGGCTCGCCAACGCTGGTTGTGTCGACCGGTTCGAATCCTTCGTCGGCAAGCCCTACGCCGACTCCCAGCTCGACGTCCTCTTCCTGCGTCCGGTGGAGTCGTCCTGGACCGCCAACCGCGCCGTGACGTGCCTCGTGTCCACCGGGTCGAGCACCACCGGAACGCTCGAAGGGTCGAAGCGCTGACGAGTCGTATGCTCGCGACATGTCTGACCTGACGATCCTGCACAACTCCGCCTGCTCGACCTCTCGCCACGCACTCGACGAAGCGGCCGGGGCCGGGGTCGAGCCGGCGGTCGTGCACTACCTCAAGCAGCCGCTCGACCGCGCCGCGCTGATCGACCTCATGGGCAAGCTCGAGGACCCGCCGGCGGATCTCGTGCGCAAGGACCCGTTCTTCAAGGCGCAGGGCCTGGACGCGGAGGACTACACGACGCCGGAGGCCGTCGCCGACCTGCTGGTCGAGCACCCCCGGCTGATGCAGCGGCCCGTGCTCGTACGCGGTGACCGCGCGATCATCGGGCGGCCCAAGGACCGGGTCGCGGCGTTCCTGGCCGACTGACCCGCTTCGTCCAGGGGCTGCTCACTCAGGGGCGCCGATCGCCGACTCCCCCACTGGAGCGGCGAACTGGGCGGAGTAGAGCCGTTCGTACACTCCCCCGGCGGCCCGTAGCGAGTCGTGGTTGCCCTGCTCGACGATGTGGCCGTCCTCCATCACCACGATGTGGTCGGCGTCGCGGATCGTCGACAGCCGGTGCGCGATGACGAACGAGGTGCGCCCGGAGCGCAGCTGCTCCATGGCACCCTGCACGAGCGACTCGGTGCGGGTGTCGACCGAGCTGGTCGCCTCGTCGAGCACCAGGATCGCGGGATTGGCGAGGAATGCGCGAGCGATCGTCAACAGCTGACGCTGGCCGGCGCTGACGTTGGTGCCCTCGTCCTCGATCACGGTGTCGTAGCCGTCGGGCAGCGTGCGCACGAAGTGGTCGACGTATGCCGCCTCGGCCGCCGCGATGATCTGCTCCTCCGACGCGCGATGGGCGCCGTAGGCGATGTTGTCGCGGATCGTGCCCTTGAACAGCCAGGTGTCCTGCAGGACGACGCCGAAGTTCTCGCGCAGCGGACCGCGGTCCATGCGCGCGATGTCGACGCCGTCGAGCGTGATGCGCCCGCCCTGGATGTCGTAGAAGCGCAGCACGAGGTTGGACAGCGTCGTCTTGCCGGCCCCCGTCGGACCGACGATCGCGACGGTCTGGCCCGGCTCGGCGACGAGGTCGAGGTGCTCGATCAGCGGCTCGTCGGGGCTGTAGGAGAACGACACGTCCTCGAAGACGACGCGACCGCGTACGGGATCGGGGAACGGCGCGTCGGCCTCGTCGGGCCGCTCCTCGGGCTCGTCGAGCAGGGCGAACACCCGCTCGGCCGAAGCCACGCCGGACTGCAGCAGGTTGATCATCGAGGCGACCTGCGTCAGCGGCTGGGTGAACTGCCGGGAGTACTGGATGAACGCCTGGACGTCACCGATGCTCAACGTGCCGGACGCGACCCTCAGGCCGCCGATCACGGCGACGAGCACGTAGTTGATGTTGGACACGAACATCATGACGGGCTGGATGACGCCCGAGATGAACTGCGCCTTGAACGACGCCGCGAACACCGCCTCGTTGCGGGTGTCGAACTCGTCGCGCGCCTCCTGCTGACGCCCGAACACCTTGACGACCTCGTGGCCCGTGAAGACCTCCTCGATGTGGCCGTTGAGGCGACCCGTGCTGGCCCACTGCTTCATGAACTCCGGCTGCGACCGCTTGGTGACGGCCTTGGTGATGACGAACGCCAGCGGCAGCGTCAGCAGCGCGACGAGCGACAGCAACGGCGAGATGACGAGCATCATCACGAGCGTGCCGATGACCATCAGGATCGAGGTCAGCAGCTGGCTCATGGTCTGCTGGAACGACTGGGCGATGTTGTCGATGTCGTTGGTCGTGCGCGACAGCACCTCGCCGCGGTCCGTGCGATCGAAGTAGGACAGCGGCAGCCGGTTGATCTTGGCCTCGACGTCGTCACGCAAGCCGGCGACGGTCTTCTGCACAACCGTCGTGGTGAGCACGCCCTGGAACCACTGCAGCAGCGACGCCAGGACGTACAGGACGAGCACGCCGGTCAGCACCCAGCCGAGGCTGTGGAAGTCGATTCCGGCGCCGGGCTGGAGGTCGACCGACGACACGAGCGATGCCAGCTTGTCGTTGCCCGCGTTGCGCAGCTGGGCGACGACCTCGGCCTTGGTCTGGCCGTCTGCGAACTGGCCGTTGAGGAAGCCGGTGAACACGATGTCGGTCGCATGGCCCAGCACCTTCGGGCCGATGACGGCCATGGACGTGGCGATGACGCCGAAGCCGACGACGCCCCACACCATGGCGCGCTGGCGCAGCAGCCGATCGACGAGGCGACGGAACGACCCCTTGAAGTCCTTGGCCCGCGCCGGCGGCATCCCCATCCCCGCGAGCGCGGGTCCCCGCCCCGGCCCCCCGCTCATGCCCTCACCCGCAAGGAAGAGGCAAGAATCGCAGGTGACGGCCCGAGCCTTGTCTCATCGTCTCGCTCGCTCATGCCGCCTCCTCCTCGGTGAGCTGGGACAGCACGATCTCGCGGTAGACGTCGCAGGCCTGCATCAGGTCGGTGTGCGTGCCGGTGCCGACGACGCGGCCCTCGTCGAGCACCACGATGCGGTCGGCGTTGCGGATCGTCGAGACCCGCTGGGCCACGATCACCACGGTCGCCTGCGCGGTGGCCGTACGCATGGCCGCCCGCAGAGCGGCGTCCGTCGCATAGTCGAGCGCCGAGAACGAGTCGTCGAACAGGTAGATCGGCGGGCGCTTGACGATCGCGCGGGCAATCGCGAGCCGCTGGCGCTGGCCGCCCGAGACGTTGGTGCCGCCCTGCGAGATCGGCGCGTCGAGCTGCTCAGGCATGCGCGAGACGAAGTCACGGGCCTGCGCGATGTCGAGGGCATCCCACAGCTCTTCGTCGGTGGCGTCCGGCCGGCCGTAGCGCAGGTTGGACGCCACAGTGCCGCTGAACAGGAAGGGTCGCTGCGGCACGAGCCCGATCGACGCCCATACGTCCTCGGGGTGCAGGCCACGTACGTCGTGGCCATCGATGCGGATCGTGCCGGCCGTCGCGTCGAACAGCCGCGGGATCAGGCCGAGCAGCGTCGACTTGCCGCTGCCGGTCGACCCGATGATCGCGGTGGTCTCCCCCCGCCGGGCCACCATGTCGATCTCGTGCAGGACGTCCTGCTCCGCGCCGGGGAACGCGAACGACGCCCCCGTGATGTCGATCTCGCCGCGGTCGAGGGTGACCTGCACGGCGTCGTCAGGCGCCAGCACGCTGGGCTCGGTGTCGAGCACCTCGGTGATGCGCTCGGCCGAGACCTCCGCACGGGGCCACAGCATCAGCATGAACGTCGCCATCATGACCGACATGAGGATCTGGACGAGGTAGTTCTGGAACGCCGTCAGGGTGCCGACCTCGAGGTCGCCGCTGCCGATGCGATAGCCGCCGAACCACGTCGCGAGGACCACCGAGACGTTCATGATCAGCATGACGATCGGGAACATCATCGACGTCAGGCGGCCGACGGCGATCGCGACGTCCATCGTCTCGCGGTTGGCGTCGGCGAACCGTTCGGTCTCGTAGCGCTCCTTGACGAACGCCCGGATGACCCGGATGCCCATGATCTGCTCGCGCATGATGCCGTTGATGCCGTCGATCTTGACCTGCATGACCCGGAAGAGCGGACGCATCTGGCGGATCACGAGGCCGATGCTGATGATCAGGGCCGGCATGACGAGCAGCAGCAACCCGGACAGCTCGACGTCCTGACGCAGCGCCATGAAGATGCCGCCGAAGCACATGATCGGCGCGGCCACGAGCAACGTGAGAGCCAGGAACACGATGAGCTGGACCTGCTGCACGTCGTTGGTCGTGCGGGTGATGAGCGTGGGCGCGCCGAGCTGAGCCATCTCGCGCGCCGCGAACGTCTCGACCTTGCCGAACACGCCGGCCCGCAGGTCGCGGCCGAGCGCCATCGCCGTGCGCGCTCCGTAGTAGACCGCGACGATCGTGCAGACGACCTGGATGATCGTGACCATCAGCATCATGCCGCCGGTGCGGACGATGTAGCCGGTGTCGCCCTGGACGACGCCCTTGTCGATGATGTCGGCGTTGAGTCCGGGCAGCCAGAGGTTGGCCAGGGTCTGGACCAGCTGGAAGATCAGGACGACAGCGATGGGCCGCTTGTAGGGCGCAAGATACGTCCGCAGGAGCGGAATGAGCATTGCTTCACCGTATCTCGCCGCCCTGTCACAAACTCAGGACGTATGTCATGTTCTCCGCTCGCAGAGCTCGCGCCGCACCTCAACCGCCACAAGCCGGCCTAGATCACCAGGTCCAATCCCAGTACGACGACCAGACCCGTCACCGACAGGACCGTCTCCATGATCGACCAGCTCTTGATCGTCTGGACGACCGAGAGCCCGAAGAACTCCTTGACCAGCCAGAACCCGGCGTCGTTGACGTGCGAGAAGAACACCGACCCGGCACCGATCGCAAGCACCAGCAGCGAGACCTCGGTGCTGCCGAGGTCCGCGGCGACCGGCGTCATGATGCCCGCGGCGGTGATCGTCGCCACGGTCGCCGAGCCGGTGGCCACTCGGATCAGCACCGCGACGAGCCACGCCAGCAACAGGACTGAGACCCCGCTGTCCTTGACGAAGTCGGCGACGACCTCGGCGATGCCGGTGTCGATCAGGGTCTGCTTGAACCCGCCACCTGCGCCGACGATCAGCAGGATCCCGGCGATGGGCGGCAGTGACTTGTTGAGGACGTCGCTGATGTCGTCCTTGTCCATCCCTGAGGCCCGGCCGAGGGTGAAGATCGCCACGACGACCGAGATGAGCAGGGCCACGAACGGCTCGCCGATGAAGTCGAGCGTCTTGCGAAGTCCGGTGCCCTCGTCGAGCGCGATGTCGGAGTACGCCTTGCCCATCATCAGCACGACGGGCAGCAGCACCGTCGCCAACGTGATGCCGAAGCTCGGCCGCTTCTCGCGCTTCTCAGTGGTCGCGTCGTAGAGATCACCGGCCGGCACCGGCACCCAACGCTCGGCGAACCGCGCGAACAGCGGCCCGGCGACGACGATCGTGGGGATCGCGACCAGGATGCCGAGGGCGAGCGTACGTCCGAGGTCGGCGTCCACGGCATCGATCGCCGCCAGCGGTCCGGGGTGCGGCGGCACGAACCCGTGCATCGCGGACAGACCTGCGAGCGCCGGGATGCCAAGAGCAATGATCGACCGCTCCGCACGCTTGGCGACGAGGAAGATCACCGGCATCAGCAGGACGAGGCCGATCTCGAAGAACATCGGCAGTCCGATGATCGCGCCGATCGCCGCCATCGACCACGGCAGCATCCGCGGGCTCGACTTCCCGACGATCGTGTCGACGATCTGGTCGGCCCCGCCGGAGTCCGCGAGCAGCTTGCCGAACATCGCGCCGAGGGCGATCAGGATGCCGACGCCCTTGACGGTGTCGCCGACGCCGGTGCTGAAGCTGCCCACGACGTCGAGCATGTTGCGGCCGGCGATCGCGCCGACCGTGAGCGAGCCGAGGATCAGTGCGAGGAACGGGTGGAGCTTGAAGAACGTGATCAGCACGACGAGCACGGCGATGCCGGCCAGTGCCGCGGTGACGAGCACCCAGGTGTCGGCGACGGCCTTGACCGGCTCGGGCTGGGTGGCGGCGATGAGCGTACTGACGATCATGCGGTGTCCTCCTGGGAGATGCCGGCGCGGACCACGAACTCGTCCACGATCTCGGCGGGTGACGGGGTGATGTCGAAGGCCCAGCCGTTCTCGTCGTCCTGCAACGGCTCGAGGGTCTGCTCCTGCGACGCCAACAGCGAGGTCGGCATGAAGTGGTCGCGGTGCTCCATGCGGGACCGGATGAGCTCGTGGTCACCCGTGAGGTGCAGGAAGTACGTACGCGGCGCAGCGCCGACCAGGACGTCGCGGTAGACGCGCTTGAGGGCGGAGCAGCTGATCACCCCGCCGGTGGCGTCGTGCTCGTGAAGCCACCGGCCGATGTCGGCCAGCCACGGCCGGCGGTCCTCGTCGGTCAACGGCGTGCCGGCGGACATCTTGGCGATGTTGGCCTCGCTGTGGAAGTCGTCGCCGTCGGCGTATTCCAGCGAGAACCGGTCGGCGAGCTCGTGCCCGATCGCTGACTTGCCGACACCGGAGATGCCCATGACGACAACCAGCGGTGCTTCCCCCATGACTCGACCGTATGCCCGGCGGCGCTTGCGCGCCACGTGGGGGGACGAGTCAGAGCAGGTCCTTGAGCTCCTTGGGCAGCTCGAACTCGTCGGCGCCACCGGCCGGGAAGCCGAACGCGCTCGCGCCGTCCTGCTTGGTCGTGCCGGCTGCCTCGGCCGCGCGCTTGGCCGGGTTGCCGGACACGCGCTTGCCCTTCTTCTTCTGCTGCGGCTTCTGCTTCGCACCGGCACGCTTGCCGACTCCGGGCATCCCCGGGATGCCGGGCATGCCGGGCATTCCGCCGCCCTTGGACATCTGCTGCATCATCTTGCGCATCGCGAAGAACTGGTCGACGACGTTGTTGACGTCCTTGACCTGCGTGCCCGAGCCCTTGGAGATGCGGGTGCGGCGGGAGCCGTCGATCAGCTTGGGGTTGTCCCGCTCGGCCGGCGTCATCGACTTGATGATGGCCTTGATGCGGTCGAACTCGCGCTCGTCGAAGTTGTTGATCTGGTCCTTGTACTGCCCCATGCCGGGGATCATGCCCATGATCTTGGACATCGAGCCGAGCTTGGCGATGCCCTCGAGCTGGGTCAGCAGGTCGTCCATCGTGAACCTGCCGCCGAGCATGCGTTCGGCGTCCTTGGCGGCCTGCTCGGTGTCGAGCGCCTTCTCGGCCTGCTCGATCAGCGTGAGCATGTCGCCCATGTCGAGGATGCGCGACGCCATGCGATCGGGGTGGAACGCGTCGAAGTCGGTGAGCTTCTCACCCGTCGAGGCGAACATGATCGGCCGGCCGGTGATGGAACGTACGGACAGCGCCGCACCGCCACGGGCATCGCCGTCGAGCTTGGTCAGCACGACGCCGGTGAAGTCGACGCCCTCGAGGAACGCCTCGGCGGTGACGACGGCGTCCTGGCCGATCATCGCGTCGATGACGAACAGCACCTCGTCGGGGTCGACTGCGGCGCGGATGTCAGCGGCCTGCTGCATGAGCTCGGCGTCGATGCCGAGGCGGCCGGCGGTGTCGACGATCACGACGTCGTGCAGGGTGCGGCGGGCCTCGGCCAGGCCGTCGGTCGCGACCTTGACCGGGTCGCCGATGCCGTTGCCGGGCTCAGGGGCGAAGACCGTGACACCGGCCTGTCCGCCGACGACCTGCAGCTGGTTGACCGCGTTGGGGCGCTGGAGGTCGGCGGCGACGAGCATCGGCGACTTGCCCTGGCCCTTGAGCCAGAGGCCGAGCTTGCCGGCGAGGGTCGTCTTGCCGGCACCCTGGAGGCCGGCGAGCATGATGACGGTCGGCGGGTTCTTGGCGTACTGGATGCGCCGGGTCTCGCCGCCGAGGATCGTGACGAGCTCGTCGTTGACGATCTTGATGACCTGCTGGGCGGGGTTGAGCGCCTGGCTCACCTCTGAGCCGCGAGCACGCTCCTTGACGTTGGCGATGAAGTCGCGCACGACCGGCACGGCGACGTCGGCGTCCAGCAGCGCGACGCGGATCTCACGCGCAACGGCGTCGATGTCCGCTTCGGAGAGCCGACCCTTGCCGCGCAGGCTCTTGAACGCTGACTGCAGGCGATCTTGCAGTGTGTCGAACATACGTCGGTCGTCATCCTCGAATGGAAGAAAGGGGGTTCGGTCAACTCTAACCGAGTCCCCTTGAGCCCTCTGTGCCGTGGGCGGTGACCTAGCGTCACTCCAGGGTCGAACGGGTCAGGCGAGGGCGGTGGCGAGGCCGTCGCGCAGGGTCGTGGCCGTGGCGTCGTCGAGCGGCTGGCCGTCACCGTCGACGACGTAGAACACGTCACGCACCTCGTCGCCGTACGTCGACATGTGGGCTGAGCGGATCGACAGTCCCATCGAGGCGATCTGGTCGCACACGGTCCACACCAGCCCGCGGCGGTCCTGGACACGGACCTCCACGAGCGTCGCGGTCTCCGACAGCCGGTCGAGGAGGCGTACGCGCGCGTCGGGGGCGTCCGGGATCGAGGTCAGCTCGAGCCGCCCCGACAGGTCGAGCTCGCCGGCCATCGCGGGCCGCAACCGGTCGGTGAGCCGCGCCGCGTCGACGTCGGCGCGCGACACCTCCCACAGCGACACCGCGGCGTCGCCGAGCGTGACGGTGCGCGCCGAGCGGATCGCGAGCCCCGCGAGCGCCAGCCCGCCGGCGAGGTCGGCCATGACGCCTTGCCGGTCGGAGGTCACGATCGTCAGCAGCGAGCCACCCTGGTGCGGCTCGACCGTGAGGGTGAAGTCGCTCGGCCCCATGGCCCCGTGGTCCGGGATGGGCACGTCGGCCGGCCAACCCTCGTAGTCCTCGGCCGTCGGCGTGGTGACGGAGTCGTCGAGCACACCGCGAACCTTCTCGACCAGTCCCTCGGTCAGACCCTGCCGCCACGGCGACCACGCCGCTGGGCTCGTGGCCTGCGCGTCAGACGCCGTCAGCGCCGCCAGCAGGTCGAGGAAGTCCTCGGTCTCCACGATCTCCGCGACGTTGGCCGCGGTCGACGGGTCCTCGATGTCGCGACGCGTCGCGATCGTCGGCAGCAGCAGGTGCCACCGGACGAGCTTGCCGACGACCGCCGCGTCGTCCTCGCTGAAGCCCCAGCGGCGGGCGATCTGCACGGCCATCGGCTCTCCGACTTCGGAGTGATCGCCCTCGGCGCCCTTGCCGATGTCGTGCAGCAGCGCTGCGACGGCCAGCAGGTCGGGACGTGCGACGTCACGCTTGACCTTCGCGGCGTACACGCAGGTCTCGAGGCTGTGCCGGTCGACGGTGAACCGGTGGACGGGCGACGAGGAGCCGCGCAGGCGGATCGCGACCCACTCGGGCAACAGCAGGTCGACGACGCCCGCGAAGTCGAGCTCGTCCCACACGCGTACGAGGCCCTGCCCCGAGCTCAGCAGGTCGACCATGAGCCGCGACGACGACGGTGACCACGGGTCGGGCAGCTCACCCATTGACGCCGCGAGGCGCACGGCCGAGCCGGGGCTCAGCGGCAGACCGGCACGCGCCGCTGCTGCAGCGGCCCGGAGCGCGACCTCAGGGTCCGTCGTCGGATCGGCCTTGCCGGTGACGATGACCTCGCCGTCGAGGACGCCGACGCCTTCAGCCAGCGGCGTGACCGCGGGACCGGTCGGCGTGATGCTGCGCTTGGTCGGCGGCGCGAGCGCCTCGTCGATCTTGTGCCACGACAGCGACGCCAGGTGGGCGATGCGACGGCCGAGCTGGCGCGCGTGCAGGTCGAGCTCCTCGGCACCCATGCCCAGGAACCGGGCGACATCGGGGATGGCGTCGGCGTCGAGCCGCTCGACCCGGCGGCCCACGGTCTGGTGGAGTGCATCGCGTACGTCGAGCAGGTCGGACCGCAACGACTCGGACTCGCCGTGCGGTACGTCGATGAGCCACGTCGCCACGAGTGCCCGCAGGATCACGCTGTCGCGCAGGCCTCCCCCGGACTCCTTGAGGTCGGGCACGGCTGCGTGCGCGAGCCAGCCGGCACGTTCGATGCGGGTGTTGCGGGCTTCGCGGACCTCCTCGACGCGCTTACGGGCGTCGCGTCGCCAGTCGGCCAGCACCTGGGAGCGCAACGCCATGACAAGGCCCGAGTCGCCGGCCACCGTACGGGCGTCGAGCATGCCCATCGCGGCCCGGTGATCCGTCGCGGCGGCTTCCCGCATCTGCACGGTGTCACGCACCGAGTGGTCGAGCGCGACGCCGTCGTTCCAGAGCGGGTACCAGATCGCCTCGGCCACCTCGCGGACGACGGACTCGTCAACCGATGGGTCGTGGAGCAGCACGACGTCGAGGTCGCTGAACGGGGAGAGCTCGGAGCGGCCGTAGCCGCCGACCGCGACGAGCGCCAGGCCGGGACCTTCGCGGGGATCGCTGCCATCGGTCGGCACCGCCTCGGCGAACAGCTGGCGCAACCGGCGATCGGCCTCGAGCGCCCGGTCGCTCCGCTGCTGGGCGAGAGCGGCCTTGTCGAACTCGTGGGTCACGGTGGTGATCGTACGCAGCGTGCCGTGCACCGGCGGCGCCGGACACACAGCACAGAGCCGCCGCAACACCCGTTGAGGCGTTGCGGCGGCTCCGTTGATGGTCGTCAGCCCTTAGAGAGCTGCCTCGTCCGTCTCACCCGTGCGCACGCGCACGACCGAGTCGACCGGGATGACCCAGACCTTGCCGTCACCGATCTTGCCGGTCTGCGCCGAGCCGGTGATCGTGCTGACCACGCTGTCGACATCGGCGTCATCGACGACGACCTCGAGGCGGATCTTGGGGACCAGGGAGACGTCGTACTCAGCACCGCGGTAGACCTCGGTGTGTCCCTTCTGCTGGCCGTAGCCGCTTGCCTCGGTCACCGTCATGCCGGCGACACCCGCTGCGGCGAGGGCCTCGCGGACCTCTTCCCACTTGTGCGGCTTGATGACCGCTGTAACCAGCTTCATGTTCAGACTCCCGTCTTCAGGGCGGACCCGCCGATGATTCCGGCTTCGTCGTACGCAGTCTCCAGGTGCTCGACCTGGTCGATGCCGAGGACCTCATCCTCTTCGCTGATGCGGAACCCGATCGTCACGTCGATCAACTTACCGATGATGTACGTGAGGACGAACGAGTACACGAGGACGGCGCCCGCGGCGACGGCCTGCTTGCCGAGCTGCTCGAAGTGACCGCCGTAGAAGATGCTGCCGATTCCGCCGGTGTTGCCCTTCGTCGCGAAGAAGCCGATCAGCAGCGTGCCGACGATACCGCCGACGAGGTGGACACCCACGACGTCGAGCGAGTCGTCGTAGCCGAACTTGTACTTCAGGCCGACGGCCAGGGCGCACAGGATGCCGGCGATGACGCCGACGGCGATCGAGCCGAGCGGCGACACCGTGCCACACGCCGGGGTGATGGCGACGAGGCCGGCAACCGCACCGGAGGCGCCACCGAGGCTCGTGGCCTTCTTGTCACGAACGACCTCGACGAGGAGCCAGCCGACCATCGCGGCAGCCGTGGCGACCGCCGTGTTGACGAACGCCAAGCCGGCGAGGCCGTTGGCGCCCACCGCGGAGCCGGCGTTGAAGCCGAACCAGCCGAACCACAGGAGGCCGGCACCGAGCAGGACGAACGGCAGGTTGTGCGGACGCATCGGGTCGCGCTTCCAGCCGACACGCTTGCCGAGGACCAGCGCGAGCGCCAGACCGGCAGCACCGGCGTTGATGTGGACCGCGGTACCACCAGCGAAGTCGAAGGCCTTGAGCTTGGTGGCGATCCAGCCGCCGTGCTCGCCGAAGTCGAAGACCCAGTGCGCGACCGGGAAGTAGACGACCGTCATCCAGATCACGATGAACAGCGCCCAGGCGCCGAACTTGGCGCGGTCGGCGATCGCACCGCTGATCAGGGCGACCGTGATGATCGCGAACATCAGCTGGAACGCCACGAAGACGTACTCAGGGATCGTGCCGTAGGCAGTGCCCTGGCTGATGTGGTCGAGCCCGAGCCGCTTGAAGCCACCGAGGAACTGGTTGCCGTCAGGGCTGAACGAGAGGGAGTAGCCGTAGAGGACCCACAGCACCGGCACGATCGCCAGGGCGAGGAAGCTCATCATCATCATGTTGAGCACGGTCTTGGAGCGGACCATGCCGCCATAGAAGAACGCCAGTCCTGGCGTCATGAGCAGGACCAAGGCCGAGCTGGCCAGAATCCACGCGGTATCGCCGGTATCCATGAAACCTCCGAAAGAAGTGTGTGTTGCTGCAGGGCGAGGTACGACCTGTTGCGACACAGACTGGTGTCAGGGGATTTCGGTATGCGCCCACCAATGTTGCATCTGGATCACGAATGGGGTCGCTGTGTAAACAGCGTGTTACGCCCAGCGTGGGGCCCGGATCGGGGCACTGTGAAATCTGTCGGCTACGACAACAGCGCGTCGACGAACTCCTCGGCGTCGAACGGCGCCAGGTCGTCCGCTCCCTCGCCGAGCCCGACGAACTTGACCGGCACGCCGAGCTCGCGCTGCACCGCGATCACGATGCCACCCTTGGCGGTGCCGTCGAGCTTGGTCAGCACGATGCCGGTGACGTCGACGACCTCGCCGAACACACGCGCCTGGGTCAGTCCGTTCTGACCCGTGGTGGCGTCGATGACGAGCAGCACCTCGGTGACGGGGGCCTGCTTCTCGATCACGCGCTTGACCTTGCCGAGCTCGTCCATGAGCCCCGACTTGGTGTGCAGACGGCCGGCGGTGTCGACCAGCACGACGTCGAGCCCGTCGGCGATGCCGCGCTGCACGGCTTCGAAACCGACGCTCGCAGGGTCGCCGCCCTCAGGACCACGCACGGTGGGTACGCCGACGCGTTCGCCCCAGGTCTGCAGCTGGTCTGCGGCCGCGGCGCGGAACGTGTCGGCGGCGCCCAGCACGACGGTCTTGTCCTCGGCAACCAGCACGCGGGCGAGCCGGCCGACGGTCGTGGTCTTGCCGGTGCCGTTGACGCCGACGACCAGCACGACGCCAGGTTTGCCGTCCGCGCCGGTGTCGACGAGCGTACGGTCGAACGACGGGTTGATCAGCCCGACGAGCTCCTCACGCAGCGCAGCCTTCGCGGCGGCCGGGTCGTTGATGCCCTCGACACGTACGCGGGTCTTGAGGTTGGCGACGAGCTCGTCGGTCGCGGTGACGCCGACGTCGGCGGCCAGCAGCGTGTCCTCGAGCTCCTCCCACGCGTCGTCGTCGAGCGTCGAGCGGCTGAGCACGGCCAGCAGTCCCTTGCCGAGCGAGCCCTGCGAGCGGGCAAGCCGAGCGCGCAGGCGTACCAGACGGCCTTGCGGCGCCTCGGGGCGCTCGATCGTGCTGACCGGGGCAACCGGCTCCTCGTCCTCAAGGTGCGGCTCGGGATGCTCCGGGTGCTCGATGACCTCCTCGGTGACGCGGTCGAGCTCAGACGGCGGCGGCAGCTCCTTGCGGCCGCGGCCGACGATGAGCGCGATGCCGGCACCGAGCACGACGACGACGGCGAGAATGATCAGGAGCAGCACGGGCGTGGTCACGCCCTGATCCTATGCAGAACGACGCCGCATGCACTCGCTCCGCCCCGCCTCGGCGGTGGATCTTCCACCGTATGAGGGGCCAGAAGGTGGAGAACCCACCGCTGCGACCTTTCGGTGGAAAATCCACCGCCCGTGGGGTCAGGGGATGACGAGCGGTGAGACCGCGGCGCGGATCGACTCGGGGATCGGCGTGACCTGGCGGGTCGTGGCGTCGACGTAGACGTGGACGAATCGGCCGATCGCCGCGGGCTCGTCGGTGTCGCCCTGGAACAGGCCGATGCGATAGACGATGCTCGACGTGCCGAGCTTGGTCACCGCGAGGCCCGCCTGCACGTCGCCGGGGAAGCCCAGCTCGCGCAGGAACTCGCACTGCGTCTCCGCAACGAGCCCGACCGCGTCGAGCCTGCGGATGTCGGTGCCGGTCGCATCGATCAGGAAGCCGTTGACCGCGGTGTCGAAGAACGAGTAGTAGACGACGTTGTTGACGTGGCCGTAGACGTCCTCGTCGGCCCACCGCGTCGTGATCGTGCGCAGGACCCCGAAGTCCGTACGCAGCCGCGGCTGGCTCAAGAGGCGGTTTCTTCCTCGCGCAGGCGCTGGCTGATGACCGCCGAGACGCCGTCGCCGCGCATCGAGACACCGTAGAGCGCGTCGGCGACCTCCATCGTGCGCTTCTGGTGCGTGATGACGATGAGCTGGGAGTTGGCGCGCAGCTCTTCGTAGAGGTCGAGCAGCCGGCCGAGGTTGGCGTCGTCGAGCGCCGCCTCGACCTCGTCGAGGATGTAGAACGGGCTCGGCCGGGCCTTGAACAGCGCGACGAGGAACGCGACCGCGACCAGCGACCGCTCGCCACCGGACAGCAGCGACAGCCGCTTGACCTTCTTGCCCGGGGGGCGGGCCTCGACGTCGATGCCGGTCGTCAGCATGTTCTGCGGGTCGGTGAGGATCAGTGATCCCTCGCCGCCCGGGAAGAGGCGGGAGAACACGTCCTGGAACTCGCGTTCGACGTCGTACCAGGCCTCGGTGAAGACCTGCTCGACCTTGGCGTCAACCTCCTCGACGATCTCGAGCAGGTCCTGCCGGGTCTTACGCAGGTCGTCGAGCTGCTCGGACAGGAACTGGTGCCGCTCCTCGAGCGCCGTGAACTCCTCGAGGGCGAGCGGGTTGACCTTGCCGAGCATCGCCATCGACCGCTCGGCGTTGCGCAGCCGCTTGACCTGGGCCTCGCGCTCGTACGGGACCGGCTCCGCCGGCAACGAGTCGTCCTCGCCCTCGACCGTGATCGGCGGGACGAGCTGGTCGGGGCCGTAGTCGGCGACCAGGGTGTCGACCTCGAGCCCCAGCTCGTCGAGCGCGCGACCTTCGAGCCCTTCGAGGCGCAGTCGCATCTCGGCGCGCGCCATCTCGTCCTTGTGCACCGAGTCGGTCAGCCCGTCGAGCTCGGCGATCTGCTCACGGAGCTGCACGCGCACGGTGCGCAGGGTCTCTTCGCGGCCGGTGCGGGACGCCTCGATCTCGGCGCGCAGTGCGGCGGCCTGGGCGATCGACTGCTCGAGCCGGGCCAGCACCTGGTCGCTCGCGAGGATCACGGCCTTGGCCGTCTCGGCCTCACGCAGCTGGCGTTCACGCCGCTCCTTGGCCTTGACGCGGGCTTCACGCTCGGCCTCGGCGGCCTCGAACAGGGCCGTGACCTGCCCCTCGAGCGCCCTCGCGCGTTCCTCGTTGGTACGCAGGGCGAGGCGGGCGTCGGTCTCGGCACGGCGGGCGCCTGAAGCCTTGTCGGCCAGCTCCTCGAGCAGCGCGGTGTCGGGCTCCTCCTCTGGCGCAGCCTCGGCCTGGGCCAGTCGGTCCTCGAGCTCCGCGAGGCCGGACAGGTCACCGGCCTGCGACTCCTCAGCCTTGGCGATCGCGGCAGCGAGGCGGTCGGCCTCGCCTCGTGCGGCGCGGGCGGTGGCACCGAGATGGCCGAGGTTCTCCGCGACGGCGGCCATCGTGGCGTCGGACTCGTGCAGCCGACCGAGGGCCGCATCGACGCGCTCCTGGGCGACGACGCGCTTGGCATCGGCCGCCTCGTGCTCGAAGCGCAGCCGCTCGAGCGTGTGGCGGGCGCGCTCGAGGTCGCTCTCGGCCTGCGAGATCGCGGCCTGGACCTCGATCAGGCTCTGCTTGGACGTCGATCCGCCGGCGGCGAAGTGGGCGCCGAGGACATCGCCGTCGTGCGTCACCGCGGTGACGTCGGGCGCGTGCCGGATCAGCTCCTGTGCCTGCTCGAGGCTGTCGACCACGGCGACCTTGAACAGCAGGCGGCGCAGCGCCCCCTGCAGCGGCGCCGGCCCGTCGACGGTGTCGATCGCGTACGTCGCGAAGTCGGGCAGCCCGGGCCACGTCGAGTCGTCGACCTCGCCGCCACCCAGCAGCATGCCGGCGCGGCCGAGGTCCTCGGACTTGAGCTTCTCCATCGCCGACACGGCGGTGTCAAGGTGGTCGACGGCGACCGCGTCGGCGGCCGAGCCGAGGGCCGAGGCGATCGCGGTCTCGAACCCAGCGCGTACGGTCAACAGTGCGGCGACCGAGCCCAGCAGACCGCTGATCTCGTCGGTCGCGGCGAGCAGCGCTCCGGCGCCGTCCTTGCGGGCCAGGCCCAGCTCGAGGGCCTCCTTGCGGGCGGCGAACGCGGCCTGCTGGCGCTCCGCCTCCTGCGACTGCGCGCTCAGCGACGCGAGGTGCTCGGTGATCTCGGCGAGCGCGTCCTCGGCCGTCTCGAGCTCCTCGTCGAGCCCGGACTCCCCCGCGTTGAGCCCGGCGATCTGGTTCTCGAGGTTGGTGAACTCACGGTGCGCCTCGACCGCCCGGTTCTCGGCCTCCTCGCGCGCGGCGGTGAGCCGGCCGATCTCCTCGCCGGCGGCCGTCGCGCGGCTCTTGAGCGCGTTGACCTGGCCGTGGAGCCGCGCGAGGCCTTCGCGCTGGTCGGCGGCGGCACGCAGCAGGCCGGCGACCCGACGCTCCTCGGCGGTGTAGGCGGTCTCCGCCTCGTTGCGCTCAGCGATGACGGCCTCGAGCGACTCGGTCGCCTGGGTCACGCCGGCACTGAGCTGTTCGAGCTGTTCTTGAGCCCGGCGGGCGTCTGCTTCGAGCTCCTCGGGCTCCCGCCCGACCCGCTGGTCCTCGGCCTCGACGGCGGCCAGGCGTACGCGTTCGTTGGCGAGCCCGGCCGTGCCGCGGATGCGTTCGCGCAGGCCCGAGAGGCTGTACCAGGTCTCCTGGGCCGCGGACAGCCGCGGCGAGTCCTCACGGAGTTGGTCCTCCAGCTCGGTCTCCTGCTCGCGCGCGGCGGCGATCGCCTGCTCGACCGCCTGGCGGCGCTCCTTGAGCGCCGTCTCGTCGGCGAGCTCCTCAGCGATGACCGAGCGGGCACTGACGATGTCGTCGGCCAGGATGCGTGCTCGCGCATCGCGGACCTCGGCCTGGATCACGGCGGCGCGCCGGGCCACCTCGGCCTGCCGGCCCAGCGGCTTGAGCTGACGGCGCAGCTCGGTCAGCACGTCGTTGAGGCGCGTCAGGTTGCCCTGCGTCGCGTCGAGCTTGCGGAGCGCCTTCTCCTTGCGCTTGCGGTGCTTGAGGACACCAGCGGCCTCCTCGATGAAGCCGCGACGCTCCTCGGGCGTGGCACGCAGGACGCCGTCGAGCTGGCCCTGGCCGACGATGACGTGCATCTCGCGGCCGATGCCGGAGTCGCTCAACAGCTCCTGGACGTCGAGGAGTCGGCAGGTGTTGCCGTTGATGGCGTACTCGGAGCCGCCGTTGCGGAACATCGTCCGCGAGATCGTGACCTCGGTGTACTCGATCGGGAGAGCGCCGTCGGTGTTGTCGATCGTGAGGACGACCTCAGCGCGACCCAAGGGCGGACGGCCGGACGTGCCGGCGAAGATGACGTCCTCCATCTTGCCGCCGCGCAGCGACTTGGCACCCTGCTCGCCCATGACCCACGACAGGGCGTCGACGACGTTGGACTTGCCTGAACCGTTGGGGCCCACGACGCACGTGATGCCCGGCTCGAGCTGGAGGGTCGTCGAGGACGCAAAGGACTTGAACCCACGCAACGTGAGGCTCTTGAGGTACAACGCTGACTCCTACGACGACGAACGGTTGGGGTCAGACTAGACCGCTGGGACTTCAGTGAGCGGCAGGCTCCATCAAGTCGCCGGCGGTCACGTTGTCGACACGCTCACGGATGGTCCGGAGCAGTCCGTCGTTCTCGACCTTGAGGCGCATGATCTCGGCCTCGAGGTCGGCGATGCGACGGTGGAGTGCGGCGGTTTCGCGCAGCTGATCGGAGGTGGGACCTCCGAGGTAGCCGATGAGTGCTTTGGCCATGAAGAATCTCCGCGGAAATGGAACTGAGGGGAAGGGGCAGATAAGGCTGATCTGCGTCTGCCAGTCTCCCACCGCAGCCCATTCGGGTCAACTTCGAGGCACCCGTTCACAGCCCTCAGACAGTGAAGATCTCCTCGCCCACGCGTACGGCCCCGGTGGCGGCCGCCTGGACGGTGTCAGGAGCCGAGTCCATCACGACGACCGGCACGACGGGCGAGCGTCCACCGGCCTCGATCTCCGCGGGATTCCAGCGCACGATCGGCGTACCGGCCGTCACCTCGTCGCCCTCGGTGACGAGCAGCTCGAACCCGTCGCCCTCGAGCTGGACCGTGTCGATGCCGAGGTGCACGAGCAAGCCCTTGCCGTCCGTGGTGAGGAGCACGAACGCATGGGGGTGCAGCTTGAGCAGGCGCCCGTCAGCAGGAGCCACGACGGTCGACTCGGCTCGTTCGGGATCGATCGCGATGCCCGAGCCGACGATCTGCTGTGCGAACACCGGATCAGGCACGTCCGCCAGCGCGATGACGGTCCCCGCGACCGGTGCTGAGACCGTGGTCAATCGAGGTCCTCGATGTCGCTCGCCAGCGTGTCGGCGACCGGGCCGACGACGACCTGCACGACGTTGCCCGAGACGACCACGCCGTACGCGCCGGCGGCCTTGAGCGCGGCCTCGTCGACGAGCGACGCGTCCTCGACCTCGGTGCGCAGCCGGGTGATGCACGGCTCGATCTCGACGATGTTGTCGCGACCGCCGAGTCCGGCGACGATCTCTTCGGCTGTGACCATGGAAAACCCTCCTAGAGCTGCCCGGACGCCACGGTGGCGTCCGGTCCTTCGTGGATCGTGTCATCTGACCAGACGCGTGCTCCGCCGAGCCACGTCACCCGGGCCCGCAGGTCGTCACCCAGGAGCACGAGGTCCGCGCGCGCTCCCGGCTCGAGTCGGCCGAGATCGGTGAGTCCGAGCGCATCGGCGGGCGTGCGCGTCGCCGCCCGGATCGCGTCGACCAGCGCGATGCCGGAGTCGACGGCGTGGCCGAGGTTGGCGTCGAGCGGCTCGTCCGCGCCGGCGATCGTGCCGTCGGCGCGCAGCGGCGGGCTGCCCGCGATGACCTCGAGCTGGTCGCCGCCGAGCTCGTAGACGCCCGGGGGCATGCCGAGCGCCGCCACGGCGTCGGTCACGAGCATGACCCGCCCGGCTGCCGCCGCGAATGCCAGACGTACTGCTGCCGGTTCGACGTGGTGGCCGTCGACGATCACACCCACCGTCAACCGCGGGTCGGTGAGCGCGGCGCCGACGACGCCGGGCGCACGGTGGTGGAACGGGCTCTGCGCGTTGTAGAGATGCGTCACGAGGGTGGCGCCGGCGTCTGCCGCGGCCCGGACCTGGTCATCGGTGGCGTCGCTGTGCCCGACGGCGACCCGGATGCCGGCGGCGACGAAGTCCGCGATCGCCTGGAGGGCACCGTCGCGCTCGGGCGCCATCGTGACGTACGAGATCGCGTCGTGAAGCTCGAGCAGCGGGGCGATGCGTTCGGGCGTGGGATCCACGAGCAGCGCTTCGCGGTGAGCCCCGCGACGCCGGGGTGACAGGAACGGGCCTTCGACGTGTGCCGGGAGGAGGCGGGTTGCCACGCCGACCGCGTTGCTGGTCTCGCGGGCCCCTTCGTAGCGGGTCACCTGCTCGACGAGCTGGTCGACCGTCGCGGTGATGAACGTCGGCACCATCGCCGTGACGCCGGTCGACAGCATGCGCACCGCGACGTCGCGGACCTCGTCAGCGTCGGCGTCCGCGAAGTCGACCGAGAAGGCGCCGTTGATCTGCGCGTCGATCAGGCCGGGGGCGAGGATCCCCTCGTCGAGCACGACGTCGGGCGTACGGGATGGAGCACCGCGGCCGGCATCGGCGATCCGTTCGCCGTCGATCTCGATCCAGCCCTCGCCGGACTCGTCGTCGAGCAGGCCGACGAGTCGCTGTGCGTGTACGAGCGTCGTCACCGTCGAACCTCGATTCGTCTGACTAGGGGTTGACATACCGGGCGATATCCATCCATCCTCACTGGTACGTACCGGATCGTACCAGCGGTTCGGACACTCGTCGAGGGAGTTGCGCATGCTGAACGACAGCCTGCTGCCGAAGCACGTGCAGCTCCGCGCTGCGCTCCTGAAGACGATCGAGGATGAGCTGCAGCCCGGTGCGATGATCCCGTCCGAGCGCGATCTCACGACGCGCTACGACGTCAGCCGTGCCACGGTGCGAGCCGCGATCAGCAGCCTCGTCAACGAGGGTCGGCTGACGACCGTGCCGGGTCGCGGCACCGTCGTGACCCGTCCGCGCGTCGAGAGCAACCTGCACCTCGCGTCGTTCACCCAGGACATGCGGCAGCGCGGCCACCGGCCCAGCACCGAGGTGCTCTCCGCCGCCGTGGTCGAGGCCGGCGAGGCGACCGCGAAAGCCCTCGGCATCAGCCCGGGCGACTCCGTGTGGGAGATCGAGCGCCTGCGACTGGCCGACGACGAGCCCATGGCGCACGAGGTCAGCTGGTATCCCGAGGCGATCGTCCCCGCACTGGGCGACGAGGACCTGAGCGGCTCGATCTACGCGATCCTCGAGGCGACGTACGGCGTCGTGATCACCGACGCCCACCAGACCACCTGGGCCGAGCAGGCCGGCCACACGTACGCGCACCTGCTCGAGGTCGGCGAGACCGCACCGGTCATGGTCTTCGACCGCGTCGGTTCCTCCCACGAGGGCCCCGTCGAGCAGACCATCAGCCGCTATCGCGGCGATCGCTACCAGTTGTCGATGAGCCTCCAACGGGGCCCGTCAGCACGTTGAGTCCGAAGCACCACCACCACCGAGGGGACACTGAAAGATGACTGCCATTTCCACTGGGCGCCGAGGCTTCAACCTCGCCCCCCTTCAGAAGTTCGGCCGCAGCCTCATGCTGCCGATCGCTGCCCTGCCGGCCGCTGCACTGCTGCTCCGCCTCGGCCAGCCTGACCTGCTCGGCGCCGACGGTTGGGGTTGGGTCAAGGTCGCCGCCGTGGTCGGGGCAGCCGGCAACGCGCTGTTCGCCAACCTGCCGCTGCTCTTCGCTGTCGGCGTGGCGATCGGCCTCGCCACGAAGGCCGACGGCTCGACCGCGCTCGCGGCCGTGGTCGGCTACCTCGTGTTCAAGGGCGTCGGGGACGCCGTCTCGCCGTTCGTCCTCGATGCGCCTCCCAAGGGCGGCACCCAGGAGCTCGTCAACTACGGCGTCCTGGGCGGCATCGTCATGGGCATCGTCACGGCCTTGCTGTGGCAGCGCTACTACCGGATCAAGCTGCCGGACTACCTGGCGTTCTTCGGGGGTCGCCGCTTCGTGCCGATGATCACTGCCGTCGCCGCGATCATCATCTCGGTGCTGTTCAGCCTGGTCTACCCCGCGTTCAACGAGGGGCTCAAGAACGTCTCGGACTGGATCGCCGACAACGACGTGATCGGTGGGTTCGTCTATGGCACGCTCAACCGCCTGCTGATCCCGCTCGGCCTGCACCACATCCTCAACTCGGGGCCGTGGTTCCTGTTCGGCGACTACAAGGATGCGACCGGAGCGGTCAGCCACGGTGACATCTACCGCTTCCTCGCCGGTGACCCCGAAGCCGGATCGTTCATGACGGGCTTCTTCCCCATCATGATGTTCGCCCTGCCGGCCGCCGCCCTGGCGATCTGGCAGGAGGCCAAGCCGGCCCAGAAGAAGGCCGTCGGCGGCATCATGATCAGTGCAGCGCTGACCAGCTTCCTCACTGGTGTGACCGAGCCGCTGGAGTTCTCGTTCATGTTCGTGGCCTGGCCGTTGTACGTCATCCACGCGATCTTGACGGGTACGTCGATCGCCCTCACCAACGCGTTGGACATCCACGACGGGTTCGGGTTCTCCGCCGGCCTGTTCGACTTCGTGCTCAACTGGAACATCGCGACCAAACCCGGGCTGCTGATCCTGATCGGGCTCGGCTATGCGGTGATCTACTACTTCTTGTTCCGGTTCGTGATCCGCAAGTGGAACCTGCGAACACCCGGCCGGGACGACGACGGTGACAACTCGTCGATGGAGGGCCTCATCGACCAGCCGATGGATCGGCCGGCGACCTCCGCCGCGTCACCCGCGCCGAGCACCTCGGCACCACCGACGCCCTGACCGACCGGAGCGCCCGCCGTGCACGCGCACGGCGGGCGCTCCGCGTAGGGTCGCGATGTGGATGACCTCTTCACTCCCCCGTCAGGCACCTGGCAGCGCGTCTCGCCCAAGCTGGCGACGATCCGCCGCATCCTGATCCTGATCCCCTCGGCTCTGCTCGTGGTCGCCGGCGTGCTGCTGTTGCTCCTGCTGGCCGGCCTCCAGTGGATCGGGGGCGTGCTGATCGTGCTCGCCCTCGCCGGTGCGGTCTGGGGCTGGCTGTGGGCCGGGCGCAACCAGCGCAGCTGGGGCTATGCCGAGAACGCCGACGACCTGCTGGTGACGCGGGGCGTCATGTTCAAGCGACTCGTCGCGATCCCGTACGGCCGCATGCAGTTCGTCGACGTCGAGGCCGGGCCCCTCGCTCGGGCGTACGGCGTCGCCACCGTCACGCTGCACACCGCGAGCCCGGAGACGGCCGCCGACATACCGGGACTGCCGGCAGCTGAGGCGACGCGACTGCGCAACCGGCTGACCGAGCTCGGTGAGGCTCATGGTGCCGGGGTCTGACGTCGCCACCGAGGCGGTCGGCCTTCGTACGCATCCCCTGACGTCGGTCGTGCAGGGCGCGCTCTGGGCCGCCGCAGCATCCGTTGGCCTGATCAGCTCGATCTTCACCGGCGACGGCTGGGGGGACATGAACGCCCTGCTCAGCCTCGCGATCTCCCTGGTGGGCGGACTGGTCCTCGGCATGGGCTTCGGCTTCCTGACCTGGCGGTTCACGCGGTACGTCATCGACGGCACCGAGCTGCGGATCAACAGCGGCATCATCACCAAGGCGTCGCGCCGCATCCCGTACGAGCGCATCCAGTCCGTCGACATCGCGGAGCCGCTCGTCGCCCGGATCTTCGGCCTCGCCGAGCTGCGCATCGAGATGGCCGGTGGCAAGGACTCACGGACGTCACTGCGGTTCCTCAGCCTTGCCGATGCGCGCGACCTGCGCCGGGTGCTGCTCGCGCGAGCTCACGGCACGTCGCCCGACGACGCCCCGGCCGACGAGCAACGCAGCATCATCACGGTCGTGTCGCCCGAGCGCGTCATGATCGGCACGGTGCTGTCGCTGGACTTCCTGTTCGCCGCTGTCGGCTCGATCGCCCTGATCGTGGGTGCGATCTGGTTCGGCCAGTTCGTCGTCGCTCTCGGCGGCATCATCCCGCTCGGCACGTGGCTCGCGCAGATCATCGCCAAGCGGATCCTGCAGCAGTGGGACTTCACGCTCTCGCGCGGGGACCGTGGCCTGCGGATCGAGCGCGGGCTGCTGTCGCGAACCTCCCAGACGATCCCGTACGCACGCGTGCAGGGCATCGCGATCAAGGAACCGTTCGTCTGGCGCAGGTTCGGCTGGCTGCGGCTCGAGGTCGACGTCGCGGGCTATGCCTCACACGGGGATGACGAAGGCGTCGACTCGTCGTCGATCCTGCTGCCGATCGCGGACCGGGCTCTCGCGGACGCCGTGATCGCGGAGCTGATCCCCGGATTCGCCACTGACGTCCCCCGCACGGCTGCACCCCGACGCTCTCGCGCCTTCGCCCCGATCGGCTGGCGCTACCGCTGGGTCGGCGCCAACGAGCGTACGTTCGTCGCCCGCGAGGGTTGGATCGAGCGCACGACCAGCATCGTGCCGCACCACAAGACCCAGTCCGTCGAGCTGCGCCAGGGTCCGCTGCAACGCCGGCGGCGACTCGCGACCGTCGAGGTTCACACGCCGCAAGGACCGGTCGATGCCGACGGCCGCAACCTCGACGCCGACGAGGCTCGAGCCGTCGTGCTGGCCCAGCTGGCCCGTGCCCGCGCCGCAAGGGGCTAGCCGCCGGAGGTGCCGTCCTCGGCGTCGGGGTCGATCGGCGCGTCCATGTCACGGGAGTCGAGCCAGCCATCGGGGACCGACACCTTCTTGGGGGTGCCCTGACGTCCCCGCGGGGTGCCGAGCTCGTCGAGCGGGTAGGGCTCGGTCGGGTCGAGTCGGCCGAGGAGCTCGTCGAGGTTGGCGTACGACGACACCATGCCGAGCCGGCTGCGGACGTCCTTGCCGGCGGCGAAGCCCTTGAGGTACCAAGCGATGTGCTTGCGAAACTCGATGCAGCCGCGCTCCTCCCCCATCAGGTCGCCCAGCAGCTCGGCGTGCCGGCGCATGACGGCCGCCACCTCATCGAGACGCGGCAGCTCGACGACCTGCTCGCCGGCGAACGCGGCGGCGAGGTCGCGGAACAACCATGGCCGGCCGAGGCAGCCGCGACCGACGACGACACCATCGCAGCCGGTCTCCTCGACCATGCGGATCGCGTCGGCGGCCTCCCAGATGTCGCCGTTGCCGAGCACCGGGATGTCGACCGCGGCCTTGAGCTCGGCGATCGAGTCCCAGTCGGCGCGGCCGGAGTAGTGCTGCACCGCCGTGCGGCCGTGCAGCGCGATCGCGGCGCAGCCGGTGTCCTGCGCGATGCGGCCGGCGTCGAGGTAGGTCAGGTGGTCGTCGTCGATGCCCTTGCGGGTCTTCATCGTGACCGGTACGCCGTAAGGGCTCGCGGCCTTGACCGACGCCTGCAGGATCTCGCCGAGGAGCGTGTCCTTCCACGGCAGCGCCGCTCCCCCGCCCTTGCGGGTGACCTTGGGCACCGGGCAACCGAAGTTGAGGTCGACGTGGTCGACGCCGTGGTCGCCGCACAAGATCTCGACGGCGCGCCCGATGGTCTGCGGGTCGACGCCGTAGAGCTGCACGGATCGGAATGTCTCGTTGGCGGCGAACGTCAGCATCGACAGGCTCGTCTTGTCACCCTCGACGATGCCGCGCGACGTGATCATCTCGCAGACGTACAGGCCGGCCCCCTGCTCGGCGCAGAGCTGGCGGAACGCCGCATTCGTCACACCCGCCATCGGGGCGAGCACGACCGGGTTGGGGACCTCGAGGTCTCCGAGCCGGAGCGTGCGCGGCAGCGTGGCGGTGGACATGTCACCCATTGTCTCAGGCCATGGGGCGGTGACGTGGTCGCCCATCAGTCGCGGGAGCGGTGACTTGGTCGCCCATCAGGCGCATCGACAGGCGACTCGCCCACCGCCCCTTGGGGTGATGGGCGACCAGGTCACCGCCCAAGAGTCAGTGCGGCAGGAGCCAGCCGTTGTCGACGGCGACACGTACGGCTTCGGCCCGGGTGCGGGCGCCGGTCTTGCCGATCGCACTGGAGAGGTGGTTGCGCACCGTGCCCTCCGACAGGAACAGCGTCGCGGCGATCGCAGCGACCGTGCCGCCGCTGCGAGCCGCCTGCAGCACGTCCGCCTCCCGATCGGTCAGCGGCGAGTCGCCCTGCGTCAGCGACTCGGCGGCCAGGGTTGGATCGACGACCCGCAGTCCGCTGTGCACGCGCCGGACGGCGTCGGCGAGCTGCCGCGCAGGGGTGTCCTTGACGACGAACCCGCTCGCACCGGCCGCCATCGCCTGCTTGAGGTAGCCGGGCCGCCCGAACGTCGTGACCATCAGCACACGGCACGTCGGCACCGCGTCGCGCAGCAGCCGAGCGGCGGCCAGACCATCGATGCCAGGCATCTCGACGTCGAGCAGGGCGACGTCGGGCTTGGACTCACGGGCGGCGTCGACGACCTCGTCGCCGCGAGCCACCTCCGCCACGACTTCGAGATCGTCCTCGAGCTGCAGCAGCGCCGCCAGGGCACCGCGGACGAGCGCCTGGTCGTCGGCGATCAGCAACCGGATCATGCCGGCACCGACACTGTCAGGGAGAAGCCTCGGTCACCCGGGCCGGGGCTCGTGGTGACGGTCGCGCCCGCGAGCCGGGCTCGCTGGCGGAGCCCTTCGAGCCCGTTGCCGCTGCCGTCGTCCGGGCACGGGCCGCGGCCGTCGTCGCTGACGCGTATGTGGGCAGGGTCGAGCTCCACCTCGCACCTCGTCGCCTGGCTGTGGCGGATGACGTTGGTGACGCCCTCGCGCAGAGTCCAGGCGAACAGCTCGCGCCATCTCGAGGGCACATCGTCGGCCACCGTCGGCAACGAGGGCTCGATGCCGGCTGACTCCAGAGCCATGCGAGCCGACGCGATCTCACCGGGCAGCGAGATCCCGCGGATGCCCTGGGCGGTCGAGCGTACGTCCGCCAGTGCGTCTCGGGACAGCCGCTGCAGATCCTGCAGCTCGGCCCGCGCCCGCACCGGGTCGTCGTCGAACAGCCGCTCGGCGAGCTCGGCCTTGACCGAGATGACGGTCAGCGAGTGGCCGAGGATGTCGTGCAGGTCCCGGGCGATCCGCGCCCGCTCCTCCTCGACCGCGAGCTCGGACAAGTCCCGCTCCGCGGCCATGAGCTTGGCCTGCCGCTGCCACGCCAGGCGGAACGACCAGACCGCCGCCGCGGCGAGGAGCACCGCGAAGTTGTTGCCGTGCGCCGACCAACCGTCCACCAGGTAACCGGCTGCGGTGATGCCGCCGAACAGCATCACCACGACCGCGCCGGCGTGCCACTTCGGGAGCACGGCCACGGCCAGAGCCGCGATGAACACGAGACAGGTCATCGACTGGTCGCCGGCGCCCGGGACGACGATGCCGAAGCACGTCAGCAGGATCGCGATGTAGGCCCATGCCAGCGGCACCTGCCGGCGGAGGTGGAACTGGGGGATCCGGCTGAGACCGTGCAGGTAGACCACCACGAACACGGCGAGCGCGGCCACCCCGCCATAGCGTGCGGCGAGATCGTCGTTCCTGAGCAGGGCACCGAGCGGGTTGCCGAGGAAGAACAACCAGATGCCGGCCCCGAGGAGCCGCCCGAACCTCGCGCGATCCGCAGGGTCGCTCTGCGGGTCGAATCGGGCGAAGCTCACGGAGCCAAGAGTAGACATCAGACGCGCTTCGTGTCCTTGCTCATCCGCCACGCCGCGCCGCCCACGAACACGGCAACCCACAGGACGACGTTGACGACCGCGAGTCCCAGGTTGCCGTCGTGCTCCATGGGCCACCGGGCGATCACGCCCACCCCGTACGCCGGCGTGAACTTCGCGATGTTGGCGAACACGTCGCTCATCTGATCGAGCGGCACGAACAGTCCACCTGCGAACGAGAGCAGGGCAAGCGACGGTCCGAGCAGCTGCATGACGTTCTCACTCGGCAGGAGGTAGCCCATGAAGAGACCGAACGCCGCGAACACCAAGGTGCACGACCAGCCCAGCACACCGCACAGGAGCAGCCGCCCGAACGAGAGCTCGGCACCTTCCAGGTTGCCGACGACGAAGACAGCGACGATCGCCGCCAGCCCCATCGTCATCGCGACGGCGACCTTGACCGCGACGTAGGCCACCGGTTGCAACGGCGTCAGTCGCAGCTGCCGGCTCCAACCGAGAGCACGTTCGGTCGCGACCATGGCGCCGCCGCTCGTGGTGGCGATCATCGCGCCGTAGACGGCCATGCTGACCATGACGTACGCCGTGACGTTGCCGTGCCCCGCCGACTCGGTCTTGTACTTGCCGTCCGAGCCGAACAGCAGGAAGAACGCGCTCGGCATGACCAACGTGAAGATCACGGCGCGGCGGTTTCGCAACATGCGGCGGAACTCAAGCCGGAGGAATGTCGGCGAGAACCCACCGAGCGGCGGGATCCTGCGAGTCGTTGCCATGGTGGTCATGCGAGTGCTCCTTCGGGGGTCTGGGCGTCGTCGCCGGTCAGGGCGATGAAGGCGTCTTCGAGGTTGCGCGATGTGATCTCCAGGTCGCGCGCAGGGGTGTGGTTGAGGAGGTAGCGAGCGATCTCGTCACTGTCCGACCCGTGGATCAGGACCGAGTCCCCGCGGACGTCGACCGAGTCGACTCCAGCGATCCGGGCAAGTGCCGAGGTGTCGGCCTGATCGAGCGTGGCCCGCACCGTACGTCCGGCAGAGAGCGCCTTGATCTCGGCGGCTGTGCCGTCGGCGACGATCTTGCCCTTGCGGACCAGGACGATGCGATCGGCGTACGCGTCGGCCTCTTCGAGGTAGTGGGTCGCGAACACGGTGGTGCGGCCGTCAGCGGCATCCGAGCGGATCGCGTGCCAGAACTCCCGCCGGCCCTGCACGTCCATGCCGGTCGTCGGCTCATCGAGGATCAGCAGGTCGGGGTCGGACAGCAGCGCGAGGGCGAACCGGAGGCGCTGCTGCTGACCACCGGATGCCTTGCCGACGAGCCGGTCGCCGATGTCGAGGATGCCGGCACGGTCGAGGACCTCGTCGACCGGGCGCGAAGGAATGAACAGCGAGGCGGTGAGCTCGACGGTCTCGCGAACCGTGAAGTCCTTGAGCAGTCCGCCGGTCTGCATGACAGCGGCGACCCGGCCCAAGGCAACCGCCTGACGTGCGTCGCCGCCGAAGATCTGGACCGAGCCCTCGGAGGGCTGGGACAGACCGAGGATCATGTCGACCGTCGTGGTCTTGCCGGCGCCGTTGGGGCCCAGGAACGCGACGACCTCGCCCGGCTGGATCTGCAGACTCAGGCCGTCGACCGCGGTGACCGAGCCGAACCTCTTGACGACGCCGTCGATGCTGACGGCGGGAGTGGATGAGTTCATGTCCTCATCGTGGTGCCGTAGCAGAGCCGCGCCCTGATCGTTAGGTCACGACGTGACCATGACAGGTGTCACGACAAGCTCGCTCTGGAACTCATCGCAAGACTCCGAGACCGCCGCGGCGGGGCGCCGAGCCGAGGGAGGCTTCGAGGCTCACGGAGTCCAGGTGATGGCGTCCTTGGTCGAGCCGGTCTGCAGATCGACCGACACCAAGGCCTTGCCCTTGGGCACCAGGTAGACCAGGCACAGCTTGGCCGTCGCGCCCGGCAGGAAGCTCTTGGGCAGCGTCGAGCTCTTGCACGGCTTGAAGTTGCCGACGATCTGGTTGGCCGGCAGGTTCGTGTTGCTCGAGTCGTGGGCGAAGATCGGCAGCGCGGCGCCACCGAGACCGGCCGGACCCTCGTTCTTGACGATCAGGTCGACATAGAACGGCGACGACGCCTTGGACGCGGCGTCGAGGGAGAAGAACGCGAAGTCCCGCTTGATCGAGCCCTTGCGGACCGAGGCGACGGTCACCGTGATCGCGCTGGCCGCCTTGTCGCCGACCTGGTAGACCACGCTGGCCGGCTTGTCCTCGGTCAGCGTCGTGCCGCCCTTGGTGAGCGTGACACCCTTGGGCACCTCGAAACCCTTGGGCACCGGCACCGCGTCGGACTTCTTGCCGCCGTCCGACGAGCCCCCGCAACCAGCGACGAGCGCGAGGGCGGCCACGGCCGCGACGATCCTGAATGACTTCACGCGCCGATTGTCGCCCACGAGTGGATCAGCAGCCCGGCAGACGCGCCGCGAGCCACGACGTCACCTGGTCGAGCGCGATGCGCTCCTGCGTCATCGAGTCGCGCTCGCGGATCGTCACCGCCTGGTCGTCGAGCGTCTCGAAGTCGACCGTGATGCAGTACGGCGTGCCGATCTCGTCCTGCCGGCGATAGCGCTTGCCGATGGCCTGCGCGTCGTCGAAGTCGACGTTCCAGAAGCCCCGCAGCTCAGCAGCCAGGGCCCGCGCCTTGGGCGACAGGTCCTCGTTGCGCGACAGCGGCAGCACGGCGGCCTTGACCGGCGCGAGCCGCGGATCGAGCTTGAGGAGCGTGCGCGTGTCCGTGCCGCCCTTGGCGTTGGGCACCTGCTCCTCGACGTACGCATCGATCAGGAACGCCATCATCGAGCGGTTGACCCCGGCTGCGGGCTCGATGACGTACGGCGTCCAGCGCTCGTTGTTGGGCTGGTCGAAGTAGATCAGGTCCTTGCCGGAGTGCTCGCTGTGCGTCTTGAGGTCGAAGTCGGTGCGGTTGGCGATGCCCTCGAGCTCGCCCCACGTGGAACCGGCGAACTCGAAGCGGTACTCGATGTCGACCGTGCGCTTGGAGTAGTGCGAGAGCTTCTCCTGCGCGTGCTCGTAGAGCCGGAGGTTGTCGGGGTTGATGCCGAGGCCGGTGTACCAGTCCATGCGCGTCTGGATCCAGGTCTCGTGCCACTCCTCGTCCGTGCCGGGCTCGACGAAGAATTCCATCTCCATCTGCTCGAACTCGCGGGTGCGGAAGATGAAGTTGCCCGGCGTGATCTCGTTGCGGAAGCTCTTGCCGATCTGGCCGATGCCGAAGGGCGGCTTCTTGCGCGACGTGGTCATGACCTGCGCGAAGTTGATGAAGATGCCCTGTGCCGTCTCAGGCCGCAGGTAGTGCAGGCCCTCCTCGGACTCGACCGGGCCGAGGTAGGTCTTGAGCAGGCCGTTGAACATGCGCGGCTCGGTCCACTCGCCGCGGGTGCCGCAGTTGGGACATGCGATCAGGTCCATCGTGACGGTGTCGGGGTCGTCGAGGCTCTTCTTCTCGGCGTACGACTCCTGCAGGTGGTCCTGACGGAAGCGGTTGTGGCAGTGCCGGCACTCGACGAGCGGGTCGACGAATGCCGCGAGGTGGCCGGAGGCCTTCCAGACGTCGGTCGGCAGGATCACCGACGAGTCGAGGCCGACGACGTCGTCGCGGCCCTGCACCATTGACCGCCACCACTGGCGCTTGATGTTGTCCTTGAGCTCGACGCCCAACGGGCCGTAGTCCCAGGCGGACTTGGTGCCGCCGTAGATCTCCCCGCACTGATAGACGAAGCCGCGGCGCTTGCTGAGGCTGATGACGTTGTCGACGGTCGATGCCATGGGGAGGTGTTTCCAATCCGGCTGGGTGTCGGCGGGCCTGTGTCCGTCATCGTGATGACGTACGCCCGAGGGTTCGACTCACTTTAGTCGCCGCAGCACTGACGCTCGGCGCCGCCCGCCCTCAGCGCTCGTGCCCGGCGGCGAGCCAATCGGCGTACGCGCGGATGCCTCGCTCAAGGTCGAGCTCTGGCTTGAAGCCGGTGTCGGCGCTGAGCCGGCTGACGTCCATGTGGGTATCGGCTGGCGGCAGGTGCGGACTGCGTCCTGGCAGCAGCTCCACCGCCGCACGACCCGTCACGCTCCTCAGGGCGTTGACGACGTCGCGATTCGTCGTCACCTCCCCGCGACCGATGTTGTACGTCTGATGGTTGAGGCGCGGTGCCACCTGCAGCAGAGCAATCGCGCGGGCGCAATCGCGTACGTGGATCGCGTCGATCCCGTCGTCCTCATGGAGGAACTCACCCATCGCCGACGCCCGAACGGCTCCGTGCACGAGCTGGGGCAGGCCGAAGAAGGGCGACCGCTCACGACCCAACGGACCCCAAACCGCACCGATCCTCGCGCTCACCACGTCCAGACCGGACGTTCCGGAGACCGCATGCGCGAGGATCTCCGCGATCTTCTTGTTGGCCTGCAAGGCGCGCGGACTCGACACGGGCAGCATCGCGTCCTCGCGATAGACCTGCTCGTCGACGCCGGCGTAGACGCCGATCGTGCTGGCTTGCACCATCCGCCGGGCCCCCCATTTGCGTGCTGCTCGCAGCATCGTCAGGGTCGAGGCGGTCGCGCGGTCCAGCTCATCGAGCGGGTCGCCCTGCCCCAGTCGCGCCGACGCGAGGTGAACGATCCCGGTGATGCGATGGCGGCGACCCAGTGCCAGCACGCTCGCCTCGTCGACACAGTCGACCGTGTCGAGGACAAGCCGGTCCTCGGGCACGTCGATCAGGAACGCGGGCGGCGCCGCCATGGAGCGCTGTGCCGCAACACACGACTCGCCGAGGTCGAGCAGCGCACGGCACACGTGCGCTCCGATGAATCCGAGCCCACCCGTCACCAGGATCATCCACGTCCCCAATCGATAGCCTGCTAATGAAATGGTAGCCCGGGTTCATGAGCAGGCAAATGACTATCCTGACGAGATGGCTGACGTCCTCCGGCTCCTGACCCGCGCGCAGAAGCTGGTGTCGACGGCATCCGACGACGCCATGCGCCCACATGGCGTCAGGATCGGCCAGAACCTGATCCTCGAGGTGCTCTGGGACGAGGACGAGCTCACGCCGGGTGAGCTCGCCCGGCGACTGCATCTCGCGCCGCCCACGATCGTCAAGACGACGACCCGCATGGAGGCTGCCGGACTCCTGGAGCGGATCCCTGATCCCCTCGACGGCCGCCTCGTACGACTTCGGCTGACCGCCCACGGTCGGGCCTGCCAGACCCCGATTCAGGAAGCACGGCGGCTCCTGGCCGAGCGGGCGACCGCGGACCTCACCGCCGAGGAACGAGCAGTGCTGGAAGTCGCCCTGCAGAAGATCATCGACGCGATGAGCGAGCAGCAGTAGCTGGTCCCCGGCGGTACCAAACCTCGCCACCGCGTCCGTTCCGCAAGCGTGACTACCGAAGGATTCACGCATTTGTTACCGGAATCCCTTGACCCGGACTTTGTTAGTACGCTTTATTAACTATGTGACCCAGATCAACGAGGCCCGTACGCGCAGCACCGCCGGCCGCCGACCCGTCGGCAAGGTACGCCCTGCGGACACCCGTCGGCATCACCGCGCGCTGATCCTGCAGCAGCTCGTCGACGAGGGTGCCCGCAGCCGCGCCGACCTCGCCCGCGAGACGTCCCTGACTCGCGTCACGATCTCCGACCTCGTCGCCGAGCTGATCGACGAAGGATTCGTCAGCGAGCTCGGCACCCGCCCCGGCACCCACATGGGCAAGCCCGCGACGCTGGTCGGCATCTCGGAGGACGCCCCCGTCACGATCGCGCTCGACCTGTCGGCCGACGGCCAGCTGTCGGGCGGGGTCGTCGACCTCGACGGCCACATCCTGGCCCGCGAGCAGGTCCCCTTCGTGCGCGGCGACGACCTCTCGGTGATCTCCGACCTCGCGATTCGCCTGCAGGCCGCCACGACCCGTCGCATCCTCGGCGTCGGCATCGGCACCCCTGGCATCGTCGACGCCGCCGGCACCGTGGTCCTGGCGCCCAACCTCGGCTGGACCGACCTGGACCTCACCGGCGAGCTGTCCAAGGCGATCGGCCTGCCGGTGCACGCCGGCAACGATGCCAACGTCGCGGCGGTCGCCGAGAGCGCGTTCGGCGCCGGTGACGACGGCGGCCTCCTGCTGCTGACCGTCGGCCAAGGTGTCGGCGGCGGCGTCATGATCGACGGTCGCGCGCTCTCCGGCCCCCTGCAGTCGGCCGGCGAGATCGGGCACGTCGTGGTCGATCCCGACGGTCGCCAGTGCGCCTGCGGCAACCGCGGCTGCCTCGAGACGTTCCTCGCCGCGCCCGCGCTGCGTCAGCTCGACAGTGACGCGGCCCGTGCCGAGGTCGGCACGCGGCTCGCCTCGGTGCTGACTCCCGTCGTGACGACGCTCGGCATCGCCGACGTCGTGCTCTACGGTCCCGCCGAGCTGCTCGAGGGCGCCCTGCTCGACGCCGTGCGCAGCGCGCTCGCCCACCAGACCCTTCCTTTCGTCGCGCAGCGTGTCCAGATCCGACTGGCCCCGCTGGACGACGAGCTCGTGCTCACGGGCGCGGCAGCGCTCGTGCGCTACCGCGAGCTAGGGGTGGTGTGACCTGCCGACAGTGCTCGACCCAACTTCGCAACGTACGACCAGGAACGACCCGAAAGAGGACAAACCATGAAGCTCACCAAGATCGCGGCGGTGGCGGCGGCATCTGCCGTCGCCCTGACCGCACTGGCCGCCTGTGGTGGCAGCAGCGACGGCGACAAGGCCGAGGGCGGGTCGGACACCGTGACCCTGTGGCTCGCCGGCAAGGAGGACACCCCCAAGAAGGTGGAGGACTGGCTCGTCAAGGAGTTCGCCGCGCAGCACAAGGGCAAGAACCTCAAGGTTCAGCACATCGACTGGGGTGAGCTCATCCCCCGCCTCAACACCGCGCTCCAGAGCGACAAGACTCCCGACGTGGTCGAGGTCGGCAACACGCAGGCCGCGACGTTCACGAGCGTCGGTGCGTTCACGGACCTCACGGACAAGCTCGACCAGCTCGGCGACAACATCGGCCCCAAGAGCTTCGTCGAGGCCGGTACGTACGACGGCAAGGTCTCAGCCGTCCCCTACTACTGGGGCTCGCGCTACATCTTCTACAGCAAGAAGGCGTTCAAGGACGCCGGCATCGAGATCCCGACGACCCTCGCGGGATTCAACGACGCGGCCGTCAAGCTCAAGGCCGACGGCGGCGACAAGTACTCCGGCTTCTGGCTCCCGGGCCAGGACTGGCGCAACGGCATCAGCTGGATCTTCGCCAATGGCGGCGACATCGCCAAGCAGGAGGACGGCAAGTGGGTCGCCACGCTGTCATCGCCCGAGAGCGTCAAGGGCCTGACCGAGCTGCAGGGTCTGTACGAGAAGGCGACCACGGCACCCAAGGACGGCAAGGACGCCGAGCCGTGGACCGCGTTCAACAACGGCGAAGCGGCGATGTTCATGGCGCCGAGCTGGGCCCGCTGGAGCGTCGACAAGAAGAAGGCGGCCGATCTCGGGGGCTTCGCCCTCCCGGGCACCGAGGGCGGCGCGGCACCCGTGTTCGCCGGCGGCTCGAACCTCGGCATCTCGGCCAAGTCCAAGAACCAGGACCTCTCGTTCGACCTGCTCAAGCTGATCTACAGCGACGAGTTCCAGCAGCAGCTGGCCAAGAACGGTCTGGGCCCGGCCAACGACACGTTCACCGGCCTCATGGGTGACGACGAGTTCGCCAAGGCCGCCGTTGCGGCGGCGAGCAACTCCAAGCTGACCCCGGCGTCGCCGGAGTGGGCCTCGGTCGAGAGCGCCAGCATCATGGAGGAGTTCTTCGGCAAGATCGCCAGTGGCGGGGACGTCGCCGCGGCGGCCAAGGCCACCGACGACAAGCTCAACGCAGCACTCAACAAGTAGGACACTCCGCACTCAGCAACCCGTTCCTTGAGCTTGTCGAAAGGACCTTTCGACAAGCTCAAGGTGCGGCTGGGCGCGTACCCATCACCACGAGAGGAGGGACAGCATGAGCAGCACCCGCTTGAGGCGCAAGGCCGGACCGTACGCCCTGCTCGTCCCGGCCACCCTCGTGCTGTTCGTCGGCATGGCGTATCCGCTGGGTCGTCAGCTGATGCTGTCGTTCCACGAGTTCGGCCGGGCCCAGCAGTTCGGCCAGCCCGCGCCGTGGGTCGGCCTCGACAACTACCGCGAGCTCGTGACGGACCGCACGATGTGGACCGTCATCGCCCGGTCGCTGGCGTTCTGCTTCGTCAACGCCTCGATCACGATGGTCCTCGGCACGTTGATCGCGGTGCTCATGAAGCGGGTGGCCACCGCGCCGCGCCTGATCCTGCAGATCAGCATGCTGCTGGCCTGGGCGATGCCGGTCATCGCGGCGATGACGGCGTGGCAGTGGCTGTTCGACACCCGCTACGGCCTGGTCAACTGGTCGCTGCGCAAGCTCGGCTTCGCCAGCTTCGACGGACACAACTGGCTGATCGACCCGCTCTCGTTCTTCTTCGTCGCCAGCGTCATCATCATCTGGATGAGCGTGCCGTTCGTCGCGTTCACGGCGTACGCGGCGCTGACCCAGGTCTCGGAGGAGACGCTCGAGGCCAGCCACCTCGACGGGGCCACCGCGACCCAGCGCTTCCGCCACATCGTCTATCCCACGATCAAGCCCGTGCTGACGATCGTCGCGCTGCTGCAGATCGTGTGGGACCTGCGGGTGTTCGCGCAGATCAACTTCCTGCAGAACGTCGGCGGCACCCCGAGCGAGACGCATCTGCTCGGCACCTACATCTACTCGCTCGGCATCGGCCAGAACGACTATGGCTCCGCGTCCGCGATGGCCATGTTCGTCCTGGTGCTGACGCTGGTCCTGACCGTCCGCTACGTGTGGTCACTGCTCAAGGAGGAACCCCGATGAACGCCCGAGCCCGTCTGTGGGGCGCCGTCGCGATCGTCCTCGCCGTGATCTGGGCGTTCCCGGTCTACTGGATCGCCAACAGCGCGTTCCAGCCCGTCGAGGCGCTCCGCTCCCCCAACCCGTCGTTCCTGCCCGACTTCAGCGCGTCAGGTTTCGGCCGGGTGTTCGACGCCTCGTTCGTCGACTCGCTCAAGCTCAGCCTCACCGTCACGCTGCTGGCGATCGTGGCCGCCGTGCTCTGCGGCTTCGTCGCGGCCGTGGCGATCTCGCGCTTCCGCTTCCGCGGCCGACGGTCGTTCATCTTCACGGTGCTGGCGATCCAGATGATCCCGCCCGAGGCGCTGTTCATCTCTCAGTACAAGATGCTCAACGACTGGGGCCTGCTCAACAGCGTCGTCGGCCTCGGCCTGCTCTACACCGCCCTGATCCTGCCGTTCACGGTCTGGATGCTGCGTGGCTTCGTCGACGGCATCCCGATCGACCTCGAGGAAGCCGCGATGACCGACGGCTGCAGCCGCACCCGGGCGTTCTTCACGATCACCTTTCCCCTCCTCGCGCCCGGCCTCGTGGCGAGCAGCGTCTACGGCTTCCTGCAGGCCTGGAACGAGTACACGCTGGCGGTCGTCGTGATGGACCCGTCCAACCGGACCCTGCCGCTGTGGCTCAGGGGCCTGACCGACGTGTCCAACGAGGCGGTCGACTGGCCCGCCGTGATGGCGGGTGCGACGCTCGTCGCGACGCCCGTCATCATCTTGTTCATGATCGTGCAGAACCGGATGACCTCGGGCATGGTCGGCGGGGCGGTCAAGGGATGAGCAGCACGAGACGCATGGCGTACGGCGTGATGCTCGGTGCGTTCGCCGGTCCCACGGTGCCGGACTGGCTCCCCGGTGCGTACGCGCACGGGCTCGCCGGGGTGTGCCTCTACGGCAACAACATGGCACGTGACACCGAGATTGCCGATCTGGCCCGCGCCGTGCGCGACATCGACCCGTCCGCGGTCCTCGCACTCGACGAGGAGGGCGGCGACGTGACCCGTCTCCACGCGCGCGAGGGCAGCCCCTACCCGGGCAATGCCGCCCTCGGCGCGTACGACGACGCCACCGCGACACAGGCGATCGCCGCCGGCATCGGTGCCGAGCTCGCACGGGCCGGCATCTGGCTCGACCTCGCACCCAGCGCCGACATCAACAGCAACCCGCGCAATCCCGTCATCGGCACGCGGAGCTTCGGCGCCGATCCCGAGCTGGTCGCTCGCCACACCTCGGCGTACGTCTCAGGGCTCGCATCGCAGGGCGTCGCCGCGTCGGTCAAGCACTTCCCCGGCCACGGCGACACCAGCGCCGACTCGCACCTCGGACTCCCCCGCGTCGCCGCGCCGGCCGACGTGCTCCGCGCCCGAGAGCTGGTCCCGTTCACCGCGGTCCTCGACGACGCTGCCACGATCATGACGTCGCACGTGCTGCTGGAGGCGTTCGACGACCAGGAGCCCGCGACCCTGAGCCGCGCCGTGCTGACCGGGCTCCTGCGCGACGAGCTGGGATTCGGCGGTGTCATCGTGACCGACGCCCTCGACATGGCCGGGGCGAGCGCGGTGCACGGTATCGGCGGTGCAGCGGTGCTCTCGCTCGCTGCGGGTGCGGACCTGTTGTGCCTCGGACCCGAGCAGACGTCCTCGCCGCACACGATCGAGCAAGCCGTCGACGCGGTGTGCCGCGCCGTCGAGTCGGGTGACCTGCCGCTCGCGAGGCTCACCGAAGCAGCCAAGCGGGTCGGCGCGTTGCGCGAGACGTGGAGCGGCATCGCCGTGCGGGACGACGCTGATGAGGTCATCGCAGCGGCCCGCCAGGCGTCTGCCCACGTCGCTACGGGCCTCATCGCCGGCGCACCCCGCCTCGACGGCCCAGCGACCGTCGTCCGTATCGACACCGGCACCAACCTCGCTGTCGGCGACACCGCGTGGGGCGAGCTCGACCTCGGCGGCTGCCGCCTCGACCTCACCGCCGACGACCTCCCGGCACAGACGCCTCTCGACGGACAGGTGGCGATCGTCGTACGCCGCGCCGCGGCCGCCCCCGCCGTCTGGGCCTGGATCCAGGTCCAGCTGGCCGCCAACCCGAGCACGGTGCTCGTCGAGCTCGGCTGGCCCGACCCCGCACTCGACGCGTACGACCGGGTCGTACGCACCTACGGCTCGGCCGCGGTGCTCACCGATGCCCTGGCGTCAGCGATGCGAGGCGGCCGATGAAGGTCCGGCTGGGTCTCGACATCGGCGGCACGACCGTGCACGGCATCGCGGTCGCCGCCGAGGAGCCACACCACGTCGTCACCGAGGAGACGCACCCGACCCGCAAGGGCGGCGACGGCGTCGTCGGTGGATCCCTCGACATGGTGGCGGCGCTGCGCTCCGCGCTCCCGCCCGACGCCGAGATCGTCAGCATCGGATTGGGCGTGCCCGGCATCGTCAACGCCGGCGCCGTGACCCACGCGGTCAACCTCGGACTGGACGGCGATCCACTGGATCTCGCCGCCCTCGTCTCAGCGGGCGCCGACGGCGTCCCGACGTCCGTCGAGAACGACGTCAAGGCGGCGACGCTCGGTGGCCTGCAGTGGCTGCGTGAGCAGGGTTCTGACATCGATGACCTCGCGCTGCTCAACGTCGGCACCGGCATCGCCGCCGGGCTGCTGCTCGACGGCCGTCTTCGCCACGGCTCCCGAGGCATGGCCGGCGAGATCGGCCACCTCGTGCACGACCCCACCGGCCCCCTCTGCCCCTGCGGTCGGCGCGGCTGCCTCGAGCTGTATGCATCGGGCAGCGGTGTGCGTCGGCAGTGGGCCGGCACCGCCGCGGAGCTGTTCGAGGCCGCCGAAGCAGGCGACGCCGACGCCACCCGCATCCGCGACGAGCTGACGTCCGGCATCGCCCAGGCCATCACGCTGCTGGCCTACAGCGTCGATGTCAGCTGCGTCCTCGTGACCGGCGGCGTCGTCTCGGCCACCCCGGCCCTGCGCGAGGCGATCCTCGCCCGTCTGCGCGCGGACGAGAACACCTCGCTCGGTCGGCTGGCCGGCATCGCCGAGCGCGTACGGTGGTTGCCCGCCGGGCATCCCGCCGGCGCACTGGGCGCCGCGCTGCTCGGCGCGGGAGACGAGGAGGTTCGTTCATGGAGGTCGTGATCGTCGCCGATCGAGAGGCCGCGGGAGCGCTCGTCGCCGACATCGTCGTGTCGCACGTACGTCCGGGCGCGGTCCTCGGCCTGGCGACCGGCTCGTCGCCGTTGCCGGCCTACCGAGACCTGATCCGGCGTCGCAGCGAGGGATCACTGAGCCTCGCCGAGTGCCGGGCGTTCCTGCTCGACGAGTACGTCGGCCTGCCCCGTACGCACCCGGAGTCGTACCACTCGGTGATCCGGCGTGAGTTCACCGACGAGGCCGGGCTGGACCGTGTCGACGGCCCGGACGGCGAGGCCCAGGACATACCGGCCGAGGCAGCACGCTACGAGGCCGCGATCGCCGCGGCCGGTGGCGTCGACGTGCAGCTGCTCGGCATCGGGACGGATGGCCACCTCGGGTTCAACGAACCCGGCTCGTCGCTCGCCTCCCGCACGCGGGTCAAGACCCTGACCCGCCAGACGCGGGCCGACAACGCGCGCTTCTTCGACTCGGCCGACGACGTGCCGCGGCACGTCATCACCCAAGGTCTCGGCACGATCCTCGATGCCCGGCACCTCGTGCTCATCGCCACCGGCGAGGGCAAGGCGGCTGCGGTCACCAGTGCAGTCGAAGGCCCGGTGTCGGCGTTCTGCCCGGCGTCGATCCTGCAGCTGCACCCGCGAGCGACCGTCGTGGTCGACGAAGCCGCAGCGGCGAGCCTGCAGCTCGCCGACTACTACCGTGAGGCGTGGGACAACAAGCCCGCCTGGCAACGGTTCTGACGCAGCCCGGTCCTTGAGCTTGTCGAAAGGACGCCCCTTCGACGAGCTCAAGGACCACAGGCTTCAGCTCAGGCGGCGGCCCGACTCCGTGGCGAACACGTGGAGACCGGACGGGTCCTCGGGTGCGAGGTGGATCGTCTCGCCCTTGGCCGGCGGCTTGCGCCAGTCGGCACGCGCCACGATGGTCTGCTCGGTGCCGTCGACGTCGGCACGACCGTAGACGTAGGCATCGGCGCCGAGCTCCTCGACGACGTCGACCTCGACCTGCAGGCCCGTGCTGCTGACGACCAGGTTCTCCGGGCGGACGCCCAAGGTCACGGTCTTCGCGTCGGCGTCCGCGAGGGCATCGCGGCCGACCGGCACGACGGAGTCGCCGAAGCGCACTCCCCCGTCGACGACCGGGAGCTCCATGAGGTTCATGCTCGGCGAGCCGAGGAAGCCGGCGACGAACAGGTTGGCAGGGCGGTCGTACATCTCGCGCGGAGCGGCGCACTGCTGCAGCACGCCGTCCTTGAGCACCGCGACGCGGTCACCCATCGTCATGGCCTCGACCTGGTCGTGCGTGACGTAGACCGTCGTCGTGCCGAGGCGGCGCTGCAGCTGAGCAATCTGCGTCCGCGTCTGGACACGCAGCTTGGCGTCGAGGTTGGACAGCGGCTCGTCCATCAGGAACACGCGCGGCGAGCGGACGATCGCCCGGCCCATCGCGACGCGCTGGCGCTGACCGCCGGACAACGCCTTGGGCTTGCGCTCGAGGTATTCCGTGATGTCGAGCATCGCCGCGGCCTCGGCGACCCGCTTGCTGATGTCGGACTTGTTGGTGCCGGCGATCTTGAGCGCGAAGCCCATGTTCTCGGCGACCGTCATGTGCGGGTAGAGCGCGTAGTTCTGGAAGACCATCGCGATGTCGCGGGCCTTGGGCGGCAGGTCGGTGACGTCCTGCTCACCGATGAGGAGCCGGCCTTCGTCGACCTCTTCGAGTCCGGCCAACATGCGCAGCGACGTGGACTTGCCGCAACCGGAGGGACCGACGAGTACGAGGAACTCGCCGTCCTCGACGTGGAGGTCGAGCTGGTTGACCGCCGGGCGGTCCTGACCTGTGAAGACTCTGGTGGCCTTCTCGAACGTGACTGATGACATGCTGATGTTTCCCTTCACCGGCAGGTACGTGCCGGACGATCCGAGTGATGGGTGATGTGGTGGTGCCCGCTCATCCTACAGTGAGCCATGTCACGCTCTTCGCTGCTCTGGTCATTTGACAATGATTCCCAACTACTTGAGAATCGTTCTCATGAAGAAGCCTCTCGCCCTGCTCGGCGCGCTGCCCCTCGTCCTCCTCCTTGCCGCATGCGGCAACTCCGCGAAGGGCAATGACGACACGACCAACGTGGTCGCGTCGTTCTACCCGTTCGCGTACGTCGCCGAGCAGGTCGGGGGCTCCCACGTCAAGGTCTCCAACCTGACGGCGCCCGGCATGGAGCCGCACGACCTCGAGCTCAAGCCCAAGCAGGTCGGGGACGTCCAGAACGCCGATCTCGTGATCTACGAGAAGCACTTCCAGGCCGCCGTCGACGACGCCGTCAAGCAGGCCGGCCGGTCGACCAAGGACACCGTTGACGTCGCCACGGTCGTCAAGCTCAAGCAGCTCCAGCCCGGAGCCGCGGAGGAAGGACACGACCACAGCGACGAGGATCCCCACACCTGGCTGGACCCGCAGAACATGGTCGCGGTGACCAAGGCCGTGGAGGCCAAGCTCTCTGCCGTCGACCCCGACCACGCCTCCGACTACGCCGCCAACGCCTCGAAGCTGGAAGGTGAGCTGGAGACCCTCGGCACCGACTTCGCGACCGGACTCAAGACGTGCAAGAACCGCACCATCGTCACGAGCCACGCCGCGTTCCAGTACCTCGCCGACCGCTACGACCTGACGCAGGTGCCGATCGCCGGCATCGACCCGGCCAACGAGCCGTCGCCCGCGCAGCTCGCCGACATCACCGATCTGGTCCGCAAGGACAAGATCACCACGATCTTCACCGAGGAGCTCGTGAGCCCGGCCATCGCCGACACGATCGCCAACGAAGCCGGAGTGAGGACCGCTACGCTCGATCCCATCGAGGGTCTGTCCGACGCGACCAAGGACCAGACGTACCTGACGCTCATGCGCAAGAACCTCGAGACCCTGAGGAAGGCCAACTCCTGTTCATGAGCACTGACACCACGCAGCCGCTGAAGGCACGCGGCGTGAGCGTGGCACTCGATGGTCGGCCTGTCCTGCGACAGGTCGACCTCGACGTGTCCGCGGGAGAGTTCGTCGCGCTTCTGGGCGCCAACGGCTCCGGCAAGTCGACGTTCGTCCGCGCCGCCACCGGGTTGATCCCGATGAGCGGCGGCACGGTCGAGCTGTTCGGCACACCGCTCGCTCACTTTCACGAGCGCCACCGCATCGGGTACGTCCCGCAGCGCTCCCGCGCCGTCGCCGGCGTCCCCGCGACAGTGCACGAGGTCGTCATGAGCGGCCGCCTCGCACATCGCCGACTGTTCGGCTGGAGCACCAAGGCCGACGCGGCTGCCGTGACCGCGGCGATCTCGCGGGTCGGGCTGCCCGACCGTACGCGATCATCGCTCAGCGAGCTCTCCGGCGGCCAGCAGCAGCGCGTGCTCATCGCCCGGGCCCTGGCCTCCGAGGCCGAGCTGCTCGTGATGGACGAGCCCACGGCCGGCGTCGACCACGACAACCAGGAGTCGCTCGCCGAGCTGCTCGGTGGCCTGGTGCACGAAGGCACCTCGGTCCTGCTGGTGGCGCACGAGCTCGGCCCGCTGCGTCCCCTGATCGACCGCGCGATCGTGCTGCACGCCGGCGAGATCGCCTACGAAGGCCCGTGCGAGGGTCTCGTCGGCGAGGACCACGCGCATGTCCACATGCACACCGGACAACCCCCCATTCCCGAGGGACTCACTGGCGAAGGTGTCTGGAGGTGACGGCATGACAGAGATGCTCAGCTACGAGTTCATGCAGCGAGCGCTGATCGCGGCGGTCTTCACGGGCCTCGCGGCACCTGCGATCGGCACGTTCCTCGTGCAGCGCCGCCTCGCCCTGCTCGGCGACGGCATCGGCCATGTCGCCCTCACCGGCGTGGCGCTCGGCCTGCTCACCGGATTCGCGCCGGTCCTGACCGCCGTGGTCGTCGCGGTGGCCGGTGCGGTCGTCATCGAGCTCCTGCGCATGTTCGGCCGCACGAGTGGTGACGTCGCCCTCGCGATCCTCTTCTACGGCGGGCTCTCCGGCGGTGTGCTCCTCACCAACCTGGCCGGCGAGAGTGCAGCCAAGCTCAACAGCTACCTGTTCGGCTCGATCACCACCGTGTCGGACGGGGATCTCAAGGTCGTCGCGATCCTGGCGGTGCTCGTCATCGCGCTGGCGGTCGGCCTGTCACCTCAGCTGTTCGCGGTGTGCCAGGACGAGGAGCACGCGCGGGTCAGCGGAGTGCCCGTACGCCTCTACAGCATCCTGATCGCCGTGCTCGCCGCGGTCACGATCACGGTCGCGATGCGTACCGTGGGGCTGCTGCTGGTGTCGGCGCTGATGATCGTCCCGGTAGCGGCGTCGCAACAACTGACCCGCAGCTTCCGCACCACGCACGCGGCGGCGATGGCGATCGGTCTGTTCGCCGCGCTCGGTGGTGTTGTCTCGAGCTACCAGATCAACACGCAGCCCGGTCCGACGATCGTGATGCTCGCGCTCGCGGTGTTCGCGGTCGCGGCACTGTTCGGCGCAGCGATGAGGCGGCTTCGCGGCCACCGCCAACCGGTAGATTTCGCACGAGGAGACATCTGATGGTCGAAGCCCCCCGCAACACCCGCCAGCGCCGCGCCGTCGTCGCGATCCTCGAGGACCTCGACGGCTTCGCCAGCGCGCAGGAGATCCACGACATCCTCAAGAAGCGCGGCGAGTCGGTCGGCCTGTCGACGGTCTATCGCAGTCTCCAGGTCCTCGCCGACGCCGCCGAGGTCGACGCACTGCGCAACGACGACGGCGAGGTGCTCTACCGCCAGTGCAGCGCCGGGCACCATCACCACCTGGTGTGCCGGTCCTGCGGGCGTACCGTCGAGGTCGAGGGGCCGACGGTCGAGCGCTGGGCCGACAAGATCGCCGAGGAGAACGGCTTCCAGGACGTGGCACACACGCTGGAGATCTTCGGCACGTGCAACAGCTGCGCCAGCGCTCGCGCCTAGCGGATCAGCGGCACGAACCGGTAGAGGCCGTGGCGGGTCACCTCGGGCGTACGCTCGGCGTCGATCGCGACCCTGGTCATCGAGCCGGCCACCGGGATCACCAGGATCCCGCCGGGCGCGAGCTGCTCCACGAGCTCGTACGGGAGGCTGTCGCTCATCGCCGACACCAGGATCCGGTCGAACGGTCCGTCCTCAGGGCGCCCGAGCGCACCCTGCTCGGCCGGCTCGATCCGCGTCCACGGCATCTCCTCGCCGGCCAGGTTCTCCCGGCCCCGCTCGACGAGCTCCGGCACGATCTCGCAGCCGATGACCTCGCCGCCGGGACCGACGAGACGGCCCAGCAACGCCGTCGTCCAGCCGGTGCCGGATCCGACGTCAAGCACCCGCATGCTCGGCTGCACGTCGAGCAGCTCCAACATGTCCGCGACGGTCGAGGGCTGCGAGCAGGTCTGCCCGTGGCCGACCTCGAGCGCCTGGTCGAGGCCGGCCGAACCCCGCTGCCGCCGCGGCAGGAAGCGTGCACGCTCGACCTTGCGCATGACCTCGGCCGTGTCCATGCCCGGAACGTACCCTCAGGTCGTTCCACTACCCTCGCGGCTGATCAGTGAGCGTGGCATCCGCGCCCGATCCGGCAAGGCCGAGGATTGAGGCGCACCGAGGTTGTGCGGCGAAGGACGAGAACGCCGCCGGTCGAGATGCGGGGCCGCGCGAACCGGCCGCGTGGGAAGTGGGACGACCTAGGCTGGGTGCATGACCCCCCGTTGCGTGACTGGTGATGCGCTGACGGCGCAGGACGTCTATGACATCTGGAAGATCCGCGATGCGGTGTTCGCCGTCGAGCAGCAGGTCGACGAGGAGGACGTCGACGGCCGCGACCTGCTGCCGACCACGACGCACCTCTGGCTCGACGACGCAGACGGCCCGACCAGCTACCTGCGGGTCTATGTCGGCGACGACGGCGTTCGCCACATCGGCCGGGTCTGCACGCGCAAGGACCAACGCGGACAGGGCCTCTCGGGGCGACTCATGGCCGAGGTGTCGCGACTGTGGGGCGACGGCGAGCTGCAGCTCAACGCGCAGGCCTACCTCGAGAGCTGGTACGAGTCGTTCGGCTACGCACGCGCCGGCGAGGACTACCACGAGGCCGGCATCCTGCACACGCCTATGTCGCGGACTCCGTCGACTGCCCGCTGACCGCGGCCGTCACCTTCTTGACCGCGGCCTCGAGTCGCGACTGCAACGAACGTTCATAGGTGTTCACCGCAGTGCTGGCCGTCACGTACTCGGACGCCGCGCTGATGTAGGTGCTCCGACCGGAGTCGAGGTCGTCGGCTCCCCTCCCGGCATCCTTGAGCATGGCCTTGAGCGCGTCCCGGACTTGATCAGCCGTGCTCTCCTGCCCTTCGGGCACCGGAACCTTGTTGAACGTCGCCAAGACCTTGGTGAAGCCGGGAATGAGCTTGGTCCGGATGGGCCCTCCGTCGGGCAGCGAGCGCTCGGAGATGAACTGGTCGATCTTGACGTCGAGCGCCGTGTTCGCGGCCTTGACGAACGGCTGGCCGACGATCGCCTCGTCGAGCACCTCTGAGACGGCGTCGTACGGCTTCTTGAGCGTCTTCTGCGTCCTGACCGCAGCGAGGTACGTCTTGGAGTGCTCCTTGCCCCACGCCGGCGCGTCACCGAGCGTGGGAGTCTTCGCGATGGCTGCGTCGAAGGCGACCTTGACCCGCGCGGCGTCGTCAAGCTGCCGGGGGTTGAGTGCCGACTGGACCGCGGAACGGTAGGCCGACACCTTCTTCGTGTAGGCCGCGGCGACCTGAGCGGCAGCGGCGACGTCATCGGAGCGGTGCTGCTTGCGGATCAAGAAGAATGCGGTGGTGCCGATCGCGGCCACCAGCACGAGGCTGAAGGCGACGATGCCGGCGATGATGACGTTGCGTTTCCCCCTGGAGACCATGTCCCCACGCTATCGAAGACGACCTGTCTACGAGTCGGCGGTCACCTCCGCGACCGCCTCGGCGACGTCGCCCTTGACCCGCGTCGCGTAGTCGTTGATCGCCTCTGCCACCGCCTGGAACTCGTCCTGATAGCTGAACGAGAAGTTCTGCCGGCTGTCGATGCGGGCCGCGAGGACCGACGCCTGGTCGATGACGTACTGCGCGGCGTCATGCACCTTCGCCGCCAGCTCCTCCTGCCCCTTGGGCACCGGTACGCGGTCGAACGCGTCGCGGGCTTTGACGAATGCCGGGATGAGCTCGGAGCGGACCCGTGTGCTGGTGGTGATGAACCCGTATCCGACGTAGTCGGTCGCTCGCAGCTCCAGCACCTTGCGCGCAGCGGTGATGAACGTCAACGAGATGTCGGCCCTGCGCAACGTGGCGCTGAGGCGCTTGAACGGCCGGAGCACGGTCGCCTCGGTCTGCGCCGCCTCGGCATACGACGCGGAGTGCTCGCGCCCGTACGCCGGCGCGCCTCCGAGCCGCGGCGGACCGGCCATCGCGCGGTCCAGCACCTTGCTCAGCGCGCCGGGATCGCTCGCGTCGGCCTTGTCGACCTTGGCAATGATCGAGGAGCGGAAGGCGTCGACCTGGGCGAGGTAGGTCTGCGCGACCTCCTCGGCCTCCTCGACCTGGTGGGACTGCCGCTGGTCCTGCACGATGACCAGTCCGCCGATGACGATCGCGATCAGGATCGTCAGGACGACCGGCAGGGCAACCGCGACCTTGCGCGCGGGGACGTTCACCCCCACACCGTCCCAGCGCCGCCGTGCCGGGTCAATGCGTCAGCCGTTGGTGCGCGAGGCCACCCCGTGACGCCGCAGACCGTACGTCAGGGCGTCGACGAGGGCCTCCCACGACGCCTCGATGATGTTGGCACCGACGCCGACCGTGACCCACGAGTCCTTGCCGTCAGACGTCTCGATCAGCACCCGCGTGACGGCGTCGGTGCCGTGACCCTGGTCGAGGATGCGGACCCGGAAGTCGATCAGGTGGAACCGGGCGACATCGGGATAGACCTGCTCGATCGCCTGACGCAGCGCGTGGTCGAGCGCGTTGACGGGTCCGTTGCCCTCACCGATCACGGCCAGGCGTACGCCTCCGGCAACAAGCTTGACCGTGGCCTCGGCGACGGCGTCGTCGCCGCGGGCGGACTCGGCCAGCACGCGCCAGGACTCGACGTCGAAGTAGGACGGCCGGGCGCCGTCGATCTCCTCGGCCAGCAGCAGCTCGAACGAGGCGTCAGCGGCCTCGAACGTGTAGCCGGCCTGCTCCATCGCCTTGACCCGGTCGGTGACCCGCGCGAGGCGCGCCGGGTCGTCGGCCAGGTCGAAGCCCAGCTCCTTGCCCTTGAGCTCGATCGTCGCTCGACCGGCCATCTCCGACACCAGGAGCCGCATGTCGTTGCCGACGAGCGCCGGGTCGATGTGCTGGTAGAGGTTGGGGTCGACGCGGATCGCGCTCGCGTGCAGCCCGGCCTTGTGGGCGAACGCCGAGACGCCGGTGTAGGGCTGGCGGGCGGACGGCGGGTAGTTCGTGATCTCCGCGATCGCGTGCGAGATCCGCGACGCGTCGGCGAGCGACCCCTCCGGCAGCACCGTCATGCCGAGCTTGAGCTCGAGGTTGGCGACGCACGTGATGAGGTCGGCGTTGCCCGTGCGCTCGCCGTAGCCGTTGACGCAGCCCTGCACGTGCGTCACACCGGCCTGGACCGCGGCCATCGAGTTGGCGACCGCGCAGCCGGTGTCGTTGTGGGCGTGGATGCCAAGACGTACGCCCGTCGTGGCGACGTCCGTGACGATCTCGGTGACCCAGTGCGGCAGCATGCCGCCGTTGGTGTCGCACAGGATGACGACCTCGGCGCCGGCGTCACCGGCAGCACGTACGACCTCGAGGGCGTAGTCGCGATTGGCGCGGTAGCCGTCGAAGAAGTGCTCGAGGTCGACGAAGACCCGCTGGCCCTCCTCGCGCAGATAGGTCACGGTGTCGCGCACCATCGCGAGGTTCTCCTCGAGCGTGGTGCGCAGCGCCTCGGTGACGTGGCGGTCGTGGCTCTTGGCGACCAGCGTCACGACCGACGCGCCCGAGTCGCGCAGCGCCTGGATCAGCGGATCCTCAGACGCCTGGACGCCCGCCCGCCGCGTGGCGCCGAACGCCGCGAGGGTCGCGTGCTTGAGGCCGAGCTCCTTGGCGGCCAGCGCGAAGAACTCGGTGTCCTTGGGGTTCGAGCCCGGCCAGCCGCCCTCGATGTAGCCCACGCCGAGGTCGTCGAGGTGACGCGCGATGTGCATCTTGTCCTGCACGGAGAGGTTGAGGCCCTCCTGCTGGGCGCCGTCGCGCATCGTCGTGTCGTAAACGTGGAAGTCGCTCACGCTCTGATGTCCTGCGTTCACTGCTCTGTCCTTCGGTCCGGTCGGCATCTCGGTCGGGTGCCACTCGCTTCGGCAACAAAAAAGCCCCCCAGGATATGGGAGGCAGCGCGTCGGGGCTTGGTGTCAGTGCCCGGCGCGCCTGTCGATAATGATCGAGATGCTCTGCATGCGGCTCAGTCTAGACTGATCGACCTATGACCGCCAGACCCGTCCCACTCGACGTGGAGCCGACCGTCATGTACGCCGTGATGACGCCCGAGCCACTGGAGTCCGAGGACCTGATCCCGCCGCCCTCCCCCGAGCTCCTCCGCCACTACGGCTCCTCCGAGGTGGCGATGCGCCGGCTGAGATCACGCCAGCACCAGCGGCTCATCCTGCGCCAGACGAGCCTCGAGGACGCCGCCTTCGCGATCCGCGACGCCCGCATCGATGCCTTGCTGCTCGCCGAGGAGCACGACGGCGTCGTGATCGACCTGAGCATCCCGCGGGTCGTCGAGTCGCGGTCCGACGAGGTGTCGCTCGCGCACGCCACCCAGTGGTACACGGTCGACTACGAGGCGCTGGGCGACGGCCGGGTGCGCACCGTCGGTCTCATGTCGTTCGGGCTGCCCGAGATCGTGGTCGACGGTGTCGACGAGTCGGCGCACGCGATGTACACCGCCGTCCTCGCCGGACTCGTCCACCGACTGCTCGCGGAGTGGCCGGCCAACGATCCCGTCGGCCGGGCCACCGTGACGCTGCGCGACATCGCGTACGGCCTCGGCGACGCCGAGGCGGCCTCGACGCCCAAGGGCCGGTCGATCGACGTCGAGATCGCGTACGACGCCGACGACCACCTGCTCGTCGTCACCCTCGACGGCAATCCCGCCGAGGCCTTGTTCGCGCCGTGACTCAGCCGGCCGGCTCCTCGAGCTTGGACCTCTTGGGAGCCAGGTGGGCGAGCGTCTCGGGGCGCAGGATCGCCTCGAGCTTCTCCGGCGGCAGGAGACCCCGTTCGAGGACGATCTCGGCCACACCGCGACCGGTCGCCAGCGCCTCCTGGGCGACGTCGGTCGCCGCGGAGTAGCCGATGTAGGGGTTGAGTGCCGTGACCAGCCCGATCGAGTTCTCGACCTCGCTGCGCAGCAGCTCGACGTTGGCCGTGATGCCGTCGACACAGCGTGACGCCAGCACCAGGATCGCCTCGCGCAGCCGGGAGATGCCGGCCGACAGCGAGTAGCAGATGACCGGCTCGAACGCATTGAGCTGCAGCTGACCGCCCTCCGCGGCCATGGTGACCGTCACGTCGTGACCGATGACCTGGAACGCGACCTGGTTGACGACCTCGGGGATGACCGGGTTGACCTTGCCGGGCATGATGCTCGACCCGGCCTGCACGGCCGGCAGGTTGATCTCGTTGAAGCCCGCACGCGGGCCCGACGACAACAGGCGCAGGTCGTTGCAGATCTTGGAGAGCTTGACCGCGACCCGCTTGAGCGTGCCCGACAGCTGCACGAACGCACCGCAGTCCTGCGTCGCCTCGATCAGGTCGACCGCGCTCTCGAGCGGCAGGCCGGTGATCCGCGAGAGGTGCTCGCAGGCCGACGGGACGTAGCCGGCCGGAGCATTGAGCTGGGTGCCGATCGCCGTCGCGCCGAGGTTGATCTCGTGCAGCAGCAGCACGGCCTCCGAGAGCCGGCTGCGGTCCTCGGAGATCATCAGCGAGTAGGTCCGGAACTCCTGACCCAGCGTCATCGGCACGGCGTCCTGCAGCTGCGTGCGGCCCATCTTGAGCACGTCGTGGAACTCGTCGGCCTTGGCTGCGAACGAGGCCTCCAGCACCGCCATGGCGTCGAGCAACGCGTGCGTCGCCAGGATGATCGCGATCTTGACCGCGGTCGGGTAGACGTCGTTGGTCGACTGGCTCAGGTTGACGTGCTCGTTGGGGTGGATGACGTGGTAGTCGCCCTTCTTGTGCCCCATCAGCTCGAGCGCGCGGTTGGCGATGACCTCGTTGGCGTTCATGTTGGTCGAGGTGCCGGCCCCACCCTGGATGACGTCGACGATGAACTCGTCGCGCAGCTCACCGCTGCGGATCTCCTCACAGGCTTGGCGGATCGCGTTGTAGCGCTCGTCGTCGAGCAGCCCCAGGTCGTGGTTGGCGGCCGCGGCCGCCTCCTTGACCGCCGCCAGCGCCTCGACGAGGAACGGGCTCGTGCCGATCGGGATGCCGGTGATGGGGAAGTTCTCGAGGGCGCGGAGTGTGTGCACTCCCCAATAGGCCTCGAGGGGGACGTCACGGTCGCCGATCAGATCGTGTTCGGAACGCGTGGCAATGGTCATGTGCAGCCTCCAGTACGGGGCGCGTCGTTGAGCCCCACATGGCGACCATAGAGCAATCCGGCGCTCACGTGCGGGAGGGGATGACTGTACTCGTCAGTACAGTGCGCAGCTCGCTTCGCTCCCTGCTCCAACGGCTCCGCCGCTGCCGGGCTTCGCCCGGGCACGTGCCTCCCCCTACTCCTAGAACTCGTGGGGGGACCCCAGCTTCGCTCGGCCCATGGTTGCGAAACGAGGCGCAAGCGCCTCGCTCAGGCAGGGACGATCTGGTGGAGCCAGCCGTGGCGATCGGCCGCGCGGCCGTACTGGATGTCGACCAGCGCCGAACGGATGTCCGTGGTGATCTTGCCGGCCTCGCCGTCGCCGCTGACGGCCTCGCCGCCGTCCCATTTGAGCGAGCTGATCGGCGTCACGACGGCAGCGGTGCCGCACGCGAAGACCTCGGTGATCGAGCCGTCCGCCGTGCCGTCACGCCACTCGTCGATGCTCACGCGACGTTCGATCACGTCGTAGCCGAGGTCACGTGCGATCTGCAGGATCGAGTCCCGCGTGACGCCCTCGAGGATCGAGCCGGACAGCTCGGGAGTCACGATCGAGCCGTCGGAGTGGACGAAGAACAGGTTCATGCCACCGAGCTCCTCGACCCACTTGTGCTCGGTGGAGTCGAGGAATGCCACCTGCGCGCAACCGTGCTGCGCCGCCTCCTGCTGCGGGAGCAGGCTCGCGGCGTAGTTGCCGCCGCACTTGGCCGCTCCGGTGCCGCCGGTGCCGGCGCGCGAGTACTCGGACGAGAGCCAGATCGACACCGCCTCGACACCACCCGGGAAGTAGGCTCCGGCCGGCGAGGCGATGACGGCGTAGGTGACGTGCTGGCTGGGGCGCACCCCGAGGAACACCTCGGAGGCGTACATGAACGGGCGCAGGTAGAGGCTCTTCTCGCCACCGGAGGGTGCCCACGCGCGATCGGCGGTGACGAGATCGCGGATCGAGCCGAGGAACCAGTCGGTCGGCAGCTCCGGCAGCGCGAGGCGGTGGGCCGAGCGCTGCATGCGCTCGGCGTTGGCCTCGGGCCGGAACGACCAGATCGAGCCGTCCTCGTGGACGTACGCCTTGAGTCCCTCGAAGATCTCCTGCGCGTAGTGCAGGACGGCAGTCGCCGGATCGAGCATGAGCGGGCCGTAGGGCACGACGCGGGCATCGGCCCAGCCGGTGCCGGGCGTCCACTCGGCCAGGAACATGTGGTCGGTGAAGTGGTTGCCGAAACCGGGGTTGTCGAGGATGGCCTCGCGCTGTCCGTCGGTCTTCGCGTTGGGGTTGGGCTCGAACCTGCTCGCGAAATGGTTGGAAGTCATAGTAATCACGGTAGTCCTATTTTGGGTCAAAGGTAAGCGGTCATTAACCGACCGCTACGCCTTCGGCCACACGTGATGCTATGGCCCCTCCCACCTCCTCGGTGCTGCGCGGTGCCGCGCCTCGTTCGGCGATGTCGGCCTCGACCGCGGAGCTGATGCGGGCAGCCGCCTCCGGCAGGCCGAGGTGCTCGAGCAACAGGGCGCCGGACAGGATCGCAGCGGTCGGATCGGCTTTGTGCTGGCCGGCGATGTCGGGGGCCGAGCCGTGGACCGGCTCGAACATGCTGGGTGCCGTGCGGTCGGGGTTGACGTTGCCGCTGGCCGCCAGGCCGATGCCACCCGTGATCGCTGCGGCGAGGTCCGTGAGGATGTCGCCGAAGAGGTTGTCGGTGACGATGACGTCGAACCGTGCGGGGTCGGTCACGAGGAAGATCGTGGCGGCGTCGACGTGGAGGTAGTCGACCGCGACATCGGGGAACTCGGTCGCGACCGCGTCGACCGTGCGGGTCCAGAGGTGGCCGGCGTGGACCAGGACGTTGTTCTTGTGGACGAGCGTCAGCTTCTTGCGCGGGCGCGCCTGAGCACGTGCGAACGCGTCACGCACGACGCGCTCGACGCCGTACGCCGTGTTGATGCTGACCTCGGTCGCGAGCTCATGGGGTGTGCCGACGCGGATCGCGCCACCGTTGCCGACGTACGGACCCTCGGTGCCCTCGCGCACGACGACGAAGTCGATCGCACCGGGGTTGGCCAGAGGTGTGGGGACGCCCGGGAAGAGCTTGGACGGGCGCAGGTTGACGTAGTGGTCGAGGGCGAACCGCAGCTTGAGCAGCAGGCCGCGCTCGAGGACGCCCGACGGGACGCTCGGGTCGCCGACGGCACCGAGCAGGATCGCGTCGTGGCCGCGGATCTCCTCGAGCACCGAGTCGGGCAGGGTCTCCCCTGTGGCGTGCCAACGCTTCGCACCGAGGTCGTACTCGGTGCTGCTGAAGGCGGCGTCGTGGTCGGCGGCGACGAGGTTGAGGACCTGGAGCGCCTGAGCGGTCACTTCGGGTCCGATGCCGTCTCCGGGCACCACTGCGAGGGAAAACGAGCGAGTCATGAGCGTCATTCTAGGCAGGCAGGTCTCAGGATATGAAACCCGCGTCTTGGTATGTGGTCAGTTGTCGTCGGGGCGTTCGGACGACTCGAGCTCGGTGGTCGGGGCCTCGTCGCGCAGGTGCGCGGGGCCCCACTCCATCAGTCGGGGTTCCATGGCGATCTCCTTCGGTGTCGGACGTGGTGCGGGTCTGGCGGAGTTCCGCCGTCCCACCAGACACGTGTCCGGAGATCATCCGAGGAGAGTACGAAAGCGTGCGATCAGATCGTGATCAAGCACCCCTGCGGCGGAACGGCGGGCCAACGCCGAAACTCCGCGGCAGGGTGTAGCCCTAAGAGGCCCTGCCGCGGCAAGCGATTACTACGAGCTGCTTCCGCATGGTGGAGCCAGTGTAGACACGCGCAGGTCGTCCTGTCCGGCAAACGTGGGGCGTGTCTCAGGGCCCGAGACGAGACCGGCGTGCTGTGTCATCGGATCGTGACAGACTGGCCACGTGAGTGCCCCCGCTGAAGTCCCCGCGCTCGTCTCGAGCACTCTCGACCTGTCCCGCCAGCGCGGGTTCATCACGTCGATCCGCAACGAGACCGGCCGCCTGCTGGCGTCGCTGGCCGCGTCCCGCACGGGCACCCTCGCTGAGCTCGGCACGGGCTGCGGCGTCGGGTCCGCCTGGCTCTCCAGTGGCGCGCCCAAGGATGCGCGGGTCGTCAGCGCCGAGCTCGATCCCGCTCTCGCCGGTGACGTGCAGAAGATCTTCGCCGACATCGACAACGTCGACGTCATCGCCGGCGACTGGTCGAGCCTCGAGCAGTACGCCCCGTTCTCCCTGCTCTTCGTCGACGTCCGCGAGGTCATGCAGGACATCGACGTCATCGCCGACCTGCTGGAGCCCGGGGGCATCGCCGTCCTTGACGACTTCGTGCCGTCCGCGTTCTGGCCGCCGATCGTCGAGGGCCGCGTCGACACGGTGCGTGAGCAGTGGCTCACCGACGAGCGCTTCGCCGCCGTCGAGATGCTGATCGATGTCGACGCCTCCCTGATCATCGCGACGCGACGCTAGCGATAGCCCGCTCGGTGCGCCCCTGGTGGGCGGCCGCCAGGACGAGCCGGGGCGGGCTCCGGCGGAGCCGGCGGCGGCTCTTCACGATTGCCCAGCGCGCTGTGCCGGATGCCGTACATCAGGTAGACCAACAGGCCGAAGACCATCCAGACGGCGAAGTAGCCCCACGTGGACCACGTGAGGTTGAGCGACAGCCAGATCGTGGCGAGCAACGACACGATCGGGACCAGCGGCACGAACGGCACGCGGAAGCCGCGCTCGAGATCCGGCTGCGAGCGGCGCAGCCTGATGACGCCGACGGCGCAGAAGGCGAACGCGAACATCGTGCCGAGCACCAGGAGGTCAGCCAGCTTGGCCGCCTCCGGGGCGAGCGCGAGCACAGCGGCCGCGATGCCGGCGACGGCCGCAGCGCGGGAGGGCGACGATCCCACGCCGACGCGCGCCAGGCCGCGCGGGAGCAACCCGTCGCGCCCCATCGCGAACAGGACCCGGCTCTGCGCGATGAGCACGACCAGGACGACCGTGGTGAGCCCGAACATGGCGCCGATGTTGATGACGTTGGCGCTCCATCCGGACCCGACCGAACGCAGCGCGTCGGACACCGGCGCACCGGTGTCGAGCTCGCCGTAGGGACGTACGCCGACCAGCACCGCAGCCATCGCCACGTAGAGCGCCGTCACGATGCCGATCGACGCCAGCATGGCCCGGGGCACGGATCGCCGCGGGTTGCGGGCGTCCTCGGCCGCCGTGGCGATGAGGTCGAAGCCGATGAACGCGAAGACGATGATGCCCGCCGCCGTGAAGATTCCGGTCACGCCGAACGCGTCGCCTGATCCACCCAACAGGCTCTGCAGCACGGTGCCGCGATCGTCTGCGCCGGCCTTCACCGCCGGCACGAACGGGGTGTAGTTGGCCGAGTCGACGTGGCGGGCGCCGACCACGATCACCACGATGACGGCCGTGAGCTTGGCCGCCACGATCGTGGCCAGGACCCGGCCGGAGAGCTTGGAGCCGACCATGACCAACAAGGCCAGAACGATCACGACGATCGCGGCGATCCACCCTGTGCCCTTGTCGACCGACGAGTGCTCCGCAACGAAGCTCGGGACCGTGACGTCGAAGCCCTGCAGCGTCGAGTCGAAGTAGGCGGCCCAGACCCGCGAGACGACGGCCGCCGCCACGACGAGCTCGAGCACCAGTGCCCAGCCGACGACCCAGGCCCACAGCTCACCGAAGGCGACGTAGGCGAACGTGTAGACGCTTCCGGCCGTCGGCAGGATCGACGACAGCTCGGCGTACGAGAGGGCAGCCAGCAGACACACGACGGCCGCGATCAGGAACGACACGATGACGGCGGGTCCGGCCATGGTCGCCGCCTGCTGGCCGGCGAGCGAGAAGATGCCACCGCCGATCATGACGCCGAGCGCCAGGACGATGAGCAGGCCGGTGCCGAACACGGCAGGCAGCCGGTGACGCGCATTGCTGATGCGCAGCATCGCGAGCTCGGGTGGGAGCCGGCGGGCTCTGCCGATCGGAGCATCGGCCATGCAGGCACACCCCCACCGCTCGGGGCCACTCGTCGAGCGACCGCATTGCGAGAAACGTACCGGCGCACGCGTGACCTGTCAGCCGGGCCGGGTCCCGTCAGGCGCGAACACACACCCGATCGGCGTCCGATGTGCAGGAGGTCGCACCAACGATCCCGATGTGAGCCAAGATGGAGGCGACACCCATGGCAGCGCCATGGCACGACCGACAGCGGGAGGAGGGCCATGACCCGGATCTATCTGGTGGCCGGCGCGATCGCGACCGCGCTCTACCTGTTGGGGCCCACCACCGCGATGTACGACGCGATCGGCGCCTCGTGCGTCGTGGCGATCCTCATCGGCGTGCGGATCAACCGACCGGTCAAGGTGTTGCCCTGGTACCTCATGGCAGCCGGGCAGTCGGCGTGGGTGGCCGGTGACCTGTTCTTCGACCTGCCCAACCTCGTCCGCACCACTCCGTCGGCGTCCGACCTGGCCTACCTGACGGCCTATCCCCTGCTCATCGTCGGGCTCGCGGTGCTGGTGCACAGCCGGCGGCCGACCCGCGACACACCGGGCCTGATCGACAGCGCGATCGTCGTGCTCGGCCTTGGCCTGCTGTCGTGGGTGCTCGTCGCCGACCCGATCGTGGACGACACCACGATCTCGTGGGTCGACCGGGCGATCGCCGCGGCCTACCCGGCCGGCGACATCGTGCTCCTGGCCCTGGTCGTACGGCTGGTGTCCGTCCCGGGAGCACGGTCGCCGGCGTTCCGGCTCCTCGTCGCCGCCCTGGTCCCGTTGATCACCGCCGACACGGTGTTCGCGATGGAGCTCGGAGCGTCGGAGTCCCGGGTGCTCGACGTCATGTGGTTGAGCTCCTACCTGCTCTGGGGCGGGGCAGCACTGCACCCCACGATGGCGCAGCTGTCGACGCCGTCAGGGGTCCGGACCGCGCCGTTCACGGCCCGACGGCTCGTGGCGCTCGGGGCGGCCGTGCTGGTCGCTCCGGTGCTGCTGATCGCGCAGCTCACCCATGGCCTGCACGTCGACACCTGGACGATCGTGCTGGGTGCGAGCGTCCTGTCGATGCTCGTCGTCGCCCGGATGGCCTACAACATCGAGGAGATCCGCGCGACGGCACGCCAGCGTGATCAGCTGCGCTCCGACCTGTTCCACGAGGCGTCCCACGACTCGCTGACCGGAACGGCCAACGGCCCCTACATGCGCCAGCAGATCCGCGCCGCGCTGCGACGTGGCCGTCGAGACGGCAGCTCGGTCGGGCTGCTCGTCGTGGACATCGACGAGTTCGATGAGATCAACGACCGCTTCGGTCACGGCGTCGGCGACCTGGTGCTGCGTGCCGTCGCCCAGCGCCTGCGCAGCCTCGTCCGCGACGTCGACGTCGTCGCGCGACTCGGTGGCGACCAGTTCGTCATCCTGCTCGACTCCGTGGCGTCGGATCATGACGCGATGATCCTGGCGGCCCACCTGCTGCCGACGATCAACCAGCCGGTCGACGTGTCGGGCCACTCGATCCCGATCACGGCCAGCATCGGCGCCACGACCAGCATGGACGGCGGCACCGAGCCCGATCAGCTGTTGCACGAGGCCAACGTGGCCATCAGGCGGGCCAAGATCTCGGGTCGCGGGCGCATCGAGGTGTTCGACAACCGCCTGCGGTCCGAGCTGCAGGAGCGCGCCACCATCGAGGCTGACTTGTGCGAGGCGCTCGAGGCCGGCCGGATCTCCCTGCACTACCAACCCGTCGTGGCGGTGCACACCGAGATCGTCGAGGGCTACGAGGCGCAGCTCCGCTGGGACCATCCCGCGCGCGGGCTGCTCGGGCCCGAGGCGTTCCTGCCCATCGCCGCCACGTCGGACCTGATCTGCGAGCTCGATCGCTGGACGCTCCGCGAAGCCACCGCCGAGCTCTCAGAGCTGACCGCGGCCGACCCCGACCGGTTCGCCGACGTCACGGTCTCGGTCAGCATCTCAGGCCGTATGCTCGCCGCCCCCGATCTCTTGCAGGATGTCGACGAGGCCCTGAGCGCATCCGGGCTCGCGCCGCACCGGCTGACGGTCGGCGTCACCGAGATGGCTCTGGTCGACGTCCCCAACGCGATGCTGCCGCTGAGTGCGTTGCGCCACGCCGGGGTGTTCGTCAGCATCGACGACTTCGGCACCGGACGCACACCCATCGGCCAGATCCAGCATCTCCCCGCCGATGCCATCAAGATCCACTCGACGCTCATCAACTCGGCAGAGCCGGGCGCCCGCGACCTCCTGGCACTGCTGGTCAACGCCGCCCACGGCTCCGGCCTGCTCGTGGTGGCCGAAGGCGTCGAGGATGCCGGGCAGCTCGTCGACCTCAGGCAGCTCGAGTGCGACTCGGCACAGGGCCTCTACTCGGCGTCGGCGGACCCCACCGACGAACCCGTGATCGTGCACCCGTCGGCGCGGGGTGTGCCGCGACTGCGCATCGTGCCCGACCAGTGAGGCCGCCCCGAACCGTCTGACGGCTGCGGAGCCTGCGTCAGCGGGAGGAAGAACTGCACGATCGGGCCAATCGTGAGCGCGTACAGGACCGTGCCGACGCCCACCGTGCCGCCCAGCACGAAGCCGATCACCAGGACGGACACCTCGATGACGGTGCGCCAGAACCGCACGCTGCGGCCCGTACGCCGCACGAGTCCCAGCCAGAGGCCGTCGCGCGGGCCCGGACCGAGCTGGGCGCCGATGTAGATCGCGCCGGCAAGGCCGTTGCCGACGACGCCGCCGACGAGGAGCAGGCCGCGCAACCACAGGTTGTCCGGCTGGCTGATCGCGGCGATGCCGGCGTCGGCGGCCACCCCGATCACGATGACGTTGAAGACCGTGCCGATCCCCGGCATCTGGCGCAGCGGGATCCACAGCAGGAGCACGACGGCTCCCACGAGGATGACGACCTGCCCGAAGGTCAGCGGCAGGTGGCCCGCCAGTCCTTCGTGGAAGACGTCCCACGGGTCCAGACCCAGGGTCGACTCGACCATCATCGCCATCGTGAAGCCGTAGAGGCTCAGGCCGATGAAGAGGCGAGCAAGACGGTTGACCATGTCTGCCATCAGACCAGACTCCGGTAGCGGCTGTGCAGGTCGACCTCCTCTCGATGACTGCGTGGCGGCGGTCGCAACCCGTAGCCGTCGCCGCGAAGCGTACGGACGAGAACGACCGCCAACGCGGCGAACGCGAGGGCGAGAAGGACGAGAACGATGAGGTGGTTCATGTATCCAGTCTTGACTCAATTGGTCTGGTATTGAATAGCCAATTGTGAAACAGTGGCCTTGTGCCCATCGCCCTCTCTGCCGCCCGTCTCGCTGCCCTGCTCGGCGGGAGCGATGCGACTGGCCCTGCGTACAAGGACATCGCCGAGAGGATCCGGCTCCTCGTGGTGGACGGCCGCGTGCCGGACGGGAGCCGGCTGCCTTCGGAGCGCACCCTCGCCGATGCCCTCGGGGTCAGCCGGACGACGACCACACGCGTCTATGCCGAGCTCCGCGACACCGGCCTGCTGCACTCGCGCCAGGGTTCGGGCAGCATCGTGCGCCTGCCCCTCTCCCCCTCGCACGCGAGCAGTCTGATCGTCGCGCCGGATGACGCGCACACGATCGCCATGACGTTCTCGGCACCCTTGGCGACTCCGGGGATCGCCCGGGCCTTCGAGGCCGCTGCCACCAAGCTGCCCGGTCTCCTCGCCACGAGTGGCTACCTCCCGGACGGGCTGCCGGCCCTGAGGGAGATCATCGCGCAGCGTTACACCGACCGCGGGCTGCCGACCGATCCCGGACAGATCGTCGTGACGAGTGGGGCACAAGGGGCCATCTCACTGCTCGGCCGCGCCATGCTCCGGCCCGGTCAACGCATGATCGTGGAGGGCACGAGCTGGCCGCACGCCCCCGAGTCGTTCAGCTCCCTCGGCGCCCGGCTCACGTCGATGCCGGTCGGAGAGACCCCGTGGGACACCGCGGCGCTCGGTGAGGCGGTTCGGAGCGCCCCCCACGCCGCGGCGTACATCATCCCGGACTTCCACAACCCGACCGGCGCTGTCATGAGCGACGACGAACGGGGCGCGTGGGCCCGCGAGCTTCGCCGGCACGACGTCGTGCCGATCGTCGACGAGTCACTCCGCGAGGTCAATCTCGACGGGATCGAGCTGCCGCCCTCGTTCGCCGCGTACGATCCGCGCACGATCATCGTGGACTCGACGTCCAAGTCCTACTGGGGCGGGCTGCGCATCGGCTGGGCCCGCGTCCCGCGCGACCTGGTCATGCCGTTGATCCAGGCGCGGATGAACCAGGACCTCGGCACGCCGGGCTTCGAGCAGCTGGTCGTCGCCGAGCTCCTCACGGACGGCGGCCAGACCGCGGCAGCCGGGCGCGCGAGGCTGCGCACGGGGCGCGACCACCTGCTCGGTGAGCTCGCGGCGGCACTGCCGGACATCGTGGCGCCGTGCCCCGGTGGCGGCTCGAGCCTGTGGGTGACGCTGCCGGACCGGATGTCGTCCCGCCTGACCGCCGCCGCCGAGCGCCAAGGGCTGATCCTCACGCCCGGCCCCCGCTTCTTCACCAGCCCGGTGCCCGTCAGCGAGCGCCACCTGCGCCTGCCCTTCATGCCCGCCGTCGACATCCTGACCGAAGCCGTCGTCCGGCTGCGCAGGGCGTACGACGAGGTCGTCGGCAACCGTGAGACGAACGTGTCGGCGGTGGACACCGCCGACACGCTCGAGCTCATTGCCTGATCAGCGGCTGCCGGGATCGATGACGATCATCTCGGTGTCGTCGGGCGTGCCGGGGAAGCGAGCCGAGTTGCCCGGATAGTTGTTGTCGTTGGCGATCAGGAGCCGACCGTGTGACAGCGGTACGAGGGTCTCGACCGACTGGAAGCCGAACGAGAACTGCGTGCCCGTGCCCCAGCCGCCGCCGTCGCTGATCCCGGCGGGGTCGGAGATCTTGAGGAGGTCCACGACGAGCGACTTGGCCAGCGGCCGGTCGGTGCCGCGACGGTCGAGGCGTACCTCGTAGACCCGCTTCGTCACCGCGCTGGGACCGTCGAAGTTGTCCCGCTCGAGGACCAGGAGCACGCCCGGCCGGATCATCTGCGCGTCAGCGGCGGAGTTGGCGTCGACATCGACGTGATACGTCCACGTCGTGCCGGTGTAGCGGCCGGTACGCGTGTCGAACTCCGAGATGACACGGCGGCGCTTGTCGGCGTCGTTGACGAGCGCGCTCTCGACGATCGGGTAGAGGTAGCGTCCGCTCGTGGACTCCGCCATGGCCTCGAAGCCACCGCTGCGCTGGACGTTGGGCTGCGCGTCGCCGAGGTGGGGGTTCTGCGGCGACATGCCGAGCGGGAACGCCACCGGCGCGGACAGCAGGCGACCCCGTGAGTCGACGTGCAGCAGGAACGGGCCGAACTCGTCGCCGATCCAGAACGAGCCGTTGCGGCCGCGCTGCACCGACTCGATGTCGAAGTCGTCGCCGGTCAGCTGCCGGGTGCCCGTCTCGTTGACGATCGGGAAGCCCACCTTGTGATTCGGGTCGGAGAGCGTGATGTGGCGCAGCACCTCGGTCTGGCCGGCGCCACCCTCTGCGGTCTTCCAGTGCGGCTTGACCAGATAGAGGCGGAGCAGGAAGTCCGCCGAGTTGCCCTTGGCGCCGAACCCGTTGTCCGGCTGCGCCCAGAACGTGCCGTCGCCGTTGTCGAGGGCTGCGGAGAAACCGGGGATCACCTGGCCCGCGAAGGGTCCCTGCCGCCCGTTGGCGGGCGTGGCCAGTGCGCCGGACGGCGGGCCCGGCTCGAGGTGGTCGGCTGACAGGAGTGACCTCGCGAGCAACCTGGGGCTGCTGGTCGTGCCCGGATCATGGTCGTGGTGCTGGACCGAGGCAGCCGCCGGCGAGATCGCCGCGGCCGCGAGGAGAGCTGCTGCACCTCCCGTCACGACGCGACGGGTGGTGACGTGCAGACGACGATTCATGTCAGGCTCCTGGCTCGAGTGACCCGGTGGTGGGCACCCCTCGATGCAAGGCGAGGCAGGTGACGCGGGGCCGGCGCGGAGGCGAACGCTGGGCGATGCCCCGCTGAACGGCGCCCGAGAACGCCGAAGGGGCGCCACCGCCGAAGCGGTGACGCCCCTCTTGGGTCGTTGCTGACTAGCGCGCGGCCTGGCCGTCGACGTAGTCGGCGTCCTGCTGCTTCCACGAGAAGTGCGAGCGCAAGACCTTGCCGGTGGCCTCGATCGAGTGGCCGGCCTCCTTCTCACGCAGCGCGAGGAACTCCGGAGCGCCGGCGTCCTGGTCGGCGATGAAGCGCGATGCGAACGTCCCGTCCTGGATCTCCTTGAGCACGTCCTGCATGCGCTCCTTGACCGAGGCATCGATGATGCGCGGGCCGGAGACGTAGTCGCCGTACTCGGCCGTGTCGGAGATCGACCAGCGCTGCTTGGCGATGCCGCCCTCCCACATCAGGTCGACGATGAGCTTGAGCTCGTGCAGCACCTCGAAGTAGGCGATCTCGGGCTGGTAGCCCGCTTCGGTCAGCGTCTCGAAGCCGGCCTGGACCAGGTGCGAGACACCGCCGCACAGCACGGCCTGCTCGCCGAAGAGGTCGGTCTCGGTCTCTTCGGTGAACGTCGTCTTGATGACGCCGGCCCGGGTGCCGCCGATGGCCTTCGCGTAGGAGAGCGCGAGGTCCCACGCCTTGCCGGTCGCGTCCTGCTCGACACCGATGATGTCGGGGATGCCGCGGCCCGCGACGAACTCGCGGCGTACGGTGTGGCCCGGCGCCTTGGGCGCGACGAGCGTGACGTCGACACCGGCCGGCGGCTTGATGTAGCCGAAACGGATGTTGAAGCCGTGGCCGAAGACGAGGGCGTCTCCGTCGACGAGGTTGGGCTCGATCGAGTCGGCGTAGACGTGCCGCTGGACCTGGTCGGGCGTGAGGATGACGATGACGTCGGCCTCTTCGACCGCCTCAGCGACACCGAGGACCCGGAGGCCCTGCTCCTCGGCCTTGGCCCGGCTCTTGGAACCCTCGAGGAGCCCCACCCGGACGTCGACGCCGGAGTCGCGCAGGTTGAGCGCGTGCGCGTGCCCCTGGCTGCCGTAGCCGATGACCGCCACATGGCGGCCCTGGATGATGCTCAGATCTGCGTCGTCGTCGTAAAACAGTTCAGCCACGGGGTACTTCTCCTTGAAGTGTTCAGCCTGCTTGCGTGCCGGGAACGGCACGAAGTGTGCGGTCGGTGATGGAACGGGATCCGCGGCCGATGGCCACGCGCCCCGATTGGGCGATCTCGCGGATGCCGAACGGCTCGAGGACGTTCAGCATCGCGGTGAGCTTGCCCGCGTCGCCGGTCGCCTCGATCGTCACTGCATCGGTGGCAACGTCGACCACCTTAGCCCTGAACAGCTGGACGGTCTCGAGCACCTGTCCCCTGGTCTGGGCGTCGGTCTTGACCTTGATCAGCATGAGCTCGCGCTCGACGGCGCTGTGCGAGTCGAGCTCGACGATCTTGAGGACGTTGACGAGCTTGTTGAGCTGCTTGGTGACCTGCTCGAGGGGGAGCTCGTCGACATTCACGACGATCGTCATGCGGGAGATCTCGGGGATCTCGGTCGGGCCGACCGCCAACGAGTCGATGTTGAACCCGCGCCGCATGAACAGGCTCGAGACACGAGCCAGGACGCCCGGGGTGTTCTCCACCAGGACGCTGAGTGTGTGTGAAGTCATCAGAGGTCCTCGTCATCCCACTCGGGGGCCAGGTCGCGGGCGATCTGGATGGCGTCGTTGCTGGTGCCGGCGTGGACCATGGGCCACACCATCGCGTCTCGCTCGACCACGAAGTCGATCACGACGGGTCGGTCCGTGATGGCCATGGCCTTCTCGATCGTCGCGTCGAGGTCTTCCTCGCTCTCGCAGCGCAGCCCGACGCAGCCGTAGGCCTCGGCGAGCTTGAGGAAGTCGGGGATGCGTCGCGCGCCGATCGACTCCGGACCCGTGTTGAGGTCCGTGTTGGAGTAGCGGCCTTCGTAGAGCAGTGTCTGCCACTGCCGCACCATGCCGAGCGACGAGTTGTTGATGACCGCGACCTTGATCGGGATGTTCTCGATCGCGCAGGTCGCGAGCTCCTGGTTGGTCATCTGGAAGCAGCCGTCACCATCGATCGCCCAGACCACCGAGCCGGGCAGGCCGACCTGCGCGCCCATCGCGGCCGGAACCGCGTAGCCCATCGTGCCGGCACCGCCGGAGTTGAGCCACTGACGCGGGCGTTCGAAGTCGACGTAGTGCGCGGCCCACATCTGGTGCTGGCCGACGCCTGCGGTGTAGGTCGCCTCGGGACCCGCGATCGCATTGATGCGCTCGATCACGGTCTGCGGAGCGAGCCCGGTCTCGGGCTTGTCGTAGCCGACCGGGTACCTGTCCTTGATGCCGAGCATCTGGGCTTTCCACGCGGCGTAGTCGCCCTCGATGCCGTCCTCGGACGCCTGCTTCTGCAGGGTCGAGATGAGGTCGGCGATGACCTCGCGGCAGTCGCCCACGATCGGGACGTCGGCCGTGCGGTTCTTGGAGATCTCAGCCGGGTCGATGTCGGCGTGGATGATCTTGGCGAGCGGCGCGAACGAGGCGAGCTGCCCCGTCACCCGGTCATCGAACCGGGCACCCAGCGAGATCAGCAGGTCGCTCTTCTGCAGGGCTGCGACTGCCGCGACCGTGCCGTGCATGCCCGGCATACCGAGGTGCAGCTCGTGCGAGTCCGGGAAGGCGCCCCGCGCCATGAGCGTGGTGACGACCGGGATCTGGGTCATCTCGGCGAGGACCTTGAGCTCGGCCGACGCATCAGCCTTGATGACGCCACCGCCCACGTAGAGGACCGGACGCTCGGCCGCGGCGATCAGGCGCGCGGCCTCGCGGACCTGCTTGCCGTGGGGACGCGTCGTGGGCCGGTAGCCGGGCAGCGCGAGCTCGGTCGGCCAGGTGAACGTCGTGGTGGCCTGCAGGGCGTCCTTGGCGATGTCGACGAGCACCGGTCCGGGTCGTCCCGTGCCGGCGATGTGGAACGCCTCGGCGATGACGAGCGGGATCTCGGCGGGGTCGGTCACGAGGAAACTGTGCTTGGTGATCGGCATCGTGATGCCGCGGATGTCGGCCTCCTGGAACGCGTCCGAGCCGATCGACCCGCTCGGCACCTGACCCGTGATCGCGACGATCGGGACCGAGTCCATGTGGGCATCGGCGATCGCGGTGACGAGGTTGGTCGCGCCGGGTCCCGACGTGGCCATGCAGACGCCGACCTTGCCGGTGACCATGGCGTAGCCCTGCGCCGCATGTCCCGCGCCCTGCTCGTGCCGGACGAGGATGTGGCGGATCTTCTCGGAGTCGAAAAGAGGGTCGTACGCGGGCAGGATCGCACCGCCCGGGATGCCGAAGATCGTGTCGACCCCGGCGTGCTCCAGCGCCCGCACGAGGCTCTGAGCCCCCGTGAGCTGCTCGGTCATGATGTCGTCCTTCTGTTTCGGTCCATCGTATGTCGTTGAGTGACCCGGCTGTTCGCATAAAAAAATCCCTCGGCCGTGAGGCATTCGAGGGAGACGCGGGGCCGGATCAGGCCATCGCGTCAGCGGTGTACTACGAGAATCTCTGCATGCACGCGTTCAGTCTCGTCGCCCAACCAGCGGTGGTCAAGTGGTGAGACAGGACGTACCAGCATGTGGACCGACTCCCCCATCAACAGTTCATGCTGTCGGACAAGGCGGTCAAGGCTCTGAAGGAGCAGGACAACAAGTTCAAGCCGACCAAGGCGGACGAGAAGGCGCGCGACGCGATCGCGTCGGACGTCGAGAAGTGCGTCACCGGCTAGTCCTCAGCCAGACGTCGGCCCGGTGGAGCTCTGCCCTGCCGGGCCGACGTGCGTCTGGCGTCAGAGCAGGGGCAGTGCGTCGTCCTCGGACGCCGCCCGGCCCGTGGCGGTCCTGATCCAGTCGAGGTGGTCGTCGAACTCCGGCTCGCGGCCGGTGACCTCGACGTACGCACGTGCGAGTGCGTCCGCGACAGCTGCGACCGGCGGCTCGAGCAGCGGCGGCGCGGCGACGCCTGGTACCGAGCGGGCCAGGTCATCACCGTGCACGACGAGCTCGATGATCCGGGTGAGGATGAAGTCGTCGCGGGTGATCGCACCCAGTGGACCGCGTACGACGTCGGTCTTCAGCGCGTCGAGGGCGCGGAAGCCGAGCCTCGCACAGTTGTCGATGCCCGAGAGCACGTCGCCGGCGAACGAGCGGGCGAGCTGCTTGGTTCCGTCGGCGATGTCGCGCGCGGACGCGCCGTAGTTGGAGATGTACTCGCGGAGGGTGCGCGGCTCAGCACCCGCGGCCGGCCCGAGCACCGGGAAGTCGAGGAACGAGCGGCCGAGGTGCGTGATGAGCTCGTGCACGTTCCACGCCTCGAGCACGCTCTGCTCCTGTGCGTGCTGCAGGACGCCCGAGGTCTCGATCCACCTGCGCAGCGCGGCCCACTGGGACCGGAGCAGCTCCTCGTTGGTCACCACGGCGAGGGCTCGTAGTCCTTGAGGAAGACGCCGTGGATGTCCTCGCCGGCCTCGCCGCGGATGATCGGGTCGTAGACCCGGGCGGCCCCGTCGACGAGATCCAATGGCGCCTTGAACCCCTCCTCGGCGAGTCGCACCTTGGTCGGGTGCGGCCGCTCGTCGGTGATCCAGCCGGTGTCGACAGCGGTCATGAGGATGCCGTCCTGCTCGAGCATCTCCCCTGCGCTGGTGCGCGTCAGCATGTTGAGCGCGGCCTTGGCCATGTTGGTGTGCGGGTGGCCCGGCCCCTTGTAGCGGCGGCTGAACTGGCCCTCCATCGCCGAGACGTTCACGACGTACGTGCGCCGCGCCTCGGAGGCCGCCATCGACGGCCGCAGTCGACTGACGAGGATGAACGGCGCCGTGGTGTTGCACAGCTGGACCTCGAGGAGCTCGAGCGCGTCGACCTCGTGCACCCGCTGCGTCCAGCTGTTGACGTCGACGGTGTCGGGCACCAGGCCGCCGGCATCGATCCGGGCGAGGTCCGCGGAGCCTGCCGACAGGGCCATCGACGTCAGCTCCTCGGCGGTGTGCGCGTCGCCGGCCAGGACCGGGTGTGCCGACACCGAGCCGACGAGAGCCGCCGGGTGGGCGTCACTCGTGTGGCCGAACGTGAGGAGCTCCGGCAGGGGGCCTTCGGGCAACGGAGCGGACTCGGCCTCGGCCAGTGGCGCGTAGGCACCCGGTGTGCGGCGTACGGTCTGCGCCGCGTTGTTGATGAGGATGTCGAGCGGCCCCTGCTCGGCGACCGAGTCGGCGAGCCCGACGACCTGCGCCGGATCGCGCAGGTCGATGCCGACGATGCGGAGCCGGTCGATCCAGTCCGCACTGTCGGGCATCGCGGTGAACCGGCGTACGGCATCGTGCGGGAAACGCGTCGTGATCGTCGTGTGCGCGCCATCGCGGAGCAGGCGCAGCGCGATGTACATGCCGATCTTGGCGCGGCCACCGGTCAGCAACGCGCGCTTGCCCGTCAGGTCCGTGCGGGCATCGCGCTTGGCCCGGTTGAGCGCAGCGCAGTCAGGGCAGAGCTGGTGGTAGAACGCGTCGACGACGGTGTACTTCTGCTTGCAGATGTAGCAGGGGCGGGCGACCAGCAGCGTGCCTGCCGTGGCGCCGGCGGCATTGGAGACGAGCGGCAGGCCCTCGGTCTCGTCGTCGATGCGCCTCGGCGATCCGGTCGCCGTCGCCGCCACCACCGCGCGGTCGGCCGCGGCGACCTGGGCGCGCTTGTCGAGCCGCCGGTGCTTCTTGACGTTCTTGTAGAACTTCCCGCACGCCCGGCGCAGCGCGACGTAGTCGGGGTCGTCCTCGTCGAGCCGTTCGGCCGCGGCCAGCACCTGGAGCGCGACAGCCAGCTCGTCAGGGTTGATCGGGCGAGTCATCTAGGACATGCCCTAGCCGCAGACTGCCCCGTCAGCGGCGGAGCTGACGAGCTTGCGGTACTTGGCGAGGACGCCCTTCGTGTACTTGGGCGGCAGGGGCTCCCAGCCGACCTTGCGCGCCTCGAGCTCGTCGTGGTCGACCTCGATCTCGAGCGTGCGGTTGGCCATGTCGAGCACGATCTGGTCGCCGTCGCGCACGAATGCGATGGGTCCGCCGTCGACCGCCTCAGGGGCGACGTGGCCGACGCAGAGTCCGGTGGTGCCGCCGGAGAACCGGCCATCGGTCATCAACAGGACGTCCTTGCCGAGGCCGGCGCCCTTGATCGCGCCGGTGATTGCCAGCATCTCGCGCATGCCCGGCCCACCCTTGGGGCCTTCGTAGCGGATCACCACGACGTCGCCCGCGACGATCGTGCCGTCCTCGAGCGCGTCCATGGCCTTGCGCTCGCCGTCGAAGACCCGAGCGGTGCCGCGGAACACGTCGGAGTCGAACCCGGCGCTCTTGACGACCGCGCCGTCGGGAGCGAGGGACCCCTTGAGGATCGTCAGGCCGCCGGTCTTGTGGATCGGCTTGTCGAGCGTACGGATCACGTCGCCGTCGAGCTTCTCGGTGATGGTCGAGAGGTTCTCGGCCATGGTCTTGCCGGTCACCGTCATGACGTCACCGTGGATGAGCCCGGCATCGAGGAGCGCCTTGAGGATGACGGCCGTGCCGCCGGCCTTGTCGACGTCGTTCATGACGTAGCGGCCGAACGGCTTGAGGTCGCCGAGGTGAGGGACCTTGTCGCCGATGCGGTTGAAGTCGTCGAGCGTCAACGGCACCTCGGCCTCGCGGGCGATCGCCAGCAGGTGGAGGACAGCGTTGGTCGAGCCGCCGAGCGCCATGACGACCGTGATGGCGTTCTCGAAAGCCTCCTTGGTCATGATCTGCCGGGCGGTGATGCCCTTGCGGAGCAGCTCGACGACGGCCTCGCCGGACTTGCGCGCGAAGTCGTCGCGGCGGTCGTCAATCGCGGGCGGGGCGGCCGAACCGGGCAGGCTCATGCCGAGCGCCTCGGCCGCGGTCGCCATCGTGTTGGCGGTGAACATGCCGCCGCAGGCGCCCTCGCCGGGGCAGACCGCGCGCTCGATCTTGTCGACCTCCTCGCGGGTGATGAGGCCCTTGATGCACGCGCCCACCGCCTCGAACGCGTCGATGATCGTGACGTCCTTGCCGTCGACGTTGCCCGGCATGATCGACCCGGCGTAGAGGAACACGCTCGACAGGTCGAGCCGGGCGGCCGCCATCAGCATGCCGGGCAGGCTCTTGTCGCAGCCGGCGAGCAGCACGGAGCCGTCGAGGCGCTCGGCCATCATGACGGTCTCGACCGAGTCGGCGATGACCTCGCGGCTCACGAGCGAGAAGTGCATGCCCTCGTGGCCCATCGAGATGCCGTCGGACACCGAGATCGTGCCGAACTCGAGCGGGTATCCCCCGCCGGCGTGCACGCCGACCTTGACGGCTTTGGCGAGCCGGTCGAGCGACAGGTTGCAGGGGGTGATCTCGTTCCAGCTGGAGGCGACGCCGATCTGGGGCTTCGCCCAGTCCTCGTCACCCATGCCGACCGCACGGAGCATGCCGCGGGAGGCGGTGGCCTCGAGGCCATCGGTGACGGTGCGGCTGCGGGGCTTGATGTCGATCTGGTTCTCGGAGGCCATGCCCCAAGATTACGGCTCGGCCTGACTCGGTCGTCCGCGGAGTCCACCTAGAACAGCGGCACGAAGACCAAGGCCAGCGCCCAGCTGACGAAGCTGCCCACCAGGACGTACTCGGCCCGCAGTCCGTCGGTGCGGTCACGCGAGATCTCGGGGAAGCGCAGGATGCCCTTGGCCGCGACGACGACGGCGATCGCGGCGAGGTTGCCGCTGAGGGCGCAGGCCAGCACGAACCAGCGTTCGAGTGGGCCGAGCACCCGGCCGCCTCGCAGCTCGTCGCCCTGCGCGAGGACCCGTGGTCCGGTGGACAGGAGCACGCGGCGTACGACCACGTTGGCGGCGGTCGCGAGGAACAGCACGACGCCGACCCCCAGGGCCGCGCGATCGAGCGGTACGCCCTGGAGCCGCGGGATCGGCAGGTCGTCGTACCAGTCCTGCAGCGGGGCCTCGCCGAGGTCGAGCACGCCGGAGACCACGACCAGTGCCAGGCTCGCGACGGACAGGAGGATGACTCCTGCGGAGGAGTCGTGCGAGGCCGCGTCGACCCACACGACCACCACGACGGCGAACACGAGCGAGAGCCACACGGTGTGCCACTCACCGCCGAGCAGCAGCAGGCCCGCCACGGTCACGACGAGACCCGTGACGACCTTCCAACGGCGTACGAGGTCTGCCATGCCGACGGCGGCCAGCAGCACCGCGAGCGCGCTCACGCCGAGACCTCACTGATCGACTCGAGCAGGGCACCGACGCCGGCTCGATGGCGCTGGGACACCGCCGATGTCGAGATGCCCTCGTCGTCGGCGATCTGCGACAGCGTCTTGCCGTGCAGCTCCGCGAGCGCGATGCGTCGCTGCCGCCCGTCGAAGTCACTGACGAGCTCGTCGCGCACGAGCAGGTAGGAGTTCACGATGTCGCCCCCCTCCGCTCCCTCGCGCTTGATCCAGGTCCGCAGTCCGGGAAGCTGTCGACCCTTGGCCTTGGCCGCGTCGATCGCGTCGCGCGCCAACCACCACGCCTGCCCGTCCTGGGTCAGACCATAGTTGGACGTGCCGACGATCTCGAGCTCGCCGACGCCGATGCCGAACCGGCAGTCCATCGACTCCGGCAGGGCGAGCCGGACCAGCACCGTCGCGTAGAGCGCGTCGTGGAGGCTGTCATAGACGCCCTGCAGCTCGTCGCCGATCGTCGGTTCGAGGGGCTGCGACGCCGGGAGCATCTCGTTGACGATGCTCAGGGCGGCCAGCAGCGCCTCCTGGGCCTCAGCGCGCGAGGGCTGCTCGCGCGATCCCACGAGATCGCCGATGACGGCATACCGCTGTGAAGCGATCCGGTTCATTTCTTCATATTGAAGGTATTTACTTCAAAAGGCAAGAGTGAAGTGTTCCGCTTCATCACTTACGCTGTGCAGATGGCCATCACGTTCGTCAGCTGCTCGTTCGCCGTGGAGCTCGACCCCGACCTTCCGCTCCTGCTCGAAGCCGCTCGCGAGCGCGGCGTCGACGCCGACATCACGCTCTGGCACGACCCCGCCGTCGACTGGCAGGCGTACGACGCCGTGGTCGTCCGCTCGTGCTGGGACTACATGAACCGGCGTGACGAGTTCCTGGACTGGGCGGCAGCAGTCCCCAACCTCCACAACAGCCACGAGGTGCTGGCTTGGAACACCGACAAGGTCTACCTCCAGCAGATCGAGGCCGCCGGCATACCGATCATCGAGACGCGCTGGGACATCGCGCCGGGCGACGACCTCGGCGACCACACCGAGTGGGTCGTGAAGCCCACGATCTCGGCGGGATCGCGCGACACCGCCCGATGGGGGTCGGCCGACGAGGTCTACGCCCACAGCGCGGCCCTCGTCGCCGCCGGGCGCGCCTCCATGACCCAGCCCTACATCTCGTCGGTCGACGACGAGGGCGAGACCGCGATGCTGTTCCTGGGCGGCGAGTTCTCGCACGCGATCCGCAAGGGTCAGCTTCTGCATCAGGGCGAGGGCGTGCGCCAGGACCGGGACAGCCGGGAGTCGATCGAGCCCCGCACGCCGAGCGAGGCCCAGCTCGCGGTCTCCTCCGCTGCCCTGGCCGCGGCCGGCGAGATCCTCGGCCTCGACCAACCGTTGCTGTATGCGCGCGTGGACCTCGTCACTGCGGATGACGGCGCGCCCGTGCTGATCGAGCTGGAGCTGGCCGAGCCGAGCCTGTTCATGCCTCAGTCCGACGGCGGCGCGGGGCGACTGGTGGACGCCATCACGGCACGGATCTAGCCATTCGATTGCGGCGGGCGGCCGGCGCCATGGACAATCAGCGCTTGTGAAGCCACCCACGGCCGCCTTCGTCCGCTACTACGACGTCGCGAGCGCCGACGGCACGCGCTTGCGGGCCTGGACGAATGACGCCGAGGGGCCGACGGTGTTCCTGTCGAACGGCCTCGGCACCAACCCGCATGCCTGGCCCGCGCTGTTGCGGCCGGACTGCGGCGTCCACGTCGTGTCGTGGAACCATCGCGGCGTCGGCGGCTCGGAGCGCCCCGCCAATGGGCGGGTCGACCTCGACGCGTTCGTCGAGGACGCGCTGGCCGTGATGGACGACGCAGGCATCGACTCCGCCGTCGTCGCGTCCTGGTCGGCCGGCGTCACGGTCGCGTTCGAGCTGGCCGGCCGCCACCCCGAACGGGTCACGGGGATCCTCGCCGTGGCCGGCGTACCCGGCAACACGTTCGCGACGATGCTGGCTCCCCTGCGCATGCCGCCGCTGGTCTCCAAGCAGCTCATGGTCGGCCTCGCCCGTACGGCATGGGTGTCCGGGCGGGCGCTGGCGCCGCTGACCCGCCGGATCCCGTGGACCAACGCGACGGCCAACATGCTCCGGCTGACCCGGCTCATCAATCCCGCGGCCGACACCGCGGAGCTGCGGACGCTGATGCAGGAGTTCTGCACGACGCACCCGTCCTGGTACGCCAAGCTCGCCCTCGGCGTCTCCGAGCACCAGCGCGTCTCACTGTCGAAGATCGACGTCCCGGTGACGTTCATCGCCGGCACGTGGGACATGCTCACCGGGGCCCGCGACATGCTCTCGGCGTCCGAGCGCGTGACGGGGTCACGGTTCCGTGAGCTAAACGCGACGCACTTCATCCCGATCGAGTTCCCCGACGTCGTGCTCGAGGAGCTCAAGGACCTCATCGAGCGCACTCGCTGACGAGAGGGCAACAACCCTCTCGTCAGCGTCAGGTGAGCTTTTCGAGGATCAGCTCGCGGACGCGGCCGGCGTCGGCCTGACCGCGCATCTCCTTCATGACGGCGCCGATCAGCGCACCCGCAGCGGCTTGCTTGCCGTCGCGGATCTTCTGAGCAGCATCGGGATCGCCCGCGATCGCCCGGTCAACGGCATCGCCGAGCGCACCGTCGTCGGAGACCACCTCGAGCTGACGCCCGACGATGACCTCCTCGGGGGTGCCCTCACCAGCGATGACGCCGTCGAACACCGAGCGGGCCAGCTTGTCGTTGATCCGGCCGGCATCGATCAGCGCCTGGATCTCGGCGACCTGCAGCGGCGTGATGCCGAGCGAGTCGAGATCCGCGCCCTGCTCGTTGGCGCGACGAGCCATTTCGCCGAGCCACCACTTGCGGGCCGCCTGCGGCGTGGCTCCGGCCTCGATCGTGTCGGCGACGAGCTGCAGTGCTCCGGCGCCGATCGTGTCCCGCATCTCGAGGTCGCTGAAACCCCAGTCGGCCTGCAGGCGTGCACGACGTACGGCCGGGGGCTCGGGCAGCGTGGCCCGCAGCTCCTCGACCCACTCCCGCGACGGGGACACCGGCGCGAGGTCGGGCTCGGGGAAGTAGCGGTAGTCGTCGGCGTCGGACTTCTCGCGGCCCGAGGACGTCGTGCCGGTGTCCTCATGGAAGTGCCGCGTCTCCTGCAGCACCGAGCCACCCTGGTCGAGGATGCCCGCGTGCCGCGAGATCTCGTAGCGTACGGCGCGCTCGACCGACCGGAACGAGTTGACGTTCTTGGTCTCCGAGCGCGTGCCGAGCGTCGTCGAGCCCTTGGGCTTGAGCGAGAGGTTGACGTCGGCACGCAGCGACCCCTGGTCCATGCGTACGTCCGAGACGCCGAGGCCACCGATCAGGTCGCGGACGTAGGAGACGTAGGCCCGGGCGACCGCAGCAGCCTTGTCGCCGGGGACCTCGATCGTGCGGGTCACGATCTCGATCAGCGGGATGCCGGCGCGGTTGTAGTCGACCAGCGAGAAGTCGGCACCGTGGATGCGGCCCGTCGAGCCGCCCACGTGCAGCGACTTGCCGGTGTCCTCCTCCATGTGCGCCCGCTCGATGTCGATCCGGTAGGTCTCGCCGTCGACCTCGACGTCGACGTGGCCGTCGAACGCGATGGGCTCGTCGTACTGCGAGGTCTGGAAGTTCTTGGGCATGTCCGGGTAGAAGTAGTTCTTGCGCGCGAACCGGCACCACTCGGCGATCTCGCAGTTGAGCGCGAGGCCGATGCGGATCGCCGACTCGATCGCCTTGGCGTTGACGACCGGCAGCGCACCCGGGAGCGCGAGGCACACCGGGCAGACCTGGGTGTTGGGCTCGGCGCCGAACTCGGTCGGGCAGCCGCAGAACATCTTGGTCGTGGTGTTGAGCTCGATGTGGATCTCGAGGCCCATGACCGGGTCGTAGCGGGTCAGCGCCTCATCGACGGGAACCAGAGTCTCGGTCGTCATCGCGCAACCTCCAGATCGGGTGCCTGGGCAAGCATCGGGCCGCCCCATTTGTCCTCGAGCAGCTTCTCGAGGGCAGCGCCGGCGTTGTAGAGCCGGTCGTCGGCCTGTTGCGGCGCGAGGAACTGCAGGCCGACCGGCAGGCCGTCCTCGTCGGCGAGCCCGACAGGCAGGGAAAGGCCGGGGATGCCGGCGAGGTTGGCCGGGATCGTGGCGACGTCCTGCAGGTACATCGACAGCGGGTCGTCGAGCTTGGCGCCCAACGGCCACGCGGTCGTCGGCGAGGTCGGCGACACCAGCACGTCGACCTGCTCGAACGCGGCTGCGAAGTCGCGCGCGAGAAGCGTGCGCACCTTCTGCGCCGAGCCGTAGTAGGCGTCGTAGTAGCCGCTCGACAGGGCGTAGGTGCCGACGATGATGCGGCGCTTGACCTCGTCGCCGAAGCCCGCGTCGCGGCTCGAGGCCATGACCTGCTCGGCGCTGGGATCGTCGACGCCGGCCGGCGGCACGCGTACGCCGTAGCGCATCGCGTCGAAGCGGGCGAGGTTGCTGCTCGCCTCGCTCGGCATCACGAGGTAGTAGGCCGCAAGGGCGTACTCGAGGCTCGGCAGCGACACCTCGACGACCTGGGCGCCCGCGGACGTCAGCAGCTCGACGGCCTCGTTGAACCGGGCACTGACGCCGGCCTGGAAGCCTTCGCCGCCCAGCTCCTTGACGATGCCGATCTTGAGTCCCTTGACGTCGGCGCGGCGGGCGGCCGAGACGACCAGCGGCGCGGGCGCATCGATGCTGGTGGAGTCCATGGGGTCGTGTCCGCCCATGAGCTCGTGCAGCAGCGCGGCGTCGAGGACCGTGCGCGTGACGGGGCCGGCCTGGTCGAGGCTGCTCGCCAGGGCCACCAGGCCGTAACGGCTGATGCCGCCATAGGTCGGCTTGACCCCGACGGTGCCGGTCAGCGCGCCCGGCTGGCGGATCGACCCACCGGTGTCGGTGCCGATCGCGAGGGCGGCCTCGAACGCGGCGACGGCAGCGGCCGAGCCGCCTCCAGAGCCACCGGGGATGCGATCGCGGTCCCAGGGGTTGCGTGTGGGGCCGTACGCCGAGTGCTCCGTCGAGGAGCCCATCGCGAACTCGTCCATGTTGGTCTTGCCGAGGATCGGCAGGCCGGCGGCCTTGATGCGCTGCGTGATCGTCGCGTCGTAGGGCGGGATCCAGCCGTCGAGGATCTTCGAGCCGCACGTCGTGGGCATGCCCTTGGTCGCGACGATGTCCTTGACGGCGATCGGGACGCCGGCGAGCCCGTGCAGGCCCTCGCCTGCTGCCCGGCGGGAGTCGATGTCGGCGGCCGTGGCGAGTGCGCCCTCGGCGTCGACATGCAGGAAGGCATGGATGTCGCCGTCGACCGCGGCGATGCGGTCGAGCTGGGCCTGGGTGGCCTCGACGCTCGAGACCTCCTTGCGGGCGAGCTTGGCGGCGAGCTCCGAAGCGCTCAGACGAGTCAGATCGGTCATGTCAGTCCTCCCCGAGGATCTTGGGGACGAGGAACCGCTGCTGCTCCGACGCCGGGGCGCCCGCGAGCGCCTCCTCGGGCGTCAGGCACGGCACGACGACGTCCTCACGGAAGACGTTGTTGACCGGCACGGGGTGGCTCATCGCCTCGACGTCGTCGCCGGCGGCCTGCTGGACGACCGCGACGTGCTCGAGGATGGCGGGCAGCTCGGCGGCGAAGTGGTCGAGCTCGGCCTCGCTGAGGTCGATGCGGGCGAGGCCGGCCAGATGGCTGACGTCGGCGCGCGAAATACCCTTGGCGGGCTCAGACATGCAACTTCCTTGCGGTGAGTGGTCGTGCGGTGGGGTCGGGGCTACCGATCCATCCTAGTGACCGCAGCGAGCCGCTCAGGAGCGGGAGCGTTCGACCAGTGCCTCGATGCCGTCGAGCATGACCTCGAGGTCGAAGCGGTACTCCGCGAACGGGTCGTCGCCGGGCTCCGGATCGTCCGCCTCTCCCGACCAGGCGACGCGATGGAGATGCGGGAACCGCTCCTCCTCGGCGACCTCGCGCAGGATCGCGGTGTAGTCGATCGGCACGGCGCCGGCCCCCTTGGCCTGCTGCGCGTCGTACGCCATCCGGGCATCGATCAGGGCGTGTGAGGAGATCAGGCCGAGGACGCGCATCTTCTCGCCGTCTCCCAGCTCGGTGTCGCCGAGCGCCTCGAGACCGACCTCCATCCACCGCAGCGAGTTGGGCGCCAGCGGCGGGGTCGCCATCGGCATCTGGACGATCCAGATGTTGCGCGCGATGGCCTCACGCTGCGCCATGGCCCAGCTGAGCAGGCGGCTGCGCCAGGTCTCCCCCTCGAGCTCGAACTCCATCACGCCGTCAGCGCTGGCGTTCCACATCAGCTGGAGCAGCTCGTCCTTGTTGGTGACGTAGCGATAGAGCGACATCGTCGTGAATCCGACGGCCTTGGCGACGCGTGCCATCGAGACAGCGTCGAGCCCCTCGGCGTTCGCGATCTCGACTGCGGCCGCGACGATCGCGTCGACGTTGAGTCCGGGCTTGGGCCCGCGGCGGCCCACCTCGCGCCGTCCCCAGAGCAGCTCGAGGCTCGGCGGGAGGACGGCTCGGTCGTCGGATTCAGCCATGACCACACCCTTCCAGATCACCTCTTGCGACATTCAGTGTATGCCATATACAGTTCCGTGTATGACATACACAGTTACCGCCACGGGCCTGCACAAGGCGTACGGGGACCACGTCGTCCTCGACGGCATCGACCTCGCCGTCGCCACTGGATCCGTGTTCTCGCTGCTCGGGCCCAACGGCGCCGGCAAGACGACTCTCGTCCGCATCCTCGCCACGCTGCTGGCGCCCGACTCCGGCACCGCCACGATCGCCGGCCACGACCTCGTCACCGATCCGCTCGGCGTCCGCGAGGTCATCAGCCTCACGGGGCAGTACGCCGCCGTCGACGAGGTGCTCACCGCCGAGGAGAACCTCTTGATGATGGCTCAGCTGCGGCACCTCCCCCGACGCGTCGCCCGGCAGCGGGTCGAGGACCTCCTCGTCGAGTTCGACCTCGTCGAGGCCCGCTCCCGCCGCGTCGGCACGTTCTCGGGCGGCATGACCCGGCGCCTCGACCTGGCGATCAGCATGATCGAGCGACCCGAGCTGTTGTTCCTCGACGAGCCGACGACCGGCCTCGACCCTCGCAGCCGCGAGCAGGTCTGGGGCACCGTGCGGCAGCTCGTCGACGACGGCGTGACGATCCTCCTGACGACGCAGTACCTCGAGGAGGCCGATCAGCTCGCCGACCGCATCGCGGTGCTCGACGGCGGAGCGATCGTCGCCGAGGGCACCGCTGCCGAGCTCAAGTCGACGATCGGCGGCGAGCTGCTGCGCATCGAGCTCGGCGACGCCGAGTCGTTCGGGCGCGCGGTCACCCAGCTCTCCCCCGAACGTACGGACGAGCGGCTGCTCAGCGTCGAGGTGCCCACCGACGGCTCCCCCGCCGAGATCGTCGCGCTGCTCGCCCGGCTCGAGCGCGAGGGACTCGTCGTGCGCAAGGTCACGACGGTCCACCCGAGCCTCGACGACGTGTTCTTCTCCCTCACCGAGCGGCGCGCCGCATGACCACCACGACCCCGACAAGGAAGCCCGCCATGACGATCTCCACCGCAGTCCTCGACTCCCGCGTCATGGTGACGCGCAGCGTACGCAGGTCGTTCCGCGACCCCGAGGCGTTCTTCACGGCACTGATGCTGCCGGTGATCCTGATGCTGCTGTTCGTGTACGTCTTCGGCGGCGCGATGAACACCGGCGGCGACTACGTCAACTACGTCGTGCCCGGCCTGCTGCTGCTGTGCGCGGGATTCGGCGCCGGTACGACGTCGGTCAGCGTCGCGCAGGACATGAGCAACGGCATCGTCGACCGGTTCCGGTCGATGCCGATCCACGGCTCGTCGGTCATGGTCGGGCACATCGCGGCCAGCGTGGTCCGCAACCTCATCGCCACGGCGCTCGTGATCGGCGTCGCCCTGCTGGTCGGGTGGCGGCCGAATGCCTCGCCGATGGACTGGATCGCCTCGATCGGCGTGGTGCTGCTGTTCGTCCTTGCGATCTCGTGGCTCGCCGCGACCGCCGGCCTCCTGCTCGGCAGCCCCGAGGCGGCCAACGGCTTCTCGATGATCCTGATGTTCCTGCCGTACGTCAGCACCGCGTTCGTGCCGGCCGACACGATGCCGTCGTGGATGCGTGGGTTCGCCGAGCACCAGCCGCTCACGCCGGTCATCGAGACGCTGCGCAGCCTCTGGATGGGCACCCCGATCGACAACCAGGCGTGGATCGCCGCCGCGTGGTGCCTCGGCCTCCTGGTCGTGTCGATCCCCGCGTCGGCGTGGTTGTTCGGACGCCGCACATCGAGATAATCGCGTTCTCTGACATGATGCAGGGGTGACCGAGCCCAGACTGACCCAGTTCCGCAACGGCCCCCACACGTTCGACGTCATCGACAGCGGCCCGCTGGACGGGACGCCCGTGGTCCTGCTCCACGGGTTCCCCCAGCGGGCATCGGCGTGGAACCAGGTCGCCGAGCACCTGCACGCGCGCGGCCTTCGGACGTACGCTCCCGACCAGCGCGGCTACTCCCCCGGCGCCCGGCCGAAGTCACGGTTCGCGTACGGCATGGCGGCCCTGACCTCGGACATCGTTGCGCTGATCGATGCGATCGGGCCTGGTCCCGTGCACCTCGTGGGCCACGACTGGGGCGCAGCCGTCGCCTGGTCCGTCGCGGGCAACCACCCGGATCGGGTCACCTCGTTGACCGCCGCATCGGTGCCGCATCCCGGCGCGTTCATCCGGTCGATGTTCACGAGCGGCCAGGCCCTGAAGTCGTACTACATGGCACTGTTCCAGCTGCCGGTCCTGCCCGAGCGGATGCTGGCGAGCGGCCGCGCCGACTCGATGCTGCGCGGCGGCGGGATGACGCGCGAGATGGTCGAGCAGTTCCACACCGAGATCGTCGACCACGGCGCGCTGCGCGGCGGGCTCGGCTACTACCGGTCGATCCTCCGGGCGAACCCCGGACAGCTCGGCAAGAAGATCGCGGTGCCGACGACGTACGTGTGGAGCGACAACGACGTGGCGCTCGGCCGCAAGGGCGCCGAGATCAACCATCGCTGGGTCAGCGGGCCGTACGAGCTCGAGATCGTGCAGGGGGCGACCCACTGGCTGCTCGACGAGCGCCCGGCCGAGCTGGCCAACAGCATCATCAAGCGGGTCGGCATCTAGGCTGCTCCGCATGCCTCCGCAGAAACCGCAGGACGTCGGCCCGTGGGACCTGATCGCGTTCGTGTGCGAACTCGCGATGATCGTGCTGCTCGTCGCCGCGGGCCACGGCATGGCCGGTGGCTGGAAGGGCTGGGCGCTCGGAGCCTTCCTCGCGTTCGTGGCGATCGGCATCTGGGCGCAGTGGATGGCACCGACGTCCGACAAGCGGCTGGTCAACCCGACACGATTCATCGTGCAGGTCATGATGTTCGTGACGGTCGCCCTGTATGCCGCCGCCGGTGGCCTCGTCTGGTGGGGCATCGCGTTCGCCGTCGTGTCGATCACGGCGTTCGCAGCCCGCATCCGCGCCGATCCCTGAGCCGAGACAGGTCAGAGCGGCAGCGACCGTACGCTCTCGAACCGGCGGCTTGTGCCGTCGAACGGGTCGGTCAGCTCGAGCTCGGCGGCGAGCAGCTGCAGCGGGTGGCTGAAGTCGTCGACGGCGATGTCGTGCACGGTCGGGTAGAGCGGGTCGTCGACGATCGGGATGCCCAGGCCGTGCAGGTGCAGCCGCAGCTGGTGCGTACGCCCGGTGCGTGGCGTCAGCCGGTAGACCCCGTGGCCGCCGATCTCTGACTCCAGCTCGACGAGGGTCTCGGCGTTGACCGGCGCGTCCGGCACGACCTCGGCCTGCCACGTGCCGCGGCGCTTGGTGATGTGGTTGCTGACCACCACGGGCAGCTCGAGGTCCGCCCGGACGGGCGCCAGTGCCCGGTATGTCTTGCGGACCGCGCCCTCCTGTAACAGCGTCTGATAGGCGCCGCGCCACCGACGCTCGGTGGCGAGCAGCAACAGGCCCGAGGTGACCCGGTCGAGCCGGTGCAGCGGCGACAGCTCGGGCAGGCCGAGCTCGTCCCTCAGACGTACGACCACGCTCTGGCGCACGTGCCGCCCGCGCGGGATCGACGACAGGAACGCCGGCTTGTCGACCACGACGAGCCGCTCGTCCCGATGAATCACGAGAAGCGTGCCGGGCACGTCCGCCTCGTCCGGCAGGTCACGGTGGAACCACACGAACGTGTGCGGCGTGTAGGGGTGCTCCTCGCCGACCGCCCGGCCGGTGTCGTAGACGAACCGCTCGTCGGCGAGCATCCCGGCGACGTCGACCCGCTCCGGGAGCCGGTCGCGCAGCCACGCGCCCATCGTCGGCCACCGATCCGGAGTCGGCAGGCCGCGATCGGGGGTGCGCAGCCACGCAGCACCGAGCCCATGTCGTGGCGGCAACGGTGAGCGGGGAGGCACCTCTCGATGCTACGGGTGACTCGATCCGGTCAGGAATCAAGAAGCGCGGGACGCCCGGACGAACCTACGCTCGCCGTACACCCACTCACCAGAGGAGCAGCATCATGACGAAGACCCAGTCGTACGAAGGATTCACCGAGGAGGAGCGCGACGCGATGAAGGAGCGCGCGGCCGAGCTCAAGAAGTCGTCCCGCGGTGGCGCCGGAGCCAAGAAGGCCGCCGCCGACGACCAGGACGTGCTGGACAAGATCGCCGAGATGCCCGAGGCCGATCGCGTGATCGCCGAGAAGCTCTACGCGATCGTGCGCGACACGGCCCCGGACCTGGCGCCCAAGACCTGGTACGGCATGCCCGCGTGGGCGCGGGACGGCAAGGTCGTCGTGTTCTTCAAGCCCGCCGCGAAGTTCAAGGTCCGCTATGCCGAGGTCGGCTTCAACGAGTGGGCGCAGCTCGATGACGGCGAGATGTGGCCGACGGCATTCGCCGTGATCGCCATGAACCCCACCATCGAGAAGACGCTGACGGGACTGGTCGAGAAGGCCGCAGGCTGACCGTCACACGAGCGCGTTCTCGTACGTCAGAGGTGCATTCGAGTCCAGATTTCTGCGGGAGGCATCTCATGAGCACGACCCTTGACACACTCCGCCGCGAGTTCAGCGGCGACATCATCGAGCCCGGCGACCCGGCATACGAGCTGGCCAGTCGCACGGTCCTGACACAGGGCAGCCCGGCGTACGTGCTGAGGCCGGCGAACGTCGCCGACGTCCAGGCCGCGGTGACGTTCGCCGCCGCGACCGGGCTTCCGCTGTCGGTTCGCGGCGGGGGTCACGCGTTCGCCGGATTCGGCACCAACGACGACGGTGTGGTCATCGACCTCGGCCGGCTCTCGGAGGTCGAGGTGGTCGACGAGGACCGCCACGTCATACGTGTCGGCGGTGGCGCCACATGGGGCCAGGTCGTGGACACCCTGGCGCCGTACGGACTGTCGATCTCGTCGGGCGACACCCGCAGCGTCGGGGTCGGCGGGCTGACGCTCACCGGTGGCATCGGCTGGAAGGTCAGGAAGTACGGCCTGGCGCTCGACAACCTGGTCGCTGCGGAGGTCGTCCTCGCGAGCGGTGAGATCGTGCATGCGAGCGCACAGTGGAACCCCGACCTGTTCTGGGCGATCCGCGGCGGTGGCGGCAACTTCGGCGTCGTGACGGCGCTGGAGCTCGAGGCGCACGTGACGACGGACGTCTACTTCGGCCACGTCGCGTTCCCGGCGACCGAGCTGGCAACGGTCCTCCAGGGGTGGGCGGACTACCTTCGGGAGGCCACGGAAGACCTCACGTCGAGCGTCGAGTTCGCCAACCCGTTCGCGGGTGGCCCCCAAGCGCCTGTCGTCGTCCATGTGGCCTTCGACGGCGACGACGCAGATCAGGCGGCCCGCGCGATCGACCCGATCCGCCGGCTCGGCACCGTCATCGCCGATGACGTCGCACGCGTCCCGGCGGCGAGCATGCTGGTCGAAGGCATGACGCCACCTCCGGGGCTGCGGTTCGTGACCCGGAGCGGCTTCGTCGACAAGGAGGCCGCGTCGGACGTGCTCGCGATCCTCGCGGAGGTCGGCACAACGGAAGGATCCCCGATCATGGCGGTCCGCAGCGTCGGCGGTGCCGTGGCGCGCGTTCCTGAGGACGCCACGGCGTACGCGCACCGGCGGGCCGACCTGATGTTCGCGACCACGATGGCGGGTCCGCCACCCGCGCTCGCCGCCGCCCAGCCGGCGTTCGACGCTGTCTGGGAGCGGCTTGCCCCGCATGTCAGCGGCGCGTACGCGAACTTCCTGTCGTCAGCGTCTGAGGCGGATGTCGAGGCGGTCTATCCCGCTGAGACGTACGAGCGGCTCAGCTCGGTCAAGCGCGAGCACGACCCCGGCAACCTGTTCGCCGGCAACCACAACATCCGTCCCTGAGCCTCAGGACTCCTCGGCGGGCACCGGGGGTGGACCGTTGGCGATGAGCTCCTCGAACGCCGCCTCGTCGAGGATCGGGACGCCGAGCTGCTCAGCCTTGTCGGCCTTGGAGCCGGCGTTGTCGCCGACCACGACGTAGTCGGTCTTCTTGGACACGGACCCGGACGCCTTGCCGCCGCGCGCGATGATCGCCTCCTTGACCGAGTCGCGGGTGAACCGCTCGAGCGATCCGGTGACCACGATCGTGAGGCCCTCGAGGGTGCGCGGGATCGATGCGTCACGCTCGTCCTCCATGCGTACGCCGGCCTCACGCCACTGACGAACGATGTCGGCGTGCCAGTCGACGGCGAACCACTCGACGACGGCTTCGGCGATCGTGGGGCCGACACCGTCGACCGCCGAGATGGTCTGGACGGCGTCGTCAGCCGCCACGACCTCCTCGATCGCCGTCATCGAGGCGAAGTGGGTCGCCAACGCGCGGGCGGCCGTCGGGCCGACGTGCCGGATCGACAGGGCGACGAGCACCCGCCAGAGGGGCTGGGTCTTGGCCTTCTCGAGGTTGTCGAGCAGGGCGAGGCCGTTGGCGCTCAGGACGCGCTCATCGGCACCGTCGGCGAGCTCGGCCTTCTTGGCTAGACGCGTGTAGAGCGGGACCTGGAGCAGCTGGTCGGCGGTCAGCGAGAACAGCCCGCCCTCGTCGACCAGCACACCGGCGTCGAGCAGAGCAGTGGCGCCCTCCCAGCCGAACACCTCGATGTCGAACGCACCTCGGCCGCCGACGTGCGTCAGGCGCTCGCGCAGCTGGGACGGGCACGACCGGGTGTTGGGGCAGCGAATGTCCTTGTCGCCCTCACGGCTCGGCGCCAGCGGAGTGCCGCAGGACGGGCACTCCGTCGGCATGACGAACTCCCGCTCGGTGCCGTCGCGGAGCGCGACGACCGGGCCGACGATCTCGGGGATCACGTCACCGGCCTTGCGCAGCACGACCATGTCGCCGATCAGCACGCCCTTGCGCTTGACCTCGTGCTGGTTGTGCAGCGTGGCCATCTCGACCGTGGATCCGGCGACCCTGATGGGCTCCATCACGCCGTAAGGCGTGACCCGGCCGGTGCGGCCGACGTTGACCCGGATGTCGAGCAGCCGGGTGTTGACCTCCTCGGGCGGGTACTTCCACGCGATCGCCCAGCGCGGCGCGCGCGACGTCGAGCCGAGGCGGCGCTGCAGGTCGACCTGGTCGACCTTGACCACGACGCCGTCGATCTCGTGGATCACGTCGTGACGACGCTCGCCGTAGTAGTCGATGAACTCCTCGACCGCCTTGAGGTCGGGCACCACCTTGGCGCGGTCGCTGGTCGGCAGGCCCCACGCTTTGAGCGCGTCGTAGGCCTCGCTCTGCCGCTTGGGCGTGAACCCCTCGCGGTAGCCGAGGCCGTGGCACACCATCGACAGCGGGCGACTCGCGGTGACCGACGAGTCCTTCATGCGCAGCGTGCCCGCGGCGGCGTTGCGGGGGTTGGAGAACGGCGTCTTGCCGGACTCGGCCCACGCGGTGTTGAACTCCTCGAACTCCTTGGTCGGGAAGAACACCTCGCCGCGCACCTCGACGTAGGCGGGGATCGGATACTTCTTGGTGGCCTTGAGCCGGTGCGGGATGGCGCCGATCGTGCGGACGTTGGCGGTGACGTCCTCGCCGACCCGGCCGTCGCCGCGCGTGACACCGCGGGTCAGCACGCCGTCCTCGTACGTCAGGGAGATCGCCAGCCCGTCGACCTTGAGCTCACAGAGGAACTCGGCATTGTCGACGCCCTCGCGGAGGATGCGCGCGTGCCAGCTCTCGAGCTCCTCGATCGAGAACGCGTTGTCGAGACTGTAGAGCCGCTCACGGTGCTCGTAAGCCTCGAACGTCGACGAGATCATGCCGCCGACCTGCTGCGTCGGCGAGTCGGGCGTGCGGAGCTCGGGCAGCTGCTCCTCGAGCCCCTCGAGCTCGCGGATCAGCTGGTCGTAGTCGTAGTCGGAGATGACCGGTGCGTCGTCGCGGTGATAGCGCTGCCGATGCTCCTCGATCGTCTCGGCGAGCTCCTTGTGCCGCTGCCTCAGGTCGTCATCGGTCGCCATGGCTCGACTTTATCGTCGCGGGGGGACACTCGGCGCAGCGGAGAGGCTGTCGCCTTGGCTCTTCGCATGACAAAGGTCCTGATCATCTCCGTGCTCGCCGTCGTGGCCGTCTTTGTGCTCCAGCGGGTCATCGTGCGACTCGCGACCAAGGCGAAGATGACCGAGCGCGTCAGGGCCGAGGGCAACCCGACGACGGCTGTCGTGCTCGACACGTATGACACCGGCACCCGGGTCAACACGATCTACATCATGGTCCGTCTGACCTTGCGGATCGAGGAGGCCGCGGGCGTGCCCGGGTTCGAGACCACGACGGTCGTGCCCATCAGCCCGGTCAAGCTCCCGGACTTCGCGATCGGCCACACCATCAAGGTCCGGGTCGACCCCGCGACCAAGGACGTCGCCACGGACCAGCCCGTACGCTGAGCGGTCCTCAGCCGGCCGCCACGCGCTGCGCCAGCACCAAGGCTTCGCGCGCCCATGCGGGTGAGGCACCCGCCAGGCCACAGGTCGGCGTGACGACGAGCCGTGCGGCATACGCCTCTTCGTCGAACCCGAAGCGGCCGAAGAACGCCGCTATGCGGGTGACCAGGGCGGTGTTGGTGACGCCGGTCGTGTCGGTCGAGGGGACGACGCCGAGCCACAGGTCGGTGCCCTGCTCGAACGTCTCGGCCCAGATGTCGTCGGGTCGGGCGAGCGACAGGTCGAACGCGATCGCACTGAAGCCCGCGCCGGCGAGGAGCTCGACGGGTACGTCCGGCGCGCACGAGTGCACGACGGGGCGTGCTCCGGCGCCGGTGATCGCCTCGGTGACGAGCCGCAGCAGGGCGTCGGCCTCCGGCGGGTGGACGCTGCGGTGGCGGGAGAAGCCGCTCGCGGTCGGGATGCCACCCGTGAGCACGGGGACGATCGACGGCTCGTCGACCTGCACGACGAGCTCGGCGTCCGGGAATCGCCTGCGCGCGTCGGCGACATGCGCGCGAAGGCCCTCGGCGAGTGACTCGGCGATCTCGCGGCGGGCACCGTGGTCGGCGAGCATCTTGTCGCCGCGCGGGCGCTCCACCGATGCGGCGAGGGTCAACGGGCCGGTGACCTGCAGCTTGAGCGGGCCGTCGTGCGTACCGGCGAGCTCTTCGGCAACATCGAGGTCCTGGGCCAGCAGTGATCGTGCCCGGCGCTGGTCGACGCCCTCCCCCACGCCCACGCGCCAGCCATCGGGCTGCAGGTCGGCGTCGAGGCCGTCGAGCACCGCGAGGGTGCGGCCGATCATGCCGGCGTGCACGCCTCGCGCGGGGAGCTCAGGAACGTACACGAAGTCGCCGACCTCGCCCATGACGAGGCGCAGCGACTCGGCGAAGTCGGTGCCCGGCATCGAGCCGATGCCGGTGGCGATGCTCATGTGATTCCTTCGTCCGAGGGTGGAGCGGTGAGGTGGCGTCCAGTCGTAGCTGTGAGCGGTGACCTGGCGTCCAGTTCAAGGGTGCAGATGGACGCCAACTCACCGCCCGAGGGCGCAAGGTGGACGCTAACCCACCGCCACGCGGGCGGTACGACTGATGGTGGCCGAGCCGACGACGCGCGTGCCGTCGTAGATGACGCAGGCCTGGCCCGGCGCGATGCCGCTCGCGGGGTCGTGCAGCTCGACGCGTACGGCCGCTTGTCCTGAGCCTGTCGAGGGGTCGACGTGCACCGTCGCGCGATGCTCGTCGCCGTGGGCCCGCAATTGCACCGTGCAGTCGAGCGACCCGGCCGGCGGCGTGCCGCACCACAGGGGCTTGATGCACTCGAGTGCATCGACCGCGAGCGACTCCCGCGAACCCACCGTGACGGTGCCGCTGACCGGCTCGATGTCGAGCACGAACCGGGGCTTGCCGTCGTCGGCGGGGATGCCGAGTCGCAGCCCGCGCCGCTGGCCGATCGTGAACGCGTACGCCCCGTCGTGCTCGCGCAGCACCGTGCCGTCCTCATCGACGATCGTGCCCGGCTTGGGCCCGAGCTTCTCGCCGAGCCAGCCGGCGTTGTCGCCGTCGGGGATGAAGCAGATGTCGTGGCTGTCGGGCTTGGTCGCGACCTGGATGCCGCGGCGGGCGGCCTCGGCGCGTACGACGTCCTTGGTCGTGTCGCCGAGGGGGAACAGCGAGTGTGCGAGCTGCTCCTGCGTCAGCACGCCGAGCACGTAGGACTGGTCCTTGCCCATGTCGATCGCGCGGTGCATCTCGATCGTGCCGTCCGGGGCGCTCTCGAGTTGCGCGTAATGCCCCGTCGCGACGGCGTCGAATCCCAGCGCGAGCGCGCGGTCGAGCACCGCGGCGAACTTGATCTTCTCGTTGCAGCGCAGGCACGGGTTGGGCGTACGCCCGGCGGTGTACTCGGCGATGAAGTCGTCGACGACGTTGTCGGCGAACTCCTCGCCCATGTCCCACACGTAGAACGGGATGCCGAGCTGGTCGGCGGCGCGGCGAGCGTCGCCGGCGTCCTCGATCGAGCAGCAGCCGCGGGCACCTGACCGGTAGGACCGGGGGTTGCGGCTGAGCGCGAGGTGCACGCCCGTGACGTCGTGACCTGCGTCGACGGCGCGCGCTGCGGCGACGGCCGAGTCGACCCCGCCGGACATCGCGGCGATGACCCTCATGACCCGCCCCTGACCAGCGACGCCCGCTGAGCACGCTCGTGCACCGCGGGCAGTGCCTGGAGCAGCCGGTCGACATCGGCCTCCGTCGAGGTGTGGCCGAGGCTGAACCGCAGCGACCCACGCGCAGCGACGTCGTCGTAGCCCATCGCCAGCAGCACGTGACTGGGCTGGGGTACGCCTGCGGCACACGCCGAGCCGGTCGAGCACTCGATGCCCTGGGCGTCGAGCAGCATCAGCATCGCGTCGCCCTCGCAACCGGGGAACGTCACGTGGGCGATGTTGGGCAGCCGGTGATCGGGCCCGGGCTCGGGGTCGCCGTTGACGATCGCGTCGGGGACGACCCGCACGATGCCCTCGACGAGCCGGCGCCGCAGCGCCTCGATGCCCTCGACGGTCTGCGCCTGGCGGCCGACCGTGACGTCGACGGCAGCGGCGAACGCGGCGATCAGCGGGACGCTGAGCGTGCCGGACCGCAGGTCGCGCTCCTGGCCGCCGCCGTGCAGCAGCGGCGTCGCCTCGAGCTCACGGCGGATCAGCAGCGCGCCGACGCCGACGGGGCCACCGAGCTTGTGCGCCGTGATCGTCATGGCGTCGAGCTGGCTGGCGGCGAAGTCGAGCGGCACGTAGCCGGCGGCCTGCACGGCATCGCTGTGCACCGGGATGTCGTACGCCCGGGCGACGCCGACGACCTCGGAAACGGGCTGGATCGTGCCCATCTCGTTGTTGGCCCACATCGTCGTGACGGCCGACACCGAGGCCGGATCGCGCTCGACGGCAGCGCGGAGCTCGTCGATCAGGATGCGGCCGGTCGTGTCGACCGGGGTCATCTCGATCTCGGCGCCCTCGTGCTTGGCGAGCCACGTGACGGGGTCGAGCAGGGCGTGGTGCTCGATCGAGCTGAAGACGATGCGGTTGCGGGCCGGGTCCTGGGCTCGCCGCGACCAGTAGAGGCCCTTGATCGCGAGGTTGTTGGCCTCGGTGCCGCCGGAGCAGAACACGACCTCGCTGGGTCGCGCGCCGAACCGCTCGGCGATCAGCTCGCGCGCCTCCTCGACCGTACGGCGGGCATCCCGGCCCGAGGCGTGCAGCGACGACGCATTGCCCGTGCGCGCGAGCTCCTCGGCCATCACGGCGATCGCCTCAGGGACCATCGGCGTCGTCGCCGCATGGTCGAGGTAGGCCACTCGCTGGAGGTTGTTCATCGCTCAACAAGCGTAGCCCGGTGCCACACGTCCCGTGCCCGCCGTCCAGACGCACGACCGGCGCCGCCCGTTCAGGGGCGACGCCGGTCGTGATCAGGTGCTGACGGCTACTTGCCGCCCTCCTTGAGCGTCACGTCGATCGGCTTGTAGTCCTTGCCGTCGACGTCGACCCCTTCGGCCTTGAGCTCCTTGAGCGCGGCCTCCACGTACGTGTTGGAGTACGCCGACGCCGGGGGCGCCTTGGAGATGATCGTCGCGCCGGTCTCGTTCTTGGTGCCGAGAGCGATGTCGACGGTCTGCTTCCAGGCCGCGTCGTCGACCACGCCGATGCCGTGCGTCGAGGGCCAGATCAGCTTGTTGACCTCGTTGGTCATCCACAGCTGGTGGCTCTCGCCGAGCTGCGAGCCCGCAGCCGTGACGATCTTGGCGGCTTCCTCCGGGTTGTCCCGGGCGTAGACCCAACCCTTGATCGACGCCTTGATGAACTTGGTCGTCTGGTCCGCGTACGCCTTGTCCTTCAGCTTGTCGGTCTGCGCCCAGATCGCGTCCTGGAGCATCGCCGTGCCGACGTCGTTCCAGTCGATGACGTTGAGGTCCTCGGGCGTGTAGAGCTTGCCGGTCTTGGGGTTCTTGGTCTCCAGCACCTGGGCGTACTCGTTGTAGGTCATGGCCTGGGCGGCGTCGATGTCACCGGCCAGGAAGCCGTTCATGTCGAACGCCTGCTGCACGAGCTTGACGTCCTTGACGCCCACGCCGGCCTTCTGCATGCCGGCGAAGAGCTCCCACTCGTTGCCGAAGCCCCAGCTGCCGACCTTCTTGCCCTTGAGGTCCGCCGGGCTCGTGATGTTCTTGTCCTTGAACGAGATCTGCGTCGTCGCGCTGCGCTCGAAGATCTGGGCGACGTCGGTGATCTTGGCGCCCTTCTCGATCGAGCCCAGGACCTTGGGGACCCACGAGATCGCGTAGTCCACGTCGCCGGCGGACAGCACGTCCTGCGGCACGATGTCGGCGCCGCCCTCGACGATCTGGACGTCGAGCCCCTCGTCCTTGTAATAGCCCTTGGCGACGGCCGCGTAGTAGCCCGCGAACTGTGCCTGGGGCACCCATTGCAGCTGGAGCTTGACCTGCTTCAGGTCACCGCTCGCCGAGTCGCCGTCACTGTCGCTCCCGCCCCCGCAGGCGCTCAGGACCAGCGATGCCGCAGCCACCATGGCGGCGACCCTTGCCCACTTCCGCATGTTGCGCTTCATCGATTCTCCTTGTTGGTGGTGCTGCAGGCCGCCCGTGGGTCACGGGCGGACGATCAGGGGGTCGAACGATGTCGCGTGAAGAACATCTCGACCGCGAGTGCCGCGCAGTAGAACACGAGGCCGAGCACGATCGCGCCGAAGACGTACGCCCAGGCGAGGGCGTAGTTGCTGCTGGCCGCCGACGAGGTGATCGACTTGCCGAGGCCACCGATCGGACCGCCGAAGTACTCCGCGATGAGTGCCGAGATGACCGCGAGCGACGAGGCGACCCGCAGGCCCGTGAAGACGTATGGCGCGGCGGTCGGCAGCGTGACCGCGAGCTGTTGCTGGCGGGCGGACGCCGCATAGACCCGCATGAGGTCGCGGTGCACCGGGCGCACCTGGCGCAGGCCGCGCAGCGTGTTGATGTAGACCGGCACGATGACCGCGACCGCGGCAACGATCTGGCGCGCGGTCTCCTTGTCGGCGCCGTACATCGTGTAGAGCACCGGCGCCAGCGCGACGATCGGCATGACCGCGAGGGCCGCGACGAGCGGCGCCACGATCGTGTCGAAGATGCGCCACACACCGGCGATGATCGCGCCGAGGATGCCGACCAGCGCGCCGACGACGAGCCCGATCAGCGCGTTGAGGCCTGTGCTGACCGAGCCGTCGACGATCGAGCCGAGGTTGTCGGTGATCTCGTGCCAGATGTCGGTCGGGGTCGGCACGATGTACTGCTCGATGCCGAAGCCGTCGACGACGCCCTGCCACAGCCCGAGCATCGCGACGCCGAGGACGATCGGCGCGACGACCGTGCGATAGGCCGATCCTCGCGCCAACGCCCGCTCGGGGATCGTGGCCGTCGTCGCGCTCATCGGGTGTCGACCCCTCGCGCACCGGCGACGGGTACGCCGTGGAGTGCCTCGCGCACCTTCGCGACGCCACGGAAGAACGCCTCGTCCTCGCGAAGGGAGTCGTCGCGCTCGGCCGGGCCGCCCAGGCTGACGTCGATGACGTCGGTGATCCGGCCCGGACGCGGTGACATCACGACGACGCGGTCGGACAGGAACACCGCCTCGGGGATCGAGTGCGTCACGAACACGACCGCGGCCTGGGTCTCCGCGCAGATGCGGACGAGCTCGTTCTGCATGCGCTCACGGGTCATCTCGTCGAGGGCGCCGAACGGCTCGTCCATCAGCAGCAGCTTGGGGCTCTCGGCGAGTGCCCGGGCGATCGCGACGCGTTGCTGCATGCCGCCCGACAGCTGGTCGGGATAGTGCCCGGCGAAGTCGGTCAGGCCGATCAGCTCGAGCAGCTCGGACACCCGCGCGCGGCGCTCCGAACGGCCAGCACCGTGCAGCGCCAGTGGCAGCTCGATGTTGCCGGTCACGGTCTTCCACGGCAGCAGACCGGCCTGCTGGAACGCGATGCCGTAGTCCTGGTCGACGCGCGCCTGGCGGGCCGGCTTGCCGAAAACGCTGAGCTCGCCGGAGGTCGGGGTGTCGAGGTCGGCGATGAGCCGCAGCAGCGTGCTCTTGCCGCAGCCGCTGGGGCCGATCAGCGACACGAACTCCCCCGGCGCGACGCTGAGGTCGACCGACTCGAGAGCCGTGACGGACGCGCCCTTGCGACCCCCGAACGTACGACTGACCGCACGGACTTCCACTGCTGGCTTGATGTCGTTCACGCTGGGATCTCCGAACGTCGGTAGGGCTTGAGGGCGAGGCCGAGCAGGCCGACGAACGCGGCGGCCACCAGGCCGACGGCGATCGCCGCGAAGATCGGCGCCCAAGGCTTGGCCGGGTCGCTGCTGGCGGACTGGGCGTACTCGATGATCAGGCGACCCACACCACCGCGCAGGCCGATCGAGACCTCGGCGACGACCGTGCCGATGACCGCCGACGCCGCAGCGAGGCGCAGCGCCGGGAGCAGGAACGGCACGCTGGCCGGCAGCCGCAGGCTGACCAGCGTGCGCCACCAGCCGATGCCGTACGTGTGCATGAGGTCGACGTGGGTCGCATCCGGCGCCTTGAGGCCGCGCAGCACCCCGACGGCGACCGGGAAGAAGGCGAGGTAGGCCGCGATGACGGCGACGGAGTGCTCGCTCTGCCACTCGAACCCGCCGATCGTGATCTGCGAGCCCCAACGGCGTACGAGCGGGGCGATCGCGATGAGCGGCACGGTCTGGCTCAGCACGATCCACGGCAGCACGGCAGCCTCCGCGATCGTGAACCGCTGCATGACCAGGGCGAGGGCGAAGCCGACGACGACACCGATGATCCAGCCGAACGCCGCGATCCGGAGCGTGAACAGCCCGGCGTCGAGCACGGTCTGCCACATCGTGTCGCCGATCGTGCCGATGACCGGGTCGGACAGCCTCGAGAACATGTCCCAGACGTGAGGCATCGCGATGTCGGACGAGCGCGGTAGTACCGTCGTCCCGCCGACGACGACGCCCGTGTCGGGGGCGACCGCCTTGTAGCCCTCCCACACCGCGATCACCGCGGCGATGCCCAGGGCACCGAGAGCCAAGCGCCCCAGAGGCGCGGTACGTCGACTCATGACTAGGCCTTGGCCGTCACGTGCTCGCGGATCTGCGGAATGATCGACTCGCCATAGACCCGGAGGGTCTCCTCCTTGTTGTCGTGCTGGAGGTAGCCCGCGAACTGCGTGACGCCGACCTCCTGGAGTGCCTTGAGCTTGGCGACGTGGTCCTCGACGGTGCCGAGGAGGCAGAACCGGTCGACGATCTCGTCGGGCACGAACTCCGCGTGGCTGTTGCCGGCGCGACCGTGCTCGTTGTAGTCGTAGCCCTCACGACCCTTGATGTAGTCGGTCAGCGCCTGCGGCACCGAGCCGTCGGCGCCGTACTTCTCGACGATGTCGGCGACGTGGTTGCCGACCATGCCGCCGAACCAGCGGCACTGCTCGCGCATGTGCGCCCAGTCGTCGCCGACGTACATCGGCGCGGCGATGCAGAACTCCAGAGAGTCGGGATCACGGCCGACGTTGGCCGCGGCATCGCGGACGGTCTGGATCATCCACTTCGTGATGTCGACGTCGGCGAGCTGCAGGATGAACCCGTCCCCGACCTCGCCGGCCGCCTTGAGCGCCAGCGGCCCGTACGCCGCGATCCACACCTCGAGCGACGTGGTGGTCGTCCACGGGAACCGCAGGGTCGAGCCCTTGTAGTCGACGGCGCGGCCGCTGCCGAGCTCGCGGATCACGTGCGTCGCCTCGCGGACCTCCTTGAGCGTCGACGGCTTGCCGTTCGTCACGCGTACGGCCGAGTCACCCCGGCCGATGCCGCAGACCGTGCGGTTGCCGTACATCTCGTTGAGCGTCGCGAACACCGACGCCGTGACGGTCCAGTCACGCGTCGCCGGGTTGGTCACCATCGGGCCGACGATGATCCGCTTGGTCTCGGCGAGGATCGCGCTGTAGATGACGTACGGCTCCTGCCACAGGATGTGGCTGTCGAACGTCCACACGTAGTCGAAGCCGTGCGCCTCGGAGAGCTTCGCGAGCTGCACGGTGCGCCACGCGGGCGGGTTGGTCTGGAGGACGACTCCGAAATCCATGGTCAGCCTTCTGCTAGATGAGGTACTGGGACAGGTCGCGCTTGACGAACTGGCCATGGCCCTTGGTGCCGACGTACGCGTTGTCGTCCACGACGACCGTGCCGCGCGACATGACCGTGTCGACGTGCCCGTCGATCTCGAAGCCCTCCCACGCGGAGTGGTCCATGTTCATGTGGTGTGTCTTGTCGTAGCCGATCGACGTGTGGCCGTTGGGGTCGTAGATCACGATGTCGGCGTCGGCACCGGGCGCGATGACGCCCTTCTTGCCGTAGAGGCCGAACATCCGCGCCGGTGTCGTCGAGGTGATCTCGACCCACCGCTCGAGCGTGATCTGGCCGGTGACGACGCCTTGGTACATGAGGTCCATGCGGTGCTCGACCGAGCCGATGCCGTTGGGGATCTTGGAGAAGTCGCCGAGGCCGAGCTCCTTCTGGTCCTTCATGCAGAACGGGCAGTGGTCGGTCGACACCATCTGGATGTCGTTGGTCCGCAGGCTCTGCCACATGTGGTCCTGATGGCCCTCCGCACGGGACCGCAGCGGTGTCGAGCACACCCACTTGGCGCCCTCGAAGCCCGGCGCGCCGAGCTGCTCCTCGAGCGACAGGTAGAGGTACTGCGGGCACGTCTCACCGAACACGTTCTGCCCGTTGTCGCGGGCCGCGGCGAGCTGTTCGACGGCCTGCTTGGCGCTGACGTGCACGACGTAGAGCGGCGCGCCGGTGAGGTTGGCGAGCATGATCGCGCGGTGCGTCGCCTCCTCCTCCATCTGCCACGCACGGGCGATGCCGTGGTAGTAGGGATCGGTCTTGCCCTGGGCCAACAGCTGCTCGACGAGCACGTCGATCGCGGGCCCGTTCTCGGCGTGCATCATCGTCATGAGCCCGGTCTCGGCCGACGTCTGCATGGCCCGCAGGATCTGCGCGTCGTCGGAGTAGAACACCCCGGGATAGGCCATGAACAGCTTGAAGCTCGTGATGCCCTCGTCGACCAGGCCGTCCATCGCCTTGAGCGAGTCGGCGTTGACGTCGCCGATGATCTGGTGGAAGCCGTAGTCGATCGCACAGTTGCCGCGCGCCTTGTCGTGCCACGTCGCGAGCCCGTCCATGACCTGCTGCCCGTACGTCTGCACGGCGAAGTCGATGATCATCGTCGTGCCACCCCACGCGGCGGCGCGGGTGCCGGTCTCGAACGTGTCGGACGCCGCGGTGCCGCCGAACGGCAGCTCCATGTGGGTGTGCGCGTCGATGCCGCCGGGGATGACGTACTTGCCGGTCGCATCGATCACGGTGTCAACGGTGCGCGCGAGGTCGCTGCCCAGCAGCGTGGATCCGGGCGCGAGCACGGCGACGATGACCTCGCCGTCGACCAGCACGTCGGCTGCCGAACGCCCGGTCGCGGTGACGACCGTCCCGCCGGTGATGAGTGTGGTTGTCACGCTGTACCTCCGCTGGTTGAGCCTGTCGACATCACGGCTTCGCGATCAAGGTGTAGGAGTCGGGCCGACGGTCGCGATAGAACTGCCAGTCGTCGCGCATCTCCTGCACCATGTCCATCTCGAGGTCGCGGACCAGGATCTCCTCGTCGGTGCCCGAGCCCCGCTCACCGACGAAGTTGCCACGCGGGTCGATGACCTGGCTCGTGCCGTAGAAGTCGACCGCGAGCTCGCCGTACTCGTTGTCCTCCCGGCCGACCCGGTTGGGTTGGAGCACGAAGTAGCCGTTGGCGACGGCCGCGCACGGGCCCTCGACCTCCCACAGGCGGTTGCTCAGGCCCGGCTTGGTGGCGTTGGGGTTGAAGACCATGTGGGCGCCGTTGAGACCGAGCTCGCGCCAGCCCTCGGGGAAGTGCCGGTCGTAACAGATGTACATGCCGATCTTGCCGACCGACGTGTCGAAGACCGGGTAGCCGAGGTTGCCGGGACGGAAGTAGAACTTCTCCCAGAACCGGTCGAGGTGCGGGAGATGGTGCTTGCGGTACTTGCCGAGGATCGTGCCGTCAGCCTCGACGATCACCGAGGTGTTGTAGTAGACGCCGGTGATGTCCTCCTCGTAGATCGGCAGGATCATGACCATCGACAGCTCCTTGGCGAGCGCCGCGAAGCGCTGCACGATGGGACCGTCGGCCGGCTCGGCGTAGCGGTAGTACTTCTTGTCCTCGGTGATGCCGAAGTAGGGCCCGTAAAACAGCTCCTGGAAGCAGATGACCTGCGCCCCGTCGGCCTTGGCGTCGCGTGCGAACTGCTCGTGCTTGTCGAGCATCGACTCCTTGTCGCCCGTCCACGTCGTCTGCGTGATCGCGGCTCTGATGACCGTCACTTGGCTTCCCTCTCGCTTGTGGTCCAGATCACAGACCGTCGTAAGGCGCTCACTCTAAGCACGTGGCGGCGGCCCGTCCAGACATTCAATGGCACAAACGTTTCACGAAGGTGATTCTTTGTAACGATCGTATGAACGTGCTCCGGGGCTCAGCGAGCGTGGTCGTGCGCGAGCATCGCGACGCCGAGGGACAGCTGCGACGAGGGATCGTCGAGGCGTACGCCGAGCACGTTCTCGATCTGGGCGAGCTTGGCGTAGAGCGCCGGCCGGCTGCGATGAGCGGTCCGCGCCAGGCGCGACTTGTTGCCACCCGCGGCGAGGAACTGGCGCAACAGGTCGAGCAGTCCGCCTCCGTGCCGCGCCTCGTACGCCAGCAGCGGGTCGAGCTCGGCCTCGACGAAGGCCTGGACCCGTGGGTCGTCGTGCAGCTGAGCGATGAGACCGTGCAGCCGGATGTCGGACTGCCGGAAGTACGCCGGGCCGGCGGCGAGCGCCTCGTGCGCGACGCGCGCCGCGTGCTGGGCGGTCCGCAGCGAGCGACCGGTGGAGAGCAGCTCCGGCTCGGCGCTGCCGACACCGATCGTCACCGGGTCGTGGCCGGGATCGGCCCGCATGGCCTCGGCGAACGCCTTCAGGACCACATCGTCCGACGTACGGGCCGGCACCGAGAGCAGCAGCACGATCTGGTCGTCGCCGAGGACACCGGCGATCGCCGACTGCCGCGACGCGGTCAACGCCCTCGTGACGCGTTCACCGAGCCGGCGTTGGGCGCGATGCCTCGTCGCGGCCTCACCGGAGGGCACGTCGACCTGGACGGCAGCGCCCACGTATGCGGTGCCCGGGGTCAGGCCGAGCGCTCGTGCGCGGGTCAGCGCAGTGGGCCCGTCGGCCAAACGACCCTCCAGCAGCTCGGTGAGGAAGCCACCCTGCGCCTGCAGCTGCACCGACTGCTGGTCGCGCTCGATCATGCGGGACAGCTCGACCGCCTGGGCCACCCGCTCGATGAGCATGCCGAGGCGTTGCTGATCGGCGGTCGGGTTGGGGACGACCAACCGACCCCACTCGTGCCCATGTGTGCCGACACCGGTCGTCAACCAGCCTTCGAGCCCAGCGAGGCCGGTGCCCTCGCGCCGGGGGCACAGCCGCGACCGACGCTCCCAGTCCGCGAGCAGTCCCTCGGCCGGCCGGCCAAGCGCGTGGAACGCGACGACGCGACGGTTGAGGTCCTCGAGCACCATCGACGACCCGGCCATCTCGGCACCAGCGCGTACGAGCTCGTCGACGCCGGCACCGTCGAGGCTCAGCCCCGTGAACGTCTCGTGCACATCCTGCGCGAAGCGTACGAAGTCGAAGCGGTCCGCGACGATGCCGCGATGGACCTCCTCGGTGATCAGCACGAATCGTGCCTGTCGGTGCAGCACGACGAGGGGGAAGTCGCGGTCGCGGGCCAGGTCGAGCACGGCTGGCGGCACGGCGGGCAGGTGCTCGCCGAGCTCGACGATCAGGCCGGCCGCCCCGGCCTCGATCAGCGCCGAGACGTAGTCCACGGCTTCCCCTGCCGCGCCGCGCATCGCCAGGCCGGTGGACAGCAGCAGCTCATCGCCCTCGAGCAGGTCGGCGACCTCGCGCACCTCGCTGACGTGCACCCAGCGCACGGGGCGATCGAGGCGGGCGGCGCCGGTCAGCACCTCGGGCTCCCCCGCCTGCACAGCAGGGCCGGCGAGGATCGAGCGGATCGTGGGGATCATCCGCGGAGTCTAGTTGACATTGTGTAAGGCGTACGAGAGATTCGGCGACACTTCGTCCATTGCCCCGCGCCCCCTCCGAGGCGGAGGATCAGGACCATGACCGAGAAGACCACGATCGGGCACTGGCTCGACAACAGCATCCACATCGGCGGCTCCGGACGCTTCGGCGACGTGACCAACCCGGCCACCGGCGAGGTCACCGCACAGGTCGCCTTCGCCGACGAGGCCGACGCCGCGCGCGTCATCGCCGCGGCCAAGGCTGCCGCGCCTGGCTGGGCCGCAGCGTCGCTGACGACCCGCACCAAGGTGCTGTTCCGCTTCCGCGAGCTGCTCAACGAGCGCAAGGAAGAGCTCGCCGCGATCATCACGTCCGAGCACGGCAAGGTGCTCTCGGACGCGCTTGGCGAGGTCTCCCGTGGGCTCGAGGTCGTCGAGTTCGCGTGCGGCATGCCGCACCTGCTCAAGGGCTCGCACTCCGAGGGCGTCTCGACCGGCGTCGACCTGCACTCCAAGCGCCAGCCGCTCGGTGTCGTCGGCATCATCAGCCCGTTCAACTTCCCGGCCATGGTGCCGATGTGGTTCTACCCGATCGCGATCGGCGCGGGCAACACCGTTGTCGTCAAGCCCAGCGAGAAGGACCCGTCGGCGGTGCTGTGGACCGCTGAGCTGTGGAAGGAGGCCGGGCTGCCCGACGGCGTGTTCAACGTCCTCCAGGGCGACAAGGTCGCCGTCGACGCGCTCCTGGACTCCCCTGACGTCAAGTCGATCAGCTTCGTCGGCTCGACCCCGATCGCCCGCTACGTCTTCGAGCGCGCCAGCCAGGCCGGCAAGCGCGTGCAGGCCCTCGGCGGCGCCAAGAACCACATGCTGGTGCTGCCCGACGCCGACCTCGACCTCGCGGCCGACGCCGCGGTCAACGCCGGATACGGCTCCGCCGGCGAGCGCTGCATGGCGATCAGCGTCGTCGTCGCCGTCGGCCCGATCGCCGACGACCTGGTCGACCGGATCGCGTCGCGCACCAAGACCCTGCGCATCGGCGACGGCACGCGTGGCACCGACATGGGCCCGCTCGTCACGCTGGCGCATCGCGACCGCGTCGCCTCGTTCGTCGAGGCCGGCGACGCCGCCGGCGCCAAGCTCGTGATCGACGGTCGCGAGTCGCCCGTCGACGGCGAGGACAACGGCTTCTGGCTCGGCCCGACCCTGTTCGACCACGTCACGCCCGACATGAGCATCTACACCGAGGAGATCTTCGGCCCCGTGCTCAGCGTCGTCCGCGCCGAGACGTACGACGAGGCGGTCGAGCTGATCAACGCCAACCCGTACGGCAACGGCGTCGCGATCTTCACCAACAACGGCGGCGCCGCCCGCAAGTTCGAGGTCGACGTCGAGGTCGGCATGATCGGCGTCAACGTGCCGATCCCCGTCCCGATGGCCTACTACTCGTTCGGCGGCTGGAAGAACTCGCTGTTCGGCGACACGCACGCGCACGGCGTCGAGGGCATCCACTTCTTCACGCGTGGCAAGGTGATCACGAGCCGCTGGGCCGATCCGGCGGTCTCACCGACCGGCGGCCTCGAGCTCGCCTTCCCCACGCACGATTGACCCTCCCGACCGAGTTGATGGAGACCGCATGAGCGAGCGCCAGCGAGCGAATCATGAGGCAGGGTCCATGCCGCTGCCTCCGTACCGTTGTTTCTTGATGGAGGTAGCGGCATGAGCAGGACGTACGACCTCGACCGCGCCCACGTGTTCCACTCCTGGTCCGCGCAGGCCGAGCTCTCCCCCATGGTCATCGCCGGCGCATCCGGCAGCGAGGTGTGGGACGAGGACGGCACGCGCTACCTCGACTTCTCGAGCCAGCTCGTGTTCACCAACATCGGGCACCAGCACCCCAAGGTCGTCGCGGCGATCCAGGAGCAGGCCGCCACGCTGTGCACGATCGGCCCGCCGCTCGCCAACGCAGCTCGCTCGGAGGCCGCCCGGCTCATCGCCGAGCGCGCTCCGGACGGCATGGAGCGGGTGTTCTTCACCAACGGCGGCGCCGACGCCAACGAGCACGCGATCCGCATGGCCCGCCTGCACACCGGCCGGCACAAGGTCCTGTCGACCTACCGGTCGTACCACGGTGGCACGCAGACCGCGATCAACGTGACGGGTGATCCGCGCCGCTGGGCCAGCGACACCGCGTCGACCGGCACGGTGCACTTCTTCGGGCCGTTCCTCTACCGCTCGGAGTTCCACGCGACGACCGAGGCCGAGGAGTGCGAGCGCGCCTTGCAGCACCTCGACCACGTGATCCGCAACGAGGGACCCGCGACGATCGCCGCCATCATCCTCGAGACGATCCCGGGCACCGCCGGCATCATGGTGCCGCCGCCGGGCTACCTCGCCGGCGTGCGTCAGCTCTGCGACGAGCACGGCATCATGCTGATCGCCGACGAGGTCATGAGCGGTTTCGGACGTACGGGCGCCTGGTTCGCGATCGACCACTTCGACGTCGTGCCGGACCTCATCACGTTCGCCAAGGGGGTCAACTCCGGCTACGTGCCGCTCGGCGGCGTCATCATCAGCGAGGCGATCGTCGAGACGTTCGCGCACCGCGCCTACCCGGGCGGGCTGACCTACTCCGGCCACCCCCTGGCCGCGGCCGCCGCCGTCGCCACGATCACCACGATGGCCGAAGAGGGCATCGTCGAGAACGCGGCGCGCCTGGGCACCGACGTCTTCGGACCAGGCCTCGCCGAGATCGCCGACCGGCACGCCTGCGTCGGCGAGGTGCGCGGCCTCGGCGCGTTCTGGGCCATCGAGCTCGTTGCCGACCCGGAGACTCGTGAGCCGCTCGCGCCTTACGGCGGCAGCAGTCCGGCGATGAACGACATCATCGCCGCGTGCAAGAAGGCCGGCATGCTGCCGTTCGCCAACTTCAACCGCATCCACGTCGTACCGCCGTGCATCATCAGCGACGACGAGGCCCGCCGCGGCCTGGCGATCATCGACGAGGCACTGGCGATCGGCGACGCCGTCGTCGCCTGAGAGTCAGACCATCGCCGCGACCTCGGAGCGTCGTTCCAGGCGGCGTACGGCCGGGGACATCAGGGACAGCAGAGCCGAGCCGCCCATGACAGCGGCGACGACCAGGAGCCAACGGTCGAAGCCCACCACCGTGGCGATCGGTCCGGTGACGACGAGGCCGAGCGGGCGAGCGACGTACGACCCGACGATGTCGAACGAATAGATCCGGGCGAGCTTGTCCTCGGGAATGTTCTGCTGGATCGACAGGTCCCAGTTGACGCTGAAGATCTCGAGCCCGAAGCCGTGCAGGAAGGCGCCGAGCAGCAGCAACGGCAGGTGGTCGGACAGCGCCATCGCCAGAGGGAACGCCGCGGTCAGGGCCAGCAGCGCGGTGCCGACGAACAGCCCCCGTCGGGGTCGCCACCGCAGCGTCAGGAGGCCGCCGATGATGAATCCCAGCATCAGCGCCCCGAGTGCCCAGCCCCACGCCGAGCGACCCAGCGAGTCGCCGACCACGATCGGGCCGAGCACGCCCTGCACTCCCCCGTAGAACAGGTGGTAGAGCAGCGCCTGACCGATCAACAGCCAGAGCCACGTGTGGCGGAACACCTCGGCAGCGCCTGCCCGCAGGTCACCGATGAGGGACGGCGCCTTGTCCAGATGGACCGCTCGTGGCACGCGGATCAGCCCGAAGCACAGTGCGGCGACAGCGAACGTTGCCGCGTCGACCGCGATCGCCCATCCCGACCCGAACGCGGCGACGAGCGAACCGGCGCCGGAGAAGCCGATCACCATGGAGCCGTTCTGCGCCAGACGACGTATGGCGACAGCCTTGGCCAGCTCATCGGCCGGTACGGTCTGCCGGGTCAGCGCCGAGGACGAAGGGCCGCTGAGGGCACCCAGGCAGCCGTTGAGGACGCCCCCGACGGCGAGCAACGGGATCGTTGCCCAGCCGGCGATGAGCGCGACCGCGATCAACGCCTGGAACACCGCCGCGGCGGCCGCCGACCCTTGCAGCATGAGCTGGCGCGGCAGCCGATCGCCGAGGACGCCCCCGGCGAGGACGGTCAGCACCTCCGCAGCCGCGAATGCCGAGACCACGAGGCCGAGGTCCGTTGCCGATCCTCCGAGGTCGAGCACCGCGAACGCCAGAGCCACCGGTGTGATGGCGTTGCCCAGCGCACTGACGGTGGCACCGGAGACCAGGTAGCGATAGTCCGCATGCGCGAGCGGACCGCTGCTGAGGGCGAGTCGAGCGTTCATGCGTACAAGGTAATTCGTCAGCGAACTATTCGTCAACAAACTACTTTGCCGCCGCTCGCGATACCATCACGTCATGGCCGAGACCGACTGGACCGACAGGCACGTCGCCAGGTGGCGCGATCACTGGGTCGACGTCCCGTTCGACGACGACGTCGAGGGCGTGGTGGTGCGCATCGGCCGGCTGCAGCGCTACCTCAAGGGCACGAAGCAGCGCGCCGTCACCGAGACCGGGCTGCAGGACTTCGAGTACGACACGCTGCACTCGCTGATGATCCGCGACACCCCCGGCACCGCCTCCCCCACCGACCTCGCCGACGAGCTGGGCATCTCGGGCGCGGGCATGACCGGCCGGCTCGACAAGCTCGAGCAGGCCGGCTGGGTGCAGCGCACCGTCGCGCCCGACGACCGCCGCCGCGTCGTCGTCGAGATCACCAAGGCCGGCGCCGACATCTGGCGCCGCGCGATGGCCCTTCGCGGCTCGCAGGAGCAGCAGATGGTGGACGTGCTCAGCGCCAAGGAGCGCGCCACGATCAACCGCCTGCTGCGGAAGATGACGCTCCACGTCGAGGCACAGGACCCCGATCCGTCCGCCGCCAAGTCCAAGGACTGACGCCTTGCATCCACCGGCGCCCGACGATCACCTCCCGGTCGCCGAAAATCGGTGCACCGTACATGTTTCCGGCGCTAGTCTGAGCCGAAGTCACCCCAAGACAAGGATTCACCATGGGACTGTTCGGAAAAGACAAGCGAAGCGACGAAGAGCGCACCGAAGACGCGATGCAGCAGGCCGAGAAGATCGTCGGCGGCAAAGGGCTGACGGGCAAGCTGGCCAAGGGATTCATGGGCGCCGACACGATGGCCAAGTTCGGCCAGGGCCTCGACGCCGCTCGTGACGCACAGGCATCGGCCGCGATCGCCGCGTCTGGCATCCCGGGCGTGCCGGCCAAGGTCACGGCTCTCAGTGACACAGGCCAGCTCATCAACTACGACCCTGTCGTCAACCTCACCGCGACGCTGGAGAGCGGCCAGGTCATCGAGATGCAGACCCTCGTCTCCAAGCTGCAGATCCCCCGCGTCGGCGACACCGTCAGCCTCATCCCCAACCCGTCGCAGCCCGGCACGTACGTCTACGGCGGACTGGCGCTCTAGCCGAGCGACGACACTGCCGCGACGGCGCGCGTGAGCTCGGTCGCGGCGGTGTCGAGGTCCTCAGCTGTCGTCGTACGCCCGAAGGTGAACCGCACCGCGGTCTGGGCGACCGGGCCGTCGTAGCCCATCGCGGTGAGCACGTGCGACGGCTCGTCGCTGCCCGCGGCGCACGCCGAGCCGCTCGAGCACACGATGCCGCGCGCCTCGAGCTCGAGCAGGATCGTCTCGCCGTTGGTGCCGGGGAACACGAACGACGCGCTGCCGGGCAGCCGGTGGTTGCGGTGCCCTGTGAGCTCAGCTCCGGGCACGTCGGCCAGCACCCGGTCGATGAACGCGTCCCGACGGGCGACGGTCTCGTCGTTGTCGCCACCGGCCAGCCGAAGCGCGGTGGCCATGCCGACCGCCGCCGCGACGTTCTCGGTGCCGGAGCGCCGACCCGACTCCTGTCCCCCGCCATGGATCAGCGGCTCGAAGCGGGTGCCGCGCCTGACGTGGAGGACGCCGATGCCCTTGGGCGCGCCGACCTTGTGCCCCGAGATGCTCATCGCCTGCACGCCCAGCCGCTCGACGTCGAGGTCGAGCCACCCGGCGGCCTGCACGGCGTCGGTGTGGAACGGCACGCCCTGGTCGGCGGCGAGTCTCGACAGGGTCTCGATCTGCTGGACGGTGCCGACCTCGTTGTTGGCGTACTGGACGCTCACGAGCGTCGTGTCGTCGCGGAGGGCGGCAGCCAGCGCGGCCGGCTGCACCATGCCGTCGTGGTCGACGTCGAGGATCGTCACCTCGTAGCCCAGGCGGCCGAGGAACTCCGCCGACTCGAGCACCGCGGGATGCTCGATCGACGACACGATGACGTGCTTGCCGCGCGGAGCCGCGAGGGCGATGCCCTTGATCGCGGCGTTGTCGGACTCAGTGCCGCCGGAGGTGAAGGTGATCTCCGAGGCCCGGGCGCCGAGTGCCTGCGCCACGTCGGCGCGCGCCTGCTCGAGCGCCCGGCTGGCCGACTCGCCGACCTCGTGGTGGCTCGACGGGTTGCCGAAGTCAGGCCCGAAGTAGGGCCACATCGCCTCTAGAACCTCCCGCTTGAGCGGAGTGGTGGCGGCCTCGTCGAGATAGATCATGAGACGGAGATGTCGAGACCCAGGTCGAGTGCGCGCACGCTGTGCGTCAGCGCGCCGACCGAGATGACGTCGACGCCCGTACGCGCGACGTCCGCGATGGTGTCGAGCGTGATGCCGCCGCTGGCCTCGACGAGGGCCCGGCCGGCGATCTCGGCGACCCCGGCCCGCAGGTCGTCCAGGCTGAAGTTGTCGAGCATGATCGTGCCGGCTGCGCCGGAGTCGAGCACCGCGTCGAGCTGCTCGAGCCGGTCGACCTCGACCTCGATGTGCGTCGTGTGCGGCAGATCGGCCTTGGCCTGCCGCAGCGCAGCGGTGATGTCGGGGATGACCGCGAGGTGGTTGTCCTTGGCCATCACGGCGTCGGACAGCGAGTAGCGGTGGTTGTGGCCGCCGCCGCAGCGTACGGCGTGGCGCTCGAGGGCGCGGAGCCCCGGAGTCGTCTTGCGGGTGTCGACGACCCGCGCCTGGGTGCCGGCGACCGCGTCGACGTACGTCGCGGTGAGTGTCGCGATGCCCGTCATGCGCTGCACGAGGTTGAGTGCGACCCGCTCGGCCTGCAGGACCGCCCGCGCGGACCCCTCGACATGAGCGAGCACGGCGCCGGCGTCGAACCGGTCACCGTCGGCGGCCTCGAGCGTGACCTTGACCGTCGGGTCGAGCGTCGTCATCGCGATCTCGAACACCTCGGCGCCCGCGAACACACCCGGTTCGCGCGCCACCAGGTCGGCGCGGGCCACGGCCGTCGCAGGTACGAGGGTCTGCGACGTCAGGTCGCCGAACGGCGCGTCCTCGTCGAGCGCCATGTCGACGACGCGCTGGATCTGCCTGCGCTCAAGCATGCTGCGGCGCGATCGAGGAGTGCTTGGCCTGAGCGGGATCGCTCTCGGGGAAGTCAGTGCGGTAGTGGCCGCCCCGCGATTCACGGCGTGCCATCGCACTTGCGACGACAGCGCGCGCCACGACGAGCAGGTTGGCGTCCTCGGCCGACTTGGCGTCCGTGGCCACGGGTGCCCGCCACTCGCTGAGCGTCGCGAGGGCACGCTCGAGGTCCTCGCCGTTGCGCGACAGGCCGGCGGCGTCCCACATGAGCTGCTGCAGGTCGCTGCGGTTGACGTCGTCGCCGTCGGGATCGTCGGCGAGGTCGAGCGCGATCGGTGCGGTCCAATCGGAGTCGAACTCGGCGAGCGGCGCCGGGTCGTTGAGCCCTTCGATGACCCGCGTGCCATAGACAGCGCCTTCGAGCAGCGAGTTGGACGCGAGCCGGTTGGCGCCGTGCAACCCGTTGCACGCGGCTTCGCCGACGGCGTAGAGGCCGGGGATCGAGGTGCGTCCCCACTCGTCGGTGCGGATGCCGCCCATGTAGTAGTGCGCAGCTGGCGTCACCGGGATCGGCACCTCGCCCCAGTCGAAGCCCTGCGCGCGGCATGCAGCATCGATGTTGGGGAACCGCTTGGCGAGGAACTCCGCGCCGAGCGCGGTGGCGTCGAGGCGTACGGGGATGCCCGGCTGTTTGGCCATCTGCGCGGCGATGCCTCTCGCGACGACATCGCGGGGTGCGAGCTCCGCGTCGGGGTGCACGTCGAGCATGAAGCGCTTGCCGTCGACGTCGATCAGGGTCGCGCCCTCACCGCGTACGGCTTCGGAGATCAGGAAGTTGCCGGGAGCGTCGAGCGACGTCGGGTGGAACTGGTAGAACTCCAGGTCCGCGGCGACAGCGCCGGCCCGCAGCGCCATGCCGAGACCGTCGGCGGTCGCCACCTCGGGGTTGGTCGTGTAGGGGAACAGCTGGCCGGCGCCCCCGGTCGCGAGGATCACGGAGTCGGCCCGCACGTCCTCGCCGTCGAGCAGGCGTACGCCAACGGCCTGGCCCGCCTCGACGATCACGTCGACCACGGTCGTACGCTCGCGGATCGTCACGGTGCTCTCGCGGAGACGATCGATCAGGGCGTACGCGATGCCGGCCCCGGTGGCGTCTCCCCCGGCGTGCAGGATGCGGGCGTAGGTGTGCGCGGCCTCGAGCCCGTGGGACAGCTCGCCGTCGTGGCGGTCGAACGGCACGCCGCGGGCGATGAGCTCATCGATCGCCTCGGGGCCCTCGGCGCACAGGATGCGCACGGTGTCCTCGTCGCTGAGCCCGGCACCGGCGACCAGCGTGTCGCCGACGTGCGACTCGATCGTGTCGCCGAGGTGCGGCGCGCCCGGATCGCTCATCGCGTCGATCACCACGGCAACGCCGCCCTGCGCATAGCGCGTGTTGCTCTGGGCGAGGTCGGCCTTGGTGAACAGCGTGACGTCGTACGCGTCGGCGGCTTCGAGCGCCGCGGTCATGCCGGCCACCCCGCTGCCGACGACGATGATGCTCTTGCGCATGGCGATGTCCTTACTTCGGGAGCGCCGCGAGCATGCGCTCGAGCGCGACCTTGGCGTCGGTGGCAATGTCGTCGGGCACGACGATCTCGTTGCGGAGCTCTCCGGCGACGAGGCCGTCGAGCGTCCAGGCGAGGTAGCCGGGGTGGATGCGGTACATCGTGGAGCACGGGCACACGACGGGATCGAGGCAGAAGATCGTCCGGTCGGGGAACTCGGCGGCGAGCCGGTTGACCATGTTGACCTCGGTGCCGATCGCGATGACGTCACCCGGCTCGGACGCGATGACGTACTTGCGGATCGCGTCGGTCGAGCCGGCGGCGTCCGCCGCGTCGACGACGGGCATCGGGCTCTCGGGGTGGACGATGACCTTGACGCCAGGGAACTCGGCACGCGCCTTCTCGATCTGGGCGACCGAGAAGCGCTTGTGCACCGAGCAGAAGCCGTGCCAGAGGATGACCTTGGCGTCGTTGAGCTCTTCGACGGTGTTGCCGCCGAGCTCCTTGCGCGGGCTCCACATCGGCATCTGCTCGAGCGGGATGCCCATGGCCTTGGCGGTGTTGCGGCCGAGGTGCTGGTCGGGGAAGAACAGCACGCGCTGACCACGTTCGAAGGCCCATTCGAGGACCGTCGCGGCGTTGGACGACGTGCAGACGATGCCACCGTGACGACCGCAGAACGCCTTGAGTGCGGCCGAGGAGTTCATGTAGGTCACCGGGATGACCGGCTGCTTGCCGTCGGCGTCGGGCTCCTCGCCGTAGACGGCCATGAGGTCCTCCCAGCACGCCTCGACCGAGTCCTCGTCGGCCATGTCGGCCATCGAGCAGCCGGCGGCGAGGTTGGGCAGGATCACGTGCTGCTCGGGACGGGCCAGGATGTCGGCGGTCTCGGCCATGAAGTGCACGCCGCAGAACACGATGGTGTCGGAGTCGGGCTTGGTCAGCGCCGCGTTGGCGAGCTGGAACGAGTCACCGACGAAGTCGGCGTACTGGATGACCTCGTCGCGCTGGTAGAAGTGGCCGAGGATCACGAGGCGGCTGCCCAGCTTGTCCTTGGCGGCGCGGATGCGGGCGTGCAGCTCGTCGTCCGTCATGCGCTGGTACTCGGCAGGCAGCTGTCCGGGTCGTACGACCGGCTCGGGGATGACGTCGTTCTCGGACGCGCCGGGGCCGTATCCGGGGAACGTGTCGAACTCCCACGGGCCCTTGGCCAGCTCGACATCGCAGCTGGTGTCGGGTGCCGCGACAATCAGGTCGTTGATGGAGGTGGTCATCTGCGCTCCTCAGGGGCGTGTGACGGGGGTCCTGCCTCAAAACGGAACAGGGCCGGTGGTCGGTGGCTCGTGCCCTGCAGGCAGGTGCCCGTGGGGACGAGGGTCTTGCTGGCCAGCGCCTGACGGCGGAAGTTGGCCGGGTCGAGATGCGTACGCAGGACGGCTTCGTGCACCGCGCGCAGCTCGGCGAGGGTGAACTCGAGCGGCAGGAACGCGTGCGCGATCGGGGTGTAGGTGATCTTGGCGCGCAGCCGGGCGAGGGCGTAGTCGACGATCTCGGTGTGGTCGAACGCCAGCGGGGGCAGCTCGTCGGCGACGAACCACTCGACGTTCTCGCCGTCGACCGCGCGGGCGACTTCGTCGGGCTGCACGAGCGCCCAGTAGACGATCGACACGACCCGGTCGTCGGGCGACCGGTCGAGGCTGCCGAAGGCGTAGAGCTGCTCGAGGTAGTTGGGGGTGAGCCCGGTCGTACGTTCGAGGGTGTGGCGGGCGCTGGCCGCGAGGTCCTCGTCGGCCTCGAGCGGTCCGCCGGGCAGGGCCCACTGGCCCTCGTAGGGCTCGCGGATGCGGCGCACGAGGGGCAGCCACAGCGTCATGAGTCCGCTCTCGGGGTGCGGCCGGAGCGCGAAGATCACGGTCGAGACCGCGAGGGAGACCCGCTGGTCGATCGCCGACTGCATCGTCACGGGCTGGGTCCTTCCGGCTCTCAGTCGTACTTAAGGTTGAGTTGACTCTAAGGTCACTGTAGTGCGCCCCTTAAAGTCATGTCAACCCTAAGTACGGTGAGGAGTCACTCACGGTGCCGTGAGGAGTCACTCGGAGTGACTCCTCAGTGCGATGGGAGTGACTCCTCAGCGGAACGTCGCCTTGCGGTGTCGGTGGCGGCGCCGATGATGGGTGCATGCTGCTTGCCGACGTCGTCGCCACGTCCACAGCCGTCGCCGCCACACGTTCACGAACGGCCAAGGCCGCCGCGATCGCCGACCTGCTGGGTCGGGCCGCCGATGAGGGTGTCGACGTCATCCCGGTCGTCACGTCCTATCTCGCGGGAGCTCTGCGCCCACGCCGCACGGGGCTGGGCTGGCGGTCGCTGCAGGACCTGCCCGAGCCGGCGGAAGCCGCCACCCTCGAAGTCGCGGAGGTCGACGCCGAGTTCGAACGCATCGCCGCACTTGCCGGGGCAGGCTCGCAGGTCGCTCGCGCCGATGCGACGCGCAGCCTGTTCGCCCGCGCCACGGCTGACGAGCAGCGGTGGCTGCGTGGCATCGTCACGGGCGAGGTCCGTCAGGGTGCGCTCGACTCGCTGGTGCAGGAAGGACTCGCCCTGGCCGGCGGCATACCGGTTGCGGCCGTCCGACGAGCCGCGATGATGGCCGGCTCCACGATCGACATCGCGGTCGCCGCCCTGACCGAGGGTGTGGATGCCCTTGCGTTGTTCACGCTCGAGGTGGGCCGGCCGGTGCTGCCGATGCTGGCCTCGACCGCCCCCACCGTCGAGGCGGCCATGGCCAAGGCCGGCGGCGGTGAGGTGGCGATCGACACCAAGCTCGACGGCATTCGCGTCCAGGTGCATCGTCGCGGCGATGACGTCCTCGTGGTCACGCGATCCCTCGACGACGTGACCGACCGCCACCCCGACCTCGTCGCTCTCGCCCGTACGCTGCCCTGCCGCGACGTCGTGCTCGACGGCGAGGTCCTCGCCCTCGGCCCCGACGGCCGCCCCCGCCCGTTCCAGGAGACTGCGTCCCGCACGACGGCGGCCGGCAAGGTCGTGCTGACTCCTGCGTTCTTCGACGTCCTCCACCTCGACGGTCGTGACCTCGTCGACGCGCCGACCGCTGACCGTCTCGCCGCGCTCGAGTCCGTGGTCCCTGAGGCATACCGCGTCCGGCGCATCGTCACCGCCGACCCGGCCGAGGCCGAGGCGTTCGCCGCCCAGGTGCTGGCGTCCGGGCACGAGGGCGTGGTCGTCAAGAGCCTGACAGCGACCTATGCCGCTGGTCGGCGGGGTGCCAACTGGGTCAAGGTCAAGCCCGTCCACACGCTCGACCTGGTCGTGCTGGCGGTCGAGCGTGGTTCCGGCCGGCGCAGCGGTTGGCTGTCCAACATCCACCTCGGCGCTCGCGACGGCGATCAGTTCGTCATGCTCGGAAAGACGTTCAAGGGCATGACCGACGAGATCCTCGCGTGGCAGACCGAGCGGTTCCGCGACCTGCAGACGGGCGACGACGGCTATGTCGTCACGGTCCAGCCCGAGCAAGTTGTCGAGATCGCGTTCGACGGCGTGCAAAGGTCGACCCGATACCCCGGTGGCGTCGCCCTGCGCTTCGCCCGCGTGATCCGCTATCGCGACGACAAGCCCCCGGCAGAGGCCGACACGATCGACACCGTCCGCGCATTCCTCCCCGGCTGAGCAGAGGGGCCTCAGCGGAAGTTGCGGCCTTGGTGCTTGGCGGGGATCGCGGCGGCGGCCTCGGGATAGACCGTCTCGATGCGCTCGAGCTTGTCGGCGACAAGGTTGGTGACGCCGTCGAAGCGTTCGAGCTTGCCGCGGATGATCAAGCCGGCTGAGTTGCGGCCGACCCGGCGATAGCGGTTCCACAGCGCCTGCGAGCACACGACGTTGAGCATCCCGGTCTCGTCCTCGACGTTGAGGAACGTCACCCCCACGGCCGTCGCAGGACGCTGCCGGTGGGTGATCAGGCCGGCGACCCTGACCCGGCGGCCCGACTCGGCGTCGGCCAGCCCGGCGACGGAGTGGATGCCCTCGGACGTCAGCAGCGGGCGGAGGAACTCGACGGGATGCTTCTCCGGCGAGATGCGGGTCGCCCAGAGGTCGGCCATGGTCTCCTCGACCTCGGACATGCCCGGCAGCATCGGCGGTGGCGACTGGACCGAGGTGCCCTCGAGCTGATCGAGGTTCTCGACATAACCGGCGTTCCACAGCGCCTGCCGGCGCGACAGGCCGAACCCGTCGAACGCCCCCGCCGTGGCCAGCGACTCCATCTGCGCGACGGTCAGCTCGGCCCGGCGCGACACATCGGCCATGTCCTTGAACGACTGACGGTCGCGCTCGGCGACGATGCGGCGGGCGACATCGAGGCCCACCCCTTGCACCTCGTCGAGCCCCAGACGTACGGCGAAGCCCCCGTCGCGACGATGCTCGGGGGTCGGGTCCGGCGTGCCGCGGACGAACGTCGGGACGGGTGGCTGCTCGCGCTCGAGACAGGTGTCGAGGCCGGTCGCCTCGGCACTCTCGATGACCTCCAGGTCGGCCTGCGCCTGCGAGTGCATGATGTCGGGCCGCAGGATCGTGACGCCGTGGTGGCGCGCATCGGTCACGAGCGACTGCGGCGAGTAGAAGCCCATCGGCTGGTTGCGCAGCAGCGCCGCGAGGAACGCCGCGGGATAGTGCAGCTTGAGCCACGAGCTGGCATAGACCAGCAGCGCGAAGCTCAACGCATGGCTCTCGGCGAAGCCGAAGTTGGCGAACGACTGGATCTTGAGATAGATCGTGTCGGCCTCCTCCCCCGTGATGCCGTGGGCGGCCATGCCCTCGTAGAGCTTGAGCCGCAACGACTCGATGCGCTCGATGCCGCGTTTGGAGCCCATCGCCCGGCGCAGCAGGTCGGCCTCGTCGCCGGTGCACCCACCAAGCTTGATCGCCACCTGCATCAGCTGCTCCTGGAACAGCGGGACGCCGAGCGTACGTTCGAGCACCTCCTTGAGCGCCGGATGCGCGTACGTGACGGGCTCCCGGCCCGTGGCCCGCCGGATGTAGGGGTGCACCGCGCCACCCTGGATCGGGCCGGGGCGGATCAAGGCGATCTCGATCGCGAGGTCGTAGTAGGACCGAGGCTGCAGCCGCGGCAGCGTGCCGATCTGGGCGCGACTCTCGACCTGGAACACCCCGATCGAGTCGGCCCGGCACAACATGTCGTAGACCGCGGCCTCCTCCTTGGGCATCGAGGCGAGGTCCCACTCCTCGCCCAGGTGCTCCGCGACGATCCGCATCGTGTGGTCGAGCGCGCCGAGCATGCCGAGGCCCAGCAGGTCGAACTTGACCAGCCCCATCCACTCGCACGCGTCCTTGTCCCACTGCAGCACCGTGCGGTTGTCCATGCGGCCCCGCTCAATGGGGCAGACCTCACCGATGGGCCGCTCGGCGAGGATCATGCCGCCCGAATGGATGCCCAGGTGCCGCGGGCCGCCGAGCAGCTGCTGCGCCAGCGAGACGACCTGTGGGGGTACGTCGTTCGTGTCCTCGGCCGAGATCGCGCTCCACGCGTCGATCTGCTTGGACCACGCATCCTGCTGGCCCGGCGAGTAGCCGAGCGCCTTGGCCGCATCGCGTACGGCTGAGCGTGGCCGATAGCTGATGACGTTGGCGACCTGCGCGGCGTTGTGCCGGCCGTAGGTCTCGTAGACCCACTGGATGATCTCCTCGCGCCGGTCGGAGTCGAAGTCGACATCGATGTCGGGCTCCTCCTCGCGTGTCGTGGCGAGGAACCGCTCGAACGGCAGGTTGTAGAAGATCGAGTCGACCGCCGTGATGCCCAGGGCATAGCAGAGCGCGGAGTTGGCCGACGAGCCCCGGCCCTGGCAGAGGATCTTGCGACGCCGGGCCTCCATGACGATGTCGCGGACGATCAGGAAGTAGCCCGGGAAGTCCTTCTCCTCGATGACCTGGAGCTCGCGGTCGATGCGCCTGCGCGCCTCGTCGGGGTTGTGGGCGTAGCGATCGCGGATGCCCTGATCGGCGAGCTCACGCAGATAGCTCATGGCGGTATGTCCCTCGGGGATGCCGCGGTGAGGCAGCCGAGGCGTCGCCGCGCGCAGGTCGAAGGCCAGCTCGTCGGCGATCGCGACCGTACGTTCGACCGCCCCCGGGAATCTCGCAAAAAGAGCCATCATCTCGGCGCCGGACCGCAGGTGCGCCGCGCCCGTGGCCGGCAGCCAGCCGTCCATGTCGGTGAGGCTGCGACGCGCCCGGACTGCCGCCATCGCGGCCGCGAGCTGGCGGGTGCCGGGCCGGGCGAAGTGCACGTTGTTGGTCGCGACCGTCGGCAGGCCGTGCATCGCGGCGAGCTCGGCGAGCGCGTCGTTGGTCGTGCTGTCGGCGGGGAAGCCGTGGTCGATCAGCTCGACGACGACGTTGTCGAGACCGAACAGCGCGGTGAGCCGGTCGAGCGCGGTCGCCGCCTCGTCGAGCCCGCCCGCCGCGAGCCTCTGGCGTACGTGACCCTTGCGGCACCCGGTGAGGATCAGCCAGTGGTCGCGGCCCCTCTCGGCGAGCTCCTCGAGGTCATAGACGGGCCGGCCCTTCTCGTCGCCGCGGAAGTGCGCGTCGGTCATGGCGGCGGCGAGCCGGTGATAGCCCTCGACCCCGCGTGCGAGCACCAACAGGTGGCTGCCCTCGGGGTCGGCGGCGCCGTTCTGCGGCTTGCTGAGCCCGAGGGACAGCTCGGCGCCGAAGATCGTCTTGAGGCCCAGCTCCTCGTACTTGACCGCCTCCTCGGCGAACCGCGGCGCACCGTAGAACCCGTCGTGGTCGGTCAGCGCCAGGCCGTGCAAGCCCAAGGCGATCGCTTCCTCGACCAGCTGGTCGGGACCGCTGGCGCCGTCGAGGAAGCTGAAGTTGCTGTGGCAGTGCAGCTCGGCATAGGGCACGACGGGGCCGTCGGGACGCGTGAGCTCCTTGGGCTGGGTCTTGGCCCGCTTGCGCGACCAGCCCGGTGCGTCACCGCCGTCCGGCTCGGGCCTGCCGGACAACCGCCGTTCGAGCTCACGCCACGAGACGTCCGGGTTGTTCCACCCCATCAGCAACCCCCGTCAGTCATAGCGGGCCTCCGTCCACCAGGAGCCGCCCTCGACGATCATGAGATAGGCACTGCCGTCGACACCGACGACCTGGAACCGGGCGATGCGGCGGGCCGCGACCTCGTCCCACCACTGGTCGTCGACCGGCCACGGTCCGGCCCACGACGCCACGGGCTGCCAGTCCTGACCGGCGGCCGCCCGGAACCGCGCCGGCTCCCCCGTGACCATGCCGCGCCCGGTGACCCCGATGGCCTGCCCCTCGGCACCGACGACCATCGCCTGCTGCGGCTCGAGATAGACCGTCGCCGGCGCAGGAGGCGGCAGGCTGCCCGGCCACGGCAGCCCCACCGCCCGGGCGGCGACGGGTCGCTCCCCCCACGGAGCGAGCAGCTGACGCTCGGCCGGCCCGCGACCGCCCTGCACCGAGACCGACACGACCGCCTCGTGCCCGACGATGCTCTGCACCCGCGCCACCCCGCGCTCGACCCGTTCGTCCGGTCCACCGCCGAAGAGGCTGTCGGCGTGGTCGCCGAGCGGCTCGGTGACCTCGGGAATCAGGCGTACGGCATCGACCGGTGCCCGAATCACCCCGTCGACCGACAGCTGCCAACGCACCCGGTCGACCAGGTCGGTCGGGCCGAACCAGCGCGGATGCATCCACCGCCGGGACGTCGCCAGCGAACCGTCGGTGTCGACCTCGATCAGGACCGTCGTGCACACCAGCCCGTGACCCGCGAGATCGGTGACGAACTTCTCGGCCGTCGTGCGTACGCTGAACGCGATCTGCTCCGCCAGGTCGAGCGGCGGCTCCAGCATCAACGTCGCCTCGAACTCCGGCGGCACCTGTCGCCGGCTGATCGGCTGCGGATTGAGGCCGCGCGCCATGCGGTGCAGCAGCTCGCCGTGCGTGCCGAACCGGGTGTGCACGTCAGCGGGCGCCAAGGCGGCGAAGTCGCCGAGGGTCAGCAACCCCATGCGGCGCAGCAACCCCACGATGGACTCGTCGTCGAGGGCGTCGACGGGCAGGTCCCGCAGGAACTGCGCCGACCCACCGGGAGGTACGACGAGGCTGTCCTGGGCGAGCGCGCGGCGAGCGGCCTGCTCGGCGGCGAAGAGCCCGTCGGCGATGCCGGCCCGGACGTCCCACACCCCCAGGCGTACGAGCCGCTCGGCGATGACCGCCGCCGCCTCGGCCTCACCGCCGTAGAACCGGGCCGGCACATTGATCGCGCAGAGCCCGGGCCGCAGCGGCGCCACGCCGGGGCTGAGCTCCTCGATCGCGGTCAGCACCGTCTCGAAGGCCCGGGCATCGGCGTCGGGGTTGTAGTCGTGCAGGGCCAGCCCCGGACACCGCGACTGGGCATCGCGCCGCCGCATGCCCCGGCGTACGCCTTCGGCCCGCGCCGCCTGCGAGCAGGCCAGCACATGACCCTTGTGGAGCACCGCTGCAGGCGTCGAGGCCGAGCTCTCGACCGCGACGATCGGCCAGTCCGGCGCCCACAGCACCATCGTGCGAGACACCTAGCTCACGCTCCGCAGCTGGGTCGGCTCCTGCTCGGCGCGACGGATGACCTGGGCGCGATCGGGCAGCCACAGCTGTCCCGTGCGGACCGGAGCCGTGCCGCGCTGGACCTCGACCGTGACCCGGCGGCCCTGCAGGTGCCCGTGCCCGCGCCCCAGCCCGACCCATTCGGCGTCACGCAACGACAGCCGGGCGTCGCACCGCGGCCAGTCACCGTAGGTGATGAGGACGGCACCGCGCTGTCGCAGGCGGGCGCTGATGCGGCTGACGTCCTTGCCCGAGATCTCTGCGGGCGCGGCCACCACGACGACGCCCAGCACGTCGATCAGCGCAGCCGTGACCTCGAGCCACGCCTCCCCCGGATCCGGCACCAGGATCGTCCGGCGCAGCTCGACCCCGGCCGCAGCGGCCGCCTCGAGCCCGAACTCCGCCGACCCCACGACCCCGCACCACGCGCCATCGGCCGAGGGGCCCGCCATCAGCGCCATCGCGAGGCTCGCCGAGTCGACCGCATAGCTCGATCCGGTCTGCAATTGCAGCAGCCCTGCGAACGCGGGGTGCGTCGCGACGGGCTGGGCTGCGGGGCGGCCCTGCATCTGGTCGACGCGGGCTCGCAGCTCGTCCAGGGTCGGGGCAGGAGCTACGGTCATTCACTCATCTTCGAACATGTGTTCGAAGGAGTCAATCCGCCTCAGGGACTACTTCGACACACTCACCCAGACCGACGGCGACCACTTGTAGGACACCCGGGAATTGCCGCCATAACGCATCTGCACCTTGTGCGACCCGGTCGTCGAGAAGACCGGCAGCCGCACCTGCGCACGGCCCGAGCTCAGCGCCACGAGCGCCACCCGGCGACCATCCACGTATGCCTCGACGCTCCCGGTCGGCGACTGCCCCTGAGCCGCAGTGACGGTCACGTACGCGTACAGCCGAGTCGTGTTGACGCGCGCACGGGTCGCCGACAGGCGCAGCGTCACCGATGCCGTGGCCTTGGGCACCGCCTTGGCGGCCGAGAGTCCGGAGAAGTCCGGATAGCCCTGCGTGTGCGCCGTCGACCGCACCGTCAGCGTCCGACCCAGGTCGGCACCCGCCAGCACGTACGACGTCGTGGTGGCCCCGGCGATCGGCGTCCCGTCCCGCAGCCACTGGTACGTCACCGAGTCCGGATGACCGTTCCACCGCCCCGGCGTGAACGACAGGGTGCTGCCGACCGTCGAGCCACCCTGCAGGACCGGGTGCCCGACCGGCGCCGGGATGCTCGCCAGGTTGAGGATGCCGGCACCGCACACGTTCCGCTCCACACCGGTCGTGGGGTCGTGCGAGATGCACGTGTAGTAGCTGTCGAACTCCGGCGGCTTGAGCGCGGCCGCCTTGAGCACCTGGACGACCTGGTCATTCGTGAAGTGACCCAGCGAGAGCACCAGCGCTGCGGCGGCGGACACGGCCGGCGCTGCCATCGAGGTGCCCGAGTTCTGTCCGTACGTCGGCCGCACCGGACCGGCGGTCCCGGCATCGACGGTCGACCAGATGCCCTCGTTCGGCCCGACCTCGCCGCCTTGCGCCATGATGCCGATCGTGCGCCCGGCGTTCGTGTACGACGTGAGGCTGCCGTCGATGTCGGTGGCGCCCACCGACAGCACGCCCTGGCAGTTGGCCGGCGTGCGGTTGAGGAGCGACTCGCTCTGGTTGCCGGCCGACACGACGACGATCGCGCCGCGGGACCGGGCCTCGTCGATGACGTCCTGGTACGCCGCCGGGCACTTCAGGTCGGTGACGCTGCTCGACAGCGAGACGTTGATGACGTCGGCCGGGGTCTTGTTGCGCGGGACTCCGGGAACGTCCCCGCCGGAGGCCCAGCGGATGCCGGCGATGATGTCCGACATCGTCGCGCCGCACTGGCCCACCACCCGCACGGGCTGGATGGCCACACCCGGCGCGATGCCGGAGATGCCGATGCCGTTGTTGCGCAGAGCCGCGACAATGCCGGCCACGTGCGTGCCGTGCCACGTGCTGGGATGGGCGGCGCAGTACCTGCCGTTGGAGGCGTTGCCGGGATCTGCTGCATTCGGGTCCCGGCCGTCGCCGTCCTTGGAGTTGCGGGGGTCGGCGATCAGGTCGTAGCCCGGCACGGCCTGCTTCGCCAGGTCGGGATGCGCGACGAGTCCGCCGTCGACGAGTGCCACGACGACCGACTTGCTGCCCCGCGTGGCGTCCCACATCGTCGGCGCGTCCATGCTGAAGTCCGGTCCGACCGGCGGGTCCTCGCCGCCGGAGTCCGATGACACCGGCACGGGCGTCCAGAGGTTGGTCTGCTGCGGGAAGTACGAGTCGTTGGGCACCGAGTCGCTCGTCGCCACGAGGTCGGGACTGACGTGGGCGACACCGGGCAGGAGGTTCAGGAGCTTGCTCAGCAGCCGTACGCTCGACGCCGGCAGGGTGTGGTCCAGGCGCAACGCCACGGCCGAGCCGCCCATCGGTGTCTGGCCGACGACATCGCGCCCCAGCAGCAACGAGATCCGCCGCAGCACCGCCTCGGGCAACAACCCGTCGGTCGAGACGATCAGGCCCGTGGCGTCATGCGCCCCGTAGGACGACGACGGCTGTACGTCAGCGGTGCCGGTGGTGCCAGCCTCCGCGACCGACGGCAGCATCAGACAGCCGGCAACCATCGCCAAGGAGAGCACCCAACGCCTCATGCCGACCCTTCGCTAGCGCCCGCTCCCAGACGACAGCGTACGGCAGGCAGTCAAGAAGCGGCGCAGGATCAGAGCAGAAATCAGGCCCCGAGCTCGATCGACGCACCCGGGATGGCATCCAGCAGCTTGCGCGTGTAGTCCTTCTGCGGGTTGTCGAAGACCTCAGAGACCGCCGCCGACTCCACGACCTTGCCGTCCTGCATCACGATCACGTTGTCGGCGATCTGCCGCACGACCGCGAGGTCGTGGGTGATGAACAGGTAGCTCAGGCCGAGCTCGGCCTGCAGGTCGTTGAGCAGCTCGAGGATCTGCGCCTGGACCAGGACGTCGAGCGCCGAGACCGCCTCGTCGCAGATCACGACCTCCGGCTCGAGCGCGAGGGCCCGGGCGATCGCGACGCGTTGCCGCTGGCCGCCGGACAGCTCGCCCGGATAGCGGGACATGACGGTGGTCGGCAGCGAGACCTTGTCGAGCAGGTCACGCACCCGCGTCTCGCGCTCCTTCTTCGTGCCCACGTCGTGGGTGCGAAGCGGCTCCTCGATCGACTGGTAGATCGAGTAGAGCGGGTCGAGCGACGCGTACGGGTTCTGGAACACCGGCTGCATCTGCCGGCGCAGCCTGAGCCGTTCCGACTTGGACTTGAGCTCATTGACGTCGCGGCCGTCGAACAGTACGCGACCCGACGACGGCGGGAGCAGGTCGAGCACCATGCGGGCGACGGTCGACTTGCCCGATCCGGACTCGCCCACGATCGCGGTCGTGGTGCCACGACGCAGGCTGAACGACACGTCGTCCACTGCCGCGAAGTCGACCTTCTGCCACGGCTTGGCGCCGCGCAGCTTGAAGATCTTGGTGAGGTTCTCCGCCACGATGATGTCGTTGCGCCCCTCGCCGAACTCCGCGTCGCTCTGTGCCACCTCTTCGGCGATCTCCGCGGCGGTCTGCACAGCCTGCTCACGCACCTCGGCCCTCGCCCGTACGGACGACAGCCGCTGCGACGCCAGCGAAGGCGCCTTGGAGACAAGACGCTTGGTGTAGGGGTGTTCCGGGCTCTGCAGGATGTCCCGCGCCGGTCCGGACTCGACGATCCGGCCGCGATACATCACGACGAGGTGGTCGGCCCGTTCGGCGGCGAGGCCGAGATCGTGGGTGATCAGCATGACGGCGACGCCCAGCGTGTCGGTCAGCTGGTCGAGGTGGTCCAAGATCTGCTTCTGAACCGTCACGTCGAGCGCCGAGGTGGGCTCGTCGGCGATCAAGAGCTTCGGACGTGCGGCGAGGCCCATCGCGATGAGCGCACGTTGGCGCATGCCGCCGGAGAACTCGTGGGGATACTGGCGAGCCCGGCGCTCGGCGTCCGGCAGACCGGCCTCCTCGAGCAGCTCGATGACTCGCTTGTCAGCCGCGTGGCCGCTGGCAACGCCGTTGGCGACGAGGGCTTCCTTGATCTGGAAGCCGACCTTCCACAACGGGTTGAGGTTGGACATCGGGTCCTGCGGCACTAGGCCGATCTCGGATCCGCGCAGCGCCAGGATCTTGCTGCGCGAGGAGCGACTGATGTCTGTGCCCTCGAATTGGATCTCGCCACCCAGGACCCTGCCGGTGCCGGGCAGCAGGCCGATGACCGCGTGCGCCAGCGTGGACTTGCCGGATCCGGACTCCCCCACGATCGCAATGGTCTGGCCGGGATAGATGGTCAGGTTGGCCTGGTCGACGGCCGTGAGGACCTGCTTGCCGGCGGTGAAGCCGACGCTGAGGTTCTCGACCTTGAGCAGAGGCTCGGTGCCCTTCACTTCTTCCTCGCCTTCGGGTCGAGTGCTTCTCGAACGGCCTCACCCAGCAGGATGAAGCCGAGGACGGTGAGCGCGAGAGCGGCCGCCGGGACGTACATGACCCTCAGGTGCTGGCCCGACCGGACCTGCGACTGGGCGGCCGACAGGTCGTTGCCCCACGAGGCGACGCTGGGCGGCAGGCCGAGACCCAGGAACGACAGCGAGGTCTCGGCGACGATGAACACGCCGAGCGAGATCGTGGCCGTCACGATGACGGGTGCAAGGGCGTTGGGGACGATGTGCCGCCACAGGTTCTTCATCCTGGACGCACCGATCGCGGTGGCGGCGTCGACGAACTCGAGGTTCTTGGTCTCGAGCACCGCGCCACGCATCTGCCGGGTGATCTGTGGCCAGGCGAACAACGCCAATGCCAGCACGACCACGAGGACGGAGAGCCAGAAGCCGCGATCAGGGAACCGGTTGTTGAGGACCGAGACGGTGACGATGCAGGCCAGCAGCAGCGGGATCGAGAAGAAGATGTCGCTCAGGCGCGAGATGATCGTGTCGGCGAACTTGCCGTAGTAGCCGGCGACGGCGCCGGTCACGACACCGAGGATCGTCGTCAAGATCGTGGTGAAGAAGCCGACCGCGACCGAGGCGCGGGCACCGTAGACCGTTCGCGACCAGACGTCGTAGCCCTGCTGGTTGTAGCCGAACGGGTGTCCGTCGGATGCCGGGTCGAAGCTCTTGCCCAGGTCCACCGTGGTCGGCTTGACGTCGGTGAACAGCGTCGGGAAGAAGATCATCGCCGCGATCACACCGAGGATCACCACCGAGAGCCAGAACAGGATCGAGACGCGCAGGCGCTTCCACGCCTCTTTCCACTGGTTGGCGGGGACGGCGTCGATGTCGACGGCGTCGATCTCGCGCAACGGGGTCTCGTCGACCGGCGCGACAAAACGTTCCTGGCCAGGGCGGGTCCCCGGTTGGGTCTCATGCATAGCGGATCCTCGGGTCGAGTACGGCGTAGATCAGGTCGACCAGCAGGCTCATCAGCACGTAGACCATGACCATGAACGTCACGATGGCCACGACCGTGGCTGTCTGTCCCTGCTGGATCGCCTGGTAGGCGGCGTTGCCGATGCCCGGCACGTTGAAAATTGTCTCGGTGATGACGGCACCGGCCATGAGCGAGCCGAGGTTGATGCCGATGTAGGTGACGACCGGGACCAGCGAGTTGCGCAGCACGTGGTTGCGCACCACAGCCCGGTTGGACAGGCCCTTGGCGCGTGCGGTTCGCACGTGGTCGGCGCTGAGGTTCTCGGCGACCGAGGTGCGCGTCAGGCGGATCGTATAGGCGAAGTTGGCGATCGCCAGCACGATGGCCGGCAGGATCAGGTCGGTCACAGTCCAGTCACCGCCCACCGTTGGAGACGTCCAGCCGAGCTTGACACCGAAGATCAACTGCATCACGAAGCCGAGCACGAAGATCGGGATCGAGATGAGCAGCAGCGAGATGACCAGTGCGGTCGAGTCGAAGAAGCCGTTGCGGTTGAGGCCGGCGATCGTACCGATCGTGATGCCGAGGATCGCGTCGATCAGGAGGGCCATGAAGGCCAGCGTCACGGTGACGGGGAACGTCTCCTTGATCAGGTCCATGACGGGCTGACCGGAGAAGGTGTTGCCGAAGTCAAGGGTCAAGGCACCCTTGATGAAGTAGAACATCTGGGAGTACCACGGATCGTCCAGGTGGTACTGCGCTGCGATCGCGTTGCGTACTTCCTGCGACACCGGTTTGTTGCCGGCGAGGTTGAGTACGGGGTCGCCCTGTCGCAACTGCAACAGGAGGAAGAGGATGGCCACGGCGCCGATGAACACCGGGATGGTTTGCAACAACCGTTTGGCGACGTACCACCACATGGTTGATCTCCTGAAGGTCGTGGAAGCGTGGACCCACGCGGTCCGGCTTCACGGTACTCCGAAAGCACAACACCCGGGGGTTGGGCCAGCTGGTGCCGGCCTGGACATGGCGGACGGAACGGAGGCAGCCCAGCGGGCCGCCTCCGTCCGTCACACCGGCGGTACTACTTCGTCAGTGCGTAGTAGTCCGGCTTCTGCTTCCAGTTGAACACGAACCCCTTGAGGTCCTTGGCCGTCACTGCGGTGGCGTTCTGGTACCACAGCGGGATGGCCGGCAGGTCCTTCATCAAGATGGCCTGCGCCTCGCCGATGAGCTTGTAACGCGCAGCGCCTTCAGCAGCGGAGGCTTCCTGGATCAACTTGTCGAAGTCCTTGTTGCTGTAGTCGCCGTCGTTCGAGCCGGCGCCCGTGGCGTAGATCGGTCCGAGGTAGTTGAGCATCGACGGGTAGTCCGCCTGCCAACCGGTGCGGAACGCGGTCTTGATCGTACGGTCGGTGACGTCCTTGCGGAGCTCGTCGAACGTCGCGTAGACCTTCGGCTCGGCGTCGATCCCCAGCGTGTTCTTGAGCTGGTTGGTCATCGCCTCGGTGAACTCCTTGTTGCCGGCACCGTCGTTGTTGTAGGCGACGACGAACTTGCCGTCCCACTTGGCGATCTTGTCAGCCGCGGCCCACTTGGCCTTGGCGTCCTCGGCGTTGAACTTCAGCACCTCGTTGCCGGCAACCTTGTCGGTCCAGCCGTCGAGCACCGGCGACGTGAAGTCGCTGGCAGGCGTACGAGCGTTGTTGAAGATCTTCTCGGTGATCTCGGGACGGTTGATCGCCTCGGAGATGGCCGCGCGACGCAGGTCGCCTTCCTCGTCGTTGCCGAAGTGCGCAAGGCGCTCCGGGATCGTCAGGGAGGAGAAGCTCGAGCCGGGCTCGTTGTAGGCCTTGACCTTGTCGTCGCTCTCGAACGTGGTCAGCGCGCTCGGCGGGACCTGGTCGAGGACGTCGAGGTTGCCCGACTGGACGTCGGTGTAAGCCGCGTCCGTGCCGCCACCGGCGTAGAACTTGAAGATCAGTCCGCCGTTCTTCGGCTTGTGGACACCCTGGTAGTCCGGGTTCGGCTCAAGCGAGATCTGCTTGTTGCGCTCCCAGCCCGACTTCGTGAGCTTGTAGGGGCCGTTGCCGATCGGGTGCTCGCCGTACTCCTTGGTGATCTTGCCCGCGGAGTCGTAGGCCGAGTCTGGGACCGGGAAGTAGGCCGAGTAGCCGAGACGAAGCGGGAAGTCCGACTCCGCCGACTTCAGCGTGATCGTGAATTTCTTGTCGTCGATGACCTTGAGGCCCGACACCGTCTTGGCACCCTTGACGGTGTTGCCGATGTCGTCGGTGCCCTCGATCGGGTAGAAGAAGTAGTTGTTGAGCTGCTTGTTGTCCGGGTTGGCGCCGTAGTTCCACGCCTTGACGAACGACTCAGCCGTGACGGCCGAGCCGTCGGTGAACTTCTGGCCGTCCTTGAGGGTGACGGTCCACACCTTCTTGGCCGCGTCGGGCTCGATGGACTTGGCAACCTCGTTGGTCACCGAACCGTCGGTGTTGTAGGCCACCAGACCGGAGAAGAGGTTGTCGATCGGGTCTCCGCCACCGACCTCGTTGGTAGCGGTCGGGATCAGCGGGTTCTGGGGGTTGGTGCCGTAGACCGTGATGACGGACTTGCTGCCACCGCCGCCCTCGCTCTTGTCGTCGCTGCCGCCGCCACAAGCCGCCAGGGTAAGGCTGCCGGCCGCGATCAACGCCACACCCGCAAGGCGGGTACGCCGAGAGAGTCGCATGGATTCCTCCTGTGATTGTCTGGTGCACGCTGGCGCGCGCCCCCTATGACTATCACTGCGACCGGCTCACGGGACAGCATTGCAGGGCTGCTTAATCAAAGTGTTACCAAAAGGTAGACGGCGGCCGACACGGTGAAGTCAATAGTCCTGCGGACTCATCCACGCTGGTTCTCACGGGTCAGACCGCCGTTTCACATGCTGGTACGTGCCGCGAACGCCGACGGCCGGCTCACCGTGGTGAGCCGGCCGTCGTGTCGAGCTGATCTGGTGGTCAGCCCTTGCGCTTCTTGATCTCTTCGGTGGCCTGCGGGAGGACGGCCTTGAGGTCGCCCACGACGCCGAAGTCGACGAGCTCGAAGATCGGTGCCTCGTCGTCCTTGTTGACCGCGATGATCGTCTTGGACGTCTGCATGCCGGCCCTGTGCTGGATCGCACCGGAGATGCCGTTGGCGACATACAGCTGCGGCGAAACGGTCTTGCCGGTCTGGCCGACCTGGAACGAGTGCGGGTACCAACCCGAGTCGACCGCCGCACGGGACGCCCCAACAGCAGCACCGAGCGAGTCGGCGAACGCCTCGACCTCGGAGAAGTCGCCACCGGTGCCACGTCCACCCGACACCACGATCGCGGCCTCGGTCAGCTCCGGACGACCCGAAGCCTCCTTGGGCTTGGACGACGTGATCTTGGCCGTCTTGGCAGCGTCGGAGATGTCAGCCGTGACCGCTTCGACAGCACCTGCAGCCGGTGCAGCCTCCGGAGCGGTCGAGTTGGGCTTGACCGTGATGACCGGCGCGCCCTTGGTCACGTTGGACTTCACGGTGAAGTTGCCGGCGAACACCGACTGGGTCGTGGTGATGGTGCCACCATCGGCCTGCACGTCGACCGCGTCGCTGATCCAGCCGGACTCTGTCTTGAGCGCCACCCGGGCGCTGATCTCCTTGCCCTCGGTGCTGGCGCCGACGAGCACGGCAGCCGGGGACTTGTCGGCGACGAGCTGCGCGAGCGCCTCGGCCTTGGGGCCGACCAGGAACTCGGCGTAGGCGGCGTCGTCGTACGTGTAGATCTTCTCCGCACCGTATTCGGTGAGCGTGGCGTTGTCGGCCGACCCGAAGACCACCGCGGACGGCTCGCCGATGCGGCGGGCGATCGTGAGCAGCTCGAGCGAAGGCTTGGTGACCTTGCCGTCAGGGGCGTCGATCAGAACGAGTACTTCAGTCATGTGTCAGTGCCCTTCTCAGACGAACTTCTTGGAGGCGAGGAACTCGACGAGCTTGGCGCCGCCGTCTCCCTCGTCCGTGACGATCTCACCGGCAGTGCGCGGCGGGCGGGGCTCGAACGACTCGACCTTGGTCCACGCGTTGTCGAGGCCGACCGAGCCGGCGTCGAGGCCGAGATCGGCGAGCGTCCACTCCTGGACGTCCTTCTTCTTGGCGGCCATGATGCCCTTGAACGACGGATAACGAGCCTCACCGGACTGGTCCGTCACCGAGACGACGACCTTGCCGGACGCCTCGATCTCCTGCGTGGCGACATCGCCGTCGCGGCGGATCTTGACCGTGTCACCGTCAACGCTGACCTCCGACGCGAACGTGACTGCCGGCAGGCCCAGACGCTCGGCGACGAGGGTCGGAACGACACCCAGACCACCGTCGGTCGACGCCATGCCGAAGAACACCAGGTCGTAGTCGAGCTTCTTGATCGCCTCAGCCAGCACCAGCGACGTCGCGAACGCGTCCGAACCGTGAATCGCGTCGTCCTGCACGTGCACGCCCGCGTCGGCGCCCATCTGCAGGGCCTTGCGCACCGCATCGGAAGCCTGCTCGGGGCCCACCGTCAGGACGGTGACCTCACCCTCGCCGGCCTCGACGACCTGGAGCGCCTGCTCCACCGCGTACTCATCAAGCTCGGACAGCAAACCATCAACACCAACACGGTCGACGGTGTTATCGGCGCTGAAGGTCCGGTCAGCCGTGGCATCCGGAACGTACTTCACAGCGACAACGATTTTGGTCACGAGGACCCTCCTGTGAATCTGGGACGCGACGACCGAACAGCCGTCACGGCAGTCTCTGGACTGTGCAAGAGCCACCATCCCACGCCTGTGGCGCTGAAATGAGGCGGCCCTTCGTCATCTGAATGTTACCTAGAGGTAGCAATGCGGGCGACACGTCACGGGCATGGGTTAGGTCACACCCGCCGCGCTCAGTCGTCGTCGATGCGGGACCGCAGGTAGGACTGCGCGAACATCCCGACGAGCACGTAGATCATCGAACCGCCGCCCCAGGAGACCACGGCCTCCTTCATCTCGGCGTTGGTGCCGGAGAACGAGAAGACGTCCCGCAGTGGCCCCACGAGCGTGTCGCACAGTGACGAAAGCGTGTCGTAGGCACTGTTGCTGTCCGTCGTGCCGAGCGCCGCCATGAAGGCGCCGATCGCCAGGACGAGCGAACAGACCAGGCCCAGGGCCCCGACCGTCACGGCGAGCACCGCGATGACGTTGCGGCCGCCCGAAGCCTTGCTCGGATCGCGTTCGGCCGCCTTCTTGCGGCGGCGCTCCAGGAACGAGACCTTGGGCTCACGGGGCGCCTCGACGACGCGGTCGGCCTTCTTCTCGGCGCGGTGCGCGGCCTTGGCGTCGCGGGCAGCGGCCTTGGACTCCTCGCGCTCGCGGCGGGCGGCCTCCTTGGCCTGCTGGCGCTCGAGGCGCTGGGCCTCGCGGGCCTCAGCGGCCACGCGAGCGGCGATCTGCTTCTCGTCCTCGACGTCGTCGCTGTCGTCGACCTGTTCGTCCGCGTCCACCGGCTCGTCGGTGGACTCGTCGACATCGACCTGTTCGTCGGCGTCCAACGGCTCGTCGGCAGCTTCAGCCTCGACCTGTTCTGGCAGATCTTCGTCCGCCTGCTCAGGCTCCTCGACCGGCGCGGCCTTCTCGGCCTCCTCGCGCTCACGACGCTCAGCGTCCTCACGAGCCAGCTGCTCGGCCTTCTCAGCCTCCTCGCGCTCACGACGCTCAGCGTCCTCACGAGCCAGCTGCTCGGCCTTCTCAGCCTCTTCACGCTCGCGACGCGCAGCTTCCTTGGCTTCCTCGCGCTCGCGGCGTACGGCGTCCTCGGCTTCCTGCCTCTCGCGACGCAGCGCGTCCTTGGCTTCGAGGCGCTCCTGCCGGGCCGACTCCTTGGCATCGACGCGTGCCTGACGGGCGGCTTGCTTCGCTTCGTTGCGTTCGCGGCGCGCGGCGCGCTTGGCTTCCCTGACCTCGGCCCTGGCGTCACCAGCGGCGGCCATCTCGTCGGTGGACGGTTCGGCCTCGACGTCGGGGGCAGTCTGGCCCGGCTCGTCGGGCGCGTCGATGACGGTCTCGACCGACTCGACCTCGATGTCCCGGAGCGCGGCTGCCGGCATCTCGGCCTCGGCGGCCACAGCCGGCTGGGTGATCTCGGGGGCCTCCATCTCAGCGGTACGCGTGTCGACGCGCTCGGCTGCCTTCGCCGCGGCGGCCTCGGCACGCGCCTGGATCTTGGCTGCGGCGGCCCGCTCGCGGTCCTCGTTGCGTTGCTGGCGTGCCGCGTGCTTGGCGTCGAGTCGGGCCTCCTTGGCGCGCTTGCGCTCGAGCTTGGCGTCGACGCGCGCCTGGCGAGAGGCCGACTTGGCCTCGTCACGCTCGCGGCGAGCGGCGAGCTTCGCCTCCTCCGCAGCGGCGTCTGCCTTTTCCTGCTCGACGCGTGCCTGCTCCTCGGCCTCGCGCTTCTCCCGCTCGGCGGCGAGCCTCAGCCGCTCGGCCTCGAGTCGCTTGGTCAGCCCGATGGTCGCCTGGGTGGGAGCGACGGGTTGCGGCTCAGGCTCGACCAGCGGCTCAGCCTCGGTGACGACGGGCTCCGCAACGTCCTGGGACTCATCGGACTCGGCCGCTTCCTGCTCGCGGGCGGCCTCGTCGGCGGCTTCCTGCTCACGAGCAGCCTGATCGGCGGCCTCCTGCTCGCGAGCGGCGGCAGCCTGTCGCTCGGCCTGCTCGCGTTCCTCGCGGGCCCGTTGCTCGGCCTGCTCACGCTCCTCGTGGGCCCGTTGCTCGGCCTGCTCACGCTCCTCGTGGGCCCGTTGCTCGGCCTGCTCACGCTCGGCCTGCTTCGCCTGCTCGCGTTCCTCGCGTTCGCGCTGCTTCGCCTGCTCGCGTTCCTCGCGTTCGCGCTGCTTCGCCTGCTCGCGTTCCTCGTGCTCGCGTTGCTTCGCCTGCTCGCGTTCCTCGCGTGCCTGACGCTTGGCCTCGACCTTGGCCTGAACAGCTTCCTCGTGCTCACGGCGGCGAGCGGCCTTGGCTTCCGCGCGCTCCTCACGCCGGGCAGCCTTGAGCTCGCTCCGGCTGGGAGCAGGCTCGGGCTCCGGAGCAGCGATCTCCCGTGCCGGAGGGTCCTCGATCGGCTCGACCCGGTTGATCGCCTGGGGCAGGTCGAACGTCGCCGAAACCCCGGACGTACCCGAGGTGATCTCGTCAGACGTGTCGTCGTCGACGAGATCAGCGGCGATGGAACCGGCAGTCAGGACCTCACTTGCGTCGGACGACCCTTTTTTTGATCTTGGGGGCGACCTGCCCGGAGTCGTCATTCACCTCCTCGGGCGAATGTTCATCGGTGTCAGCGTCGGGTGCCTCGTCGACGTACTCGTCAACCAGTGGCTCAGGTGCCGTCAGGGGTGTGGATGCCGACGAGTGGTTGGCCATCACGATGTGTTCCTGCGCGACCCGTTCGGCCTCGGCCTCAGCGGCAGCGACCCACTCCAGAGCCGTGCGCTCGGCCTCCTGCAGCTTCTCCTCCGCTGCGGAGCGTGCCGCAGCGACGGCCTGGCTCAGGCGTTCCTGCGCGTCGCGCTTGGACTGGACCGTGACCCGCTCGGCCTCGGCCTGCGCAGCAGCGACACGCTCGCGCGCGTCCTGCTCAGACTTCTCCGCGAGGCGGCGGGCCTCGGCCTGTGCCTGGGCGATCCGTTCGGCGGCATCCTTCTCGGCCTGGGCCACCTTGCGCTCGGCATCGAGGCGAGCCGCCTCGACGTCCTCGGCGAGCTTGCGCTCGGCCTTCTCACGAGCATCGCTGGCCTGCCGAGCGGCCTCGTTGGCCTCGGCAGCGACCCGCTCGGCCTCAGCCTGGGCCGCGCGGATCTTCTCGGCCGCCATGCGCTCTGCCTCGGCGAGCTTCGCCGCGGCCTCAGCGCGTTCTGCCTCGGCCTCCTTGGCCAGCTTGTCGGCCTCTTCGTTGGCGCGCTCGACGAGGGCCTTGGCCTCGTCACGCTCACGGGCGAGCTCGGCAGCGGCTTCGGCGTGGCGCTGTGCGGCCTCGGCGGCCAGGCGATCGGCTTGCACCTTGGCGGCGACGAGCTTCTCCTCGGCGGCACGCTCCGCATCGGACACGCGTACGGCGATGGCGACGCGCTCGGCGGCGGTCTCCTGGGCGTATTTCTCTGCCTCTGCCTTGGCGGCCGCGACGTGCGAGCCTGCGGACTCCTCAGCCTCCCGGACCGTGCGCTCCGCCTCAGCCTTGACCTCGGCCAGACGGGCGTCGGCCTCCTCGCGCTCCTTGGCGAGTTGAGCGAGGGCGGCCTCGCGGTCGGCGGCAGCCTGCTGTGCGACCTTCTCGGCCTCGGCCTGGGCCGCGGCGACGTGGCTGGCGGACGTACGGTCTGCCTCCGCGACGATGCGCTCGGCCTCGGCCTTGACCTCGACGAGGCGGGCGTCGGCGGCCTCGCGCTCCTTGGCGAGCTGCGTCAGGGCAGCCTCACGGTCGGCGGCAGCCTGGGCGGCGACGTTCTCCGCCTCGGCACGAGCGGCCTCGATGCGACGCTGCGCGTCCTGCTCGGCAGCCTGGAGGCGGCGGTTGGCAGCCTCCTCGGCGGCCAGCTCGGACTCGGCGAGGCGCCGCTCGGCGACGCGCTTGGCTTCGGCCTCGGCCTCTTCGGCGAGGCGGAGTGCCTCGGCGTTGGCCTGCTGGATGCGCTGCTGCGCCTGGCGCTCGGCCTCGGCCTTGGCAGCCGCGACCCGCTCGTCGGCGGCCTTCTGGAGCTCGGCGATCTTGGCCGCTGCGGCAGCGCGCTCGCGCTCGATCTCGGCGGTGACGCGGTCGGCCTCCTGCTGGGCGGCGCTGACGCGCTCGGCAGCAGCCTGCTCGGCGGCCTTGAGCTTCTGTGCCGCGATCTCGCGCTGGGCGGCTTCGTCGGACTGCAGTCGTGCGGAGACCTCGGCGCGCTCTCGAGCCGCCTCCTCCATCAGGCGCGCAGCCTCAGCGCGGGCCTGTGCAACCCGCTGCTGTGCAGCGGCGCTGGCCGCAGCAAGCTTCTCCGCGAACGTGGCCTGGGCGGGCGCTGGCGCCGCTTGAGGAGTCTCGACGGCTGCCGGCTCCTCGACGGGCTGGGTCTCTTCGACGGGCGCTGGCTCCTCGACGGGCTGGGTCTCTTCGACGGGCCGGGGCTCCTCGACCGGCGCTGCGGGGGCTTCGTTCTCGATCGTCTCGACGACGGGCTCCTCGACGACCTGGGGCTGCTCGGGCTGTGGGGTCTCGTCGCCCGTAAGCTCTCCTGCCGTCTGCGCTCCACCGAGGCCGGAGAACGGCGAGCCGTGCACGGTGTCGTCGGCGGCGGGCCGCTCAACGGTCGTCTCGGCCGGCGCTTCGACCTGCGCCGGCTCGGCCTGCTCGGCCACGGGCGCTTCCTGGGCAGGGCTCTCGGTCACCGCGTCGAACGCCGCGGTGCGCTCGGTCTCGTTGTCGACCTGGTCGGGAGGCGTCGACACGGCCTGACGTGCGGCGTCGAGCTTCTCGGCGAGAGTCTTCTCCTGCGGAGCCGATTCAGCCTGCGGTTCGTCGCGGCGTACGGCATGACGCTTGGAGGCTGCGAACGCCTTGGCAGCAGCACGCTCGGCCTTGCGCTTGTCGGCCGCGGCCTGACGCGCAGCACGTGCGGCTGCCCTGCGGGCACGCGGGCTGTCATCGTCGTCGCCCTCGGACGTCGTGTTCTCGTCGATGCTGGCGGCGGCCTGCGACAGAACGTCGTCGGGGCTGGTTCGGTGAGCTGAGTCGTCCTTGCTCGCACCGGAGTCCCGGCGCGGCGCGGGAGTGTTCTCCGCGTCCTCGTCCGCGAGCATGTCGGCCGCGACCTGCAACGGGTCGGCGCGCCGACGCTCGACCGGCTGGTTGGACTCTGAGTCGGTCATGACTCCCTTTCATCTACACCGCTGGGTGGCACTTCGTGCTCAGTATGCCCCATGCGTACCGTGTGTCACATTGCTTCCGGCGACGCGGCGAGACGCGTCGGACTTGCCGAATTCGCGCCTCGATCGAGTCACTGCAGGATCAACGACCAGCACCGGTCGAAAGTCATGTGCTGGCGGCTGATCGTGTCAGGCCGGGGCGAGCCAGAGCACGCCGGCAGGCGGCAGCTGGAGCAGCGCGGAGGCGGGTTGGCCGTGCCAGGGCTCGGCGATCGCCTCGACCGTACCGAGATTGCCGACGCCCGAACCGCCGTAGACCTCACTGTCGGTGTTGATGACCTCGCGCCACGTGCCGGCCGAGGGCAGCCCGACTCGATAGTCGTGGTGCGGCGAGCCGGAGAAGTTGGCGACACAAGCGAGCGTCGAGCCGTCCGAGCCGATCCGCAGGAAGCAGATGACGTTGCCGGCGACGTCGCTGGCGTCGATCCACTGGAAGCCCTCGGGGCGACAGTCGGCCGAGTAGAGCGCCGGCGCGCCCTTGTAATAGGTGTTGAGGTCGCTGACCAGGTGCAGGATGCCGGAGTGCAGCGGCTGGTCCAGCTCGTGCCACTCCAGCGAGCGGGACTCGGCCCACTCCCCCTCCTGGCCGAACTCACCGCCCATGAACAGCATCTGCTTGCCCGGGTGCGCCCACATGAAGGCCAGCAGCGAACGTACGCCGGCGGCCTTGTTCCAGTCGTCGCCGGGCATGCGCTGCCACAGCGATCCCTTGCCGTGGACGACCTCGTCGTGCGACAGCGGCAGGATGAAGTTCTCGGTCCAGGCGTAGTCGATCGCGAACGTCATCTCGCCGTGGTGGTACGACCGGTGGATCGGCTCGTGGCCGAGGTAGTCGAGCGTGTCGTGCATCCAACCCATGTTCCACTTGAAGCCGAAGCCGAGACCGCCGCTGTCGGTGGGACTGCTGACGCCCGGCCACGCGGTCGACTCCTCGGCGACCATGACCACGCCGGGGTGGTGCTTGTAGACCGTCGCGTTGAGCTCCTGCAGCAGCTGGACCGCCTCGAGGTTCTCGCGGCCGCCGTGCTGGTTGGCGACCCACTGACCGTCCTTGCGGGAGTAGTCGAGGTAGAGCATCGATGCGACGGCATCGACGCGCAAGCCGTCGAGGTGGAACTCCTCGAGCCAGAACAGTGCGTTGGCGACCAGGAAGTTGCGGACCTCGGGCCGGCCGAAGTCGAACACGTACGTGCCCCAGTCCGGCTGCTCGCCGCGGCGCGGATCCGGGTGCTCATAGAGAGGTGTGCCGTCGAAGCGTGCCAGCGCCCACTCGTCGCGGGGGAAGTGCGCCGGGACCCAGTCGACGATGACGCCGAAACCGCGCTGGTGCATCTCGTCGACGAACCAGCGGAAGTCGTCGGGCGAGCCGAAGCGCGAGGTCGGTGCGTAGTAGGAGGTGACCTGGTAGCCCCACGAGCCGCCGAAAGGGTGCTCGGCGACGGGCATGAGCTGGACGTGGGTGAACCCGGTCTCGGTGAGGTAATCGGCCAGCTCGTCGGCGAGCTCGCGATAGCTGAGCCCGGGTCGCCATGAGCCGAGGTGCACCTCGTAGATGCTCATCGGCGCCTCGAGCCATGACGTGGAGTTGCGCTTGGCGACCCACGAGTCGTCCGTCCAGGTGTGCTGCGGAGTCGTCACGACCGACGCCGTGGCGGGTGGCACCTCGGCGCGGAATGCCATGGGGTCGGCCTTCTCGTGCCACTGACCGTCAGGGCCGAGGATGCGGAACTTGTAGTGCGTGCCGATGCCGATGCCGGGGACGAACAGGTCCCACACGCCGGCATCGCCGAGCGAGCGCATCGAGTGGTTGCCGCTGTCCCAGAAGTTGAAGTCACCCGCGAGCTGCACGGCCTGTGCGTTGGGCGCCCAGACGGCGAACGAGGTGCCTTCGACCGGCCCCTCGGCGCCCACGTACGTACGCACGTGGGCGCCGAGCACCTCCCACAGGCGCTCGTGCCGGCCCTCGCTGATGAGGTGCAGGTCGAGCTCGCCCACAGCTGCGGGCCAGTCGTGTGTCTGTGCGTCATCATTCCCGTTGTTCGCTCGCTGGCGCTCGCTCATCTCACTCACCTTCGGTCATGATCCGGTCGATTGACGCCAGCGGCACGGTGAGCCAGTCTGGCCGGTTGGCGTGCTCGTAGGAGACCTCGTAGACCGCCTTGTCGAGCTCGAGGGCTCGCAGCAGGTCCGCGCTGTCGCGCGGGTCGTGCTCGGCGACGTGGGCATAGCCGTCGCAGAACGCGGCACGGTTGCGCCGCGCCCACTGCATGGCGCGGGCGGTGCGTTCGGCGTCCTCGGGCTGGCCGACCAGCAGCTGCTGGGCGGCGTAGTCGAACGAGCGCAGCATGCCGGCGACATCGCGCAGCGGCGATCGCAGCGCGGAGCGTTCGGCGAGCGTCGCGGCCGGCTCACCCTCGAAGTCGAGCAACAGCCAGCCGTTGATCGTCCGCAGGACCTGTCCGAGGTGCAGATCGCCGTGGACGTACTGCATCGACACTGGGTCCTGGAGCGCCGCGACCTTGCCGAACGCCTCGCGGAGCCCGGGGCCGTGGTCGGCCAGCGCCGGCAGCTCGGCGGTGACCCGGTCGAGCCGTTCCGTCATGGCGGCGACCGTGCGTTCGAGCTCGGCGGAATCGGCGAGCTCGGTGCCGAGCGCCGTCGCGAGGTCGGCGTGCACCGTGGCAACGGCCTTGCCGAGCCGGTATGCCTCGCCGGCGAAGTCGCCGCCGAGCTCCTCCGGCGGCAGCCCTGACGGATCGGCCATGAAGTCGCGGACGCTCGTGGTGGCCATGACCCAGCCGTCGGCGGCGTCGGGCATGAAGCGCTGCAGCATCCCGATCGTCAGCTCCTCCCCGTGGAGCTCACCCGAGATCGAGCCGAGCGGGTCGGCGATGTGCTGGCAGTCCACGTCGCGGAGCGCGCGGTGCAACATGAGGTCCTTGTTGAGCCCGGGCGTGAGCTTGCGGAACAGCTTGAGGATGTACTGGTTGCCGTAGACCAGCGAGGTGTTGCTCTGCTCGGACGTGATGGGGTGCGCACGGAGCCCCGCGGTCAGCTCGACGTCGGGCTCGCGCTCGAACCGCAGCTCGTCGACCGGCTCACCGGCGATGATCAGCTCGAGCAGGCAGGCCGTGAGATCAGCATCGCCGCTGGCCTCGTAGCAGGTCAGCCCGTTCTCGAGCCCGATCGATGCCGAGGCCGCAACGTCGGGCACCTGGCTCTGCCGACTGCCGATCAGGAGCTGGTAGGGCTCGGTGCGATCACCCTGCTCGACCTCGACGATGAGGTGGATGAGCAACGGGTCGCCGTCGAGCAGCGTCGTCCACGACACCGGGCGTACGGCCGTGATCTCGCGATCCTTGCCGCCGAACCAGCGCTGGGTCGGCAGCCACTCGGGCAGCGCGGCGGCGAGGTGCTCGACGAGCTCGTCGCGTGACGTCACCGCTTCGTTGGCCTCAACGGGTCCACTCATGCCTGGCTCCTCCTCTCGCCCTCGTCGCCGAGCTCGGACAGCTGGAACCAGTAGAAGCCGTGGCCCGGCAGGGTCAGCAGATAGGGCAGCTCGCCGATGCGCGGGAAGCGCACGCTGCCGGTCAGCTCGACCGGCGTGTAGGTCAGGTGCTCGGACAGATCCAGCTCGACGGGCTGCGGGAACCTCGAGAGGTTGTTGACGCAGAGGACCACGTCCTTCTCGCCGTCGGGCCGTTCCCAGACCCGCTTGTAGGCCAGCACGCTCGGGTTCGAGCCGCCGAGGTCGACGAACTCCCCCTCGGCGAACGCGTTGTGCTGCTTGCGCACCTCGATCATGCGGCGGGTCCAGTTGAGCAGCGACATCGCGTTGCTCTGCTGCGCCTCGACGTTGATCGCCTCGTAGCCGTAGGTCGGGTCCATGATCGGCGGGAGGTAGATGCGGCCGGGATCCGACCTGGAGAAGCCGGCGTTGCGGTCGGGCGACCACTGCATCGGCGTACGTACGGCATCTCGGTCGCCGAGCCAGATGTTGTCGCCCATCCCGATCTCATCGCCGTAGTAGAGGACGGGCGATCCCGGCAGGCTGAGCAGCATCGCGGTGAACAGCTCGAGCTGGTTGCGGTCGTTGTCGAGCAGGGGCGCGAGCCTCCGGCGGATGCCGATGTTGGCCTTCATGCGCGGATCGCTGGCGTACTCGCGATACATGTAGTCGCGCTCGTCGTCGGTCACCATCTCGAGCGTCAGCTCGTCGTGGTTGCGCAGGAAGATGCCCCACTGGGTGCCCGACGGGATCTCCGGCGTCTGGGCCAGGATCTCCGAGATCGGGAACCGCGACTCCCGGCGTACGGCCATGAAGATGCGCGGCATGAGCGGGAAGTGGAACGCCATGTGGCACTCGTCGCCGCCGACCTTGGGATCGCCGAAGTACTCGACCACGTCGGACGGCCACTGGTTGGCCTCGGCGAGCAGGATGCGGCCGGGATACTCCCGGTCGACGGTCTCGCGGCACTTGCGAAGGTATTCGTGCGTACGCGGGAGGTTCTCGCAGTTGGTGCCCTCCTCCTCGAACAGGTAGGGCACGGCGTCGAGCCGGAAGCCGTCGATGCCGAGGTCGAGCCAGAAGCGCAGGACGTCGAGCATCGCCTCCTGGACCTCTTCGTTCTCGAAGTTGAGGTCGGGCTGGTGGCTGAAGAAGCGGTGCCAGTAGAACTGGCCGCGCACGGGGTCGTAGGTCCAGTTGGACGTCTCGGTGTCGACGAAGATGATGCGCGCGTCGGCGTAGCGCTGGTCGTCGTCGCCCCACACGTAGTAGTCGCCGTAGGGCCCGTCGGGATCGTTGCGGGACTGCTGGAACCACGGGTGCGCGTCGGAGGTGTGGTTGAGGACGAGGTCGGTGATGACGCGGATGTCGCGCTTGTGCGCCTCCTCAAGGAGGTGGACGAAGTCCTCGACCGTGCCGAACTCGGGCAGCACGGCGCGAAAGTCGCTGATGTCGTAGCCGCCGTCGCGCAGCGGCGAGGCGTAGAACGGTGGCAGCCACAGGCAGTCGACGCCGAGCCACTGGAGGTAGTCGAGCTTGTCGGCGAGTCCTCGCAGGTCGCCGGTGCCGTCGCCGTTGGAGTCGGAGAACGCGCGGACGAGCACCTCGTAGAACACGGCACGCTTGAACCACTCGGGGTCGCTCGTGGCCTGTTCGGCGTGGCCGAAGTCGTCGGCCTGCGGCTCGACGAGCGTGCCGTCCTCGGCGATCGCCTCTCCGGTGTGCGGCGTCTCCTCCAACCCCACAAGGCCGGCGTCGGGGGCGGTGTCCTGCGGCATGCGCGTCACTCCTTGGTCAGGCATTCAGGGTCGTGTCGTCGGCGTCGGCGTCCGTACGCCTGGTCAGGGTCACGATGTGGGCGACGGCTCGCAACGGGTCGAGGCGTACGTAGTTGGACTCGCCCCAGTCGTAGGTCTCCCCGGTGACCTCGTCGTGCGCGATCAGCCGGTCGCCGGGGGCGAAGCCGAGCGCGGGGAGGTCGAGCCACATCGTGCCCTCGCGAGACTCGTGCGGGTCGAGGGAGACCACGACCAGGACCGTGTCGCCGGTGGCCGGGTCCTGCTTGGAGTAGACCATCAGCGCGTCGTGGTCGATGTGATGGAAGTGGAGCGTGCGCATCTGCTGCAGGGCTGGGTGCGCACGGCGGATCTCGTTGAGCCGGGTCAGCCACGGCTGCAGGGACTCGCCGTCCGCGAGCGCCTTGTCGAAGTCGCGGGGGCGCAGCTCGTACTTCTCGGAGTCGAGATACTCCTCGCTGCCGGGCTTGACCGCCTTGTGCTCGTAGAGCTCGAAGCCGGAGTAGACGCCCCACGTCGGCGCGAGCGTCGCGGCGAGGGCGGCCCGGATCGCGAACATGCTCGGGCCGCCGATCTGCAGGTGCTCGGGCAGGATGTCGGGGGTGTTGACGAACAGGTTGGGCCGGCCGATGTCCCACTGGTCGCGGTGATCCTCGGCGAACTCGGTCAGCTCCTGCTTGGTCGTGCGCCAGGTGAAGTAGGTGTAGCTCTGCGTGAAGCCGAGCCTGGCCAGCCCCCACAGCCGCGCCGGGCGGGTGAACGCCTCGGCGAGGAACAGCACGTCAGGGTGCTCGGCCTTGACCTGCGCGATGAGCCACGCCCAGAAGTCCGGCGGCTTGGTGTGGGGGTTGTCGACGCGGAAGATGCGGATGCCGCGCTCGACCCAGTGCAGCGTCACACGCAGCATCTCGGCATAGATCGCGTCGCGATCGTTGTCGAAGTTGAGGGGGTAGATGTCCTGGTACTTCTTCGGCGGGTTCTCGGCGTACGCGATCGTGCCGTCGGGCAGCGTCGTGAAGAACTCGGGGTGCTTCTTGACCCAGGGATGATCGGGTGCGACCTGCAGTGCGAGGTCGAGGGCGACCTCCATGCCGAGGTCGTTGGCGCGCTGCACGAACGCGGCGAAGTCCTTGTCGCTGCCGAGCTCGGGATGGATCGCGTCGTGGCCGCCCTCCTTGGCGCCGATGGCCCACGGCGAGCCGGGATCGGTCTTGCCCGGCGTCAGGGAGTTGTTGGGACCCTTGCGGTTGACCCGGCCGATCGGGTGGATCGGCGGCAGGTAGACGACGTCGAAGCCCATGTCGGCGACGCGGTCGAGCTCTTTGGCGGCAGTGGCGAACGTGCCGTGGACCGGCCGGCCCTTCTTGTCGGTGCCGCCGGTCGAGCGGGGGAAGAACTCGTACCAGGAGCCGTACGCAGCGCGCTGACGGTCGACCCAGATTGTGCGGACCGGGCCCTTCGTGACGACCTGGCGCACGGGGAAGTCGTGCATGATCCCGCGGATGTCGGCTGACAGCGCCGGGCCCGTCCGAGCGCCCAGCGGCAGCTTGTCGGCGCGCAGAGCGGTCGCGGCGCCCTCGAGCGCCGGGCGGTGTGCCTTGCGCTCCTTGCGGCCGGCCACCTCGTCGAGCAGGCGGGCGGCCAGCTCGAGGTCGTTGGCGAGCTCGGCCGCGGTCTGGCCGGCGGCGAGCTTCACCTCGATCGCGTGGAGCACCGTCGCCCACGGATCGCCCCAAGCGTCGACGCGGAACGTCCAGAGGCCGGTGGCGTCGGGGACGATCGTGGCGGTGAAGAGGTCGGTGTCCTTGCCCGTCTCGTGCATGCGGGTCTCGCGCTCGCGGCGCTCCCCCGGGCCGCGCCAGACGACGGTCGCGCCGACGGCGTCGTGGCCCTCGCGCCACACGGTGGCGGTGACCGGCACGTGCTCGCCGGCCACGGCCTTGGAGGGATGGGTGCCGTCTCCGGACACAGGTCTGACATCGTCAATTCCGAGTCGACCCGTCATGCAGTGCTCCCTCGTACGTCGAGTGCGGTGCAGTCCCCTTCGAACCTACTGGGTGGACCTACCCAAGCGCATTCCGGCGAAACGGGGCCCTGCCCTCACGGCCCCTGAGGAGGCCGCCCGCGGCCGAAGCCTCGAAACCAGTCCTGCTCAGTCGCTGTGGCGGTCGGCGTCGGTGCCGAAGCCTTCGAGCTTCGTACGCTCCTCCAGCGTCATGAGCTCCTGGAACAGCGTGATGTGCAGGCCCGCCGGCGCGTCGAGCCGCGAGTTGAGCGACTGCCACGGGGTCTCGGTCGGCGGGGCGACGAGTGAGGCACCAGCGTCGACCAGCTTCTGCGTACGCTCCTCCGCGTCCGGCACCTCGAACGCGACCCGCAGCCGCGGCGTCGTCGGGTGTCCGACCTCGACCTCGTCGATCATCCGCCGCTGCGCCGGGTTGGCGATCTCGAGCGTCGCGTAGCCCGCGTGGAGGATCGTCACCTTGGCGCCCTCACCTTCAGCCTCGAACGCCTCTTGCTCCTTGAGGCCCAGCACGTCGCGATAGAACTGCACGGCCTGCTCGTAGTCATCCGCCTCCACGACGAGTCGCAGCTGGACGATGGGGCCGGTCTCAGAAGATGTCTGCTCAGTCATGGCAAGACGCTACGACGTCAGACTGGTCGTCAACTAGCGTTGAGCTCGCGGGGTGCTTTCAGGAGCAGCAGGGAGCGGCTGGGCAGGGTCAGCGAGCTGCCGGCCGACAGCGGCTCGGTCGACGCCGGTCCACCGTCAGCCGCAGTGGTGTCGAGCGTTGGCTCGAACGTCTCGCCGAACTCCACGCCGGGCAGCACGACGTCGATCGGGTCGGCGCCCGCGTGCATCAGCAGCAGCCAGGAATGATCCGCGAGCAGCTCGCCTTCGCGCGTACGGGACTGGCTGTTGGAGCCGTCGATCCACATGCCGAGGGTGTGCCGGTCGTCGTCCTCCCAGTCGGCCTCCTCGAGCTCGCGGCCGTCGGGGCGAAGCCAGATGAGGTCGGGGCGACCGGTCGGCGTGGTGCGACCGTCGAAGAACTCCGGCTGCCGCAGCGCAGGGCTGTTGGCGCGCAGGTGCACGACGCGGCGGGCGAACGCCAGCATCGACTCCGCCTCGTCGGTCTCCGTCCAGTCGACCCACGAGGTCGGGTCGTCGAGGCAGTACGCGTTGTTGTTGCCGCCCTGGGTGCGCCAGCGCTCGTCGCCGGCGACGAACATCGGCGTGCCGGTCGACAGCATCAGGGTCGCGAACAGGTTGCGGGCCTGCTGCTGGCGCAGCGCGCGGATCGCGGGGTCGTCGGTCTCGCCCTCGACGCCGTGGTTCCACGAGCGGTTGTCGTTGGTGCCGTCGCGGTTGTCCTCGCCGTTGGCCTCGTTGTGCTTGCCGTCGTACGAGACCAGGTCGCGGAGCGTGAAGCCGTCGTGCGCGTTGATGAAGTTGATCGACTGCCACGGCCGGCGCAGGGTGTGGTCGTAGAGGTCGGAGGAGCCGGTGAGGCGGTAGGCCAGGTCATCGACTCCCCCGGCGGCGCCGCGCCAGAAGTCGCGGACCGTGTCGCGGTAGATGCCGTTCCACTCGGCCCACTGGGCGCCGAAGTCGCCGACTTTGTAGCCCTCGCCGGTGGCGTCCCACGGCTCGGCGATCAGCTTGCAGCGCGACAGGATTGGGTCGGAGGCGATCGCCGTGAGCAGCGTCGAGTCGCGGTCGAACTTGCCGCCGTTGGGACGGCCCAGCGTGCTCGCGAGGTCGAAGCGGAACCCGTCGACGCCGAGGTCGGTCGCCCAGTAGCGCAGCGAGTCGGTGACCATACGGACCACCGTCGGCGAGCTGGACTCGAGCGTGTTGCCACACCCGGTGATGTCGGCCATGTGGCCGTCCTCGTCGTGCAGGTAGTAGGCCGGCGCCTCGTAGCCGCGGAAGCTCAGCGTCGGCCCGTCGGGCCCGCCCTCGCACGTGTGGTTGTAGACGACGTCGACGATGACCTCGATGTTGGCGGCATGCAGCGCGGCCACCATGGTGCGGAACTCCTCGACCTCACGGCCCGGCTCACTCGCATAGCCCGCGTGCGGGGCGAAGAACCCGAGCGGCGAGTAGCCCCAGTAGTTGTGCCGTCCTGCGCGTACGAGCGACGGCTCGTCGCAGAACGTCTGCACCGGCAGCAGCTCGACGCTCGTGACGCCGAGGCGTACGAGGTGCTCGATCGCGGCGGGGTGCGCGAGGCCGAGATAGGTCCCGCGCAGCGGCTCGGGCACGCCGGGGTGCTGCTGCGTGAAGCCCTTGACGTGGACCTCGTAGATCACGGTCTCCTCGAACGGGATCTCGGGCTTGACCCCGGTGTCGGGTCCGCCGGGGCTCGTCACGACGCTCAGCGGCACCGAGCCGAGTGAGTCGACCGTCGAGGGCTCGACGCCTTCGGGGTCGTCGGCATAGCCCAGCGCGGCGTCCAGGTCGGTCAGGGTGCCGCTGATGCGCCGGGCGTACGGGTCGACGAGGAGCTTGTGGGGGTTGCAGCGCAGGCCGGTCTTGGGCTCGTACGGGCCATGGATGCGGAAGCCGTACTTCTGCCCGGGTGTCACGCCCGGCACCAGCCCGTGCCAGACGCCGAACGTCCGCTCCGTCAGCTCGATGCGACGCTCGTTGAGGTCGTCGTCGATGAGGCACAGCTCGACCCGTTCGGCGACGCTGCTGGCGACCGCGAAGCGTACGCCGCCGGCCTCCGGGTGCGCCCCGAGCGGGAAGGGGCGTCCGGCGAGGACCTGGGTGTCCGGTGTCGGGTGCGTGGCCATGCTGCCCAGTCTTTCAGGTGCTGCCGTGCTGATTCACCACAGCCGACGTGACGATGTGCACGTCACAGTGAAAAGACGAGGTGTCTGGGGTTTCGGCCGGCGCTGTCGGGTTACTCGTACGCCATGACTCCCCACGAGGACGGCACCCGATGACCGCGAGCTTGGGCGCCTCAGTGCTGGTGATCCTGCTGTTCTTCGCCGGACTGGCGGTGATGCTGACGCTCGCGGTCCACATGGAGTCGACGCTGGAACACCCACGCGGTCGCCACCGCGTACGGGTGCCGGTGCGCGAGCGCGACCGTCACCACTGAATTCGTAGCCGCAGCGCGCCCTCGGCCCCTACGATCTCCTCATGCTGTCCATGGAGTCCGCGCTGACGTTCGCGGTCGCGTCGTTCCTGCTCATCGTGATCCCCGGCCCGAGCGTGCTGTTCGTCGTCGGGCGTTCACTCACGCTTGGTCGCAGAGGCGGACTGCTGAGCGTCACCGGCAACGAGCTCGGCGGCCTCGTGCCGATCACCGCCGTTGCGCTCGGCATCGGTGCGCTCGTGTCGGACTCGATCATCGCGTTCACGGTCGTCAAGATCGCCGGCGGCGCATACGTCATCTACCTGGGCATTCAGGCGATCCGGCATCGCCGTACGCCGATCGACCAGCCGACGGACGCGCCCAAGTCGGGCGGACGTCTGCTGTGGCAGGGCTTCGTGGTCGGTGCGACGAACCCCAAGACGATCGTGTTCTTCGTGGCGGTGCTCCCCCAGTTCGTCGACCACGACCGCGGCGGCATCCCCGGGCAGATCCTGGTCCTCGGGCTGATCTTCACCGTCATCGCGTTCGCGTGCGACTCCATCTGGGCCGTCGCCGCGGGAACGGCACGCGCGTGGTTCGCCCGGTCGCCGCGTCGTATGTCGCAGATGAACGCGACCGGCGGCACCATGATGATCGGCCTCGGCGGCGGCCTCCTGCTCGCCGGCAACAAGGCTTGACGCCGCTTCACGCCAACGCGTAGGCCAGCACACCCGCAACGACCAGCAGCCCGAGCACCGGCAGGATCAGCCGGTAGAGCCATACGAGGCCGCGACCACCCTGCGTGCCGAGCACCGGCGCATCCTGGGCGTTGACCACGAGGCGCTGCTGCTCGGCGACGAAGTCGATGTAGGCGATGCCCCACGCGACAGTCCGGCTGTAGGTGGCGACGAACAGGCGTACCGGGTCGACCAGCATCGGGAACGTCATCATGCCGAACCGCTTGCGAGGCTTGGCGAGCGCGCTGATCCGCGCCGGTTCGTTGGCATCCCCGCAGACGATGACCGGGATCACCGCGACACTGTTCTGGAACCCGACCGGCCACCCGCCCTTGACCCGCTTCGCCCACTGCGCGGCGAGATCCGTGATCGCCGCCAGATCCTGTCCGGACGCATGGTCGACCGCGAAGAACACCACGAACGTGTGGAGACGGGTCAGGAACCACGTGAGGCGGAAGTCGGATCGTCGCACCGCCCTCGCGCCTGGCAGCACCGACTGGTCGACCTCGACCGCCTTGTAGCCGGCGGCGTGCAGTCGCGCCAGTGCTGCATCAGTCCATGCGTCCGAAGTCACGACGAACACTCTGGCAGTCTGCTGGACCCGACGTGACAGATTTGAGGACATGCATCCGTTCAGCCAGATCGACGTGTTCACCTCTACCCTCACCGAGGGCAATCCGCTCGCCGTCGTCCATGACGCCGACGACCTGACGGACGAGCAGATGGCGGCGTTCGCGCGGTGGACCAACCTCGCCGAGACGACGTACCTGCTGCGCCCGACGGCGGATGCCGACTACCGCGTACGCATCTTCAACACGCAACGCGAGCTGCCGTTCGCCGGTCACCCGACGCTCGGCTCGGCGCGGGCGTGGCTCGAGGCCGGGGGTACGCCCCGCACCGCGGGCGAGATCGTCCAGGAGTGCGGCGCCGGCCTGATCCGCATCCGCCAAGACGGCGCCCGCCTGGCGTTCGCCGCTCCCCCGCTCGTACGCGATGGCGCTGTCGACGAGGCGGACCTCAAGCACGTGCTCGACGGACTTGGCGTCGACCCCGCCCACGTCGTCGATGCCAAGTGGGCCGACAACGGGCCCGGCTGGGTCGCCGTGCTGCTCGACAGCGCCGAGACGGTGCTGGCCCTCAAGCCGGACCAAGCCCTGTTCGGCGAGAACAACCGCGTCGGCGTCGTCGGCCCGCACCCCGAGGGCTCCGAGACGGCCTTCGAGATCCGCGCCTTCACCTCAAGTCCCGGCGGCGAGGACCCCGTCACCGGAAGCCTCAACGCCTCGATCGCCCAGTGGCTCATCGGCACCGGCCGCGCACCCTCGTCCTACGTCGCCGCGCAGGGCACCGTCATCCGCCGCCGCGGCCGGATCCACGTCGATCAGGTCGGCGACGACATCTGGATCGGCGGCGAGACGGTGGTTGGCGTCAGCGGGACGGTGGGGTTGTAGCTGCGTCCGGCCATCGACGTCTGCCGTCCTGGACGCCGAAGGCCGTGCTGACCTCATCGGCGAGGCGATCGGCGCGTCACCACCCGTCGAGGCGACGTTCTTCAAGGCTGGGTTACCTCACCCTGATGTAGACGCTGCGGTGGCTTGAGGAGAACCCGGGGGTCGGGTAATACTTCGCGGTCAGCAGGTGGCGACCCCGCACGGTCGGATAGAACACCGTCGATGCCTTTCCGTTGCGGAGCTTCATCGTGCGGGTGACGCGTCCGCGGTAGTAGACCTTGATCGTCCCGGTGGGCGTCAGCCCGTACGCCGTCACGGTGAACGTGCTCGGCATGGCATGCCCACTGTCCAGCGTTCGGGTCTTGATCGCGATTCGGGTGCTGGTGCTGGCACTGAGGATCCGACCCGCCGAAGCGGTCGCCGAACCGGCCGAATCACCATCACGCTTCGCCGTCACCTTCACAGAGACCAGGTGACGTGCGTCCGCGGCCGTCAACCGGTACTTCGGCCCGTCTGCGCCGGCGATCGGATTGCCGTCGCGCTTCCACGCGTACGTCACGTCGAGACCGCTGATGTCCCACGCCCCGGTCTTCACGGTCAGCTGGTGACCCGCTTCCCGGCTCCCTGCGATGGTCGCGACCGGGTCACACGCGTCACCCACACCGTCGTGATCGGCATCGGCCTGGCTCGGGTTTGCCGTCAACACACAGTTGTCCGGGCCGTCGAGCTTCCCGTCATCATCGGCATCGGGATCGAACGGCTTCGGATCGTCGGCGTCGATGAGTCCGTCGTTGTCCTCGTCGTGGTTGCACGGATCGCCCACGTGGTCCGGGACCGTCCCCCGGTAGAGGTTCGGGAACGCTGGGTACCGGGTGAACCAGAGTGCACCGTCGGGGCCACCCATGACGTGCTGGATCGGCGGGAACAAGCTGCCGTTGGGGACGCCAAGGGGGTGGACCGGCGCGGTGTCGAACCGCGTGATCGCCCCGGTGGGAGTCATCCGCCACAGCGACCCCGCGGGGTCGTACGTGCTGAGGTCCGGGGCGCCGTCGACGATGTTGACCGCCTCCATCGAGAACCAGAGGTCGCCGTCGACGGCACTGATGGTCTTCGTTAGCTCGAGATCGAAGCCGGAATCGATCTCGTTCCTGGTGATGGTCCCGTCAGGGGTGATCCGGTCGATCCACCCAGCGGTGGCCGTGCCGCCCGCATTGGGGGTGTTTCCTATCACCCAGACGTTCCCGTCGGCATCCGCCGAGAGATCGGTGATCCGTGCATTCGCCTCGATGGGAAGCTCAGTGACGACGCCTGCGGTCGTGACGCGTGCGAGGCGGAACTGCGTACCGTTCTCATCGATCTCGGTGAACCACAGGCTCCCGCCGCTGCCAATGATCCTCGACGGCTCGCCAGTGATGCCCGCCCCGAATTCGGTGACTTCACCGCTAGGCGTGATGCGGCCGATCCGCTTGAGGCCACCCTCGGTGAACCAGAGGTTGCCGTCGGAACCCGTCGTGATGTCGGACGGGTGGGCTCCCGGTGAGATCCCGGCTGCAAACCGCGTGGAGACCCCGCTCGGTGTCATGCGGACGACCCGATCGCGGTCGACCTCGGTGAACCACACGTTGCCGTCGCGTCCGACGGTCAGGCTTCCCGGCGTCGACATGGTCTTCGCCCCGGACACGAGGTAGACGGCGCTGTGTCCGTCTGGTTCGACGTACCCGATGCCGAAGCCTCCCGCGAGGTACCACAGCCTGCCGTCGGGCCCGACGACCTCGTCGGACCCCAACGTCGGGTAGGAGGAGCCCGGCGAGGAGGTGATCCGGCCGTCTGGGGTCATCCGCGAGATCGCGGCCGTCGGGACGCTGGTCGATGCGCCGGTCCGGAGCCACAGGTTGCCATCGGAACCGACGCTGAGGCCTCCCAACTGCCAGATGTAACCGGCCATCGCCTGCAGCTCGGCGTCCGAGAGCTGGTCAAGGTACGACTGCATGGCCTCGGGGAAGAGGCCCTCCGGAACGGGAAGGTCCTTGAGGTCGACGAACGTGACCTGGCCCCCGGTGGTGACCTTTCCGATCCGTCCGCCGAAGCGCTCGCTGAACCAGAGGCTGCCGTCATCGGCGGTTGTGATCTCGGTGGGTCCGGCCGCGGGATTGTTCAGCAGGGACTCCACCTGGTCGCGGACGTCCTGCGGCGTGTCGTCGGGAAGGGTGGCGGTGCGCGGCGGCACGTCTATCACCATGACGTCACCGTCGGTCGAGATGTGTCCCAGCCGGCCGTGGAGGTCGGCGTACCAGACGTCGCCGTCCGGCCCCACCGTGAGGTCCTGCACCAGGGTGTCGCTCGGCAGGCCGTCTGTGAACAGCGTGACCTCGCCCGCCGGGGTCATACGACCGATAGCGGCTGTGGTCGTGCTGAACCACAGGTTGCCGTCTGTGCCCGTGGTGATCGAACCGGGTTGGTATGCCTCAGGGATCTCGAACGGTGTGACGGCGCCGGTGGGTGTGATGCGGTAGATGCTGTGGGTGTTCTGGCCGGTAAACCAGAGGTTCCCGTCGGGGCCGGCGGTGATGTCGCCAGGCTTGCTGTTGGCCGGGATCCCATCGCTGAACACCGTGGCCACGCCGTCGGTCGTGATGCGGCCGATACTGGCCGGTGATTGCGGCATCACGTACCAAAGGGATCCGTCGGGGCCCGCCGTGATCCGTCCGATGACCGTGGCCAGAGGGACACCGGCGGAGAACATGGTCATGACACCGGCCGGGGTGACCCGCCCGATGCCGATGGTGTCGGTGAACCAGATGTTCCCGTCCTCGCCCAAGGCAGTGAACTGAGGGAAGAACGCCGGCGCGTAGTCATTGAGGGCGCACAGGTGCTCCAGGTCCGACGATTCCGCGGCAGCCGAAGGCGAGGCAGAGGGCATGATGGCGGTGAGCGGGGCCGCCGTGAGGATCATCGCGACGATGGCGGTCCTCCACCGCTTGAGCTGCAGCGCACCAGCCATCGAATTTCCTCCTGTTGGGGCCGACCTCACCGGACACTCGGCAGTCCGTCCGAGTGTGCCGCCGGCGCCGATGCCTGTCGTCCGTGCCAGCACTGACGCCTTCTCGCCGGCTCGGGTTCGCGCAAGCACGCAAGCGTTGGTGCGTCTTGCCGCGGGCGACCATCGTCGACGGCTCTCCCCGATCAGCGCACGGGACTGAGCCTCGTTCAGGTCGGAAAGGCCGTCGATCAGGAAGACGCGCTCACCAATGTCCCGCCGAGACGGTCAGACTCACCTTTCGGTCGGTGCAGGAGCCTCGAGACAGAGGACCGGATTCCCCCAGAGATCGGCGGCCCTGGATGAGGGAACACATCGTCCCGCTGCTCGCCTCCCCATTGGCAGGCGTGGCAATCGATCGGCCGACCGACGCTCTTGATGATTGACGTCGCGACCGCGAACGCGTGTCTGCTGAGGTGGATCATTCTGCGACGCGGGTCGGGAAGAAATGGCGAGAGCAGGTCAGGTTCACCCAAGAAATCCAGCGCTCATGCGACCACCCGTGCTCAGTGACCAGGAGCAGGTAGGTGTCCTCACTGAGGACCGCGTACAGGATCCCGTGCGCGTCGTCTGACGAGAGCCCGGAGTCGAAGCCCTGGCGGGACGCGAGCGCCTCGACGACCAGACGGAATCCGTCGTAGCGGAGCTTCTTGTTGTGGGCCAGCACGTCGCCGACCTCGGGGTCGGCCGCGGCTGCCCGCATCACGTCGAACAGCGGGGCGGCGGACGCGATGACCCGGGCCGATTCCTGGCAGAAGCGACCGAGCGCCGCTGCGCCGTCCGGGTCGGCGAGCACCTGCTGGAACCAGTCGGTCTCGAGGATGCCGGTCGTCTCGGCGCCACTCAGAGCGTGGTCGAACGAGGCCTGAAGGATCGCGGTCTTGCTCCCGAAGGACATGTAGAGCGTCTGCACGGCGACTCCGGCTTCCTTCGCGATAGTTGCCATCGTCGTGGTGACGAAGCCGTCGCGGACAAACAGCGCGCTCGCCGCCTCGACGATCCTGCGGCGGGTCGCGCTGGCCTGCTCGGCCTTGCTCGTGCGGTTCTTGGCTCGCGATCCGGTTGCCACAAAAGCCTCCTCGTCCTCTTGACACTTGGTGTAATGCCATTCTACATTCCCGTCATGGAATTACGTTCCATCATGTTGTTCCATGACGAGATTCCACGATCATACGCAAAGGATTTACCATGAGCGATGCACCCCCGCTTGCTGGCTACCACCACCTCGGCATCACCGTTCGCGACATCGACGCCAGCGAGACTTGGTACACCGAGACCCTCGGCCTGGTCCGGGCCTTCGTCGAGCCCCACGACAACGAAACTGGATACGCCCGAGTGCTCACTCGGCCGGGCGTGCCCTTCTTCCTCGGCCTGGATCACCACGAGGAAGCCGACCGTCTTCCGTTCGACCCGCGACGGACGGGCCTCGATCACTTCGCCATCGCCGTCTCCACCGCGGATGAAGTGCATGCCTGGGCGGCACACTTCGACGCGCTCGGCATCGAGCACGAGCCCGTCCGCGAGATGACCGAGCCGATGCCGTTGGCGCTCGTCCTCCTGCGCGATCCGGACGGCATCGTGGTCGAGTTGATCTGGACCGGGGCCTGAGATGAGGCCGCTCGCGCCGAGGCATGGGCCACGGCCGGAGACCACCTCGAAGATCCCGCACAGCCAGATCGACCAGCAGCCCGTCGACAGCCGCTACCTGGACGGGGTGATCGATGAGGCAGCCAACTGGCCGGGAGTGAGCTTGGGCGAGTCGGGGATCTCCGTGGAAGGGGCGAGGGCCCTGATGCTCACCGACGACGCCACAGGCGGCCCAGCCGAAGCGTTCATGGTGGGGTCGGAGTTCTGCCACGGGCACGCCCAGGGCGACCACAGTCTCCATCTGACTCTGCCGGTCGAGCTGGCGAGATCCGGAGCCGAAGCCGGCTGGCTCGAACCGCACTTCCTTGCACTGACCGGGCAGCTGCCGCCGACCCACGTGATGCTCTACGCCCCGCGCGACCACGACGAGGCCGCCATCGGCCTGGAACTCGTCCATACCTCCTACCAGTTCGCTCTCGGCGTCCTCGCCTGGGCGTCAACCACCGCACCGAGTGAGGACCAATCATGACCGAGCACTTGACCCTGAACACCGTCGTCCACGCCGCGTTCCGACGTACGCTCGCGCGCTTCGACCGCGCCCTCGAGACCTTCCCGGCCGGGTCGCAGACCCGCGCCGACCAGCTCAAGCAGGCCTGGGACTTCTTCGACGAGGAGCTGCACCACCATCACCACTACGAGGAGGAGTTCTTCTGGCCGGCGCTGGAGAAGACGGACGCCGACCTCAGTGCGGTGATCGATCTCGACGACGAGCACGATGCGATGCGCGCCGCTCTCACGCAGGCCACGGCAGCGATGGCCACCCTCGCCACGGGCCCCGTCGCGTCGGCCGCGACCAACGCCCGCGCCGCGATTGACCACCTCAGCACCGTGCTGCTCGACCACCTTGCCCACGAGGAGCGCGACCTTGAACCGATCTCCGCGGCCTACAAAGACGCACCGCCCATGCGTGCCGCACTCGCCCAGGTGAAGAAGGCCCACCTGAAGAACATGGGCAACTTCGTCGAGTGGCTCCAGGACGGAGCCGACGACACGGATCTCGCCGGCATGCGCAAGGAACTTCCGCCTCCGGTCATCTTCCTGTTCGGGAAGCTCGCCGGACGCCGGTACCGACGCGACATCGCCCCGACCTGGACAACGACGTGAACCGCCTGACTGACCGAGAGAACCAGGTTCTCTCCCTTCTCGCCCAAGGTCTCGCAAACCGGGCGATCGCCGACCGGCTGGGCATGACCGAGCGCACCGCGGAAACTCACGTCAGTCGGATCTTTTGGAAGCTCGACCTACCAGACGACTCGACCGTCCACCGCCGGGTCCACGCGGCGCTCGCGCACGAGCGCGCGCTGGTCCGGGAGGACTAAGCCCGTTCGCTGCAAGGCCGGCCAGATCGCACAAGCTCCCCGCGATAGTTGCGCTGTGGGACGCTACGTCGATGCGCAGAGCGTCTCCCAGGCCGCGGAGGCAGACCCTGCCGCTCGGACAGTCCTCGAAGTGGGACATATTTTGAACCTGCCAGGCTCGACAGAGTCTGGCTTCGCCGACGTGGTGTAGTTGCAGCACACTGCCCTTCCGGGGAATGGGTCGAGGTTCAAATCCTCGCGCCCGCTCCATCCTTCGAAGTCGGCGCCCCGCTGCCGGAGACCTCCGCCGGTATGGACGTCGGTCTGAGGCGGGACACCCTTTGCCGCATTGTCCCTGTGCAGCGGGACAACGGGCCCTGCAATCTCTGATCACGCCGGTGGCAACATCCGCCCCGGACCATCAGAGAGGAAATGCAATATGTCCACCCATGTCGCTACCAGCAATCCGGTTCGTTCACGAGCTTCGCCCGCCGGCTCTCGACGACCGCGGCCTGGTCGGCGCGATACGACAGCTCGCCGAGACCCAGCCGATCCCCATCGACGTGGACGTCGGCAGCCTCGGGGCCACGTCGGCGGCCGTGGAGGTGGCGGCGTACCGGATCGTGGCGGAGTCGCTGACCAACGTGGTCCGGCACTCCCACGCAGACGCGGCTCGCGTACGTCTGGAGCGGACCGACCGCGATCTCGTCGTGGAGATCGTCGACGACGGCATCGGCATCGGCGAGGACGTGCAGGCCGGGGTCGGCCTGCTGTCGGTACGCGAACGCGCTGCCGAGCTCGGCGGCCGCGCCGAGGTCAAGTGCCCGTCGTCGGGTGGGACCTCGGTGCGGGCCGTGCTCCCCCTCGGCGCGACCGGAAAGGACGAGTCATGAGTGACGCGGACACCCTCAGCGTGGTCGTGGTCGACGACCACGCCATCGTGCGTGAGGGACTGGTGGCGTTGCTGTCGACCGCGGACGGCACTCACGTGATCGGCCAGGCCGCCGAGGCCGCCGAAGCTCTCACGCTGGTCGCCTCCGAGCAGCCCGATGTCGTGCTGATGGACATCCAGATGCCTGGCGAGCTGGACGGTGTCGAGGCCACGCGGCGCATCACTGCTGAGCACCCAAACGTCCGCGTGGTCATGCTCACCATGAGCGAGGACGACGACACCGTGGTCAGCGCGATCTGGGCCGGGGCCTCCGGCTATCTGCTCAAGGGCTCCGGTGCCGCCGAGGTCCTCGCGGCGGTGCGGACGGCGCACCAGGGCGGGATGGTGTTCGGCGCCCGCCTCGCGTCACGGGTGGCCGGCCTGTTCCAGGCATCGAGCGGCACCGCGGCCGTGAATCCGTCTCTGACTCACCTGACGGAGCGCGAGAACGAAGTACTGGAGCTGCTCGCGGCCGGGGTCAGCAACGACGCCATCGCACGCAAGCTGTTCGTCTCCAACAAGACCGTGCGCAACACCGTCTCCGAGATCTACGCCAAGCTGCATGCCAACGGCCGCGCCGAGGCCATCGTCAAGGCGCGCGAGGCAGGCTTCGGCCGGAACCCCGACTGCTGAAGGATCTGCGCATCAACCCCCGGACAGCAGCACGTGTTCCGGCGACTCGGGCGACCAGTCGGTCGTACGGACTTCGAAGGACTCCTCGGCGAACTTGACGACGACGCGCAGCGGGCCGCGGTGCATGACGAGCCAGGAGTCATCGTCGGCGACCTCGACGACGAAGCTGTCCAGCGACGGATCAGCCAGCTCTGGGTGTGAGCGGCGCAGCGCGATCAGGGAGCGATAGAGCGAGAGCATCGAGGCGTGCCCCGGCGAGGAGAGCTCCGACCAGTCGAGCGTCGAACGCTCGACCGTCGCCGGGTCCATCGGGTCGGGCACCTCGGACTCGCCCCACCCGTGCCGACCGAACTCGCGGCGACGACCGGTGCGTACGGCCTCAGCGAGCTCGGGATCGGGGAACGACGCGAAGAACTGCCACGGCGTGCTGGCCGCCCACTCCTCCCCCATGAACAGCATCGGCGTGTAGGGCCCCAGGAGCACGATCGCCGCACCGCACGCCTGCAGGCCGGGCGAGACGGACGCCGAGATGCGGTCGCCGGTGGCGCGGTTGCCGATCTGGTCGTGGTTCTGCAGGTATGCGAGGAAGGAGGTGCCGGTGAGCCGAGAGGTGTCGACCGGCCGGCCGTGCGTACGTTCGCGGAACGACGACCACGTGCCGGCGTGGAAGTACGCGCCACGCAACGTCGTGGCCAGCGCGCCGGGTGCGGCGAAGTCGGCGTAGTAGCCGTCGGTCTCCCCCGTCAGGCGTACGTGCAGCGCGTGGTGCAGGTCGTCGGACCACTGGGCATCCATGCCGAGCCCACCCGACGAGCGGGGTGTGACCATGCGCGGGTCATTGAGGTCGGACTCGGCGATCAAGGTCAGCGGCCGACCGAGGACAGCAGACATGCGTGCGGTCCCCGCCGACAGCTCCTCGAGCAACGTCAGCGCGCGCCGATCAGTCAGCGCGTGCACGGCATCGAGCCGCAGCGCGTCGACGTGGAAGTGCTCGAACCAGCCGAGCGCATTGTCGAGCACGTACCGCCGCACCTCGTCCGACTGCGGCCCGTCGAGATTGAGCCCGGGCCCCCAGTCGTTCTGGCCGGCGAAGTAGGGGCCGAAGCGGTCGAGGTAGGCACCCGACGGCCCGAGGTGGTTGTAGACGACGTCGAGCACGACGCCGAGCCCCCGCGCATGGCACGCGTCGACGAACCGCTTGAACCCGTCCGGCCCCCCATACGGCTCGTGCACGGCGCCCCACAGCACGCCGTCGTAGCCCCAGCCCGCATCGCCGTCGAACGAGTTGACCGGCAGCACCTCGACGAGGTCGATGCCGAGGTCGACGAGGTGGTCGAGCCGCTCGACGGCGGCGTCGAACGTACGCCCGGGAGTGAACGTGCCGACGTGCAGCTCGTAGATCACCGCCCCCTCGAGCGCGCGGCCCTCCCACGACGAGTCGCTCCACGCGAAGGCGTCGTGGTCGTACGTCCTGGAGGCCGCGTGCACGCCGTTGGGCTGCCACTGCGAGCGCGGGTCGGGCAGCGGGGTGTCGTCATCGCCCAACAGGAACGCGTAGTCGGTGCCCGAAGGGACGTCGGCATCCGCATGCCACCAGCCGCCCTCGCCGAGACGCAGCTCGTGGTTGGTGCCACCGACCCTCAGGCGTACGCGCTGGAGGTCGGGGCACCAGACCGTGAACGTCACCTGACGACGCGGGTTTCCGGCGACTTGGTCTGCGCCGGGTCGGTCTCGGGCAGGTCGCCGAGTGCCTCGTCGACCGCCTTGAGCACGTCGTCATCGAGCTTGATGCCCGAAGCCTGCGCGTTGGACTCGACCTGCTCGGGCCGCGAAGCACCGACGATCGCCGCCGCGACGTTGTCGTTGGCGAGCACCCAGGCGACGGCGAGCTGCGCCATCGTGATGTCGAGGCCGTCGGCGATCGGCTGGAGCTTCTGCACCGCGGTCAGCACTTCGTCGTCGAGGAAGCGCTTGATCATGTCGGCGCCACCCTTCTCGTCGGTGGCACGACTGCCCTCGGGCGGTGCGGCGCCCGGCTTGTACTTGCCGCTGAGCACGCCCTGCGCGATCGGCGACCAGACGATCTGCGAGATGCCGAGCTCCTTGCTCGTGGGCACGACCTCGCCCTCGATGACGCGCCAGAGCATGGAGTACTGCGGCTGGTTGGAGATCAGCTGGATGCCGAGGTCCTGGGCGAGCGCGTGGCCGGCGCGGATCTGGTCGGCGGTCCACTCGCTGACGCCGATGTAGAGCGCCTTGCCCTGGCGGACCACGTCGGCGAATGCCTGCATGGTCTCCTCGAGCGGCGTCTCCACGTCGTAGCGGTGAGCCTGATAGAGGTCGACGTAGTCGGTGCCGAGCCGTTCGAGCGAGCCGTTGATCGACTCCATGATGTGCTTGCGCGACAGTCCGGTGTCGTTGGGTCCGCCGGGGCCGGTCGGCCAGTAGACCTTGGTGAAGATCTCCAGCGATGCCCGGCGCTCGCCCTTGAGCGCCTCGCCGAGGACGGACTCGGCCTTGGTGTTGGCATAGACGTCGGCGGTGTCGAACGTCGTGATGCCCGAGTCGAGGGCAGCCCGTACGCACGCCAGTGCGGCGTCGTTCTCGACCTGCGAGCCGTGCGTGAGCCAGTTGCCGTAGATGATTTCGCTGACCTTGAGGCCGCTGTTCCCGAGATATCTGAAGTCCATGATTCGAGCCTAGTGGCGCGCTCCACAGCGGCATCTCAGAGATCGGATCCCGGTTGCCCACATCCCCGGTTCGGCGCGATGGACAGTGTCGGAGGCGTGGTCTAGTCTGGGATCAGTCGAACATACGTTCTAATGATCGGGGGATCATGGTTGCCGAGCTCGTGCCATCGCCGCCACCGTTGGTGGGCTGCCTGGACGCGCTCGATGCCGTGCTGGACGACATGCCGGTCGAGGCATACGCCTCGTTGGATCCGGTCATGCGTCGTCACGCGGTCGAACGGTTGCGCCGCCTCAAGGCCCGTATCGCTGGGCAGGAGCTCGCGGCCGTACGCGCCCTGGATGCCGGGCTGGGTGACAAGGCCCGCACCGGCGAAGTCCTGGCCCGTGGATTCGGGCGCGACAAGTGGGAGGCCGACCGGTCCGTCCGAGTCGCCAAAGCACTCTCGGCCGCACCCAAGACTGAGGACGCGTTGGCCGCCGGTGAGCTGGCCGAGACCCAGGCCGCGGTCATCGCCAGCACCATGGCCGACCTCCCAGAGGGTGTCACCGCCGATCAGCGGGCCGCATGTGAGAAGTCGCTGATTGCTGATGCGAAACGGTTCCCGATCAAGGACCTACGCCAACGCGCCCTGCGGGTCAGCGACACGTTCAAGCAGCCCGCCGACGCCAAGGTCGACGAGGACGAAGCGCTCCGGTTGCGGGAGAAGAGGGCCTGGGCGCGGACCGAGGCCTGGTTGGTCGACGACCACGACGGCACCTGGCGATTCGGCGGACGCCTGCCAGCCCTCCACGGCGAAATGCTCAGATCAGCGTTGGACGCGATCGCCGCACCCCGCCGTCGTCACCTCACCCCCGACCAGGAGCGCGACCAGGACGAGCTGACCTATTCGCAGAGGATGGGTCGAGCGTTCGCGCACCTCATCGAGCGGTTGCCGACTGACAAGCTGCCCACCGCTGGTGGCACCCCGGCGGTGATCACGGTCAACATCGACCTGGCCGACTTGAAGAAGAAGGTCGGCGCCGCGACGTTGACCACCGGCACCCGGATCAGCTCCAGCGAACTGCGACGCCTGGCCTGCAACCACGGCATCCTGCCCATGGTCTTCAACGGCCAACCGTTGCCGTTGGACATGGGTCGCGCCAAAAGGTTGTTCACCCCCGCCCAACGGATCGCGATCGCCAACCGCGACCTCGGCTGCATCACCCCAGGCTGCGAAGCACCACCCAGCTGGTGCGAAGGCCACCACTGGAAACAAGACTGGGCCCAAGGCGCCACCACCAACATCAACGACGGCACCCTCATGTGCTCCCGGCACCACCACCAAGCCCACGACGAAAACTGGCAATTCCGCCAAACCCCCGACGGCATCATCGAAATCAAGAAACCCCGAGGCGTCTGGCAACGCAACCACCGCTGGCGACCCTGACCGGCGTGTGGTCAGGCAGACGACAGGCCGGCGGCGACGATGCGCGCTGCGGCATCGAGGTCCGGCAGCGGACCGTTGAACCGACGCGCGTTCGCATCGTGAAGCAATACGGCGACGTACGTGTCCGCGGCGCCGTGCCGGCGACGCCGGTCCAGCGCCTTGGGACTGGCCGCGTCGAGCACGCGCTCGGTCAGCTCGACCAGCCCATCGCGCAACGCCTCCAGGTGCTGGCCGACCTCCGGGTGCGTGCCGGCCTCGCGGAACACGATCGTCGTCACCTCGGGCGACTGCGACTGCGTATGGCTGAAGCTCTGAGCCAACCGGACTAGTGAGCCGTGGAGGTCACCCTTCGTCGCGATGCCACTCGCGAGGCGCTTCGGGGGTGCGGGCAGGCGCTCGGTGAGCAGGCAGCGCAGCAGGTCGATCTTGCGAGGGAAGTAGTAGAAGAGCAGACCCTTCGCGACCTTCGCCCGTGCCGCGATCCGCGCGGTGGGCGTGGCGTCGAAACCATCGCTCGCGATGAGCTGCTCCGCGGCGTCGAGGATGCGGTCGCGAGCGTCGACGTCCATGCTCCCGGCGCGCCGGACTCGCCCGGCGTGATCCGAGCGAGTCCGCGCCATGATGAATCCTTCCGTGACTAGACGGTCAACCCGCCACCGTGATGCGACCGATGCCCCATGGCGTAGTCGGCGACGCCGACCACCAGGGCGATCGCGCCGACCACCCAGGCCGTGAGCGCCATGTCATCGACCTTGTCGAAATTCATGACCCAGGGCGAGGCGATGAACAAGATGCCCATCAACGCCATCAGGCCTTCTGCGATCTCGCCTGGCCGAGCCAAGGAGTAGAGCGCTATGCACGCGGTCACGACTCCGAGCACGACCATCGTGGTAGTCGCGTCGTCCGTCGTGTCCGTCCAGATCGGCGAACACGCCGCGTACACACCAGCAGCCAGGGCAACAAAGTCCAGAGGATGAGCCCATTTCTTCATCACGTCCAACCACCTACTTTCCACTTCGAGACCCGTCGATTGGAGGCGGATCACTCACCTTGAGTGTGCGCCTGATTGACCGCCCGGTCAAGATCGAATTTGCCCTGCAACCAGAGAGTGAAAGCAGTGTGAAACGGAGGGCTATGACCTGACGAGAAGGGCCACCGGATAGCGCGTGAGCACGGCGGACAGCTCTGCGACGCCGCCGGCGATGGTGGCTCCGGTGATGAGGTCGGTCCACTCCCCCTCCCCGAGCGTCAGGGTCGTGTCACCCCAACCGCCCGCGGCTTCGAGGCCGACCGGCAACCTGGTGCCGACGACCACGAGGTCCTCGCTGCGGGCGTATGCCAGAGCGTGCGCCGCAGCCGGACCATCCGCTGACAGCGACCGGTATCCCTCGAACAGCTCGGGACGGTCGCGCCGCAGGGTGAGAGCTCGCTGCACGACGAACAGCTTGGTCGCGCCCGAGACGTCGAGCTCGGGCACGAGCCCCTCGTCGAACCGGGCCAGCATCTCGCGGCGGAGGTCGTAGTCGACCGGGCGGCGATTGTCCGGGTCGACGAGCGAGAAGTCCCACAGCTCGGTGCCCTGATAGACGTCGGGCACACCGGGGGCCGTGAGCTGGACGATCTTCTGGGTCAGCGAGTTGGACCAGCCCGGCCACTCGATCCGGCGGACGAACGCCTCCACCTCGTCGCCGACCTCATCGCGTACGCGGGCGGGCCACGCCGCGACCGACTTCTCGAACTCCTCGTCCGGCTCGGTCCAGGTCGTGCGGAGCTTGGACTCGCGCGCGGCCTTGAGCAGGTAATCACCGAGTCGCTCGTCGCTGATCGGCCAGGCGCCGACGAGCGTCTGCCACGCCAGCAGGTTGAGGGACGGCTCGTCGATGCCGCAGCGCTCGGTCCACGAGGCGACGGCGTCGGCGAAGTCGTCCGCGACCTCGGCCAGCACGGCCATGCGGGCTCGGGTGTCTTCCGAGCGCTTGGTGTCATGGGTCGTTAGGGCCGTCATGGTCGCGGGCCGGCCGGCGTCGCGCTCGGCAGCAAGCCGGTGGAACTCGTCGACGCCCATGCCCCAGACCTCGGGCGAGCCGCCGACCTCGTTGAGCGCCGCGAAGCGGGTGAACCGGTAGAACGTGGTGTCCTCGGTGCCCTTGGCGACGACCATGCCGGAGGTCTGCTGGATGCGCGTCGCGAGCTCGCCCTCGGGATCGCCGCGCACCTGCTGGTCGAGCGTGGTGAGCGCGGCGTCGAGATCGGGACGACGGTCGCGGGCACGCTCGACGGCGTCGGTCCAGGTCGACTCCACCTCAGGCAGGTACGACCGATAGACGCCGAACGCGATCATCGTCTCGGCCACGGCGGCTCGCGCTGCGTCAACGTCAACGCCGTCGAGGAGGCCGGCGATTCGCCGGACCTCGGCGACGAGGATCGTGTCGGTGACGAGCCGCCGCGCCTCCTGCTCGACCGCGGCGTAGTCCGTACGGACGCCGAGCCGGTCCGCGAGCTTGGTGAACGCCTCCTCGCCGGCCGGATCGAGGAGCACGCCGAGCGTCTCGCGCATCGCGTCGTAGCCCGTCGTCCCCTCGACGGGCCAGCTCTCCGGCAGGTGCTCACCGGGGTGCAGGATCTTCTCGATGACGATCCACGCGTGAGGCGCCGCGTCACGCAGCCGGCGGACGTACGCTCCGGGATCGGCGAGCCCGTCGGGATGATCGATCCGCAGGCCGGTGACCTCCTCCGCGTTGACCCACGTGAGGATCTCGCGGTGGGTGTCGTCGAACACCTCGGGCCGTTCGACGGTCACCGCGGCCAGGGTCGTGATGTCGAAGAACCGGCGATAGTTCAGCTCGGTGTTGCCGCGCCGCCAGTCGACCAGCTCATAGTGCTGCCGGTCGTGGACCTCTTGAGGCGACCCTTCACCCGTTCCGGGTGCGATCGGGAAGCGATGGTCGAAGTAGACCAGCTCGTCGCCCTCGACCGTGAGCTTCGCGAGGTCGTCGGCAGACCCCAGCACCGGCACCAGCACGCGACCTCGCGACCAGTCGATGTCGAAATGGTTCGCATAGGCCGAACGCGATCCGTCTCGCAAGACGTGTCGCCACCAAGGGTTGGCCGAGGGGACCTCGACCGACATGTGGTTGGGCACGATGTCGACGACGACGCCGAGCCCGGCCTCGCGGGCGGCCGCCGTGAGCGAGCGGAAGCCGTCCTCGCCGCCCAGCTCCTCGCGCATGCGCGTGGGGTCCGTGACGTCATAGCCGTGCGTCGAGCCGGGCGTCGCCTCGAGGACCGGCGAGACGTAGACGGCGCCGATGCCGAGATCGCGCAGGTACGCGACGACTCCTCGCGCGTCAGCGAAGTCGAAGCCGGGCCGCAGCTGAAGCCGGTACGTCGAGGCGGGAGCGGTCATGACATCACCCGCTGCAGCGCGACCAGCGACCGCGCCGACACGTTGAGCACCGCTCCGGCGTCGAACATGTCGCCGCCCGGCTGCTCGACAGCGCCCGTCGCGGTGTCGACCACGACGGTCCACGTCGCACCGTAGTCGCCGTCGGGCAGCGTGAACTCGATGTCCTCGTGGTGCGCGTTCAACGCCAGCAGGAACGAGTCGTCAGTGATCCGCACGCCGCGCAGGTCGCGATCTGCGATCGCGTCGCCGTTGAGGAACACGGCGATCGACCGGCCGAACGCGTCGTCCCAGTTCTGCTCCTTCATCTCCTCGCCCGACGGCGTGAACCAGGCGATGTCGCGCAGCTCGTCGGCCTTGCGGATCGGCTTGCCCTGGAAGAAGCGCCGACGGCGGAACACCGGATGGCGGTGGCGGAACGCCGTCAAGGACGAGGTGAAGTGGAGCAGGTCGGTCTCGTCCTCGTCGAGGTGCCAGTCGACCCACGCGATCTCGTTGTCCTGGCAGTACGCGTTGTTGTTGCCGCCCTGCGTGCGCCCGAGCTCGTCGCCGTGCACCACCATCGGGACGCCCTGCGACAGCAGCATCGTGGCCAGCAGGTTGCGGCGCTGCCGATACCGCAACGCGAGCACCTCGGCATCGTCGGTCGGGCCCTCGACGCCGCAGTTCCACGAGCGGTTGTCGTCGGCGCCGTCGCGGCCCTCCTCGCCGTTGGCCTCGTTGTGCTTGTCGTTGTACGAGACCAGGTCGGTCAACGTGAACCCGTCATGGGCCGTCACGAAGTTGATCGAGGCGTAGGGGCGCCGGCCGTTGTCCTGGTAGAGGTCGGATGACCCGGTGATGCGCGACGCGAACTCGCCGAGGGTCGCCGGCTCACCGCGCCAGAAGTCGCGGACCGTGTCGCGGTAGAGGCCGTTCCACTCGGTCCATTGGGGCGGGAACCCGCCGACCTGGTAGCCGCCGGGGCCGACGTCCCACGGCTCGGCGATGAGCTTGACCTGGCTGACGACGGGGTCCTGCTGCACGAGCTCGAAGAACGTCGCGAGCTTGTCGACGTCATAGAACTCCCGCGCCAACGTCGCCGCGAGGTCGAAGCGGAAGCCGTCGACGTGCATCTCGGTGACCCAGTAGCGCAGCGAGTCCATGATGAGCTGCAGCGTCTGCGGGCTGCGGACGTTGAGCGAGTTGCCGGTGCCGGTGTAGTCCATGTAGTGCTGCTCGTCGTCCTCGACGAGGCGGTAGTAGGCGCAGTTGTCGATCCCGCGCATCGAGAGCGTCGGCCCGAGGTGGTTGCCCTCGGCAGTGTGGTTGTAGACGACGTCGAGGATGACCTCGATGTCGGCCTCGTGCAGCGCCCGCACCATGCCCTTGAACTCCTCGACCTGGCGGCCCGGGCGGGAGGCGTACGCGTCATGAGGCGCGAAGAAGCCGATCGTGTTGTAGCCCCAGTAGTTGGTCAGGCCCTTCTCCGACAGGTAGTGATCGGTGATGAACTGGTGCACCGGCAGCAGCTCGATCGCCGTGACGCCCAGCGACTTGAGGTGCGCCACGATCGCCGGGTGCGCGATGCCGGCGTAGGTCCCGCGGAGGCTCTCGGGGATGTCCGGGTGGGTCTGGGTCAGGCCCTTGACGTGTGCCTCGTAGATCACGGTCTCGTTGTAGGGCGTGCGAGGCTGCCGGTCGTTGGCCCAGTCGAAGAACGGGTTGACCACCAGCGAGAACGGTACGTGGCCGGCCGAGTCGTCGTCGTTGCGCTCCTCGGGGCGGTCGAGGTCGTACGCGAACAGTGCCGGGTCCCAGTCGAGCTCGCCGCCGATCGCCTTGGCGTACGGGTCGATCAGCAGCTTGTGGGGGTTGCAGCGCGCACCGGTGGCGGGGTCGTACGGCCCGTGCACGCGGTAGCCGTAGCGCTGGCCGGGGCCGACGCCGAGCAGGAAGCCGTGGTGGACGAAGCCGTCGACCTCTTCGAGCCGCACGCGCGTCTCGTCGCCGGCCTCGTCGAACAGGCACAGCTCGACGTACTCGGCCAGCTCGGAGAACAGCGCGAAGTTGGTGCCGGTGCCGTCGAACGTCGCGCCCAACGGATAGGACCTGCCGGGCCAAGGCTGCACAGAGTCTCCCTCGTGGATGTCGGTCATGACGCGGGCCGGGCCGCACGGAGCGGGGCCACGGACGCGTGTACCCGTTCGTCGGCAAAGAACGCGTCGAGATCGACGGGAAGCGGGATGCGCCAGTTGGGATACTCGTCGACCGTGCCCGGCAGGTTGGGCTGTTGCACCTGGCCGACCGCATCGGCGGGCGAGCTGAGCACGAGCCGCGACGCGGCCCGCGCGATGACCGCGTGCAGCGCCACGACCGGGTCGTCAGTCGGTATGCCCTCGGCCGTGAGCAGGTCGAACAGCGCCTCCCGGTCCGCCGCCGCCTGGGCGTACGCCTGGTCGGCCGGCCCGTCGAGCAGCCCGAGGTCGGCCTGGACGCGGATGCGCTCGTCCTGCAGCCACCCCGTGACGGTCGGCAGGTCGTGCGTGCTGATGCTGGCCATCGTCTCGGGCTCCCAGTCCTGCGGCGGGACGTGCGGCTGACCCGGAGCGTCCCAGTCGCGCTCGAACCACAGCACCGCCGAGCTCAGGATGCCGCGCGCGTGCATCGTCTCGGTCACGACCTCCTCGACCGTGCCGAGGTCCTCGCCGACGACGATCGCGCCCGCACGGTGCGCCTCGAGCGTCAGCACCGCGAGCATCACGTCGGAGTCGTAGTGCACGTACGTCCCGCGGTGCGCGGGCTCGCCCGGCGGGATCCACCACAGGCGCCACAGGCCCGCGATGTGGTCGATGCGGATGCCGTCGCCGTGGCGCAGGACGCTGCGGATCACGTCGCGGAACGGCGCATAGCCGGACTCGGCGAGCTTGTCGGGGCGCCACGGCGGCAGGCCCCAGTCCTGGCCCAGCGGGTTGAACGCGTCGGCGGGACACCCCACGCGTACGTCGGACGCGAACGTGTCCTGCAGGGCCCACGCGTCGGCGCCGCCGGGATGTACCCCGACGGGCAGGTCGTGGACGATGCCGACCGCCATGCCGGCGTCGTGTGCGGCCGCGCGGGCGGCGTCGAGCTGGTCGCGGCAGAGCACCTGGAGCCAGGCGTGGAAGTCGATGCGACTGGCCAGCGACGTGCGGGCCCCGGCGACGGCGTCGCCCGCGGGATCGCGCAACTCCTCGGGCCACTCGCGCCAGTCGGCGCCGTGCAGCTCCGCCAGGGCGGCGAAGGTGGCATACGCGTCGAGGTCCGGGTCGTCCCGGTCGACCGTGCCGGCGTGGACCCAGAGCAGCTCGAGCGCCGCCAGTTTGGCCGCCCAGACGGCGTCGTAGTCGATCAGCTCGGTGTGCTGATCCGGCATCAGCGCGAGCACGTCCTCGCGGGCCCGGTCGTCGGCAGCCGCGAACGCCGCGGTGTCGGTCACCCGGAGGTAGAGCGGGTTGGCGAAACGCCGGCTCGCCGGTGAGTAGGGCGAGCGCTCGAGCGGGTGCGACGGCATGAACGCCTGCACGGGGTTGACCAGCAGCACCCCGGCGCCCTGCTCAACACCGGCGCGGCGGGCCGTCTCGGCCAGGTCGCCGTAGTCGCCCATCCCCCACGACGTGGCGGACCGCAAGGCGTACAGCTGCAGCATCCAGCCCCACGTGCGCGGGACCTCGGGCATCCGGGCCGGCGCGACGACGACCGTGATCTCCTGGTCGCCGGTGACGAAGCGGTGCCAGCCCAGGGGCAGGTCCGCCGGCAGCTCGCCGTCGACGGCAAGCTCAGAGCCGTCCTCGAGCAGCAGTCGGCCGGCGACCCCGACCGCGCGCCCGGTCCCCTGAGTCACGGCGATCGTCGCGGGCAGGGGCCGTCGGGCAAGCTCGGCCTCGACGAGTGCGAGCTCGCGCTCGATCGACTCAGGGCTGCTGGCATCGACGTCGAGCCGGGCCAGCACCGCGATCACGATCTCGGCGTCGACCGTCACGAGCTCACGGTCGGAACCCTCGTAGGCCATGGCGACGCCGTGAGCGGCGGCGAGCCGGTTCAGCGCGTCAGTGTCGTCGGTCGCGGCCATGCGGTCCAGCATCCCCGGTGGCGGGGCCGCTTTCCAAACCGGTGGTCACGAACGCAGCACGCGCGCGCATCTGGCGTGGTGGATCGAAGATCGCCAGGCCACGGACTGCGAGCATGCGGGCCAGGAGCAGAGACGTGCGCATGGACATGGGGGTACCCCGCTGGCGCGGGGCGAACCCCACCTCAGCTGCCGCTGAAGGTGGCCTTGCCCGGACCGTTCTCGATGAACGAGTCCATGCCCGCGGACTGGTCATCGGTCGCCCAGAGCGCGGCGAACTCCGAGCGCTCGATCTCGAGGCCCGTCTGCAGGTCGACCTCGAGGCCACGGTCGACCGCGCTCTTGGCGGCGCGCAGCGCGAGGGCGGGACCGCCGACGAACTGCGACGCCCACTCGACGGCCTTGAGATAGACCTCGTCGGCGGGATGCAGCTGGTCGACGAGACCGATCGCGAGCGCCTCGTGGGCGTCGACGAACCGGCCGGTGTAGATCAGGTCCTTGGCCTTGGCCGGGCCGACAAGGCGGGACAGGCGCTGCGTGCCGCCCGCCCCGGGGATGATGCCGAGCAGGATCTCGGGCTGGCCGAGCTTGGCGTTGTCGGCGGCAAAACGTACGTCCGTCGCCAGTGCCACCTCGCAGCCACCTCCGAGGGCGAAGCCGGTGATCGCCGAGACCGTGGGCTTGCCGAGCGCGGCGAGCGCCCGGGTGAACGCCTGCAGCAGGTGGGCGTGCCGGCTGATGTCCTGATAGGACATCGCCGCCATCTCCTTGATGTCGGCGCCGGCCGCGAAGGCGCGCTCCCCGCCGTAGACGACGACCGCGGCGACGTCGTCACGGCGATCGGCCTCCTCGCACGCCTCGATGATCTCGCGCTGCATCTGCGCGTCGAGAGCGTTCATCTTGGGCCGGTCGAGCCGGATCGTGCCCACCCCGTCGCTGACCTCGAGTCGTACGAACTCACCCATCGTGCCTCCAGCCGCGTCGTCGGGCGGTCGTCCCGCCATCGCGTCCGAGCATAGGACAGCGTCGACGGCGGGCCCGACCTGCCCGAGCGCTAGCCAAGAGCGATCGGCGGCAGCTCCTCGCGCGTCGGCGGCTCCGCACCGGCCCGCCCGACGGTGATGGCCGCCGAGATGTTGGCGTGGTGCATGTACGACCGCAGGTCCGACAGCGACAGCCCGCGTACGCCCGCAGCCGGGTCCGACCCCCCGGCACCGACCAGGCCCGTCGTCATCATCGCGTCGATCAGGCCCGACATGTAGGAGTCGCCGGCGCCCACCGTGTCGATGACCGGCGTCGTCGACGAGGCCACGTGCACCTCGCCCGCGGCGTGCACGGCGAACGAGCCCCGCGCGCCGGCCGTGATGACCACCAGGCCGGCACCGAGGGCGATCCAGCTGCGCGCCACCACTGTCGGCGCAATGCCCGGATGGAGCCAGTCGAGGTCCTCGTCGCTGACCTTGACGACGCCACACGACGCGACGAGCCGGTTGAGCCGGTCGAGCACCGCGTCGCGGTCGTCGAGCAGCCGCGGCCGGATGTTGGGGTCGAACGTCACGAGCGCCGTATCCGCTGCCCGCTTGACGAGGTCTTCGACGGCATCCGCGCCCGGCCCGAGGTAGGCCGCGATCGACCCGGTGTGCACGAGCGGTCCGATCGGCACCGAGTCGAGACCCGCCGGGTCCCACGTGATGTCGAAGTCGTAGCGCGCGGCACCGCGGGCATCGAGCCACGCCGTCGCCGTCGAGGTGGGACCCGGCCCCACGCTCAGCGGCGCCAACCTGACGTTGCCCCGCTCGAGTGCCGCGCGGACCACCTGCCCGCGATCGTCCTCGCCGATGCTCGTCGCCAGCATGACCGGGTGACCCAGGCGGCCGAGGCCGACCGCGACATTCGCCGGACTGCCGCCTGGGTGCTCGCTGCGCCGGCCGTCCGACCGCACCACGATGTCGACGAGCGACTCCCCCACGACGAGGATCACGTGACGACCATGGCACCGGTCATGATCGCCACTGCCTCCTGCGGCGTGTGCGTCTTGGGGGTGATGACCGCGGCGCGGCGCCCGAGGCGCTGGATCTGGATACGGTCGGCGACCTCGAAGACCTGGGGCATGTCGTGGCTGATGAGGATCACCGGCATGCCCTGGTCACGCAGGTCGCGGACGAGCTGCAGCACCTGCGCCGACTCGCGTACGCCGAGCGCCGCCGTCGGCTCGTCGAGGATCACGACCTTCGACCCGAACGCCGCCGCACGGGCGACCGCCACCGCCTGCCGCTGGCCACCCGAGAGGTTCTCGACCGCCTGCGTCATGGACTGCAGCGTGGAGATGCCGAGGTCCTCGACCTGCTGCTTGGCGCGATCGCGCATGCCCTTCTTGTCGAGCATCCGGAACACCGACCCGCGCACGCCCGGCAGTCGCTGCTCGCGACCGAGGAACAGGTTGCTCGCGATGTCGAGCGCCGGCGACACGGCGAGGGTCTGGTAGACCGTCTCGATCCCGGCCTTGCGGGCGTCGTCGGGGCGGTGGAACTCGACCGGCTTGCCCTCGACGAGGATCTGCCCGGCGTCCGGCGTGTAGGCGCCCGACAGGCACTTGATCAGCGTCGACTTGCCGGCGCCGTTGTCGCCGATGATCGCCAGCACCTCGCCGGCGTGCAGCTCGAGGTCGACGCCGGCCAGGCCGACGACATGTCCGAACGTCTTGACGAGGCCGCGAGCCTCGAGAATTGGCGTGCTCATGCGCGTACCTTCCTGATCCACTGGTCGACGGAGACCGCGATGATGACGAGCACACCGACGGCAAGGGTCTGGTAGAGCACGTCGAGGCCCGCCAGGCTCAGCCCGTTGCGGAACACGCCGACGATGAGGGCGCCGATCAGGCTGCCCCACAGGGCGCCACGGCCACCGAAGAGGCTCGTGCCACCGATCACGACAGCGGTGATCGAGTCGAGGTTGGCGTCGACCCCCGCGTTGGGGCTCGCGGCGTTGACGCGGCCCATGAGGATCCAGCCGGCGGCGGCGAACAGCGCACCGGCGGTGACGTACACGCTGAGGATGACCCGGGTGACGTGGATGCCACTCAGACGGGCCGACTCCGCATCGTCACCCACGGCGTACACGTGACGGCCCCACGAGGTCTGGCTCAGGGCGAACGCCATGGCGACGTACATCAGGATCATCAGCACCACGCCGTACGTGATCTGGGCACCGGCGACGTCGAACGACTTGCCGGTCCAGGTCAGGAGCTCAGGCATGTCGATGCCGCGTGTCGTCGCACCGTCGGAGTAGAGGAGCGCCACTGCCGTGAACACGTTGAGGGTGCCGAGCGTGACGATGAACGGCGGCAGGTTGAGCCGCGTCACGAGGACACCGTTGATCACGCCGGTCGCGACGCCGACGATGAGCGCGGCGAGCAGCGCGAGGGGGCCTGGCCAGCCGTGGTCGGAGGCGACTCCGGCGGCCACCAGGGTCGACAGGATCATCGCGGCTCCGACGGACAGGTCGATGCCGGCGGTCAGCACGATCAGCGTCTGCCCGATCGCGAGGGCGCCGATGACGGCGACCTGCTGCACGACGAGCGACAGGTTGGCGGTGCTGAGGAACCGGTCGTTGAGCAGGCCGAACACGATCATCGAGATGATCAGCACGACGGCGGGGCTCAGCGCCGGATAGCGGTGGAGCAGGGTGCGCAGCCGGTCGAGCGGACTCGGCGGGCGGGTCAGGCCGGCGTCGCTCAACACCTCGAGCGGGTGGTCGACGAGCGCGGTGTCTTCGGGTTCATTGGTCATGGCGGATGGTCCTCTCGATCAGGGTCTGCGGGCGGGAACGGCGGGGTGCCCGGAAAGGGCACCCCGCCGTCATGCACTCAGCCCCAGCAGGTGGACTTGCCGGCCGTGGTGTCGACGCTCTCGACACCGTCCTGCGGGTCGTCGGTCACGAGCTTGACGCCCGTGTCGAAGAAGTCGAGACCGGGACTGGTCTTCGGCTTCGTGCCGTCCTTGGCGAGCTTGGCGATCGCCTCGACGCCCTTGGCCGCCATCTCGAGCGGGTACTGCTGGGCGGTCGCCCCGATGATGCCGTCCTTGACATAGCCGACTCCGGCACAGCCGCCGTCGATCGACACGATCGTGACGCCCTTCTCCTTGCCGGCGCTCTTCAGTGCCTGGTACGCGCCGTAGGCGGCCGGCTCGTTGATCGTGTAGACCACGTTGATGTCGGGGTTCTTCGACAGGCAGGTCTCCATGGCGGTCGTGCCACCGTCCTCGGCGCCGTTGGTCGCCTCGTTGCACACGATCTGGTAGTCGCCGCCGCTGTAGGAGCCCGACTTGGCCTCGTCGCCGTTCTTCTTCTTGTCCTTGGTCGGGATGCCCATTCCGGTCAGGAAGCCCTGGTCACGGTTGTAGTCGACCGAGACGACCTTGTCGTTGAACAGGTCGAGCATCGCGATGACGGCCTTCTTGCCGTCGAGCTTCTTGGCGGTCCAGGAGCCGATCGACTCGCCGGCCTTGAAGTTGTCGGTCGCGAACGTGATGTCGACGGCGTCGGCCGGGTCGGGCGGCGTGTCGAGGGCGATCACGAAGAGTCCGGCGGCACGGGCCTTGTCGATCGCATCGACGACGCCGGGACCGTTGGGCGTGATGAGGATGCCCTTCTGCCCGAGCGAGATCGCATTCTCGATCGCCTGGATCTGGGTGTCCTCGTCGCCGTCGGTCTTGCCGGCCGCGAGCTTGAGGTCGACGCCGTTGGCCTTCGCGGCCTTCTTGGCACCGTCCTGCATCGCGACGAAGAACGGGTTGCTGGTCGTCTTGACGATCAGGGAGACGCCGACGTCGCCGCTCGAGCCGCCCGAGTCCGAGTCGGAGCCGGAGCCGCACGCCGCGAGTACCAGGGTGGATGCCAGGACCGCCGTCGCGGCGGCCGCGAACCGGCGTCGGGAGACAGATGGTGTTTTCACGATGATTCCTCTCACAACGCCAGACCGTCTGACATCGTTGTCATAAAGTGTTCTACCTCACACAGAATCAGGCGTCAAGCGTTACGCTGTGTCCCATGACACCGTTGTCACCCAAACCGGCCCCGCGACAGCGGCCCACGATGAAGGACGTCGCCCGCGAGGCCGGCGTCGGCATCAAGACTGTCTCCCGCGTCGTCAACGGCGAGGGCTACGTCGGCGAGGCCACCGCCGCCCGCGTACGCGCAGCAGTCGAACGACTCGCCTACCGGCGGGACGTCAGCGCCGGCTCACTGCGCCGGGCAGATCGCCGCACCCTGAGCATCGGACTGCTGCTGGGCGACGTCTCCAACCCGTTCGACGCCCAGGTCCACCGCGGGGTCGAGGACGCCGCCGGAGCCGCGGGATTCGCCGTGCTCTCGGCGAGTCTCGACGAGGATCCCGAACGAGAGCGCGAGCTCGTGCCGACCATGGGCTCGTACCAGGTCGACGGCCTGATCGTGATGCCTGCGGGCCCCGATCCGACGGCGCTGCAGCGCGAGATGGACGCCGGCATGCCGGTCGTGCTCGTCGACCGCGGGGTCGAAGGCCTGGAGACCGACAGCGTCGTGGTCGACAACCAGAGCGGCGCCCGCCTGGCCACCGAGCACCTCATCTCGTACGGGCACCGGCACATCGCGTTCATGGGCGACCGGCAGTTCCTGCCGACGGCACGCATGCGTCTCGAGGGTTATCGCGAGGCGTGCTGGGCGGCCCGGGCGGCGACGCACATCATCCCGGACCTCTCCAACGAGTACCTCGCGGAGACGGCGACCCGGGCGATGCTGCAGGCGAGCCCCGCGCCGACGGCGATCTTCGCCGCCCAGAACCTCGTGACGATCGGGGTCGTCCGCGCCCTGCGCAGCCTCGGCCTGGAGCACGAGATCGCGGTGGTCGGTTTCGACGACATCTCCCTCGGCGACCTCGTCTCCCCCGCGATCACCGTCATCGCGCAGGATCCGCACCTCATCGGCAAGATGGCCGCCGAGCGCCTGCTGGCCAGGATCGGCGGCGACACCGGCCCTGTGGAGCAGATCATCGTCCCGACGTCGTTCCTGGTGCGGGGCTCTGGCGAGATCCCGCCGGCCTGACGCGCACGAAGTGCGGGCGCGTACGTGCGGCGTTACGGTCGAAAGGTTGACCCCCACGAAAGGTGAGCCATGTACATCGGAGGATCCATATTCCTTCTCGCCCTCGGTGCGATTCTGGCATTCGCGGTGCAGGACAACATCCAGGAGGTCGAGCTCACGACGGTGGGCTACATCCTCATGGCCGCCGGTGCGCTCGGCATCGTGGTCAGCCTGATCATCAACGGTCAGCGCAACCAAGGTCGTCGCGACGACCTGCCGCCACGCTGACGGGTTCGCGCACGAGGAACAGCGGCGCGGCAAGGGCGAGCACGACGCCGCCGACGATGATCGCGAACCCGGTCGACACGCCGGTCGCGATGACGCCCAGCGTGATCGCCCCGATCGAGCCTGCGGGCTGCATCGCCATGGAGGCCAGCGACAGCACCGTCGCGCGGTTCTCCTTGCCGACCTGATCGTGCAGCAGCGTCTCGTAGATCGCGCCGGCCGCGGAGTGCACGGCGTACGTCGCGAAGAGGCCCAGGACCAGCCCGACGGGGCCGGCCGCCAGACCCATCGCCACGACCGTCGCGCCCTGGACGATGCGCAGGGTGACCGAGACCCCGACCATGCTCCACCGACGCAGCAGGAGCGGGACCAACGCGGCGCCGACCGCGGACACACCCCATGCGGCAGCCGTGACCGGGCCCATGAGCGCGGCGGCGTGGTCGCGGTCCGCGAGCAGCTCGGACAGCCGGATCGGCATGAAGGACTCGAACGCGATCATGCCGAATCCCCAGAACAGTTCGACGGCGATGAGGGCCCGCAGGACTCGTGAACGCCACAGCAGCCGCCCGCCATCCAGGATGACCCGCGGCGTGGCGCGAATCGACCACAGGACGCCAGCCACTCGCGCCGACCGGTCCTCGTGCATGAGCAGCGTCGCGGCGACGATCTGCACCAGGGCCAGAGCCGTGGCGATCCAGTACGGCAGCGCGAGCGAGTCCTCCCGCCCCAGCGGGGCCCACAGGATGAACAGGCCCGAGATGATCGCCCCGGTCGCGATCGACGCGCCGACGACGCTGGCATATCCCGACAGCCCACGGGCCACCGTGCCACTCCGGTCCGCCACGGATTCGTCCTCATGGACGGCGTCGACGAACCAGGCGTTGAGAGGGCCGCTGTCGAGGGCCCGGAACACCCCGCTCAGCGCACTCGCGACCACAAAGGCCAGCGGAACCTGCGCGAGGGCGGAGGTGACGTACGACGCCAGGGCGACCACCGCCGAGGCGACGAAGACCGGCTTGCGACCCAGTGCATCCGCGAAGCCACCGGTCGGCAGCTCGAGCAGCAGCACGACGAACCCCTGGGTCGCGGCGACCATCCCGTACTCGGCGATGGTGAGCCCGCGTTCGAGCGGGAGCAGGGCGCCCACGGGGATGACAAAACCCGTCGGCAGCCACCGGAGGCCGGCGAGCACCCAGAAGCGCGTTCGCAGCGTCATGCCCGAGCTCATGCTCGCGGCAGGATCAGCGCGTGCAGGTTGACCCGCTCCGAGCCCTGCTTGCCCGCGTATCTCTGGACGACGTCGAAGATGTCCCGCTCGAGTGCCTCGATGTCGTCTGGATCGAGGGACAGCGAGTAGTCGCTCATGCCGATGCCGGGACGGTGCTCCGTCCACCTCTCGAGGTCATCACGCAGGTGCTCCTCCTGGCGGCGGCGCACGACGTCGAGATACTCCCGGCCGCCGTCAAGACTCGCGAGCGTGGCGGGGTACGTCGTCAGGTCGTACAGCGACTTCCAGCGCCGCTCTCGCCCGGACGGCTGCTCATCGGCGTCGCTGACGAAGCCGAACCGCTCGAGCTGCCGCAGGTGGTACGACGTCGAGCCGCTCGACTCGCCGAGCTCGCGGGCCAGCTCCGAGGCGGTCGAGGGACCCCGGCGACGCAGTGCGCCCAGCAGCTGCATCCGGAGGGGGTGCGAGACCGCCTTGAGCGTGTCGAGGTCCTCCACGACCTTGTTGGTGAGGGACATGCCTTCATCGTACGACTGCAAAGACTTCTTTGCAAACAGTTCTCTGCAGTCAGGCGGCCAGCGCCTCCGCCCGCGCCGGCAGCAGCAGCGCGGAGTCACCGAACTCATGCCAGTGATAGCCCGCCTCGACTGCCGCGTCGTACGCCGTCTGGGTCAGGCGTGATCCGGCCACGGCTTCCACCAGCAGCAGGTGCGATGCCGCCGGGTCGTGCCAGCCGGTGATGAGTCCGTCGACGATCCGCGGCGGCGCGTCCCGGGTGATTACGCGCTCGGTCCAGCCCGAGCTCGCCTCGACGGTGGCGCGGCCCGGCGCACCGCTCACGGCCGACTCCAGCGCTCGCGTGACGGTGGTGCCGACGGCGATGACCCGCCCTCCCCCGGCCCGCGTCGCGTTCACGAGCCGGGCGGCCGGCTCGCTGACCTCGAACCACTCAGGCTGCGGCGCTTCGCCGGCCTCCTGCGAGGAAACGCCGGTGTGCAGCAGCACCGGCGCGATCGCGATGCCGCGCGACACCAGGCGAGTCACGACGTCAGGCGTGAACGGACGGGCAGCACTCGGCATCTCGGCGCTGCCGGGGGTCGTCCCGAAGATCGTGCGGTAGTCCTCGATCGGATACTGCCGGTCCAGATAGCCGTACGCGATGGGGCGCCCGAGACTCGCCAGCACGTCCGGCAGTGCCGACGGGCCGGCGTACGTCGCGCGCCAGAGCCGGTTGCCACTGCCGGTGGGCGACGAGTTCTCGCGTGGGTAAGGCTCGAGCAGTGTGAGCGCCGCGCCCTCGACCGGCAGTCCCAGGGTCTGCCCGGCCGCCGCATCGAGCACGGCCCACGCGGCATCCGGCGCCGTGCGGATCTCGACGACCCACGTACCGTCCCGCAGGTCGGTCGCCACGTGCACCACGACCTCCCCGCTGGAGGCACCGTCGCCGGACAGCACGGCGTCGAGCTCTCCGGCCACGGTCTGCGACGCGTTGACCACGACGAGGTCCCCGGGCTCGAGGTGGTCCGCGAGGTCGCCGAACCTGGCATGCGTCACCTGGTCGCCGTGCGCGACCAGCAGGCGTACGTCGTCGCGGCGCATCCCGCGCGCCTCGGCCGGCGACGGCGCGGTCCGGTTGCCCGGCGGGGAGAACGTCGTCAGCGGTGCGATGTCGATCCGCGTCATCTCACGCCCCCGCTCGGGCCAGGACGAGGTCGGACGCCTGATGACGCCCGCTCGGTGGCCGGGCGTCGAGCAGCGCCAGGAACGCCGGCACGACCGACTCCGGCAGCGGCCGGTCCGAGATGTCCTGGCCGGGGAAGGCATCCTGATGCATCTGCGTACGCATGTCCCCGGGATCGACGGTCCACCACCGGACGTCGGGCGCCTCGACTGCGAGCGTCAGGGTGAGGTGCTCGAGCGCTGCCTTGCTGGCAGCGTACGCACCCCACGTCTCGTAGTGGTCGGCCGCGGCGTCCGACGTGATGTTGATGACCGCGCCTCCGACGTGCAGCAACGGCCACAACGCGCGGGTCAGGGTGACCGGCGCGACCACGTTGGTCTCCCAGACGTCACGCAGCACCTGGTCGTCCAGCTCCAGGACCGGCAGCAGCGGGCTCACGCCCAACGTGCTCGCGTTGTTGACGAGCAGGTCGAGGCCGGTGCCGACCGCCTCGACGAGGACAGCGCGATGTCCGGGGTCGGTCACGTCTCCGGCGATGGGTCGGACGCGGTCACCCGCCTGCCGGGCGGCAGCGTTGAGACGGGACTCGTCGCGGCCGGTGATGACGACGTCCCAGTCGCGCTCCGCCAGACCGGTGGCCAGCGCCAGGCCGAGACCGGCGGATCCGCCGGTGATGAGTGCACGAGGCATGAGGTTCTCCTTGGTGATGTCTGATGCACATCAGCCAACAACCTCAACGAAGGTTGAGGTCAACCCCGTGGCTCAACCGACCTTGCCGGCGAGCACGCAGTAGGTGAAGAAGATGACGCCGAGCAGCAGCCCGACGTGTCCGAGGATCGACAGGTAGGGCCCCTCGGCCCAGCTGTCGTCGACCGCTGGGGCCGCGTGCCTGCCGGCCCCGGGCAACCAGCGCGCAAGGATCAGGATGCCGACGACGACCTCGATCCACCAGACGACCAGCGCGACGAGTCCCAGCGCATCGCTCGGCGAGGTGAGGTAGAAGATCCACACGACGAGCGCCGTCACCCCGAGCACCGTGTGGGCGTTGAGGATCGTGCCGGGGATCTGGGCGTGACCTGGTTGCCGGCCCGTCGCGGACAACCGCATGCGCGTCAGAAGCACCACGACAGCGGCGAGGGCCGTCAGCATCCACAGCACGTTGTCGAGATCCACGCGTGCATCGTGGCACAGGTCGAGGGCCACGGGATACTGCCAGTACGGTTCCCGCCCTCGCCTACTGCGGCTCGGAGACGTCCGCGACCTGGGCGTCCAGGACGCGAATCATGTCGCCGGCATCGACCTTCAGCCCGACGCCGTGCGCGCCGCCACCCAGCGAGATCGTCCCGTCGACCCGCTCGTCGACGACGACCGGCCAGGCCCGGAGCGAACCGAACGGTGTGATCGTCCCCCGCTCGTAGCCCGTGGCCTCGAGCGCCACCGCCGCGTCGGGCATCGACATCCGCGAGACGCCGAGCAGCTGACGCAGCTTGGGCCACGAGATCGTCCGGTCACCGGGCACCAGCACGAACAGGAAGTCGTCGTCCGCGCGGCGCACGACCAGGCTCTTGACGAGCTGCCGCGGCTCGATGCCACGCGCGGCAGCCGCCTCGGCGAGCGATCCCACCGGGCCGTGCCGGGTCACCTCGTACGCGATGCCAGTGGCCTCGACGGCCGCGACTGCGCGCTCCTCGCTCACGCGTCGAGCGTACGCAATGAACTCTCAACACAAGTTGAGCCCACTCACAGCGTTCCCATACCAACCCGGACTTGAGTCGAAGACAGGACTCAACGAGGAGCACGCCATGAACGACCAACCCGGAACCACACCCGAACCGCAAGCGCAGCCCGAGTCGCCCCAGGCCCAGCCGCAGGCTCACGTACGCACGCGTCGCCGGCCCGGCCGATACGGCATCGCCGCCATGGCCGGCGCCGCGATCCTCGGCGTCTCGGGACTCACGTATGCCGCGCAGGCGGGCAACACCCCCACCACGGCGGCCTCGACCACGACCGGGCTGCCGACGCAGAGCCCGTCCGATCGCAACCTCTCGGTGCTGCCCCTCGATCGACAGGCCGGGTCGATCGACCAAGCCGGCACGACCGAGGCCACTGCCGCTCAGGAGGCCGGCCTCGTCTACATCAACACCACTGTCGACTACGGCGCCGGTCAGGCGGCCGGCACCGGCATGATCCTGACGTCCGACGGTGAGATCCTCACCAACCACCACGTGGTCGAGGGCGCGACCGCGATCACGGTGCAGGTCGTGTCGACCGGCAAGACGTACCAAGCGGCCGTCGTCGGCTACGACTCGACGCACGACGTCGCCGTGCTGCAGCTCAAGGACGCGTCGGGCCTGACCACGATCAAGCCCGACACCTCCGGCGCTGTGGCGGTCGGCGACAAGGTCACCGGCGTGGGCAACGCCAACGGCGACGGCGGTGCGGCCAGTGCCGCCGCCGGAACCGTGGCGGCGACCGACAAGTCGATCACGGTGCAGTCCGACGCCGGGTCCGGTCCCGAGCGGCTGAGCGGCCTGATCCAGGTCTCGGCCGACATCATCGCCGGAGACTCCGGCGGCGCGCTGTATGACAGCGACGGCGAGGTCATCGGCATGAACACCGCGGCATCGAGCGGCAGCGCCGACGTGACCGGATACGCGATACCGATCGGGCAGGCGCTCACGATCGCCGGCCAGATCGACGGCGGCACCGCGAGCAGCACGGTCCACATCGGCTCGACCGGCTTCCTCGGCGTGCAGCTGGTGCCGGCGGCGTACAGGCAGAGCAGCGGCGCGGTGGTGGCCGGCACGGTCGCCGACTCCCCCGCTCGGGCCGCAGGCATCACCCAGGGCAGCACGATCACGCAGTTCAACGGCACGTCGATCTCTTCGGCCGCCGACCTGTCCACGGCGGTGGCAGGCGTCGACGCCGGCAAGACCGCGACGGTGTCGTGGACCGATGCCGCCGGCACGAGCCACACCGCGACGGTCACACTGATTGCCGGCCCGATCGGCTGAAGCACGCCAGCAGCAAGGTCGCCCGCGGAGGGTCGGTAGCCTGAACAGGTGACCGAGACCCTCCGCGACGGCGACCTCGTGCTGGAGCCCACCTCCGGATCCGACGAGTTCACCGGGTTCGCGATCGTGCTCGAGGGCGAACGAGTCGGCACCGTCGCGCTGCGCGGCGAGGACAGACGGACGGCGTCGATCCGCTGGAACGCCGGCACCGACAACATCCCCGTCGCCGTCAGGGCAGTCCGCCTCGCCCTGGCGTACGCCTTCGAGAGCCTCGGCATGACGCGGGTCGAGGCCCGGATCCCACTCGAGCGTCTGGGTGACGTCCGCGCCGCCTCGATCGCCGGCATGCGCCGTGAGGGCGTGCTCCGCGGCGCCGGCGACGACCCGGACCGGGCGCTGCTCGCCCGGATCGTCGATGATCCCGAGCCGCACAGTCGCGACGGGTTCATCGCGATCCTCAACGCCGGGCTGCCGACCAAGCGCGTCATCAGTCAGGGCCTGCTGCGCGACGAGCGCGGGCGGGTGCTGCTGTGCGAGCTGACCTACAAGCAGGAGTGGGACCTGCCCGGCGGCGTCGTCGAGGTCGGCGAGGCGCCCTCGGTCGGGCTCGCACGCGAGCTCGAGGAGGAGCTGGGCGTCAAGGTCGAGGTCGGCGACCTGATCACGGTCAACTGGCTGCCGGCCTGGCGAGGCTGGGACGACGCGTGCATCTTCTTGTTCGACCTCGGGGTCGTCGACAGCTCGGTGACCGAGGACATGACGCTGCAGGCCACCGAGATCAAGTCGGTGCGCTGGTGCGATCCCGACGACGTACGCGCACACGCCGCTGCGGCCGCGATCGAGCTCCTCGAGGCCGTGGACGCCGGATCCCTGCCGACCTATCGCGAAGCCCCCAAAGCCGCGGAGTAGCCCCGCTGGGAGTGACGAGTTTCAGGCCGGTATCGGCGAGTCGCCAGCAACTCGTCACGCTCAGCGGGGTCGGGGCATGACGAAAGCCCCGGAGCGAGCTCCGGGGCTTTCGAGGGTGCTACTTCAGATCAAGAAGATCAGAGGGGACGGATGTTCGTCGCCTGCAGGCCCTTCTGGCCCTGCTCGACGTCGAACTCGACCTTCTGGTTCTCGTCCAGCGAGCGGTAGCCGCTCGTGGCGATCGCGCTGAAGTGCGCGAAAACGTCTTCGCTGCCGTCGTCGGGGGCGATGAATCCAAAGCCCTTGTCAGCGTTGAACCACTTGACGGTTCCTGTAGCCATGTTGTTTCTCCTCTTTGGCGAGTTGTCGCTCACGCCTTTCGCGAGCGACTGTCGCGACACACATCCAACCTGCGAGAAGAACTAGCTACCTTGCGGAACTTGATCAGCCGTAGAATCCAACGTCGTGCAACGCCACCATCGTAGCGGGTGAGGGCCCCCGTCCGCATCTCACTGCGAATCGGCACTCACGACCCCGCCGAACTGGCCGATCGCACGGGGCTTGCCAGTGCCGGGCGGGATGTAGAGCAGCACCTGGTGGTAGTAGCGCAGCTTGCCCGAGCTGGAGATCCCTGAGGACAGGAACGCCTGTTGCGGTGTGCCCTCCGGCCAGCTGATCGTGAGCCCGTCCTTGACCTCGTACGTGTCGAGCCGCAGCAACGTGACGAAAGCCAGCGCTCCCCCGTCCGTCGTGCGGAGGACGTACTTGACCGGATCGTTGCCCCACGACTGCGAGAACGTCACGCCCTCGAGCTTGGCGTTGTTCTCTGCGGTGGTCCGCATCTGCTTGATGAACGAGTCGTCGGCGACCTTGCTCGCATCTGCCGACGCCGGGTCGGCGAGCGTCTTGGCGTACGCCTTCGCGGCGGCCGAGGCCGACATCGACATCCCGACCGCGTCGTCGGGCTTCACGGTCAGCGCGTTCCCGCCCTCACGACGGATGTCGGGGATCTGCGTGTCGGCGAGCGTCTCCGGGCTGGCCACGAGGAGCCAGGGCTCGACAGCGGTCTCGCGCTCGAAGATCTGGACCCGGTTGACGCGTGCCGAGTCGTCGTGGACGACCGCGAAGAACCACAGCGGGTACTTCCCGAATCGTGGCGTCTGCACGTCGGTCACCTCGAACGCGCCAGTGTCCTGCTTCTGGGTCTTGGCCAGTCGCTGCGACACCTCGAACGAGCCGGAGTCGATCGCGAGCACGGGTCCGCTCTCGACGATCGACAGCGGCTTGGCGTCGAGCAGCTCGATCGCGGTGTTGCGGACCTTGCGGTACTCGCTGAACACCGCCGACACCTCGGACTTGCGGGCAGCGGTCTTCTCCAACGTCAGGTCCCCGCGCTGGTGCGGGACGGCGCACGCCGAGAGCGTCAGCGCGCACGCGAGCACGAGGAGGGACAGCCGTCTCACGTCTCCTCCTCGTCTTCGTCGACGAGCTCGAAGTCGCCGAGCTCGTCCTCGCTGACCTCGTGCTCGACGCCGTCCTCGTCGACGAAGACATAGACCACGCGCTGCTCGGGTTCCGGCTCGGGCTCGGGCTCCGGCACGGGTTCCGGCACGAGCTCGGGCTCCGGCACGGGTTCCGGCACGGGCTCGGGCTCCGGTTCCGGCTCCGGCTCTGGCTCCGGCACGGGCTCGGGCTCGGGTTCCGGCTCCGGTATGACCACGGGCTCCGGCATCGCGCCGGCGGCGATCTCTGCCGCCGTCAGGACTCCAGGGATCCGCGGCGCGACCGGCTCGGGCTCGACCGCCGGCTCGACGACCTCTGCCTCCTGGACAGGCTCGACCTCGGGCTCTGCCTCGACGACCTCGACGGTCTCCTCGACCACGTCGTACGCCTCGGCCTCCTCCGCCGACACCTGATGCTCGACGCCATCCTCGTCGACATAGACGTACACGACTTCTTCCTCGATGATCGGGCCTTCCTCGTCATGGGTGCCGGCGAGCAGTGGTCCGGCGTCGTGTCGGAGCCACCAGCTGGCCCAGACCCCGGCGAGCCCGAGCAGCAGCAACGCCAGGCCTTTGTAGAACCCTCCCTCGATGCCATAGGCCACCGTGACCTCGACACCCGACAGGTTGGTCGAGCCGACCGAGAGGATCGCGACCGAGACCGTCTCGTCGGGCAGCTCCGTGCTGATGCTGGCGCCACCGAGCCCGGCGGACTGGTCGATCCACCAGTCGAGGGCGGTGGGCGCACCCGGCAGATTGGGCTTTCCCTTGACCTCACGGGTCTTGAGGTCCCACGGCGTGTGGAATCCGGTGACCTCGAGCCGTTGGGTCTTGCCGACGTAGTTCTCGATGTCGACGCTGTTGGCGAGACCGACGAACACCGGCTTGCGGACCGGCACCTCGGCGAGGATGTCGACCTTGACGCCGGTCCACGAGATGACCTTGGGCTGGGTGACGATCGCGATGCCGTCGGTGTCGATCGGGTGGGGTCCCGTGGAGAACCGGCTGTCAGGGCCGAGCTTGATCATGACCGCGAGACCGAGGACCGCGATGACGACGCCGAGCACGCCAAGTGCCCAACTCAGCCTCGTCCGCATGTCCACACTCCCTCTTGGGCACCAACGACTGACGCCGCCGCGAGCCTATCGGGCATCGAGCCCGCGCTCGGACAGGTGGAGCGATACGTCCAGCGCCGCGTCGCTCAGAAAAGTGCTGACGCGAGAGCGCGGCGGGCCGTCGCGACCCGCGGGTCGGCGGTGCCGACGACCGTGAAGAGGTCGAGCAGTCGCTGGCGCACGAGCTCGCGGTCATCACCGGCCTTGCGCTTCACGAGCCCGATCAGCCGGTCGAACGCGTCGTCGACGTGACCGCCGCTCACGTCGAGGTCGGCGACGAGCATCTGGGCCTCCAGGTCGTCTGGTGCGTCGGCGGCAGCCTTGCGGGCAGCCTGCAGGTCGACGCCCTGCGTGCGGGCGAGCAGCTTGACGCCCGCGAGCCGCTCGGAGATCTCGGAGTCGGCCGGATACTGCGCCTGCAGCTTCTCGTACTCCGCGACCGCGGTGTCGAAGTCACCGGCGGCGAACGCCTCGTCCGCTGCGGCGAACCGGGGATCCTCGGCCTCCTCCGGCTCGGCCGGTTCGGCTGCCTCACCCGCGGGCTGGGCCCGGCCCGTGACGCCGTTCTGGGCTGCGACGTTGACCAGCTCGTCGAAGTAGCGACGTGCCTCCGCCTCCTCGACGGTGCCCTGGAACAGCGGGACGGGCTGGCCCTTCACGAGGCCGACGACAAGCGGCACGGCCTGCGCCTGGAGCGCCTGGGCGATCGCCGGGTTGGCGTCGATGTCGACCTGCGCCAGGACGATCTGTCCGGCGTACTGCGACACGAGGGCACCCAGCATCGCGTTGAAGCTCTCGCTCTGCGGCGAACGCGGCGACCAGAGGCTCAGCACGACGACGTGGTCCATCGAGGCCTGGAGGGCCGCGGTCTGGAAGTTCTGCTCGGTGATGTCGACGACGTACGAGCCACCGCCGGCGGCGGGCTGGCCCGGGCGGGCCGGCGGCTGCTTCAGCGCGGAGAGGTCGATGGCGCCGGGGCGCGAGAAGTTCATGCGCCCAGTGTATGAACTGGCGCGAAGACGGTGGCGGGTGACGGCCTGGGTGCCGGTCAGCTCCCTTCGAGGAGGCGTTGTTCCATCGTGCGGCCGCGCAGACCCGAGCGCTGTACGACTCGCTGGATGGTGAGGTCACGAGCATCGGGATCGCCGATGTAGCGGATGTGGCGCAGGCCCTGGGCCTGCGCCGCGGACTCGAAGATGAAGTGGCCGTAGCCGAGCATGCGCCCGAGCAGCGGCTTCTCGACCGTGATGTCGAGGATGCGGGTGATCGGCATCGTGGCGATACGGACCGAGAACACCCCGGTCGCCCTGAAGACCCGCATGTTGGTGACGACGAAGACGTCGCGGCGCTCGCGCATCGCGAGATAGGCGGCGTGCACCAGGAGGGCCAGTCCGCCGACGATGAACACCCAGCCGAGCTGAATCGGGCCGATGATGGCCAGGATCCACAGCACGACAGTGCCGACGACCTCGGCGACCGGCTTCCAGAACACGATGCCGTGGTGACGTACGAGATCGATCACCGCCTCGCCCTCTTCGGCGAGGAGATGGCTGTCGATCTCCTGATCAGGCAACCGGTCGAGCAGCGCCCGCAGCATCAGGGACCTAGTTGACGAGCTCGTTGAAGAACACGCCGACCTGCTGGAAGGCGTCCATGATGCCGCTGAACGCGCTGCTCACGAACTCGGCAGCATCGTCCGGGGTCGACAGCAGGTAGTAGATCGCGAAGCCGACGAGCAGCAGGAGGAAGACCTTCTTGAGCACATCGCCATTGTGTCGAAGTCCCTCCGCCCAGCCGTGAAGGCGCGCCGGGGACCGGCATTCCGTCGAGAAATGCGCTCAGACGTGCTCGACGAGCGTGTCGGCGGCGGCGAACGGGTCGGTCTCACCGGACAGGACCTGCTCGGCGAGCGTGTCGAGGCGGGCGTCGCCCGACAGGCCGGCGAACCTCGACTGCACCTCGGTCAGGGCCAGCGCCTCGATCTCACGGCGCAGCCGCGCGAGCCGGCGGCGCCTCAGCTCCCCGGACTCACCGAGATGCGTGCGGTGGGCGGCGATCTGCTCCGCGACCTCGTCGACGCCCTCGCCCTTGGTCGCGACGGTCAGGATGATCGGCGGCTTCCAGGCCCCGTCGGCCCGGTCGGTCATCGCGATGACCGAGCGCAGCTCCCGCCGCGTCGCCTCCGCCCCGTCGCGATCAGCCTTGTTGACGACGAAGAGGTCACCGATCTCGAGGATGCCGGCCTTGGCCGCCTGGATGCCGTCACCCATGCCAGGGGCCAGCAGGACGAGCGTCGTGTCGGCGAGGCCGGCGATCTCCACCTCGGACTGCCCCACCCCGACAGTCTCGACCAGCACGACGTCACAGCCGGCGGCGTCCAGCACCCGAAGAGCCTGAGGCGCGGAGGCGGACAACCCGCCGAGGTGGCCGCGGCTGGCCATCGAGCGGATGTAGACGCCGTCGTCGGTCGCATGGTCCTGCATGCGTACGCGGTCGCCGAGCAGCGCACCGCCGGAGAACGGCGACGACGGGTCGACCGCGAGCACGCCGACCCGCTTGCCCTGGGCCCGCAGCGCGTTGACGAGTGCCGAGGTCGATGTCGACTTGCCGACGCCCGGTGAGCCCGTGATGCCGACGATGTGCGCCGACCCCGTGTGCGGCGTCAGCGCGGCGCTGACCTCGCGCAGTGCCGGTGAGCGGTCCTCGACCAACGAGATCAGCCGCGCCACGGCCCGGGCCTCGCCGGCTCGTGCACGTTCCACGAGCTCGGCGACGGGAATGGCGCGGCTGCCTCGGCTCACCGTCTGGGGACTACTTCTGGGGGACGCGGATGATCAGGGCGTCGCCCTGGCCGCCGCCACCGCACAGCGCAGCCGCGCCGATGCCGCCACCACGGCGGCCCAGCTCGAGGGCGAGGTGCAGGACGATGCGGGCGCCGCTGGCACCGATCGGGTGGCCCAGCGAGATGGCGCCACCGTTGACGTTGACCTTGTCCTCGGAGATGCCCATCGCACGGGTGCTCTCGATGCCGACTGCGGCGAACGCCTCGTTGAGCTCGAACAAGTCGATGTCGCTGACCTCGATGCCCTCCTTGGCGGCAGCCTTCGCGATCGCGTTGGCGGGCTGCAGCTGCAGGCTGGAGTCGGGGCCGGCGACGACGCCGGCGGCGCCGATCTCGGCGATCCACGACAGGCCGAGCTCCTCGGCCTTGGCCTTGCTCATGACGACGACCGCAGCTGCACCGTCGGAGATCTGGCTGGCGGAGCCGGCCGTAATGGTGCCGTCCTTGCTGAAGGCGGGGCGCAGCTTGCCGAGCGACTCGACCGTGGTGTCACCGCGGACGCCCTCGTCGGCACTGATGACGATCGGATCGCCCTTGCGCTGCGGGATCTCGACCGGGACGATCTCGTCGTCGAACACGCCGTTCTTCTGTGCCGTCGCGGCGAGCTGGTGCGAGCGGGCGCTGAACGCGTCCTGCTCCTCGCGGGTCAACTTGGTGCCGTCGGCGTTGATCTGCTCGGTGAGTCCGCCCATCGCCTGGTCCGTCAGCGCGTCCCACAGTCCGTCGTACGCCATGTGGTCGGTGAGCTTGGTGTCGCCGTACTTGGTGCCCTCACGCGAGCCCAGCAGCATGTGCGGCGCCTGGGTCATCGACTCCTGGCCGCCGGCGACGATGATCTCGTGCTCGCCGGCGCGGATCAGCTGGTCGGCGAGCGCGATCGCGTTGATGCCCGACAGGCACACCTTGTTGATCGTGATCGACGGCGTCGTCAGCGGGATGCCGCCCTTGAACGCGGCCTGGCGGGCCGGCACCTGGCCGGCTCCGGCGCCGAGCACCTGGCCCATGATCACGTAGTCGACCTGGTCACCGGTCACGCCGGCCTTCTCCAGGGCGCCCTTGATGGCCAGACCACCGAGGTCCGAGCCCGACAGGGTCTTCAGGCCACCGAGGAGGCGGCCGATCGGGGTGCGCGCACCGGCGACGATCACGGACTGGGTCATGGGTTGCTCCTTCGCAAGATCACGTCTTCGAAAAGACCGTGATCTCCACTTTACTCAGAGGTAACGTCGGTGTGCCGTTCTGTGCGATGGATCACGCCACACTGCCGTCCCGGTGCCATACCCTCGTGTCCATGCCCGACAGCCCCCTCGTCCCCGACCACCTCCTCCTCGCGATCGACCACGTCGGCATCGCGGTCCCGGACCTCGACGACGCCCTGGAGTTCTACGCCTCGACGTTCGGCCTGCACTCGGTCCACGAGGAGATCAACGAGGAGCAGGGCGTACGCGAGGCGATGCTCGCCGTCGGCGACTCCGACCAGCGCATCCAGCTGCTCGCGCCGCTCAGCGACGAGTCGACGATCGCCAAGTTCCTCGCCCGCAACGGCCAGGGCATCCAACAGCTCGCCTATCGCGTTGCCGACATCGAGGCCGTCTCGGCGATCCTCCGGGAGCGCGGCGTCCGGCTGCTCTACGACAACCCCAAGCGCGGCACGTCCGACTCGCGGGTCAACTTCGTGCACCCGAAGGATGCTGGCGGCGTGCTGGTCGAGCTCGTCGAGCCCGCGGCATCGCACTGAGTTGGGGATCACAGCCCGAAGCCGTAGCCGCGGAAGTTAACGCTTAGTAACATCACGGAAACCCGCGCGCCCCCGAACCGAAGGATCCATGACGTGCAGAACATCCTTGATGCCATCCAGGCCGGCGACACCTCCTCCGAGGACTTCGCGACCATCGAGCCCCCCCAGACCTACAAGGGGATCACGGTCCACAAGGACGAGGCGGGCATGTTCGAGGGCCTTGCGAGCCGCGACAAGGACCCGCGCAAGAGCCTGCACCTCGACGACGTACCGATCCCCGAGCTCGCCCCCGGCGAGGCGCTCGTGGCCGTCATGGCGAGCGCGATCAACTACAACACCGTCTGGACCTCGATCTTCGAGCCGGTCTCGACGTTCGGCTTCCTCGAGCGCTACGGCCGCCTGAGCGAGTACACCAAGCGCCACGACCTGCCCTATCACGTGGTCGGCTCCGACCTCGCCGGCGTCGTGCTGCGGGTCGGGCCCGGCGTCAACAAGTGGAAGCCCGGCCGCGAGGTCGTCGCGCACTGCCTGTCGGTCGAGCTCGAGGCACCCGACGGCCACAACGACACGATGATGGACCCGGAGCAGCGCATCTGGGGCTTCGAGACCAACTTCGGCGGGCTCGCCGAGCTCGCGATCGTCAAGGCCAACCAGCTCATGCCCAAGCCCGACCACCTCACGTGGGAGGAGGCGGCGAGCCCCGGTCTCGTCAACTCCACGGCGTACCGGCAGCTCGTGTCCACCAACGGCGCCAACATGAAGCAGGGCGACACGGTGCTGATCTGGGGCGCCTCCGGTGGCCTCGGCTCGTACGCGACGCAGTTCGCGCTCAACGGTGGCGCGACGCCGGTGTGCGTCGTCTCCTCGCCTGAGAAGGCCGAGATCGTCCGCAAGATGGGCGCCGAGCTCGTCATCGATCGCTCCGCCGAGGGCTACAAGTTCTGGAAGGACGAGAACACCCAGGACCCCAAGGAGTGGCAGCGCTTCGGCAAGAAGATCCGTGAGCTCACCGGCGGCGACGACCCCGACATCGTGTTCGAGCACCCGGGTCGCGAGACGTTCGGCGCCAGCGTCTACGTCGCGCGCAAGGGCGGCACGATCGTGACCTGCGCCTCGACGTCCGGCTACATGCACCAGTACGACAACCGCTACCTGTGGATGAACCTCAAACGGATCGTCAGCTCGCACTTCGCCAACTACCGCGAGTCGTGGGAGGCCAACAAGCTGATCGACAAGGGGCTCATCCACCCCACGGTCTCCCGCGTCTATCCCCTCGCCGAGACCGGCCAGGCGGCGCTCGACGTGCACCACAACCTGCACCAGGGCAAGGTCGGCGTGCTGTGCCTCGCTCCCGAGGAGGGCCTCGGAGTCCGCGACGCCGAGAAGCGCGCGCTGCACATCGACAAGATCAACAGGTTCCGAGGGGTCTGAGGAACGAAGACCCGAGGAACACGTCGGCACTGCCCGAGGGGTCTGAGGAACGAAGACCCGAGGAACACGTCGGCACTGCCGAGGGGTCTGAGGCCTCGTCCGTACGGCCGGCCCGGTCCCCTGGGTGGGGCCGGATCGGCCGTGTCGATGCGCCTTTCCGGCGGGTATGGTGGACCCCACACCTGACAACCCCTCTCTTTCACGAATGGGAACAGCATGTCCGACCAGTCCGGATTGTCCATCTTCGACGCCGCCGAGAAGTCCGGCGACGCTTCCTTCCCGCTCGCGCGCCGCGGCGGCTACGACAGTGACGCCGTCGACGCCTGGGTCCGCACGCAGTCTGCCGAGTTCCAGAAGGCCGCCGACAGCCTCAAGGCCGTCCAGTCCGAGAACGAGAACCTCCGCGACCTGATCGAGAAGCTCAAGGATCGGGTCGAGGCTGTCGAGAAGCCGAGCTACACCGGCCTCGGCAACCACGCCGCCCAGCTGCTCGGCCTCGCCGAGCAGGAGGCCGAGGACGTCCGCAACCGCGCCGTGCGCGAGGCCGACGAGCTCGTCAAGAAGGCCGAGGAGGAGGCAGCGATCGTTCGCGCCACCGCCAACCACGAGGCCGAGGAGCTGCGCGGTCGCGCCGTCATCGAGCTCGAGGAGAAGCGCAAGCAGCTCCTCGAGGACGCCGAGGCGATGCATGCCGACGCGATCGCCCACACCGAGGACCTGCGCGCTCACGCCGAGCGCGAGGCCGCCCAGGTCAAGCTCGCCGCCGACCAGGACGCCCAGAACATGCGTCTCGGTGCGACGCGCGAGGTCGAGCAGGCCCGCGCCGCGGCCGACCGTGAGGTCACTGAGGCCCGCCGTGTACTGGCCGTCGAGAAGGAGCGTCTCGCCCGCGAGGCGTCCGAGAACCACGCGTCGGCGACCGAGCAGACCGCCAAGCTCGTCAAGGACGCCGAGACCCGCGCCAAGGCCGCTGACGACCGGGCCCGCGACATCATGGACCAGGCCGCCAAGGCTCGCGACGCCGCGAGCGCCGAGGCCGCCCGCCTGCTCGACAACGCCAAGGCCGAGGCTTCGCAGCTGGTCTCCGGTGCGAGCGCCGAGGCCCAGCACATCCGGGTCAGCGCCACGACCGACGCCGAGCGTCAGACCCGGGTCCTGCGGGCCGAGGTCGAGGAGCTGCAGCGCAAGCGCGACGGCATCATGGCGCAGATGGGCCAGCTGCGTGACATCGTCTCGACGTTCGCACCGAGCGCCGTCGTCAAGGACGATGACAAGGTCAAGGCCGAGCCCAAGGCTGAGGAGAAGGCCGCCCCGGCCGAGCCCAAGGCTGAGGCACCTGCGGAGGCGAAGGCCGAAGAGCCTGCTGCCGCCGAGGACGACGCCGACGAAGCCGTCGAGGAGAAGACGAGCTAGCTAGCGCGGTACGTCCTTGAACGCTGCGACCGTGCGGTCGCGGTAGGCCGAGGAGTCAGCGCGCTCCATCGGGCCGTCCCAGGTGTCCGGCAACGGCACCGGGACCCCCGGCGCGAGCTTGCGGGTGATCTCGTCGAGCGCGCGCTCGGAGTCACCGACCCACAGGTGCTTGGCGCCTTCGACGGCAATGACCTCTGCCTGCGGGATCGCAGCGAAACGCTCACGTGCCTCCGGCGGCTGCAGATAGTCGTCGTGCTCCGGGACCAGAGCCGTGACGGGCTTGCCGGAGGCCGCCCAGGCAGCGAGGTGCTCAGGCGTGGAGAAGCGCAGGGGCGGCGAGAGCAGCACAGCGCCCTCGACGGTCGGCTCCAGGCCGTACATCAGGGCGAGGTCCGTGCCGAACGACCAGCCGACCAGCCACACGTGCGGCAGCTCGGCGAACTCGGCGAACTCGACCGCGGCGGCGACGTCGAAGCGCTCGCCGACGGCATTGTCGAACGCTCCCCCGCTGGTGCCCTGCACGCTGGACGTGCCGCGCGTGTTGAAGCGCAGCACCGCAATGCCGGCCAACGCCGGCAGCCGGTAGGACGCCTTGCGGAACAGGTGGCTGTCCATCATGCCGCCGTGCGTCGGCAACGGGTGCAGGCAGATCATCGTCGCGACCGGGTCGCGGTCGGGCGGCAGTGCCAGCTCGCCGACGAGGGTCAGGCCGTCAGCGGTCTCGAGCGTGATCTGCTCGCGGCGGGCGGGCAGCACGGAGTTGCCGCGGATCTTCTCGGTCATGGTGGTCCTCAGTGCTTCCTGGCCCAGCAGGCCGTGTGCCAGTGCCGGCGCTCGTCGATGGCGGCCTCGCTCAGCAGCGCCTTCTGGACCGGCCACGCGACGACGTGCGGCGTCGCCGGGCGGATCAGCTGGTCGCAGCCGGGGCAGCGATAGTCCTTGGCCGCTCCCGAGCCGCGGAGCTGTCGTACGTACCAGGAGCCGTCGGCCTTGTGCTCGACCTGCTCGGTCGACATCCGCAACGGCGGGTGCGCACGGTGTGCGACGCGACGGCGGGACATGCCTCCAGTCTACGGAGCGCTGCAGTAGCGGCGGATCCAGCCTTCGTGGGCGCTGGTGGCCTTGATCGCCTGGTCGAACGTCAGCACGGAGACCTCGCGCCGGCCCTCACGCTGGAACAGCACGACATTCGTGAGCGTGGGCTTGTCGCTGCACGAGAGCCCTGCGGACTCCTGGGCCGACACGGCGGACGACAGCGCGGTCTCGGCGCTCTTGCTGTCCAGGACGATCGACGACGAGGTGCCGTAGCGGCTCGAGAACGACGAGATCGCGACGTAGCCGAGGACCAGCGCAACAGCGCACAGCAGCGCGACGCGACGCACCGCGCGCGCAGCGACGAACACCAGCGACGTGCTGATCATCGTTGCTCCTGTCCGCATACCCCTCTGGACAGAGCAACGAGGTGATCACCCCGTGGTTATCGGCATGGCGAGAAAAAGAACGTTGCCCGACACGCCGTAACTTTTCGCCGGTCAGTACGTGTGGAAGCCCGCTCCGGTCTTGCGGCCGAGCTTTCCGTCGGCGACCAGCTGCTGCAAGGTCGGCGCCGGCAGCCAGCCGGCGTGCCCGAACGTGCTGACAAGCGTCTCCTGGATCGCGAGCGAGACGTCGTTGCCGACGACGTCGAGCAGCTCGAACGGTCCCATCGGGAGCTTCGTCGCCTTCATGGCGTCGTCGATCTCAGTGAGGGAGCCACCGTCGGCCTCGTGCAGCTTGACGGCGTCGTTGAGGTAGGGGAAAAGCAGGGCGTTGACGATGAAGCCGGCGCGGTCGCCGCACGACACGGGGTGCTTGCCGGTCGACAGGCACAGGGCTCGGACGGTCTCGGCGACTTCGGGGGTCGTCTCATCGGCGGTCACGACCTCGACGAGCTTCATGACCGGCGCGGGGTTGAAGAAGTGCATGCCGATGACGTCCTGCGGACGCGAGGTCGCCGCGGCACACGCGGTGATCGACAGCGACGACGTCGTGGTCGCCAGGATCGCGCCCGGCTTCGCGATGCGGTCGAGGTCGCGGAACAGCTCGAGCTTGACCTCGAGGTCCTCGGCGATCGCCTCGACGATGATGTCGGCGCCGGCGAGGGCTTCACGCTCGGTCGAGCCGCTGAGCCGCCCGAGCACGGCCGACTTGCCGTCCTCGTCGAGCTTGCCGCGCGAGATCGCCTTGTCGAGGCTCTTGGTGATGCGGGCCTGGACACCGTCGAGCTTGTCGGCGCTGCGGCCGACGTAGACGACGTCGTAGCCGGCCTTGGCGAAGACCTCGACGATGCCGGACGCCATCGTGCCGGTGCCGACGACGCCGACGGTCTCGATGTCGTGGCGCAGCTGAGGAGAGTCGACCTCGTCCTCGCCCACGGCCTGCGCGAACGTCGTGCTGTCGGCGGCCATCTGGGTCAGGATGCTCACGGGCTGGTGCAGCTCGTCGCCGGTCTCGGCGAACAGCTTCTCCAGGCCGGTCGCGACGGTCTGCGGGCCGAGGGCGTCGATGAGCGCCAGCGGGCCGATCGGGTAGCCACAGCCGAATCGCATCGCGGCGTCGATGTCGTCGTGAGTCGCGTAGCCGCTCTCGTACATCGTGGCGGCGTGGTTGAGGTAGGGCAGCAGCAACGTGCGCGCGATGTCGGCGGCGGTGTCGTTCGCGCCCAGTCTCTCGACGATTTCCTGCATGGCTACTCCTGAGTAATAAGCGGGTCGTGTCAGACTAACCTGACCGTGCCGCTGGCTCCATGGGAGAACGATGAAACGACGTATGACGATGGTTACAGCCATCGTGGGCCTTGCTCTGCTAGGGCTTGGGGCCTGCGGTACCAGCGACGATCCGGCCGACAAGCCGACGCCGAGCGAGACGACGACGAGCAGCAGCCCGTCGACTCCCACGTCGGAGCCGACCGAGGATCCCTCGTCCGCGCTCTCGGGTGACTGGCACGACGTCGATGCCAAGTGGGTCGTGCACTTCCACGACGACGGGACGTACGTCGAGGACTTCGAGGGCGTCAAGGACTTCCGCGTCGGCACCTACGCCGTCGATGGCGCGACGGTCTCGTTGATCGGCGATGACGGCAACACGGACAAGGGCACGATCGAGGGCGACAGCCTCGTGTTCAAGCTCGGCACGCTGACGAGGATGAGTTGAGGATCGTCATCGCGCGGTGCCAGGTCGACTACGCCGGCCGGCTCGCCGCCCATCTCCCGCTTGCCACCCGCCTGATCATGGTCAAGAACGACGGATCGGTGCTGATCCACTCCGACGGCGGCTCCTACAAGCCGCTCAACTGGATGAGCCCTCCGTGCACGCTGCGCGAGGGCCTCGCCGACGACGGGGTCACCGAGTGGACCGTCACGGCCGGCAAGACCGACGACACCCTGCGCATCCGCATCGAAGAGGTCCTGCACGACTCGGCGCACGAGCTCGGCGTCGACCCCGGCCTCCAGAAGGACGGCGTCGAGAAGCACCTCCAGGAGCTGCTCGCCGAGCACACCACGGCGCTCGGTCCCGGCATGAGCCTCGTACGCCGGGAGTACATGACCGCTATCGGCCCGGTCGACCTGCTCTGCAAGGACGCCGCCAACGGCTCCGTCGCGGTCGAGATCAAACGGCGCGGCGACATCGACGGGGTCGAGCAGCTGACCCGCTACCTCGAGCTCATGAATCGCGACCCGTCACTGCGGCCCGTACGCGGCATCTTCGCGGCGCAGGAGATCAAGCCACAGGCCCGCACGCTCGCGACGGACCGCGGCATCGAGTGCGTCGTGGTCAACTACGACGAGCTTCGCGGCATCGACGACCCGTCACTGCGGTTGTTCTAGCCTTCGCCCGGTGAAGGTGGCCACGACCACGGTGGGGGCCCCGCGGCAGTGTGACCGCTATCGAGCCACGGTGCGGGATTGCTCGAGAAGCCACCGATCTGCTCAATCGTTCCGTCGGCCGTCGTCGCCCAAACCTCCGCGTCGCTCGACCGCCAGATGATGAGCGCGTCTTTGTGATGTGAAAGCTCGACATATTGGGTCCGATCGGGCCGCTGCCGGAACGTAAGAAGAACCTTCTCGTGCGGCGGGAATTCATAGACCATGCCCTCAGGCTCGATCTGAACGTAGAAATCCGTCTCGTCACCGGCATCGACGAGATACTGCGTTTCCCAGAAGGCGGCCGTCGTCACCCGCCTCGACGTGCGATTGAAGAGGCCCATGCGTCGACCGTACGGGAAGGCTCGATTGACCGGTGCCTAGCGATGCCTAGCGTGTTCATTGCAGGGGTCGAGCAGCCGACCCGCTACCTCGAGCTCATGAATCGTGACCCGCCACTGCGGCCCGTGCGCGGCATCTTCGCGGCGCAGGAGATCAAGCCACAGGCCCGCACGCTCGCGACGGACCGCGGCATCGAGTGCGTCGTCGTCAACTACGACGAGCTCCGCGGCATCGACGACCCGTCACTGCGGTTGTTCTAGTCAGCTCACTGCAGCGGGACGTTGAAGAACGTCGTGCCGAGCTGCTCCCAGCGGTCGATCTCGCAGCCGTTCGTACGTCTGAACGTGGCATCGACCTTGTCGCCGTCGTACGTGCCCGTGACCGTGGCCGTCTGTGGGCCGCCGTAGAGCTCGGTGCACATCTGGTCCTTGGCCACCGGCTCGAAGACCTTGGCGCCGGCCGTGTCGAGCGCCGCGCACGCCTCCGCCGGCTGCGGGTGGTCACCGCCGGCCGGGTCACACCTCAGCTCGTACGTCTGGGAGTCGGCGCCCTCGGACGCGACGACCGTGATCGTCAGTGCCGTGCCGGCAGACGACGAGGAGTCGCTCGCGGCATCCTTGCCGCATGCCGAGAGCGTCGCCGCGAGGACGGCGACCAGGACGAGGAGAGCCCTAGGCACCGGCGATGGGCGGAGCCGTCGGGTCGCCGCCAGCGCTCTTCTCCTCGCGGGCGACCCAGTCCTCGATGCGCTCGTAGTCGTCCTTGGAGCGCGTGACGACGGCCAGCAGGTCGCTCATCTTGGAGACCTCTTCGACCTGCTCCTTGATGAACCACTGCATGAACTGGTCGGAGGCGAAGTCGTTGTTGTCGCGGGCGATGCGGGTCAGCTCGTTGATCTGCTCGGTGACCCGCTTCTCCTGTGCGAGCGCGGCGGTGACCGGCTCGACGACGTCGGTGAAGTCGACCTTGGGCGCCTCGAGCGCGGGAATGACCGGCGTCTCGTCGGCGTCGAGGAGGTACTGCACCATCATCATCGCGTGGTCGCGCTCCTCGAGCGCCTGCTGGTAGAACAGGGCCGCCATCTGCGGCATCGTCAGCGCGTCGTAGTAGGCCGCGATCGCGACGTACTGCTGGTGCGCGCCGAACTCGTAGCCGAGCTGTTCGTTGAGCTTTGCGACGAATGCTGGTGCTGCCATGGTTGTGTCCCGTCTCTCATCTTAGGCGAGGCTCACCTCACGCTGATATCCTAGGCCTGTGCCCCCGACACCCAAGAAGAAGTGCTGCAGCAGCAAGCCTGCGTGCAAGCGGTGTCCCATCCTGATGTTGAAGAAGGGCACCCTCCCCGAGGGCTACACCGTCAAGAAGCGCAAGCTCGTCAAGGTCAAGAAGAAGCACAAGACCAAGCACAAGATCGCCGCCTGAGCGGTAGCCCGAGCCTAGGGCACCTGCATGTACGCGACCACGAAGGTGTGGCTGCCCAAAGTCATCCCTGAGTCGGACGCTCCACGTCGACGGCGTCACTAGGGTTGGGACCATGCGTGAGCGATCCGACCTCTGGCGTCGCATCGACACGCTCTGGCAGGACATCGGGCTCACCGGCATGGTGCTGTTCATCCCGCTCCTCTCGTACCTGTTCACCGGCACGCCGGGACAGCTGCTCGACATCGCGCTGATCGTGCCGCTGGCGCTGCGCCGACGGGCCCCTGTCGCGACCTTCACGGTCATCTGCCTCCTGCTCCTCGCGCAGGCCACTGCCTTCGACACGCCGCGCTACGGTGACGTCGCGCTGCTGATCGCCCTGCATGCGGTCGCTGCGTACGGCCCGATGTGGGCGGTCCGCGCGTCGCTCGCCACAGGACTTCTCGGCGCCGCGGTCGCCGGTGCCCGGTGGTCGCCGTCGATCCATGACACGGCCCAGGTCATCAGCTACTTCGTGGCGCTGTCCGCGCTCGTGCTGGCCGCCTGGATGCTGGGCTACCTGGCCCGCACCCGTCGGGCGTACGTCGCGGGGCTCGAGGAGCGGGCCGAGCAGCTCGAGCGCGACGCCGCGCAGCAGGCGCAGATCGCCACAGCAGCCGAACGAGCGCGCATCGCGCGCGAGATGCACGACGTGGTGGCCCACAGCCTCTCGGTCATGGTCGTGCAGGCCGACGGCGCGCTGTACGCCGCCCAGAAACGCCCTGCGGTCGCGATCGAGACGCTGCGGACGATCTCGGAGACCGGCCGCTCGTCGCTGACCGAGATGAGGAGGCTGCTCGGACTCCTCCGTGACGACCGTGGCGAGCTGCCGATGGCACCCGTTCCGAGTGCGGCCGACGTCCACGGCCTGGCCGAACAGCTCCGCGCGAGTGGGCTGGCGATCGAGCTCGACGTGCTGGGCGATCTCGACCGGCTCGATCCGGCCACCGGGCTGACCGTCTATCGCATCGTGCAGGAGGCCCTCACCAACACGCTCAAGCACGCGGGCCCTGGCGTCACCGCCTCGGTCGACCTGCGCGTCACCACCGACTCGGTACGCATCCAGGTCGACGACGACGGACGCGGCGGCACCGCGGCCGACGATGGGCAGGGGCACGGCATCCTCGGCATCCGCGAGCGCATCGCCGTCCATGCCGGTGAGGTCGAGGCCGGGCCACGACCCGGCGGAGGGTTCCGGGTCAAGGCCGTGGTGCCGGTGGACAAGGCATGATCGAGCGCCAGCGAGGGCACCATGACGCGCTCATGCCGCCACGTCCATGTCGTGGGTTCTGCATGGACGTGGCGGCATGATCCGGGTGTTCCTGGTCGACGACCAGCAGCTCGTTCGCGCCGGGTTCCGCATGCTGATCGAGTCGCAGGACGACATGACGGTCGTCGGCGAGGCCGGCAACGGAGCCGAAGCGGTCGAGCTGCTCAGCGTGACATCCGCCGACATCGTGCTGATGGACGTACGTATGCCACGCATGGACGGTGTCGAGGCCACGCGCGTCCTCGCGGCGAGGTCAGAGCGGCCGCGCGTCGTGGTGCTCACGACGTTCGACCTCGACGAGTACGTCTACAACGCGCTGCGCGCCGGGGCGTCGGCGTTCCTGCTCAAGGATGCCCAGCCCGAGACGCTCTTGGGCGCCATCCGGGACGTGCATGATGGCGACGCCGTGGTCGCGCCGAGCGTCACTCGACGCATGCTCGAGCGCTTCCTCGACGCCTCCCAGGCACCCAACCCCGACGATGACGACCGGCTCGCCTCACTCACCGCCCGTGAGCGGGAGGTGCTCGAGCTGATCGCGAGCGGACGGTCGAACACTGAGATCGCGACCGGCCTGTTACTGGCCGAGGCGACGGTCAAGACGCACGTCGGACGCATCCTCGCCAAGACCGGGTCGCGCGACCGCGTCCAGCTCGTCGTGCTGGGCTACGAGTCCGGACTGGTCAGCCCGGGCGACCGCTGACGTACGACCCGGGTATGAGACCGGGGCGCGCAGGGCGCGTCCGCGGACTGACGATTCGCAGGACGACAGTTCCTAGCGTGGTGAGCACACCAACACGACTCACCACAGGAGCACGGCATGACGGTCCTCGACCCACCCACCACGATCCCCGCGATCGCCGCACGAGCGGCCGGGCTCACCAAGACGTACGGCAGCGGAGAGGCCCAGGTGCACGCGCTCGCCGGCGTCGACCTGACAATCGAGACCGCCAGGTTCACCGCGATCATGGGGCCCTCGGGCTCGGGCAAGTCGACGCTGATGCACTGCCTGGCCGGTCTGGACCAGGCCACCTCGGGCGAGGTGCAGGTCGGCAACCTCACGCTCAGCTCGCTCTCCGACAACGAGCTCACGCGCTTCCGCCGTCGCCACGTCGGCTTCGTCTTCCAGGCGTTCAACCTGCTGCCGATGCTGACCGCCAAGCAGAACATCCTGCTGCCGCTGGACCTCGCCGGCCTCGACCCGGACTGGACGTGGTTCGACGAGCTCATCGAGGTGCTGGGACTCGGCGAACGCCTCGGCCACCGGCCGAGCCAGCTGTCGGGCGGGCAGCAGCAACGCGTCGCGATCGCCCGCGCGCTGATGAGCCGGCCGACGATCGTGTTCGCCGACGAGCCGACCGGCAACCTCGACAGCCGCTCGAGCGCCGAGGTCTTGGGATTCCTGCGCCGCTCGGTGCGCGAGCTCGGGCAGACGACCGTCATGGTCACGCACGAGCCGTCCGCTGCGGCATACGCGGACCGGGTCGTGCTGATCGCCGACGGCCGCGTCGCCACGCAGATCGACAACCCGACGCAGGACAGCATCCTCGACGCCCTGCGCCGGATCGGTGGCTGAGCCGTGCGCAGCGTCATCCTCGCCTCGATGCGGACGTACGCCCGACGCTACGTCGCGGCGTTCGTCGCCGTCCTCATCGCGACCGGCTTCATCGTCGCGATCAACACGCTGAGCGCGGCCGCCCGCGAGGGCGCCAACGAGACCGTCGGCAAGCAGTACCTTGGGGCGGATGTCGCCGCCACCGACGCCACGGGGCCGCGCCAGTACGGCGAGCTGCGTACGCGTGCGCTCGCGGACCCGGACGTCACCGCCGCCGCGGTCAACTGGCGCGGTTGGGCCGAGGCGACCCTGTCCCGCGGGTCGCAGATGGTGTCACTCGGCAGCGTCGCGACCGACCGGCACCTGCGCTGGCAGGAGACCCGTTCAGGACGCCTGCCGACCGCCGATGCCGAGATCGCCATCTCGTCGTCGTGGGCGCGGCGGCATCATGTCCGTCTGGGCGACTCGCTGTCCATCGACGCCGGAACGAAGCCACGCGCGTTCACCGTGACCGGCATCGTCGACGACCAGGACGGCCCGCTCCGTTCGGTGCTCTACGTGCCCGAGCGCGTGTTCCCCGGTCTCGGTGACATCGGAGCGCCGGTCGACGAGGTGTTCGCGGTCTCCGGCGATCCGAGCGCCGTCGCCTCGCGGCTCGATCGGGCCACCAGCGGCGTCAAGGTCGCCACCGCCGACGCGTACGAGCGCACGCTCCGCCTGCAGGCGACGAACGGCATCGACGTCTTCCAGAAGCTGATCCTCGTGTTCGCGGCCATCTCCCTGTTCGTCGGGGCACTGGTCATCGCCAACACGTTCACGATCCTGCTCGCCCAGCGCGCCCGCGACCTGGCGCTGCTGCGCTGCGTGGGCGCCGTGCGTGCGCAGGTCGCCCGGTCCGTCGTGGTCGAAGGACTCGTGATCGGTGCGGTCGGCGCGGCGGCGGGGGTGGTGCTCGGCTACCTGATCGCCCTCGGCGGCAAGGCGGCGATCGGGCACTGGTCGCCGTCGACGCCGATGGGCGGGGCGTCGCTCACCATGGGCAGCGTGCTGCTGCCCGTCCTGCTGGGCATTGCCGTCACGGTCGCTGCGTCGTACGTCCCAGCCAGGCGAGCCGGTGCACAGTCACCGCTGGCGGCCCTCCAGCCCCAGGAGGCGGTCCAGGTACGCACGCGGGCCGGAACGCTGCGGCTCGTCACGGCGACCGGCTTCCTGCTGGCCGGCGCGGCCGGTCTGCTGGTCGGCCTGCAGAGCGTGCTCGTCGCCGGTCTCATCGGTGGGATGCTCTCGTTCATCGGCGTGCTGCTGTTGACACCTGTGCTGGTGCCAGTGGCGATACGCCTCGTCGGTCCGTTGGCGCGACGAGCGGGAGTGCCGGGGCGCCTCGCGCACGGCAACTCGATGCGCAACCCACGACGTACCGCTGCCACGTCCGCCGCGCTGCTGATCGGTGTCACGCTGATCACCGCGGTCGTGGTCGGCTCCGCGTCGATCTCCCACAAGGTCAACACGTCGCTCGACGAGAACCACCCGATCGACCTGATCGCCGCGTCCGCGAAGGGCGCCCTGCCTCAGGGCATCGGTGCGAAGCTCGCCGCCGTCGACGGAGTCAAGCAGGCGGTCCAGCTGCCCGGCGTCGAGGCACGCGTGGGTGATCAGAAGATGACGATCCTCGGCGTCGACAACGCGACGCGCGCACTCGTACGCGGGAACGTGCTGCGTCACCTCGGCCCTCACGACATCATGATCTCGGGTGACACCGGCACCGAGGCGTCCGGCGAAACCGTGGCGGTCAAGGCCGGCGGCACCGTCCGCAAGCTCTCCGTGCGGTACGCGGCCGGGATCGGTGATGCTGCGATCGTCAGCCGAGCGACGCTCGACGCCATGGGCGTGGCGACCGCACCTCGCGCGGTCTGGGTCCGAGCTGCCGACGGCGCCGACGCCGGGGCAGTCGCCTCCGATGTCGCGTCAATCGCGAAGGAGTCGAACCTCGACCTCAGCGGCGGCTTGTCCGAGCGCGCGGACATCCTCAAGCTCCTCGCCATCGTGCTCGCCATCACCGTGGGGTTCCTGGCGATCGCCGTGCTGATTGCGCTGATCGGGGTCAGCAACACACTGAGCCTCTCGGTGCTCGAACGCGTACGTGAGAACTCCCTGCTGCGAGCGATGGGACTGGAGCGGTCGGGGCTGCGAGCGATGCTGGCGATCGAGGCCCTGCTGATGGCTGGTGTCTCGGCCGTCCTCGGGATCGGGCTCGGCACGCTGTACGCGTGGTTCGGCGTCAAGACGTTGTCGGACGGCGTCTTCGACTCGGCGCCCGACCTCAGCGTGCCGTGGGTCCAGGTCGGCGCGATCTTCCTGGTCGCCGTCGGCGCCGGGCTCGTCGCGTGCGTGCTGCCGGCGCGGCAGGCCGCGCGGATCGCACCGGCTGCCGGTCTGGTCGCCGACTGATTCCCGCTGCGGGCGAGGAGGGACCGGGTCGTACGGTTGTCGTCATGACCGAACTCGCAAACCAGGCCCAGACCCTCCTCGCCCTGCACTCCGACCCCAAGCTGCTCAAGGTCGTCAACGTGTGGGATGCCATCAGCGCCCGTGTCGTCTCCGAGGTCGAGGGCGTCACCGCCCTGGCCACGGCGAGCCACTCGATCGCCGCGGCGTACGGCTACGCCGACGGTGAGAACATCCCCGTCGAGCTCATGATCGAGGCCGTCGGCGGCATCGTCGCGGCGACCGACCTGCCCGTGACGGCCGACCTCGAGGCGGGTTACGGCAACCCCCGCGAGACCACGCTGCGGGCCATCGGCGTCGGCGTCGTCGGCTGCAACCTCGAGGACCAGATGAAGCCCATCAACGAGGCGGTCAACGCGGTCGAGGCCGTGCTCGACGCCGCGCAGCAGGAGGGCATCGACTTCGTGCTCAACGCGCGCACCGACGCCTTCATCAAGGCCGGTGACAAGCCGCACGACGAGGTGCTGGCCGACGCCATCGAGCGTGGCCGCGCCTACCTCGCGACCGGTGCTCCCGTCGTGTTCGTGCCCGGCAAGGTGTCCGAGGACGACATCAAGGCGTTCGTCGACGCGTGGGGCCCGCAGAAGCTGACCCTGATCGGCGCGCCCGGCTCGGTGCCGCTGGCCCGCATGGAGGAGCTCGGCGTCGCCCGGGTCTCGTTCGGACCGTTCAGCCAGTCGGTGGCCCTCATGGCGCTGCAGGACCTGACGACCGACATCGTCGCGGGCGGCGGACTGCCGGCCGACTTCCGCGTCCTCAACTGACCGCAGCGGCGGTTTACCAGGTTCTCCTGGTAAACCGTCAGCTCAGGTCGTTGGCCTTGCGGATCTCGTCGACGATGCGGTCCATGATCGCGGTCATGCCGAAGTCCTTGGGCGTGAACACCGCGGCGACGCCGGCGGCCTCCATCTTGCGGGCGTCCGACTCGGGGATGATGCCGCCGACGATCAGCGGCACATCGCCGATACCGGACTCGACCATGGCCTTCTGCACGTCGGGGACGAGCTCCATGTGGGATCCCGACAGGATCGACAGGCCGATGCAGTGCACGTCCTCGGCGACCGCTGCGGCGACGATCTGCGCCGGCGTCAGGCGGATGCCCTGATAGATGACCTCGAACCCGGCGTCGCGAGCGCGCACGGCGATCTGCTCAGCGCCGTTGGAGTGCCCGTCGAGCCCCGGCTTGCCGACGAGCAGGCGCAGCCGGGTGCCGAGCTCCTCCCCCGTGCTGCGGACCTTCTCGCGTACGGCTGACAGCTCCGCGCCCGCCTCGGCGACGCTCCCGGAGCCGCTGACGCCCGTGGGTGCGCGGTACTCGCCGAACACCTCACGCAACGCGCCGGCCCACTCGCCGACGGTGGCGCCGGCGCGCACGGCCTCGAGCGTCGCCTCCATGAGGTTGGTGTCTGATTTGGCCTCGCGCTGCAGCCGGTTGAGCGCCTCGTCGACGGCCGCCTGGTCGCGCTGCTCGCGCCACGCCTTGACGTCGGCGATCGCGTTGGCCTCGGCCTCGGGGTCGGCGGTCATGATCGCGGTGTCGAGATCAGCGGTGAGGGGCGACGGCTCGGTCTCGGTGTAGGAGTTGACGCCGACGACCTTCATCTCGCCGGCCTCGATGCGGGCTCGTCGCTCCGAGTGCGACGTCACCATGGCCTGCTTCATGTAGCCCGACTCGACGGCGGCGACCGCGCCGCCCATGGCCTGGACCCGATCGATCTCGGCCTTGGCGCCCTCGATCAGCTCGGCGACCTTGGCCTCGATCACGACCGAGCCCTCGAAGATGTCGTCGTACTCCAGCAGGTCGGACTCGAACGCCAGCACCTGCTGCAGGCGCAGCGACCACTGCTGGTCCCACGGGCGCGGCAGGCCGAGCGCCTCGTTCCATGCCGGCAGCTGCACGGCGCGGGCGCGGGCGTCCTTGCTGAGCGTCACGCCGAGCATCTCGAGCACGATGCGCTGCACGTTGTTCTCGGGCTGCGCCTCGGTCAGGCCGAGCGAGTTGACCTGCACGCCGTAGCGGAAGCGGCGCATCTTGGGGTCCTGGACGCCGTAGCGCTCCCGGGTGATCTCGTCCCAGAGCCGGCCGAACGCGCGCATCTTGCAGGTCTCCTCGACGAACCGCACGCCGGCGTTGACGAAGAACGAGATGCGACCCACGACGTGCTCGAACTCGTCCTCGGGCACCTGGCCGGAGTCACGCACCGCGTCGAGCACCGCGATCGCGGTCGTCAGTGCGTACGCCAGCTCCTGCGTCGGCGTCGCGCCGGCTTCCTGCAGGTGATAGCTGCAGATGTTGAGCGGGTTCCACTTGGGGATCTGCTTGACCGTGTAGGCGATCATGTCGGTCGTCAGGCGCAACGACGGCGCCGGCCCGAAGACGTAGGTGCCGCGGGACAGGTACTCCTTGATGATGTCGTTCTGCGTCGTGCCGGACAGCGCTGCGGCGTCGACGCCCTGCTCCTCGGCGACGACCTGGTACATCGCGAGCAACCACATCGCCGTGGCGTTGATCGTCATCGACGTGTTCATCTCGTCGAGCGGGATGTCGTGGAACAGCTGACGCATCGCGCCGAGGTGCGGGATCGGGACGCCGACCTTGCCGACCTCTCCCCTGCTCAGCTCGTGGTCCGGGTCGTAGCCGGTCTGCGTCGGCAGGTCGAAGGCCACCGAGAGTCCGGTCTGCCCCTTGGCCAGGTTGAGGCGGTAGAGCGCATTGGACTCCGCCGCCGAGCTGTGGCCGGCATACGTACGCATCACCCATGGCTTGTCTGGCATGTCGGTCAGGTTACCTCCCCGTAACCTTTGCGGTCACTGCCTCGAGAGGGCGTTCCTGCTCACACTCGTACGATGTGCACATGGTCAATCTGACGCGGATATACACGCGAACCGGCGACGACGGCACCACGAACCTCGGCGACATGAGCAAGACCAGCAAGCTCGACCTGCGGCTCGCCGCCTACGCCGACGTCGACGAGGCCAACGCCCAGATCGGCTTCGCGATCTCGCTCGGCACGCTCGACGATGGCGTCATCGCGGTGCTGACCCACGTGCAGAACGACCTGTTCGACGTCGGCGCCGACCTGTCGTGCCCCGTCGTCGACAACCCGGAGTACCCGCCGCTGCGAGTCGAGCCGGACTACATCGACCGGCTCGAGGGCTGGTGCGACCACTACAACGAGCAGCTGCCCAAGCTGCGGTCGTTCATCCTGCGGGGCGGCACGCCGGCGGCCGCGGCCGTCCACATCGCCTGCACCGTGACCCGCCGGGCCGAGCGTTCGGCGTGGGCCGCGATCGAGGAGCACGGCGACACCATGAACGTGCTGACCGCGAAGTACCTCAACCGGCTCAGCGACCTGCTGTTCATCCTCGGTCGCCACGCCAACCGCGAGGCCGGAGACGTGCTCTGGGTCCCGGGCGGTGAGCGCTGAAGGCGTCAGCGCGAAGCCAACAGCCTGAGGGCATGCCAATGGCACCCACCGTGGTGGGTGCCATCAGGAATCAGTCGGTCAGTCCCAGTCGATCGCGTACTGAACGACGTGCGACCCGGTGTGGCCGCTGGCCGCGCTGGCGGCGGGGGCGATGCCCACGACTGCCAGGACCGACACGAATGCTGCGGCTACTAGACGCTTGATCACAGTGCACCTGCTCCCTTAGGAGGCGGGGATCCGCTCCTCTTGGATCGATTCTCCCCCGGCTCCGCGGGGCCGTCAACCGCAAGGAGAGAACCTGTACGTACGCCTCAGAGCACGTTGTTGACGCGCTGGCCCGGGGGCGACGACTCGAGCCACGACAGCAGGCCGGTCAAAGCGTTGCCGCTCATGGCGAACTGGCGGACTCCCGCCGCATTCTCGGTCGCCACGATCAGGTGGCCGGCGTGGATCGCGTGGACCTCGTGGCCGACAGGTTCGCGCCGGCCCTCGAGGTGCACGTCACCGCGCGTGAAGCGGAAGGTCGGCCGGGGCGAGAGCGAGAACGTGCGAAACCACTCGAGCTCGGTGTCCTTGTAGACCGCGAGGCCCAGCATCCAGCCCTTGGCCTGCGCCTCAGGCGAACGGTTGACGCTCATCTCGAACGTGCCGCCGGAGCGGGCCAGGAAGCGGCGCCGCACCAGCAGCCCGACGATCAGCAGGACCAGCAGGGCGAAGACGAACACCAGGGAGTCGACGAACCACATCCACAGTGGCATCACGATCTCCCTCCGTTTGTCAGGACGCCTTGTCGATGAGGCGCAGCTTCGCCTCGGCACGCATGACGGCGTCCTGGTCACCCTCGGACTGCGCCGCCTCGAGCTCGGCACGCGTCGCGCTCGCATCGACCTCGGAAGCGAGGAACGCGTCCTCACTCAGGATAGACACGTGGTTGTCGGCCACCGAGAGGAATCCCTCCGCGACCGCAGCACGTACGACCTCGCCGTCCGGCGGCTTGATCTCGACGACTCCCGGCACGAGCAGCGACAGCAGCGGCGCGTGACCCGACAGCACGCCGAGGTCTCCCTCGACCGTACGGGCGATGACCTGGCTCGCCTGCCCCGACCACACGACGCGGTCGGCGGCGACGAGCTCGATCTGCAAGAGGTCGGCCATCAGAGGCTCTTCTGGATTTCTTCCCACTTCTTGTCGACGTCTTCAAGACCGCCGCACATGAAGAAGGCCTGCTCAGCCACGTGGTCGTAGTCACCGTCGCAGATCTTGGTGAAGCCGTCGATCGTCTCGTCGATGGAGACGGTCGAGCCCTCGATGCCGGTGAACTGCTTGGCCACGTAGGTGTTCTGGGACAGGAAGCGCTGGATGCGACGCGCGCGCGACACGAGCGTCTTGTCCTCTTCGCTGAGCTCGTCGACACCGAGGATCGCGATGATGTCCTGGAGCTCCTTGTTGCGCTGCAGGATGCTCTTGACCCGGTTGGCGGTCGTGTAGTGAGCGTCGCTGATGTAGCGCGGGTCGAGGATGCGCGACGTCGAGGTCAGCGGGTCCACGGCCGGGTAGATGCCCATCGACGCGATCTCACGGTTGAGCTCGGTCGTCGCGTCGAGGTGCGCGAACGTCGTGGCCGGGGCCGGGTCGGTGTAGTCATCCGCGGGCACGTAGATGGCCTGCAGCGACGTGATCGAGTGACCGCGGGTCGAGGTGATGCGCTCTTGCAGCACACCCATCTCGTCGGCCAGCGTCGGCTGGTAGCCCACGGCCGACGGCATGCGGCCGAGCAGCGTGGAGACCTCGGAACCGGCCTGCGTGAAGCGGAAGATGTTGTCGATGAACAACAGCACGTCCTGGTTCTGGACGTCGCGGAAGTACTCGGCCATCGTCAGCGCCGACAGGGCCACGCGCAGACGCGCTCCCGGCGGCTCGTCCATCTGGCCGAAGACGAGGGCGGTCTGTCCGAGAACGCCGGCCTCCTCCATCTCGGCGATGAGGTCGTTGCCCTCACGCGTACGCTCGCCGACGCCGGCGAACACCGACACACCACCGTGGTCGCGTGCGACTCGGGCGATCATTTCCTGGATCAGCACGGTCTTGCCGACACCGGCACCACCGAACAGGCCGATCTTGCCGCCGAGCACGTAGGGCGTCAGGAGGTCGATGACCTTGATGCCGGTCTGGAACATCTCAGTCTTGGACTCGAGCTGGTCGAAGGCAGGAGCCTTGGCGTGGATGCCACGGCGCTCCTTGACCTCCCACTTCTCGCCCTCCTTGAGGTTCATGACGTCGCCGGTGGTGTTGAACACCTTGCCGAGCGTCTGGTCACCGACCGGGACCGAGATCGGTCCGCCGGTGTTGGTGACCTTGGCGCCACGGACGATGCCGTCGGTCGGGCGCAGGCTGATCGCGCGGACCAGGCCGTCGCCGATGTGCAGGGCGACCTCGAGGGTCAGCGTCTCCGTGACGCCGTCCAGCACGGTGTCGACCGTCAGGGCGTTGTACATCTCGGGGATCGCGTCGCTCGGGAACTCGATGTCGAGCACCGGGCCGATGACGCGAGCAACCCGGCCGTCGGCCAGCTTCTGGTCCGACTTCTCAGTCGTGGTCTCTGCGGTCTTCTTGGCGGTTGGCATCTCTCTCACTCACTCCCAGCATTGGCGTCGGCAAGCGCGTTGGCGCCGCCCACGATCTCGCTGATCTCCTGGGTAATACCCGCCTGGCGGGCCTGGTTGGCGGTTCGGGTGTACTTCTGGATCAGGTCTTCGGCGTTGTCCGTCGCGGACTTCATCGCCTTCTGCCGCGATGCGAGCTCCGAGGCGGAGGCCTGCAGCAGGCAGTAGTAGATCCGGCTGTGGATGTATTTCGGCAGCAGCGCGTCGAGCACCTCGTGGGCCGAGGGCTCGAACTCGTAGAGCGGCAGGACCTCGTGCTCGGTCGGCGCCTCGGTGCCCTCGACGACCTCCAGCGGAAGCAGTCGGATGACGTCGGGCTCCTGCACCAGCATCGACTTGAAGCGGGTGAACACCACGTGGAGCTCGTCGACCGCGCGCTCGGGGTCGATGGCCTCCTCGTCGGTCTCGTCCAGGTTGAACGTCCTGACGAGGGTGTTGCCGATCGTGCGGGCGTGCGAGTACTCCGGCTTGTCGGAGAACCCCGTCCACGACTCCACGAACGGGCGGCTGCGGAAGTTGTAGTAGGCCTCCGCCTTGCGACCCGAGAGGTAGAGGTCGACGTCCTTGCCCTCGCCGCGCAGCTTCTCGACGAGGCGCTCGGCCTCCTTGAGCACCGAGGACGAGTAGGCCCCCGCGAGCCCGCGATCGCTGGCGATCACGAGGATCGCAGCCTTCGTGGGGTTCTCCTTCTCGGTCGTCAACGGGTGGTCGACGTTGGAGAAGGTCGCGACTGCAGAGACGGCGCGGGTCAGCTCACGGGCGTACGGCGCTGCCGCCGCCGCCTTCTGCTGCGCCTTGATGATGCGCGACGCAGCGATCAGCTCCATGGCGCGCGTGATCTTCTTGGTCGCCTGTGTCGACCTGATCTTCGCGCGAAGCTCGCGTACGGACGCTGCCATCGTCAGCCCCGCTTCTGCTTGACGATCTGCTCCTGCTCGACGTCTTCGTCGGACAGGGCCTCGAACTCCTCGTGACCCGCCTTGACGATGATCTGCTCACCCTCGTGGGTCTCGAACTGCTTGAGGAACTCGGTGTAGGCACCCTCGAGCGCCTGCTCGTTGTCGTCCTCGAACTTGCCCGACTCACGGATCGCGTCGAGCACGGGACCGTGCGAACGCTTGAGGAAGTCGAGGAACTCGGTCTCGAAGCGGCTCACGTCCTGCAGCGGCACGGGATCGAGCTTGCCGGTCGTGGCGGCCCAGATCGAGACGACCTGGTTCTCGGTCGGGAACGGCGCGTACTGGCCCTGCTTGAACAGCTCCATGATGCGCTGACCACGGGCGAGCTGCTGCTTGGACGCGGCGTCGAGATCGGACGCGAACATCGCGAACGCCTCCATGGCGCGGTACTGGGCGAGCTCGACCTTGAGCGAACCGGTGACGGCCTTCATCGACTTGGTCATCGCGGCACCACCGACGCGCGACACCGAGATGCCGACGTCGACCGCGGGACGCTGGTTGGCGTTGAACAGGTCCGACTGGAGGAAGATCTGGCCGTCGGTGATCGAGATGACGTTGGTCGGGATGTAGGCCGACACGTCGTTGGCCTTGGTCTCGACGATCGGCAGGCCCGTCATCGAGCCGGCGCCCAGCTCGTCGCTGAGCTTGGCGCAACGCTCGAGGAGCCGCGAGTGCAGGTAGAACACGTCGCCGGGGTATGCCTCACGGCCCGGCGGGCGGCGCAGCAGCAGCGACACGGCGCGGTAGGCCTCAGCCTGCTTGGACAGGTCGTCGAACACGATGAGGACGTGCTTGCCCTCGTACATCCAGTGCTGGCCGATGGCCGAGCCGGTGTAGGGAGCGAGGTACTTGAAGCCCGCCGAGTCGGACGCGGGGGCCGCGACGATCGTCGTGTACTCCAGCGCGCCGGCCTCTTCGAGCGCACCGCGGATGCCCGCGATGGTCGAGCCCTTCTGGCCGATGCCGACGTAGATGCAGCGGACCTGCTTCTCCGGGTCGCCCGACGCCCAGAACTCCTTCTGGTTGATGATCGTGTCGATCGCGATCGCGGTCTTGCCGGTCTGGCGGTCACCGATGATCAGCTGGCGCTGGCCACGGCCGATCGGCGTCAGCGAGTCGATCGACTTGAGGCCGGTCATCATGGGCTCGTGCACGCTCTTGCGCTGCATCACGTTGGGGGCCTGCAGCTCGAGCGCACGGCGCTCGCTGGTCTCGATGTCGCCGAGTCCGTCGATCGGGTTGCCGAGCGGGTCGACGACGCGGCCGAGGTAGTTGTCACCGACGGGCACCGAGAGCACCTCACCGGTGCGGCGTACGGTCTGGCCCTCTTCGATGCCGGAGAACTCACCGAGGATGACGACACCGATCTCACGGACGTCCAGGTTGAGCGCGAGGCCCAACGTGCCGTCCTCGAACTCGAGCAGCTCGTTGGCCATCGCCGAGGGCAGTCCCTCGACGCGCGCGATGCCGTCACCGGCCTCGGCGACGACGCCGACCTCTTCGGTCGCAGCAGCGCTCGGCTTGTAGTCGGCCACGAACTTCTGCAATGCGTCGCGGATCTCGTCCGGACGGATCGTGAGTTCCGCCATGTGTGTGCCTGCCTTCTTGTTCGGTGAGTGATCTAGCCTGCAAGACGCCGGCGGGCGACTTCGAGGCGAGTGGACATGGTGCCGTCGACGACCTCGTCACCGACGGAGACGGCAATGCCTCCGACGACCGAGGGATCGACGACGATGTTGAGGTGGACGTCGCGTCCGTACTTCTTGGCAAGAGCCTTGGCGAGGCGGGTCTTCTCGGCGTCCGCCAGGTCGTAGGCCACCCGCACCTCGGCGAGCAGCCGGCTGCGGCGTGCGGCGACGGTCTCGCCGAAGGTCGACAGGACCTTCTCGAACGATCCCGTGCGTGCCGCGGCGGCCTGGGTCGCCAGTGCCAGCGTGGCGCCGGTGACCTTGCCCTCGAGGATCGTGGCCAGCAGTGCGCCCTTGGCGTCGGCCGGGATGCCCCGGTCCGAGACGACCTGCCTGAGGTCGGCGTCGGATCGGACGATCCGCTCGACCTCGAACAGCTCGGTCTCGAGCGCGTCGAGCTCACCGGCCGCATCAGCGGCGGCGACCTCGGCGGCAACGCCGGCGGTCTCAAGACCGTCGGTCAGGTCACGCATCGAGGCCCAGCGCCCGCTGACGGCAGCATTGAGCACCGTCAGGGTGTCGGCGCCGATCTGGCCGCCGAAGACCTGCTTGGCGAGCCCCACCTTGGCCTCGGCCTCGGTCGACGGGTCGGTCAGCACCCGGCGAAGCGCAGGGGCGCCGTCCAGCGTCGAGACGACGCCGAACAGCTCCGCTCCGAGGTCGCCGGCCTTGCCCTTCGCCGCATCGACTGCGGCGAGGACGTCGACCAGGGACTTCGCTGAAATGCCTCGCATCAGTTGGCCGACTCCTCGAGCTCGGCGATGAACCGCTCGACGGTGCGCTTCTGGCGTGCGTCGTCATCGAGGGACTCGCCCACGATGCGCCCGGCCAGCTGCGTGGCCATCGAGCCGACCTCGCCCTTGAGCTGGGCGAGCACCTGAGCACGCTCGGCCTCGACCTGCGCGTGCGCCGTCGAGGTGATGCGCTCCGCCTCGGCCTGAGCCTGGGCGCGGAGCTCGGCAATGATCTGCGCGCCCTGCTCCTTGGCCTCTTCGCGGATCGCCGCAGCCTCGTGACGGGCCCCGGCGAGCTGCTCGTTGTACTTGTCGAGAGCGGCCTTGGCTTCCTTCTGGGCTGCCTGGGCCTCCTCGATACCGCCCTCGATCGCGGCGGTGCGCTCGGCATAGGCCTTCTCGAACGCCGGGATGACGAGCTTCTTCAGGAGGAAGAAGATCAACCCGAAGACGATCAGACTGATGACGATCTCGGGCGTGTGCGGGATCAGAGGATTGGTGTCCTCCGGTTCCGCCGCCGCGAGAGCGAGACGTGACGTGATCATGGGCGTGCCTTCTGTCGAGGTGTCGGGATCAGGTGTTCGACGACTTGAGGACGAACGCCAGGGCCAGGCCGATGATGAAGAACTGCTCGGCGAGGACGAAGCCCAGGATGGCGATCTGGCGCAGCTTGCCCTCAGCCTCGGGCTGACGGGCGACACCGGTGACGAACGCGGCGAAGATCAGGCCGACGCCGATACCGGGGCCGATCGCGGCGAGGCCGAGACCGACCATGTTCAGAGTGCCGATGGACTCCACGGCATTTCCTTTCGTTGTGACGCTCGAGTGAGCATCGCTGGTGGGGCGTATCTGGTGGATCTGGTGAAGCGTATGAAGTTGTGGGTCTGGGGTGTGCTCAGTGCTCGTCTGCGAGCGCCTCGCCGATGTACATCGACGACAGCAGCGTGAAGACGTAGGCCTGGAGGAACATGATCAGGATCTCCAGGAAGCTGATCGCGATCGCCAGGAGCGACGACACCAGGCCGGCGGGCAGCGCCAGCGAGTTGTCGGAGTGCAGCAGCAGGTAGGACCCGCCGAGCGAGAACAGGATCAGCAGCAGGTGGCCGGCGAACATCGTGGCGAACAGACGCAGCGTCAGCGTGATGGGCCGCAGCAGGATGTTGGACAGGAACTCCAGCGGCACGAGCAGCAGGAGGATGGGGCCCTTCATGCCGCCCGGCACGGTCTCGTGCTTGAGGTAGCCGAGGAAGCCCTTCTTCTTGATGCCGGCACCGTTGTAGACCAGCCAGCTCAGGATCGCGATCGCCAGCGGGTAGCCGATGTGGGACATCGACGGGAACTGGAGGAACGGGAAGAGGCCGTAGAAGTTGTTGACCAGCACGAACAGGAAGATCGTGAAGAGGTAGGGCACGAAGCGCATGAACTCGGCCGAGCCGATGTTCTCGCGAGCGATGCCGTTGCGGACGAAGCCGTAGACCAGCTCACCGGCGAACTGCATGCGACCGGGAACCACCGCTGCCGGACGAGCCATCGTGCTGAACAGCCCGACGATCACGAACAGCGACAGGACCACCAGCAGCATGGGCTTGGTGACGCCGAACTCGCCGATGTGGAACACCGCGGGCAGGTCGAAGTCCTTGGGTCCAGGGCTGGGCGGCTCTGCCGATGCGGCAAAAGCGGTCAAGGCGAGAGTCACTCGGTCACCTTCGTGTCATGGCGTGGTCGCCTGCGACTCATCGTCGATCAGGCATACGGCCAGCGTCATTGTCGTGCGACATGTGTTCCGGCCCTGAGGGCCGGATGGTTGGTCGCAGTCCAGAGGTTATCAGGGCTACCTCAGTCGCTGTTACCCAGGTCATAGGTGGGTACGCGCTCGCGCCGAAATGCGAGGATCTGCAGGAGGGTCCAGGCGAGCGAAGCGGCGATCGCGGCGATCCCGAACCACCGCGAGTCGACGTGGGTGGCCACCCCTCCGACGTCGAACAGCAGGACCAGGACGACGAGCATCGCGACGGCCTTGGTCGTGAAGAAGCCGAGCGCGACCGGCAGCGACAGCGTCGCGCTGGCCTTGACCAATGGGCTCAGCACGACCGGCGTCGAGCCGAGGAACAGGACCACGACCAGGCCGCCGATCAGGGCACCGAGGACACCGTCACCGCCGGCGACGACACCGGCGACGATCGCGATCACCGCCGTCACAGCGAGCACGGGCAGCAGCACCGGACGAAGCGCGTTCATGATGACCAGACCTTCTCTTCGAGCTTGGGCAGCAGGAACACCGCTGCGATCGTGATGACGGCGAGGGTGGCGAACCCGGCGATCGACTGCCAGCCGCTGAACAGGCTGATGACGACGCTGCCGAATGCGACGAGGCCCGCGAAGGCGTACATCAGCAGGACGGCGCGGCGGTGCGAGTGGCCGATCTCGAGCAGCCGGTGGTGGATGTGCATCTTGTCGGGGCTGAACGGCGATCGGCCGGCGCGGGTGCGGCGGACGACCGCGAGCGCCAGGTCGACGAACGGCACGACGAGGATCGCGAACGGCAGGATCAGCGGCAGCAAGGACGGCAGGAAGCTGTTCTGCGCCCCCCCGATGCCCTCCGAGATGCTGGTCGCCGGGAACTGGCCCGTGAGGCTGATCGACGAGCAGGCCAGCACGAAGCCGATCAGCATCGAGCCGGAGTCGCCGATGAACATCCGGGCGGGGAAGAAGTTGTGCGGCAGGATGCCGATGCAGGCGCCGGCCAGCGCGGCCGTGAGCAGCGCCGCCGCGATCGCGCGCGTCTCACCGTTCTCGACCGCGAGCACGAAGGCGTACGCGAAGAACGCCACGGCGCCGATCGCGACCATCCCGGCGGCGAGCCCGTCGAGGCCGTCGACGAAGTTGACCGCGTTGGCGGTGCCGACGATCAGCAGGACCGTGAAGATCAGCGCCTGCGCCTGGTCGAGGCCGATGTAGTTGCCGTAGAGCGGCAGGTAGACGAACTGCACGCCTTGCGCGACGACGATGACGCCGGCGAGGACCTGGCCGGCGAACTTGCTCAACGCGTCGAGCTCGTAGAGGTCGTCGACGATGCCGACGATGCAGACCACGGCACCGCCCAGCACCACCGCCCGGGCGTCCTTGAAGACCCCGTCGTCGGCCATCGAGAGGAACGGCAGGTGGGTCGCGACGAGATAGGCCGCGATGAGGCCGCCCAGCATCGCCGGCCCGCCGAAGTAGGGCGTCGGGATCGCGTGCACGTCACGGTCGCGGACCCGCGCCACGGCGCCGAAGCGGTAGGCCAGCATGCGGGCGATCGACGCGAGGAGATAGGTCACCCCCAGGGCGATGCCGAAGACGACCAGGTATTCGCGCACTAGGCGAAGTCTTCCGGGGGCTCGATCGTGTTGTTGTAGGAGTGGAGGGTCTCCAGGGAGATCGAGCCGACGCGCAGGACGCGCGGTGTCGAGCCCGTGGCGTCGAGGATCGTCGACGGTACGCCCGAACGGCTCGGCCCGCCGTCGAGGTAGACCGCGACGCGTCCGCCCAGCATGTCCTCGGCGTCGTCGATCGTCAGCGCGGCCGGGTCACCCGTCGTGTTGGCGCTGCTGACCGCGAGCGGGCCGGTCTGCTTGAGGAGAGCGAGGGCGCGGGCGTCGTCGGGCATGCGTACGGCGACCGTGTTGTGGGTCTCGCCGAGGTCCCACGTCAGGGACGGCTGCTGGCGGCAGATCACTGTGAGCGGGCCCGGCCAGAGCGCCTCGACCGTCGACCGCAGCCACGACGGGATGTCGATCGCCAGGGCGTCGAGCGTCGTCGGAGCGCCGACCAGCACCGGCGGCGGCATGTGGCGGCCGCGGCCCTTGGCGTCGAGCAGGTTCTGCACCGCGCGAGGGTTGAAGGCGTCGGCGGCGATGCCATAGACCGTGTCGGTGGGCAGCACCACGAGCTTGCCCGCCTCGAGCGCGGCCTGCGCTGCGGCGAGCCCTCGGTCGAACTCCTCGTCCACGCTGCAGTCGAACTTCACCCGGTCATCCTAGGCCGACGGGTCAGAACCAGCTGACTTGGTGCAGGAGGAAGGCGATCGCGAGGAACTGGATCAGCCGCCCGGTGAAGACCGTGGTGAGGAACAGCCACTGCGGCTGCTTGGAGGCACCGGCCAGGATCGTGACGATCGCGAGCGGCGGGACGCCGATCAGGGACGACATGAAGGCCGTGAGACCGCCGGAGTAGGGCCGGTCGAGCAACGAGAGCAGCCAGTCGCTGACCTTCTTGATCCATTTCGCGAACCGCGTCTGGGCGAAGCTGTGGCCGACTCTCCGGGACATCGCCGCCACCCGGTTGCGCGGCGGCTTGGGATTGACCATCCGGATCTTGTTGGTGCCCTTGCGCGCGAGCTGGAACACGAACGCCTTGCCGACCGTCGTCGCGGCGACGTGGATGAGGATCAGGAGCGCGAGGAACGGCTTGCTGTTGACCGTCGCGCCCATCGTGACGACGTAGACCTCGGCGTTGACGAACACCGGCAGCAGCGCCGCGCCGATGCCGACGGCGATGGCAGCACCGATCAGTGCCAGTTCTTCGCCGCCCATAAGGAGGCCAACACTATCCGCGCGGCTTGGCTGCCGTGACGTAGCGGGGCCGCTGGGCCAGGTCGAGGTTGTCCCGTACGCCGTCCCAGCGCGGCCGGAACACCTCGGGGGCCGACTCGCCCTGGACGTCCGCGTGCTCGGCGCCGATCACACCGCCCGGCTTGAGCAGTCGCCAGGCAACCTGCTCGACGACGCGCATCGCGTCGAGTCCGTCGTCGCCGGACCACAGGGCCAGCGCGGGGTCGTGGTCGCGGGCCTCGGGCGCCACGCTCTCCCACGCGTCCAACGGGATGTAGGGCGGGTTGGCCACGACCACGTCGACCGAGCCGTCGAGGTCGGCGAAGGCGTCGGCCATGTCGCCGAGCCGCAGGTCGACGCCGGTGCCGGCGAGGTTGCGCTGGGCCCACTCGTACGCCTTCTCGTCGAGTTCGACCGCGTGCACGGAAGCACCGGGCACCTCGTGGACGACCGACAGTGCGATCGCCCCGGCGCCGGCGCACAGCTCGACGACGACCGGCGACGACAGCGCCTTGGCGTGGTCGATGGCCCAGCCCGCGAGCACCTCGGTCTCGGGCCGCGGCACGAACACTCCGGGGCCGACCTCGATGTCGACGTAGCGGAATCCCGTCGACCCGGTCAGGTGCTGCAAGGGGAACCGACGAGCCCGAGCGTCGACCAGCTCCAGGAACGTCTCCTGCTGCAGCGGGTTGGGCTTGGCCCGCGTGATCAGCGACGAGCGCGGGACACCCGTGACGTGGCTCAGGAGCGTCTCGGCGTCGTGGCGTGGCGAGCTGACGCCGGCCGTCTCGAGCCTGTCAGTCGCCTCGGCCAGCAACCGCTCGGCGAGCGTACGGACGCCCGTCACCTCACTCCCCAGACTCGACGGCGGCGAGGCGGTCGGCGAGCTCGGCGTCGACGAGCGACTTGATGACGTCGTCGAGGGCACCGTCCATGACCTGGTCGAGGTTGTAGGCCTTGTAGCCCGTGCGGTGGTCGGAGATGCGGTTCTCCGGGAAGTTGTAGGTCCGGATGCGCTCCGAACGGTCGACCGTGCGGATCTGTGACTTGCGGGCGTCGGACGCCTCGGCGTCGGCGGCGGCCTGGGCAGCCTCGAGCAGCCGGGCCCGCAGGATGCGCATCGCCTGCTCCTTGTTCTGCAGCTGGCTCTTCTCGTTCTGGCAGCTCGCGACGATTCCGGTCGGCAGGTGCGTGATGCGTACGGCCGAGTCGGTCGTGTTGACGCTCTGGCCGCCGGGACCCGACGAGCGGTAGACGTCGATGCGCAGATCGCTGTCGTGGATCTCGATGTCGATGTCCTCGGCCTCGGCCAGCACCAGGACGCCCGCCGCGGAGGTGTGGATGCGGCCCTGCGACTCGGTCACCGGGACCCGTTGGACGCGGTGCACGCCGCCCTCGAACTTCAGCAGCGCGTGCGGCGCCTCGCCGGGCTCGGGCGTGCCCTTGGCCTTGACCGCCATCGTGACGGACTTGTAGCCGCCCAAGGCCGACTCCGTCGCGTCGATCATCTCGGTCTTCCAGCCGCGCTGCTCGGCGTAGCGGGTGTACATGCGGTGCAGGTCGCCGGCGAACAGCGCCGACTCCTCGCCACCCTCGCCGCCCTTGATCTCCATGATGACGTCCTTGGCGTCCGCCGGGTCGCGAGGCACGAGCAGGCGCTGCAGGCGCTCGCTGAGCTCGTGCAGGCGCGGCTCGAGCGTCTCGATCTCGGCCGCGAACGAGTCGTCCTCGGCGGCGAGCTCACGCGCGGCCTCGAGGTCGTCGGTGACCTGCTGGTAGTCGCGGTACGTCTTGACGATCGCGGTCAGCTCGGCGTAGCGCTGCCCGAGCTTCTTGGCCAGCCCCTGGTCGGAGTGCACCGCGGGGTCGGACATGCGGACCTCGAGCTCGGCGTGCTCGGCGACGAGCGTGTCGACGGCTTCGAACACGATGACTCCTCAGGCTCGGTGCGGACGGGTGCGGACGGGTGCGGACACGACAACGGCACCGACCCGCACGGCATGCGTACGGGTCGGTGCCGGAGTGGAGCTACTTGCTCTCGGTCGTCTTCTTGGCGTAGCGCTTCTCGAAGCGGGCGACGCGGCCGCCGGTGTCGAGGATCTTCTGCTTGCCGGTGTAGAACGGGTGGCACGCGGCGCACACGTCGGCACGGAGGGTGCCATCGGTGGCGGTGCTACGGGTCGTGAACGAGTTGCCACAGGTGCAGGTGACCTGGGTCTCGACGTACTCGGGGTGGATGCCTTGCTTCATGATGTCCTCTCGGCGGTCGCTGGGTCGTATCGCGGGATGCGATCCGTGAACCAGAACCAAGGATTGATTCTGCCAGTTGGCAGTACGTATAAGGAAATCGAGGGCGGAACTATTCCTTCGGGAGCAGCTTCTCGATGTCGCCCTTGATCTTCTCCGGGGTCGTGGTCGACCCGTAGCGCTTGACGACGTTGCCCTCGGTGTCGATCAGGAACTTGGTGAAGTTCCACTTGATCTTGCTGGGTCCGAGGCCGCCCTTCTCCTGCTTGAGCCACTGGTAGAGCGGGTGGGCGTTGTCGCCGTTGACCTCGATCTCGGAGAACAGCGGGAACGTCACGCCGAAGTTGCGCTCGCAGAACACCGCGGTGTCCTCGTCCGACTCGGGGTTCTGGTTGCCGAACTGGTCGCACGGGAAGCCGAGCACGACCAGGCCCTGGTCGACGTACTCCTGGTAGACCGCCTCGAGGCCCTTGAACTGCGGGGTGAAGCCGCACTGGGTCGCGGTGTTGACCACGAGCAGGACCTTGCCCTTGTAGTCGGCCAGCAGCCGCTCGGTGCCGTCGATCGCCGTTGCGGAGAAGTCGTATGCAGTCGTCATGTCGCCAACCCTAGTTGCGCGGGACAACGACGGCAGAGCGAGTCCAGAAACGCCGACGGGCCCGAGGTCTCCCCCGGGCCCGTCGAACGTACGGATGACTACTTGCCGTTGTTGGTCCCGTCCTGCGGCAGCGTCGTGTTGATCTGCATCAGGAACTCGACGTTGCTCGTGGTCTTCTTGAGCTTGTCGAGGATGAGCTCGAGACCCTGCTGACCCTCGAGGCCCGAGAGCACCCGGCGGAGCTTCCACACGACGGCCAGCTCGTCCTTGCCCATGAGCAGTTCCTCGCGGCGCGTGCTCGAGGCGTCGACGTCGACCGCCGGGAAGATGCGCTTGTCGGCGAAGTCGCGACGCAGGCGGAGCTCCCAGTTGCCGGTGCCCTTGAACTCCTCGAAGATGACCTCGTCCATGCGCGAACCGGTCTCGACGAGCGCCGTGGCGAGGATCGTCAGCGAACCGCCGTCCTCGATGTTGCGCGCGGCGCCGAAGAACTTCTTGGGCGGGTAGAGCGCCGACGAGTCGACACCACCGGACATGATGCGACCACTGGTCGGGGCCGCCAGGTTGTAGGCCCGGCCGAGGCGCGTGATGCCGTCGAGCAGCAGCACGACGTCGTGACCCAGCTCGACGAGCCGCTTGGCGCGCTCGATGGCGAGCTCGGCGACCGTGGTGTGGTCCGTGGCCGGGCGGTCGAACGTCGAGGCGATGACCTCGCCCTTGACGGTGCGCTGGAAGTCGGTGACCTCCTCCGGACGCTCGTCGACGAGGACGATCATCAGGTGGCACTCGGGGTTGTTCTCGGTGATCGCGTTGGCGACCTGCTGCATGATCATGGTCTTGCCGGCCTTGGGCGGCGACACGATCAGGCCACGCTGGCCCTTGCCGATCGGGGCGACGAGATCGACGACGCGGCCCGTGAGCCCGCCGGCCTCGCCCTCGAGGCGCAGGCGCTCCGAGGGGTAGAGCGGGGTCAGCTTGGCGAACTCGACGCGCTTGAGGCTCTCGTCGAGGGTCATGCCGTTGACCGACTCGATCTTGACCATCGGGTTGAACTTCTCCTTGCGCTCGCCCTCGCGGGGCTGGCGCACCTGGCCGATGACGGCGTCGCCGCGGCGAAGCCCCCACTTGCGGACCATGGAGAGGGAGACGTAGACGTCGTTCTCGCTGGGCAGGTAGCCCGTGGTGCGGACGAACGCGTAGTTGTCGAGGATGTCGAGGATGCCGGCAGCCGGCACGAGGACGTCGTCCTCGGTGTAGGTCGTGTCGACCTCGGAGCCACGTCCGCCCGCGTTGCGGTTGCGGACGCGACGGTTGCGGCGACGGCCCATGCCGCCGTCTTCGTCGTCCTCGAACTGGCCCTGGTTGCGGTTGCCGCCCTGTGCCTGGCCCTGGTTCTGGCCCTGTCCCTGGTTGCGGTTGTTGCCGCCATCGTTGCGATTCTGGTTGCGGTTGTTGCCGCCACCGTCGTTGTCGCGGTTCTGGTTCTGGTTGCGGTTCTGGTTGCGGTTGCGGTTGCCCCCCTGGCGGCCCGACTCGTCGTCGGAGGAGTCGTCGTTGCGGGAGTCGTTCTTGACCTCCGGCTGGTCCGACGCATCGTCGTTCTTGTCGTTCTTGGCAGCCTTGGGCTCGTTGCGGGGCTTGCGGGTGTCGCTCGCGGTCTCGGCCGGCGCCTCGGCGGCGGGCTGCTCGGTCCTGGCGGCCGCAGCGGCGTCACCCTTGCTGGTGTCGACCTTGCTGGGCGCGGCCGCGGCGACCGCGGCCTTGGTGGAGGTGCCGGCGTCTCCGCGGGCGATCTTGATGGCGTCGATGAGGGCGCCCTTGCGCATCTTGTCGGCGCCGGTGATGCCGAGCTCGCCGGCGATCTCCTGGAGCTCGGCGAGCACCTTTCCGCCCAGGCCGCCGCTGGTCCTGCGCGGGGCCGTCGCCGCGGCATCGGCCGCAGGCGTGGAGGATTCAGGTGTGATGGTGGTTTCAGTCACGTAGGTTCCTTTGGATGAGGCCACAAGGCCTGATGCCCGGACAGATCCGGATCGCATGAAAGGCTTGCCCGTATCCGACGGGCGACTTGAATGGCACTGCTACTTGTCACTGTCGGGGAGTTTCGCACTCGACTCCGACTCACTCACTGTAACACCAAGGGGTCATCCCGCATTCCGCTCGGGTTCATGTCACAGGGACTTCTCAGAGCGTGCGCGCGCCCTCGGTGTCGACGTCCAGTTCGAGCACGGACCAGCCTTGCGGTACCCGGTCGGCGACGCCTCTGGCGAACGACAGGACCGTCGGGCCGGCGCCCGAGATGATCGTCGGAATGCCCTCCACTCGCAGCTGTCGCAACAGCTTGTAGGACTCGGGCATCGCGTCGGCGCGGTACGTCTGGTGGATCCGGTCCTCGGTCGCCCAGATGAGCCGCTCAGGCGCCACGGTGAGTGCCGCGACGAGCAGTGCGGCGCGGCCGGCATTGACGGCGGCATCGCGGTGCGGCACGGTCTCGGGCAGCAGCCCGCGGGCCTTCTCGGTCGACACCGCCTCGGAGGGCACGAACGCCGTGACCTGCACCGAGGTGTCGAGTCGCTGCACCTCGGCCGCGGCGCCGTCGATCCACGCAATGGTCAGGCCGCCGAACATCGCCGCGGCGACGTTGTCGGGATGGCCTTCGAGGTCGACCGCCAACTGAAAGGCCGCCCGATCGTCGAGTCGCGCGTCGCTGCCCTCGACGAGTGCGCGGGCCAGCACGATGCCGCCGACGATCGCCGCCGCCGACGAGCCGAGCCCCCGGCCGTGCGGGATCGCGTTGGCGCACTCGAGCCGCAGCCCAGGTGGCCGCTCGCCGAGCAGGTCGAACGTCGCGGTCATCGCCGTGACGACGAGGTGATCGCTGGTCCTCGGGACGTCCCGCGCTCCCTCGCCGCTGACCTCGATCTCGAGGCCGGGCTCATCGAGCACCTCGGCGGTGATCTCGTCGTACAGCGTCAGGGCGAGCCCCAAGGCGTCGAAGCCCGGACCGAGGTTGGCGCTCGAGGCGGGCGTGCGTACGGTGACCGGGCCCTTGACGAACGTCATACGAGGCCGGCGACCTCGGCCGCCGCGTGCACGTCGACGTCGATGACCGAGTCGACGATCGAGTCGACGCCCGACAGGGCGGTCTCGGTGTCCTTGAGGCCGTGGCCCGTCACGGTGATCGCGATCGTCGAGCCGGGCTCGACGGAGGCGGCGGACTTGAGCAGCCCGGCGACACCGGCGGCCGACGCGGGCTCGACGAAGACGCCCTCACGCGAGGCCAGCTCGTGTTGAGCGCTCAGGATCTCCTGGTCGGTGACCGCCTCGATGCGGCCCTGGGAGTCGTCACGAGCGGCGACGGCGAGCTGCCACGACGCGGGGTTGCCGACGCGGATCGCCGTGGCAAGGGTCTCGGGGTGCTCGACGGGGTGGCCCAGCACGATCGGCGCGGAGCCCTCGGCCTGGAATCCCCACATCGCCGGGGTCTTGGTGGCGAGGCCGGCGTCGGCGTACTCCTGGTAGCCCAGCCAGTAGGCCGAGATGTTGCCGGCGTTGCCGACGGGCAGGATGTGCAGGTCAGGGGCTTCGCCGAGCGCGTCGACGATCTCGAACGACGCGGTCTTCTGGCCCTGCAGGCGTACGGGGTTGACCGAGTTGACGAGCGCGACGGGGTATTGCTCGGCGAGGTCGCGGGCGACCTGCAGGCACTGGTCGAACCCGCCGCGGAGCTGAATGACAGAGGCGCCGTGCATGACGGCCTGGGCCATCTTGCCTGCGGCGATCTTGCCGTGCGGGACCAGGACGATCGGGGTGAGCCCGGCGCGAGCGGCGTAGGCCGTCATCGACGCCGAGGTGTTGCCGGTCGAGGCGCAGACGACGGCCTTGGCGCCCTCGCCGGCTGCGACCGAGATGGCGGCGGTCATGCCGCGGTCCTTGAACGAGCCCGTGGGGTTGTCGCCCTCGACCTTGAGCCAGACGTCGCCGCGGACGATGCCCGACAACCAGGCCGAGTGCACGAGCGGGGTGCCGCCCTCGCCGAGGGTGATGACCGGCGTCTCCGGGGTGACCGGGAGCCACTCGCGATACTCCTCGATCACGCCACGCCACAGGTGAGCCATCAGGATCCTCCCTCGACGCGCATCACGGATGTCACGTCACGAACCATGTCGAGGCCCCGGAGTGAGGCCACCGTCGCCGACAGCGCCGCGTCGTCGGCCTCGTGCGTCACGATGACGAGCTGGGCGTCGTCGCCGCTGCCCTCCTGGCGCACCGTGCGGATCGAGACGTCGAACTCGGCGAACGCATTGGCGACCGACGCGAGCACGCCCGCACGGTCGTCGACGTCGATCGACACGTGGTAGCGGGTGCGGGCCAGGCCGATGTCGAGCACCTCGAGCTGCGCGTGGGTCGACTCGCCGGGACCGAAGACGTTGCTGCGGCGGTTGCGGGCGACCGACACGACGTCACCGAGGACAGCGCTGGCGGTGGGCGCGCCACCGGCGCCCGGGCCGTAGAACATGAGCTGACCGGCCGCCTCGCTCTCGACGAAGACCGCGTTGTAGGCGCCGTGGACGCTGGCCAGCGGGTGCGAGAGCGGGATCATCGCGGGATGCACGCGTGCCGACACGGCCGGACCGTCGGGCGTCTCGCGCTGCTCACAGATCGCGAGGAGCTTGACGACGCAACCCATCTCGGCGGCTGAGCGTACGTCTGCCGCCGTGACGTCGCTGATGCCCTCCCGGTGGACGTCGCCGATCGTCACGCGGGTGTGGAACGCCAGGCCGGCGAGGATCGCGGCCTTGGACGCCGCGTCGAAGCCCTCGATGTCGGCGGTCGGATCGGCCTCGGCATAACCGAGGCGCTGGGCCTCGTCGAGCGCCTCGGAGAACCCCTGGCCGGTCGTGGTCATGGCGTCGAGGATGAAGTTGGTCGTGCCGTTGACGATGCCGAGCACCCGCTGGACCCGGTCACCGGCGAGTGACTCGCGCAGCGGCCGGACGATGGGGATCGCGCCGGCGACGGCCGCCTCGAAGTAGAGGTCGCGCTCGGCCTTGTGAGCGGCCTCGAACAGCGTCGCACCGTCCTCGGCGAGCAGTGCCTTGTTGGCCGTGACGACGGACGCACCGTGGTCGAGCGCCGACAGGATGAGCTCGCGCGCGGGCTCGATGCCACCGATGACCTCGATCACGACGTCGATGTCGCCGCGGGCGACGAGGCCGGCCGCGTCGGTCGTGAAGAGCTCGGCCGGCACGTCGAGGTCGCGCTCACGGCCGAGACGGCGTACGGCGATGCCGGCCAGCTCGAGCGGGGCGCCCACGCGCTGGGCCAGCTCTTCGGAGTCGCTCGTGAGCAACCGGGCTACTTCCGTGCCGACGACCCCGCAGCCCAACAGGGCGACGCGGAGCGGGCGACCGGGGGACCACGAGGATGCGCTCACCGGTCAAGGGTATCGGCGTGGGCGCCCGGCCGAAGATGTCCCCCGTGACATAACCCCTGACCTCGCTTGATCGTTGTCATGCCGAACAGTCAATTCTCCGAGGCAGCACGAAAGGCCCCCTGTGCGCAGAGCGCGAAAGGACCACCTCCGCCAGGCCGCACTCGCGGCGATGGTGATCGGTGCCGTCGTGGTGGTGATCGCCGGCTACCTCATGGTCCGTGGCGGCTCGACGGCCGACCCGGTCGTCAGCGACTCCGGCGGCTCGGACGCGTTCGTGCCCTACGACGACCCGACCATCGACCCTGCTGCGATCGAGAAGACCGAGCCCACGTCCGTCCCCGAGGGCAAGAACCCGTTGACGGTCGTCTCGAGCCGCGACGAGGGATGGGGCAAGACGACCGGCGACACGGGTCCGCACCGGGTGACGATCAGCGTCACGTCCGACGGCGCGATCTATGTCGGATACCGGTTCTGGAAGGGCAAGTCCGGCCTGAAGTTCGCGGAGAAGTCGTTCTCGACCACCCAGACCGTGCAGCGCGGCCGCGGGGTCGCCCAGGTCGGCGCCCAGGTGCTCGACACCGCGACCTACGCGATGTGCACGATCTCGGTCGACGGCGTCGTGGTGACGACCAACCGGGCCAGCAAGAAGCTGGCCGTCGCCGTCTGCACCGCGTAGTCAGCTCTCGAGCCGGGCCGTCACGGCCACCGCCAGCGCCGCCGTCGCGGCGGCCAGGGCGAACACCAGGACGTACCCTGTCAGCTCGTCGATGCCCAGCATGACCGCGAACACGACGCTGCCGACCGCGAGCACGAGCGACTGCACGACGGCATCGCTGGTCTGCATCGCCGCACTGTTGACGCCCTGCTCACCCGGTCCCGAGTGATCCAGGAGCAGGACGCCGAGCGTCGATGCGGCCATGCCCATGCCGAGACCGCCGATGCTCCAGGTCGCCGCGATCACCAGCACCGGCACGGTGTCGGCCAGAGTCAGGAAGCCCGCACCGGTGCCGATCAGCACGCAGACGGCACCGAGGCGTACGCGGAGCAGCTTCGACGACAGCGCCGGTACGTTCGCGGCGATCCACGAGCCGCTGAACCAGAGCACCGCAGCGCTCGTCAGCAGCAGTCCCGCCTGGGACACCTCGAGGCCACGGTGCTCGACAAGGGACAGCGGCACGTAGGTCTCCGCGCCGAAGAAGCCGGCGCTCAGCAGGCTGCGGGTCGCGATGACGCTCGGGAGGCCGCGGCGACCGCGCCACGTGCCGATCGGCAGGAGCCGCGGAGCGTACGCCCCGATGAGGGCCAGCGCGATCACCAACAGGACCGGCCACCACGGCACGGCCCGCTGCCCCGCCAGGCTGACCGCCAGGATGCCGCCGGCCGACAGCGTCGCCCACCAGAGCCGGCGGCGGTCGGCCGTGACGCCCGGGTCGCCGTCGAGCCGGCTGAGCGCCTGCCAGATCAGCAGCAGCGATGCGACGGCGACCAGCGGGACGCTGAGGAACACCCATCGCCAGCCGAGGTGGTCGGCGATGAGTCCCGCGATCACCGGCCCGACGAGTGCCGGCAGCACCCAGGCGCTGGTCATGACGGTCCAGACGCGCGCCCGCATGTGGTCGGGGAAGACCTTGGCGATGACGACGTAGAGCCCGACGCCGACGAAGCCCATGCCGAGGCCTTGCACGGAGCGACCCACGAGGAACACCGCCATCGTCGGCGCGAGACCGGCCACCAGAAGCCCGGCGGAGAAGATGCCGACGCCGGCCCGCAGCGCGAGGCCGGGGCCCCGGCGATCCATCAGCGGTCCGGCAATCGTCATCGAGACCACGGCGACCGCGGACGGCGCGGCAAACGACAGGGCGTACAGGCCGAGGCCGTCGAGCTCGTCGGCGACGACCGGCATGACGGTCGCGACGGCGAGTGACTCGAACGCCACGAGGAACGCCAGCGAGAAGATGCCCGCGACGACGCGACCGTACGGTCCGAGCCAGAGCCGCTCGGTGGGCGCGAGCGCCGTCATCGGAGTGCGTCGGGGATCAGGACGACCTTGCCGTACGTGTGCCGGCCCTCGAGCGCCCGGTGCGCGCCGGCCGCGTCGGACAGGGCGAAGGCGGCATCGGCGAGAGGTACGCGACTGCCGTCGGCGGCCCGTGCGAGGGCCTCTGCCTCCAGCGAGCGCAGGCCGCCGGGACGGGCGAGCATCTGCGGGCCGAGCAACATCCTCACCGTCCTGGTCGGGTCGTCGTACGTCGCCGGCTCGTCGGTGAACCAGCCGTACTGCATCAGGCGCCCGCCGGTGGCGAGCAGGCCGTATGCCGCGTCGGCCGTCTTGCCCCCGACGCCGTCGAGCACCAGGGTCACCCAGTCACCGCCGAGCTCACGACGCACGACATCGTCCCAGCCGTCGATCCGGTAGTCCACCGCGATGTCGGCCCCCTGCGCCCGGGCGATAGCCACCTTGTCCTCTCCCCCGGCCAGGCCGACGACCAGTGCCCCGGCCTCCTTCGCGGCCTGGACCAGCAGCACGCCGAGACCTCCGGCCGCCGACGTCACGATCACCACGTCGTCGGGCCGGATCGGCGACTGGTCGAGGATCCCGGCGGCGGTCCGCCCGGTGCCGATCGATGCCACAGCGACGGCGCACGGCATACCGTCCGGGATCTCGTGCAAGCTCTCGGCCGCCGCGAGCGCCTGCTCGGCGTACCCGCCGCTCGCCATGCCGAGATGCGCCACGACCCGCTTGCCCGACCACGCTCCGTCGACGCCCGGGCCGATCGCGTCGACCCGGCCGGCGACCTCGCGCCCCGGCGTCATCGGCAGCTGCAGCGGCTGGTGCACGGCACTGGTGAAGCCGGCCCGCAGCGCCGTGTCGAGGACGTGGACGCCGCTCGCGCTGACGGCGATGCGTACCTGTCCCTCCCCCGGAACGAGATCCGGCACCTCTTCGTACCGGAGGACCTCGGGACCGCCGAGCTCGTACTGCCTGATCGCGTGCATGCTGCTCCTTCGTCGCTGGTGAAGGACAGTCCACAACCTCAACTCGACTTGAGGTCAACCCGTACGCCCGAGGCAAACCCCAAGTATGGTTGAGGTCATGACGATCTCGAAGCACCAGCCGCTGAGCCCCGGCGAGGTCGCCACGCGTGCCGGCGTGGCCGTCTCGGCGCTGCACTTCTACGAACGCGAAGGCCTCATCGAGAGCGAGCGGACGGCCGGCAACCAGCGCCGCTATCACCGTGACGTGCTGCGCAGGATCTCGTTCATCCGCGTCTCGCAAGGGCTCGGGATCAGTCTGGCCAGGATCCGCGAGGCGCTCGACTCCTTGCCCGACGACAAGGTGCCGACCAAGGCCGACTGGGCCCGGCTGTCGCAGGGCTGGCGGGCCGACCTCGACTCCCGCATCGACCAGCTGCAACGCCTGCGGGACAACCTCGACGGCTGCATCGGCTGCGGCTGCCTGTCGCTCAAGAGCTGCTCGCTCTACAACCCCGAGGACTGGCTCGCCACGACCGGCCCCGGTCCGAGGCGGCTGTTGCGCCGTTAGCTGGAGAGGCTGACGGCGAGGTTGATCGTCGTCGCGACCACGACGGTGCCGAAGACGTACGAGAGCAGGGCGTGCTTGAGCGCCGTGGCGCGGAACGCGCTCGTGAGCAGGTTGGTGTCGGAGATCTGGAACGTCATGCCGAGTGAGAACGCGACATAGGCGAAGTCGATGTAGCACGGCGGCTCGTCGGTGTTGAAGTCGATGCCGCCGGGCTCGCCGGAGAAGTACTGATTGGTGTAGCGCAGCGTGAACAGCGTGTGGATCAGCAGCCAGGACAGCGCGACGCTGCCGAGGGCCACCGCCGCGAGGACCCCGGCGCGGGTATCGGAGGACGATCGGGCTTCCACGAGCAGCATCGCGACCGCGGCCAGGCTGGCCAGGCTCGCCACCAGGATCAGGAGCTCGGCGAGCCTGCGGACCGGGTCCTCTCGGAGTGCGTGGCTCGCGGTCTCCTCCGGACCCATGCGGGCGATGAGGAGCCACACCCAGCTGACGTAGACCAGCGATGCGGCGGCCCAGCCGAGCACGACCGACAGCGCGCCGCCGCCACTCGCGGCGACGATGCCACCCACCGCGACGCCCACCACGAGCATCACGACGAAGCGCGCTGCGTAGCGGTGCTTCATGACCGTCAGCCGATGTCGAGGGCGAGCAGGTCGTCCTCGGTCTCGCGTCGCAGGATGACGCGCGCCTCGCCATCGCGTACGGCGACGACCGCAGCGCGGGGTACGTGGTTGTAGTTGCTGGCCAGCGACCGGCAGTAGGCCCCGGTGCCCGGCACGGCAAGCAGGTCACCGGCCTCGACGTCACCGGGCAGGAACTCGTCCTTGACCACGATGTCGCCGGACTCGCAGTGCTTGCCGACGACGCGGCTCAGGAGCGCCGGCGCGTCCGAGGTGCGCGAGGCCAGGGTGCACGAGTAGTCGGCGCCGTAGAGTGCGGGCCGGATGTTGTCGCTCATGCCGCCGTCGACCGAGATGTAGCGCCGCGACGCCCCGCCGTCGAGCGCCACGGACTTGGTCGTGCCGACCTCGTAGAGCGTGAACGTCGACGGGCCGGCGATCGCGCGGCCGGGCTCGATCGACAGGTGAGGAACGTCGATGCCCATCGCCGCGCACTCGTCGTCGACGATCTTGAGCATCCCGCGTGCGAGGTCCTCGGGCGTCGACGGATCGTCCTGCGTCGTGTAGGCGATGCCGAAGCCGCCACCGAGATCGAACTCGGGCAGCGCGACGCCGAGCTCCTTCTCGATGTCGGCGTGCAGCCGCAGGACCCGGCGGGCCGCGACCTCGAAACCATCGGTCACGAAGATCTGGGAGCCGATGTGCGAGTGCAGACCGCGCAGCTCGAGCCCCGGCTCGGCGAGCACCCGGCGTACGGCGTCGAGCGCGTCACCCCCGGTGATCGAGAAGCCGAACTTCTGGTCCTCGTGCGATGTCGAGATGTATTCGTGCGTATGCGCCTCGACCCCTGCGGTCACGCGGATCATGACCGGTGCGGTGACGCCGAGCTCGGCGGTCAGGTCGCGCAGCCGCGCGATCTCCTCGATCGAGTCGATGATGATGCGGCCGACGCCGACCTCGAGCGCGCGACGCAGCTCGGCGACAGACTTGTTGTTGCCGTGCAGGCCGATGCGCTCGGGCGGGAACTCGGCCTTGAGCGCCACCGCGAGCTCGCCGCCGGTGCACACGTCGAGATTGAGCCCCTCCTCGGCGATCCAGCGGGCGGTCGCGACGCAGAGGAACGCCTTGCCGGCGTAGTAGACGTCGGCGCTCGGGAACGCGTCCTTGAACGCGCGGGCCCGGCGGCGGAAGTCGTCCTCGTCGACGACATACGTCGGGGTGCCGAACTCGGCGGCGAGGTCGGTGACCGACTCCCCCGCGACGGTCAGCACGCCGTCGACCTTGGAGACCGACGAGGCCCACAGGTGCGGGACGAGCTCGTTGGGGTCCTCGGGCGTACGCAGCCAGGCCGGTCCGCGGTCGCCGGACTGGCCATGCAGGGCGCCGGCCTCGTGACTCCTCATCTACATACGCTCCGGTGCGCTGACGCCGAGCAGGCCGAGGCCGTTGGCGATGACCTGCCGCGTCGCCGCGACGAGCATGAGCCGGGCCCGGTGCAGGTCGCTCGGCTCCTCGTCGCCCTTGGGCAGCACGTGCGCGACATCGTAGAACTTGTGGAACGCCGCGGCAGTGTCCTCGAGATAGCGCGCGACGCGGTGGGGCTCGCGCAGCTCCGCAGCGCGGGCGACGATGCGCGGATAGTCGGCGAGGGCCCGCAGCAGCGCACCCTCCTGCTCGACCGCGAGCAGCGACGGGTCGAACGTCGACTCGTCGATCACGACGCCGAGGTCGACCGCGTTGCGGATGATCGACGACAGGCGCGCATGGGCGTACTGGACGTAATAGACCGGGTTGTCGCTGTCCTGCTTGGCCCACAGGTCGAGGTCGAGGTCGATCGTCGAGTCGGTCGAGTAGCGCGCCAGGGCGTAGCGGGCGGCGTCGATGCCGATCGCCTCGACGAGGTCTTCCAGGCTGATGACGGTGCCGGCGCGCTTGCTCATGCGCAGTGGCTCGCCGTCGCGCACGAGGTTGACCAGCTGGCCGATCAGCAGCTCGAGGTTGACGCCAGGGGTGTCGCCGAACGCGGCGCACATCGCGAGCATCCGCGAGACGTAGCCGTGGTGGTCGGCGCCGAGCATGATGATGCACCGGTCGAAACCGCGCTCGCGCTTGTTGAGGTAGTAGGCGAGGTCTCCGGAGATGTAGGCCGGCTGGCCGTCGGACTTGATGACGACCCGGTCCTTGTCATCACCGAAGTCGGAGGTGCGCAGCCAGGTCGCGTCGTCCTGCTCGTACATCATGCCGAGCTCGCGAAGCCTCGCGATGGCGCGCTCGACGGCACCGGACTCGTGCAGGTCGTTCTCGTGGAAGTAGACGTCGAAGTCGACGCCGAACTCGTGCAGGCTCTTCTTGATCTCGCCGAACATCAGGTCGACGCCCTCAGCGCGGAACGTCTCAAGGGCCTCGGCGTCGGGCAGCGTCAGCGCGTCGGGGTGCTTCGCAAGCACGGTGGCGGCGATGTCGGCGATGTACTGGCCGCCGTAGCCGTCTTCAGGCGCGTCCTCGCCGCGGGCGTTGGCCAGCAGCGAGCGCGAGTAGCGGTCGATCTGCATGCCGTGATCGTTGAAGTAGTACTCCCGCGTGACGTCGGCCCCGATCGCCGTCAGGATGCGGCCCAGCGAGTCACCGACCGCGGCCCACCGCACGCCGCCGATGTGGATCGGCCCCGTCGGGTTGGCGCTGACGAACTCGAGGTTGACCTTCTGTCCGGCGTAGAGGTCGCTCGTGCCGTACGCCGTGCCCGCCGCGACGATCTGCGGGGCGAGCGCGCCCTGGGCGCCGGCCTCGACGCGGATGTTGAGGAACCCGGGACCGGCGATCTCGGCGCTCGCGATGCCGACAGCCGCACCGAGCTGGTCGGCCAGCAGCTGGGCGAACTCGCGGGGGTTCATGCCGGCCTTCTTGGCCAGCTGGAGCGCGATGTTGGTGGCGTAGTCGCCGTGCTCCTTGACCTTGGGGCGCTCGACGAGCACCTCGGCCGGCACCCCGTCGGGCAGCGTGATCGTCCCCGCCTCGCTGAGGGAGGTGAGGGCACCGACGATGGCCGCAGAAAGCTGCTCGGGAGTCACCCGCCAAGACTATCGGCCGGGGGCAGCGCGCCATAAACGTGGACGACCCGCAGGGCTGCGCTCGCCTCCGGGGAGTAGGAGCGCGGTCGAGTGGACAACTCGACGCCCTGCGGGTCGGGTGGCTGCGGGAAATTCGCTGCCACTAGCTGAGCCTTGCGGCTAGCGGACAGCCACCTCACAAGTCCAAGAGTTATTCATATCCTCGAACCACCTCCAATCCGTGTACTGCAACCGTACGTCCCGGGGTGGCACCACTCAAGGACCTTGGCTCAGTCGTCGCCACGATTCTTCGTACGCTCGATCGCGTCATGAACCGTCTGGATCAGAGAGTCGGGGTCGAACGGCTTGGTGACGTAGGCGTCGACGCCGGCCTGCGTGGCCCGTTGGATGTCGGCCGGGTGGCCCTGCGTCGTCACCATGACGATCGCGATGTGCCGAGTGCGAGGGTCGGCCCGGATCGCCGAGACCGTCGCGATGCCGTCGAGCCGGGGCATCATCACGTCGACCGTGATGCCGTCGGGGAGCACGTCAGCCGTGCGCAGGAACTCGAGGCAATCCGCTCCGTCGACCGCCTCATCGACCTCGAATCCGGCGAGCTCCATGTTGGTCCGGATGAGGAAACGAATCGAGGCGGTGTCGTCGACGACAAGCACTCTGGGCACCATCAACACGGTACTGCCTGTGGGGTAGGCTCACACCGCAGTTGGCCGTATTCGGCCCCCGTAGCTCAGGGGATAGAGCGCCGCCCTCCGGAGGCGGAAGCGCAGGTTCGAATCCTGCCGGGGGCGCTAGGATGTTTTCGTTGCAATTGTAGCCAAAAATGGCGTCCGCGATATGAGACGAATTAGGTCCGTGGGCACGATCGTGGGCACAACCTCTGCAGATCGGAGCGTTGTCAAACGCCGTAGGGACGATAGGTGTCGTCCTTAACGAGGTTGGATTCCGACAATCCCGGTCTGTTCGCTCCCGATCACGAACGATTGCGCTCACCAAAAGCGCGTCCCTTGCGGCGAAATGACGCGCCTACCCTTTGCGAGAACGTGGCGCATCCAAGAAGGTCCGACAGTCCTCACAGTCGTGCTAGACCCGAAGGATCCAGCGCGGCTCGTCCTCGTGCCCGTTATAGGCGGTCTCAGTCGGGCGGCAGCCACGCCTCCACTGCAGCCTCGTGAGCGACGGTGTAACCCTTCATGGTCTTGAGGGAGGCGATGACGTCCGCCGACGCGGCCTTCGTACGCCCGGCGTCCGCCCTTAGGCGCTCCAGACTGGCAGGGCTCACCACACCGTGTCCTGCAAGCACATCCGAGACCTCCAGGCGGAACTCGTACAGGGAGGACGGAACCCTTAGTGGTACCTGCGCACGCAGAAGCCAAGCGGTCGCTGCGGACTTGCTGATCCGGGCCGTGTTAGCAAGGTCTCGCTGGGTCAGGCTTGTCAGGGCCTCGGGCACCGTGAGGCCGGCCAATGTCAGCCGATCCTTTGCCGTTGAGTACGGCACGAGCTCGGTGACGTCGCTTCGAGGGTCTGCGCCGAACTCGTCTAGGTACGTCCTCGTCGTGACGAAGGACCTCAGCGAGACGTCGTCGCCCACCTGCGCCTGGAAGCGAGGACCGGCGAACCGCAAGAGCTCAACGGCCTTAGCCTGATCGTCCGCATTTTCAGACTGCGCGGCATGGCAGGCACGCGCGTACGCGGTTTGGGGGTCGAGCCTAAGGCTGGTCTTCTCGAAGCTGCGCGGGTCGAACATCGCCTCCGCAGCGGCCTCTATTCTCTCTTTGAACAGGTCGTCGAGATCCGCTTTCGCGACGGTCGCCTCGAATTTGTCCTGGATTTCCTTAGCGGTAGGGGAGGGGCCGGTGCCCCGCGGCAAGTGCCTGATGTTCCAGTTGAGCCTGGTTGCGTAGGACGCGTAGAGCATGCGGAGCTTGAGAGCGGTGTCACCGGCTTCTTGAGCGTCGGCGGCGTCGTACAACCACGTGACGAGTGCCCACAGAGTGTCCTGTTCGTCGCTGGTGGAGTCCAGTGTGAACCGGTAGGTCATTTGGGCAGCCCAGTTGTCCGGGTCGACAGTTACGGCGCGAGAGAGAAGGGTGATCTTGTCGGCGCGGGTGTGGTCACCGGTCGTTGCGTCGTAGTGGAGACCCACACTCAACCAGTCCTTGGCGCCGGCCATGCCCGAGAAGTTCTTGAGTGCTTCGAGCACGGTCGTGAGCACGTAGGCAGCCGCCAACTTCTCGTGGTCGAGCTTGATCCCGGCGACGGCGGGTTGCGGCAGGAGCACCTCGCTCGCAACGACCCGCCCGTGCCTCGAAATGATGATCTGCACTTCGCTGTCGGAGGCCCTGTCGACTCGTATACGCCACGGCGTGACCGCCAGCGCGGTCTGCAGCTGCTTCACGAACTTCCCCGCGAGGCCGCCGGCCGTGATGTTGGAGGCTGCGAGAGTCTGGGCATCGGCACCGAGAGGGATCTCCAGACCTCGCGGCGGCGAGGCGCCTAGCCGCCTTAGATGTGCCACCACGGCCGTGGCGCCGGCCGGCGAAGGCTTTCCCTTGTCCAACATCTCGATGACCACCCGCTGGCGATGGTAAAGCCAACACCACGCAAAGAACACCGATGCCAAGACTAGGACGGCGAGCACGCCCGTCCGCAACTTGGCGCCCGCGTCGAGCCACGAGGGGAGCCACCCCGCCGTGACCGCTGCGGCGACAGGAATGGTCAGAGCAGCTGCCGTTTCTGGTCGACCCCACCACTTGCGTATGCGCAGCCGAGGGAAGCGCGTCCACGAGGGCAGCGGTAGGACCCGGCGCGGAGGGAAACGCGTCGACAACGGCAACAGTAGGAGCAGGCGCGCGGCCAGCAGGATCAGCGCGACCGCGCCGATCGCCGCCCCGACCAGGCCTGCCCACTCGTCGGCGTGGTCCTTGGCAAGGTCCTTCCAGGCCTTGCCACGCTCGAGGAGGACGGTCCACCAGTCGTCCGGATCGATGGTGTCCAACGCGGACGTGGCCCGCTTCTCAAGGGCCGCCCCGTCAGGGTTCTCAGAGTCGGACGCCTGAGCCTTCTGCGCGTCTTGCTTGATCTGCTTCCACGCCGCCTCATCGGACTTGGAGGGTGGATCGTTAAGGCCGTCGGCCCGCCTCTCGGATGAACGAACGATGCCGCGGGCGGCGTTGATTGCCGCGACTGCGGCCGTCTCCGCGTCAGTACACAGCGTGCGGTCCTTGGCGTCCTTCCGAATGGTGTCCACCAGGGCGGCGGCCGTCTGAGGCTTTCCCTGATCGACCAGGGCCAACGCGGTTGCACAGCGCGGACTCACCTGGGCGGCGCTGGGGCCAGCGGCCAACAGCTCAAGGCCGACAGACCCGAGCAACATCGCGGTTGACAGCAGTGCCAGTCGGCGCAGCGACATTATGTTCACCCTTCTGGGAATGACTACATCGTGTCGCCATCAGCTATTCATGTCTATCGCCTGAAAGCGCCATCCGGGTCTAGTCACACCCGTGCTGCACGACCCGCAGTGGTCATAGGGCGGTATGCGGGGCTGGCTGAGGATTTTCGGCAGCTGCGGTCGTCCAAACGCACCTCATCGCGCGGGTATGACGCACTGTGGGTCGGCCTCAATCGGCCCTCTTGTTTTGGACGTCACAGGCGCAGCGCACGCTCCAGGTTTGCGTTTCGATGATCCTGAACGCTGCTAGCCTCGTGCGCACATGAGGGAGGGAACCCAGCGTGTCAGAGGTAGTTGTTTCAGCCGCGCCGATCGTGCGCGAGTGGAATAGACGCGAGCGAAGAGACGTCGAGTTCTGCGTTGAGTCTTCAGCGCCATCGGAGAAATTGCTCGCCGCATACGCACCTTGGGTTGAGTCCCTCAACGTGGAGCTGGACGAAGAAGATGCCGGGTACGTCAATGGTCCCGCACCATATCCTCGCGGACTGATGTTCTTCGTCAATCGATGCGATGAGCTCGAGATCCTGCGCAGCATCTTGGATCGGGTCGCCGATCAGGCGCGCCTTGCTGGGCTAGATGCGCGAATCGGTCTGGTCAGGTCGCAGTACAGCCCACTCAGCGCGCACTTGCCCCCCGGATTCGTAGCCGGATTGAGCATCCGAGGACGCACCATTGACCTCGCCGACGGCATTGAAGGGCCAGAAGGTACATCTTGGAGGGCAGATCCTGACGCGGTCGAAGCCGTCATTGAGCATGCTCTCAATTGGTGTGCCGTTGCTGGAGGCGAGGATTGGTTCTGGGCCGGGCTTTCCACGTTCAAGGTCACGCGCGAGCAACGGCGAGACATCTTGGTTGCCTCGGTGAGGGCCGGACAGAGTTGTGGGTTGGATTCTGCGCGCGCGGTCAAACTGTCGAAATCCGAGCGTGAACGTCTCATGAGAAGCTACGACGTCGACCTCGCAAGAACTGTTGTGTTCACCGACGACGGACACGTGATCTACGGAGTGGCTAGCGACGGCCCGCCGTTGGAGTGGCGCGAGTGTGTCGAGGATTTGGAAGGCGTCATCAAGGAGCTGCACGCTGAGGTGGACTACGCCATGGTGCAACGCCGCAACGTCACTCCTGGACTATGGAGGGAGTTGCACCGTGATATTTGGCGTCCGTGGATCAAAGTGCATCCGGACGTGCTCTGGTTGGATCGTGATGAAGAATGCCGTCGGATCGTCAACGCTTACGGGATCCAGCTGGTCGGGCCCGCTCACCGCCCCATTCCGTCAGCGGGGCGTTGGGTCACCCAGGACCTGGGGGCCGGCAAGGTGCTCGTGACGGATCGCGATCTCGAACCCTGGTTCGCGATGCCTCCAACTTTTGAGCTGTATGCGAGCGCACGAGAGGACCTGACGGACCTGCTGGCGAACCCGACTTGGAAACCGCTGCGGGACAACCCCGCCACTTGATACCGTCGCGTTTCCAACCTGAGCGACACCTCGAGAGGGACGAGATGAGCTTCAAGGGACCAACACATCAGCTTGTAAGAATCTGCGTCCTCGCGCTCGCAATCGCGGTCGGGACAACCTTCCTGCCAGGCAATCTGTCGCTGTCCGCACCCGCTGCCGCTGTGACCGTCAGCGGCGGATCCTGTGCGAACGACACCAAGTCGTCTATCCCACCCGCCGGAGAAAAGCGGTGTATTGCGGGAACAGAAAGGACAACCCGCGCCCGGATCAGGGCAGCATGCTTGATTGACCCGGCCGCGCGTATCCCAGGCACAATCTACGATCAGCAGCAGTGCGGCGGCAGCGGGCGCGCTCGAGAACTCATTGCTCAAATGCGCGCGATCGCAAGATTGAATGAGACATCCCCGGCGCGCTCGCGGACCGGGATATCTCCTGACGTGCAATGGGAGGTTCAAGCCGCAGGCTATGCAGACATTGTCGAGTACAACCACACGTCGAGCAATCCAGTCGTTCATGTCATCGAGGTCAAAGGGACGTGGGAACCCTCATATCCAGGAGTTGGCCGCCAATTGGACGGCTATATCAATGCTCTCGGTGATCGCGCCGTGCCAGGCGACGCGGCCAGCCTCTCGGGCGACACCTTTCGAATCCGAACAAACACGTACTGCAAAGACGGCGGCAAGCGGATCATCGAGACCTACGCCACGACGCCTCACCCTTCCCTGAAGGGGGTACTAGTCGTCCATAAGACGCAGCAGACCAACTGCGAGTCCGACGACACAGAACCTCGCCAAGTTCCCGAGGAGGAACCAGAAGACAAGCCAAATGGCAAGGGGTACCCGATCGTAGTTCCGGGTAGCCCGGACGACACAGACGACGGGCCCCCGTTCCCGGATCCGACCAGCGAGCTAGTTGACTTCCACAAGTGGGCGGACGAGCTCGCCGGCGCGACCTCGGCTCTGTGTGAATGGGTATGTATCGACCAAGACACCATTACCGCGATGATGTCCGCGTACGCGGGTTACCAACTGTGGATGATCGGCAACGGAATACACATCATCAGCGGGGCTGGCAAGATTTTCGTCGCGGGTCTTGCTGGATCGATCAATGACATGATGGGGGCGGCGGGCGCTATCGGAGATCCACACCTGCGGACGCTCGACGGGTTGGGCTACGACTTCCAGGCGCAAGGCGAATTCGATCTCCTCGATGTCCCTGACTCTGACTTCACGGTTCAAGCCAGGTTTCTCCCACCGAGTGAGACGTCAAAGGTCAGTCTCACCAAGGCAGTCGCGGTGGAAGCCAACGGCCACAAGGTTGAACTCAAGATGGGATCGACCAGCGTCCTCATCAATGGCGAATCGGTTGCTATCGAGGACGGCGGATACGCCTACCTTGGGAATAGTTCTGCAGTGATCCGCAACGGGTCGACCTTCTATGTCTTCGCTCCGGGGTACACGAAGCGTCCAGTCGTGCGCTTCCAAACTGCCACGGGAGCAATCGGCACATATGTACCCGCCGGGACACCGACTGCCGGCCTCCTTGGGAACAACGACGGGCTCCGAGCGAACGACTTCAAACTCCGGAACGGGACACAATTGTCCAGCAATCCGACCCCGACCACGATCCACACCTTGTTCGCGAATTCTTGGCGCGTCGACGCTGATTCGAGTCTCTTCACATATGCCGCCGGTCAGGGCCCGGAGACCTTCGCCGACCCAACGTTCCCAGCCAGCGCTCTGACGCTTGACGATTACTCCCTGTCCGATCAGAAGGCGGCAGAACAGAGCTGCCGAGAAGCAGGCGTCGTGGAGGGCGTCGCAATGTCGAGCTGTGTCTTCGACCTTCTGGCTCTGGGCGAAGAAACGTACCTCCATGACGCCGTCGCAGCGACAGCTCCGGCTGCCTCACCAGACGACGCCTATCTAACCAATGGCGCCCTCAACGTTGACTTCGAAGGTGACATCCCATCCACCTTTCGCTTCCGGCAAGTGGGCGATGACTCGCATACGTCTCACTTCGCGGGTCCCGTGGCCGACAGCGACGCCTACGGTTTCTCAGTCATCGACATGGACCCGCACACCGCGACCAGCGTCGACTTCGACCTGATAGTGATCGGCGATTGGTCGCGCGACACAGATCAGCAAAAGGTCACGCTCACTATCAATGACGACAAACGATGGCAGACAACCATCCACGGCGACTCAACTACCGAAGCACCACAAGGCCAAGACCTCCCCTCCCCCAGCGCTAGCGGCACGCTTGACAGCGGAAAGCCCTACTGGATCTATCCGATCACCGCCTCGACCACAGACAGATCCGCTGAACTCAGAGCCACTATCGGCTTCTCAGACGGGAATGGGTCAACACACCACACGTTTGGAATCGACAACCTGTCGATCGATGCCGATACAGTCGCACCCGACGTCGCGACCCTCGACATGTCGGATGGGTCCGCTTCGGTCTCTAACGGGGATCCAGAGTCCGGCATGGGCAACATTGAGGGCGCAGTTTCCAAGGACGTGTATCGGTTCACCGTTCCCGCCGGGGGTCAGTCGGTGGTGCTGAACAACAAGACGTGCGTGTCGCAGCCAGGTTTCACCTATCAGCAGTGGAAGCTGCTCAATAGTCAGGATCAGACGGTCCGCTCGGGTAGCTGCAACACCGACCCAGTGTTTGACGACCTGCCCGCAGGCGATTATCGGCTCGAGGTCACCGCGGACTCAGGCAAGACCGGCACCTACACCTTCGACTTGTTCACCGTCCCAGACCCTCAGACGTTCACGGTGTCGACCGCGGTCGGGTCACCGGCAGCGGTCTCCAACGGCGTCCCGTCGGCTGGCGCGGGAAACCTTGAGACCATCGCGTCAAAGGATCGGTACAAGTTCACCGTTCCTAGCGGCGGGCAAACGATCTTCTTGGACAACAAGACCTGCGTGTCACAGCCCGGGATGGCGTATTCGAACTGGAAGCTGACCGGCCCCGGAGCCCTTTCGATCACGGGCAACTGCAGCTCAGACAAGCAATTCGACAATCTGCCGGCCGGCGAGTACCAGCTGGAGTTCACGACCACCCAGATCGGCGGAACGTACTCTTTCGACCTGTTCGTGGTCGATCCCCCTCAATACTTTGACGCAACGGTGACCAGCACGCCCTTCGCCGTCTCCAACGGAGTCCCCGGCAGCGGCGCAGGCAACCTCGAAACCAAGTTCTCCAAGGACGTGTACCGGTTTACGGTGGCGTCTGGGGGCCAGTCGGTGGTGTTGAACAACAAGACGTGTGTGTCGCAGCCAGGTTTCACCTATCAGCAATGGAGATTGCTCAACCAGCAGAGCCAGACCGTCCGCTCGGGCAGCTGCAACACCGACCCACAGTTCGACAACCTCCCCGCCGGCGACTATCGGCTCGAGGTCACCGCGGACTCCGGCAAGACCGGCACCTACACCTTCGACCTCTACACCGTCCCGGATCCGCAGGCCTTCAATCTCACGCTTTCGGACACCACGCCTGCATCCGTATCGAACGGCGTCCCGGCCACTGGTGCTGGCAACCTTGAGACGGTCGCCTCGAAAGACATCTACCGATTCACTGTGCCGACCGGCGGGCGCAACCTCCTTTTGGACAACAAGACATGCGTGTCACAACCGGGGATGGCGTACTCCAGTTGGGCGCTAATCAGTTCCACAGGCGCATCTCTTTCGACGGGTAGCTGCAGCTCAGACAAGCAATTCGACAATCTCCCGGCCGGCGAGTACCAGCTGGAGTTCACGACCACCCAGATCGGCGGGACGTACTCTTTCGACCTCTTCGTGATCGATGATCCACAAAGCTTTGACACCACAGTGACCAGCACCCCCTTCGCAGTCTCTAACGGAGTCCCCGGCAGCGGCGCAGGCAACCTCGAAACCAAGTTCTCCAAGGACGTGTATCGGTTCACCGTTCCCGCCGGGGGTCAGTCGGTGGTGCTGAACAACAAGACGTGCGTGTCGCAGCCAGGTTTCACCTATCAGCAGTGGAAGCTGCTCAATAGTCAGGATCAGACGGTCCGCTCGGGTAGCTGCAACACCGACCCAGTGTTTGACGACCTGCCCGCAGGCGATTATCGGCTCGAGGTCACCGCGGACTCAGGCAAGACCGGCACCTACACCTTCGACTTGTTCACCGTCCCAGACCCTCAGACGTTCACGGTGTCGACCGCGGTCGGGTCACCGGCAGCGGTCTCCAACGGCGTCCCGTCGGCTGGCGCGGGAAACCTTGAGACCATCGCGTCAAAGGATCGGTACAAGTTCACCGTTCCTAGCGGCGGGCAAACGATCTTCTTGGACAACAAGACCTGCGTGTCACAGCCCGGGATGGCGTATTCGAACTGGAAGCTGACCGGCCCCGGAGCCCTTTCGATCACGGGCAACTGCAGCTCAGACAAGCAATTCGACAATCTGCCGGCCGGCGAGTACCAGCTGGAGTTCACGACCACCCAGATCGGCGGAACGTACTCTTTCGACCTGTTCGTGGTCGATCCCCCTCAATACTTTGACGCAACGGTGACCAGCACGCCCTTCGCCGTCTCCAACGGAGTCCCCGGCAGCGGCGCAGGCAACCTCGAAACCAAGTTCTCCAAGGACGTGTACCGGTTTACGGTGGCGTCTGGGGGCCAGTCGGTGGTGTTGAACAACAAGACGTGTGTGTCGCAGCCAGGTTTCACCTATCAGCAATGGAGATTGCTCAACCAGCAGAGCCAGACCGTCCGCTCGGGCAGCTGCAACACCGACCCACAGTTCGACAACCTCCCCGCCGGCGACTATCGGCTCGAGGTCACCGCGGACTCCGGCAAGACCGGCACCTACACCTTCGACCTCTACACCGTCCCGTGACCAGCACGCTCGCGGCGATATGGCACGGGCCGAGTGCGTCGTCGACGCCAAGTGTCTGCGATGACGGCCATACTGCCGGGCATGAACGAACGCCCGGGTCGGTGGTCTAGACGGGGAGCGTGCAGGGCTGTTAATTATTCTCGCGCTCCTTCAGCGGGAGGCGTTGGCTAAATATCGGAGAGTCCGGCGGTGAGCCAGGTCCGATGGATGCGGCCATGGCGAAGAAGTCTCTGACTTGGTGTTCGCGCAACTCGAATGGGTCCATGAACGTCTGGATCGTTCCCTTGGCTGCGGTGTCGGCGCGTGCGACTTCAATGACCTGGTCCTTGTGGGTTCGGCAGAACCCGGCGACGGTGATGTCGCTGAGTACGTCCTCGCCGGTTTCGCCGTGGGGAACGTACGTGGCGCCAATGCCCCAGTAGCGGCTCACGCGTTGCCCGCAGACCGCGCAGGCTCCAGTGACCTTCTCCCTCATGCACTGATTTTAGTTGTGTTGCCAAGCGTTTAGACCCGGTTCATCGGGATTTGGCGGGATTTGCTGAAGTTCTGTGGGGGCCCGTGGTGATGACAGAATGTCGTGGCGGAGTTGGACTCTGCACGGAGGCTGATCTCCCTCAGCGCTCGTCGAGCTCGTGATACTCCCATCCTGAGTTGCTGGTGCTGTAGCGCACCGAGTCCAACTCCGCCCCCTTCATGCGTGCGTGAGTTTCAGCTTGCGCGGTCATCTGTGGCGATCTCGAAGATCGGGGTACATCCTGGCTAGCGACGAAGGACGGCCGATGACCCAAGGTGACGTTGAGACCTACTTTGACGGCTCTTCCTGGCACAGCCGTTTCGAAGGCAAGACTGACCCGTTTCACACGTCCCCGACAAAGGAACGGGAGGTCATCGCTGGCCACTATGAAGCCAAGCGGCTCGCAGTCGAGCACATCATCAAGGACAAGGACGGTCGCATCGTCGAGCGCAATAATTACGCCCCCGCCCCGCGCAACGGCCCACTCGACGGTTCGTGACATGTGAGAGCCCGCCTTTTGGAGCACCGAACGCTAGGCGCGACGAGCCCAGCCCCTAAACGTCGGTCCCGGCCTCGCATCAGAGACCCGCTTGTGGCAGGCTGACGCGGGCGAAATGATGCGAGTCAGGTGGAGCAGTTCAGCGTGCAGGCGACCACTCGGGGCATGCGTGTTTAGCAGCTCGCAGGCGATGTCATCCCAAATCGTTTCCGTTGTTCGGAGGATTCGACGCGATTGGCTCGTGCCTGACTAGATAGCCTTGGGCGACGATGCAGATCCCGACCACCAGGCCCAACGCCGCGTTCACGGGCGAACGGTCATCGGCCAAGGCGTCGATCATCCGGAAGATGTGGACGACGGCGAGCAGCAGTCCAATCGCGGAAAGAAATCGACCTCCGCGCGACTTGGGAAGTCTCATCTAGACAATCTAGCGACAGCAACGCGGCGTTTCCGGAACGTCGGCTCGTCCTGCCTAGATCCGCGGGTACCCAGTCGCGGCGGTACGACGCGCGCAACTGACGGTGGCACCTTAACGCCAGAAGATCCACGCCACGCTAAGGAGCGCGATCGTCGCGAACGCCCACTCCCGTTTTGGATGACCGGCATTGAACGCGCGACGACTCTCATAGGCCGCCACTACGCCGATAGCAGCCCATCCAAGAGCAATTCCCATGTCCACCCACCTGGAGTCGGCGGGTGCGGGACCCTTCGACGGCCAACTCAGGATCGACGCGAGAACGTACGTCCCCTTGATCACCACAGTCACGGCCGCAGCGACGGCCGCGACCACCCATGGGGTCGCCTGTTGGCGGTCGATGGGATCGGAACCTGTCATTGCCTGAGGATGACAGAAGCCGAAGCTGTTGCCTAGCAACGGAAATCAGCCCAACCTGACTACACGTCTGCCCGCCGGATCGGTGTCTAGGTATTCGCGGCGAAATGATCTGCCTTAGCAGCCGGCTTTTGACTCTGCGGCTAGTCGAGCGCTGTAAGTCACCCTGTCAGGGACGTGGACATTGGGAGGGTATGGGGATTCGGTCGCCATACGTCGGGTGCAGGGCTCGAGCAGAACCTAATGGTTGAATGTGGCATGGATCTCTTTGGTCGCGACGGGACGATCACGGCACTTAAAGAGGTAACCACAGGCGTCGCCGTTCTGGTCGGCGAATCAGGCGTGGGTAAGTCATCTGTCTTGGGCGAATTGGCGAATCTTCGCGACACGGCTCCGACGCTTCTGCAGTCGTATGACGGGGCGCTCCAATCGGCCCTGATCGAACAGCTAGGCCGCGCCATGCTTGCCTTTGTGGAATCGCATCCCGCGGCTGACGCCTCAGAGATCGCCCACCGGGTTGGACGGGCAGTAACTGGTGAACTCGGGCGAATCGTGGCTAAAGCGGCGCTCGGCTACGTCAAGTCGAAGGTTGGGGCCGAGGCACTCGAATCTATCGAGAATGTCTACCGCGAAGTCACAACTGACCGCGACGTCCTGCTTGAAGCACGACTAACTCAAGCCGCCGATGCCGACACGATCAAAACCCTTGTCGCGATCTGTGCCGATCTGACTGAGTTCGTTGGCAGGGTAACGCTGTATTTGGATCGGGCTGACCGTTTGAGTGAAGGCGACAGAGCCCTCCTCAGCGATCTCCCGGAGCTGTTGCCTGAGGGTCTTAGTGTGCTTGCGGCGCACACGCGAGACGACGCTAAGCAGGCGTCACACGTAAGGCAACTGAAGATGCGAGGTTGTCAACTCACAGAGCTTCAACCGCTTGACGCCGAAGATGTGAAATGTTGGCTAACGGCTGAGGGGCTTGAACCCGCGCTGGTCGCCCCCGTCATGGCGGTCAGCGATGGCTATCCACTACTTGTGGACGCTTGCATCCCGTACCTGAAGCAAGGAGATCTGCCGCCCGACCCACCCTTGCACGACTTTCTAACCGACTCGACCCGCCAGTCCTGGCTGGCGCTGGAAGGTCAAGCACGCGAATTCGCTACGAAACTATGTGCGTTTTCAGAGCCTTTGCACCCGGACCACGTGGCGGAACTTCTAGGCGTTGACCCAAGCGTGTGGGTCAGCATCAGAGGCGTTCTTCTCGAGGCGCGGATCTTCTCCGAAAGCGGCTCGACCCCGTGGTTTCACGAGCGCCGGAGGCGCGTCATATGGGGAGACATATTGAATGGCGAAGACCGCTCCCGCATCGCTGCTTCGCTGACTCCTTCGCTCTTGTCCTGGATCCACGCGGACGAGACCCATGGACTGCGCAGCCCGCACCTCGCCCTCTTCGCCAGCCTGGCTTCGATTTCAGCAAACGAACGCGTGACCCCGACAATACTCGACTCCATACTCGGGCTCAGCCGCGAGCAAGTCGCTGTCATGTTCTCGCTCGTCGAGTTGTCGGAACAGTCGCCAGTCGACAACGAATACGGTTTCGTAGCAGGGCGCTTCGTACAAGCAGGCGCGGAAGCGCTCTTGGGCACCGATCTAGATGCAGCAGCGGAGTTTGAGTCGTTGCGCGCACTGCAACTTCTTATTGCTGCTGATTCCGATGGCGAGTGGGTCCTAGCCCCAGCGTTCGATTCGTATGAAGGCGTGGCTGGTCTCCTAGGTCGCTGCGTAGTCGAGTTCGGGCGCCGTCCGATTATCCGGGCTGCCAGCGCAGCGTTCGAGCTAGCAATCAGGGAGCAAATCTCTCCCTTTGTCGAGGCGCATTTTGGTATCGGTCGCCCGGGACTATCTGAGCTGGTCAAGTCACTGAGTCGTCTCGGACAACAGCCAGCCGTGCCACCGTCCCTCGTAACTACCGGCTCAGTAGGAGTTCGCCCTATTTACGTTGCCGCCACATACGCAAGTTGGGAGTTGCGCGACAGCGCTAAATCCCGGATCACCAATTCGACCACGACAATTTTTGGAGACGAGGTGACCGTTTCCGGGACTGTGGACTTGCCGATCCCCACACTTCCAGCCCAGCGGCTATTGCGCGCTGCTCAGGAACTGTCAGACACGGACTTGGGAATCTTCCACGGCTCGATTCCGAGGGGTCGCTGGGAGTTGAAAACGGCACTGGATCTGGAACTTCGCACCAGGGAGTTCGCGCGGTCACACGTAACCCAAATCGAGCTTCTTGCGGCCGACGTGGAGGGTGGCAGAACCCTCGCGCATGGAACAGTCGACGACCGAACTTGGATTGTCGAGTTCGAATCCGATGACCCCGTCATACGCGAATTCATAGCTCCATCCGACCTGGATATTTTCCTCAATTGGTCCACCAAACGGGACCTGGAGAAGGCCAGCCGCACCTCAGTGCACGATGTGTCACGCTCGATCCGCTCGCTCGGCGAATGGACTGAGCACCCGATCGCAGCCCCCCTTCATTCGATGGCGAAGGCAATCTCTGCGTTCAACCGACCAATGCCGAATGTGTCGATTCCGTCGAACGCGCCAGATCTTCAGGAGATGCTCGAGGGGGCGCTAAAGATGCGACACGAGGATGCATTAGCGATGTGGGCCGCCGGTGTGCGTGAAGAATCATGGCACCCTCCGCAAACGCGAACCCATTTTCTAGTGTTCTATCCACCAAGCCCGGACGCCTGGGGTGACCACTGGATGGTGCTCACCGCGCAATCCGAGCCGAGCGATCTCGGTGTCTACGTGAGGTTTCTTGACGAGCAGCCGGACTCGATGCGGCTCGACTCCGCAGGCATACTCAACTACTTCGGCGAGACGCCCGACCTGGCAACAAGCCACGGTTGGTCCGTCGGAGCACATACAGTCGCCGAGCTTCTGGGCTACAAGTACGATTCAATTTCATTCTGGCGCCCCGATTCCCGATCCGTGTAGATCCGGCAGTTCGCAACGCTCACGTCTCGGCTCGACGGACGCCAAGGCGTCGAGCCCGCTCTCAGGGCAATCCCGAGGCCGGACTGTACAAACTGCGAGCCAGACTCTGCGTCTTAGTGGACGAAATGGATCGCCCTTCGCGGCACGTGAGCATTTGCCAACTAGCCCCGTTCGGGACAAAAGAGAGCGAAGCGCATCCAGAGCCCGCGCGCCTTACCCCTAGCGGTCGCGCGCCAGCTCAACTACGTTCGTGTCACGTCGTCACCACTAGGCAGGGAGATCACCATGGCTGGCAAGTTCGAGGTCTACGAGGACAAGTCCGGCAAGTTCCGCTTCCGGCTGAAGGCTGGCAACGGCGAGGTCGTGGCCAGCAGCGAGGCGTACGAATCGAAGTCAGGTGCCCACAAGGGCGCCGGCGCGGTCCAACGGGCGGCGGACGGCGCGGAGATCGTCGACGTATAGCCCGTCAGTACGGCAGCTCGGATGGTTCCGACGGCACATACGCGACGAACCGTTCCTTGACCCAGCGACACACGAGCCGGGCCTCCGAATCCTCCTGCTCGATCACCGCCACATACGCCCACGTCACGCCCGCTCGCGTCTGAGTGCCAATAAGCAGACCCTGGTAAGTGGTGAGTGGCGGCTCATGGACCCAGACATGCCGGACAAGCCGCTGAGGCTTCGGTTTCGTGTGATTGGCTGGCCGCTTGACCACCCCAACACGATAGAACATATGTTCGATCGAACGTGTACTCTGTGGATGACCGACTAGTCACACGAGTAGACGACTGGAATCCTCAAGACCGTGACTCCACGCAAGCCTCGCGACCCCGACGCGATCACCTTGACCGATGCCGCAAGCATGCTCGGGCTTCCCGAGGTCACCGTGACCAGGCTTCGCCGCGAGGGTCTTCTGAGTCGCCTTCCCGGCTATCCCAGCTACTCGCGGTCCGACGTCCGGGAGTTCATCGACAACCCTTGGCTCAACGGCCGCCAAGCGGCTCTGGTTCTCGGAGTCAGTCACAACCGGATCTCACAGCTTGCAGCCGACGGGAAGATCCCGGTTCACCACACCAAATCCGGCAAGAGGATCTATCGACTACGCGAAATCGAGGCCGTGACTGCCGCCCGAAACCTCGAGTTCCACAATCCTGTCGGCTGAGTCGGCGCCCGTCCCATCGATGTAGGACAGAGTTTCGGCAGCGATTGATAGATAACTTCGTGTATGCGAAACTATTTGTCATGAGTTTGCTTGCCGTCTCTGCCGCTGCTGAGCGCCTCGGTGTCTCCGTGCGCCAGGTGCAGAACCTGGTCGCGCGTGGCGACCTGCGCCAGCTCGCGAGGGGCGTGCTCGACGAGACTTCGGTGGAGCGACTCATTGCGGTGCGAGGAGGTTCCCACAAGCGCGCGTGGTCCGAGGCTACGGCGTGGGGCGCCATTGCGCTCCTGTCGGGCATGAATGTGTCATGGATGGGCGAGAGCCAAAGGGCTCGCCTCAAGGCTCGCCTTCGCCAGGTCAGTGCCGTGGAACTGGTCGAGCGGGCTCGTAATCGCGCCGCGGCGACGCGCTACGCCGCGCACTCCAGCTCGGGCGAGCGGCTGCTAGGCGAATTGGTCTACGCGACTGACTCGGCAGCCAGGTTCGGGTTGGCAAGCACCAACTCCATCGATGGATACCTGCCCACCTCGGCGCTCGACGGGGTGGTGGTGCGACATGGCCTGATCCGCGATGATGAGGGGCGCGTGACTCTGCGTGCAACCACGATGGACATCACAGTGATTCGTGAGCTTGCCGATGGCGGAATGGTCCTAGCGGCCCTCGACCTCGCCGAGTCTCTAGACATTCGTGAGCGGCGCGCCGGCCTCGATGCTCTCGACCATGCGCTGGAGGCGTTCGGTGGTTGAGCGCCTGACCATCGACGTCCCAAGCCCTGCTGGCGGATGGGGTGCGCCGTGGCCGAACGTGGCCGAGATTGAGGCAGCACTCCCACACGACAAATGGACGCTCGTTGGCGGTCTGATGACCCAGCTCCACGGCATTCACCGTGGCATCGACACCCTTCGCCCGACCAACGACGTAGACATCGTTCTGCACATCGAGACCACCCGCGGCGTCGCAGCGGAAACCGCTTCGGTCTTGGAGGCCCTGGGCTACGAGTTCTCGCCATCTATGAACGAGCGCGACGGCACGGCGCACCGCTTCAAGCGAGGACGTTCGGCCGTCGACCTCGTCATTGACGCACCTGATGTCGTCGACGTGCTCGTGGCAGACCACGCGGCACCCCGAGTGGCCAATAGGCTCCGCGGCAAGACCATGGTCGCCATCGAGGGAGGCACCCAAGCCTTGCGTCGCACCATCAACGCGAGACTCGACATCGTGCCGGACCGGACAACCGTGGTCAGCGTCCCGTCCCCGTTCGGTGCCGTCATCCTCAAGGCCGCGGCCTACCAAACCGACTCGCGCGACAAGGAGCGCCACCTCCAAGACGCTGCACTCCTCCTGGCAGTCATCGAGGACCCGTACGCCGAGCGCGAGCAGTTCGCTGGCTCGGACAAGGCCCGACTCCGCACCCTTGTCGAGTCTCTGCACGATGACGCACGCGAGTGGCGCTCGCTCCCCGCGGAGTGGCGGACCAATGGGCAGACGTCCCTCCGCATCCTGACGGCAGAGCGCAACGACTGAGCCGCAAGCAGGGGTAGTCCCGGCACAACAGAGCAGGTCATCGCCCTCGCCCTGCCCCGAGAACAGCTTGCCAGCAGCCACGATTTCGTCGGTTCCCGGCAGGTTCGCCCTGTTTCATCGTTCCGGTGCAAATCCGGAGATGCGCTGGCTGTTTGCTGGCGCAGTTCGTCGGAGCTCGGCTGCGATTCCTAACCTCCGCTGTTCAGTGATGGTGGGTTCAGTTGGAATGTCGGGTTGGTTGCCCGCCGGATCGGCGGCGGACATCTCCTGGATGGCTCGAGTGATGGCCGGGAGATCTTCCACAACCTGGAACGTCGCTCGACGGGCGTTCTCGAGCCGACCAGCAGCTTCGTCGATGCTCCGTTGGGCTGAGGCGGCAAGACCTGGTTCGCCAGGTACTGCCTGGGATGTGCGTTTCAACGCTTGGTTGACATCTTGAAGGTCCATCGTCGCTCGGCGCGCCTCTTCGCCAGCAGCGTTGACCAGCTGACTCAGCGCTCTGACTTCGGCGGGCTCGACGGTGCGGTCAGACACGGCCTCGGCAACGGCCATGTCGGCGCGAGTCAGCGCGACATGAATCTCCTCGAGCTGGTCGGTCGTGTGGTACCTGACGGCTCGTCGTATGACTTCGGCTTGATCAATGACAGCCCGGCCAGTGGTTCTTCCGGCGGCAACGTCGCGGACATCTCTCTCAAGGGAGAGCAGGTCCTCCTGCCGATGGCGTAGTCCACGCTGCAACGATTCGGATTGCTCAATGGCCAATTGCAACCTGGCCACGGCGATGTCAGTGTCCACCATGATGGCGCCTCCTGGGGTGCGACTTGCACCCCTAAGGCCGACGTTTAAGCGCCGAGCGGCCACCGGTCGACAGAAAATTCTCTGCGCCCACATCGGCAGCAGAGCTTAGGAAGCGAGCACATGGCTAGCTCGGCGCCGACCGTCGAGGTCTCGGTCGGTGCAGCGGCGGGATCACGAGACAGCGGGCGCTCAGGTACCGACGAGTCGAAGCTGCGGTTTCTCATGCACCGGCGGATCGAGCAATCGGACTCGGACGACCAACGCCGATGTCTGCGGGTATCGGCGCAGGAACGCAGCCATCGGCTGGCCGAGATCTCGAGCAATCAACTCACGATCCCCCGTGCTGGCGAGAAGGTTCTCCCAGCCGATGGCCCATCGTGGGACAAGGTAGGTCAGCGCCAAAATGACGCTCAGGGCCACCGCGATCATCGGACCGTTCAAGGGCCCGGGAGCCGACGAACCGTCGGTGGCGCTCTGCCAGATCGCCGCTCCGAAAACCACGACACGGATCCTCCACGCGAAGCCGAGGAGGCCACGGGCGGGTCGGCCGACAACAGCCAGCACTCGCCACGGTGTCGACCAGAAGACGATGGCCGCATCATGCCGGACCAGACCTGACCGCGTCACCAGGCTTGCATGCGCGAGGACCGCGACCGCTTCGCGGCGCGGGAGATCGCCCCTGAGGATCCCGTTGACGAACTCAGGCGCCATGACGATCGAACGACGACCATGTGCGATCGCCGCCGGAGCGCCTCGGCGCCGGGCCACGTAGAGGTCGACGATCGGAGGTCCCAACTCGAGGTGGCACAGATCAGCAGCCACTGCTGCCAGACCTGTGCGCTCGACTGGGGTCAGCCGGCGGGCATTGAACAGCACACGGACGGCGAGGGACTCCCCCAGCCCGAGAACCAGGAGCGCCGCGACCACTAGGCCGCCGTAGAACAGGCCGATCCCAGCCCAGTCAGGAAGGGCCGGACCGACCATCAGCACGAGCAGGGTGCTTACCACCAGCCTCGGTGCCACGTTCGCAGCCTTTCGGAGCCCGCGTCTGCGCCAGCGCCGCCGCCCAAATCGCGACGTGGGATCCGCGGATATCTGTCGATTGGTATTCGTGTCGTTCATCGCTACCTCCGAGTTGTGGTTTCGGATCGTTTCCTTCGCCAGCTGTCCTCTCGATCTCATCCTCTGCGCCTTCTTGATCAGGAGTTTGCCTCGACCCGCCAACAGAACGGGCGTCCACAGGCTGGCGTCCACAAGTTGGCTTTGCACCACGGGTTGTCCACAAGTCACCAAGCCGCTCGTCGAACGTGACAGGCGAGTTTGACCAACTGGTGGGGACCTAGCCCGTCACCAAGGAGATGACCATGACCACCGCGACATCCACCACGTCACCTGAGTTCGAGCAGGCAGCCGTCAAAGCGATCGGCGTACTCGGCGCCGCGAAGGTTCAGCTGCAGCGGATGCGAGCTGACGTTCACGAATTCGAAGACGAGCAGGAGCTGATGTACCTGTACTCACTCGCGCTGCTCGCAGACCAGCGCGGCCGCCACCTCGTGGACGATTACCCCGACGAGGTCTACATTGCCCCCGATCGAGACCTGACCGAGCTGCTGAGTTCGTCCCACGACCAGTTGATCGCCCGGACCTCCGGACTGGAGCCGTTCGTGGTGCTCGAGTTCGTCAGCGAGGTCGGCGCCTTGTGCCGGGGGGTGCGGCGCTATGTCCACGACCATTGAGCAGCTACGCGTCGCGTTCCACCTGGCACTTCGAGCCCAGCACACCAGCGAGTTCGATGCCGCAGCCCTCGTTCGCGCGTGGCCACGGCTCGCAGGCGCAGCATGGACTGTCCAACAAAGCCTGGCCAACTCAAGGTCGCACAGCGACCTGTTGGTGGAGCGGATCGCGCTGGACGCCCAATCCCTCGGTGCTGCGGTAGAACATCAACCCTGGCCTGGCCCGGGGAGGCCGGACACGGCACTCTCGCAGGTAACAGCCGCGCTTGAGCACAGCGCGAAGATGATCCAGACGGCACCGATTGGCCCTGATGAGTTGCCCGAAGCCAACCGACTCACGGCCAGCAGTCTTTGGACAACATCGCAACTGGTTGGCCGCGCGGCACGAGACCACAGCGTCGACCTGCGCATGGACCACAGGCGCTCTCAGCCGGCTCAGCTCGAGCTGGCATCGGTGGCCCGCGATACTCATCGCCGGTTCAACGCTGTTGAGCAATTGGCCGCCGCCGCGCTGGCGGAGCCTGGTCGACGTCGACCCGTTCCTACCGACGCCGGGACACAGCTACGCCGAGCCATAGCGGTATGGGACGTCGAGGCGCACCGAGCCTTGATCGGCGATCGGTCGACCACTGTCCTTCATGTCCTGTCGCACCTAGAGACCGAATCAATGAAGGCTTTCGAAGGCTTCGTCGCCCAAGCGACAGAGACCGGAATCATCGACAAGGTGACGGCGGGCCGGCTAAGTCCGATTCTGCGTGACTCGTCGACGTCTTGGGGGCAGCTGCGTGACGCGTCGGCTGAACTTTCGTTCGGCAGCGTCCCTGTTCCCATGACGCTCATCAATGCCGGCAGGGATCTTCAGGAGCGGTTCGCCGATGCAGGTCGGCATTCTCAACCAGAAGACCACCCCGAGGTCCTGCATGCCCTGTCGGGTCACCTTGCATCAGCCGTGACGATCTCGGCAGCTGCCCGCGACCTAATCCAGACCGGCGATCTGCGCGCCCCGGCACGCGCGATCGCAAGGATCGTGCGCGAGCAGGACCTCAGTCGTCTCGCGACATCCGTCGATCCGGTTGCGATACAGCGCCGGCAGACCGTGCCACTCACGCCCGAGACCCGCCCGATCCTTGCCGCACCGGCACGACGTGTGTTCCTCGCCGCAGACGAAGCCGTCAACCGAGCTGCAGGTCTGGACACTCTCTTGCGCAGTCCACTGCCCGTGCAGGAGTCAGAGGAATCGACTGGCAAGCAGTCGCCTCCCAAGCAACCCCCTCCTGTGATGAGCACACCGAGCAAGGCAGCGAGCCCGAGACTCTAGCCACGAGGATTCGGCGCGCCAGGACACCCCCCAACGACAACGAGCGGACGCGTACAAGCTTGGCGTTCTTGCCATCTCACGCCGTCACTGGCCATGGCGTCTATGGAGGCAGCCCGACGCACACATAGACCGTGAACCTCATTGGTCTGAAACCCTGCGGCACCGTGGTGAAACATTTGGATTGGAGTGGCCACTGGGGCGACCGCCATCGGCCTTAGGGCTTGAAAGGTCTTAACGTTTCAGGAGGCGATTCCAGTGGGTCAGTCAGTCAGGCAGGTCGCGCGACGACAGGCGCTCGAGGCGCAGGCCAAGCGGCGGCGAGAAAGGGCCGAGGTCGAGCGGCGGTGTTCCGCGCTGGGTGTCGACGTAGTGGTCGCCCTTACAGAGCGTGATGCCGCCGTTGAGCGGTACGAAAGGGCCGCTGGCGTTGCCCTGGGCGCCCTCATGAACTCTGAAGGGCTGACGATCGCCGATGCGTGTGAGTGGGCCGGCGATCTAACAGTCGCGGAGGCCAAGCGGCTTCGTAGGCTCGCGATCGAGGGCGGCGAGCGTGACGGATGATTCCGCAGAACTGATGCGAGTATCTGCGATGTCTCGCCACGACGCGAGCCGAGTCGCGTGAGCAGACGTTGGCGCGGCCCCGCGCGTCTTCGGGGGAAGAGGATGCGGGGCCGCAGTGCGCCGAGCATATGACGATGCTGACTCGAGGTCCATAGGACGTGGAGGGCAGTCGGTCTCGCACAGATCGCTCAGATCGCTCGGGTACTCGACCCACCACGTCGACACCTGACCGCCTCACCGCTAGTGACTCAGGGGCGGTGTTTAGCCTGTCATTTCAGTTACATTCGTGGCTCCGAAGCAGCTGACTTTGCCCGCGGGGTGCGTCGGGGGTGCTCGGGTGCTGCCACTGGCGTACAGGGTGGGATGCGGGCCTGGTGGCGTCTGGCGGGCAAGCGCGGTGGCCACTTGTGCCCGATCGGTCGTGAAGCTGCGCGATTCACTGCTGGCAGACTGACTAGCACCGTTCGGAGCGGCCAACGCGACGTGCGATCCCTTCTGCCATGCTGCTGTGACAGCCGCCGGAGGGCCTCGAACCGGACGACGAGGAGGAAGCATGTCGCTCAAGTTCGCGATACTGGCTGCGCTGACCGAACGGTCGTCGACAGGCCTCGAACTGGCGCGTCGATTCGACCGCTCGATCGGATACTTCTGGTCGGCATCCCACCAGCAGATCTACCGCGAGCTCGAGCGTCTACGCGAAGCCGGGCTGGTCAGCACGGTGTCACGACCTGGGCCACCGGAGAGAGGTCAACCCAAAGAATTCGAAATCCTCCCCGCCGGCACCTCCGCCCTGATGGCTTGGACCATCAACCAAGACGATCCTGCGCCCATGCGAGAAGCGCTGTTCGTCAAGGTGCGCGCCGCAGCGGCGCTCGGGAACCCCGGCGTTGAGGCAGCCGTCACACACGACCGACAGATCCATGCGCAGATCCTCAGCCGATACGAGGAGATCGACCGCCGCGATTTTCAGGATCGCGACCTGGACGCTCAGGGGCGTATGCAACGCCTGGTGCTGCAAGCGGGCATCGATCTGGAGCGGACCCGGATTCAGTGGTGCGACGCCGTTCTCACGGAGCTACGGTCACAACAACAGCCAAATCACGAAGCCGATGCGTCGAGCACGTAACGCAGCGCCGAGCGCGCTTGCTCATACTCGGCCGAGAGCCGGGTCACGACGTCCTGCACCGAGCCGATGTCGCGGACAGCGCCCACTCCTTGACCGGCACCCCAGATGTCTCTCCACGGCTTCGGCGCGGAGGTAGGTCGGGACGAACCGAAGTCCATCGCCGATGGATCCGACACTGGAAGGTTGTCGGGGTCCATACCTGCCGCCACGATGCTCCCGCGTAGGTAGTTGCCGTGGACACCAGTGAACGAATTGCTGTAAACGATGTCCGACGCTGCACTGTCGGTGATCATCTGCTTGTAGGCCATGTCGGCACGCGCTTCGTGTGTTGCGAGGAACGCCGAGCCGACGTAGGCGAAGTCGGCACCGGCCGCTTGAGCAGCGAGTACCGACCGGCCGTGCGCAATCGCACCCGACAGGAGCAGCGGGCCATCGAACCAGGTTCGAATCTCCTGCAGGAGAGCGAATGGTGACTGCACTCCGGCGTGACCACCGGCGCCCGTAGCAACGGCAATCAGTCCGTCGGCGCCTTTATCTATTGCCTTGCGGGCGAACTTGTCGTTGATCACGTCATGCAAGACGATTCCGCCATACGAGTGGATCGCGTCGTTGACGTCCTGCCGCGCACCCAGGGAGCTGATGACGATCGGGACCCGGTGCTCAACACATACCTCCAGGTCCTCCTGAAGCCGAGTGTTCGAGCGGTGGACGATCTGATTGACCGCGTACGGCGCAATGGGGAGCTCAGGGTGCGCATCAGAGAACGCGGCGAGGTCCGTGTCGATTTGTGTCAGCCAACGCTTGAGCTCGTTGGCCGGCCTGGCGTTCAGAGCCGGAAACGAGCCGATGACGCCGGCCTTGCACTGGGCGGCGACGAGTTCTGGCCCGGACGCAATGAACAACGGCGAGGCAACCACGGGTATCGCAAGCGGCATCCTCAAGATCGGCGGCAGGGTCATGTCGGCTCCTCAGCTCGGTGGCGAGGTTCAACCTTCGCAAGACATATAGTATTATGCAACTTGATGCAAAATCATATGGGTTCCGCCTCACGACTGTCTGGCGTCCCATCCATCAGAGCGACGACCCCCGAGGAGCTTCATGTCCGAACCGCTATCTCTCTCGATCGCCGACGGGGTGGCGCATCTGGAGCTGACCCGTCCAGAGCGATCAAACGCCTTTGACCTCACCGCCGCCCGCGCCTTCGCAGAAGCCGTGCAGATCATCGAACGTGACGACGCTGCGCGCGCAGTGCTGCTGACCGGAGCCGGCAAGCGATTCTGCGCCGGTGGCGACATCCACAGCATGATCGCTGCCGACGACAGCAGCGCCTACCTGCGCGAACTCGCTGACGTTCTCGATGGTGCCTTGCAGAAATTGGACTCGCTGCCCAAACCAGTTGTTGTTGCGGTACAGGGATCTGTGGCCGGCGCCGGCATCGGCGTCATGCTTGCAGGCGATCTGATCGTCGCCGACCATGCGACCCGGTTCGTGACGGCATACTCCGGCATCGGGCTCACACCTGACTGCGGAGTGTCGTGGCTCCTTCCACGCGCCGTGGGCCAGCAACGCGCCCTTCAGCTCCTCCTGACCCCTACCGTCATCGACGGCGACCAGGCCCTCTCCTGGGGTCTCGTCACCGAGGTCGTCTCAGGAAACGCCGTCAGCCGAGCGCGCGAGCTCGCGGCATCGATCGCCACCGGCCCCAGCCACGCACTCGGGCAGGCCCGGCGTCTTCAACGGGGCTCATGGTCGGCAGATCGGGCCACCACTGGCGCCGACGAGTCGCGGACGATTGCGGCGGCGATCACAACGCCCGAGGCGACCGCCCTCGTGGCAAGCTTCGCTGGATCATCGAGACCCTGAGTCCAACCACAGTTGGTGAGCTGGACGGGGGCGGTGACCTGAGATTGCCATCGTTAGGCCGGGGGCCGCTTCTCAGCGCGATCGTCGCATGTGCGGAAGCAAGGCTCGTAGAGACCGCGATCGAATCGCGTCGGTCAACAGCCCGGCACCGTATGCGGCGTCATCCAAGCGCAGGGCGGTCGCGAAGCGGACTGGGTCGAGATCGGGCTCGAGCCGGCGCCACGCATAGATTATCGGCGATATCACGACCGCGACTGTGGTGGACGACCTTCGCCGCGGGTCGCCGAGTCTGTGCAGGATCCGGCAGCAAGAGGACTGCGATGGCTACCTAGGTCTCGACGCTTCTTCGAACCAGGATCGTCGGTACGGCAAGGCAGCTCGCTTGACAAACCTTTCTGAGTTAACTCATAATTGAGTATGCTCGCTTTTGAGCAACCAACCAGAAGGAGAACAATTCTCATGAGCAACTACCAGGACGAACCCGTCGTCACCTCGTACGCGAAGGCACCCGCCCGCACCGTCACCGCTGGTGGCGTCACGTACGCCTACCGAGAGCTGGGGCCGAAGGGCGGCATCCCCGTCGTCTTCTTCGTGCACCTCGCCGCGACGCTGGACAACTGGGATCCGCGCATCGTGGACCCCATCGCCAGGAACCGTCACGTCATCACGTTCGACAACCGCGGTGTCGGAGCCTCCACCGGCAGCGTGCCGGACACCGTCGAGGCGATGGCCGATGACGCCTACACCTTCATCAAGGCTCTCGGCTTCGACAAGATCGACATCTTCTCCTTCTCGCTCGGCGGCATGGTCGCGCAGGATCTGGTCGTCAAGCACCCCGACCTCGTCCGCAAGCTCGTGCTGACCGGCACCGGGCCGCGCGGCGGCAAGGACATCGACAAGGTCGCCGGCACCACCTACTGGGACATGCTGCGGGCCGCCGTTACGCGGTCGGACCCCAAGGAGTTCCTGTTCTTCAACCGCAACGAGACCGGAAAGCCAGCGGCCAAGGCGTTCGTTCAGCGCCTCGAGGAGCGCACCGAGGACCGCGACGCTCCGATCAAGGTGAAGGCGTTCCAGACGCAGCTGAAGGCCATCAAGAAGTACGGCCGGTCCGCCCCGTCGGACCTGTCGACGCTGACCCAGCCCACGCTGATCGCGAACGGCGACAACGACCGCATGGTGCCGTCGGTCCTGTCCGAGGACCTGCACCGCCGCATCGCGGGGTCCGAGCTGGTCATCTACCCCGACTCCGGGCACGGCGGCATCTTCCAGTTCCACGAGGAGTTCGCTCCCGTCGCCGTCGACTTCCTCAACCGCTGACCCTCACTGAAAGACATCACCATGAGCACATCACCGACCACACGACTCGGCGTGAGGAAGCACTTCTCCTCCTCGATCCTGCTGTGGGTGCGCACCGACCAGCCCCGCCAAACCGGCATGGACTACTGGAAGGGCCCGCACTCCGGCATCATCTCCGCGACCCCAGGCATGGAGGAATACCGGCAGATCCACCTGGCCGAGGACAACCCGGGACGCTGGCCTTCAACCGAAAGGGTGGAGACCACCATCCCCGCCGACCGGAAGATCGACGGCATCGCGGAAGTCACCCTTCAGTCCGCGCTCTCTCCGCTGAAGGGACGCAAGCAGACGGCGCTGGCGTACAAGGACGAGATCAACGTGTTCCGCCGCACTCTCCTCTATGGCGGTCTCCCGAATGCCTCCCGCTGGTATGACGTTGCCGCGCCCGGCGAGGTGGTCGGCTCGCGCGCCGTCATCTACCTGCGCCGGCGCGACGGAGCCAGCGCGGGTGAGTTCCGCAGGTTCGTCAACAAGCAGCTGGTGTCATCCATGGCCGCAACCGGGGTACTCAAGGAGCTGCGCACACAGACCTTCATGCCGTGGAACAAGAAGCTGTGGGACACCCCTGACGTTGCGCACGACAACCCCAAGGACCAGCGATTCCACGCCTCGGTCATCCTCGGATTCGCCGACGATGCGGCGCGCGATGCGTTCTTCTCCAGCCGCGCGGTGAAGGACCTGTCCGAGCAGCTGACGCCGCTGGCCTCTGCGATCCACGCGTACGACGTCACCGCCGCGCTCACCTACGTCAAGGACGGCCATGTCCTCCCCCACTACGAGGACTAGACCGGATTCGCGGGTCCGGTCGTGGAAGGATGAACCTCGGTACCGTCAGAGCCCAGTCCCGGAGGTTGCGTCATGAGTCTCGCCTCCCAGCCGCTCGGCCGCCGCGAACGCAACAAGCAGCAGAAGCTCGAACGCATCATTGCCGCCGCCAGCGAGCTGTTCGCTGAACACGGCGTGGAAGAGGTCACGACCCAGCAGATCGCCGACAAGGCGGACATCGGCACCGGGACGCTGTTCCTCTACGCCAAGACCAAGGGCGAGCTGCTCCTGCTCGTGCAGAACACCCACTACGCCGAAGCGCTCGAGCGGGGCCGGACCGCGGCCGAGAACGTTCCCACGGCACTGGATGCCGTGATGGCGATCATGGAGCCGATTGTGGAGTGCAACCGCACCCAGATCGCCAACGGTCGCACCTACCTGCGCGAAGTCGCGTTCGGCGATCCCGAGGAGCCTCATCACGCCGAGGCGCTGGCGATCGCTGGGCAGACCGAGGGAGCCGTCGCGGCCGTCCTCGTCCGCGACGAGTCGATCGGTGACGACGAAGCCGCAACGGTGGCACACATCGTTACTGCGATCAGCTTTTTCAGCATGGCCTCGAACGCGGACCCCGCCGTGAGCAACGACTTGGTCGTGGACGACATCCGGACTCAGGTCAGCGCGATTCTGCCTCGCTGACTTCGACGTTAGACGGGTGACATCAGCGGGGCGTCAGGGACGTAGACCAACACGCGATAGAGCTCGGTCAATGCGCTGCGCGACCCAGCCAGGACCGTCACGCGTCCGTCCTTGATCGCTTGAGATGGCGTAAGCAGGCGCAGCGCGAGGTCCGTGAACGTCTGCAGGTCGCAGGCAACTCGCGCGACCGGATCGCTCGGCGACGGCCCTGACCGCGCCAGAAGTCGTCCGTCGCGCAGCTCCAGGTGGAACACCTCGTCCCCGACGTGGAACTCGAACGACTCGCGGCGAGCGGGATCCAGCAGCTTCGTCTGCGTGCCCACGAGGGTCATCGCGATGAGGTCAGCACGCGTGGTCTGCGGGTCGATGCGCTCGTCAACCGGTAGGTCGAGGCCCCACAGAGCAAGGGAAACCAGCGGCCCTCTCAGGCGCTCACCCTGAACCGTTAGCTCGTAGGCGGGAACCGCGGCCGGCGCCGGCAGCGTGGTCTTGCGAACGACCCCTGCCTCCTCGAGACCTTTCAATCGGTCGGAAAGCCGGTTGCTGCCGACGCCGGGCAGTGCTGCAAGAAGGCTCTTGAAGCGCTTCGGGCCCAGCAGCAACTCGCGGACAACCAGCAGGCTCCATCGCTCGCCGAGGACGTCGAGCGAGCGAGCGATCGAGCACATCTGACCGTACGTCTTCGTCGTCATCCCGACATCATACGTGTTGACACATATTTTGATACCTGTAACTATACGATTCGTATACTGCATTCGGCAGTTCGCACACTGTCAGGAGAAAGCCATGCCTTCCGTACTAGTCACCGGCGCTGGCCGAGGAATCGGGCTGGCCATCACCCAGCACATGAGCGAGCGAGGCTGGGACGTGTACGCGACGGCGCGGTCCGATGCCGACCTCGAACGTCTCGATCGCCTGAACCGGGTGCACGCGATCCCTCTCGAGATCACCGATCGGTCCGCGCTCGCAGGGCTCGCCGAACGCCTCCCGGCCAAGCTGGACGGCGTCGTGAACAGCGCCGGCATCATCGTGAACGGCCCCGTCGAGGGGTTGTCGCTCGTCGACCTGTCGCGACAGCTCGACGTCAACGTCACATCTCAGATCGGCGTGACCCAGGCGGCGCTCCCGCGCATCCGTGCAGCCGGTGGACGGATCGTCTTCATATCGTCGGTCAGCGGTTTGGTCACCGTGCCGGGGACCGGCGCCTACAGCGCGTCGAAGTACGCGTTGGAGTCGCTGGCCGACGCACTTCGCATCGAGTTGCGACCCTGGCACATCCGGGTCTCGCTCATCGAGCCCGGACCTATCCGGACTGACATGTGGGGTGACGCGCTCATCGACCACGACCGCATGGCCGCGAAGCTGTCCGAGAGCCACCGGGAGCTGTACGCCTCACATCTCGCCGGCACGCGCAAGCTCGTGCCTCGCTTCCAGAAGCTCGCAGGAGACCCCCAGAAGGTCGTCAAGGCCGTCGATCGTGCCCTGACTTCGAAGCACCCGAGACGTCGCTACTTGACCGACAACCTAAGCCGCGTGCAGAAGCGATTCCTGGCGATGTCGCCGACGGCGATCAATGACGCAGTGTTCTCAGCAGCGACCACGACCAAAGTTCCATGACAGGCGCGAACAGTCGGCGGTTCGGGCTCTCCACGCGGGGAAGCTATCGCCCCGCGCAGCCTCGACCCGACAATGAACGACCGGACGCCTTCAAGGCCGCGTACGAGCACCTGGTGCAGGCTGCGTCGCGCCTGATTGACAGCGAGCGAGTCCGTGCCGATGAAGATCCCGAACTCATTGCCGATCAGCTGTGGAGCTGTGTCCACGGCTTCGTCACCTTGGAGCTGGCGGGTCACTTCGCGCATGTGAGCGACCCCGTCCACGAGCGGTTGCAGGCCTTGACGGTGTGCGTCTTCGTCGGGCACGGCGATACCCTCGAGCGGGCCGTGGCCTCCCACGATTCCGTGCGCTGTCGCTAGGGCGGCCTTTTCAGCCCGTGCGTCAGACCGCTGCCGCGACTGGTCGACGCCGAGCTCAGATGATCTCATGATGAACGTCATACAATTGAATCCGGCACAGGCAAGTCGCAATTCGACCAGGAGAACGCATGGCGCGCTACGGCAAGGAACACAAGGACATCACCCGGCGGCGGATCATCGATGCCGCGAGCAAACGGTTCAAGCAGGACGGTTTCGACGGGTCGGGTGTTGCCACGCTGATGTCAGACGCGGGCCTGACAAACGGTGCGTTCTACGCCCACTTCGAATCCAAGGACGACCTCGTCGCGACCGTCGTCCACGAGGAGCTGAGTCGCCAAGCAGCCAGTTTCAGCGACCTGAAGCTCGGACGCGACGGACTCCAGGACTTCGTGCGCGAGTATCTGTCGACCAAGCACCGCGACCACCCGGACGTGGGATGCCCGTCAGCAGCACTTCTGGACGAGATCGGGCGTTCGTCAGCGGCGGCGAAGCAGGCTTACACCGTCGGCGCGAAGGCGATCCTCAAGGAGATTGCCAGTCGCTTGTCGCCCCACGACCCGGATGCGGCGCAGGGAACGGCGCTCAACCTCTTCACGATGATGATCGGCACGATGCAGCTCGCACGGGCCCTCTCCGATCGCCGGCTCTCGAAGACGGTCCTTGAAAACGGCGCCCAGTCGGCGCTCGCCATGATTGCGGCAGACCAACGAACCTGATCGTCACCCGTCGGTTGATGGCGGTTGCCCATTGCCTACGGACTATAACGAAGTTACAGTCCCTTCCATGAAGACATCATTGAAGGGAAAGACCGTTGTCGTGACCGGCGCGGCACGCGGCATCGGTGAACATGTGGCGCGTCTGGCTGCAGAGCGTGGCGCTCGGGTCGGACTGATCGGACTCGAACCTGACCGACTCCGCAGCCTTGCCCTCGAGCTCGGACCCTCGACCGAGTGGCGCGAGGTCGACGTACGCAACTCGAATGATCTCAAGTCCGCCATCGACGACTGCGCCGCAGCGCTGGGTGGCATCGACTTCCTTGTGGCGAATGCCGGCGTTGTCGCGTACGGAACCATCCGTCAGACCGAGGACACGTCATTCGAGCGGGTTCTCGATGTCAACGTCAACGGCGTCTTTCGGACACTGAAACACGCGACTCCGCACCTGCAGCGCAGCCGAGGTCACGTCGCCGTGATCGCGTCCGCTTTGTCGTTCCTGGCGCTCCCTTCGATGTCGTCATACGGGGCGAGCAAGGCGGCCGTCGAAGCATTGGGGCTGACATATCGCCAAGAGGTCGCCCATCTCGGAATCTCCGTCAGTCTGGTTCACCCCTCATGGATCGACACAGACCTGGTGCGGGGCGCCGAGGCCGACCTGCCTTCCTTCCGAAAGCTCCGCGATGGCCTGCCCTACCCCGGCAACGTGACGACGACCGTGAATCAAGCCGCGGACGCGATCGTCCGCGGCCTGGAGCGGCGCCAACGACGGGTGTACGTGCCGCGCGCGGTGGTGGGCGCCAACGTCGCGCAGGGTCTGGTCAACTCCTCCGTGATGTGGCCATGGTTCAGGCGCTTTGCCGGCAAGGCGGTTCCCAACATCGAACGCGAGGTCGACGCACTGGGACGGCAGGATCAGATCCGGACATAGGCCTCGAATACGTCAAAGCGAGTGCAGAGTGGACGCCTCATGACATCGCAACGCCGCGTCATGCGAAGCCTGAGCGCTCTGCAGATCCGCTCCGAGCCCAACCGTGAACACCACGCCGATCGGGACCATGATGGCTCGCACAGGATCTTCGAACTCGACGAAGTGGTCGGCCAGCTCCAGGCTGATGAAGCCGTGCATCGTGCTCCACAACCCAGCAGCAACGGTCTCGGGATCAAGCATTCCAACCTGTTCCGAGCCAGCGAGCCTGGCGCAGGCAGCGGTGATGTGGGCGTACGCCGCTTGGAATGCTGCGGAATGACCACTCCGGCGAACGCCCTTGTCAGAGGTCGGCCGATAGCTCGCGCGGGTCGAGAGCCCGAACATCATGTCGTAGAGGTGCGGGTTCGCCCGAGCGATCTCCCGGACCGTCAGCGCCATCGAGAAGAGGTCAGCGACCGGATCATCCGTGACCGGCAACCGTACGAATGCATTCTCGATCTCAGCGAAGCCGAAGTCGATCACTGCGCCGTACAGCTCGGGGATACCTCCGAAATGATGGTAGACAACCATCGTCGAGACGCCGGCCTCCGACGCGATCGTCCGCGCCTTGAGGGCCGAGGGCCCCTGCTCCGCCAGCAGCCTGACCGTCGCCTGCACCAGGCGTCCTTGTGGATCGTTTAGCGCTAGTTCCTCGGACATGGCTCCCATACTCCCATTGGTACCCGCGCATGCCGCGAAGCAACGCAAAGCGGTCTTGTACTGGTGACGTAACTTCGTTATAGTCTGCTGCAAGCTGTTCATCCGCGCAAGGAGTTCGCCATGGCAGAAGATGTCAGAGGAAACCTCGAGATCGAGAACCGTGGTGCAGTCCTGGTTGCCCGCATTGATGGGGGCCCTCTCGGGCTGTTCGGCAACGACATCGCTGAGCAACTGGACGTCCTGGTGGATCGCGCAGATCGCGACCCGGATGTTCATGCAGTGGTCTTCACCGGAACCCATCCAGAGCGATTCGTCAGCCATGCCGAGGTTCGCTGGCTGCAGGAAGGCGGCGCGAAAGTGCCGTCCGTCGGCGTGAAGGGTGCTTCCGCACTCGCACGCACCGCCAGAGGGGTCAACCGGACTGGCGGAATGCAGTCACTCCTGGGCAAGACACCGCTGTGGCCCGCGGTCCAACTCGAGCGGGTCCATCAGACCTTCCTGAAGATGAACCAAAGCGGAGTGATCTTCGTGGCCGCCCTGAACGGGTCCGCCCTCGGGCTGGGCGCCGAGTTCAGCTGGGCCAACGACCTACGGGTCATGGCCGACGGTGACTTCTTCATCGGACAGCCCGAGGTCTTGCTTGGCATCATGCCGGGCGGCGGCGGCACCCAGCGGCTGACCCGGCTGATCGGGACGCATCGCTCACTCGTTGCCATTCTCGAAGGCAAGCCGTTCAGCCCGGCCGAGGCTCTGGCGATCGGGGCGGTTGACGATGTCGTGCCGCAGGATCAGGTCCTTGCCAGGGCCATGGAACTGGCTGAGCACTTCGGCAGCCGGACCAAGGGATCGATCGCCTCCATCAAACGTGCGGTGTACTTCGGCGGCTCGATGTCCTTGTCTGACGGCCTGCATGTGGAGCGCGCCGAGTTCCTCACCACAGCCCTCTCCAAGGTTGGCCAAGAGCTGATGCTCGACTACATGGCCAACTCCGAAGCTTCCGGAGAGCTGCCGCTCTACATTCCCGGCGTGTACGACGAGGTGCTGCAGACGGGCACGACTCGCGGAGCCGGCACCACGACCACATCAGGATCGGAGAAGAAGCAATGAGCAAGGCAAAGACCTTCACCCGTCACGACATCTCGTTCTTGTCGGACGGGGACGAATGCGCGGGCTGGCTCTACCTTCCCGACGGCATCGCCTCGCCGCCGGTCGTCATCCTTGGGCACGGCCTGGGCGCGACTCGCGAGATGCGCCTGGATGCGTTCGCCGAGCGGTTCGCTGCGGCAGGGATCGCTGCCGTCGCCTTCACCTACCGACACTTCGGCGACTCTGGCGGCCAGCCTCGTCAGCTCCTTTCGATCAAGCGCCAGCTCGCCGACTGGGATGCCGCCATCGAGCACGTCAAGAGTCGCGACGACGTGGACGGTACCCGGTTGGCGGTGTGGGGCAGCTCGTTCGGCGGTGGTCACGCCATCACCGTTGCATCCCGCCACCCCGAGCTCCTGGCAGCAGTGTCCCAGTGCCCGTTCACCGATGGCCTCGCGTCTGCAAAGGCACTTGGTCCGATCGGATCGATGCGGCTGATGCCCCTCGTCGGTCGCGACCTGATCGCGAAAGCTCGCGGCAAGGAACCCGTGCGCATCACACTCGCAGGGGCTCCCGGTTCCCGGGCACTCATGACGGCTCCGGACGCCCTGCCTGGATACCTCGCGCTGATGCCCGAAGGGCAGACCTTCGTCAATGAGGTTGCCGCACGGGTGGCACCCACCATCACGGCATACCGTCCTGGTCGCTCAGCCAAGAAGGTCTCCTCGCCGATCCTATTCTGCGTGTGCGACACCGATTCGGTGACACCACCGGCAGAGACCCTCGCGTACGCCCGAACAGCACCGAAGGGCGAGATCAAGAGGTATGCCGCAGGCCATTTCGACATCTATCTCGGCGCGCCCTTCGAGGCCGTCGTGGCCGATCAGATCGAGTTCCTGACCCGTCACCTGAAAGCTTGATGACCGTGCCGTTCTCCTCCCTCCTCGACCACCGCGCAGCCCTGGATCCTCAGGGCCGGGCAGTTTCCGACTCCGCACGCACGTTCAGCAATGCCGAACTGCTCGACCGAGTGCATGCGGCTGCGTTCCACCTCAGAGAACTTGGCATCGGTCCGGGCGACGTGGTAGCCCTCAAGCTGACCAATCGGGTCGAGTTCATCGTCCTGCTGTTCGCCGCATGGCGCATCGGTGCCACCATCACGCCGGTCAATCCGAGCTTGACGGCTGGCGAGGTCGCTCGTCAACTCGATGACTCTCGGACCAAGTTGATGGTGGTGGAGCCCGCCTCCGAGACTCTCGACACCGCCGCCGGCGTGCCGGTGTTGGACGTTGGTGAGCTACGAAAGGTCGTCGAGCCAGGATCGTCGACTGAGCCGTTTGTCGACCCGAGTGCTCTCGCACTGCTCATCTATACGAGCGGCACCACGGGGGTGCCCAAGGGCGTCATGCTCGATCACGCCAACCTCGAGGCGATGGCGCAGATGGGGCTGGACGCATTTCGTCTCGACGCCACGGACACGTGCTTGCTCATCCTGCCTCTCTTCCACGTCAACGGCATCGCGGTCAGTGTGCTGATGCCACTTCTTGCCGGCGCGAACGTCGTCGTGGCGAGCCGCTTCCATCCCGACACATTCTTCGACCTGGTCGAGGCCGAGCGACCGACCTTCTTCAGCGGCGTGCCGACGATCTTCAGCATGCTTGCGACGATGCCTGCCCACATTCGGCCGGACACATCGTCGGTCCGCTTCGCTATCTGCGGCGCGGCGCCGGCCCCCGCTGAGCTTTTGGAGCGATTCGAGTCGAGATTCGCCGTTCCGATCATCGAGGCATACGGATTGTCGGAGGCAACCTGCGGATCTACCACCAACCCGATCGATGGTCCGCGCATGCCGGGGACAGTCGGCCTGCCCTTCCCCGGGCAGGAATTGCGGATCCTGGGGCATGACGGGACGGAAGTGCCCGTCGGCGTCGACGGCGAGGTTGTCGTCGCGGGACCCAATGTCATGCGCGGGTATCTCGGCCGCCCGGAGGAGACAGACAAGGTGCTGGTCGATGGTTGGCTTCGAACCGGCGATGTGGGACACCTCGACGACGACGGCTACCTGACGCTGGTGGGCCGATCGAAGGAAATGATCATCCGGGGCGGCGAGAACATCTACCCCAAAGAGATAGAGGACGTCCTGACCGGTGACCCAGCCGTGCTGGACGCAGCGGTGATCGGCATCCCCGACGACATGTGGGGCGAGATCGTCGTGGCGTACGTCGAGCCTGAGCCCAGTGAAGTGGTCGACATCGATGCTCTTCATGCTCGTTGCGCGACAAGTCTGAGTGGTTACAAGCGCCCCCTCGCCATTCACGTGGTGGATGCCCTTCCACGCAATGCGGTTGGCAAGATCGCCAAGCTCGCGCTCCGCGACCACCACAGCGCATCCCACGAGAACGAGAAAGTGAGCTGACATGAGGGCATTCATCGTCGAGTCATACGGCAAGGACGGACTGCGGGCTGTGGACCTGCCCAAACCCAAGGTGGGCCCGCTCGACGTACTCGTCCGAGCCCGCGCGGCCAGCATCAACCCGCTGGACAAGATGGTTCGCAACGGCGAGTTCAAGCAGTTGTTGAAGTACAAGCGCCCGTTCGTGCTCGGGCACGATGTCGCTGGTGTCGTGGTCGAGGTCGGGGCGGACGTGCGCAACTTCGCCCCGGGCGATGAGGTGTACGCCAGACCCCGAGACCTGCAGATCGGCACCTTCGCCGAGTTCGTCGCGATCCACGAGGACGATGTGGCTCTCAAACCGCAGTCCACGTCGTTCGACGAGGCTGCTGCCGTACCGCTCGTCGCCTTGGCGGCCTGGCAGACGCTCGTCGATCTCGCCCACGTCAAACCGGGCCAGAAGATCCTGATCCATGCCGGCGCAGGTGGCCTCGGTTCGACCGTCGTCCAGCTCGCCAAGCATCTGGGGGCCTATGTCGCCACGACGGCTCACACCGATGACATCGAGCGAGCCCGCGCCCTCGGCGCGGACGAGGTCATCGATTTCACCAAGACCGACTTCTCTGAGGTGCTCGCTGGATACCACGTCGTGCTGGACTCACTCGGAGGAACCAACCTCGAGAAGTCCCTGACGGTGCTCAGGCGAGGTGGACTCGCGATCAGTGTCGTCGGCCCGCCCGACCCGTCCTTCGCCGCGCAGCTCGGGCAGCCGATCTTGAAACCCGTCATGGCGCTGCTCAGTCGCAAGGTCCGCAACCGGGCAAAGAAGCTGGGAGTGAACTACTCGTTCTTCTTCATGAAGGCAAGTGGTGCGCAGCTCACTGAGTTGGCCGCACTGTATGACAACGGGACGCTTCAGCCGGTTCTCGACCGCACGTTCCCGTTCGACCAGACGCTCGAGGCGATGGCATACGTCGAGCAGGGCCTCGCCAGCGGCAAGATCGTCGTCACACATTGAGCGCGCTCACCGTGCCCAGCGCTAACACCGCCCCGACGTTGAGCGTGGAGGTCGGTCGAACCCGGTTCGCCTACCGTGAATTCGGCGCGGGCACCGGCACCCCGGTCGTGTTCCTGCATCACTTCACCGCCGTCATGGACGACTGGGACCCCCGCGTGATCGACGGGCTCGCGTCCGAACGACGCGTCATCACCTTCGACAACCGCGGCGTGGGCGGCACGAACGGGCGGGTGCCGATGACGGTCGAGGCGATGGCCGACGACGCGATCGAATTCATCCGGGCCCTCGGACATCAGCAGGTGGACCTCGTCGGCTTCTCTTTGGGCGGATTCATCGCGCAGGTCATCCTGACCAAGGAGCCCGGACTGGTCCGCAGAGTCGTCCTAGCTGGCACCGGTGCCGCTGGCCAGGATGGTGTCGGCCAACTCAATCGGCGCATGTTCGGCGACGCGTTGCGTGGGCTGTTCACCCGTACAGACCCCAAGCCTTTCCTCTTCTTCACGAGGAGCAGCAGTGGAAAGGCCGCGGCCCGCGCGTACATGGGCCGGCTCCAGGAGCGGGAGGTGGGTCGGGTGAGGCCCACCTCGCTCCGCGGGGCCGCCACGCAGCTCCTTGCCATTCGACGGTGGGGGGCGCAGGAACCTATGGATCTGGGAGCCATCGGCCATCCTGTGCTCGTCGCCAACGGTGAGGACGACAGGATGCTCGCGACGCGGGCATCCTTCGACCTGGCGCACCGGCTACCGAACGCCTCACTCGCGATCTACCCCGACGCAGGCCATGGCGGAGTGTTCCAGCATCACGAACGCTTCGTTCCAACGGTGCTGGCCTTTCTCCGCTGACTTAGCCAGCTTTCCCGCTGGACGAGAGAGCCGGGGACCCTGAGGCGCCGGCCGTTCGCCGGTGCGGCATGAAGATCGCCAGGACCGCAGCCAAGGCAACCGCGCCCGAGCCGAGCCAGAGCGCAGGGACCAGACCGTCGACGAACCGCGTGGCGGACTCGTAGCCACCCTGAGCCGAGAACACCGCGGCGAGGGTGGCGACGCCGATGGCTCCTCCGACCTCACGAATGGCGTTGTTGGCACCCGATGCGATGCCCTCTTCCTCTGGCCTGACAGTGCTCATCACCAGGTTCGCACTCGGGGCGAAGAACATGCCCATGCCGATTCCACACACGATGAGCGCCGGCAACAAGGCCGTGTACGAGACGTCCGGCTCAACAGCGATCGCCCACAGGGCGAGACCCACGGCATTGAAAGCCATTCCAACGGTGACGACAGGAGCTCCGCCGATCCGGTCGGACAGCAATCCGGCCAAGGGACCGACGACCATAGGCATCGCCGTCCACGGCAGCATCCGTACGCCTGCCTCCATCGGCGAATAGCCGCCGACGGTCTGGAGATACTGACTGAGGAGGAAGATCGACCCGAACATGCCGACGAACATCAGCAGGCTTGCCGCATTGATGATGCTGAAGGCACGGCTGCGGAACAGTCGCATGGGTAGCATCGGGTTCTCAGCACGGAGCTCGTAAAGGACGAAGGCAGGCAGCAAGACCGCACCCGCGGCGAAGCCGGCAAGGATCGAGGGGCTGGTCCATCCGTCAGCATTGCCGCGCACCAACGCGTACACGACACCGAACAGACCACCACTCGCCAGCACCGTGCCCGGCAGGTCCAGGCGGGAGTTCGGGCCATGGCTCTCATCCAGCAGTAGTCGGGAAAGCGGAATCAGCACAACACCGATCGGGACATTGACCCAGAAGATGGCCTGCCACGCGATGTGCTCGGTGAGTGTGCCGCCGATGAGTGGGCCGGTTGCGACGGCGACGCCGCTGGCCGCGCCCCAGATGCCGAAGGCCGCGCCGCGCCGCTCGGGCGGGACGGCGGCGGAGAGCAGGGTGAGCGTCAGCGGCGTCACGATCGCGGCGCCAAGGCCCTGTCCGGCCCGCGCCGCGATGAGCTCACCCATCCCGGGCGCGAGTGCCGCCGCAGCGGAAGCAGTGGTGAAGATCCCGAGGCCGATGAGGAACATCCGCCTTCGACCGAAGCGGTCGCCCAGCGAGGCGCCGAACATCAACAGCACCGCGAACGTCAGGGTGTATGCGCTCACCGTCCACTCGAGGTCCTCGAGACCGCCTCCGAGGTCCTCGCGTATGGAGGGAAGGGCTGTGGTGACGATCAGATTGTCGAGCGCGGTGACGAACCCCGCCACGCTGGTGATGATCACGGCCCACACGGCGGACCCGTGTCGAGCAGTTTGTTCAGTTGTTGTCATGAGTGTTCCGCCTTTGAATATCGATCAACATGTTGTTGCCAGGCCCCGCGCCCGCGAAATTTCCACCTTGCGGTTCACGCCACAGGAACGATCGGACCGTCGATCTGTGCTGCCAGTCCCCCTTGCACCCCGTCCAGCGAGACCGCGTTGGCCTCGTGGGGGACGCCGAGAGAGATCGCGCTGACCTTGGTCAGGTCGTCGAACTGCTCCTGAGTGAGCTCGAGATCGAGCGCTCCGAGGTAATCGTCCAGCTGGGCGACATTGCGCGGACCGATGATGGGTACCGACGAGGTTGCGAGCCGACGCGAGCGCTCGTTGACCCACGCCGTCGCGACCTGTGCAGGGGTTCGTCCCACGCCCTCCGCGATCGAGATCACCGCATCGACGACGGCCGTCTTCTGGTCGGTCGACTCCGTGTGGACGAGCATCTTCAGGTCCGACAGGCGACCTTCTTCGCTGCTGCGATATTTGCCGGTGAGCAGCCCTCCGCCGAGCGGAGACCACAGCGTCACGCCCAGTCCGAGCGCCTCGGCCATGGGCAGAAGCTCGCGATCGGCCGACCGTTCCACGAGGCTGTACTCGACCTGGATACCGGCCACTGGCTCCCATCCTGCGATGTCCGCCAGCGCCACGGCGCGGGAAACGCGCCAGGCGGGGAAGTTGGAGAACGCGGCATGCAGGATCTTGCCTTGGCTGACGAGATCGTCCACGCCACGCAAGAGCTCCTCGATCGGCGTGAGGGCATCGGGGTAGTGAACCCACAGCACGTCGACGTAATCGGAGTCGAGTCTCTTGAGGCTGGCCTCGACCGATGTCCGCAGGTTCTTCCTGCCGTTGCCGGTGCGCGAGAGTCCGCCGCCGGGCTCGGCACCCATCGTGAACTTCGTCGCCAAGACGAAGTCATCACGATCGGCGTGGACGAACTCGCCGACAAGCTCCTCGGACTGACCGAACTGGTAGACGTCAGCGGTGTCGATGAAGTTGCCGCCTGCCTCGACGAAACGCTCAAAGATCTGCTTCGCCTCGTCTCGCTCCGCACCGGCGCCCCACCCGGTTCCGAAGTTGCCAGTCCCCAGTGCGTACTGCGACACGCGCAGTCCTGTGCTCCGGCCAAAAGTTGTGTAGCGCATACGTTTGCTCCATTGGTAAAGAGGTTGAGATGTCATGTCCCGCCTGCGGGACGAGCTCACTTCGCCAGGAACTCCAGCGCCTGGGCAACGAACCGGTCGTGGTACTGGAAGACGCCACCGTGGCCGGCGTCGGGATAGATCGCGAGCTCGCTGTTCGTGAAGCGCTTGGCCATGTCATGCGAGTTGGATGTAGGAACCATTCGGTCTTCGTCACCGTTGGCAATGAACACTGGGATCGTGACCCTCGACAGGTCAGCCGGCTTCTGGGTCCCCCAGGTGTGGATCGCCTTGAGCTGGGCACGGAACGCAGGGACGGCGATGGCCTTGTCCCGGTCGTCCTTGCGCTCCTTGAGGCGCTTGAGGAACGCCGCTGCCTCACGCTTGCCGTTCGGCGTCCGCGTGAAGAACAGGTAGGTCTTGGGGTCCTTGAAGGTCAGCAGTCCGCGTGCCGTGTCGAGCAGCGAGAGCCGAGTGACCTTGTCGATGCCGACCCCACCCGCAGGGCCAGTGCCGGTCAGGATCAGCTTGCGCACGAGCTGCGGATCGAGCTGCACGACTGCCTGGGACACCATGCCGCCGAGCGAAAACCCTTGCAAGTCAACCCTGTCATGACCCAGCGCCCGAATGACCGCGATGGCGTCTCGTGCCATGTCCTCGACGGTGGTGCGCGTCTTGCCTGCGGACGAGCCGACTCCGCGGTAGTTGATCGCAATCACGTGGTGCTTGGCCGCGAAGCCATCCACAACGCGCGGATCCCAGTTGTCCAGCGTGGCAGCCAGGTGGTTGAGGAAGACGACGGGCACGCCACCCTTCGGGCCGAGCTCGCGGTACGCGTAGGTCACTCCCCCGACGTCGATGGTCCGCCCAGGTGCTGTGCGGTATGTGGTGGTGGTCATCGTCGCTTCCTTTGGTCTGCCCGGCCGGACGCCGATGCGTATGTAAGTAAGTTGATATTATGATCGTAATTCTATAGATTCGACGTTGTCAACATCCGATGCCGGACGGCGCTCGTGATAGTCTTATGATCGTAATATCAGCGAAGGAGTTCTCTTGCGATACGACCCGGACCACAAGCCGGCCACTCGCCAGCGCATCCTCGCCAGCGCCGGTCGGCGTCTGAAGGAGGACGGGATCGATCGGTCCGGTATCTCCGCACTGATGGCGGATGCGGGGCTCACGAACGGCGCCTTCTATTCGCACTTCTCGTCCAAGCAGGACCTCGTCGCGACCGCCATCGCACAAGAGCTCGACGACCAGGCTGAGGCGTTCCGTGCGCACGGTTCAACTCCCGAAGCGCTCGAGTTCTTCATCCGCGAGTACCTCACCCAGTGGCACGTGGATCATCGTGGCGATGGATGTCCATCCGCAGCCCTTCTGGACGAGATCGGCCGGTGCAACGAGTCCACGCGAAAGACCTACTCCGAAGCCCTCATGGGATTCATCGACGAAATGGCGATCGCCCTCAGCCCCGGCAGCGCGACCGTTGAGCGCAGCAAGGCGTTGAGCATCTACGCGGTGCTCGTCGGGACGATGCAGCTGTCACGCGCACTGACCGATCCGGAACTGGCGGCACGTGTGCTCGATCGCGGGGTCGAGAACGCCATGAACGCCTTGCGCTCCCTCTGACCAGGCAAATACCCACCATCACGCAACGGCCACTCGGGCCACAGGAAGCGAGTCACCCAGCCATGAAGACATTCATCGTCGAGCGCTACGCCAAGACCGGAGCGGTACGTGCAGCAGAACGCCCCGAGCCCGAGGTCGAGGCTGACGAGGTGCTGGTGCACGTGGAGGCCGCGGGAGTCAACCCGCTGGATTCCAAGATCGCGGTCGGCGAGTTCAAGCTGATCCTCCCGTACCGTCCACCGTTCGTCCTCGGCCATGACGTGGCCGGCGTCGTCGCGCGCGTCGGGTCAGCCGTCACGCATTTCGCGCCGGGCGACACGGTGTACGCACGCCCCCGCGATTTCCGGGTCGGCACGTTTGCCGAACTCGTCGCCGTCAAGGAGCGGGACCTGGCGCTCAAGCCGAGCACCATCTCGTACGAGGAGGCGGCTTCGCTTCCTCTGGTTGCCCTGACGGCGTGGCAGGCCCTGGTCGAGAAGGGCCGGGTCTCCCCCGGCCAGAAGGTCTTCATTCACGCCGGATCAGGCGGTGTCGGCACCATCGCAATCCAGCTGGCCAAACATCTCGGCGCCTTCGTCGCCACCACGACGAGCACCGCCAACGTCGAATGGGTCAAGTCACTCGGCGCCGACGTCGTCATCGACTACAAGTCCGAAGACTTCGAGAAGGTCCTGAGTGGGTACGACCTCGTGCTCGACTCTCTCGGCCCAGACAGCATCGTGAAGTCACTGACCATCCTCAAGCCCGGTGGGATCGCGATCGGCATCGGCGGGCCGCCAGACCCGATCTTTGCGAGGGAGATCGGCGCCAACGCTGTGGTCAAGGTGGCGACCCGCCTGCTCAGCCGCAAGGTGCGCAAGACCGCCCGACGCCTCGGCGTCCGATACTCCTTCCTGTTCATGACGGCCAGCGGCGCCCAGCTTCGCGAGATCGCGGCACTCGTGGACACCAAGGCAATCCAACCTGTCGTCGACCGGGTCTACCCCTTCGACGAGACGCTTGACGCCTTGGACTACGTCGACACCGGACGCGTCAAGGGCAAGGTCGTCGTGTCCATGGGCTGACGTCGGTTCAAACGGCAGAGGGGAGGACCACGATCTTGGCATCCCTCTCTGGGTCGGCAAGACGCTCGAACGCCTCGGGAATTCCCGCCAGCCCGATGCGATCGGTGATGAGCGGCGCGACCTGCAGCGCCCCCGAAGCCAGGTGGCCGAGCACTTCGGCGTATTCCTCACCGGTGAACGCAATACTGAACACGAAGTCGTACTCCTTGAGCATCGCGTGCGTGGGGTAGAACTCGTCCTTCTGCATGCACACCCCAGCCACGACAATCTTGGTGCAAGCAGCTGCTCCGTCGAGGATCTGTTGGATGATGCCTGGCACCCCTACACACTCGAACACCACCGAGGGCCTGACGTCACTCGGGAACAGGAGGTTGGGACGTGCCGCCTTGGCCGGATCCGTGGTCTCAGCGACGGAACGCCAAGCCTCATAGGGTGACGTGACACGCGGGTCGACCACGAGGTCAGCACCGAGCTCGGTTGCCATGGCACGCCGCGAGGGCGAGAAGTCTGCCGCAACAATCGGTCCGACACCACGCATCTTCAAGATCGCGATGATCGCGAGGCCGATCGGGCCGCACCCGATCACCAAGGGCACGTCGTCGGGACCCAGGTTGCCGCGATTCACCGCATGCAGCCCGACTGCGAGCGGTTCGGTCAGCGCTGCGATCTCGTCTGGCACGTTGTCCGGGACAGGGATCATCAGAGCCTCGTTGAGAAGCATGTACTCCGCGTAACCACCCGGCATGTCCGTCCCGGCGTAGCCCAGCAGAATCAGTCGGTCGCGGATCAAGATGCCTGGCGATGCAACTCGAGTTCCCACCGGGATGGCGCCTCGTGTGTCCGGGCCGTACGCCACCACTTCGGCACACAGCTCATGGCCCATCACGACATCGTCGTCAATGTCGAACAAGTCGACTCCCGTCGCGGCCTTCGTGCTCGACAGCAGCTCGGCGGTGTGCGACAAGCAATGCAGGTCGCTACCACAGATTCCCGTTGCGAGAACCTTGACCAGGACTTCTCCGGGACCTGGTGTGGGAATCGGAGCCTGGACCATTTCCAGGCGCCCTTTGCGCATCACGACGACGTTCATGCTGTTCAGATCGGTGGCTTCCATGATTGTTCTCCTGTTCGGATCGGTGTCGTTGTTGTGAGCCATCAGACGTCTGCGACGCGACCGAAGTACGCCGCTTCGACGTTCGCCCGCTGGCTTCTGAGCAGTTCCGCGGACCCGGACAGGGCCACCCGCCCGTGGTGCAGGACCATCGCCGAGTCGGCGATCGCCAGGGCAAGATCGATGTGCTGCTCAACCAGCACAACTGCCATGCGTTGTTCGTCGGCGATCAACCGCAGGCGGGGAAGAAGGTCCTTCACCGCGATGGGTGACAACCCCATGCTCAGCTCGTCGATCAGCAGGACCTTCGGGCTGGGAAGCAACGCCTTGGCGAGTGCCAGCATCTGCTGCTCACCGCCGGAGAGGTTGCCGCACCGCTGGCCCTGCATTCCCTTGAGCTTGGGGAAGTACTCGAACACGTCCGCAAGATCCGTGCCACCCTTCCGCCTGGCGATGCGGAGGTTGTCGGCGACGGTGAGCTTGTGGAAGACACCGCGGTTGTCCGGGACCAGTGTCACGCCGCGACGCGCGTTGCGCTCGACTCGCTTGTCCAACGGGGCGCCCAAAGCCTGGACCGTCCCAGCGATGGCGGGCAGAGCTCCAACGGCAGCCAGCAACGTCGTGGTCTTCCCCGCCCCGTTCGGGCCGAGCAGCGCCATGATCTCACCCGGCCGGACGCTCAGATCGAGGTCCCGCACGGCCGGCACACCGCCGTAGCCAACCGTGAGACCCGCCAACGTCAGTACCGGCTCAGTGGCCAAAGTCGAGGTCATCTCATCGTCCCTTCTGCGGCGAGGTGGTGCCCGAGGTCAGCTGGCTGTCGAGCACGTCGGAGGGTTCCACGTCCGGGCTGCCGAGGTACGCGGCCACGACGCGCGGATCGTCCCGGATCTGCTGAGGCTTGCCAGTCGCGATGACCTTGCCGAAGTCGAGCACGTACAACCGGTCGCACACGTCCAGGACCAGTGACATGTCGTGGTCGATCAGGAGCACCCCGATTCCGGCTGCTGCGATCCTTCGCAGCTCTTCTCCGAAGTGCTGGCTCTCGTGGGTGTCCAGACCTGCGGCGGGCTCATCCAGCAGGACCACGCGCGTGCCACCCACGAGGGCACGCGCGACCCCGACCATCTTTTGTTGCCCCAGCGCCAGCTCTGATGGGCGGCGGTCGGCCACGTCGGCCAGTCCCACCATCTCGAGAGCGGTATCGATTGCCTCGACGGGTGGCGCGGAGCCCGTGATGATGTCGGCGAGCAAAGCCCTGATGCCTGGACGCTGCAGCGCGACAGCGAGATTTTGCGCGACTGTGAGGTCGCCGAACAACTCCCCTGCCTGCCATGTCCTCGCCATGCCTCCACTTCGACGGCGGTGTGAGCTGTAGCCGTCGATCCGTTGGCCGGCCAGCCGCACTTCGCCCGTCGACCGGGTGAATCCAGTCACCGCATCGACGAACGTCGTCTTGCCTGCGCCGTTCGGCCCGATGAGTCCAACGATCTCGCCGGCCTCGACTGTCAGCGCGACATCGTCGTTCGCGACGACACCGCCGTATCGAACCGAGAGGCGCCGGGTCTCGAGGAGTGAAGAGCTCGATTCAACCGACATGTGTTCCCACCTTCACGCTGGACATTTCCAAGGAGGTCGTGCCGTTCTCGGCGACGCGCGCGAGCCGAGCGGTGCGAACCCTGGTCTTGAGCTTGTTGGCGAGTTCCGCGTTCGCCCCGGCTGCGCCGATCGGGTTGGTGATCGCCATCAACAACAGACCCCCAGCCGCAATCACCTGGTAGTACTGCCCCAGGTCGAGTGTCTGGTTCAAGAAGACGTAGAAGACACCGAGCGGGCCGATGAAGCCCGCGATCAGAGCGCCGCTGACCGACGTGATCCCACCGCAGTACGCGATCGCCAGCATCGTGAGGCCGACCACCACCGTGAACGATGCTGCAGACAGCTGCCCGCGGCTGTATCCGATGAGACAGCCGCCGACACCGGCAAGAAAGGCAGACAGCGCGAAGCCGAGCAACTTGGTCGCCGCCACGTTGATTCCCACGGAGGCCGCCGCGCGCTCGTTGGACCGCACGGCCAGGAATGCCCGACCGGTGGCGCCGGCCATGAGCCGCATCACGAGAAGTGTCATGACCGTGACGACGACCAACACCGTCATCGAGAAGGCCACTGTCGTGAGCTCAGTGCCTCGTCGTACTGACAAGTTCATGCCCAAAAGTGTCGGCTCAGATATCTGGTGGCCCTCGTACGGCGTCAGAGCGGGGTTGTTGAACACAAAGTTCTGAATCGCGAATGCCGCCGCAAGCGTCACCACAGCGAGCTGGGCGCCACGGATCCGAAGAGCCGGGACGCCGACCACGACGCCGAGTGCCGTCGCCACCAGTGCCGACAGCACGATGCTGAACGGGAAGGGCACACCCCAGTTCACGGTCAGTTTCGACAGTGCGAAGCCGGCGGTTCCGGCAAAGGCGATGCTGGCCAGCGATATCTGCCCGAGATACCCGGTCAGCAGAACCAGCGAAAGAGCGATGAGCGACAAGATCATCGACGTGACGATGCCGAATCGCCAACTGTCGGCTGTCAGCAGGATCGCGAGTGCTGCCGCGGCGACCACGGCGATCGTCGGAATCGGTCGAATGCGCGGCACGGTCACCGCAGGCATCTTCAGCTCACCGAGAGATCCGCGCGACGGGATCTTCCCTCCGAGCAGGAACAGCGCCACGACGACCACCACGAACGGCATCGCGTCACCCAAGCCGGCCTGCGCCCAGGCTGGCCACCAGTCGAGCGTGTTGGCCCAGAGCAGGACAGCCTGGAAGGAACCGAGGACCAGACCTGAGACCGAAGCGACAGCGAAGGACGCCAGGCGCCCGACCAGGGCGACCGCCATCGCCGGCACGACGTAGTACGCGTAGCTCACCGGATCCAGTCCGATCGTGTACGCACCAAGGACCACGATCAAGCCGGACGCGGCACCACTGATCGTCCACACCGTCGCGGCGAGCCGGTCTGGCGCATATCCCGACAAACGGGCCGCAAGCTCGTCCTCGGAGGCTGCCCGCGTGGCAACGCCACGGGTCGTCAGTCCGAAGTAGGCCCACAGCAGTGCACCCACGGCGATCGCGGTGCCGGCCATCAGGAGATCGCTGACGTTTACGACCGCCCCGGCCACGGTGATCGTGCCCTCCGGAAGAATGGGAAGCGCCGCCAACGACTCCGTGTTGAAGCGCAGGGATACCAGCGCCTGGAGGAAGAGCATCAATCCGACTGACGCGGCGACGTTCGCCAGAGCGGGGGCACGACGTAGGGGACGAAACACCACCAGGTGCGCGATCAAGGCCCACGCTGCGGCGGTGGCGACACCGAGCAGAACGGCAGGCAGCATGGCCGTCGGACTGGCGACGCTCCCAAGACTGACGTCACCGATCGGGAGCACCAGCGTGCCGTCGGTCCGCAGCGCTGCAACGGTGTACACCGCCCACAGCGCGATCGAACCCTGCGCGAAGTTGATGATGCCGGTTGCCGCGTAGACACCGACCAAAGATGTCGCGAACACCGAATAGACGGCGCCGACGGACAGCCCGAGGAACACGAACTGAAGGAACTCACTCATAGGTCTGGGCCTACCTCACTACTGGTTCGGGACGGTCCGGGCCGCCGCCCGACATGAGTCGGAGCGGTGACCCGGACACGTCGTCTGGGCGTGTTATGACTGGACTTCTGTGAAGTCCCTAGTTCGCCCCGGGGATGGCTTTGAGTCCCTTCGGGTCCGGCTGAATGGCCTTCCCGCCGACGAGCTCGGTCTTCTTGTTGCCGACAACCTTGAAGTTGTAGAACTCCGTGGTGCAGTTCGGGCTCGTCGGCCGGTTGCAGCTCAGCACCGGGCCCAGGAACGATTGATACCCCTCAACGGCCTTGAGTGTCTTGAGCACCGAGGGACCGGTGTACTCGCTGGGCTTCGCTGCGCCCAACGTCTTGGCGAAATCGACGACTGTGGCGAACGTGGCGAACGCGTACCAGTCGCTGGGCCCGCCCTGGGCCGTCAGGTAGTCGGCTGCGACGTCAAGGTTCTTCTTGACCTCAGCTGGTGCCGAGCTCTTGGCTGTGGGCAGCCAGACGGAAGAGTACGTCTCTGCACCGACTGCCTTCTGACCCAGCTTGTTGATGAACTCCGTGCAGGTGGCGAGGAAGATGACACCCTTGAACCCCACGTTTTGCAGGGACTGGGCCAGCTTGTTGCACGTCGGCTCGTCGAGCGCTAGCAGGAGACCGGCGACCTCTGCCTTGGTCGACTTGATGGTCGACGCAAGGACGGAGAAGTTGGGGTTGCTCGGCGAGTAGTAGACGCCCTTGACATCCAGACCGATGCTCTTGCCCAATGGCGTGAGAATCTGGTCGTTGGTCTGATGTCCTGAGGGGAGATCAAGGTTGGCCAGCGTCACGGATGAGTAACCCTGTTGCTTGATGGACTGCATGGCGCCGAGCAGGAACGCAGCGGGAGCAGGGCCGAAGTAGACCCGATCGTCGGGCTTTGAACCGGTCACCGTGTCGAACGGAACCGGACCGATCATGGGGATCTTCGCCGATTGGAGAATGGGTAGCGCTGCGCTGGAGGTGGGATTGAACGCATCGATCACCGCGACCACACCGGACTTGGCCAGCTGGTTCGCGCAACCGATGTTCGTCTCCGGAGAGGCAACGTCGACGTCACAGCTCACCACCTTGATCGGGTGGTTGTCGATGCCTCCGAGGTTCCCGTTGACGTACTTGACCGCCGCGTTCAGACCCTGCGGCGCGCCAGGTGACTTGGCCGAGCCGTTGACTGGGTTGAGGATGCCGAGCTTGATGGGTGTGCCCGTCGCCTTGTTCAGACTCTTGGGCGTCCCGGCGCTGCTCGAGCCTTCCGAATCATCACCGCACGCGGCGAGCGAGACGATGCATGCGGCCACCAGCGCCACTATCGCGCCGCGGCGCCCTGCTTTGCGGATTCTTGCACGTGCATTGCGTGAGTGAGTCTCAGACACGGGGGACCTCATCTGGTTGGGCTCGACGGAGCGGGGATGACCTTGTCGGTTCCACCAGCCCTCCGTCGCGATGCGACAGACCGCGTCATGACGCCATTGCCCACTGCAAACAGAGCCGAGATCCCTGGACTGTGGGAGTGCTGACGGTGACCGACGTCAGCGAGTGTGGCACCCGTCACAGCGAGCACTCCATGTGTGCGGTGCTAGTCGTTCGTCCAACAATTTGTGCGGCGACACAATCTGAGCGGCGTCACGAAAGTTGCACGAGAAGCGGCAGGATGTCTGCTCGAAACAGCTCGCTCACCCACCGCTGGAGCGAGTCTTATCGAGTCTCTTGAGCACCGGGAGCATCGTCAGAGCAACGCGCAGTTCGAGCGAGTTCTCGTCGATACTTCGACCCAACAATTCCTCTGCCTGACGCACCCGATAGTTCACCGTGTTGGGATGAACCGACAACTCAGTCGCGGCCCGCGCCCGGCTGCGATTCTCTCGTAGGTAGACGTGCAACGTCATGGCCAGTCGAAACGTCGACTCGTCATCGACTGCCAGAGCGCCGAGCGTCTGCCTGACGAATCGCGTCGCGTGCTCCGGATCGGCGACACACAACGCCGTCACCGCAACATCCTGATATCTCGTGACGCCGACTTCTTCGGGCGGGAGCAGCGCCGCCACGCGGCGTGCGTGTCCGGCCTGAGTGTGCGTCAGCCGGAACCCGTCGATGCCGTGAGCCGACTGGCCCACCGCCACCTTGACCCCTTCGGGAAGCACAGAGCCGCCCTTCTCACCAAGATTGAACACCAGGTCGGGGCCGAAGTCGCGACGGCTGCTGAACCAGCCGGCAACCGCCAACGATCCCAGCGGATGGGTGATGCTCGACTCCGCGCCATGTGCCCGAGCGATCGCGGCGACCACCTCACTCAGCGCCGGCAGCGAAGTCGCCGAATCCGACCAGTGGTCGGACCACACGATGACCCCGACGTGGTGTCGTGTCAGGTCATACCTGAGTCTCTCCGACAACGAACGCACATCTTGATCACGATCGGCCAGCACGTCATCGATGGCCGCACCACGCGATGCCGCGGCACCCTGCAACCACGTCTCCCTCTCGACCTCGTACGCCTCGTCCGCACGCGTCATCGCCCGATCGACGAATTGCAAGAGCATCGTGGTGGCAAGATCGACCGCCAGCGCTCGCTCTGGGCCTTCTGAAGTCTCCTCGAGGATGCGGCTGTGCAGCCAGCGCCACACATGCTCCTGCGCGAGTCGATAGAACCGCGAATGCCAAGACAGTGGAATCTGTCTCCAGACTGCCGACCGCATGATGGCAAGCGTCGACGGCGGCAGGTCGCTGTGGGCGGGGTTGCCACCAACCTCCAGCAACTGGGCAAAAAGTCGCACACTCTCCTCGGTGCTCGACATCGCCTCGTCGACTGTTTGTGCATCAACGAACAACTCAGGGACTTCGCCGCGCACCAGGGAAACGGTGTCCGCGGCAACGGCGGCGGCAGATTGCCGGAGACTCCCGGCGATGGGTTGGAGGACGTCGCGCCACGCCCGTTCAGCGGTCGCCTCACGCAAGGGCGGCCACTCCGGCTCCGCACCTTCGATCGCTCTCTTCATCATCGCCACCTCACATCGGGCTCGACCGCTCTGGGCCACCAGCGCGAGCGCACTGTCCCATACGTTCCTCCCATTGTCTGCGCCACCTCAACATCTGTGCTGACAGACTCGTCCGCTCCCGTCACGTTCGACATGTCGCGGGACAACAGTTCGCACGGCACTTCTTGGGATCTGCGCACAAGACGCAGCCTGTGAGTTCGATCTACGTTTTGTGAGCGGCACCACACGGGGCTGCCGATGGTTCCCCAGGACACTGTCCGTCGCCTGAAAGAGAGTCACCCCATGCCGAGGTCTGATTGGCAAGAAGTCACCGTCACGTCGAATGGTCAGAGAATTCACCTGCGCGTCTCCGGCGACTCCGGCCCGTTGGTGCTGCTGTGCCACGGGTTCCCCGAGTCGTCATACGCCTGGCACCACCAGCTCGATGCTCTCGGCGCCGCTGGCTACCGCGCGGTGGCGATGGACATGCCCGGGTATGGCCGATCGGCAAAGCTCCAGCAGCCGTCCGACTATCGAATCACCGAGCTGGTCGCCTACTGCGTGGGCGTGGTGGAGGCGCTGGGCGAGAGCACTGCGGTCATCGTCGGTCACGACTTTGGCGCGCCTGTCGCGTGGGCATCGGCATGGACACGTCCCGACGTGTTCCGCGCCGTCGTTGGCATGAGCGTGCCTTTCGGGGCCCGCGGGCTTGCCGCACTGCCGGGTGATCCGTTCGGAGATGTGCGGCCGACCCTCACTCACCGGGAACTCGCCGGTCCCGGCCTGACCTTCTACCAGGACTATTTTGCCGACCGATCAGGCAAGGCCGAGAAGGAGATCGAGCAAGATCTGCGGACCTTCATCACCAGCGGCTTCTACGGGCTGTCCGCTGACAGCCCGCTCCCCCCTGAGCTGAATGGTGTGGATCTGACGTCGCTCCCACCAGAACACGTGATCGGGTTCGTGCGAGCCGCGATGTGTGTCCCCGACGGCGAGGGGTTCGCCGTCAATCTTCAGTCCCCGGAGACATTGCCTGGCTGGCTCGATCACGAGACGCTGGACATCTTCATCGCCGAGCTCGAGTTCGGCGGCATGAGGTCACCTCTGGCGTGGTACACGAACGCCGACTTGAACTGGGAAGTGCTCGCGCAGTACCAGGGGCAGCCACTGACTGTGCCGGCGATGTTCATCGGCGGCGATCGAGATGTCGCGACGATCTGGAGCCAAGAAGCCCGTCTGCGGGCAGCTGAATACATTCCCGATCTGCGCGGATCCGTCATCATCCCGAACTGCGGACACTGGATCCAGCAGGAGCATCCCGAAACTGTCAATCAGGAGCTGCTGACTTTCCTCAAGGGCCTCTGACGGCTCGGCAGACAGTGCTACGTCGGGCGATGAAATCGTCCGACGTAGCACTTCCTCGTGCGTCCCCAGCTGGTTGACAGCCGACTCGTACCACCGCACACCGCGTTGTTACGGGATCACAATCCGCCGCCGAAAGTTTGGCACGACGTGACGAGCGCCACACCACAGGCCCGCCATAGATTGTGTCCACAGTCACACCCAGAACATCTGCGATTGCAGCGATCAGGTCATCCGTACGAGCAAATCCTCGCCGAATTCAGCAGTGGCGCCATGCCCACCGACTTACGAAAGTAGCCATCCATCATGTCTCGACTGAACAAAGTGACACTTCTCGGATCCGGCGTGCTCGGCGGGCAGATCGCCTGGCACAGTGCCTACAAGGGGAAGACCGTGACGGTCTACGACATCGCCGAGGATGCGCTGAAGCACTGCCGCGACATGCACGACCAATACGCCGCGATCTATCTAGCTGACGTGGGTGCGACCGAGGCAGAGATCGTCGCGACCAGCGACCGGCTGACCTACACGACCGACCTTGCTGAAGCCGTCGCCCAGACCGATCTGGTGATCGAGGCCGTCCCTGAGATCCCCGACGTCAAGACCTCCGTCTACCAGGAGATGGCCGACCTGCTGCCGGAGGACGCGCTCGTCGCCACGAACTCCTCCACGTTCTTGCCCAGCACCTTCGCCGACGCGACCGGTAGGCCGGAGAAGTTCTGCGCCCTGCACTTCGGCAACGGGATCTGGGCGATGAACTTCGCCGAGATCATGGCTCACGCCACCACTGCGCGCAGCACACTGATCGAGATCACCGAGTTCGCGATCGAGATCGGGATGATGCCGATCCCCGTACGCAAGGAACAGAACGGCTACGTCGTCAACACCTGGACGGTTGCCCTGTCCAACGCGGCGCAGACCCTCGTGACAAACGGCGTCAGCACACCAGAGGACGTCGACCGCTCGTTCATGAAGTTCGGCTTCCCCATCGGCCCTTTCGGGATGCTCGACCAGGTCGGCATGAAGACCGCCTACGACGTCCTGTCCTACTGGGGCGCTGAGAACGCGGACGAGCAGATGACCGCCAATGCGAGCTACATCAAGGAGAACCTCCTCGACAAGGGCCTCCTGGGCGCCCAGACCGGTCAGGGCTACTACACGTGGCCCGACCCAACTTTCCTCGCACCCGACTTCCTCGCCGTCCCAGACATCTCGAAGGTCCCCGAGATCGTCTCGCTGCTGATGCCGCACTGATCCCCCGCTATCCCCGCACACCCGAGCACACCATCATCCAGAAGGAAGAACGACCATGACCGCATCCACTGCGACCACCTCCGTCCCACAGCACGTTGACGTGCTCGTCGTTGGTGCCGGGCTGACCGGCATCGGTTTGGGCTACCACCTCACAACTCTGCAACCCGGGAGGAGCTTCGCGATCATCGAGTCGCGCGACGCCATCGGTGGCACCTGGGATCTGTTCCGGTACCCCGGGATCCGCTCGGACGCCGATCTGTACGCCTTCGGTTTCGGCTTCAAGCCTTGGAACAAGGACAACGCGATCGCCGATGCCGACGAGATCCTTGAGTACCTTCAGGAGACGATCGACGAGAACGACTTGGGATCGAAGATCCACGTCGGCCACAAGGTCGTCTCGGCCGACTTCTCCACGGCGGATGCGAGGTGGACAGTCACCGTAGAGCGCACCAGCGATGGTGAGCGCTTCGAGATCACCGCCGGTTTCCTGTCGTCCGCGGCCGGCTACTACGACGTCGACGAGGGCTACACCCCGCACTTCGAGGGTCGCGACGACTTCCGGGGCGAGATCGTTCACCCGCAGCACTGGCCCGCCGATCTCGACTACGCCGGCAAGAAGGTCGTCATCATCGGCAGCGGTGCGACAGCTGTGACCGTCGTGCCCGTGATGGCCGAGACTGCCGAACACGTCACGATGCTCCAGCGATCGCCGTCGTACGTCATGCCCGCGCCCCGCAAGGACCCGTTGCCCATCCTCCTCCGCAAGGTGCTGCCCGACACCGCCGCACACAAGATCACGCGCTCCGTCAACATCAACAAGCAAACGCTGCTCTACAACGCGAGCCGAAAGTTCCCCAAGCAGATGCGGGCGCTGGTGCGAAAGGTCAACATCAAGGCCCTGCCCGAGGGCTACGACGTCGACACGCATTTCAATCCCGACTACGCGCCGTGGGACCAACGCATGTGTGTCGTCACCGACGGCGACATGTTCAAGTCGATCGCCGCCGGCAAGGCATCGGTCGTGACCGATCGCATCGTCCGATTCACGAAGACCGGCATCCTGCTGGAATCGGGCGACGAGCTCGAGGCCGATGTCATCGTGACTGCCACGGGTCTCAACATGGTGCCGTTCGGCAAGATTCCCCTCCATGTCGACGGCAACAAGGTGAACCTGCCTGACCACGTGTTCTACAAGACACTCATGGTCAGCGACATCCCGAACTTCACCTTCACCGTCGGCTACGTCAACCACGCCTGGACCCTGAAGGCGGACCTCGTTGCGCAATGGACGTGCCGGCTCCTGGCTCACATGGACCGCCACGGCTACTCGACTGTGACTCCGACGATTGACGACCCGACCATGACCCGTAGCCCCTACATCGACATGGGCACGGGCTACGTCAACCGCGCCATGCACCTGTTCCCGCAGCAGGGTTCGAAGGGACCTTGGGTGGTCGCCCAGGACTACAAGGGCGACCGTCAGCTGCTCGGCAAGGATCCGATCGAGGATTCTGCGTTGGTCTTCACATCCGCCACGGCGAAGACGCTTGCGACCGCCGGATGACCAGCTCGACAGCCATCATCCACGTCGAAGGGCGGCGAACCCGAGTACGCGTCGACGGGGATCGGGCCAACCCACCCGTGCTGCTTCTTCATGGCATCGGCCGCAGCCTCGAGGACTGGGCCCCTCAGTTCTCGAGGTTGTCGGGGAGCCACCGACTGATCTCGATGGACCTGCCAGGCTCAGGATTCAGCCAACGGTCCGAGTCACCGACCTCCCTCCCCGTGTTGGCACGAGGCGTTCTCGCGACACTCGATGAGTTGGGTGAGCAGCGTGCACTGCACGTGATCGGGAACTCGCTCGGCGGTGCAGTGGCTCAGCAGCTGTTGACTCTCGCGTCGGATCGGGTGGCGAGCCTGGTGCTCGTCAACAGTGCGGGGTTCGGCAAGGAGGTCGCCCTGCCCCTCCGGCTGATGTCGACCCCGTTGCTGGGACGGTTCCTTACATCGCACACCACCCCGACGACCGCACGGGTGGCCGAGCGCTTGGGGTACGCAGACCCGAGCCTCGCGACCCCATTGCGGGTGGACCACGCGATGGCCATCGCCCGACAGCCTGGGACTGGCAAGGTTGTCTGGGAGACTGCCCAGGCGTTGGCCACATTGCGCGGGGTACGTCCCGAATGGCGAAAGTCGCTTATCGAACGGGTTGCCGCAGAAGGCAAACCGACCCTGGTTGTCTGGGGTGACCGCGATCGCGTCCTACCGGCACGCCATCTCGTCGAGGCCCGCCGACTGTTCCCTCATGCGGCGACCCACCTGTTCGCGGGGACGGGCCACATGCCGCAGATCGAGCGCCCCGACGAGTTCGCCTCGCAGGTCCTGGAGTTTCTCGCCACGGTTGATCGCGCCAGCCAACCCCGCAAGTCACGACGCAGCCGACGCCAGCCGGCCGACGCCTAACTATCAAGTGAAAGGCACGCCATGCGCGCCACAGTCCTTCACGGTGCTCGGGACGTCCGCATCGACGACGTCCCCGACCCCCGCATCACCGCGCCAACCGAGGCGATCGTCCGGATCTCCGCCGCTTGCATCTGCGGTACCGATCTGCACCCCTACGGAAACATGGACCCAGCGGAGCATCCGGTCCGCATCGGGCATGAATTCATGGGTACGGTCGAGGACGTCGGATCTGAGGTTACGACCGTCAAACGCGGCGATCTGGTCGTTGCACCTTTCGTCTACTCCGATGGCACCTGCCAGTTCTGCCAGGCAGGTCTGCAGACGTCATGCACCCACGGAGGATTCTGGGGTGCCCTCGGTGTCGATGGCGGCCAGGGCGAGGCGGTGCGCGTGCCGTGGGCCGACGGAACACTGGTGGCGCTGCCACCCACCGACGATCCTCGACTCATCAAGTCTCTTCTGACGCTGTCCGACGTGATGGGCACCGGACACCACGCTGCACTCACCGCGGGAGTACGCCGCGGCGACAGTGTCACGGTGATCGGCGACGGCGCAGTCGGCCTGCTCGCCGTCCTGGCAGCTCGTCGACTCGGGGCGGAGCGCATCATCTTGATGGGACGCCACATCTCGCGGACTGACCTCGGGCGAGAGTTCGGCGCCACCGACGTCGTGGCCGCGCGGGGCCAGGAAGGTATCGAACAGGTACGGGAGCTCACGAACGGACATGGGACCCGCGCCGTCATCGACGCGGTCGGCTTCTTGGCAGCTTACGAACAGGCCTGCGGTGTCGTGCGCGCCGGTGGCGTCATCAGCCGGGTCGGGCTGCCCCAGTACGAACAGGCACCCCTCGGCGTACCCATCTGGTTCAACAACGTCACGCTCACAGGCGGGATAGCGCCCACACGTGCGTACATCGTCGAGCTGCTTCCGGAGGTGCTCGACGGCACGATCGAGCCCGGCAAGGTCTTCGATCGCACGGTGGATCTCGACGGTGTGCCGGACGGATATCGGGCGATGGCTGAGCGCGAGGCGCTCAAGGTGCTGGTCACCCCATGAACTGGGCCGGGTCGTCTCCCCCTCCAGAACGACCCGGCTCGTCACGCCATGAGAGGGCCAACTGACCATGTCGATCCACACGTCTCCGCACTTCCTCCCCGGTCACCACGTGCCCGCCCCCTATCCACCGGACAGGCCCGGGGCAGTGGTGGTTGAAGCGTGCCGCCAGCTCGCAGACGACGTGGACCGGCTGACACGTGTCCTGTCGGAGCAGATCGCCGCGAAGGAGCCTTACTACTCCGAGACGCTCGGCATCGGCCCGCTCATGGACAGCGTGCGGCCCAACATCCTCGCAATCCTCAGCGCGATATCCGGCGATCATGACGACGAAGTCACCGCACCGCCTCGTGAGACTGGCCGCAGGAGAGCAGAGCAGGGCGCACCGTTGGCAGTCGTGCAACGCGCCTACCGTTTGGGGATGTCCTCCATCTGGGACGAGCTCGTCAAGAAGCTCGGCTCGGACCCGAGCACCGTCCAGCATCTGCTGCAATCGGCGGCGACCTTCTGGAACACGCTTGACGAGTACCTGGAGATTCTGAGCGCCGCGTACCGAGAGTTCGAGGTCGAGCAGACCCAACGTAACACCCGTTTGCGCGAGGTTGCGCTGACGGCTCTGTTCCACGGCACCCACGCGACGGGACTGACGATCTCAGGTGTTGCGACGGCGCTCCGTCTGCCCGCCAGGGGCACTTTCGTGGTGGTGGCCACCGACCCACTTCCGGCCGGCAAGGACGGCGCCTTGGTGTCGACGGATCGCACCCTGGCTGCGTGCGGGGTCCACACCGCGTGGCGGTCCGACATCGACGGAGAGGTCGGACTCATCGCGTTGAGCCGCCGGTATCCGATCGAGCGTCTCACCGACCACCTCACGACCCTGCAGCTCGGCCGGGTCGGTGTCAGCGAGATCTTCACATCGGTGTCGGAGGCCACCGCCGCCGCGGTCGATGCCCGCGCGGCGAGAGGTGCTGCCGCCCCGGGGAGCAACGCCGTGATGCGCTACGAACAGGCTCGAGTGGCTGTGCTGCTGGCCTCCGAGCAAGAGGTGTCTGCCGATCTGGTTCGCGATGTCCTCGGCGGACTGACCGTGCTGCCGGCCGACGAGCAGAACCTGCTGATGGGCACACTACGCGCCTGGTTCGAGGCGAAGGGATCCACTGCGGAGGCAGCGAAACTGCTGCACTGTCATCCCAACACCGTTAGGTACCGCATGGCGAAGCTCTGTCAGGCAACCGGCCGCACCCCCACCGAGCCGATCGACGCTGCACATCTCTATCTCGCCATGGAAGCACGGCGCGTCCTCACACCGGCCGCGCCTTCGAAGGCCGCGCACCTCGCCTGAGTGGGATCGTGTTCAGCTGAGCTCGCGCTTGAGGATCTTGCCGGTGCTCGTCATCGGGAGCTCCTCAACGAACTCCACGACCCGCGGATACTTGTAGGCCGCGAACTGCTCCTTGCCCCACGCCACGACATCAGCCTCGGAGACCTCATCATGGTCCTTGTTCTTCACGATGACGGCCTTGATCTCCTCACCGTGCTGATCGTTCGGGACACCTATGACGGCCACCAACGAGGCTGCTGGGTGCTGCAATAGCACCTCTTCGAGCTCGCGCGGGTACACGTTGAAACCACCTCGGATGATCATGTCCTTGGATCGGTCGACGATGAAGTAATAGCCGTCCGCGTCCTTCTTGGCCAAGTCGCCCGAACGGAACCAGCCGTCCTTGATCGCCTCGGCTGTCGCGTCAGGGCGCTGGTAGTAGCCCTTCATGACGTTGTGACCCTTGATCGCGATCTCACCGACCGCGTTCGGGTTGTCGGGCACGTCGGTCCAGTCGTCGTTGATGAGCTTCATCTCGACTCCGGGGATTGGCTTGCCGATCGACCCGACCCGAGGCTCCTCGCCGAAGACGGAGAATGCCGCCACCGGAGACGTCTCTGACAGGCCATAGCCCTCCAGGATCGTCACGCCGACGCGCTCCTTGAAGTTCTTGTGCACCTCGCCGGGGAGGGCCGACCCGCCCGCGATGGCCACGCGGAGGTTGGCTGCCAACGTTGCCACGTCGACTCCCTCGTCGAGTGCACCGAGCAGTCCCCAGTACATCGTCGGCACGCCGGCGAACAGAGTCACCCGATTCGTCAGCATCAGGTCGAGCGCGGCCTTGGCCTCGAACCGGGGAAGCATCACGATCGTGCCGCCGAACGCCAGGGCTCCGTTCTGGATCACGGTCTGCCCGAACGAGTGGAACAACGGCAGCACACACAGGTACGTGTCGGGGTGTGCCGCGTCGACACCGAACATGTCCGGGCCGGCGAGTGCGTTGTCGCGCATGTTGCGGTGCCGCAGCTCAGCGCCCTTGGGCTGCCCAGTGGTGCCGGACGTGTAGAGGATGACGGCGGTGTCCTCGTCATCAACCGCAGCAGTCTCAAACGTCGAGGACTGATCGGCCACCGCTTGTGCGTAGTCCACAGCAACACCAGTCGAGAGCTGTTCGCCCAGCATCGCCGTCGGAGTCGACTGCGGCGCCGACACGAGGAAGAAGTCGACGCAGCTCTCTGTCTCACTGAAGCCGAGCCAACCGGCCTCTCCGATCGGCAGCTCGGCCGATCCCTCGAAGGCGAAGTAGGCCTTGGCTTCCGAATCAGCCAGGTGATACGCGACCTCGCGAGGCTTGAGCAGGATGTTGAGCGGGACGACCGTCGCGCCGGCCTTGAGGATGCCGAAGTAGATGATCGTGAAGTACGGCACGTTGGGCGATGACAGCGCCACCTTGTCGCCTGGCTCGATACCGCGCGACACCAGGAGATTCGCGACGCGGTTCGCGGCGGCATCGACATCCGCGTACGTCAACGTCGACCCGCCGAAGATGATGGCTGCTCGGTCAGGGTGTCGCGCTGCCGAGTCGCTGAGCAGGCATGACACGTTGCGGTTGGAGTCCTTGGCCATCTACTTCTCCTGAGTGTGCATTCCGTGACGGGCCGCCACCGACGTGTGGGTCGTCTCTCATCTCGAAGATGAGAGACACGGTCATTCTCTTTCAGAGGCGTGGCGCGATCATCGGCTCGCGGTCCGACGATCGCCCCAACCTTTCGTGCCGCGCCACAATGACTGGCACCAGTCGTTGCGGCGTGGCCATGCCTACACCGCGGCCAGCACCGGATAGTCGGTGTACCCGCGGTGGTCGCCACCGTAGAAGGTCGCCGGATCGGCTTCGTTGACCGGCGCACCCTGCTTCCAGCGCTCGACGAGGTCGGGATTGGCCAGGAAGGATCGGCCAACCGCGACGACGTCAGCCAGTCCGTCACCGAGAAGGTTCTCGACGGTCTCCAGCGACGTCGGCTCGGCGCTTGGTGCGTTGAGCATCAACGGGCCGTCGAAGCGCTCGCGCAGGTCGGCGACCAATGGGCCGAAGTGCTCCTGTGACACCACGAGAACACTCAGATAGGCCAACCCGACGTTGCTGATCCCGTCAACCACCGCACGGTATGTGTCGACCAGGTCTTCACCCGGCTGCTCACCCATCCCGTTGAGCGGATTGCCCGGGGCCAGTCGCACTCCGACTCGCTCCGCACCGATTGCGTCCGCTATCGCAGCGACAACCTCGACCACGAACCGGGCGCGCCTCTGCGGCGTTCCCCCGTACTCGTCATCGCGCAGGTTGACCGTCGGGTCGAGGAACTGGTGCAGCAGGTACCCATTGGCCGCGTGGACCTCGACACCGTCCAGTCCAGCGCGCATTGCGTTGCGGGCCGCCACGACATACTCATCTCGGATGCCGTCCAGCTCGTCGGCGCGAGCCGCCCGGGGCACGTCATGAGGCTGAGGTCCAGTCGGCGTGAACATCTCGCCCGGAGCCTGGACCGCACTCGGAGCGATCGTCTCGGCGCCGGCCTTGTTGTCGGTGTGGGCGACCCGGCCGACGTGCATCAACTGCGCGACGATAGTGCCGCCCGCGGCATGCACGGCCTCGGCAGCTGCTCGCCAACCTTCGACCTGCGCATCGGTGTAAAGACCCGGCGCGAACGGATACCCCTGGCCTACCTCGCTCGGTGCGATTCCCTCGGTGATCAGCAACCCGGCACTGGCGCGCTGCGCGTAGTACTCGGAGTTGAGTGCCGTGGGGACGTTGCCCGCTCCGGCACGACTGCGGGTCATCGGAGCCATGACGAACGACTGGGGCAGATCCCAGGGTCCGACGGTGACGGGCTTAAAGGCAATTGACATGAAGAGGGTCCTCTTTCCATTGAATTACGATCATCATACTAACACCCCTTTTCTTCCATGCCGTAGAGGTCCATCAGGTCCAAGGAGGCCAGAATCGTCAGCAATACGGCGTGAGCCATGAATCGCCGGACTTCGTCGGGGTCAGCGCCGCTCGAGACTCCGACTTCGGCCCACATCGACTCGAAGCTGCTCTGCACCGTCGCGGTCAGCGCAGGGTCGTGGGCCGCGCCCCAAACGTGCAACTGACGACGAAGCGTGCCGAGATCCTGTTCGCTGAGCCGAAAGTACGTCGACTCGAGGGCCTGCAAAGGCGATCCGTCAGATTCGCGATCGGCGCGTGAAGAACGGAGCAGATTCAACAGTCGCTCGGTGTGCTCCCCAATGGCAGCCGAGATGAGCTCGGACTTGGTACCGAACAATCGATGTACGTAAGGCGCGGAGACACTCGCCCGCCGGGCGATCCGATCGATGGGAGTGGCATCCAGACCGGAGACGCCGAACTGCTCAAGCGCGGCGACCAGGATCGCCGCGCGTTGCTCCTGCGCTGACTTCCGCACTTGAGGATCACAACCCGGCGCGATTGGCGGGAGGCAAGCCCGGAAACGGTCGGACATCGATCCCGAGACTCCCACTGACCGCCAGGGGTCGTACCTGCAGGAACACGCCGGCACGGTGCGTCTTGTTCTTGAGAGCGTGCTTCAGCGCGGTCGCGTGCCCGCCGGGCTTGTAGGCGAACTCCTGGGCCAGCGCATACGTCTTCCACAGGCTGATCGATGTGTGCTCGAACGGCAGCTGGGACGAGATGTCGACGCTGCCACGGTGGCCTGGATGATGAGCCGCACGACTGGCGGCATGCATGTTGTTGCGCACGAATCTCAGGAGGTGTCCCCTTCGAAGAACTCCGTGGACGATCGCCACCATCGGCTCATCAGCGACCAGGGGCTCCGCGCCTTCGGCGCACGGCAGCCACCCGTGCCAGCGATCCCCTTCCTCGCTCACCTTGACTCGAACCATCTGCCCGTCGAGGCTGAAGCGGCCGGCACCCTCGATCAAAGCGCGAAGCCGCCCCCCGAATGCCGCCTCAGCCGCCGCCGGGGAATCCCAAGCCGCAACCAGCGTGCATCCACCCGGCACCAGCCGGGGCGCGAGCGAATACGTCGCGTTGTTCGAATAGTTCACAGTGGCGGCCCGCAAGCCCCGAATCCCGCGATTCAGTTCACTGTTCGCCCTTCGGCGCCACCGAAGGCGACCGCCAGGCGGACGATCAAAGACATCGACGGTCAGAAAGTCGGCACTGTCCATGAAGTCCCCATAACGAAGTTACGCACGAATGTTGTTTGAGGTTAGGCCACGATCACCGGCCTTGCAAGGGTCTTTCCGCCCACTCCTATCCCGCGCTAGCTTGGCCGCTGCGCGAGTAGTAACGAAGTTACATTCTGGAGCCACTACTTGGCAGGTAGCCCTCTCGATAGGCGAGGCAGATGAAGGTGACAGTCGATCGAAGCAGGTGCACGGGACTCGGAATCTGCGAGTCGATCAACCCTGGGACGTTCGAGATCGATGACGACGACAAACTCGTCATCCTCCAGGACGGCATCCCCGACGAAGATGTCCAGGGCGCCCACCAGGCGGTGGCATCGTGCCCCACCCAGGCGCTGAGCATCAGTGCATGATGCCCACACACGAGCAGTCGCGGCCTCCCCCACGGTGCAGCATCCACGTCAAACGACATGTGCACCGCAGGAGCGGCCTCGACAGCTAGGCCCTACTTCGCCTTCTTGCTGAAGCCGGCGAATCCGCCGACGAGGTAGTTCGGCTCCTCGATGCCCTGCTTCTCGGCACACTGGGTCACCAGGTGCTGAACCGTGACGGCATCGAGGACCGAGTGGAACTGGCCGTCGTCAGTGAAGCTGACGTTGGCTCCACTGATGATGAACAGGATCACCGAGTCCTCGGTGTTCGATGCCGGTACGGCCAAAGTGTGCACCGACGAAGCCGGCTCGTAGAGGTAGGAGCCCGCGGTCTGCGGCTGGTCGGGGTATTCGGCGTAGATCCAGTTGCCCGACAGCGTGTAGGCGTGCACCGATCCCGTGTGCAGGTGGATCGGGAGGTCGATGCCAGGCGCGAATGTCGCCAGGACCGACCAGATGCCGATCTCCGGGTCCAGCAGGAGCGGCTTGAAGTGTGCGCCCTCGGTCAGACCGTCCAACAGCAGCGGCATGTCGTTGACGTTCACGGTGAGCAGCTCGGTCTGAGGGAGCGACAGGACGGGTACTTTCTGGGCAGTTTCGACTGCGGTCATGATATTTCTCCAGTTCTAAGAGGTGATGCGATCGTGCGGAAAAGTCGGGCGGACTCTGAGTGCAAGGGCCGGGGTCGTGCGTCAGGGCATGATGACGATCTTGGCGTCCTGTTCGGGGTCAGCCAGCCTGCTGAACGCCTCAGGGACGTCGTCATAACCGATGCGACTCGTGATGAACGGCGCGATGTTGACGTCATCACGCGACAGGTAGCCGAGCGCCTCGATGAACTCCTCGACGGAGTACGCCATGCAGAAGACCATGTCGATCTCCTTCAGGAGTGCGTACGTTGGCAGCACGCGATCCTCCTCCATGCACAAGCCTGCGACGACGACCTTGGTGCACGGAGCGGCGCCGGCGAAGATCTGCTGCAGGACGCCAGGAACCCCGACGCACTCGAAGACAACCGACGGCCGGTAGGCGAATCCGGGGAACATCGTGGTCTGGCGACCGAAGCGCTCCGTCTCCCCCACCGCAGCGGCATCCTTCCAGGCCTCGTACGGCGACTCGACGCGCGGATCGACCACGATGTCCGCTCCAAGCTCGGCGGCCAGAGCGCGACGCGCGGGCGAGAAGTCTGCTGCGATGATCGGCCCGATTCCGCGCAGCTTCAGCACCTTGATGACCGCGAGTCCGATTGGCCCGCACCCGATCACGATCGGCACGTCGTCAGCCCCGAGCCCACCCCGGTTGACGGCGTGGACCGCCACCGCGAGGGGTTCGGCCAGTGCGGCGATGTCGCTGGGCACGCTGTCGGGCACGGGGATCATCAGGTCTTCCGACAACAGCATGTACTCGGCGTACGCTCCCGGCGACTCGACGCCGGCATAGCCGATCAGGATCGGCTGCTCGCCACGCAGAAGAAAGGGCACCGACGTCACGCGCGAACCGATCGGAATCTCACCGCGCGTGCCTTCGCCGTACTCGACGACCTCCGCGCAGTACTCGTGGCCCATGACGATCGGGTTCTCCGGATCGAACAGCTCGAAGCCGGCAACGGCCCGAGTGCTGTCGATGAGCTCTTGACCGTGGGTCGCGCTGTGCAGGTCGCTGCCGCAGATGCCTGCCGCCAGGACCTTGACGAGGACGTCGCCCGGACCAGGCTTCGGCACTGGCGCCTCGATGACCTCGAGCTCGCCCCGTCGCAGAGTGACCGCCTTCATCGAGCTGGTCATGACGCCCACCGGGCGGTCGTATCGAAGTGCCTCATGATGATTTCCTGTCTTTCGTCGTGTGACTTCCACCACGAACATTGACACCCCACCCTCGGCAAAAACTTGCCTTTTGACGACCAATAGTTGACACTTCACGACATGGCCAATCTCATCCGCGGCGGTTCCCTGCTGAACTACGCCGAGCTGGTCACGGAGCTGGGCGGCGATCCGGAGCCCCTGCTCCGTGCGCAGGGGATCGACCCCGGGGTCACGACGGACGCGGACAAGTTCATCCGCTACACGGCGCATGCGGCCGCGGTGGGCGCAGCCGCCCGGGCTCTGGACTGCCCCGACTTCGGCATGCGTCTCGCACGGGTGCAGGGAATCGAGATCCTCGGTCCGGTCTCGGTCATCATCCGCAACTCCGAGACCGTCGCAGACGCGGTGGAGGGTGGCACCCGCTTCCTCTACTACTGCAGTCCGGCAGAAGTGACGCAATTGGTGCGCGGGAGATGGACGTCGGCCTTGACTCTCGAGGTCGCCCTGAGGCCCTTTCCGGACCGCGAGCACGCGATCGAGAAGGGGCTCGCCATCTCGATGGACATGTTCCGACTGCTGCTCGGCGACGACTTCGTCCCTGAACGCGTCACCATGACCCACCAGCAGATGTCGGCCTCTGAGGTGTATGAGGAGATGTTTGGTTGCGTGGTCGAGTTCGGCAGCGACACGAACTCGATCCACGTGTCGAATCAGCATCTGGCCAAACCGGTCCTCGGGCGAGACGCGGCGGCGCTGACCCTTGCGCAGGACTACCTCTCCCAGATTCGGCCCGACCTCGCGGTGGCCGACAACATTCGCGACCTCACCCACCGGCTCTTGACCGTGGGTGACGCCTCGTTGAACTCGGTGGCGCGGGCGATGAGCCTCCACCCCCGGGTCGTGCAACGACGGCTCGCCGAGTGCGGGACAAACTTCGAGGACATCCTCGACGACCTCAGGCGCACCATGGCCTGGCAGCTCTCCGCGACCGGCATGCAGGCATCCCAGATCGCCACAATGCTGGGATATTCGGAGCAGAGCAGCTTCACCCGGGCCTGCCGGCGCTGGTACGACGAATCACCTCGCCAGCTCCTGACGCGGCGTCGCCTGACCGGCACCGGCTCGTAGTCCGAGACCTCAGCTGGTCTGATCAGGATCCGGACCCAGACGGCGATCGGCGTTCAGGCCACTGACACTCGCCATGTCGTGGGCGGTGAGCTCGAAATCGAAGACGGCCAGGTTCTCCTCGACCCGGCTGCGGGTCACCGACTTCGGGAACACGATGTCGCCGCGCTGCAGATGCCAGCGCAGGACGACCTGCGCCGGCGTCTTGTCGATCGCCGCGGCGATCTCCGCGATGACCGGGTTGTCGAGAACCAACCCTTGGGCGATCGGCGACCACGCCTGTGTCGCGATGCCATGCTCAGCATCGACGGTTCGCAACTCGTCCTGGCTCATGTAGGGGTGGATCTCGATCTGGTTCACAGCCGGAACGACGTCCGCCTCATCCAGCAGCCGGCGGAGATGATGCTCATGAAAGTTCGAGACTCCGATGGCCCTGGCCCGGCCCGACGCGTAGATCTCTTCTAGGGCGTTCCACGTGTCGACGTAGTCCACGTCGATCCACGGCATCGGCCAGTGGATCAGGAAGAGGTCCAGGTAGTCGAAGCCGAGCTCGTCGAGTGACCGGTCGAACGCCTTGAGGGCGTCGTCGGGTGCGTGGACATCGTTGTCGAGCTTGCTGGTCACGAAGACGTCCTCGCGGGCCAGGCCTGACGCCTTCACTGCTTCTCCGACGCCACGCTCGTTGCCGTACATCTGAGCGGTGTCGATATGCCGATAGCCCACATCGAGGGCCGTGAGTGTCGCTTCCTTGGTCGCTTCGGGATCCACCTGGAAGACCCCGAATCCAAGTTGTGGGATCTCGACTCCGTTGTTGAGCACGACAGCGGGAACGGACATGACAGCTCCTGATTCGTACGAAGCAGACGCCCGGCTGGGCGCAGCCCTTCTGACGGTATGCCGGGGCGATCCGACTCGATACGGGCCGCCGACCACGATCCGATGCCGGCCATTGTGGCCGGCCACAACGACCCTGCGCTGACGTGAGTTTCTGCCAACTATCGACGCCTATACATTTCGTATAGTTTGCTCTATGGTCTCCGGCATGAGACTCACGCCACCTCGTCGCCGCACCTACCCGCTCGCCGACAAGGTCGTCTTCATCACCGGTGCCGGTCGCGGCCTTGGAGCAGCGACTGCAACGGTCCTCGCCAAGCGCGGCGCATACGTCGTCATCGCCGACCGTCACCTGTCATCGGCGAAGCGGACTGCGGCGGCCCTGCCCGACGGCCGCGGCCTGGCCGTCGAATGCGACGTGACTGACCTCGGGTCCGTGCGCGCGGCTGTCAACACAACCCGCGAGCAGCGGGGTCGAATCGACGTCGTGATCGCCAATGCGGGGATCCTCGGCGTTGGCGGCACACTTCGCGCGTCCCGACCCGAGAACACCGCAGCCGTCATGGCGGTCAACGTGGACGGTGTGACCAACACCGTCGCGGCGACGATCGAAGACGTCATTGCCAACCGGGGCCAGATGGTCATCATCAGCTCCGTGTTCGCCTACATCAACGGCGCCGGCGCCATCCCCTACGCCATGAGCAAGGCGGCCGTCGAGCAGCTGGGACGGGGGCTCAACACCGAGCTCGCCATGCATGGAGTGTCCGTCATGACGGCGTACTTCTCCCTCATCGAGACCGACATGATTCGCGACGGGGTTGACGCCGATCCTCACCTCCACGCGCTGTTGTCGGCGAGCCCCAAATTCATGCTGAAGCGGATTCAGCCCGAACGCGCCGCAGGGGCCATCGTCCGCGGCATTGAGGACCGGCGCCGCACCCTCACGGTTCCAGGACGATGGCGGCCGGTGTCGGCGCTGAGAGGGATCGCAGCCCCCATTCTCGACGCCAAGTACCTGACCGACGAATCAGTGCAGGATGCCCTCGTCGATCTCGAGACGAGCGGGATCGCGCGATCGTCGGTGACCCGATGAGCGCCGAAGATCTGGCCTTCGCGCCTGCCCACCAGCTGGTCTCGTCCCTTGCTCTGGGCGAGGTGACAAGTCGTGAGCTCGTCGACATCTACCTCGAGCGAATCGGGCGCCTCGACGGCCCGCTGAACTCGATCATCACGCTGGATCCTGAGCGGGCACGCACCGAGGCAGATGCCGCTGATGAGCGCCGGGCTGCCGGCGAGGAGCTCGGTCCGCTCCACGGGCTGCCCATCACCACGAAGGACAGCTACGAGACCAAGGGCATGCGGTCATCGTGCGGCCGCACTGACCTCGCCGACCACGTCCCCACACAGGACGCTGAAGCAGTCGCGCGTCTACGTAGGGCTGGTGCGATCGTCATGGGCAAGACGAACATGCCGCCAGGCAACCAGGACGTACAGGCCGACAACCCCCTGTTCGGACCCACCAACAACCCGTGGAACCTGGGCCGTACGTCCGGCGGCTCAGCTGGCGGCGGCGCGGTCGCGACCGTTGCCGGGCTGACGGGCTTCGACTTCGGCTCCGAGATCGGCGGCTCGACCCGCATACCGTCCCACTTCGTCGGGCTGTACGGACACAAGGCCACGTACCGATCGATCCCCCTGGTCGGGCACCTCGTGCCGGGACCCGGTGTGAAGCGCTGGTCCGAGCCGGACCTCGCCTGCGCCGGCGCGCAGGTCCGCGACGCGCGTGATCTCGTCCCGATCCTCCGCGCGACGACTGGCCCCATGGAACGCGACGGCGGCTTCCACTACGAGCTCGCCGAACCCCGGGCGACCGCGCTGAAGGACTTCCGGGTGGCAGTCTGGTTCGACGACCCGGACTGCCCCGTCGACGGCGAGGTCAAAGCCGCGATGTTCCGGTCGGTCGACGCTCTCGAACGAGCCGGCGCGACCGTCGACGTACACCCATCGACCATCCCGGTGACGATCGGCGAATCGCACTCGGTCTTCCAACCCTTGCTGTTCTCCCAGCTCAGCATCGACCGCAGCGGCATGACTCCAGGCTTCGGCGCCACCATGTTGGCGCGGATCGCACAGAATCCACGCAGTGACGCGGCCCGGGCGTTTCGGGGCACCTTCATGTCTCACCATGCGTGGATGGAGGCGGATGCGCTGCGTCAGGAGATCCGCGAGCGTTGGACTCGGTTCTTCGATGCCTATGACATCGTGCTGATGCCGGTCTCCCCCACCGCTGCACCTCCGCATCACGGCAAGCTGCTGGACAAGTTCGGGCGCAGATTCGAGGTCGACGGCCAGCGGCGACCGTACTGGGACCAGGTCAAGTGGTGCGGTGTGGCCAACGTCGCCGGCACACCCGCCACCACCATTCCTGCCGGTCTCGGATCCCGATCTGGACTCCCGATCGGCGTCCAGGCAATGGGACCAGCCGGCGGCGACCTCACGACGATCGAGTTCGCCGCGCTGCTCGGTGCCGAGCTCGGCGGATTCAGGCGTCCGGCGTGACCGCGAGGTCGGGCGCCGACGGGCGCCGACTCTATGGGCAGGGTTGCCCACTGGCGTGCGCACTCGACGTTCTCGGAGAGCGCTGGACCCTGCTCGTCATTCGCGAGCTGCTGCTGGGACCCAAACGGTTCACCGAGCTCGGCACCGCGCTTCCCGCCGCAGGTCCGAATCGCCTCACCACGCGGCTTCGACGCCTCCAGGAGGCTGGCGTCGCCGAGAAGACCCCGGCGGGCGCCTACGCCCTGACGGCATACGGTGAGGGGCTCCGCGAGCCCGTCATCGGCCTGGGCCTGTGGGGACTCGGGCTGATGCCCGACATCCATACCGTGGAGGCCCGGCCCGACATGGTCGCGCTGGTGATGTCGGGCGCCATCTCGCCCACACTGCTCAGCGACCTCGAGGTCGACGTCGAGGTGACGACCCCTGAGGTCTTCACGATGTCGGTACGCGATGGCCGCATGGTCGTCCGCTCCGGCCCGAGCGGGAGTCCCGCGACGTCGCGGCTGCGGTGCATATCGACCGAGTTCATCGATCTAAGCCTCGGCGCGATGACCCTGAGCGACAAGCTCCGATCAGGCGACGTGCAGATCGACGGCGACGTAGATCGCGTGAGCCGCCTCTTCGACCACTTCGCTGTCACCGCGCACGAGCACCTGTCACACGCCTGATCCCATTTCAGCCAACCCTTCATAAGGACTTCCCATGCCATCGCTTCACGATCCACTGACGCTCCCCAACGGTCAGGTCCTGCCCAACCGCATCATGAAGTCAGCCTTGAGCGAGGCGCTCAGCGACCGGAACAACTCGCCCGACCACCGCCTGCCGCAGCTGTATCGACGTTGGAGTGGCGGCGGATACGGCCTGATCATCACCGGAAACATCATGATCGACCGTCGTCAGCTCGGCGAGCCAGACAACGTCGTGATCGAGGACGAACGCGACCTCGACGCCCTGTCCCGCTGGGCCAAGACCACCCAGGACGCCGGCGTGCCCATTTGGGCGCAGCTCAACCACCCGGGTCGCCAGTCGAGCCTGATGGCACTGCGGCACACTCCAGTCGCCCCGAGCCCTGTCCCACTGAACTTGCCCGGCGCCACGACCCCTCGAGAGCTGACCAGCGAGGAAATCGAAGAGATCATCGATCGCTTCGCGACGGCAGCAGCCGTGTGCGAGACCGCGGGGTTCGACGGCGTGCAGGTGCATGGCGCCCACGGTTACCTCCTCAACCAGTTCCTGTCGCCACTGTCGAACCTGCGAACCGACGAGTGGGGGGGTGATCCTGAGCGTCGCATGCGATTCCCGCTCGAGGTCGTACGCCGTATCCGCTCGCGGGTCTCACCTGGCTTCGCGGTCGCCATCAAGCTCAACTCGGCCGACTTCCAACGCGGCGGATTCACCGAGGACGAGTCGCGTGGCGTGCTCGCAGCGCTGGCTGGCGAGGGCCTCGACATGATTGAGATCAGCGGAGGCAGCTACGAGTCTCCGGCGATGATGGGTTCGGCTGCCGCATCGACGCGGGCGCGGGAAGCGTACTTCCTCGAGTACGCCCGCACAGTGCGAGAGGTCGTCGGCAACGTGCCGCTTGCCGTGACTGGCGGGTTCAGGTCGCGTATCGGAATGGGGTCTGCAGTCGCGGAGGGCGAGTGCGACGTGGTTGGTGTCGGACGACCCACTGTGGTCACGACTGACTCAGCGGACGTGATCCTGTCCGGTCGTGCGGAGACCATCGAGGCTCATCAGATGAAGTTCGGCATGCGTGCTGCACTGGGACGGGTCGCCGACCTCAAGCAGCTGGATGGGATCCTGGACCTGAGCTGGCACACCGACCAGCTGCACCGCCTCGGCGCCGGCCTCGAACCCGATCCGAATCGCGGGCGCATGGCCACCGTCGTCGCCATGGTTCGTCGTAACGGCCGCGTTGCCTTCCGTCGCAGCCGCGGCTGAGAGCCTCACGGATCGGTCAGCGCGCCCGGCGTCAGCGCTCTGCGCCCGCCAGGAAGTCGCGGAGGATTGTGGTGGTCTCGTCCGGCATCTCGTCGACGAAGAAGTGACCACTGGGCAGACTTGCGGTTTGCATGTTGGTCAGACGAGCTGACCAGATCTCCTCCATGTCGAACAGCCGGGCGATGCCGCGCTCTCCCCAGACCACGAGCGCCGGACAGTCGACCGTGCGGTGCAGGTCGGCCTCGTCCAGTCGTACGTCCACCTCGGCCGTCGCGCGATAGTCGGCGCAGCCTGCAAAGATCGACTCGCGCTGCCGCCATGTGCGCCGGTAGGCGTCGAGCTGCTCGGGGTCGAAGTCTGAGAGACGCATGGCTCCCCAACCGACAAGACATTCTTCGAAGAAGTGGTCGGGGTCGGCGGCGATGATCTCCTCCGGGAACGGAGCGGGCTGTTGCAGGAAGTACCAGTGCCAGTAGGCGCGTGCCGTCATGGCGTCGACACGGTCGAACATGTCGTATGTAGGCACGATGTCCAGGAGCGCCAGCGAGCGCACTGCGCTCGGGTGATCCAATGCCATTCGATGGGCCGTGCGCGCCCCACGGTCGTGGCCGATGACGTGGAAGCGGTCGAAGCCAAGGGCATGCATGACGTCCACCTGGTCCTGCGCCATGCTACGGAAGCTGTAGTTGGCCAGATCCGGGCCCTGCGCGGGTTTGTCCGAGTCGCCGTAGCCGCGAAGGTCGGTGCACACGACGGTGTGGTCGGCGGCGAGCGCCGGCGCGACCCGCGCCCACATCGCCAGGTTCTGCGGATAGCCGTGCAGCAAGAGCACGGGATCACCGCTACCGCCGATGACGGTGTTGATCCCGATCTCGCCATACACCGTCTGCTGAGTAAACGACGCGAACATGAGCGGTCAGGCCGTCACTCGGCGTGCGACCCGAAGATCGCGGCCCTCTCGTCCGCGCTCAGCGGGAAGGTGTGGCGCACCGCGCGGGTCAGCTCGTCCGGCAGCACCTCATCGTCGCCGGCCTCGAGCCCGTCGAGCACCTGCCGCACGACGTCGGCAGGATGACTCTTGGGAACGTCCGAGCCAGCAGTCAGGTCGGTGTCGATCTGCGCCGAGTACACGCCGAGCACCTGCACTCCGTGGGGCGCGAACTCAAGCCGAAGCGAGTCGGTGGCCGACCAGAGCGCCGCCTTGGACACCCCGTACGTGCGTGCCAATCCAATCCATGCCGAAACCGACACGATGTTCACGACCGCGCCCTGCCGGGCCTTCAGGCTCTCGGCGAAGGCGCGCGTCACCGCCAGCGTACCCATCAGGTTCGTCTCGATCTCCCGCCGCAAGGTAGCCGCACCCGGCTCGAGCACGGACGTCCAACTGGCGATCCCGGCGTTGTTCACGACCACGTCGACACCTTCGGCAACTGCGGCGGCGGCGCGGATCTGCTCCGCAACCGTGACGTCGAGCTGAAGAGGGATCACGCGGGGATCGTTCAAGTCGATCTTCAGCGGATCGCGCGCGGTCGCATAGACCCGGGACGCACCTCGCTCCAGCAGTTGGGCGACGAAGTGACTCCCCAACCCGCGGTTGGCACCGGTGACCAGGACGGAACTGCCCTCGATCGTGGTCATGGAGTCATCCTGCATCAGCTGTTGGCCGCGATGATGGCTTCGTAGCGCTCCCGGACCGGGAGGTGGAGGCCAGCGCGCACCTGACGCGCCGCCTCGTCGACGAGGATCTCGCTGTCTCCGGCCTCGAGGCCATCCAGCACCTGGAGGACGACATCGTCGACCGAAACCTTCGGTGCGTCGACTCCTGCGGTCATGTCCGTGTCGACATATCCCATGTAGACACCGACGACCTGGACGCCGCGGGGCGCGAGCTCGACTCGCATCGAGTCGGTCGCCGACCACAGCGCCGCCTTGGAGGCGCTGTAGCTGCCCCCGAGCGCGACCCAGGACATGACCGAGGCGACATTGACGACGGCACCGGAGCGCTCGACCACGCCATCCACGAACGCCGAAGTCACCGCCAGCGGGCCGAACAAATTGACCTCGAGCTCCTGCCGCAGGGTCGAGTCATCGGCACTGAGGATCTGAGCCACCAGTGAGATGCCGGCGTTGTTGATCACAATGCTGACGTCACCCGCGATCTCAGCCGCCTGCGCGACGGACTGGGCATCGGTCACATCGAGTTGGAGGGGCTCGACCCGCGGGTCCGTCACCGTGATCGACCGAGGGTTGCGAGCACCTGCATAGACCTTCGCGACGCCTCGGTCCAGAAGCTGGCGGACGAACTCTCGTCCCACGCCACGGTTGGCGCCGGTCACAAGGACGGTCTGATCGGTCAGGCTGGTCATGTCTTCTCCTGGTCGCACATCGGGTCCATAACAGTACGATCATACTACTACCGACCACACCCGGCGCGCGATGTCCGCCTCGACACATGCCGGCCAGCCGCCCCGTCCCGTTCGTCATCGGTCGACGTCCCCGCAGGTCCGCCGAACGCCACCACGAGCCCATTTTGGGGAGCCGAACCCCGGTTCACGCTGTCAGAGCCTGACGATCATCTTCCCCGTGTTCTCTCCGCGCATCATCGCGAAGTACGCGTCGAGTGTGTTCTCGAACCCTTCGACGGTGGTTTCCTGCGAACGGAGCTCGCCGGTGGCAAGCCAGCCGGCGGCTTCCTCGAGGAATCGAGGCTGGAGGTCCAGCTCTTCCGTGACCATGAAGGTCACAAGCTTGGAGCGGGTGACTGATAGGTTCCAGAGGTTGCGGGGCCCGGTGACCGGTTCATCGTTGTACTGGGAAACCATGCCGCTTAGGACCACACGGGCGTGGATGTTAAGCGCGCCGATCGCCGCTTCCAGAGCCTCCCCACCGACGTTGTCAAAGAAGACGTCGATGCCTTCTGGGGCAGCCTCCGCGAGCTGCTCGGCGATGGGGCGGGTCTTGTAGTTGAAGGCCGCGTCGAATCCAAACTGCTCGACGAGCTGTGCGACCTTCTCGTCGGAGCCGGCGCTACCGATGACCCGTCCGGCACCTTTGAGCTTAGCGATCTGACCAGCGACGCTTCCCACAGCGCCGGCGGCACCGGAGACGTAGACGGTTTCACCATCGGAGATCTCGGCGAACCGTTCGATGCCGATGTATGCGGTCACCCCGGTGACTCCGAGCACACCCAGGTAAGTCGACAGCGGGGCGAGAGTGGGGTCGACCTTGAACACAGCTGCGGCATCGAGGACGGCGTGCTCACGCCATCCGAGGCCATGGAACACGTGGTCGCCGGCCCGGAACCCATCAGCGCGGGAGGCGAGCACCCGACCAACAGCAGGCCCGTCCATCGCGGCCCCAACCTCGTAGGGGTCGATGTAGGACTTCTTCGCGCTCATCCGCCCCCGCATGTACGGGTCCACCGAGAGGAACTCATTCACGACCAGAATTTGCCCGTCCTCCAGATCCGCCAGCGGAACTTCCCTTATCGCGAAGTCAGAAGTCGTGGGCTGGCCGGTCGGGCGCTGCTCCAAGAACCACGCCCGGGTGGCTGCGGGAATGCTCGATGGGAGGTCGCCTGAGGAAGTGGTGAGTGCGGGCGTCGTGGTCATTGTCTGCTCCTGAAGAATCAATAGAAACTGATCGGTTTACTCAGCGTAAACCGATCAGTTTACATTTTTCAAGTCGACTCTTAGGATCGATACATGCCCGCAGTTGCCGCCGACGAGATCTCACCCACTCAAACGCGCCTTCTTGATGCCGCGGCCGAGTTGTTCTATACCGACGGCGTCAACGTCGGCGTCGACGCGTTGTGCCGAGCGGCAGGTGTGTCGAAGCGCTCGATGTACCAGTTCTTCGACAGCAAGGATGACCTCCTCGCTGCGAGTCTGGCTCGCGGCGTGCCTGGCTACCTCGCAACACTGTTCCCGAGGCCCGGCAGCGCTTTGACCCCTCGCGAGCGCGTCCTGTACGTCTTCGAACGCCTCGAACAAGTCATCGCGGACCCGTCGTTCCGAGGATGTCCTTACGTGTCGGCCGCGATGGAGGTCAAGTCGCCGGAACATCCAGCACGGCTCGTCGCCCGAGGCTTCCACAACACCCTCACCGAATACTTCCGCGCGGCGGTGACGGCGGGTTCCGCTACAGACCCCCACCTGTTGGCGAAGCAACTGACCATTGTGCACGACGGGGCCTCGGCTCGCGCGGTTGTTCAATCCGAAGCAACTCCAGGGCTGGCGCTCGCAACCGCGACGGCCCTCTTGGATCAAGCTCACATCGGTGCCTCAACCGGTAGGTAGGAGTCGTCACGCCTTCAACGCTGTGCCGACGGCGACAGAGGTTGCGGTCGTGCCATGGAGTACGTAGGTAACTCGGTAGTTCCCCGGTGCTGCGCCACTCGTCAGATCCATAGATTCGAGGACATGAGAAACATTGTCCATTCGGTCCCCGCCGATCCCACCAGCGTCGTGTGCCGCGCACTCTTCGAACTTGCACGCAAAGAGGACGATCTCGCTGCGGCCGAAGCGGCGAGAGTCCACTACTGGGAGCCGTACCCGCCCACGGTCCACGGCCACCGCGTGGCCGCCGACGCGCTCCGTGACTACGCCGACGCGCTCTCCCGCTCCGCTTAGTTCAGGGTTCTGAGAACAGTAGGCGCCTGCGGCGCTGGCTCGACCGGCGACTGGCCGGACTTTGGTACCGGCCTCGCGGAGCGTTCAGCCTCGATGAGCGTCGAGCGGGACATCGCTCTCATGCCGGGGCGCTGAGGCCCCAGCAGGCCTACGCTGTTGGCATGGGACTCGCAGTGCGGGACTCGAGCCGGATGATCCCAGCAGAGGTCACGGAGTTCGTCGGAAGGAGACGTGACCTCGGCGAAGTGCGCCGGATGCTGTCGGCCTCACGCCTGGTGATGCTGACCGGGTTCGGCGGCATCGGCAAGACGCGGCTCGCCGTGCAGCTGGCTCGCCAGTTGGAGCGCGCCTACCCCGATGGCGTGTGCTTCGTGAGCCTCGGCGACCTCTCCGACGCCTCGCTCATTGCCGAAGCCACTGCCTCCGCCCTCCAGATCCATGACCATGCCGGGCCGATCAGCGTCCCCGAGCTGGCCGGGTTCCTCCGCCCACGCGAGCTGTTGCTGGTGCTCGACAACTGCGAGCACGTGATCGATGACTGCGCCAGCCTCGTCGCGATTCTCCTGCGCTCATGCCCACGGCTCCACGTCCTGGCCACGAGCAGAGAGGCATTGCGGGTCGATGGGGAGTTCGTATGGCGCGTCGAGCCCCTCATGGTCCCCCCCTCAGGAGCCGAGGGGGTGGGAGTCGCGCAGGAGTACGACGCCGTGCGCCTCCTTGCGGACCGCGCGACGCGACTCGCTCCCGAGTTCGAGGTCTCGGAGCACAACATCGCCGCGATCATCGAGGTATGCCGGGTGCTCGATGGCGTACCTCTTGCCCTGGAGCTCGCCGCGGTAAGGCTCCGAGCGCTTTCCCCGGACGACCTGCTCGAACAGTTGCAGGACCGGTGGCAGGCCTTGGACGTCGGCACTCGCGGCGCACCAGCCCGGCAAAGCGCGATGTCGGCCTGCCTGGCGTGGAGCCACGACCTGTGCTCCGCCGAAGAGCGTCAGCTCTGGGCGCTGCTGTCGGTGTTCGCCGGTGGCATGGAGATGCCGGCCATTCGGTACGTCGCCGCTCGCGCCGATCCAGACCTTGCCGAGGCGGTCGTCGAGCACGTCCAGTCGCTGGTGGACAAGTCAATCCTCACGGTCGAGAACAGCGAGCGACACGCGCGCTACCGGATGATCGAGGTGATCAGGCAGTTCGGTTCCGCGCAGCTGACCGAGTCCGGCCGACTGGCCGAAACCCAGCTCTGGCACCGCGACTGGTGCGCTGACCTTCTGGCAACCAGCGAGGACGACTGGATGAGCTCGCGTCAGGCCCTCGTGGTCGACCAGCTCAGGCGCGAGGAGCAGAACCTCCGCGAGGCCCTGACGACCTGCTGGCGACAAGCCGACGAAGCCGAGACCGGCCTCGAAATGGCGGCGCGCTTGAGGAACTTCGCGATTATTCGCGGCACATTCACCGAGATGCGCGGGTGGCTCCACCGCTTCCTGCCTATGGCGCCGCAGGGAGGCATGACCCGGATGCACGGTCTCTGCGCCGCGGTCTGGCTGGCAGCCTTGCAGGGCGACCATGCCGAGGCCGCAGAAGGGGTGAGGGAGGCTCGTCAGCTCGCGCAGGCGCTCGATCCCGCCAGCACGTGGCTCGTGACCCAGGCCGAAGGCCTTCACGTCACATTCCTTGGCGACTTCGAGCGCTCTGTCACCCTGTACGTCGAAGCACTGGACGGACTGGAACAAAGCTGCGAGCGCGAGCGGGCGGAGACCCTGGCCTTGCTCGGCCAGAGCTATGGATTGGGCGGACAACTCGAACAAGCGACAGTGACCTTGGAGGAGTGCCTAGCCCTCTGCTCCCGGACCGGCGAGTCGTGGTGCCGCTCGTACGGGCTGTGGTTCGCCGGCTTGGTCGCTTGGCAGCGGGGGGACGACCCAGAAGCTGTCCGGTTGGTACGCGAAGCCCTCGAGGTCAATCGACTCATCGACGACCGACTTCTGTCCGCTCTCTGCTTCGAAGCCCTCGCGTGGTGCCAGGCCGGCATTTCACCCTCGGCAGCAGCCACCCTGCTCGGTGCAGCCGACGCGCTGTGGGACTTGATGGGCAGCTCGATCGGAGCCTCTCCCGGGCTATCGTCGCTCCACAAAGCATGCGAAGCCTCCTTGCGCCAGACGCTGAGTGACGGTTTCGGGGACCTGCGCCAGGTGGGGGCGGCGCTCGGCCCCCTGGCGGCGGCCGACTACGCCCTCGGCAAGACCCGTCCACGTTCCGATGCGCCGACGAGCAAGAACGAGATGGCGTCGACCCCCACCCTTCTGACCAGACGCGAGCACGAGGTAGCTCAACTCGTTACGCAGGGAATGAGTAACCGCGAGATCGCCAGCACGCTGTTCATCTCCCCCCGCACCGCAGAGACGCATGTGGAGAACATCCTCCTCAAGCTCGGTTTCCACTCGCGGGCGCAGATCGCTGCCTGGTTCAGCACTCGCTTGGCGTAGTACGTCGCCCGGCCCCAGGCCGGACACCCCATCTACCGCACTGGCGGTGAGCTCGGGAATTGACCCGGAGTAGGCCGAACGTCGCTTCGTGAGGCCCCGGATTCATCCGAATGCTGCCGGCTTTCACGTCGGCGTCGTCGACGGCTTCCTGAGCGTGCACATCGCCGGTGGCACCTGCCTACCGATCCGATTCGCTCCCGCGACCGTACCCGACCTGCTGTCCGAACAAGGCGGCATCCACATCGTCGGATTCAACGCGATGCTCGACGCCGTCTTCCACAGCCCGACTACGACCCGAGCCTGCACCCGAACAGGTTGCTATCGAATTCACACTGCTGGTCTCAAAGCCCGCACAAAGTCACAGACGTTCCCGCTGAGAAATCCGGCCAACCAACTTCCACACACCTGGTGCATTTCCGGTAGTTGAATCCTGAACCACTGGCCTCTCGATGGAGGTTTGACGGCCTTGTAGTTACGTGACGATGTCGCTGCACAAGCTGACGGCCGGGTCTGGGTACGACTACCTGACCCGGCAGGTGGCTGCGCAGGACTCGACGGAGAAGGGTCACACGTCGCTGGCGGCGTATTACACCGAGAAGGGCGAGACCCCCGGCGTGTGGGTGGGTTCTGGCCTGGTGGGGATCGAGGGGATCGACGCTGGAGACGTCGTCACGGCCGAGCAGATGCAGGCGTTGTTCGCGTACGGGTTCCACCCGTTGTCGGACCAACGGCTGAGCCAGCTCGAGGCGGGCGCGAGCGAGGCAGAAGTCAAGCGGGCGCAACGACTGGGCACCCCGTTCAAGGTGTTCAACGCCGACGTTTCGTCGTACCGGGTCGAGGTCGCTAGAAGGGTCGAGGATCTCAATGTCACGGCTGGTCTTCCACGCGATGCCGCCGTCAGCGTCGAGGATCGAGCCAAGGTCCGCACGGAGGTGGCGAGAGAATTCTTCAGGGACGAGTACGGCCGTGAACCGGACGGCGCTCGTGAACTCTCCGCCACGGTGGCCAAGCACACCCGGCCCAAGACGACCGCTGTGGCCGGCTATGACCTGACGTTCTCGCCGGTCAAGAGTGTGTCGACCCTGTGGGCAGTTGCCGACCCGGACACAGCAGCGAGGATCGAACTGGCACACCAAGCAGCGGTCAATGACGCGTTGAGGTTCTTGGAAACGCACGCTCTGTTCACGCGCGAAGGCACGAACGGTGCCCGGCAGGTCGACGTCACCGGGTTGGTAGCGACTGCATTTACTCACCGTGATTCGCGCGCCGGTGACCCCGATCTGCACACACACCTGGCCATAGCCAACAAAGTGCAGACGCTGGGCGGCAAGTGGTTGGCGATCGACGGGCGGGTGCTGTTCAAGGCCAAGGTGACCGCATCGGAAACGTACAACACGGCTCTGGAACGTCACCTCAGCGCATCGCTGGGCGTGAGGTTCTCCGAGCGGGCTGGCACCCACGTGCGCAAACGTCCGGTGCGCGAGATCCGCGGCGTCGATCCCGCCTTGAACCAGTTGTGGTCGTCGCGGCGGGCCAGCATCGAGGTCCGTCGAACAGAGCTGGCCACGGACTTTCAGGACCGGCAGGGGCGCCCGCCCAGCCCGGTTGAAGCGATCGGACTGGCACAGCAAGCCACGCTCGAAACCCGCCAGGCCAAGCATGAACCGAGGTCCCTGGAGGAACAACGGCAGGTGTGGCGTGACCAGGCGGACGACGCTCTTGGCGGCGCCGCTGCGGTCGACAGCATGGTCCGCGGCGCGCTGTCGCGGCGAGAGCCGGCAGGCGTTCGCCCGACGGCTGACTGGATCGCGGAAACCGGTGGCGAGGTGGTTCGACAGGTCGAGCAGCGACGCTCGACCTGGCAGGTGTGGCACGTACGCGCCGAAGCGCAACGACAGGTGCGCGGCGCCGACGTCGCAGCCGATCAAGTCGAGGGGATCGTGGACCTTCTAGTCGATGCAGCAATGGAGCGCTCAGTCTTGCTGGCCACGGATCGAGACGCGCTCGTCGATCCCGAATCGTTGCGCCGTGTCGACGGCTCGAGCGTCTACCACCTCGCCGGCAGCGATTTGTTTACCAGCGCCTCGGTGCTTGATGCGGAGCAGCGAATCGTGGCCGACGCCGGCCGATTCGATGGCCGCCGAATCACTCCGGAGGCAGTCGAGGTTGCTCTGGTGGAAGGCGGCGCTAACGGCACCGAACTCAACCCCGGCCAGGCCGCACTGGTCCGCGGTATGGCTACCAGTGGCGCGCGGATACAACTGGGGATCGCGGCCGCCGGCACGGGCAAGACCACCGCGATGAGCGTGCTCACCCGCGCATGGGAAACTTCCGGCGGCAACGTCGTGGGACTGGCCCCATCGGCGGCCGCGGCATCGGCGCTGCGGGATCAGACTGGCGCGACCACCGACACGTTGGCCAAGCTCATCCACGCCATTGGACACGGCGACATGGCGCAGCTCCCGGGCCGGATTGACGCAGGCACGATGGTGTTGATCGACGAGGCCGGGATGGCCGACACCCTCACGCTGGACGCTGCCATCCGATTCATTCTGGAGCGCGGCGCATCGATGCGCTTGATCGGCGACGACCAGCAGCTTGCTGCCATTGGCGCCGGCGGCGTGCTGCGGGACATCGACGCCCAGCACGGTTCGCTCCGACTGAGTGAGCTGATGCGATTCGCCGATCCTGCCGAGGGTGCCGCGACACTGGCGATGCGCCAAGGACTTTCCGAATCCATCGGCTTCTACCTCGACAACGAGCGTGTCGACGTGGGAGACCTGGCGACCCTGATCGACGGCGTGTTCGACGGCTGGAGGTGCGACCGGGAGGTTGGTCGCGATTCGATCATGCTGGCACCGACCCGCGATCTGGTGCAGGAACTCAATGCCCGGGCCCGGACTGCCCGGCTGGCCGGCGCGACAGACATTGGACCTGCGGTGCGGTTGGCGGACGGCAACGCAGCGTCAGCCGGTGACGTGGTGATCACTCGCAACAACGACCGGAAGCTGCGGGTCTCGGCGACCGACTGGGTCAAGAATGGAGACCGTTGGCACGTGGTCTCCGTCGAGAACGGGTGCCTCAACGTGCGACGCGCCGACAGTGGTCTTCGGGTGACGCTGCCCGCGTCGTACGTGGCCGAACACACCGAACTGGGTTACGCCTCGACCGTGCACACCGCGCAAGGAGTCTCCGTCGACACCATGCACGGTTTGGCCACGGGCGGTGAGACCAGGCAGCAGCTTTACACGATGATGACTCGCGGTCGGTACGCCAACCACGTCTATTTGGTGACCGCCAGCGACGGCGACCCGCACAACCTGATCCGACCCGAAACGATCCGTCCGCAGACCGCGACCGACATCCTCGAGGACATCCTTGCCCGGGACGGTTCCCCGATGTCGGCCACCACGATGGCCCGCGAGGCCGCCTCACCGGCCACCAAGTTGACCCAAGCGGCCACCCGCTACCTCGACTCCCTCTACCAGGGGGCAGAAGAGGTGATCGGCGCCGACCGGGTCACGTTGCTCGAGCAGACCGCCGAAACTCTCGTGCCCGGTATCAGCGACGAACCCGCTTGGCCAGCACTGCGCTCCCACCTCATCCTCGTCCAAGCCCAAGGACACGACGCCGGCCGAGACCTCGCCGCCGCAGTCGCTGAGCGGGACCTCGACGGCGTCCAGGACCGTGCCGCGATCTTGGACTGGAGGCTCGACCCCACCGGCCTGCGCGGCGCCCAATCCGGTCCCCTGCCGTGGATGCCAGCAGTCCCAGAGTCGCTGCTCAACGATCCGAACTGGGGTCCGAATCTGACCCAGCGGGCTGCCCAAGTCGAGGACCTGGCTACCGAGGTGCGGGCAACCATCGCGACTGCCGATACCCCCGCCTGGGCGCGCCAGGGCGGTGCCCGGCCAGCCGAGGACGTGCTGGCGGACGTCGCCATGTGGCGAGCGGCCATCGGCGTCGACTCGACCGATCGGCGCCCGACCGGCGCCCCCCAGATACAAAAGGCACCCGCTGTCTATCAGCGTCGTCTTGAGGAGCGCGTGAACGCCGGCAAGGCTCCGGCGCTGTCCGAATGGGGTCCGATCATCGACAAGCTGCACCCACGCAGGGACTCCTTCACCCCCCTGTTGGCCGAACGGCTGGCGGCGATCAGCCGGTCCGGCGTCGACGCAGCCAGCCTGTTCCGCACCGCCGCCGGCGAGGGGCCTTTGCCGGACGATCACGTCGCCGCTGCGATGTGGTGGCGCATCAGCCGCCACCTCTCCCCCACCGTGGCCACCGAGGCCACCGGGCACGACGGACACGTCACGGCCAACTGGTCAGACCTGCTCATCGACACCCTCGGCACCGAAGGTGCCTGCCGCGTCACCGGCAGCCCGTGGTGGCCCACCCTTGTGGCGTCGATCGAGCACGCCACCGGGCGTGGCTGGGCCGTGTCGGACCTGTTGGACGTCGCGGCCACCGCGGACGTCGACAATGTCGACCTCGCCCAGGCAATGGTGTGGCGGATCGCGATCGTCACCGACCCTCCCCCCGAAGACGACCCGTACGAGTACGACGCTCCGCCCGAGGACCTCGACGAGGCGCTCACATTCGACCCGTTCGCCGAACAATCGCCGCAGCTGGATGATCCCGACGACCTGGCGCGTGTGGCGTTCGACCGCGACCTCCTAGACCCTCTGGAGCCCAGCGACGCGGACATTGCGCGCATGCTCGAGCGCAGCTACCAGTGGGACCACTCCCCCACCAGCGGCGACCGCATCCTGCAGATCAACGACCTGACAGCCTCCTACTACGAGGGCAAGTTCGACGGGTCCTGGGCTCAGGCCCACCTGCAGCAGCGTCTCGGCCAAGACCTCACCGGCGACGATCGGTTCCGGCCCGGCTACGCCCCGGCCGGGTGGACCAATCTGGTCGACCACCTGCGTCGCCACGGCATCACCGACAACGAGATGCTGGCCGCCGGCGTCGCCACAACAGCATCAACCGGGCGGCTGATCGACCGGTTCCGTGACCGAGCCACGATCCCTGTCATCAGCAACGGGAACGTCCTCGGGTTCGTCGGCCGCCGTCACCCCGACGCCACCGACGACTCCAAAGCCGGCCCGAAGTACCTCAACACCAGCGAGACAATCGTCTTCCACAAGGGCTCCCAGCTGTACGGGTTGGCCGACAAGCATATGGCCCATGGGTCCATCCCCGTCCTCGTCGAAGGACCCATCGACGCCATCGCCGTCACCGTCGCATCCGCCGGCGCATTCCTCGGCGTCGCACCGCTCGGCACATCCTTGACACACGAACAAGCCGCCCAACTAGCGCGGTTCGGCGCCGACCCCATCGTGGCAACCGACGGCGACCTCGCCGGACTCATGGCAGCAGAACGCGACTACTGGCTCATCACCCCCCACCTCATCGAGCCCCGCTTCGCACAATTCAAACCCGGCGAAGACCCAGCCAGCCTCGTCGAGGAAGCGGGCCCAGCGGCACTCCTCCTTCCGCTGCAGCAAGCCGACGCGCTAGCGAACGCTCTTGTCGACGAGCGGATCGCCAACGGCTCGACTGTCAGTGACCAGGTTGCTGAAACTGCCACTGTTGTCGCGGCGCAACCTGCCCACCGGTGGGCCGGCTCGATTGCCACGGCGGCCGAGCGGATCGGCGTCGAGCCAAGAGATCTCCAGCGGGCAGTCGCCGAAGCAGCAAAGGGTTTCAACGGCGATCGGCGACGGTTCAGCAACGACCAACTCGCCCATACCTCCCAGGTGCGCGCCCGAATCGAGCAAGCCACCGACGTCTCACCGGCAGTCAGGTGGGCCAAGTTGGCCAGGCGCTTGGACCCCCGACTAGTCAGCCAACGCGACTGGCCAGCGACAGCAGCCATGCTCCAACAAGTCCACGACGCCGGCCACAACGTTCCCGAACTCACCTGCCAACTCGTGGACCACACACCGCTGGACGAATCCCCAGCCCAGGACCTGCGATACCGACTAGTGGGTTACCTGCCTGACGAGGACGCGTCGGCTCCGTCAGCCAGAATTGCCGACAGTCGGAGGGCCGAGCAGCAGCGCTCGCACATCTTGCCGTCAAAGCGACCTGACGTAGGTCCTCGGCGGTAGGTCGCTGGCGGCGGAATGACGCAGCTCTCCGTCGTCCCAGTGCTAGCCAAGGCGGCGACATGACGCTATCGACGTCAGTCAGCTATGCCTCGAGCAAGTGCTGCGACGCAGCAGGGCGTCTAGGCAACGTCGTACTTGCGTGCCAACGCTCGAATCGTCTCGCACGGCTGGCCCTGGCCGCACACCACGCAAGCGGGTGGGTGCCCGTCGGGGCGAACCCCAGCCGCGCTCCAATGTGCCCGCACCGTTTTACGGTCTTCGGCGATCTCCGCCTGTCGCGCTTCGATCTCGGATTGGCTTGGCACGGCCGCACCTGGAGCAACCACGGGCGCGAGTTCAGCGCCTGTCGTGTCTAGCATCTCGCTGAGCGCGTCAAATACCCGCTCTTCCAACCCGCGGGTGTCGTGCTCGTACTCTGTCATTGCTAGAACCTATCTCTTGAAGCGTCGATCTCTCGTTCAGTCACGAATCGGGAGGAACGCTCCTTGTTCCTTCGAGAACACGAAGGCGTGCTCGGTGCCCGCGTTCACTGTGACGTTGCTATGCGTGCCGCCCCCGATCTTGTTCAGGGATCCGTCCTCGCCCAGTAGAAGAACATCAGGGCCAGTCGTGAGCAACGTGCCCGCGAAGCACGTGACCATCCCAGGAATGTCCTGAGGGTCAACGGTCATCAGTCCCGCGACAAGCAGGAGCCCATCGTTGCGGTGGACGTCGCCGCCGAAGCTACCGTGGATCGTGAGTGTCGCGCCCTCGCCAATCATCACGACACCAGTGAGATGTCCTTGGACGACCAGGGCGAGACCTGGTCGCACGGTCGCACCTCCAGTCACGGAACCCTGGATCGTTTCGTCTTGGTCGAACTCGACATGGTCCGTGAACTCGCCCTGCAGCGTCATAATCCTCACCCCTCTGGCTCGCTTACTAGCCAACCTAGCTCGGCAACTGACCCGCAGCTGCGGTCCGTAGGCGTGCAACGGGGAAGACGGAAACAAACCCACTCGCAGTCGTGAACGAGAAGACAGTCCCGCACGGGGTGGAATGATGCGGGCGGAGCCGCACGAAATCGTCAAGTTCACCCGACCCGTTATGCGGCCGGCCGGCGATTGCCCAGACGCGACTTTTTAGTGGTTAAAACAGCGATCTCACGAGCTGCTCCAGGCACACAACTGAAAACGTCAGGACCGCGAGACTTCGAACCAATCGCGCAACCTCGTCGACCACCAACTTGCACCGCCGCATGGCTCTACGAATTCGTCCGTCAAAGGGCGTGGACGGTGAGCGGCACTCGCCGATACGCGCTCCTAGTGCTGCGCGAGACTGATTTCGTCGAAGACCGTCCACCTAGCAAGGGTTCCATCATTAGACCGATGGCACCACCATCACTTAATGTGTGATGGTGTCAACAGATTTCGACGAACTCGCCGCAGAATTTTCACGCGCCGCATGCGCGACGTTTCCAGGCTCGCCCCAGGCGCAGCAAGCTCCTTGGAGCGTCCTGAGCCACGTTGCGAATCACGAGGCCAGTCTGTCGCCCGACCCTGACGAGGGGTCGTTCTTTTTCGCGGCGATCTATCACACTGACTTCGATCCCGAGTGGCCTATACCTACAGACTGGCCAGCGGTCGTTCGGGGTTTGAGGGGCTCCATGGGTGTGAGCCAGGCGGAATTCGCGGAAGTTTGCCGACTCGGTCGTGCGACCGTGGAACGCTGGGAGTCGGGGCGTTCCGTTCCCTTTCGCGGCGACGCCTTGACGTTATTGACGCTGGTCCGACCGAACCTAAAGTCTCCTATCCAGCGCGGTCAAGCTCTGAACCTGGCAGCTGCTGCAGTGCTTCCGCAATTGGCTCGACCCACAGCTGAGTACCTCGGTACTCACGTTGCTGGACTATTGAGGTCCAGAGAACACGATCATTCCGACCTCGGCCCCGGCTTGCTCAGCGCTTTGGTTGAGTCTCGCATCCTTGTCACGCTTGATCCGTCGGGGAACGAACTCGAGGATTCATACATCCCCCTCGCATATCACCGACAAGCAAGCAGTGACGTGCCGGAGTGGGCACCCGGCCTCATACGCGACGTCGAGTCGCTTTCGTCGAACGATCGCCGGACGGTGATTAGTCTCGTGAAACGTCTCGCGCAATTGTCGCCCTAATTTGGCTGCCACGGAGGTCCACGGGGGACGAAGACGCGGCGACCGCGGCGACCGCGGCGAAATGACGCTAGACGGCCCGCCTGGTGCCGCGCTTGTCAGCTAGTCCAATTGGTTGCGCAGTAAAGCGTCCCTGAACCCGTCCACATCGGGAAAAAGCACTCGCCGCCGGCGGTTATATGTTCGTTTGAGCGGATTCCGCAGGGCGTCTTTGACGGCTGCCGGGATGACTATCGCGCAGAAGGGCAGACTGTCTGGACGTCCTTGGCCTTTCTCCGTAGCAAGAAGTTTGTCGAGTTTTTCTGCTCCTGGAGCCGGCCCGACGGGGTTGAAACCGAGGACACCCGGTGCTTTGTGCCGCTTCGGGATGGCACTGCCTAAGAAGAATCCCTCTTGGGCCCTCATGCGGTCGTCGGGCAAGGCGGGAAACGCCCTGAACATCTGTCGTGTCTTTGCGGACTTCTCGAGAGCATTTGCGAAACCGGCAACGAGTGGGTTCTCCATGTGAGCCCATGTCTGCGCGTCTATATGCTGAAACGTTTCGTACCAAATCGTCGAGGTCACGTCGATGGCAAACATCACTCCAGGGCTACGCCGAACGAATCCATCCTGGGATGGTCTGTGCTCTTCTGTAGCGAACCAGAGTGCAGTCATCGGATTGGCTGTGACGTCAACCAGGCGAGTAGGTACGCCATGATGCTGTAAGACCGCGAGCATGTGCATATCAGTCGCTGAGGAACCTAAGTCCCGTCCAAGCCCCCAAGTTCTAGCCTCACCGAGGATCGCAAGCTCCCGATTCCGCACCCGTTCCTCAGTCACCTCACCACCCTCAGCGCGAATCTCCCGGAAGAGCGACGCACTTAAATCCCAAGAGGCGTCGTTCTGTCCCCGCCAGGCATACGTGCGCCCCTGTTCAAGCAAAGCGATGCGGCTGATCAGTTTGAGGAGCTGGGTAGGTGTATCGACCTGAATTCCCCAGCCGTGCGCCAGCCAGTTTTCGAATTTGGAAGGCGCTGTCACCCAGCTGACTCTACGACTAATGTTCGAGCGCGGGGCCGCCATTGCTCGAAGTTGCAGTCGGCTGCATGCATCTTGTCGGGTCCGAATCGCCGCGGCGTTCTACCGGGAGCGTTAGAAGTCCGTCTGGGTTCGTGCGCCGCCCTCGTATCCTTTCAGAGCGTTGCCCGCAGGGTCTCGGGAAGGTCATTGTCAGGCACAGCGCCAAGGTTCAGCACGGAAAGCGCGGTCCGGACCGTGTCGCGAATCGCAACGCCGTGGTCACCGACGACAAGTTCATTCTCAAACTGCACCTCTGCGTCGGTCGTTCCATCCTGATCAGGTTTCGCGAATCGCAGGTCAACTCTTGTGACGCTGTAGTGGTCGTCAAGGGACTCCGTCACATCTCGGACGTCCTCAGCGATGTCGTCGCTCTGTTCGGCTGTCACCGTGACCGAACGACGAATTCCCTTCAACTCGACCGCAGCAATTTGGAAGCCGGACAGCGCCGGGCTCAGTCTGCTCCAAGGAATTGATGCCGTTCCTTTCCGTGGTTTCAGCATCGTGCCGAGATGAGCGATCGACAACCGCTGCTCACCGAAATCAATACCAAGAGCACCGTCAACGAAAGACCAGTATTCTCTGCGCGCTTCGAGGTCCTCACCTCCCGCTATCGGCAACGAGACCCCGATATAGGCGCGCTTGGCTGTCCAATGGGCGGCATTCGCAACGATGACAGGTGTCAGGTCAAGTTCGCGCAGTTCCGAGCGGATGGATTCGAGGTCTTCGAATCGCATCATGGATCCCACGTGACGCCAGAAGGTCTCACTTGCGCCACGTCGCTGCTGGAGCAGCCACGGCAGCAGGTGCTTCAGTTCGGCTAAGGAGAGGCGCCCCTGGACCAGTTCCGATGTCTGGGCGATTTGGTCAGCGTTCAGGTCAGGCGTCCCAGCCAAAGCAATCAACTGGGCCGTGCGGACAATTCGAGTTGCCGCGTCGGATGAGAATGAGTCACCGATTAGCGCCGTGGTGCGCTCGTTGTCCCGTGGCTGCCCCCCATCTGGCACTCTCTCGAGTTGGACAAGGCTCGATGCACGCGGCTCATCGATCAAGCCCCTGCCTCCGCGGATGAAGTTGGCTCGCACAAGTTCGCCCAAGGGCGAGTCCGCATCGGGGTCAGCCCGAACGACGTCAACCGCCGCTGAGTCGGTGACGAGGACCTGGCCCGCTCGCCCTTCATTGGAGTTTGTTTGAAGATCCGGTCTAGTGCCCTGCACGTGCAGCGCAAGCACAACCGGTTCCTTTGCAGCTAGAACCGTTGCGTCTTGGCTGGCCCGCACCGCTTCGTACGAATCACGCAGATAGATCGGGCGGCTGTCCTTTTCTCCGGGCCAGGTCGCCACGAAGTCAGGTATAGCGCTGTGATTGAAGTATTGGGTGTCTTCCAGGCGGAGGGTGGGATCTAGCGATGTGAGCCGTTGTTGCACTACACGTTTAACACCGGAAATGAAGTCGGCAGGGATTCGGGTGTCAGTAGCGGCCTGAAGCTCTTCCTCGAAAGTACTCATAGCGTTGACTTCTTTCTGGGAATGACGCGGTAAACGTCCATCAACTCCTCGTGAGTGAGGCTGAGACGCTCCTGCTTGATATTGAGGACGAGAACCCAGATTCGGTCAGCAACCTGTTGTGCCATCAACGGGTCGATTTCTCGGCCATCTAAGTATTCGGGGTACTTCGTCAGGCCTTTGAGCACCTGAGCCGCAGTATGAAACTTTGGCCAGTTTTCCAGATTGAACGGAAGCGTAGTGACCCACATGAACTCGCGAGCCTTGTCCTTCTTGTACTTCTCAATTTCGAGCACTGTTGAGCTGTAGGCGATCGCCACGAACTCCAGGAACTCCGCGTACAAGCCGTTGTCTGTATTGACAGCCTTATTTTCGACCACGATCGGCTGCCGATCGTCCCCAAGGAAATTGCCCACGAGATCGAAGCATTTGAAGGCGTCGCCCTTCTTGCTCAGGTGGTCGACGTAACACATCTCTTCGTTCTCGTAGGAGTTCCACGGAAACTCGACGAAGGTCGTGGCTTCCAACCAACGCTTTGTGAGTGCGACGCCGTCGCGTCCGTCTTCTTGCGTTCCTTCGCGTGGCATGAGGACACAGTAGATCGAATCTAGGGTCAGTCTGTCGCGTTTGGGGTTTGCAGATTTCCGTCGCAGGACCGCCGCCACGTTAGGTTCGTGCTCCGATCGGACAATCGACGACTGCGAGCGGACACCAAGGTTTCCCGCGAGTAGTGCGGTCTTGTGTTGAACGAGGACGTCTTCGCGTCATCCTGGACGCATGCCACTGCGTCATTCTGGGCTACTAGAGGATTCCCTCAGGGCCGGCGTCTGGCCAGACTCGGCCTAGGTGCTCGGCGGGTTCGCTCTCTATTGGGCTGCCCACCCGGTTGCGGGTGTGGCTCACTTTCGGTCTGCTGCCCGTCGGGCACCGCTGACGAGGCGTGGCTCAAGAAGGGACTGCCCTGCTCGTAGTAGCAATGCCCACCTCGCCGTCCCTATCGGAACGAGCACAGGCGGGAGAAGCACGTGGAACAGGTCATCATCGGGGTCGATCCCACAAGCTGTCGGCCACGATCGAGGTCGTCGACAACCAGGAGCAGATGCTTGGCTCTGGTCCGTTCACCACCGACCAGGCCGGCTATAAGGCCATGCGGGCCTATGCGAAGACCTGGCCCGACAGAGTCTGGGCGGTCGAAGGCGCCAACGGTGTCGGACGCCCGCTGGCTCAACGCCTGCTCGAAGCTGGCGAGCGTGTCGTCGACGTGCCGGCGAAGCTCGCGGCCCGGATTCGACTGTTCGACACCGGACACAACCGCAAGACCGATGCCCTCGATGCGCACTCCATCGCGATCGTCGCGGTCCGCACCCAGACCCTGCGGGTGCTGCAAGTCGACGGTGAACTGGAGGCGCTGCGAATGCTTACCGACCGACGAGAAGCACTCACCCGACGCCGGGTCCAAACCGTCGACCGTCTGCAGGCGCTGCTGGCTGAGCTACTCCCTGGCCAGGCAAAACGCGACCTCACCACCGGCCAGGCCAAGGCCATGCTGGCCACCGTCCGCCCGCGTGACATCGCTGGCAAAACCCGGCGTCGCATCGCAGCCGATGAGCTCGCCGAACTGATCGCTGTCGAAACGAAGATCAAGAAGGCCACCGCCGAGCTCAAAGCCATCGTGCTCGCCCGCGGCTCCACGCTCATGGATCTGCACGGTGTCGGCCCGGTCGTGGCCGCCCGAATCCTGGCCGACGTCGGCGACGTGACACGGTTCGCTGACCGCAACCGATTCGCGTCCTGGACCGGCACCGCGCCACTGGACGCGTCCTCGGGTGAGCAGAACCGCCACGGCTCTCAAGGGCTGGGAACCGGCGGATGAACCACATGATCCACATCGCCGCAGTCACCCAGCTCCGCCTGGACACCGACGGCCGCGCCTATTACCGACGCAAACGAGCCGAGGGCAAGAAGTCCCTTGAAGCTATGCGCTGCCTCAAGCGCCGAATCTCCGACGTCATCTACCGACAACTCATCGACGACGCCGAGCGCTCCGCAAGAACGGACGCCAGTGCGAGTCCGGGAGGGCACTGCGGGGCGTCTCAAGAATCCAGCGCGGTCGACCTGCCCCCGCACATCGACACTTCGGATCAGCCACTTCCCGGACCCGCGGAACCGACGCTACAACCGGCCGCCCGCCGGCGAAAGACTCCAACAGAGAACACGCTCTCAGCGGCGTCTTGACAACAGAAGGGAGCCGCTAGGACCCGCGTCCAAGTGGGCGCTTTGCATGTGGGTTCTAGTCGGCGGATCGCCCTGATCGAATCAGCTGGGCACTCCCTCGCTCAGTCGAGGATCTCGCCGCTATCCGTATCTACAACCCGCAGGCGTGGGCCGCTACCCAGGTTGCCCGCGTCCAGGGCCATGGTGCTGCGGGTGACTATGAGGTCGTCCGCGAAGACGCGTTGGCGAGGAATCGCCCCCTCGTCGTCAAGATGTCGGCTGAAGCGTCCCGCTGATGGCCACACGGTGGGGTGGTCATCGTTGCAGTGCTCGGCGATCCGGTGGCGCATTCGCTCAAGGAACGTCGGCAGTGCGTAGCGGTGCCATTCCTCGAGGTCGTTGCTGATCAAAGAACGCTCGGCGCGGCGCCGCAGGTCCGCGAGGACTGCGAGCTCGTGTACGAGGTGGGGGTGTTGCGGCCAGCACGCCGGGATTACGTCGATGGTGTCGAAGACCAGTTCGTGGTTGAGCCAGACCACCACGGCGTCGAGCCAGTTCCACAGCTCGGCCCGCAGTTGGGGCTTGGTGCAGGTTGCTGGCACCCATGGCCTGGGCAAGTCCCCGATGGTGCCGAGTGCTGCCCGTTGCTCGTCGGTGCCGTTGGCTGCGAGGTCGAGTTCGCGGTAAGCCAGCTGCAGCTGAGGTCCGGGCTGGGGGAAGGGCTGGACCAGAGGGATCGGGTCGGTTCGGCGTTGGGGATCCACTATGCCGACTATCCGGTGAGGCCGCGGCGTTGTGATTCGACCAGGGCTGCGGTTGCTCGTGCTTGCGGGTCGACCACGCAGATTCGGCCGGCGTCGACTCGGCGCCTTGCTGCCGCCTGAGCCTCGAGCAGCTTGTCGCCGGGCCTGCCGTCGATGGCGCGAGCGAGTTTGGCGATCATCGGTTTGCCGTTCTCTGCGACCACGAGCGCGTGTCGTTCCTCGAGCTGGCGCACTTCTGCCCCAGTGAGTATGGGGATGTCTTCGGCACTGGCAGTGCGGCCGGCCTTGGTGCCGCTTTGCCAGGTCTGCCGGGTCACCCGTACGGGGCCGAGTAGGTCGGAGATCTCCTGGTTGAAGGCCACGTCCTTGGAACCTCCGAACATGCACAGCACGTTGGTCAGACCGAACAGTGCTCGTGCTTCTTGCTCGCCGAAGATGGCTGACAGCTGCCGCCACGTCTGGGCGGCATATATGAAGGAGAGCCCGAGCGCGCGCTCGTTCGCCATCCTGGTGCGCAGGGTCGGCAGAGGTGCCGTGGAGGGCAGCTCGTCCAGGCAGGCAAGCATCGGCGGGCACAAGCGCCCGTATACGGACTCGTTGGCGGCGGCAAGGGCGGTGTCGAGGACGTGCTCGGCCACCGCGGTCATCAGCGGCGAGGCGCTGGCGTACGGGTCTTCGCGGCCAAGCAGATAGATGGTGCCTCTGCGAGCGATGACGTCGGCGATGTTCGTTGCGTGGCGGCCCTTGGAGGGGACGCAGCGGCGTCTGATGTCGGCTTGGAAGAACAGGCTCAATGCCTGCTGGACCGTGGTGATGGTGTTGCCGGCGGTTCGGTCGTCCCCCCGCAGTGCTCCGTGCAGGAGGCCGTGCCAGAACGGGGCGGCGTGCGGGTGCTCGCGCAGAATCTCCGTGGGCTCGGTAGCAGCGCGGGGGTTCGCGACCCAGCGCAGGACCTCCTCGAGACCGTGCCCGGCCAGCGCGGCGGCGTGGAAGAACGCCTGTACGACCTTGGACGCCTCGGCTGCGTAGAAGCGGGCCGCGTCGTCGCCATGGCCGCCTGCGACGGCGCCCTTGACTGTTCCGGCAGTGAACGCTTTCGCGCGTCGCTCGGCAACCATGGGGTCGACGCATCCGGCGATCGGGTCCCAGACGAGCTCAGGCATCCCGGGAGCCAGACCGAAGGGATCGAGCACCACGCATGGGCGACCATCGCTGCCGCGGGCATCGATCGTCAGAAGCAGGTCGTCGACCTTGGTCAAGGTCACCAGCGCTGCCCCTGGCGCCCTCAGCAGGGCCGGGACGAGCAGGTCGAGCGTCTTTCCGGATCCCTGAGGCCCGATGACGCCGGTGGTGCGGTCCCACGGAACCCACAGGTCGTGCCTGGTGCGTGGTTCGGAGGCGGCTCCGAGCCGCCACCCGACCTGTGTGGGATCAAAGGTGGTCACGATGTTCCCTTCTTTGCATACAGATCGGGTCGGATGATCGGTGCGTTACGACGCAGCCGTGACAGGCCGAGAAGCTGTTCGGCTTCGCTCGGGGACGCCATGCCCTGAATCCGGCCGGGACCCCATTGCGCCAGACCCCACCGCAGCACCAGCACGACGATCACCAGCACGACCAGCTCGGTGGCGGCGATCCAGAACCACAGGACGCCGCTGCTGGCGTACCCGGTCTGTTCGTCAGCCAGGCCGGCGCCAGCGTCGCCACCGATCAGCCGGGGCAAGGAGGAGAACAGTGCTGGTCGTGGGGTGAGCTGCCAGCCTGCACCGGCGAAGACGTTCGCGATCGCGCGGGCCAGGTGCAGTGCGATGCCCATGGCCAGGAGCACCGCGCCGACGATAAGGGCGGGAATCTCCCAGGTCCATGGATATGGGTTGGTTCGGCGTGCGTGTTGGATCTTCATGGTCCCTATGGCCCTACGTGGCGTACTGAGTGGCCATTCCGGTGCCGGAAAGTGTCAGAGTCACCGCGATCATGTTGTGGTCGGACTCGGGGTCGCTGCGGTTCGTCGACAGGATCTGCCGCCAGGTGTCCACGGTCGTGGCGCGCGGGTCGACGATGACGTGGTCGATGCGCGGCCCGCGTCGCGGCGCCTTGCCGCCGTTGTAGGAGCGGTATTCCTGCCCGGTGCGGGCCTTGGCGATCTGTTCGGTGGTCCGGTATCCGCGGTCGGTGAAGAAATGCGCGACCTTTTTCTTGGTGCCGGTCCCGGGGATGTAGGAGTTCAGGTCGCCGGCGTGGATGATGGCGCTACCGGGGTTCTTCTGCTGCAGGCCGACGACCAGGTGGTGGGCCTGTTTGATGTATCGGAGCCGGCGGGCGTCCTGGGTGCCATCGATCGGGTGAAGGCTCGAGACCACGACGGTCTTGCCCGTACGCAGGTCGCGCAGGACCTGGGCGACGCCACCCTTGCCTTCGACCACGAACTTGACCGACCCGAGCTTCTTGCCGCTGGCGCTCGTGGTCGACAGCTTGGTCGGGTCGAACAGCACCATCTTGGATCGCTTGTAGACCGCGAGCTTGTAGGTAGGAGCGAGCGCCTTGATGATCGCCGCACCCTGGGTCTTCTGGTGCCCGGTCTCCTGCAGGCTGATCACGTCCGGGTGCGCCTTCTTGATGGCAGAAGCGATCAGCGGGATCCGGTCACGCCACGGCCGAAGCTTCCCGCCGCCGCAGAACTCCAGGCAGATGTTCCACGTCGCCACCTGCAGCTGACCATAGGTCGATCCTCCGGCGACACAGTCCCCCGCTGCGGTCGCGCCACCAAGGCCCTTCGCGTCGATGATGGCGCGGGCGACTGGCTCCCACTTGTCGTACGCAGTCGGGAAAGCCGACACCTGTACGGCCTGGGCTGCCTGACCCAGGCCCATCGACTTCCATCCGCGCTTGTCCAGCAGGCCGGCCGGGCTGCCTTCGTTCGGGCCACTCGGGCCGCCGAAGAAGACCCGGGCCGCGTACTCAGGGGTGCGGCGCTGATGGGTTGTTCCCCAGCCGGCGCGCTGCTGGAACAGTCCGAGCGAGTCGCGGTCGCCGTAGTTGAGGTTTCGCAGCACCGACTCCTGCAGGGCAGCCATCAGTGCGATGACGACGCCGCGGTCGCCCGCGCCGACCTTTCGCCCGATGCGTGCGATGGTCGCGGCGTTGGTCAGCTGCTCGTTGTTGAGAGTGACCTTCTGGCCGTCGGTGCGGGTGGCGCTAATCGTCCTGGTCTTGGTCGACGCTGTGGTGGCGAGCGCGGCCGTGGCTCGGGTGCTGGCCGCGGAGGTGGCGCCGCCGTTCAGTGGTGCGCCCTGGCTGGCCATGAAGGGCTTAGGGTCGATCGGGGACCCCTTCTTGATCACCTCGAAGTGGAGATGCGCGCCGGTGACGTAGCCGGTGGCGCCTTGGGTGCCGAGCCTGGTGCCGGCGGCGACCTTCTGGCCGACCGAGACCGGGCTGGCTGAGGCCATGTGGGCGTATCGGGTCTGGATGCCGCCGCCGTTGTCGATCACGACTTGGTTGCCGTAGGCGCCGTTGTAGCCGCTGACCTTGACTGTGCCGGCCGCTGCCGCGACGACGGTCTTGTCGGCGCGGGCAACCAGGTCGATGCCGGTGTGCAGCTTGGTGATGTGCAGCACCGGGTGGTAGCGCATCCCAAACTGGCTGGTCACCGTATAGGAGCCGACCAATGGCGGTCGCCAGGTCCCCGGCATCGCGGCCGCTGGGTCGGCGCAGGTCGTGGCGGAAGTGGCTGCCGGGATGATGGCACCGGCGATCGCGGCGACGGCCAGGATCGGTAGCAACAACACGACCAGGGCGCCGCCGATGATCGCGGGGGTGCCCTTCACGTCAGGCTCCGCCGGCGATGGCTTCGTTGGTGTAGGTCAGCTGCTGTTCGGCCGGGTGCAAGATGGTCTGGACCTTGTACTGCTGGTCGCCGACGCACCACAGGGCGCGGCCCTTGCCCTGCATGGCCCAGCTGGTGACGATGTCGCGGGCGATGGGACCGAGGCCGAGCATCTGCTCGAGCTCCAGAGCGACGCCGAGGTCTTGGCCGTGCAGGATCTTGATGTCGGCCAGGTGCAGCAGGTCCTTGGCGATCGCGGCGGCCTGGCTTCCCGAGTCGCCGGCCGAGAGCATGTCCGAGGGTTTGTGGGCGACGGCGAACTGCACGTCTCCGTCGCGGCGGGACAACCGGAGGTCGGCGTCGAAGCTCTTGACCGCTTCGGGGCCAAGACGCAGCTGCTTCCATGACTCGTCGCGTACGACGATCCGCAGGTCTCCGGCTGATGCCATCTCCCGCATGCCACGGCCCCAGGAGTTGAGGCAAGTCAGGGCGATGCCGACTGCTTCGTCGCCGAGCGGTTCGAGCCGCGACAAGCTGAGGGACTGGATCGGTGCGGTCCAGTCGACTTCGATGGTGGTGTGGTCGTCGAACAGGCCCGCCAGCGCGCCGGTGACCAGCTGGCCGAGGGCGTCGCGCAACAGCCGGGTCTCGTCCAGGAAGTGCCGGGGTGAGGCGTACCTGGTTTCGTCGATCAGCTCCGCCGTGGGCTCGTCGAGCAGGTGCCACAGCTTCGGGATGGTGGTTTCACGAAGGGTGGAGTGACCGGCGGAGTAGCCGGTGAGCATCTTCAGTGCTTGCTTGACCACGGCTTCTTCGGTGGGTCCGAACGGGACCCGGCGTTCGCCGATCCGTTGGCTGCCGACCAGGCCACGGACCAGGGTGAGCCAGCGGGAGAACACGATCGCCGCTCGTCCCTGAGCCTGCTCAGCTGACAACTGCGCCCAACCTTGGCCGAGTGGGCCGATGGCCAGCGGGTTGATCCGGGTCGCGAGGCCGTGGCCGATCGCGAACGGTTCGACACCAAACGCCCGGCACAGCGCCTCGTACTCGTCCTTGGGGTCACCCAGGATCAGTGTGCGGTAACCAAAATCCATCATCCGCAGGCAGAACGCCTTGGTGGTGGCGGACTTGCCACGGCCGGGTTTGCCGAAGCTGAAGATGTTGGGGTTGGTGACCGGGATCTGGTCGTGCAACACCCAGCCGATCGGGTCGGCGTAGAACGCGCCGCCGGACAGGTGATCGACACCCATCTGCGCGCCGGTCGGCGGCAGGCCCGGGGTAGAGATGAACGGCCAGAGGACTGGTGCCTGGTCGCTGGTCATCCGCCACACCGCGGCGGGTGCTTTTGCTGGCGACCAGCCGCGGTCGGGTTTGAATTCCCCGTGTACTGAGCCGTAGTGGAACAGCCGTGGGTCCTTGACTGCCGCGATCGGTTCCGGTGCCGATGGCAGGTCGTGGCCGAAGTCGCGCATCAGCCGGTTGACGTCTCGGCCGGCGGCGCCGGTGCGCATCAGTTGGTCCCTCGGGTCAGGCTGACACCCAGCGGGACCGTGGAGGTGGCGAAGCCGACGTCGTGGGCGACGTCCAAGCGCAAGGGCGCGAACCCGGCTCGACGGGTGGAGGCGTCAAGACGGCGACCGAATTCGGAGATCCGCAGCGTCTTGGGAACGGTGACCGTGCACACCGCGTACGGCTGGGTCATCGAGTTGCCTCGGGCCAGCTTGCGGTCCAGCGCACGTACCTTGTCGGCCTCGTCGCGGGCTTTGGTGCGCTGCTTGACCTTGGCCTTCTCACGCAGCGCCTCGCCCAGGTCGGCGGCCCACTCGCTCGAGGCGGACTGCCGGTCAGCGGTCGATTGACGCAGGATCGGGTAGGAGACGACGTAACTGCGCCGCTCACCCGTTTCCGTGGGGGTCAGGATGGGAGCCAGCGCCCCCATCACCGCGCCCTTGACTGGGAGCTTGATGGTCGCGCTGACGGAGTTCCAGGCGTCGTGGGAGTAGTGGCGGACCAGCTGGTCCGCGCCGGACGGGCCGGCCATGGCCCACGGCACCTCAGCGTTGACGCCCGGGTCGACTGTCCGCGCGGCGAGCGCGTCGATGATCCCAGCACGGTCTCCGGGGGCGAAACCGGTGCGGCACGCTGCGGCCAGGTCTGGCGAGGTCAACCACGTCACGTCGGTCATGCCCACTCCCCCGCGCAGCTGGGCCTCGACCTCGCCCATCAGCAGGTACAGCACGCGCGCCCGGCCTTCGAGCCCACCCCCGGCCTCCTTGGCTTCTTTGGCCAGGCGGGTCTCGGGGACCACCATCGTCACGAACGCCTCAGTACGCACCGACGCCTTGGACAGGGCGGCGTGCATGTCGTCGTTGACCTGACGCGACAGCGTCGGGCCGCCGTCGCGGCGGTGCCGGTTCATCCACTGCCCGCGTTCGGCGCCGTCGTCGGGCACTGTGCGGACCATGAACAACAGCTCGTCGATGAGCTCGGTGCGAGAGCATAGGTCGAGCAGGTCGCTGAGCCCGGTGCCGCGACGGTGCCGCTCGTCGATGTCAGCCATGCCGATGCCGGGGTGGATCACCGCTGCGGTGACAGCCCATGTCTTGGTGGCGTGGTTCTGGATGATGGCGATGCGGGTCTGCGCCGGGCCGGTGGGTGGGCCGTCGTGGATCTCGACCGCGTTGAGCACTCCGGGCAGGTCGGCCTTGGCGAGGTCCTCGACCTGCCCGCGCGCGGCGCGGGCACGGTAGCGGGTGCGTCCGGTCAGGCCACCGAGTGAGTAGCGCATCATCGCGGTGAACCATCCGGTGGCCGAGCGGCCACGCACGGGGACCACCACGATGGTGGCCACAGTCGCCCAGACCATCAGGAAGACCAGTGCCGATCCCCATGCTTGGCGCTGGATCGACCAGAAGAACGGCAGCAGGGACAACGAGACGGTGCCCAGCTGCCAGCCGGACAACCCGAAGAACCACCCCACCTTGGCTCGGGAGTAGTCGTTGTAGATCGTCATGGTTCGTCCTTTCGCTGTGGTTCCCTATGGCCCGCCGTCAGCGACCCAGGGGCCACTTGGTGAATGAGTTCTTTAGACGACCGGGGGAACTTCTGCAGCGGCCGAGGCTGCGCCCCCGGCTCCCCCGCCGCCACCTGGGGTCGACTTCCCGGGGGCGCCGGAGGGCATGCCGCTTGGGCTTCCGTTCTGCGGTGTTCCGACGGGCATGGACGGCACCGGGACCGAAGGTGCCGTGCTCCCCGAGGGATCGTCATCGGGGCCCTTGTCTCCGCCGCCGTTCTGCGGGTCGCGCTGGTCGGGGTTGAACCGTTGGCCGCCGCGCTGGTAGTCCGGGTAGTAAGAGGAGTCGCCGACCCCGGTCTGGTTCATCTCGTCTATGCCGACAGACGCCGCGGTGGCGCCTGCCTTGGTGACCATGCCCATTCCGGCGGAATAGAGGGAGCCGGCACTGCCGCCGATGCTTGCCAGTGCCGAGCCGAAGCGGCCGGACGTGGCCTCGGTGCTCTGCGCCTCGCCTTGGGACTGTCCCGAGCTGGTGCTCTGTGATGCCGACGAGGACGTTCCGCCTTGGCTCCCGCCGGACAGCAGACCTTGCAGTCCTCCTGCCGACGACATGCCGGCGCGCATCGAAGCACCCGAGCTGGTGCCCGGGTCGACGAACGCGAGCAGCTTGAACAGGGCCACTGGTGCGACGACGGAGATCAGGATGAGCATGACGCCGGGAAAGGCCGTTCCGACGGCCGCTTCGGCGGTCTTGGTCCCACCTTGCGCGACACCGCTGGTGAGCTTGACCCCGAATCCCATCATCAGGACCGTCAGCACGGGTGTGAGTGCTGCTGCGTGGAACCACCGCATGGACTTCCAGAACCACGATCGGCCTGCCTCCGCGACCAGGCCGGCGGCCGCGATCGGAGTGGCGGCGGCGAGGATGAGCAGTGCCGCGGCGCGGGTCAGCATGACGACGAAGTGTCCGATGGCGGCGATCCACAGGAACAGCGCCAAGATGCCCAGCACGGTCGCCAGCCCGATCTCGATCCCGCTCTTTCCGACGTCGACGTCGGTCATGGGCTTCCACTCGCCCCATTCGTTGATGTCCAGCAGGCTGTCCATCAGGGCATGGCTCAGGCCCGAGCAGGCGGCGATGACGGCGACACCGTAGGTGATGGCCACGGACCAGACGCCGGCGAACTGGATGGCGCCGATGATCACCCGGGCGAGGCTTTTCCCGTCGCGGCGGAAGGCGGCGACGCCCAGCTGCACGAAGGCCATGATGAGCACCAGAGCCCCGGCAGCCCAGAACGTGGTGCGGTAGAGCTCGGCCGCTGGACCACCCGCGGAGATGTCCGGTGTCATCCATTGGTCCATGACGTCCAGGGCGAATCGGAGCACCCAGAGTCCGGACTTCCACAGCGCCATCATGATTCCGGTCCAGCCGTCCGCTACTGCCTTGCCGGCGATGTCGCCGGCGACGCCGAACGGGTTGAACTTGCCGAGCAGGTCCCCGGGGTTGGGCAGCCCTTCATTCATCGTGATCGTCCTCCTCAACCCACAGGCGCCAACCGGCGTCGAGGCTGCGTTGTGACCCTGGCCAGGTGGAGGGGGCCTGCGCGGGTGGCTTCCCGGCGGCGATCCTCCAGCGGTCGCCGGTCCACTGCATGCGTTCGCAGTGTCCGAACCCGAAGCGGGTCTGCTCCACGACGGTGGCGGTCACGTCGAGCTGGACGCACGCCAGCACCCAGTCAGGTCCGTCGGTGCCTTTGATCTGCGCCCCAACGGGTGTGGTGGTGACGCTGACGGCGCCGTCACCGTCGACCGTGCCTGCGCTGGCGTGGAACGACTGGATGGACTGGGCGATCTCCCACGTGTCGAACTCCGCTCCGTCCATGGCCCACGCGTTGTGAACGTCGCGGGCGTACTGGACCGACATTGGTGTTAGGGCGGCGATCTCGATCGCAGCCAGTTGCGCGACGGCGCCCTCGGGGGTGTGGGCGAATCCCGACGGCACGTCGACAGGCCCGGTCTTGGTCGATGGCCCAATCAGCATCCGGCGCGGCGTGTCGAGCGCAGGGGCGACAGGTTTCATGTCGTCTTCGTTCGCCTCGAGCATGGGCTTGGCAGCGAGCGCGTCGCGGTACGCGTCTCCGCGCACACCGTCGGGCCCGGCGGTCCAATGGGTGTCAGGAGATCCGTTGCTGGCGGTTGCGTGGTCGGGGCTGAAGGCGGCGACCACCGCGTACGCGAGCCCACCGATGACCAGCAGCGCGAACGCGACGACGCCGGCGAGCATCGCCAGCAGTCGGCGGCGGCTCCATTCGGTGGAGGTCTCCTGCGTGGCCATCAGACGCAGCCGCTGCCCGTGACGCCGTCGATCATCGCCGGCACCACCATGTAGGCGATGGCAGCGAAGAACACGACGACTGCCGAGATGATGCCGACCTTGGATGCATGGGGCATGCCGAACATGCGACCCGCGGCGACGGCCCCAATGGCGACGAGGACGCCGGCGCCAAAGATCGCCAGGACACCCCACTGGATGTAGCCGGTGATGTCGTTGACATAGGTCTGGGCCCCGGGCGGGGCCTTCGGGCACACGGCAGCCAGCTGGGCGGTGAGTTCAGAGCGGATCATGATGGTTTCCTTTCGCGTGTGCGACCGTCTGGTCGAACACAGGTGCGCATGCCGTCACCAGGTGTGGCGGCAGCGGTTCAGGTGTCAGTCCGGTGATAGACAGGGACGGCACGACGGGGACGGTTGTGAGGCGGCCACGTGTGATGGCGTCTTGGATTCGGGCGGTGGTGGCTAGGTGGAGCGGCTTTGGCCACTTCTTCAGCGCGGGACCCAGGACGATGCACCAGATGTCGTCGGGGCGCGCGATGCGCTGCAAGGCGGTGTCGAGGGCCCGCAGCCCGGGGGCTGTGGCGACGCTCACGATGACCAGCGGCGCGGTGGCGGCCAGGGTGGTCAGCCAGGATCCGACGTTGGCGATTTGGTTGAGGTCCCAGCTGGCGTCGATGATCGTCAGATCGGAATCGGTTTCGTCCGGTGCCGGCACGTCGTCGACGTGATCGAATGTGCCGGTGGTTCGTTCGATGAGGACCTGGTCTCGCATTCCACGGCGCCAGCCTGTGTCGCTGACACCGAGCTCGGCGGAGGTGGCGGCCGCGAGCCCGGTTGCGTGCATCGAGCTGCACTCGACCACGCGCACCCGTTGCCGTGCGCCAGTCGCCATCGTCACAGCCACGGTGGACGCTCCGACGCGTCCAGTCGCTCCGGCAACGATGATGCTGGGTTCGGCGGGGCGCCAGGTGTCTATGCGGCGTCGTCTCGAGGAGTCGCCAGCTCGGAACTCTCCTGCTTCCACCGCAGCCCATGCCCGCTGGAGCTCGGACACTGATACGGCTGTGGTCATGAGGGACCGCCTCCGAGTGCGCCCTTTCGGCGCATCAGCCCTTCCTTGAGCTGGGGTGCGTCGAACGTCGCGAGACGGGCTTTGACCCCTCGGGCGGCTTTGAGTTGTTTCATCGCGCCGTCGAGCGCCTCGATGGCTTCGCTCTCTCGGCCGGCGCTGTTGAACAGGGCGTCGATTTCGTCGTTGGCATTCACGCCTATCACCTCGCGTACCCAAGGCCCGAAATCTGTGCCGTGCGGCCAGTCGGATACGCGCCCGTCGCGGTTGGTGCTGCCGTAAAAGCCTTGAGCTTGTCGAGCGACCGTGCTGCTCGGCGGCGGACGGTCCGCGAATTGAGACCGTTTCGATTGGCAACGACCTCCACCGGGGCCGTACCGGCCAACCCGCCCCGGCCGCGGTTCACTGAGTAGTTTTCACCGATACTGTGGGCGACTGTTGCAAGATCAATCAGCAGAGTCCGCTCGGAGCGTGTGATCACCCCTGCACGAGTGGCTTGGGCAAAAAGATCGAGCAGATCGAGAGTCGCGGAGTCGGTCCAGGCGTCGGCGGGCCCGACGATGCAGTCGTGCCACGTTGGCGATTCCGGTTCCACGCAGACCGTCTGGTACCAGGTGCGGTCCGCGCGCCGCGCGGCGTCGCCCACCCCGAGTTCAGCATGTACCCCGCGGCGTGTGTCGCGCAGAATCGACATGGCGGTCGACCGCCGCGACTCCCACCTGAAGGTCCTCGCCGAAGTCCACAGGTGGCTGGCGACGAGCTCATCTACGTTGCTGGCCAGGTCCGAAAGCTGGTAGGCGATTCGGGTGGCACCGGGCAGCAGGGCCCATGTCAGGGCGCTGATCGCAGCCGGGTCGTTACCTCCGGTGGGTGAGCCGAGCTTGGCCAAGGCACGCAGGACATTGTCGGAGTCCTCGTACTCGGCCGTCCGGGTCCAGACACGCAAGCCGAGCAGATCGTTGACGACCGACAGGTCGCGTTCATCGGCCTTCCACGCATCCCACTTTCGTCGAGCCTGGGCCAGCGTCGGGCCTTCGACGTCTTCGACGCCCAGCATCGTTGCAACACTCATCTCGAGTTCCTTCCTGCTTGCCTTGGGCATGGCAGGAAGGTGTCGCCTGGATGTCACCGCATTTGTTCCCCCTCGGACCGCTGAGTCGGGGGAACGTCAGGGGGAACGTTGCGTTCGCGCACGTCAGCCGACGTTCCCCTGAAAGTTGCTTCGTGCGTGTGGGATGTCTCAGGACGTTGGTGACAATTGCGCATCGGGACATGGGTGACGCTTGGTGTCAGGACATCGGTGTCGGTTGGGTCTCGGCGGGAGTTGGCTGGCCCTGACGCAGATGACGTCGGGGGCGGGCCAGTCGGCCTCGGCGATGTGGGCGCCTTGGTGATCGAAGATCTCGATGGTGTCGGATCCATAGGTGACGCAGGCGAGTTGGCCGGCATAGTGGCGGCCCATCATGGAATCGATCCTGGCCCGGATCGTCCATTGCGGCTGACCTTGGTGGTCCGCACCCCGTCGACGGTGGGCTGGATGGGCCGGACCGCGCCAGGACCTGCCAGGCGGGGTGGCTCGGCCTTGGCTGTGGCCGCCCAGGCCATTAGCGGTGTGATGCGTCCGGGGCTGACTCTGGCGGGGCCGTTCGGTGGTGTAGATGAGGTCGAAGGTATCGACCTGCGCCTGGACCTCGGCGAGGCTGCCGGCCAGGGGCTGGTTGTCGAGGACCGGAAACAGGGTCTGGTGAACCCGTTCGTTCTCTCCTTGGGTGGTTAGCTTGTAAGGCTTGCCCGTGATCGGCTCGACACCAACGAGGTGAGATAGGGGACGAGTTCGCCGACCACCCCACGCCGGGACGGGTTCAACGCCAGCCCGTTGTCGGTGAGTAGCCGTTGGGGAACCGGCGAGCTCCAATGCCCTCCTTAACCACGGTGATCGCAGCATCTAACGGTCTCGCCGGGCGCCACGAGCGAAGCCAAGGAGTAGATGGAAGATCACACCCGTGCGTCCTTGGGTCAGGACGTATTCGGTCGAGTCGAGTTGCCGGCACGCGTTCGGCGCAAAATAGACGAACCGGCGCCACGCTGACCGGGGCCTTTTTTAGGTTCGACTCGGGCCACGCCTGCCTCTCGGAAGATTCTGGCCAACCACGCCACGGACGGTGCGTCTATGCCTAAGGTGCGCATCTTGTCGTGGACGCTGATTGGCCTATAGTCGAGGCCCTAGGACTCCAATGCCGCCCGCACCCCAAGGCCTGGTCCCTGACCGTGGAGGTGATCCGCCCAGGCTGGGCCTAGGGAGGGCGACTGCGCGGCTGTAACGCAGCTGCTTGGCCCTCGTCGCGGGCCCAGGCCAAGATCGCGTAGAACGTCTTGCGACAGATCTCATGCTCGGCGCAGAACGTGGCCAAGGAACCGAAGCTCCCACTTGACATCCGCGATCCGAACGTCCGCTACTGACACCCTTAAGGTCATGCCAATGGCTGCAAGCTCGTCACCTCAGGACAAGTTTTGAGCGCCATAGAAAACTGCGCAAGAGCCCGTCCATGTCGCTGGGCAAGTTCTTGCGCAGCAACGGTCAACTTCGTCGCATCTTCGTAGTCTGTGTGGCTGAAGTACAGCGAGGGGGCCATGACCTGGGCGGCAAAGAACGAGCTGAGGACTGCCCGTGTGTCTTCGGTAGCTAGGAAGTGATGCGCTGTAGCCCCGGTCTGCAAAAGGGCGACAGCCTTGCCCGCAAACGGGGAACCGCCTCCCGATGAGTCGGAAGTCCGCGGCAGCGCATCCAAGAAGGCCTTCAGTTGAGCCGGTGGGCGTGCTCGATAGGTCGGAGATGCCAGGACCACTCCATCACTTCTCTGCATCAGCGCGACCACAGGTTCGAAGTGATCACGGCTATCCAGGTCCACAATCTCGACGGCCGCCCCAAGAAGTTTCGCACCGGCGAGCATCTCAAGTACGGCAACCGTGGTGCGGCCCGTCCCGCGAGGAGAAGCATTGATGGCCAAGATCCGGAGACCACCATCAAGCTTATGAGAATGGGTCATCAACACCAGCTTCTTTCGCAGGTGTGCGCAATCGTGCCAATGATGGCACATGTACGATCCGATTCCCCGGGCTTCGGTCTGTCAGGTGATCTTGTTCCGCCCCGACTCCACCGCGAGAACTGGTGAAGGTGTGGTCTCCCCAGCAGGAACTCGAGGACGGACGGACCCAAGGCGTCAATCTGCTCGAACGTATCCGTGTTCAACGGATAGTTCACCACGTCGTAGGAGCAGGTCTCCGACACGCACGCGCAGATTGCCTGAGGCTCCGCCGAAAATCGGTCCCTGCCCGCGTCCCCCACGTGGAGGTATGACTCGTCCTTGGCCAGCACTAACGGACCATCATGCTTCCTGACCTTCACCAGATCGCTTCCTCGTCTCAATCGGAACACACTTGAGCATTGAGAGCGGAGTGAGTGCCGAACTTTCGGCGCGCGTAGACCAGCGGCGGAGCGCTGGACGTCTGAGCCGTGTTCACACACGCGAGCACCACCACGTGATCCCCTCCATCGATGAGTGCGTTGACGGTACAGGTGAGCCAACCGGCGCACTGATCAAGGCGCGGTAGCTGCGAATCCCACGCCCAAACAGCTTCCTGGAACTTGTCGCCTTGGCTGCGAGCAAACCACGTGGCGAGGTCCGCCTGATTAGCCGCCAAGATGTTTACGCCGATGGTCTCACTCCTGCGAATATGAGCAAGCAGGCGGGACTCCCGCCCTAGCGAGATGCTGACCATGGGTGGGTCAAGCGAGAGCGAGGCAAACGCGCTCACAGTTGTGCCGTAGGGTGCGCCGTCAGTCGTGGCCGTGGTGACAATGGTGACGGGAGTGCATACGTTGGCCATAGCCTCGAGAAACTCTTCAGGCGGTGCTAGAGGTTTTGCCAGCATGTTGCTATTGGCCAAGCTGGTGATCGTCATTTCCAGTCCCCTCTTTAGCGATTCCCGAGCAATCTCGTTTGAAAACTTGGGTGTAAGGGCGTTGCGCTCAGCCGGCCAGCGCTGCTACGCCTGCCTGAGCGATATCCTCGTCCTGATCGTTCGAGCCACCGCTGATTCCGACGGCTCCCACTACGGTGCCGTCGACTGTGATCGGGACACCGCCGAACAGCAGAGTGAAACGGGGAAGGGATGGCAGGCCGGCGCCGAATACCGGGTCAGCGGTCGCAATGTCGGTCCATGCCTTCGTCGGGGTGGAGGTGGAAGCCGCGCAGAATGCCTTGTCCTGGGCGACGCTGACGGATGCCATCGGCGCGCCATCCAGGCGGGTGAACGCCTTCATAACACCTGCCGTGTCGAGGACCGCGATGCTGACGTTGACGCTGAGCTCGTCGGCCCGAGCGGCGGCAGCCGCACAGATGGCATCAGCGCCGGAGGTCGTGAGGACGGACTGGGTCATGGTGCTGGTCATGCTGTGCTCCTTAGGTGTGGGGCGTCAGGGAACGAGGATGGCGCGACCGGACAGCCGGCCGTTGCGCAAGTCGTCGATCGCGCGGTGCGCGTCGTCAAGCGGGTAGACCACGTAGGGCGAGCGCAATCCCTTGGCGGACATAGAGGCCAAGGTGGCGAGCTCATGATGGTTGCCCACGATGTTGAACACGATGGATATCTCCTTCACGACCGCCGCTAGCGTGTTGATCTGGAGGTCTCCTAACGCCCCCACGATCGAGAGCGTGCCGCCTTTAGCGAGCATCGAGATGCCGAGGTTGGGGCTGTCGAGGTTGCCAGCGAAGTCGATGACGACGTCAGCGCCTCGTCCGGAGGTAAGCGCAAGCACCTCGTCGCGGGCTTCGTCGCCGAGCGACGTGACGAGATGATCGGCACCGAGCTCCTTGGCAAGCTGGGAGCGCTCAGCTGAGGGTTCCACCGCGACGATGGTGGCGGGAGTTGCCGTGCGTGCGACCTGGAGGCCGAAGTGCCCGACACCGCCGATCCCCATGATCACGATCACCGCGTCTGGGAGCAGGAGGTGCCGCACGCGCTCGACAGCGTGGTAGGCAGTGAGCCCGGCATCCGTGTACGGAGCTAGCTCGACGAGGTCGGAGTCCGGAGGTACGACGATGAGCGCACGCTCGCCGACCACGACGAACTCGGCCCATCCGCCCCACGTCACGGCATCGACGCCTGCGAATGTCGAAGAGGAGCAGTACATGTCTTTGCCCGACCTGCAACCGGTGCATGTTCCGCACGTTGTCAGCGGGTGCAGAATGACCTTGTCGCCCACCGCCGCGCTGGTGACGCCGTCGCCAACCGACTCCACGACACCAGTCGTCTCGTGGCCGGGGATGTAAGGGAACTGGGGCACGCCGTAGACGCCGGCGAGGTCTCCGTCGATCGTCTCGATGTCCGTTCTGCACACCCCGCAGGCGGCAACCTTGATCAAGACGCCGTTCGCGTCGGCGACGATGGGCCGGGGCACCTCACGAATAGTTAAATCGCCAAACGAGTCCACAACCGCTGCCTTCATCATCGCCCTAGACACAAACCCGCTCCATTCGGTAAACGCTTTCCATACCGTACAACGGCACCAAGTGTCACGACAAGCCCTGCGCGATATCAGCGACAACTCTGTCGAGCAGGGTGGTGGCACATCTCATGCTGGTCGCGTCGTCGTGTACGAGGTCCCGCAACGCATGGGCGGACGTGAATGGCGTGCAGCCGAGCTGCTCGTGCGTCAACAGACACCGTCCGACTACTGCGATGGTGGAAGCTCCGCGCCCCTCGGCGCGCCGCGCGGCCTGGATGGGAGCCTTGCCGGACAGTGACTGCTCATCGAGGGACCCCTCCCCAGTGATGACGAGATCACCCGGACCGACGTAGTCGTCGAAGGACAGGAGATCCAGCACCATGTCCGCACCGGACCGCGACTGTGCGCCGAGTGCAGCCATCGCGGCGAACCCCGTCCCTCCGGCGGCCCCTCCCCCTGGTTGGTGTCTCAGGTCTGCGCCCACGGCGTCCGACACCACTTCAGCCCAATGCTCGAGATTGCGCTCGAGCGTGTCGACGGTCTTTGCGTTCGCGCCCTTTTGGGCGGCGAAGACGCGAGCAGCCCCGGTCGGCCCGACGAGGGGCGATTCGACGTCGGAGGCGAGGACAACCTCGACACCGGCCATGAGGCGATTGACCGCGGTGAAGTCGACCTTGTGCACCACGCCGAGTCCGCCGCCCCCTTGCGGGATTGGGCGTCCATCAAGGTCCGCCGATCGCGCTCCCAAGGCCTGAAGCATCCCAGCCCCGCCGTCGGTCGTGCAGCTCCCGCCCAGCCCGAGCACGATCGAGGTAGCTCCTCTGCGGACCGCCTCTGCCACAACAAGCCCGACGCCGTATGTCGAAGCTTGGTGAGCGGTCTCATCAGTGAGCTGGTCGAGACGCCACGAGCCTGCAGTGTCGGCGAGCTCGACTACTGCCACCTCGCCGATCACCACGTACGACGTGGAGACCGGACGCCCGAGCGCATCGACCGACTCGACGAGGACGCGCCTGCCGCCGGCGACCATTGCTGAGTCTGCGGTTCCCTCGCCGCCGTCCGCGATCGGCAGCTCGACGATATCGACATTCGGGAGTTCCCGGCGCAACGTGTACGCGACGCGTGCGGTCGCCTCACGAGCGCCCATTGACCCCCTGAACTTGTCCATCGCCACAACGACTTTTTTGCGCATTGGTCGACTCCTTCTCGGTTGGAAACGCTTACCAGATTCTGACCAAATCCTCCCCCGCCCGAGCTGTTCGCGTACAGTCGGCCCATGGCGACCAGGCGCGGTGTCCCGTCCACAAGTGCAACCCTGACTGACGTGGCAAGGCTTGCCGGTGTCTCGATCGCCACGGCGTCGCGTGCGCTGAACGGCAGCCAGCGGTCTGTGAGTGCCGACAGTGCAGACCGGGTCAGGGCAGCCGCCGAGCGTCTCGGCTATTTGCCGAACGAGTCCGCTCAAAGCATGGTCCGGGGACGGACGAATAACATCGGTCTCATCGTGCGCGACATCGCCGAGCCGTACTTCGCGGGCATCGCCTCGGGCCTCATCGATGAGCTCGAGTCCACGGGCATGCACGTCTCGATCGCGGTCACTTCGGACGACCTCGCTCGCGAGATTGAGCAAGTACGGATGTTTCGTCGGCAGCGCGCCGCGGCGGTCGTCCTCGTGGGCAGCCGTCGTACCGATGAGCCACACGCGGCAGCGCTCATGGAGGAGTTGCGGCACATTGAGACGGCGGGAGGACGCGTGGTGATGCTGAGTCATCATCAGTTCCCGTTCCGATCGGTGCTGATTGGCAATCGCGAGGGAAGCCAGGAACTAGCCTCCGCCCTACTCGAAGTGGGATACACGGAGTTCACGATCGTCGGAGGACCGAGCACGTATGTAACGGCCAAGGATCGCGTCCAAGGATTTCGCGACGGGCTTGCCGAGCGTGCGGCAGTGGTAGACGACGTCCGGACTGTTGAGTCGGGCTTCGGGTGGCAGGGTGGCTTCGACGTCGCTGAACAGGTTCTCGAACTGGGGCGAGGTCCACGGCGTGTGGTCTTCGCTGTCAACGACCTTGTAGCGTTAGGGCTACTGGCGCGATGGCGTGAGCTTGGGGTTGCCGTGCCAAGCGACATAGCCCTCGCAGGGTTCGACGACATCCCGACGCTGCGCGACGTGCGTCCGTGGCTCACCTCGGTGGAGGTTCCGCTAATGCTCGCCGGAAGATCGGCAGCCCGTCTTGCAGCTGCCGTGACGGACGGTAATGTCACGGTGTCAACAGTCGTCAAAATGCGGGAGAGCACGCCGGCGCGCTAGCCACTGACAATGCCGAGAAGGTGGTCGGCTTGACGGTGCACTAGCGCGAGCAGCGTCAAGGTCGGGTTCGCGGCGGCACTTGTCGCGAATACTGAGCAGTCGGAGACGTAGAGGTTCGGCACATCGTGACAGCGGCCGAACTCGTCGACTACCCCTGTGTTCGGGTCGGCGCTCATGCGCGTCGTGCCGTGGTTGTGACCGGACGGCAGTCCGTAGGCGCGGGTCGTCTCGAGGGCGCCGACCGCCTCGTACAGCGCGGTTCCGCGATCCCAGGCGTGGTTCCGCATGGCCGCATCGTTGGGGTGCTGGTCGAGATGGATGTGGGGGATTGGGTTGCCGAAATCGTCCCGGGCCGACTCGTCCAGGGTCACCCTGTTGTCAGGCATCGGCATGTCCTCACCGCAGATCCATAGCGCGGCCGTGTGCGAGTACCATTCCACTCGCTCGGTGAATGCCGGACCTTCTCGGTGCACCGATTCAAGCAGTGTCGCGTAGGCGACGGGCCCTAGCCCGACGGTTTCGAGGTAGTAGCCTCCGACGAAGCCTCGCGCCGGTTCGTGCTTCGCCTCGTCCGCGAGAATGCCAGCCATGTTCTCGCCACGGTTCATGTGCACTGGCCGTTCGAAGTGTCCAAGGACGTATCCGGTGACGTGGCGTGTGTAGTACCGCCCCACGAGGTCCGAGGAATTGGCCAACCCATGAGGGTGCCGCCTCTCGGCTGACATGAGGAGAAGCCGTGGGGTCTCGATCGCGTTGCCTGCGATGGCCACGACGCTGGCCCGCTGACGCCGCCTGACGCCGTCAGGATCGACGTAAACGACACCGTCGGCACGGCCCGCGGCATCCAGGGTGATGGTCAATGCTTGGCAATCGGTCCGCAGGTCGAGCAGGCCAGTTGCGATAGCGCGTGGGATCTCACGCACGAGGGTCGTCCACTTCGCCCCGGTGCGATCGCCCTGCATGTTGAACCCGTCCTGGATCGTGCCGGGGCGCCCGTCGAACGGCTCAACGTTGGTCGCGTAAGGCCCCGTCGCGTAGAGCCGGTATCCGAGAGCTTTTGCGCCATTTGCGAAGACCTTGTAGTTGTTGTTGGCTGGCATCGGCGGTCTTCCGTGTCGATGCGATGTACCGATCTCCTGCTCGGCCCGCTCGTAGTACGGAGCGATGTCGTCGAGGTCCATAGGCCAATCCGCCAAGCCAGCTCCATCGACGTCGCCGTACACGGAGCGCGTCCTCAGCTCGTGCGCCTTGAGCCGCGGGGTCAGACCTGTCCAGATCTGCAGGGTGCCCCCGACGCCGCGACCCATCGTCGCAGGAACCCCGGGGAACGCTAGGACATCCGGGTGATCGCCGGACGTCGTACGAGGATCGTTCCAGATCAGGTGCGATCCGGCCCACGCTTCGTTGTTGACGAACGAATCATTGGTTCGGTATTTCCCTGCCTCGAGGAGGACCACCTTGCGACCTGCTTGCGTCAAGCGCATTGCCAAGGTCCCACCGCCTGCGCCCGCGCCGACAATTACTACGACGTCTTCGTCGTCAAGATTGAACCGGTTCATGCTGGGGCGGTGCCGATCCGCTCTGCCGGGTGTTCTGTGACACGCGGCTCGGGTAACCAATCGAGATCGTCAAAGCCACGGCAGACGTAGCCCCCAAGGTCTGTCGATGGCCCCTCGAACCCGGTAAGCGCCCATGTGGCCGGCCGCGCATACAGCAGGTTCACGGCGTGGCGGACGAGCACGCGTCGAGGATCAGCACCGGTCGCGTCGGGGACGAATGGCACATATAGCCCCGCTTGGACGACGTGCGAATGGTCGGCCAACAAGGTATCGGCGACGACCCACAACTCGGTGGGATCTAGCTCAACGTGGGGGAAAACGGTTGCGAGGAACGCGATCAAATCCTTGCGGGCACCGATGCTTTTCGCCGAGCCACTGGAAATCGTTTGCATAGTCTGGTGATGATAGTCCCATGGCATATCAAGCCGCAAGAAGGGGTCACGCAGACCCCCTGATTAGCGTGTTAAAGGTAAGGTCACTCGAATCAGAATCCGCCTGATTTGCGACGATTTGCGGCGGCGGAAAGTCCAGTCAGGCAAACGTTTCCATACGACCATTTTGTGGCGCGTACCGCTAAGAGATCATCGCTTCTGAGTTGCCGGTTCGCGCAACGGAAAAGTTCGCCCGGTCGGATGACGTGCTCGACGTTTGAGGACGATTGCGTGGAGTCCTAGCAATCTTCTCTAGCTTCTAAGTGCGTTCGCCTGAGATTGAGCCCGATCAACTACCCGGGAGAGCACCCTCCCCCGATGATCTCCGCCACAGGGTTGTCAGCCCGAAGTCCCCCGTCAGCGTTATGATGCTCGGGTGGCTCCGGAGTCCAAGCAGAGTTACGCGCCCGACGTGGAAGCGCTGACAAAGGTCATCACCGAGAAGGTCTGGAACGAGTATCCCGGATATTCCTCGGACTTCTTCCAGCAATCGGACCTGATACCTTCGACCCGTTCGAACCTGGATTTGGCTCTTCGTGTGCTGCAGGAGGAGAAGCCGCCGACTTACGAGGAACTTGCTCACGCCCGGAACGTGGGGGCGACGAGGGCGCGACAGCTCGTGCCGTTGGAGTCGGTGATCCAGGCCTACCGCCTCACCGAGCGCGTCCTCATGCTGGATCTTTTCGGCAGATCAAGCGATTCGCTCGATTTTCACGCGAGCACGGTAGCGGAGCTTCTGACTGCCACCTTCGATGCTCTCACCCAGCAAGTCATCAACTCATATCGCGAGACCTTTACCGCAGTCGAGGGAGCCACGCGGGCGGCTGAGAATCAACTCGTTTCCACGATTGCCAGCGGTTTGACCGTGAATGACACGGAAATGGAGGATTGGCGGAGGTTGCTCTCTGTGGATGTGGAATCTTCTGTCGTCTCGATCGCGATCACCTGGCCGGTGGGGGCTGATCAACTCGAGACCCAACGCGCGTTGCGACGACTCAAGACGCGTCTTGAGCTGAGCAACAGGGTTCGAGTGTTGATTGGCAGTGTGGCGGACGCGACCCTCGTGCTTGTCGTTGCGTCCGAGCGTGGAGACCTCCAGGACCATTCCATACGGCTGGCCATCGACGACGCCCGGCTGCCCGATGGATGCGCCGTGGGGGTCGGGCAGCCAGCGGAGAACCTTCGCAGCGCAAGCGTCGGCTGCCAGCAATCCATGGACGCAGCGAAGGTTGCAGGGGTTCGCCAACTGGGGCGCATCGTCATTTACCATGAGGCGCTAATCGAACTTCTGCTTCAGGCACGGCCGCAACTGAGCAGCATCCTTGCGGCATCCCGCCTCAATGGACTTAGCGCCCACCCGCACCTTCGAGAAACGCTTGTTTCTCTTATCAACAACGACCTCTCTCAAGCCAGGGTGGCTCGAGAACTCTACGTGCACATCAATACTGTCGCGAACCGCCTTCGTAAAATCAATGAGCTTACAGGGTTTGATCCTCTCCACCTGAGAGATCTTGTCGAGATGGCGGTTGCCCTCCGGTGGGAGGATCTTCAAGGCTGACCAGTAAGGAAAGCTCCCTGTCCCCATCTATGCTGGACGCAGTTCGCGGCCGGTGGCCCGCCCGACTGCACCGGGGTAGGTGCGGGATCTGGAATGCTCGACTACGGGCGCTCGTCGATCTGTCATCGCTCAACTCGTGAGCGCTGCCACATCCGCGCGTGCTTCCCTGACGGCCCCGCGGTGTGAGCAACTGACGTTTTCGCTTTCCGGCCGACGCTTTCCGCGAGTCTGTGCACAGCGCACCACCTCCAGCCCGTCTCGACGCCTTAGCCGGGTCCGACGTCGAATCAGGGGGGCCATAGAAAATCGCGGCTCCTTCCAGTTAGCGATGATCCAAGGAGCTCCGGGCCTCAGGTCCAACGAGGTTGTCGACTCGACCCGCCCGCGGGGACACTCGTGCCGGCAGGTGGGTCCAGGTGAGCATGCTGCCGTCTCTAGTCCTCGACTTTGAAGGGCTAGCGCAGGAACGCCGTCCACGGCGGTAGCCGGCTCTCTCAACCCTCGCATCGACGATATGCCATTCGCCTAACATCGAGGGGCCCGTCCCGGTTCAATCGCCCGTCGGACTGTGAAAATGCCACATTACTCTCGCTGCGATTGCTATGCCATTAATCCATTGTCGAGGGCACTCGAACGTCTCATGCTGAGACAACTCCAGTAATCCCCGGGCCGCTACTACGTCGCGATATTGGGGGAGAAGGATGAAAAATCGCTCGCGTTCGGGTGGCGCGGCGGAAGTGTCTCTCGGTCAACAGACCGCGAGCCGAACGGAAGGAACTGCAGTGCCAAGATCATTCGCAAGCGCCGTTATTGACGCGCCTCCAAGCGTGGTGTGGGATTTCGTGAAGAACTTCAACGGAACGCCTCTTTACCTCGATCTCGTAGCAGAGAGCGTCATCACGGACGGGCAGTCCGTGGACCTCCTTGGTTGTGAACGCGTCATAACTCTCACCGATGGGCGCGTCGTCAAAGAGACGCTCGTTGCGCGCGACGACATCGCTCGCTCGCTGACGTATCACCTGACGGAGGGGCCCTTTCCCTTCTCCAACTACTACTCGACGATGCGCGTCACTTTGATCTCCGACACCGGTGGCAGTTTTGTTGACTGGAGCAGCGTCTACGACTGCGACGCCGTGGATGCCGAGGCGAACGATCACCTGCTGGCTGACCAGATCTACGGTGCGGGGCTATCGCAGATCAAAAGCCGTTTCGTGCCCACTCGAACTCATGCCTGAAGACGTCATCCCCCAATCTGGTCAAAGGAGACCGAACATGTCTACTACTCCTCTAGAGCTCCCATTGCCCGCGCTGCTCGTCCGCCGCACGGACGACCCGAACGTCGTGGCAGACGCCGCCCGCGATGACTACGCCGAGCACGTCGTCCCCAGAACATGGAGAATTGGTCGAGCGGGCATGGTCTTTGCTTGGTCCTCACTGCTGACCGCGATGTTTACACCCGTGCTCGCTGCAACTGCGGCGTCGATCGTCGGGCCCGCCGATGCGATCATCGGGATTGGTGTCGCCAGCGCCACGTACGGGCTGATCAACTACTTCATGCAGAAAACCGCTACAACATCCGGCCTCACCGTGGGACTGTTCTCGCGAAGCCTCTTCGGCTACTCCGGCGCGGCTCTGGTGACGATTGTGTACGCACTGACTGCGATCTTTTTCGCGGTGTTCGAGGGCTCAGTCGTCGCAGTAGCGCTCCAGACGTATTTCGGCGGCCCGATCGAGTTGTGGTATTCGGTCGTCGTGGCCCTTTCCGTTCCGCTCGTTCTGGGAGGCGTGCGGGTTTGGCTCGAACGGGTGAACAAGTGGTTGCTGCCAATCTTTGTGGCAGGCATGGCCGGGGCAGTGATCTGGGCGACCGTGGCTTACGGGTACGACCAGAACTGGGCATCCGCGCCTCCAGCCATCACGTCGAGTCTCGCCGGTCCAGGGTGGCTGTACGTCTTCACCATCTATATGGGCATCTTTGCCACCATGATGTATACGTTCGATTTTGCCCGACTTGGACGGCCACAGGACATCACGTTCAACGGTTGGATCACCTTCGGGCCGGTCTTCTACTTCTTTTCGTACTTCGTCAATGGCCTCATCGGAATCTACCTCGTCTCGGTGATTCCGCAGGACGGGGTGTCGGAGATCGGAGTGGTCGTGAGCATTGTGAAGATGATGGGCTTGTTTGGTCTGATCTTCATCTTCGCTACACAGGCCAAGATCAATACGGCCAATCTGTACCTCGCGTCGTCTTATCTCGAGAGCTTCTTCGCGCAGGTCTTTAAGGTCAGGCTGCCTCGCTGGCTCTGGGCGGGCGTGGTCGGAGCCGTCATGCTGTGCATCATGTTCATGGATGTGTTCTCTTTCATCCTTCAGTGGCTTTCCTATCAAGGGGTCGTCATCGTCGCCTGGGTTGCTATCGCCCTCGTCCAAATGGCGTATCGGTCGCGCAAGGACGCGCACCGAGATGGTCAGCTCATCGAATTCCGGCCCGGTCGAGTTCCGGCGGCGAACCCCGGTGGACTTGGGGCGTGGATCATCTCCTCGGTCGTGGGAATCGCACTGCTCGAGACGCACACACCGTTTGGCACCACATGGGCATTGCCCATCGCGTTCGTCTCTGCCGGAGGAATCTACGGCCTCGCGCTGCTCTTTGCTCGGCCGTCGTGGTTTACCCTGACGCGACCTCACGATCCGCGGGATGAGGTGGAAGACGTTTGGGAGACTCGCGTCCAGTGCCATAGTTGCGAGAAATCGTACATCGCCGTGGAGATGGATCGTGACCCCTCGAGCGATCACGAGGCGATCTGTTCGATGTGCGCCAATAGCCACGTTTTCCGCGCGGCCGCGCGGCGCGAGGCCGATATGGAAATCCCGCAGCACGGTGTTGTAAGGACCTGATTCACTCACGGCTGCGCAGCGCAGTTTCGCAGCGCCTTCGACGTGGTGAGGGCTCCCAGCCTGGGAGCCCTCACCACTGGCATCTTCTGTGTCCCGCCGCAGCGGGCACGCGACAACGCGGCAGCACGCGCCAATGCGACAAGTCTAATCCTGTGGCGAACGGAAAATCGGACGGTGTCTATGTCCCTCCATGCGAGCTTAAGAACGCGTGGATGGTCAATCTTGCCCGCAAGCGCACCCCGATAGGCTCACCTTCGACAGATTCGCACGAACATCTTCATCTCGAGGATGGCACTGCTCGACTCTGGGATGATGCGGACAACCCCAGGCGCGCCTGTCAAAAACGTCACGACGGGCAATGCGGCTTGCACGTTCTGGAGCGTACGATGCGCGTTACAGCTCTGCGAGGCATCGTCCTGCCTATTGAGCCGGAAGGGCTCATGTGAAGAAGGCCAAGACCGCGGCAGGACGAAGCGTGCTGAAGCCATCTGCCTGGAACGACACGTAGAACTCGCAACGTCGGATACTTTAGGAATGCTCACTGCGAGCTGTAACTCTTATGGACGATGGATCAACGCGTTCCGCTGATACGCCGGGATCCGCCGGCGGTGGGATTGAGTGACCACTTAGGGGTGGGCCCCTGTGACAGGACGCGACGCGCCTACTGTGGTCTGACGGAAGGGCCCCGATGCTTCCGGCCCGGGTGGTCAGACGCGGCCGAAAACCGCATGCCTTTAGTCAAACTCTGCTTGTTGAACGACTCTTTGCTCGGCTCTCCGTAGCCTCCAGCCACTGGATGTCCGCTGGTCGGCGCTTGTTGTCCCGCTGCCCCGATCGAGCGCACCCGTCGGAAACGGATTTGTCGCTCGTGTAGCACCATGATGGGGTCCGCCAGGCGGCAGCTGCTGCGGCGACGACCTTCAGACCTTGCACGCGGGACAATCAGCCAATAATCGTTCAAGCACAACGCCGGACAACTTCCGTACGACCCACACGCGAGCGAGCGCTCGCTCATCACGCACCCTGATCACGCGCATGCTTGCGAAGCGTCGGCAACGTACGTTCGACTGCGGCCTTTGCGTCGGCGGACAGCGGGAGCAATGGCTCGCGCACCCGGTCTGTCGTGATCCGACCGAGCAGAACCGATGCGAACTTCATGCGCGTGAACCCGTCCGCGATGGGCTCCGCGTAGAACGTGGTAGTCAACTCGAACAGGTCATGAGCGAGCTCTGCCGACGCCCCGGCGTCGCGCTCGGCGATGGCCGCGATCAACCCGGCTTGAATCTCGGGGATCAGGCTGGCGTGTCCCGAAAGGATCCCATCAGCACCAAGACTCACGCTCCCAAGAAGCGACCGGCTGTAACTGGAGAGCATGCTCACTTCCGGATGCTGCTCGCGCAGTCCGCGCAACGTTGTCTCGTACCGGACCATGTCGTTAGACCAGTCCTTCACAGCCACGATGTTCGGGATCTGCTCGCACAACTGCATGATCACCGAGGGTGCCAGGTGCAACGCCGAGTAGGTCGGGTAGACAAACGCGATCATCGGCAGATCGGCACTCTCGGCGATCGCCCGGTAATATTCGATTGCCAGTCTCGGGTCGTCGGCCACGCCGAACTCCCAAACTTCGGGCGGGAACACGAGGAGTACGTCCGCACCGTCGGCCTTGGCACCGAGGGCGATGTCCACTGCCTCCCGCGTCGAGTGCGCATAGACACCGGCGACGAGCCGCTGCCCGGGGCCCAAGACCGAGCGGGCCTCTCTCAGGATCAGACTCTGCTCGTCGCGGGTGAGCGACGAGACTTCACCGGCGTGACCGTTCACGGTCACACCGGTGACTCCGTCAGTCTGGACCAAATACTCGAGATGCTTGCGCAGGTCCGCGCGGTGGATGTTACCGTCTGCGTCAAACGGGGTGAGGGCGGCGGGGATCAGCCCGTGGAGAAACTTGGACATTGTATTCTCTCTTTCGTATTCGGGGCGGGTGCTGGCCCCGAATCGACGACCAGCACCCGCATCGTCATTCGAGGGCGTGACTGCTACCGGGCACCTCCGACGAGCGGACGGCACCTGAGGTGTCAGCTCTAGTGCGCGCCGAACTCGCCGAGGTGATTAACCCCTAACTGGAATCGGCGCGGTGCTGCGGGGGACTACTTACGAATCCCCATCTTGCGGAGGATCGGCAACACGTCGTCCTGCATCTGGTGAAGTCCTTTTTGAGGGTCAGCGAAGTTTATGAATAGACTTTCGATGCCCACATCATGGAGGGCCCGAATCTTTTCGGCGACGGTCTCAGGGGAGCCGTAGAGCCGAGGCGAAGTCATGCCGATGCTGAAGGTCTCGACAAACTCCTTGGTCAGGCCCTTGTACCCCGGGTAGTCGTCCCCCTTGGGCGAAGAGTCTCCTGCGCCGAACGTATCGATACCGGCCAGAGCCGTGTAGTACGCGTAGACAGCATCGAGGTCGATGTGATCCTCATACCATGCAAGACGCTCCTCCGCCAGTTCATCGGTCGCCTCGATCGATGCCCATGACATTGTGGCGATTTTGACCTTCCGGTTGTACTTCGAAGACAGCTCTCGAACATGAGCGACCTTTTCCCGGTATCCCTCCAACGATGGGGCGAGCGTAAAGACGACGTCGACGTTGCGCACCGCGAAGTCAATGCCCTTTGGTGAGCCTCCCGCGTTCATCAGGACTGGCCGCGGGTTCCGGGAGGGTCCCGGGGCGACCACCGCACCGTAGGACTGGTAATATTTGCCCTCGAAATTGAAGCGTTCCTTCTCATGCCACAGGTGCTTCATCAGCACAACGAATTCTTCCGCCATGTCATACGCTTCGTCATGATCAAGCGGGTCGAGACGGCCAAATGCTGCGCGTTCCTGCGCCTGATATCCCGAAACGATGTTAAGGCCCCATCGCCCGTTTGATATGTGATCGATTGTGGCGCCGAACTTCGCAATGTGCAGAGGATGGAACCCGTAGGTAATGTGCGCGGTCGAGATCACGCCCATTTTTTCAGTAATCGGTGCAGTCGCCGCCGCACTGGCCAAGAAGTCCAGGGCCGCGCCGTTGAAGTTCATCTCGCCGCCGCCGCCGATCCAACGCCCGAATGGCACCTGGTAATCAAAACCGATCTGCTCAGCCAGCTTGATAAGCTTGCTGGAACGCTCCCAGACCCAGTAGTCAGCAAGACGTGGCTCGTCAGTCAGCACCGCCTTTGACGCAGTCATACCTGCTCGCACGTTCCATCCGAAAAACCCGAGTTGCAATGGCTGCCCAGTTTCAAGTTCGGGCTGCCCGCCCGGATCGAAGGGACCGCTTGTCGTCTCGACAGTCTTGAAGCCGTTGTTGACCATTCATCATCTCTTTCGCTTTGTCCAGCCAAGTCATCACTGACACGTTGGATCCAGTACTTCGCCTCAAACGACATTGCGTCAGTGTCGGTCGTGCGGAGCGCCGCTGCAAAGTGGTGCGGCCCATGCTCACCAATGTTCCTGTTGCGCAATCCGTAGTAGCTCGAACAAGTCCAGTCTTGCGCTCCACGAGAGCCGGAACAATAGCCGAACGAGCCAGAATTGGCATACGAAGAATGTAGGTATTTCACAAGCAACGCGGTCAATTCCTCCATGATTCTGCCCTTGAGCTGCGATCCTCACACATGGCACGGTGATTGTGTTGGCGATCTAGGAGTTGAGGAAAATCGTGGTACATGAAGCGACGCGCGAAATGATCGGCGCTGCGGCCATGCGTGAGGCCATGGCATGTTTCGGCACAGGGTTGACCGTAATCACTGGTATCACCGATGACGGACCAGTTGGCTTTACCTTGCAGGCGTTCTCTTCGCTTTCACTGGAGCCGCCGCTCATTTCGCTGAATGTGTCACGGTCGTCTACATCCTGGCCCGAGATTGTCGGATCAGGTCGGTTTGTCGTGAATGTCCTGGCCGAGCAGCACGAGGAGTTGGCACTCGCCTTCGCGAAGCGAGGAACCGACAGGTTTGAAGATGTCGAGTGGACCACGGGGCGGTCAGGCCTGCCCCATCTCTCCGGATGTATCGCTTGGATTGAGTGTGAGGTGGTCGCCCTGTACGAGGGCGGCGATCACACCATCGCGGTCGGAGGCGTGCTCGAGCTGATTCTGGGGGAAGATCGGCGGCCGCTCATCTTTTTCGACCGCGGCTTCCGGAAGCTCGCATGACCTTGGGAATAGCGTGGATTCGCCGGAATGACGGAACCGTCCTCAATCACGACGAGCACGTGCCTCACTGGACCAGACATGTCCCAGGCGTCCAAACCCAGCCGCCGTCGCTGGACGCATCGACCGGTAGTGCCTGCCGATACGTCCAATGTGACAATCACATTTTTGACCTGGCGATTAGCGCGGGTCCTTTCGAGAGCCCACGCATCCTCCTCGTTAGCGTCGGTGCTGTGAGTGACTTGGCCGCGTGGCCGACCCGTACCTCCAGATTGTCGGACCACGCCAATGAGCGAGCCCGCCGACGGGAGCGTCGTGGACAGCCAAGGTGTGTGAACGGGAGGCCCATACCCACCGGTTCGCATCAGACGGTAAGTGCTCACGACCAACGCCGCCGCCAATCCGATGCTCACGATCCTTGCCGGGGCTGCATCCACCCGCGTGGCTGCTGAGAGAGGACGCGTTGTGAACAGTCCTAGACCTCGCGTCGAAGACACGCGCTTGTCGATCAACACCGCAACTCTCGGGAATCCTCCCCTAAACGCGTCTCTCGACGCCATCGCCGCCGCCGGAGCGCGGAACGTAGGCCTGTGGCGGGAGACATACAACGGGATGACCGCGGGCGAGGCCGCACGGGCGGTTGCGGCTCACGGCCTTCACGTGTCGAGCCTGTGCCGGTGCGTACTCTCGCCCGACACTCAGTCGATGAAAGACGCATGGCGGGCGGTGGATGAAGCTCACGAGTTGGGTGCCCCAGCTCTGATCGTGCTAGCCGGGGGGCTATGGCCCAACTCCCGGGATCTCGCCGGAGCGCGCGCTCGAATGACAGAGACGCTCAGCGAACTCGCCATCGTCGCCGAGGCAGCCGGCGTACGCCTCGCGCTCGAGCCACTGCACCCAATGTTCACTGCGGGCCGATCTGTCGTGAACACTCTCGGCCAGGCGCTCGACGTAGTCGAGCCATTCCCCCCCGAGCGGGCAGGTGTGGTACTCGATACCTTCAATGTGTGGTGGGACCCCGAGCTCGCGGATCAGATCCGCCGAGCTGGGCGTAGTAGTAGGATCGCGGCCCTTCAAGTTGCGGACTGGTCGCGCCACCACGAGCACGGCCCCTTCCTCACGCGCGCGCTTCCCGGCGACGGGATCATCGAACTCAGAAGCATCCTCGCCGCCGTCGAGAACGCCGGCTATCGCGGGCCGATCGAGATCGAGATCTTCAACGATCAACTGTGGCAGCAACCACCGCGCCAGATCGCTCGCACGGCGATGCACAGCCTCGCGGCAACACTGCATTAACGGTCGGATGGCGACGGGCCGGAGCGGCCTAGGTCAGTCACCAATTGGACATCGGGGACATCGTCAGGTGCATTGCCCCCGGCGTTGGCCGCACCTGGGATGGTCACCTTTCAATGTCGCGTTAATCGGTCACCACACGGAACCGCCCGGGTCAGCACCTACGAATTCTCCTGAGTGGCCAGTCTCCACGCGCAATGACGGCATTCGTCGCCCGAACATAAGGATCGCAGACCAGTCAATCACTTGCCCTATCGTCGGAAGCTGCTTCCTGGGCGCAACCACAATGTCTAGCCACGAATCGGTGCCCAGATGATGGACAAACCGAGCGGCAACTGTGGCTGCTGACCTACAACCGCGCCCTCAGAGCTCAGACAAATTCCGCCAGAATCCGTGTCGGATCGCCCATGCGATAGTGCCATCACCGCGGCATTGACCCCGGTCAACTAACCAAGTGTGCCGGTCCAGAGGAGAAGACAAATGGAACCGATGAGATCACCCCGTGGAGTCCGATCTCCCCGAAGAAGGACGTCGTCGGCGAGGAAATCGCCTATCGCCAGCAGCCGCTGCAACGGCCAACGAAGTTGGATGGCTAGACCGCCCACGTCACATGACCCGGTTGAGCCAGCGGCGCGCGTCGATGATCTGTTCAGTGCGTGCGGAAAGCTCGGTCGGGGCTTCCCCGTCGTCGCTTCGATTGGCCACGTCCTGGCGCACGAATCGCTCGGCTTCGCGCTCGTGACCTTGCGCCTCGAGCACCGCGGCGAGGTCCAGGCGGGCGACCTCCTCGTCCGGCGCGGCCATGATCGCGATACCTGCGGCAGTGCGTGCGCGGTCGAGATCTCCTGCGTGGAGGCTGTGGGTGACGACGACGTGGGCGACGTCGGCGATAGCGCACACCATGTGCTGGTCTAGCCGGTCTCCGTCGAGCAGCCATCCCCAGCCGCCGGGACGCAACTTCTCGAACGGGCGCCCGGTGACGAGCTGGAGTGCGCGCACGAGGTCTTCGATACCGTCTCGTCCGCGGCTTTCCCCCCGCACGCGGAGACGGCGGAATAGGTCGGTGTCGACGAGTGCGTCGACGACTTCGTAGACGCCGATTCCGCGCTGCTGTGCAGATGGTGCGTTGCGGGCATCGGGGATGAATTTCTCCCCGGTCGCGGGGTTCACTCCCAGCCAGTCGCGCAGCTTGTTGACGTCGGTGCGCACCCTCGAGGTGTTGATGTCGAATGCTGCGGCCACCTCGTCGGTGGTCGCTCCGTAGGGTCGTGTGGCGAGGTAGGCGAACAGCTCGGTGTAGAAGGGTTTGCGTCGATCCAGCGCGTTCCCGCTCGTCCGAGCGCCAACCGGGCCAAGCAGGGTCAGCCGTGGCCGGACGCAGTCTTCCGACGTCCACTCTTCCAGGTCACTGTCGAGGGTCGGGTCAGCTGCGGCTACGTCGTCCCGCACGGTCTCTGTGACTCTTGGTGCAAGAGCTTCGAGGTCCTCGCTGGTGGTCGCAGCGACGCTGGTGTAGGCGTGGTCCGCGTCTTCAAGCAGTGAGCCGGATGGTTCCAGCGTTGAAGTGGCACGACTGAATCGGTACTGGTCCCGTAGCGATCCTGTTGCCGTGGCCAGCGACTGCCACGTCTGGTCTCCGGCGAGGTCGGGGGCGGCCTCGTCGGTGTCGGCGTCAGCATGGGCCAGCAGGGCCGCGCAACCGTGTGCTTCGGCCGCCGTCAGCCCGACGGCCTGCACGGTGAGGTTCACTGCCGGGATGGTCAGCTGTCGGCGCTCGTCGATGTGGATCTCGAAGCTTTCCGCATGATCCTGACCCAGCAGCATCACCGCAGTAGCGGTCCGGCCGCTGTGATCTGTGACCAGACGGACCAGCTGGTCGAGTTCGTCGACCATGTCCGGGTGGTCAACGATGAGCAGCCGAGACGGCCAAGGGTCCGGATCGGTCTGGAGCGCACGAGCCGTCGGGGTGTCCTCGTTGCGCTCCGCGAGCCGGTCGATCGTGTGGACGGCGTCAGCCACCGCCTGCGTTGCGACCGCGGTTGGCGTGTCATGTACATGAATCCGTTCTGGACTCATAACTGCGACTTCACGCGCGATGCCGACGACATCCAAGACAGTGTGCTTGGACCACGGGTTGCAGGCGACTTCGGCGGCGACGAATCGGGCAAAGTCACCGACGGCGACACTGTCTCCCGTCACGACGACGCTCAGGTCCTCGGTATTGAGCAGCCAGGAGCCGCCCTGGTCGTCCTGGCCGATCGTCACCAGCAGCGGCCATGGTGCCGGGCTGTCGACTTGCTCGGCGCCGACCAGGTCCGGGTCTACATCCTTGTCGACGACCCAGAGGAGGCCGTCGTCCGAGACCACCCATGGTTCTCCCGGTGGTGTTGCGGGCTTCCTTAGGTGGATGGCCACCGCAGTGGTTGTTACCTCGACGGCCGCCAGCGCAGGCAGCGGTTGCGAACGCTCGGTGAGCGAAGCGACCAAACGTCGCAGCAGTGTTTCGACGAGCTCCACGGTTGTGGTGGTCGTGGCTCCTGCGACGGTGATCGACTTCTCGACCACTGCCAGCTGCGGATCAGTGACGGGAATGGTGCGGCCCGGTCTGCGGGTGCGGTGTTGGTTGGCGCGGCGGTTGCGAAGCGTCAGCAGCAGCGATCCGGCCAACAGGGTTCCGGCTCCCATCAGGCCTGGCATGATCCACCCAGGAAGCGGGTCGTCGTTCTCGTCCGCGGTGCTCACTTCGACCGACTCGCTCGGGTTCGACGTTGGGTCCGGTGTGGTCTGAGGCTGGATGCCGCCTTCGACGGCTCGCGGTGAGATCGACGGCAGGTCGGCGCGGCTGTCGGAGTGACTCGTCGCGCTTTCGTCGTGCGCATCGGCGGGCTGTGGCTCGGCTGTGGACGGCTTGCTCGCGGAATCCGCGGCACTGTTGTCCGCGCCGGTGTTGGGAGCGGCCGGTTTCAACTGCTCCGTGTGGGCTGCCGCTGTCGTTCCAGGTACGTCCAGCTCCCAACCTGGCTGGATGAGGTCGGGGTCGGTGAACGTCCGGCCGTCCTCGAACTGCTCGCCCTTGTTGGCCTTCCAGATCTTGGGCCACTCCGAACCCTCGCCGTACTGTTCTTCGGCGATCTTCCAGAGGCTGTCCCCGGCCTCGACCTGAACCTCGGTGACTTGTGCCTGGTCGGCATCGTTCAGCCCCGTGGCGCCGGCGGGCATCCGCAGCTCCCAGCCGGCCTCGAGCCGGTCCGGGGTGCGGAAGACCTTGCCGTCCTTCATGGTCTGTCCCTCGTTGAGGTGGGAAATCTCCTCGAACTTGGCCCCATCACCGAGGTGCTTCTCCGCCAGTCCCCAGAGAGTGTCGCCGTGCTGAACTGTGATCGTGGAGCCGGAGTCTTCGACCTCGGCTGCGACCTGGACGACGTCAGCTACTGCATGTGTGGTGGTTGCAGGCGTGATCGTGCTGGTCCTTGTCGCCGGCGTGAAGGTCGCGGCCGAGGCCGGCTCGGTGTGCAGGCTGACCGTCGTGCCCGACCCGATGGCCAGCACCACTGAGGTGATCAGGACGCGGGCGAACTGCTGCTGGAATCCGAACGCACCGGGTACGCGGGCGGCGACGGCGCCGTTACGGGCCGCGGCTACCGTCTCGACCAAGATGCAGACCAGCAGCTGAGCCCACAGCAGCCAGGCGACCGCGGCGAGGGCACCGATGATCGCCTCATCGGAGAGCTCCTGTTGGAGGTCAACTCCGCCAGTAGGCCAGGGGTTGCCCACGAAGGCGATCAATCCGAGCGGGACGCCCACCACCAACAGGGCAAGCACCCCCAATGTCCCGAGCGCTTTGATCCACCACATTCTGGTCCCCCTTCGTTGTGACCCTCTATCTAGAGAAAGTGGCTGTAGGTGCCGTTTCGCGACACCGCCGGCCAAGCTGTCTTTTGCTCTTCTGTAGGCGACGTCGTCACGGCCCGTCTTCATCGATCGACTCGGCCGACGCGTGACCTCCGGTTGGCAGCTGTGTCACCCCGACAGCTGACAAGATCGCGGTGTTGGAGTGCGACTCCAGGCGCACCGACACGGTGCCGCCATCGATGCTCACCTGCCCGCGAGGCGCACCCACCCGCGCCAGGTAGTTCTGTGCCGCTGCGATGGCATTGGCTCGTTCGACCTCGGGGACTCCCCCGTCACGGAGGCTGTCCTGGTCGAGCGCGTCGGCGCCGATCCGGGCGGCCTGTTCGGCCTGTCCGGTGAGCCGGCGGTTGGCGGCCATTGCGTAGCCGCCGTCGATCACCAGGCCAGCCATGACGAGCAGGGCCACGGCGAGCAGCACGACGAACAGTGCTGCGACGCCCTCTTCCTTGCGCTGGCGATGCTTCATGGCCCCTCCCCTTTCAGCTGGATCGGTACGACTCGATCGGCACGGTCGCGTTCGCGGTGAACACGCGTTGCCCTGGCAGACCCGACAAGGCGACGTCGCCCAGGCTCGCGGTGCAGCTGACCCGCACCCTGACCGTTCCACCGGGCCTGTAGTCGGAAATGTCGACATTGAGGTCGAGGTTCTGGCACGACACGCCCCGGTCACCCAACGCCGCGATCGCGGTCGACCGGGCAACCGCGGTCGACTGGCTGGTGTTGCGCTCGAGCGACGCGGCCCGGGCCGCGTCCGCGGCAACACTCTCGACCTGTTGGCGGGCATGAGCCATGCGACCCAGCCCGACGACCAGGAGAAACGCACAGACCAGTACCGGCACGATCAGCACGAACTCGACCGCAGCGGCCCCCTCCTCCTCCTGACGCGTCTTCATGACCCGTCCTCGACTGGGGGGACATACCGCTCGACCGGCCCGGAGGAGGTCTCGCGCACCTTCGGGTGGATGCCTGGGACCAAGGAGATCACGTTCCCGGTCACGGTCACCGTGGCGGTTACCTGGGTGCGACTCACCGAGATCGACCGCTCGGTGAGCATCTTGGGTCCGAGAGCGTTGAGGTACCTGACCGTCTCAGCCTGCGCGCCGGCCTCGTTGCCATGGGCCCTGCGAGCGACGGATGCGCCCTCTTCGGCTGCGGCCTCGGCCACGGACTGGGCGTGCGCGACCAGCGCGTACTGAACGATGAACATCAGGACGAGCAGCAGCGCAGGCGCGATGAGGACGACCTGGACGATCGACACCGCCCCACGCTCGTCTCGAACCCGCTGTTTCATCATCAGTGTTCAGCCAGTCGGGATGGAGTTGGCCTTGCCGGTGAACTTGTTGATGATGATCGCGGAGATGGCGATCGCCGCGGCGGCAAACAGCGCGACGAGGATGACGGTCTGGGTGATGTCGCCGCGCTCATCACGCCGCTGCACCTGTTCGTCGGCCTTGGCCAAGAGCCAGGCCTTCAACACTTGGACTTCGATCATGGTGATCCCCTTCGTGGTGGTGTTAGAGAACTAGGACGTTGATGACGGCCGGGTAGGACAGAAACAGCAGGAATCCGATCGCCAGGACGACTTGGGCGATGCCGATCGACTGGTCGCCCTTCTCGGCGTGACCCTCGGCCTCGGCCAGCTGACGCCGGCGTTGAGTGGCTGCACGGGCGGTCAGCGACTGGCGGACCTTCGCGCCGTCGTCGGCCACCAGCGTCAATGCCCCGCCGAGATCTCGAAGCTCCGGCAGGTCGATCCGGGTGCCGAGGTCGGCGAAAGCCTCCCACGGTGTGGTGCCGGCGTAGCGGGCTCGCGAGATGGTTTCGGCGATGAGCTCGAATGCCCAGCCCTGGCCGATCTGCGCCGCGGTGGGCAGCGCTTCGGGGATGCCGCGGCCGCCGGCGAGGCTCATCGAGACCAGGTCGAGGTAGCACGACAGCGCCCGGCGCAGATCGTCGCGACGTGCGCGAGCTTCCTGGGCTACGGCGACGTCGGGCAGCACGAAGAACACCGCGGCGAGGCAGAGTCCGAATAGTGCCGGGATGGACCAGGGCATGTGCAGGCCAGCCAGGGCCAAGGTGGCGTTCAGCAGGGTCGGCAGCGCCAGTCCGAACACGGCGAGGAGAACCTTGCGGGTCAGGTGCTCCTCGAGCGTCTTACCGACGAGCTCCAGATCGGTGCGGACCTTGGACATCGAGATCCCGCGCTGTCGAAGCTCGCGCACGAGGTACTCCCCCAACCGTGCCCTGAGGTCCGCTGCGGCCTCGACGGCTGTCGCGGTGGGTTTGTACTGGCGCTGGGACTCCCAACGTCCCACCGCGGCCGCAAGATCGGTACGCGGCGGGACGAGTACCAGCACCAGCAGCAGCAGGGCGACGCCGAAGCCGGCACCGCACAGGATCGCGAGCGTCATCGGCGCTCACCCCCCACAGTCGCCGTAGCTGCCGCGAGCTGGTCAGCCCCGGCCAGGAACCGCTCGGGAGTCTTGGCGCCAGATGCCTTCTTGATCCAGATGAACCCTGTGGCGAAGACGCCGATGACGATCGCGAGCATCACTTGACCTCCTGGCGTGGAGTACGGCTCCACATAGGTGCGCGAGAACAGGACCAACCCGCCGGCGAACGCCGCGGTGACGCCGACGATGATCGCCGCTGCCCGGCGCAGGACCTTGCGGCCCTCTTCAATCTTGCGGCGCATCTCGAGCTCCTCGCGCGCGCTGTCCGCCAGTGCCGTCAACGTGCCCACGAGTCCGGAGCCGCGGAGACGAGAGTTCAGGATCAGCGCCGCGGCGACCAGGTCGACCGAGGCGTCGTCAAACTCTTCGGCGAATCCGCTCAGAGCCAGCGGCAGGGGCACGTGGGCCCGAAGCCGTCCGACCAGCCTCTGCAACGGCGCCTGGACGATCGCAGGCGCGGCGTCAAGTGAGTGGGTGATGGCCTGTTCCAGGCCGATGCTGCCGGCGATGGTGTCACGCAATGACTCAGTCCAGGTCGCCACGCCTTCCAACCGCTCCAGCTGAGCAGCGCTGGCCTTAGCCCCTCCGAACATCGCGGGCCACAACCAGGTCAGCACACCGGCCGCGATGACCGCGATCGGCCACCTGGTGACCAGGCCGACCACGGCCGCGACCGCCGCGGCGATGGCTGCACGTCGACGTACTTCCCGGCTCCAGCGTGAGAGGAGCTCGGTGCGCTTGGTCGAGTGGGCGCTCCTTTCGGAAAGCCACCCGTTCCATGCGGCGACCACCAGGACGATCCCGCCAGCCATGCCGACGCCGAGCAACAGGCCCAGCAGCGCGTCATCGGTCATGCCGACCACCTGGTCTCAGTAGAGCCGGTGCGTGGCTGCCAACCAACGGCCATCAGCTGCGCTGACCTGGCGATCGCGATGTCGGGCACCCGCACCGCGTGGCCCTCATGGTCCGGCGCGAAGATCTCCGAGGCAGCCACACCGACCTGTGCGTCATAGCCGTTGACCTCAAGGATTGTCTGCACCGTGCGCCGACCCGTGACCCGGTCCTGAGAGACGTAGACGACGAAGTCGATCGCGCCGGCGATCATCTCGTGCACCACGTCGCGGGACAGGCTGTGGGCCTGCTGCGCGTAGGTGGAGATGCGGCCGAACACGTCACGTGCCGAGCGGCTGTGGATGGTCGACAGCGACCCGTCGTTGCCCTGGGTCATTGCGTTCAGCATGACCACGATCTCCGGCCCGAGGACCTCGCCGACGATGACACGTGAGGCGTTCATGCGAAGCGTCCTGCGCAGCAGCTCTGGGAGCGCGATCTCGCCGTGGCCTTCTGGGTTGGCCGACCGGGTCTCCAGCTCGACGCAGTTGGGGTGGCGCTCGACGTCGGCCTTCAGTCCCAGCTCGAGCGCGTTCTCAACTGTGATGAGCCGTTCCTCCGGGCCGATCTCAGCAGCGAGAGCCCGCAACAGCGTCGTTTTGCCCGCGTTCATGCTGCCAGCGATGACCACATTGAACCGGGCCTTGACGACAGCGGTCAGGAACTCGGCAACCTCTGCGCTGAGGGTGCCGTTGCCGATGAGGTCGGAAAACTCGACCTTCTTGAATCGGTGACGGCGAACAGACACCTGGGGGCGTGCGGTCACGGACATGGTCGCGGCGAGGCGCGACCCGTCAGGCAACTTCAAATCCAGAGTGGGATTGGCCGAGTCGAACGGGCGAGAGGACAAACCGGCATACGAGCCGAGGGTCTGAACGAGCTCGATCAGCTCCTCATCGGATTCCGCGATCGGCTCTTCCATGCGGAACTTGCCATCGGTGCGGGTGACCCAGACCTCGTCACAACCGTTGATGTCGATGTTCTCGATCTCGTCGTCATCCAGGAGCCTCTGCAGCCGGCCGGCTCCGAAGATACGGGCGAAGATGGCGTCGGAGATCTCCGCGTCGACCTCGCGGTCCATGACTTGCTCGCCGCGGCTGAGCCGGGCTTCGTTGTGGGCGCGGACCATGTCGCCGATGGCAGCTCGAGCGAACTGCCGTTCAGCTTCGCCGGCGAGGGGGGACGTACCGTTTGAGCGTCGGCGGTTCTGCTCCAGCTGGATGCGGTCACCGACGGCTTGGTGAAGGGTCCTGACCAAGTCCATGTCGATCATGAGCGAACTCCCATCGCCCTGGTCTGTGAGATCTCGCCTGCGACGCCCTGAGCTGCGCGCGTCAGCAGCGTCTTGGCCAGTCGGCCGCTCGGGGCGTCGCCGCCTTCCAGACGCGCCAGGGCTGGGCGGTCCAGCGGTAGGTGCATCGCGGAGCCGGCCAGGACGCCGGCTGCGGCCATCACCTGGTCGACGTCGGCTCGATCCGCCTGCGCGTGACGGGATGCGCCGATGATGATCGGGACTAACCGTACGCCCGACAGGTCCGGCCCGAGTGCGCCAGCGAGCTCCATGAGCGTCTCGCGGGTGTGTATCACCGACTCCAAGGATGGGGTTCCGACAACCAGGAGCCGGTCGGAGGCGGCCGCCAACGGCAGGGTGGCGGTACTGCGGTCCAGTCGTCCCAGGTCGGCGATCACGTCGACGTCGGCCTCAACGCACGCATGAGCGATCGGACCCCAAAGACTAGCCAGTCCGCGACCTTGGGCAGCTGAGGCGACACCCTGGATGATCCGCACCCCGCAGGCGAGCTCCTGGCCGAACTCCACTAGGACACCGCCACTGGTTCCGCCCACAGCTGCCGCTACACCCAGCAGGTTCGGCGTCGCCGACAGCGGACCACCGCTAGCAGAGCGGCAACGGAATGCCAGGTCTCCGCCAGTGAGATCGGCCTCGACGAGCACCACCGGCCGCGGCCACACCGCGGCCAAGGTCAGCGCCGTCGAGGTGACACCCGGCGCTCCTTTGCTCGAGCAGACAGAAACCAACATCACTGAGCCTCATCTGAGGCAGAGGTCTCCACGACCGCCACGCGGTTGCTGGTCGAGTAGGCGGCGAGCCTGGCCGATTCACTTGCGTCGACGATGAGCGTGACGAGCAGCCCGCCGCCTTCCTTCGCAGCGCCGTCGACGGAGTAGACCTCCGCGGCCTCAGCCAACAATGGTGGTGTGTTGAGCGCGTCCTCCGGGCCGCCGCTCTCGCCGTCTGGCACAGCGACCACGTTGACGACGCTGCCCGGCTTGAGACCGGCTGAAGGGACCCGGGACGGATCGAGCGATAGGCCGACTGTGGCTTTGCCCTTGCCTGGGATGGGGTCGCCGGTGATCATGTCGCGGTTCAGGATCTGCCCCGCAACTAGGTCCACGGCAGCGGTCTTACCGATCACGGTTCCGGCGTCAGCTGTTTCAATCGCACCAGCTGCACCCGACACCTGCTTGGGGGCCAAGTTCTCGCGCTCGACGACTTGGCCTTTGGACACGGGTTCGCGAATCGTCAGGACGGACGTCTTCTCGCCAGCCTGCGACAGCAGCAACGCGAAGCCGAGGCCGAAGACAACAACCATGAGCGCGGCCGCGACGAGCAACCCGGTTCGTTTCGGCCTCGTCCGCAGGGAGCGGTCGTCGACCCGTCTCCCGGCCAGGATCGAAGCGGGGCTGTCACTCCCCCGCTTCGCGCTCTTGCGATCCACCAAAGTAGCCATTAGCTGTTTCCTCCCACTACGACTGACTGTCGTTCGCTTACTCGGATTGCCGATCTGCCGGTCGGACCGGGAACCTGACCGAGGGTGCCTTCGTCGATGGTGCAGTTGCCGGCGCACGTCCAGTCGACTTGGTAAGTGATCGTCGCGGCGACCTTGAACTTCTTGTCAGGCTCGAAGTCCGAGACCTGCTTGTAGGTGTACGAGCAGCTGGTCTTGGAACCTTTCGGCATCTTTCCGACCGTCCACTCGCGTCCAGCTGAGTAGCATGTCTTGGTGGCCGGTCCCATGTCCCATGCGACCGACTCGGGCACGGCCGTAACCGTCACTCTCGTAGCACCTGCGGCGACAGACTTCCTGAGAGTCGACCACTGAGCCTGGGGCATCCACAGCCATGTGGCCAGACCGACATACGTCTTGGCTGGCGGCTTGGGTGCCATGTGCACGCCTGGAGTCGCGAGTTGCATCTGCCCAAGTGCACGCCGCGCGAGGTCCGCAGGATCTGGTGGGGGGTTGTTGTTCGGCACGAATACGTAGGTCGGCGTGCCCGTGCCTGGGCAGACCTTGAGGTAGAGGGTCCCCTCGTCCGGGGAATGGCCGTCCCAGCCGGGATGGCTAGCCGGTGGCTGCGGGCTGATTCCGTCGTACTCGCAGGCGTCGTCTCCACCGCCTCCACCACCTCCTCCACCGCCCCCGCCGCCTCCTCCACCGCCACCGCCTGGGTCGACAACAGGAATGCAGATCGTTCCAGCTGGCCCGCCTGGCTGAGGGGTCGTCCCTGGAGGGCAGGTTCCGTCTGCCCGCGCAATCGAAGGAAAGGTCGCCGTGACGACCAGCAAAGCCGATGCCGCGAAGGCTAGCCGTTGCACGGCCGATCCTTGGGGGCTGCTGGGAGCTGAGTTAAGTACCAGCGTCCATCTACCTGAGACATGATGATTTCGTTCAGCTGCGGCTTGTCGAACGCGTTCTTGAGCGGCTTGTCGCCTTGAGTGGCGCCGATGTTGGTGGCGTCGACGCACTGCTCGATGGTGACGGTGGCTCCATCCCCGCCGAACTTGACCCTGGTCGGCTCAGAAGTGAGGACCTTTGCGTTTCTTGCGATACGGATGTCGCTCTTGTCGAACTGCTGCAGCTGCCTCCAGTACACCGTCCACGGGATGTAGTACTTCTGGAAGAGCTTCTTGGCTCCTGGGGTGGCCCTTCCTGCGGCCCAGACTGGTTGCGACTCGCTCAAGTAGGCCTCATAGCGAGCAAGCGCCTCTTTGTAGGCGGCGATCTCCTTCGCGTTGTACTTCGACTCCCAGGCGGCCTTCGTAGATGTCGGTGTCGTGGTGGCGGACTTCGTTGCGGTGGGCACAGGGTCGGGCTCGCTGTCGTTGCAGCTGGCCAGAGTGGCAATCAGGACCACCCCGATTACTGACACTGCAATGGGTGCGCGACGCCTGCGGCTAGATCTCCCGACGGAGGCGGCGAGGGTGCGGGCACTGGTTGGCTCGATCGTGGGTTGCGGCGGTTGAGCCGCGGGTCTCCTATACCGCTCTGAGAAGGCGTCAGACTCCCGGACCTGAGTTACGTGACATCGAGCAGACGAGTAAATCGACATCGGTGGATCCCCCCTTGCTATTACACAGTCTGTCTCATATTTGCCAGCCGGGGCTAGAGCGTTTCCAGCGGTTTTTGCTTCGCATTCCAATCCACAGCGAAGACACATAGCCCCTATTGACCAAGGCCGAAACAGGCGAGGCGAGTGGCCAATCTTTCACATTTCGATCCTAAACCACCAGTGGCAGAAGTATCAACACCGCCACGGCTGACGTAGCCCAACGCTTATTCCCGCGAGCTGCGGTCCAAGGCATCGCGCACGAGATCGATGTCTACGCCGAGCGCTCGTGCGATTGCCCGCGTCGGCGCTCGATCCGACAGCTTCCGCACCAGACCTTGCTCCCAACGCTTGAGCGTCGGGACTGGCACGTCAATCCGCGCAGCCAGCTCCTCGAGGTTGAGGCCGGCCTCGATCCTCAGCCGGCGCAGGTTGTACTGCTGGTCGGCTACGGGGCGCAACATCGATTTGATGGGTACGCCCAGTGCGTCAGCAAGAGCCCGGAGCTGATGAGGGTGGGGGGTCGCCCGGCCGCGCTCCCAGGTGCTAACTCGGCCTTCGACAGCGACGCCGATGGTCTCGCTCAGCTGCTTCTGAGTCAGGCCCTTTGCGAGACGAGCAGAGCGCAACGCTGTCGGGTCCACCTCGTTCGTCACGCAGTTAGCGTATAGCCGACGTGAACCGCCTCGCCCGCGATCCTGCACGCCCAAACACGCTGACAGGTACAACCTCTCGTCGACGCTAAGGGGTCGGCAAACCTGACAAAATGGCGACGAACGTGGCCGCTCGCGGCCACTCCTCGGCCTTGGGGAGCATCGGCGACCGCCCAGGTCGCTACCACCCAGGAGATCACCATGACCAGTACCGTCACACGTCGGCTCGTGTCGCTCGCCGACGCTGCGGAAGCACTCGCAGTCTCACCGCGCACTGTCCGGCGCTACATTGCCAGCGGCCAACTCGAGGCCGTGCGTCTCGGTCGCAAGACATTGCGGATCAAGATCGAGTCGATCGAACGGTTTATTGACTCGGAGCCGGTCGGCAACTGGCGATGAACCTAGCCGGAAAGTCGATTTCAACGGCACCCATATTTCCGTTCTGGCATTGCCTAACGTAGCCACTAGCAATCCGCGGCACCTTCGTCGCCCGCTCAGCTTTCGGGCGTCACTGCACCCGTCTAGCCTCGCCGCGAACCGATTGGTTAGCCCACAGCCTCTACTTCACAGCCTGTCGGCGAGATTGTCGTCGGCTTCCGTCGCTGAGTGCTGATAGATCGCAGAGGTGGATAGGTCCGTGTGCCCGAAGCGAGCGAGCAGGTCGGCGGGACGCGCTCCGGCGTCGACGGCCTCTGAGATTGCTGTGTGCCTCAGCAGGTGCCACCGCGCTTTGGGGACGCCGGCCACGACGCGCGCTCGCCACCATCCTCTGCCCTCAGTCGGAGTGGGCTTCCGCCCCCGTCCGTGACGCTTCAAGCCGGGCTTCTCCCCGTAGATCGCACTCAGCGTCAGGTGGTCGCCGCTTGGCCTGGTGAACAGGAGGCCATCCCTGCCTGGCAACGCATGTGCTGACAGATGCGCTTCCAGTTCATCGTGCAGACGAGAAGGCAGCGCGATCGTGCGGATTCCAGCATCCGTCTTTGGTGTGCCCTCGAATGTCCTCAACTTGCCGTCCTCACCCTTAGCCTGAGTCACCGCTCTTTCGACTCGCACCCGCGCTCGGACGATCCTGCCTTCCTTGTCGCGAATGATCGTCAGGTCGCTGCGCCGCAGAGCGGCTAGCTCGCCGATCCGCACACCTGTGCCGGCTGACAACAGGACTGCGAAGCGATACTTCGGCTGCATCGCGTCGGCCAGTGCAGCGACCTGTTCGCGCGTTAGTCGGAAGGTTCGCTCGGGATCGCGTCGATGTGTTCGCCTTGCGGCCGTCTTGCGACGAGTGGTCACCGCCGGATTTGTTGCGATTCGGCCATGCTCAATCGCTAAGTTCAAGACCGCACGCAGCAGATCATTCGCCTGCTCACGCTGACGCGGGGCTGGCGGCAGTGCATTACGCCACTCCGCAACGTCCAACGCCGTGAGGGTGACGACCGATTTGGCGCCTATAGTCGGCTCGATGAGACGTCGCCATTGCGACGTGTACAGGTCCCTTGTCCGCGGCTTCAGATCACCTTCCGCCATGTACATCTCAAAGAGCTCATTAAGGCTGGTCGAGGCGTGCCGGGCATCCGACTCCACCCTCTTTGGATCCACCCAGTAGCCGCCAAGCACTGCCTTGCGCTGTTCCTCCAACCACGCTCGAGCATCGGTAAGATTGTCGTATGTCGTCGGGGCTGAGAATCTTCCAGAGTCCACGGTGTACCGGGCTCGCAGACGACCCGACGGAAGTTGCTCAATCGTGCCAAAGGCGTCGCCTCGCTCACGGAGCCACAACTCAAGCGCAATCCGCAGGTCTCGTTTGCGCTTATCCGTCAACCTTGCCATCTCCGCACCCCCATTTTCGTGGGCAGAAACGTGGGCAGAGATACGTACCCTGCCGTCCGGATCTGTCCGAATTTGTCGGCCCCCGATTCGCCTCGTGACCGGCGTTTCAGCCTGAAATTACATACAACACAGGCATTATGACCACAGTCCAAGGACAGATTCGAATCCTGCCGGGGGCGCACCGATTTCCGCAAGATCACCTCGCAACTCCCCCGGCGTCCAGGATTCGGGGAGGAGGGCGCTCAGCGCCCGACGGAGTCCTGCCGGGGACGCACAGATTTCCGCAAGATCACCTCGCAACTCCCCCGGCGTCCAGGATTCGGGGAGGAGGGCGCTCAGCGCCCGACGGAGTCCTGCCGGGGGCGCAGTCTGAAACGCGAGGTCACGGCGCAACTCCCCCGGCGTTCAGGATTCGGGGAGGAGGGCGCTCAGCGCCCGACGGAGTCCAGCGCGCGCGACTGCTCAGGCCGGTCCTGCCCACGTCTGGTTGGGCCCGCCCACGCAGTCCCACACGATCAACTGGCGGCCGTTCGTCGTGTTGCCCGAGTCGAGGTCGAGACACCTCCCCGCGGCGACATTGCGCAGTTGACCGTTCGCAAATCGGCTCCATCGCTGGTTCGCCGCGGTCGGCGAGCAGGCGGCACTGCCGACCAGCGCGCCGTTGCCCAGCGAGCCCGGCGACAGCTGCATGCAGGCTCCTCCGCTGGTCAGAGTCCCGTCGGCATTCAGTCGCCACGTCTGGTTGGCCAGCCCGTTGCACGACCAGATCTGCACCGTGTCCGTCGCCGCATCCCGATCTGCACACGAGGTCGACGTGTTCCACGCGATCCGTCCGGCCGCGGCCGAGTATGGCGGGCCGACCCAGCTCTGGTTGCGGGTGCCGACGCAGTCGTAGACCTGCAGCTGCCGCCCATTCGAGAAGTCGGCCTCAGGCACGTCCAGGCAGCGTCCCGACGCGAGATTGATCAGCGATCCGAAGTTGCCCTGGCGCCACTTCTGATTCGTCCCTCCGGTGCATGCCGCGACAGAGACGAGGGTCAGGTTGGCGGTCTGTCCGGACGGCAGCTGCAAGCAGACCCCGCCGGTCGTCAGCTGCCCATAGCTGTCGAGCGCCCAGGTCTGGTTGGCGTTGCCCAGGCAGCTCCACAGCTGCGCGTTTCCGGTCGCGACGTCACGATCGACACACATGTCCTGATGCGCCGTCGACGCGATGGCCGCGGACGGCGCGAGGCCCGCCGGGGCCGGCGCCCAGGTGGACTCGATGGGCGAGAACGAGAGGGACGTCAGCGTGACCGATCCGCCCGTCGCATACAGCTTGATGCCGCGACTCCCCGCAGAGGAATCGAACTCGACGTTGTCGCTGAACACCATCTTGCCGTCGTTGCCGAACACCTCGAGCTGACCGCGATCCACCAGGAGCCGGATGGTGACCTGGTTCGAGATCGGCGGCAGCGCCATCCCATAGAGGCTCTGGGTCGCGGTCGCGTAGGCCACGGTGCGATCGCTCGTTCCATCGGCGCGTGCATGCAGCCGGAACCCGAATTCGCTCGCCGTGGCTCCATCGAGCGAGAACACCGCGGTCAACTCGTACGTGTCCGCGCTGATGCCGGTGAGCGGATCGCTCGACGAGCTCGTGGTGATCGACCGACTGCCCCAGGTCTGGGTGGACGACCGGATGCCGGCTATCTCGCTGACCGGGTTGCGGGTGAGCCGGATGCCCTCCGGGAAGGTCTTGAGTCCCAGCTCGACCGGGAACGACGCGTTGCCCGTCCACGTGACACCGGCGTTGCTGGGCTGCCAGCCCATCTGCACCACCCGGCCAGCGGGCAGCTGGTTGAAGGTCTGCGAGGCGTACCAGACCGACGGCGCGAAGGCGGCGTCCGACTTGCCCCACTCCATCCGCTGAGGCGACGCCCAGTCGGACACGAAGACTCCGGATGCGTTCAGGGAGCCGATCACGTACTCGCCGCTGGCATCCTGCAGCACCCACTTCTCGGTCTCACCCCCGTCGACGGGAAGGCGGTAGAGATCGGGACACTCGACGAACCAGCTCGCGGCGTAGGTCCCACGGTACGTCCAGTCGAGAAGGTTGGTGGACGTGTAGAAGACGGCACCCGTGCCGGCGCGGAACGTGACCATGACCCAGCGGTTGTTCGCAGCGTCCCACTGCACCTTGGGGTCACGGCTTTCAGTCGAGTCGGTGATGACCTTGGCGCCGCCGTTGTACATCTGGAACGTGCGCGCGCCATCGGTCGAGTAGGCGATGCTCACGCCCTCGGTGTTGGTGAAGAGCAGGATCGGGTCGTCGTTTCCCTTCTTGAGCCCGGTGACGTTGTCGACGTCGACCCAGCCCGCTCCCGACCAGAGGTTGCCGGCATGCACGCCCGGCTCCAGTGCGATCGGTTGTTGCGTCCAGTGCACCAGGTCGGGACTGGTCGCGTGCCCCCAGTGGATGGTGTCCCACCCGAGCCCGTGCGGATTGTGCTGGAAGAACAGGTGATAGACACCCCGGTAGTAGAGCGGGGCGTTGATGTCGTTCATGAATCCGCTCTGCGGACTGAAGTGGAACTGTCCGCGAAACGCCTCGGTGTAGTCGGTGGCGGCGTACGGGTACTCGGGATAGTCCGACGGCGTACCCGCCTGCGCAGCGGGAGACGTCGCGGGCAGGACCGCCAGTCCGGCGGCCGCGAGCGCCGCCACCAGGAGCGCGATCAGTCGGCGCCTCATGTCAGGGAGTGGCAACGAAGGACATGTCGCCGCCGGTCAGGTCCTGCAGCTGCGAAGTCGTGGCGGACCACAGCACCTTGGTGGCGCTGGAGTTCCCGTCCAGGACGTGCCGAACGGGAACGTTCGCCACGAGCTTGTTGGTGGCCAGGAAGTTCCGATCCCCGTCCTTCACCAGCACGACCGTGGGCGTGGCACCTGACGGCAGGATCTCAGCCGTCGGGACGTCGAACGAAAAGGTGTTGGCCGTGACCGAGTTGTCATTGCCGTTGAGCTGAACCATCCCGTAGAGATCGTCGTTGCGAGCGGGGCCTCCGTCACCGAAGATCCGCCTGAAATGGTTTCCAGAGATGAGGTGCTCGTGGCACGAAGCCTCCTGGACGATCATCCCGGAGAAGTTGCTGACGAACTTGTTGCCGGTGATCAGCGTGCGGTGGGCGTTCTTGAGCTGGATCCGCGCGCCCCAGAGCAGGCTGTTGCCGCTGATGAGGCAGTTGTCGTTGTTCTCCAGAAAGATGGAGTTCCCGGCCCACGGGGTGATCAGGTAGTTGTTGGTGATCTTGCCGACGATGGCGCCATTGACGAGCTGAATCGCGTTGCCGCACTCGGTGATGAAGTTGTTGGTGATGTTGAACGCGTCCGCGTTGCGCACCACCAACGCATTCGCGAGGTAGACGAACCCCATGCCTTCGACTCGCAGCGAGTCGGAGTCGTACTGCACCTTGATGCCGGTCTTGCCGTTCCCGGGCAGGTACGGCTTGCTGGCACTGACCCCGTCGATGCAGAAGTCCTGGAAGACGATCGAGTTCAGCCGACCGTTCGCGCCCGGGTCGGTCGCCCGATTGACCAGAAAGCCCACCTGGTCGCTGTTCGCGATCTGCACGTGGCTCGAGCCGGGCAGGGTCTCCACCCAGGCCGAATGATCCGTGCCGTCCCGGACGGCCTCGGACATGAATCCGTGCCCCGACCCCTTGATGGTCAGGAACCCGACGTCAATGTTCACCGTCGTCTCGAGGGTGTAGTGGCCCGGCGGGATGTAGATCACCGCACCGGGCCGGGTCGTCGGGCTGGTCTGCACGCTGTGGATGTCGGCGATGATCTCGTTGATCACCTGTCCGATGTCGCTGTAGGGCGACACGCTCGCAGGCCAGGTCGTCACGTCATAGACGGTGGGTGCCATGGGGAGGTCCTTTCATCGAACATTGAGAGCAGAACGGGCTTCAGAGGACTGGTCAGAGCAGGCCCACGATGTCGTCGTACGCAGGCGGCGACTGGGTCGTGGCAGCAACCGCAGTTGCCGTCTCGGGCCCGCCGACGCCCATGCCGCCGATCTGAGCCACCACCAGCGTCGCGGCGAAGGCCTGGATCAGGCGACGCCGAGACAGGTGGGCAGGGCCGCCAGGTGATGGCGCAAACGTTTCGACGTTCTCCATGCGAAGAACGTACAACCGCTGTGGCCTGGATCACAAGTACGGGGTTGAGACTGCTCACGATTCGAGACAAACGTTTCGCAGACGAACGCTCAGGCCGGAAGACATTCGCGAGAGCTGTGGTCAGACCTTCGCGGGGATCAAGCTGGGAAGCTCATGCCGCAGGGGTGGCTCGGAGCCCATCCGGCCCACGGTGATCGCCGCGGACGTGTTGGCGTGCTGCATGCAGATTCGCACCTGAGCCAGGGTCAGATTCCGAACTGATTCGCTCGGCTCCCGTCCCGTCAGGGCCCCGGCCACGAAGGCATCCAGCAACCCCGACATGTACGCGTCTCCGGCGCCGATCGTGTCGACCACCTGCGTGACTGAGGACGCGACCTGGACCTCCCCGGCCTCGTGGACAGCGAACGATCCGCGTGCCCCGGCGGTGAGCACGACCAGCCGAACACCGAGGCTGATCCACCGTCGCGCGACCTCAGTCGGAGGCACGCCCGGGTGCAGCCAGTCCAGGTCTTCATCGCTGACCTTGACGACGTCGCATCGCGGGAGCAGACGATCCATCCGCGCCAGCACGGCCGCGCGGTCTGGAAGGAGTCGTGGTCTGATGTTGGGATCGAACGTCACGATCGTCGAGGCTGCGACACTCCCGATCAGCGCCTCGACCGCATCCGCACCAGGTTCGAGGAATGCGGCGATCGAGCCTGCATGAACGAACGACGCCTTCGGCAGGACGTCCAGGCTGCGCGGCTCCCAGACGATGTCGAAGTCGTACCGGGCTGACCCGCGCGAGTCCAGCCAGGCCGTGGCCGTCGACGTCGGTCGATCGTTGAAGAGACCAGGCGCCAGGGCGACTCCGCTCGCCGTGAGCTCGGCGTCGATCATTCGGCCGTGCGGGTCATCGCCAAGTGACGTCGCGAGTGTGACCGGATGCCCCAGCCTGCCGAGTCCGACCGCCACATTCGCCGGGCTGCCGCCCCGATGCTCGCTACGACTGCCGTCATGGCGGACGACGACATCGACGAGCGCCTCGCCGACAACCAGGATGGTCGGCTGATCGCCAGCAGTCGTGGGCGGACTCGCGTTCATTCTCCGAGGCTCCAGGCCGTGCACTCCCCCACGACCGAGTGCCAGGTGGTGCTGGGCTCGATGGCACCGCCCAGGACACCCACGGTCGACGAGACCTCGATGACCGAGCCGTCGACGAGCACCCGCAGCTTTTCGCCTGACCATGGCATCGACCAGACGTCACGGCCTGGGCGCTCCAAGGTCACAGCCCCGTCGGTGACGGTCAGACATGCGGTCTTGCCCGCATCGGCGGCCAGGACCAGCTGGTCGCCGGCCGGAGCCGGCAGCCACTCAAGGTCGAACGCCGAAGCCGCCTCGCGCGCGCCAAGACGCGTGGTGCGACGCCCGGCGATCTCCGGATGAGGATCGGCGACGATTCGTCCGTCCCGGGCCGACAGAAGATAGGGCACGCTGAGGCAGCTCGCCCAACCTTGGTCGACGTCACTGACGCCCCGCATCCAGAACATCAAACACGGTCGTTGCTCTCGGTCGCGGAAGAACGACGGAGCGTAGTACGACTCACCGAAGCTCAGCTGGCCCCAGTCCGCGGGAGTGAATCTTCCGTCGGCCTGCGAGTCGGCACCACCGATGCCGTATCCGACGTAGTGAAGGACGTCGTCGTCCCACACCGAGCTCACCATGACCCAGTGCCCGTCGACCTCGAAGATCTGCGGGCACTCCCACAGCGCACCCATCCAGACGGGATCGGTCTCGTGCGTCGAGCGGGAAAGTGCCACACCGTCGTAGGCCCACGCCTGCAGGTCGTCGCTGGTGTAGGTGAGGGCGAGAGCCTGACCGTCCCTAGTGGCGGCGCCGATGTACATGCGCCAACCCGACCCGTCACGGGCGACGAACGGGTCGCGATAGGCAATGAGGTCCATGTCTTCCGGGGCACGTACGACCATGTCCCCCTTCGTCCACGAGTCCCAGGTCTCGTCATTGGGAGTGGCCACTCGGACTCGACCAAGACCGAGATTCGGCTCGGCGACAGAGGTGTAGAGAACGCGGGTCTCCGCCCCGTCCTTGACGAGGCAACCGGTCCAGATGCCGTCGTCGCCGTCGCCTGGCGCTAACGCGACATCATGGTGCGTCCAATTCACCAGGTCCGGGCTCGTGGCATGGCCCCAGTGACAGTTCGGCGCCCAGACCATGCTGTCCGGCACGTACTGGTGGAACAGGTGATACGTGTCGTTGTGGAACGTCAAGCCGTGCGGGTCGTTGATCCAGCCACGCTGCGCGGTGAAATGGAGTGAGGGTCGCACGTCCGTCACTCCCGTCCCGCGTCGTAGGCGCGGCGGATGGCCCGAGCCTGGGCGAGGTTGCCACGCTCCCACTCGTCGATCTGCGCCCGACGCTCCTCCCGAAGCGCATCCCGCGCGGCAACGAACGTACTCATCCGCTCCGCAGCCTGCTGGCGGGCGGCACGCTGCTCGTCGTTCAAAGGCGGCAGCGGCGCCTCGATGATCCGGTCGATCGGGCGTAGCGGGAGTCGCTGGTCGACGTCAGGCACCTGCAGCACCGGTGAAGGCAGAGTTTGATACCAGTACGCCGTCGACGACCAGTCGTCGGAGAGGTGGTTGCCATGGCCGTGTTCGAAGGTGACCTTGATGCGCTTCTCGAAACGGATCGGGTCGACCATGTGGAACCGGTAGCTGTGGTGGAAGCCAGGCACGTCTTCCTCGTGGACGATCGTGCCGTTGAACTGGTACGCGTTGCGCTGCATGCCCCAGGCGTGTCCGAAGTAGTCCTCCATGCCGGTGCCGTGGAGGCTGGGCGGCCACGTGTCGTCATCGATGAAGATCATGTCGTCACCCTCGCCCCACCATGAGCCCTGGAAGTGCCGCACGGCGAGGGTGCAGCCGACATAGTGGCCGCGGCCCTCAGTCTCGAGTGCGACGTAGTTGTCGGCGCCGTCGAGGTTGGCGACCGTGGTCTCGATGCTGTTGGCCTGAAGGTCGGGTCCCCACCCCGCGTTGGGCAGCGCCCGGCGCCAGTGCGAGTGGAAGTAGACCGTGTCCTCGGGCAACGGGGTCGGCGACAGCTCGTAGTCGATGTAGAAGTACTGCAGGTACGGGATGTCGTTCTGGTTCTCCACGACGACGCGAGCGCGCTTGCCGAACGGCATCCTGAAGTAGCTGTTGAACGCCGCGCTGCCCCCGAAGGTGTTGAGCTCTGACTCCTTGGCCGAGACCGACAGTGGGAGGGAGTCGTAGCTCCCCGACAGCGAATTCATCAGCCCGAAGAAGTCGCCCAGCGGCGCGATGACACTCGGGGCGTCCTGGTCGTCCCAGTAGATCTTGAGCAGCACCTTGCGGTAGTAGTCCGGGTCGACGACCTCCCAGCTGACCCCGAGTGCGTTGTGGATCTCGAGCATCGGCACCCCGACGACGGTCGGGTCGATCTGGCCGGGTCCGGGCTGGACCCGGCAGGACTGCGTCATCCAGATGTGCGTGATGAATCCGGGGCCTTCGAGGTCGGCGAGCGTCCGCTCCTCACCGGGCATGACGATCCAGTTGTCCCGGTTGCGTCCGGTCTGGTCGAAGCTCGAAGCCCGCGCGGAGCGCCCCGGGCGGGCCCTGGTGAGGTCCCCCAAGAGGCCGCTGGGAGCGAATTCTGCAGTCATGATCGTCCTTTCATGCGGGCGGGCAGCCCCCGGAGAGTATGAACGCGCGCATCGAAACGTTTGCGCGTCGATGCATACTAGACACGACGAACGTCTCGACGCAACGTCGGCTGCTTCCGCGCTATGTTGACCGCTATCAAGGCCGCCGGCGCTGCCGCGACCACGACCGAAACGTTTGAACGGAGACATATGGCCACGATCGTGGAAGTCGCCCGCCTGGCCCAGGTGTCGACCTCAACCGTTTCGCACGTCCTGAACGGCACGCGAAAGGTCCAGCCGGCGACCCGCAAGAGGGTGCTCGACGCGATCGAGAAGACCGGCTACCGGCAAGACACGCTGGCCCGCGCGATGCGTCGGTCGCGTACGGACAGCATCGGTCTCGTGGTGTCGGACGCCGGCGAGCCGGCATTCGCCGAGATGGTGCACGGTGTGGAGCAGGCCGCCGCCGCACAGGGCCTGACCCTGGTGCTTGCGAATTCTGCCGAGGACCAGGAACGCGAGACCCGCGCCGTCCACACGTTGCTGGGCCGCCGAGTCGACGGGCTCATCCTCGCCCGGTGCGCACAGTCATCGGCCGAAGTCATGAAGGCGATTTCTGCTGACACGCCGCCGGTTGTGCTGCTCGACCGAGTCTTCGACGGCGCTTCGTGTGATCAGGTCGGGGCCGACAACCGCGAGAGCATGCGACGACTGGCGACGCACCTTCTCTCGCAGGGGCACCGCAGCTTCGTCGTCGTGGCCGGCGACACGCGCGTGCCCACGCTGATCGAGCGACTCGCCGGCTTCCGGGACGCGGTGACGGGCCCCGAAGCAGCCGAAAGCGTCGTCCTGGAGGGGTCTGACAACACTCAGATCCGGCAAGCTCTTCGAGCCGCAGTGGTGGACGGGCATCCCACCTGTGTCATCGCGGCCAGCAGCCCGCTCGCCGTTGCCGCTCTCGAAACACTGCGGGACGCTGGGATCTCGGTGCCTGGTGACATCGCCTTCGCCACCTTCGACGGGTTCAATCATTCGGACCTGTTCCGGCCTTCCATCACCACGGTCCGGCAACCCGCGTTCGAGATGGGAATGGCTGCTGTCGGCATGCTCATCGAGCGCCTGGCCACGCCCGGAACGAGTCCACGAACCACCCGGCTCAATCAACGGCTGGAACTGCGCTCGTCGAGCGAGGATTACGTCTTCGCGGCGGCCGCGGACTGATCGATCGAGGGCTCTTGACACCTGTGACGGGGGTCACCTACATTGTGCGAAACGATTCGCGCAAACGTTTCGATCAGAACTCGATTTCGCTCGTCTCGACCCACCTCGTGTAAAGGAAACGCCATGTTTGGTCGCAAGTTCACCGGCCGGCGGCAACGTCTTGCCGGTGTTGTGCTGGCTGTGTCGTCACTCGTCGCGCTCGCTGCGTGCAGCAGCGCCACCGACGCCCAGAGCAAGGACGGCAAGACCACGATCACGCTGTCGATGCAGAATCCGAACGTCAAGACCGCCGACCCTGCCACGTGGGCCATCGTCAAAGCGTTCGAGAAGGCCAATCCCGACATCCACGTCGAGGTCAGCGGCCAAGCCGTCGCAGAGCACCTCCAGGCTCTCTCGATCGCGGCTCAGAGTGACACACTGCCCGACGTGTTCTGGGTCTACAAGGCGACCGCCGAGGACATGCTGAAGGCCGGCAAGCTCATGAACCTCAAGCCGACGCTCGACGACCTGGGCATCACGCCACATCTGCCGAAGAGCACGGTCAGCAACTTCACGGCCCAGGACAAGATCTACGGCGTCCCCTACCAGGGCCTGCTCACCGGCCTCTGGGTGAACAAGAAGATCCTCAGCGACAACGGCCTGGAGCAACCGACCACGTTCGACGACCTCGTGAACGTCGCGAAGAAGCTCAAGAGCAAAGGGATCGTCACGATCTCCGACGGTGCCAACCAGTCGTCCTTCAGCGTGTGGTCCTTCCTGGTGTGGCTCGACCGCTTCGGCTTCGAGGACAAGATCGATGCCATCCTCGACGGATCTGAGAGCTACGACAACGCCGACTTCGTGCGAATGTACGAGCACATCGCCCAGCTCCGTGATGCCGGCGCGTTCGCCTCGAACGTCTCCACGCAGACCTACCAGCAGGCCGTCGACCAGTACCTCAAGGGCAAGGCCGCGATGCTCGACGCGGGCGTCTGGGCGTCCAGCGCCATCCAGGACTCCCAGGTCGCCGCCGACACCGTCTTCTGGAACGGCGCCACCTTTGCCGACGGTGTCGGCGACCAGAACATCGTCATGAATGTCGCGTCGGCGCCGCTCGTCGTCGACCACAAGGTCGCCGGCAACAGCAAGAAGCTCGCGGCCGTGAAGAAGTTCCTCGGCTTCTACTACAGCGACGCAGCACAGCAGCTCTTGGTCGACAACGGGCAGCCCCCGGTCACGGACTACGAGCCGAAGATCGACGCCACCAAGCAGAGCGTGCTGAAGTCGGCCCTGGACGTGGCCCGGGACCCGAAGCTGGCGAGCCCACAGTCGCAGCCCGACCTGCTGGTGTCGACCGCGGTCTCGAGCGCCATGTACGACAGCATCTACGGCGTGATCCAGGATCAGCTCTCCCCCAGGCAGGCGGTTGATCTGGTCCAGAAAGCGCTCGACGCCGAGTGACAATTCTCGGGGTGCGCCCGGATGGCCGGGCGCACCCCGAGACACGCGCCGCCCCGGCGGCATCAAGACATGGAATGAGTTCACATGGTCTGGGTCAGTTCCCGTTGGAAGATCGCCCTGATGCTCGCGCCGGCACTGGCACTCTTCACGGCGTTCTTCGTCTATCCAGTTGGGTACGCGATCGCGTACAGCTTCACCAACTCCGCCGGATTCGGCGGCGCCAAGTTCGTCGGAATCGACAACTACACGGCACTCCTGGATGACCCGTTCTTCTGGCAGTCGCTGCGCAACACCGTCGTGATTCTCGTCGTCAGCCTGGTCATCCTCATCCCGTCCTCCTTCGCGCTCGCGCTGCTGCTTCGTCGCAGGATCGCGTTCGCCGGCGGCCTCCGAGCGCTGGTCTTCGGGCCGGCGATCATCGCGCCGATCCTGGTGGGACTCATGTGGGTGTTCATTCTCGACCCGAAGATCGGTCTGCTGAATCGTCTCCTCGAGCCGCTCGGAGTCGGACCCATTCAATGGATCGGCGGCAACTCCCTGACTCCGTACTCGGTCTCGTTGGTGTTCGTCTGGAGCAGCATCGGCTTCGCGATGACCATCTTCTACGCGGGTCTCCAGCTCGTCCCCAACGATGTCATCGAGGCCGCCAAGCTGGACGGCGCCACGTCTTGGCAGCAGCTGCGGCACGTGACCATTCCGATGATGCGGGAGACCTTTGCCATCGTCACCGTCCTGCTGATCACGAACGTCTTCAAGATCTTCGAGCTCGTCTACATGCTGACCGGCGGCGGGCCCGTGCACCGCTCGGAGACGCTCGTGAGCTACATGTACTTCGTCACGTTCACCAACCAGCGCTACGGCTCCGGGATGGCCATCGCAGTCGTGATCTTCGTGCTCGGCGCGCTCACCTCGCTCGCGTACCTGGCCGCCGCGCGACGCCGGAGCCTCGCGTGATCACCCCATCACCCACGGCCACCCCCGACACAACAAGGAGCGACGTGACCATCTCAACGCCCCCAGCCGGGCCTCGCCCGGTCACCCGGCCGCGTCGACGCCGAGGCTTGATCTTCACGGGGCTGGCGGCCTACCTGGTCACGTTCCTCATCGTGCTGCCGATCCTGTGGGTGACGGTCCTGTCGCTGCAGCCGAGCGACACGATCCTGTCGGACCCGTTCTCGATCAAGACCCTGACGTTCGACAACTACCGCAATGCCGTGGCGTCACTCCCGCTGTTGCAGATGTACAAGAACACGCTGATCGTCGCGCTCGCCTCGGTGACCATCGGCGCGATCGTCTCGTTCATGGCGTCCTACGCGCTGACTCGCATGGTGTTCCGTCATCCCACGGCCCGGTCGTCGCTTCGGTTCTACTTTCTCGCCGGCCTCGCCGTACCGGTCTACGTCCTGCTGTTCCCGATCTACCGGATCGACCTCGCCCTGGGCATCTTCGGCACCTACGCGGCGCTGATCCTGCCGTACATCGCGGTATCGATCCCGTTCAACACCTTGCTCCTGACGGGGTTCCTGCGCGAGTTCCCGAAGGAGCTGGAGGAAGCCGCGATCATCGACGGAGCCGGCCTGTTCCGCATCTGCTGGTCGGTGGTGCTGCCGACCATGCGACCCGTGATCGCCACGATCTTGATCTTCAACGTCGTCTACGTCTTCAACGAGTTCCCGTTCGTCTCGATCCTGATCAACAACCCGGACCTGGCAACGGTCTCCTTGGCGGTTTCGAAGTTCCAGGGGCAGTACACCGTCGACTACGGCGGCATGATGGCCGCCGCGACCTTGGTGCTGCTCCCACAACTGGTCATCTACGCCGTGTTCCAACGACACGTCATCGCCGGCCTCACGGCGGGGGCGGTGAAGGGTTAGGTCCCAGATCAGCCGTGCCGAGGCTCCTCGAATGCCGTTCGTTCGAATTTTCGTCATCGGGCCAATTGCGTCGGAAAGATGGTCCCATGGTGGGATTCTGCCGTCCTGTGCCCGCGCCTAACGTCGCTCCAAACAGACCTGTGAGGCCCTGTCTCCACGACACCTCACATCAGGACGGAGTCGGCGATGGACGAGACAGAAATTGCGGTGATCGGGGCCGGTCCCCACGGACTGGGGGCGACTGAGCGACTGCGCGCCGCCGGCCGTGAGGTGTGCGTGCTCGGCGACCCCATGTCGTTCTGGCACACCATGCCGAAGGGCCTCTGGATGCGCTCGCGCCGCAACGGCTCGTCGATCGGTGAGGTCACCGGACCCCTGTCCATGGAGGGCTACACTGCCGACACCCAAGCCGTCGTCGACCGGCACCTGAAGCTCACGACCTTTATCGAGTACGGCCACTGGTACCAGGAGCGCGTCGCCCCCGACGTCATTCCCCGCCACGTCATCAGGCTCGAGCGCCAGGGATCCGGGTTCCTGCTCACGCTCGACGACGGCACCCAGATGCGGGCGGCCCGCGTCCTCGCGGCCACCGGTATCGCGGAGTTCACCCGTCGTCCGGCGATGCTGCGGCAGCTGCCGAGCGAGCTCGCCTCGCATGTCGCCGACCACGGTGACTACGAGAGGTTCCGCGGCAAGAGCGTCGCGATCATCGGGGCGGGTCAGAGCGCGCTCGAATCAGCCGCTCTCATGCGCGAGGGCGGCGCCGATGTCGAGGTGCTCGCGAGGCATCCGCAAGTGCACTGGCTGCACGGCGACGGCTTGATCGACGGCCTCGGTCGCCTCGCTCCGCTGTTCTACGCGCCCACCGACGTGGGACCGATCGGCATCTCACGGCTCGTCGCGACGCCGGAGGTGTTCCGTCGGTTCCCGCGACCACTGTTCGACGTCATCGCCGCTCGAGCGATCCGGCCGGCCGGCGCATCGTGGCTCAAGCCGCGCCTCCCCCTGTCCCACATCACCCCGGGCGCGGTGGTGACCCGCGCTACACCGCATCACGACCAGCTCGACCTGGAGATCTCGAACGGCACCCGTCGTCGCGTGGACCACCTGCTGTTCGCCACCGGCTACGACGTCGACATCCGGCGATACTCGTTCCTCGATCGCGCACTGGCAGAACAGGTCCGCTGTGTCGACGGCTATCCCGTGCTCCGGCGCGGTCTCGAGTCGTCCGTGCCTGGCCTCCACTTCCTGGGTGCGCCTGCCGCCCGCTCCTTCGGGCCCGTGATGCGTTTCGTGGCCGGCAGCTGGTTCAGCTCCAAGGCGGTCGCCAAGACCGTCGCGTTGCAGGATCGGCGGCGACCGAGTCGACGCTCGGCACGCCACGCGGCTGCGGCCTGATGACCACGACGCAGACCGGACGGTCCAGCCGGCACGACCGACCCCGCGGCGCGCCGGGCGCTTTGGTGATCGGCGGCGACTACCAAGGGCTCGGTATCGCCCGAAGCCTGGGCCGACGAGGCATTTCTGTCGCGGTCCTCGACGACGAGGTCTCGATCGCCCCCAGATCACGGTACGTCCGACATTCCATGCGGGTGCCGACGTTGCGCAGCCCGGAGGCCACGGCGGACGCGCTGCACGAAGCGGCGCGGCGCTTCGGGCTGGACGGGTGGGTGCTGTTCCCGACGCGCGAGGAGACCGTGGCCGCGATCGCGCAGCACCGGGACGATCTGGCGCGCACCTTCCGGGTCCCGACCCCCTCGTGGGAGACAGTTCGGGTCGCCTGGGACAAGCGCCAGACGTACCAGGTGGCCGAGCGGCTCGGCATCGAGGTGCCGCGGTGCTGGTTCCCGCGCAGCGAGTCCGACCTGTCCGAGATCGCGTTGGACAGCCCGGTGATCATCAAGCCCGCCATCAAGGAGCACTTCTTCTACGACACCGGAGCGAAGGCGTGGCGCGCGAACGACCGGGCCGAGCTGGTGCAGAAGTTCCGCGAGGCCACGGCGATCATCCCGGCCGAGGAAGTGATCGTCCAGGAGCTGGTTCCCGGCGCCGGAGATCGACAGCTCGCCTACTGCGCGTTCGTCAAGGACGGCGAACCGGTCGGCAGCATGACAGTCGTACGGCGGCGTCAGCACCCGTCCGACTTCGGCCGGGCCAGCACGTTCGTCGAGACGGTCGAGCTGCCGGAGCTGGAAGCCCCCTCATTGCGACTCCTTCGGGAGATGAACTACTACGGCCTGGTCGAGCTGGAGTTCAAGCGCGACGAGCGCACCGGAGCGGTCAAGCTGCTCGACGTCAACGCCCGGACGTGGGGCTACCACGGTCTCGGTGCCGCAGCCGGCGTCGACTTCCCGGCGCTCCTGCACCGGGACCAGATGGGACTGCCGGTCCAGCCCTGCCGCGCCAGCGCCGGCGTGCGATGGGTACGCCTCGCCACCGACGTCCCGAACGCACTCCGCGACATCAGTCGGCGCCAGCTCCGCCTCTGGGACTACCTGCGGTCGTTGCGCGGGATCGACGTGGGCGCCGTCTGGGCGCTCGACGATCCGCTGCCGGCGCTCGCCGAGCTCGGAATTCTGCCCCGCCTCGCCCTCAGTCGCGGGCTCTAGGCCAGGAGGTGCCACATGTTCACGTCATCGGCCCCGTTCGCGTTCGCCGACTACCTGCGGATCCCCATCACGGTGGACCGCACGATGCGCCGCGTGCTGCCCCGTCACGTCGGCGCCCTGCACGCCACGTCGTCACCTTTGGGGCCAAGACTGCTCTGGGCCCGCTCCGAGGACGGCCGGCACGTGCCCGGCACCCGCACGGGGCACCACACGCTCGCCGGCATCGATCTCGTGTGCCCGGTCTTCACCGGGACACCCGAGGAGATCGGATGTCGTCGATGGACCGGGGGTGAGGGGTGGCGGCCCCTCACCCCCGTCCAGAACCTTCACGGTAACGCCGTGGCGCAGGTCTGGACCAACGATCAGGGCAGCCTGTTCCTCCCGTTCGATCCGGGAGAGGCGATGTCGTGGCTGTGGTCGGAGCGATACACGACGCTGGGCCGGGCAGGTCTGCACAGCCGGCTCCGTCACACCGCGGTCAGGCTCTACTACGCGATCAGACCGCTGCTGCCCCGCAAGCTCCAGCTCCGCCTTCGCCGCGGCCACGCCGCCCGGCAGACCTACCCGGACTTCCCCGGATGGCCCGAGGAGCACGCGCTCCACGACCTCTACGACTGGCTCCTGCAGCGGCTCGAGGATATTGCCGGAGAGCCCGTTCCCTACGTTCACCCGTGGCCGAACGGCCACACCTCGGCGTTCGTGCTGACGCACGACGTCGAGACCGCGGCGGGGCGGGACGCCATCGAGGCGCTGCGCGGACCGGAGCGGGTCCGCGGCCTGCGGTCGTCGTGGAACCTGGTGCCCGAGCGCTACGAGGTTGCCGAGGAGTTGCTCGACGGCTTGCGCTCCGAGGGCTGCGAGATCGGCGTGCACGGGCTGCGCCACGACGGTCGCGACCTGGCATCGAAGCGCATGCTGCGCAAGCGGCTTCCGGCCATCCGGGCGTGGGCGGACCGGTGGGGTGCCGTCGGCTTCCGGTCACCGGCCACCCAGCGATCGTGGGACCTGATGCCCTTGCTGGGGTTCGACTACGACTCGTCGTACACCGACAGCGCTCCCCACGAGCCGCGCCCGGGCGGCTGCTGCACCTATCTGCCGTTCTTCATCGACAACCTGGTCGAGCTCCCGCTGACGCTGCCGCAGGATCACACCTTGTTCGACATCCTCGGCATGACCGACGGGTCTGTGTGGCGTTCCAAGGTCGAGGCCCTCCGGGCTCGGGGCGGCATGGTGTTGATGATCGCCCACCCGGACTATGTCGACTGCCCGGGGATGCTGCCGGCGTGGGAGGCACTGCTGGACCAGCTCTGCGCCGACTCCGGTGCGTGGCACGCGCTTCCTCGAGAAGTCGCCGCGTGGTGGCGCCGGCGAGCGGAGTCGACACCGGTGAGGACCGTCGGTGGCTGGGCCGTGCGTGGCCCTGCCGCCGGCGAGGCCGTGGTCGCGTGGTCGTCACCAGTGGTCGATCGACCGACCGAGCACAGTCACCGACGCGTCAGCGGCTGGGCATGACGGACGTCGGCGGCGCCCACGTCGCCGTGGTCGTGCAGAACGTGTCGCTCGCCGAGGACAACCGCCTGTGCAAGCAGGTCGAGGCGCTCTGCTCGGCGGGACACCGGGTCTCGGTCATCACCCGCCGGGCGGACGCCAACGAGCCGTGGCGAAGCCATCCGGGCCTGACACTGATCGAGTACCGGGCACCGGTCGACGGCGCATCAACGATGGGCCATGTTCGCGAGTACGCGACCTCGTTGTGGCGGCAGATTCCCCGGCTCGTCCGGCTGCATCGACGCGATCGCATCGACGTCCTGCAGATCTGCCAACCTCCCGATCTCTACTTCCCCGTGACGGCTCTGGCTCGCCGGCTCGGCGTGAAGGTGCTGCTCGACCAACGCGACCTGATGCCGGAGGTCTTCGCGCAGAGGTATTCCTCCCCACCCGCGCGGGCGCTGCGGGTGCTGCACTGGCTGGAGACCCGCACCCAGGCCAACGTCGACGCGAGCGTGACCGTCAATGACCACTTGCGCGAGCGGTTGATCGCCGCCGGCGGCGCTCCTGAACGCATCCACGTGGTCCGCAACGGACCCGTGCTGGCACGGCTCGGCCGCGCCCGCGAGGCCACTCCCCTCCCGATCGCCTCGCGGGTGCGGTCCTTCTCCTCGGTCGTGACGTGGGCCGGCAAGATGGGTCGCCAGGACCGGGTCGACGACGTGGTGCGGGTGGCCCAGCTCGTCGTCCGCGAGTGGGGACGCGACGACGTCGGCTTCATGCTGATCGGCAACGGCGAGTGCCTCGACGAGCTGCGGCTCATGGTCGACGAGCTCGGCCTCGGCGACAACGTCTGGTTCCCCGGCTGGCTCGGCGAGGTGGACCTCTATCGCCATCTCGCGGCAGCCGATGTCGGCATCGACACGTCCTTGCAGCCGGAGGTCACCCCGGTGAAGGCGATGGAGTACCTCGGCGTCGGACTGCCACTGGTGGCGTACGACGTGCAGGAGACCCGGCGGCTGGCCGAGGGCGCCGGGATCCTGGTCACGCCCGGCGACACCGAGACGCTGGCCCGCGAGGTGGTCGGCCTGCTCGACGACTCGACGGAGCGCGCCAGGCTCGGTCGGGTGGGCAGCGAACGGATCCAGCTCCACCTCGCCTGGGAACGCCAGTGCGAGGTCTACCTGGACACCGTCGCCGGGCTGATCGGTGAGCGCCTGCAGAAGGTGCCTACTCCGCGAAGCTCGGCTGCAGCCAGACCCGGTCGTCCATCAGGGACTTGACCCGAGCCGCGTACTCACGGGCCGCCGGGATCTCCCAGTCACCCGCGTACCAGACTCCGACGCATCCCCACAGGTCTCCCCGCTCGAAGCCGTCGCGGTTGCTCAGCCAGACGATCCAGCCCTCCATGCACCCCCGCAGGTGCGCGGCGGCGTAGTCCAGCGCGAAGGCCGTCGAGTCACGGTTGAAGGGGAACGTCCCGTTCTGGTTCTTCGCCATCGGACCCCAGTCCGGGTCCTGCCACGACATGACCCCGATGATCGAGAACGTCCTCGGGCAGATCCCCTCGCCGTAGTCGCGGCTGTAGTCGTGGCCGAACCGGTTCACCTCGGCGCAGAACGTCCGGGAGGCCGGTGTCGCCTTCTCCACCGTGTCGCCGCAGCCCCGCTTCTCGACACAGCTGCCGTCGGCCTCGTGCAGGCCTTGGTACCACGTCGACTCCGCGGCTGCCATCGCCCTGAGCACGTTGTCGGAGATCCCCCACTTGCAGGCCGCCCACTGGATGTTCTCGTCCGTCGTCCCGGTGTGCTGCCCACTCACCCGTGCCAGCAGCCAGGTGTTGTAGCGGGCCGCGTACGTCTCTCCGTTGCCCCGGGGCCGCGACGTCAACGACTCGCGGACCGCGGCGCGGTCGGGCTCGGTGCGGTTTGGCTTGGCATTGCTCGGCCGCGGCTCCCACGGCGAGCGATGGACCTCCCGGGCGCACTCCGCGTCCGACGGCAGGCTCTTCCACGCGCCGGCCGGTTTCGTCTTGAAGTATCCGTCCGGATCGGGGGCCAGCGTCGCGTACGGGGGATCTCTCCGGTCCGAGGCCACCGTGGCGTCCCGGATGCTGACGGCCAGCAGCGCGATGAGGGCGGCAAGCAGCAGCAGCCCGACGAGGACGGCCCACAGCCGGCCCTTTCCTGCGGACGCCTGCGCCGACATCACGACGCCACAGAGCTCGTCGGTTCTCCACTGGGTTTGGGCTTGGGGCGACGAGCGACATCTGCGGACCGGTCGGCCTTGGCGACCCCCGAGCCGGCAGCCAGGGTGCCGTTCTTCTCCTTCCAGACGGGCAGAACCGCCGTCGCACTCGACCGGCGGTCGGGTGACGGCTCAGGATCCATCGCCGGCGGCGCTATGCGGAACACGACCTTCCTCAGCTGACGGGAGGCCCATTCCCGGACCGACGAGTGCTGGCGGCGTTTGCGCCCACCTCGCGGGGTGATCACGAGGCCCATCATCTTCTCGGCGCAGTGATCGAGCGCCTGCACGGCCGTGGCCAACGACTTGCGTGATCCACGCCCCAGTGCGACGACGAGCAGGATCTTGTCGACCCGCAGGGCGATCCCAGCGCTGGACCAGGCCGGGGGGCCGTCGATGACGATCAGTGCCTCCGGCAGGCGGTGATGAAGCTCTGGCAGCAGGTTCGTCAGCCTCGCCGCGGCGAGTCCGGCGCTGTCCCACTCGGCCACGGAGACGAGATGCAGTCCCTCCTGCTCGGCCGGCCGCGTGTCGGGCCACACGTCTCGCTGGGCCCGAGCGTTCTTGTGCTCGGGAGCGCGTTCACGGGACATCCGTGTGACCACCTCGTCGTCCGCGGTCACCAGCACGACGACCCGCCCCATCCGCGCCAGGGCGACCGCCGTCGTCGCGGCGACCGCCGTGCTGCCGCAGTCGGCCGCAGCCCCGGTCACCAGCAAGCAGGACCTGGGCCCGTCCTCGACCTGCCCCAGCACCCGTGCGGCCAGCGAGGTGACCTGTGAGCGGCCCGCCAGGAAGCGCGGATGCCGGTCGATCGACGTACGCGGCAGGGGCGGCGTCACGACCAGCGCATCCAGGCCCGCGCATCGCTCGGCGTCGGCGACCGTGCGGATCCGGCCACGCACCCGGTCCCAGGCCCGCGCCACGGCGAAACCGACCAGGAGGCCGGCGATGACCGCCGCGCCCAGGATCACCGGGTAGTTGGTCCCCACCGGTGAGGACGGCCGTTCCGGAGGGCTGACGAGGCTCGCGACCGGATTCTTGCCGTCCTCCGGGTTGCGGGCCCGCAGGTAGGAGTCGACGAGGCCCTTGGCTCCGGTCAGCGCCGCCGCTGGGGTGTTGTCGGTGTACGACATCACCAGGATCTTGGTGTCCACGGGGACCGTCACCGACAGGTGCTCCGCTGCCTCCTTGGACGTGATGCCGAGCTTGGCGGCGGCGTTGCCGACCACGTCGGCGGAGGTCGCCACGCGCTGCTCGGTCGGCATCGACGGCTCGATGTAGTTGCCGCTCGGTGTGAGCGTCGGGTCGATCAAGATCTCAGCGGTGGCCGAGTACTGCGGCGTGGTCCGGGTGCCGAGGACCGCGACGCCGACGGCCAGGCCGACGGTCACGATCATGACCCAGGCGTACAGACGGAACATGCCCGTCTCGCGGTCACTCGGAAGTGTCGATGCCTTCACGATCCTGCTCCTTGACTAGTTCGATGCTGTTGTCGCCGGTTCTTCTGGACGACCTGGTGTCCGCAGGCGGACAGGGCCAGCAGACCGAACAACGCGTCGGCCGAGCCGCGATAGGTGATGTGCGGGTCGAAGATCATGAGCACGACGCACGAGACCAGACCCGTGTAGGCGGCCAAGGCTGCGACGGCCGACGGGGTCGCCAGCAGGCGCGCGGGCGGCCCGGTGGCCTTGAGGCTCCGCCACACGAACCAGCAGAACGCGGCGAACAGCGGCAGCCCACCGCCCCAGAGCAGCCACAGGTAGCCGCTCTCGATCCAGATGAAGCCGAACGCTCCCTCGTCGACCGGCACGCGCGCTGCGGGCCTGACCCCGACCAGGAAGTTGCTGCCGTCGACGATCTGTGGCCAGAAGTACGTCGTCAGGTTGTGGTAGCGCACCAACCAGCTCGTCGGCATGCCGTGCAGCGACGAGAAGTCCGCGATACGCGGCGCTATGGTCGGCCACAGTCCCGCCACCGCCACCGGCAGGGCCAGGACCGACCACCTGAGCAGATCGAGCCGGCGCAGCCGGACCGCCACGCACACGAGGGCGATCACGAGGCCGAGTGCGCTGGAGAACTCAGCGGCCGAGAACACGGCCACGACGAAGACCAGCGTCATCGGAGCGAGGCACCAGGCGAGGGCCGGCTTGCGGTAGAGCATGCCCAGGGCGATCACCAGGTTGAGCACCATGAGGTCCGCCGTCGCGGCGGGCAGGCCGACCGTTGAGCCGGCGCGGGCCGACGAGACGACATCGGTGTAGCCGAACGGGGCGAACAGGGGCTCGAGCAGCGCGCGGACGCCCAGCAGGTCGAGCGACTGCAGGATGCCAATGACCCCCACCAGCACGCCGGCGATCATCGACACCCACAGGGCGATCGTGACCTCGCGTTGGCTGCGGACGGTGAGCCGCACGACCACGTACAGGAGCAGGAACTTCCACATCACCACGGCGTACGTCAGGTCGTCCATCTCCAACGGCCGGCCGCGAGCGACCATGAAGACGATCGGGATCAGTGACGAGGCGATCGCGAACCACACAAACGCCCGGGACACCGAGTCGAGGCGCAGGTCGCGCAGACGCCACGGCCGGCCCTGCAACACAGCCCGCATGCACAGGACCCCCACGAGGAAGAGCGTCAGGGCCTCATTGACCCGCATCTGGGGAACCAGCCGGCCACGGTCGATCCCGACGACCAAGGGAGTGATCCCGATGATCGCGTACGCCGCGACCGCCGGCTGCCGCCAGACAGCCGCGGCCAGGGCACCGCCGACCAGCAGCCCGAGGCATGCCACGGGTGCCCTCACCGCGAGCAGACCTGCTCCGGCCGCGGCGATGACACCCACCACGAGGACGGCGCAGGCTCGACGCCGATCGGACCGGTCGGCCCGAGCCAGGAGCGACGCGAAGTCGTCGGCGATGAGGGCGCTCATGCCGGGCTCGCTTCTGGAACGACTCGGCCGCGCGCTCCGTCGCGCAGCCACGTCAGCTCCATCGATCCGAGCGATCGGTGGACTCCGAGATAGACCACGGCACCGGCGAGCGTGCCAGCGGCACTGGCCGTCAGCAGACCGGCCGTCCCGGGCACCATGGCCATCGCGACGGCAGCCACGGTCAACGCGACCGCCGCCATCGTGAGGCTGGCAAAGCAGGTGCGGGCCACCGAGGGCAGCAAACGGTCCGTCGCCGGGGCGAGCTCGCGACGCACCCGGAGCGACAGGTCGACGCCGCCGACCACCGAGGCAACCGCCAAGGCGCCGCCCAGGGCGGAGATCAACGCGCGACCATCGACGAAGGAGGCCGGCACGACGAGTGCCACGCACACGCCGGCCTGCAGCATCATCGACCGCAGGGGCGAGCTCGCGTCCCCCCGGGCGTATGCCGCCTGGGTCGAGATCACGAACAGTGTCTCGCCGATGAGCCCGAGCGCGAGAGCGCTCAGCGACCCGGCCACCATGGCGACGCCGGCATCGGTGGACATCTGCCCGGCCGCGACGATGTTCGCCAAGGGAACCGCGAGCACGAGGTAGCCCAGAGCGGCCGGAATCATCAGGAACAGCGCCAGCCCGAGGGCGCGTTGATAGGCGTCAGCGAACGCGGTCGCGTCCCGTTCACTGGTCATCCTGGACAGCCTCGGCAGCAGCGCCAGGCCTACGGGGGCGGCCGCGATGGCGAGTGGCAGGTGGTAGAAGCTGAGGGACATCTGGAGGGCCACCGTGCCGCCTGCCACGTGCCCGGCCACGACGAGCAGCAGGAGGATCTGGGCGGCCAGCAGACCGGCCTGGGCCATCGACGAGACCGCCCGGCGTACGACCTTTCGGACGTCGGGATCCCGCCAGCCGGCTCGCGGCAGCAGCATCACACCGCACCGGCGTGCGCCCCACCACTGGACGCCCGCGTGCACGACCACGGCGAGGGTGGATCCGCCGCCGATCAGCAGTACGGCACCCGCCGGCACCGGCCCGTCCCCCGGATCCGCGTACAGCGCGCCGGCCAGGACCAGGACCGCGATCACGCCGAGGTTCTCCAGCGCGGGTGCTGCAGCGGCGAGCAGATAGCGGCGCCGCGCGTACATCACGGCGGTGGCCGATGCGACCATCGCGTAGCAGAAGACCTGCGGGATAGCGAGCACGGCCAGGGCCAGCGTGGACTGCCCGTTCGGGAGGAACATCGGCACTGCGATGACGGCCACCGGGGCCGCGACCACGAGGATCGACCACTCGACGCCGAGGAAGCCGCCCGCGACCCGTCCGGTCTCGTCGCCGTCGCCGGCGTCGATGTGCCGCACGAGCGCGGGAACCAGCAGTGACGACAGCAAGGACCCGGCCAGGAAGCCGTAGAAGACAAGGTTCGGCAGCACGTTCGTCAGCTGGTACGAGTTGCCGAAGTACGTCGGCCCGAGGACGGCGCCGATCACGATGACCCGTGCCAGCCCCGTGACCCTGCTGATCATGGTCCAGACCGCGACCGTCATCGTGTCCCGCGCCGCACCGGCACCCATGGAGAGGTCGTCCGAGGCGAACGGCGGAGCGTCCACGACGCGGCTCATCGAGCGCCTCCGCGCAGCATCGTCAGCGGGGTGACGAGCAGGATCCTCAGGTCGGTCCACAACGCAGGCCTCGTGACGTACTCCACGTCAAGGCGCAATCCGTCGAGCATCGTGAGCCGGTTCCGGCCGCTGATCTGCCACAGACCGGTCAGCCCGGGTCGCACGAGGAAACGGGACGAGGCCGAGGCCGGGAACAGCTCGACCTCCCACGGCAGGGCGGGACGCGGTCCGACCAAGGACATGTCGCCCCGCAGCACGTTGACCAGCTGGGGCAGCTCATCGATGCTGGTGCGCCGGAGGATGCGTCCCACCCGCGTCACGCGCGGGTCGTTGTCCAGCTTGTAGAGTCCGTCGCGCGACCGCGGGTCGTCACCGGACATCATCTGTCGCACGAAGGCCTCGTGCGCCTCGTGCGAGCAGTCCCGCACCATGGTCCGGAACTTCAGCAGGACGAAGGGTCGCTGCAGCGCTCCGACCCGGACCTGGCGGAAGACCGCGCCGCCCGGACTGGTCGCACGCACCGCGACGAAGGCCAGCACCATCACGGGTGCCAGCACGAGCAGCAGGACCGATGCCATCACGACGTCGAAGGTCCGCTTGCCCGCGTACTGGCGCACCTCGTGCCGTGGCTGTCGGCGCGATCGCGGCGGACGCACATGCTCAGCCAGCCACGCGTTCACGGCACCGGTTCCTCGTCGGAGGCGGCAGCGCGCTTGCGGAGGGAGAAGCGGTGGCCAGCGGGACGTACGGCACCGTCGACGCGATCCTCGACCGGCACCAGGTCCTCGACCCTTCCGCGGACCCGTGCCGGGTTGCCGAACGCCACCGCCCCGGCTTCCACGTCGCGGGTCACGACCGAGCCGGCGCCGATGATCGCGCCGTCCCCGATCCGTACGAAGGGCAGGACTGTCACGTTCACACCGAGCTGGGCACCCGCACCGATGAACGGTCCGGACATCACCTCGCGCGAGCTCTCCTGACCCGGGTAGAGGTCGTTCGCGATGCTCACCCCGGGCGCGAGGAAGGCGCCGTCGCCGATCTCGGTGTACTGAGCCACGTAGCAGTTGCAGTGGATCTTCACACCGTCACCGATCACCGTGCCGTAGTCGATCACGGTGTTGCTCCAGATCGACACGTCGTCGCCGAGCTCGCAGTCCTCACGGATCACGACGTTGTGGCCGGTCTCCAGCCGCTCGCCGATGCTGCACCCGCTGTACACGACGGTTCCGCAGCGCAGGAAGCCCCGACCCCATGGGCCGTAGGCCGCGCCATCCTCCTCGGCGAGGTAGACCTGCCGGGGCTCACTCTCCGGGCCGGTCACCGAAAGGCTCCAGGTCGGCGGTGATGTGGGAGAGCGCTTCGCAGACGCGCAGCACGTCGGTGTCGGGCAGGCTCGGATACATCGGCAGGGACAGGATCTGTCCGGCCAGAGTCTCCACGTTCGGCAGCTCACCAGGAGACCAGTGCAGGTACGGCTCCAGCTGGTGGCACGGCGTCGGGTAGTGGATGCCGGAGCCGATGCCGAGGGCGGCCAGCTCGGCCCGCACGCGGTCTCGATCCGGGACCCTGACCACCATCAGGTGGTACGCACTGTGGGAGTGCTCGAGCTGACGCAGCGGCACAGCCGTCGAAGGAAGCTCCTCTGCGTAGAGCCGCGCCACGCGGTGACGATCCGCGTTCCAGTGGTCGAGGTGCCGCAGCTTGGCGGACAGCGTCACGGCCTGAACCGTGTCGAGCCGGCTGTTGGTCCCGATGCGGACATGGTTGTAGTGCCGGTCCTCAGCGCCTCCGGGCCGCCCGTGGTCGCGCATCGAGCGGATGCGCTCGGCGATGCCCTCGTCCGAGGTGACCACGGCTCCGGCATCGCCGAACGCCCCGAGGTTCTTGCCCGGGTAGAAGCTGAAGCAGCCGACAGCACCGAAGCTCCCCGCCCGGATGCCGCGCCACGTGGCCCCATGGGCCTGGGCGGCGTCCTCGATCAGCACCAGACCGTGCTGGGTCGCACACCTGCCGAGAGCATCCATGTCGGTGAGCTGGCCGAACAGGTGGACCGCGATGATCGCCCGGGTCCGGTCGGACACGGCTGCCTCGACCTCGGCAGCGCCCATCAGCCCGGTGTCCAGGGCGACGTCGACGAACCGCGGGGTTGCGCCGACGAGCACGATGGCCTCCACCGTGGCGACGAACGTGTTCGCCGGCACGATGATCTCGTCGCCCGGGCCGAGCTCGAGGGCACGCAGCGCCAGGACCAAGGCATCGGTTCCGTTGCCGACCCCGACGGCGTACTCGGTGCCGCAGTATTCCGCCCACTCGTCCTCGAACGTCTTGACCTCTTCGCCGCCGACGAAACGGTTGGAGGCGATCACCTTCTCCCAACCCACCCGCACCTCGGTGGCGACCACCGCAGTCGTGGTGCCGAGGTCCAGGAACGGCACCGAGCCGAACGGTGGGACCGGAATCGGTGCCATCGCCGCCACTCCCGCGCTCATCCGGCCGCCTCCCCGTGGGAGGCCCCGCTCAGGAGGTCCGACGCCGAGCCGGCCAGCGACGGTACAGGCGTACGCGCCCCTGCGCACTGAGGAAGGCGTACGGCGACCCCTTCGGACATGGCGCGTTGCGCTGCCTCCAGCACCCGGACCACCTCGAGCCCGCTCTCACCATCCGTGAGCGGCCGCAAGCCGGTCTGCACGCAGTCCATGAAGTGCTCGTCCTCGACTCGCAGCGGCTCGTTCATCTCGAGGTAGGGCGAGACGATGTCGCCGTGCCGGTAGGACATCGGGACCGCCGTGAGGTCGGCGCCGTCGCTCATCGCGGTGACGCCCTTGTCGTGCACCTTGACGCGCTGCTCGGCCTTGAGGTCGTCGAAGACGACCATCTTGTTGCTGCCGACCATCGTGACCTGGCGGATCTTCTTCGGGTTCAGCCAGCTGACGTGCACGTTGGCGAACACGCCGGGGTCGTCGTAGTACAGCCTCAGCTGCGCGACATCCTCGAGCCGGGGGTGCGCGTTGCGCGCTCCCCAGCACTCGACCATCGACGGCGAGGAGCCGAGCACGTAGTTCAGGATCGAGATGTCGTGCGGGGCCAGGTCGAAGACCACGTTGACGTCGCGTTGGTACAGACCGAGGTTGAGCCTGGCCGTGTCGAGGTAGTAGAGGTCCCCGAGGTCGCCGCGCTGCACCATCGAACGCAGCTCCCACACGGCCGAGTGATACTCGAAGGTGTGACCCACCATCAGGGTCACGCCCTGCTTCTCGGCGGCCGTCACCATGGCCTCGCACTCCGTGACGGTGGGCGCCAAGGGCTTCTCGACCAGCACATGAACGCCGTGCGCGATGGCCTCCAGCGCGAGAGGGGCATGCAGCGTCGGCGGCACTGCGATCACCACCGCGTCGAGCTGTCCCAGCGCATCGCTGAGCGTGCTGTACTCGTCGACCCGCGGATAGACGCGGGTCACGGCGCTGCGTCGTTCGGCGCTGGGATCGATCACGCACACGCGTGACACCGCTTCCAGCGAGAGGAGGGTCCGTACGTGCTTCGAACCCCAGTATCCGCATCCGACGACTCCGACCCGGAGTCCTTGCTCTGCCTTCATCACTCACTCGCATTCTCGCGGCGAGCGGCCTGGCGGAGCCGTCTCATGACTTGCTGACATCGCTACTTCACTACGCGGACCGGCTGTCCGCAATGGCACGAACGGTGGATCCGCAAGCGCCGAATTCGCACATCGTGCACGCTTCGCAAAACGGTGCTGGTTCGGTATCCGCAGTCGCAGGCCTCCAACAGTTCGGATTCGTGCGATTCCCGGAGGGTCAAATACATGAAAATCCACCGCCATCAAAGGGCGTGGGTCATGATGACGTCACGAAAGGGGAGATGTTGCGTCTCTCACACGTGCGTATTTGACTTCAAGGACGCACCATCAGTTCCTGCCGCGGCACCACCGTGAGGAACCACGAGAACGGAAACCAGATGTACTCATTCACAGACGCACGCGAGCCGGCCACAGCCGGGGGCGTGGAAGTGGGGGATCACGGTGTGAGGAGCGACGACGGATGGAGTCGATCAGTCGAGCTGACGCACACACGACACTAGCTACCCTGCACGAGTCCGCCGAGGAGAGCGCCCTGCTCCTGATCGGTGAGCACGGCAGCGGCAAGAGTCACCTGTTGGCGGCCGCCCATGCGATGCCGACGGCCCCGACCGTCCTGGTCCGGGTCCATCCGGAGGAGTGGCGGTTCCCGCTCTCCGGATTCGCCTCACTGTTCGCAGCGCTCAGGCAGGACCCGTCATCCGAGCCGCACCGCTACTTCGCGCTCCGGTCAGAGGATCCCGACGCATTGTTCGCCGCCGGCTACGACCTGTTGTCCTTGATCCGCGGTCTCGACCTCCCCCCCACCGTGGCGCTCATCGACGACCTCGACCGGATGGACAGCGCCAGCCGTGCGGTCCTCGGCACGATCGCATCCCACCTCGCGGGCACGTCTCTCTGGATCGTGGCCACGGCCACCGAGTTCGAGCCGACGGAAGCCACCCCGGGCTTCGAGCCGACCCAGCTGCTCCCGTTCACGGCAGACGAGATCGTCGAGATCACGATGAAGGACCGCGACCTCGACGAGCCGACCGTGTGCATCCTCGCGAAGTACGCCGGGGGAAACCCGCGCGTGCTCGAGGAACAGATCGCCCGGTTGCAGGACGACCAGCTGCACGGCAAGGCCTCCGTCCTCCTGCCGCCCCGCGCGACCCGCACGATCGAGGAAGTGACGGCCAAGGCTCTCGGCAATGTCGGTCCCGCGGGACGCGAGATCCTGCAGCTGGCTGCGTTGGCGCCGCTGTGTCACACCGGCGCGCTCAGCCAGGCCCTGCCCGATGCCGCGGACGACATCGAGGACCTGATCGACGCGGGGCTGCTCAGTCGCCGGGGACCGTACCTCACGTTCACCGATCAACGGCTGCGCAGCCGCTTCTACTGGGACCAGGGCTCCAAGGCACGCCGACAACACCATGCCGCCTTGGCCGAGGTCTGCCACCTCTACGATCAGCACCTGGCGACCTGGCACGAGAGCTCCACGGCCCGCGGCCCGCAAAGCGTCGACGAGCTCCTCAGCGCCGCGATCTCACTGGTCGACGAAGCTCGGATCGGGGCGGCGGTGGAGTTCGCCGAGCGGGCCCTGAACCGCGCCGAGCACGTCGAGAGCCACGCCGGCCTGCTCATCCGGCTGTGCAACCACTTGCTGAGGGACGGTCATCTCATCCTGGCCGACCGCTACAGTGCCCGTGCTCGTGCGGAGACGACCGCGCCCGAGCAGTCGATGGACATCCTCAACATCAGGCTCATGGCCAGGCTCTTCCACAAGAAGCATCTCGTCGACGACGAGCTGTCGACGCTCGCCGACCTGCATGCCCCCGCCAACCGCGAAGGCGCGTGCTCCATGATCTGCCTCGGTGCGGCATTCCGGGCAGAGCGATGGGAGACCGAAGAGGCCCGGCGCCTGGTCGACCATGGCCTGCTCCTCGCCGAAGGCGTGTCGGAGCCGACCCGGCTCAAGCTGCTCGCCATGCGGGACATCGTCGACGGCATGGAAGGCACCGCGATCACCGAAGCGCCTCCCACGGCCGATCTCGACGACTCCTTGACGGCCGACACCGACCTGCTGCTGTTGCGCGCCAGAGCGTTGACGGCCCGCGAGGCCTACACCGATGCGCGGCAGCTGCTGACCGTCGTCCACAACCGCCCGGCGAGCCGCAACGGCCTCCGTCACGACCTGGCGACGTACGGGACGATCCACAACGAGATCAACGCCACCGAGTACCGCCTGGCCCGCGCCGCGATCGACACCTGGCAGGGTCGAGCGCCGTCGCTCACCCGCGGCACATCCGCCTTCGCCTACGCGAAGGCCTGGTACGCGTACTCCCTCGGCCAGGAGGAGGAGGCGGACCATCTCATCGATCGGTGCATCGAGCTCGCCGCGCTCGAGGCCAGCCAAGCACTGCGGGCTCGCGCCATGGCGCTGCGAGGCACTCTGCGCCTCTTGAACGGCGACGCAGAGGCCGCCGTCATGGAGCTGCGGCAGGTCAGCGCGGCTTCCACCAAGTTCCGCAATCCGTCGCTGCTGCGCCACTGGGCCGACTACACCGAGGCCTGCGTCCAGACCGGTCGCGTGCAGGAGGCTGCGGCCACAGTGACGGCCCTGGAACGGCGCCTCTCGTCACACCGGTCGAGGTGGGGAGACCTCGCCCTGCTGCGCTGCCGAGGGCTGGTCGACACCGGACAGCCCTCCCTTGCGCTGCTCGACTCCGCCGTCAAGGAGTTCGGTCGCGACGAGCTGCCGTACGAGCTGGGCCGCACGCTGAGGTGCCTGGCGATCCGCCAGGAGGAGCTCGGCATGACGGTCGAGAGCCGGCGCACACGCATGCTCGCCGCTGCGGCATTCGAGACGGCGGGCGCCGACGCCTGGGCGGTCCGTACCGGCCAGGCCCCGCCGGCCCCGGCAACCGCCGCGACCGGCACCAACGGCGCCCCCGTGCTGGAGCAGCTGAGCGACGACGAACGAGACGTGGCCGTGCGCGTCGTGCAGGGCCTGCGCAACCGCGAGATCGCCCAGGAGCTGTTCGTGTCGGTCCGGACCGTTGAGCTCCGTCTCACCCACATCTACCGCTCACTCGGGGTCCACTCCCGCGCCCAGCTCGTCGCGGTGCTCACGGGTGCCAACGCGCCCGACGCCGGTGCACCTCCGAACGCGGCTCCGCCACCGGCCTGAGACGTTCCGCACGACCGCAGCCTCCGCCCGATGACGGTTAACCACAGGTGCTGCGGATCCCCGCACCCCTCCATTTCCGGCGATTGCGGTCCCCCGTAGGACTTCGGCGATCTGGTGTCGCGCGGTCCCGGACAGATGCATTGTCATCACTATCCCGGCAACACCACAAGGATCGCCCGGGACAGGACACGGCAGGCTCGAAACGACACAGGGGAGTTACTTCATGGCCATCGGTGACCAGACAACAGCAGACTCAGCGGCATCCCGGTACGACTCGCAGCACGGGGGGATCTGAGATGAAGGTGGTCAACTCCCCAGACATGCTGATGCGACCCGCGGAGGTCGCGGCGATATTCGACGTGCACACCAAGACGGTGTGCGAGTGGGCCAACGCGGGAAACCTCACGGTGATCCGGACCATGGGCGGGCACCGGCGCTATCTCCGGGCCGAAGTCATGGCCCTGCGGAACGCGAAGGTCACCCTGCGGCGCTGGAAGGTCTGACCTGTCAACCGCTGGGCATCCGAAGATGGCCAGGCTGATGGGGGGCCTCGTCGTCGCACTGCTGGTCGTCCCCACGCTCGCCATCACGACGGCCAGGCTGCAGCCCGGTGAGACCCTCTGGTGGGTCATCCTTCGCGCTCTGGCACCGGTGGCGATCGTCCCGTACGCACTCGCCGTGATCGTGCTGATCGCGATGTCGTGGGGCTTCCGTACGGTGGCCCGACCAGTCGCCCTCCCGGTGCTGGCGGTGGTCACGTCGCTGCTGCTCCTGCATGTGTGGTGGTTCGTCAAGCCGTTCCTGGCCGATGCCCCGGGTTCGGCCACCGCGAACGGCTTCACCGTCATGACGGCGAACCTGCACATAGGCCGAGCCGACCCCCAGGCCCTGCTCGACGCCGTGGACCGTCAAGGAGTGGACGTCCTGGTCCTCGAGGAGATCACGCCGGCCGCCCTCGCCGACCTGGACAGGCGCGGCCTCGATCGCCGGCTGGGTCATCGGGCCGGTACCGCCCAGCTGAACCGCGACGGGATCATGGTCTTCAGCGACGAGCCGTTGCACGACACCACGGAGATTGCCACCAGCACGCCCGGCGTCGGCGTGAAGATGACCACGAGCGGCGGCCCGGTGCGGATCCTCGCGGTGCACCCCATCGCTCCGAACAACGGCGTCGCACAGTGGTCGCGCGATCTCGATCTCATCCTCGCGACGGCCAAGGCGTCGCACGAGCCGACCGTGGTCGTCGGTGACTTCAACGCGACGCTGGACCATCCCCAGCTCCAGGCCATGATGCGCGCGGACTATCGCGATGCCAGCACCGACGCCGGTCTCCTCTGGCGGCCAACCTGGCCATCGCCGTCGCAGCGTGTCCGGATCGTCGGCATGAAGCTGCCATCGCTCTTCGGACTCGACCACGTCTTCATGCGCGGCCCGCTGACGACCACGGACGCGCACGTGCGGGCAGTGCCGGGCACCGACCATCGCGCGCTCGTGACGCGCATCGCGTGGACCGACGCACCCAGCACGCCGTAGCCGTCGGCTCAGCTCACTGCGTCGCCATAGCGGCGGCTGAGCGCCCGCATCCGCTCGACGAGCTCCGGTGGCTGGTCGACGCGGATGTCCAGGTCGAGCAGGCCGACGTACACCGCCATCGTCGCGACACTGTCGGCTCCGGTGATGAGGACGCAGGTCTCGTCGTCCACCGGCTCGACGATGCCGACAGCCGGATTGATCTTCGCCGAGACCTCGGAGGCAGGGGCCAGCACCGTGATGCGCGCGTGCACGGCCCAGCCCTCGTACGCGACGGCCCGCATGACGTACGCGCTGACGTCGTCCTCGGGCAACGGCTGCGGAGCGAAACGCCGGCCCGTACGCATGCGCAGCACCATCCGGTCCAGCCGGAAGACGCCCCAGGAGTCGGCGTCCGGGTCGCGGCCGAGGAGGTACCACCGCCGCTCCCAGCTGACGAGCCGATAGGGCTCGACGAGACGAGGCTCCCCGTCGTACTCGAACCGCAACCACTCGGTGTCGCGGATCGCCGCCGCCACCGCCGTCAGCACCTCGGGATCGAACCGCGGGTCGGCGTCCGGGATGCCCGCGTCGTCGGCGACCTGGGTCGTGACCTGCGAGAGCGTCGCCACCTGCCGGCGCAGGCGGGCCGGCAGTACCTGCTCGAGCTTGGCGAGCGCGACCGCGCTGCTCTCGGCAACCCGCTCGATCGCGCTCGTCGAGGCGGCCCGCAGACCCAGCACGACCGCGATGGCCTCGTCGTCCTCGAGCAGCAGTGGCGGGAGCGCCGCACCGGCTCCGAGGCGATAGCTGCCGTGCACGCCCCGTTCGGCGTTGACGGGATAACCGAGGTTGCGCAGCCGGTCGATGTCGTTGCGGATCGTGCGGGTCGTGACCTCCAGTCGCGCGGCGAGCTCAGTGCCCGACCACTGCGGCCTGGACTGCAACAAGGAGAGGAGTGCGAGGAGCCTCGCGGACGTGTCGATCATGGCTGAAAATCTATCTCAGAACTAGGAATCAAACGTTCCTATATCGGTTCTACAGTGGATTCATGACCACACAGCGAAGCACCTCATCCGACATCCGTCCCTTCGTCATCGACATCCCGCAGAGCGATCTCGACGACCTCGACAACCGGCTCGCCCGCACCCGCTACCCCGCCGCCGCACCGGGCGACGACTGGACGTACGGCGTGCCGAACCACTACCTCCAGGAGATGGTCGCCCAGTGGCGCGGCGACTTCGACTGGCGCGAGCAGGAGGCGCGGATGAACGCGTTCCCGCACTACCTGACCGACATCGACGGCCAGACGATCCACTTCATCCACGTACCCTCGGCCGAGGCCGGCGCGACTCCCCTGCTGCTGCTCCACACCTACCCCGGATCGTTCGTCGACTTCCTCGACATGATCGGCCCGCTGACGGACCCCGTCGCCCACGGCGGCAAGGCCGAGGACGCGTTCTCGGTCGTCGTCCCGTCCATGCCGGGCTTCGCGTTCAGCACGCCCGTCACGGACCACGGCTGGACCATGGCGAGGGTCGCCCAGACGTACGACGTGCTGATGCGCCGGCTGGGCTATGACTCGTACGGCGCGCACGGCAGTGACGGCGGCGCGATGGTCGCCCGCGAGCTCGGCCTGATGCAGCCCGAGGGGTTCCTGGGCCTGCACGTGCTGCAGCTGTTCTCCTTCCCGTCGGGCGATCCGGCGGAGTTCGAGAAGCTCGAGCCCAAGGACTACGCCGCCCTCGAGCACATGAAGTGGTTCCAGTCCGTCGGCGGCTACAACGCGATCAACGCATCGCGCCCGCAGACCGTCGCCGCGGGGATCTCGGACTCCCCCGTCGGCCAGCTGGCGTGGAACGAGCTGTTCATGTCGTTCGGCAACGGCACGAGCCTGGTCACCCGCGAGCAGATCCTGACCGAGGTGTCGCTCGAGTGGTTCACCAACACGTCGGCGACGGTCGGCCGCTACCACTACTCCGAAGCCCACGCCGAGACGGAGCCTGCTGTCAATCACGCGCCGACCGGTGTCACGGTGTTCGCCGACGACTTCAAGTCGATCCGGACGTTCGCCGACCGCGACAACAGCAACATCGTGCACTGGACCGAGCACGAGACCGGCGGGCACTACGCCTCGCTGGAGCGTCCCGACGTCGTGTCGGCCGACCTGCGGGAGTTCTTCGGCAGCCTCAAGGGCTAGACCCGAAGCAGACAGCACCGCGGCCGGGTCGGCCGCGGTGCTGTCGCTCGGCCGTCGCGCTCTCGACCTGCTCGAAGACGGACTCGGCGCCTCACGGGTGTAATCTCGCCGGGCGCGACCCGCTCCTCACCGAGCAGCGGCACCTGTGGAACACCCACCGACGGAGTCGGCATGGAACAGCTTGACCTGGGCGTCATCGCCCACACCGCCAAGGAGAACGAACGGCGACTGCCGACCCACCCTCGGCACCTCGAACGCCTGTCGGATGCGCAGCGCCCCCACGTGTTCCTCGAAGAGGGTTACGGCGCGAACTTCAGCTGGTCCGACGACGAGCTGCGGCCGTACGTCGGCGGCATCCTGAGCCGCGCCGAGCTGATCGAGCGGTGCGACGTCATCCTGCTCACCAAGCCCCAGCCGTCAGACCTGCTGGAGCTGCGTGAGGGCCAGACGCTGTGGGGCTGGCCGCACTGCGTGCAGGACCGGGCGCTGACGCAGGCCGCGATCGACCGCAAGCTGACCCTCATCGCGTGGGAGGTCATGAATCACTGGAGCCCCGACGGCAACTTCCTGCTGCACGTGTTCCACAAGAACAACGAGCTCGCCGGCTATTCGTCGGTGCTGCACGCGATGGAGATCGGCGGACTGACCGGCAACTACGGCCGCCGGCTCAGCGCCGCCGTCATCGGATTCGGTGCCACGGCTCGCGGCGCGGTCACCGCGCTGAGCGCTCACGGCATCCACGACGTCGACATCTTCACGCAGCGCGGGGTCGCCGCCGTCAGCGCGCCGATCCACTCGGCCCGCATCGTGCACTTCGACCCGGCGGCATCACCGGCCGAGAGCCGCGCGTTCGTCGACGAGAGCTGGGTGCCGATGCCGGCCCTGCTCGCCGAGCACGACGTCATCGTCAACTGCGTCCTGCAGAACCCCACCTCCCCCATGACGTTCCTCACCAACGACGACCTGCCGACGATGGCGTCCGGAACGCTCGTCGTCGACGTCTCCTGTGACGAGGGCATGGGCTTCGAGTGGGCCAGGCCGACCTCGTTCGACGAGCCGACGTTCACGGTCGGCAACGGCGTGACCTACTACGCGGTCGACCACAGCCCGTCCTACCTCTGGAACTCCGCGACGTGGGAGATCAGCCAGGCCCTGCTGCCGTACGTGTCGAAGGTCCTCGCCGGTCCCGAGTCCTGGGATGCCGACGAGACCTTGCGACGGGCGATCGAGATCCGTGACGGCGTCATCCAGAACCCCGACATCCTGGCGTTCCAGCACCGCTCCCCCGACTATCCACACCTGGGTTGATCCCGCATGCTGGAGGGCATGGACCGCATCACGACGCCCTTCGACATCAGCTCCACCGCCGCCGAGGTGGTCGACGGCATCGACCTGAACGGACGGCGCGCCGTCGTCACGGGCGGTGCCTCCGGCATCGGCGTGGAGACCGCACGGGCCCTGGCATCCACCGGCGCTGAGGTGACGATCGCCGTGCGCGACGTCAAGGCCGGCGAGCAGGTCGCTGCCGACATTCGCGCCACGACGGGCCATCCGGTCGACGTACGCCGGCTCGAGCTCACAGATCTCGACAGCGTCGACGCGTTCGTCGCCGGCTGGGACGGCCCGCTCGACATCCTCGTCAACAACGCCGGCATCATGGCCACCCCCGAGACCTACACCAAGCAGGGGTGGGAGCTGCAGTTCGCGACCAACCACCTCGGCCACTTCAGGCTCACCGTCGGCCTGCACGGCGCCCTTGCCGCCGCCCGCGGCGCTCGCATCGTCTCGGTCAGCTCGAGCGCACACTTCCGCTCGCCGGTGATCTTCGACGACCTGTTCTTCCGGTTCATGCCGTACGACCCGTGGGCCGCCTACGGGCAGTCCAAGACCGCCAACGTGCTGTTCGCGGTCGAGGCCACTCGGCGCTGGGCCGGTGACGGCATCACGGCCAACGCACTGATGCCCGGCGCCATCGCGACCAACCTGCAGCGCCACACCGGGGGCGCCCAGACGCCACCGGAGGATCGCAAGACACCCGAGCAGGGCGCGTCGACGTCGGTCCTGCTCGCGACCAGCCCGCTGCTCGAAGGCATCGGAGGCCGCTACTTCGTCGACAACCAAGAGGCTGTCGTCGTCGACCGGCCGACCAACGACATGACCGGCGTGGCGCCGTACGCCTTGGACGCGGCCAACGCCGAGCGGCTCTGGGACGTGTCCCTGGAGCTGCTCGGCGTCTGACCTTCAGTCGGCTGCGGGGCCGTAGACGAGGTGCAGCACGCCCGACCCGAACGTCGTGGCGGAACGCAGCTCGAGCGGCACCTTGGCGCCGTCGGCGAACAGCTTCTTGCCGCGACCGACGACGACGGGGTGCACCAGCAGGTGCAGCTCGTCGACGAGGCGCTGCTCCAGCATCCAGCGGACCAGCGTCGCGCTGCCGGTCGTGCCGAGCCGGGTCTGCTGCTTGAGCGCCGCCAGCTCGGCAGCGACGTCGCCGCTGATGATCGACGAGTTCTCCCAGGTCGCCTCGGTCAGCGAGTCCGACACGACGTACTTGCGCGCTCCGTTCATCTGGGCCGTGAACGGGTCCTGCGGGTCGGCGGCCGGCCAGTACGCCGCCATCTCGTCGTACGTCTGCCGGCCGAACAGCGTGGCGTCGGCGCTGCCCATGAGCGCGCCGACCGCCGCACCCATCTCGTCGTCGAAGTAGTCGAAGTGCCACGTCTCGGGCGCCTCGATGACGCCGTCGAGCGAGATGAAGAGGCTTGCGGTGATGGATCCCATGATCGTCTCCCGGGTTGTCGTGGGCGCCGACTCTCGACGCCCTCACCCCTACGTCGAACGGACGCGGGGCGATTCGACAACCCGGGACGATTTCTTCTCAGCCTGCTGCGGGACCGTTGGTGTGCTGGCCGAGCAGGTCCTTGCCGATGATGTCCATCTCGACGGCTTTCTCACCGGCGTAGCAGGTCCAGTGCAGGCCGGCCGAGTCCTGACCGATGCAGCCACCCGCGATGTTGTCGTCTGCGTCGTTGAACGTCTCCTTGGTGCCCTTGTAGTCGGAGAGAACCTCTTTGCTCGGCGCCTTCGCGAGCGTGCAGTCGAACTCGACGTCGCTCTTCTTGGTGCAGGTCGGGTCGGTGTCGATGAAGATCACGCTGCTGCCCGGCATGCCGCGCTCGACCGTGTCAGGCGACAGCAGGGTGACGGCGGCGGCAGCACCGGCGCCGACGACGATGACGCCGGCGGTGGCGAACGCGGCGATCGTGGTGCGCGAGCGCTTGCGGCGGCGGCGCACGACGATCGATCCGGCGATCTGGGCGGCGACGGCCTGCTCGAGGTCGTCACCGATGCGGGTGAGGTCGGACTGGGTGGTGGGGTTCATGACGTTTCCTTGGGGGTCGCGGTGGTCTGGAGGGAGGTGCGCATGCGGGCAAGTCCGCGCGAGACGCGGATGCGGGCCGCAGCCGGCGTGCAGTCGAGCTCTTCGGCGACCTCGTCGTACGGCCGGTCGGAGAGGACGCGCAGCTCGACGGCGACGCGTTGGGACTCCGGCAGCGTCGACAACGCCTCCTCGAGGTCGGCGTCCATGCCGTCGACCCACGAGGTGTCGGGCGTCGCCGTCGAGCGGCCGTGCGTGATGCGCAGGGCCTGGCTGGCCTCGCTGATCAGCCGGCGCTCTCGTGCGGAGCGGGACAGGACGTTGCGGGCGACGCCGAACAGCCAGGGACCGGCCGAGCCGTCCTTCTGGTCGACGAACCGGTGCCGTGACGTCCACACCTGCGCGAACGTCTCGGCTGTGAGGTCGAGCGCGGCCTCACGGTCGGACGTACGGCGGAGCAGGAACGCGTGGACCGGCTCGGCATAGCGGTCGTACAGCTCGCGGAACGCCTGCGGATCGTGGCCCGATGCCGCGATCAGCTCGGCGTCGGACTTCACGTGAACACTTCGATCATGGATGGGAGACCTCCGGTCGGCTTGAACATGACATCACGTACATGCCGCGGCGGGCCGGAAATGTTTCACCGTCCCGAACACTCGTGATCTTTCGGCGTTCGGACGGCCGCAGTAGCGTCGAGAGGACATCCACGACGGAAGAGGTTCACGATGCCCACACGCACAGCACGTACGGCCTGGGACGGCGGCCTGCAGGACGGTTCGGGACAGGTCGAGCTGACCAGCTCGGGGCTCGGCACGTTCGAGGTCTCGTTCCCCCAGCGCGCCTCCGAGGACGGTGGTGGCGTGACGAATCCCGAAGAGCTGATCGGCGCGGCGCACTCGGCCTGCTATGCCATGTCGCTCGCCGGGCAGCTGGACGCGCGCAACGCGACACCGCAGTCCATGAAGATCCGCGCCGAGGTGACGCTGGGTCCGGACCCGGAGGGCGGCTTCAAGCTCACGGGCATCACCCTGCACGTCCGCGGCGAGGTTGACGGCATCGACGAGGCCGGATTCCTCGAGGCCGCCGAGGCCGCGAAGATCGGCTGCCCCGTCAGCAAGGCGCTCGCCGGCGTCGACATCACCCTCGATGCCGCGTTGGAGACGGCCTAGCGCCAACGCGGGCTACGACTTGGGAGCGTCGAGGACCTTGGAGGTCGAGGTCTTCTCCTCACCACCATCGCGATCGGTGATCTCGAGTCGTGCCCGCAGGGGCTTTTCGCGGTTGTCGAGGCACGACAGCGGCACCGTCATGCTGAGCTGCGGACCCCGGATGCGCATGACGGACGTGCACGCGTACTGCTCGTCCTTGCCGTCCTTGACCAGATAGAGCTGGGGGAACACGAACGCGCCGCGCGCGTCCTGGAACGTGGTCACCCGCCAGAGGACCTTGCCGTCGTCCTGGCCCAGGATGAGGCTGACGGAGTCGATCTTCTTGAGGTCGATGTCGGGAATGTCCGCGCCGACCGCGAACACGTTCGCGCCCCGGGCGACCGTCGCGGTCTTGACGGCGATCTCGTCGGGCGCATCGCCGGAGCCCGTGAGCTTGTCCTGGGGCGCCTTGCTGTCCGCAGCCGCCGTGGTCTTGGTGGCCTTGGGCTCCGCCGGAGTGTCGTCGCCACCGCCGCCCCGCACGAGAAGGACGCCGAGGATGATGACGACCACGATGCCTGCCGCCGCGGCCGGCACCACGAGCCGGTTGCGTCCTGAGGTTGTCCCAGTGCTCATCGATCTCCACCTTCGTCGCTGATCATCGTCGTGCTCAGAGCGAGCCTAGAGTACGGCGGCCGCGCGCATCGACTCGACGAAACGTCTGTCTCGTACGAGATGCTGATCCTGTGAAGCCCACCGTCCCCGGCCGCCTCCACGCCCAAGGCCTGGTCTCCGCCCGATTCGACACGGCAGCCGATGTCGTACGTCATCTCGGTTGCGTCCAGTCCCAGCTGCACGACATGGCGCTGTGGGCCGTCGCCCGCCGCACGACCGGGCTGACCTTCGGCGACGCCCAGGCTGCGTTCGACCGCGGCGACTTCCTCCGTACGCACGTGCTGAGACCCACGTGGCACTACGTCGACCCGGCCGACATCCACTGGCTCCTGGCCCTGACCGCGCCCCGGGTCCGCCAGGTCATGAACTCCAGCTGGTCAGCGCTCGGCCTCGGCGCGGAGCTCATCGATCGCGGCTCCGAGGTGATCGTCGCGGCACTGGCCGACGGTGAGCCGCACACCCGGGCCGAGCTCGCGACGGCACTCGAGGACGCCGGCCTTCAGGCCAAGGGCACGTTCCTCGTCCATCAGCTCATGAACGCCGAGATCAGCCTGCTGTGCGCCAACGGCCCGATGCAGGGCAAGCAGCACACCTACGTCGCCCTGCCGCCGGTCGGCGTCGACCTCACGTACGACGAGCTGCTGGCTCAAGGCGCTCGCCGATACGCCTGCGGGCACGGTGCGTTCCGCGACAAGGACCTCGCGTGGTGGACGAGCCTGACCCTGACCGACAGCCGCCGCGCGATCGAGCTGGCGGAGCTTCGGCCATTCGACATCGGCGGCGAGACCTACTGGACGCTCGACGACCCTGTCGACGCCGACGTGCCGCGCGTCATGCTGCTGTCCAACTTCGACGAGTACATCTCCTATGCCCGCGATCCCGAGGACTACACGGGCTTCGACGGCACGGTCGACGACGTCATGCGCGGCGCCGGGCTGCTGATGCTCGACGGCCGGCTGTCGGGTCGGTGGTCCCGCACCGACACCGCCAAGACGGTCCGGATCGTCGTCGATCAGGCGCCCCGGATCACCGCAGTCGCGCGGCGAGCGCTGGACGCCGAGGCGGCGGCGTTCGGGCGCTTCCTCGGCCGCGAGCCCGAGCTCGTGATCGCCGACTGATCCATTGCGAGATCGGGTGGCACGTGATGTCTGCCACGTCGCGACGTCCTGGCGTCAAGATCGCGGGAATTCCGGGGCGAACCTGCCTGCAGGCGGATGGAGCGTCGCGTTACCCTGTTAACGGTAGTTTTCGCACGCGCGCCAGCACACAATTCGGAAGAGGCGATCGAGGCTGTGGCCGAGTCCTCACAAGACCATTCAACCCCTGATTTCGGCACCAACCAGTGGCTCGTCGAAGAGATGTACGAGCGATTCCGCCAGGACCCCGCTTCGGTCGACGCCACCTGGGTGACGTTCTTCCAGACCGGTGATGGCGCAGCCCTGGCCAACGGTTCCGGCAACGGCAGCTCGCCCAACGGCACGACCAGTGCCGCGGCGACGCAGGCCCCGGTCGCCGCGAAGCCCGCGGAGCAGCCGACCGAGACCGCCGCACCGAGTCCCGCCCCGACGTCGCCCACCTCGTCGACGCCTCCAGCGCCCAAGACCGAGCCCGCAGCCGTCACCCCGGCGCAGAGCCAGGTGGCCGCGCCGGCCCACGTCGACGCACCGGCACCCCTCCCGCCGGTGACCGATGCACCGACAACGCGCGCGACCACGGTCGCCACCCCCACCGGCAAGGCCGCTGACGCGCCCAAGGCCGGACCGGGCGAGGTCGAGAACGTCATCCTCCGTGGCGCCGCGGCTCGCACCGTCGCCAACATGGACGCCAGCCTCGCCGTCCCGACGGCCACGAGCGTCCGCTCCGTGCCGGTCAAGCTCCTGTTCGACAACCGCATCGTGATCAACAACCACCTCGCCCGCGCACGAGGCGGCAAGGTGTCGTTCACCCACCTCATCGGCTGGGCGATCGTCAAGGCGCTCAAGGCCATTCCCGAGATGAACACGGGCTTCGAGGTCGTCAACGGCAAGCCCAACCAGCTCAAGCCCGAGCACGTCAACTTCGGTCTCGCGATCGACCTCAAGAAGCCAGACGGCTCGCGCACGCTGCTCGTCCCCTCGATCAAGGCCGCCGAGACGATGGGCTTCGCCGAGTTCTGGGCGGCGTACGAGTCGATGGTCCGCAAGGCTCGCGACGGCAAGCTCGAGGTCACCGACTTCCAGGGCACGACCGTCAGCCTGACCAACCCCGGCGGCATCGGCACCAACCACTCGATCCCCCGCCTGATGCAGGGCCAGGGCGTCATCATCGGCGTCGGCTCGATGGAGTACCCCCCGGAGTTCCAGGGCGCCAGCGAGCACACGCTCGCACAGATGGCGATCTCCAAGATGATGACGTTGACGTCGACCTACGACCACCGCGTCATCCAGGGTGCGCAGTCCGGTGAGTTCCTCAAGAAGATCCACGCGCTGCTGCTCGGCGAGGAGGACTTCTACGACGAGATCTTCCGCGCCCTCAAGATCCCCTACGAGCCCATCCGCTGGGCCCAGGACATCGCGGTCAGCCACGACGACGAGGTACACAAGCAGGCTCGCGTCCTCGAGCTGATCCACGCGTTCCGCGTGCGCGGCCACCTGATGGCCGACACCAACCCGCTCGACAACCGCCCGCGCAGCCACGCCGACCTCGACACCGCGTCGCACGGCCTGACCCTGTGGGACCTCGACCGCGAGTTCGCCACGGGATCGTTCAAGACCGACAAGCGCTTCATGAAGCTGCGCGAGATCCTCGGCATCCTGCGTGACTCCTACGCCCGCACGATCGGCCTGGAGTACATGCACATCCAGGACCCCGACGAGCGCGCCTGGTTCCAGGAGCGCATCGAACGTCCGCACACCAAGCCGCCCCGCGAGGAGCAGCTGCGCATCCTGCAGAAGCTCAACCAGGCCGAGGCCTTCGAGACGTTCCTGCAGACCAAGTTCGTCGGCCAGAAGCGCTTCAGCCTCGAGGGCGGCGAGACCACGATCCCCGTGCTCGACGAGATCTGCGAGGCGGCTGCGGCCGACAGCCTCGACGAGGTCTGCATCGGCATGGCCCACCGTGGCCGGCTCAACGTGCTCGTCAACATCGCCGGCAAGCACGCCGGCTCGGTGTTCCGCGAGTTCGAGGGCAACATCGACCCCCGTACGGTCCAGGGCTCCGGCGACGTCAAGTACCACCTCGGCGTCGAGGGTGAGTTCACGTCGGGCACCGGTGACAAGATCAAGGTCTCGGTCGCCGCCAACCCGTCCCACCTCGAGGTCGTCGACCCCGTGCTGGAGGGCATCGCCCGCGCCAAGCAGGACCGCCTCAACCGCGGTGCCGACTACCCCGTCCTGCCCGTCCTCGTGCACGGCGACGCCGCGTTCGCCGGTCAGGGCGTCGTGGCCGAGACGCTCAACCTCTCGCAGCTGCGCGGCTACCGCACCGGCGGCACGATCCACCTGATCGTCAACAACCAGGTCGGTTTCACGACGGCACCCTCGTCGTCGCGCTCCTCGACGTACTGCACGGATGTCGCCCGCATGATCCAGGCGCCGGTGTTCCACGTCAACGGCGACGACCCCGAGGCCTGCATCCGCGTGGCGCACCTGGCGTACGAGTACCGCCGGACGTTCCACAAGGACATCGTCATCGACCTGGTCTGCTACCGCCGCCGCGGTCACAACGAGGGCGACGACCCGAGCTTCACGCAGCCGCTGATGTACGACACGATCAACGCCAAGAAGTCGGTGCGCAAGCTCTACACCGAGGCGCTGGTCGGTCGTGGCGACATCACGCTGGAGGAGGCCGAGGCCGCGCTCAGCGACTACCAGGCCCAGCTCGAGCGCAACTTCGCCGAGGTCAAGGAGACCTCGACCGATCCCGGCTACATGCGCACGCCGGACTACCCCGACAAGCCCGAGCATGCCGGCGAGCTGCTCACGGCGATCACGCCCGAGACCATGAAGGCGATCGCGGACTCCTACACCAACGTCCCCGAGGGCTTCACGGTCCACCCCAAGGTGCTGCCGCAGCTGCAGCGCCGCGCGCAGTCGATCAGCGCAGGCCCGATCGACTGGGGCACCGGAGAGATCCTCGCGCTCGGCTCGTTGCTGCTCGACGGCCGGCCCGTACGCCTCGCCGGCCAGGACTCGCGACGTGGCACGTTCTCCTCGCGGTTCGCGACGATCATCGATCGTACGAACGCCAACGAGTGGACGCCGCTGTCCAACATCGGCGACGACCAGGCCACGTTCTACATCTACGACTCGCTGCTGAGCGAGTACGCCGCGCTGGGCTTCGAGTACGGCTACTCGGTCGCCCGGCCCGAGGCCCTCACGATCTGGGAGGCGCAGTTCGGCGACTTCGTCAACGGCGCCCAGTCCGTGATCGACGAGTACATCTCGGCCGGTGAGAGCAAGTGGGGCCAGAAGTCCGGCGTCGTGCTGCTCCTGCCGCACGGCCACGAGGGCCAGGGACCCGACCACACGTCGGCCCGCATCGAGCGGTTCCTCGAGCTGTGCGCCAACGACGCCATGACGCTGGCCCAGCCGTCGACCCCGGCGTCGTACTTCCACCTGCTGCGCCGGCAGAACCTCGAGAGCCAGCACCGCCCGTTGATCGTCTTCACCCCGAAGTCGATGCTGCGCAGCAAGGCGGCGGCCTCACAGCCCGACGACTTCACGTCGGGCAAGTTCCGCCCGGTCATCGGCGACGACTCGGTCGAGGCGTCCAAGGTCGAGCGCGTGCTGGTCTGCTCGGGCAAGATCGCCTGGGACCTGTTCGCCGAGCGCGAGAAGCGCGAGTCGGGCCAGTCCCGCACCGCGATCGTCCGCCTCGAGCAGCTCTACCCGCGTCCCACCTCGGAGCTCAACGCCGCGGTCGGCCAGTTCGTCAACGCCCGCGAGGTGCGCTGGGTGCAGGACGAGCCGGCCAACCAGGGTCCGTGGCCGCACGTCGCGCTGCACTTCAGCGGCGAGTTCGACGGTCTCCCGCTGCTGCGGGTGTCGCGTCCGGAGTCGTCGGCGCCGTCGGTCGGTTCGCACAACCGCCACGTCGAGGAGCAGGCGACGCTGATGCAGCAGGCCTTCAGCTGATCCATGTACTTCACGGATCGCGGCATCGAGGAGCTCCAGAGCCGGCGAGGTGACGAGGAGGTCACCTTCGCCTGGCTCGCCGAGCGGCTCGTCGAGTTCGTCGACCTCAACCCCGAGTTCGAGGTCCCCGTCGAACGCCTGGCCACCTGGCTCGCCCGTCTCGACGACGAGGACGAGTGATCCGGCCGCCCGCGGCCGGACTCACACATCAGGTTGAGCGATCACGCCGAAGGCGTCAGGTGACGAAATCTCGTGAGATGACTCGATGACGCGACCCTGGAACGTCCGAACGTTCTGACACAGTACGACCGTGGACTTCGACCAGCCTCCTGTCGTACGCGTCTCGCGTGATCCGGAGGCCGGGCTGCCGGCCGACGAGTGGCCGGCGACGATCCCGGCCGTCGCGCAGCTGCTCGCCGACGGCATCGATCTCGCCCCCGGCGTGACGTTCCTCGTCGGCGAGAACGGCTCCGGCAAGTCGACGCTCATCGAGGCGATCGCGGTGGCCTACGGCCTCTCGCCCGAGGGCGGCAGTGCCCACGGCAAGCACGAGACCCGGTCCAGCGAGTCGCCGCTCCATCGGGCGCTGATGATCCAACGAGGCATCGGCACCGGGCGGTGGGGATTCTTCCTGCGCGCGGAGACGATGCACGGTTGGTACACCTACATGGACGAGTACGGCGGTCCCAACGACACCGACTACCACGCGATGAGCCATGGCGAGTCGTTCCTCGAGGTGCTCAACCGCAAGTTCGCCACGCCGAGCTTCTACTGTCTTGACGAGCCCGAAGCGGCGCTCTCGTTCCGCTCGACGCTGACGCTGATCCGCGTGCTGCACGACATCGCCGAAGCCGGCGGCCAGGTCCTCTGCGCGACGCACTCCCCCGTGCTCGCGTCGATGCCAGGCGCGCGCATCCTCGAGGTCGGCGACTGGGGCCTGCGCGAGGCAGCCTGGGACGACCTCGAGCTCGTCAGGCACTGGAAGGCATACCTCGACGCCCCGATGCGCTACCTCCGCCACACGCTGGCGGATGACTAGCGCGTCAGGACGATCTTGCCGAAGACACTGCCGTCGATGACCGAGGCGAGACCGTCGGCAGCATCAGCCATCGGGATCTCGCGGTCGATCAGCGGGCGGGTGCCGGTGACGTCCATGAACTGCGCGAGCCGGTGCAGCTCGTCGCGGGTGCCCATCGTGGAGCCGTGGACGCGCATCTGCTGGAAGAAGATCCGGGTCAGCTCGGCGTGCGACGGAGCATCGCCCGACGTCGCACCGGCGATGACGATCGTGCCGCCGGGCCGCATCGACTTGACCGAGTGCGACCACGTCGCGGCGCCGACCGTCTCGATGACGGCGTCGACCTTGCTCGGCAGCCGTGCACCGGACTCGAACACCTCGTGCGCGCCGATCTCGAGCGCCTTCTGGCGCTTGTCCTCGTCGCGACTCGTCGCGTAGACCCGGAAGCCCGCGGCCCGCGCCAACGTGATGGCTGCCGTCGCGACACCGCCGCCCGCGCCCTGCACGAGCACCGTGTCGCCCTGCTGCAGGTCGGACTGGGTGAACAGCATCCGGTACGCCGTGAGCCACGCGGTCGGCAGGCATGCGGCCTCCGCGAACGACAGGCCGGCAGGCTTCGCCACGACGTTGCGGGCCGGCACCGCGACCTTGTCAGCGAACGTGCCCTGGTGCCGTTCCGACAGCAGCGATCGCTTGGGATCCAGCGTCTCGTCGCCGCGCCACGAAGGATCGCTGATGACGGCGTGCACGACGACCTCGTTGCCGTCCTCGTCGTAGCCGGCCGCGTCGCAGCCGAGGATCATCGGCAGCGACTCCTCGCGGAGGCCGACCCCGCGCAGGCTCCACACGTCGTGGTGGTTGATCGAGGCGGCCTTGACCGTCACGGTCGTCCAGCCGTCAGGCACCTCCGGGTCGGGGCGCTCGCCCACGACCAGTCCGCTCAGAGGGTCCTTCGGATCGATCGTGCCTGCGTAGACGGCGAACATGCGGCTCCTGGTCTGAGATGGTCAGTACGGGCGGCGAGCCAGGCCTTCACGACGTGCGGTGTCCGTGACGGCTCGTGCCACGGCAGACGCTACCCGCGGATCGAACGGTGACGGGATGACGTACGTCTCACTGAGGTCGTCACCCACGAGGTCCGCGATCGCGTTGGCCGCCGCGAGCTTCATGCCCTCGGAGATCCGCGTCGCGCGTACGTCGAGGGCGCCGCGGAAGATCCCGGGGAACACCAGCACGTTGTTGATCTGGTTGGGGAAGTCTGAGCGGCCCGTCGCCACGATGCGCGCGTACTTGTGCGCGATGTCGGGGTGGACCTCCGGGTTGGGGTTGGCCATCGCGAACACGATCGAGTCGGGCGCCATCGAGGCGACCGCCGCCTCGGGGATCGTGCCTCCCGAGACGCCGATGAACACGTCGGCCCCGTCGAGGGCGTCGTCGATCGTGCCGGGCCTGGCCCAGGGGGCGGTCGCCTCGGCGATGCCGGACTTGACCACGTCGAGCCCCTCACGGCCCGGGTGGATGACACCTGAGCGGTCGACCACGGCGATCTTGCGCACGCCTGCGGTCTGGAGGATCTTCATGATCGCGACACCCGCCGCGCCGGCGCCGGAGATCACGACCTTGACGTCGTCGAGCTCGCGATCGGTCACGCGTGCGGCATTGATCAGCGCCGCCAGCGTCACGACCGCGGTGCCGTGCTGGTCGTCGTGGAACACCGGGATCTCGAGCCGCTCGATCAGCTGACGCTCGATCTCGAAGCACCGCGGGCTGGAGATGTCCTCGAGGTTGATGCCGCCGAAGGTCGGCGCGAGCCGGACGATCGTCTCGACGATCTCGTCGACATCGGTCGTGTCGAGGGCGACCGGGATCGCGTCGACGCCGCCGAACTGCTTGAACAGCACGGCCTTGCCTTCCATCACGGGCATCGAGGCGGCCGGGCCGATGTCGCCGAGCCCCAGCACCGCGGTGCCGTCGGTGATGACCGCGACGGTGTTGGAGACCCAGGTGTAGTCGTGGGCCAGGGCCGGATCGGCGGCGATCGCCTCGCAGACCTTGGCGACGCCGGGCGTGTAGGACATCGCGAGGTCCTGGGCGTTGCGCAGCGGCACCGTCGCCGCGATCGCCATCTTGCCGCCGCGGTGCAGCGCGAAGATCGGGTCGTCGGGGTCAGGCGTGTCGGTGTGCAAGTCGATGTCAGTGGCAACCATGGTGGGAATCCCTCGGGACGTTCCGTACGTTCTCATCGGGACCGATCAGGTCGCCGGCGCGGCAAGTGAGCCGCGGGGTGACGCCCGCACCAGCGGGGTCACACGGGTTGTGCCCGGCTGTCAGTCTCTCATACGGGCTGGTCACCGCCGAGCGCCCGGGTCACCGGCGGGGCGAGCAGACAGGCCAGTGCGACCAGAGCCGCGGCACCCACCAGGACCGGGATCCAGCCCGGGATGTCGGCGAGGTTGAACGCGATGATGAGCTGGATGATCTGGGTCACGACGAGCGGGCTGCGCGCCCAGAGCTCGCCCAAGGTGACCCGCCACGCCGCCCACGCCTGGAACCCGCCGTAGATCGCCAGGATCGCCGAAACCCCGATGCCCGTCCCGATGCTGTCGCCGTCGAGATCGGTGACCCCGAGGACGGCCAGGACGATGCACGTCACGGCTTCGACGACGACGATGGCGGCGGCCAGGAGGAGAAGGTTGCGGGCCGTTCCGGCCGGCCGTGCGTGAGCGCTCACGACATCAGGGTAGGGAGCGTGTGACCGATCCGACAATTCGCGCAGGGCGTGGCCCTTGTAATGAGGTTGAAATGTTGAAAACATGGAGGTCAAGCCTTGGTACCGGGTCAAACAGGCCTGCCCAAGGAGCAAAACCGAACGGGAAGGAGTGTCCACATGGATTGGCGTCACAAGTCCGCATGCCTCGATGAGGACCCTGAGCTCTTCTTCCCCATCGGCAACACGGGTCCCGCCATCTTGCAGATCGAAGAGGCCAAGGTCGTATGCCGCCGCTGTGATGTCCGCGAGCAGTGCCTGCAATGGGCACTCGAGTCCGGACAGGACCACGGTGTGTGGGGAGGCTTGAGCGAAGACGAACGTCGTACGCTGAAGCGCCGCAATGCTCGGGCACGTATTCGTACTGCCTGACGTACGCACGTATCGGTGAACCCCGTGGCCTCGGCCGCGGGGTTCTTTGCATCTCTGGCGTCTAGACGTTGAGCGAGATCGCGACGGTCGTGCCGCCGCCGAACCGCGGCTCGAACGCCAGCGAGCCGTGCAGCTCACCCTCGACGAGCGTCGTGACGATCGACAGCCCCAGGCTGCCGGCCGGGTCGAAGTCCGCGGGCAGCCCCCTGCCGTCGTCGCTGACCCTCAGGCGTACGCGATCGCGGATGCGGTTGACCGCCAGCGTCAACGTGCCGCCCTCCTCCCCGAACGCATGGGCCGAGGCGTTCTGGATCAACTCGGTCAGCACCATGGCGAGCGGAGTCGCCACGGCGCCCGGCAGCAGGCCGAACGAGCCGATGCGGTCGGCCGTGATCCGTCCCGGACCCGAGGTCTCCTCGGCGACGTCGAGCACCGTGCGGAGCAACCGGTCGGCGACCTCGTCGAACGCGACGTTGTCGTCGAACGACTGGCTCAAGGTCTCGTGGACGAGGGCGATCGAGCCGACCCGGCGGACCGCGTCGTCGAGCGCGGCACGTGCCTCGGGCAGCTCCATCCGGCGGCCTTGCAGGCGGAGCAGGGCGGCAACGGTCTGCAGGTTGTTCTTGACCCGGTGATGGATCTCGCGGATCGTCGCCTCCTTGGAGACGAGCTCGCGCTCACGCAGCCTCAGCTCCGTGACGTCGCGCAGCAGGATCAACGATCCGCTGCGATGGCCGTTCGACCGCAGGGGAATGACGCGCAGCAGCAGCGACGCCGAGGCGTTCTCGATCTCGGCCTCGGTGCTGGCATCGCCGCCGAGGATGCCTCTGGCCCCGCGGTCGGTCGGCCGGCGATCGACCAGGCCCGACGTGACGTGCCCGAGCTGGGTGCCGACCAGGTCGCCGACGAGCCCCAGCCGCCGGTAGGCCGACATCGCGTTGGGGCTGGCGTAGCGGACCGTCCCGGCGGCATTCGTACGGACGAAGCCGTCGCCGACGCGCAGCGAGTCCGCGACGTCGGAGCGACTGCCCGGCAGCGGGAACTCCCCCCGGCGGATCATCTCGGCGAGCTCGCCGGCCGCCTCGAAGTACGCCGCCTCAAGTGTGCTGGCGGTGCGCAGTCCGGACTCGGCGCTGCGCCGGGAGATCACCGCGAGCGTACGACCCTCGTGCGTGACCGGGATCAGCTCGACCCGGATGCGGCGGCCGTCGGGCAGCTCAGCAATCCGCTCGGCGACGATCTCGCCCGTACGCAGAGCCTCCTCGAGCTCGTCGATCCGGCCGGAGGGCATGAACGTGCCGGCGACGTCCTCGAACAGCGTCGTGGGACCCGTGGTCGGCCGGATCTGCGCGCCGGCCCACAGTCCCTTGGCCTCGGCATCGGGCACCCAGAGCACGAGATCGGAGAACGACAGGTCGGCGATGATCTGCCAGTCGGTCACCAGGGCGTGCAGCCAGGCGACGTCGTCGGAGCTCAGCGACGTCTGGAAGCGCGTGATGTCGTCCAGCGAGGGCACGTTGTCAGCCTATGTCCTGAGACGTGGCACGATGAGTGAGTGTCTGAGGCGTACTGGCAAACCGTGATGCAGAACGGGATGGACGTACCCGGTGACCGCAGCCTCGACGAGTGCACCGTCGAGCTGGTCGAGATGCTGGGCCACTCCAATCCCCGCTGGCGCGAGGACCTCGCCTATCCGCTGCTCACGACCTGGATCACGCGCGGGGTCTACGACGAGCTGCTGTCCGGGCTCGGCGACGGCATCGCGCCCGGGCTGCGCTACGGACTCGGCCACGACGGTGACGTCTCGGTGCTGCGCCGTTCCTACAGCGCCCTGATGCTCGCCGAGATCATCGGCCGCGACAACAACGAGCACCTCATGTCGGCCGCCTCGGTGCTGGACTGGGGCGACCGTGCGACGGCCTGGTACGTCCGCGAGCAGGACCACCGTGGCTGGGTGCCCGAGCAGGGCTGGGCCAACTCGATCGCCCATGGCGCCGACCTCCTCGCCGCCCTCGCCCGGTCGCGGCACTTCGGCCGGCTCGAGCTCACGGTGCTGCTCGACGTCATCGCCGACCGCGTCCTCACCCCGACGGCCTACATCTGGCGGCACGGCGAGGACGACCGTCTGGCGTACGCCGTCATGACCCTGCTGCACCGCAACGAGCTCGACCCCAGCATCGTCGAGCCGTGGCTCGCCCGGCTCGGCGCGGGCATCAAGCCACCCCGCACCCGCGGCCACCTCGAGGCCGAGTGGCCCTCCCCCAGCGTCCGCAACACCTCGTCGTTCCTGCGGGCGCTGCACCTGCAGCTCGCGCTCGGCGTGCAGGGCCGCGACGACCTGCGCGCCGACGCCGAGCTGTTCGCCGAGCAGCCCGCTCACCGCGCCGACCTGCTGCTGGCCGTGCTCGACCAGATCCGCGCCGAGAGCCCATGGCTCTACCGCCCGACGACCAGGGCCCGGCCGCTCGCCTGACGCTCCAGTAACCTGCGTCACATGAGTACTGAGCCCCGAGAAGGTCACGGTGGAGTCCACGCCGTCGACGTGGCCCGCGCCCATGGCGTCGAGACGATGTTCACGCTCTCCGGAGCGCACGTGTTCCCGATGTACGACGCCGCGGTCAAGGCCGAGCCGGCGATGCCGATCATCGACGTGCGCCACGAGCCCACGGCCGTGTTCGCCGCCGAGGCGATCGGCAAGCTGACGCGGACGCCCGGCCTCGCCGTGCTGACCGCCGGACCCGGCGTGACCAACGGGGTGAGCCCGATCGCGCAGGCCAGCTTCTCCGGCTCGCCACTCGTCGTCGTCGGCGGCCGCGCGCCCAACAACCGCTGGGGCTCGGGCAGCCTGCAGGAGCTCGACCAGCCGCCGATCATCGAGTCGATCTCCAAGTCCGCCGTGACGGCGACCAAGGTCGATGACATCGCGCCCGCGATGGATGAGGCGTTCACCCTCGCCGGGTCCTCCCACCGGGGACCGACGTTCGTCGACGTACCGATGGACGAGTTCTTCAACAGCACGACCGTCACCACGCCCTCGAACGGCAACCGGACCGCACCGATCGAGCCCGACCCGGACGCCCTGGCACAGATCGCGGAGCTGATCCGGCAGTCGGCGCGTCCCGTGCTGGTCCTGGGCACCGACGTGTGGGCCGACCGCGCCGAGGTCGCCGCGCTGCACTTCGTCGAGGAGACCGGCATCCCGGTGATCTCCAACGGCATGGGTCGCGGCATCGTGCCCGGTGGCCACCCGCAGCTCGTCACCAAGGCGCGCTCGACCTCGTTCAACCAGGCCGACCTCGTGATCGTCGTCGGGACCCCGCTGGACTTCCGCCTCGGCTACGGCATCTTCGGCGGCAAGGAGGGCACGACCCCAGCACGTACCGTGCACATCGCCGACTCCCCCGGGCAGCTCTCGACCCACGCCGAGCTCGCCGGCTCGGCCAGCGGCGACCTGACACTGGTCTTCACCGGACTGCTCAACTCATTGACGGCGCCGTCGCAGCACGGCCGACGGCCCGACTGGTCGTCGTGGATCGGCAGCCTGCAGGCCGAGGTCGCCGCGGCCACCGCGCGCGACAACGAGCTGCTGACCGCAGAGGCTGACCCGATCCATCCGGCCCGCATCTACGGCGAGCTGCTCCCGCGCCTTGCCGACGACGCCGTCGTGATCGGCGACGGCGGCGACTTCGTGTCGTTCGCCGGCAAGTTCGTCGAGCCCAAGCGCCCCGGCGGCTGGCTCGACCCCGGACCGTACGGCTGCCTCGGCGCCGGCATGGGTGCCGCGATGGCCGCCCGCATCGCGCGCCCGTCCAGCCAGGTCGTCCTGCTCTACGGCGACGGCGCGGCCGGCATGTCGCTGATGGACGTCGACAGCCTCGTGCGCCACAACCTCCCCGTCGTCATGGTCGTCGGCAACAACTCGGCGTGGGGCCTGGAGAAGGGCCCGATGCAGTGGCTCTACGGCTACGACGTCGCGGCGGACCTCGCGCCCCATACCCGCTACGACCAGGTCGTCACGGCACTGGGTGGCGGCGGCGAGATGGTGACCGATCCCAAGGAGATCGGTCCGGCTCTCGACCGCGCGTTCGCCTCCGGGATCCCCTATCTCGTCAACGTCATGACGGACGTCAACGCGGCCTATCCACGCAACACCACCGGCATCTGACGTGCTGATACGTCCGGCCCACGAGCGTGAGTACGAGGCCGTCGGCGCGCTGACCGTCGCGGGCTACGACGTCGACGGCTACCTCACGTTCCCTGACGGCACGTTCGATGACGCGTACGCCGGATGGCTCGCCGATGCAGCGTCGCGGGCCCGCAACAGCACGCTCCTGGTGGCCGTCGACGGCGACGACCTGGTCGGCACGGTGACGTGGTGCCCGTACGGCTCGGCGGACGCGCAGCTCGCCAAGGAGTCGCACCAGGGCGAGTTCCGTACGCTCTCGATCGCGCCAGAGGCTCGGGGCCGCGGCATCGGCCGCGCGCTCGTGGAGGACTGCCTCGAGCGTGCACGGGCGGCTGGGCTCAAGGAGGTGCTGCTGTTCTCGCTCAAGGAGATGGCACCGGCCCACCGGCTCTACGGCCGGCTCGGGTTCGGCCGCCGCCCCGAGCTCGACTGGTCCCCCGACCCCGGCGTGAGCCTCTGGGCGTTCTCGCTCACCCTCTGAACGCGCCATACGCGCCACCGGCGGGTGAGGTTACCCTTACCGGGTGCCTGTCGACGCTCCTGCTCCACCCCGGAGTGCGGCGGCTCTCCTGCGACGTGGACTCCGCCGCCACCACCGCAAGCTCCTCGGCTGCTATGCCCTGATCTGCTCCTGGCTGTTGTGTGAGGCCCTCGTGCCGGTCGTCATCGGCGTCATCATCGACCGGGCCGTCGCGACCGGTGACCTCGGCGAGCTCGCGATCTGGGGCGGAGTGCTCGTCGGAGTCTTCGTGGTGCTGAGCTACTCCTACCGGTTCGGGTCCCGCCTCGGCGTCGGCGCCCTGGAGCTCGAGACACACCTGCTCAGGGTCGAGGTCAGCGAGCACGTCCTCGGACCCGACGGCGCGCGCACGGGACTGCTGCCCGGCGAGACGTTGTCGCTGGCGACCTCCGACGCCGAGACGATCGGCCAGTTCCTGTGGCACGTCGGCTACTCGCTGGCCGGGTTGCTGGGGGTGGCCGTGAGCGCGATCGTGCTGCTTCGCATCGACGTGACGATCGGCGTCGTGGTGCTCCTCGGCGTGCCGCTCGTGCTGCTCTTGATCCAGGTCGTGACGCCGCTCATCGCCCGGCACACCAGCGATCAGCAGGCCGGCATCGCCAAGGCGACCGGCATCGCCACCGACCTCGTCAAGGGACTCCGGCCGCTCAAGGGCGTCGGCGCCGAGGACGTCGCGACCTCGAGATATCGCACGCACAGCACCTCGGCCCGCGACGCGAGCATCCGCACGGCGCAGTCGGTCGGCTACCTGTTCGGGCTCACCGCGGCGTTGAGCGGGCTCTTCCTCGCCCTCGTCGCCTGTCTTGCGGGCACCCGCGCGCTCGATGGGACGATCAGCATCGGCGAGCTCATCGCGATCGTCGGGCTCACCCAGTTCCTCGCCGAGCCCATCACCGGCCTCGGCGAGACCAGCGCACGCGTCGCCTCGTCCTTCGCGTCGGCGCGCCGCGTCGTCGACTTCCTGCGGACGCCGCCACTGGCGACGTTCGGCGAGACGGTCCTCGACGAGCCATGGCCCGAGCTCGAGATCAAGCAGATGACCGCTGGCCCACTGCGAGACCTCGACCTCGCTCCACGGCGCGGCGAGCTGATCGGGATCGTCGTCGACGACACCGCCGGCAGCGACACGCTCGTACGACTCCTGCGCGGCGAGCTGCCGCCCGGGGATCGCCAGGGCTCCCTGACCCTCGGCGGGTACGAGGTCGACGACTTGACGATCGACTCGCTGCGCTCCCGGGTCGTCGTGAGCCAGCACCACGTCGACCTGTTCGAGGGCACGCTGCGGTCGGTGATCGACCCGGACGGCGCCCTCGACGGCGACGCCATCGACGAGATCCTCGCGGCGTCGGCAGCGAGCGATGTCGTCGACCTGCACCCGGACGGGTTGCAGCAGCCCATCACCGCCGGGGGCGCGACCTTCTCGGGTGGCCAGCGACAGCGCATCGCCCTGGCCCGCGCGCTGGCGACGCGCGCGCCGATCCTCGTCCTGGCCGAGCCCACGAGCGCCGTCGACGCCATGACCGAGCAACGGATCGCCGACGGCATTCGCGCGTTGCGCCACGCCGGCGACTCCGACCTCGTCACGATCGTCGTCACCTCCAGCCCGGCCATCCTGGCCGGCGCCGACCGGATCCACCTGGTCCAGGACGGCCGCGTCGTCGTGAGCGGCACGCATCATGACCTCGCCCAGCACGATGCCTACCGTCAGGCGGTGCTCCGATGAGCCGCCAGCTGTTGCCCATCGCCTCCCGCGCCGAGACGACTCGACTGGCTGCGGCGATGCTGCGAGCGCACCGCGGACCTTTGCTGATCTCGGCCGTGGCATTCGTCGTGGTGGGGCTCGCCGGCCTCGTCGCCCCCTGGATCCTCGGCGACATCGTGGACACCGTGACGACGGGTGGCGACTCGTCCCGCATCCTGCACGGGGCCCTGCTGATCGCGGCGGCGAGCGTGGTGGCTGGCGTCGGCACGGCAGTCTCGGTGACCTACCTGGCGAAGTCCGGTGAGCCCGCCCTCGCGGACCTGCGGGAGCAGGCCCTCGACCGGGCGCTGCACCTCGACAGCATCCGGCTCGAAGAGGCCGGCGCCGGCGACCTGCTGTCCAGGATGGGCGACGACGTCCGATCCGTGGCCCAGTCGCTGACCCAGATCGTCCCGCTGCTGATCCAGTCGCTCGTCGCCGTGGTGTTCACGGCCGGCGGCCTGTTCGCGCTCGACTGGCGACTCGGCCTCGCCGGGCTCGGTGCCGCGCCGTTCTACGTTCTCGGCCTCCGTTGGTACCTTCCCCGGTCCGCACCGTTCTACAAACGCGAGCGAATCGCGCAGGGCGAGCGTGCCGAGGCCCTCGTCAACGGTGTGCAGGGCGCGTCGACCTTGCGGGCGTTGTCGCGCGAGCAGGCGCAGATCGACCGCATCACCGACCACTCGCACCACGCCATGACGATCGCGCTCGACGTCTTCTCGCTGCTGACCCGCTTCGGCGCGCGCACCAACCGGTCGGAGCTCATTGGGCTGAGCTTCGTGCTCGGCACCGGCTTCCTGCTGGTCCGCGAGGACCTGACGACCGTCGGCGCGGTGACCGCCGCCGCGCTCTACTTCCACCGGCTGTTCAACCCCATCGGCGCCCTGCTGACGATCTTCGACGACATCCAGTCCGCTGGCGCCTCGCTCGCCCGCCTCGCCGGTGTCGCGCTGCTCCAGCCGCCGCCGACCCCCGAAGGCCCCTCGCCGGTCCGTTCGGGCACGTTCGAGCTGGTCGGCATCCGCCATGAGTACGTCGAAGGTCATCCTGTCCTCGCCGACGTGACGCTCCGGGTCGCCGACGGCGAGCGGGTCGCGCTCGTCGGCGCCACTGGCGCCGGCAAGAGCACGCTCGGCGCGATCGCCGCCGGTCTGCTGACGCCGACCTCGGGCACAGTCAGGGTCGGTGGTTTCACCCTCGACACGCTGGATCCGTCACACGTACGGTCCGGCATCGCGCTCATCACGCAGGACGTGCACGTCTTCTCCGGCACGGTCCGCGAGAACGTCGACCTGGCGCGCCCCGGCGCCGACGACGAGCAGATCCGGTCCGCCCTGGGCACCGTGCGGGCGCTCTCGTGGGTCGATGCACTGCCTGACGGGCTCGACAGCGTCGTCGGCGACCACGGACATCCGCTGACCCCGGCGCAGGCGCAGCAGCTGGCCCTGGCGCGGGTCCTGCTGCACGACCCGCGGGTCGCGGTGTTCGACGAAGCGACGGCCGAGGCTGGTTCCTCCGGTGCGCGCGAGCTCGAGGACGCCGCGATCGCCGTGACCCATGGGCGTACGTCCGTCGTCGTCGCGCATCGGCTGACGCAGGCCCGGTCGGCCGACCGGGTCGTCGTGATGCACGAGGGCCGCATCGTCGAGGAGGGCACGCACGACGAGCTGGTCGCCGCCGGAGGACGCTACGCCGATCTGTGGGCGGCCTGGTCGTCGTAGTCTTCAGGCCATGGACACCGCTTCGATCACGCACGCCGTCACGGCTGCCGACACCGCCCGCGCACTCGGCAGCGGGGACCTCGATGTCCTCGGCACGCCGCGGGTGCTGGCCTGGTGCGAGGAGGCGACATGCGCGGCGCTCGAGCTCGATCCGGCGCAGACGAGTGTCGGCACCCGCGTCGACCTGGAGCACCTGGCCGCGACCCCGGTCGGCGCCGAGGTCACCGCGACCGCGACCGTCGTCCACACCGACGGCCGGCTCGTACGCTTCCAGGTCGCGGCCCACGACGCCGGCGGCACACTGCTGGCGACCGGCGAGATCCGCCGGGTCATCGTCGACCGGGAGCGATTTCTGACCCGGATCGCGCCTGTGGGAGACTGAGACCTCGACTTCCGAGGAGGAACATCATGGGCAAGACCGGCCGCAAGCGTCGTGCGCGTCGCAAGAAGGGCGCCAACCACGGCAAGCGCCCCAACGCGTGAGACAAGAAATCCCCGTCCGATGGACGGGGATTTCTTCGTTTCGACAGGCTCAACGAGCGGAGCGTTGGGACTAGGTCGACCGCTGCTCGGTGATCTCGATGTGCACCTTGCGGATCGAGAACAGCACCTTCTCGCGCAGCGGCTCGGGCGCCACCTCGGAGCACGACCGCGACACCAGTGACTTGACCACCCGCTCCAGGTCGTACTCGCTCAGGCAGTCGCTGCAGCCGTCGATGTGCGCCTGGATCTCGGCACAGCTCGCGGTGTCGATCTCCTGGTCGATGAACAGGTAGAGGTTCTCGAGCGCCTTCTCGCAGTCGGGCCCTTCACAGGGGTCGTTGCTCATGCCTTGTCACCTGCTCCCGTGACGGCCATGCCGCGATCGCGGGCGTAGTCGGCGAGCATCTCGCGCAGCATGCGACGGCCGCGGTGCAACCGTGACATCACGGTGCCGATCGGGGTGTCCATGATCTCGGCGATCTCCTTGTAGGGGAAACCTTCGACGTCGGCGAGGTAGACCGCGTAGCGGAAGTCCTCGGGCAGCGCCTGGAGCGCGTCCTTGACGTCGCTGTCGGGCAGGTGCTCCAGCGCCTCCATCTCGGCCGACTTGAGCCCGGTCGAGCCGTGCGACTCGGCACGAGCGATCTGCCAGTCCTCGATCTCGTCCGTGATCTGCTGCGGCTGGCGCTGCTTCTTGCGATAGGAGTTGATGTAGGTGTTGGTCAGGATGCGGTAGAGCCAGGCCTTGAGGTTGGTGCCGGGCTTGAACTGGTGGAACGCACTGAACGCCTTGGCGTAGGTCTCCTGGACGAGGTCCTCGGCGTCGTGCGGGCTGCGCGTCATGCGCAGGGCGGCCGAGTAGAGCTGGTCCAGGAATGGCAGGGCATCGGCCTCGAAGCGCGCCTGCTGCTGCTCCGAGGTCTCGGTGTCGCGCTGGTCGGCGCTTTCAGGGGTTTCGCCGGTGACGGTCATCGCCTCCCAGCCTACTCCGGGCACTACTGGCTTGCTGAGGGGCGTGATCGACCTCTCAAGCCCGTGATCTGCGTATGTCAGCATCGAACCTCCTGCGGTGTTCAACCGTGCGGAGGCACGCGCTATTCCGGCGGCAGCGGGACGATCAGGCCGGGTCCGTTGTTGGCGACGTTGTTGACCTCGGTCGACACCGGGAACGCGTCGAGCCGGCCCGGAGCCGCCGGGATCAACAGCTCGAGAAGCGCTGCCGGAGGCTTGGGCGCGGGGTCGAGCCAGGCGTCGAAGGCGGCGGGCTCGAGGAACAGCGGCATGCGGTCGTGGATGTGCCCCATGTCGTCCTCGGCGCTGGTGGTCAGGATCGTGTAGCTCGTGACCCACTCGTCGGTCGCCGGGTCCTTCCAGAACTCGTAGAGCCCGGCCATCGCCAGCACCGAGTGGTCCTTGGGGGTGATGTAGAACGGCTGCTTCTTGGGCTTGCGCTCGCCGTCGCGGGCCTCACCGGCGTACCACTCGTAGTAGCCGTCGGCGGGCACGAGACCGCGGCGCCGGGCGAACGCCTTCTTGAACGCGGGCTTCTCGGCTGCGGTCTCCGAGCGCGCGTTGATCATGCGGTTGCCGATCGACGGATCCTTGGCCCAACTCGGGATGAGCCCCCAGCGCGCCGTCATGAGCTCCCGCTGGGGCGGTGCGTCGGCCGCCAGCTCCTCGGGGCGCCGCCCGATGATCAGCGGCGCGAGCTTGGTCGGGGCCATATTGTAGTCGGCCTCGAGCTCGACGAACGAGTTGGCCAGGTCGACCTCGAACGCCTGGTTGAGCGAAGCCGAGGTCTGGGTCGTTGCATAGCGCCCGCACATACGTCCAGCGTAGGCGCTGGCACCGACACGGAGGACTACTCCGACAGGCCGGCCAGAACCCTGGCGACGCCCTCCACCGCAGGCGGCAGCTCCTCGACCCAGAGCCGGGGCTGCGCGTCCTCGCCGAGGGCACGCTCCAGCAGGATCCGCAGCATGCTCAGCGTCAGCACGTCCGCGCGTCCGCGACCCACCAACGCGGCGAAACGGCGAGGCGACACCCGGGCCACGGTCTCGTCGCCGGCGAACACAGCTCGCATGGCCTCGGCGACATCGAGTGCCCGGAGGGACTGCTCGAGCTCATGACCCGAGCTGGCGCGGGGCAGCTCGACGACCACGAGGACGGTTCGGTGAGCGACCAGGTGACCGTCACGCTCGGCGCCGCGATAGATCTCGGCGAGCCGAGAACGTACGTATGCCGTCGTCGCGAGCGACGTCAACGGGTCCTCGCAGGAGATGTCCGCGCGCAGGACCAGCGCTTCGTCGGCCCATGCCAGGACCGCTGCGCGCGTTGCCTCGAACGACGGCGGCTGTCCGGCAAATGCCCGCTCCACGTGGTCCATGACCTCGTGGAGCGGGACGCCGAGCCGCGCTGCACTCGCTCCCACCACGAGTGCAACGTCGGCGACATCCGGACGGCCGTCGCGTACCGCATCGGCGAGGAGCACATCATCCACTCCCGAGCTGAACATGAGGCACCCCCTTCTCCGTTCGGACACCCATGAGACGTACGAGGGGCACCACCATGACGCGGTTCGGGCGAGCAATTCGTGACCGCTCCACGGCTGCCTCGTTGTGCACGTGGGAGGGGACACCGTGTCGGACATCAGCACCACCAACGTCGAAGCCAGCGACGCCCGGCTCATCGCCGCCGTTCGCGACGGCGACACCGAGGCGTACGGCGAGCTGTTCGGCCGCCACCGTGATGCCGCGACCCGGCTCGCCGCCCAGCTGGTGCCCGGACCCGACGCCGACGACGTGGTGGCCGAGTCGTTCACCCGTGTGCTGGCGCTCCTGCAGGCCGGCAAGGGTCCCGACGAGTTCTTCCGCGCCTATCTGCTCACCGCGATCCGCCGGCTCCACGTCGACCGTGGCCGCCGCCAGAAGCGCGTGCGTACGACCGACGACGACGCCGAGCTCGACCGGGCCGTCGCGTTCGTGGATCCGGCCGAGATGCGGTTCGAGCAGGGTGCCGCTGCTGCGGCGTTCGCGGCCCTCCCCGAGCGCTGGCAGCTCGTGCTGTGGCACCTCGACGTCGAGGGTCAGAAGCCGGCCGACATCGCCCCGTTGCTCGGGATGAGCCCCAACAGCGTCTCGGCGCTCGCCTACCGCGCACGCGAGGGGCTGCGTCAGGCCTACCTCCAGAGCCACCTGGCTCCGAGCCTCCACGCCAGCTGCCGTACGACCACCGGGATGCTCGGCTCGTACGTCCGCAAGGGCCTGTCCGCCCGTGACTCGGCACGTGTCGAGGCTCACCTCGACGAGTGCAGCCGCTGCACCGGGCTCTACCTCGAGCTCGCCGAGATCAACTCCAACCTCTCGGGAATCCTCGCGCCGGCACTCCTCGGCAGCGTGGCCGCCGGCTATGTCACGGCGGGCGCCACGGCGGCCGGCGTCGGTGCGGTCGTCGAAGCGGCACTGGCGCCGGTCAAGGCGGCGGGCCACGCCGTCGCGGGCGCGGGCACGCAGGGCGTCGTAGCTGCAGCCGCGGTGATTGCGGTCGCCGCAGCCGGCACGGTCGCGGTGACGACCAACTTCGGCGGCAACCCCGAGAAGCCACCGGCTGCTTCGGCGCCCGTGGCCAGCAGGTCCACGCCGAAGCCCACCCCTGCACCCTCGCCGGACACGACCACGCCGCCGAAGCCGAAGCCGACCCCGACTGCGGTCACGACGACTCCCGTGGCCAGCGCGACACCCGCCGCAGCGTCACGGGTCGACCCCGATCCGCCCGCCGACGAGCGCAAGCCGGAGCCCACTCCGTCGGTCGAGCCGACCGTCCCGACGGACTACGCGGTCGCCTCGGTACGCGTGTCCAACACGCTCCTGCCGCTGCTGCAGCGGCAGATCACGGTGGGCATCGGTGCCAGCAACAGCGGTCGTGCCGCCGCCGAAGTCGTCACGGTCACGCTGGCGTTCCGGCGCACGGTGCACTTCGGCGGAGTCGTCAGCCCGGGGTGGGACTGCGGGCCGGCCGTGCCCAACCAGCGTCTGCGGACGCTGACCTGCAGCAGCACCCTGGCTGCGGGTCACGGAGGGACGTTCGCGGCCCGGTCCACGGACCTCATCCATTCCGGTGGCACGATCACCGTCTCGGCGCCAGGCGACCCCGTGCCCGGCAACAACACGGCGACGTTCCGTCCGGGGCTCTGGCCGCTGAGCTGACCCGGGCTTGCCTGTGCCGGGGGTTCGGGTATGAATGAGGCATGACCCTCCTGCGCACCGTTGCCCGCCCGATGCTCGCCTCGATGTTCATCTACGGCGGAGCCACCGCACTCAAGGCTCCCGGTCCGCGCGCAGCCAGGGCGCAACCGACGGCGGACCTCATCAAGAAGTTCGCGCCCGAGCTGCCGGTCGACGGCGCCAATCTCGTACGCGTCAACGCCGCCGCGCAGCTGCTCGGCGGGCTCGCGCTGGCGACCGGCCGGTTCCCCCGGCTCGCCGCCCTCGGTCTCGCCGCAACGATGCCGGCCACGACTGTCGCTGGTCATCCCTACTGGAACGAGACCGACCCCGGTGCCCGCGCCAACCAGCGCATCCACTTCCTCAAGAACGTCTCGATGGCCGGTGGCCTGCTGATGGCGACGCTCGACCCCGACCCGCACAAGAAGTTCATCGGCCGGCGCGCCAAGGACAAGGTCAACCAGGCCGCCGCCTCCGTGCACGACCAGCTCGACCACCTGCGCGGCTGACGCCGATAGGCTGGGGGCGATGACTGCCCCGCTGCCCTGGCTCGCGCCCTACCGCGACACGCCCTTCGACGGTGAGGTGCTGGTCCCCGGCTCGAAGTCACTGACCAACCGCGTCCTGATCCTCGCCGCGCTGGCGGACGGCCCCTCGGTGCTGACCCGCCCGCTGGGTTCGCGCGACACGACGCTGATGCTCGGCGCCCTGACGACGCTCGGCGCGACGATCGAGCGCGACGGCATCACCTGGACCATCACCCCCTCGGCGTGGGACCGCACGGACCCGTCCGCCATCGACTGCGGCCTGGCCGGCACCGTCATGCGCTTCGTCCCGGTCATCGCCGCGCTGGGCTCCGCCCCCGTGACGTTCGACGGCGACGAGCACGCCCGCGTACGCCCGATGGCCACGACGATCGCGACTCTGCGCGACCTCGGCGTCCAGGTCGACGACGAGGGCCGCGGCGCCCTGCCGTTCACGGTGCACGGCACCGGCTACGTCACCGGTGGTGCGCTCGAGGTCGACGCCTCGTCGTCGAGCCAGTTCGTCTCGGCGCTGCTGCTGGCCGGTGCCCGGTTCGACAAGGGCCTCGAGCTCCGGCACACCGGCGCGTCCCTGCCGTCGATGCCGCACATCGACATGACCGTCGCCGAGCTGCGCCGCCGCGGCGTACGCGTCGACACCGACGAGCCCAACCGCTGGCACGTCCACCCGGGCCCGATCAGCGCGCTCGACGTCGAGATCGAGCCCGACCTTTCCAACGCCGGCGTCTTCATCGGCGCCGCCCTCGTCACCGGCGGCCGGGTCCGCATCCGCAACTGGCCCGCCGACACCGACCAGGCCGGCGACGCGTGGCGCACGATCGTCCCGGCGTTCGGCGGCACCGTCGAGCAGGACGGCGCCGACCTCGTGTTCTCTGCCGGACCCGTCCTCAACGGCGTCGAGCTCGACCTGCACGACGTCGGCGAGCTGACGCCGGTCATCGCCGCCATCGCAGCGCTCGCCGAGCAACCGTCGACGCTCGTCGGCGTCGCGCACCTGCGCGGGCACGAGACCGACCGGCTCAAGGCGCTCGTGACCGAGATCAACCGCCTCGGCGGCGACGCCGAGGAGCTCGACGACGGTCTGCTCATCCGGCCCCGCCCCCTGCACGGCGAGACGTTCCGGACGTACGACGACCACCGCATGGCGCACGCCGGCGTCGTCCTCGGCCTGCGCACGCCGGACCTCTTCGTCGAGAACGTCGTGACGACCATCAAGACGTACCCCAACTTCGCCCCGGTCTGGGAACGCCTGATGACATGAGGGACGACGACGAGCACGCGCAGTTCGAGCGGCCGCGCCGGCACACCAAGCCGCGCACCAAGATCCGCCCGAACTACGACGACGCCGACACCGCCCGGGTCGTGACGATCGACCGCGGCCGCTACACCGTCACTCTCGACGATGACGGCAGGACCGTGACGGCGATGAAGTCGCGCAACCTCGGCCGCAAGGGCGTCGTCGTCGGCGATCAGGTCCGCGTCGTGGGAGACGTCAGCGGCGCCGACGGCTCGCTCGCCCGCATCGTCGAGGTCACCCCGCGCCGCACCGTCCTGCGCCGCACGGCGGACGACGACGACCCGATCGAGCGCATCATCGTCGCCAATGCCGACCAGCTCGTCATCGTCGCCGCGCTCGCCGATCCCCCGCCCCGCGCCGGCCTGATCGACCGCTGCCTCGTCGCTGCGTTCGACGCCGGCATGGAGCCCCTGGTGTGCCTCACCAAGTCCGACCTCGGCTCCCCCGACGAGATCGTCGCGATGTTCGAGCCGTTGGGCGTACGCGTCGTGGTCACGCGTCGCGACGGCGACCTCGACGACATCCGCGAGGCGCTCCGTGACCGGGTCAGCGTGCTCGTCGGGCACAGCGGCGTCGGCAAGTCGACGCTGGTGAACGCGTTGGTGCCCGACGCCAACCGGTCGGTCAGCTACGTCAACGCGGTGACCGGCCGGGGACGCCACACCTCGACCTCCGCGATCAGCCTCGAGCTGCCGTTCGGCGGCTGGATCATCGACACGCCCGGCATCCGATCCTTCGGCCTCGCCCACGTCGAGATCGACGACCTCATCAAGGCGTTCCCCGACCTCCAGGACGTCACGCGCGACTGCCCGCGGGGCTGCCTGCACTCGGCGACCGAGCCCGAGTGCGCCCTCGACCTCGCGGTGGCCGACGGGACGCTGGCACCGGAGCGCGTCGAGTCCTTCCGCCGCATCCTTGCCAGCATGAACCAGAAGGACGACTACTGAGGGAGTGCCGCAGAGGGATTTGCGGTGTGAAAGCCGTACTCTGAGGGCCATGGCTCACTCGTACAACGACGATCTGCGCCTCGCTCACGTGCTCGCCGACAACGCCGACAACCTCTCGATGGACCGCTTCGGCGCGATCGATCTCCAGGTCGACACCAAGCCGGACATGACATACGTGACCGAGTCCGACGAGGCCGTCGAAGCCGCCATCCGGCGCACCTTGAAGTCCGCCCGCACCCGCGACATCGTGCTGGGCGAGGAGCACGGCGAGGTCGAGGGCACGGCCGGTGCCGGTGGCCGCCGCTGGATCATCGACCCGATCGACGGCACCTCCAACTTCGTCCGCGGCGTGCCGGTCTGGGCGACGCTGATCGCACTCGAGGAGGACGGCGAGATCATCGCCGGCTGCGTGTCCGCACCAGCACTCGGTCGCCGCTGGTGGGCCAGCAAGGGCACCGGCGCCTATACCGGCAAGTCGCTCATGTCCTCCCGCGAGATCCGCGTCTCGCAGGTCTCCGACCTCGACAGCGCCTCGCTCTCGTACGCCTCGCTGGGTGGTTGGGACGCGATCGGCAAGGGCGACGCGTTCGCCGCGATGCTCCGGCGCTGCTGGCGCACCCGGGCCTATGGCGACTTCTGGTCCTACATGCTGCTCGCCGAGGGGGCCGTCGACATCGCCGCCGAGCCCGAGCTCAAGGTGTGGGACATGGCCGCACTCGACATCGTCGTCCGGGAGGCCGGTGGCAGGTTCACGAGCCTCGCAGGCCAGCCCGGGCCGTGGGGCGACAACGCGCTCGCGACCAACGGCCGGCTCCACGACGCGGCGATGGCCTACCTCGGGCACTTCCCCGACCAGGGCCCGCCCGACGAGTCGTGGACCGACGAGCCCGAACCGGAGCCCGACAACGTACGCAGTTTCGACTTCACCCGCGAGCACGTCGAGGATTCGCCCTGACCGCTGCGAAAGAATCTCGCCTTCCGGAGCGAACCGGGGCTACGCTGCGAGGAACGACCTGAGGAGTGTGTCCCGTATGCGCGTGAGCGATGTCCTGGCTTCCAAGGGAAGCGATGCCGTCTACACCATCACCCCCGACTCCACGGTCCAGCACCTGCTGGACGTGCTCGCCGAGCTCAACGTCGGCGCGCTGATCGTGAGTGACGACGGCAAGGCGATGTTGGGCATCGTGTCCGAGCGAGACATCGTGCGCAAGCTCCGCGCCGCCGAGAACGCACGCGACATGACGGTCTCGGACATCATGACGACCGACGTCCAGCTGTGCGGGCCCGATGACTCGTTCGGCGACCTGATGTCGACCATGACCGAGCACCGCGTGCGGCACATCCCGGTCATCGCCGACGACGTCATCGTCGGTGTCGTCAGCATCGGCGACGCAGTCAAGTACCGCATGGAGCAGCTCGAGTTCGAGCGCGACCAGCTCAACAACTACGTCGCCGGCGGCTGATCCTCGCCGCAGGGCACGCCCGGTCTCCCGTCGGAGGCCGGGCGTCTTCGCGTTCCGGCGAAGCCCACTTGCATTCGATCCGTTAGCGATATATCGTTTAGGTATCGACAACCGATCGGTGGTCGATCGAAAGCAAGAGAAAGTGGGACACCCCCATGCGAAGCAATGACTTCTCAGAACAGCGCCGCCCGGCAGATCGCCGCCGCGGCAGGAATCACCCCGAGCGCGACTTCGGTCGTGACTTCGGACCCGGCTTCGGCCGTGAGTTCGGCTTCGGCCCCGGCTTCGGCGGCCCCGGCCGCCCCCGTGGTCGCCGCCGTGGCGGACGGGGCGGCGACGTCCGCGCCGCAGCCCTCCTGCTCCTCAGCGAGCAGCCAAAGCACGGCTACCAGCTGATCCAGGAGATCGGTGAACGGTCGAACGGCAGCTGGACCCCCAGCCCCGGCTCGATCTACCCCGTGCTCCAGCAGCTCGAGGACGAAGGGCTCATCACGTTCGAGCGCGTCGAGGGCCGCAAGACCGCGACGCTGACGGACGAAGGCACCTCGTACGTCGAGGACAACCGTGAGCAGCTCGGCACGCCGTGGGAGGACGCCAAGGGCGATCCCGCCCACGACCTGCGCGACTTCGCGCACGGACTCAAGGGATTCATCAACGCCTGGAAGCAGGTCGCGCAGGCCGGCACGCCCGAGCAGCGCGAAAAGGCCCAGGCCGTGGTCGACGACGCCCGGAAGGCCATGTACCGCATACTTGCGGACGATGAGTCATAACGGACGCCTGTCCCTGCCCGAGAGCGAGATGACCTGGCGGTTCTCTCGCTCCTCGGGCGCCGGCGGCCAGCACGTCAACACGACCGACACCCGCGTCGAGCTGATCTGGTCGCTCACCGACACCACCGCGCTCTCCCCCGCCCAGAAGGAGCTCGCCGCCCAGCGGCTGAGCAACCGGCTGGTCGGCGGGACGATCACGGTGGTGTCGTCGCAATATCGCTCGCAGCATCGCAACCGCGAGGCCGCACGCGTACGTCTGGAGGACCTCGTGTCCCAGGCGATCGTGCCGCCCAAGCCACGCCGGGCCACCCGCCCGAGCCGGGCCTCCAAGGAGCGTCGGCTCGACGCCAAGAAGCGCCGCAGCTCGATCAAGCAGGGCCGCTCGGGATCGTGGGAATAGCCGCTACCTGACAATCGTTGTCAAGTATGCGTGATGCTCACGCCACGAAAGGATCAGACATGAAGGTCCGCAACTCGCTCAGGTCCCTCAAGGACCAGCCCGGCTCGCAGGTCGTCCGCCGCCGCGGCCGCACGTTCGTCATCAACAAGAACAACCCGCGCCTCAAGGCCCGTCAGGGCTAAGGCAGCACAGTGACCGGCGTCCTCCTCGGAGGGCGCCGGTCGCTGCATGTCAGAGGTCCAGGTGCCAGGTCTGGAACTCCGCGACCACGCGCATCCCCAGACGTTCGTAGAGACCCAGCGCGCCGGTGCGTCCAGAGGTCGACAGCTCGCCGACGGCACAGCCCCGTTCGCGACCGGCCTGGAACGCTTGCGCCAGCAGTTCCTGCGCGATGCCCTCTCCGCGACGATCGGCTCGGGTCGCGAGCTGCGGGATCCATGTCGTCCCGCCGCTGTCGTGCACGATCGCAGCGCCCACGACCTCACCACCGGCCTTCGCGACCCGGAAGTGCTCCGGATCAGCACCCTCGCGATCCAGCATCAGGACCCGCCAGTCGTCGTACGAGCGCCGGATGCGCCCATCCCACTCCCCGAACGCGTCCTCGATGACCGTGTGCACCGCGCGTGCGTCCGTCTCGTCGAACCGGCCGATCGTGACGTCCGGCGGCAGGTCGTGATGGACGAGCTCGATGCCGGGGTCCATCCGCAGGACCCAGTCGCGGTCCGTCGACGCGTAGCCGCGGCGAGTCAGCAATGCGGTGGCATCCTCGTCGGCGACGGCGGCCTCCTGCTCGCCGTACGCCAGACCCCGCGCCCGCGCCCGGTGCTCGACCCAGTCGGCCAGCGCCGTGCCGAGCCCCATGCCGTGGTGCGACGGCAGCACGTCGACGAGCAGGTGGTGACGGTCGTCGACCAACGCTCCGGCGATCAGGACGTCGCCCTCGAAGACGCCGATCGAGTCGACACCGAGGTCGATGCCCTGGGTCGTCCACATCCCCACGATGTCCGCCTGGTCGATGAACGTCTCCCCGACGAAATGTCGTTCGCCGACCTGGATGAGCTCCGTGGTGGCTGCGGCGTCGGACATCGTCAGGGGACGGGTCGTGAGACCTTCGGGAAACATGCCGTCCATTCAATCAATCCCGCGTCTACGCTGACCGGCATGACTGTTCGCGGGATCCGGATCATGCTCGTCGTCGCGATCGTGATCGACGTGGCGTACTGGACGATCTGGTTCACCCATCGCTCGTGGATCGAGAGCGACACCTCGCAGGCCTACGTCGAGTTCGAGAACGCCTTCCCACTCGCGGATGCCTGGCTCGGCCTGACGTGCGTCCTCGCGCTCGTGGCGCTGGGCCGCCGCTCCCCCACGGCGCTGCTGTGGCTCATCGCCGCCGGCTCGGCCGGCATGTACCTGTTCGGCATGGACGTCCTGTACGACCTGGAGAACGGCATCTACGCCCAAGGCGCCGGCGGAGTGATGGAGGCCGCGATCAACCTCATCACCCTGGCATTCTCCGTCATCGCCCTGCGGTGGGCGTGGACCCGCCGCGACGGCCTACTTTCCGGCGCAGCGGTCTGACCGATCTGGAACGATGGTGCCCGTGCTCGAGCCCCTCGTCGTGGTCCTGGTCGCGATCCTGGTCCTCGGCGCGCTGTGCCGCCGCTTCGGCCTCGTCGAGCCGCCGATCCTGCTGCTCGGCGGCCTCGCGATCGGCCTTGTCCCGCACATCAAGGACGTCGAGCTCGCGCCCGAGCTGATCCTCACGATCGTCCTGCCCGCCCTGCTCTACTGGGAGGCGCTCACGACGTCGTTGCGCGAGGTGCGGGCCAACCTGCGGGTCATCGTGCTGCTCGCCGTGGGGCTCGTGCTGTTCACGACCCCGGTCGTCGCGTGGGCGCTGCACGAGTTCAACGACACCGACTGGCCGACTGCCTTCATCATCGGCGCGGTGCTGGCCCCGACCGACGCCGCAGCGGTGGCAGCGATCGCCTACATGCTGCCCCGTCGCTTCATGACGATGCTGCGTGCGGAGAGCCTCATCAACGACGGGACTGCGCTGGTGCTGGTCGCGGCGGCGGTTGATGTCGCCGTCGGCGGTGAGCGGGTGCACTGGGGCAGCATCTGGCTCGACCTCGTGCTCTCGTACGCCGGCGGCATCGCGATCGGCGTCGCCGTGGCGGGGATCGTGATTCTCGTGCGCCGCTACCTCCACGACCCCATGCTGGGTACGGTGCTGAGCGTCGCGACCCCGTTCGTGGCGTTCCTGCCGGCGGAGGAGCTCCACGTGTCGGGCGTCCTGGCGGTCGTGGTCTGCGGCCTCACGGTGGCGCGCTACGCCCCGCGGCTCATCTCGGCCGAGAGCCGGTTGCGGACCTACTCGTTCTGGGGTCTCACGTCCTACCTGCTCAACGCCGCGCTCTTCGTGCTCGTCGGCATCGAGCTGCCGAGGGCCACCGAGGCGCTCGAGTCCCACACCCTGCGCGACGGCATCCTGGCAGTCGCAGTCGCGACGCTCGCGGTCGTCCTGAGCCGGGTCATCTGGTCCTACACCTCCACGATCCTGATCCGTACGATCGACCGGCGGCCGTCGCAACGCGCCCGTCGCGTCGACAACCGGCGCCGCGTACCGACGATGTGGGCCGGCGTACGTGGCGGCATCTCGCTCGCCGCCGCACTTGCCGTGCCACTGACGACCGACGCGGGTCAACCGTTCCTCGAGCGCGACTTCATCATCTTCGTGACCGGCGGGACGGTCCTGCTGACGCTCGTCGTCCAGGGCATGACGCTGCCCCGCGTCATCCGCTGGGCCCGCTACGATCCCGACGACGCGGCTGCGCGCGAGCACGACCTCGCCCGCCACGCGCTGATCGCCGTCTCGCTGGACCGCCTCAGCGAATCCTCGGCGGAGACGCCGCACCAGCAGAAGGTGATCGACAACATCCGCCACTCCCTCGAGAAGCAGCGTGCGACGGTCCCGGCTCCCGACGACGCGGGGCGCGCCGCCACGGTGAGAGACTTCCTCGACTTCGAGACCGACCTGCGGCTCGACCTGATCGGCGCTCAGCGCGACGCCCTCACCACGCTGCGCGACGAGCAGCAGATCGACGGCGCGATCTACCTGCGCCTCGAGTCCGTGCTCGACAGCGAGGAGCGGAGCCTGCGGCTCACCCGTGACGCCCGCGACGGCGGCCTGCGCGGCCCTGAGTGACTCAGCCCGCGATGACGACGCGGGAGATCAGGTCACCGTCCAGTGAGAAGGTCATCGACCCGCCACCGTTGTAGCCATCACCCGTGACCTGGATCGACACGACGTACGCTCCGCCCTGCTGCTCGAACCCGAGCACGTCGAGGTGACTCGAGACGCCCATGTTGTCGGTCTCGTTCCAGCCCGCAATCGCGTCCCTGCCGGCATACACATGGCCCCAGTCGTCGAGCACGGCGTCATCGGCGAACGCGGCGAGGAACCGCGCGCGATCGGCGGCGTTCGTCGCATCGAAGAAATCGGCGATCGCCGGCGGCAGGGCCTCGGTGGTCATGGCTGCTCCCTTCGTACGTCAGCAGGTTCATCGTGCCAGCGATTGAGCGCACCTGTCGCGGGTACGCCCTGTCCACGCGTCCCGAGGAGGAAGCATGAGCGTTGCCCCACCCGAACCCGCCCACGACCCGGCCGGTCCCGGCGAGGACGAGCCCAGCAAGCAGCCCGATCTGCCGGATCCGGCGTTCCCCGAGGTGCTGCCCGGCGGTGACCCGGGGCCGGGCGGTGCTCCTGAGCCCGAGCCGGAGACCGAGCCGACGGACTAGTTGAGCTGCGACCGCCAGTCGACCGGGACGGCACCCGCCGGGCCCGGCACGGGCTGATCGACGGGGTGGTGATGCGGCGGCGCGAGCTCCGGACCGTCGAGCGCCTCTTCGGTGCGGAAGTCCCAGAACCAGTCCTCGCCCGGCTCGTACGACTGCATGACCGGGTGTCCGGTCTCCTGGAAGTGCTTGGTGCCGTGCTGCATCGGCGAGGTGTCGCAGCAGCCGACGTGGCCGCACGCGGCGCAACGGCGCAGGTGCACCCACCACCCGCCGGCGGCAAGGCACTCGGCACAACCGTCGCCCGACGGCGGCTGCAGGACATTCACGGCTTCCATGTCCCCAGCCTATGACGACTCAGTCGAGGTGGAACTCGACCCACAGCGGGAAGTGGTCGGAGATGCGCCACGACAGCTCGTTCTTGGTCGACCCGGCGAACACGTGCGGGACGAAGTCGACCGAGCCGGCGCTGGCGTAGCTCAGCCCCGTGAGGATGTCGGCGAGCACGGGGCTGTCGGTGTCCCAGAACCACGCGATCTGGTCGTAGAAGTGCTTGGACTTGTCGTCGTCGAAGATCGTTCGCGGCACGGCGCTGAGGTCGCCGGGTGTGAACAGGCCCGTCGAGATGAACGCCTGGTAGAGCGGGTCGTCGAGCCGGTCGATGTTGAAGTCGCCGAGCACGAACAGGTTCTGGTTCCAGTCGTCCGTACGGTCGGCCCACGCCCGCATCCACTGCGCGAACGCCGACAGCTCCGGCACACGAGCAGCGGCGTTCTTGCCCCAGATGATGTGCACCGTCGTGAGGATGAACTCGACCCCGCGGGACGTGAAGCTCGCGGCGTACGGCGACCGGGCGAACTGCGTGGCGGGCCTGTCGACCGCGTCGGGCAGCACGATCTCGCCGACCAGTCCCGACGGCTGCACGCGTGCGGAGTCGTAGAGGAACGTCAGCCGCTCGCCGTTGCCGGCGTCGCCCTCCGTGACGTCGGACGTGATGAATCGCCACGACGGACCCAGTCGCTCCATCAGGAACCGCAGCGCCGTCGTGTTGCGCCGCACCTCCTGCACCGCGAAGACGTCGAAGTGCGCGACGATCTCGGCGATCAGCGCTACGGACCGCCAGTCGCGCTTGGGCGAGTCCTTGGGGCCCGCGTTCCACTTCTCCGTCAGGTCGCCGAACGCCCGCAGGTTCCAGCTGCCGATCAGCAGGTTCGCGCCGGTCCTGGCCGGCACTGTCGCGCGTACGGCCTTGCGCAGGCCGGCGATCTCCTTGGCGATGGCGGCAGGCACCGGGCTCATGACTCATGACAGCACACGCGACGAGCGTCTGTGGGGCGTTTAGGGTTCAGGCATGACCCTCGACGCCGACGAGCTCGAACGCCTCTACGCCTATCCGGCCGCCGACCGCCCGTGGATACGTACGAACTTCGTGACGACCCTCGACGGCGCCGCGACGGGGCAGGACGGCACGTCCGGCCCGCTCGGCGGCGAGGCCGACACGCAGGTCTTCGCGCTGCTCCGCTCGCTCGCCGACGTCATCGTGGTCGGCGCCGGCACCGCGCGCGACGAGGCCTACGCCGACTTCGACGTCGACACGGATCTGCGTGCACGGCTCGGCCTGTCTCCCGTCCCCACGATGGTGCTGGTGAGCCGCAGCCTCGGCATCCCTCCCGCCCTCGTCCGGCCCGGCATCGCGGTCGTCACGACCGCCGACGCGGACCCCGACGCAGTGGCGGCGCTGCGCGAGACCGTCGAGGTCATCCAGGCCGGTCACGGCGAGATCGACTGGACCGCTGCGCTCACCGAGTTCGCCGCCAGAGGCTGGAACCGTGTGCTGTGCGAAGGCGGTCCCAGCCTGCACGGCCGACTGGTCGAGCTCGACCTCGTCGACGAGCTGTGCCTGACGATCGCGCCGATCCTCGCGGCCGGCGACGCGCCACGGATCGCGCACGGCCATCACCTCGTGCACCACGCCATGACTCTCGGCCACGCCATCGAGGCCGATGGCGGCCTGCTGACCCGATGGGTCCGCCGCACGTAGGCTGTCCGTCGCACATACCCAAGGAGTCTGATGAACGAGCTCGACACCGCGTCCCTGATCCTCAGGCTCGCTCTCGGCGTCACGTTGATCGCGCACGGGTGGAACCACGGCTTCGGCCCCGGCGGCCTCAAGGGCACCGCCAGCTGGTTCGAGAGCATCGGGCTGCGGCCGGCCAAGGTGCACGCCGCCGTCAGCTCCTACCTCGAGCTCGCCGCAGGCGCCGCCCTGCTCGTCGGCTTCCTCGTGCCGTTCGCCGCCGCGGCGGGCGTCGGCATCATGACGGTCGCGTTCGTGACGGTGCACCGGCGCAACGGGTTCTTCATCTTCCGCGAAGGTGAGGGCTATGAGTACGTCATGACGATCGCGTTCGCGCTGACCGCCCTGGCCGTGCTCGGCGGTGGCCAGGCTTCGCTCGACCATGCCCTGGACCTCGACCTCGACGGTGTCGCGCTCGGGCTGGGCGCCGCGGCAGCCGGCATCCTCGGCGCCGCCGGGATGCTTGCGACGAGCTGGCGCCCGTCCCGTACGTCCGACTGACTCAGCTCACCGGTGCGGTCGGCGCGAGGTGCCCGTGCACCTGTGACACCGATGCCGCGCCTTCGCCACTCGCGGACGCCACGCGCTTCATCGAGCCGGACCTGACGTCGCCGGCTGCGAAGATGCCCGGGGCCGTCGTCTCCAGCGGTGCCGGTGGCCGGCCGTTGACCCAGCGGTCCATCGGGATCTCGCGGCCGGTGAGGACGAAGCCGCGCTCGTCCTGGGCGACCTCGGGCGGCAGCCAGCTGCAGCCGGGATCGGCACCCAGCAGCAGGAACAGCCCGTCCGCGGGCATCCGGTCGATCACGCCGTCCGAGGTCTCGAGGCAGATCCACTCCAGCCGGCCCTCACCGCCACCGTCGACGACGTGGGCGCCGGTGCGCAGCGAGATGCGCTTGTGCGTCGCGATCTCGTCGATGAGGTACGTCGACATCGTCTCCTCGAGGCTCCGACGGCGGACCACGATGGTGACGCTGTTGGCGAACCGGGCGAGGTGCAGCGCGGCCTGACCTGCGGAGTTGCCACCTCCGACGATGTAGACGTCGCGACCCTGCATGTCGCGAGCGACGCTCGTCGCTGCGCCGTAGTGCACGCCGCGACCCTCGAGCTCCTCGAGTGTGGGCACCCCGAGGCGGCGGTACGTGACGCCGCACGCCACCAGCACCGTACGAGCACGCAGCGTGCCGCCGTCGAAGTCGACCTCGTGGACGTCGCCGACGCGCAGGCCGGTGACCGCGCGCCCGGTGTAGAGCCGCGCACCGAAGCGGGTCGCCTGCACGCGCGCCCGGAGGGCCAGGCGCATGCCGGAGACGCCGCGGGGAAAGCCGAGGTAGTTGCGGATCATCGAGCTCGTGCCGGCCTGACCGCCGATCGCATCGGACTCCAGGACGACCGTGCTGAGTCCCTCCGACGCACCGTAGACCGCCGCCGCCAGGCCCGCAGGCCCGCCGCCGACGATCAACAGGTCGGCCACGAAGTCGTCGCCGAGGTTGGCCGGCGTGCCGTAGAACGCGGCCGCGACGGACCGCTCGGTCGCGGCGGTCACGGGATCTCGCCCGTACGCCTTGACGATCGGCAGGGTCGCATCACCGTCTATCGAGGCGATCAGCTCACGCCCCTCGTCGCTGTCGGGGTGGAAGCGCTCGTAGGCCGAACCCATGCGGTCGAAGAAGTCACGGATTGCCGGGATCGAGGGCTGAGTGCCGTCGTCCACGATCTGCACGCCGGCGACGACCGGCGTCGTCGCGGACCAGCTCCAGTCCGAGAGGTACTCCGAGATCGCGGTGTGGAACTCCTCGTCGCGGGCGCCTTGGGGAATGATCAGGTAGGTGTCGAGTCGGCCCTGCCCCAGGGCCGGGCGGAGCTCTTCGAGGGCCGCGGCGAACCTCGCCGCCGGCACGAGCGCCACGCGCCGGCTCGTCGGCGACGCGACGCGGAGCTTGTCGAGCAGCGGCAGCGCGCCCCCCTCGAGGGAGTGGTCGACCGCGACCAGCGCGACCTGCCGGCCTTCGGACATCAGGTAGCCCTTGAGCGCGTACGCGTCGGCTCCGCCCTGCACGACATGCAGGTCGTAGTCGCGGGCGTAGCGGCTGGCGAACTCGTCGCTCAGGATCGCCTGGTGCTCAGGGGTGGCGGCGACCACGAGGATCACCGGGTTGCCGGGTGCAGAGTCCGTCATGGCGCGAAACTACCCGACCGGCCGAGCTCCCCGCTCCCCGGTCAGACCGTGACGACGAGCTTGCCGCTGCCGTGACCGTGCTCGAGCGCTCGGTGCGCCTCGACGATCTCGTCGAAGGCGTACGCCCGGTCGAGCGGGACCACGACGTCGCCAGCGGCCGCAGCGTCGAGGTAGTCCTGCAGCACCGCCGCGGGCAGGTCACCGGCCTCGCCGCCATACGCCGTCAGGCGTACGCCTTGAGGGAGGTAGCCGATCGGGTAGAAGTCGCGGACGAGCCACTCGTTCGACAGCATTCCGGTGAAGCACACGACGCCGTGCACGCGGACGCTGCGAAGCGTGTCGGGCAGCGTGGGCGTGCCGACCAGCTCCAGCGCGGTGTCGACCCCTGAGGACGCGATGGCGCGCACCTGCGTGGCCACGTCGCCGTCGTCGATGATCACGTGATCGACGCCAATCCCGGTCAACGAGGCGGCGCGAGCGGGGTCGCGCGTCGTCGAGAACACCGTCATCCCGCGCTGCTTGGCCAGGATCGCGGTCGCCATTCCCACCGACGAGGTACCGCCACGGATCAGGATGCTGTGCCCGGCCTGCCCGTCGAGGCCGACAGTCAGCGACCCATGTGCCGTCTGGAGCATCTCGGGCACCGCGCCCAGCGTGGCCCAGTCGAGCTCGCTGTTGAACGGGATCACCTGGTCGGCCGGTACGCAGGTGTACTCCGCGTAGCCGCCGTCGAACTGGCGGCCCATGCCGCCCATCATCGTCACGACCTGTTGTCCCGGCACGAACTCGCCGCCGGGGCAGGCGGCCACGACACCGGTCGCCTCGATGCCGAGCACGCGCGGGAAGGTGACCCCTTCGGCCAGGCCCAGGCGAGTGTGCAGCTCGGAGCGGTTCAGGCCGAACGCCTTGATCCGGATCAGCACCCATCCGGGCTCGGGGGTCGGCACCGGCAGGTCGCGGATTTCGAGGGCTTCGGGCGAGCCGGGCGCGTCCAGCACGACCGCGCGCATCGTGTCAGTCATCGTCGTCGACCTTCACGGTGGCGGCGCGCAAGGTCGCGAGGATCGATGCCAGCCGGTCGAGCTCGGTCGCCGGGATCAACGAGCCCAGCCGCACACGGAGCTCGTCCTCGTACGTCGCGGTGGCCCTGTCCAGCAGGCGCCGGCCGCCCGGGGTGAGCTCGATGATCGAGGACCTGCGGTCGCCCGGGTTGGCCTTGCGGCGTACGTGGCCAGCAGCCTCGAGCCGGTCGACGAGCTTGCTGGTGCCGCCGACGGAGATGACCATGTCCTCGGCGATGTCGAAGACCCGGCAGCCCTCCCGATGGGCGATGATCTGCAGCGGCTCGAAGTGGCTCAGCTGCAGGCCGTGATCGGCGCGGAGCCTCGCATCGACCGCGTTCCACAGCCCGATCTGATAGCGGACGAGGTCGGTGAAGACCGTGTCAAGATCGGTCATGCCGCACCACACGCATTCCGTGTAAGTAACTTCCTTGGAATCATGTTGCTACGCTAACACATACATTCCATGGAATCTATGTGCGGAGGCACCTCATGGCTCGACCCCGACTCGCTCTCCTCGCGTTCGGCGCGGCACACCTCGACGTGTGCACGGCCTTGGCGCTCCAGGAGTCTCAGGTTGCAGACGATTCGGCCCAGGAGGAGGTCGACCGATAGGCTGTCTCGTGCGTCGCCGATGCCGCCTACGCACCCCTTCCGCCGTACGCCCGTATCCCCGCGAGGAGCACTCCCATGCGGACGAGCAAGACCCACAAGGTCGCCATGGCCGCCGTCGTCACCACGATCGCGACCGCGACAGTGCTGACGTTCACCCGCAGCGACACAGCAGCCGCCGACCGCATCGCCTCGGTGCCGCAGGCCGGCAACGATGCCCCGGTCGTCGCCCGCGACCCGGCGGCCACCTCCAAGCCAAAGCCGACGCCCAAGGCCACGCCGAGCCCTGACGCCACGACGCCCTCGTCGGACGCGACGGGCCCCGCCACGCAGGCACCCAAGCCAGTGGTCAAGCCCAAGCCGACCTCAACGACCACGTCGCCGCCTCCGACGACCCAGCCGACACCGTCGCCGTCCCCGACGCCTCGCAAGAAGAGCCTGCTCGAGATCCTGCTGGGCCTCTAGGTGCGTACGTCCGCGGAGCGCGGCGGCCGAAACACGAGCAGCGCGATCGCGAGGAGCATCACTCCGACGATCCCGTCGAGCCAGTAGTGGTTGCCGGTCACCACGACCACCAGCAGGATCATCACGGCATACAGCGCGCGAGCCAGCGCCACGGGGTGCGCAGGCACAGGATCGTCGTGAACGCGATGAGAGCGGCCCAGGCCACGTGCATCGACGGCATCGCGGCCAGCTGGTTGGTGAATCCCGTGCCCGGCTTCCCGGCGTACGTGCTCTGGCCGAACTCCAGCCCCGTGTCGACCATGCCGAAGCCGGGTTCGAGCCGCGGAGGTGAGAGCGGATAGGCGATGTGCCCCACCAGCGCCAGACCCGTCGTCAGCACGAGCACGTTGCGGAACCAGCGATAGACGTCGCGCCGCCGGACGTACAGGAGGGCGAGGGTGACGAACATCGCCGGGAAGTGGACGTAACGATAGATCCCGTTGATGACCTGGATCGCGGCGTCGGAGTGGAGCACCCAGCCCTGCAGCGTCGCCTCACTGGGCAGCCTCAGGGTGCGTTCCAGCGACCAGACGTCGTCGGCGTGCGCCCTCGCGACCTGCTCGGACCCCTCGAACAGGTGCCGGCACAGCAGATAGAGCAGCCACAGCCCCACGATGAGCGCGATCTGGCCCGCGGCGTCGGCCGCGCGCTTGCCGCGCCGCGTACCCGTCAGATCGACCGCCGACATGGATCCTCCTCAGCCCTCCGGTCAACGACGCCTCATGACGGCCGACCGTTCGGTCAGCGTGTCACAGGCGAGCAATGCCGGGCACGATCAGGTCCCGACGGGAGGGCGCACCGTCGCCTCGATCAGCCTTTCGGCGACCTCGAGGAGCGTGCTGTCGTCTCGTTGTGCCGCGCGGGCAAGCACCAGGAAGGCCTGGGACGGGACGAGCTCATACCGCTGCATGAGGATCCCCTGGGCCTGGCCGATCGTGGACGCACCCAGCAGGGCGCTGGCCTGACCCTCGGCGTCCTGCGCCGAGCTGAGAGCCACCGCGATGTGAGCCGCAAGGGCGAGCCCGGTCGTGCGATCCTCCGACTCGAACGCGTTGGGCCGGCTCGAATAGAGGTTCAGGGCGCCGAGGACGTCGTGCGAGACGAAGAGCTGGAAGCACAACATGCTCCTGACGCCGAGCTCGTCACTGGCCCGACGTGACCAGCGCGGCCACCGGCGCTCGACCGTCAGGTCACCACTCCACACCGTCTCCTGCTCGTGGATGGACTGCAGGCACGGACCTTCGCCCAGCTCGTACTGCAGCTCGTCGCCGCGACGGGCGACGTCGCCCGTGGCCGCGGGAGTCTCGATACGGGTCCGGCCGTAGACGAGTGACAGTCCCGCGTGCTCGGCATGGGGGACGATCTCCAACGCCCCGCTGACCGCCGACTCCAGGGTGTGCGTCAGGCCGGAGGCGGCACCCATCGCACGGACGGTCTCCGACAACATCTCCCACTCGTCCTCAGACCTCATGGGATTGCCTTGCCGAAGTTCTCACAGGGACACCGCTCCGTGCTTGCTCGTGAACGTGATCGCGGCGTGCCGATCAGCAGCCATCACGACCTGCTTGGCTTGGGTCTCGTCCGACGCAGAGTTCCAGTCGATGATGACGAAGGTCTCGCCGTCCCGCTGCGTCCCCACTGCGGTCAGGTCGCCACGCCTGAGGCGGCGCAGGGCCTCCAAGACCCGCTGCTGGGCCTTGTGATCCTCCACTCGGAAGACGCTCAGGACCCATGCATGAGCGAGGACGGAGTTCGGCTCGATGGGGAGGATGGGGTCTGACAACATCAGCGTTCCGCCTGAGGGGTGGAATGCCTGCGCGGCACCGGTATCGGTCGCCGTTTTTTCGACGTGCGCTGCGCCCCGGCCAGTGGTCGGGACCTCTTCAGACTACGCCCGAAATGACCCGGACGCGAGCGATCCTGGGTTCGTGGGATCCTAGGGCCACATCGATGAGGTCGACGTGCCGGCCACGAGCAGAATGAGCAGCGGATGGACGAAGCCGACTTCCTGTCACGGATAGCGCTCGAGCTCGACGCCGAGCTCACGATGTCATCGACGGCCGAGCTCATCGCCGAGTACGCCTGCCTCACCACGGCGGCGGACGAGTGCGGCATCCTCTACTCCCGCGCCGTGAACATCTGGTCGACCCCCGCCGCCACATCCGCGCGAGTGGCCGAGCTCCATCAGCTCCAGGTCAGCCTCGACGAGGGGCCCTGCCTCGATGCGATCCGCAGCGAGCCCGTCTACATCTGCACCGATGCCCGACACGACGACCGATGGCCGGCTTGGGGACCCGCGGCGGCCGAGCTCGGCATCAGCAGTGCGCTCAGCATCAGGCTCGAGTCCAAGAACCGGAACCTCGGCGCCCTCAACCTCTATGCAGAACCCACCGACGCGTTCGGACCCCAGGACGTCGCGATCGCCAAGAACTTCGCCCGCCATGCCTCGATCGCCCTCTCCACAGCCTTCACCGAGGAGGGCCTGACGCTCGCGATCGACGCACGCACCTTCATTGGCCAGGCCCAGGGCATCCTCATGGGCCGGTACGGCATCGGAGCCGAGCAGGCCTTCGAGTACCTACGGCGCAGATCCCAGCAGGAGAACATCAAGCTCACCGACATCGCTCACGAGGTGATCGATGACCAGGACAGCAAGCACCACGGTCAGGACCCGGAGCGGCCCTGAGCTCAGGCGAACTCGTGGACGTACGGCTCCGCGATGGCACCGGCGGGGATCCCCCGGGCGGCCAGCAACAACGCCCCGTCTGCAGCCTGGCCCTGCGGCGGCCGGATCTCCGCATCCGGCGATCGCTTGAGCACCTCGTCACGGAACGGCCCGAGCAGGAGCTCGCCGGCGTCGAACAGCCGCCCGCCCCAGGAGTACGTCTGAGGCAGGCCCCGGGCAGCCGCGAATGCCGATTCGGCGAGCAGCCGGCCGGCCTCGACCCAGATCGCGCGGGCAACCGGATCGTCCTCGTGTGCTGCATCGGCGACGAGCGGCGCCAACGTCGCCGCCGAATGGATCGGCGAAGGCGAGTTGTAGATCGCGGCGAGCGCTGCGGACACCCCGCCGAACTGGTGCTCGACCTTGCGGAGCAGCGCCTCCGAGCCGCCGTCGCGCCGATCGTGGAAGCGCAGGGCGGCGCGGATGCCCTGGGTGCCGATCCAGCCTCCTCCGCCCTCGTCGCCCAGCAGGTAGCCCCATCCGTCGGCGCGGTTCCACGTCGACCGGTGATCCGTGCCAAGCGCGATCGCACCGGTGCCGGCTGAGACGACGCACCCGGCCTCACCGCCGAGGGCACCGAGATGGGTCGTGACGGAGTCACTGGCGACGACCACGGAACTCGTCTTGACGTGAAGGCGCAGCTGATCGGCGAGCTCAGCCGGCCTCACCAGGCCGGGCATGCCGGTCAGGCCCACAGCGATCCGTTCGAAGGCGGGTCGTGCGCCGGACTCCACGACGCTGTTGATCAACTCACCGATCCGTCCGCAGAGGCGACTCGTGTCGATGGCTCCGGCGATGCGGGGCACCGGCCCGCGATCTCGCGCCTTGAGGCCCACGTCGTCGGTCCGGACCTGCACCCGGATGCCGCCGCCGCCGACGTCCACGCCGGCGATCCAGCTCGTCACGCGATCACCGCAGCATCCCGAGCGCTGCACGTACGCTCCCGCCACGGGCTAGCGCCTCCCGGCTCTCGGCGGGCGAGCGGCCCGACAGCAGATGCACGAGGGTCGTCGAGAGGTCCCCTTCGCAGCGGTCGAGCGCCTCGACGCAGACCTCGCGAGGCTGTGAGGTGGCCATCTCCAGGACCGACACAGCACGCTGCCTGAGCTTGTCGTTCGTCGCGACGAGGCACACCATGAGGTTGGAGTACGTACGGCCGGAACGGACCATGAGGGCCGTCGAGAACGCGTTGAGGACGACCTTCGTCGCGGTGCCGGCCTTGAGCCGGGTCGAACCGGTCAGCGCCTCCGCGCCGGTGTCCGGTGCGACGGTGACGTCGGCGACAGCGGCCAGGGACGCAGCGGGGTTGGCCGTGATCAGCACCGTCAACGCCCCGGCCTCGCGGGCGCGACGAAGCGCACCCCGAACGTACGACGTGGAGCCCGAGGCGGTGATCCCGATCGCGACGTCGGTCGCCATGACCGCGGCGGCATCGTCATGGCCGAGCTGCTCGGCGTCCTCGCGGTCGATCCGGGAGTCCATGAACGCCTCCCTCCCGCCCGGGAAGTGAGCCGTGAAGAACTCCTGCGGCGTGCCGAACGTCGGCGTCGCCTCGGTCGCATCGAGCACGGCCAGACGCCCCGATGCGCCCGCGCCGAAGTAGTGGATCCGCCCACCCGCACTCGTACGTTCATGGGCCCGGTCCACCGCCATGGCCAGGTCGTCCGCCACCCGCTGCGCGGCACGGACCGCCACGGCGTCCTCCCGCATCAAGGCCTCGATGACCTCACGGCTCGTACGCAGGTCGAGGTCGAGGGTTGACGCATTGCGCTCCTCGGTCGCGACAAGGTCAGCCACGACGCCCACCTCCCCCGGCGAGCCCAGCCAGCTCGTCGCCGTAGGCCTGGAGCAGACGAGTCGACTCGTCCAGCACGGAGCCAGCCTCGACCGGCGCCGGGCCCTCGGCAATGAACGTCTCCGCCAGCACTCGAAGATCCTCGGCGAGCACGGCCTCGGCGTCCGCAGGGTTCTCGAGCGCCTCAGGCAGCAGCTCACACCATCGCGCCCAGCGGCGCTGGTAGTACGTGACCAGGCCGCTCCAGAGCCGGGCGGCGTAGCCGTCGAGATGCTCGTCGTCAGCACTGTTCCACACCGTCAGGATCCGTCGCGCGTTGTCCCGCAGGACGGCTGCGGTCTCCGGCTCGCTGCCCCAGCGAAGCGCCGCCTGCTCCCACGAGTCGTACCTCGACTCGGGGCGGGTCGCCACCAGCAGTTCGAGGTCGTCGAACGCCGACAGGAACGACGCCACGGTCCCCGGGTCGGTCCGACCCGACGCGACGGCCTCGCCCAGCAGCCGGCTGAGCCGAGCATCGATGATGCGGACGAGCGCTGCTGTCCCGACCTGTGCGAGGTCCGCGCCCAGCGGCCCGTCCACCAGGTCTGGTCGCTCTCGAGCCACGTCGGCGAGCGTACGCCACGCGCGCAGCAGGATCTGGGGATCGAAGTAGAGCGCCGACCGGATGTCGTCGTGGATCGTCGCGTCGGGCCGGAGCAGCGACTCGAATGCAGGCTTGGCGACGACGATCGAGATGAAGAACTCGGGGAAGATCCGTTCACCACGACCGTCGAAGATCGTGGCGGCCAGGTCAGCCCAGGCTTCAACCAGGCGCGGCGACTCGACGCCGTAGCGCTCTCGGGCGTACCTACGAATCCCGTGGTCGAGCGGCTCGGCCGACCATGCGCGGTCGGCGACGAGCTCGAAGAAGACCGGGTTGTTGTGGATCGCCTCCATCGTGAGCCCGACGCCGACCGGCGGATGGTTCGACTCGAGCGCGGACGAGAACCCGTCGACCGCCGATCGGAGGTCGGCGACCGGCTCGCTGCGGCCGCCGAAGTTGAGCAGCCCGTTCCACAGCCACCGCCGGCCGAAGAACCCCTCGAGGCGCTCCCACTGCGGGCGCGCCTCGGCCCACAGGTCGAGCACCAGCAGCCGGTCTGCCGGGATCGCGTCGAGGAACGTGTGCACGCGCTCGGCGGTCCAGTAGTCACCCTGGTACGCGAACGGCCACGACTGCAGGACCCACACGGCCTCCGGATCGGCGTCGGCCAACCCCTGCACGACGGCCGCCGCGACGGCCGCGGGGTAGTCCGCCGAGGCATCGGTGTCCTCGGGGACCATCTCGATGAACGGGTCACTGGCATACAGGTGGTCCGTGCCGAACAGCTCCTGCTGAGCCGCGACGACCTCGGACGTCACACGGACGAAGAGCGGATCTTCCGGAGCGACGACCGTCGTCTCGTGCCCCTGCCACAGCCGGGTCTTCGCTCCGTCGGGCGCGATCTCACGCGGGATGTGCCCGGTGAACGCGGGCAGCACCGGGGTCATTCCGAGCGCGCGTTGACGGTCGATGACGCGCTGCCCCAGCTCGAGGTGCTCGTCGATCCAGTCCTCGGGCAATGGTCCGGCGAACGAGTCGAGGTTGCCCATGTAGACCCATGGCAGGTAGGCCGGCCCGCCCAGGAACCGGCGGACGTCGTCCTCCGGCATGCCGAGACGGCCGTACGCGAGTCGCAGCGTCGCCTCGTGCCCGACGAGAGCCAGGGGCATCGTGACGCCGTGGAGCGCCATCCAGTCGATCTCCCGCTCCCACTCCGGCCAGCCCCAGAACGCTGTCGAGTAGCCGAACGTGCAGAAGTTCAGGTAGTAGAGGTCCGGCACGATCGCCGATCCGGCCACCACGTCCGAGACGCCGAGCTCCGAGATCCGCAGCGGCAGCGCGGTGTCCCACATCACCGCGACGCCGCAGTGCCTCCGGAGGAACTGGTGGATCGCGACGCATGCGGCGCCGGCGTCGGTCGCGCGTACGGTCAGCCGGTCCGACCGGCTCTGCGCCTCGTACGACCGGTCGGTCCGTGCCGTGAGCACCTCGACATCGAGCCCACACGTGCCGCCCGTGACGCGGGCCCAGAGCGCTTCGACCTCAGTGACCCAAGGCGCTGGGGCCGGTGCGCCGTCGGTCTCGGGTGAAGTCGGCATCTCGGTTCCTTAATTAGTTCCGTACGGTCCGTAAGTATGTTAGCGTACTCGAAATTCAGCGGAATGACGGAAGGTGCGGCCCACATGGAGCCAGCGGTGGCAGTCGGTACGAAGTTCATGCAAGAAGTGAACTCGGCCGCGATCCTCGCCCAGCTGCGAGCTGCGGGACGCATCAGCGTCTCCTCGCTCGCCCAGCGGACCGGGCTCTCCCGGCAGGCCGTCACCCGGTCGCTCACGGTGCTCGAGAGCGCGGGATACGCCGAGATCACCGGACCCGACCGCGAGGCCAACACGTCCGGCCGACCGCCCCAAATGGTCCGGTTCTGCGCCGAGGCCGGTTATGCCGTGGGCATCGATGTGAACCCTCACGGCATACGCGTGATCGTCGCCGACCTCGCCGGTGAGACGGTGGGCGACACTCGCACCGTCCTCACGCGTGGATCCGGTACGTCCATCGGAGCGGCGGTGCGCGACCAGGTCGCCGACACCCTCGCCGACATGGCGGTCACGCCCGACAAGGTCTGGCACGTCTCGGTCGCCACCCCCGGCATCGTCGACCCGGTCACCGGGGTCGTCACGTTGATCCCGAGCATGCCCGAGGCCGCCGGCAACGCGCTCGTCAGCGAGCTTCGCGAGCTCGTCTCGTGCCCGATCTATCTCGACAACGACGTCAAGCTCGCGACCAAGGGCGAGCGCTGGCGTGGCGAGCCTCGTAAGGAGGACGCGCTCGTGTTCATCGACTGGGGCGAGCGGATCGGCGCCGGCATCGTGCTCCACGGCGAGCTCTATCGCGGTGCCTCGAACGACGCCGGCGACATCGGCTACCTCGACCTCGTCGTCGATCCGGCCCATGGGACGGACGCCGACAGCGAGCTGGGACCGTTCGAGCGGTGGACCGGGACCGGCGAGCTCCTGGCGATCGCCGCCGCCAACCGCGACGGCGAAGGCCCCGTGACGCTGACCGAGCTCAACGACGCTGCGCAGCGCGGCGAGGACTGGGCCCTCTCGGCCGTACGCACCGTGACCGCGCGATTCGCCAAGGGCGTCGCAGCGCTCCGTGCACTGCTCGACCCCGAGGTCGTCGTCATCGGAGGGGACATGGCCGCGCTCGGGTCGGTCATGCTCGACGCCCTCGAGGAGGCACTCAGCAACGGGCCACTCCGGCCGCCCCGTCTCGAGATCTCGAGGCTCGGCTCGGAGGCCATCGCCCAGGGCGCCATCCGCCACTCGCTCACCGCCATCGAGCGGGAGCGCTTCGAGTCCCCGTCAGTCCGAAGGGAGTAGCCGCACCCATCTTGCGAGACCCACCCCCCCTGTCCAGACCATTTCAGGAGAACCCATGAAGTCCTCATCGCGCACCTTCCGCGCCATGATTCCCGTGTCGGTGGCGGCGCTCGTCGTCCTCGCCGGCTGTGCCGGTGGCGGCTCGTCCGACTCGGACAAGCCCAACGACGTGTCGACCAAGGTCACGAGCAAGCCCGTCACGCTCAACCTCGCGTACACCGACGACCCGCCGACCAACGCGCTGATCGACGCGTTCCGGAAGAAGCACCCCAACATCACGATCAAGGCTCAGCAGACCCCGTTCTCGGACTACGTGAAGTCGATCAAGCTCTCGATGGCGTCGTCGACTCCCCCGGACATCGCCGAGTACAACCCCGGCGCGATGCGCGCCCTGGTCCCCGCCGGCCTGATCTACGACCTCGAGCCGTACGCCAAGGCGTACTCGTGGAACGACTCGTTCCCCGCCTCGAGCCTGGAGGTGCTGAGCTCGGACAAGAAGGCCAAGGAGTACGGCACCGGCGGCCTTTACGCGGTGCCGGGCGCCCTGTCGGTCCTCGGCGTCTACTACAACAAGGATCTCGTCTCGAAGGCCGGCATCTCGGAGACCCCGGCGACGCTCGCCGACTTCGAGGCAGACCTCAAGAAGGTCAAGGACTCCGGCACCACGCCGTTCAGCCTCGGCGGCCTGCAGGTCGGCGGATTCCAGCTCTGGAACGCACTGACCAACTCACTGGGCGACGTGACGCAGTACCGCGACTGGGTCTACGGCAAGTCGGGCTCGTCGATCGAGACCGCCGGCGCCAAGGAAGCCGCGCAGAAGGTCAGCGACTGGGTCAAGGCCGGATACGTCCCCCAGTCGGCCAACGCCACAGCCGACAGCGACGCCCAGGCGGACTTCGTCAACGGCAAGAGCGCCTACCTGATCACCGGCAACTGGGCCGCCTCGGCGATCCAGAAGGAGATGGGTGACGACGTCGGCTTCTTCCTGTTCCCGCAGAAGACGGCCGACGCCGACAAGATCGCGTCCGGAGCGAGCGTCGCGTTCTCGATCTCGTCCAAGACCAAACACCCCAACGAGGCCGCAGCGTTCCTCGACTTCATGAGTTCGCCCGAAGCCGCGAAGGTGCAGGTGGAGAGCGGGTTCATGCCGGTCGACACCGAGACCGCGGTCGAGACGAGCGGTGTGCTCGCGGACATCTCTGGCGCGTTCAAGAGCGTGGTCGAGGACAACGGCATCGTGCCGTTCCCCGACTTCGCCGCTCCGGACATGATCGACAAGCTGACCGCCGGCGTGCAGGGCCTCCTCAGTGACAAGACGACAGCGCCGGACTACCTGGCCTCACTGCAGGAGTCGTGGAACTCATTCCATGAGTGATGACGTCACCCGCGTCGTGCCGGGACGGGCTCAGGTCCGTCTCGGCACGACCACCGCCGCGGTGCGGACCCGCAGACGTACGCGGGGCCGCGCCACGGCGCTCCTCTACATCCTCCCGGCCGCCGCCGTCTATCTCGGCTTCGCGATCTGGCCCGCGCTCAACACGGCCTATCTGTCGTTCGTCGAGTGGGACGGCATCTCGCCGTCGACCTGGGTCGGCCTGGAGAACTACCGCACGATCTTCACGAGTCCGACGCTCGGCCCGGCCCTGTGGCACGGCCTCGTCCTCATCATCTTCTTCGCCATCATCCCGTGTGCGTTCGGGCTGTTCCTGACGGCGCTGCTGCAGGGCGGCAACCGCCGCGGCATGACGGCGTTCCGGGTGATCTACTTCCTGCCGCAGGTCCTGCCCCTCGTCGCCGTCGGCATCACGTGGCGCTGGCTCTACAGCTCCGACGGCCTGATCAACCAAGGTCTCGACCTCGTCGGCCTGGACGGGATCACCCGCGCATGGCTCGGCGACTACGACTACGCCCTCATCGCGCTCGGCCTGATCGGCACCTGGGCCATGACGGGGCTCTGCATGGTGCTGTTCCTCGCCGGCGCCCAGAAGATCGACGTCTCGCTCTACGAGGCTGTCGCCCTCGACGGTGGCGGCAGCATCCGCAAGTTCTTCACCGTCACCCTGCCGGCGCTGCGGGGCGAGATCACGATCGCCAGCGTCATCACGACGATCGCCGCACTGGCCAGCTTCGACCTCGTCTTCGTGACGACCAACGGCGGGCCGGCCAACCAGACGACGGTGCCTGGACTGCTCGTCTATCGGCTGGCGTTCAACGAGGGCAACATCGGCGCCGCCAGCGCCCTGGCTGTGCTCCTGACGCTCATGGTGCTCACCGTCATCACCCTGATCCGGCTGCTCGCGAGGGAGAAGGCATGAGACCCACCGCTTCGGCGACCGCCGGTCGCTACCTCGTCATGACGCTGATGGCCGCGGCGGTGCTGCTGCCGTTCGTGAGCATCATCCTGGCCGCGTTCCAGCCCTCCGGCGCCCAGGTCAACGGCCTGAGCCTTCCGTCGAGCTGGACGTGGAGCAACTTCGCCGATGCGTGGGAGGCCGCGCACTTCAACGACCTGGTGAGCTCGAGCCTCATCATCGCGTTGTGCGTCGTGCCGTTGTCGATCGTGCTCGTGACGCTGGCGGCGTACTCATTGGCCACACTGAATCCCCTCGGCGGCCGCCTGATGTCGACCGGCTTCGTGGTCGGACTGACCCTGCCGATCGAGCTCGTCGTGGTGGCGCTCTACTACAACCTGCAGGACATCGGCCTCACCAACTCGTACGCCGGGGTGATCCTCGCGGAGGCGGCACTGTTCATGCCGTTCGGCGTCTACTGGATGCAGAACCACTTCGCCTCGGTGCCGCGCGAGCTCATCGAAGCGGCCCGGGTCGACGGCGCGAACGACCTGGTCGTCCTGTTCCGGATCCTCATGCCGATCTCGTGGCCGGCCGTCACGACGCTCGCGGTGCTGTACTTCATGTGGTCGTGGAACCAGTTCCTGCTCGTCATCATCTTGATGCAGGACCCGTCGAAGCGGACCGCGCCCGCGGGCCTCGGCTTCTTCGTCGGCCAGTACTCGACCAACATCCCGTTGCTCTCGGCGGCCAGCCTGATCGTCATCGCACCGATCGTGATCGTCTACCTGATCTTCCAGCGCAGCTTCGTCAGCGGACTGACCGAGGGCGCCGTCAAGGGCTGACGACCCTCAGGCGAACTCGATCTCCGGCGTACGCGCGATCAGCAGCCGGCGAACCTTGTTGACCGCAGGATCGAGCTCGGCGGACACGTTGAACGCGGCCTCGAACACGCCGTCTCGCGTTGTCTTGCCCAGGGCGATCTCCACGTCGTCGACGCGGGCGCTGTGGGTGAGGTGATGGACCAGCACACTGACCTCGCGCTGCTCGAGGTACGCGATGAGGCCCGCGCGGTCACCGAGGAATTCCGAGGCCTGCCCAGAGCCGGTCGAGAACTGGATCGACATCTCGAAGTCGTCCGTGATCAGGTCGAGGACGCGCTCGGGCTCTTCGGAGTCCATGAACGTGAACCAGTCGTCGAGGAACGGCGTCGCGCTCATGCTTCCTCCCCCGACGACACCACGACCAGCTCGAGGTCGAAGGTGACCTGGTAGGTGCGGATCGCGCCGTCCTCGATGCGGGCGACCGCAGCGAACCGACCCGTGACCGCGTCGTTGTCCGTGACCGCGCCGTAGACGAACTCGGTGTCGCCGTCGACAGCAGTGCGCAGCAGGTGGTGGCGACGCTGCACTGGCGGACGCGACTCGAGGTAGTCCAGCATGTCCTGCCGGCTGGTCCCCCGCAGCACGCCGTTGGGCAGCACGATCGCGTAGGTCACCTCCTCGTGGAGGAGCGAGACCGCGTCGCGGATGCCGATGTCGTCGAGGGTCGCGTAGTAGCGCGCCAGGTGCAGGTCGTTCGAAGCCACTACATGAACCTAGTTCAGTTTCTGGCCGATGTCGAGTACGTTCGGGAGCGACCTCGACCCAGTTCGGAGACCCGCGATGCCCATCCCCTCGTCGATGAGAGCCGTCCAGCTGACCGCGTGGGAGAGCGAGCCGGAGATCCGCGAGGTGCCGGTCCCCCGGCCCGGAGCCGGCGAGCTCCTGCTCCGCGTCGACGCCGCCGGCCTGTGCCACTCCGACCTCCACGTCATGTCGTGCGCGCCCGGCACCCTGCCGTACGACCTGCCGATGACCCTGGGTCACGAGATCGCCGGAACGGTCGTCGAGGTCGGCGACGGCGTCGCCGCATCATGGCTCGGCCGGCTCGCCGTCGTGCACGGGGTCTGGTCATGCGGCACCTGCCACAACTGCCGGCGCGGCCAGGAGAACCACTGCCTGCGCCTCGAGGGGCGCGTCGGCTTCGGCCTCGGCAGGCCCGGCGGCCTCGCCGAGTACGTCCTGGTGCCCGCCGAGCGCCAGCTCGTCGCCGCCGACGGCATGGCCGCGACCGAGCTGGCTCCGCTCGCCGACGCCGCACTCACGGCGCACCACGCGATCCGGCTGCACCGCGATGCCATCGAGGGCGGGACCGTGCTCGTCATCGGCGCCGGCGGTCTGGGCCATCTCGCGGTGCAGATCCTCAAGCAGACGACGGAAGCCCACACCGTCGCCGTCGACACGCGTCCCGCTGCCCTCGAAGCGGCACGGGAGCACGGCGCCCACACGACCGGGACCACGGTCGCCGACGCCGTCGACCAGCTGGAGTCCCCGCTCGTCGACGTCGTCCTCGACTTCGTGGGTGCCGACAGCACGCTCTCGGCCGGTGGCGCTGCACTCGCTCCCGGCGGCCGGCTCATCATGGTCGGCGGTGGTGGCGGCTCGATGACGGTCGCCAAGGGCCGCGACCTGCCGCTCGGGTGGCACGTCAACGCGCCGTTCTGGGGTCCACGCCAGGACCTCGAAGCTGTCGTCGAACTCGCCCGCAACGGGCAGATCCATGCGGACATCGAGGTCGTACGGTTCAGCGACACCCTCGAGGCGTACCAGCGGCTCCGCGAGGGCGACGTACGCGGCCGGATCGTCGTCGTCCCGGACTAAGCAGCCGTCCACCCGCCGTCGGCATAGACCTCGGAGCCGGTCATGAACGTCGAGTCGTCGCTCACCAGGAACGCGACGACCGCCGCGATCTCGTCACCGTGGCCGAGCCGGCCCATGGGCGTACCGGCGAGCATCGCCGCGTGGCGCTCCGATCCCTCGTGCCGCGCCAGCAGCTGCTCGGTGCCGATGAAGCCCGGGTGCAGGGAGTTGACCCGTACGCCCGACGTGGCCCAGTGGAGCGCGGCGTTCTTGGTCAGTGTCCGCACCGCGCCCTTGGCCGCGTGATAGGCCGCGCTGTTGCCGAACCCGCCGACCGTGCCGAGGATCGACGACACGTTGACGATCGAGCCGCTGCCGGCGGCAGCCATCAGCGGGCCGCAGTGCTTCATGCCGAGCCACACGCCGTTGACCCCGATGGCCATGACCCGGTCCCAGTGCTCGACGTCCTCGTCCTCCACCGTCGCGATGCTCCCGATCGCCGCGTTGTTGACGAGTGCGTCGAGCCTGCCGTACTCGCCCTCCACGAAGCCCGCGGCCGCCCGCCACTGGCCCTCGACCGACACGTCGAGGGCCAGCGCCGTGTGCCGGCCGGGGGTGTCGGCGAGGCTCTGCGCCAGCGCTTCGCAGGCTGCGACGTCGAGATCGGTCAGGACGAGGTGCCCGCCTTCGTCGGCGATACGGCGTGCCGTCGCAGCCCCGAGCCCGCCCGTCGCGCCGGTCAGCAGCACGACCTTGCCGTCGATCCTGGAGCTCATCGTGGTCATCGTGGTCAGCCCTTCAACGTACGTCGGTGAGGTGGACGAGAGTCTTGCCGGTCGTGCGGCCGGCGATCATCTCGATCAGCGCCTTCGGGGCACTCGCGAGCCCGTCGAAGACGGTCTCGCGCTGCTGCAGTCGACCGTCGGCGAGTGCCGCCCCGAGCTCAGCCTGCATCTGGTCGAGCAGGTCGAGGTTGCTGCTGCCGCGGAACCCACGGATCGTCAGGTCCTTGGCGACGGCGAGGAACAGGTTGCGCGGACCGGCGGGCTCCGACTCGTACTCCGACACCGATCCGCAGATCGCGATCCGGCCGTCGCGGTTCATCGCGTCGAGCGCGGCCTCGAGATGATCGCTGCCGACACAGTCGAAGTAGACGTCGATGCCTTCCGGCGCGGCGATGGCGAGGCCCTCGCCGACGGGTGCTGCGCGATAGCTGAACGCTGCGTCGACGCCGAGATCGTCCAGCAGCCAGCGAACCTTGTCGTCCGAACCGGCACTGGCCACGACCCGGTTGCCGTGCAACTTGGCGATCTGGACGGCGAGGCTGCCGACGGCTCCCGCTGCCGCCGAGACCCACACCGTCTCGCCACCCTTCAGCGCGCCGACGACCGACAGGCCGGCGTACGCCGTGAGGCCCATGCCACCGAGCACCCCGAGATACCACTGCGGCTCGGCGATCGACGTGTCGAGCACCCGCAGCGTGCCGAGGCCGCTGAGCTGCACCGCGGAGGCGTCGACGACGGCGTAGTCGCGCCACCCCCGCGCGTGCCAGACCGTGTCACCCGGTGCGAACCCTTCGGCACGCGACTCCACGACCTCGCCGATCGTCATGATCCCGTCCATGGCGGCGTGCAACGGGAAGGCCACGAAGTAGCCTTCCGGCGCCGCCTCGCGCAGCCGGAGTCGCAGACCGGGATCGACCGACGTCCACGTGTTGCGCACGAGCACCTGCCCCGGCCCGACCGGCTCGACCGGCACCTCGACGACCTCGAAGTGCCGCTCCTCGACCGGTCCGCGCGGATAGGCGACGACCTGGACCTGCCGACCACTGAGGCTCATCGCGCGTCGCCCGAGCAGAAGAAGAAAGAATGCGTCATACTGAACTCATATCAGTTTGGGACACATCTCCACAAAGGTCGCTAAGAATTGCCACACGCTTTCACCCGTGGCACTGTACGAATGAGCCGAGTTCAGGTCATGGTCGCTGACGGCCACGAGAGTTGGGAATCGCATCGATGAGCACAGTCGACAACGCACCGCGCACCGAGAGCCCGCGCTCCAAGCGTGCGGTGATCATCGCCACCGCGATCGACCGCTTCGGCGAGGAGGGGTTCGAGCACACCAAGTGGGCCACGATCGCCGACGACGTCGGCATCGGCCAGACCGCGCTCTACCACTACTTCGAGTCCAAGGTGCACTGCCTCCTCACGATCATGCGGCTCGAGCTCAGCAACTCCGTCGAGCGGTTCAAGGCCGCCACGTCCGCCGCCGATGACCCCGCAGCCGCCCTGACGGCCGCCGTCGCGAGCGCGTACGAGGCCTCGCCCCGCGACGCGCTGCAGCGCCGCATCCTGCAGAACCACATGGACCTGCTCGCCACCAAGCGGCCCTCGAAGAAGGAGGAGGAAGAGCGCCTCCTCTGCCGGTCCCTCGTCCAGGAGATCGAGCACAACTGGACCGGGCTCGTCCAGAAGGGCATCGACGACGGCACGTTCCGGGTCGACGACGCGCTGCTGTCGGCGCGCATGCTGCTGGCCCTGGTCGTCGGCGTGTGGCGCTGGTACCGACCCGGCGGTGAGATGACGCTCGAGCAGATCACTGAGGTCATGGCCGAGGCCGCGGCGCGCCTCGTCGACTCCGCAGAGGTTCCGGCCCGGGCCTGAGCCGGCCTCCTCAGGGTGGGGCTCTGGCACGTACGTCGTGTCTGATCTAAACTGAATTCGTCTCAGTTTGCTTCGTCACCCCATCGAGGTCCTCATGCCAGCCACGTCAACCGCTGCCCGTACGTTCGACGCGGCCCCCGCCGCGGATCCATCGATCCTCACTCCTGTCCCCGAGCACGACGACCTCCGCGAGATCGTCCGCGCCGTGGTCGCCAAGGCTGACGGCACGTGGGATCGGCTGATGTCGGAGCTCGAGATCGGCTCGCTCGCCGTCCCCGAAGCCCTCAGCGGCGCGGGTTTCGGGCTGCGCGAGGTCGGCGTCGTGCTGGAGGAGACCGGCGCCGCACTGCTGCCCGATCCGGTCCTGACCTCGGCGGTCGTCGCGGTGCAGGCAGTGATCGCCGCCGACCAGCCGGCCGACGACCTCCTCGAGGCCATCTCGTCGGGCCGCGAGGTCGCCACCGTGACCTGGGCGAGCCCTCATGACGTACGCGCGACGCCGTCGGGCGACGGCTGGACCTTGGTCGGCACGACCGAGCGCATCCCGCACGCGGAGACCGCGCAGCACCTGATCGTGCCGGCCACCACTGACGCCGGGACGGCACTCTTCGTCGTGGACCTGCGGCACGACGCCGTCACCACCCGCACCCGACAGGTGCTCGACGACACTCGCCCGCTGGCCGACGTCTCGATCGCGAAAGCCCCCGCTCGGCTGCTGGTCGGCCCTGAACGATTCGACGACGTCTGGCATACAGTGCAGACCGCTGGGGCGATCGGCGTCGCGGCCGAGCACACCGGCATGGCGACGCACCTGCTCGAGACCACGACGGCGTACCTGCTCGAACGCCAGCAGTTCGGCCGGGCGATCGCCTCGTTCCAGGCGATCAAGCACCGGCTCGCCGACCTCCTCGTCGACCTCGAGCGGGCTCGATCGGCATCACGTTATGCCGCTGCGATCTTCGACGCCGACCCCGAGGCAGCCACTTTGCCCGCCCGCATCGCCGCGGCGGTCTGCCAGGACGTCGTGATCCGCGCGGCCCACGAATCGGTCCAGCTGCACGGGGGCATCGGTTTCACCTGGGAGCACACCGCACACCTGTACGTCCGCCGCGCCCTCGGCGACGAGGGATTGTTCGGCAGCTCACGCGCGCATCGCGCCGCGATCGCCGACCTCGTCGGCCTCTGATCACCACCCCACCTGTTGACCGGTGACCCATCGTCACCCATACTGAAATGAATCCAGTTCATTTTGAAAGGACATGCCGTGATTGACACCGACCACATCGTGCTCGAGAAGGATGGCGAGGTCGCACGCGTGTGGCTCAACCGTCCGCACAAGAAGAACGCCGTCACGCTCGAGCTGCTCCACCGGCTCGACGAGATCATCGTGGAGGTCGACAACGACCCCGAGCTCAAGGTGCTGGTGCTCCGCGGGCGCGGCAACACGTTCTGCTCCGGCTTCGACCTGGACGAGCTGCTGGCCAACTACGTCGGCACGACCACCGCGATGGAGGTCGCCGTCATCTCGGCGAAGGTCTGTGACCGCCTCTACTCGATGAACACGCCGTCCGTCGCGGTCCTCGAGGGCTACGTCACCGCGGGTGGCTTCGAGCTGATGATCTCGTGCGATTTCGCGATCGCGAGCGACGACGCCCTGATCGGCGACTTCCACATCCGCCGCGCCCTGTTCGGTGGCGCCGGACCGATCTACCGCCTCCCCCGCATGATCGGCATCCGCAAGACCAAGGAGCTGATGCTCACCGGCAAGCTGCTGACCGGCCAGGAAGCGGTCGACTTCGACCTCATCAACGCCTCGGCGCCGGCCGACGAGCTCGACAAGACCGTCGCCGACTTCACCGCGCAGCTGACCGACAAGAGCCCGTTCATGATGAGGCTCACCAAGATGACGATCGACCGCGGCCTCGACGCCGACATCCAGTCGCTCATGGTCATGGAGCACCTCGCGGTGGGCAACGCGCTGCAGTCCGAGGACGCCAAGGAAGGCGTCCAGGCGTTCCTGGAGAAGCGTGAGCCCAAGTGGGTCGGCCGCTGACCTGAGCCGCCGACGACCCCGCCGTACGACAAGGAGATGACGTGAGCCCGACCGAATCAGCGCCCCGCCTGCACGGCAGCCGGTGCGACAGCTGTGGCAACGTCGCCTTCCCGGTCGCCGACGGGTGTCAGCGGTGTGGCCAGCAGGTCATGCAGCCCATCGAGCTGTCGGAGCACGGCACGGTGTGGGGCTTCACGGTGCAGCGGTTCGCACCGAAGTCCCCGCCGTACGTGCCGCCGGCGGACGGCTTCGTGCCGTTCGCCGTCGGTTACGTCGAGCTGTCCGAGGGCGTCAAGGTCGAGGCCGTGCTCGAGTGCGCCGACTTCGCCGAGCTCGAGGGCCATGCGCCCGTACGCCTGACCGCGACCGTGCCGGTCCCCCGTTTCGAGGTCGTGGCATGACCGGGGTGTCTATCGTCGGCGCCGGCCTGTCGGCGTTCGGCCGCCAGCCCGGGGTCAGCGGACGCGAGATGGCCGTGCAGGCCATCCGCACCGCGCTCGCCGATGCCGGCCTGGAGTGGTCGGACGTGCAGATCGCCTTCGGCGGCAGCGACGGATCCGGCCTCGCCGACACGCTGGTTGCCGAGCTGGGCCTCACCGGCATCCCGTTCACCAACGTCAAGAACGGCTGCGCGACCGGCGGCAGCGCCCTCGTGTCGGCGGTCAACGCGATCCGTTCGGGCTCCGCCGAGATCGCCCTGGCGGTCGGGTTCGACAAGCACGGCCGCGGTGCGTTCGCCCCGTTGCCCGAGGAATGGGGCCTCCCGGCGGGCTACGGCGAGGCCGGGCTGATGGTGACGACGCAGTTCTTCGGCATCAAGATCGCCCGCTACATGCGCGAGTACGGCATCACCGCGCAGACGCTCGCCAAGGTCGCCGAGAAGGCGTACGCCAACGGCACCCTCAACCCCAACGCCTGGCGTCGCACGCCGATGTCGGCTGAGGAGATCGCCTCGGCGGACATGGTCAACGACCCGCTGACGCGCTACATGTTCTGCTCCCCCGGCGAGGGCGGCGCGGCGATCATCGTCGCCAGCGAGGCCGTGGCGACCCGGCTCGGTGGACGACCCGTGTCGCTGCTGTCGGCTGTCACACGTACGCGCGGCTTCGGCACGTTCGAGGTCTTCGCGCCGGCCATCCAGGGCATCGGGGCACCCACCAGCGTCAGCACCACGGCGGCCGCTGCGGCGTTCGATGCCGCCGGCGTACGCCCCGACGAGATCGACGTGCTGCAGCTGCAGGACACCGAGAGCGGCGCGGAGATCATGCACATGGCCGAGTGCGGGTTCTGCGAGCACGGCGAGCAGGAGCAGCTGCTGGAGAAGGGCGCGACGCTGATCGACGGCAGCATGCCGGTCAACACCGACGGCGGCTGCATCGCGAACGGTGAACCGATCGGCGCGTCCGGACTGCGGCAGGTGCACGAGATCGTCACCCAGCTGCGCGGCGAGGCCGGCGACCGTCAGGTGCCCGGCAGCCCGCATCTGGGCTTCACCCACGTCTACGGCGCACCGGGCATCAGCGCCTGCACCGTCCTGGCCGTCTGAGAGGCAGCAGCGTGCCCACACCCGACACCGCAACGTTCATCGCCGAGGCCCGCGCCTGGCTCGCCCAGCAGGCGCCGCCTCGCCAGGCGACCGCCTGGGGCGACGGCGACGACACCGTCGCGGTCTTCGAGAACTGGACCGCCGCCGAGGAGCGCGCCGAGACCGACCGGATCCGGGTCTACGAACAGGCCAAGTTCGACGCCGGTTGGGGCGCCGCCCTGACCTGGCCCGCCGAGTACGGCGGCCGCGAGCTCCCGCTCGCCCACGCGCTGGCGTTCCAGCGCGAGGAGGCGACGTTCGACGTGCCGCGCCGCACCGAGATGTTCTCCGTGACGCAACAGCTCGTGGCGCCGACCATCGCGCAGTGGGGCACCGACGAGCAGAAGGCGACCTACGTACGCGCGATGCTGCGCACCGACCTCATCGCCTGTCAGCTGTTCTCCGAGACCGAGGCGGGATCGGACCTCGCCGCCGTACGTACGAAGGCCGTGCAGCGCGACGGCTCGTGGGTCCTCGACGGGCACAAGGTGTGGACCTCCGGCGCGCGGATCGCCGATCTGGGCATCGCCGTGTGCCGCACGGACTCGACCGCCGCCAAGCACGCCGGCCTGACGGTGTTCCTCGTGCCGATGGACACCCCCGGCGTCGAGGTGCGGCCCATCCGGCAGATGACCGGCGGTAGCAGCTTCAACGAGGTCTACCTCGACGGCGTGGTCCTCGATGACTCCATGCGGCTCGGCCCGGTCGGCGCGGGCTGGCAGGTCGCGCTGACGGTGCTCGCCGCCGAACGCCTCGACTCCGGCAACCTCGGCCTCGACAACGCCGACCGTGCCGTCGAGCTCGCCCGGCACCGCGGACCGTTGTCGGAGATCGAGCGTGACACGGTCGCCGACCTCATCACTCGCAGCTATGTCCAGCGGCTCACCGGCATGCGCGTCGCCGCTGCGGTCGTCGCCGGCGAGGCACCCGGGCCCGAGGCGTCGGTCGGCAAGCTGCTCGCCACCAACACCATGGCGCGTACGTCTGAAGTCGTGCGGATGCTGCTCGGCAGCGATCTCACGGTCGAGTCCGGCGAGTGGGGCACGTGGGCGTGGACCGAGCACGTCCTCGGCGCCCCGGGCTATCGCATCGCGGGTGGCACCGACGAGATCCAGCACAACATCCTCGCCGAGCGCGTGCTCGGCCTGCCGCGGGAGCCGCGCCCATGACGTTCGAAGAGACCCTCGGCGCTCGCGTCGCCGCCGCCCTCCAGCGGGTCGACCCCGGCCTCGAGGTGCAGGCGCTCGAGCCGCTGCTCGGCGGTCACTCCGGGCTGACCTATCGCGTCCCCACGTCGAACGGCCCGGTCGTCGTCAAGGCCGTGCCGGAGGGCCAGCGCCCCGTCGGCCGGCACGACATGGTGCGCCAGGCGCGCATCATGCAGGCGCTCGCACCGACGGACGTACCGGTGCCCGAGATCATCGTGGTCGACGAGACCGAGACGGCGTGGTTCGCCATGGAGTTCGTCACCGGCGAGTCGCTGGAGCCCGTGCTCGACGACCCCGAGGTCGAACCCGGCCTCGCAGCAGCGCGGATGCGACGGGCGGCCGAGATCCTGCCGGCGCTGCACGACGTACCGCTCGACAAGATCCCCGTCGACGGTCCCGCACTGAGCCCCGAAGACGAGCTGCAGCGGTGGTCGCGCACGATGGCCGCCGTGCCGCCCGAGCTCGTACCCGGCGCGGCCGACCTCGAGGCTCGGCTCGCCGCGTCGGTCCCCGAAGCCGTCGCGCCGACTCTGGTGCACGGCGACTACCGCCTCGGCAACATCATCTCGACCGGGCTCGACCCGGCCGCCGTCATCGACTGGGAGATCTGGAGCACCGGCGACCCGCGCGTCGAGCTCGGCTGGTTCCTGGTGTTCGCCGACGGCACCAACTTCCCCGGCGTCGGCCGTGAGGTCCCCGGGCTGCCGAGCGAGGAAGAGCTGGTCGAGCTGTACGGCCGACCGCTCGATGATCTCGCGTGGTTCAACGCGCTGGGCCGCTTCAAGATGGCCGCGATCATGGGCCACAACCTGCGCCGCCACCGCGAGGGCCGCCACGTCGACCCCGACCAGGAACGTCTCCCCGACACCATCATCACGCTCATCCGTACCGGCCGCGACCGGCTCGGCTGAGCGCCCGGACACCAGAGAGGGTTCCTCGTGGACTTCGACTACTCACCCCGCACCACGGCGCTGCTCGAGCGGCTCGAGACGTTCATGACCGAGCACGTCTACCCCGCCGAGGCGGTCTACGACTCGCAGGTCGAGGCCAACGACAACCCGCACGAGCAGCCGCAGGTCATGCGCGACCTGCAGGCCATCGCCCGCGAGCAGGGCCTCTGGAACCTCTTCATGACCCACGACGACCTCGGCGCCGGACTGACGAACCTCGAGTACGCCCCGCTGGCCGAGCTCGTCGGCCGGTCGATCATCGGCAACGAGGCCATCAACTGCTCCGCGCCGGACACCGGCAACATGGAGATCCTCGCGATGTACGGCACCGACGCGCAGAAGGACGAGTGGCTCAAGCCGCTGCTGGAGTGCCAGATCCGCTCGGCGTTCGCGATGACCGAGCCCGACGTCGCGAGCTCCGACGCCACCAACATCACCTCGACGATCCGCCGTGACGGCAACGAGTACGTCCTCAACGGCCGCAAGTGGTACGCCTCGGGCGTCCTCGACCCCGACTGCAAGCTCGTGATCTTCATGGGCAAGTCCGACGTCGACGCACCGTCGTACCGTCAGCAGAGCATGGTGCTCGTGCCGCTCGACACCCCCGGCATCGAGATCCTCCGCGACCTGCCGATGTTCGGCTACCGCGACCGGCTCGGCCACGGTGAGGTGCAGTTCACCGACGTCCGCGTGCCGGTCACCAACATCCTCGGCGAGGAGGGCGGCGGCTTCGCCATCGCGCAGGGCCGGCTCGGGCCCGGCCGCATGCACTACGCGATGCGGGCGATCGGGTTCGCCGAGCGCGCGCTGCAGCTCATGTGCCAACGGGCGGTCGCCCGCGAGGCGTTCGGCGGACCGCTCGCTGACCGAGGCGTCGTACGTGAGTGGATCGCCCGCAGTCGCATGGAGATCGACCAGATCCGCCTGCTGACGCTCAAGGCGTCGTGGCTCATGGACACCGCCGGCAACGCCGCCGCGCGGTCCGAGGTCGCCGCGATCAAGGTCGCCGCGATGGAGACCGCGCACACCGTCGTCAACCGCGCCGTGCAGACGTACGGGGCAGCCGGGGTCAGCGACGACACGGTCCTCGCCCGGCTCTTCGCGATCACCCGCGCGCTGCAGATCGCCGACGGCCCGACCGAGGTGCACCTGCGGACGATCGCCCGGCTCGAGCTCAAGAAGCAGGCGACCTCGTGACCGGCGAGCTCGACGGCAAGGTCGCCCTCGTCACCGGCGCGACCCGCGGACTCGGCCGCGCGATCGCCCGAGGCCTCGCGCTCGAGGGCGCCACCGTCGTCGTGTCGAGCCGCAAGGCCGAGGCGTGCGAGGAGACCGCGGCAGCGCTCGCCGAGGAGACCGGCAGCATCGTGACGCCACTCCCCCTCCACGTCGGCCAGTGGGACGCGATCGAGCCCGCCGTCGACGCGATCATCGCGCAGCACGGCCGGCTCGACATCGTCGTCAACAATGCCGGCATCGCACCGCTCAAACCGTCGTTGCTCGAGGTGCCGGAGGGCCTGTTCGACAAGACGATCGAGGTCAACCTCAAGGGCCCGTTCCGGCTCATGGCCGTCGCAGGCGCCCGTATGGCCGCGGCAGGTGGCGGGTCGATCGTCAACATCTCGAGCATCGGCGCGATCCGGCCGAGCCCCGCCGAGGCGATGTACTCCGCCTCCAAGATCGGCCTCAACGCGCTGACCATGGCGTACGCCCAGGAGTACGCGCCGACCGTGCGCGTCAACTGCGTCATGCCCGGGGCGTTCGAGACCGACATGGCTGCGGACTGGGACGACGAGTTCATCAGCCTCGTGGTCGACGGGCTGCCCGCCGGCCGCCTCGGCCAGCCCGACGAGATCGTCGGCATGGTCGTCCACCTCGCGGGTCCGCGATCCGGCTACACGACGGGGTCGGTGATCGCCGTCGACGGCGGTCGTACGGCCGTCTACTGAGAGGAGCCTTCGTGACCACATCACCCTTGTCGCTGTTCGACCTCTCGGGGCGCACCGCCATTGTGACGGGCGCCTCGTCGGGCCTCGGCCTCGGATTCGCCCGTACGCTCGCGGGTGCCGGCGCGACGGTCTATGCCGCCGCCCGCCGCCTCGACCGGCTCGAGATCCTGGCCAAGGAGCACGACGGCATCGTCCCGATACGATGCGACATCACCGACGCCGCGGACCGCCAGCTCCTCGTCGACCGGGTCGTGGCCGACCACGGCAGGGTCGACGTGCTGGTCAACAACGCCGGGCGGGCTGGACCGCCGGAGGCCGAGACCGAGTCCCCCGCCGACTTCGCCGCCCTGCTCGACCTCAACCTGTCGGCCGGGTTCCACCTCGCCGTCGCCGTAGCGCAGACCGTCGAGGGTGACCGGCAGGCGTCGATCATCAACGTCTCGTCGGTCGTCGGGATGGTGTCGACCGCGCCGATCGGCGGTGCCGGCTATGCCGCCTCGAAGTCCGGCGTCATCGGGCTCAGCCGTGAGCTCGCCGGCCAGTGGGGACGCCGCGGCATACGCGTCAACACCGTCGTCCCCGGCTGGTTCGACACCGAGATGACCGACGGTCTGTTCACCAACGACGCGTCCGCCGGCTGGGTCCGGCGCAACACGATGCTCGGCCGCGGCGGCAACGAGGGTGAGGCCGACGGCGCCCTGCTGTTCCTGAGCTCCGACGCATCCTCGTACGTGACCGGCCAGACCCTCGTCGTCGACGGAGGGTGGACGGCGCGATGACTTCGAGCGCACGATTCAGTCCTGATCACGCCGGGCTCCAGGCCCCGGCACGGAAGAGGTAGGTCCATGCAACAGCTGGTAGCGGAGTTCTCAGCACGTGCCGCGACGACGCCCGAATCGGTCGCCGTCATCGACGCGTCCGGCCCGCACACGACTGCCGAGGTCCTGCGCCAGGCCGAGGAGCTCGCCGGCGTCCTCGCCACGATCGTCGACGGGGCGCCGACGGTGCTCGTGCAGGCCGACAACACGTGGCGCACGCTCTCCGCGGCGCTCGCCGTCGGCATGCGGGGCGGCCTGATCGCCGTCGTCAGCCGACACGCGACGCCGGGTGAGTTCGCGATCGCGTGCAGCGACCTCGTGCCCGACGTCGTCATCGCCTCCGAACCCGTCATCATCGGCTGGGACGTGCCCGCCGACCACTTCTCCGCTCGCGACGAGGCGCTCGGCGGCTGGACCGTCGCTGCCCGCCCCGGCGCAACCAGTGACGTCGAGCGTTGGCGTGGCGGTGTCGTCGTCGCCATGACCTCAGGCTCGACCGGCCGGCCCAAGTGCGTCGTGCAGTCCGAGGAGGCGCTGCGTTATGCCGGCACGTGCACCATCGACGCCGTCGGCCTGCAGCCCGGCGACCCGGTCGGCGCGCTCGTGCCCCTGTCGTCTGTCGCCGCATTCTGCTTCGGCATGTATCTGCCCGCGATGCTCGGCTCACCCATGGTCACGCTCGACGGCTGGGAGCCCTCGGCGGCGCTGCGCGTCCTCGCCGAGCACGACGTGCGGTGGACGATGCTCGTGCCGACCATGGCGTTGCAGCTGTCGATCCAGCCCGACTCCGAGGGCAGTCTCTCGTCGTTGACCGCCATGACGGTCGGCGGCGGCCCCATGGACTCCGGAGCGCTGGGACGCGCCGAACGTACGCTCGGCACGAAGTTCCTGCGCGTCTTCGGCATGTCGGAGTGCCTCGGCCACACGACTCCCCTGCCGGGCGAGAGCGAGGACGTGCGCCTCGGGCGCGACGGCCGGCCCTTCCCCGGCACCACGGTGCGGGTGGTCGGCGAGGACGGAGTCCCCCGCGGCGCCGGCGAGGTCGGCCAGCTGCAGGTCCAGGGCCCGTCGTTCTTCGTCGGCTATGCCCGCAACGGCGCGCCGGAGCCACCCGCGGTCACCGCCGACGGGTTCTTCCCGACCGGCGACCTGGCCCGGATCAACCCCGACGGCACGCTCAACATCGTCGGCCGCGAGAAGCAGATCATCATCCGCGGCGGCCGCAACATCGACATCAACGAGGTCGAGGCTGCGATCGCGCAGATGCCCGACGTCGCCCAGGTGTGTGTCGTGCCGGTGCCCGACGAGCTGCTCGGCGAACGTGCCGCCGCTCTCATCGTCACGACGGGCACCGAGCTCGACCTCGACACCGTCACCGCGCATCTCGACGCCGCCGGGTTCGCCAAGTTCAAGTGGCCCGAGTTCGTCCATCGCGTCGCCGCCCTGCCGCAGAACCGTGTCGGCAAGCTGTCGCGCGACGACGCCGTGCGGCTCGCCACCGACCTGAGCCGTACGCCCGGCTGACCAGCCCCAGACCAAGGAGACCCATGTACAACCTCATCGTCCTCGCCGCCCGCCCGCGGGACTGGACGCACGACCAGTTCATCCAGTGGTGGCGCAACGACCACGCCGATCCGACGTACGCCCTGCCGGGCCTGCGGCGCTGGCACCACACCGAGATCCTCGAGGCCATGGGCGAGAAGTCGGAGGGCTGGGACGGCCTGTCGGTCCTCAGCTTCGACTCCAAGGAGGCCATGGAGGCCGCACTCGCCAGCCAGGCGTGGCTCGACGCCGTCGCCAACGTCGGCGACATGCGCGGCCGCCGGATCGCCGTCATGGGCGAGGAGAAGGTCATGGTGGCCGACGAGTGACCACGACCTCGGGTGTGCCGACCTCGGCCTGGACCGATCCAGGCTGCTACGAGGTCGCGCCCGGCGTGCACCGCATCCCCCTGTCGATGCCCAACGACGGGCTGCGGGCGATCAACGTCTATGCCATCGAGACGGCCCGCGGGCTCGCCCTGATCGACGGCGGCTGGCGCGTTCCCTCGGCGCTGCGTGAGCTCACCGTCGCGCTCGCCGGGATCCGGCACTCCCCCGCCGACATCCACGATGTCTACGTCACCCACATCCACCGCGACCACTACACGTTCGCGGTCGAGCTGCGCCGACTGTTCGGGGCACGCGTACACCTCGGCCGGCACGAGCAGCCCGGCCTGCACGAGGTCATGGCCATACGGACGAATGTCCCGGTGGGCTCGATCCGCGACCTCGAGCGCGCCGGCGCTCCGGCCCTCGCCTCCGACATGATCGACGCCACCGCAGCCGAGCCGTTCGACCACGACGGCTGGGAGCTGCCCGACTCGTGGCTCGACGCCGAGACGCTCGACCTCGGCCCTCGCGAGCTCGAGGTCGTGCCGACGCCCGGGCACACCAAGGGCCACCTCGTCTTCCACGACCACGTCAACAGACTGCTGTTCACCGGCGACCACGTGCTCCCGACGATCACTCCCTCGATCGGCTTCGAGCTCGGCGCCCGCGAGCTGCCGCTGCAGCACTACCTCACGTCGCTCCGCATGCTGCTGACCCGACCGGACGCCCGGCTCATGCCGGCGCACGGCTATCCCGCCGACAGCGTCCACGACCGCGTCGGGGAGCTGCTCGCCCACCACGCCGAGCGCTTCGAACAGGCCGAACGCGTCGTCCGTACGCTCGGCAGCGGCACCGCCGCCGACGTCGCCGATCGCCTGCTCTGGACCCGCCGGGAGCGCCACTTCACCGAGCTCGACCCCTTCAACCAGATGATGGCGGTCTGCGAGACCCTCGCCCACCTCGACGTCATGGTCGAAGACGGCCGCCTCGCCGCGACCGCGACGCCGGTCGCCATCTATTCCGCGAGTTGATCAGGGATCTGCGGACTTCCGAATGAGTCCGCCGAGGCGATCCACTCGCGGCGGTATGACGCACCTGCGGGTCGACCGACTTGAACGAATCCGCCGCCAAGCAGGGTGCGGCCTGTCGTCCACTGAGAGAGTTGTCGTATGGCATCTCGGTATTTCAAGCGTCGATGGGACGAGTTTCGTGGAGACGAACACGCCCACTGGGGCGCGAGCACGTGGCTCTTCGAAGTTGCAGAAGACGGGTATCCGGTGCGCCAGATCGAGATCTACGACGATGGTCCGACCCTGCGATACGGCTCCTCGCACAACGAGGACGAGCACGGCTTTCTCAGCAACGCGAAGCTCGTCGACACAGGGGATTGGACGCCTTGGGAAATCGCCCAGGAGGAGTTTGACCTCACCTGGACCTCCACGGGTTAGCGCGTGAGTGCAAGGACTTCGCCAAGTGCCCCGCGCTAGTAGCCTTTGTGCCGTGGCTGAGTTCACGGACCTGACGTTGTCTCGCGTTCCGTCGGGTCTCGAGGTCCCCGAGCCCCTTCGCATGTTGCTCGAATGGGTTGAGGCGAACGGGTTCGTCCAACGAGGTCGGAATGGCGACCTCTACGGCTCCTTGTCTGCGCAGTGGCCGAAGGGTCCCGGGACGAATCTCCTGCTCCGCGGTGACCGAGCTGACGAGGTCGGACGGGTCACTGCATGGTTCGGTCCGCTGCGTGAGGGAATGCCCACCCTGTGGCCGTTTTGCCGGACTGGCGCTGACGGATCCGCTGCGGCACTGTGGCGCGCTCCAGACGGACGGACTCTCATCGTTCATTTGGGCTCAGGTAGCGGATCTCTTCTCACCTGCGTCCTGGGCGAGAACGCCGTCGACTTTCTGCGGCTCATCGGCATCGGCTATGACGAGATCTGCTGGAACGAGGACTGGCACGAGCCGCCTCGACCCGACCCAGGTCATTCAGTGCTGAATGAGCCGTATCGGCGCTGGGTGGAGACGACCTTCAAGACCACGATCCCGCCAACGGCGTCGGAACTCATACCGACCGCCTCCGAAATGGGCGACGCTCACACCCAAGACGTCTGGTGCCAGTGGGTGAACGCCGCAACGGGCTGAGGAGACGGAGACCGTGTCGATGATTCAACTGATTACGGTCTGGTCGGCGCTGTTTCAGGTCGTCATCATCGCGGCGGTATGACGTGGGGGAGATGCCGTCGTCGCGGATTAGCCGGTCCGGTGGGGGATGGACGTATGCAGGGTCGTGAGCACGTGGCGATACCGCTCAACCGTGTCAGACGGATTCGGTCTTCCCGCAACACCTCGCGGGCCCCTCAGTGTTCGCTGCTGAAGAACCGAAGCAACAGCGGGCCGACGATCTGTGGGTCGACGACGTGATCCGGCCCCTCGAGGGTCTCCCGTTGAGCGTGGGGTAGGAGGTCTGCAAGCTCGTCGGCTGCGCGGTCGAAGAAGTCCGAGGGCAGGCCTGCCATGTAGGGGACCGTGATCGGTCCTCCGGTGGTGACCAGGACCGGTTGGTTGACCGTTGCCAGTCGATCGGCCGGCAACTGGTAGCGGTTGAGGAAGAGGCTGTCGTGGACCAGCGTGGGCGCGAGGGCGACCGAATCCGCCCAATGCGCCGTCTGCTTGCCTGCCGCTTTCCTGGCCGCGATGTTGTCGTCGGAGGCGCCGGTCATGCGCATGAACAGTTCGAGAACCTCCTCGTCGCGCCCGGCGTCGAAGGCGCGTCGGGTGTCCGCGACGTACTCCTCGAATCGCGGGCGTATGTCGTCCCCGACCGCGTACGGCACCTCCCACACGGCGATCGTGTCGATGGCTGACCCGGCCGCGGCGGCTTCCAGCGCCAGAGCGCCACCAGAGGACGCCCCGAACAGGTGTGCCGAGCCGCCCGCCTCCGCGATCAACGCATCCAGGTCCTCGATCTCTCTTTCCACGGCGTAGGGCTCGGTGAAGCCGCTCGCGCCGCGTCCCCGACGGGCATAGTTGTAAATCGTGAAGTGCTCGGCGAGTGCAGGTATCAAGGGAGCGTTCTCGGCTCCATCGTCTTGTGCGCCGCCTACCAGGACGACAGTCGGGCCGCTTCCCTTCCGGTCGTAGGCGATGGTGGTGCCATCGTTTGATGTCACGCGAAAGGCCATCTCGTTCATCTCACATCTCCGTTCGAGAGGTTTGTCTCAGCGCCTGAGCAGCGTGCCGACGACGGCCTCGGTGCGTGACCACCGCGTCCTTGCGATCACGGCCGCCACGACGAGAAGGGCGAGCGGCAGCCAAGGGCTCTGCTCGAGCACGAACTGATCGGTGATGACAGCACCGGTCAGCAATGCCGCCAACCCCAGACTGGCCAGGCCCGCCAGAGTCGGGATCAGAAGTCCAACCCCTCCCGCGACCTCCAGCGCTCCGACCAGGTACCGGAGCGACTGGCCAGCCCCGATGTCGGCGAACATGTCCACCATGACCGGGTCGCCGGCGAGCTTCGAGATTCCGCCGCCGGCGATGATCGCCGCCAGCACGCCTTGCAGAATCCAGACCCCGATGCTGCTCGCCCGCCCGGGTGTGTGCGCAACGGTTTCCGAGTTGTTCTTGAGGATGGTGCTCATTCGGCTCTCCTTGCCGTGTCCGGGTCTGGCCGACTAGTCAAGTTTGGTTACTCAGCCAAAGTAGACAAGGAGGAGCGTCTAGTCAAGGTTGATTAGGAGACCGTTCGCCACGAACCCGGATCATCGGCCATGGTGTAGGCGCCCTCAGCCAGTCGTTTGCTCAGGCTCTTCGCCCACTCCAGTTCGGTGCGTGCATGTCCCGCCCACAGTTCGGCCTGATCGCGGACGTGTTCGGGAATGTCGGGGTTCGGGTGCTCCCGCCACTTGGCCTGCTCTACGAGCTCCGCTTCCAGGCGCGCGACCCGCTCGTTGACGTGCGCGATGGCATCTGTCCTGGTCAGCATGGGCAACATGGCGATCGACGCGTTGAGCATGATGGGGTCATGGGTGCGCCGCAGACCGTCGCGGACCAGTTCGACCATCTCGTCACGTCCCCGAGCTGTCACGCGGTACAGAACGCGCTCCGGCCCGGAATTGCCCGGCTCGGCGTGTTCGGTGAGGAGGCCATCGGCCGCCGCCTTCTTCAGCGCGTGATAAATCGAGCCGGGCTTGATCTTGGCCCAAATCTCCGCACGCCAGCTCTGCAGCTCGGACCGCACCTGGTAGCCATGCGCGCCGCCGGAGAGGTGCACGATACCGAGTACCAGGAGCTTCGTCGCCGACATGCGCCCACCTCCGCTCAATCTGCTCCGACTCGCTCCGCTTGCGCGCCGCCAGCGGGGTGTCAACTCCCACCAACACTAGAGTGCCCTCGTGGTCCGGGTGGTGTCAGCACTGACCCACAAACGGTGCTGGTGGAGACCTCCAAAGTGTCGCATCGCGGCCGGGCGCGACGCTTACGATGACGCAGTGTCCCGAATTTGTCGTGCTGGCCTGACGTCCGGCCTCACACGAGCGTCGAGCAGAGGTCTGGCGGCGATTGCTGCTGTTGTAGTCGTGGTTGCTGCGGCGGCGGGGTGCGGAGGCGATGACCGGCCGGAAGGTGTCGCCCCGGCGAGATCGTTGGACGAGTTGGTCTCTCGCTACTACGACGCTTTGGCAAAAGGAGATGTACGGACCGCTTGCGGCTTGACGGACCCGGAATCGGTCAAGCAGTACGAGCGCGATGCCGGAAAGTCGTGCGAGGACTATATGGAGGGGCTTGTTCGCTCCTGGGGGCCCGCGACTCGAAAGTTGGTTGGCGAAATCGAACTCAGCGGGAATGCGGACTACATCAAGGGTGAACGAGGGTTCTGGCAGGCATTCGATCCGAAAGCTCCGCTCATCATCGACCGGTCTGAGAGCGAGATTCGCGTTCTGCTTGGCGATGAGTTCAAGAGATTCGACAGGGTGGCCAAGATCAAAGAGACACTGAGCAATGCGGAAGCCGCCGGCAACGAGGATCCTGAGAACCTCGAGATCTCCGAGTCATACGCCTACAAGCATCCGGTCGCCTTCTCCTTCCTCAGTCACGTCGGGGCGTATGTCCAAGACGCAGCGAACCTGAATTCCAAGAATGAGACGCGTCAGCAACGCTGGGCCATGGGTCGGGTCCGAGGACTCGATTTGCTCGGCCGGCGAATGGTCCCCTAGGTCCGGCAAGTGCTCTGGATGTTCACTAGCTGCTACGCGGCGGTATGACGCGGGTCCGGCGCTAATTGCGCCTGCGCGTCCCCGGGAATGGGATGCAGAGGACAACAAAGACCACCGCGACGGCCAGACCTACAGTGATCAAGGAGCCGTCATGCGCAATGAGCCCGCTGATGATCCAAGCAGCGATCGCGACACCCCAGAGAACGAACCACCAGACACCCAACCGTTTGACGAATTCGCCAGTTGACAACGGCTTCTTTTCCGGGCTCATGCCTTACAACGTAGCCCGCACAAGTGTCGGCAACAGCGCCGAGACGCGGCGGAATGACGCGGGTGACGGTCAGCACCTGGTGAGTGAGCTTCAGACGAAGATGAATGCGCTTCGTGACTGTCCGTGGTCGTTAGCGCAAGTGACATGTCAGGCTTGTGACACATCCTTGGCGGCGAGGCAGAGTCTCCGACAGGCCAGCACACGAGATCGGAGCCGGTGTGGCAAACGACAACTCATCATTCGACGGCTACCGGATTCAGGTGGGCGGTGAGGAACCAGTGACCGTGCGGATTGAGCCGATCAATCAGTTCGAGGTTCCGGCCGGTGAAGAATTCACCATCAACGTCGCCGGCCCAAGTGACGAGACGGTCGAGATCACCCACAGCCCCGGGTACGTCGAACTTTGGCCCAGTCCCAAGCTGCTTATCACCGTGCGCGACGCGTCCGGAAATAGACTCGATTTGCTCTAACACTGCGCGATCGCGGCGGAATGACGCGCCTCTCTACTCAGTCCCGGTCTCTCGTCTGGTAGCGATCCAGTGGCCGAGGACCCCCGTAGAGAGGGCGGACGCCAGCCATACGAGGGCCGCGCCTACTGTTCGTTCGGTCATGAAACCTTCCCGGCTCGGCCCGAGATCCGATCCCTTCAGATGGTGGGGATGGTTCCGCCGTCGATGACGTACTCTGCTCCGACGATCGAGGAGGCTCGGTCGGAGACCAGGAAGCCGACGAGGTCCGCGATTTCGGCGGTAGACGCGAACCTCCCGAGGGGAACCCCTCCGAGGGAGTCGAAGATCGACTGCTTCGCTTCTTCTCGCGTCAGGTCGTTGCCCTGGGCGAGCCGGTCGACGAAGCCTTCGTAGGCCTCGGTCTCGATGCCACCGGGGCTGACGGCATTGACGCGAATGCCATGTCGAGCTAGCTCGTTGGAGAGGCCCTTGCTGTACGTTCGCAGCGCGCCCTTGGCCGAGGCGTACGGCAGGGTTGCGTCGTGCAGTGGCATCTGACGCTGGATCGAGGTGACGTGCACGACCACTCCCGATCCCACCTCGACCATGGCTGGCAACAAGGCTCGATCCAGCCTGACCGCCCCCAGGAAGTTCAGGTTCAGCTCGGCCATCCACTGCCCCTCGTCGGCCGCCGCGAACCCACCCGGAGGGGTCGACGAGCCGCCGACGACGTGCACCAAGATGTCGAGCGGACCTTGCCCGGAGATCCTGGCCGCGACGGACGCCACGCCGTCTATGGTCGACGTGTCGGCCTCGATGAAGCGGTCCGGGTGCTGATAGCCGACCGGCATCGTCCGCGCCGTGGTCCACACGTCGGCGCCCAGCTCGCGCAGCCTCTCCACCACTGCCTTCCCCGACCCCTTGGACCCACCTGTGACGAGTGCGCGCCGACCGTCGAGACGGTCGCGATCTGGCATGGACATAACTTTCTCCTCGTGGTTGTGGTGGGTTTCGTCCTGACGTCGGTCGTCAGATCGTGATCTCCAGCTTCTGGATCACGCCGGAGGCCAAGGTGAAGAGCATGCGGAGGTCGACCTCGCCGCCCGGGAAGTTTCCCGAGAGATGCGTGTCGACCTCCCACACGTCGTCCGCCGGCCGAGAGGTGGAGATCAGCGTGGTCTCCACCTCGTAGTCGTTCGCCGACTTGTCGAAGACCTTGAATGTCTCGTCGCGGCCCTCGAGCACCTCGCCGTTGTCGATGACAGTGACGTCCTCAGGCAGGTACCTCGTCGCCGTGGCGAAGTCTTGGACGACGTGGGCGCGGAGGTAGTTGGCCACGACCTCGGGGAGGTCGTCCCACGCGAATGCAATCTTGTCGTTCATGATGATGTTTCCTTTCACTAGCGGTTGACGTTGGGCTGATCGCCTTCCATCTGGTGTCGCTGCAGGGTTGGCATGTCCGGGTTCGTCAGGTGTGTCCGGCTCCCGGCGCAACCACGCCCCTCGGGCGTCACCATTACGGTGCTGCGTCTCGCAGCGGCAGGGTCAAGGATGGGACTCTCTCCCTGGGGGAGGGTGCAGACTGTCGCCATGCTGGCCATCGGTGAGTTCTCGCGCCTGACGCACTTGAGCGTGAGGACGCTGCGTCGCTATCACGAGGCGGGTTTGCTCGTTCCCGCTGCGGTCGACCGGTCGACGGGTTACCGCTCGTACAGCGGCGACCAGATCGCGACCGCGCAGGTGATCCACCGCCTCCGAGAGCTCGACGTTCCCCTCGCGGACGTCCGACGCATCATCGAGTCAACCGACCCCGGCAACCGTGCTGCGCTGGTCTCCGATCACCTGGCGCGCTTGGAGGTCGAGCTGGACCGGACCCGGGCTGCAGTCGTGTCGCTGCGGCGCCTCCTCGATCCCGACCCGGTGCCCCTGAGCGTCGAGCTCAGGGCCGTGCCGGAGGCCATGGTGGCCGCGATCGAAGACGACGTCGACAGTGACGCCATGGCCGCGTGGTTCGCGGGAGCGCTGGCCGAGCTCGACGCCGCGGTCGACAAGCGCACCGGGCCCCTGGGAGGCATCTACGACAACTCTCTCTTCGAGGAGGGCCGGGGCCACGTCATGTTGCACGTGCCAGCGGCGGACCCTCCACATCTAGGTAGGGTGCACCCGACGACCCTGCCGGCGGTGGAGCTGGCCGTCGCGACCCACGTCGGTCCGCACGACCACGCCGACGTCACCTATGGGGAACTCGGGACGTGGGTCGTCGCCAACGCGCTCGCGGTAGCCGGCCCTGTCCGGGAGACCTACCTCGTCGGGCCAGCTGATGACCCGGATCCATCCGCTTGGCGCACCGAGATTGGATGGCCCATCTTCCGGATGTCCTAGACCTTTGGGCGGCCAATCGCCAGCGGGCGGGCTGCGTTTCGCATAGGACTAGATCGCCGATGCACGGCCGTGCGGGGCTAATCCGGTCCGTGTCAGCGGGGAGGTTTCGGCGGCTGGGCTCCGACTTCGGGATATGGAGCGGACGCGAGGATTTGAACCTCGACTCATTCCCTGGAAGGGAAGCGTGCTGCAACTACACCGCGTCCGCGAAGCCAGCCTCTGTCGAGCCTGACAATTTCGAAGTATGAACCATCTCGAGGACAATCCGGGCGGCAGGGCCCACTCCCGGACCTCAGGACTTCGCGCACATGAGGCGTCGTGCGCGGCGGAATGACGTGCGTCCGACTCGGGACTGGGCGCAGGCTCTTTACTCGCTCTGTACGTTAAACACCTTCTCCGAGCGGCTCCAGCCATCGACACCGAAATGGAACAGGTCGCCCGTCGACCAAGTGCTCATGAGCCAAACGTCGGAGAGACCTTCGGGCAGTGCTGGCGCAACCTCGGGCAGAGGACCGTTCTCACGCATGAGGACGTCTGACGCGTCGAAGGGAGCGGTCGTGAACCCGGGGAGGAGAACGAACAAGTGCCGCTCCCCGAGGAGCGCGACGCGCAACTTTTCAAGATTGTGCTGCTGACCGGGCTCACGAATCCACCGGTTGAGCCAATTCACCAAGCCGTTGCCATTCAGCGGCACGGGACCGCCCATACGCTCTGGATGGCGCTGAAGTGTGACGTAGATGCTTCCCGGGAAATTCGTGTCGCTTTGGTTCGCGGAAACGACGCCGAGCGCGGTCAGAGATTCGATAGCTGCATGACGCTCGGGGCCTTCAACGTTGGCCTCAATCTTTCGCAGGATCCCGGGCAATTCGTTCTTGAGTCGGTTGGCTCGAGATTTCGGATCGACGGTGATCATCCAGCCACCCAGCAGGCTCGAATCAACCCACCGATCCCCAGATCCATTCACGAGATTCCAGAGTTCGATGGACTCCGCGTCAGCGGCCGCGGTGACCTCCATTGCGGCGAAAGGTTCGCCATCTCTCAGGAGATCCAGGTCATACATGCTCGGACGCGATCCATCGTCATGCTGAACCACCTGAACTCCAGGTAGCGCTTCCGAGACACATGCACCCACCCACAACTCCTCAACGCGAATCTTTGGCATGCGGCCAATTGTGAGCGAGAGCACCCACAAGTGTTCGATCTAGACCGCGGATTAGGCCATACGACGACCGCCTTGCCAGGCGAGCTCGTCGAAGACCCGCAATGGCTCCTGCTTAGCAAGACCGTCATTGCCCTGTCCGTCTGGACGCGCGGACGCGGCGAAAGGCGCGACTGCTCATGCTGAATCTATGCAGGCTCAGTTGGCCGGCGAGGGAGCGTCTGCGCGGCGACTCAGACGAGTCCTCGCGCAGGTCACGAGTCCAGGGTGACGGTCCACTCGCCAACTTTGGCCTGATCTCCTTCGTGCCATTGGGCTTTAACGAGGACGTTGCTTCCCGTATCGCCCCATCCGCCGCTAGCGATTAGCAGCCATGCCATCTGCGAACGGGGGCTGAGGTCGAAGGGCTCTTCAACCGGGTCAAAATGAAACGACGTATCGTCAATCGGTTCGACGGTGAAAGTCAGTCCCTCGGCGGCGGCCCGGCCTTCATTACTCACGATCAGGTGGTTTCGCGTCGTCCGGTAGGCCATCTTTCCCTTGCCGTCCATGCCCTTCGCCTCGCGCGCGTGCTGATGCTCCCATCGGAGCTCGGCACCGCCGGGCTTGAAGCGGGCGTTATGGGCGGCGTCTTCTGCCCAGCCCTCAGTCTCCAGGTCATGCTCGAGCGCGCGGACGACTTGGTCGGCCAGGTCTGCAGGGCTGGTGTAGTAGCCAAGCAGGCCTCGGTCGCGAAGCCCGCTCTGGAACGCGTTGAGTGCCTCTAGTTGGTCGGTGTCGACGTCGCGTGGGAGGTCTTCTTGAGAGAAGTAGACGTGGACTGGCTTACCTGCGTCTGCGGCCCTGTTGATCTCCTCTGCGGTGCCGGAGACGTCGACGCCGGTCGTAGTGCCCAAGCGGCTATCGAAGAACGCGACGACGGCGTCACTCTGATTGACGGCCTGTTCATTGATGATCTCCTGGGCACGCCCTCCGAGTCGCGCGACGGCGTGCTTTTCGAAGCGCCAGCCCAATAGAGCCGAACCCTGGCGGCGGCCGCGCATTACGTTCCAATCGGCGAGGGCCTCGCTGACTGCGATGCGTTCGTCCACTGTGTCGCTGGGTGAGGCAATCAGGATCAGGACGCCTGTCATCTGCTGGGGCATCTGCTTCCTTTCATTGAGGCCCGATCAGCAACGCGGGCAGACCATGCCTGTCTGTAACTCCGAGCGTACCTATGCAGATTCTCACGATTTTGATTTTGGTCGGGGCCATCACTCGCGAACGACCTCATAGCGCGCGTGTACCACCGCCTCTTTGGTTTCGCAGGTGCACTTTCGTCGGGTTTGCGGCGCAGCGGCTTGTGCGCGACTCCCGGACTCGTCCCACTCTGTTGAGCGCCCGCCTCGCGGCAGTTGGACGCGACTCTCCGGCGCCGCGCTCTTGATTCAGGCTTTGCGCGACGGGTCCGCCGACTCGGTCCAATTGAGATGTCATGGGCGATCACTACGATCAAGACAATTCGATTGGAGACCACATGACCTCGGTAGACCTGAGTGAACTGCAGTCGACTCTCGCATCGGACGTGGACGAGGAGTTGGCGTCGACGCCTGAGGTCATTGACGTCGGCCACAACCTCGACGTGTCCAAATTGGCGGTAACAGCTAGGCGCTGGCACATAGTTACTGACGTTGTCAGTGTCGTAGCCGACCTCAAGAACTCCACGCAGCTCGGGACCGGCAAATGGGCCGCGTCAACCGCAAGCATCTATCAAGCCGCAACTGGCAACGTCGTCCGGATCTTCGACGAGTTCGACGCTGACTTCTTGCAGATTCAGGGCGACGGTGTCATCGGGCTCTTCTGGGGTGAGCGGAGATATGAGAGAGCGATGTGCGCAGGCATCACGGTGCTGAGCTTTAGTCACGACCTGGTCAACAAGCTCGAGGCCAAATGGGACAACCTCAAGGACCTCACGGGATACAAAGTTGGCGTCTCGAATAGTCGAGTCCTGGTCAAGAACGTTGGTACTCCACGGAACCCCGCCCAACAGGAACCGATCTGGGCCGGGAAATCTGTCAACTACGCCACCAAGGCTGCACAGAGCGCCGATCGCCACGAACTGATCGTCACTGGCAGTGTTTGGGATCGCATCACCTCTAACGACTACTTGGCGTTGTCATGCTCGTGCGGCTCAGGCGCGTCGGACATCATTTGGGACGACTTCGTCATCGATCGACTACCCGACGACGATCCGGAGGCAATCGGCCGCAAACTTGTCTCCTCCTGGTGTTCAGTACACGGTGCCGAATACTGCGCGGCGATTCTCGATGGTAAAAAGACCCGCACTGACGTCACGGAAGCCCGAGCGGCTCTACAACGCAAACATTTCAAGAACGCCATCTGGGAGAATGCCGAGAGACGACGCACTGATCGCCGCGCTCGACTCTCGGGACTCAGATAGCCGGCCTGGTCCTGAAGCGGACTCATTGTCGCACTCCTCTGAGAGGATGGTGTATGGCCGAAACCCCTCCAGCGGAACACGATTCGTCATCCAATCCGGCCGGTGCGATCGAACCCGAGGTCCCAATTGGCGCCGAGCCAGATCAGGCATGGAAGGCATTGAGCCTAGTCAACGACTGGATCAAGCACGCGGATGCGAAGGTGGGCGCGTCGCTAGCCGTTAGTGGGGTGATCGCCGTGATGCTCTACAACCTCGTTAAGGATCAACACCAGCCCGGCTGTGCATTGAACCTGTTCACTGTGCTTTGTGCAGCGGCAGTAGTGCTAGCGGGTGGTAGCGCGGCCCTAGCGCTCATGCCGCGCCTGACGATAGCCAGTAAGTGGGAACAACGAGCCGTTCGGCGAGCTGCCAAAGCGGCAGATGTTGTTGCGCCTGAAGAGCCGCAGGAGGACCCGATAAATCTGCTGTTCTTCTCCAATATCGCTAAGGAATACGACGGCGATGGTCCGTCCTATGTCGAGGTGTTGCGCTCATTGACATCAGACCCAGAGCGGCTGACACGACAGATCGCGCACCAAGTTCACGCCAACGCAACGGTCGCCCATCGCAAGTTCACGTGGGCGGACCGAGCCATCAGGAGTTTGGTGGTGGCACTCGCATTGCTCGGCGTCGTCGCCATCATCGTCGGCCTGAGAGCCTAGATCGTGGAAGCCAACTACAAGCCATATGAACACACATCCCAGTGGCCTGGCTCCAGAGTCCAGCCGAAGGAGTTCGACGAATGACTCTAGTTGCCGAGTTGGAGACCTATGTCGACAACGTGTTCACGGAGGAATGGTCCCGACGCCAAGGCCAAAAGGTTCCCGAAACCGCCGATATCGCGCTCAAGAATTCGGCCGTTGAACTCGATGCCACTGTCTTGTACGCCGATCTCGCCGGTTCAACCGCAATGGTAAGGGCGAAGCATGATTACGTAGCTGCAGAGATCTACAAGGCATATCTCTATTGCGCGGCCAAACTCATCCGAAACAGCGGTGGCATCATCACCGCGTATGACGGGGATCGGGTGATGGGTGTATTCATCGGCGACTCCAAGAACTCCAACGCGGCTGTCTGCGGCCTGAACATCAATCACGCGGCCTCACAGATCGTGTTGGCGCGATACAAGAAGAAGTGGCCGAAGACCGACTTCCAACTGAAGCAACGAGTTGGAGTCGATACCTCAAAGCTTTTCGTCGCTCGCACCGGTATTCGAGGCAACAACGACCTCGTGTGGGTCGGCAACGCAGCGAACAACGCAGCGAAGATGGCGGCCCTCGACCCTGCATACCCGACGTACATCAGTGCAAGCGTGTACTCGCGGCTGAACGAAGTCTCCAAATTCAGCAAGAAGGACCAGAGCAATATGTGGACCGATTTGGGCACGGCAGCCCTTGGCTACCAGATCTATGGTTCGACTTGGTGGCGAGCAGCGTAAGGCTCAATGTCAACGGTCTAGCAATTCGTCCGCATTCGATCGCGTCAATCTGGGCGGAATGGGCACAGCCTGAGACCCCGGATTCGCCCCTCGGTCGTCTGGGCGAGCTGATCAGCTGACCGGGGTCGTACGTCCGGCCGCTGTGCCGCCGTCGATCACGAGCTCGGTGCCCGTGACGTACGCGCTGTCGTCGGAGGCGAGGAACAGCGCGGCGCTGGCGACCTCGTCGGCCGTGCCGCGCCGGGCGAGCGGGATGCTGGCGACGTACGCCGACCAGTCGGTGCCGTCGAAGTCGGGCCGGTCCGTGATCGGCGTCGCGATGCTGCCGGGACAGATCGTGTTGACCCGGATGCCCTGACCGGCGACCTCGAGCGCGGCCACGCGGGCCATCAGCGTCACCGCGGCCTTCGACGCGCCATAGGCGCCGAGCCCGGTCGTAGCCTCGAGACCACGTAGAGATCCGATCGTGACGATCGACGCTCCGGGACCGGTCATCGATCGCGCGGCCGCCCGCACACCCAGGAACGTACCGATGACGTTGAGGTCCAGGATCCGGCGCAGCTCGTCGACGGACGTGTCGGCCAGCGGCGAACGCAGCGCCGCCCCCGCCGAAGTGACGAGCGTCGTCCAAGCGCCAGAAGAGGTGAGTTCGTCGACGACCGACGTCCAGCCTTCCTCCGACGTCACGTCGAGGTGGCGGTACGTCGCCCGGTCGCCGAGCCGCTCCGCCAGCGCCGAACCCGCGGCATCGGCGACGTCCGTCAGCATCACCGTCGCACCCTCGGTGTGGAACAGCTCAGCCACGGCCGCGCCGATCCCGCTCGCCGCCCCGGTGATCAGCGCCGACCGGCCGGCCATCCGTCCGGTCATGTCGCCGGCCTGATCCCCGTCGCCCAGTCCGCCAGGCGATCCCACAGCAGGGCCCGCGTGCCGGCGAAGTTGTGGCAGTGCGCGCTCGCCGGGAGCACCATGAGCGTCACGTCGCCGCTGGCGCCGTAGTAGCCGATGTCGTCGTGCGGGTGCTCCGGCACGTCGTGCTCGCCGAACGCGACGAACACCGGCGAGGCGACCTGACCTGCGTACGACGCGGAGTGACCCGCCAGCAGCGCGCCGACGTACGACTGGCGCGGCCATGCCGAGGCGTGCCGATCGTCCTCGGCGATCACGTCGGCCGGCACGTCCGGGTCGTGCAGCCACGCGTGGTTGGGCTCCCGGGGTGCGCGGGCATAGCCGCTGTCCCAGTCACCGCCGAAGAACGCCTTCGCGTGCTCCACCGCGATCGTCAGAGCTTCGGGATCAGGCCCGGCCGAGTCGGGTGCGAGGATGGGCTTGGCACCGTGCGTGAAGCCCAGGTTGGCGACGGCGTCATAGCTGCCGTGCCGGGCCTGCTCCACGAGCGTGAGGCACCCGCCGAGCGAATGACCGATGCCGATGACCGGGACTCCCGCCGGCGCCAGCCGCTCGCGCAGCTGCCGGACGGCTGAGGTGGCCGCGTCGGCCATGCTCTCGAGCGTCACCTGGTCGACGTCCTCGGGCCGCGAGCTCTCCCCCACGCCCAGCGGATCCAGCGCGACGACGGTGAACCCCCGGCCGACCACGTGCTCGGCGAAGCTGTAGCCGTCGCGCCCGTCGACGTGCACGTCCCAGTACGCGCGGCTGTAGGAGCCACCCGGCCAGCACACGAGCACCGACTGCGGTTGCTCCGCCGGCCACACCGTGGCGCGGAGCGTCGTGGGCGACGAGACGAACGGCAGCGCGGCCGTCACATCGAGGTCGAGGTCGTACGAGGGCAAGTGACTCATGGCTAATCCTGACGACGAGAGTGGGAAAGGCAGCCGGCACCGGCGCCTGGAGGGGACGCCGGTGCCGGGTGCTGGTTCAGCCGAGGCTCACGAGACGCCCCAGAGCTTGTCCCACTGCGCCTGGTAGTCCTCGACGACCGGGAACGGCTTGGACGTGTCCGACGGGACGGTGCTCTTCGTGATTAGCCAGTACGGCGGGCCCGCGTCGTTGACCGGCACGCCGGCCCAGTGGCGGGCGAGCGCGTCGAGCATCAGGTAGTCGTACGAGAACAGGTCGGCCGGCACAAGGGCGTCGATCGAGCCCGCCTTCATGTCGGCGAAGTTCTGCGTGCCGCCGCCCTGCCCGACGATCTTGACCTTGTCGCCGAGCCCGGCAGCCTTGATCGCCGCGGGCAGACCCGTGCCGAGAGCGTCCGCCACCGACAGGGCGACGTAGTTCACCTTGGGGTGGCTGCGCAGGTACGAGATGATCCGGTCCGGCGCGTCCTTGCCCAGCGACGTCAGCGGGATGTCGAGGTTGTCGACCGAGCAGCTCGAGCAGTACTTCTTCATGCCGGCGTCGAACGTGTCACCGACCTGCTTGAGGATCTGGAACGCCGAGATGTTGACGTAGAGCGCGTTGGCCTTGCCCTTGCTGTCCGTGACGACCTTCGCCGCCAGGTAGTCGCCGATCGGCCCGTTCTGCTTGTCGGTCGCGGTGTTGTAGAGCAGCCCGTCACCCGCAGTGGCGAGCGAGCAGCAGGTCACGAACTGCACGCCGGCCTTCTTGGCGTCAGCGATCTGCTTGGAGTACGCGTCACGGTCCGCCGCGTTGAGGATGACGGCGTCGGCACCGTTGCGGATCGCCGCGTCGATGGCACCCTGCACCTTCTCGGCCGAGCCGTCGGTGGCGACCTGGTCGACCGTCCAGCCGAGCGACTTGGCGCCGGCCGCGAGGATCGGACCCTGCAGCGCGCAGGCCTCGACGCCACAGCTGACGAACGTGAGCTTCTTGCCCTTGGGGATCGGCTTGCCGACCGGATCGGTGACCGGGATGGTGGTCGGTCGCTCGGATGCCTTGGCCACAGTGGCCTCAGCCGCCTTCAGCCCCGCCGAGTCGACCTTGGAGGACGAGCCGGATGAGTCGCTTGAGCCGCAGGCGGATGCCGTGACGAGGACCGCTGCCAGTACGATCGCCAGCGCACCGCCCTTGGCACGGCCGCGGAAGCTGCCAGGTTGCTTGGACATTTTTCTCACTTTCTGTGTGGACATAACGCCCCGAGAGTTGGGTGGACCGGCGACGCCGGAGGTGGTTCAGGCCGGCTGGGGCTCGGCCTCGTCGATGGCCGGCGCGCGGGCCGACAGGGTCGTACGCCGCTGCAGCCCGGTGACCATCAGCGCGGCGATCAGGACGATGCCGACGAACAGGGCGCCCGACCACTGCGGCGCGTTCGCCAGGCCGAGGCCCGTGGTGCCGGTGCCGAGCAGCAGGACCGCGATGATCGTGCCGCCGGCGTTGAAGCGACCGTTCTTGAGCTGCGTCGCGCCGAGGAACACCGCGGCGAAGCCGGGCAGCAGGTACGGCGTGCCGGCCGTCGGTGAGCCGCCACCGAGGATCGACGCCAGCACGATGCCGGTGGCACCCGACAGCACTCCCGAGGTCACGAGCGTCATGAACTGCAGCCGAGCGACGCTGACACCGGCGAGCCGGGCGGCGTCGGGGTTGAACCCCGTGGCGTACAGCCGGCGTCCAGTCGCGGTGTGCTCGAGGAGGTACCAGATCGCGACCGCGACGGCGGCGAAGTAGAGCACCGGCAGCGTGATGCCGCCGACCGTGGTCTGCCCGATCTTGGAGAACCCGCCGGACAGCTTCGCGTCGCTGATGGGGGTGTCGTTCGTGACGAGGGTGATGAGTGCCTGGATCAGCGATCCAGTGGCCAGCGTCGCGATGAACGAGTCGATCTTCATGATCACCACGACCGTCGCGTTGATGAGGCCGACCGCGAGGCCGATCAGCACGCCCAGCGCCAGCGCGACGCCCAAGGGGATCCCGTCGACGACGAAATGCGCCACCGCGACACCGCAGAGCGTCATGTTGAGCGCGAACGACAGGTCGAACACGCGGGCGGCGAGCGGGATCGTCACGGCGAGCGCGGCGAGACCCGTGATCGCGTTCGAGTTGAGGATCTGCTTGGCCGTCGTGATGTTCGGGAACGTGTCGGGCGCCCAGAACGAGAACACGATGACGATCGCGATCCAGACGTAGATCGCGCCGACCTTGTCGAAGGCCAGCATGTTGACCCATCGCGAGGTGCCGCCGGACCTGGGCTCTCCCTTGGTCGCGCTCGGTGCTGCCACTGTCTTCTCCTCGACCTTGATGCTCACTGTTCCGCTCCTTCGATCGCTCGGATGAGCTCGTTCTTGGTCAGTCCGGCCGCAGCGAGCTCTTCGGCGACGACCCCGTGGCGCAGCACGAGGATCCGGGTGGCGAGCGCCAACAGGTCCCCCTCGTCCGACGAGGCCACGATGACCGTCAGTCCGGCTGCGGCGAGGTCGGCGATGATCTGGTAGATCGCGACCCGCGTGCCGATGTCCACGCCCGCTGTCGGCTCGCACAGCACGAGCACGTCCGGTGAGATCGCGAGGCAACGAGCCAGCACGACCTTCTGCTGGTTGCCGCCGCTCAGGGTTGAGATCGGGGCCGAGGGTCCGGCAGCGACGACGTCGAGCCGTTCGCTCCACTGCTCGACGAGACTGCGCTCCTGCCCCCCGGACAGATGACCGGGACGCCCGAGGCCGCGCAGCGAGGACAACGAGAGGTTCTCGCCGACGGTGAACTCGGCGATCACGCCTTCGGTCTGACGGTCGGACGGGACGAGCGGGATGCCGAGCTGGCCGGCGTGCCTGACGTCGTGCCACTGCTCGGAGCGTCCCGGCAGCCGGATCTCGCCGCTGGCGAGCGGGCCGCCCTGGCCCGCCAGGACGTACGGGAGCTCGAGGGTGCCGGCACCGGCGAGTCCGGCGATGCCGAGGATCTCGCCGGCACGAGCCTCGAGCGTGACGCCGCGCAGCCACTTGCCGCGCACGTCCCGTGCCTCGAGGGTGACCGACGTGTCCGTGCGGACGACGACGTCGGCGCGGAAGTCGGGATCGACGTCGTTGCCGACCATCAAGGTCGCGAGCGCCCGGCTGTCGAGCCCGTCGATGTCGTACGTGCCGACACGGCGACCGCCGCGCAGCACCGTGACCCGGTCGGCGAGGGTGAAGATCTCGTCCATGCGGTGCGAGACGTAGAGGACGCTGGTCCCGCGCTTGCGGACCTGGGTGACGACGTCGAACAGGCGCTGGACCTCGTCGTGCGGGAGGACCGCGGTCGGCTCGTCGAGCACGAGGACTCCGTCGCCGTCCCAGCCCTGCAGCGCTGCCGCGATCGCGACGACCGTGCGCTCGACCGGAGTCGCTGCGGCGAGCGGCCGGTGGATGTCGAGGTCGACGTCGAACGCGGCCAGGATGCGGCGGGTCTCGGCCTCCTGCTGGCGCCACAGCACGCGGCCACCGAAGCCGCGGGCGAAGCCGCCCCGCAGGGCCAGGTTGTCCTGAGCACTCAGCTCGAGGATCAGGCCGAGGTCCTGGTGCACGAAGCGCAGGCCGTGCGGAACGGTCTTGCCGATCTCGAACGCGGCACCGTCCATCTCGGCGGTGGCACCCGGATCGGCCGAGTGATAGGCCGCGAGGAGCTTGATCAGCGTCGACTTGCCGGACCCGTTCTGGCCCATCAGCGCGTGGATCTCGCCGCGGGCGATCTCGATGCTGACATCGTCCAGCGCCCGGGTGCCGGGGAACGTCTTCGAGAGGCCCTCGACCCGCAGCACCGCGCCGGTCTGGGCAGGCGCCAGGGAAGTCCTGCCTGCGCCTACGACATTCTCAGAAACGCTCATGCGCTGACTCCTCTCGCTGTGACTCCGGTCACGTGAACTGACTTCAGTTAGGGACTGTACAGATGCGTCTCACCCTTGGCAAGGGCTCCGCGCGGTTTGCGTTTTTCGCGGCCTGGCGACCTCAGCGACGCATCAAGGCGGCGCACCGCTCGGCGATCATCATGGTCGTGAAGTTCGTCGGGACCGACGGAATCACCGGCATGATCGAGGCGTCGACGACCCGCAGACCCTGCGTCCCGTGCACCGAACCGTCCTGCCCGACGACGGCCCACGGCAGTCCCGCATCGCCCATGCTGCAGGTGCTGACCATGTGGACATACGTGTTCTTCGCCTCGAGCACGGCGCGGCTGATGTCGCCGCGATCGACGACGTCCGGGCCGGGCCACAGCTCCGCCCCGACGTACTTCTCGAGGCTCGGCGACGCGACGATCTCGCGCACGTGCGCGACACCCGCGACAAGCCGCTTGAGGTCGTCGGGGTGGTGCATCAGGTTGAGCAGGATCTGGGGCTTCTCGAGGGGATCGCGCGACCGGATCGAGACGCTGCCCATCGAGTACGGCCGGACGAGGCCGACCGCGATGATCAGCGAACCAGGCTCGAGGGTGAACGGGATCGCGTGCAGGTCCGGCTCGAGCGCGGCGTCCGCGCCGCCTGAGCTGAACACCAGCATGGTCTGAAGGGGCGGCAGCAGCTCGCCCATGGCCTCGGCATCCGCCTCGTACGTCATGTAGACCAGCGGGTGGTCGCCGAGCTTCTGTCCGACGCCGTCGAGGGCCGAGACGACGTCGATGCCCAGGCCGTCGAGCACGTCCTTCGGTCCTACACCCGACCGCATCAGGATCGCCGGGCTGCCGATGCTGCCGGCAGACAGCACAACCTCGTCGGCCAGCAGCTCCTCGCCCGAGACCAGCACGATCCCGATCGCCCGCGTGCCGTCGAACAGGACGCGGTCGACCTGCTCGTCGTCCCGCACCGTGAGGTTCGGACGCCCTCTGGCGGCCTTGAGGTACGTCACCGCAGAGCTCTGGCGCACGCCGTCCTGCTGGTTGAGCGGCACGGGTCCCGCTCCGAGCTGGGACTCACCGTTGAGATCGGCGGTGACGGGGTGCCCCTGCTCGGCACAAGCATCGACGAAGGCCTGCATGAACGGGCGCAGTCCGTTGTCGGCGGTCCAGCGGTGCACCGGCACGTAGCCTTCGGTGCCGTGCCGGTCGCCGCCGATGGGATCGTTCTCGATCTTCTGCAGATAGGGCAGGACCTCGTCCCACGTCCAGTCCGTCGCACCGAGCCCGACCCAGCGATCCATGTCGCGCCTGGTCGGCTGCAAGGCATTGGTGGCATTGACCGAGGACCCGCCACCGGTGACCTTGCCGGCGAACACCGGCAGGACGCCCTGCTCGACCATCGCGAAGTCAGGCGTGTTGGTCGACTCCGGGATGTGGTCGTCCGAGACATAGCCCCAGTCGTGCGTCGTGAACCCGAACCCCCACGCGTTGCGCACGTTGGCGGCGCGAGGGTCGTCGATGTCCTCGTAGTCCGGACCCGCCTCGACGAGCACCACGTCGATCGACGGATCCTCGGAGAGCCGCGACGCCATGACGCAGCCGGCGGACCCTCCTCCGACCACGACGACTCGTCGGCCGGTCGTTGCCTGCTGGGCGGAATGCGCGTTCGTGGTCATGTCGATCCTCGTTCGTCGTGCCGGTTCTGATGCCATGAATCTAACTCAGTTCAGGAAGTACGGCAATGGGTCTTGTGGCGTGGAACACATGGAGATACCGTGCTCTAAACCGAATTCACCTCATCTTGGTTAGGCCCTCTTCATGGACATGCGCGATCACGACTCCTTCTTCATCGACGGCGACTGGCACAAGGCCGAAGGCACCGGCGTGCTCGACGTCATCTCCCCTCGCTCCGAGGAGCGGATCGGTGGCGTCCCAGCCGCAGCGCGCGCCGACATCGACGCCGCGGTGGGCGCCGCACGGCGGGCATTCGACACCGGACCCTGGCCCCGCATGTCGCTCGACGAGCGGGCCGACTACCTGGAGGCCCTGGCGAGCGGTCTCGAGAAGCGGACCAAGGAGCTGTCCGAGCTCATCACCGAGGAGTCGGGCTGCACGCTGTTCCTGTCGCAGGTCTATCAAGCCGTCGCGCCGGTCATGAGCCTCAATTACAACGCCGAGCTCGGTCGCTCGCTGCAGCTGTCGGAGGTGCGGGTCAGCGACCTGTCGCCGCTCGCCGGCAAGTCCGAGGGCGGCAGCATCATCCCCATGGCCGGCAAGAGCCTCGTCCTCCAGGAAGCCGTCGGCGTCGTCGCGTCGTTCCCGGCGTACAACTTCGCCCTGGCCGCGATCGGCCAGAAGGTCGCGCCGGCACTGATCGCCGGCTGCACCGTCGTCATCAAGGTCACCGAGCCCAACCCCCTCGCATCATTCGTGTTCGGCGAGGTGTGCCAGGAGATCGGCCTCCCGCCCGGAGTCGTCAACATCGTCGCGGCTCGTGCCGACGAGTCGGCGTACCTGGTCTCCCACCCCGGCGTCGACATGGTGAGCTTCACCGGCTCCGCCGAGGTCGGCAGCCGGATCGCCGCCGCGTGCGGCCAATTGATCAAGCCCTGCGTCCTGGAGCTGGGTGGCAAGTCGGCCGCCATCGTGCTCGACGACGCCCGCCTCGAGGACATCGTGCCGATTCTCGTCGGCGCCAGCATCGGTGTCGGCGCCGGACAGAACTGCGCAGCGCAGACCCGCATCCTCGTGCCCCGGGCGCAGTACACGGCGTACGCCGATGCGTTGGCGGACGCGTTCTCGTCGCTCAAGGTCGGGGACCCGATGGAGCTCGACACCGTCGTCAGCCCGCTGATCACCGCCGCGCACCGCGACCGCGTCGAGTCGTACGTCGCCGGTGCCCGCGCGGAGGGCGCCACGGTCAAGGTCGGCGGACGCCGGCCCGCACACCTCGACCGCGGTTGGTACTACGAGCCGACGTTGCTGACCGACGCGACGAACCAGATGACGGCGTCCCGCGAGGAGATCTTCGGCCCCGTCGTCTCGCTCATCCCGCACGACGGCGAGGACGACGCCGTCTCGATCGCCAACGACAGCCAGTACGGCCTGGCCGGCTCGGTCTTCACCGCCGACAGCGCCCACGGCTTCGACGTGGCCCGGCGGGTGCGGGCCGGCACCTATGCGGTCAACACGATGGCAGCCGACCTCGGCTCGCCGTTCGGCGGCTTCAAGCGCTCGGGCATCGGCCGAGAGCACGGCGTGACGGCAGTCCAGGAATACCTGGTGGCGCGGACCATCTCGATCGACCCGTCCCAGGAGCTCCCCGCATCCGTCGTCGCCGGTGTCCCGGCCGGCACCGGGCCGGGCACCACCGCCTGACCTACGCCTCCCGCGACCTAGAATCGTCTGACGGCGAAGCGCCAGGCCGAGATGCCGGCATTGGTGCGAGGGGGGGCAGGATGTTCGGTTCGAAGAAAAAGCTCGACGACATGATGGCGCAGCTCAGGCCCGACCTGAGTCGGGAGTCGCTCGGCGTCGGGCCCGACTTCCCGGGCGTCGCCCCGAATCCGGTCATGAGCAGTGACGCACGGAAGCGCAATGCCGAACTGCGCACGGGCGAGCTTGCGCTCGGCGTTCTCGTCGACTGGCGGGAGGTCAACAGCAATCCACGCCTGGTCCTGATGCTCGACGTGGAGACCGCCGACGGCATCTCGTTCCGCGGTATCGCAGACGAAGCCTTCACGATCGCCGAGCTCACCCGACTCGCTGCAGGACAGACGTTGCCCGTGCGTTACCGGCCGGCTGTCATGGACCACTACGTCGCTCTGGCCCGCGACGCGGACCCCGCCGACGTGCAGCGGCTCTCTGACCAGATCGCGCGCCGCAAGCAGACCTGACCCGATGCCAACGGCCGGCAGACGGACGCAGAGGGCCTGGCAGCGGCGGAGCGCCTCACGTACGCCCTAGGCTCAAGGGCATGGCCACAGTCATCCTGGTGCGGCACGGCCGTACGACCGCGAACGCCAGCGGCGTGCTGGCTGGCCGGACCGCCGGCGTCGAGCTCGACGCGGTCGGCGTCGACCAGTCGGTACGCACCGGCGAACGGCTGAGCACGCTGCCGCTGGTCGCCGTCGTCTCCAGCCCGTTGGAGCGCTGCCGGCAGACGGCGGACGCCATCGTGAAGCAGCAGTCCGGCTCCCCCGCCGAGTCGGTCGACGACGCGATCACCGAGTGCGACTACGGCGACTGGCAGGGCCGGCCGCTGGCAGAGCTGGCCAAGGAGGACCTGTGGTCCGTCGTGCAGACCCAGCCGTCGGCCGCGGTGTTCCCCGGCGGCGAGTCGCTCGGCGCGATGCAGTCCCGCGCGGTCGCCGCGATCCGCCGGCACGACGCGGCGATCGAGGCGGAGCACGGCCCGGGCGCGGTCTGGGCAGCGGTGAGTCACGGCGACATCATCAAGTCGATCCTGGCCGACGCCCTCGGCATGCACCTCGACCTGTTCCAGCGGCTCAACGTCAATCCCGCATCGGTGTCGGTCGTACGCTTCGGCGCGGCCCGGCCCGACGTGGTCACCGTCAACTCCGACAGCGGCGACCTCGCTTGGCTCGCCGCGGCTCCGCCGACGGATGCGGCAACCGTCGGTGGCGGAGCAGGCCCTGAGGACTCGCCTCGGGCTCGCTCCTAACATGGCTACATGCCCCCCATCGTCCACGGATTCGACTGGCCCGATCGCTTCGTGATCGGGACCGTCGGGCAACCCGGGTCGCGTACGTTCTTCATGCAGGCCCGCGCGGGATCCCGCATGGTCAGCGTCTCGCTCGAGAAGGACCAGTCCTCGGCCCTTGCCGAGCGCATCGAGGAGGTCCTCGACGAGCTCATGGGGACCGACGGCAACCCCTACAGCGTGCCGGCGCTGACGCCCGAGGGTCTCGTCGACAACGAGCCGCTGGAGCAGCCGATCGACGAGCAGTTCAGGGCCGGCGTCATGAGCCTCGGCTGGGACCCCACGACCGCGCAGATCGTCATCGAGGCGTTCCCCATCATCGAGGTCGATGTCGACGAGCTCGAGGATGTCGAAGTCATCGAGGTCGAGCCCGAGGAAGCCCTGCTCGTACGCATTCCGGTCGGCACGGCGCGCGCGTTCGCCAAGCGCACCCGTGAGGTCGTCGGCGCCGGCCGGCCCATCTGCCCGTTGTGCCGGCTGCCCATGGACTCCGACGATCACATCTGCGAGCTGCCCGACGGGTTCCGGTGACGATCGCCGCCGAGCTCGTCGAGGGCGACCTCGAGCTGTCGAGCCGGATCCTGTCCGCGTCCAACGCGACGTTCCTCGCGCACATCGGCGAGGTCAGCGTCGTCTACAAGCCCATCGCCGGCGAACGACCGCTCTGGGACTTCCCCGACGGCAACCTCGCGCACCGGGAGGTCGCGGCCTACGCCGTCTCGGAGGCGTTCGGCTGGCGCATCGCTCCGCCCACGTGGCTGCGCGACGGGCCGCTGGGCACCGGGATGGTGCAGCTGTGGCAGGACACCGACCCGGCCCAGGAGGCCGTCACGCTCGTCGCGACCAACGGCATGCCTGACGAGGGCTGGTGCCACGTCTTCGACGGCCTCGACGAGCGCGAACGACCGGTGTCGCTGATCCACGAGGACTCGGCCGCACTGCGCCGCATGGCGGTGTTCGACATCGTCGTCAACAACGCGGACCGCAAGGGGGGCCACGTCCTCGAGATGGCCGACGGCCACCGGCACGGCGTCGACCACGGCCTCACGTTCCACACCGACCACAAGCTGCGCACGGTGCTGTGGGGCTGGCTCGGCCAGGAGCTCACGGCCGAGGAGCTGGACGGCGTGGAACGCGTGCGCTCAGCGTTGTCCGCCGACCTCGGCGAGACGCTCGCCGGGCTCCTCACCGACACGGAGATCGCCGTGCTCGCCGGCCGGTGCGACGCCCTGCTCCGCAGGCGCCAGTTCCCCGCCCCCCGCGGCGACATGCCCGCAATCCCCTGGCCACCGTTCTGACGTCCTAGAGCCTTGCCAATCCGGCCAGCACGGCGTTGGCCGTGCGTCCCGATGCCATGACAGTCCCGTCAGGCCGCACGAGCGCAGCGTCGGCGCCGCCCTTCGTCAGCCAGGCTCCGAGCGGTTCGTCGCGACCGACCTCGAGAATCCCGACTCGTCGGCGCGTGGCATCGGCGGTGGTCGCCGAGTCCAGCGGGTGGCGCGTCAGCAGCATGAACCGGCCATCCGCGACGTCATCGAACCGCGCTTCCTCGTCCACGCTGAGGTTGGGGCACAGCGTGCCGGCCAGCCCGCGTCGCCATCGCTGACGGCGGACCATCACCGTGGTTCGCAGCCTCGGTGTGGCACTGTCGAGCACCTTCTCGCGCAGTCCAGGCACCAGGCGCAGTCGTGGCACGACGACTCGCCGCATGAGGTCACCCGGGCGGCCCCCGCGCGTCATGGCCGTCCCGACGATGATCGCCAGGCGGATCATCTGGGCGGCGTGCGGCCGCCGTTCTTGCTCGTACGTCTCGAGCACGCGCTCCGGCAGCGTCCCGTCGATGACCCCGGCGAGCTTCCACGCCAGGTTCGCCGCGTCCCGCAGACCGGCGCCCATGCCCTGACCGATGAACGGCGGCGTGAGATGCGCGGAGTCGCCCAGCAGGAAGACCCGGCCATCGCGCCAGCGGTCCGCCAGCTGCGCCCGGAACGTGTACTCCGCAACGCGTACGAGCTCGAGATCCCCGTCAGGCACCGCGCCGACCCAGGGCTCGATGAGTGGCAAGAGCGCCGCGACCGTCGCGAAGTCGTCGCTCGTCTCGCCGTCCCCGAGCTGGAACTCCCAGCGATGGCGACGGTCGCTGATCCTCATGTATGTTCCGGCACGCTCGGTGTCACAGACCTGGTGCACCCCCTCCCACTGATGGAGCTCGACGTCGGTGTTCACGTCGACGACCAGCCAACGCTGCTCGAACCTGAGGTCCTGCATCGTGGCGCCGATCGATCGGCGCACCACGCTGTTCGCCCCGTCACAGCCGAGCACGTACGACGCACGGAGAGTCTCGGAACGCCCGCTCTCACGTTCCGTGAGGTCGATCCGCACGCCGTCGACTCCCTGGCTGACGGCGTTCACCTCGACCCCACCTCGAAAGCTGATGCGCGGGTGCTCGAGCATGCGAGCCCGGAGCAATGCCTCGAGCTCGGGCTGGTCGAACATGTTGGCCTGCGGATGGCCGTGCCGTGAGATGTCGCCGTCACGCCGGAACTCGGCGAGCACGGCGTGCCGGGCGTCGAGCAGGCGCAGGCCCACCGATGGTCGCGAGATCGCCGAGAAGCGCTCGGCGACACCGATCCGCGCGAGGATCCGGTAGACCTCGTCGTCCAGGTGGACGGCGCGTGGCTGGGCGAAGACGTCAGCCCGGCGATCGAGGACGATCACATCGACCCCCTCCTGCGCCAGCAACACGGCCGCGGTGACACCGCTCGGTCCGGCGCCGACGATCACGACTGGGGCATACGGCTGCGGGCTCGTCATCTCGAGGACCTCACCACCGTGCGCTGACGACCCAGGTCGATGGCACCGTCGTCGGTGGCGACGCTGGCCTCGACGACGTCCCCCTCCTGGAGGTATTTCCGGTTCCCGGCCTGGCGCTTGAAGAACGCCTTCCACTTCACCGCCGGGGGAAGCAGCGAGCCAAGCATCTCGATCGGCTTCGGGGGTGCGCTCAGCGCGGTTCCGACGGGAGTGCCGGTGAGCAGCAGGTCGCCGACGTCCATCCTCTGGAAGCGTGTCAGGGCCTGCAATGCCTCGAGTGGCTGGAAAAGCATGTCGCCCCCGACCAGCGCGTCCTGGCGGACCTCGCCGTTGACCGTGAGCTTGAGCCGTAGGTCCGTGAACCGCTCGAGCTCGAGCGCGTCGAGCAGCACCAGCGCCGGGCCGACGGGGGTGAACGTCGGGTACGACTTCGACTCGTAGAACTGCGTCTTGGGCAGCTGGAGGTCACGCGCGCTCACGTCGTTGGTGACCACGAGACCCGCGAGGAACTCGGCCAGGTTGGACGCCGAGACCTCGGTGCCGACCGGGAGCTCCTTGCCGAACACGAGGCCGATCTCGACCTCGTAGTCGAGGAATCGCACATGAGCGGGCTTGATCACTTCGTCGTGAGGACCGCTGATCGAGCCGGACGCCTTGCGGAAGAACGTCAGCGGAGTGGTCGCGGGGCTCATCCCCGCGTCCTCGATGTGCGACCGGAAGTTGGTCATCTGCGCCACGACTCGGCAGGGTGCGGTCACCGGCGACAGCAGCTCCAGCTCATCGAGCTGCACATGCCCCTCACGGGTTGCCGCGGTCTCGATGGCGGCCCGGTCGGCAAGCAGCTCCCGGGTCGTGCCGGCATCGGTGGCGATCTTCACAGCTGTGCCGTTCGGCGCCTGGACCCACCAGACACCTGCGGTTCGGAGGACGGAGATGCTCATGTGCGGGCTACTTTCAGGAGGCCACGAAGGCGGGTCAGATCGAACTCGTTGTCGGCGCGGAGGGCAGAGACCATCGACCGCATCTCCACCAGGGAGGCGCGGCTGAGGCTGATGCCCATGAAGTCCTTGGTGACCGGCGGCCCCCATTGCGCGAGCCCGGACGCCGTCATCGGCGACCAGCCGGGCTCGAGCGTGGCGTCGAACCGGTCACCGTCGGTGAAGTGTTCGACCAGGAACCCGTCCGGGTCACGCCAGTAGTCGAAGATCTGGCTGCCTTCGACATGTCGGCCGATCCCCCACGATCGGTCGTAGCCCTGGTCGCGGAGATGCTCCCCGCCGGCGGCGAGCGCATCCACGTCAGAAACCTGGTACGCCGAATGGACATATCGATTGGTCGGCCCCAGCGTCATCGCCAAGGTGTGGTGGTCGGCCGGCTCCGACCCGCGGTCGCAACGGATGAAGCTCATCGTCGGACCTCGCTCACGCTGACCCTCGAAGTACTTGAAGTCGCTGACGATCAGGCCCAAGTGGTGCAGGTACCAGTCGAGACACTGGCGGTACTTCGTGCTCTGTAGCACGACGTGGCCGAGTCGCTGCACCGTCGCCGGCGCACGCGGTGGACGCTGGGTCGCGTTCGTCCGCTGAACATCGTTTCCCCAGTTGAACGTGGGGGCAGGTTGGTCGCCGAGAGCAGGAAGCGTGTGCACGCCGCTCACCACCCGGACCCGCATGCCACTCGGATCGGACAGGTCGATCCCGACACCGCCAAGACTCTCCGGGAGCCTCGCAGCGTTGACGCCTGTCGTGTCGGCGAGCCGCAGCACGTCCTGTGAATCGGCAGCCGTGAACGCCACTCCGGCAAAGCGCGATCTCGGACCACGACGAATCACGACACAGGGTGCACCGGCGTACGAACCCCTCAGCTGCAGCTCGTCGGCCGAACGCGCCGCTGTCACGAAGCCGAACGCGTGAGCAAACGCCTCGGCACGTGCGAGGTCCGGCTTGTCGAACTCCAGCCAAGCGACGTCGTTGACCTTGATCACCGGATTTGCTGCCCTGCCTGGATGCTCGCCGGCGATCGCACCCTGGTCGCTGTGCAGGCCCTTGTGGGGATCATGGCCGCTCATCAAGGACTCCTCTCATCCGTTCTGACGAAATCGTCAGTTCCGAAGCATACGTCACATTCGCAAAACTGACGAATTCGTCATTCCTGAGAATCCGCGCTACGCTCGCAATGACAAGAGGAGGAGCCGCATGACCGAGATGACGTCTCCCAGTCGAGTCGAGCGACGGAAGGCCCGCACCCGGGCCGCCCTGGTCGGCGCGGCTCAGTCGCTGCTCGCCTCCGGACGAACGCATGTCGCAGTCCTCGAGATCACCCAGGCCGCCGACGTCGGGATGGGCTCGTTCTACAACCACTTCGAGAGCAAGGACCAGCTCTTCGAGGCCGCGGTTGCCGAGGCCTTGGACGCGCACGGCACGCTGATGGACCAGCTGACCGCAGGCGTCGACGACCCCGCACGGGCATTCGCCCAGAGCTTTCGGCTCACCGGACGCCTGCATCGTGTGCAGCCGGAGCTGAGCCGGGTGATCCTGCACGCTCCCCTGGCGTTCTACAGCCCCACGTCGGGTCTGGCCCCCCGGGCTTTGCGCGACATCCAGAACGGCATCGACTCGGGTCGTTTCACGGTGCGCGATGCCCAGCTGGCGCTGGTCGCAGCCGCCGGGTCAACCCTGTTCCTGGGACAGCTCCTGCACGAACAACCCGACCGCGACGACCGCGAAGCAAGTGACCAGCTCGCCGAGGACCTGCTCCGCATGTTCGGTGTGCCGGCCGACGAGGCACACACGATCTCACGCGAGCCTCTTCCCGACCTGATGGTTGCCACGAGTCATCCATCCTGAGCTGTTCGGCAGCACCGCTGCCGCGCCATGGACCTGGCCATCGTGGCCAAGGACGTCTTCGTCGCCGAGGCCTTCGGCATCTCCGTCGACGAGCTCGCCGGCCGGCTCAACCTCGAGCTGGGACTTGTCGGTGGCTGGCCCTGCGAACGCTGTGCGTCGATCATGGCCCGCGCCAGCGCGGGGTGGCACATCAGCTGACCGCTTCCCAGGCGAATCCGTCCAGATCGGTGAACGATCCGGCGTCCCCGCCGATCGCGAGCCGGTGCGACCCTGAGCCGGCCGGCGGCACACCGGCATCCTTGGCGAGGGCCCGACGCCCGTAGAGCGCGAGCTTGATGGGTGCGGTCTCGAGCTCGACGTACTTGCTGCCATAGCTCTTGCCGACGCTCAGCCCCCTGTCGACGTAGAACTGCTTGGTCGCCTTGACGTCGTCGACGCCGAGCAGGAGCACGACGTCGTCGATGTCCCGCGTGGCCGGTCCCGAGTCCTTCTTGGACGACGAGGCGATCTTCCAGATCGTGCCGTCCGGCGCCTGCACGACGCCGCCGTAGCCCCAGAAGGACTTGGCGGCCGGCTTCAGCACCGTGGCGCCGGCTGCGACGGCGGCATCCACGAGGGCATTGGCGTTGGCGGGCTGGGACACGATCAGCGACATCGTGAATCCCCGGAACCCGTCCGTCGGGGCGTCCGAGGCGCGCAGACGCACCTGGGAGCCGAGCCCGAAGGCGGTGTCGTAGAACGTGGTGGCGGCCGTGGGATCGGCCACCTCGAGCGTGATGCTGTCGATGGTTGTCATGTGATTCACGCTAGGTGCGTCCGTACGCCGGGCGCTTCTCGATTCCTGATCGTCTGGCGACTCAGGGCGACCCTCAGGGTGACCTCAGGGGTGCGTGAGGGCTGCGGGTCGCGGTTTCCCCGATGTGCCAGAAGCCCTCTCGCACCGACAGTTGACCCATGATCACAGTCGATTCCCTCACCAAGACGTACGGCGGCTTCACGGCCGTCGACGATGTCACGTTCACCGCCCGGCCCGGCCGGGTCACCGGCTTCCTCGGCCCCAACGGCGCCGGCAAGTCCACCACGATGCGCGTCATGGTCGGCCTCACCCCCGCCACGTCCGGCAGCGTCACGGTCTGCGGCCGTCAGTTCCGCGACCTGCCCAACCCTGGCCTCGAGGTCGGCGTCCTGCTCGACGCATCAGCCCAGCACGCCGGTCGTACGGGCCGCGAGATCCTCACCGTCGCACAGCGCACGATGGGCCTGCCCAAGTCGCGCGTCGAGGAGATGATCGACCTGGTCAGCCTCACATCGAGCGAGGCCGACCGCCGGGTCCGCGACTACTCCCTCGGCATGCGCCAGCGGCTCGGCATCGCCACCGCGCTGCTCGGCCAGCCCGAGGTGCTGATCCTCGACGAGCCGGCCAACGGCCTCGACCCGGCCGGCATCCGCTGGATGCGCGACCTGCTGCGCGGCTACGCCAACCAGGGCGCGACCGTCCTGCTGTCGTCCCACCTGCTGCACGAGATCGAGGTCGTCGCGGACGACCTGGTCGTGATCGGCAACGGCCGCATCGTCGCCCAGGGCGCCAAGTCCGAGCTGCTCGCCACCGCGGGCACCCTCGTGCGTACGCCCGATGTCACGGCACTGGCGCAGTCCCTCTCCGCCAGCGGCGTGGCGTTCACCAAGAGCGCCGCGACCGGGGGCGACGACGTCCTGCGGGTCGACGCCGACACCGAGACCGTCGGCCGGGTCGCCCTCGAGGCACGCGTCCTGCTCCTCGAGCTGCGACCCGCCGAAGGCGCAGGCCTCGAGGAGATGTTCCTCGAGCTCACCGCAGACAACCAGCGCGAGACCATCACCGAAGGAGCAGCAGCATGAGCACGATCACCGCCGACACCCCCGGCACCGCAACCGTCGCCCGGGCCGAACGGCGTGAGCCGGCACCGATCCCGTTCACCCGGCTCCTCTCGGTGGAGCTCCGCAAGAGCTTCGACACCCGAGCCGGCTTCTGGCTGATGTCCAGCATCGGCATCGCCGCCCTGCTGGCCACGGGCGCCGTGCTGCTCTGGGCGCCGGACTCCGAGCTCACGTACTCGACGTTCGCCGCCGCGATCGGTTTCCCGATGGCCATCATCCTGCCGATGGTCGCCGTGCTGTCGGTGACGAGTGAATGGAGCCAGCGCAGCGGCCTCACGTCGTTCACGCTCGTGCCGAACCGCAGCAAGGTCATCGCCGCCAAGGCCGGCGTGACGGTCGGCATCAGCGTCGTGTCGATGCTGATGGCCATGGCGATCGGCGTGATCGGCACCCTCGCCGGCTCCGCGATCCTCGGCATCAGCCCCGTGTGGGACGCCGGATTCGTCGACCTGGCGAACATCGTGCTGGCCCAGGTCCTCGGCATGCTGGTCGGCTTCATGCTGGGCGTCGTGATCCGCAACTCGTCGGCCGCGATCGTCGCCTACTTCGTCTACTCGTTCGCGCTGACGGCGATCACGGAGGTCCTGGCCTCCACCCAGGACTGGTTCGCCAACCTGCAGCCGTGGGTTGACTTCAACTACGCCCAGGGCTCGTTGTTCAACGGATCGCTGAACGCGGAGCAGTGGGCCAACCTCGGTGTCACCAGCGTGGTCTGGCTGGTCGCTCCCCTGACGTTCGGTCTGTGGTCGTTGATGCGGTCCGAGGTCAAGTAGCCCTCGACGAAGCGCCCCTGACCAGCCTGGTCAGGGGCGCTTCGTCGTACGTCGTCAGGACCCGGCGCCGGCCGGGATGTAGATCTTCACGCCCGGCTCGCCCACGTTGACGTCGAGGACTGCATGGTGCGCCTTCGCGCCGAGCGGCGCCTGGTTGGCGACGAGGATGCGGTTGCCGACGAACGTGGCGTTGGACGGCCCGTCGAACGGGATCGCCGATCCGTTGTCGCCGAGCAACGGGATCTTGGGGAAGCGCTCGATCTCCTTGCCCTGGGCGTCGAGCACCACGAGCTGTTGCATGAGCCCGGCGTTGCCGACGTAGATCCGGCCCGACTTGGCGAAGCTGAACCCGTCGGGCAGCTCGGCGAGGCGACTCGTCCAGACCTTGGTGAGCGTCCCCGGCCGACCCGTGCTCGTGATGGGCAGCTTGTAGAGCTTGCCGGCCCCAACGCTCAGCTCGCCGAGCCCGAGCGACGTCTGCTGCATGACGTACAGGGCATTGCGCTGCGGGGACAGGGCGATCCCGGCCGTGCCGAACTCCAGCCCGTCGAGCCGCTTGTCGGTGAACCACGGCTTGGGGATGCCGCCGCCGGGCGGCACACGCCAGATGACCGCCTGCGCGAAGTCCGTGACGTACAGCTCGCCCTTGGGTCCCCAGACGGAGTAGTTGGGGATGCCCGCGTGGTCGACCAGGTTGGGACTGCATGCGACGCCGGCGGCGGCCCCGGAGCAGACCGGCAGGTCCGGGAGCGTGGCGTACGTCGTGAACTTCCCCGTGCTCAGGTCGAGCCGCAGGATGCGTGAGGTGGACTTCTCCAGCAGGATGAGGCGGCCCTTGGCGTCGCTGATCGACACCTGCACGCCGTGGGACGCGGCGAGGTCCTGACCCGGCACGGTCCACGTACGCAGCAACGTGCCACTGGCCGACCACTCGAACACCTTCGAGCGGAGCGAGTCGCCGAGCAGGTTGGAGTAGGTGCCGGCGTAGACCCGGCCATTGGGGTGGGCGTAGACGTTGGCCGGATAGCCCGGACTGCCGACCGCGGCGAAGACCCGGGTGTCCCAGCGGGGTCGCGGGGTCTCCGCCGAGACCTGCGGGGCCGCGAGCGTCAGGGCCATCAACGCAGCCAGGACGCCGACCGGGAGGCGACGCCTGAGCGCCGACATCACAGCAGCTCCAGGACTTCGTGCGAGGCCCGCTCGCCGGCGCGCACCGCTCCGTCCATGAAGCCGGCCCAGTACGTCGACGTCTCCGTGCCGGCCCAGTGCACCCGCTTGAACGGCGTACGGATCGTGTCGCCGTATGCCGTCAGCGCACCCGGCACCTGCACGGCCACGGGGCCGCCGGTCGTCCACTGCTCGTGCGTCCAGTCGTGCTCGGTGTACTCGATCGGGTTGAGCGCCTCGGGCCCCAGCAGCTTGGCGAATCCCTCGAGGACCGCCTTGCGCCGTTCGGCCAGCGTCTGGTTGCCGTGCGTGTTCCAGTTGGAGCCGCCGACGAACGCCAGCAGCACGCCGACCGAGGCATCGGCCGGGCTGTTGTCGAAGCAGACGCGGACCGCACCGCTGTCGGACAGCCCGAAGCCCGACAGGCCCTTGTCGCGCCAGAACGGCTTGGCATAGACCGCATCGCACTTCATCAGGGCACCCATCGGCATCCGCTGGAGGAGCTGCCTGCGACGCGGCGGAAGCTGCGGCGACCACTCGATGCCCAGAACCAGTGGCGGCGGGCACGCGACGATGACCCGCTTGGCGCGCACCGTGCCCCGGTCGCTCGTGACGGTCACGTAGCTCGCGCTCTGCTTGATCTTGCGCACCGGGGCGTTGAGCGCGACCGCCTTGCCGAGCTTGGCCGCGAGCCGCAGCGGGACGATCTGGCTGCCGAGCACGAAACGGGAGTCCTGCGCACCGTTGGCGGTGTCCGACGAACGCTGGAACGTGCCGACGTTGGTCTCGTTGCCGGCGCCGGCGATGTACCAGAGGAAGAACAGCATCGACACGTCGAGACCGTCCGACCCGAATGTCGGCTGCAGATAGCTGAGGAACAGCGTGCGGACCTGCGGCAGCACCGAGTTCTGCCGCAGCCAGGTGTCGACCGAGATGCTGTCCAGGTTGTGCGCGTCCTTGCGGGTCCACGGCGCGTCGATCGGCGTCTCCGAGGCCATCTTGTCGATGCGTGCCTGCAGGATCGCGGCGTCGGCGAGGACCAGCGGGTCCGGCGGCACCGTGCCGGTGAACTTCTGGGGCGGCTGGCCGTTGGCGGAGTAGACGTTCTTGCCCTCGACGTACTCCTTGAACGTCGCAGCGCCGAGCTCCTTGGCCAGGCCGAGGATGTGGTCCTGCGTCGGGCCGACGAACGCACCGCCGGCCTCGATGACCGAGCCGCCGGACAGCGTGTGGTTGAGGATGCGCCCGCCCACGCGGTTGCGCGCCTCGAGCACCAGCACCGACTTGCCGGCGGCTCGCACCTTGCGCGCCGCGACGAGCCCCGACAGCCCGCCTCCGACGACCACGACGTCGACGGAGGTCGGCAGGCTGCCCGTGGTCGTCGCGGCCTCCGCCGACGACCCCAGCTTGATGCCCGACGCGGCGAGCACACCGCCGATCGTCAGGCCACGGAGCACCGTGCGCCGGCTGGGCGCACCGGCGCCGCTTGCAGAAATGATGTCGTCAGTCATGCGATGGACCTGTCTGCTCGGGAGTGAAGGGTGGAGTCAGCTGGTGGCGAGCTCGCCGTGCGAGAGCTCGAGGGCTGCGGCCAGGTCGAACGCACCGTGGTCGCTGCCGAGTCCGCCGGCGACGAGACCGGCCGTGGCGCAGCCGAGGGTCGCCGCCTCGGCGGGCGTACGTCCGAGGGACAGGCCGCGCAGGAAGCCTGCGGAGAACGCGTCACCGCAGCCGGTGGTGTCCACGACCTCGACGGCGAACGCCGGGACTCTGGTCTCCGAAGAGGCGTCGACCACGAGCGCACCGTCGGCACCGGCCGTCGCGGCGACGCAGCCGGCGCCGAGCTCGACCAGCTTGCGGCAGCCGTCGGCGAGATCGGTCGTGGCGGTGAACCCGAGCACCTGCTCGTCGTTGGGCAGCACGTAGTCGAGGTGCGGCAGCGCAGGCGCGATCCAGTCGAGCATCCCCGGCTCGCCGGGCGCCAGGAAGTCCGCCGAGGTGACGACGCCGTGCTCCTGCGCGAACGCCAGGATCTTGGCCGCCGCCTCGCCGCCCATGAACTCTGGACCGCCGAGGTGCAGGTGCGTCGCGGCCGCGATGGCGTCCCACGGTGCGTCGTCGGGTCCGTAGGTGCCGTTGGCCCCGATGACGTGGAACGCCGGGCGTGACCCGTCCGGACGGATCGGCAGGACGCTGGACGAGGTCTGCTCACCCTCACGGCGTACGAGCAACGAGGTGTCGACGCCGTCGCGCTGCAGCAGCGTCAGCAGCAGGTCACCGATGGGGTCGGTGCCGATGGCTCCGGCGCTGTGGACCGTCGCACCGAGCTTGGCCAGCGTGAGCGCGGTGCCGCCGGCCGAGCCCGCCGCCGTCATCTTGATCTGCTCGACGAGCTGGCCACCCTGACCCTCGGGGATCTCCTCGACGGGGCGGACGAGGACGTCGAGGACGTGCACGCCCATCGCGATCACGGTCATGTCGTTGTCGGTCATGGGACTTCCTTGTCGTTGTCGTCGGCCGGTCGGCTGCTGCCGTAGCCGCGTTGCAGGGCGACCTCGATGACAGCGGCCTGCGCCTCGGCGTCGAGAGCTCGTGGAGTGCCGATCGCGGCGGCCCGCCAGTAGACGGTGCACGCCCACTCGAGCAGCAGCGCCAGCTCGACCGCCTTGTCGAGATCGCCGCCGTACGTCACCGCGCCGTGGTTCGCCATCAAGGCGGCCGTACGTCCTTGCAGTGCAGCGTGCACGTGCGCCGCGAGCTCGGGCGTCCCGAACGTCGCGTAGGGGGCGACGCGGACATCGCCCCCGAGCAACAGCATCTGGTAGTGGATGCAGGGCAGCACGTCGACGACGCAGCCGACGGCCGTGGCCATCGGGGCGTGTGTGTGCACGACGGCGCCGGCGGCGAAGTCGCGGTAGATGCCGAGGTGGAGCTCGAGCTCCGACGTCGGTGACCATGCGCCGAGCACGACCTGGCCGGTCAGGTCGACGACAGAGACCTGCTCGGCCGTCATCGTCTCGAAGGCTGCCCCGGTCGCGGTGATCGCGACGAGGTCGCCGACGCGCGCGCTGACATTCCCCGCGGTGCCGATGACGAGCCCGTCCGCGGCGAGTCGGCGGCAGGCCGTGGCGATCGCGCCGCGCCGCTCGTCCAGCTCCGGGGTGCTCTGCATTCGTGTAAGATACACGAAAGAGAATTCATGTTCACCAATTTGACTCCGGAGATGTCGATGAGCGCTCCAGTGACCGACCTCGGTTGGCAGTCGCGCCTGCGCAACGCCCCGCAGCAGCCGCGCAGCCAGGCCAAGATCGAGCAGGCCGTCGACGCCGCCGACCGGCTCCTGGCGCGCAGTGGCGCGAATGCCGTCACGACGACGCGGGTCGCGGCCGAGGCCGGCATCGCAGTCGGCACGATCTATCGCTACTTCCCCGACAAGGAGGCGCTGTTCGACGCCCTCGCAGCTCGCTGTCTCGCGCGGTTCGAGTCGCTGATGGACGGCCTCGTCCAGCAGTCACGCACCGAGAAGTGGGCCGACCCGGTCGGCATGCTGTTCGACGTCTACACCGACCTCTACCGCACCGACGCGGGCCTGCGGGCGATCTGGTTCGGCGGTCTGCTGTCGGAGAACCTGCGCGAGGCTGACCGCGCGCACAAGCGCGTCATGGCCCAGGGGCTGCGCGACATTCTCATCTCGCAGGACATCGCCGGCGATGCCCCCGAGCTGGCCACGGTGTGCCACGCGGCGATGCTGGCCTCCGACGCCATCACCCAAGAAGCGTTCCGCAACAACGACTCCGGCGACACGGCTCTGATGGCCGAGGCCAAGACGATGCTGCGCAGCTACGTCGCCAGCATCAACGAGCGGTTCACGCCGGCCTGAGGTCGCCCAGCACGGCTTCGATGGTCTCGACGACGAGCCGATGGTCCTCGAGCTGCGGCAGCCCGGAGACCGCGATGGTGCCGACACACCCGGTGCCGCGCACGAGGACCGGGAACGCGCCCCCGTGCGCTGCGTAGACCCGGGTGTCGAGCCGCGAGTCCGTGTCGAACGACCCGCCGTTGACCCGGAACTCCTCGCCGACGCGCAGCGACGAGCGGCCGTAGCGGTCGACGACGGCGCTCTTGCGAGCGAGCCAGCCGTCGTTGTCGGCCGAGGCGCCGGGCAGGGCGGCGTGGAAGAGCTCCTGGCCGTTGCGCCGGATCGAGATCGTGATCGGCAGCCCGGCAGCGAGGCCGGCTTCGCGGAGGGCGACGCCGAGCTGCCAGGCGATCTGCTCGTCGAACCGGTCGAAGACCAGGCGCGACTCCTGCGCCTCCAGCTCGTCGAGCAGCTCGCGGCCGGTCACGACGTGACTCCCGGACGTACGACCGTGTGGCTCTGGGCGCTGAGGCGCGCCGCCTCAAGCACGTCTGCTGTCGCCACCGCGTCGGCAGCCGCCACCGGCGGCGGGCTCTCACCGCGTACGGCCTTGGCGAACGTCGGGTAGTAGGTGTCCCACGCGCCACGCTCGAGCGTGATCTGCGTGGAGCCGTCGGCCGTGAAGACCCGGTCGAGGTCCGAGGCCGCCTCGGCGCCCCAGGCATCGCTCGTCGCAGGACTCGCACCGGCGACGAGATCCGCCTCCTGCGAGTCGCTCGTCGTGATGACGACGGACGCCGACGAGCCGGTGACCCGCAGGCGCGGCCCGGAGGCGTACTGCGTCCAGCTGCCCCACAGGTGCGAGACGGCACCGTTGGCGTGGCGCAGCGCGACGAAGACGTCGTCGTCGAGGCCGTTGTCGCGAGCCCGCGACTCGGCGTACACCGACTCCACCGGGCCGAGCAGGACGAGAGCCTGGTCGACGAGGTGCGCGCCGAAGTCGAGCAGCGTGCCACCGCCCGATGCGCCCGGTCCGTTCTCCGGGGCGTAGCGCTCGAACCTCGACTCGAACCTGCGCACGTCGCCGAGCGTCCCGTCGTCGACCAGCGCTCGTACGGTCAGGAAGTCGGAGTCCCACCGGCGGTTCTGATAGGGGCTCAGCGTGACTCCGCGTGCCGCGGCAAGCTCGACCGAGCGGCGGGCGGCCGCGGGGTCCAGCGCGAAGGGCTTGTCGCACACCACGGACAGGCCCAGCGCGATCGCCTCGTCCGTGAGCACGGAGTGCGTACCGGCGGGCGTCGAGATGCTGACCGCCTCGGCGCCGGACGCGGCGAGGTCCTCGAGCGAGTCGAACACGGCGAGTCCCGGATGATCCTCGGCCACGAGGGCACGGCGCTCGGCCGAGGCCGTGACGACGCCGACGAACTCGCAGCCCGGGGCTGAGGCGATCAGTGGGGCGTGGAAGTAGCGCCCGCCGAATCCGTAGCCAACCAGTCCGATCTTGACGGGGTCCATGCGATCACCACTCCTTGCCTCGACGTCATTCAGGACCAGTGAAGCAGCAAGCCATTCGGTCGGTCCCACCAGCGCTCCCGCGACGTCAGGCGCGCAGGATCTTGTCCATCGACTTGCCCTTGGCCAGCTCGTCCACGAGCTTGTCGAGACAGCGAATCTGCCGCATCAGCGGGTCGTCGATCTGCTCGACACGGACCCCGCAGACGACGCCGGTGATCAGCGAGGCATCCGGGTTGAGCCGGGCGTCGTCGAAGAAGTCCTCGAACGACGTGCCGGCCTCGAGATGGTCTGCCAGCTGGGCCGCGTCGAATCCCGTCAGCCACGCGATCACCTGGTCGAGCTCGGCCTGCGTACGCCCCTTCTTCTCGACCTTGGCCACGTAGAGCGGGTAGACCGACGCGAAGCTGACCGTGAAGATGCGGCTCATGGCTGGAGGCTACTTCACGGTCGTGACCTGCCGGGCTCGTGGCATGATGCCGGTCAGGCACGGCGTCTGACCGGCTGCCAGGTCCGAAGGAACGGAGTCCCATGGGCATCAACCAGCGCTCCCAGGTCGAGATGACAGCCGACGAGATCGCCGACTTCATCCCGTCACGGCGCACCGCGACCCTCGTCACCCTCGGGCGTACCGGCCATCCCCACGCCGTGGCGATGTGGTTCGCGGTCATCGACGGGGTGATCTGGTTCGAGACCAAGGCCAAGGCGCAGAAAGCCGTCAACATCGGGCGCGATCCTCGGGCGACGGTGCTCGTCGAGGACGGCCTCACGTACGACAGCCTCCGCGGCGTCTCGCTCGAAGGGCGCTGCACGATCGTCGACGATCCCGAGGCGCTCTGGGCGGTCGGCGTCGACGTGTGGGAGCGCTACAGCGGGCCCTACACCGAGGAGATGAAGCCGCTCGTCGAGCTCATGCTCCACAAGCGGGTCGCGGTGCGCTTCGACGTCGAGCGCACTCGTTCGTGGGACCACCGCAAGCTCGGCCTCGACCCCATACCGCTCGGCGGCACCACAGCGCCGGCGACGGACCACTGAGATGGGCCGCTTCTCGATGCCGGACGAGCGCCCCGACGGCCTAGACTCCCCCGCGACGGCCAAGCTGATCAAGTACGGCTCCAAGGCCCAGGTGCTGACGTTCAAGCTGACGAACGGCTGGCTGGGGTCGAAGTGGCGAGTCGGCTCGGGATTCCGCAAGCCCGTACCGATCCTGCTGCTCGACCACGTCGGCCGGAAGTCCGGCAAGCACTTCACCGCGCCACTGCTCTTCCTCGAGAACGGTCCCGACCTCGTCATCGTCGCGTCGCAGGGTGGGCTGCCCAAGAACCCGCAGTGGTATGCCAACCTGCTCGCGCACCCGGACACCCGGGTCACGCTGCCGAGACGCAAGGCACGCCCGGTGCGCGCCCGCGTCGCGACGCCGGAGGAGCGAGCCGAGCTGTGGCCCCGCCTGCTCGACCTCTATGCCGACTTCGCGAAGTACGACTCGTGGACCGACCGCGAGATCCCCGTCGTCGTGCTCGAGCCGCGCCCGACGGACTGACGAAAGGAACACCATGCCCGTACTGGGAATCGGCGGGATCTTCTTTCGCGCGCAGGATCCCGAGAGGCTCACTGCTTGGTATCGCGACCACCTCGGCGTCGGCCCCGGGTTGGCCGCACCAGACGCCGGCGACCCGGAGGAATGGACGTGGAAGGTCCAAGGCGGACCCCTCGCCTTCGCCCACTTCGACGCGGACACCGACTACTGGTCGACCGACAGGCAGATCATGCTCAACCTGCGGGTCAGCGACCTCGACAGATTGCTCGACGACCTGAGGGCCGGCGGGATCGCGGTGACCGTCAAGGCTGAGTGGGACTCGCCGGAGACCGGGCGCTTCGCGCGGATCCACGATCCCGAGGGCAACCCGGTCGAGCTGTGGGAGCCGCCCGTGGACTGACGTTCAGCCTTCGTTGAGCGCCACGGCGGTGCGTACGAGCTCGACGAACGCGTCGCCGTCCAGGTCATCGGACTCGTGGATGTCGATCGCCCGCCGGGTGCCGGCGTCGAGACTCGCGTTGAAGAGCCCTGCAGGGTCCTCCAAGGACGCGCCCTTGGCGAATGTCACCTTGACCTTGTCCTTGTAGGTCTCGACGGTGCAGATCAGGCCCGATCGCGAGAACGTCGGCACGCCGTCAGGGTTGGAGGCCTTGCGCCACTTGGCTTCCTCGACGACGTCGGGCGCCGCCTCGTTGATGAAGCCCCGGATCGAGTCGACGGTCTCGCTGCGCCAGTCATTCGCCATGACGGCGACTGTAGCGAAGCAGTCCAGCGACCTTCTCCCACGAGCGACGTCAACGGGATGACGACGAACTGATCGATGACGATGTCAAGGTGAGCGAACGCCGATCCGAAGGTCTGGAAGCAACGCTCGGATCCTCCTTCTGCGTCCTGTGCCGGCCCAGAGACCGGCGCCGTACGCCGCATCATCCAGGCGCAACGCCATCGCGAAGCGGACAGGGTCGAGATCGGGCTCGAGCCGGCGCCGTTCGATCACTGTGTCGGCCACGGCGGCGATGACGAGCGCGCGCCGCAGCCGAGGCGAGAACATCGCGCCGACTGCTGCGGCCGGCCACCAGTGTCGGAGCAGGAGGTGCATGAGCTGCGCGAGGTTCGACGAGATGCCGAGCACGGCCAGCTCGCCGGCCGTGCGCACCGGATGATCGCTGCCACGCAGGGACCTCGACAACCGCCACGTCATGACACCCGAGAGCAGCCCCATGGCCGGCAACGACCAACGTCGCTGCGCGAGCGCCGCGACGGCTGTCGCAGCGCCGATAGGCGTGAGCACTGCGGGGGCGACCTTGGAGCCGTGCCGGTCAGCCAGCGCCGCCGCTCCGGAGCCGTAGAAGGCCTTGCGGTGCAGCCAGCGGCGCAGCGAGGTGCGGTGGTCGTGTCTGGCGACGACGTCGGCGTCGTACCGGATCCGCCAGCCCTCGGCGTCGAGCCGCCACACGAGGTCGACGTCCTCGCCTACTGCCATCGACGCGTCGAAGCCCTCGCCGAGCGCGTCGACGCGTGCCACGACGACGGCCGACGGCACCCACGCGATGGTCGACTGCGGGCGTACGAGTGCCGAGTGGCGGCCGAGGTCGAGCGACGAGCGGGCGGATTCGTAGCGACCGATCCAGGAGCCGTCGTGGTCGAGCGCCAGGATTCGCGGTGCGACCAGGGCGACCTGCGGGTCGTGCAGGTGCTTGAGCAGGCGGGCCACGGCGGCAGGTTCGATGACGACGTCGGAGTCGACGAATGCGACGTACGGCGTGCGGACCTCGCGCAGTCCGGCGTTGCGGGCGCCGGCCGGGCCGACGTTGCGGTGCAGAGGTAGGAAGTCAGCGCCGTGACGTCCGGCCACTTTGGCCATGCGCTCAGGGTCGATCGAGGCGTCGTCGACCACGACCACCCGCATCGCCTTGTCCAGGCCCACAAGCAACCGGTCCAGCTCGGCGGGTCGATCACGGACTGGGATGACGCAGGTGACCTTGTCGAGGTCGATCGGGTCGAGCAACGCGGTGACGGGTTCGGTCATGCCGGAGCCGATGAGCTGCTCCGCCAGCCGGCCGGAGGTCGCATCGCTGACGACGAGCGATCCATCGCGCAGGAGATCCCGGGCACGTGCGCTGAGGTGGTTGACCCGGATGGGGGCACCGCCGATCAACGTACGACCGCCATCGCGCACTCGCACGCGCGGCGCCAGCCGGACGGCGAAGCCTTCGGGCAGGGTCATCGGCCGAAGCCACCGTCGGCCGAGACGACGGAGCCGTTGAGTGCTGCTCCCTCGAGGGAGCAGCAGAGGGCTATCGTGGCGGCGACCTCGGCCGGCTCCAGCAGGCGACGGATCAGCTGCGACGAGGCGAACTCCTCCACGTCGGCCAGGTCGTAGATCGCGGCGGTGGCGTCGAGCATGCGTGTACGTGTGGAGCCCGGCGAGACCGCGCAGGCGGTCACCCCCGTACCGACGAGGTCAGCGGCGAGGCCCTTGACGAGTCCGATGACGGCGTGCTTGGCGGTGTTGTAGGCGGCGAGGTGGAACAGGCCATGGCTGCCGGCGGCTGAGGCGATCGCGACGAATCGGCCGCCGGAGGGATCGGGCCCATTGAGGAGGTGCGGGATTGTCGCGGCGGCGGTGTTCCACACTCCTTTGACGTCGACGTCCCACTGGTTGTCGAGGTGCGAGTCGGGACTCTCCCAGAGTGGCAGCCCGCCGGCGATGACCGCCGCAGCGGCGACCACGGCATCGAGTCGCCCGAACGCGTCGACGCCGTCGGCAGCGGCCGCGGCCAGCGCCTCCCGGTCTCGTACGTCGGCGACCCGGGCGAGCACGTGGTCGGGGAACTCCGCGGCCACTGCATCGAGCTCGGCGCGGGTGGCGAGCGCGTACGCGACACCGTCGGGCACGTCGTCGCCGGCGCAGGAGTCGACCGCGACGACGGCATAGCCATCACGGCACAGGACCCGGACGGTCTCGGCGCCGATGCCGCGCGCGGCTCCGGTGACCAAGGCGACGCGGGTCATGCGCGCGCGCCGATCGAGGATCGGGCGAGCATGCCGCGGGCATCCGGAGCACCGTGACGTATGCGCTCCACCGCGTCGGCCGTCATCTCGGCCAGCACCCGCTTCCCGATCTCGGCCGAGGCTCCGGTGGGATCGCCGAGCACACCGTTGGGCGAGACCGCACCGACTCCCCCGGCCATGAGCAGCGGCATGATGTCGGAAAGCGGCCGGGTCTCCCCCGCCTCGGCACGTTCGAGGCGTACGGACTCGGGTCGCAGGTGCAGCATCAGCGACGTCTCGGTGATGCCGGCGTGCAGGTCTACGGACTCGGTGGCGCAGGGCACCCAGCCGGCCGGGTGTTGCTCGGCGATCATCTGGAAGACAGCCTTCGAGAGCGCCGCGACGTTGCCGCCGTGAGCGTTGACGAAGACGATGCGGCCGCCCCACGTGCTCATGGAGCGTACGAGCTCGATGACCGTGAGCCGCAGCACCTCGGTGCCGATCGAGCTCGTCCCGGCGAACGCCTGGTGCTCACCACTCGAGCCGTAGCTGAGCGGCGGTGCCACCACCACGTCTCCACCCAGCTCACTGGCGATCGCCTCGGCCACGGCGACCGCGATCGTGGTGTCGGTGTCGAGCGGCAGGTGCGGGCCGTGCTGCTCGATCGAGCCGACCGGCACCAGCACGAGTGGACGTCCATCCACCTCGGGCCAGGTCAGGTCGGCGAGCTTCATGAGACCGGGCGGCCCAACGTACGGGCGAATCCGTCGGCGATGACGAGGTGCTCGGGGGTCAGCTCGTGGATCGAGGAGACGCCGAGTCCCAGCAGGGCGGAGTCGATGCCGCTGCGCAGCACGTCGAGGACGTTCTCGACGCCCGGCTGGCCATTGGCGGCGAGCCCCCACAGGTACGCCCGACCGATCATCACGGCTCGCGCGCCCAGCGCGACGGCCTTGACGACGTCGCTGCCCCGGCGGATGCCGCCGTCGAGCAGCACCTCGATGTCGTCGCCGACCGCATCGGCGATCGCCGGCAGGACGCGTATCGGCGCGGGTGTGCCGTCGAGGTTGTTGCCGCCGTGGTTGGACACCGAGATCGCGGTGACGCCCGCATCAACGGCGCGCAAGGCGTCATCGACCCGGCACACGCCCTTGAGCATGAACGGGCCGCCCCACTCCTGGCGCATCCACTTCACGTCCTCCCACGAGGGCGGGGTCGTGGTCATCCACTCGTAGTAGGCGCCGAAGAACGTCGGCCCCTTGGCCTCGCCGGGCGGGGCGAGGTTGGGCGCAGTCAGGTCCGGCAGGTTGCCGGCGAACGACTTGAGCCAGCGGGGCTTGCGCAGCACCTGGGGCGCGAACTTCAGCGCGGTTTTGAAGTCGACCTTCTCCGGGATCTCGGGGCTGCCCCAGTCGCGGCCCATCGAGAACGACCAGTCCAGAGTCGCGATGAGGCCGACGGCGCCGGCCGCGCGGGCCCGGTCCATCCGTTGGATCATGACGTCGCGGTCGCCGGTCCAGTACATCTGGAAGAACGTCGCCGGGTTGGCCGCAACGACCTCCTCGACCGACCGGCTGGCGAAGTTGCTGAGCCCGATGACCGTGCCACGAGCTGCCGCAGCGCGGGCGACGGCGACCTCGCCGTCGGGGTGGACCGCCTGCACACCCGTGGGCGACATGATGACGGGCAAGGAGATGTCCTGGCCCATGACCGTGGTGGCCAGGTCGCGCTTGGCCTGGTGCCCGGCGACGTGCGGGGCAAAGCCCAGCTCCATGAACGCCGCCTCGTTGTCGGCCATCGACTGGCCGCGCTCGGAACCGGCGACCAACGCGCCGTACACCGATGACGGCAGCCGCTTCTTTGCCCGCTGCTGCGCGACGGCGACGGACTCGAACCACGGGTTCTTGGCCCAGGGATTCTTCGACATGGTCCTCTCTCGATTCAGAGCCGGAAGCCGGCAAGGGGGTTCTCGGCGCATGCGGACACCGGCGGAGCCTCGATGGCCCCCGCGTCGAACTCAGGGCGCCGGGTGAGGGAAAGCATGACCGGCTGGTTGCGGCCGGGCGTCGTACGCGAGTGGTCCTGGCTGGCCGCCGGGATCGTACGATCGCCGGCCAGCGCGCTCTCTCCGTAGCCCTGCACGCACTCCGGATCAGGTCCGTCCAGCGGCAGACCGGTGAAGAACTTGGCCGCCATGCAGCCACCGCGGCACGAGTCGAAGAACTGGCACGACGTGCAGGCGCCCGACGTCTGCGGCGACCGCAGCTCTTGGAACAGCTCGGACGTCTGCCACACCTGCTTGAACCCACCATCGGCCAGCAGGTTGCCGGCCAGGAAGTTGTCGTGGATCGCGAACGGGCAGGCATACACGTCACCGATGGGATCGATCAAACACACCACGCGCCCGGCGCCGCACAGGTTGAGCCCCGGCAGGGACTCACCGAACGCGGCGAGGTGGAAGAACGAGTCGCCGGTCAGCACGTTGTCACCGTTGGCCATCAGCCAGTCGTAGAGGACACGCTGCTGCTCCGGCAACGGGTGCAGCTCGTCCCACACGTCCGCGCCGCGACCCGACGGACGCAGGCGGGTCAGCCGCAGCGTCGCACCATACTGATCAGCAAGCGCCTTGAACTCATCCAGCTGCGTCACGTTCTGCCGGGTCACCACGACCGAGATCTTGGCGTCCTTGAACCCGGCGGCCTGCAGGTTCTGCAGCGCCGTGATCGCGGTGTCGTACGACCCCGGGCCGCGCACGTAGTCGTTGACCTCCGCGGTGGCGCCGTCCAGCGAGATCTGCACGTCGACGTAGTCCGTCGACGCCAGGAACGCCGCTCGCTCGGGGTTGAGGCGCACCCCGTTGGTCGAGAACTTCACTCCGACGTTGTGATCGACCGCGTACTGCAGCAAGTGCCAGAAGTCCGGCCGGATCGTCGGCTCACCACCACCGATGTTGACGTAGAAGACCTGCATGCGCTGCAGCTCGTCGATGACCGCCTCACACTGCTCGGTCGTCAGCTCGCGCGGGTCACGCTTGCCCGACGACGACAGGCAGTGCGCGCACGCCAGGTTGCAGGCATACGTGAGCTCCCACGTCAGGCAGATCGGCGCGTCGAGGCCGAACTCGAACTGGTTGACCAGCGGGCCGGTCGTCGGCCGGGCCACCGGAGTGCGTACGTCCAGCAGGGTCATGAGGGATTCCGTTCGAGGATCATGTCGGAGGCGGCGAGACCGCGAAGGGCTTTGACGTATGCCGGCCACTGCGCTGCGGGGATGCCGGCTCGGGTCAGAGCGTCGGCAACGGTCTCCGACTCGCCGAGCGCGTTGACCACGTCGACCAACTGCTGCTTCTTGAGGAACGTCAGCTTGCGGTTGCCGAAGTGATAGGCCAGCGCGCCGAACGGCTCGGGCCGCAGCGCGACCGAGTCGGACAGGGTCCAGGCCTCGGCCAGCATCGGGTCGGCCATCAGCATGGTCATGCTCAGTAGACGCCGCACATGCCGTCGATCGAGACCTCTTCGATCAGGTCCTCGGTCACCAGCTCGGCTTCGTCGGTGGCGACGTTCTCGGTCGTGGGGTTCTGGGCCATGGCGTTCTCCTTCAGGTGTGATCTGTGACGCACACGTTATGGCACTCAGCGCCAAAAAGGAAGGGTGTGAGATTCTCTCCGTCATGAGCCCCGTTCGCGCCAAGCCCCAAGGTCGGCCGTCAGTCACCGACCACGCGGCCATCGAGCGGGCGGCCTTCGAGCTGTTCGAGGCCCAGGGATTCGACGCCACGACCATGGAACAGATCGCCGACTCCGTGGGAGTGGGGCGCCGTACCCTTTTTCGCTACTTCCCCTCCAAGAACGACATCCCCTGGGGCCAGTTCGACGAGAGCCTCCGGCACTTTCGGGAGCAGTTCGACGCGGTCCCCGACGAGGTTCCCCTGGCCGAGGCCGTGCACCGGTGCGTCATCGCGTTCAACGACTTCGACGAGGCCGCCGTGCCGCAGCACCGCATCCGGATGCGGCTGATCCTCACGACGCCGGCGCTCCAGGCCCACTCGGCGCTGCGCTACGAATCCTGGCGAGCGGTGATCAGTGAGTACGTCGCCCGGCGGCTCGGGCAACCAGCGGACGCGGCTGTGCCGCGCCTCGTCGGTCACGTCAGTCTCGCCCTTGCCGTGGCGTCGTACGAACAATGGCTGGCCCACCCGGAGCTCCGGCTGACCGACGTCCTCGCGGACTCGATGGCCGAGCTCAAGGCATACGTCGCCTGATCGAGGCCAACGGCGCAATTCTCACCGCCCAGACAGAGCGCAGCAATTGCAGTTGCTGCGACTCCTGCTGCATCCGAACTGGTTCATGACGTGGAGGTCGCGAAAGCAAAACGGCTGGAACCAGATTGTCTCTGGTTCCAGCCGTTTCCTTGGTAGCGGGGACAGGATTTGAACCTGTGACCTCTGGGTTATGAGCCCAGCGAGCTACCGAGCTGCTCCACCCCGCGTCGCTCGTTCTACTTTACGGGTCGGGGACCCGCGGATCAAATCCGGGGTCCCCGCCGCGCTACTTCTTGGCCTTTTCGTCCTTGACGGCCTGCTGGGCCTGCTCGATCTTGTCGCCCATCTGGTTGATCTTGGACTGGTACGTCGCAAGGTCGCCGGCCTTGAGCGCCTTCTGGGCGTCGTCGTACAGCTTTGCTGCGTCGTCGAGCAGTGCCGCGGCCGTCGTCGATCCCGGGGTGTCGTCCTCCGGCGTCGGGGTGTCGGTACCCGGGTCGTCGGGCGTCGAGCCCTGCTCGAGGCCCAGCGCGACGCGCAGTGCCTCGTCGAGTGTCTTGCCGAAGCCGACATCGGTGCCGAACGACGCGAGGACGTATTGCAGCACCGGATAGGTGCCTTCTGCGGCCTGCCGCTTGATGTAGACGGGTTGGACGTAGAGCAGTCCGCCGCCGACCGGGACGGTCAACAGGTTGCCGTACTGGATGTCGGTGCCGGCCTGCTTGAACGGCAGCAGAGCCTGGGTCACCCCGTTGTCGGTCTGCAGCTTGTTGGCGATCTGGCTGGGACCGTCGATCTGGCTGCCGCTCGACAGCTGCAGGATCTGCATCTTGCCGTAGTTCTCGGTGTCGGTCGCCTCGGAGTTGACTGACACGAACGACGCCAGGTTCTGCCGGCTGTTGGGCAGATAGACGCTGGTCACCGAGAACTTCGGGGTGTCCTCGCCGGGCCGCGCGGTCGACAGGTAGTAGGGTGGCTGCAGAGCGCTCGAGCCGGTCGGCGCCGTCGGGTCCTCGGGGACCTTCCAGCGCTGGTCGTCGTTGTAGAACGCCTGCGGATCGGTCACGTGGTAGCGCTGCAGCACGTCGCGCTGCACCTTGAACAGGTCGACCGGGTAGCGCAGGTGCTCCAGCAGCCCGTTGCTGATCTTGCTCTTGGGCTCCACCACGTTGGGGAAGACCTTCATCCACGTCTTGAGGACGGGATCTTTGGTGTCCCACTGGTAGAGCTTGACCGTGCCGTCGTACGCATCGACGACCGCCTTGACCGAGTTGCGCATGTAGTTGACCTGGTCGGTCGGCAGCGCGGTCTGCGAGTTGCTGGTCGTCAGGGTGTCGGCGGTGGCCTCGCGCAGCGAACGGTGCTCGGAGTAGGGGTAGGAGTTGCTCGTCGTGTAGCCGTCGACGATCCACACCACGCGGCCGTTGACCACCGCCGGGTAGGAGTCACCGTCGACGGTCAGCCACGGCGCGACCTTCTTGACCCGGTCGCGAGGCTCGCGGTCGTAGAGGATCTTGGACTCGGAGTTGACCCGGTTGGACAAGAAGATGTTGGGCTCGGCGAACTTGAAGGCATAGAGCAGCTTGTTGAACGTGTTGCCGATCGGCACACCGCCCTTGCCGTCGTACGTGTTCTGGGTCGCGTTGGCCTTGGTCGCCTTGTTGGTCGCCGTCCCGGCTCGCGGGGTGTCGACCTCGATCGGCGTGGCGCCCTTGGGTCGACCGACGATCGAATAGCTCGGGGACTGCTCGCCGAAGTAAATGCGCGGCGGGGTCGTGGTCTCGAGCTCGCCGGTCTGCGGGATGTCCTTGGCGACGAACACGGGCTCGCCGTTGGGACCGCGCTGGTTGCCTCGAGCCGCGATGATGCCGTAGCCGTGCGTGTAGACCGTGTGGTCGTTGGCCCAGTTGCGCTGGCTCTGCTGGAGACCGGACAGCTTGAGCTCGCGGGCCGCGATGATGACGTCCTGCGGCTGCTGGTCGGCGCCGATGCGATAGCGGTCGACGTCAAGCGTGGTCGGGACGGCGTAGTAGCCGCGGACCTGCTGGAGCTGCTCGAACGCGTCCGAGATCAGCGTCGGGTCGAGCAGTCGAGTGCTGACGCGCGACTCGGCCGAGGCCGCGAGCTCGGCCGGCGTGAGGGTGGTCTTGGCGGCATAGGTCTCCACCTGGACGTCGGCGACGTCGTACGCCTCGCGGGTGGCCGCGATGTTCCGCGCTATGTAGGGCGCTTCCTTGTCGGGCTCCGACGGCTTGACTTGGAAGCCCTGCATGACCGCCGGCCAGATCCCGCCGATCAGGATCGAGGTCAGCGCCAGCAGCCCCAGGCCGATGGCCGGGAGTGCCCACGAGCGGATGAAGATCGCCGCGAAGAACAACAGGGCGCAGACGATCGCGACCGCGATGAGGATGTTCTTGGCCGGGATGCGCGCATGGTCGTCGGTGTAGGTGACGCCGTCGACGAGGCCACCGGAGGCGATCACCTGGCCGAACCGGTCGAGGTAGTAGGACACCGCCCGCAGCAGCACGCCGAGGCCGACCAGGACCGAGAGGTGCACCTGTGCCGCCCGGGTCAGCTTGGGGCCGCGACCAGCGATGCGGATGCCGCCGTAGACGTAGTTGAGGAACAGCACCGCCAGCACCGTGATGACGATCAGCGCGAACGAGTACGACGTCAGGAAGCGCCACCACGGGTACTCGAAGACGTAGAAGCTGGCGTCCTTGTGGAACTGCGCGTCCTTGGTGCCGAACGGCGTGCTGTTGCGCCACATCTTGTAGGTGTCCCAGTGCGCAGCGGCGACGGAGCCGGCGAAACCGGTGAGCACGAGGCCGAAGCCGATCGCGAGGGGACGCAGCAGCGGCGTCAGCGCCAGGCGGTAGCGATAGGCCGGATCGTCACGCCGCATCGGCGCCGCGTCGGGCCGGGTGCGATAGGCGATGTAGAGGTTGGCGATGACGAACAGGCCGAAGATCAGTCCCATGATGAGGAACAGCGAGACCCGGGTGAACAGCACGCTGCGGAACACGTCGCTGTAGCCGACCGACTTGAACCACAGGCGATCGGTCCACACGCTCGTGAAGATCGAGCCGAGGAACAGCAGCAGCGCCAGCGTGATGAGGGTCGGCACCAGCACCCGCTGGCGACGGTCAGGCCCGCGCCGTGGCTCCCGGCGGGGGCGGGGTGTTCCGAAGATGTCGCTCACGTGGCTCCTGGTGACGGGGTGACAAGACTCTATGCCAGAGTGCGGCGGAGGTGTTCGATCAGGCCCGGCACGAGGTCGGGCCCCTCCAGCAGCTCGGCATCATGGGGTTCTCTGGCGCGTACGGCGCTGTGCGCCCCGCCGTCGCGGACGACGGCGGCGACGAGTCGCACCTCGCGGCGATCGGGATGGGCCGCGACGACGGCGAGCAGCTCTTCGGGGTCGTCGGGGAGGGCCGCCTCGGCCTCCGGCGGCAGCATGATGCGCTCGACGACGGCCGCGCAGCCGATGACCGCCTCGGGCCAGACGATCTCGGTCAGCAGGTCCTCGAGCTCGCGGTCGGCGGGCAGCTCCTGCTCGACCGGCGTCATGCTCGCGGGGTCGTCGGAGAGCTGATCCGCGAGACCCGGCTCCTTGGCGATCAGGTCGGCGGTGGGCACGAGCGCGAAGAGTCGAGGCGGCTGGTCCCAGCCCTCGGCTCCGACGTGCGACTCGACCTCGAGCGCCGCCTGCCGCAGGGGCGAGTCGGGCATCAGCTGCATGACGGGACCTTGGCGTCGGGGTTCTTGGCGAGCGCCTCGAGCGAGGAGATCGCATCCTTGAGGTTCGAGATCTTGACGAGTTTGAGCCCGTCGTCGTCACCATCCGTGGCCTCAGCGCAGTTGGCGGCGGGCACGAGGAAGATCGTCGCGCCCTTGTCGGCCGCACCGGCCATCTTCTGCCGAACGCCGCCGATCGGGGCGACGGTGCCGTCGTCGGCGATCTCACCCGTGCCGGCGATCTTCCGGCCACCCGTGAGCTCGCCCGGGGTGAGCTTGTCGTAGATCGCGAGGGCGAACATCGTGCCGGCGCTGGGCCCGCCGATGCGGCTGTCCACGTTGTTCGTCACCGTGATCGGATACGTGTACTTGACGCCGATCGAGATGCCGATGCGAGGGACGTTCTTGTCCTTGGGGTCCGCGCGGGTCACGACCGGCACGACCACGCGCTTGCCCCGGCGCTCGACGGTCAGGCGTACGGTCTCGCCCGGCTTGTGCGTGCCGACGGCCTTGACGACCTGGTCGGGGGTCGTGACCTTGGTGCCGTCGACGTCGAGGAAGACGTCATCGACCACGAGCTTGCCGAAGGCAGCGCCACCCTTGACGACCTGCACGACAGACGGTCGCTCGCCCACCTTGTAGCCGGCGGCCCGCAGCGCTGCCACGCTCGACGAGTCCTTGGAGCCGGCCATCTGCGCGGCGGACTCCGCAGTCGACTGCTCGGCGGTCTCGTTGTCGGGGTAGATCAGATCCTTCGGGACCACAGCCTTGTTGGGGTCGATGTAGGCCTTCACGGCACCGGCCAGAGACAGCGGGCGGTCCGCACGCCTGACGGAGACCGTCGTGAAGTAGAGCGCACCCGACGTCCGATAGGTCTTGACGCCGGCACCGAACGTGAACATCGGCTTCAGCTTGCCCTGGGTGGTCTTGTAGCTGCCGAGCGTGTTGAACGGCTCTCCCGGACTCATCGTGACGTAGGGGACCGGCACCATGAACGCCACGCTCGTCAGCACGATCAAGGAGAGCGCTGCCACGACCATCGTGGTGTAGCGAGCGCTCAGCTTGTTCGGGTCGGACACACGGTGAGCCTAGTCAGTCCCGGCAACCGGCGCGCCTGCGGCCGGGACGTCCGGAGAGCCGACCCACGCGGCGTCACCGGAGGCGTACGTCTGGTGCTTCCACACCGGCACGTCGGTCTTGAGCTCGTCGATCAGCCTCCGGCACGCCTCGAACGCCTGGGCACGATGTGCTGCCGACGCGGCGACGACGACTGCAAGGTCACCGACGGCCAGGTCACCGACGCGATGCACTCCTGCCAGAGCGACCACGTCGCACTCCACGGCGATGCGATCGGCGACGTCGCGCAACCGGGCGAGCGCCGTCGGGTGCGAGGAGTAACCGAGCGCCGAGACCTCGTGGCCCTCGTCGTGGTCACGGACCGTTCCGATGAACACGCAGATGCCACCCGCCGCCGGATCCGTCACCGCGGCGTAGACCTCGTCGAGGCTCAGCGGTGCGTCGCGGATGTCGAGGAGGCGTACGGCAGTCATGTCGGATTCATCGTAGAGCGAACATCGATCCCGTGGGATCGGCGGATCCGGTCGCTACTGTTGACGTATGGCCGAGAACGAGAACGACGAGCCCGACAACCCCTTCAAGGGCACGCCCATGGAGCAGCTGTTCGGCGCGTTCTCCGGCGGTGAGATGGACATGCACCAGATCATGGGCCAGATGCAGAAGATGTTCGCGCCGCACGAGGGCAGCGTCAACTTCGACCTGGCCAAGGACATCGCCCGGCACACCGTGGCCGCGGCCGGACCGGATCCCTCGCCCAACTCGGCACAGCAGGGCGCGGTCGACGACGCCGCCCAGCTCGCCGAGTCGTGGCTCGACACCGTCACCTCGATCCCCGTCGGCGCCACGACCGCGACGGCGTGGAGCAGAGCGGAGTGGATCGAGGCGACCTCCGGCACCTGGCAGCAGCTCGTCGAGCCGATCGCCGCCCATGTCGTCAAGGCGATGGGCGAGGCGCTCCCCGAAGAGGCCAAGGCCATGGCCGGACCACTGATGGGCATGCTGTCGCAGGCCGGTGGCGCGATGTTCGGCCAGCAGGTCGGCCAGGCCCTGGGCGGTCTTGCCGGCGAGATCGTGTCGTCGACCGAGATCGGCATCCCGCTCGGACCCGAGCGCATCGCGGCGGTCCTGCCGTCGGGCGTCGAGGCGTTCGGCGAAGGTCTCGAGCATCCGGCGTCCGACGTGCTCCTCTACATCGTCCTGCGCGAGTGCGCGCACCACCGCCTGTTCCACCACTCCCCCTGGCTGCGTCCTGCGCTCGTCGGCGCGATCGAGGAGTTCGGCCGCGGCACGCGCATCGACGTCGGCGCGATCGAGTCGCAGCTCCAGGGCCTCGACCCGTCGCGGCCCGAGGAGATCCAGGAAGCGCTGGCCGGCGGCCTGTTCGAGCCCGAGCGCACCCCTGAGCAGCAGCGGGCGCTCGACCGCCTCGAGACCCTGCTCGCGTTCATCGAGGGCTGGGTCGACGAGATCGTCACCCAGGCGACCAAGGACCGTATGCCCGCAGCCGCCCCGCTCGCCGAGGCGATGCGCCGCCGCCGGGCCGCGGGTGGTCCGGCCGAGCAGACGTTCGCTTCGCTCGTCGGCCTGGAGCTGCGTCCCCGCAAGCTCCGCGAGGCCACGACGCTGTGGGCCGCGCTGCGTGACCGGCAGGGTCCCGACGCACGCGACGCGGTGTGGAGCCACCCCGACCTGATGCCGTCGGCGGCAGACCTCGACGACCCGCTCGGCTTCGCGCAGGGCGAGCACCGCACCCAGAGCGACGACGACTTCGACGCCGCGCTCGGGGAGCTGCTCGACAACGATCCCGGCGAGGCCTCCGACGGCGAGCCTGACGGCACCCGCGAGTGACGCTGCGCGACGACGCGCACGGCGTGCTGAGTGGCTGGACCGCGCCCGACGCCGAGCAGGACCGGTTGCGCGGGCTCTACGTCGCGCACACCGAGACGTACGCCGATGCCATGAGCCGCGAGTGCCATCCGGATCACCTGACGGCGAGCGCAATCATCTTCTCGGCCGACCACGCACGCGTCCTGCTGACGTTGCACCGCATCATCAAGCTGTGGTTGCAGACCGGCGGGCACTGCGAACCCGACGACGCGACCCTCGCTGAGGCCGCACTGAGGGAGGGTCGCGAGGAGAGCGGGATCGCCGGCCTCGTGATCGACCCGGTGCCGGTGCTGCTGTCCAGGCACGAGGTGCCGTGCGGACCGATCCGGCCGGCCCATCACCTCGACGTGCAATATGTCGCGGTGGCTCCTGCCGGGGCGCAGCACGTCATCAGCGACGAGTCGGACGACCTGGCGTGGTTCGGCATCGACGCGTTGCCGGCCGAGACCGACGACTCGGTCAGGGAGCTGATCGCTGCTGCCAGGACACGCCTTCGAGGAATGCCTTAGCCCTCGCCGTGTCGGGATAGGCGTCGACGAGCGCCCAGAACTGCTTGCTGTGGTTGGACTCGATGAGGTGCGCCAGCTCGTGCAGCAGCACGTAGTCGACGACCCATTCGGGCATGCCCTTGAGTCGGTCGGACAGCCGGATGCTGCGATCGGCGCTGGTGCACGACCCCCATCGGCTGTTCTGGTTGGACACCCAGCGCACGGACAGCGGCACCGCGCGACCCTCGAGCCACGTGCTGGACAGCTGGCCGGCGCGGACCTGGAGGTCGTCGTCGCTCGGGCGTACGCGTTGCTCGCGGCGGTCGAGCCGCTCGACGAGGCTGCGCACGTGGCGCTCCTCCTCGGCCTTGGAGAGGTGCGCGGGCATCAGGACGATCGTCTTGTCGCCCTCGCGATAGGCCCGGACCGTGCGCTTGCGCCGGGCGCTGCGCCGGATCTCCACGTCTCCCATGATTGGAAACCTATCGGCTGGCACCCACCTTTTGTCCGTCCACAACTCGGGTCTGACAAATCGGCTGGTCACACAGGCAGATCCGCAGGTGCGGGGCGGTCGACGCACAGGTTGTGCACTGCCTCGTCCACATGGCTCCTCGGCGTTCCCCACAACTTGTCCCCATTGTTATCCACAGGCGTGGACAACGGTTGCGCGAAACCGGTTGCCGGAAGCCGCTCGCGGCCCTAGCGTGAGGCCCATTCGAGGCTCTCGACGGAGCTCGCAAGGGGAAGGCAAGCTCCGTCGGGAGCCTCTTTTGTGTCGGCGGGCCCACGCGAGCCCCGACCAGCGTTTTCGGGCATTCCGACGCGCCGAACGCCTTTACGCTCAGCTGAGCGTGAAACGGCACTCCCACGCGTACCCTGAACGTGACTAGCACCACATCGGCAAGGAGGCCGCAATGTCGGAAACATGGAGTGGCGAGTTCTACTGCGTCAAGTGCAAGGAAAAGCGCGAGGCGTCCGGAGAGGTCCACGTCAGTGACAAGGGCACTCGTATGGCCAAGGGCGTCTGCCCGGTCTGTGGTACCAAGCTGAACCGGATCCTCGGTAAGGCCTGAACCACCCGCGGGGATCCGGGCCCCGCACTTCCCCGAGTTTTGCGGAGGATCCGACGCACCGCGTCGGGTCCTCCGCTTTGCTGAGTCCTCCGCTTTGCCGAGGCCGAGCGAGCGTCGAGGCAGGTTGAGCGATCGCGCCGAAGGCGCCCGGTGACGAAACCTCGTGAGCCGACGATGAATCTGTGGACGACTCGTTCGCCGGATCAGCATCGAGCGACGACCCTGACGACATGGCCTTTCGACCTGCGCTTCGTCCCGGTGCACCACTCCTGCGACGAGACGCCACGCACCTGCAGGTCGGCACCTCCCCCGGCATCGTCATCGCCGACCGGCCCGGCCTGCTCGACCTGCTCCGCCTCTTCGACGGCGCCCGGGACGTCGACCGCTTGGCGGCGCTCGCCCGCGACACGATCCCCGAGCTCGCGGCGCCGGTCGTCGAGATCCTCGGTGAGCTCCGTTCCGCGGGCGTCGTGTTCGACGCGACCCGCTGGAGCACGGCTGATGTCCGCGGGCTCGATGCCGAGGCGCGGCACGCAGACTTCGGCGGCGAGGACCCGGCCCGGCTCCGCCACCGGCAGGCGTACGGGGTCGCCCTCCACGCGGACGCCGGGAGCCGCCGGCTGACCGAGATCGTCCAGTCCACGCTCGCCGATGCCGGCATCAGCCGGTTCGCCCCCGACCAGCCCGACCTGCTGGTCATCGCCTCGTGCGGCGAGCCGGCCCGCACGGTGTTCGAGCAACCGGCACAGCTGGGCATCGACCACCTGCCGATCGTGATCGACGAGGACCGTGTGCGCATCGGCCCCCTCGTACGCCCTGGGCACACGCCCTGCGTGTCGTGTCACGACCTGCACCGGGCGGACTGGGACCGCGCGTGGCCGGCGCTGGTGCACCAGCTGGGCCGTCACACCGCGAGCATGACTCCCCCGGCTGTCGACGCGGTCACGACCCACGCCGCAGCGCTGGAGGTCGCCGTCGAGGTGCTGGCCCACGCCGACGGCCGGCGCAGCCGCACCCTCGGTCGATGCCTCGTCGTCGGACCCGGGCACGACGAGCGCGACAGCTGGCCCCTGGCCTTCCACCACGCCTGCACGTGCGATCTGCTTCGGGCGGCCTGAGCGCGACCGCCCGACTATCCTGACGAGGTGCCCAAGACTCCCGACCGGCCCGATGGGCCGGACCAGGCCGGCTCGCCCGGCAAGGGCGAGCCGAAGGGCCGACCGCTGACCGGCAGCGCGTTCATGCGCACCGCCCGCCTCGCCTCGCTCCCGGTCGGCTTCGCCGGGCGTACGACCCTGGGGCTCGGCAAGCGCATGGTCGGCGCGCCCGCGAACGTCGTGCTCAACGAGGTGCAACGACGCACGGCCGACCAGATCTTCTCGGTGCTCGGCCAGCTCAAGGGCGGCGCGATGAAGTTCGGCCAGGCCATGAGCATCTTCGAGGCCGCGTTGCCTGAGGAGTTCATCGGGCCCTACCGCGAGACACTCGTCAAGCTGCAGGACTCGGCCCCACCCATGCCACCGGACACGGTGCACCGGGTCATGGCCGAGGAGTTCGGCGCCGACTGGCGGCAGCAGTTCATCTCGTTCGAGGACAAGCCGGCCGCGTCGGCCTCGATCGGCCAGGTGCACCGCGCGGTGTGGGCCGACGGCCAGGACGTGGCGGTCAAGCTGCAGTACCCCGGTGCCGCCAAGGCGCTGACCGCCGACCTCAAGCAGATCGCCCGTCTGGCGCGGCTGTTCGGCACACTGGCGCCGGCCCTCGACGTCAAGCCGCTGGTGCAGGAGCTGCAGGACCGGGTCGCCGAGGAGCTCGACTACAACCTGGAGGCCGGGGCGCAGAGCGTGTTCGCCGCGGAGTTCGAGGGCGATCCCGAGATCGTCGTCGCGGACGTCCTGGCCTACACCGAGCACGCCCTCGTCTCGACCTGGCTCGAGAGCGATCACTCGTTGGCGCAGGTCATCACCGAAGGCACGCAGGAGGAGCGGGACCGCTACGGCGAGGCGTACGTCAGGTTCCTGTTCGCCGGCCCGATGCGCACCGGCATGCTGCACGCCGACCCGCACCCCGGCAACTTCCGCGTCATGCCCGACGGCCGGCTCGGTGTCGTTGACTACGGCGCCGTGGCGCGCCTACCGGACGGGCTCCCGGAGCCGGTGGGCCGGCTGCTCCGCCACGCGGTCGCCGGTGACTACGACCTGGTGCTCGAAGGGTTGCGCGACGAAGGATTCGTCAAGCACACCACCGACCTGGATGCCGACACGATCGCCCGCTACATCGGCCCGTTCGTCGAGCCGGCGAGCGTCGAGCGGTTCACGTTCAGCCGTGAGTGGATGCGGGCGCAGACCTTGCGGGTGAGTGCGCTGACGTCGGAGGGCATGGGCACGGCGATGAAGATCAACCTGCCGCCGCAGTATCTGCTGATCCACCGCGTGTGGATCGGCGGCATCGGCGTGCTCAGCCAGCTCGGCGCCACGGCTCCCTTCCGCGCGATCCTCGAGGAGTCCCTCCCCGGGTTTGCCGAGGGTTGAGCGAGCGCTGCGAGCGAACGCCCGAGGCAGGTCGAGCGCGTCATGCCGAAGGCATCAGATGACGAGACCCGGTGAGCTGACCACCCAACGTGGGAAGAGTCCTTTCGACAAGCTCAAGGACCTCAAGGCACCCCGCGAGAACGACCTACTTCGCCCGGATCAGCTCGAGCACGGAGTCGGCGTACTTCTCGAGTTTGGCCGGGCCGATGCCGGGGACCTTGGCAAGCGCGTCGGGGTCGGCGGGCTTGACCTCGGCGATCGACTGCAGCGTCGCGTCGGTGAAGATCACGTAGGCCGGCTTGCCCTGCTCGGTGGCCTGCTCGGTGCGCCACGAACGCAGCTGCTCGTAGAGCTCCTCGTCGTAGGTTGCCGGGCAGTCCTCGCACCGGCCGCGCTTGCGGTCGGCGACGGCCAGGACCGTGTTGCACACCCGGCACTTGGCGACCTTGCGCTCACGAGGCTGGCGCGCGGTCTGCCGGGCCTCGTGGTCGGCGGGCAGCAGCGGATCGAGGAAGCGGGTGGGGCGACGGTTGCCGCGGCCGCCGCGATTGCGGGTCACGGCCCACGAGATCATCAGGTCGTGGCGGGCCCGGGTGAGGCCGACATAGAACAGTCGGCGCTCTTCTTCGACCGCCGTGGGGGTGTCGGCGTGGACGCTCGGCATCATGCCCTCGTGCATGCCGACGCAGAACACGGCGTCCCACTCGAGGCCCTTGGCCGAGTGCAGCGTCGCCAGCGTGACGCCGTCGGCTGCGGGCGCGTGGGCCTGGTCGGCGCGGCGGTCGAGGTCGGCGACGAGCGCCGTGAGGTCGGCGGCGGAGTCGGACTCGACGAGCTCGGCGGCCATCGAGACGATCGCGTGGAGCGACTCCCAGCGATCACGAACGGCGCCGGCACCGTTGGGCGGCTCGTCGGTGTGGCCCATCGCGGCGAAGATCGCCCGCACCTCCTGAACCAGCTCGCCGCCGCCCTCGCCACCGCGGGCCGCTCCACGCAGCAGCGTCACGGCCTGGCGGACTTCGGCACGGCGGAAGAAGCCCTCGACGCCTCGCAGCACGTAAGGGATGCCGTGCTCACCGAGCGCCTCCTCGAACGCCTCGGACTGGGCGTTGATGCGGAACAGGATCGCCATCTCCTTGTAGGAGACGCCACGGCGGTGGAGCAGCGCGATCTCGCTCGCGACCGCGGCGGCCTCGGCCTGCTCGTCGGGGAACCCGATGTAGGTCACCGGGTCGCCGGGCTCCTGCTGGGACTGCAGGCGTACGCCTTCGGTGCCGTTGGTGCGACTGAACACCGCGTTGGCGGCAGCGACGATCTGCGGCGTCGAGCGGTAGTTGCGGACGAGCTCGATGCGCTGGGCGCCCTCGTGGCGGCGGCCGAACGAGCTGAGGATCTCGGGCGAGGCACCGGCGAACGAGTAGATCGTCTGACGCGGGTCGCCGACGACGCAGATGTCGTTGCGGCCACCGAGCCAGAGCTCGAGCAGGGTCGACTGGAGCGGGTTGACGTCCTGGAACTCGTCGACCACGAACCAGCGGTATTGCTGACGGACCTGCGCGGCAATGCGCTCGTCGTCGGCGAGGATCGCTGCGGTGATCAGGAGGATGTCCTCCATGTCGATGCGGCCGCGATCGCGCTTGACGTCCTCGTAGGCCGTCATGATGTTGCCGACCGTGGGGTGGTCGAGGTCGGCGACCTGGCGGCGGGCGGGGCCGGCCGCGGCGGAGTAGGCGGCGGGACGGATGTTGGAGACCTTGGCCCACTCGATCTCCGACGACAGGTCGCGCAGCAGCGGGGTGTCGGTGCGGATGTTGAGGCGACGTGCGGCCTCGGCGACCAGGGCAAACTTGGAGGCCGTGACCTCGGGGAACTCGCCGCCATAAACCTGGGGCCAGAAGTAGCGAGCCTGCCGCAGCGCCGCGGAGTGGAACGTGCGCGCCTGGACACCGTCGGCACCGAGCTGGCGCAGGCGGGTCCGCATCTCGCCGGCGGCCCGGGTCGTGAACGTCACGGCGAGCACTTCGGTGGGCTTGTAGACGCCGGTCGCCACGCCGTACGCCATGCGGTGCGTGATGGCGCGGGTCTTGCCGGTGCCGGCGCCCGCGACGACGCTGACCGGCCCTCTCAGCGCCTGCGCGACCTCACGCTGCTCAGGATCGAGCCCCGTCAACAGGTCGTCGGCACTGGGCACGCAAGCTCCTCATGGAATGGTTGAAGTGGCAATGATGTTGAGATCATCAAGACTAGTCGTCGAAGGAGACACTCCATGTCGGGCACGTTCACGATGTACTCCACTCCGTGGTGCGGGTACTGCCACCGGCTCAAGGGCCAGCTCAAGCGCGAGGGCATCGCCTTCGACGAGGTCGACATCGAGCAGGTGCCCGAGGCCGCGTTCATCGTCGAGCAGGCCAACAACGGCAACCAGACCGTACCCACGCTGGTGTTCGCCGACGGCACGGCGCTGACCAACCCGTCCGTCGCCCAGGTGAAGGCGCAGCTGGCTCTGGCCTAGGTCCAGCGGCCGCTGATGGTTCCTCCGTGCCACTTCTGGAGCAACCATCGTGAGATCGACACGTTGGGCGGGAGCAGCATTTCGCTGGCCGCCGTCATCTGCGTGACGTCGTCGCGGGTGAACCAGCGCGCCTCGGCGATCTCGTTCTCGTCGATCGTGATGTCCGATGACAGCGCCTGGCCGAAGAACCCCAGCATGAGGCTCGACGGGAACGGCCACGGCTGGCTGCCGGCGTACGTGACCTCACCGACCTGGATGCCGACCTCCTCCAGCACCTCACGGCGTACGGCGTCGTCGAGCGACTCCCCCGGCTCGACGAACCCGGCCAGGGTCGAGAACCGGCCCTCGGGCCACTGCTGCCCGCGACCCAGCAGCGCCCGGTCGTCACCGTCGGTGATGAGCATGATGACCGCAGGATCCGTGCGCGGGAAGTGATGCGTGCCGCAGGCGGGGCAGATGCGGACGTGCCCCGCCTCGGCCAGGTCGGTCGGCTGGCCGCAGTTGGCGCAGAACCGGTGGTGCTCGTGCCAGCGAGCGATGCCGACCGCGTGCACTCCGAGGGATGCCTCGTCAGGCGCCATCGTCGGACCGAGCGTGCGCAGGCTCACCGGTTCGAGCGCGTCGGGCACCCGGTCGACCATGACCGCGGCGTAGCGGACGCCGTCCTTGATGCCGAGGAAGATCCACGCGCCGTCCGGCGCCTCGTCGAGGCTCAGCCAGCGGATGCCGACGCCGCCGACGGTCGCGACGTGCTCGCCGCCGATGACCATGACGCGTACGTCCGGGGTGCGCCAGGCGTCGTCCTTGCGCAGATGGCCGGCGCGGTCGTGCTGGGTACGGTCGAAGGCGAAGTCCACGCTTCTACGCTAGACCGAGCCTCTTCTCGAGCTCGATGCGGTCGGGGAGATCGTCGAACCGCTTCACCTCACCGAGGCGTACGTAGTAGAACACCGCGTCGACGCGGGCCAGATCGACGCCATGCAGCTCGGCCCAGGCGAGGCGATAGATCGCGAGCTGGAGCTCGTCTGCCGTGGCCTGCTTGTTGGTCTTCCAGTCGACGACCTCGAAGCCGTCGGGTGTCTGGAACACCGCATCGATGCGACCGATGACCTGCTGCCCGCCGAGCACGATCGAGAACGGCGCCTCGATCGCGTAGGGCTCGCGGTCGCCGTAAGGTCCCTGACGGAACTTCTCGATCGCGTCATCGAGCTCCGCGTCAGAGGACAAGTCGGCATCACCCTGCCCGGGCAGCTCGCTCGGGTCGAGCAGCACCTGCTGGCCGTAGTGCGCTTCGACCCAGGCATGGAACCGGGTGCCGAACCGCGCCGCCGGCGACGGACGACGTGGCATGGGACGTGCCAGCTGACGTACGAAAGCCTGCTCGTCGTTGGCCAGGCCCAGCATCGATGTCGTCGACACCGTCGCGGGCAGCTCCACGCGACGTTGCTCCGCCGCCATTGCCGCCGCCTCGGTGGTCAACAGCTCCACGTCGGCATCGAGCTCGTCGAGGCGCGCCGCAACCAGCGGGTCGGCGATCTCGCCGGGTTGGTCGGCGTCTCCCTCGAGGTGCGCGTGCACGCGCTCTGCCAGCGCACGCCGGCCCGCCAGCGGTGCCGGGTGCACGGGCCACGGCACGCCGTCGACCTGGACGAGGTGCGGGTTGGTCTCATCATCGGCGGGCGCCTCGGCCCACACCAACGGCTCCACGCCGCGATCGGCGAGCCATCTGCGCGTCTGCTCGAGGTATTCGGACGGGCCGAGCGGCTTCTGCTGGGTGCGGCCCCAGTGGTGGCCGGAGACGACCAGCCGTTCCTCAGCTCGCGTGTAGGCGACGTAGGCGAGTCGGCGCTCCTCCATGTCGGCCTCGGCCCTCATCTCGATGTCGTACGACTTCTTGCCGCTCGGTGTCCAGTCGACCATCTCCGGCAGGCTCGCGGCGTCGCCGCGCAACGGACCGGGCAGCACCTTGGCCGTGCTGACCCATTTGTCCCGCCCTCGGTTGGGTGGGAACACGGTGCCCGAGACAAGCGGCACGAACACGGTGTGCCACTCCAGGCCCTTGGCGCGGTGAATCGTGAGCAGCTTGATCGACTCGCTCTCGGACGGCGTCGACACCTCCATGCCTTCGTTGTGGAAGTCCTCGGCGTCGAGATAGGCGATCAGGCCTGACAGCGACGCGAAGCGGTCGGCCTCGCCGTATGCGGCCACCGCGTCGAAGAACAACGCGAGGTTGTCGGCCCCACCGGTCACCTGCCCGGCATCGAGCTCGATGTCGAGGTCGAGCGCGCGCACCGCACGCCGGGCCAGCTCGATGAGTGGCTCGCTGCTGTGCCGGCGAATGCCGGTGATCAGACCCGACAGCTCCGTGAACCGGCGACGCGCTTCGTCGGAGTACGGCAGATCGCCGAGGTCCTCGAGGGCATCGGCCAGCGCGACGATCTCGGTGGGATCCGTGCCTTCCACGGCGTGCGCGAGCTCTTCGGCCAGCGAGGCACGGTCGTTCGACGTACGACTGCCGGTGAGCTGTCGAGCGCGTCGGCCCAGCAGTGCCAGGTCGCGCGGCCCGATGTTGTAGCGAGCGCCGGTCAGCAGCCGGAGCATCGCCGGGTTGGCCGTGACGTCGTCGACGACCTCGAGCAGGGACAGCACATCCACCACCTCGGGCTGGTCGAGCAGACCCTTGAGGCCGACGATCTCGAACGGGATCCCAGCGCGCCGCAGGGCAGACACGATCGCACCGTTCTCGCGCGCCACCCGCACCAGGATCGCGATGCGTCGAAGGGGGACGCCGGCGGCGTGAGTGCGCGCCACCTCGGCGACCATCGCCTCGATCTCCTCGTCGACCGTGTGGTGCAGCGCGACGTCGACGCGCCCGCTCGGCGGCTTGGCCGACGTCAGAGGTTCCACGACCTTGGACGTCAGGTAGAACTCCGCCGCAATGTCGTTGGCTGCGTCGATGACGGTGGGAGCACACCGGCGCGTCTCGGTGAGCGAGAACAGCCGGCCGCGGGTCTGGTCACCTGCCGGGAAGTCGTCGAGAAACTCCTCGAGGTTGCCCGTGGCGGCGCCCCGCCAGCCGTAGATGCCCTGAGCCGGGTCGCCGACCGCCGTGACGGGAAGACCCGTGAACAGGGCGATCAGCAGGTCCCGTTGCGCGACGGAGGTGTCTTGGTACTCGTCGAGGAGCACCACGTCGTACGCCTCGCGCATCGCGCTCTGGACCTCCGGAACGGCCGCCAGGCGCGCACCCCACGCCATCTGGTCCGAGAAGTCGATGACCCCGTCAGCACTCTTCAGCTCGCGGTAGGCGTCGACGAGCCGGCTCAGGTCGGTGCGGGTCCGAGCCGTGCCGGCCGCGTCGCGTACGACGGCGACGAGCTTGGCGGCCGGGTCGTGGCGGGCGATGATCGTGCGGTCGAAGTCGCGAAGGTCGCCGGTGTCCACCAGGTGCTCGGACAGCTCGGCGTCGAGGGCCATGACCTGCCCGATCAGCGTCGGGACGTGGGTCGTGACGTGCGCCAGGGGGCCGGAGTAGGACTCGATGGCGCGCGCGGCTCGTTGGAACCGTGTGGCGTCGGTGACCACCCGCAGGTCGGGCTCGATGCCGAGGCGGAGACCGTGCTCGGCGATCAGGGAGCCCGCGAACGCGTGATAGGTGGATGCGGTCGGGTCGCCCCAGCCGAGCAGCTCGTGATCGACGCCCAGCAGATCGATGCTCGCGCGAATGCGTTGGCCGAGCTCGGCCGCCGCCTTGTTGGTGAACGTCAGGCCCAGGATGCGTTCGGGCGCGATGCCCTCGTGGCCGACCAGCCACACCACGCGCGCGGCCATGACGGTCGTCTTGCCTGAGCCGGCGCCGGCGATGATCGCACTGGGCCGGTCGAGGCCGGCCGTGATGGCCGCCATCTGTGGTCCGGTGAAGTCGATGCCGAGCAGCTCACGCAGGTGCGCCTCGTCGCGTACGAGCCCGGTCATGCCTGTCCTCCGAGGATCGAGGCGCCGGAGTCCCTGGCCGGGCACACATGGGTGAAGTCGCAGTACTTGCACTGCTCCTTGTCGTCCCTGACCGCACTGAGCTGCTCGGCGCCGATGTCCCGCACGGCCTGGCGCAGCTGCTCCACGGCGAAGAACGGTTGCTCCGGAGACGGCCCGGGTTGCGGCTGCACCTTGGGCACTCCCACCGTCCGAGGGGCGTCGGTGCGGAGCTGGACGAGCTCCGCACCGGCCGCTCCGGCGCCCGGGGCCAGCTCGCTGGTCGCGCCCGCGTCCACCGCAACCTGGTAGAGCCCGAGCTGGGCGTTCGTCGCGACCTGCGGACCACTGGGGGGATTCTTGGACGTCTTGAGGTCGATCACGTGGACTCCGTCGTCGCCCAGCTCCACCCGGTCCATCGAACCCGTGAGGCGGACGTCGCGACCGTCCACGTCGAGCACGACGTTGAACGCGTGCTCCACCGCGATCACCTCGCGAGGATTGCTCCGATGCCACTGCACGAAGCGCCCGAGTGCCTCGATCGCGGCCTCCCGCTCGCGCGCGCTGATCCATTCGGGCAGTCCGAGCACGCCCCAGACGTCATCGAGGTGCGCGGCCATCTCGTCGACGTCGGGCTCGACACCGTCGAGGAACGTCTGGGCTGCGAGCGCGTGGACGATGGAGCCGAATCCCTGTGCGGCGGACGTGCCGCGCTCGCCCTTGGCCTCGTGGTTGAGGAACCACTGCAGCGTGCACTTGGACAGCCGGTCCATCTGGCTTCCGGAGAGCTGCAACGGCTCGTCGGGGTCACGCAAGGGTGTGTCGTTGGTGGTGCGCTCGGCCAGACCCCACCAGCGGTCGGGATGGGCTGAGCGGGCAGCCGGAACCGTCGCGAGCTGCGCCAACCTGGCCGCGACGCGCTCGCGAACCTCGGGGTCCGTGGTCGACTCACCGATGCGTCTCAGCTCGGCGATCGCCCCACGCAGCGAGAGCGTGCGGGTGGGTCGGGCCAGCGCCGACGGCAGGGTGCGCACCCGTCGATCCGACTCACCGTTGACGTGCGCGTGCAGCTCGCCGAGGAACCGCGACGGCTGGTCCCCCTCGTCGGACCCGCTGGCAACCGCGGTCACGACCAGGCGTGACCGGGCGCGGCTGCACGCCACGTAGAACAGGCGACGCTCCTCGGCGGCTGCCGCCCACGGCGAAGGCGGCGGCAGGACGCCGTCCCTTGAGAGCCGGTCGCCCTGCAACAGACTGCCGCGACCACGGACGTCGGGCCACTCACCGTCCTGCACGGCAGCGACCACCACGAGCGGCCATTCCAGTCCCTTGGACCGATGAGCTGTCATGACCTGGACCGCTTCGCCCGAGTCACCGCTCTGGGCGATCGTGTCGCCTGGGATCTGCTGCTCCTCGAGCGCCCGCGTGACCTCGGTGACGGAGCGCCGGGCATCACGCTCCTCGGCCCTGGCAGCCTCCGCGAACAGCGCACACACGGCGTCGAGGTCGTGATTGGCCTGCGGTGCGCCATCACCGTCACTCTCGGCATCGGCCTGCAGCCGGGTCGGCCACCTCGTGCCGTCCCATACCGTCCAGAGCACCTGCTCGGCGGACTCACCCGTGGAGATCTGATCGGCCGCCGTGCGCAACAGGGCAGCGAGCCGGGCTGCGGCGTCGACCGCCCGGCTGGTGGGGCCTGCCGTGTCGAGCGTCGACAGGAAGACCGGGTCGCCGATCGCCTCGGCGATCAGCAGCCGAGAGGCACGCGGCTGCTCGCCGGCCGCAGCTGCGTGCTTGCGCAAGGCTCGGCCGAGCCGACGCACCGCCGCCGCGTCGAGATGACCGAGCGGGCCGGTGAGCAAGGCATGCGCGACGTCTGGGGCAAGGTGCTCACCGCGGTTGAGCGCATCGGCAGCATGCAACGCTGCGAGCAGCGTGCGCACCGCTGGTTCGGCCGCGAGCGGCAACTCGTCGCCGGCGACCTCCACCGGTACGCCGGCGGCCGTGAGTGCCCGTTGCAGACGGCCCAGGTGCAGCCCTGAACGTACGAGCACCGCCATGTCGCGCCACGGCACACCGTCGTGCAGGTGCGCCTGCCGCAGCAGCAGCGCGATGTGCTCGGCCTCGGCTGTGGGCGAGGAGAACGTGCCCACCTGCACGGAGCCGGGGTCGCTGGCGCGGCTGGTCGGGCTGCGCAGCGCCTCGAACGCCGTGCCGTCGACGGCGCCGAGCGCGCCACGCTTGTCGACCACCGAGCGTACGGCCGCGGCGATCACCGTCCCGTAGCGATTGGTGTAGCCGAGGGTGAGCCGCGGCGCGGGCCCCGCCGCGGTCGCGAACTGATCGGGGAAATCGATGATGCCGCGCACATCGGCTCCACGGAATCCGTAGATGGACTGATAGGGATCGCCCACGACGACCAGATCGCGGCCGTCTCCTGCGAGGGCCTGCAGCAGCTCGACCTGGAGCGGGTCGGTGTCCTGATACTCGTCGACGACGATGAGTCGCAGGCGAGAACGCCACCGGTCACGGATGGCGGGATCGTTGAGCGTCTTGACCGCCTCGAAGATGAGATCGGTGTGGTCGATCGTGTGGGCCAGCGCGGCCACGGCCGTCAGCTCGTCGAAGAACTCAGCCGCTGCGCGCCAGTCGCCGCGACCAGCCGAATCAGCAACACGAAGCAGGTCGACATCATCCATCCCGTTGGCCCGCGCGGCGGCGATGAGGGTGCGGAGCTCGCTGGCGAGACCGCGGGTACGCAAAGCGGGCCGCATCGCAGCAGGCCACTGCTCAGGGTCCGTGCCGGCCAGGACCTCGGAGATGACGGCGTCCTGCTCCGGGGCGCTGAGCAGACGAAGCGGCTGGGCGAAGCCACTGGCGTCCTGCTCTGATCGCAGCAACGCGTAGCAGAACGAGTGAAAGGTCATGGCCGCCGTGGTGGCCGTGGTGCGAGCCAGTCGCCGGGCGATGCGCGCGCGCAGCTCCTGCGCGGCCTTGCGGCTGAACGTGAGCACCAGGACCTCGTCCGGCGACAACCCGCCCTGCTCGATCCGGTCGACGACCAGCTCGACGAGCGTCGTGGTCTTGCCCGCGCCCGGCCCGGCCAGCACCTGCAGCGGCCCGCCGATGTCGGTCATGTGCTCGATCACGGCGCGCTGGCTGTCGTCGAGCACCGGAGCGACGACGGGCTCGACGCTCGGCTTGTCCAACACGTACTCGACCGGCATGTCCCCATCTCACCAGACGGGGCGGACACTCAGTCGGCGAAGTCCCACGCGGCGTTCTTCATGTCGACCCGGCCGTTGCGCACGGGCGTGCTCTCCTCGAGCCAGTGCACCTGCGCCTCGGGCATCAGGGGCGGCGCCATCGCTCCGTCGGCGCGGACGACCCGCCACCACGGCACGGCGTGCCCTTCCATCGCCATGACCCGGCCGACGTAGCGCGGACCATAACCGGCGGCGAGGTGCTCGGCGATCGCGCCGTACGACACGGCGCGGCCCAGCGGGATCCGCTCCACGAGGTCGAGCACGCGCTCGACGAACTCACGATCCATGAGGCTTTCCTACGCGCTGAGCCTGACGTTTCTGTTGGTGCGGCACGGCGTGTCGCAACAGAAACGTCAGGCTCAGCGGGAACGGAGGTCAGTACGAGGGCTGGCTCGGGTCGATCTGGTTGACCCACGCCACGACACCGCCACCCACGTGCACGGAGTCCTTGTAGCCCGCACCCTTGAGCACCGCGAGCGCCTCGGCCGAACGTACGCCGGACTTGCAGTGCAGGACGATCTGCTTGTCGTCGGGCAGCTGCTCCAGCGCGTTGCCGTTGAGGAACTCGCCCTTGGGGATCAGGATCGAGCCGGGGATCTTGTTGATCTCGTACTCATTGGGCTCGCGTACGTCGACCAGCACGAAGTCGCGCCCGCCGTCGTTGCGCTCCTTGAGCCAGCCGTCGAGCGTCGTCACCGAGATCGTCGAGTCGGCCGCCGCGTCGGCGGCTTCCTCGCTGATCGCGCCGCAGAACGCCTCGTAGTCATCCATCAGACCCGTGATCGGCACGCCCGTGGGATCGCGCCGGATGTTGAGGGTCGAGTAGCGCATCTCGAGCGCGTCATAGACCATCAGCCGGCCGATCAGCGGGTCGCCGATGCCGGTGATGAGCTTGATCGCCTCGGTGACCATGATCGAGCCGATCGACGCGCACAGCACGCCCAGCACGCCACCCTCGGCGCACGACGGGACCATGCCCGGCGGCGGCGGCTCGGGATAGAGATCGCGGTACTGCGGCCCCTCCTGCGCCCAGAACACCGACACCTGGCCCTCGAACCGGTAGATCGAGCCCCAGACGTACGGCTTGCCGAGCAGCACGGCCGCGTCGTTGACGAGGTAGCGCGTCGCGAAGTTGTCGGTGCCGTCGACGATCAGGTCGTACTGGCTGAAGATGTCGAGCACGTTGTCGGTGTCGAGCCGCACGTGGTGCTTGATGACCGTGACGTACGGGTTGATTTCGGCGACCGATTCCGCGGCCGAGTCGACCTTGGGCTTGTCGATGTCGGACTGCCCATGGATGACCTGGCGCTGCAGGTTGGACTCGTCCACGACGTCGTCGTCGATGATGCCGAGCGTGCCGACACCTGCCGCCGCGAGGTAGAGCAACGCGGGGCTGCCGAGCCCGCCGGCGCCGATGACGAGCACCTTGGCGTTCTTGAGCCGCTTCTGGCCCGTCATCCCGACGTCGGGGATGATCAGGTGCCGGCTGTAGCGGCGTACCTCGTCGATGGTCAGTTCGTCGGCGGGTTCCACGAGTGGGGCGACCACGGGTTCTCCTCTGTGCAAGCTGAGCTGCAAACGGTTCTGGCGGCATAACACCGCACGTACGTTCCATTGTTCCCCGTACGGCCAACGGCCCCGGCGGGCGTCCGGATGCCGGGCATCACCCACTAGGCTGGGCCCGTGACCGAAACCACCCCGCTGCGTCCGCGCACGAGCCGCCTGCCGCGCACCGCGCGTCGCGCTCAGCTGCTCGAGGTCGCGCTCGAGGTGTTCGTCGAGCAGGGCTACCACTCCGCGTCGATGGACGAGATCGCCGAGCGTGCGGGCGTCTCCAAGCCCGTGCTCTACCAGCACTTCCCCGGCAAGCTCGACCTCTACCTCGCGCTGCTCGAGACCTCGTGCGACACCGTGATCGACGGCGTCAAGACCGCCCTCGCGTCGACGACCGACAACCGCAAGCGCGTCCGGGCCACGATGGAGCTCTGGTACGACTACGTCGCCGACCAGGGTGCCGCGTTCCGACTGGTGTTCGAGTCCGACCTCACGAGCGATCCGTCCGTACGCGAGCAGATCGATCGCGTCATCGAGGAGTCGGCCTCCGCGATCGCCGAGGTCATCCGCGAGGACACCGGCCTGCCCGTCGCCTCGTCACACCTGCTCGCCGTCAGCCTCGTCGGCATGGGCCACGTCGGCGCCCGCAACTGGCTGTCGCAGGACTCGACCCTGACCCGCAGCGAAGCCGTCCAGCTCGTCGCCGGCCTCGCCTGGCGCGGCATCGGCGCATTCCCCCGCAACGAAGATGACATCAAAGGAGATGAGTGACCGTGGAGGTCAAGATCGGCGTGCAGCACGCCGCCCGTGAGCTGTCAGTGGCAACCGAGTCGGCGCCCGATGCCGTGCTCAAGGCGCTCGACACCGCCCTCAAGGACGACACCGTGTTCACCCTGACCGACGACAAGGGTCGTACGGTCGCAGTCCCGGCCAGCAAGGTCGCCTACCTCGACTTCACCTCGGACCTCGGCCGCAAGGTCGGCTTCGGCCTCGCCGCGAGCGAAGCCGTCACCGCCGCCTCCAAGTAGGTCGCGCGATGGCCGAGCCGGTCGACACCCGGGAGATCGCCGTCAGCGGCGATCCCGCCCAGGCGCGGGCATCGGTCGTGCAGGCGCTGGAGAGCCGTGGGTTCTCCGTCACCTGGCACGACGAGTGGTCCGGCACCGCCGAGAAGGGCAGCAAGGGCAAGCAGCTCCTGCTCGGTGGCTTCGCGCCACACCTGCAGGCCGGCCTGGCCTTGCACGCGATCGACGCGGGCACCGTCGTCCGGTTGACCCGCCCTTCAGTCGGCGTGTCCGGCGGCCTCATGGGCCGCGCCAAGGCGGTCAAGCAGTTCAACGGAGTCGTCGACGACGTCGTGGCGGCGTTCCGCCAGTCCGGCGTCCTGCTCGAGGGCTAGCCGTGTCGGACGACGCCGTCGAGTACCTCCTGCCCCCGTCGCGGGTGGACGGCACGATCGAGCTGTCCCCGTACGACCCGCAGTGGCCCGCGACGTTCGAGACCCTGGCGACCGGCATTCGTACGGCATTGGGCCCGGTCGCCACGGCGGTCGAGCACGTCGGCTCGACCTCGGTCCCTGGGCTGCCGGCCAAGCCGATCATCGACATCAACCTGCTCGTCGTGGACAGCGCCGACGAGCCCGCGTACGTCCCGGCGCTCGAGGGCATCGGCTACGTCCTCCACCTCCGCGAGCGCGGCTGGCACCAGCACCGGCTGCTGCGGCTGGCCGAGCCGCGGGTCAACCTGCACGTCTTCACGACCGGCTCTCCTGAGCACGACCGGATGATCACGTTCCGCGACCGCCTCCGCACGGATCCGGAGTCGTTCGAGCGCTATCTCGCCACCAAGCAACGCCTGGCCGCGCAGCACTGGGAGCGCGTGCAGGACTACGCCGACGAGAAGTCGTCGGTCGTCGAGCAGATCCTGTCGGATTCCCAGGGGTCCCGTTCGTCGTCCTGATGTACGACGATGAATCCGACCCAAGGAGCAGGCATGAAGTACATGATGTTGATCGTCAGCGATCCCGACGCCGCCGACCGGCCGTCCGACCCGGCCGTCGACCCGGTCGAGGACTGGGTGGCCAAGCACGACGGTAGCGGCAAGCGGCTGGACGGCCAGCGACTGCGCCCGCCCGAGTCCGCCACGACGATCCGCCGCCGTGGCGGTGAGCTCCTGATCACCGACGGGCCGTTCACCGAGACGCGCGAATGGATCGCCGGATTCGACATCCTCGAGTGCGACGACCTCGACGAGGCCATCGCGATCGCGTCGACCCACCCCATGTCCGCGGCCGGGACCATCGAGGTCCGGCCGTTCTGGCCGTACGAAGGCTGACGTGAGCGAGGGCGCGGCGGACGAGGTCGCTCGCGCGCTCGCCGATGCCCTGGCGGAGCAGCGGCTGCGCATCGTCGCGTCCCTCATCCGTACGACCGGAGACTGGGACCTCGCCGAGGACGTGGTGTCCGACGCAGCAGAACGTGCCCTGCTCACCTGGCCGCGCGACGGCGTACCCGCCAATCCGGCCGCGTGGCTCACCGCCACGGCGCGGCGACGGGCCATCGACGTGCTGCGGCGCGCCCAGGTCGAGCGGGGCAAGCTCGCCGAGGTGGCCGTCATCGAAGAGCTGAGCGACGACTACACCGATCCGTCACCGATGGGCGACGACCGGCTCCGGCTGGTGTTCACGTGCTGCCACCCCGCGCTCGCGCTCGAGGCGCGGGTCGCGCTGACGCTGAAGGTCGTGTCGGGGCTGTCGACCGAGGCGATCGGCCGGGCGTTCCTCACGTCGGAGGCCACGATGGGGCAGCGGCTCCTGCGGGCGAAGAACAAGATCACGCACGCCGGGATCCCCTATCGCGTGCCGACCGACGACTTGGCCGAGCGCGTCGACGGCGTCCTGGCCGTGGTCTATCTCGTGTTCACCGAGGGCTACGCGACGAGCGCGCGTTCGCTCGCGGACGAGGCGATCCGGCTCGGCCGCCTCCTTGTCATGCTGTTGCCCGACTCCGACGAGACGCGGGCGTTGCTCGCGCTGATGCTGTTGCAGCACGCGCGACGCGATGCGCGCGAGGTCGATGGTGAGCGGGTGACGCTCGAGCACCAGGACCGGTCGCGATGGCACCGCGACGAGATCGACGAGGGTGCGGCCCTGCTCCGGCACCGCTGGACCGTGCGCGGTCCCTATGGCGTACAGGCCGACATTGCCGCTGCACATGCCACCGCGCCGTCGGCGGCGGAGACCGACTGGCCCGCGATCGTCGCCCTGTACGACGAGCTGCTCGACATCGCTCCCTCGCCGGTGATCGCGCTCAACCGAGCGGTCGCCGTCGGGATGAGCGACGGTGCCCTGGCCGGCCTCGCCGCGCTCGAGTCCGCCGCCGAGGACTCCCGGCTCGCCGGTCACTACCTCGTCGCAGCCGCTCGCGGTGACCTGCTCAGCCGGGCGGGGCTGCACGAGGAGGCGCTGATCGCCCTCGAGCAGGCGATCGAGCTCGCGCCGACCGAGCAGGAACGCCGTCAGCTCGAGCAACGCGCCGCGGAGCTGCGGGGTTCCTGAGCTCCGGGCGGTGACGTGGTCGCCCTTCCCGCCACGGCGCGGTGACTGAATCGCCCTTCCGGCCGCCTGATGGGCGACCAGGTCACCGCCCAACCGCCTGATGGGCGACCAGGTCACCGCTCGACGGTCAGGCGGCCAGGCCGAGCTTCTCCATGCGGGCGGCGTGGGCCTCGGTGAGGCGGGTGAACATACGACCGATGCCGGCCAGGTCCATGCCGGGATGATCGACACCGCCGACCAGCACGGTGCTCAGCGCGTCGCGCTCGGCGACGACGGTCTGCGCCTGGCTGAGCGCTTCGCCCATGAGCCGCCGCCCCCACAGGGCCAGGCGGCCGCCGACCCGCGGATCCTTCTCGATCGCACCGCGTACGGCGTCGACGACGAAGTCCGAGTGCCCCGTGCCGCTCAGCGTGTCCAGCACGAGCGAGCGAGTCTCCGGGTCGAGATAGGCGGCGATCTCGCGGTAGAAGTCGGCCGCCAGGCCATCACCGACGTACGCCTTGACGAGTCCCTCGAGCCAGTCCGACGGCGCGGTCTGCCGGTGGAACCGCTCGAAGATCGGCGCGAACTCCTGCATCGTCTCGTACGGATCCTCGTCGAGCTGGACGAGCCGGTCGCGCAGCTTCTCGAAGTGCCCGAACTCGGCCGTCGCCATCGCCGCGATCTCGACCTTGGTCTTGAGGTCCGGCGCCATCTTGGCGTCCTCGGCGAGGCGCTCGCACGCGCTGATCTCGCCGTACGCGAGGATGCCGAGCAGCTCGATCACGCCCGTGCGGTAGACCGGATCGTCCAACGTCGAGGGCGGCGGAACGTTCTTGGAAGCCATGCCCCGCAGCGTAGCGGGAAGGCCGGCGTCGCCAGACGATAGACTGGACCCAGAAATCCCACGAGTCTCAAGAATTCGAGAAGACCCTGACTACGTTCAAAGATCTGGGCGTCATGCCCGAGATCGCCGACGCACTGAGTGACGTCGGCATCCAAGAAGCTTTCCCGATCCAGGAGATGACGCTCGGCGTCGCCCTCATGGGCACCGATCTGATCGGCCAGGCGCGCACCGGCACCGGCAAGACGCTGGCGTTCGGCATCCCCGTCATCCAGCGCACGGTAGCGCCCCACGACGCCGACTACGACCAGGTCGTCGCCGGCAAGCCGCAGGCCCTCATCGTCGCTCCGACGCGCGAGCTCGCGATCCAGGTCGCCAGCGACATCGAGATCGCGTCCAAGAAGCGCGGCACCCGCAACCTGACGATCTACGGTGGCGTCCCCTACGAGTCGCAGCTCGATGCGCTCAAGGCCGGCGTCGACATCGTCGTCGGTACGCCCGGCCGTCTCCTCGACCTGGCGAACCGTGGCGCGCTCGACCTGTCGCACGTCAAGTCGCTCGTCCTCGACGAGGCCGACGAGATGCTCGACCTGGGCTTCCTGCCCGACGTCGAGTCGCTGCTGGCCAAGACCCCCGAGACCCGCCAGACGATGCTGTTCTCGGCGACCATGCCGGGCGCGATCGTCGGGCTGGCCCGCAAGCACATGCGCCACCCCATGAACATCCGTGCCGAGTCCGGCGAGGACACCCAGATGGTGCCGGCGACGGCGCAGTTCGTCTGGCAGGCGCACGAGATGGACAAGGCCGAGATCGTCGGCCGCATCCTGCAGGCCGACGACGTCGGCAAGGTCCTCGTCTTCACCCGCACCAAGCGCACCGCGCAGCGGGTCGCCGACGAGCTGATCGACCGCGGCTTCCCCGCCTCGCCGCTGCACGGCGACATGGCGCAGCCGGCCCGCGAGAAGGCGCTGACCCGATTCCGCGAGGGCAAGATCAACATCCTCGTCGCGACCGACGTGGCCGCCCGCGGCATCGACGTCGCCGGCATCACGCACGTCATCAACTACAACTGCCCCGAGGACGACAAGACGTACGTGCACCGCATCGGTCGCACGGGCCGCGCCGGCGCCTCGGGCATCGCCGTGACGTTCGTCGACTGGGCCGACATCACGCGCTGGAAGCTCATCAACTCCGCGCTGGGCCTGCCGTTCGACGAGCCGCAGGAGACCTACTCGACGTCGGACCACCTGTTCCACGACCTCGGCATCGATCGCAACGTCAAGGGCCGCATCAAGGACCCGTCGCCGCGTGAGCCCAAGAAGGACGACGGGCGCGGTGGCGGTGGTCGCGGTCGCAGCGGTGGAGACCGTGGCGGACGCAGCAGCGAGCGCAGCGGCGGCGACCGCGGTGGACGCGGCGGCGAGCAGAAGGCGCAGCAGTCCTCAGGCGGCGAGAAGAGCGACGGCGCACAGCGTCCCCGCCGCAACCGTAACCGCACGCGTTCGCGCGGCGGAGCCCCGGTCGCCAAGACGGACTGACGGGGTCACGCAGGCCCAACGACGCTCAGCCTTGGGCTTAGGCGGTGACGATGACCTTGGTGCCGACGGGGGCGAAGTCCCAGAGCGCGATCGCGTCGGGCAGCCATTGGCGTACGCAGCCGGCCGACAGCGGCGTGCCCAGCTGCGCCTTGGTCTGCTCGAGCTTGCCGGAGTTGTCCTTGGGCACCGAGTGGAAGCCGATCGGCTCGCTGTAGCCGGTCGCGAAGCGTACGAAGTACTCCATCGTGCCGCTGCCGTCGAACGCGCCGGCATGCCGCGACTTCGACTGCACCGTGTAGGACCCCGGCTGCAGGTTGTCGAAGCGACTGCCCGAGACGAGGTAGGTGCGCGCGACCTTGCTGCCGTCGTCGACGAGCCAGACCCGCTGATCGCTCTGGTCGAACACGATGCGCCGGCCCGAGCCGGAGCCGGCCGGGAGCTCGGGGACGGGCGCAACCTTCGTGACGCTCGCGGCGGCGGCTCGCCGCTTGGGTGCGGGCGTCGGGATGACGACGGTGTCGACCCGCGCCGTCTCGATCGACGCGGGCGCTGCTGCTGAGGTGTCGGCTGCTGCCCGGTCCGGCTTGAGCTGCGGCAGGATGCCGACGGCGGCTCCGCCGACGGCCATCGTGACCACGATCGCGAGTCCCAGCGCACCGACGCGTCCGCGACGACGAATCATCCGATGGGAGGCGCGGTGCTTGGACACGCTCCCATCCTAATCGGCACGACCCGAAGCCTCCGCAGACTTGCCAAACCCAAATTACTCTAGTTAGAGTATTCGGGTACGAGTACAACCCGAGGAGTGCCATGAAGCGACCAGCCAACGCCCTGTCCCTGGCGGTGCTGACGCTGCTCTTCGAGAAGCCCATGCACCCGTACGAGATGTCCTCGACCCTGCGCCAACGCAGCAAGGAGGAGAGCATCCGGCTCAACTACGGATCGCTCTACGCGGTCGTCGAGTCACTGCGCAAGAAGGGCCTGATCACGGCGCGCGAGACGCTGCGCGAAGGCAACCGCCCCGAGCGGACGGTGTACGAGCTGACCGACGACGGTGCCACGGCGATGCGGGAGTGGCTCAGCGAGATGCTGCGCGACCCGACGCCGCAGTTCACCGACTTCGAGGCCGCGCTGTCGCTGATGGGTGCGCTGCCGCCCGAGGAGGCGCTCGAGCTACTCAGGCTGCGGCTCCGGGCGCAGCGCCTGGCCAGCAACCAGTACGACGGCGTGCGCGCTCACGTGCCCGAGGGATTCCCCGCCCTGTTCCTCGTCGAGGGTGACTACTCCGAAGCACTGCGCCTCGCAGAGATCACGTTCGTCGAGAAGCTCGTCGACGACATCACGCACGACCGGCTCGGCGGCCTGGAGATGTGGCGCCGCATCCACGAGCTGCGCGCCGCCGGGCACTCCGGCGAGGAGGCCACCGCCAAGCTCATGGACGAGTTCGGGCACCTGCTCGGCATCGACCCCTAGAGATTTCAGTGATCCCCGGCCGACTGGCATCGACCGGGGATCGGAAACCGAGTCGCAAGCGACCCCGGCCCCAAGCACAGGGTAGCGAGCGTCTCTCACCCACAAGGAGACACTGTGAACACCCCTGCCCCATCCACCAAGCGCGCCATCGCGACGAGCGTCCTGATGTTCGCCGCCTTCATGGACCTGCTCGACGTCACGATCGTCAACGTGGCGCTCCCGGCGATCCGCTCCGACCTCGACGCCAGCCCCGCCCACCTCGAGTGGATCCTCGGCGGCTACACCTTGGCGTTCGCCGTGCTGCTGATCACCGGCGGCCGGCTCGGCGACATCTTCGGCCGCCAACGCGTCTTCGTCATCGGCGTCGCCGGCTTCACCCTCGCCTCGCTCGCGGCCTGCCTGTCGGGCAACGGCGACACCCTCGTCGCCGCCCGGGTCGTGCAGGGCGCCTTCGCCGCGATGATGGTGCCGCAGCTGCTGTCGACCGTGCAGGTCATGTACGCCCCCAAGGAGCGCGCCAACGTGTTCGGCATCGTCGGCGCCGTCTCGGGCACCGCAGCCGTGGTCGGTCCCCTGCTCGGCGGGTGGCTCATCACGCATGACGCCTTCGGTGTCGGCTGGCGCAGCATCTTCCTCATCAACATCCCGGTCGGCATCGTGCTGATCGTGCTGGCGCTGAAGTACGTCCCCAACACCGTGTCGGAGCGGGCGACCCGCCTCGACCTGCCCGGCTTCGCGCTCGCCACCATCGGGGTGTTCCTGCTGGTCTTCCCTCTGATCGAGGGTCGCGAGCAGGGCTGGCCGGCCTGGATCTGGGCGATGTTCGCCGGTGCTGCTGTCGTCCTGGCCGCGTTCGTCGCGAACCAGCGGCGTACTGAACGGCTCACGCAGTCGTCACTCCTGCCCATGCACCTGTTCGGCAACCGCGGATTCGCCGCCGGTCTCGTGACCCAGGCGGCCTGCTCGGCGGCCATGGCCGGCTTCGCCCTGACGCTCGTGATCTACGTCCAGAGCGGCCTCGGGTTCAGTGCCGTCCACGCCGGCCTGGTCCTGCTGCCGTTCAGCCTCGGCGCGTTCATCGGCGTCGGTATCTCGGCACCCCTGGGCCTCAAGCTCGGCAAGGTCGTGCTGTTCGCCGGTGCGATCCTCCAGGCCGTCGGCATCTGGTGGCTGGCCCGGATCGTGTCGGACCACGGCGCCGGATTCGGTGCCTGGGACGGCACCCCGCCCCTGCTGGCGGCCGGGATCGGCCTCGGCATGCTGGTCGTCCCGCTCATCGACATCGCCCTCGCGACGGTGTCGACCGATGATGCCGGCGCCGCGTCCGGGACCTACAGCACGTTCCAGCAGCTCGGCTCGGCGCTCGGCATCGCGATCGTGGGAGCAGTGTTCTTCCACGTCGTCGGCGACACGTTCACCGAGACCGGGCTGCGTGACGGGTTCGTCGAGGCGTCGTGGTGGGCCGCCGGTGGCTATCTGCTGTCGGCCGCCGCGACGCTGTTCCTGCCCGACCGCAACGCCGTGCAGCGGCACGCGCGCGAGCAGGCCGAGCTGCTCGAGACCGTGTGAGCGGTGCCGGGGCCTACTACTTCTTCTTGTTGCCGGCGAGCATGCCGGCGGCGACCTGGCGGTAGGCCTCGGCGCCCTTGTGCGTCCGGGCCGTGGCAAGCACCGAGCGGCCGATCGCGGGCGCCTCGGCGAAGCGGATCGTCTTGGGGATCGGCGGCGTCACGACCGGCAGCTCGTACGTCTCGCGGATCGCGGCGAGCACGTTCTGGGCGTGCTTGGTGCGGCCGTCGTACATCGTGGGCAGCACACCCATGATCTCCAGCGACGGGTTGATGAACTGGCGCACGTCGTGGATCGTGTCGAGCAGCTGGCCGACACCGCGGTGCGACAGCGTCTCGGCCTGCAGTGGGATCAGCACCTGCTGCGCGGCCGACAGCGCGCCCACCGTCAGGATGCCGAGCGTCGGCGGGCAGTCGATGAGGATCCAGTCGTAGTCGTCGGCGACCTTGTCGAGCGCGACCCGCAGCCGCTGCTCGCGGCCGGTGCGCCCGATGAGGCTCTCCTCGGCCTGGGTCAGCGTGATGTTGGCCGGCAGGAGGTGCATGCCGTCGTCGGTGATGACGATCGCGTCCTCGGCCTGCCGGGTGCCGAGCAGCACCTCCGCGACCGTGACCTCGAGGTCCTCGGGATCGATGCCGAGCGAGAACGTCAGGCTGCCCTGCGGATCGACGTCGACGAGCAGGACCCGCTGCTTGAGCTCGGTCAGCGCGGCGCCGAGCGACACGACCGTCGTGGTCTTGGCGACGCCACCCTTCTGGTTCGCCACTGCGATAGTCGTCGTCACGATCGCCATTGTGTCATCACGTCGCCTGACCTCGCCGTTCACGCGCTGAGGCGTTTGGCATGCTTGCTCCATGACACGTCGCGCGCTGGTGACCGGGGCAACCTCAGGGATCGGCAACGCGTTCGCCAAGGAGCTGGCCCGGCGCGGCTACGACCTCGTGATCGTGGCCCGTACGACCGAGCGGCTGGAGTCCCTGGCGACGCAGATGCGCAGCAAGCACCGGGTCGAGGTCGACGTCGTGACGGCCGATCTGTCGACCACCGAAGGCGTACGCGCGACAGTCAACAAACTCACCGACACGACCCGTCCGGTCGACCTGCTGGTCAACAACGCCGGGGCCTCGCTCGCCGGCTGGTTCGGCACGACCGACATCAACGACGAGGACCGCCAGCTCGACCTCCTCGTCCGTGCACCGATGCACCTCATGGACGCGGCGATCAAGACCATGGCCGGCCGTGGTGGTGGCCAGATCATCAACGTGTCGAGCGTCGCGGCGTTCACCCCGCGCGGCGTCTACTCCGCCCACAAGGCCTGGCTCCTCAACCTCTCGCAGTGGGCCGACATCCACTACGCCGACGTCAACATCTCGGTGCAGGCGCTGTGTCCCGGGTTTGTCCGCACGGAGTTCCACCAGCGCGGCGAGATGGACGTCTCGGGCGTGCCGAAGTGGATGTGGCTCAAGGCCGACAAGGTCGTCAAGACCTCGCTCAAGGACCTCGACAAGGGCAAGTCGGTGTCGATCCCGTCGGTCCGCTACAAGGTGCTGGCCGGGCTCGCACGCTACCTCCCGAAGGGGCTCGTCACGCGCATCGCGAAGCGTGGCCGCTAGACATGAGCACGCCCAAGACCCTCGTCCTGCCGCCTGGGGTTGAGGCGGTCACGGTCGAGACCTCGCGTGGCGGGTTCGCGGCGCACGCCGTACGCACGGACGGCGCCGTCGGGCACGTCCTCCTCGTGCCTGGCTGGACCGGGTCCAAGGAGGACTTCACCGCATTCCTGCCGTTCCTGGCGGCGGCGGGGTTCGACGCGACGACGTACGACCAGCGGGGCCAGTACGAGACACCGGGCGCGCCCGACGGTGACTACACGCTCGACGGGTTCGCCGCTGATGCGCTGGCCGTCGAGTCGGCCGTCACGCCGACGCCGTCCCACCTCCTCGGGCACTCGTTCGGCGGCCTCGTCGCGCAACAGGCCGTCGTCGCCGACCCGTCCGCGTGGCACAGCCTGAGCCTGCTCTGCACCGGCCCCGGTGCCCTCGGAGAGACTCCGGGCCGGCCACCGCTGACTCCGCTCGTGCAAGCAATCGGAGCGATGTCACTCGCAGAGATCCGCGCCCACATGCCGCGCGATCGCTCGCTGGCGCCGGACATCGCGGAGTTCCTGGACCAGCGCTTCACCTCGAACGCACCGGCATCGCTCAAGGCCATCACCCAGCTCCTGATCGACGCGCCCGACATCATCGACGAGGTGGCCGCGACCGGCCTCCCGTTCTGGGTCGGCCGCGGCGCCGACGACGACGCGTGGCCGCACGACGTACAGGAAGCCATGGCCAAGCGCCTCGACACCGAGATCCACATCGTCGAGGATGCTGCCCACTCCCCCGCTGTCGAGAACCCGCAGGGCCTCATCGACGCATGGTTGCCGTTCCTGAAGGAGAACACCTGATGGCCAACTTCACTCGCGGATTCACCGGCGGTGCCCGGCGCGGCGGCGACACGCGCTTGCCACCCGGCCAGTACGACACCGGCGCCACCTGGCCGGTCCTCACCGCCGAGCTGACCCCGACGATCGACCTCGACACCTGGACCATGACGGTCGACGGCCTGGTCGAGAAGCCGACGACGTGGGACTGGCGCGGCATCCACGCGCTGCCGTCGTCGTCCTACTTCGGCGACATCCACTGCGTGACGACGTGGACCAAGTTCGACACCACGTTCGCCGGCGTCAGCGTCGACGCGTTGCTCGAGATCGCGAAGCCCAAGCCCGAGGCCACGCACGTCATGGCGACCGCGACGACGGGCTACAACACCAACCTGCCGCTCGACGACATCACCGACGGCAAGGCGTGGATCGTCTGGGAGTTCGACGGCAAGCCGCTGGCGCCCGAGCACGGTGGTCCCGTACGCCTGCTGGTGCCGCACCTCTACTTCTGGAAGTCGGCCAAGTGGATCACCCAAATCGAGCTGATGGACCACGACGAGCAGGGCTTCTGGGAGCGCAACGGCTACCACGACCGCGGCGACCCGTGGCTGGAGCAGCGCTACCAGGGTGATGCATGACCGAGCGCCAGCGAGGGAACCGGCAGGCACTCATGCTGTCGTTCTCGTATCGTGGGTTTCTATCGGGGACGACAGCATGACTGAGGCGATTGCCAGCTCGTGGACCACCGGCATCGTGCGCGAGGTCGAGCGGTTCGGCGAGACGTACGTCCGGCTGCGGCTCGAGGTCGCCGACCGGCACGACCACGTGCCCGGCCAGCACTACGTCGTACGCCTGCGGGCACCTGACGGCTACACCGCCCAGCGGTCGTACTCCCTCGCCTCGGATCCAGCCGACCCCTTGATCGAGCTCATGGTCGAGTGCCTGCCGCGCGGCGAGGTGTCGGGGTTCCTGCACGACGTCGTCGAGGTGGGCGACGAGCTCGAGCTGCGCGGCCCGATCGGCCGGTGGTTCGTGTGGGGCGGCGAGGTGCCGTCGCTGTGTGTCGCCGGCGGATCCGGCGTCGTGCCGTTCGTCTCGATGCTCCGCTACGCCCGGCGCATGGGCACGGCCTCGCAGCTCACGATCGTCGCCTCGGCGCAGACCCGGGAGCGACTGCCCTACATCGAGGAGCTCGAGGAGTTCGGCGCCTTCATCGCGCTGACCCGCGAGAACCACGGCGATCGCGTCGCCGCCCACATCTACCCCGACGAGCTGGCCGAGCTCTCCAAGGGCATCGAGCGGGCGTACGTCTGCGGGTCGGCGGGGTTCGTCAGCTTCGTGGGCCGCAGCCTCGGCGAAGCCGGAGTGCCGAGCAGCATCGTGCGCGTCGAGCAGTTCGGCGTCACCAGCTAGACAACGCTCGAGATATGGATCGATCTGCACCACCACGTCGGGGCTCCTGGTGCATCGGAATCCGAATCTCGGAGGTCACCGGTCCAGGAGGCGCCGGTACTGCTCGGGCTCGGTCGTGTTGCCGCCGAGGGGGAAGTCGATCTTGCCGGTGCCGTGATAGTCGCTGGAGCCCGTACGCACGAGGCCGAGGTCACGTGCGATCTGCCGCAGGGCCGCACGGTCCTCGGCTCCGTGGTCGTTGTGGTCGACCTCCAGCCCGTCGAGCCCTTGCTCCTTGAGCGTGCCGATGCGGTCGCGGGTCAGCACCCGATGGCTGCCGCGTGACCACGGGTGCGCCAACACGGCCTTGCCGCCGGCCGCCTTGACCAGGCCGATCGCGGTGGGCAGGTCGGCGGCATAACGGTCGACGTACGCCGGCCGGCCTGGCTTGAGGTAGCGCTCGAACGCCTCGTTGCGGTCCTGCACGACACCGAGGTCGATCAGCGCGTCGGCGACGTGCGGGCGGCCGGTCGCCGCGGCGTTCGTCGACCTCGCCCGTACGTCGTGCGCGGTGATGTCGATGCCGAGCCCGCGCAGCCGCTCGAGGGTGGCCGGGAGCCGGGAGTTGCGCCCGTCGATGACCTTGCGGAGCTCGTGCAGGAGTGGCTTGTCCTTGGGGTCGAACTCGTAGCCCAGCAGGTGCACACTCTTGCCGTCGAGCTTCGTCGAGATCTCGATGCCGTGCACCAGCGTGATGCCGACCCGCCTGGCCGTCTTGTCGGCCTCCTTCCACCCCTCGGTGGAGTCGTGATCCGTGATCGCGATGACGTCGAGCCCCGCTGCCTTGGCGTTCTCGATCAGCTCCGTCGGGGTGTCGGTGCCGTCGGACCGGTCGCTGTGGGTGTGGAGGTCGATCTTCACGTGGTCAGGCTACTCAGGGCAGGCAGTTCCACTGGCGGACGACCTGCGTGCCGCGGTCGACGCCGAGCACCGAGATCGTCGCGGTGTCGAGTGCGAAGAGCCGACCCTCCGAGACGTCGAGCCCCAGCCAGCGGGCCGCGAGCGCGCGCAAGGAGTGGCCGTGCGCGAAGACGAGTGTCTTGCCGTCGGCTGCCCGCGCCCGTGCGACGACCCGGTCGAGCCGCTCGGCCACCTGCGCGGCGGTCTCACCACCGGGCGACGGGTGCGTCCAGACGCTCCAGTCCGGGACGGTCCTGCGGATCTCGGGAGTCGTCAGACCCTCGTAGTCGCCGTACGCCCACTCGGCGAGATCCTCGTCGATCTCGGGGCGGGCAAAACCGGCGAGCTCCGCGGTGTGGATCGCGCGGCGGCGCGGACTCGACATGACGTGCACGAACTCGATGCCGGACAGCGGGCCCACGAGCGTACGGGCTGCGGCTTCGCCCTTCTCCGTCAGCGGCAGGTCGGTCGTCGAGGTGTGCTGGCCGCTGCGGCTCCACTCCGTCTCGCCGTGGCGCACCAGCCAGAGCTGGTCCTCGACCTCGTCAGCGTGGGACAAGCGCCCAGACGTCCAGGTCGAGCAGCACGCCGGGCGCGTACGTGTCATCGGAGCCGCGCAGGGTCATGGACTCGTCGCGACCCTTGGTGGCCACGAGGCGCAGGCGCAGCGCACCGACGCCCGGTGCCGGCGTCTCGGCCTTGTCGAGCACCTCCGACCACGCGTACACGGTGTCACCGGCGAATGCGGGTGACACGTGGGCCCCGGCGTTGATCGCCGCGATCAGCTGGCCGTTGGCGAGGCCGTTGAACGACAGCGCGCGGGCCAGCGAGATGACGTGGCCACCATAGACGAGGCGGTTGCCGTCGGGCCGCGCCTCGGTGTTGAAGTGCACCTTGGCGGTGTTCTGCCACAGTCGGGTGGCGAGCATGTGCTCCGGGTCGGTGAGGGTCACGCCGTCGACGTGGTCGATCTTCTCGCCGATCTCGTAGTCGTCGAAGCGGTGCGGCTCCCCCGCCGCCTCGAAGTCGTACGTCGTGAAGTCGAGCCCTGCAGGCAGGATCAGGTCGTCGGCGGCGACGGCAGGAGCGAGATCGGGCACGACGGTCTCGGGCGCGGGCGCATCCAGGTCGCGCTTGTGCACCATGACCCAGCGGGCCCAGTCGAGCACGACCTCGTCACGCTGGTTGGTCGCGGTCGACCGTACGTAGACCACACCGGTCTTGCCGTTGGAGTTCTGCTTGAGGCCGATGACCTCGGACCGCGTCGCGATCGTGTCACCTGGCACGACCGGGCGGTGGAAGCGGCACTCGGCATAGCCGAGGTTGGCCACGGCGTTGAGCGAGACGTCGGGCACGGTCTTGCCGAACGCGATGTGGAACGCGATCAGGTCCTCGACCGGGGCCGGACTGAGGCCCACCGAGGCGGCGAACTCCGCCGAGGACGGCACCGCGAAGCGCGTCGGGTAGAGCGCTCCGTAGGCCGCACGATCACCTTCGGTGACGGTGCGCGGCGTCGCGTGTCGGAGGACCTGGCCGACCTCGAAGTCCTCGAAGAAGTTGCCAGGGTTGGTCTTGGTCCCGCTCATGCTCAGACGGCGAACGGGTCGCGGCCGGGCAGCTTGGCGAGGAGCTCCTGGCCCTGGGCGAGGAACTTGTGCTCGACCAGCACCTCGTACTTGGTCGCCACGACCTTCTGCACCGAGCTGAAGTCGCGCTGGCCGCGGGTGGCGGCATAGCCGAGAGCCGCAGAGGTCACGAAGAAGATCACGCCCAGGACGACCCCACCCAGCACGGCGGCGGCGAACGAGCTGCCGTCGCTGAACATGGCCAGGAGCAGTCCGACGAACAACCCGAATCCCACCCCCGAGCCGGCGCCGGCCATCAGCACCCGGCTCCACGTCAGGCGGCCGGTCACGCGCTCGACCTGCTTGAGCTCCGTGCCGACGATCAGGACGTTCTGCACCGGGAACTCGTTGTCCGAGAGGTAGTCGACGGCCTTCTGGGCATCGGCGTACTTGTCGAACACGCCGAGCGACTGCGGGTACTCGAGCGAGAAGATCTCTGCCATGGCTTGCCCTTTCAAACGGTAGAGCTAGAGCTTGTAGTCCTTGAGAAGGCTGCGGCCGATGATCATCTTCTGGATGTCAGAGGTGCCTTCGCCGATGAGCATGAACGCGGCCTCGCGGTAGAGGCGCTCGATCTCGTACTCCTTGGAGTAACCGTAGCCGCCGTGGATGCGGAACGAGTCCTGCACCACCTCGTTGCAGTACTCCGCAGCCAGCATCTTGGCCATTCCGGCCTCGACATCGTTGCGTTCACCCGAGTCCTTGCCCCGGGCCGCCCGCACGACCATCGCGTGCGACGCTTCGACCTTGGTGGCCATCTCGGCCAGGCGGAACAAGATCGCCTGGTGCTGCGCGATGGGCTTGCCGAACGTCTCACGCTGCTGGGCGTACGCGATGCCGAGCTCGAACGCCCGGTTGGCGATGCCGACAGCCCGGGCGCCGACGTTGACCCGGCCGACCTCGACACCGTCCATCATCTGGTAGAAACCCTGACCCGGCTTGCCACCCAACACCTGGTCGGCGGAGATCTGGTGCTTGTCCAGGATCATCTCGGTGGTGTCGATGCCCTTGTAGCCCATCTTCTCGATCTTGCCCGGGATCGTGACCCCTTGAGCCGTCTCGCCGAAGCCAGGTTCCTTCTCGACCAGGAACGTCGTCATGTTCTTGTAGACCGAGTCGTCACCCTCGTCGGTCTTGCACAGCACCGCGACCAGGTTGGACGACCCACCGTTGGTCAGCCACATCTTCTGGCCCGTGATCTCGTAGCCGTCGGCGTTCTTGGTGGCCTTGGTCTTGATCGCCGCCACATCAGACCCCAGTGCCGGTTCGGACATGGAGAACGCGCCGCGCACCTCACCGGTGGCCATCTTGGGCAGGTACTTCTGCTTCTGCTCGTCCGTGCCGTGCTGGCGGATCAGGTAGGCCAGGATGAAGTGCGTGTTGATCACACCCGACACACTCATCCAGCCCCGGGCGATCTCCTCGACCACCAGCGCGTACGTCAGCAGGGACTCGCCGAGTCCGCCGTACTCCTCGGGGATCATGATCCCGAAGATGCCCAGCTCCTTGAGCCCCTCCACGATGTCGGTCGGGTACTCGTCCTTGTGCTCCAGCTCCGTCGCAACCGGAAGAATCTCCTTCTCCACGAACTGACGAACCGTCTTCAGGATCTCTTCCTGGATCTCGGTCAGACCTTCGGTACGGACAAGACGACCCATTGCGGGGCTCCTCAAAATGTTGCCGGCGTTGACCTGCTGACTGTACCGACGGGTCATTCGTCTGTCGTCCGGTGCGGATGGTGACGTTCGTTACCCAGCGTTAACTTAGTCGGGCAGGACCTCCGCGGGCGGTGGCCGGCGGATGACCACGACAACCAGCCCGGCGAGGATCAGGGCCAGCCCCACATACACCCCGACCGGGGGCGTCTGGTCGAGGAACACGCCCGCCAGGATCGCTGCACCCGGCACCTCGAACAGCAGCAGGAGCGAGATCAGGCCCGGGCTCATGACCGCCAGCAGGTGGTTGAGCACCGAGTGCCCCAGCAGCTGCGCGCAGATCGTGACGCCGACGATCGCCAGCCAGGTGTGGCCGGAGAAGTCGACCATCTCCACCTGCGCGACGAGGCACGAGATCGCCAGGGTCACCGCGCAGATGCCGTAGCAGGCCACGGTGTACGACGTGGTCGACACGCTCTCGCGGACCCGGCTGCCGGCCATCAGGTAGAGCGCGGCGGTCAGTCCTCCGACCAGCGCGAGCAGGTCACCCGCAACGGCGCGAGCCGAGAGCGAGAAGTCGACACCGGTGATGACGAGCACGCCGACGACCGCGATCGAGACGCCGGCGACGACCGCCGGCGGAGTGCGTTTGCCGCGCAGGAGGTCGATCACCACGACGAACACAACCTGCATGCTGACCATGGCTGTGGCCGCGGCGACTGACGTCATCTTGAGCGCGCTGACCCACGTGGCGAAGTGCACGGCCAGCATCACGCCCGCGAACACCGTGGCGTACCAGCCTTCGAGGCCCAGCCCCGTCAGCTCCCGCCGGATCGTGCGAGCGGCGAAGGGCGCCACGACGGCCGTGCCGAGGGCGTTGCGCCAGAAGCCGATCGCCAGCGCCGGAGCGTTGGCGCCGGCCATCAGCGGCCCCGACGCCGAGACGCCCAGGATCGCGACGATGGCGAGGAAGGCGTTCACCCCGTCAGTCTGCCGGTATGCCTGCCCGGCCGGCCGCGCCGTGCCACCATGTCGCCATGACTGCGCTCGCCATCTGCCTCATCGCCGTCGGTGCCGTTGCCTCGGTGCTCGGTGTCCTGCGGTTCGTCGCGTCCCGTCGCCAGGTGCTTGCCCCCGGCGAGGTCGCTCGCGGCAACGGCCTCCCGCTGATGCTCGGCGGCGACGCCGCCCTGATTGCCGGAGTCCTCCTGCTGGTCCTGTAGGGCGCCGAGCAGACGAGTCAGCGCTCGTGCCCAGCCCTGACGGGTGACACAGGCGAGAGAACCAGAACGAGAACAGGTTCTTGTCTTTGTGCGATCCTGTCGCCATGGACCTGGCAGCGCTCGAAGACATCCGCCGGCTGAAGTACCGCTACTTCCGGTCGCTCGACCTGAAGCTCTGGGACGAGTTCGCCGACACGTTTACCGCCGACGCCGTCGGCCGCTACGGCACCAAGGTGTACGGCGAGCTGGACGCCCTCGAGGGTCGTGACGCGATCGTCGGGTTCATGAGCGAGAAGCTCTCGAACGGCATCATCACGGTGCACGTCGCACATCACCCGGAGATCGACGTCGACGGCGACACCGCCGAGGGGTCGTGGGGGTTCGAGGACACCGTGATCGCGACAGACTTCAAGATGCTGATCCGCGGCGCCGGCTACTACCGCGACCACTACCGGCGCGAGGCCGACGGCTGGCGGATCGCCGAGACGTCGTACGAGCGCATCTACGAGTCGATGGAGTCACTCGACGACACCCCCAGCCACCAGCTGCTGGCCAATCGCTGGGCCATCCAGCAATGAGCAGTCGCTGCAGCGATCAGCCCCACGCCTTCTCGAGCTCGGCCAGTGCCGACTCGAGGTGGGTCAGCAGTCGCTGCAGGTGTGGGACGGAGCGGCGGCAGCCGATGAGGCCGAAGTCGAGATAGCCGGCGCGACTCGTCAGCGTGATGTTGAGCGCGAGGCCGTCGGTCACGATCGACACCGGATACATCCCGTCGAGCCGTGAGCCGTTGAAGTACATGTCGTTCTTGGGCCCAGGGACGTTCGAGACGACGACGTTGAACGGCGGGTTGGTGTACTTCACGAACCCCGGGATCGGCGTCAACGCCAGCGGCAGCATCTGCAGGGCCGAGAACGCGAGGATCTGGGTCGGGCTGAGGTCGCTGAGGATCTTCTTGGCCTGTCGCGACGAGTACGAGATCTCCTCGAGGCGGGTCGCACCCTGGTCACGGTCGGTCGCGAGGTTGACGATGATCGCACCGGTCGCGTTGCCCGTCCCGGTGTCCTTGCCCGCCGACTCGGCCCGCAACGACAGCGACACCGGCACCATCGCCGTCATGGGCTCGTCGGGCAGGGCGTGCTGCTCGAGCAGATAGTCACGCAGCGCGCCGGACACCATCGCGAGCACGACGTCGTTGAGCGTCGTCGCCGAGGACTTGGCCACCCGCTGGATGCGCTCGATCTCCCACGACTGGGCGGCGAAGCGTCGAGCGCCGCCGATCGACCCGTTGAGGATCGTCTTGGGTGCGCGCGGCAGCGTGATGTCACCTTCGCGGATGATCTGGTTGGCGATCTTGAGCCCGGCCGGCACCAGCCCGGCGATGTCACCCGCCGCACCCGCTCCCGTACGTACGAGGGCCATCGGATCGAACCCCCGCTTGTCGCCCGAACGCTTGCGGGCCGGCAGCGCCCACGGCGGCAGGCAGTCCTGCGCATCGGGGTCCTCGCTCAGCGATCGCTGCATGAGCCGCAGCGCCGAGACGCCGTCGACCATTGCGTGGTGCACCTTGGTGTAGACCGCGATCCGGCCGTCCTGCAGGCCCTCGACGACGTGCACCTCCCACAACGGCCGGCGCCGGTCCAGCAGCGAGCCGTGCCACCGCGACGTCAGCTGCAGGAGCTCCCGGATGCGGCCCGGGCTCGGCACCGCCGAGTGGCGTACGTGGTGGTCGTAGTCGATCGTCTCGTCGGTCTTCCAGCGCGTGCCGACAGGCTCGCCCGGGCGCTTGCGAAACAACGGGGAGATGTTGTCGGTCTGCCGGAACGCGTCGAGCATCTCCCGCACGAACTCAGGTCCCGCGCCGTCCGGCGGCACGAACAGCTGGAGGCCGCCGACGTGCATCGGATGGTCCCGGTTCTCCGCCAGCAGGAACATCGAGTCCGTGGGTGGCATGAACGACATCGGCAATCCTCACGAAAAGTTGGACGTACTGGCAGTACGCTAACGATCGCATGTGGCGCAAGTCACTTTGTGTGAAATATTCGTTAACGCATGTCGGTTGAATGTTCTACAACCGTCTGGAGGAGATTCCGATGGCACCACATCTGTCGCTGGCCGCTCAACCGCAGTTCTTCAGCGGCGCGAGCCTCCAGTCTCGTCTCCTCGGCTTCGGGTTGCGCCACACCGTACGCCCCTTGCTCGGAGCGTGGGCCCGGCTCCCCTTCGACGTCTTCCCGCCCAACGTGGTCGAGCAGATCGCCCGGATCCTGCCGGTTCACGAGGGCACGATGTGGCGCTCGGTCGACCTCGCCGACTGCGGCAGCGAATGGCTGCAGGCCAAGGGCGTCTCGGACATCCACGGCGGCAACCCTGGTGCGATCCTCTACTTCCACGGTGGCGCGTTCCTCACCTGCGGGCTCAACACGCACCGCCGGCTCGTGTCCCGCATCTCCTACGCCGCCAAGCAGCCCGTGCTCAACGTCGGCTACCGCCAGATGCCCTACGAGCCGATCACCGAGTCGGTCGCCGACGGCGTCGACGGCTTCCGCTGGCTGCTCGAGCAGGGCTACGCGCCTCAGGACATCACGATCGCGGGCGACTCCGCCGGCGGCTACCTCGCCTTCAGCGTCGCCCGTGCCGTCATGGACAAGGGCTGGGGCCAGCCGGCCGGCGTCGTGGCGATCTCGCCGCTGCTCGACTTCGACCCGGCAGGCAAGCAGGGCCACCGCAACGCCAACCGCTGCGAGACGTTCCCGATGAGGGCGGTCGCCAAGCTCACCGACGTCTCGCTGCGCATGGACACCCGCCGCGGCATCTCGGGCCACCGAGTCGACCCGGTCAACATGCCGCTCGCCGACATGCCGCCCGCCCTGATCCACATCGGCTCCAACGAGGTGCTCATGGCCGACGCCGAGCTGATGGCCAACCGCCTCGTGTCGGCCGGCGTGCCGTGCGACCTGCAGGTGTGGGACCGCCAGGTCCACGTGTTCCAGGCCGCTGCCTCGTGGGTCCCGGAGGCGCGCACGGCCATCGAGGAGATCGGTACGTTCGTCCGTGGCCTGGCCGAGCGCGAGGCCACCGGCACCACCCCGGTCGCCGCACCGGCGACGGCAGCGACCTCGCGCCGCAGCCGGGCAGCCGTACGCTGAGCGGTGTGAACCGCACCGACCTCGTCGCCGAGCTCGCCAAGAAGTCCGGACTGCTCTGGATCTCGTACGCCGGGCACACCCGCGCGGTGTGGCACGAGTGGGTCGGCGACGCCGTCTGCGTCGTCGCCGGAGGCACCGAGCAGCCGCTGCCCGACATCGAGCGGCACGAGACCGTGATCCTGGGCCTGCGCAGCAAGTCGACGCGCGCCCTGGTGGCCGAGGTCAAGGCCAAGGTCGAGGTCGTGACACCCGACTCGGAGCACTGGGAGGTCGTGACCTCGGCCCTCAAGTCCGGCCGCCTCAACCTCAGCGACGGTGACCACGCGATCGAGCGATGGGCCACCGAGTCCGTTGTGGTGCGCCTCGTGCCGACCGACGAGATCTCTCTGCCGGACCAGATCGCCACGACGATCCGGCACACGTCGCCACATCTCACGCGTTGACCACGCCCATCCGGGTATCGGGAAGCAGAGAGCCGAGGAGAGCCAGACATGCCTGACGACACGATCAACGAGGACGAGCTCGAGATCCACGACCCCAAGCGGGCCGCGGCGGGAGTCACCGGCGTACGGGTCTCGTTGCAGCGTTCGTTGTCGCACATGGGCCTCAAGAACACCGCGAAGACCCTCCTCAAGCTCAACCAGGCCGACGGCTTCGACTGCATGAGCTGCGCGTGGCCCGACCCCGACCCGGAGAACCGGCACACCGCCGAGTTCTGCGAGAACGGCGCCAAGGCCGTCGCCGAGGAGGCGACCAAGGAGCGGGCCGACCCCGCGTTCTTCGCGCGGCACAGCATCGCCGACCTGTCGGCTCGCGACGAGTACTGGCTCGGTCAGCAGGGCCGCATCACGCATCCCATGATCAAGCGGCCTGGCGGGACGCACTACGAAGAGATCGGCTGGGAGGAGGCCCTGCGCCTGATCGGCGACCAGCTCACCTCGCTGGGCTCACCCGACGAGGCGATCTTCTACACCTCGGGCCGGGCGTCCAACGAGGCTGCGTTCCTCTATCAGCTGTTCGTCCGCGCGTACGGCACCAACAACATGCCCGACTGCTCCAACATGTGTCACGAGTCCAGCGGCACCGCGCTGACCGAGTCGATCGGGATCGGCAAGGGCAGCGTCAGCCTGCGCGACATCTACGACGCCGAGTGCATCGTGATCGCCGGCCAGAACCCCGGCACCAACCACCCGCGCATGCTGTCAGCGCTCGAGATCGCCAAGCGTCGCGGCGCCACGATCATCGCGATCAACCCGCTGCGCGAGGCCGGGCTCGTCAACTTCCGCAACCCGCAGAAGCCCCGCGGCGTGGTGGGCAAGGGCACCGACATCGCTGACCTGCACCTGCCGATCAAGATCAACGGCGATCTCGCCCTGTTCCAGGCGATCGGCTCGCTGCTGCTGGAGTGGGACGCCGTCGACCACGAGTTCGTCGAGCGCCACACCCACGGTTTCGAGGCGTGGGCCGAGCACGTACGCGCCGTGGACTGGGGCGTCGTCGAGTCGGCGACCGGCCTCACCCGCGCCCAGATCACGGAGGCCGCGGAGCTGATCCGCGCCTCGGACGCCACGATCTACTGCTGGGCCATGGGGCTCACGCAGCACCGCAACGCGGTCGCGACGATCCGCGAGGTCGCCAACCTCGCGCTCGCCCGCGGCGACATCGGCAAGCGCGGTGCCGGACTGTGTCCCGTACGCGGGCACTCCAACGTCCAGGGTGACCGCACGATGGGCATCTGGGAGCGCGTCCCCGAGCACTTCCTCGACGCCTTGCAGGCCGAGTTCGGTTTCGACCCACCCCGCAAGCACGGCTTCGACACGGTCGACGCGATCCGCGCGCTGCGTGACGGCAAGGCGGCGTTCTTCATGGGCCTTGGAGGCAACTTCGTCCAGGCCGCACCCGACACCGAGGTCACCGCCAAGGCCCTGAGCAGCGCCGCGATGACGGTCCAGGTGTCGACCAAGCTCAACCGCTCGCACCTGGAGTGCGGCGACACCGCCCTGATCCTGCCGACCATGGGCCGCACCGAGAAGCTCGTGACCGCGGCCGGCGAGCAGTACGTCACGGTCGAGGACTCGATGTCGGCCGTCCACGCCTCGCGCGGGGTCCTGCCGCCGATCGGCCCGCACGTACGCTCCGAGGTCGCGATCATCGCCGGCCTGGCGGAGGCCACGGTCGGCCGCCGGGACGGCATCGACTGGTCGGCGATGGCGATCGACCACGACATCATTCGCCACCACATCTCGCGCGTCGTGCCGGGCTGTGAGGCATACACGCACAACGTCGACCGGCCCGGCGGCTTCGTGCTGCCCCACCCGCCGCGCGACTCTCGTACGTTCGAGACCACGAGCGGCAAGGCCGAGTTCGTGCCGTCGCCGATCGAGCTGCTGCACGTGCCCGAAGGACACCTCGTGCTGCAGACGCTGCGTAGCCATGACCAGTTCAACACCACGATCTACGGCCTGAGCGACCGCTATCGAGGCATCGAGGACGGTCGCCGGGTCGTGTTCGTCCACCCCGACGACATCGCGGCGCAGGGCTTCGCCCCCGGCGACCTCGTCGATCTCGTCTCGCGCTGGGACGGCGACGACGTCACGCGCGTCGCCAAGCGGTTCCGCATCGTGCCCTACGAGACCCCTCGCGGGTCGGCGGCGGCCTACTACCCCGAGACCAATCCGCTCGTGCCGCTCGACTCCACGGCGACCGGCAGCAACCAGCCGACCTCCAAGTCCGTCATGGTGCGGCTCGAGCCGCACCCCACCGAGCACGAGGCCAACGTCGGCGCCGCGCAGGACGACGTGGGCGCGGACGACTCGCACAAGACCGACCGCCAGCCGCGGCACCTGTCGTGACCGATCCCTACGACCTCCAGAGGTTCGTCGACGCGCAGGACGGCGGGACGTACGACCGTGCGCTGGCCGAGCTGCGGGCCGGCCGCAAGACGAGCCACTGGATGTGGTTCGTCTTCCCGCAGATCGCCGGTCTGGGCCGCAGCGAGATGGCCGTCCGCTATGCCATCTCGACGCTCGACGAGGCCCGGGCATACGCGACGCACGAGGTGCTGTGGCGCCGCTACGAGGCGTGCTGCGAGGCACTCGCCGGACTCGGCGAGGTCGCGATGACGGACGTACTCGGACCGGTCGACGCGCAGAAGCTGCACTCCTCGCTGACACTGTTCGCCGAGGCCGCACCCAACCCCACGATCACCGCACTGATCGAGCGGCATTTCGGCGGCGAACCGGACCCCGCGACCATCAGCCTGCTCTGACCTGCTCCACTGCGCTGACGTCCCACGTTCGGGGCAGGGCTCGACGGTAGAGTTCGAGCGTGAGCGCAACGCCCGGACGCATCTTCCTGTCCCGCATCGTGGGCCAGGCGGTCTTCGACCCCGCGGGCGACCAGGTCGGCAAGCTCCGCGACGTCGTCGTCGCCGTACGTTCCGCCCGCCAGCGTCCTCGCGTGCTCGGCCTCGTCGTCGAGGTGCTGGGCCGGCGACGTGTGTTCCTGCCGATCACCCGCGTCACGTCACTCGACTCGGGCCAGATCATCACGACCGGCGTGCTCAACGTCCGAAAGTTCGTGCAGCGCCGCACCGAGACGCTCGCGATCCACGAGTTGCTCGACCGCACCGTGACCCTGCCCGACGGCACCAGCGGCACGGTCTACGACCTCGCGATGGAGCAGGATCCGCGCCGCGACTGGTACGTCAGTGACGTCGCGGTGCAAAGCGGCGGCAAGCGGTTCGGGCGTCGCGGCCCCCACCAGGTGCTCGAGTGGGACCAGGTCAAGGGCCTGACGACCGAGGAGGCCGGCCAGGGCGCGACCCACCTCCTCGCCACGATGGACGAGATGCGCGCGGCCGACCTCGCCAACGCCCTGCGCGACCTCCCCCCCAAGCGCCGCATGGAAGTCGTCACCGAGCTCGACGACGAGCGCCTCGCCGACGTCCTCGAGGAGCTGCCCGAGAAGGACCAGGTCGAGATCCTCGGCGTGCTCGATCCCGAGCGGGCCTCCGACGTGCTCACCGAGATGGACCCCGACGACGCCGCCGACCTGCTGGGCGAGCTGCCCACCGCCGTCGCCGAGGCGCTGCTGGCGCTGATGGAGCCCGACGACGCCGAGGACGTACGCCGGCTGCTGACCTACGAGGAACGCACCGCCGGCGGCATGATGACGACCGAGCCTGTCGTGCTGCCGCCTGATGCGACGATCGCCGAGGCGCTGGCGCGCATACGCAATCCCGACCTGATCCCGGCGCTCGCGTCGATGGTCTACGTGTGCCGGCCGCCGCTCGAGACGCCGACCGGCAAGTTCCTCGGCATCGTCCACTTCCAGGCCCTGCTGCGTGAGCCGCCCTCGACGCTGGTGAGCGCGATCGTCGACAACGACATCGACTGGCCGCGCCCCGAGGCATCGCTCGAGCACGTCGCCAACCTGCTCGCCGCCTACAACATGGTCGCGCTGCCGGTCGTCGACGAGAACTTCCACCTGCTCGGGGCGGTGACCATCGACGACGTGCTCGACCACCTGCTGCCCGAAGGCTGGCGCGAGCAGGACGCTGAGCCTGATTCTGGGGCGGAGTCGGAGGTGGTCACGCATGGCTGACCGCGCCCGCCTCGACCAGCCGCGTTCCGTACGTCGCTCGTTCCGCTCCCGCCGCGAGCCCGACCCGGAGCGTTTCGGCCGCTTCGCGGAGTCGACCGCCCGGTTCCTCGGCACGGCCACGTTCATCGCCTGGATGACGGTGTTCGTCGTGGTCTGGATCGGCTGGAACATGCCGTACGGGCCCGACCGGCACCGTTGGGACGACTACCCGTTCATCTTCCTCACGCTGATCCTGTCGCTGCAGGCGTCCTACGCCGCGCCGTTGATCCTGCTCGCGCAGAACCGCCAGGAGGCGCGGGACCGCGTCACCCAGGAGCAGGACCGCGACGCGACAGCACAGGCCAATGCCGACATGGAGTTCCTCGCCCGCGAGGTCGCCAGCCTGCGGCTCGGACTCGGCGAGGTCGCCACCCGCGACTTCATCCGTGGCGAGCTGCGCGGCCTGATGGCCGACCTCGACGAACGCGATGCCGAGGACGAGTCCAAGGACTGACGCGCGCCAGTAGGACGGATCTTCATGCGTTCGCGCTGCCCTGACGCCTAGAACGCATGGATACCGGCGTCTGCCATCCACCCCCGGCGACTGATCTCCATGCGTTCCGGCTGTCCACGCAGCACGAACGCATGAAGATGCGTCCCGCGGCACCCTGGGGAGGGTTTCAGCGGTCGCGGGCGACGCGGGTCTCGTCCCAGACGGGCTCGTCGGACTCATAGACCCGGCCGTCGGCGCCGAAGACCAGGAACCGGTCGAAGCCGCGGGCGAACCATCGGTCGTGGGTCACCGCCACGACCGTGCCCTCGAACGTCGACAGCGCCTGCTCCAGCGCCTCGGCGGAGTGCAGGTCGAGGTTGTCGGTCGGCTCGTCGAGCAGCAGCAACGTCGCGTTGGACAGCTCGAGCAGCAGGATCTGGAACCGCGCCTGCTGGCCGCCCGACAGCTGCTCGAAGACCTGGTCGCCGGCCTTGGCGAGTCCATAGCGGTCGAGCGCCTTGGCCGACCCCTCGTGCCCCATGCCCTTACGGTGCCCGTCACCGTGGTGCAGGATCTCCAGGAGCGTACGGCCGAGCAGCGAGGGGTGCTCGTGGGTCTGCGCGAACCAACCCGGGCGTACGCGTGAGCCGAGCTTGGCCATGCCGGTGTGGTCGACCGGCGGTGGGATGACGTCGCCGACCGGCTCGTGCTCGATGTCGGGACGCGACCCGCCCGCCGCGAGCAGGCGCAGGAAGTGCGACTTGCCCGAGCCGTTGCTGCCCAGCACCGCGACACGCTCACCGAACCAGATCTCGAGGTCGAACGGCTTCATCAGGCCCGTGAGCTCGACCTGTTCGGCAACCACCGCACGCTTGGCCGTACGCCCGCCGTCGAGCCGCATCCGCAGGTTCTGGGCGATCGGCACGGCCTCGGGCGGCCCCTCGCGCTCGAACCGCTCGAGCCGGGTCACCGCCGCCTGCAGGCGTGAGGCCATGTCGGCGTTGTAGGCGGCCTTGGCGCGATACATCACGACGAGCGCCTTGAGCTTGGCCCGCTCCTCGTCCCAGCGCAGCCGACGCTCCTCGAGCTTGGCGTTGCGGTCGATGCGCGCCTGGAGGTAGGTCGAGAAGCGCCCCGGGTGCACCCAGAGCGAGCTGCCGGCCGCGCCGGGCTCGAGGGTCGCGATGCGTTGGGCAACCCGCTCGATGAGCTCGCGGTCGTGACTCACGAACAGCACGGTCTTGGGTGACTCCACGAGCTCGTCCTCGAGCCACCGCTTCGCCGGCACGTCGAGGTAGTTGTCCGGCTCGTCGAGCAGCAGCACCTGCTCGGGCCCGCGCAGCAGCGCCTCGAGCACGAGCCGCTTCTGCTCGCCGCCCGACAGGGTCGTGACCTGACGCCACTGCGCCTTCTGGAACGGCACCCCCAGGGCCGAGACGGTGCACACGTCCCACATCGCCTCGTGCTCGTAGCCGCCGGCGTCGCCCCAGTCGACGAGCGCCTGGGCGTACGCCATCTGGGTGCGCTCGTCGTCGTGCTCCATCATGAGCAGCTCCATGCGGTCCACCTCTGCAGCGGCCTTGCGCACTGCCGGCGGCGCGACCGAGACCAACAGGTCGCGCACGGTCGACTCATCGCGTACGGATCCGATGAACTGCCGCATCACGCCCAGACCGCCGGAGATCGTGACGGCGCCGTCATGGGGCTCGAGGTCACCCGTCGCGATGCGGGTCAGCGTCGTCTTGCCGCTACCGTTGGGGCCGATCAGGGCGACCTTCATGCCCTCGCCGACGCGGAGGCTGACCTCGTCGAGCAGGGGTCGCCCGTCGGACAGCGTGAAGCTGATGGAGTTGAGGTCGAGGTGTCCCACTCCGACATCCTCGCAGCCCCTCGATGTGAAGCAGCGCCGAAGCCGAGCAGGAGTGGGTGATTCACCGCTGCCGCAGTGCTCGAGGACGAGGTCCTCGACGCCAGGTCGGCGCCGACGGTGTCGCCGGGCCTCCCGCTGCCGGCCTGGGCGCTCGAGGCCGGCGCCCGCATCATCCGCACCGAGGCCGAGCTCGTCCTCAAGAGCCGATGGGTCGACTCCCGAGTGCTTCGCGAGTCCGGCTTCGCCTTCACCTACCCCTCGCTCGCCGCCGCGCTCGACGAGATCGCCGGTCGTACGCCCCGTGGGCTCCTGCCCGTCGCGCTGGGGTGATTAGGTCACACTCAGCCATCACCCCAGTGGCGCCCCCGTACGATGGAGGCATGGCAGTGGTCACCGAAGAGCAAGTCCGAGAAGCCCTCAGCAAGGTCAACGACCCTGAGATCAAACGACCCATCACCGAGCTCGGGATGGTCGACGGCATCACGATCGAGGAAGCGCAGATCACCGTACGCCTGCTGCTGACGGTGTCCGGCTGCCCGCTCAAGGACACCCTCAACCGTGACATCACTGCTGCGATCGCCACCGTCGCCCCGGCCCACGCGGTCGTCGTCGACATGGGCGTCATGACCGATGAGCAGCGCAAGAGCATGCAGGAGCTGCTCCGCGGCGGACGCACCGAGAAGGAGATCCCCTTCGCACAGGCCGGCTCGCTGACCAAAGTCTTCGCGATCGCCTCGGGCAAGGGCGGCGTCGGCAAGTCGACCGTCACCGTCAACCTCGCACTCGCGATGGCCAAGCGCGGGCTCAAGGTCGGCATCATCGACGCCGACATCTACGGGCACTCGATCCCCGACATGCTCGGCGTCGGAGACCTGAAGCCGACCCAGGTCGAGGACATGATCATGCCGGTCCCGGTCAAGGGCATGAAGGTCATCAGCATCGGCATGCTCAAGCCCCGCAAGGACCAGGTCGTCGCCTGGCGCGGACCGATGCTCGACCGGGCGCTCGTGCAGATGCTCAGCGACGTCTACTGGGGCGACCTCGACGCCCTGCTCCTCGACCTCCCGCCGGGCACCGGTGACGTCGCGATCAGCCTCGGCCAGCACCTGCCCAACGCCGAGGTCGTCGTCGTGACGACCCCCCAGCCCGCCGCCGCCGACGTCGCGGAACGCGCCGGCACGATGGCCTCGATGATGCACCAGCGCGTCGTCGGCGTCATCGAGAACATGTCCTACCTCCAGGTCCCCGGCGGCGAGCGCATGGAGATCTTCGGCTCCGGTGGAGCCGCCAAGGTCGCCGAGACGCTCAGCGGCCGCTTCGGCTACGACGTGCCGATGCTCGGCCAGATCCCGCTCGACCAGTCACTCCGCGAGGGCGGCGACGCGGGCGACCCGATCGTCGAGACCGACCCGGACTCCGAGGCCGCCAAGGTCCTCCAAGGCGCCGCCGACCAACTGAGCGGACGCTCACGCGGTCTCGCCGGCATGCAGCTGGGGCTCGCCCCGGCAGGACGGCTCTAGGCGCCGCATGTTCGGCATGGGCCTGCCCGAGATCGGCGTCATCCTCGTCGTGGGCCTGCTCGTGTTCGGCCCCGACAAGTTGCCCGAGATCGCCAAGCAGGCCGGCGGCTTCGTGCGTACGCTCCGCCAGATGGCCGAGAACGCCAAGAACGACCTAGGCCGCGAGATGGGCGAGGACTTCTCCGACCTCAACCTCCGCGACCTCGACCCGCGCGAGATCGTCCGCAAGAACTTCCTCGATGACGACACGACACCGTCGCCGACCAAGGAGCAGCGGATCCTGCGGCCCGGCGAGACCCCGCCGTACGACTCCGAGTCGACCTAGCGGCTGGGGCCGCGGTGCCATGATGGCATCGTGGGCGCGATCACGATTCGACCGGTCGAGGCTGACGAGTGGCCGATCATGGCGTGGCTGTGGCAGTGCTTCCGCCACGACCTGGCGCCGATCGTCTCGGCACTCCCCTACGCCGACGGGCGCTACCAGACCGCCGGCCTCCCGGCCGAGCACACAGCCGACACCGTGACGTACCTGGCGTGGCAGGCCCATCCCCGCGCGGATGAGCCCGCTCCGGTCGGCTTCGCGGTCGTCGACGACCTCACCACGGACCGTCGATCACTCGCCGCACTGTGGGTCGCACCGGCCGTTCGCCGTGACGGGGTGGGCATGATGCTGGCCCTCGACGTCGTCGGGCGTCACGACGGGCCATGGGCGATCGCGTGCCAGCACGACAACGCCGCGGCACTCGGGTTCTGGCGCCGCTTCGCGGACCTCGCGTTCGGGCCGGGACGGTGGCGCGAGGATCAGCGCGAGGTGCCGGGCAGACTCGGCGTGCCGCCGGACCACTGGATCGAGTCGAGCTAGGCGGCGTCGAGCCAGGCCGTCATGCGGTCGAGCCCGTCACGTACGCGCTCGGTGGGCGTCTCGTCGCGCGACCCACGCGGCAGCTGGGACACCGCCTGCTCGACCCGCCCACGATCGGCGTCCGTCACGATCGTGTAGACGACGCCGTCGTCGTCCCACGTCACGAGCATCGGCTCACCCTCGCGCACCCAGACCTCGGAGCCACCCATCTCGGCCTGCTCGAAGTCCTTGATGCTGTCGTGGTCGAGCGATCCGTTCTGCTCGAACAGATTGAGCTTGCTGCTGCCGTTGGAGTAGCTGAGCGCCACGACCTCCTGGTGGTCCGCGAACGCCCCGGAGACCCGATGCATGTCGCCGGCGAGGGTCGTCAGGCACGGCCAGCCCGAGCTGTCGAGCTTGGTCATCGTCGCGTCCTCGATGACGTGACCGGCGGGCACGGCGGTCGCGCCGAAGAAGTCGGCAGCGTACTGGTTGAACGGCGGGGCAACCTCGTCGCCGACCCGGGACTCGGCACCACCCACGGCGTACGCGGTCATCACGACCGCCACCGAGGCGCTGGCCAGCACGACGCCAGCGCGGAATGGCGCCGAGCGACGTAGGCGGACCCACCAGCTCTCGTTCTCGGGTGGTGCGGCGGCCAGCCCCGACAGCGATGCGAGGAGACCGGGCGGGGGCTCAGGCGCCGAGACGGTCGACATGCGGGACTTCAGCAGCCGCTGCTGACGCACCGCCTTGGCGCACTCGTCGCACGTCTGCAGATGCGTGAGCGCCTCGCGCGTCGCGGGCTCGGACAGCTGTCCGTCCACGAACGCGGCAACGTCGGCACCCAGATGAGCCATCAGACCCCAACCGGACCCACGAATCGGGTCCGGCCCTTGCGGGGCGCACGGTGGGCGAGCGTCTCGCGCAGCTGCGTGCGGCCACGGTGGATGCGGGAACGGACGGTGCCGAGCTTGACGCCGAGCACGTCGGAGATCTCCTCGTAGGACAGGCCCTCGATGTCGCACAGCACGACGGCGACGCGAAACTCGTCGGACAGCGATGCCAGCGCGAGCTCGATGTCGGGGTCGAAGTTGGCGTCGTGGACTGCGGACTCCGGCAGCACCTCAGAGCTCAGCAGCTTCTCCTCGGCGCCCTCGTAGAAGCCGTCCATGCGTACGCGCGACTTGCGGCGTACGCGATCCAGGAAGAGGTTCGTGGTGATGCGGTGGAGCCAGCCCGGGAAGTTGCCCGGCTCGTAGGTGTCGAGCGACTTGAAGACCCGGATGAACACGTCCTGGGTGAGGTCCTCGGCATCCTGCCGGTTGCCGGTCAGGCGGTAGGCCAGCCGGTAGACCCGCGCGGAGTGCTCCGCGACGATGTCGTCCCAGTCGAGCGTTGCCGTGGTCACGTCGTCTTCCTTCATGAATTGATCGAACACCTCGTACCTGAGAGAACGCATGGAAACTCCTGACTGTTCCCCAGATTCCGGCCACATCACATGGTTGAGCCTCCGCAGCCAACGGCGCTCGCGCGGATAGTCTGGCCTTGACCACCGCGACCGAGGAGCCGACCATCACCACCGCAGCCAGCCTGGCCTACGCCGAGGACTTCCTGAGCGAGGACGATCACCTCGTCGCCGCGCGGCGCCGGTCGGACGACGTCGGGGTCATCCCGGTCGGCCCGGGAGGCGGTGCGGCGCTGTCGTTCCTCGCCTCCGTGGTGCAGGCCAAGTCGGTCGCCGAGATCGGCACCGGCACCGGCGTATCCGGGCTGTGGCTGCTCCGCGGCATGCAGCCCGACGGCGTCCTGACGTCGGTCGACCTCGAGGCGGAGCACCAGCGGCTCGCCCGCGAGACGTTCACCGAAGCCGGCTACGCCCCTCAGCGCTTCCGCCTGATCGCCGGCGCCGGACTCGACGTCATGCCGCGGCTGACCGATGCCGGCTACGACGTGGTGTTCCTCGACGGCGACAAGGTCGAGTACGGCGAGTACCTCGACCAGGCCATGCGGCTCGTGCGCCCCGGCGGGATCATCGTGTTCGACAACGCCCTCTGGCACGACCGGGTCGCCGACCCGGCACAGCGCGACCCCGAGACGTCGGCGATCCGCGACGTCGTGCAGCGGGTCAGGAACGACGAGCGCCTCCGCAGCGTGCTGCTGCCGCTCGGCGACGGCCTGCTGGCCGCGCAGCTGCTCGCCTAGACGCGTCGGTGCGAGACCATCCACTCGCCGGCAGCCGGTGACACGAGCACCGGCAGCGAGGCCGGCTGGCCACGCCGGTGCCGGGCGACTGCGTCCTGGCACACGGCGTTGGAGCACACGTGGGTGGCTTCGAACGGGTTGAGGCCATCAGCGCGTACGTCGAGTGCGATCCGGTGGAGTACGCCCACGTCAGGCAGGTCCTCGGCCTCGGCGATCCGCGCGCGCACGGCGATGCCCTCGCTCTCGAGGCGTGCACTGTCCGCAGCGCTCTCGGGCTCGGCCCACCGCAGGTGAGCAGCGAACGCCAGCATCAGGACACCGCCGAGGACGACCAAGGGGATCGCCCACCAGGGCATCGAGACGAAGATCGGCAGCGCCGCGACGACGAGGCCGCCCAGGGCGGTCTCCATCGCGCCTGCCCGGGACACCCTCGCATCATGCTCCGTCGTGAAGCGCACCTCGCGCAACGGGGGCCGTGGGTCACCTGTCTGGGGTTCCACAGCGCGCCTCAGTCGTCGTCGCGCTTGTCGTGCTCGAACGAAGCCGACGAGCGGAAGCCTGCAGGGCCGCGTACGACGGCGACGACCTCGTAGGCCTCGATCGTCACGGGCGCGCTGCCGATGATCTTGGAGCCGGCGGAGTCCGCGGCGACCTTCTCGAAAGAGTCCTGGAACGCCGAACGCGCGGCGTCGGACACGAACACGTAGCTGCCCTCGAACCACTCGCCCTTGCGGGCGCGCCAGGTCTTGAAGCGCAGGCCGTCCAGAGCCGCGAACTTCGCGAACGACTCGTCCTCGACGTAGCTGCGCAGGGCCCTGAGCGTGCCCTTGGGTGCGTCGGTCAACGACCAACGAACCGTCAGCCCGTACATCAGACGGCTTTGAGCTGGTCGCCCAACGTGGCTGCTTCCTCATTGTTGAGCTCGACGACGAGACGTCCGCCGCCCTCGAGCGGGACGCGCATGACGATGCAGCGCCCTTCCTTGGTGACCTCCATCGGGCCGTCTCCGGTCCGTGGCTTCATGGCGGCCATCAGTTCCCCTCTCGATCTTGGAGCTCCCACCGCTACGGCAGGAAGCGTGCCTCCTATTATCGCCTATGGCCGGAGGACGTTCGACCGCAGTACCACCAGGAGGCACAGATGACCGACCCCAGCGCACCACCTGTCACCTACGAGGTGGCCGACGGCGTGGGCACCGTGACGCTCAACCGGCCCGACGGGATGAACAGCCTGACACTCGCCACGAAGGTCGCACTGCGTGATTCCCTGCACGCCGCGGCGGCCGACAGCGCGGTGCGATGCGTCGTCCTGACCGGCACCGGGCGGGCGTTCTGCGTCGGCCAGGACCTCAAGGAGCACGTCGCGGACCTGCAGGACGAGAGCGCGTCGCTGGGCACCACGGTCGCCGAGCACTACAACCCCACCGTCACCGCGATCGCCACGATGCCCAAGCCGGTCATCGCTGCGGTCAACGGTGTCGCCGCCGGTGCCGGTGCCTCCCTGGCGTTCGCGGCCGACTTCCGCCTCGTGCGCCGCTCGGCCGGCTTCAACCTGGCGTTCGCCGGCATCGCCCTGTCGTGCGACACCGGGTCGTCGTGGACGCTGCCCCGGCTCGTCGGGTTCGGCAAGGCGACCGAGCTGCTGATGCAGCCGCGGACGATCCCGGCCGACGAGGCGTACGCCCTGGGGCTGGCCACGAAGGTCGTCGACGACGAGGAGTTCGACGGCGAGGTCGCCGCGCTCGCCCGTTCGCTCGCTGACGGGCCAACGCTTGCCCTCGCCTCGATCAAGCGCTCGCTGGCGTTCTCGGCGAACCATGACCTGGCGGCCTCGCTCGAGCACGAAGGGCAGAAGATGGCGCTGACCGGCAAGTCTGCCGATCACGCGGCCGCCGTGAAGGCGTTCCTCGCCAAGGAGAAGCCGGTCTTCACCGGCCACTGAGGTCAGGCGGACCGGTCGTGCTGGCGGCGCTCCTCCTGGGTCGCTGCCTCTTCCCAGGCGAGGAGCTGCGCGCGGGCGTCCAGCTCGGCACTCTCGCTCTCCGCCAGGGAGTCGAGCGCGCGGGCCAGGTCGAACTGAGCCGACTCGAGGTCGGACCTGGCTGCATCGACATCGGCCTCGAGTGCCTCGACGCGGGCCCGTTCCTCGGACAGCCGCTCGCGCGCCTTGGCGATGTCGATCTCGTAGGTCACCAGCACGTCGCGGAGCTCCGCGAGCTGGGCGTCACGCAGCCGGATGCGCGAACCCATCTGGTTGGCGAACTCGATGTGCTCGCGCGATCGGGCCACCGAGGCACGACGGTTGTCGTCGACGATGTGGGCCCGCTCGAGCGACCACTCACGGCGCCGGTCGGCGAGCTCGTTGGACAGCATCCGGGCGGCGACAACGCCGGCCACGACGGCATAGACGGTGGCCGCGACGAGCACGGGCACGGTCGAGACGATGATGCCGGCAGTCGCCACGACGACAGCCGAGATCAGCAGTCCGGTGGCGCCGACTGCTCTGCGGGATCGGGGGTTTCTCCGCGATGAGGCCATGTCCGGATGGTAAGCCGGGAGACCGGCGAATCCGGGGAGGCACGCCTATGGGTTCCTGGCAATGCAGTCGGCGAGGTGGTCGTTGACCATGCCCGTGGCCTGCATCAGCGCGTAGGCCGTGGTGGGGCCGAAGAACCGGAAGCCCTTGCGCTTGAGGGCCTTGGCCATCGCGACCGACTCTGGTGTGGTGGCCGGAACGTCAGCGTAGGACGTCGGCGCGGGAGCCGGCGGCGGCGCGAACGACCACAGCAGGTCGCTGAACGACTCGTCGAGCTCGATCAGCGTGCGGGCGTTGCTGATGGTCGCCTCGATCTTGAGCCGGTTGCGGACGATGCCGGCGTCGTCGAGCAGCCGGGCGACATCGGCGTCGCCGAACGCGGCGACGGCCTCGGGATCGAAGCCGGAGAACGCGGCGCGGAAGTTGTCGCGCTTGCGCAGGATGATGGCCCAGGAGAGGCCCGACTGGAACGCCTCGAGCGACAGTCGCTCGAACAGCTCACGGTCGCCGCGCAGCTCACGGCCCCACTCGTCATCGTGATAGGCGATCATCGCCGGGTCGTTGCCCCACGGGCATCGCACCACGAGGTCGGCATCGGTCGTTACGCTCACGGGTGTGACTCTGCCACCTGCCCCCGACACTCTGCGTCTGGGCACGCGGACGTTCGGCCCCGGCGAGCACGCACTGATGGCGATCATCAACCGCACACCCGACTCGTTCTACGACAACGGCTCCACGTTCGACCTCGAGCCGGCGCTCGTACGCCTGGCCGAGGCGGTGCGCGACGGCGCCGACCTGGTCGACGTCGGTGGCGTACGCGCCGGCTACGGGCCCGACGTCGACGCCGAGGAGGAGCTGCGTCGCACCGCCGACTTCGTCGCCGAGGCGCGCACCCGCTTCCCCGACCTGGTCATCAGCATCGACACGTGGCGCAGCGAGGTCGCCGACGAGCTCTGCCGCCTCGGCGCCGACCTCGTCAACGACACCTGGTCGGGCCACGACCCCGAGCTCGCTGCCGTCGCAGCCCAGCACGGCGCGGGCCTCGTGTGTAGCCACACCGGCGGCATCGGGCCGCGCACCGACCCGCACCGCTCGGCGTACGACGACGTGGTCGCCGACGTGATCGCGACCGTGACGGCGCTGGCCCACCGCGCCCTCGACGCGGGGGTGCGCCCGGACGGCATCCTGATCGATCCCACGCACGACTTCGGCAAGAACACCCGGCACAGCCTCGCGCTCACCCGCAGGCTCGACGAGCTCGTCGCGACGGGCTGGCCCGTGCTGGTGGCGCTGTCCAACAAGGACTTCGTCGGCGAGACGCTCGACGTCGACAAGGACCACCGGCTGCCCGGCACGCTCGCCGCGACGGCAGTCTCGGCGTGGCAGGGGGCGCGGGTGTTCCGCGCGCACAACGTGGCCGAGACGCGACAGGTCCTCGACATGATCGCGTCCATCCGCGGCGACCGGCCGCCAGCGGTCGCCCGGCGCGGCCTCGCCTGACCCACTCGGACGGAACGCGTTCCACGAGTTCGAGTCACGGGTGTCACGAAGCACGTACGATGCAGGTTCCCGGGCCTGAATGGCCTGCGTCGACAGCGAGGAACGACAACCGTGAGAGTCTTTCGCAAAGTGGTGCTCCCGGTGGCCTGGGTGGCGATCTTCGCCACGATCGCCGTGAGCCTGGCGGTCATGGCGTTCGGCAACGACGATCCTGAGCCGCCCCGCAGCGGGCTGACGCCGACCGGCAAGATCCCGGTCAGCAACGCCGGGGTCAGTCGCGGCACGATCGAGAACACCCTCACGCTCCGCGGCACGATCGAGGTCGACGCGCCGGTCACCGCGAAAGCCGACCACGACGGCGTCGTCAACCACTTCTTCCTGCCCGTGGGTGCGAAGGTCAAGGTCGGCGAGCCGATCTTCCAGGTCAAGTCCGAGGAGACCGAGGCGCCGACGGGCGACGACGAGGAGGAGGCGAAGCCCCAGGTCCGCTACTACAACGTGCTGGCCACCAAGGCCGGCCGCATCGCCTCGTACGCGAAAGAGCTCGACGACCCGGTGACCAAGGGCGACGCGGTGGCGACCGTACGACTCGACACCTACCGCGCGACGGGCTCGATCAAGCCGGTCGACCAGTACCGCCTGCTCCACATGCCCCGGTCGGCACGAGTCACGATCACGGGCGGCCCCAAGCCGTTCTCGTGCGGCGACCTCGCGATCGGTGACCCGGTGACCGACACGACCAACACGGGCGATGGTGCGGGCGACGCAGGGCAGATCGACCCCAGCGGCTACACCGGCCCCGGCGATGGTGAGGGCGGCGAGGGCGGTGGCGGTGCCAGCATCGCGTGCCGCGTGCCCGACGACGTACGCGTCTTCGATGGCCTCGCCATGACGATGTCGATCAACGCCGGACGCGCCGAGGACGTCCTGGTCGTACCCATCACGGCCGTTCGCGGCGTGGTCGGCACCGGCACGGTGTGGGTCGTCACGAACGGCGAGCCGACCCCGCGTCGCGTGCGCCTGGGGCTCAGCGACGGGCAGAACGTCGAGATCCGCAAGGGCCTCAAGGAGGGCGAGGAGATCCTCGAGTTCGTCCCGGGAGCCTCCCCCGAGGACCTCAACGGGGACATGGGGCAGGGGGTCGGCTGATGTCCGAGCTGCTGCGACTCACCGACGTGACCCGGACCGTCAAGCTGCCCGACGACACCGACCTGCACATCCTCACGGGTGTCGACCTCACGGTCTCGACCGGCGACCACATCGGCATCATCGGGCGATCGGGCACCGGCAAGTCCACGCTGCTCAACCTCCTGGGCCTGCTCGACCGCCCGACGACCGGCACCCTCGCGTGGGCCGGCCATGACACCCGTACGCTGCGGGCGCGGGCGGCCGCTCACATCCGCGGCCGCGACGTCGGTTTCGTCTTCCAGCAATTCAACCTGCTGCCGGGACGTACGGCGCTCGAGAACGTCGCGGCACCGCTCATGTACGCACCCGGCAGTGCGTTCTGGAAGCGCCGCGAGATCGCTGCGACGATGCTCGAACGTGTAGGCCTCGGCGCGCGGCTCGACTCAATGCCCGAGAGCCTGTCGGGCGGCGAGCAGCAGCGCGTCGCGATCGCCAGGGCCATCGTCCGGGGTCCCAAGATCGTGCTGGCCGACGAGCCCACGGGAGCGCTCGACCTCGAGACCGGCGCCGAGGTCATGAGCCTGCTCGACGGCATCACGCACGAGACCGGGGCGGCGCTCATCACGATCACCCACGACGTCGCCGTCGCGGCCATGGCACGGCAGCGATTCCGCCTCGAGGGCGGCCGGCTGCACAGCCTCGTCGACGTGCCGGCATGAGGGCGGCAGCGGCATGACCGGACTGGCTGCGGCGATCGCGGAGGCGTGGCAGGAGCTCCGCATCCACCGACTCCGCGTCCTGCTCTCACTGATCGGCGTCGGCGTCGCGGTCTGCGCCCTGACCTGCGCCGTCGCGGTCAGCAGCATCGCGAAGCAGGCCCTCGTCGAGCAGGCCGAGCGCGAGGGCGGGCGGCCCACGACGTACGGGCTCTACGCCTACAGCAACGAGACCGGCGAGCCACCGCCGCCTGCGGAGACCCGACGCGTGTTCAGCACGATCATGGACGAGTTCGACATCACCTACCACTCGGCGATCGGCGAGTCCGACGCCTTGGTGGTGCTCCCCACCGGCTCGAGGCACATCTCGCTGCGCGCCGTCGACGTCGCGTACGCCGACCTGCGTCGCATGGTCCCCGTGCAAGGCCGCTGGCTCGACGCCAAGGATGCGCAGAACCTCAGCCCGGCCGTCGTGGTCGACGCCCGACTCATGAAGGCACTGCGCCTCGGCCCCGACTCGCTGCCGGCCACCGTGACGTTCGGCGGCGAGACACCCATCACGGCGACGATCGTCGGCCAGGTGCGCAAGGACGAGCAGTCCGGCCGGTCGACGGCCTACATCCTGTTCGACGCGTACGACCGATGGTTCGGTGCGACCCAGCAGATGTTCGACGTCAACTTCCAGATGTGGGTGCCACCCAAGGGCGCGAAGCCGCTGAGCAAGGCGGTCGCCCAGGAGTTCCGGTCGCAGCTCCCCGGTCTCCAGGTCCAGGTCAACCGGCAGGATTCGGCCGATCGCGGAGAGTCGTTCACGACGTTCAAGTACGTCGTCGGCGGCATCAGCGCCCTCATCCTGCTGCTGGGCGCCATGAGCCTGCTCAACATCGCGCTGGTGACAATCAAGCAACGCGTGCGCGAGATCGGCATCCGCCGCAGCTTCGGCGCCACCACGTCACGCGTGTTCTTCTCGGTCATGATGGAGAGCGTCGTCGCGACGTTCGTCGCCGGCCTGGTCGGCGTCGTCGGCGCGGTCGGCATCGTCAACAGTCCCCTGATCGCCGATCACGTCATCACGAACGTGACCGACATACCCCCGTTCCCGATCTCGGCCGCGATGCTGGGCCTCGTCGTGTCCCTCGCCGTCGGCAGTCTCGCCGGGTTGCTGCCGGCGCTCATCGCCGTGCGCGTCAAGATCATCGACGCCATTCGGTTCTAGGCCTCGCTGGGAGTGACGTCAGCTGTCCTTGGCGACGAACCAGGCGACTGCCTCGTCGACGTCGTCGGTGAGGTGCAACATGTCGATGTCGGGCTGGCCGATCTTGCCGTCGGTCAGCATCGTCGTGCGCAGCCAGTCGATCAGGCCGCCCCAGTACTCGGTGCCGAACAACACGATCGGGAACGACGTGATCTTCTGGGTCTGCACCAGCGTCAGCGCCTCGAACAGCTCGTCCATCGTGCCGAAGCCGCCGGGCAGCACGACATAGCCCTGGGCGTACTTGACGAACATCGTCTTGCGGACGAAGAAGTAGCGGAAGTTGATGCCGAGGTCGACCCACTCGTTCATGCCCTGCTCGTGCGGCAGCTCGATGCCGAGACCGACGGACACGCCGCCGCACTCGCTGGCGCCGCGGTTGGCGGCCTCCATCGCACCGGGACCGCCGCCGGTGATGACGGCGTAGCCCTCGCCGCAGAGCTTGGCGGCGATCTGGCGCCCGGCCTCGTACATCGGGTCGTCGGGCTTCGTCCGCGCGGAGCCGAAGATGCTGACCGCCGGGCCGAGCTCGGCGAGCGCGCCGAAGCCCTCGACGAATTCGGACTGGATGCGCAGCACCCGCCAGGGGTCGGTGTGCACCCAGTCGCTGGGGCCACGCGAGTCGAGCAGCCGCTGGTCCGTCGTGCTCGTCGGCCGCTGTGCGCCGCGCAGGCGTACGGGCCCCTTGCGGTGGTCGGGCCTCGGCTGGTCTGCAGAAGTCATGTCGTGAGCCATTTCTCGAGTCGGTCGCGCACCCGGTGCAGGTGCTCGACGGGGACGTGCTCGTCGGCCTTGTGGGCGAACGTCGGATCGCCGGGCCCGTAGTTGACCGCGGGTACGCCCAGCAGCGTGAACTGCGCGACGTCGGTCCAGCCGAACTTCGGGTTGACCTCACCGCCGACGGCCTCGACGAACGCCGCCGCGGCGGGGTGCGACAGCCCCGGCAGCGCTCCAGGCGCCGAGTCGGTGATCGTGAGGCCGAACCCCTCAAAGGTTTCCTGCAGGTGCTGGTGCGCCTGCTCCTCGCTGCGGTCGGGCGCGAAGCGGTAGTTGACCGTCACGACCGCCTCGTCGGGAACCACGTTGCCCGAGACACCGCCCCTGATCGCCACGGCGTTGAGCCCTTCGCGATAGGTCAGTCCGTCGATCTCGACCATGCGGGGCACGTACGCGTTGAGGCCGTCGAGCACCGGGGCGAGCGCGTGGATCGCGTTGCTGCCCATCCAGGCGCGCGCCGTGTGGGCCCGCTCACCGGTCGTCCGGATGTCGGCGCGCATCGTGCCCTGGCAGCCGGCCTCGACGCCGGCGTTGGACGGCTCCATGAGGATCGCGAAGTCGCCGGCGAGCAGCTCGGGCCGCTCACGCGCGAGCCGGCCGAGGCCGTTGAACTCCGCCGCGATCTCCTCGCCGTCGTAGAACACGTAGGTCACGTCGCGGACGGGCTCGGGCACGGTGGCGGCCATCTGCAGTGCGATCGCCACGCCACCCTTCATGTCGCAGGTGCCCAGCCCGTGGAGGACGCCACCCTCCAGCCGCGACGGCAGGTTGCCGTTGGCGGGCACCGTGTCAAGGTGCCCTGCGATGACGATGCGTTCGGGACGACCGAGCGACGTACGGGCGACGATCGTGTGACCATCGCGCACGACCTCGAGGTGCGGCAGCTCGCGCAGCGCTGCCTCGACCGCGTCGGCGATGACCTGCTCGTCGAGGCTCTCGGACGGGATGTCGACGAGCGCGGCGGTGAGGCTGACGATGTCGGCGGTCAGGTCGAGTGCTGGCACGGGTTCATTCCACCACGTGGCGCCACACCACCGGCTGTCACTCGCTCGGGAAGACGCAGAACTCGTTGCCCTCCGGATCGGCCATGACGGTCCACGGCTTTGCTCCTGCCGGTGTCAGGATCGTGGCACCCGCGGCGACCAGGTCGTCGAGCGTCACGCCGGGCAGGAGCTTGACGTCCCAGTGGATCCGGTTCTTGACGGTCTTGGGCTCGGGCACCGGCACGAAGTCGAAGCCCTCGGTCGGCAGGCCCGGGATGTTCTCGAGCGGCGAGTAGCCGTCGTCGTGCGAGACGTCGCCGCCGATGACCTCGGCCCACCAGTCGGAGATGGCGACGTGGTCGGCGGCGTCGATCACGGTCGACTTGAACTTCTTGGCCGGCGGCTCGTCGTAGGTGAACACGCAGAACTCGCCACCCTCGGGGTCCGCGAGCGTCGTCCACGGGAACTCGCCCTCCTTGGTGATGCGCTCGAAGTCGGCGAAGGGCGCCATGGACTCGGCGCGTACGTCGAGGTGCACGCGTTGCTTGACGGTCAGCGGCTCGGGGACCGTGTTGAGCCACACCTCCTCGCCGGGCTCGGAGCCGACCAGGTGAGCGTCACCGTCGTCGTGCTCGACGATCTCGTAGCCGAGCGTGTCGGCCCAGAAGTCCTTGACCGCGGAGACGTCGCTGGCGTCGATGCAGAGTGCTTGGTAGGTCACGAGAGGCATGAATTCAGCCTGCCACAGCCTGTCCCCTTCAGCGAGCCATCGCTGCCACGGGGACCCGTGCAGGCCGTCATCGGCACGCCGGGAGCCGGCTCGATCGAGCTCGCGTTGCAGCCGCACGCCGACCACCCGATGGTCGCGCCCGTCCTGGCCCGGGTCACCGAGCGCCGCATGTCGACGCTCGAGTCGCTGTTCGCCGAGCAGGGACTGTCACGGCCGGACGCCCGTGATCGCGCCCGGCTGACGTACGCCGCCTATCTCGGGCACGCACAGCTCGCCCACGCCACACCCGGCCAGCTGCCCAAGGGCAAGGCGTTCACGGCGTACGTCGACCGCATCGTCGAGACGCTCGCAGACGTCTAGTCCTGGACGGCCTTGATGACGGCCATCGCGGTGGTGACCCGCTCGGGATCGCCGTCCTCGATCGCCCACATCGCGTTGTGCGCCTCGCGCACGATGACCCAGTCGCGGGCGCGCTCCTCATCGAGATGCGCCACATCGACGGCGGTGTGGAAGCGCCGCCGCACCGCCGCCCGTACGTCGCCGGACGCCACGATCTCGTCCCAACGGTTGAACAGCAGCATGTCGACCTCGTAGTGCGGATCGCCGGACACCGGCTGCGGGTCGATCACGAGCCACGGCGCCCGGTCGCCGGCGAGCACGTTCTCGAAGTGCAGGTCGCCGTGGATCAGCGTGCCGTTCGTCTCCGGATCGCCCGCGAGGTCGCGGCCGAGTCGCACTGCCTGCTCGACGATGCGTCGAGGGATCGCCGCATCCCGTGGCAGCCGCTCGAGATCGTCGCTGTAGCGCTCGATGTACGAGCTCAGCGTCAGCATCTGGGGCGGCGCCGCAACATGCAGCCGCGTGTAGAGCCCGGCGATGAGCTCGCACGCCTCGATGTCGGGGAGCTGCGTCAGGTCGCGGGGCGACAGCCGCTCGAGCAGCATCGCATTGCGGCGCGGGTCGGCGCGCAGCATCAGCACCGCTCCCCTGCCGTGCCAGTGCTGCAGCGCAAGGATCTCGTGCTGGCACTCCTCGTACGGCCACGCGACCTTGAGCACTGCCGTACGGCCGTCGGCGCGTACCGGGACGACCAGGGAGGTCCAGCCGTGCATCGGCTCGCCGTCGACCACCAGGTCCCACTCGTCGAGCAGGTCCCGGACCGTGCGGGGCACCCCGTCGACCCAAGCGGCCCATTCGGGACTGCGACTCGCCGCTGCGAGGAAGGCCGGCGGCAGGTCGAACGGCAGCAGGCTCACGTCACGAGCCTAGGCAGGGCCGCGCAGGCCATTACGCCACATCCCTACCGTCATCCTCCGGACGTACGGCCCGGGCAGCGGTCATCCTGCTTGCATGGCGGTCGACATGGTGGTGCTCAAGCCCTCTTCGGGCCTGCACGACCTCGTGGTCCAGCGCCTGAGCGACGGCCCCCTCGGCGGCGTCGACCGGCTCGTCATCGAGGCCGCGGCGGAGGAGATGGTCGGGCTGATCAGCACGCTGGTGCCGCGCCACGACGGTTCGTTGGTCGAGGCCGTGCGCCGGTTCCACGACGACGACTGGATGGCCGGCTGCGCTTTCGCCGACAACGCGGGCAGTGCGCCGGCCCGAGCGGCCGCTGCGCGACGAGTCGTACGCGAGCGGGTCGACCTCGCCTTCGGGAGCTCGGCCGCGGACGTGCTGATGCACACGGCGATCGTGCGTGGCTATCTCGACGCTCATGGTGGGCACCTCGCGGCTCAGCGGGAGCTCCATCTGAGCCGGGCCACGTTCTATCGGGCGCTGAGGCGGGCCAGGGGCCGTCTCAGCGACACCGACTGACTCAACCCGACCATCGACCGACCTATCGAGGAATCCCATGCGCCTGCCACTGCTCGCCCGTACGCTCACCGCCGCCACGATGCTGGTCGCCCTTGCCGCCTGTGGATCGGGCAGTAGCGGAGACGACGACGCCGAATTGGCGAACGACAAGTCCGCGACGGCCACGAGCTCGGCGCCGAAGATCCCCGATGACATCTGCTCGGCCTTCACCGCCGAAGAGCTCGGAACCGCCATCGGCGCCACGGTGACCACCGAGGCCCAGCCCGGTGGAGGATGTGCCTTCAACCAGGAGGACCCTCGGGCCGTGTCCGGATCGATCGGTGCGATCGCCGACGACTCGGGCACCGGAGGCTACGAGGCCGCCCGGTCCGGCGCGTCAGGCGCGATGGACTCACCTGAGGTCATCGACGTCGACGGCATCGGGACCAAGGCCTTCCTGGCATTCGGGACGATGTTCGGCGGCGAGAGCCTCCAGGTCTCGGGCGGCACCACCGACGGGAAGGTCATCGCGGTCATCACGATCCAGCAGGGCCAGGGCCTCGACCGGGCCGCGCTCGAAGAGCTCGGGCGCAAGGTCCTCACCCTCGCCGACGCCAAGCTCCACTGAGCCTGACGCCCAGGCGTGGGCGAGGTCGAGGCGTGACCGGGCACCGGATCGCCGAAGGGCCGCCGAGACATGCTTCTCGACCGCCTTCACGGTGACGTCGAGCCGGGCGGCGACCTCAGCGTTCGACAGCCCCTCGGCCACGAGCGCGACGACGTCGCGTTGTCGCGGCGTCAGCACCTCGCCCATTGCCGATCCCGCAGCCTGCGAGGGAGGGGCCGCGTGAGCGAGGAGCTGGACCCGGGTGCCGACGCCGAACGCGGCGAGGATCCGCGACGTGTGCACCCGCACGGTGTGGGGCGAGATGAACAGGAGCCGAGCGATCTGGGTCGTCTCGCGACCCGCCATGATCAGGCGGGCGATCTCGGCCTCCCTGGCGGAGAGCGCCGGCCAGCCGTCACCGATCACCGGCGGAAGGCGACGACCCGCGCGACCCAAGGTCTGACCAGCTGCCCGGCGTACGGCGTGGTGGCCGAGGCGGTCGCTGGCGGCCACCAGATCGCGCATCGACCGGACCGCCGTCGACACGTCGTTGCCGGCCACACGGACCCGCGCCAGGACGACCTCCGTCTCGGCCAGCTCCACGTTGCGGCTGTCCAACCGGCACCCCTCGACCGCCTGCTCGGCCAGCTCGATCGCCCGTTCGCGCTCACCCGCCATCTCCGCGAGGCGGGCCTTGAGCCGGAGGATCGTCGGTCGCGCGATCGGGTGGTCCACGAGGGTCTCCGCCTGCGCGCCCCACGCCTCGGCCGCGTCCCGATCGCCCAGCTCGACCGCAGCCGCAACCAGGAGCTCAAGGCCCAAGGCCCGGTCGATGACGGTGAACCGCGACAGACCCGCGTCCCCGCCGGCGATGAGGACGAGCGAGGCGCTCTGCGCGACGTCGCCGATCGCCACTGCGGCGAAGGCCGCCAGCAGATGGAGCCCGCGACTCAAGTGGTCATGGGCCGACAGCCCGGCCGCTTGGATCTCATCCACCAGCGAGGTCGTCGACATGACGTCAGAGCTGTTGCCGGACACCAGCCCGGCGACGGACATCGTCAGCAGACGAGCCCGCTCACTGTCGGCCTCGGCCACGGCCTGACGAGCCGAGACCTGTGCCTCGTCGATACGGCCACCGAACGCTGCGATCCGCGCACCGGTCGCCAGCATCATGGCCCGGTAGGAATGCCCCCGCCACGACTCGGTGACCGTGTCGTCCCACAACGACGCGGCGACTCCAAGACGCGCCTGGGTCAGCGCAGCTTCGGCCACGAGGTAGCGGACGAAGTCGTCCAACGCATCGTCAGAGGGCCCCAGCGCGGCGACGACGTCATCCAGGGCCGATGAGAGTGTCGGCCGCATGAGACCGGCGTCCGCGAGCGCCACAACCGCAAGGGCCAGGCGGCGGTCGACCTCGGAGCCAGCGCCAGTCAACGCAGCACGACCCGCGCGCTCGGCCGCCTCGAACTCACCCAGCCAGAAGTGCGCCATGCCGATCATCGACCGAGCGGTCGACCCGACCTGCTCCTCGAGCTCGGCAACGACCTGGTCAGCCCGTCCTTCGACCATGAGGTCGACCGCCCGCGCGACGGTGCCCCGATCGTCCATCCCGGCAGGCTAGCGCCCAGAGGTGGCCGGTGTCAGAGCGTTGACTGGACTCCGGCGAGCAGCTGGCGGGCCATGACGACGCGCTGCACCTGGTTGGTGCCTTCGTAGATCTGGGTGATCTTGGCGTCGCGCATCATGCGCTCGAGCGGATAGTCGCGGGTGAAGCCGTAGCCACCGAGCAGCTGCACCGCATCGGTGGTGACCTGCATCGCGGTGTCGGACGCGAACGCCTTGGCCGCCGCACCGAAGAAGGTGAGGTCCTTGTCGCCGCGCTCGGAGCGGCCCGCGGCGGCGTAGGTCAGCTGCCGTGCGGCCTCGACCTTCATGCCCATGTCGGCGAGCATGAACTGCAGGCCCTGGAAGTCGCTGATGGGGTGACCGAACTGCTTGCGCTCCTGGACGTAGCCGAGCGCGTAGTCCAGCGCGCCCTGCGCGACGCCGACGGCCTGCGCGGCGATCGTCACGCGGGTGTGGTCGAGTGTCTTCATCGCCGTCGCGAAGCCGGTGCCCTCGGCGCCGATCATCCGGTCGCCGGGGATGCGGACGTTGTCGAGGTAGACCTCACAGGTCGGTGAGCCCTTGATGCCGAGCTTGCGCTCCGGCGCCCCGAACGACACGCCCTCGTCGGACTTCTCGACGACGAACGCCGAGATGCCCTTCGTACGCTTGTCGGGGTCGGTGACCGCCAGGACGGTGTAGAACTCGGACTCGCCGGCGTTGGAGATCCAGCGCTTGACCCCGTTGAGCACCCACCCGTCGCCGTCGCGGACGGCACGGGTCTTCTGGTTGGCGGCGTCACTGCCGGCCTCGGGCTCGGACAGGCAGTAGGAGAAGCCCTCACCGTGGGCCAGCCGCGAGAGGTAGTTCTTCTTGAGCTGTTCGTCGCCGGCGATCATGAGCGGCAGCGAGCCGAGCTTGTTGACCGCCGGGATCAGGGACGCCGACACGTCGACGCGGGCGATCTCCTCGATGACCAGGACCGTCGCGAGCGCGTCAGCACCGGCGCCGCCGTACGCCTCGGGGACGTGCGGCGCGTGGAAGTCGGCGGCAAGCAGCGCGGCGGCGGCCTCGCGCGGCCAGCGCGCGTGCTCGTCGACATCAGCGGCGTACGGGGCGATCTTGGCCTCGGCGACGGCGCGGACCGCTTCGCGGATGGCTTGGTGCTCCTCGGAGAGGACGAACATGTCGGACACGTGGACTCCCGATAGTAGGACGACCTAGTAATGATACCTCCGTGTTCGACCGCGTCCGGCCGATCGTCTGGTGGCATCGGACACACTGGCCGCATGACCAGCTCCTTCACCGGGCACATCGCCGGCTTCGGGACGTCGTCAGGCGTACGCATCGTGGTGGGCGCCTGGGACGCGAGCCCGTTCGGCCCGTTCGCCGACGTCATGATCGAGGACGCCGCCGGCCACCGCACCCTGATCGCACCACGGCTGACCGTCGCCGACTTCGTCGCGTCGACCTACACGTTCGACGAGGTCCGCATCGAGCCCGTGTCCGTCGAGAGCGGAGACGAGTGGTCGGTCCACACCCGGTCGCTGCAGCTGCGGTTCAGGCCCGGCCGGCGCCTCTGGGTCGGTCCGCTGCTCGGCCTCGTGCCGCCGCCGCTGCGACGGACCGCGACGTGGGCCAAGGTCTGCGACCCCGTCGCCGCTCGGGTCATGCCGGGCGTACGGACGTATGGATCGGCGGGCAACGGACGGACCGAGTGGTACGCCGCCACGGACGTCCGCCATCTCGTCAGCGCCAGAGCGACCTGGGAGGGTGAGGAGCTCGGCGAGCTGTCGCCGGTCCAGCCGCCCGTACGCTTCGGGTTCGCCTCGGCACCCGGCAAGCCGACGCTCACCACGCTGACGTCGTACGTGCGCGAGTAGATTCAGGGTCATGCGGACCGAGATCACGAACGAGGCCGAGCTGCGTGAGCTGCTCGGTGAACCGATGCAGCGAGTGCTCGACAAGGACTCCGACGTCTTCCTGCCCGAGCACCGCGCGTGGCTCGCGGCATCGCCGTTCTGCCTTGTCGCGACGTCTGACGCATCGGGTGCCTGCGACGTCTCACCCAAGGGCGATCCCGCCGGTTTCGGCTACATCGTCGACGACACGACGCTGGCGATCCCCGAACGGCCCGGCAACAAGCGCGCCGACGGGTTCTCCAACATCCTGCAGAACCCGCACGTGGGCCTGATCTTCTTCGTCCCCGGCCGCGGCGACACGCTCCGGGTCAACGGTCGCGCGACACTGCTGGCCGATGCGCCGTATGCAGAGCACATGGTCGTCAAGGGCCACCAGCCCACGGTGATCCTCGAGGTCGCGGTCGAGCAGATCTTCTTCCACTGCTCCAAGGCGTTCCTGCGATCCACGCTCTGGGACCCGGAGACGTGGCACCCCGAGCGGGTGCCGAGCCGCGCGCAGATCGCCAAGTCCCTCGAACGGCCTGACGACTCGCTCGAGGAGCTCGAGGCCTACTACGGCCCGCAGTACGCGGAGAAGCTCTACACGAGCTGACAGGCGTCAGCGGAAGCCGAGGCCACCGGAGGGGTTGCGAATCTTCTCGCCCTTGGCGCGGGCGATGTCGGCGAGATCGGCCTGGAACGCGAGCATCCGCTCCGTCAGCTCCGCATCGCCGGTCGCCAGGATGCGTACGGCGAGCAGGCCGGCGTTGCGGGCGTTGCCGATCGACACCGTGGCCACCGGCACGCCGGCCGGCATCTGGACGATCGACAGCAGCGAGTCCATGCCGTCGAGGTGCTTGAGCGCGACCGGGACGCCGATGACCGGCAACGGCGTGACGGCGGCGAGCATGCCGGGCAGGTGGGCGGCTCCCCCGGCGCCGGCGATGATGACCTCGATGCCCCGCGCATGGGCCTCGCGGCCGTACGCCAGCATCTCGTCGGGCATGCGGTGGGCCGAGACGACATCGGCCTCGTAGGGGATGCCGAACTCGCCGAGTGCCGTTGCCGCCGCCTCCATCGTCGGCCAGTCGGAGTCCGAGCCCATCACGATCCCGACGCGTGCGGTGGTGCGATCAGTCATGGGTCACTCCTGTGGTGAACAGTGCGGCTGAACGGCGGGCCCGGGCGAGCACGTCGTCGAGATCTGGTCCGTACGCCGTCACGTGGCCCACCTTGCGGCCGGCCTTGACGGACTTGCCGTAGAGGTGGATCTTGACGTCCGGCTCGGCGGCCAGGACGACGGCACGCTGGGCCTCGAGGTCCTCGACGGCGCCACCCAGGATGTTGACCATCACGGACCACGGCGCACGAGCATCGGTGGCGCCCAGTGGCAGGTCGAGAACCGCCCGCAGGTGGTTCTCGAACTGGCTCGTGACGGCTCCGTCGATCGACCAGTGCCCCGTGTTGTGCGGGCGCATCGCCAGCTCGTTGACCAGCAGCCGACCGTCGGTGGTCTCGAACAGCTCGACGGCGAGGATGCCGGTGACGTCGAGCTCGGTCGCGATGCGCTCGGCCATGGCGCGGGCCTCGGCGTCGAGCGCGGGGTCCAGCGAAGGGGCCGGGGCGATGACCTCGGCACACACGCCGTCGGCCTGGCGCGACTCGACGACCGGATAGGTGCGCACCTCGCCGGACGGCGAACGGGCGACGAGCGCCGACAGCTCGCGCGTGAAGTCGACGAGCTCCTCGGCCAGCAGCGGGCGGTCCGAGGAGAACGCCTCCGCGGCGTCGGCGGTCGAACGTACGACCCACACGCCCTTGCCGTCATAGCCGCCGCGGGTCGTCTTGACCACAGCGGGGAAGCCGAACTCAGCAAGCGCCTCGAGCCCGCCGTGAGACGGCAGTGCGACCCAGGAAGGAGCAGGGATGCCCATGCCGGAGAGACGCTCTCGCATGTCGCCCTTGTCCTGGGCGTACAGCAGCGCGTGGGGCCCCGGCCGGCAGGCGTGCCCCTCGGCCTCGAGGGCGCGGAGATGCTCGGGCGGCACGTGCTCATGGTCGAACGTCACGACCGGCGCGTCGGCCACGATCGCACGCAGCGTGTCGAGATCGGTGTAGTCGCCGACGACGTGGTCAGGGACGACCTGGGCGGCCGAGACGTCGGGCGCCTCGGCAAGGAGCCGGATGCGGATGCCGAGGCCGATCGCGGCCTGCTGCATCATGCGAGCCAGCTGTCCACCACCGATGACCGCGAGCTGGGGTGAAGGCACGACGCCAGCCTATCGGGAGCGGAAGCCGCGGCGTTCGCTCACCGTGATGGGCGAGACGTTGCCGAACCCGCGCAGCGGCCGGGGCGGCAACGTGCGGGTGTCGAACTCGTCGCCCAGGGTCGCGGCCGTGGCCGCGTCGATCAGCACGCGGTTGCTGCGCGCGACGTGCGACAGGCGTGCGGCGAGATTGACCGGGGGGCCGAAGACGTCGCCGAGCCGGCTGATCGCCGAGCCGGTCGCCAGCCCCACACGGATGTCGGGCATGTCGTCGCGCGACGCGATCTGGCTGACCAGGTCGAGCGCGGTGCGCGTGCCTTCACGGGCATCACCGATCACGAACAGGACGGCGTCGCCGAGGGTCTTGACGACCCGTCCGCCGTGGGCCGTGACGATGTCGGTGCAGCGGGTCTCGAAGTTCTCGACCAGGGCACCGAGGGTCGAGTCGTCGAGCTCGTTGGACAACGAGGTGAACCGCGAGAGATCCGCGAAGCCGACCGTCATGACGGTCGACAGCAGCTCTTCGTCGGCCGCCCCCAGTGCCTCGATCCGCGCAGCCGCAGCCGCGAGATGGCGCCGCCAGGCATAGATCATGAGCTGCTCGAAGCTCGGTGCGACGTCGGTCGCCAGGCCGATGGCAGCACCGAGCCGGCTGGGGGACTTGCCGCCCTGGACGTCCAGCTCGACCTGGTCGACCAGCGTCGAGACCTGCCAGTCGGCGAGCCGCGACATCGTGGTGCCGAGGGCGCGCGTGATGCGGTAGACGGTCTCCTCGTCGAGCGTGCCCGACTCGATCGCCGCCGCGACCGTCGCCACGGCCGCGACATCCGGCTCGCCGTACGCGATGGCGTCGCCGGTGTCGGGGAACCCGAGGGCACGCCACAACCGCTGGCCGTCCTCGAGGCTCAACCCACCCTTGTCGGCGACCTCGGAGCTGCTGAGGGTCAGCTCGCCGCCCAGGATCAGGCGCGCGAGCTCGTCACGAAGCTCAGACCGACTCATCCGTCGCCGTCTTGTCGTGCTTCTCGAACACGAGGTTGGTCACGGTGCGGTGGAACGCCTCGATGTGCGGGATGTCGTTGAGCTCGAGCCCGGCCTGCTCGCTGGCGTCGTGGATGATCAGCGTGCCGCAACCGAGGATGCGGTCGTTGAGGTTCTTCTCGAACGCGACGTCGTTGATGCGGCTCAGCGGGATGACCCGGCCCGTACGGGTCAGCAACCCCTTCTGCTCGACGATGCGCTTGTTGGTCAGCGTGTAGGTCCAGGTCAGCCACTTGAGGAACGGCAGGACCGAGCCCCACAGGATCAGGACGACCATCGCGGCGACGACGATCCAGCGCGGGACGCCGCTGCCGGAGTCGCCCACCTCGCTGATCGCCCAGCCTCCGATGCCGGCCACGACGAGCAGGATCAGGAAGGGCAGGAACAGCACCTTGACGTGGGTGCGGGTCGTGGCGATGACCTGTTCGCCATCGATCATCAGCTTGCGCGGAAGGCTCATGCTTGTAATTTTCTCACGTGGCCGGTCGCACGTGGGTGATATCGCCCGCGCTGATGGCCTGGCCGTCGACCAGCAGGCGGCCGAGCTCGTCGATTCCCGTCGCCTGGCCCTCGAGCGCGTTGCCGTCCGGGAGGCTGACCCGCACCCGCGTGCCCAACGTGACGCACCGCCGGACGTACGAGTCACGGATGCCGGAGCCTGGATCGCCGCCGGCCGCGGCCCAGGCGCGGTAGAGCGCCTCGAGGTTGCGCAGGAACGCGCGAAGGACGATCGTGCGATCGGTCTCGGTCGCGCCTTCGAGCGCCAAGGACGTCGCGGTCTCCACCGGCAGCTCGTCCCGGCGCAGCGACACGTTGAGCCCGACACCGATGATCGCCGCCGAGCCCTGCGGCGTGTCGACCCGCTCGAGCAGGATGCCGGCGATCTTGCGACCGTCGACCAGCACGTCGTTGGGCCACTTGAGCCCCGACTCGACACCGCACTCATGCACCGTCGCGTCGACGGCAAGGCCGACCAGCAGGGGCAGCCAGACCCATCGCGCGGCTGGTACGCCGTCGGGGCGCAGCAGCACCGAGACGATGACGCCGGAGCCGGCCGGCGACTCCCACGCCCGGTCGAGGCGGCCGCGGCCGGCGGTCTGCAGATCGGTTGTGTGCACCGTGCCCTCCGGCGCCCCGGCCCGCGCGGCCGCTGCGACGTCGGCGTTCGTGCTGCCGGTCTCGGTGGTGACGACGATGTCGGTCCAGAACCGGCCCGGGCCGGCGACGGCCGCGCGCAGGGCAGCGGCGTCGAGAGGCGGTCGGTCCAGGTCGCGATAAGTCATGAGAACAGACTCACATACCGGTCAGAGCCTCTGATCGTTACGCTGACCCCCGTGACCGAACACGAGATCGAAGCCCATCCCGAGCTCCACACGACCGCCGGCAAGCTCGCTGACTTCCAGCGACGCCAGAAGGAAGCCACGGTCGACATGGCCGAGCGCGCGGCGGAGAAGCAGGCCAAGAAGGGCCGCGGATCCGCTCGTCAGCGCATCGAGGACCTCCTCGACGAGGGCTCGTTCGTCGAGCTCGACGCCCTCGCCCGGCACCGCAGCACGGCGTTCGGGCTGCAGGAGAACCGGCCTCTCGGCGACGGTGTCATCACCGGCTACGGCACGATCGACGGCCGCCAGGTGTGTGTCTTCAGCCAGGACTTCTCGATCTTCGGCGGCAGCCTCGGGCAGGTCTACGGCGAGAAGATCACCAAGGTCATGGACCTCGCGATCAAGTCCGGCTGCCCCATCATCGGCATCAACGAAGGCGCCGGCGCACGCATCCAGGAGGGCGTCGTCTCGCTCGGCCTCTATGGCGAGATCTTCAAGCGCAACGTGCACGCCTCGGGCGTCATCCCGCAGATCTCGCTGATCATGGGCACCAACGCCGGCGGCCACGTCTACTCCCCCGCCGTCACCGACTTCGTCGTGATGGTCGACAAGACGTCCAACATGTTCATCACCGGCCCTGACATCATCAAGACCGTCACCGGCGAGGACGTCACGATGGAGGACCTCGGCGGCGCCCGCACGCACAACACCAAGTCGGGCAACGCGCACTACATGGCGGCCGACGAGGAGGACGCCCTCGAGTACGTCAAGGCGCTGATCTCCTACCTGCCGCAGAACAACATGGAGGAGCCCGAGCCGTACGACGAGATCGCCGACCTCGAGCTCACCGAGACCGATCTCGCGCTCAACACCCTCGTGCCGGACTCGGCCAACCAGCCGTACGACATGCACACCGTGATCGAGTCGGTCGTCGACGACGGCGACTTCCTCGAGGTCATGCCGCTGTTCGCGCCCAACATCATCATCGGCTACGGCCGCGTCGAGGGTCGCAGCGTCGGCATCGTCGCCAACCAGCCGATGCAGCTCGCCGGCTGCCTCGACATCGACGCGTCGGAGAAGGCGGCCCGCTTCGTCCGCACGTGCGACGCGTTCAACATCCCGGTCCTCACGTTCGTCGACGTACCCGGCTTCCTGCCCGGCACCGGCCAGGAGTGGGACGGCATCATCCGCCGCGGCGCCAAGCTCATCTACGCGTACGCCGAGGCCACCGTCCCGCTCGTCACGGTCATCACCCGCAAGGCGTACGGCGGCGCGTACGACGTGATGGGATCCAAGCACCTCGGCGCCGACATCAACATCGCCTGGCCCTCGGCCCAGATCGCCGTCGTCGGTGCGTCCGGCGCAGTCGGCATCCTCTACCGCAAGGAGATCGCGGCGGCGGACGACCCGGAAGCCAAGCGCGCCGAGCTCATGACGGCGTACGAGGACGAGCTCTGCAACCCCTACCTCGCGGCCGAGCGCGGCTACGTCGACGCGGTCATCGAGCCCGCGCAGACCCGCGCCGAGGTCGTCAAGGCGCTGCGACTGCTCAAGACCAAGCGCGAGACGCTGCCGCCCAAGAAGCACGGGAACATCCCCCTGTGAGCGACGAGAAGCCCGACTCGCCGGTTGAGCCCGTCGAAGCCCCCGCGCACAAGCCGATCCTGCGGGTCGTCAAGGGCGACCTGACCCCGGAGGAGCTGGCCGCGCTCGTGGCGGTCGTCGCGGCCCGCAACGCCGCTGCCGCGCACGCCGCCGCCCGCACCGAGCCCAAGGTCCGGTCGCAGTGGGGCCACCCCGCCCGCATGGCCCGCGCGCCGCACCGCGTCGGTCCGGACCTGTGGCGCCGGTCGGCCTTCGGCGGCTGACGATGCCGTTGCGCGCGTTGGCGGACGTGTCGCCAGCCGAGTGGTTCGTCGAGGCGAACGCACCGTGGTGGACCAGGGTGTGCCTGGGCGCACCGGGCTTCGACGCGGACGCACGACTGCAGCTGATCCCCGACCTCACCGACGCCAGCACCACGACGTTGCGCCGCATCCTGCCGCACCACACCACCACGGCGGACGACTGCTACTTCGCCCAGTGGGACGGCAGTGGATGGGAGCCGCCGCTGCCACCGACTGGCACGACGTTCTCGGTGATCGACGAGGAGACGCATCATGCGGTGCGCGACTACCACCTGTTCGCCGGCGCGCTCGACGACAGCGGCAGGTGGGAGGGCGACCCGCCACACCTGATGTGGCCGGCCGATCACGCGTGGTGCGTAGCCGCAGATGTCGATCCGGACTGGATCGGCGTAGGTGGCACCCAGGCGCTGGTCGACGAGGTGCTCGCCGCCCCAGGCCTCGACGCCACGCGATCCGCGTACGACGCGACCGACTGGGAGACCCGATGACGCTGCGCCCGCTCGCGGACGTGTCGCCTGCCGAGTGGTTCGTCGGCGACGACGCTCCGACAGCGTTGCGCGCTCACCTCGGCCCGTCGGGCTTCGAGTCGTACGTCCGGGTGCTGCACAGCCCGATGGGACCCGACGACGACCGCTACGAGGGTCACCTCGAGGAGCATCTGCTCGATGCCCTGTGCGAGGTCCTGGCCCGGCACACCGCCACCCCCAACGACTGCTTCTTCGGGCTGTGGGACGGCTATGGCGAGCTGTACGGCGGGGAAGCCGTGCGTTTCCTCACCGCGTTCAGCGGCCCGACGCGGTGGCCGAGCCGGATGTTCGGCAAGGAGAAGCCGCCACCGCCCGTGCCCCCGGCGTTCCCGATCTCGGTCCTCGAGGGACCCAAGGTCACGTTCTTCCACGACTACCTGCTGTTCGGCGGAGCACTCGCCGAGGCCGGCGAGTGGGGCGCGACGAGCTACGGCCACGCGATCAGCCGAGACATCAACAGCCCCAACCTCATGTGGCCCGCCGACCGTGCCTGGTTCGTGACGACCAACATCGAGAGCACATGGACGGGAGTCGGTGGCACAGCGGCGCTGATCGGCGACCTGCTGGCCGACCCCCGCCTCGAGGTCGTCCGCATGCGCTACGACGAAGGAGCTCTGCGATGAGGATCGTCCTGGCCTCCGCCTCACCGGCCCGCCTCGCCACCCTGCGGTCGGCCGGGATCGAGCCCGAGGTCATCGTGTCCGGCGTCGACGAGGAGCGCATCACGTCGACCGACGCCGCCAACCTCGCCGCTGCCTTGGCGCAGCTCAAGTGCCGCACCGTCGCGGCGCAGGTCGAGTCAGACGCCCTGGTCATCGGGTGCGACTCGGTGCTGGCGTTCGAGGGCGAGATCTTCGGCAAGCCCGCGGGACCGGTCGAGGCGGCCGGCCGGTGGCGCCGCATGCGCGGCCACAGCGGCGTGCTGCACTCGGGTCATTGCGTACGCCGTGGCGACGAGGAGTTCGTCGAGACGGCATCGACGATCGTGCACTTCGCCGACATCAGCGACGCCGAGATCGACGCGTACGTCGCCACCGGCGAACCGCTGCAGGTTGCCGGGGCGTTCACGATCGACGGCCTGGGCGGCGCCTTCATCACCGCCATCGAGGGCGATCACCACAACGTCGTGGGGATCTCCCTGCCGCTGCTCCGCGACCTCGTCGGTGACCTCGGGATCGCGTGGACCGACCTCTGGTCATTGCCGAAGACCTGAATCCGTTGGTCTCTCGTGGCAAACAGTGGGAGACTGGACGGACGATGGCAACTTCACCGCGGCGACGCCGCTACCACCCGTCCAGTCCCTTCCAGGCGAAACCAGAGGTCGCGGACGAGGTCTACGAAGTCGGGGCACGCGTCTCACATGACACGTTCGGCCTCGGCCGCATCGTCAGCCTCCAGGGCACCCAGTCGGCCCAGGTCGACTTCGGCGACGAGGTCAAGCACATACCTCTCCCCTGCGCCAAGATGACCAACTTGTAGGAATGCTGCGCAGCCCGCGACCGGCGTCACGACTGGTGGTGAACCTGCTGTCACAAACCCACCGGTGCCGGACACCTGGTGATTGTGAGTAACTTCCTGGACGTCCGGGGCCGCGAGCTTGCGTTCGAGCGCGTGTGGCGTGATGAGATGCCGCGAATCTTCCTCTACGCGGCCCGCCACGTGGGGTCGGCGGATGCCCACGACGTTGCTGCCGAGACGTTCACCATCGCGTGGCGGCGGTGGGACCACATGAGCGACCCGCCGTTCCCCTGGCTGCTGGGCGTCGCACGCCATGTCGTCGCGAATCACGTACGGACGCTGCAGAGAGGCCGGCGGCTGCAGGACCGAGTCCGTCTCCTCACAGCAGTGACGAGCCAGAGCAGTCCCCACCTGGACTTCGCGGAACGCCTTGAAGCGCTCCAGAGGTTGGCCGCGCTCAGCGAGAAGGAGCGAGAAGCTCTCCTGCTGACCGCCTGGGACGGACTGAGTGCAGAAGAGGCCGCACGGTTGTTGGGAGTCAGCCCGGCCGCCGTACGCAAACGCATCAGCAGAGCACGAGCGGCAATCGACGTCAACGAGTTTCCCCCGAGTGCCGACATCGACCCGCAGGAGAAGTCATGAGATCGCACATCATCGACGAGCTGCGCCCCGTGGTTCCCGACCTCCCCCCGACGTGGGAGTCCGAAACCAGGCGAGCCATCCTCGACTCGGCACGAGCGACCAGAAGCACGCCCCACCGACTCCTGCTGCTGGCATCGGCGGCGGCGGTCGTCGCCGCGCTCGCCGGCGGAGCGGTCTTCGCGAGGAACTCTCTCTCGTCGAACGACACGCGTCCCGTCGGGCCCGCCTCACAAGGTCCCCCGTCGACTCCGACAACGACGCCCCGAACCCAGGAGACGACCGGGCCAACACCTCGGCCCGAACGGACCTATGTGCCGGCTCCCGGTGATCCGAAGACACACGAGCTGAACGTCACCATCCGGGACAAGGGAATCTCCTACACGCCCGGGACATGCGCCGCGATCCGTGGCAACACCGACTTCCAGGACCGGCTCGGGTTCTCCGGTCCTGACAAGCAGTACGAGAACCGACCCCTGAAGGACGCCGAGTTCACGATTCCCAAGCAGGGCACGAGGCTGGCTGACGGTACGTGCGAAGCGACGTTGACCGTCACGATCCCGTACGCCCCGAGATACCGAGCGGGCATCTCGCGGGAGGGGCACGGCATCTCGGGCCCGGACGACGCCGGAGAAACCCTGATCGCGGCCAAGGGCGACTCGCAGGATGTCGTCGTCATGAACTATCCGCACTGACGTCGTCCGCCCTGACAGGTGCAGCTCAGAACACGTTCGGGCCGAATGCCTCGGCTCGAGCCACGAGCTCGGTCGGCGCCGTTGCCATGGGCACGCACGCCGGCAGGGCGTCCATCGCCAGCTGCATTCGTGTGTCGGTCCAGAGGATCCGGCCTGCCGCGCGCTCCTGCTCGAGCTCGGGCCGCTGCCACCACGGGCCCGGCCCGAACGCCTCCGCGAACTGGGCCACACGTACGGCGTAGAAGCCCGGGTTGCACTCACGTGCCATCTCGATGCGGCGCTGCGTCTCCGCGGCACTCGGCCCGGTGAAGCGATCGTCGCGCGCCGCCCAGGTCGTGTGGGCGTCGAGCCAGTCGACGACGAGATCCAGGAGCCGCGGGATCCGCTGCACGACCGCGTCACGCAGGGCGATCGCGGGGGCATGCTGCGCCGCGATGCGGAACCGCTCCAGCTCGAACGTGAACGGGTCGATCGAGCCCGTCGGCGAGGCGGCCGCCATGGCGTCACGGCGCTCGAGCAGCGCGATCGCCGCGGCTTCACGGGCGACGTCTCCGGTCGAGCGCGACTGCTCGACGACAGCCGCGAGGGCCTCTCGGGCCGGGGTGATCGTCCCGCCGAGCGCCTCGTTGAGACCCGCCTCGTCGACCTGCCGGAGGAACACCGGATACGTCACACCGGAGCGGCCGATCACGAGCAGCTGCTCCAGCACCCCGATCGCCTCCTCCTGCCCGCTCATGGTGCGCAGCTGCTGCAGGGACGCCTCGTACGCCTGCAGTGACTGCGCCAGCAACGTCTCGTCGTCGGGGATCGTCGCCGGAGCGCCGGTCGTCCCAGCACCGGCCGCCGCGGTCATGACGCGGGTGTAGGCGTCGGTGAACCGCTGGTAGTGGCCACCGCCGGCCAGCTTCGCCGAGAAGTCTCCGACGTCGCTGAGCTCCTGGCCGAGCGCCTCCATCTCAGCGAGCGCGGCCGCCATCTCGTCGACGTCCTCACCGGTCGAACCCGAGGTCCTGACGCCGTTGAGCAGGTCGCGGAACGTGCCGAGCATCGCGTCCACCATCGCTGGATCGACGGGCATCAGCGGCCTCCGCGAACGAGTGAGCCGTGCTCAGCGAGCCTGCGCTCGAAGACCGCGTCGGCGACCGGCACGAGGCGACGGTGCCGCTCGGCGCGCGCGACCTGCGGGTCGAAGGACCACCCAGCCTGGTGCCGGCGTCCCTCGGTCTCCACCTGCGCCCAGGCGTCGCGCTCGGCGGCGATCGCCTCAGCCGCGTACGTCTCGAGCTCGGCGCGCCAGCGATCCGGGACCTGAGCCGTCCGCCACATCTCGACGTTCTCCAACGTCGTCAGCGACATCGCCCACAGCCGGGTCAGCTCGTCGACCGTCACCGCGATGCCGGTGCGCTGCTCGATCGCGGCCAGCAGTGAGGCGAGGGCCGGAGCGTCAGCCGCCGACTCGACGCCGGCGAGGACCTCGGCGGGACCCTGGGCTCGTACGGTCTCAGCGGTCTCGGCGTAGACCGCTGCCCTGGCGTTGGCCTGGTCGCGGGCGAGGGCGTGCCCCATCGCGAGAGACAGCTCGACCGAGGTCGCCTGCAGGTCCTCGATCGACGAGGCGGCGTCGGCCGCGTCGGCCATCGACTGCTGGGCTGCTGCCGTCTCCGGATACAGGGTGTTGGCGGCCGATCGTCGCGCCCGCGAGCGGTAGTAGTCGCGGTAGTCCGCCAGCCGATCGCTGTCACTCATCCGGACAGAGTAGGGATTGCGCCCCGGCAAAGTGAGGGTTTTACTCGACCGGCAGGCCGAGTCCTCGCGCGATCAGCATCCGCTGCACCTCTGAGGTGCCCTCGCCGATCTCGAGGATCTTGGCGTCACGGTAGAACCGGGCGACCGGGTACTCCTCCATGAATCCGTAGCCGCCGAACACCTGCGTCGCAATGCGCGTCGCGGTCACGGCGGACTCCGAGGTGTAGAGCTTGGCGATCGCCGCGGCCTGCTTGAACTCCTTGGCGGGCGCACCGGCGTCCTTGAGGGCGGCCGCCTGATAGGTCAGCGCGCGGCCCGCCTGGGCCATGACCGCGAGGTCGGAGATCTGGAACGCGACGCCCTGCTTGGTGCCGATCGGCACGCCGAACGTCGTACGCTCGCCGGCGTACTGGACGCACAGGTCGAGGCACGCCTGGATGCAGCCCACGGCGAGGGCCGCGATCGCGACACGACCGTCGTCGAGCGTGGCGAGGAACTGCGCGTAGCCGCGGCCGCGCTCCCCCAGCAGGTGATCCGCCGGCACCCTGGCGTCGACGAACGACAGCGGGTGCGTGTCCGAGATGTGCCAGCCGAGCTTGTCGTACGCCGGCTCGACGATGAACCCCGGCGTACCTGAAGGCAGCACGATCGTGGAGAGCTCGGGCGATCCGTTCTCGCGCGTCCCGGTGCGGGCCGTGACCGTGACGAGTGAGGTGATCTCGCTGCCGGAGTTGGTGATGAACTGCTTGGCGCCGTTGACGACCCACTGATCGCCGTCGAGCTCGGCCTTGGTCTTGGTGGCGCTGGCGTCGGAGCCGGCGCCGGGCTCGGTGAGGCCGAAGCCGGCAAGCGCTTGGCCGGCGACGAGGTCGGGCAGCCAGCGTTCCTTCTGCTCTTGCGTGCCAAACGTGAGGATCGGGTTGATGCCGAGACCAACCGCGGCTTCGAGCGTGATGCCGATCGACTGGTCGACCCGGCCGAGCTCCTCGATCGCCACGCACAGGCTCGTGAAGTCGCCGTCGGCGCCGCCGAACTCGTCAGGGGCGGTGAGCCCGAACAGTCCGAGGTCGCCCATCTTCTTGACGAGGTCGATCGGGAAGTGGTGCTCCTTGTCCCACTGCGCGACGTGCGGCGCGACCTCCGCCTCGGCGAACTCGCGAACGGTCTGGCGGAACGTCTCGTGCTCACGGGACAAGGCGAAAGTCATGGCAGCATGTTAACAACCGTTAACCAACGTTAACCAGCGGCCACAGGTTCGGGAGACGCGACCGTAACCAACCTCATAGGGCCAGAGACCGACCGACGCCCTAGACTGCGGCAGGCAACCGTGTCGGATCGAGGAGAACACTTCAGTGAGCAAGCCCCTGACCAAGGTTCTGATCGCCAACCGCGGCGAGATCGCCGTGCGCGTGATCCGCGCGTGCAAGGACGCCGGCATCGGCAGCGTCGCGGTCTACGCGGAGCCCGACCGTGACGCGGTGTTCGTACGCCTCGCCGACGAGGCCTACTCCCTCGAGGGCTCGACGCCCGGCGACTCCTACCTGTCGATCGAGAAGATCCTCGCCGTCGCCGAGCGCAGTGGCGCCGACAGCGTGCACCCCGGCTACGGCTTCCTCGCCGAGAACGCCGAGTTCGCCCAGGCCGTCATCGACGCCGGACTGATCTGGATCGGCCCGCCGCCCCACGCGATCGAGAACCTCGGCGACAAGGCCAAGGCCAAGCAGCTCGCCCTCAAGGCCGACGCACCTCTGGCGCCCGGCACCAAGGACGCCGTCAAGGACGCCGACGAGGTCGTCGCCTTCGCCAAGGAGAACGGCCTGCCCGTCGCGATCAAGGCCGTGTTCGGCGGCGGCGGTCGCGGGCTCAAGGTCGCCCGCACGATCGAGGAGATCCCCGAGCTCTACGAGTCCGCGGTCCGCGAGGCGATCAGCGCCTTCGGCCGCGGCGAGTGCCTCGTCGAGAAGTTCCTCGACAAGCCGCGCCACGTCGAGACCCAGTGCCTCGCCGACTCCCACGGCAACGTCGTCGTGGTCTCGACCCGCGACTGCTCGCTGCAGCGCCGTCACCAGAAGCTCGTCGAGGAGGCGCCCGCGCCCTACCTGACCGACGACCAGATCGAGCGCCTCTACGCCTCGTCCAAGGCCATCCTCAAGGAAGCCGGCTACGTCGGTGCCGGCACGTGCGAGTTCCTCGTCGCTCGCGACGGCACGATCAGCTTCCTCGAGGTCAACACCCGCCTCCAGGTCGAGCACCCGGTCTCCGAGGAGGTCACCGGCCTCGACCTCGTCCGCGAGATGTTCCGCATCGCCGCCGGCGAGGAGCTCGGCTACGACGACCCCGAGATCCGCGGCCACTCGATGGAGTTCCGCATCAACGCCGAGGACGGTGGCCGCGGCTTCCTCCCCGCCCCCGGCACCCTGACCAAGTGGGCTCCCCCGTCGGGCCCCGGCATCCGCCTCGACGGCGGCTACGAGGAGGGCGAGACGATCCCCGGATCGTTCGACTCCCTCGTCGCCAAGCTCATCGTCACCGGCACGAGCCGCCAGCAGGTGCTCGAGCGCTCCCGCCGCGCCCTCGACGAGTTCGTCGTCGACGGCATGCCGACCGTCATCCCGTTCCACCGCTCGGTCGTCGACGATCCGGCGTTCACCGCCGCCGACGGCAACTTCGAGGTCTACACGACGTGGATCGAGACCGACTACGTCAACGAGCTCGAGCCCTACGCCGGCACCTCCGAGACCGCGGAGCCGGACGAGCGCGAGCGCGTCACGGTCGAGGTCGGCGGCAAGCGCGTCGAGGTCGTGCTCCCGGGTGGACTCGGCGCATCGGCGGCGCCGGCCGGAGGCGCCAAGAAGGCCAAGCGCAAGGGCGGCAAGGCTGCCGGAGCCGCCGCCAGCGGCGACTCGCTGACCGCGCCCATGCAGGGCACCGTCGTCAAGGTCACGGTCGAGGAGGGTCAGACCGTCGCGGCGGGCGACCAGATCGTCGTGGTCGAGGCCATGAAGATGGAGCAGCCGATCAACGCGCACAAGGACGGCGTCGTGACCGGCCTGGCCATCGAGGTCGGCGCGACTGTGACGTCCGGCGAAGTCATCGCGGAGATCAAGAGCGCCACAGAGGCCGAGTAGGCCTCAGCGCTTGGGCGGTGGGGCGGAGTCGACCTCGCCGAACGCGATGCCGGCTGCCCAGACGATCAGCGTGACGCCGATCCACGTGCCGACGCCGTCGATCGCGAAGCCGCTCGCGGGCACGACCAGGTCGGTCAGCACCAGGCCCAGCAAGGTCAGGACCAGGCCGCCGGCGATCGTGTAGCCCCTGGCGAACCGGTTGACGGTGCTGACCACGACACCGCGCAGCACCACGGTCAGTGCCGTGAACAGCACCACCGCGACGACGAACCAGCCGAACCGGATGTTGAAGCGATCGAAGAGCCACGCAGCGACCGCCAGGGCCGCCGCGTTGGCGGCAGCAGAGATCGCCACCGACTTGAGAAGGGCCGTCATGCGTTGAGTATCCCAGACCTCTCGCCGCGGAGTGACCACCTGTCAGGTCGGGTAGACCGAGACGACCCCGTTGGTGTGCTGGACGATCGAACCGTGCGCGAAGTAGGCCCGGTAGGCGCCATTCGACAGCCGGCTCATGCTCGACCTCGGCGCACCCAGCGAGCTCGTGGCTTCGCCGATCGCGACGTACCTGTCCTCGATCTTCCCGTAGAGGAAGTAGGGCACACCGACACTGCCTCGCTGCACGCGATAGACCGTGCCGCGGGCGAAGCGCTGGAGCGTGACGCTGCTGACCGGGGTCGACTGGTGGTTCGCGATCGGCACCCCGAGGCGCCCGGCCTGGGCGCCGCTGGCGTTGTAGCCGTCCCGGAAGCTGCCGCCGACCGAGAACGTGCCGTAGGTCGTCGTCGAGTACATGTCGAGCCGGCCGAGGCGAGCCTTGCGGCCGGTCGGGCTGGTCGTGAACGGGTACTCACCGACGTACACCGGACCGGTCGTCGCCCGCCCCATCGCGATGACCTTGGTCTTGATGGGTGAGGTGTAGTTGGCGATGTAGTCCTCGACGCGGTCCCGCAGGCCACCGGAGGCGCTGAGCCACTCGTACGCCGCCTGACCCGGGCAGGCCGTGCTCACGACGTCGCGGTGCCCCGCGATGCGATCGAGCACGACGCCACCGAGGGTGTACTTGCCCTTGGCGGCGTGGAACGTCGTGCCGAGCCGCCAGCCGATGAGCTTGACCATCGCGTCCTTGGTGGCGTCCGTCGGCTGGGTGCTGGTGAACGTGCCCATCATCGACACACCCATCGTGTAGGTGTTGACCGACTTGTTGCCTGCGTGCGCACCGCGGACCGGCTTGTCGACGCCGCCGTTGCGGCCCTCGAAGATCTGGCCGTACTTGTCGACCAGGAAGTTGTAGCCGATGTCGCACCAGTCGCGTCCGCTCATGTGGTACGCCTGCACGGCGCGGACGATGCCTGCGGACTGGGCCTTGGTGTAGGTGTTGGTGCCTGCCGTGTGATGCACGACGACGCCACGGGTCTCGCTGCCGGTGCGCGGGGCGTCGCAGTAGGTGTTCTTCTTCGCGCCCCACGCCGAGCGGGAGATGATCGCCGGCTTGGGGGTGTAGGTCGGCGAGCCGTCGGCGACCGTGGTGACGGCGTCATCGCCGGCCGCGTCGTAGAACGCGTTGCTCGCCGTGACGGCCTGCGCGGGTGTGCTGCCGGGGTCGATCGTCGAGACCGTGAGCCCGCTCGGCCGCTGGCCGGTCGGGCTCGTCACGCGAACGGCGACGCCGTCGGCGGAACCGGCCCACAACGGCTCGGTGCCGTCGCGGCCGCCCTCGCCCTCGTCGCTCTCGACGTCGAGCTCCTCCCAGCCCGCCCACGCACCATCGGTGCGCAGCCGCACCTGGACCGTCATGCCCCGGTCGTCGAAGCCGCGGGCCCAGGTGACCCCGACCAGCCCGAAGTCGTCGGTGCGGCGCGCAGGCAGCTGGGCGACCAGGTCGGCCGCGTCGTCGTCGGCCCGCTCAGCTGCCTGCGCGACCGTGTCGCTGACGGCTGGGACGCGGGTCGTCGCGATGTCGACGGGGTCGGCCTTGGGCCGGGCCTGGGTGTCTTCGGCGTGGGCAGGGGCGGAGATCGTGGCCAGGACCGCCAGCGCTGCGATCGTTCCCGAGATGAAAGGACGCATGGGTTCGACCCTAACCCAGAGACCCTGTCACCGACCGATCGTCAGAACCTGAACCAGTTCGACTTGAGGCCGAAGGCCCAGCGCGCGTCGTCGCCCGAGATCGTCACGGTCTTCGCCGAGCCGACCAGACTGATGGTCTTGACCCGGCCGCCCCAGTCGCCGAAGCCGTTGCGCGTCGCGATCTTGAGCTGCTTGAGGGTGCCGATCGACGGGTAGGCCTTCTCGATCGTCGAGGCCGCGACCGTCGTGGTCCACGAGTGGTTGGCATTGCCCGACCAGTCGTCCCACGGGTCGTTCACGGCCGTGAGGTACGGCTGGCTGCCCACGGCCGTGTAGCCGCCCGACGACGAGGAGAACTGCGTGAACGCGGGCTTGCTGTCGTACGTGACGATCTTGCCGGCGGTCGCCTGGGCCGCCGCCGTCGTGCTCGTGGTCTCGCGGCTCGCCCCGCCGTACACCTGGCACGCCGTGGTGCTGCAGATGTCGTAGTAGCGCGAGCTCGTCATGGCGCGCACGCCGTACGTACGGGCGGCGACGGCCTGCGCCTTGAGGGCCTCCGGCATCCAGCTCGACGGCATCTCCGCGGCGATGACACCGCGGACGTAGTACTCGATCGGCAGGATGTTGACCGTGTTGCGGGCCGTGGAGCCCGTCGAGGGGATCGCCGAGCGCAACGTGCCGCGATACTTGACCGCCGAGCCGTCCGGCAGGATCAGCGACATCGTCGACGGGTTCTCGAACTGGCCGTTGCCGGTCCACCTGGTGCCCAGGTAGCTGCGGTAGTCGCCGGTCGTCTTGTACTGCAGCGTCGAGCGGGTCTTGTCGCTCGTGACCTGCAGGATGCGCCAGCGTACGACGGTCTCGCCGCCGATCGAGGTGGGCAGCTTCAGGGTCTTCCCCGCTGACACCTCACGGAACACCAACCCAGAACGACCGGCGATCGTGACCGGGTCGTCGGTGTCCTGCGAGATCAGCACCCTGATCTGCCCGCTCTTGCTGCCGAGCGTCGTGCCCGGGTAGTAGCGCGAGAGGATCTTGTCGTACGTCACGCCTTGCTTCGCCGCCCCCTGAGCGCCGTACTGGCTCATGCCGATGCCGTGGCCGTAGCCGTGACCCGTCACCGTGATCTGGCGGGTGCTCGGCACCGTCACGGAGTCGCCCGCGAAGAGCAGGTTGAAGCCGCGCAGCGCCGACCACAGACCCCTGAGGTCACCGTTGACGGCTCGCACCTTGACGTACCAATCGGTGCCGGCGGTTGGCTTGAGCCCGGTGAGCTGCACGTTCGTCGTGGTCAGCTTGGTCACCAGGCGGCTGCAGGTCGTCTGCGTCTTGTCGGCCATCAGGCACACGTCGTAGCTCGTGGCGCCGGACACCGCGGGCCAGGACACGCGGACCGAGCCGAGGCCGACCTTGAGCGTCAGGCTCGTGATCGTCGCGGGACGTGTCGTCGCGCTGGTGCCGATGACCTTGCCTGTCGAGGAGTAGGCGACGGTCTTGTCGGTCGACGCGGTCGAGATGATCCGGCCGTGCGCGAAGTCGACGCGCGTGACGCCGGTCTTGACGGTGTAGGTCGACGAGATCGGGGCGCCGAGCGTGCCGGTCGACTCACCGAGCTTGGTGTAGACCTTCGCGATGTCACCGAGCACGTTGAACGCCTTGGGCTTGCCCGAGACCGCGTACACGCTGCCGCGGTCGAAGTGCTGGCGGATCACGCCGTCGACCGTGCGCGGGTTGTCCTTGGGGTAGCCGAGCGTGCCGGCACGCGAGTCGAGCCGGTCGTACTCGGTACGGATACGACCCGAGACGTAGTGCGCGGTCGCGCCGGTGCGGGCGTAGAGATCCATGAGTTTGGCGTCGAGCTTCGCGCCGGTGGAGGATCGGGCCTCGCCGATGTAGATCGCCCCGGTCTTGCTGCTGCCGAGCGACGTGTAGAGCGTCTTGATCGGCGTCGAGTACTTCGACATGTACGCCTCGACGCGATCGCGCAGGCCGCCCTCCTGCGACAGCCAGGCGTAGCCGTACCGGCCGGGGCACTCGGTGCTCACGACGTTGCGGTGCCCGGCGATGCGGTTGAGCGTCAGCCCGCCGATCGAGTAGGTGCCCTTGGCCTTGATGAAGTTGGTGCCGAGCCGCCAGCCGATGAGCTTGACCATCGCGGCCTTCAGCGCCGCTGACGGCCGCGTGACGTCGTAGTTGCCCATCATCGAGACGCCCATGGTGTACGTGTTGACCTCGAGGTTGCCCGAGTGCGCAGCCCGGACCGCGCGATCCACGCCGCCACGGCGACCCTCGAAGATCTGGCCGTACTTGTCGACCAGGAAGTTGTAGCCGATGTCGCACCAGCCGCGACCCTTGACGTGATAGGCCTGCGTGGCCCGGACGATTGCCGCCGAGTCGGCCTTGGCGTACGTGTTGGAGCCCGCGGTGTGGTGCACCACGACGCCGCGCGTGCGGTCGCCGGTCAGCGGCGAGTCGCAAGACGTCCCGCTCGAGGCGCCCCACTGGCTGCGGGTGATGATCGTGGGCTTGGGCGTGTAGCTCGGGGTGCCGTCGCCGAGGTCCACGGCCGTCGACGTGTGGGCGACGCCGTCGTACGAGGTGTCCGAGGCGGTCGACGCGGTCGCCAGTTGGCCGTCGGTGCCGGGGTCGATCGTGGTGATGCGTACGTCCTGCGGGGTGCCGACCGTGCTGGAGACCCGCGCCGCGACGCCGTCGGCGTTGCCGACCCACAGCGGATCGGTGCCGGGGTTGCCACCCTCGCCGTCGTCGCCGTCGCCGTCGTAGTCCAGAGGCGTCCACGACGACCAGGTCCCGTTGGTGCGCGTGCGAACCTCGACCTTGACGCCGTACGCCAGGCCCTGCTGCGACCAGGTCACACCGATCATGCGGAACTTCGAGGTCGAGGTCTTGGCGAGCTCGGCGACGACCTTGCCGGTGCCGCCCCTCGAGACGGCCGGGACCTTGGTCTTGGCGACCTTGACCGGCGGCGGCTTGGGCGCGGCAGCGGTCTTGCCCGGCGCTCCACCCGTGACCTCGGTGCCGGCCGCGTGGGCGGTCGACGGCGCCAGCACACCGAGCATCAGCACGGCTGCGATGGAGAGGCCCGACGTACGCCGAGCCGTACGCCAGGAAAGCATGGGGGAAGTCCGATCCTGTGTAACGGGTGTGACTCAAGTGACGGATGAGGTTTTCCGACCGATTATGCCCACAGTTTTGCCCGAAGTTCCACCGAAAATCGGCGATCGCGCGAACTACAACCGTGTCATTCCTGCGGTTGCAGGGGCTGGACCGGAGCTCAGCCGAGGCGGTGCAGGCGCCGCGCCGCCTCGGCGACCGACCCGGACAGCGACGGGTAGACCGTGAACGCGTCCGCGACCTGGTCGACCGTCAACGACGCTGAGACCGCGAGCGACAGTGCATGGATCAGCTCGCTGGCGCGGGGCGCGACGACGACGCCGCCGACGACGATGCCCATCCCCCGCCGGGCGAAGATCTTGACGAACCCGTCGTGCACGCCCTGCATCTTGGCGCGCGGGTTGGACGCCAGCGGCAGCATCGCGACGTCGATCTGGAGGTCGGACTCGTCGACCTGCTGCTGCGACAGCCCCACCGTGGCGATCTCGGGCGAGGTGAAGACGTTGCTCGCCACCTTGCCGAGGTCGAGCGGGTGCACCGCGTCGCCGAGCAGGTGGGACATCGCGATGCGTCCCTGCTGGGCCGCGACCGACGCCAGCATCAGCACGCCCGTGACGTCGCCGGCGGCGTAGATGCCGCGGACGCTGGTGCGGGAGACCCGGTCGACGTGGACGAACCCGTGCTCGTTGAGCGCGACGCCCACCTCTTCGAGCCCGAGGCCCTCGGTGTTGGGGATCGAGCCGATCGCCAGCAGGCAGTGCGAGCCGTCGACCGTACGTCCGTCGGTCAGCGTGACGCGGACGCCCTCGCCCGTACGCTCGACAGACGCCATCCGCGAGTTGCCCATGACCGTCATGCCACGCCGCGTGAACACGGCCTCGATGACGTTGGCGGCGTCGATGTCCTCGCCGGGCAGCACCCGGTCGCGGCTCGACACCAGCGTCACCGCGGCCCCGAGCCCGTTGTAGGCACTGGCGAACTCGGCGCCCGTGACACCCGAACCCACGACGATCATGTGCTCCGGCAGGTCCTGCAGGTTGTAGACCTGCTCCCACGTGAGAATGCGCTCACCGTCCGGCTGCGCGTCCGAGCTGACCCGCGGGTGCGCGCCGGTGGCGAGCAGGATCGCGTCGGTCTCGATCCGTACCTCGCCGTCGGCGGTCGTGGCGGTCACGACACCGGCGGACTCCAGCGTCGCGGTGCCGTCGATCATCGTGACATTGCTCGTCGTGAGGCGCTTCGCGATGTCGTCGGACTGAGCCTGGGCGAGTGTCAGCACGCGGGCGTTGACCGCCGCGATGTCGGCACGTACGTCCTTGGGCAGCTGCACCCCGAGCTCGGCCGACGTGCCGACCTCGGTCAGCAGGTCCGAGGTCGCGATGAGCGTCTTGCTGGGCACGCAGTCGGTCAGGACCGTCGATCCGCCGAGGCCGTCGCGCTCGATGAGGGTGACCTCCGCCCCGAGCCTGGAGGCCACGAGAGCCGCTTCGTATCCACCCGGTCCGCCGCCGACGATCGTCACATGGGTCACCTGATCAGTCTCCCATTGCCGCCGAGCGGGTCGCCACCGGTCGGTGCACCGAGGGCTGTCGTAATGTACGGCAGGTGACTACTCAGGAGCTGGCTCAACAGGCCGCTGACGCGCTGCGCGAACGTACCGGCGGAGTCGACCACGACATCGCCCTGGTGATGGGCTCGGGCTGGCTGCCGGCGGCCGACGCGCTGGGCACCGCCGACCACGAGATCCCGCTCGCCGAGCTGCCCGGATTCAGCGCTCCGGCGGTCGAGGGCCACGGCGGCACCGTGCGTTCGGTGCGCCTGGGTGACCGGCGTCTGCTGATCTTCCTGGGCCGCACCCACTACTACGAGGGCAAGGGCGTCGCGGCCGTCGTGCACGGCGTACGCACGGCTGCCGCCGCCGGCGTCAAGACGCTCGTGCTGACCAACGGCTGCGGCGGGCTCAACCCGGCGTGGGCGCCCGGCACGCCGGTGCTCATCAGCGACCACATCAACATGACCGCGACATCGCCGCTCGAGGGCGCCAACTTCGTCGACCTCACCGACCTCTACTCGTCGCGGCTGCGCGCGCTGTGTCGCGAGGCCGACCCGAGCCTCGACGAGGGCGTCTACGTCCAGCTGCCCGGCCCTCACTACGAGACGCCGGCCGAGATCGGCATGGTCCGCGCGATCGGCGGTGATCTCGTCGGCATGTCGACGACGCTCGAAGCCATCGCGGCCCGGGCCGCCGGCATGGAGATCCTCGGCATCTCGCTCGTCACCAACGCGGCAGCCGGCATGACCGGTGAGCCGCTCAACCACGAAGAGGTCCTCGAGGCCGGCAAGGCCGCGGCGACGCGGATGGGCGCCCTGCTCGGCGACGTGCTGCCGAGGATCTGATGAAGGTCCTCGTCACGGGAGCTGCCGGCTCGATCGGCCGCACCCTCGTACGAGGACTGCCAGCGCTCGGGCACGAGCTGCGCGGCCTCGACCTCGTGGACGGCCCGGAGCTGCCGCTCGGCTGGATCACCGGCGACTGCCTTGATCCCGCCGTCGCCGCCGAGGCCGTGGCCGGTGTCGACGCCGTCGTCCACCTCGCCGGCAACCCCAACGAGGCGTCGCTGCCCGAGAGCCTCGAGTCGCACGTCCACAGCACCGGGCGGTTGCTCGAGGCGATGGTCGCGGCCGGCGTCGACCGCATGGCGTACGCCAGCAGCAACCACGCCGTCGGGCACACACCGTCCGGCAAGCCGCTGACGATCGACGTCCGGCCGCGACCGGACACCTACTACGGCGTCGCAAAAGCCGCCGCCGAGGCGCTGCTCAGCCTCTACGCCGACCGCCGCGAGATCAGCTCGGTCGCGATGCGGATCGGCTCGTTCCGCGAGCGACCGACCAGCGTCCGCGAGCTCTCGACGTGGCTGTCACCCGACGATGCCGTACGCATGGCCGACGCGGCAATCCGCACCACCGAGGCCGGCTTCCACGTCCTCTACGGCATCTCCGCCAACACCCGGGGCTGGTGGGACCTGCGTCCGGGTCGCGCGTTGGGGTACGACCCGCTGGACGACGCCGAGGCGTACGCCGACACCGTGACGCCGAGCCCGGGGGACGACGCCGAGAATGCGTACGTCGGCGGTCCTCATGTCAGCCAGCTCCAGCTACCAGCAGCCTTCTGAAGGGAAACCCATGACCGACGAACTCCTCGCCCGTGCCCGCGAGTGGCTGAGCCAGGACCCCGATCCGCGCACCGTCGAGGAGCTGCAGGGGCTGATCGACTCCGGCGACACCGCAGGACTCGAGGACAGGTTCAAGGAGCGGCTGCAGTTCGGCACCGCCGGGCTGCGCGGCGCCTTGGGTGCCGGTCCCAACCGCATGAACCGGGTCATCGTCGCGCAGGCCGCGGCCGGCCTCGCCGCATACCTGCTGGAGCACGGCTCGAAGCCGTCGGTCGTCGTCGGCTACGACGCGCGGCACAACTCCGACGTGTTCGCCCGCGACACCGCCGAGATCATGGAGGGCGCCGGCGTCCACGCCCATCTGCTGCCCACGCACCTGCCGACACCGGTGCTGGCGTTCGCGATCCGGCACCTCGGCTGCAGCGCCGGCGTCATGGTCACGGCATCGCACAACCCACCGCAGGACAACGGCTACAAGGTCTATCTCGAGGACTCGAGCCAGATCGTGCCGCCCGCCGATGCCGAGATCTCGGCGGCGATCGATGCCGTCGGCCGGGTCGACGAGATGCCGCGCAGCGAGGCGTACGAGCTGCTGGGTCCCGAGGTCGCCGAGGCGTACGTCGAGGCCGTGATCGCGCTGCCGTCGGACGGGCCGCGCGACATCGTCGCGGTCTACACGCCGATGCACGGGGTGGGTCGCGACACGCTCGTCGAGGCGGTGTCTCGGGCGGGCTTCCCGGCGCTGCACGTCGTACGCGACCAGGCCGAGCCCGATCCCGACTTCCCGACCGTTGCGTTTCCCAATCCGGAGGAGCCGGGCGCGATGGACCTCGCGCTCAAGCTGTCGTCCGAGGTCGGCGCCGACATCATCGTCGCCAACGATCCCGACGCCGACCGGTGTGCGGTGGGCGTGCGCGACGGTGAGTCGTACCGGATGCTCACCGGCGATCAGGTCGGCGTGCTGCTCGGTGACTTCCTGCTGCGCAAGGGTGTGCAGGGCACCTACGCCGCATCGATCGTCTCGTCGGACCTGCTCGGCCGCCAGGCGGCGGCGCACGGGCAGCCGTGGGAGCAGACGTTGACCGGGTTCAAGTGGCTCGGCAAGATCCCGACGCTGGTGTTCGGCTACGAGGAGGCGCTCGGCTACAGCGTCGCCCCCGACATCGCCCGCGACAAGGACGGCGTCTCGGCGATCATCACGGTGCTGGAGATGGCGGCTGCGCTCAAGGCCGACGGCCGTACGCTGATCGACCAGCTCGACGACATCTATCGCGAGCACGGCCTGCATGCGACGTCGCAGCTGTCGGTGCGCGTCGACGACCTGTCGATCATCGCCCGGGCGATGCAGACGCTGCGGACCTCTCCCCCGTCTTCGTTGGGCGGTCTCGCCGTGACGTCGGTCGACGACCTCGCCAACGGCTATCACGGCCTCCCGCCGACCGACGGCATCCGTCTGGGGCTCGAGGGCAACACGCGGATCATCGCCCGGCCGTCCGGCACCGAGCCCAAGCTCAAGTGCTACATCGAGGTCGTGGTGCCGGTGGACGAGTCGATCGAGGCGTCGCGCGAGATCGCCGACGAGAAGATCGCGGCGATCAAGCACGACTTGTCGGAGGCGCTGGGTCTCTAGCGGTCGTCGTCTGCCGCCTGGTCGAGGGCGTCGAGCGCGTCCCGCGACAGCTCGAGGCAGGACGTCCGGACGTCGACGTTGACAGCGGCCTGCCCAGACGGGCTCTCCAGCACGATCGCACGGATGGTCAGCGGGACACCGCTCGACGCCGTTCGGGTGGTCAGGACCTCCCCGTCCTCACCGACCACCTCCTTGCCCCCGACCTCGGGCTTCCAGCCCTCGGCCTGCCAGGCATCACGGATCTTGCGCACCACGGTGACGCGGTCGGCGTCCGGCACGACGAAGGCACCGTTCGCCTCGACATGGCGGAAGCGTCGCGGGTAGATCGCATCGCAGCCGACCGACTTGACCTCACCGCTCCTCGGGCGCTCCTGCCCGCCGGCCATGGCTGACGCCGTCGTGACCGCGGTGTCGATGAGGTCGAGGATCTCGGCTCGCGTGGACTTCAGGTCGGCAGCGCCGACCTTCGTCGTGTCCTTCGGCTCGGCTCTCACACCGCCATCGTTGCATCCCGCCATCAGCACGAGGACCACGACGGCCGCGACGACGTGACGCACCCGGGTCATCGCATCGCTCCGTCCATCAGCCGAGCCCGAACCGATTCTTGAACCATTCCTTGACTCCGTCCTGGGCCGCCTCGTAACCGGCCCGGGTGGCCCGCCATCCGTCCTCGGCAGCCTCCTGCGCGAACCACAAGGAGTTGGGCGCGACCCGCTGGTCGACCTCGTCGACGTCGCCGCCGTTGCCTGCGACGACCTTGCCGACGTTGGCGAGCGACGAGGAGTCACGGTCGAAGTACGAGGTGTGGATGTCAAGATTCGTCTTCCAGTCGTCGAACGCGAAATCGCCGGGGGTGTCGACCTCGAAGCGAGTGGCGCCGAACCCTTTCGAGGCGGGGTCGACGCCCAACGAGAGGGCGTTGTTGCTGCCGAGACGGGAGACGAAGTCGTCGCCCGCGGATCCGGCGTACACGTTGCCGCGCAGGTCCGACGCATGCGGGTTCTCGTCACCTGCACCCGGTGAGCCGACGAGGACGATGTCGTCGACGTCGAGCGTGCCGTCGTGTCCCGCCGCCTTGGCGACCGTGGTGGAGCCGTAGCTGTGACCGATGACCGTCATGTGCGGTTCGGCGCCGTGGCGCGTGGCCCGCAGCCCGTCGACGAACGCCTCGAGATTGCGGGCGCCATCCTCCGCCCTGAACTCGCCGGCCACGTTGAGCCCGTCAATGACGCCGTTGACCGAGGCGTCGAACTCCGGGGCGTCGTAGCCCATCCAGGCGATGGAGGCGACCGAGCCGTTGCTCTGCCACTCGGCGGTCTCCCGCACGTCGAACGCCGACTCCGCCAGGCTGTCGATGCCGGTCAGCGTGTTTCCGAATCCTGGCACGTTGACCGACACATGGTCTGCGGTCTCGGGATTGCCGAACGCGATCGCGCCGTAACCGTCGCCGCCTCCGGCATGGGGGTCGTAGACCATGAGGTAGGCCGGGAGGGGGTTGCCGTAGAGGTCGACCTCGCCATTGGCTTTCGCCAGACCGTCGTAGATCGCCTGCGCCTGGTCGACAAGCTTCTGCTGTTCCTTCGACAGCGTCTCGCCGTCGGCCTTCATCTGCTTGAGCGTGTTGAGCTGGGCGCTGAGCTGGGCCCGATTGGCGTCGTCGCGATCTTGGATGGGAATGCCGTCGGTGTTGCCGATGCGGCCCGGGTCGCTCACCTTGAGCGCCTCGCGCTCGGCTGCGCTCAACGCCAGCCACCACGCGTTGACGGCGACGGGGTCCTTGCCGAGCTTGTCGAGCTCTTTGATGAGTGTGGGGACGTTGGGCACCGACCCGACCAGGCCCTCGGCCTCCGAGAGGCTGTCGGCCCGGCCCAGCGCCGCGATCACACGGTCCTCGGCGGCCCTCACGTGGCGCGTCCATGCGCTCACGTCGGCGTCGTAGGTGGCGACCTTGCTGTTGTGGGCGCGAATGTCGGTGTCGAGCGTGGCATCAGCCGGGTCCGCGCTCTTCTGGCGGGTCCGGAGCGAGCTCACCGAGAGGTCGAGAGCACCCTTCACGTTCTCGAGCTCGTGCCACCTGGACTTCAGCTCGTCCATGCGGTCGCAGTACGCGTCGAGCGCCGTCAGGCCGGTGATCATCGCAGCCGCCGCCGCGTCCACCTTGCCGGCCGTGTTGGTCATGGCGTGGTGCGCCACGGCCGCGGGGTCACCCTCGATGCCCGCGGGCGCCGCGTTGGCGTGCATCGTCTCGGCGACGTCGGAGATGACCGTGGCGCAGGCACGCACACCGGACACGACCGACCGTCCTGCGCTCGTGTAGGTGCAGGGCGGCATCGTGCCGGGGACGTCGACCTGGGTCATGGGACGTCCGGATAGGTCGGTGGGGCGGGTCCCGGGTCATCCGTGGGAAATGGATTGATGTCGCCGAGCCTCTTGGCCACGGCGTCCTGATTCGCCCACGGCAACGACGCGCGCAGGTCGGCCGCGCCCTGCTCGTCGAGCTGCACGGTGCTGACCGTGAACTCGTCAAGGCCGTCGGCCCGGTTCTGCGCGGCGGTGGCCAGCGTGGTGACCTCGGAGAGCCACGTCGCAAGGTAGGCGCCCGCCTTGGGTCCGACGCGGTCGCCGAGCTCGTCGATGGAGCCGTTCGCGTCCGTGAGGCGCTTGTGACCGCCCCGCAGCTGCTCGGCCTGGTCGTCCCAGAGATCCGAGGCATTGCGGACTGCGGAGAGCCTCAGCATGAACGTGGTCATGACGGGTCCTGCTCGAGCTTGAGCGGGGCACTCTCGACCGTGACCACGAGCGTGGAGCCGTGCACCGCCACGTCGGCAGTCAGGAGCGGCCTGGAGGAGAGCGGCGACCGCGCGACGAGCCACGGAATGGGTGCGTCGACGGGGCGGGCTTCCCATCCGCCGCCGTTGAGCGAGTCCAGGACGTCGAGCATGGCCGCTAGCGCAGCCGTCGGGTCGGCGAGGTCGGCGCGAAGCCGGGTCCGGTGGCGATAGATCTGGGGCTGGAGCCGGCTCCAGCGCTCGAGCACCACCGGCTCTCCCGCAACGCCGACTTCTTCGGCCAGGGACATCGCAGCCGCACGCGTCGCGACCGCCGCGTGGATCGCCTCAGCCGGCTGGGACAGGTCGAGGAGGTCGAACGACGGCTCGGGCAGCAGGACCACGACGTCCACGTCGGGCTGCAGCCGCCTGAACGCGTCGAGCAGGGGGTTGCCGGTCTCTGACACGAATCCCCCGATCACGAGTGCCACCGATACGGAGAACATACGGGATCGGGGACGGAACGCACAGTTCTCGGAACAGCGCCGCCCACAGCCCCTAGGCTCCTGCCATGTCGACACCGATCGCGCCCCAGCGACCCGGCCGCGGGTGGTACGTCGTGGCCACCGGCCTGGCCGTCATCGCCGCTGCGCTCATCGTGTTCCTCGCGGTGTGGATCGGGCGCGCCGTCGCCGGCTACTCCGTGACTCCGTTCGAGCAGGAGGACTCCACGACCGTCACGGTCGGCGACCGCGGTGTCGCGATCTGGGTCTCACCCCAGGACACCCCGACGAGCTGCGTCGCCACAGACATCGACACCCAGCAGCCGTCGCTCGACGGCGGCTCCGCCTCCAAGGTGACGATCACCGACGGCGGGCAGACCTGGAGCCGTGTCGGGATCGTCAAGGGTCAACCGGGGTCGAAGCATCTCGTCAGGTGCGACCCCACCGGCGACTTCGGCTATGCCGACAACCCGCGCATCGGCCGCTACGTGCTGTTCGGCGTCGGCGGCGGAGTGCTCGCCGTGGTCTCCGGGATCGCGGCGTTCGTGATCGTGCTGGTCGTCGCGATCAAGCGCAACCGCACACCGCGGCCGGCCTGACCCTCAGATCTTCAGCGCGCCGACGACAAGGCACACGAAGCCGGCAGTCGTCAGCACCGAGCGCGCGTGGTTCCACATCGTCCACCTGTCCTCGAACGCCTCGCGCAACGACGCAGCACTCCCCCGGCCCGCCTCCAACGTGTCGTTCATCGGGACGTTGACCGCGAACGTGATGACGTACGCGCCGGCGACGTAGAGGACGAGACCGGCGACGACCCAGGGCCGCGACGCGTCGCCCCAGCCGAGCACGAGCGCCAGGAGCCCGACGAAGAACGCGCCGCCGAACGTCAGGGCGAACACGGGATTGAGGATCGCGACGTTGATGCCGCGCATCGCGTCGACGAAAGAGGCGTCCGACGCGCGCCGGAGCCCCGGCATGATCACGTACGAGAAGGTGGCGAACAAGCCGGCCGACAGGCCCATGAGGGCGGTCGCGGCGAGGAGTGCAGTCTTGGTCATGGCTCCATGACATCAGTGCGGGTTGAGACTTCCCATAGTCGAAATGCCCATAGGCATACGCGAACGTCTACCCTGAGCATCATGGACACCCTCAGCGGCCTGCTCGACGGTCCTCGCGCCAACGGCGCGTTCCTCATGCGATCCGTGCTGACGTCGCCGTGGTCGCTGCGCATCCAGGACGAGGCGCCGTTGTCGATCGCGGTCGTCGTACGCGGTGAGGCCTGGGTCGTGCCGGATGGCGACGAACCCGTACGCCTGGGCCCCGGCGACGTCATGGTCGCCCGCGGTCCCGAGCCCTACACCGTCGCAGACCTGCCTGACTCCGAGCCGCAGGTCTTCATCAACCCGGGCCAGCACTGCACCGACGCCGAGGGCAACAGCCTCGAGGACGTCATGACGCTCGGCACGAGGTCGTGGGGCAACGACCCGGAGGGCGCGACGATGATCGTGACCGGCACCTACGAGAGCACGCGGGCGATCAGCGCGCGACTGCTGCGCAGCCTGCCGCAGCTGTTCGTGCTCCGCGACGGCGAGTGGAACGGTGAGCTCGTCGCCGTGCTGTGCGCCGAGATGCAGCGCGAGGATCTCGGCCAGGAGGTCTTCCTCGACCGGTTGCTCGACCTCGTCGTCATCGCCGCCGTACGCGACTGGTTCACCCGCGACGCCTCGCGCGCACCGGCCTGGCACCGGGCCGCCGCGGACCCCGTGCTCGGGCCCGCTCTCCGCCTGCTCGAGGACGACGTCGCCCGCCCGTGGACCCTGGCGTCGCTCGCCGCGGAGGTCGGGGTGTCCCGGGCAGGGTTGGCACGGCGGTTCTCCACCGTGCTCGGCGAGCCCGCGATGGCCTACCTCACGAGCCTGCGACTCGACCTCGCCGCCGACCTGCTCCGCGAGCCCGACCTGACGATCGCCGCGGTCGCGCGCCAGGTCGGCTACGGCAGCCCGTTCGCCCTCAGCGCCGCCTTCAAGCGCGTACGCGGAGTCAGCCCAGCCCACCATCGGGCGATGGTGGGCTGAGCCGAACCGGCTACTTCTTGACGACCTTCAGGGTGAAGGCCACCTCGGACGGCTCCCCGTAGGTGTTGCCGCCGTACTTCGCCACCAACTTCTGCGTGCCCGCCGAGGCGAACGTCGCGAGCCGGACCGTCACCTTGCCGTTGGCGACCGTGCCGTGGCCCACCAGCGTGCTGCCCCGATAGACCCGGACGGTGCCGGTGGCCACGGTGTAGCCGGGCGCGGTGACGGTGAACGGGACGTTGGCGCGCGTCCGGTCCTCGACGACCTTGGCGGTGAAGCTGCCCTTCTTGGTCGTCGTGGTGCCCCGCACGATCGTCAGGCTCGCCGTCGTCGTGTCCGACTTGTACGTCTCGCTGCCGCCATAGGCGACGGTGAGCTCGTACGTGCCGGGCTTGAACGCGGTCTTGCCCAGCGTGACCTTGCCGGACCCGTCGAGCAGGAAGCCCATGCCGGCGTATGCCCCCTCGTGGGTGACGGTGACGAGTCCCGAGACGCCCGCCTCCGCCGTGACGTCGACGACCGCCGACTTGCCGTACTTGGTCGTCGCCACCGTCGCCGCCAGTCCGGGATCGCCCTTGACGACCTCGACCGTCACCGTGGTGGACGACGGGTCGTGCCCGGCGTCACCCGCGTACGACACCGTCAGCGTGTGGTCATCGACCGACAGCTGACCGGCATCGACCGGCAACGAGACCTCACCGTCGATCAGGTCGCCGGTCGCGAGGACGACCGAGCCGTCCTTGACCGTCACCGTGCCGGTCGGCGTGACGTCGTCCCCGGCCTCGACCTTGGCCTCGACCTGGAACGTCGAGCCGTACGCCGCCGTGGCGGGTGCGGTCGCCGTCGTCGTCGAGGCGACGGGTCCCGGCGCCTCGGCATTGTTGAAGCCGATGATCTCCGGGTCGTGGTCGCTGGCCCGGTAGGGGTTGGGCTTGTAGAAGTCCGTGACGTTGTAGTTGTAGCGGCTGTACTCCCGGGCCACCGACTCGTACGAGTTGATGTTCCAGATGTCCGCACCCGTCACGTCGGCGTAGGCCTCGCTCGACGCGAACACGTGGTCGAGCGAGCCGACCGCCCCGTCGAACTGGTAGGTCTGCTTGTCGGTCAGCGCGCGCGGCACGTTGACGAACCCGCCGTCCTCGATGATGCCGACCGGATCCTCCTCGTTGTACGAGTTGAAGTCGCCGGTCAGGAAGACCCGATCGGTCTTGGCCGCCGCCTCCCGCTCAGCGGCGAACGCCATGAGCGCGTGCGCCTGGAGCGTACGTGCGTGGTTGGACGCGCCCTGGCCGTCACCCTGGTCGGCGTCCACGCCCGAGCCGGAGCCCTTGGACTTGAAGTGGTTGACGATGACCAGGAAGTCCTCGTACGCCGCCCCACCCGCCGGACGGAACTCCTGCGCGAGAGGTGCGCGAGCGTTGGAGAACGCAGGGTCGTCGAGCGCCACGGACGTTCCGACGGTCTCGACCTTGGCCGGCTGGTAGATGAACGCCGTACGGATGACGTCCTCACCGTTGACCGGGATCGTGGCCGGCGACGGGACTGCGGCCCATCGATCGGTGCCGGCAGCGGTGTTGAGCGCCGCCACCAGGTGGTGCAAGGCATCGTCACGGTCGACGCCGAAGGCGGCCGAGTTCTCGATCTCCTCCAGCGACACGACATTCGCGTCGAGCGTGTTGATCGCCGAGACGATCTTGGCCTGCTGTCGCTCGAGGTTGGCGTCGTCGGCAGCGCCACGCGGGCCGTCGGGCGTGCACGTGTTGGCCGTGATGTGGTTGCCCTCGCGGTCGTTGTAGTAGGTGCACGAGCCACCACCCGCCACGAAGTCGGCCGCGGTCGTCGTGAAGTAGTTGAGCACGTTGAACGTGCCCAGCGTGAGGTCACCGCCGACCGGCTCGGGCGCGGCCTTGCGCGTGTTGCCGATCACGACCGGCTCGTTGCCGCCCGCGACGAGCTGCTGCGTCGGCTGCAGCTTCCACGCGCTGTTGCGGTAGTCGAGGACGACCGGGTCGTCGAACGTGACCGGCGCACCGGTGCGCACCTCGTTGTCCGCAGTCAGCCATGGCAGGGCAATGCCCTGGCTGGCGGCGGAGAAGAAGTTGAGTGATGCACCGTCGTCGAGCGTGATGAGCTTCTCGTCGTTCTGCGCCTGGAGCGCCAACGCCGGTGCTCCGGGGGCGACGACGTTGGTCGGGGTGTCGAACGGCTTGGTGCCCGGAGCGAGCCCGATCTCGGCGTACTGGTTGGTCGCGTAGTTGTTGGTGATCGTGAAGTCACCCTGCGGCGCCAGGAGCATGCCCTCGAGCGACTCCTTCTGAGCCGTGCTCAGTGGGAACGACACGGTCGCCGGCTCGACGCCTTGGGCCGGACCGGCCAGCTTCTCGAAGTTGCCGGTCGTCGTCGACAGCTCGGTCAGCCCGTTGAACTCGCTGACCGCACCCGTGACCTCGACCAGGTCGCCCTTGTCGACGCCTGCCGCAAAAGCCGACGAGAACACGAAGAGGCCGTCCGACGCATGGTGGGTCGACAGGTCGACGGCACCACCGGTGCCGTCGGTCTGGATGTAGGCGCCGGAGAACCCGCCGGTCTTGTAGACCGCCGTCACGACGCCCTGCGTCGTCACGGTCGTGCCGGCCAACGGGCTGTCGGTGCCGGTGCCCTGGATCTCGGCGATCGTCGCCTCGGTCGGGTCGCCCGGGTCGACCCCACCACCGCCGCAGTCCGCGCCGCAGGCGACGGGCGTGGGTGCGGCGGACACGAAGTCGCTGGCGTTGTTGTCGGTGTCAGCGGCACCGGTACGCGTGAGCGACGCGGTGACGGAGTAGCCGGAGGCCTTGACGGCGCCCTCGTAGGTCGCGGACGCGCCGTAGCCGACGAGGTCCACCAGGTTGCCGTTCGCGAGCACCGTCGCCCGGTCACCGGTCAGAGGCGTCGTCGACTTGGCCAGCGCGAGCGTCCCGCCGTTGGCACTGCCGGCGTACGAATAGGACGTGTCGCTGACGTCCGGTGTCGGCAGCGCCGCGCCGTTCGTCGAGTTGGCGTTGCCGCCGATCAGGAACGACCCGCCCGGCTCGATGTGGTGGTCACCGAGCGCCGTGACGCCCGTGAAGTTGCCCGTCGAGGAGTAGGACCGGTACTGGACCGACCATCCGTTGAGGTCGATCACCTTGGAGGTGGGGTTGTAGAGCTCGACGAACTTGTTGAGGTAGGTGGCACCCGTGCTGCCACCGTTGACGTACACCTCGTTGATCACGACGTTGTCGCCCGCGGGCGTCGCGTCGGCCGTGCTGGGCATCGCGAGCGTCGAGGCGGCCAGCGCGAGGCCGACCCCCCACCGGGCGACGAAGGACATCTTCATGAGGGCTTCTTTCCGAGATGGATCCGGAACCGCCCGGGGACGGCGCGCAGCCGTCCCCGAGCGGTCACCAGGTGGTTAGTTGACGACGGAGATCGTGAACGCCGACGTCGAGGGCAGGGCCACGCTGTTGCCGCCGTAGCTCGCCGTCATCTTCTGGGTGCCGGCGCTCGTGAACTTCTTGAGCGTCACCGTCGCCAGGCCGTTCTTGACCGTCGCCCACCCGTACTGGGTGCTGCCGCGGTAGATGCGAACGGTCCCGGAGGTCACCGTGAATCCGGTGCCCGTGACCTTGACCTTGACCGTCGCAGCGGTCTTGTTGCGGACGACCTTGCCGGTGACGTACGACTTGGTGGCCTTGGTCGCGCCTCGCGTCACCGTGAGGGTCGCCGTCGTGCTGGTCGGGTCGAACTTCTCGTCCCCGGCGTAGAACACCTTGAGGTCGTACGAACCGGGCTTGAACGCGGTCTTGCCCAGCGTCACGGTGCCCGCGCCGTCGGTCATGAAGCCCATGCCGACCAGCTCGCCGCCGTACGTGACATAGACGAGGCCGGATGCCTCGGCGTCAGCCGTGACCTCGACGACGGGAGAGGTGCCGTACTTGGTCGACCCGACGACCGCGCCGAAGCCCGAGCCGCCCTTGACGATCTCGATGGGCTCGGTCGACGCCGATGACGCCTCGTGCAGGGTGTCGCCGGAGTAGGACACCGTCAGCGTGTGGTCGTCTGCGCTGAGCTTGCTCGCGTTGACCTCGACCGACGCTGATCCGTCGACGAGCGGGCCACTCGCGAGCACGGTCGAGCCGTCCTTGACCGTGACCGTGCCGGTCGGCGTGACGCCGGACTCTGATGCGACGGTTGCCTCGACCGTGAACGTCGTGCCGGTCTTGGCCTTGGCCGGAGCCGTGGCGGTCGTCGTCGACGTGGCCTTGTCGACCGTCAGCGGGATGGTGGTCGTGGTGCCGGTCGGCGCCGCGACGACCTCGAGGGACGCCGGACCGATCAGGCCCGCGGGCAGGTCGAACGCCACGGTCGCCGAGCCTGCGGTGACCGGGAAGCTACCGAGATCCGTCGTGGTGTCGCCGGACTTCAGCTTCGCCGTGACGGAGGTGTTGGCCGGGCTGCCGAGCGACGTGAGGTCGAGCTTCGGGAGCGTCACCGAGACCGAGTCGCCGGCCTCGTACGAGCTCTTGACGCCCGTGACCGCGAGCGAGCGACGCGCGAAGTCCGGGGACACCGGCGAGCTGGCGTCCAGGTAGTCGATGAACGACTGGTAGTCGACCAGACCGCTGTCGACCGACGTCCCGAGCGTGAAGGCACGGAAGTTGTCGCCGCCCGTGGTGAGGAAGGCCGGCAGCGCGATCCGGTAGTTCTTGGCCGGGTCGATCGGCTGGCCATCGATCGAGATCGAGGTGATGCGATCGGTCTCCGGCCGCGTCGGGTCGTACGTGTAGTGGACGTTCTTGGACAGACCCAGCTGCAGGTAGGACCGGGTCGGCACGTTGCCGTCGACGTCACGCTGCCACTGCTGCTCGAGCACCTTCTTGAAGTTCGCGCCCGAGAGGGTCGTGGTGCTGAGGTTGTTGACGAACGGCAGGACGCCATTGGCCTCGGCGAACGTGATCTCGCCGTTGGCGCCGGTCGCCGGCGTGGATCCGGCGTACAGCAGCTCCGCGCGCAGGCCGCCGGAGTTGGTGACGGCGATGTCGGCGCCGGCCGGGGTCTTGCCGACCGCGGACAGGAGCGCGTCCGCCACCAGGTTGCCCAGCGTGGACTCGCTCGCCCGGTCGTCGCGCTTGCCGCCCAGGTAGGCCGTCGTGATGTCGGCCGTCTGGGTGGCGACGACCTGGTTGCCACGCTCGGCGGCGACCGCGAGTGCCGCGTCGGTGATGGTCTTGACCTGGGCCACGTCGGGGTAGGTCTGCACGAGCGTCGCGTCGTCGGTCGTGACACGGGCGATGTTGGACTGCGTGTACGACTTCACGTCGCCGGTGTCGCCGTCGACCGTGAGCTTGATGTTGCCGACGTTGGAGCCGTAGTTGCCGGTCTGGATGATCGGCCGCGTCTTGCCCGGCTCGCCGGGGATCGGCGCGTCGTAGGTGTACGCCTGGTGTGTGTGGCCCATGAAGATCGCGTCGACGTCGGGCGACGTCTCCTCGGCGATCTTCTTGAACACCTCGCTGTGCGCGACCTCGTACGCGTAGCTCTGGGTGCCGTCAGGCGCGCCCTCGTGGATCGAGGCGACGATGACGTCAGGCGGCGTCTGCGAGGCCTCGAGCTCGGTGACGGTGTCGTTGATCGCGTCGGTCGGGTCCGTGATCGTCACGCCGGCCATGCCGCCGGGGCTGACCAGCGAGAGGGTCTCCTTGGTGACGGCTCCGACGACGGCGACCGAGACGCCGTTGACGTCGAACGTGGCCGACTTGTCCAGGAGCGGCGCGCCGTTGCGGAACACGTTGGCGGCGAGGAACGGGAAGTCGGCAGCGTCGGAGAGCCGGCCGACCAGGTCGTCGGCACCCTTGTCGAACTCGTGGTTGCCGGCGGCCGAGGCGTCGAGGTGCAGCGCGTTCAGCACGTCGATCGTCGGGATGTCGCCCTGCGTCGCCGAGGCGAACAGCGAGGCGCTGACGTTGTCACCGGCCGAGATCAGCAGCGAGTTGTCGGAGCCGCCCTCCTGGCGGATCTTCTCGACGGTGCCGGCGAACTTGACCGTGTTGGCATCGATGCGACCGTGGAAGTCGTTGATGCCGATGAGGTTGAGCGTCACGTCGTCCGCGGCGTCAGCCGGAGTGTTGACGAGCAGTGGAGCGGCCAGCAGGGTGGCAGCAGAAGCCGTCGCAAGCAGACGGCGAGAAGCGAACTTCACAGGTGTTCCTTTCGAGCCCCGAGTCCGTGATCGCCCCCGTGGCGATCACCTCTGAGAGGAATCTGAAGATTCTCAGCAAATGGAGTAGGGCCACCTCACCCCGGTTGAGAAACCTTGTCAACGCGTTTTACGAAGACGAAACGTGTCGAATCGGTGAAGTTTGGGTTGCAACGCGCGTTTCACGCGTGCGGCGGCTTCGGAGCGGCTCTCGCCATTCGCCGGACGGCCCATCCAGGAACTAACCTTGACGAGTGGTCCCGACGACGTGGCCGCATTCAGGAGGATTCGTGACTGGCGCCACCGCGTCCCTGCGCAAGACCCTCGGCGGGTTGCCCGGCGTCGACCAGGTCGGGCTCGAGGCCCGGGCCGCCGGACTCGGCACCCGGTCGATCAAGACCACGGCCAAGGCCTGGGCGATCGACCTGGCGATCTCGATGGTCGACCTCACGACGCTGGAAGGCGCCGACACCCCCGGCAAGGTCCGCGCGCTGGCCAACAAGGCCATGCGCCCCGATCCCACCGACCCGAGCTGCCCCTCGGCCGCCGCGGTGTGCGTCTATCCCGACATGGTCAAGATCGCCAAGGACACCCTCGGCGACTCTGGCCTCAACGTGGCCAGCGTCGCCACCGCGTTCCCGTCCGGTCGCGCCGCGCTCGACATCAAGCTCGCCGACACGCGCGACGCCGTCGAAGCCGGTGCCGACGAGATCGACATGGTCATCGACCGTGGCGCGTTCCTGACCGGCAACTACGAGCTGGTCTTCGACGAGATCGTCGCGACCAAGGAGGCGTGCGCCCGCCCCGACGGCACGCACGCCCACCTCAAGGTCATCTTCGAGACCGGCGAGCTGCAGACGTACGACAACGTCCGCAAGGCGTCCTGGCTCGCGATGATGGCCGGCGCCGACTTCATCAAGACCAGCACGGGCAAGGTGCAGCCCGCCGCGACCCTGCCGGTCACGCTCGTGATGCTCGAGGCCGTACGCGACTTCCGTGCCGAGACCGGGCGCCAGGTCGGCGTCAAGCCCGCCGGCGGCATCAAGACGTCGAAGGACGCGATCAAGTACCTCGTGATGGTCAACGAGATCGTCGGCGAGGACTGGCTCGACCCCGACTGGTTCCGGTTCGGCGCCTCGAGCCTGCTCAACGACCTGCTGCTGCAGCGCCAGAAGATTGCCACCGGCCACTACTCCGGCCCCGACTACGTGACGTTGGACTGACATGACCAAGTTCGAATATGCACCGGCGCCCGAGTCGCGCTCGATCGTCGACATCAAGAGCTCCTACGGCCTCTACATCGGCGGCGAGTTCGTCGACGGCAAGGGCGGCTCGTTCAAGTCGATCAGCCCGTCCACCGAGGAGGTGCTCGCCGAGGTCACCGAGGCGACCGCCGACGACGTCGACCTCGCGGTCAAGGCCGCCCGACAGGCGTACGACAAGGTCTGGTCCAAGCTGCCCGGCAGTGAGCGCGCCAAGTACCTCTACCGCATCGCCCGCATCATGGCCGAGCGCAGCCGTGAGTTCGCCGTGCTGGAGTCGCTCGACAACGGCAAGCCGATCAAGGAGTCACGCGACGTCGACCTGCCTCTGGTCTCGCAGTGGTTCTTCTACTACGCCGGCTGGGCCGACAAGCTCGGCCACGCGGGCCTCGGGCCTGACCCCAAGGCGCTCGGCGTCGCGGGCCAGGTCATCCCGTGGAACTTCCCCATCATGATGCTGGCCTGGAAGATCGCCCCGGCACTCGCGGCGGGCAACACCGTCGTCCTCAAGCCGGCCGAGACCACTCCGCTGACCGCGCTGCTGTTCGCCGAGGTGTGCCAGCAGGCCGAGCTGCCGCCCGGCGTCGTCAACATCATCACGGGCGCCGGCGCCACCGGGCAGGCCCTCGTCGAGCACCCTGACGTCGACAAGGTCGCGTTCACCGGTTCGACCGCGGTCGGCAAGGCCATCGCGCGCTCCGTTGCCGGCACGTCCAAGAAGGTCACCCTCGAGCTCGGCGGCAAGGCCGCCAACATCGTGTTCGACGACGCCCCGCTCGACCAAGCGGTCGAGGGCATCGTCGGCGGCATCTTCTTCAACCAGGGCCACGTGTGCTGCGCCGGGTCGCGCCTGCTGGTTCAGGAGAGCGTCTACGACGAGGTCATCGACAAGCTCAAGCAGCGCATGTCGACGCTGCGCCTCGGCGACCCGCTCGACAAGAACACCGACATCGGTGCGATCAACTCCGCCGAGCAGCTCGCCCGCATCAAGGAGCTGTCCGACGTCGGTGACGCCGAGGGCGCCGAGCGGTGGTCCGCACCGTGCGAGATCCCCGACAGCGGCTTCTGGTTCGCGCCGACGATCTTCACCGGCGTCACGCAGGCCCACCGGATCGCCCGCGAGGAGATCTTCGGCCCGGTGCTGTCGATCCTGACGTTCCGCACGCCCGCCGAGGCGGTCGAGAAGGCCAACAACACGCCCTACGGCCTGTCTGCGGGCGTGTGGACCGAGAAGGGCTCGCGGATCCTGTCGATGGCCAACCAGCTGCGCGCCGGCGTCGTCTGGGCCAACACGTTCAACAAGTTCGACCCCGCGTCGCCGTTCGGCGGCTACAAGGAGTCGGGCTACGGCCGCGAGGGCGGGCGCCACGGCCTCGCCGCCTACCTGCAGGGAGCTTCCGCATGACGAGGTTGGACGTGCGCAAGACGCACAAGCTCTACATCGGCGGGGCCTTCCCCCGCTCGGAGTCCGGCCGTACGTTCGAGGCCGTCGACGCCAAGGGCGGATTCCTCGGCAACATGGCGCTCGCGTCGCGCAAGGATGCCCGCGACGCGGTGCTCGCCGCCCGCAAGGCGTTCGGCGGCTGGTCGACGCGTACGCCCTACAACCGCGGCCAGGTCGTCTACCGCCTCGCCGAGGTCATGGAGGGCCGGCGCGACCAGTTCATCGAGCAGCTGCGCGCCGCCGAGGGCCTCAATGACAAGAAGGCCACGACCTACGTGGACGCCGCGATCGACCGCGTCGTCTGGTATGCCGGCTGGGCCGACAAGTACGTCCAGGTGCTCGGCAACGGCAACCCCGTGTCCGGCCCGTTCTTCAACCTGTCGACCCCTGAGCCGACCGGCGTCGTGGCCACCGTCGCACCCAGCGGCCCGCTGCTCGGCCTGGTCTCGGTCATCGCGCCCGCGATCGTCACCGGCAACACCGTCGTCGTGATCGCGAGCGAGAAGTACCCCGTGCCGGCCGTGACCCTTTCGGAGTGCATGGCCACCTCGGACCTGCCGGGCGGCGTCGTCAACATCCTCACCGGCAAGCCCGCCGAGATCGCCCCGTGGCTGGCGTCGCACATGGACGTCAACGCGCTCGACCTCGCCGGCGTCGACGATCCCGAGCTCGCCGCCTCGCTCGAGGTCGCCGCCGCCGACAACCTCAAGCGTGTGCTGCGCGCGCCCTCGGCTCCCGTCGACTGGCTCGCCGAGCCGACGCTCGCGCGCCTCGAAGGACTCGTCGAGACCAAGACCGTCTGGCACCCGATCGGCGTGTGACCGGCATCGTCAGCTGGTCGAGAGTCTGAGAGCGCTGTGGGCGTCGTCATCCTCGCCGGGCCCTCGGGGTCCGGCAAGTCTCATCTGGCTGAGCGCCTCGGCTGGCCGGTGCTGCGCCTCGACGACTTCTATCGCGACATCGACGAGCCCGACATGCCGCGCTCGAGCCTCGGCATCATCGACTGGGACGATCCGGCGTCGTGGAGCTCCATCGACGCCGTCGGCACGATCGCCGAGCTGTGCGCGGCAGGCACCGTCGAGGTCCCGGTCTACGACATCGCGACGAGCCGGCGTACCGGGACCCAGACGTTGTCGGCGCCAGGCGGCCGGTTCATCGCCGAGGGCTTGTTCGCACCGGTCATCGTCGACGCCTGTCGCGAGGCGGGCATCCTCGACGCCGCGATCTGCCTGCGCCGACACCGGGTGATCACGTTCGCGTTGCGCCTCACCCGCGACCTGCGCGAGGGCCGCAAGTCGCCATGGGTCCTCGTCCGCCGAGGGTGGCGGCTGCTCAACGACGAGCCCCGCATCGTGGCCGAAGCGGTCGCCCACGGCTGCCAGGCGATGACCCCGCGCGAGGCAAGGGCGCTGCTCCGCAGTCTGCCCTGACGACGTGGCGACCGTCCCTCTGGCCGGCACCTGGTTGACCCTCGCACTGACCGGTGGCTCAATGCAGCCATGAGCTTCGATGCGACCCGCGACGCGTACGACCGCTACATGGGCCGCTACTCCGACCAGCTGGCGGTCACCTTCCTGTCGTTCGTCGGCGGAGAACCCGGCCACCGAGCCCTCGACGTCGGCTGTGGGCCCGGCGCGCTGACACAGGTGCTGGCCACCGGGCTCGGCGCAGCGCACGTCGCGGCTGCCGACCCGTCCGAGTCGTTCGTCGCCGCGTGCGCCGATCGGGTGCCGGGGGCTGACGTACGGCGTGCGGTCGCGGCCGAGCTGCCGTGGATCGACGCGACCTTCGACCTCGTCGTCTCGCAGCTCGTGCTCAACTTCCTGCCCGACCCCGGGGCAGGAGTCGCCGAGATGCTGCGAGTCGTACGACCGGGCGGAACGATCGCGGCCTGCACGTGGGACTACGCCGACGGCATGACGATGCTGCGGACGTTCTGGGACGCCGCTCACGAGGTCGATCCGGCGTCACCCGACGAGGCACGCACCATGCGGCTCACGACCGAGCGCGAGCTCGCGCAGCTGTGGGCGACCTCAGGACTGACGGACGTACGCACGAGGGCGCTCGAGGTGAGCACCGAGTACACGGACTTCGAGGACTACTGGCAGCCGTTCATGCTCGGGATCGGACCCGGCGGGGCGTACGCGACGTCACTCGACGCCTCCACGCTGGCTCGCCTCCGCGACGGCTGTCGCCGACGGCTCGGCAGTCCCGACGGACCGTTCACCCTGACGGCACGAGCGGTCGCCGTGAGCGGTCGGCGTTCGTCCTAGTCGACGATCCGCCGGACGACCTCGCTGATGAGCCCCTCCGAGAGCAGCACGTGATCGGCGGCGGGGCCCAACGGGATGAAGCTGTCGGCGCTGGTCACTCGCACGATGCGACCTGTGTGCCCGCCGTCGACGAGCGCCGTGATGATCGACTCGGAGACGCCTCCGCTGCGCCGGGTCTCGTCGACGACCACGACCCGGTCGAAGCCGGCGGCGGTGCGCAGCAGCTCCTCGTGCGGGAGCGGTGACAGCCACTGCAGGTCGAGCACGGTGCAGGCGATGGTGGGTGCGAGCTCGGCCGCCGCGCGCAGGCTCAGGCGTACGCCGTTGCCGAACGTCACCAGCAGGACGTCCCGCCCCTCGCCGTAGGTGCGCACGCGGCCGAGCTCAGCGCTGGACTCCGCCGGCCAGGCCGCCGGCGGCGTGTACGCGCCGGTCCACGCGCCGTCACCGTCCTGCAGGTCGCGCTGGTGGTAGAGCGCGATCGGTTCGAGGTAGACGCAGACCCGTCCCTCTCCCGCCAGCGCCAGGCACTCGCGGAGCAGCTGTGGTGCGTTCGCCGGATGGCTCGGGACCGCCAAGATGAGTCCGGGGATGTCGCGGAGCACCGCGACCGAGTTGTCGTTGTGGAAGTGACCGCCGAAGCCCTTCTGGTAGGCCAGACCGGCGACGCGTACGACCATGCCGTTCTGATACTGCCCGTTGGAGAAGAAGCGCAGGGTCGCCGCCTCGCCCCGCAGCTGGTCCTCGGCGTTGTGGAGGTAGGCGAGGTATTGGATCTCGGGAATCGGCAGGAACCCGGCGAGGGCCGAGCCGAGCGCGGTGCCCAGGATCGTCTGCTCGTCGAGCAGGGTGTCGAACACGCGATTGGCCCCGTACGCCTTGCGGAGCCCGCGCGTCACGCCGTAGACCCCGCCCTTGCGGCCGATGTCCTCGCCGAACACCAGTGCCTCCGGATGGGCCGCCAGCGCGTCCTTGAGCGCGGCGTTGACGCTCTGCGCCAGGCTCAGCGGACCCTCGTCCTCGGGGAGCCTGCCACCGAAGACGGCCTGCCGCCGCTCGGCCGTCGCCAGCATGTCGCGGCGCGCTCGGCGGGCCGTGATCGGCTCGGCGATCAGCTCGGGGTCGTCGAGTCGCCGGGCACCGGCCAACGCCTTGGCCCGCTGCATCACGGTGGCGCGCGCGTCGTCGTAGCGCGCGAGGGCGCTCTCGGGAGTCAGCACGCCGGCGTCGATCAGCACACCGGCCGTCGCCAGCACCGGGTCGCGGGCGTAGTCGTCCTCGATCTCGCGCTGCGACCGATAGGCGATCTCGGCGTCCGAGCCGGCGTGCCCCATGAACCGGACGGTGCGCAGGTGCAGGATAGCCGGGCGGCGCTCCGCCCTCACGCGATCGGCCAGACGTGCCGCTGTGGCGAGCAGCTCGACCGGGTCGGTGCCGTCAGCAGCCGCGTAGTCGATGCCCGGCCACGACGACAGCGAGCGCTCGACCCAGCCGGCCGGCGACTTGGTGCTGATGCCGATGCCGTTGTCCTCGCAGACGTACAGGATCGGCAGCGGCGCACCCTGATGCGCGCAGTAGGCCGAGGCGTTGAGTGCCCCGACGGCCGTCGAGTGGTTGGCCGATGCGTCGCCGAAGCTGCACACCACGACCGAGTCGAGTGGCCAGGGCGGAACGACCTCGGAGCGCGGCGCCCGTCCGAGCGCGAACGCCAGGCCGAACGCTCGCGGCAGGTGCGAGCCGATCGTCGAGGTCTGCGGGATGACGTTGAGGGCGGCGTTGCCGAAGACCTTGTGCCGGCCCCCGGAGATCGGGTCGCTCGTCGACGCGAGAGCGCCGTTGAGCACGTCGTCGATCGCGGTCGACCCGGCCACCTGGCCCGCGCGCGCCGCGTAGAAGCCGCCCGACCTGTAGTGCAGCAGCGCCGGATCGCTCGGTCGCAGCGCCATGGCGACCGCTGCGTTGCTCTCATGACCGGCCGACCCGATCGTGTAGAACGCCTCGCCCTGCGTCTGCAGCCAGCGGATCGCCAGGTCGAGGTGACGGCTCTGGAGCTGGGCGTCGAAGTAGGCCAGCAGGGTCTCCGGGTCCGGCACGGACGTAGGTGCGCCGGGCCGGGCGGGCCACCCACGCAACCGCCGGACGACGTGATCGTCGATCGACTCGGGCATGCCTCAACGTATCGCGAGCGTGGGTCGCCCGAACCCCGGCCCTGACCTGCCCAAACACCGACTTCGCCGGATTCACGGACAAAAATGGGCATCGGGCCGTCACCAGCCGGACCGTGGCTCGTTGATCCATGCGTCACGGACTTCGTGCACACCATCGGGGACACTCAACTCCGAGGTCGCCATGTCTCCTCGACACATCATCGCCCTGGCGTCGTCCGCCGCCGTGCTCATCCTCGCCGCTGCGCTCCCGGCCAGCGCCAATGAGCCGGATCCGTCGACTCCATACGGCTACTCCGCCAATGCCGGAGGAACGTACGTCCGCGTGCTCGGCAGCACGGTCTCGTCCGATCCGACCGCCACGTCCAACATCATCGGGTCGACGTACCCCAAGCAGCAGACCAACACGACGGCTTCGGCCCAGGTCGGCACGCTCCTCAAGGCCGGCGCGATCTCGACGGAGACCACCGCGACCAAGGTCGACTCGACGATCACCGCCACGTCGAAGGCCGAGACGGCCGGCGTGTCACTGCTCAACGGGCTCATCAAGGTCGACGCGGTCAAGACCGTCACCGAGGCCAAGCGGACCGGCACGGTCCTCAGCGGCGACAGCAACAGCCAGCTGCTCGGCGTGACGATCAAGGGCAAGACCGTCCCGCTCAACGTCAGCAACAACTTCGGGGTCACGCTCACCGGCGTGGCGTCGGTCATCCTCAACGAGGAGAAGGTCGACATCAACGGCGGCAAGGTCACCACGACCGGATCTGCCCTCAAGGTCACGCTCCTCAAGGCGTACGAGGGCTCGCCGATCGGCACGACCATCACGATCAACCCGACGAGCTCCACGCTGGCGCCCACCGAGCAGTCCAACAACATCGCGGTCGGCGGGTTCGCCTACGGCACCACCGCACGGCTCGTCTGGGGCGACAGCATCAGCGTGATCTCGGGTCCGACCGCCCGGATCGCCACGCCACCGGGTGGCACGTTCGGGTACGACCTGACCAACACGACGGCCGGGATCAACGTCCCCCTCGTCCTCACCGGCGGGGTCATCCGTTCCGTGGCAAACGCCGTGACGTCCCCGACAGCGGCGGACGTGACGCACAGCAGCGAGATCGTCGGCCTGAACGTGCTGAACGGGCTGATCAGGGCCGACGCGGTCAAGGCCACGGCACGGTCACAGAAGCTCTCCACTGGTGAGCGCATCCAGACACCGACGACTCAAGTCGTGAAGCTGGTCATCGGCGGCAAGGCGATCACCGTGGCGTCCACGCCGAACTTCACGATCACGGTGCCGGGCGTCGTCAGGGTCGTCGTCAACGACCAGACGGTCAGCTCGACCGGCAACCAGGTGGTCGGGCTCCACGTCACCCTGCTCGCGCCGCGAAGCGGGTTGAAGACCGGTGCCGAGATCTTCGTGGCGGTCGCGGGGTCGATCGTCTACTGAGTCCGTCGGCACCACGGAGCCCGGCCCTCGGGGACCGGGCTCCCGTGCTGTCCGGAGCCATGGGGTCCTCCGGCCCTTCACACGGCCGCGAACCAGGCGCATCATCGATGAAGGGGCCTTCCGACCAGAAGGATCGACGACCAGGAGATGCCCCATGTCAACGTCATCACTCAACATCGAGACCCCGCACGAGACCCGTCCGTTCAAGGCCCACGGCCACCTGGACGTCGTCACCCTCGAAGGATTCACGCTCGGCCGCGGCGTGTTCGAGCCCGGCTGGCGATGGTCCGAGGACGTCAAGCCGATCGCCGGCACCGAGTCCTGCCAGACCCGGCACACCGGCTTCTGCCTGTCAGGGCAGATGACCGTACGGTCCGACGACGGGACCGAGCTCACCGTGAGCCCGGGCGACGTCGTGGTGATCGAGCCGGGCCACGATGCGTGGACCGTCGGCGACGAGCCGTGCGTGCTGGTGGACACCGGCGTCGCGGCGTACGCGGTCTCCGACTGACCGCGAGTCCGCCGACAGCGAACACGGGGCTGCCGGCGGAATGACCGCGCCCTCCGCACAGTTGAGCCCATCAGACTCAACTCTGAGGAGAGACCCGTGAACGAGCGAAGCGAGCGAACCAACAGCGCCATCATGCCGGCGCATCCGTACCGTGCCCTTTCAACGGAGGTGACGGCATGAGCAACCTGAAAGCCTTCCCCGTGCTGGCACTCGAGGACGTCGTCGTCCTGCCCGGCATGGTCGTCCCCATCGAGCTCGACGACGCCGCGCGTGCCGCGGTCGACGCGGCCCGCACCAGCAACGACGACCGGCTCCTGGTCGCCCCCCGACTCGAGGACCGTTACGCCACGCATGGCGTGATCGCGACGATCCAGCAGGTCGGCCGCCTCCCCGGCGGCGGACCCGGCGCCGTGATCCAGGCCGAGCAGCGCGCCCACATCCAGGGCGGCGTGACCGGCCCCGGTGCCGCGCTCTGGGTCGAGGCCGAGCTGATCGACGACGAGCCGGTCACCGACCACGTCCGTGAGCTGGCCGGCGACTACAAGGGCCTGCTCGTGACGATCCTGCAGAAGCGCAACGCGTGGCAGGTCATCGACTCCGTCCAGCGCCTGACCGATCCGAGCGCGCTCGCGGACACCGCGGGCTACGCGTCGTATCTCGAGCTCGAGCAGAAGCGTGAGCTCCTCGAGACCCCCGAGGTCGAGCTGCGCCTCACCCTGCTGATCGAGTGGGCGCGCTCCTACCTCGCCGAGAGCGAGGTCAACGAGAAGATCTCCGAGTCGGTGCAGGAGAGCATCGACAAGAACCAGCGTGAGTTCGTGCTGCGCCAGCAGCTCGCCGCGATCCGCAAGGAGCTCGGCGATGACGAGCCCGAGGGCACGCAGGACTACCGCGCCCGGGTCGAGGAGGCCGATCTCCCCGACGACGTCCGCAAGGCCGCCCTGCGCGAGGTCGGCAAGCTCGAGCGCGGCAGCGACCAGAACTCGGAGTCCGGCTACATCCGCACGTGGCTCGACACCGTGCTCGAGCTCCCTTGGGGCGTCAAGACCGAGGACAACGCCGACATCACCGCCGCCCGGGCCGTGCTCGACGCCGACCACCACGGCCTCGACGACGTCAAGGACCGCATCGTGGAGTACCTCGCCGTGCGCGCGCGCCGCAGCGAGCGGGGCCTCGAGGTCGTCGGCGGCCGCGGATCGGGTGCCGTCATGGCGCTCGTCGGCCCTCCCGGCGTCGGCAAGACGTCCCTCGGGGAGAGTGTCGCTCGTGCCCTCGGCCGCAACTTCGTCCGCGTCGCCCTCGGCGGCGTGCGCGACGAGGCGGAGATCCGTGGTCACCGTCGGACGTACGTCGGTGCGCTGCCGGGCCGCCTGGTCCGCGCGATCGGCGAGGCAGGCTCGATGAACCCCGTCGTGCTGCTCGACGAGATCGACAAGGTCGGCGCCGACTACCGCGGCGATCCCGCGGCGGCGTTGCTCGAGGTGCTCGACCCGGCGCAGAACCACACGTTCCGCGACCACTACCTCGACCTCGATCTTGACCTGTCGGACGTGCTGTTCCTGGCGACCGCCAACGTCATCGAGCAGATCCCGCAGCCGCTGCTCGACCGCATGGAGCTCGTGCAGCTCGACGGCTACACCGAGGACGACAAGGTCGCGATCGCTCGTACGTACCTTGCACCGCGTCAGCTCGAGCGCGCCGCGCTCACGACTGACGAGGTCGAGATCACGGACGGGGCGCTGCGCGAGATCGCCGCGTCCTACACGCGCGAGGCCGGTGTGCGCCAGATGGAGCGACTGCTCGCCAAGGTGTTCCGCAAGGTCACGACCAAGCTGACCGACCCCGACGTCGTGAAGCCCGTCGTGGTCGACGAGCAGACCCTCGTCGACTATGTCGGCCGGCCCCGGTTCACCCCGGAGTCCGAGGAGCGCACGGCGGTGCCCGGCGTCTCGACCGGACTCGCGGTGACGGGCCTCGGCGGCGACGTGCTGTTCATCGAGGCCAGTGCGTACGACGGTGACCGCAGCCTCGCGATCACGGGGCAGCTCGGCGACGTCATGAAGGAGTCGGCGCAGATCGCGCTGTCCTACGTACGCTCGCACGCCGACGCGATCGGCATCGATCCGGCGACGCTCGAGCGGGCGATCCACCTGCACGTGCCGGCCGGCGCGGTGCCCAAGGACGGCCCATCCGCGGGCGTCACGATGGTCACGGCGCTGACGTCCCTGGCGCTCGGCCGCAACGTCCGGGCCGATGTCGGCATGACCGGCGAGGTCACCCTCAACGGTCGCGTGCTGCCGATCGGCGGCGTCAAGCAGAAGCTCATGGCCGCGCAGCGAGCCGGTCTCAAGACCGTGTTCATCCCTGCGCGCAACGAGGTCGACCTGGTCGACGTCCCCGAGGACGTCCTGGCCGAGCTCGACGTACGCCCGGTGGCCGACGTCGCCGAGATCCTGGCGCTGGCGCTCGAGCCGGTCGCCGAGGTCAGCGCGACGGTCGCCGCCTAAGGGGCCGCCGAGTCCTTGAGCGGCCACGCGGTCCTTGAGCTTGTCGAAAGGGAACCTCCTTTCGACAAGCTCAAGGACCTTTTGCGTACGGAATGAGTCGTCGTTTCCGTGGGCCCAACGGCCAATTGTTTGCTCCTGCATGGGTACGGTGTGTTGTAGAGCACACAAAGGCAGGTGACGATGACGGCGTCGAAGTCGACCGAAGAGCTCACGCGTGTCGTCATACGTTTTGCCGGTGACTCCGGCGACGGCATGCAGCTGACCGGCGACCGGTTCACGCAGGAGACCGCCGACTTCGGCAACGACCTGTCGACGCTGCCCAACTTCCCGGCCGAGATCCGTGCGCCGGCAGGCACGCTGCCCGGCGTCTCGTCGTTCCAGATCCACTTCGCCGACTACGACATCCTGACGCCCGGCGACCACCCCGACGTCCTGATCGCGATGAATCCCGCGGCGCTCAAGGCCAACATCGGCGACCTGCAGGCCGGCGGCACGGCGATCGTCGACGCGCACGAGTTCACCGATCGCAACCTCAAGCGGGTCGGCTACGAGTCCAACCCGCTCGAGGACGGGTCGCTCAGCGACTACCAGCTGCACGCGATCGACCTGACCGGCCTGACCGTCGGTGCGGTCGAGGAGTTCGGCCTGTCCCGCAAGGACGCCTCGCGGGCCAAGAACATGTTCGCCCTCGGACTCGTCAGCTGGATGTTCGGCCGACCGATCGACGGCAGCATCGCGTTCCTCGGCAAGAAGTTCGCCGGGGCGCCGGCGATCCGCGACGCCAACGTCGCGGCCCTGCGCACGGGCTACAACTACGGCGAGACGACCGAGTCGTTCGCCGTGTCGTACGTCGTCAAGCCGGCCGTGATCCCGTCCGGCCGCTACCGCAACATCACCGGCAACACCGCCCTGTCGTACGGCATCGTCGCCGCCGGTCAGCTGTCGGGCCTGCAGGTGTTCCTCGGCGCCTACCCCATCACCCCGGCCTCGGACATCCTCCACGAGCTGTCGAAGCACAAGGCGTTCGGCGTCACGACGTTCCAGGCCGAGGACGAGATCGCGGGTGTCGGCGCCGCTCTCGGCGCGAGCTTCGCCGGGTCACTGGGTGTCACGACGACGTCAGGTCCGGGCCTCGCGCTCAAGGGTGAGACGATCGGCCTCGGCGTCATGCTCGAGCTGCCGCTCGTCGTCATCGACGTGCAGCGCGGCGGTCCTTCGACGGGACTGCCGACCAAGACCGAGCAGTCCGACCTCCTGCAGGCGATGAACGGCCGCAACGGCGAGGCGCCGGTGCCGGTCGTCGCCGCACAGTCGCCCGCCGACTGCTTCGACGCGGCGATCGAGGCGGCCCGGATCGCGATCACCTATCGCACGCCCGTCATCCTGTTGTCCGACGGCTACCTCGCCAACGGGTCGGAGCCGTGGAGCCTGCCCGACGTCGAGTCGTTGCCACGGATCGAGCCCGGCTTCGCCACGGCAGACCCCGACACGACCTTCCTGCCCTACGCCCGCGACCCGCAGACGCTGGCGCGCCCCTGGGCGCCGCCCGGGATCGCCGGGCTCGAGCACCGCATCGGTGGTCTCGAGAAGGCCGACGGCACGGGCGACATCTCGTACGATCCGGCCAACCACGACCACATGGTGCGCCTGCGCCAGGCCAAGGTCGACGGCATCGCGGCGTCGATCCCCGAGGTCGAGGTCGACGATCCCGACGGCCACGCCAAGATCCTCGTGATCGGCTGGGGCTCGACCTACGGACCGATCGGTGCCGGCTGCCGCCGGGCACGCCTCGCGGGACACCGCATCGCGCAGGCTCACCTGCGCCATCTCAACCCGTTCCCGGCCAACCTCGGCGAGGTGCTCGCCGCGTACGACCGGGTCATCGTGCCGGAGATGAACCTTGGCCAGCTGCGCAGCCTGCTGCGGGCCACGTACCTCGTCGATGCCGAGGGCTACAACGCCGTGCGTGGCATGCCGTTCGGTGCCGCGGAGCTCGGCCAGCACTTCATCGAGCTGTGCATCAAGGAGGGCGAATGAGTGAGCGCCAGCCAACGAGTCATCAGGCACTCATGCAGGCATCTGCCCATCGCGGGCCTTCTTGGCAGGTGACTGAATGAGCGTCGATCTGGGCATGCCGCAGGGCCACGGGCTCGAGGGCGTACCGACTGCTGACGGGCCGCAGACGCGCAAGGACTTCTCGTCCGACCAGGAGGTGCGTTGGTGCCCCGGTTGCGGCGACTACGCGATCCTCGCCGCCGTCCAGGGCTTCATGCCCGAGCTGGGGCTGCGCCGCGAGAACATCGTGTTCATCTCCGGCATCGGCTGCGCGGCACGGTTCCCCTACTACCTCGACACCTACGGGCTGCACTCGATCCACGGCCGGGCGCCCGCGATCGCGACCGGCATCGCGACGACCCGCGCCGACCTCAGCGTGTGGGTCGTGACCGGCGACGGCGATGCGCTCTCGATCGGCGGCAACCACCTGATCCATGCGCTTCGGCGCAACGTCAACATGACGATCCTGTTGTTCAACAACCGCATCTACGGGCTGACCAAGGGCCAGTACTCCCCCACGTCGGAGCCCGGCAAGGTCACCAAGTCGACGCCGTTCGGCTCGATCGACGCGCCACTCAACCCGCTGTCTCTCGCGCTCGGCGCCGAGGCGACATTCGTGGCCCGCACGATCGACTCCGACCGCAAGCACCTCACGGCGGTCCTGTCAGCAGCCGCCCGGCACCGCGGCACGTCGCTGGTCGAGATCTATCAGAACTGCCCGATCTTCAACGACGGCGCGTTCGACGCGATCAAGGACCCGGAGACGCGCGACGACGCGATCATCCCGCTCGTGCACGGCGAGCCGATCCGTTTCGGCGCAGACGGCCGGCTCGGCGTCGTGCGTACGCCCGGCGGTGGCGTCGACATCGTCGAGGTCGACGAGTCCAACGCCGGTGACGTGCTGGTCCACGACGCGCACGCCACGGACGCGACCACGGCGTTCGCGCTGTCCCGCATCACCGACGGCGGGGCCGTGCGGCGGGCGCCGATCGGCGTGTTCCGCCAGGTCGAGCGGCCGACCTACGACGACCTGAGCCGCGAGCAGTCCGTGCTCGCCGGCGAGGCGCCGTCGCTGCAAGCGCTGCTCGACGGCCCCGACGCCTGGACCGTGGCCTGACTGTCCGCGACGCCTACAACGCGGCGTAGGCGGGCTTGATGACGTCGTTGATGAGCGCGAGGCGCTGGTCGAACGGCAGGAACGCGCTCTTCATGGCATTGATCGTGAACCAGCGCAGGTCCGCGATGTCGTAGCCGAACGCGTCGACCAGCAGCTGGAACTCGCGGCTCATCGACGTACCGCTCATGAGCCGGTTGTCGCAGTTGACCGTGACGCGGAAGCCGAGGTCCTTGAGCTTGCCGATCGGGTGGTCCGCGATCGAGCGCATGTCGGGCACCGCGTTGGTCTGCAGGTTGGACGACGGGCACATCTCGAGCGGGATGCGCCGGTCGCGGATGTAGGCCGCGAGGCGGCCGAGCACGGGGCCGCCCGGGGCATCGAAGTCGATGTCGTCGACGATGCGCACACCGTGGCCGAGACGCTCGGCACCGCAGCGCTGGATCGCCTGCCAGATCGACGGCAGGCCGAACGCCTCGCCGGCGTGGATCGTGAAGTGCGCGTTCTCGCGGCGGAGGTACTCGAACGCCTCGAGGTGCAGGATCGGCGGGAAGCCGTCCTCGGCGCCGGCGATGTCGAACCCGGCCACCCCACGGTCGCGGTACTCGACGGCGACCTCGGCGATCTCGAGGCCACGCTTGGCGTGCCGCATCGCCGTGAGGAGCTGCCCCACGACGATCGGGTGACCCAGTCCGGCGGCCTCTTCCTGGCCCTTGACGATGCCCTCCTGCACCGCCTCGACGGTCTCGGTCAGCGAGAGGCCGGCCGACAGGTGCTGCTCGGGCGCCCAGCGCAGCTCGGCGTAGACGACGCCGTCGGTTGCCAGGTCGACGACCGCCTCACGGGCGACGCGTGCGAGGTCCTCGGGACGCTGCATCACCGCGACCGTGTGCACGAACGTCTCGAGGTAGCGCGGGAGCGAGCCAGAGCTGGACGCCTCCTCGAACCACGCACCGAGCGACGCGGCGTCACCGGCCGGCAGGTCGTGGCCGATCTCGTCGGCGATCTCGACGATCGTCGCCGGGCGAACACCTCCGTCGAGGTGCTCGTGGAGGGCGACCTTGGGGGCCTTGGCAATCTGTTGGGACGTGGCGCTCACAGGATCATCGTGTCATGACGCCATGAGGAGCACGACGGTCTCCGCCACGCAGGCCGGTTTGTCCTGGCCCTTGATCTCGACGGTGTGCTGGAGCGTCGCGCGCTGACCCTTCTCGATCTCCTCGACCTCGAGCAGCTCGACGCGGTTGCGCACCTTGGAGCCGACCAGCACGGGCGAGACGAAACGCACCTTGTTGAGGCCGTAGTTGACGCGTGCGACGTTGCCGGCGAAGGCGTAGACCTGCGCGCCGAGGAACGGCAGCATCGAGAGCGTGAGGTAGCCGTGGGCCACCGTGGCACCGAACGGTCCGTCGGCAGCCCGCTCGGGATCGACGTGGATCCATTGACGGTCGCCCGTGGCGTCGGCGAACAGGTCGATCCGCTCCTGCGTGATCGCGACCCACTCGCTGACGCCGAGCTCCTCGCCGGCGGCCGCCGCGATCTCCTTGCTGTTGTTCAAGATGCGCATGCTTCACAACCTAACGAATACGGTCGATGACGACCGACGGCGAGTCGACGTGACCCACTCCGATGTCATACCCGCCGTCGAGGGCGGCAACCGCACGCTCGAACCGCTCGGGCGTGTCGGTCTGCAGGGTCAGGAGCGGCTGGCCGGCGGTGACCTGGTCGCCCGGCTTGGCGTGCATCACGACGCCCGCTGCCGCCTGCACCTGCTCGCCCGGGCGGGATCGGCCCGCGCCGAGCCGCCAGGCCGCCACGCCGACGCTGAGGGCGTCCAGACGGGTCAGGGTGCCCGAGGCTGGAGCGTTGACGACGTGCGTCTCCTTGGGGGTGGGGAGCGCAGCGTCGGGGTCGCCGCCCTGGGCTGCGATCATCCTCTTCCACACGTCCATCGCGCCGCCCGAGGCGAGGACGTCTGCCGGATCCACGTCGTCCTTGCCCGCTGCGGCGAGCATCTCGCGGGCCAGCTCGACGGTCAGCTCGACGACGTCGGCAGGGCCGCCGCCCGCGAGCACCTCGACGGACTCGGCGACCTCACAGGCGTTGCCCGCGGTCAGGCCCAACGGGGTCGACATGTCGGTGAGCAGGGCGACCGTCGTGACGCCCGCATCATGACCGAGGCTGACCATCGTCTCAGCCAGTTCTTGAGCCTGACCTTTGCTCTTCATGAACGCTCCCGAGCCGACCTTGACGTCGAGCACCAGCGCGCCCGTGCCCTCCGCGATCTTCTTGCTCATGATCGAGCTGGCGATCAGCGGGATCGCCTCGACCGTGCCGGTGACGTCGCGCAGGGCGTACAGCTTCTTGTCGGCCGGCGCGAGGCCCGGGCCGGCGGCGCAGATCACGGCACCGACGTCCTCGAGCTGCGCCATCATCTCGTCGTTGGTGAGCGCCGCGCGCCAGCCCGGGATCGCCTCGAGCTTGTCGAGCGTGCCCCCGGTGTGCCCGAGTCCGCGGCCCGAGAGCTGCGGCACCGCGATGCCGCAGGCGGCGACGAGAGGTGCGAGCGGCAGGGTGATCTTGTCGCCGACGCCGCCGGTCGAGTGCTTGTCGGCGGTCCGCCACGACAGCGACGAGAAGTCCATGCGCTCGCCGCTGTCGATCATCGCGCCGGTCCAGCGGCTGATCTCGCGGCGGTTCATGCCGTTGAGCAGGATCGCCATCGCGAGGGCCGACATCTGCTCGTCGGCGACGACGCCACGGGTGTAGGCGTCGACGACCCAGTCGATCTGCGCGTCGTCGAGCTCGTGCTTGTCGCGCTTGGCCGCGATGACCTCAACGGCGTCAAAGGGTTCGGTCATGCGTGTCCTCCTAGGACCTCGATGCGCTCGAAGCCGCGCAGCACCCACGTCGGGCGACGCGGCGCTTCTCCCGCCAGGGCAAGGTCGGGGAAGCGGTCGAGCAGTGTCTTCAGGCTGATCTGCAGCTCGAGCCGGGCGAGCGGCGCTCCGAGGCAGAAGTGCAGGCCCATGCCGAAGCCGACATGGGGATTGGGATCGCGGCCGACGTCGAAGGTGTCCGCGTCGTCGAAGGCGTCGGCGTCGCGGTTGGCCGAACCCATCAGGCAGGCGATCTTCTGCCCGGCCTTGATCGTCTCGCCGCACACCTTGACGTTCCTGGTGGCCGTACGCTCGAACAGCTGCAGGGGCGCGTCGAAGCGGATGAGCTCCTCGAGGGCCACCTCCACCGGCACCTCCCCCGAGGTCACCCGCGCCAGCTGCTCCGGGTGGCTCAGCAGCGCGTGGATGCCGTTGCCGAACACGTTGACCGACGCCTCGTGCCCGGCGTTGAGCAGCAGCACGACCGACGCGACGAGCTCGTCGTCGCTGAGCTTGGCTCCTCGACCGCGCTCGGTGATCAAGTCGCTGATCAGGTCCTCGCCGAGGTTGGTCCGCCGCTCCGCGACGACAGCGCGTACGTAGTCGGAGAACGCCGTGCTGGCCTCGATCGCCTTGGCCCTCGTGGTGGCACCGACGTTGGGCTCGTACATGTGGACGATGGCCTGCGACCAGGCCCGCAGGCGTACGTGGTCCTCGCGCGGCACGCCCAGCAGATCGGCGATGACGTAGACCGGCATGGGCTCGGCATAGTCACCCAGCACGTCGAAGCGATCTCCGAGCTCATCGACCATCGACGCGGCGAGCTCCTCGATGCGAGGCCTCATCCTCTCCACATGCCCTCGCCCGAACGCGCCGGCGACGAGCCGCCGCAGGCGCGTGTGCTCGGGTGGCTCATTTTCCATCATCTGGTTGCGGTGGAGGGCGTTGAACGGCTCCATCTGCTCGGTGGGTTCCCAGTCGGTCCAGAGCCGGCCGAACGCACGATTGCGCAGGACCTGGCTGACCGACTCGTGGGTCGTCGCCAGCCATATGCCCATCGGCTCGTGCCACAGCACGGGTCCGGTGGCCCGCAGCGCGGCGAGGACCGGATAGGGATCGTGCAGGAAGTCCGGGTTGCCGGGGTCGAGCTGGACCGCGTAACGCGTCAACGCTGGTCCAGGTCGTCGGCCCCGAAGGCGTCCGGAAGGACCTCGGTCATGGTCTTGACCCCACTCGGCGTCATGAGCTGCATGTCGGGTCCGCCGTTCTCCCACAGCAGCTGGCGGCAGCGCCCGCACGGCATCAGCGGGGCGCCCTTGGCATCGACACAGGCCACCGCGATCAGTCGTCCGCCGCCGGTCGCGTGCAGCGCCGAGACCATGCCGCACTCGGCGCACAGCGCGACACCGTAGGCCGCGTTCTCGACGTTGCAGCCCAGCACGACGCGCCCGTCGTCGACGAGGCCCGCGACGCCGACCTTGAAGTTGGAGTAGGGCGCGTAGGCCCGCCCCATCACCTCGGTCGCGTACTTCGCGAGCGATTCCCAGTCGATCGGGTCGTCCGGACCCGAGATCCCCAGCGCCACTAGCCCGCACTGCCCTTGCGATAGGGCCGGCCGTCGGCCGCGGGCATTCGTAGGCGTTGCGTGCCGAGCGCCAGGACGAACAACGTCGTGACGTAGGGCGTCATGCTCGTGAAGTCGCGCGGGACGCTGTCGGTCGAGAGGAACCACACGAGCAGCGCGGCACCCGGTACGGCCATCGCCACAGCACCGGCGATCTGCTTGCGGACGATGCGGAGCACCGTGATCGCGATCAGGGCCACGGCGACGAGCAGCAGCAGCGAGTGCACCGCATGCGTGTCACGCAGGCGCAGCGAGTCGGTGTAGCCGAACGTGAGCGCGCCGGCCAGCAGCCCGCCGGGCCGCCAGTTGCCGAAGATCATCGCGGCCAGACCGATGTAGCCACGGCCGTTGGTCTGGTTGGTGCTGAAGCCGCTCGAGGCCACCAGGGCGAGGAACCCACCGCCGATGCCGGCCATCGCGCCCGAGATCAGCACCGCGACGTACTTGTAGAGATAGACGTTGACGCCGAGCGTCTCGGCCGCCTGCGGGTTCTCACCGCACGAGCGCAGCCGCAGGCCGAACGACGTCTTCCACAGGATCCATCCCGACGCCACGACGAGCGCGAAGATCACGAGGCTCAGCAACGAGATCTTGGTCGTCAGCGCCGCCACGAACGACGCGACGTCGGAGATGAAGAACCAGTGCTTGTCGGCCAGGTCGGCCGCCGGGCCCGAGATGCCGGGGATCCGGTCGATCGTGGTGGGAGTCGGCAGACCGATCAGCTGGCGCGGACCGCCGCCCTCGAGATCGGTGAACGTCGCCTCGGCGAGGTAGGTCGTCGCCCCGACGCCGATCAGGTTGATCGCGACGCCCGACACGATGTGGTCGACGCCGAACGTGACCGTCGCGATGGCGTGGAGCAGGCCACCGATCATGCCGAGCAGCGCAGCACCGAGGATGCCGACCCACGGGCTGCCCGAGTGGTAGGTGAAGAACGCAGCGCCCCACGTGCCGAGCACCATCTGGCCCTCGAGGCCGATGTTGACGACGCCGGCACGCTCGGCCCACAGGCCGCCGAGACCCGCCATGAGGATCGGACAGGTCGCGATGATCGCGGCACGGATCGTGCCGACCGACGTCAGGTCGTTGGTGTCGGTCAGGATGCGGACCAGCGACACGGCAGCGACCGCGCCCAGGGCGATGAAGAGCCAGTTGGCTCGGGCGGCGTTGCGAACGCGGCTGACGGGACTCGGCGTCGTGGTGGTCGTCGTCATGCCGTCGCCTCCGTAGCAGTGCCGAGCTCTTGTGCCACGACCCGTTGCTCGAGCCGGGCGCGCCATCGGCGCACCACCTCGTAGGCCACGACGACGGCGAGGACCGCGACGCCCTGCGTGATCTGCACGATGCTGGGCGAGACGTCCGTGGCGAACGTCAGGTCGTTGGACTTGACCGAGAGATAGGCGAACAGCAGGGCACCGAACAGCATCCCGATCGGGCGGTTGCGCCCCAGCAGCGCGACCGCGATGCCGAGGAAGCCCAGACCGGCCTGGAACGTCGTGCCGAGGCCGAAGTTGGTGGCCTTGCCGAACAGTGCCGGCATCCAGATGAGTCCCGCGACGCCCCCCGAGAGCGCCATCGCCGTGATGATCATGCGGTGCGGGTTGACGCCGGAGGCCTTGGCCACGGTCTCCGACTGGCCGCTGGCCCGCAGGTCGAAGCCGAAGCGGGTCTTGTTGAGCAGGACCCAGAAGCCGACACCGGCGAGGACAGCGATGATCACGAGGGTCCAGATCTCGCCGTCACGGTTCTCGAACGGCGTCCAGCCGCTGACCAGGTCGATCCGCGTCGTGTGCACCGTGTTGCCCTCGTGCACGCCGTACTTGTTGAGCAGGTAGCCGACCAGCGTGATCGCGATCGAGTTGAGCATGATCGTCGAGATGACCTCGCTGACCCCACGGGTCGTCTTGAGGATGCCCGCGATGGCGGACCACGCTGCACCGACCGCGACCGCGATCAGCAATGACACGAAGACGTTGGCGAAGCCGCTGAGGTAGGCACCGCCGGCGAAGGCAGCAGCGGCGTACGACGCGAGGGTGTACTGGCCCTCGAGGCCGATGTTGAACAGTCCCATGCGGAAGCCGATCGCCGCAGCCACGGCGGCGGTGTAGATCATCGCGGTCTGGTTGACGATGTCGACGCGCGAACGGGGCTTGGGGAAGTCGAACATCGTCGACCAGAAGTCTCCGGGCGAGCTGCCCACTGCGGCGATGACGAGGGTCGTGACCAGGACGCTGGCGACGATCGCGATGGCGGGGCCGAGCAGGGCCAGGCCGATCGCGCGGGGGTTGAAGGACTTCATGCCCGCACCTCCGTCGAGAGGCAAGGACACGGATGTGACGGGATGAATGCCTCGCACTTCACGCCGCCTACTCGCAGAGCTCGTGGGGGGACCCCCAGCTGGCGCTCGTTCATGCTGCCTGACCGCCCGTCATTGCGGCACCGAGGTCCTGCGGCGTGACGCTCGCGGGATCGAAGGTGCCGACCAGCCGGCCACGCAGGATCACCTGGATCGTGTCGGACAGGCCGATCAGCTCGTCGAGGTCAGCCGAGATCAGCAGCACGGCCAGGCCGGCCCGGCGGGCCCGCTTGATGTGGTCCCAGATCGCGGCCTGGGCGCCGACGTCGACGCCGCGCGTCGGGTGCGAGGCGATCAGCAGCACCGGGTCACCGCTCATCTCGCGACCGACGATGAGCTTTTGCTGGTTGCCGCCCGACAACGCCCGCGCGGGGGTGTCGATGCCGGGAGCTCGTACGTCGTACTCGGCAACGATGCGCTGGGTGTCCTTGCGAGCGCCCGACCGGTTGATCCACGGCCCCTTGGCGTTGGGTGCCTGGGTCTGGTGGCCGAGGATGCGGTTCTCCCAGAGCGGGGCGTCGAGGAGAAGGCCGTGGCGGTGGCGGTCCTCGGGGATGTAGCCGATGCCGGCCTCGCGGAGCTTGCGGGTGTGCCAGTGCGTGACGTCCTCGGTGCCGAGGTGGATCGTGCCGCCGCCGGGGATGCGCATGCCCATGATCGTCTCGACCAGCTCGGCCTGTCCGTTGCCCTCGACCCCGGCGATCCCGAGGATCTCGCCGCGGTGGATCGACAACGAGACGTCCGTGAGCAGGTTGCGGCCGAACTCGTCGGCCAGCGTCACGTTGGCGAGCGTGAGCTCCACCGTGTCGGTCACGGTCGACTCCTCGGTCTCGGGCGACGGCAGCTCAGAGCCCACCATCAGCTCGGCGAGCTCGCGCTTGGTCGTCGTGTGGGGGTCGGCGGTGCCGACCGTCGTGCCGCGGCGCATGACCGTGATGTCGTCGGCGATGGCGAGCACCTCGTCGAGCTTGTGCGAGATGAACAGGACCGCATTGCCGGCGTTGCGCAGCTCGCGCAGGTTGGCGAACAACGCGTCGACTTCCTGCGGCACGAGGACCGCAGTCGGCTCGTCGAGGATGATGATGCAGGCGCCGCGATAGAGGACCTTGGCGATCTCGAGGCGCTGCCGGTCGGCGACGCCGAGCTTCTCGACCAGGACGTCGGGCTGGAGACCGAAGCCGAACGCGTCGGAGATGCGGCGGATCTCGGCCCGGGCGCGGTCACCGATGCCGTGCAGCTTCTCGGCGCCGAGCACCATGTTCTCGAGCACCGTGAGGTTGTCGGCGAGCATGAAGTGCTGGAAGACCATGCCGACGCCGTTGGCGATCGCGTCGGTGGGGGTGCGGAGGGCGACCTCGCGGCCGTTGATCGCGATCGTGCCGTCGTCGGGCTTCTGGACGCCGTAGAGGATCTTCATGAGCGTCGACTTGCCGGCGCCGTTCTCCCCGATCAGGGCGTGAACCGTGCCGGCCCTGATCGTCAGGTCGACGTCATGGTTGGCGATCACGCCGGGAAACCGCTTGCCGATCCCGCGCAGCTCTACGGCCACACTCTCCTGGGTCACTGGGGTGCTCCTTGCTCACGTCTCGGAAGGACTCTACGGCACGCAAAAGGGTCGAACCTGGGCCAGACGCGGTTTGCGTCCGGCCCAGGTTCTGGGTCGTGCTGGTGCTGCTTACGGCTTCGTCGGGACCTTGATCTCGCCGCTGACGATCTTGGCCTTGTAGCCGTCGATGTCGGACTTGATGTCGTCGATGAAACCACCGGACGTCGCGTAGCCGACGCCGTCGTTCTTCAGGTCGTACGTCGTGTAGCTCGTCGCCGGCTTGCCGTCGTTGACCGTCTTGATGAAGTCGTACGTCGCAACGTCGACGCGCTTGAGCGCCGAGGTCAGGATGTGCGCCTTCTGGGCGGTCGTCGCCGTCAGGTACTGGTCGGAGTCGACGCCGATGGCCCACTTGCCGTCACCGGCCTCGACAGCGGCGTCGAAGACACCGGAGCCCGAGGCGCCCGAGGCGTGGTAGACGATGTCCGCACCCTTGTCGAACTCACCCGTCGCAGCAGCCTTGCCACCGGCCGGGTCGCCGAAGCCCTTGAGGTCCGACTCCTGGATGTAGGCGATGTCGACCTTGATGTCAGGCTTGACGGCCTTGGCACCAGCAACGTAGCCGGCCTCGAAGCCCTTGATCAGGTCGTTGTGCACGCCGCCGACGAAGCCGATCTGGCCAGTCTTGGTCTTCTCAGCAGCCGCGACACCGACGAGGTAGGAGCCCTCGTTGGCCGCGAACGTCAGGTAGGCGACGTTGGCGTTGGGCTTGGTGTCGGGGTCGAAGCCGTCGACGATCGCGAAGTTGACCTTCGGGTAGTCGGGGGCAACCGCGTTGACGGAGTCGCTGTAGGCGAAGCCGACGCCGATGATGGCCGTGGCGCCGCTGTCTGCCATGTTGCGCAGGCGGTCCTCACGGGCCGACTCAGGCTCGCCATCGCTGGCCTCGCCCTCGACGCACGAGCCCTTGAACTCTTCCACAGCCTTCTTGAGACCGACATATGCCGAGTCGTTGAACGACTGGTCGCCACGTCCGCCGACGTCGTAGGCGAGACCGATCTTGGGTCCATCGCCCTTCGCGGTCTTGCAGACATCCTTGCTGGCGGCGGGCTTGCTGCCGCCGTCACTACCGCCACTGTCGCTGCTCCCACAGCCCGCAAGAGCGAGCGCGGCAACGGCAGCGACGGCGGAAAGCTTGGTCAATCGACGCAAAATTCCTCCTCGATACGGAGCCGGGAGCCCGGCACGTCCTCAGACCCTAGTTCCCGTCCGGTCCTCGCGGGAGCGTCTGGCCGACATTGAGCCCAGTCGTAACCGATTTGTCATACGCCGAGGCGATTCCCGCCCCGGGGAGCCGCGTCACCGCGCCAGGCGGGTCAGGACACAGCGGCGCAGGCGAGGACCTTGGCGCCGATCGCGATCGCGCGCTCGTCGACCCGCAGGTTGCCCTGGTGCAGGTCGTACGTCGGACCGTCGGGCGTCCGCGTGCCGAGCCGGCCCATCGCGCCGGGCACCGCCTCGACGTACCAGGCGAAGTCCTCGCCGCCGAGGCTCTGCGCGGTCGACGCGACGCCGCTGGGGCCGATCGCCTGCGTGACGGCGCGGCGCATGATCTCGGTGGCGCCGAAGTCGTTGACGACCGGCGGGACGCCACGCGTGTAGGTCACGTCGGCGCTGACCCCGAACGGCTCGATGATGTCGCTGATCAGGCCGCGTACGAGGTGCTCGGCCTGGTGCCACGCCGCGGCGTCGAGCATGCGGAGCGTGCCGCTGAGCTCGCCGGTCGACGGGATGACGTTGGCGGCGTTGCCGGAGTGGATCTGGCCCCACACCATGCTGGCGCCGGCCCGCGGGTCGAAACGACGGGACAACACCGCGGGCAGCTGGGTCAGCAGGCTGCCGAGGGCATAGGTGAGATCCTCGGTGAGGTGCGGGCGCGACGTGTGGCCGCCACGGCCGCTGAGCTGCACGTGGATGTGGTCGGAAGCACCGGTGATCGGCCCTTCGCGCAGCCCGACGTGACCGACGTCGAGCGAGGGATCGCAGTGCAGCGCGAAGATCCGCGAGACACCGCGAAGAGCGCCGGCGGCCAGCAGCTTGAGCGCGCCACCGGGCATGACCTCCTCGGCGGGCTGGAAGATCAGGCGTACGCGCACGGGGAGCTTCTCGTCGGCGTCGGCCTGGGCGAGCGCCACTGCGGCGCCGAGGAGCGCGGCGACGTGGACGTCGTGACCGCAGGAGTGCGAGACACCGGGGACGCTCGACTTCCACGGGTCCTGCGAGGTGTCGACCACGGGCAGGCCGTCGAGGTCGGCGCGCAGTGCGACGATCGGTCCGCCATCGGGACCGATCTCGGCCATCAGGCCCGTGCCCTCGAAGCGCTCGTAGGTGATGCCGCTCTTGTCCATCCATGTCGCGACGACGTCGGTCGTACGCTCCTCGTGCCACGAGAGCTCGGGGTAGGCGTGCAGCTCACGCCGCACCTCGATGAGGTCGGGCGTGACCACGTCGACGGAGCGCGCGAGGGCGTCGGACAAGGACATCTGCTCAGGATATCGCTGATTCGACGGCACCCCGGCACTACTGTCTGGGGATGGACGTCTGGGACGTGCTCGACCACCCGGTGCTGATCAGCGTCGGGTTGTTCGTGCTGGCGATCGTCGGCTCGCTCCTCTGGGCGGCGCTGCGGCTCGCGCTCGCCCGCGCCAAGGGCGGCCCCGCCTCGGGCATCGACATCGGGGCGATCGTGTCCGCGTGGCGCCAACGGCCGAAGACCTCGGACGTCGTCGACGTCGGCCAGCTGCAGGCGATGATCCAGGAGGCGTTCGTCGCTGGACACGGTGTCGACGTCGCCGGCGAGACCAAGGAGTCCCGCATCGCCAACCTCGAGGCGCTGCACGCCGAGGGCCGGATCACGGCCGAGAAGCTCGTCGAGCTGAAGGCCGCCATTCAGGCTGAGGGCTGAGTCGTACGTCCGCCGGGCGCCGTCGTCCGGACGGGACGTCGCACGGTCCAGCGCATGTCCCGTGCGAACGTCTCGAGCTCCGGGCGGTGGATGTCCTGCTTGTGCAGGTACCACAGCGTTCCGATCGTGATGCCGAGCAGCGAGACTGCACCGCCGCCGATCAGCATCCAGCGGGCGCCGAACTCCTCGCCGACCCAGCCGATCAGCGGCGCCCCGAACGGCGTGCCACCCATGAAGATCATCAGGTAGAGGGCCGCGACCCGGCCACGCATCATGGCGCTCGTCGTCATCTGCATCATGGCGTTGGCCGAGGTGACCATCGTGAGAGCGCAGAGGCCCAGGAGGGGCAGGATCGCCGCGAACGAGACGTAGCCGGGCATCAGGCCGGCGATGATCTCGACGACCGAGAATGCCGCGCCGGCCAGCACCACGAACGCCAGACGGGGACGGGCCCGCCGAGCCGCGAGCAGCGACCCCGCGAGAGAGCCCACCGCCATGATCGACGCGAGGATGCCGTACTCCCCCGCGCCCTTGTGGAAGACCTCGGTCGCCATCAGGGCGCTCGTCATCTGGAAGTTCATGCCGAACGTGCCGACGAAGAACACGCAGGTCAGGATCAGGATGAGGTCAGGGCGTGAGCGTACGTATCGCACGCCGTCGCGAACGGCACCCTTGCGCGTGCCGGTGACCGGTGACGGTCGCAGGCGGCTGCCGTCGAGGAGCTGGAGCGACACGAACACGGCGACATAGCTGATCGCGTTGGCCAGGATGACCCAGCCCGTCGCGCGCACCCCTGAGCCGAGCGCGGCGATCAGGACGCCGGCGACGGCTGGGCCGATCATGCGCGCGGAGTTGAACGACGCGGAGTTGAGGCCCACGGCGTTGGCGAGGTCCTCCTTGCCGACCATCTCGACGACGAACGACTGCCGCGCAGGGGCGTCGAACGCCGTGCCGATGCCGAACACGAACGCCAGGACATACACCTGCCAGGCCTGGACCACGCCAGCGATCGCGAGACCGCCCAGGATCGCTGCGGGGATGGCCATGGCGGTCTGGGTGAACCGCAGAACCGTACGTTTGGGGATCCGGTCGGCGACGACACCGGCGATCGGCGAGAAGAGCAGCACCGGCAGCAGCTGCAGGCCGGTCGTGATGCCGAGGGCGGTGCCGCTGTGGGTCAGCTGCAGGATCAGCCAGTCCTGTGCGACGCGCTGCATCCAGGTGCCGATGTTGGAGACGAGGGCGCCCATCGCATAGATGCGGTAGTTGCGGATCGACAGCGCCCGGAACGTGGGGCTCAAGAGGCGGCCAACCGTTCCAGCAGTGCGGTCGCCTCCCTCAAGGTCTTGCGCTCGGCGGTCGTGAGCTCGGCGAGGCGCTGCGCGAGCCACTCGTCGCGGCGTACGCGCTCTTCCTCGAGCACGGCGTCGCCCTTGTCGGACACCGAGATGAGCACCTGCCGGCCGTCGTCGGGGTGCGGCTCGCGGATCGCGAGGCCCTCGTCGACGAGGCACGTGAGGGTGCGGGTGATGGAGGGCGGCTGGACCCTCTCGTAGGCAGCGATCGCGCTCGGCGTGGAGGGCCCGAGCTTGACGATCGAGCCGAGCACCGAGAGCTGTGTCGGCGTCAGGTCCGTCTGGCGCTCCTGGCGGAGGCGACGGTTGAGGCGGGCCACCGACCGAGCGAGCTGGTGAGAGTCAGTGGGCATATCCTTAGCATACCTCATTACCTATGCTAATCAAGTTCGATATCCCTCGCTCAGGGGATCCCACGGCCGTCGCCCCGTGGCACCATCGGAAGGGTGAAACCGGCTCGTCTCGTCCTGCGGCCCCTGGGCTCCGCGACGTGGCGACGCTGGGTCTACCTCGTCCTCGGCGGGGCCGTCTTCACGCCCTTCCTCGGCGTCGGCGCCTATCCCTCGCTGCTCGCCTGGGGCAGCGGCACCGGTGCCATCGCAGCCGCGATCGCGGGTGGGACGGCGCTGATGGCCGGCGCCATCGCGTTGACGGCGACGCTCGAAGCGGTGCGGCAGCTCGAGGTGGTGGCGGCGAAGCAGCTGTTGCGCGGGCCGTTGGTCGCCGAGCTGATCCCGTCGTCCGTGAGCGGCGCAGATCGCGTGCGGGCGGGGACGTTCTTCGCACTGCACCTCGTGTGCGGCGGGCTGGTGGGTGCCGGGACGATCGTCGTGCTGCCGAGCGGCGTGACCTTCCTGCTCGGGGCGATCGGGGTCGCGGACCTCAGCGGTGAGAGCCCGTGGCAGGGGCAGCCGCCAGTGATCATGGCACTCGTCGGGCTCGGCTGCCTGGTCACCTTCGCGTACGGCACCGCCGGTCTGGGTGCGCTGATGTCCTGGGCGGCGCCGCGACTACTCGGCCGGTCCTCGACGGCGCGGCTGGCCGAGATGGAACGGGTCACCGGCGAGCTCTCGGAGCGCAACCGGCTCGCCCGCGACCTGCACGACTCGGTCGGCCACGCCCTCAGCGTCGTCGCCGTGCAGGCCGGAGCGGCGCGCAAGCTGATCGACGCCGATCCGGAGTTCGCCCGGGAGTCGCTCGCAGCTGTCGAGGCGGCGGCGAGCCAGGCGTTGGCCGACCTCGACGGCGCCCTTGCCACACTGCGCGACGAAGGGCCGCCCGGTCGCCGCCGGACGCTCACCGACATCGACTCGCTGGTCAGCCAGAGCGCCGCAGCCGGACTGGTGATCGACACCGAGCTGACCGGTCCGATCACGTCCTTGCCCGAACCGTTGTCCAGCGACGCGGTCATGGTCGTGCAGGAGGCTCTCGGCAACGCCCTGCGGCATGCCGGCCCGGTCCCCGTCACGTTGCGGATCGCGGTCGAGGGCGATGTCGTACGCCTGAGCGTCTCGAACCCGCTGCCCACCGAGCCCGCCGCTCCTCGGCCGTCCGGTGGTCGGGGTCTGCGCTGGATGGCCGAGCGGGCCCGGTCTCACGGCGGCACGATCGATGCCCAGGCTGTCGATGGCCAGTGGACGCTCGAGGCGACGATGCGGGTCGACGCATGACGACGGTCCTGATCGTCGACGACGAGCCGCTGATCCGGCGCGGCCTCCGGGCCGTCGTCGATGCCGAGGACGACCTCGAGGTCATCGGCGAGGCCACAGACGGCACCGAGGTCGTGCCGTTCGCTCGCCGGCACCGGCCCGACGTCGTGCTGATGGACGTCCGGATGCCGCGCATCGACGGCATCCGCGCCACCGAGCTGCTGCTCGCGGCGTTCGACGAGCCGCCGCGCGTCCTCGTCGTCACGACGTTCGAGAACGACGAGTACGTCTACGACGCCTTGCGCGCCGGCGCGAGCGGCTTCCTGCTCAAGCGCGCCGGGCCCGAGCAGGTCGTGGAGGCGATCCGCGTCGTCGCACGGGGTGAGTCGCTGCTGTTCCCCGCCGCGATCCGGTCGATGGCCGGCAACCACATCGGCACGCCGCGGGTCCGGCGCTGGTCGCTGACCGAGCGCGAGGAGGAGGTGCTGCGCCTCGTCGCCCAGGGCGCGAGCAACCTCGAGATCGCCGAGACCCTGTTCATCACGGTCGAGACCGTCAAGACCCACGTCAGCAACGTGCTGGCCAAGCTCGGCGTCCGCGACCGGCTCCAGGCGGTCATCGAGGCGTACGAGACGGGCTTCATCGCGACCCGCTGAGTCTCCCCCGGACGCGCCGGCACGCTCCCCCGCACGAGCGATGGCCGGCGTCGCGCGCTCGACGACGGTGGAGACATGTCACCCATCGAACAACACCACGTCCTGGCCCGCACCGCACTGGTGTGGACGCTGAGCTACGGCGCCGTGCGTACGTACTGGCAGCTCGACGGCACGCCCTCGCACCTCTCGGCGATCGGCACCGACCTGGTCGTCTTCACCGGGTGGTGGGGCGTCGCGCTCTGTGCCGCCGCCGCGCTGCTGGCGGCGGCCATGCTGCGACCGGGCCGTCGGGCGGCCGTACCCGTCCTGGCCGGTGCGACGGCGGTCGCCCTCGCCCTCGCCGCCGCGGCCGTCATGCTGGTGCTCGACCTGGTCGGCAACGTGTTCCCCGGCCTGGGAATCGGCCGCTACCCGCTGGGCGCGGCCAGCCGCGTCGCGTGCGCGACCGGCGGCGTCCTGCTCGTGCTCGCCGCTCGCTCGTTCCGGCAACAGTCAGGCATCGCGCTCCCTGTGGTCGACCGCCTGAAGGCGCTGCAGACGCCGCTGGACCACACGCCCCGCTGGGCACACGTCGCGGCGTACGTGTCGATGGGCGGCTGCCTCACCCGGGTCGCCGCGCAGGCCGTCGTGGGGTTCGACGAGTCGCCGCTGTCGGGCATCGCCTTCGAAGGCTGCTTCGTCCTGGCCGGCACGCTGCTGCCGCTCGCGCTGGTGCACTCCTGGGGAATGGTGTGGCCACGCTGGGTCCTGGGGCTCGCCGGACGGCGGGTGCCGCGGCGACTCGTGCTCTGGCCAGGCGCGGGCGTCTCCGTCATGATCGTCGGCTACTTCGGAGTCATGCTCGGCCAGATGGTCGTCGAGCGACTCCACGGTCGCAACCCGTTCCCGCCGGATGCCCGGATGGACCTGCCCGAGACGTTCTTCTGGGTCGCCGTCCCGGCGTACGTCGTGTGGGGTGCCGCGCTGGCCGTGGCCACGCTCTCGTACCACCGGCGGACCCGCTCAGACGGGGGAGCGGAATCGCTCGATGGAGGGATGGGCGGCCCGGCGCGACTGAGCAGGCTGGAAGCATGACAGCTCTCGACACCCGGCCCCTCGAGGCCTCCCCGGAGATCCGGCGGGTCGCCCACCTCGTCCCGCTCCTCACCCTGCCGTCCGGCCTCTGGCGCATCGCCCTCGTGGCCGGGCTGCCGCTGACCAACGCCGAGGTCGGCGGCTTCTGGATGCGGGTCTACATCGTGTCCCTGTCCCTCGTGACGGAGGGCGCGGCGCTGCTGACCCTCGGGCTCGTGCAGCGGTGGGGCGAGGTCGCGCCGCGGTGGATCCCGCTGATCGGCGGGCGACGCGTACGACCCCTGGCGGCGTTCATCCCGGCCATCGTCGGCGCTGCGTTCCTCACGGCGCTCTGGACCTGGGTGTTCTGGGGCATGGCGGGCAGCGAGTTCTACGACTACTTCGACGGCCCGCAAGCGGTCATCGTGACGCTCGCGTACGTGCCGCTGCTCGCCTGGGGTCCCCTGCTGGCCGTCGTCGCGATCGCCTACCTGCGCCGCCGGCGGACCTGATGCCCCACCGGTTGAGCCTGTCGACATCGCGTCGACAGGCTCAAGGACCGGAGGGGGTGATCAGGCCTTGCCGTGCGCCAGGGCGCCGAGCAGGTCGCGGTTGAGCTGCGCGATCGTGTCGAGCGGGATGCCCTTGGGGCACGCCGACGTGCACTCGCCGATGTTGGTGCAGCCGCCGAAGCCCTCGTGATCGTGCTGCTCGACCATGCCGATGACCCGCGACTCACGCTCGGGCTGGCCCTGGGGCAGCAGGCCGAGGTGCGTGATCTTGGCCGACGTGAACAGCATCGCCGAGCCGTTGGGGCACGCCGCGACGCACGCGCCACAACCGATGCAGGTCGCCGCGTCGAACGCGTGGTCCGCGTCGTCCTTGGGGACCGGCACCGCGTGGGCGTCGGGAGCCGAACCGGTCGGCGCACTGATGTAGCCGCCGGCCTGGATGATCCGGTCGAACGCCGAACGGTCGACGACGAGGTCCTTGACGACCGGGAACGCCCCCGCGCGCCAGGGCTCGACGTCGATGACGGCGCCGTCCTCGAAGCTGCGCATGTGCAGCTGGCACGTCGTGGTGACCTCGGGGCCGTGCGCGATGCCGTTGATCACGACACCGCACATGCCGCAGATGCCCTCGCGGCAGTCGTGGTCGAACGCGATCGGGTCGTCGCCGGACAGCGTGAGCTGCTCGTTGAGGACGTCGAGCATCTCGAGGAACGACATGTGCTCGCTGACGTTCTCGACGCCGTAGGTGACCATCCGGCCCTTGTCGTCGGCGTTCTTCTGACGCCACACCCTGACGGTGATGTTCACTTGTAGCTCCTGGACTTCATCTCGACGTACTCGTACTCCAGCGGTTCCTTGCGCAGCGTGGGCTGCTCGTCGCCGAACTCCCACGCCGAGACGTACGCGAACTCGTCGTCGTGACGCAGCGCCTCGCCGTCCTCGGTCTGACTCTCGGCGCGGAAGTGACCTCCGCACGACTCGCGGCGGTTGAGCGCGTCGATGCACATGAGCTCGCCGAGCTCGAAGAAGTCGGCGACGCGGCCGGCCCGCTCGAGGGTCTGGTTGAGCTCCTCGTTGACACCGGTGACCTTGACGTTGGACCAGAAGTCGGCCTTGAGGTCGCGGATCATGCTGATGGCCTTGATCAGGCCCTCCTCGGTGCGCTCCATGCCGCAGTAGTCCCACATGATCTGGCCCAGCTCCTTGTGGAACGAGTCCACCGTGCGGGTGCCGTTGATCGACAGGAACTTCTCGATCCGCTCCTCGACGGCCGTGCGAGCAGCGACGACCTCGGGGTGCGAGTCGTCGATCTTCTCGTACGGACCGTCGGCGAGGTAGTTGGCGATCGTGTAGGGCAGGACGAAGTAGCCGTCGGCCAGTCCCTGCATCAGCGCCGAGGCGCCGAGGCGGTTGGCGCCGTGCTCGGAGAAGTTGGCCTCACCGGCGACGAACAGCCCCTCGAGGTTGCTCTGCAGGTCGTAGTCGACCCACAGGCCGCCCATCGTGTAGTGCACCGCGGGGTAGATGCGCATCGGCTGCTCGTACGGGTTCTCGCCCGTGATCTGCGCATACATGTCGAAGAGGTTGCCGTACTTGGCCTCGACCTCGTGGCGGCCGAGCCGCGCGATCGCGTCGGCGAAGTCGAGGTAGACACCGAGCCCGCCGGGACCGACGCCCTTGCCGGCGTCGCACTGGTACTTGGCGGCGCGCGAGGCGATGTCACGCGGCACCAGGTTGCCGAACGCCGGATAGATGCGCTCGAGGTAGTAGTCGCGCTCGTCCTCGGGGATGTCACTCGGGGCGCGGTCGTCGCCGGCCTTCTTGGGCACCCAGATGCGGCCGTCGTTGCGCAGCGACTCCGACATCAGCGTCAGCTTGGACTGGTAGTCGCCGCTGACCGGGATGCAGGTCGGGTGGATCTGCGTGTAGCAAGGGTTCGCGAAGTAGGCGCCCTTGCGGTGCGCACGCCAGGTCGCCGTGACGTTGCAGCCCATCGCGTTGGTCGACAGGAAGAACACGTTGCCGTAGCCACCCGTCGCCAGCACCACGGCGTCAGCGGTGTGGGTCTCGATCTCGCCGGAGACCATGTCGCGGACGATGATGCCGCGGGCCTTGCCGTCGATCATGATGAGCTCGAGCATCTCGTGCCGCGTGTTCATCTCGACGGTGCCGGCGGCGATCTGGCGCTCCAGGGCCTGGTAGGCGCCGATCAGGAGCTGCTGACCGGTCTGGCCGCGGGCGTAGAACGTACGGGACACCTGCACGCCGCCGAACGAACGGTTGTCGAGCAGTCCGCCGTACTCGCGGGCGAACGGCACGCCCTGCGCGACGCACTGGTCGATGATGTTCACCGACACCTGCGCGAGGCGGTAGACGTTGGACTCGCGGGCGCGGAAGTCGCCGCCCTTGACCGTGTCGTAGAACAGCCGGTAGATGCTGTCGCCGTCGTTGCGGTAGTTCTTGGCCGCGTTGATGCCGCCCTGCGCGGCGATCGAGTGCGCCCGGCGGGGGCTGTCCTGGTAGCAGAAGCTCTTGACGTGATAGCCCGCCTCGCCGAGTGTCGCGGCGGCCGAGGCGCCTGCGAGGCCGGTGCCGACGACGATGACGCTGAGCTTGCGGCGGTTGGCCGGGTTGACGAGGTTGGTGCTGAACTTGCGCTCGTCCCAACGACGCTCGATCGGGCCGGCAGGCGCCTTGGTGTCGTGGATGTCCTCGCCGACGGCGTGGAACTGTTCGGAGACGTTCGTGGTCATGTCAGCCTCCCAAGCCGAAGAAGTAGATGGCGAACGGCGGCGCGAGGAACCCCGCGGTGATGACCACCGAGACGAGGATCGCAGCGGAGTTCCAGAACGAGTCCCGGCGCTTGGCGCTGTAGTTCTGGCCCAGCGTCGTGAACGCGCTCCAGAAGCCGTGCCACAGGTGGAAGCCGACCGCCAGCATCGCGACGGTGTAGGCCGCAAGGACCCAGAAGTGCTCGAAGCTGTGGTGCAGCTTGAGGTAGGGCGAGTCGGACGCACCACCGGGATGGATGTCGTTGGTCGTCAGGTTGAGGATGTGGAAGACGATGAACAGTGCGATCGTCACACCGCCCCAGCGCATCGTGAACGACGCGTAGCTGCGCTGGATCCCCGTGCGGTTCTGCTTGGTCTGGTAGCGCTTGCCACCGACGTAGCCGGCCGCCTTCTTGTTGCGCCGCCACAGCGTGATCGCCGCGTAGGCGTGCACGAGCACCGCCGCCAGCAGCACGACGCGCACGAACCACAGCAGTCCCTCGTGGGGCAGCATCGGCTCGCCGAACGTGCGCAGGTGGTGCGCGTACTCGTCGAAGGCATCGGGGCCCTCGAAGGCCCGCAGGTTGCCGTACATGTGCAGGATCAGGTAGCCCACCATGATGAGCCCCGACACCGCCATCGCATATTTCAGCGCAACGGTCGACGTACGCGCCGACGGTCGCTTGCTCAGTTGGGTAGTCGCCACAACTCGCCAGCCTAGGACCGGTGGCGCACTTCCGCAAAGGCATTGTGAGGTAAGGGTTCATAGCCTTTGGCTATCAACCCTCAATCCACGATGCCCTGCAGGTCAGGCGCGTCTGGCGCGCTTCTTGCGCCGGATCAGCGGGTCGAACTTGAGGTCGACGACACGCTCCTTGAGCGGGATCAGCGCGTTGTCGGTGATCTTGATGTGCTCGGGGCAGACCTCGCTGCAGCACTTCGTGATGTTGCAGAAGCCCAGGCCGTGCTCGTCCTGCGCCGCCTCCTTGCGGTTGAGGCCCTGCTCGGCGGCGGCGTCGAGCGGGTGCATGTCGAGCTCGGCGACGCGCATCAGGAAGCGCGGCCCGGCGAACGCCGGCTTGTTCTCCTCGTGGTCGCGGAGCACGTGGCACGTGTCCTGGCACAGGAAGCACTCGATGCACTTGCGGAACTCCTGCGACCGCTCGACGTCGACCTGCTGCATGCGGTAGTCGCCCGGCGCGACGCCTTCGGGCGGTACGAACGCCCGCACCTCGCGCGCCTTCTCGTAGTTGAACGACACGTCGGTGACGAGGTCGCGGATCACCGGGAACGTACGCATCGGCGTGACGACGATCGGCTCGCCCGGCGGCAGGGTCGACATGCGCGTCATGCAGAGCAGCCGGGGCCGGCCGTTGATCTCGGCGCTGCAGGAGCCGCACTTGCCGGCCTTGCAGTTCCAGCGGACCGCGAGGTCCGGGGCCTGCGTCGCCTGGATGCGGTGGATGATGTCGAGGACGACCTCACCCTCGTTGACCTCGACGTCGTAGTCGACGAAGTCTCCGGTCTCGTCGTCGCCGCGCCACACGCGGAAGTGCTCCTGGTTGCCCATCTAGATCCTTCCGCCGAGTTCTGCCGTGGTGAAGTACTTGCCGAGCTCGTCACTCTCGAACAGGTCGAGCAGGTCGTTCCTGACCGGGATCTGCTCCTGTCGCTCGACGTCGATCGTGCCGTCGGCGTTGAGCGTGCAGACCAGCAACACGTGGCGCCACTCGGCGTCCATCGTCGGGTAGTCGTCGCGGGTGTGACCGCCGCGGCTCTCGGTGCGCAGGATCGCCGCCTTGGCGACGCACTCGCTGACCAGCAGCATGTTGCGCAGGTCGAGTGCGAGGTGCCAGCCGGGATTGAACTGGCGGTGACCCTCGACCACGACCTGCTCGCCGCGAGCCTTGAGGCCCTCGAGCTTGTCGAGCGCCTCCTGGATCTCCTCCTCCTTGCGGATGATGCCGACCAGGTCGTTCATGGTCTGCTGGAGCTCCTGGTGCAACGTGTAGGGGTTCTCCGAGCCCTCCTGGCCGCCGTCACCGAACGCCGCTACGGATCGCCGCGCCGCGACCTGGACGTCGTCGTCGCTGATCGCCGGCCGCTGGGACCCGAGCGAGTCGACGTATGCCGCAGCGCCCGCGCCGGCCCTGCGGCCGAACACCAGCAGGTCGGACAGCGAGTTGCCGCCGAGCCGGTTGGAGCCGTGCATGCCGCCGGAGCACTCCCCTGCGGCGAACAGCCCGTCGACGGAAGCGGCACCGGTGTCCGGATCGACCTCGACGCCGCCCATGACGTAGTGGCACGTCGGGCCGACCTCCATCGGCTCCTTGGTGATGTCGACGTCGGCCAGCTCCTTGAACTGGTGATGCATCGACGGCAGCTTCTTGATGATGACCTCGGCCTTGAGCCGGCTCGACACGTCGAGGTAGACGCCGCCGTGCGGGGTGCCGCGGCCGGCCTTGACCTCGGAGTTGATCGCCCGGGCGACCTCGTCGCGGGGCAGCAGCTCAGGAGGACGGCGGTTGTTGTCTGCGTCGGTGTACCACCGGTCGGCTTCCTCCTCGGTCGTCGCGTACTGCGCCTTGAACACGTCCGGGATGTAGTCGAACATGAAGCGCTTGCCCTCGGAGTTGGTCAGCACGCCGCCGTCACCGCGTACGGACTCGGTGACGAGGATGCCCTTGACCGACGGCGGCCAGACCATGCCCGTGGGGTGGAACTGGATGAACTCCATGTTGATCAGTGACGCGCCGGCCCGCAGCGCCAGCGCGTGTCCGTCGCCGGTGTACTCCCAGGAGTTGCTGGTCACCTTGAACGACTTGCCGATGCCACCGGTCGCAAGGATGATCGCCGGAGCCTCGAACACGAGGTGGCGCCCGGACTCACGCCAATAGGCCAGGGCGCCGGAGATGCGGTCGCCGTCCTTGGTCAGGTCGGTGACGGTGCACTCGGCGAAGACCTTGATCCGGGCTTCGTAGTCGCCCGTCGCGGCGAAGTCCTCCTGCTGCAGCGACACGATCTTCTGCTGGAGCGTGCGGATCAGCTCGAGGCCCGTGCGGTCGCCGACGTGCGCGAGCCGCGGATAGGTGTGGCCGCCGAAGTTGCGCTGGCTGATCTTGCCGTCGGGCGTACGGTCGAACACCGCGCCATAGGTCTCGAGCTCCCAGACCCGGTCGGGCGCCTCCTTGGCGTGCAGCTCGGCCATGCGCCAGTTGTTGAGGAACTTGCCGCCCCGCATGGTGTCACCGAAGTGCACCATCCAGTTGTCCTTGTCGTTGACGTTGCCCATCGATGCCGCGCAGCCGCCCTCGGCCATCACGGTGTGAGCCTTGCCGAACAGCGACTTGCTGATGATCGCGGTCTTCTTGCCCTGCTCGCGCGCCTCGATCGCCGCCCTCAGGCCGGCACCGCCGGCTCCGATGACGATGACGTCATACGACAGTTGCTCGATCTCCGTCATTCACGATCCTTGTCAGTTGATGATGCGGGGGTCGGAGAACCAACCGGCCGAGACGGCCATGATGTAGAAGTCGGTCAGCGCCAACGTGCCGAGCGTCAGCCACGCGAGCTGCATGTGCTTGCCGTTGAGCCGGGTGACCCAGCCCCAGAGCTTGTAGCGCACCGGGTGCTGGGAGAAGTGGTTGAGCCGGCCGCCGATGATGCTGCGGCACGAGTGACAGGACGCGGTGTAGGCCCACAGGGCGACGACGTTGACGAGCAGCACGAGGTTGCCCAGCCCGATGCCGAACTCGCCGTCGCCGGTCTCGAACGCCTTGATCGCGTCGTACGTGTTGATCAACGAGATCAGGACCGCGGCGTAGAAGAAGTAGCGGTGCAGGTTCTGGCCGATCAGCGGGAAGCGGGTTTCGCCGGTGTACTTCGCGTGGGGTTCGGCGACGGCGCAGGCCGGCGGCGAGAACCAGAACGCCCGGTAGTAGGCCTTGCGGTAGTAGTAGCAGGTCATCCGGAACAGCAGCAGGAACGGCAGGGTCAGCGCGGCGTAGGGCAACCACCAGACGTCGGGCAGGAACGTGCCGAAGTGCGCGGACTCGGGGACGCAGCCGTTGGAGATGCACGGCGAGTAGAACGGCGTCAGGTAGTGGTAGTCGGCGACGAAGTAGTCCTTCTGCATGAACACGCGCACCGTGGCGTACGTGATCCAGGCGATCAGACCGACCGCGGTCGTCAGCGGCGGGATCCACCAGCGATCGGTGCGCAGGGTGCGGGCGGCGATCGCAGCCCGGCCGGCGCCGGCTTCCGGGGAGGTGGTTCGCAGTGTGGCCACCGTCACACAGTAAGGGCGGCGTACCCATCCGCCAAGTCATTGTGAGGTCGCCTTTCATAGCCGTCGACTATCATGACTGGCGTGCAGATCCAGCAGCTCGCCTACTTCGTCGCCGTCGCCCGGACCCGCCACTTCACCCGCGCCGCCGAGCTGACCGGGGTCTCCCAGCCCAGCCTGTCCAAGCAGATCCGCGTGCTGGAGAACTCGCTCGGGACACCGCTGTTCGTCCGCAACCGTGGCGCGATCGAGCTCACCAGCGCCGGTGAGGCCCTGCTGCCCCATGCGCAACGCATCCTGATCGACAGCGAGAGCGCCGAGCGCACGGTTCGCGAGGTCGCGACGCTGCGCCGAGGGCGCGTACGCATGGGGGCGACGCCGTCGCTGTGCGAGGGCCTGCTGCCGGAGGCGCTCAAGGAGTTCCACGCGTCGTACCCGGACATCGAGCTCGAGGTTCAGGAGGCTGGGTCGCGCGTGCTGACCCGCGAGCTCGCCGACGGCCGACTCGACGTCGCGCTGCTGATCGTCCCGCTGCACAACGCCGACCCCGACATCCAGACGACGCCGATCCTCCGCGAGCGCCTGGTGCTGGCCAGCCCGGCCGACGCCGACCTGCCCGATCGCCTGGAGATCCGCGATCTCGAGGACCTGCCGCTCGTGATGTTCCGTGAGGGCTACGACCTGCGCGAGGTCACGCTCGGCGCCTGCGCCGATGCCGGGTTCGAGCCGAAGCTCTCGGTCGAGGGCGGGGAGATGAGTGCCGTGCTGAGATTCGTGCAGGCCGGTCTCGGCCACGCCGTGGTGCCGAGCATGGTGCTGACGACCCGTCCACACCTCAAGGCCACGCAGCTCGACACCCCCTCGCTCGAACGGGTCATCGCGCTGGCGCACCGCAGCACCGAGGCGCTGCCGCTCGCCGCCCGTGCCTTCAAGTCCGAGCTGCTCAAGCACCTCAAGACGGTCGTCTCGGAGGACTTGGGAATCGTCTGACGCGCACCGCCTCGCGGGTCTACGCTCCCGGGATGCGCACCCGCCAGCTCGTCTGCATCGCCGCCCTGGTCGTCGTGTCCGCGTGCGGCGGTGGCGGCAGCGACAGTGGGTCGGACAAGCCCGCCGCATCGGCGCCGCTGTCCAAGGCCAAGGCGCAGAAGGCGCTGCTCACGATCGCCGACTTCGAGTCGGACTGGAAGGCAGCGCCCGTCGACGACACGGACGCCGCCATCACGATCACCAAGGGCGACACATCGTGCTCGACACTGGCGAACGGTCCCGACGACAAGGCGCCGACCAAGGTCGAGTCGTCGTTCAGCCGGGCCGACGAGGCGTCGATGAACGACACCGTCGAGTCGTACGGCGACAGCTCCAAGGCGACGACGCAGTGGCGCGCCCACCTCAAGGCCATCTCCGCCTGCCGCACGTTCACCATCGGAGGCTCCGGCACCCCGAGCGTCGATGTCGAGGTCACCCCGACCGAGGTCAGCGATCTCGGCGACGAGGCCGCGGCGTTCCACGCGACCGGGACGGTCCAGGGCGTCACGATGAACCTCGACCTGGTGACCGTCAGAGCGGGCCGGAACGTCGTGGCGATCACGACCTTGGCGTTCAACGACCAGCCGCCGCGGGACACGCTCGAGGAGAAGGTCACGACGATGCTCGACCGGCTCGACGCGGTGGACGACGCGAGCTGACGGAGGCTAGGACGAGCCGAGTGCGAACGTGTGCTGCGGGACCCAGCCCGCGACGTCGTCGTGGTGATAGAGCGCGAACTCGTTGACCGAGAACTGGCACTCGAACGAGCTGAGCTCGTCGTACGCCCGGTCGAGGCTCGCGTCGTCGAGGTTGTGCGCAACCGTGACGTGCGGGTGGAACGGGAACTCCGGCTCCGGTGCGTCGAGCGCCCGGCGGACGCACTTGGCCAGCATCTCGGTGTAGGAGATGCCCTGGCTCACGGCGATGAAGACGACGGGCGACACGGGCCTGAACGTGCCGGTGCCCCGCAGGCGCATGGGGAAGGGCGGCATCGTGGCGGACGCGCGCTCAAGCGCCGCGTAGACGCCGTCGAGCTCGTCGGGTGCGTACTCGACCGGCGGGATCAGCGTCACGTGGCTGGGCACCGTCTCTGCCATCGGGTCGCCGAACGCAGCCCGCATCTCGCGCAGCTGGCTCCCGTACGGCTCCGGCACCGGGATCGCGATCCCGACGGTGAGACGCTCGCTCATACGGGACGCACGAAGCCGGAGCGGTCGTAGACGAGGTCGAGGGTCACCGAAGCGACCTCGCGAGCGCGCTCGGCCCCCTTGGCGAGGATGCGATCCAGCTCGCCGCGGTCACTCAGGAGCTCACGGGTCCGAGCGCCGAACGGCTCCACGAAGTCGGCGACGATCTGGGACAGCGCGACCTTGAACGCGCCGTACTGCTGGCCCTCGTACTGCGTGACGATCTCGTCGATCGACTGACCCGTCAGCGCCGAGTAGATCGTCAGGAGGTTGGAGATGCCGGGCTTCTCGGCGACGTCGTAACGGATGTCGCTGCCCGAGTCGGTCATCGCCGAGCGGATCTTCTTGGCGGCCTTCTTGGGATCGTCGAGCAGGTCGATCACGCCGTTGGGCGACGACTGCGACTTGCTCATCTTGTTGGTCGGCTCCTGCAAGTCGTAGATCTTGGAGACGCCCTTGACGATGTGCGGCTTGGGCACCGTGAACGTCTCGCCGAAGCGGTGGTTGAACCGCTGCGCGAGGTCACGGGTCAGCTCGACGTGCTGGCGCTGGTCCTCACCGACGGGAACGCTGTCGGCCTGGTAGATGAGGATGTCGGCGGCCATGAGGATCGGATAGGTGAACAGGCCGACGCTCGCGGACTCGGATCCGCCCTTGACGGTCTTGTCCTTGAACTGCGTCATCCGGCTCGCCTCGCCGAACCCCGTGATGCCGCTGAGCACCCAGGCGAGCTGCGCGTGCTCGGGTACGTGGCTCTGCGCGAACAGCGCGCTGCGCTGCGGATCGACGCCGGCGGCGAGTAGCTGCGCGGCGGCGATGTAGGTGCGCTCGCGCAGTGCGGCCGGGTCGTACTCGATCGTGATCGCGTGCAGGTCGGGGATGAAGTAGAACGCCTCGAAGTCGTCCTGGAGGGCGACCCACTGCTTGAACGCGCCGAAATAGTTGCCGAGATGGTACGAGTCGGCGGTCGGCTGGGCGCCGGACAGGACTCGGGGGCGACGGTCAGCGGACATGGACGGCATTCTGCCAGCCACCACGTAGGTCGTAGGGTCGGGGCGTGACAGACGTGCGCCGGTGGGATGTGCCCGGACGAGTGAACCTGATCGGCGAACACCTCGACTACAACGGTGGTCCGGTCCTGCCGATGGCGATCGACCGCTCCTTGACGATCAAGGTGCGGCCTCGCGACGACGAGACGGTCAACCTGTGGTCCGACCTCCCGGGCTCGGCCAAGGTCACGTTCGGCACCGGCGTGCAGCCCGGCGACCTCGACGGTTGGGCCGTGTACGCCGCCGGCATCGTGTGGAGCCTCGTGTCATTCGGCCATCGGTTCGACGGCGCCGACATCGTCGTCGAGTCGCGGATCCCGTCGGGCGCCGGCATGTCGTCGTCGGCCGCCCTGACCTGCGGGATCGCCTCGGCGCTCAACGAGCTGCATGGCTACGGGCTCGACCGCACCGATCTGGCGCTCCTGGCACAGCGGGCCGAGCACGACTTCGTCGGCGCGCCGGTCGGCCTGATGGACCAGCTCGCGGTGCTCTACGGCGAGGCCGGCCACGCCGTGCTGATGGACACCGCCCAGTCACCGCCGACCACCGAGATCGTCCCGGTCACCTGGGAGGACGACGGGCTGACGCTCCTCGCGATCAACACCCGCGCGCACCACTCGCTGGCCGACGGCGAGTACGCCGCCCGCCGCACCGAGTGCGAGCAGGCCGCCGCCGAGCTCGGCGTCACGTGGCTGGCCGAGGCCACCCTCGACGCCACGATCGCGCTGACCGACGAGACGCTCAAGGCACGGACCCGGCACGTGCTGACCGAGACCGCGCGCGTACGCGGCGCCGTCAACGCCATCAGCCGGCGCGCCTGGACGCAGCTCGGCACGATCTTCACCGCCTCGCACGCGTCGCTGCGTGACGACTTCCAGGTCAGCTGCCCCGAGCTCGACGTCGCCGTCGAGGCGGCGCTCGAGGCCAACGCGCTCGGCGCGCGCATGACCGGTGGCGGCTTCGGCGGCAGCGCGATCGCCCTCGTCCCGGTCGACCGCGTGGCGGCCGTACGCGAACGGGTCGAGGCTCGCTTCGCGGCGCACCAGTGGCGTGAGCCGGAAGTCTTCGTCGTACGACCTGCAGACGGCGCTCACCTCGTCGAGTGAGCGGGTCTGGGAGACTGGGGACGTGAGCACCAAGCAGCGGATCGCGTACCAGGGAGAACCCGGCGCGAACTCCCACATCGTCGCCCGGGAGCACTACCCCGAGTGGGAGGCCGTGGCGTGCGCGTCGTTCGAGGACGCGTTCGCGGCGGTGACCAACGGCGACGCCGATCTCGCGATGATCCCGATCGACAACTCGATCGCGGGCCGCGTGTCCGACATCCACCACTTCCTGCCGACGTCGGGGCTGCACATCGTCGCAGAGCACTTCCTGCGCATCCAGTTCAGCCTGCTCGGGGTCCCCGGCTCCAGCCTCGACACGATCAAGACCGTGCACAGCCACGTCCACGCCCTCGGTCAGTGCCGCAAGATCATCAAGCAGTACGGCCTCACGCCGATCATCTCTGGCGACACCGCGGGTGCGGCACGGGAGGTCGCAGACGCCGCCGACCCCAGCCAGGCCGCCATCTCGCCACCCCTGGCCGCCGAGATCTACGGCCTCGACGTGCTGGCCTCCGACGTCGAGGACGAGGACCACAACACGACCCGGTTCGTCGTGCTCTCGCGCGAGGCCAAGCAGGCGCCGGCCGGCAACGGGCCGACCGTCACGAGCTTCATCTTCAACGTCCGCAACCTGCCAGCCGCGCTCTACAAGGCGCTCGGCGGGTTCGCGACCAACGGCGTCAACATGACCAAGCTCGAGAGCTACATGGTCGGTGGCGAGTTCACCGCGACGCAGTTCCTCGCCGAGGTCGACGGGCATCCCGAGGACACCCACCTGCGGCGGGCGCTCGAGGAGCTCGAGTTCTTCACGACCGACGTCAAGATCCTCGGGGTCTACCCGGCCGACCCGTTCCGCTCGCTCAATCCATGACCCGCGCCCAATGAAGTGGCCACTCAACGTCCCGGTCCTCAGCGACGGGATCGTGACGCTTCGGGCGCACGTACCGGCTGACACCGACGCGCTGGTCGAGATGGCCGGCGACCCCGAGATGCAGCGGTGGACGGCGATCCCCATCCCCAACACGCGGGACATGAGCGAGCAGTACGCGTTCACGGTGCTCCCGCGCGGCTGGAACGACGGCACGCACCGAGGCTGGGCGATCGAGGTCGACGGGCGGTTCGCGGGCAACGTCGACATCCGCCAGGCGCCGATCGCCGACATCGGGTTCGCGCTGCATCCCTGGGCCCGCGGCCGCGGTGTCATGACCCGGGCCGTACGCCTCGCGGTCGACTGGGCCCTGAGCGAGGGCGGCGTCGAGATCGTGCACTGGCGGTCGCACGTCGGCAACGAAGCGTCGCTCCGCGTGGCCCAGCAGACCGGGTTCAGCCTGCACGGGCTCGTGCCGGGCATGCTCCATGAGCGTGGCCAGGTCCTCGATGCGTGGACCGGCTCGTTCCGGTTCGGTGACAGCCCCGTGCCTGGCACGCCGTGGGCCGAGTCGGTGGTGCTGGAGTCCCAACGCGTACGCCTGCGGCCCTTCACCCAGGCCGACGTGCCGCGCGTCGTCGAGGCGTGCAGCGATCCGGTGTCACGGCACTTCCTGGCCGGACTCCCCCACCCCTACACGCCGGCGATCGCGCGCAGCTATCTCGCCGACTGCGTGTGGCAGGCGGCGACCGGGGCCAAGGCGACCTGGGCGATCGCCGACCTCGAGACCGACGAGCTGCTGGGCAACATCGCGGTCATGGACATGCTCGGCATCAACCCGACGTCCGGCGAGATCGGCTACTGGATGCATCCGGCGGCGAGGGGGCGGGGCCTCCTGACCGAGGCCGTACAGATGGTCGTACGCCACGCGCTCGATCCCGAGGGCCTCGACCGCCGCCGCCTCGTGCTGTACGCCGCCGCCGACAACCCGGCCAGCAATGCGGTCGCGATCGCTGCCGGCTATCGGCACTACGGCACGCAGCGCGCGGCCGAGCGCCTCGGCGACGGGTCGTTCGACGACCTGAACGGCTACGAGCTGCTCCGCTGACGCGGTTCTGTCGCACCCGGTCGCCAGACTTGGTTGCGACATGCACATGTCGTGCTATATATTCCATGAGGAATAATTGACGCGGAATGAACCGGAAGGAGCATCGATGACCCTGACCCCCCTCGCCGTCGCGGCGCTCGCTCTCGTCAACGAGCGGCCGATGCATCCCTACGAGATGTACCAACTGCTGCTCGACCGCCGTGAGGACCGCATGATCAAGGTCCGCCCCGGCTCGCTCTACCACACGGTCGAGCGGCTCCACGCGGCCAAGCTCCTCGAGGTCACCGGCACCACGCGTGAGGGCAACCGGCCCGAGCGCACGACGTACGCCATGACCGAAGCCGGCCGCGAGGCACTCACGGCCCGGATCCGGGAGCTGCTGAGCCGCCCGGTCCGCGAGTACCCGCACTTCCCCGTCGCACTCGACGAGGCGCACAACCTGCCGCCCGAGCAGGCAGCCGCCGACCTCACGGCATACGCCGACGCGCTCGACGAGGAGATCGTCGAGATCGCCGCCGTGCTCGACGGGGTCCGCGAACGCGACCTCGCCGAGGCCTACTGGATCGGCGGCGACTACCTGCTCAGCACCACGACGTTCCAGCGCGACTGGATCCGTACCCTCATCACCCGCATCGAGAGCAAGGAGCTCACGTGGCAACCTCCCCAGCACTGAAGACCGACCTGCCCGACGACTACCGGCCGTGGCCGGCGCTCTGGGCCATGGTCATCGGCTTCTTCATGATCCTCGTCGACAACACGATCGTCTCGGTCGCGACACCGGCGATCTCGACCGACCTCGACGCCGACGTCAACAGCGTCATCTGGGTCACCAGCGCCTATCTCCTGGCGTACGCCGTCCCGCTCCTCGTGACCGGGCGACTGGGTGACCGTTTCGGGCCCAAGAACATCTACCTCCTCGGGCTGGTCATCTTCACGCTCGCCTCGTTGTGGTGCGGCCTGACCGGCAGCATCGAGATGCTGATCCTCGCTCGCGTCGTGCAGGGCATCGGCGCCTCGCTCATCACGCCGCAGACCATGGCGGTCATCACCCGCACGTTCCCCGCGGCCAAGCGCGGCAGCGCGATGGCGCTGTGGGGCGCGACCGCCGGTGTCGCGACCCTCGTCGGCCCGATCCTCGGCGGCGTCCTGGTCGACAGCCTCGGCTGGGAGTGGATCTTCTTCATCAACGTGCCGGTCGGCATCGTCGGCTTCTTCCTGGCCTGGCGACTCGTCCCGGTCCTGCCGACCCACACGCACAGCTTCGACTGGCTCGGCGTCGCCCTGAGCGGCATCGGCGTGTTCCTCGTCGTGTTCGGGATCCAGGAGGGTGAGAAGTACGACTGGGGCCAGATCTCCGGCATCATCAGCGTCCCGCTGCTCATCGCCCTGGGCATCCTGGTGTTCGCCGCCTTCATCTGGTGGCAGGGCCACATCCGCAAGGAGCCGCTCGTGCCCCTCGGGCTGTTCCGTGACCGCAACTTCTCGCTGGGCAACGGCGGCATCGCGATGGTCTCGCTGGCCATCACCGCCATGGCACTGCCGTTCCAGTTCTACGCCCAGGGCGCCCGCGGCTGGAGCCCGACCGAGTCGGCCCTCTTGATGGCGCCGATGGCCGTCGTGCTGATGGTGCTGTCGCCGTTCGTGGGCAAGCTGGTCGACAAGGTCCACCCGCGCAACATCACGTTGGTGGGCTTCGGCACCGCGACCGTGTCGATGGCGTGGCTCGCGTTGATCATCGCTCCCGACACGCCGGTCTGGCAGATGCTGCTGCCCATGGCACTGTTCGGCGTCTCCAACGCCTGCATGTGGGCGCCGCTCGGGGCGACCGCGACCCGCAACCTGCCGATGAGCTCGGCCGGTTCCGGCGCCGGCGTCTACAACACGACACGCCAGATCGGCGCGGTCCTCGGCAGTGCGGCCGTCGCGGCACTGATCCAGGCTCGACTCACGGCCAACGGCCTCGGCGACTCGTCGAGCTCCGTCCAGGCCTCGGGCCGGAGCATGCCGGAGCAGATCCAGGGACCGTTCTCGGACGCGATGGCGCAGTCCCTCGTGCTGCCCGTCGTCGCGTTCGCGGTCGGCTTCGTCCTGATGATCTTCTTCGCCAGGCCGTCGCACGCCGGTCACGCCGGTGCGACCCCGGCGGCCGCGCAGCCGGTGCCCGTGGCCGAGTGACATGAGGTCGAAGGCACCCGTCCAGACCTACAGTGGACGGGTGCCTTCGACGAACATCCTGACGCTGTCGTGCCCCGACCGACCGGGGCTCGTCTATGCCGTCACGCGATGGATCGCCGAGGCCGGCGGCAACATCCTCGACAGCCAGCAGTTCTCCGACACGAGTGACGACGAGTTCTTCCTGCGGGTGCACTTCACGGTGCTCGGCTCCGTGCCTGCCGCGGAGCTCAGCGATCGCTTCGCCCCCTTGGCCGCGGAGCACCGCATGGCGTACCGACTGGTCGTCGCCGAGACCCCGGTGCGGACCCTGGTCATGGTGTCCAAGGAGGGGCACTGCCTCAACGACCTGCTCTACCGGCAGAGCACGGGGGCACTCAACATCGAGATCCCGGCGATCGTGTCGAACCACCCCGACCTCGCGCGCCTCGCCGCGGCGTACGACGTGCCGTTCCACCACGTGCCGGTCGTCGACAAGGCCGACGCCGAGGCCCGCATGCTGGCCCTGGTCGACGAGCTCGACGTCGACCTCGTGGTGCTCGCGCGCTACATGCAGATCCTGTCGGACGACACCTGCCGGCGGCTCGAGGGCCGGGCCATCAACATCCATCACAGCTTCCTGCCGAGCTTCAAGGGCGCGCGGCCCTATCAGCAGGCGCACGATCGCGGGGTCAAGTTGATCGGGGCCACGGCGCACTACGTCACGGCGGCGCTCGACGAGGGGCCGATCATCGACCAGGGCGTGCTGCGGGTCGATCACCGCATGACCGCGGCCGACCTGGCCCGGGTGGGTCGCGACGTCGAGTCCCAGACCCTGTCGCGCGCCGTGCAGCTGCACGCCGAGTCACGCGTCCTGATGAACGGCCCCCGCACCGTGGTTTTTGCCTGAGGTCGAGCGAGCTCTGCGAGCGAGCGCCGAAGGCAGGTTGGGGGTCCCCCCACGAGCTCTGCGAGTAGGGGGCGCGATCGCGGCGAAGCCGCCTGATGACGAAACCTCGTGAGATGAAGGCCTGACCTGACCTTCACACGACTCCGTGGGTCAGGACCAGGCCGACGGCGCCGAGTGCTCCGGCCCGACGATCGATCGCGCCCATGCGTACGTCGACGTGACCGTTGACCGGCAGGCAGTGACGACGCAGGTTCTCCTGGATGACCTGCGCGCCTGGCGGGTACGCGCGACTCAGGGCGCCGCCGAGCACGACTGCCTCCGGGTTGAACACGTTGACGAGCGATGCCGTGGCGAGTCCGACCGCTTGGAACGCGCCCTCCATGACGCCGACCGCAGTCGCATCGCCATCTGCCAGCAGCCCGCGGAAGTCGGCCCAGGTGGGTGCCTGCGGATAGCGGCGGCTGACGGAGTCGAGCAGCGCGGGCACCCCCGCAACGGTCTCCAGACATCCGCGGTTGCCACACCGGCACATCAGCCCGTCGGGGTCGATGATGACGTGCCCGACTTCTCCGGCCGCGCCGGTCGACCCGGTCACGATGCGCCGGTCGAGCACGAGGGAACCACCCGTCCCGGAGTGGAGCTTGAGGTAGAGGAACGAGCCGAGGTCGCGCCCGGCACCCCACAGCATCTCGGCATGAGCCGACAGCCGCGAGTCGTTGCCGATGTAGCTGGGGCAGGGCAGGTGCCGGGCCGCGGTCTCGAGCAGGTCGCCGCGCCACCGCAGCTGCAGGCTTCCGCCCAGCGCAACGGCATTGCTTCCGCGCTCGATCGGGGCACCGACCGCGATGCCTGCTCCGACGATCTCGGCCCAGTCCGTCTTCTGCTCAGCGAGCAGGGCATCGATCATCTCCCGGGCGACCTCGAGCGCCTCGTCCTGCTCGACGAACTCCGACAGCGACCGCTCGTCGAATGCCACGACGGAGTGGTCGACAGCCGCGATGAGGGTCCTGATCGAACGGAACCCGATGTCGATCCCCACGACGCGCCCAGCGGCGGGGTTCAGGCTGAGCCGGGACACGGGACGTCCTCGGCCGTGGGCCGGCCCCGGCTCCTCGTTGAGCAGGCCGCCGTCCATGAGGAGCGACACGATCCTCGACAACGTCGTCCGTGACCACCCCAGGGAGTCCATGATCTCGGCGCGTGTCTGGGGCGTCCGGGCCGCCAGATGGTTCATGAGCGCGGTGGCGGGCGTCCGCAGACTCACCGGTTGCTGGGCGATGAACTCGACGCCGACCCGCCGTCGATTCTGCGCCATCAGGTCCCTTTCGACGGCGAATTTCTTGCGGATTTATTTTTGTTCCTTGCTGAACATAAATAGGTCCTGCAAGGTTCTCACTGTGACCGCCCTCACGCAACCTCCTTCCCCCGCAGGCTCTGCGCCCGACCCGCTCTTCACCGGGACGGTGGCGCCCGGGTTCCAGCGGGTCGTCGACGTGGCAGCCAGCAACATCTCCGCCGGGGACGACCTCGGCTTCCAGCTCGCGGTCTGGCACGACGGCAGCTTCGTCGTCGACGTCGCGGCCGGTCACGTCGACCGGGACCGGACCCGCCTGCAGAGCACCCACGACCTGGCCATGACGTTCTCGGTGAGCAAGGGAGTCCTCGGGTTGTGCGTCGCCCTGCTGGTCGAGGACGCGGCACTGGACCTCGACCGCCCCGTGGCCGACTACTGGCCCGAGTTCGGTGCCGCAGGCAAGGAGTCCATCACGGTCGGCTGCCTGCTGAGCCATCGCGCGGGCCTGCCTGCGTTCGAGCGCGTCATGAAGATCGCCGACCTGCTCGACTGGGATCTCTGCGTCAGCACGCTCGCCGCGCAGGCGCCGGTGTGGGAGCCGGGAACGCGCCACGGATACCACCCGATCACGATCGGCTACCTGATCGGCGAGGTCGTCCACCGGATTTCGGGGCTGCTTCCCGGCGAGTTCTTTCGGCAGCGGATCGGCAACCCCCTGAACCTCGACGCCTGGTTCGGGGTCCCCGACGCCGAGCTCGCCCGGGTCCTGCCCCGGCTCCGTCTCGCGCCCGCGTTCGACGACGACGGATGGCGCGAGACCCTGATGGCCTCCGCCCCGACCTTCGCGACCCGAGCCACGACGAACCCCCTCCTCGACGACCTCGACGGACCGGCCATCTGGCAGGCCGACATCCCGGCGGTCTCCTTCGTCAGCAATGCCTCCTCTCTCGCGAGGTGCTATGCCATCGCTCTCGGCGGACCGCAGCAGCTGATCTCTCCCGAGACGCTTCACACGGTGACGTCGCCCGTCCATGACGGACCCGACCACGTCCTGCGCGATCAGGCGTCGAGGTTCGGCGGGATCTTCCAGATGTCGTCCCCGCGTCAGCCGATGCTGGGCCCGACGAGCTTCGGCCATGACGGCTACACCGGCAGCATCGCGTTCGCCGATCCCGACAGCCGGACGGTGGTGGCCTATCTCGGGGGTCGCCCCGAGCTTCGCCCCACACCTCACAGCCGCGTGACGCGCGTCCTGACCGCGATTCGCGAAGCGCTGTGACCACCCGACGTACACCCACCATGTCCCCCCAAGAAGGAGAAAGATGAACATCAAGAAGGCACTCGTCCTGCCCATCACAGGACTGCTGCTCCTCGGAGTCACCACAGGATGCGCGGCATCGTCGGACGGCAAGGCCAAGGCCTCGTCGAACTACACGATCATCGACATCTCCGGGCCGGTCTCAGACCCCTTCTTCGGTTCGTTCAAGCAGGGCAGCGACGCCGCCGCGAAGGACCTCGGCATCGATTACGAGTACACCGCCTCGAAGGACTACACCGACCTCGTGCCCACGTACGAACGCCTGACCCGTGCGGCAATCGGCAAGAAGCCCGACGCCCTCATCATCGGTGACTACTTCCCCGAGACGCTCGAGCCGCTGATCAAGCAGGCCGTGGCCAAGGGCATCCCCGTGTTCGTGACCAACTCCGGACGCGACGCGTGGCAGAAGCTCGGCGCCCTCGGCTTCATCGGCGAGAACCCGACCGCGATGGGCCAGGAGGCCGGCAAGGTCGCCGTCAAGGAGGGCGCGACGAATGCGATCTGCGTCAACCAGATCGCCGGCAACCCGGTCCTGGAGCAACGCTGCAACGGCTTCCTCAAGGAGATCACCGACGCCGGCGGCAAGGGCAAGATCCTCACGATCCCGACCGAGGACGCCAGCAACGAGGAGAAGGTCCGGCAGAGCATCGCCGGAGCGTTGAACGCCAACAAGGACGTCGACAGCGTCCTCACGCTCGGCTCGTCGATCGCCACGGCAGCACTCGCGGCCGCCGACCAGGCCGGCATGGGCGACAAGGTCAAGGTCGGCACGGTCGACATCTCGACGAACGTCCTCGAGTCCGTGAAGTCCGGCAAGCTGCTGTTCGCGCTCGACCAGCAGCCCTACCTCCAGGGCTACTACGGGATCCTCCAGGCGTACCAGTGGCTGGAGTACGGCCTGCGTCCCATCAACGCCATCGACTCGGGCCCGCAGGTCATCACGAAGGACAACGTCGACCGCGTGCTCGCCGTGCAGAAGGCGCACCGCGGCGTCCGGGGAGCGTCCTGATGCAGACGGCCGAGACCATCAGCATCGTGCCCGAGCCCCAGCTCGGCGTACGGCGCAAGCGTCAGCACATCGCCCGGCTCTACCAAGCCACACAACTCGGGGCCATGCTGTCGGCCCTGGCCGTGTTCGCCTTCTTCTCCATCACGGCCGGCGACAAGGGCTTCCTGACGCTGGCTGCCACATCGGGCTGGCTGAACGCGTCCGCGGAGCTCGCGCTCATCGCCATCCCGGTCGGCTTGCTGATGATCGCGGGAGAGTTCGATCTGTCGGTCGGGTCCGTGGTCGGCGCATCGAGCATCACGATGGCACTGGGCGTCACGGTGTACGACCTTCCCGTCCCGCTGGTCTTCCTCATGTGCCTGGCGATCGGCGTGCTGGTCGGGCTGTTCAACGGCATGCTCGTCAACAGCACGGGGCTGCCGTCCTTCATCGTCACGCTGGCTGCCAACTACGTGCTGCTCGGCCTGGCGCTCGGACTGTCCCGTGCCCTGGCCGGCACCAGCACGGTGTCGGTCGACATCACGGGGTTCTGGGGCAACGTCTTCGGCGCGACGTTCGGCGACCTCAACGTCACCGTCGTGTGGTGCCTCGTCCTCGGCCTCATCGCGTACTGGGTGCTGAGCCGCATGAGCATCGGCAGCTGGATCTACGCGACCGGCGGCAATCTCGACGGCGCGATCAAGGCCGGCGTACCGACCCAGAAGGTGCGGCTCGCACTCTTCGTCACGACCGGCGTGGCCGCGGCGATCGTCGGGGCGCTCCAGGCCGCGTTGTTCAACTCCGGCAACGCGGTGCAGGGGCAAGGCTTCGTCTTCCAGGCACCCATCGTGGCCGTCATCGGAGGAGTCCTGCTCGTCGGTGGCTACGGCACCGTCCAAGGCGTCGTCCTGGGCACCATCACGTACGGCATGGTCAACATCGGGCTGTTCTACACCGGGTGGACGACCGACTGGCTGTCCACCTTCATCGGCGGACTGCTGATCGTCGCGGTGCTCGCCAACGACTTCGTCCGCAAGGCGGCGCTGCGGCAGGCGTCCTCGATCCCTGCCAGCGCTCCGAGGACCACCATCAAGAGAAGGGTGCAGGCGTGAACACGACACCAACCATGGAGCTGGAGGACGTCAGCAAGGCGTTCGGCAGCACCCACGCCCTCCAGCACGCGTCGATGGAGCTCCACGCCGGAGAAGTCCACTGCCTGCTCGGTGACAACGGCGCCGGGAAGTCGACGCTGATCAAGGTCATGTCCGGCGTCTACGTGCCGAGCAGCGGCCGTCTCCTCGTGGACGGCGAACCCGTGACGCTGGCCGGCCCGCGCCAGGCGCAGGACCTCGGGATCGCCACGGTGCACCAGGACGTCGGGATGATCCCGCTGATGAGCGTGGCCCGGAACTTCTACCTCGGGCGGGAGCCAAACAAGGGGTGGGGACCGTTCCGCCGGTTCGACGCGGCACGCGCCCGGGCGACCGCACTGGACGAGGTCCACGCCATGGGGATCACCCGCGTGACCGACGCCAACCAGCTCGTGGGCACGCTCTCCGGGGGCGAACGGCAGGCTCTCGGAATCGCCCGCGCGATCCACTTCGGCGCGAAGGTGCTGATCCTCGACGAGCCCACGTCCGCTCTGGGCGTGAAGGAGGCCAGCGTCGTCCTCAAGCAGATCGACTCCGCTCGCAGCCGTGGACTGGCCGTCGTGCTCATCACGCACAACGCCAGCCACGCCTTGTCCATCGGCGACCGCTTCACTGTCCTCATCCAAGGGCAGGTCGCCGACCAGTGGGCGCGGGGTGAACGGACCCGGGACGAGGTGCTCGACCTCATGGCCGGCGGCGAGTCCGTCGAGGACCTGTTCGAGAAGCTCGACTGATCCGTTCACCCCGCTCCGGCACCGAAACCGACGACGAAAGGCACTTCATCATGACGACATCGCGAGCAACCACACGACGAGGACGGCTGTACGCCGTGGGTGCCTTGGTGTCCTTGGGCGATCGTCGGCGCCCAGACGGCGCCGGCGATCGCATCGGACAACAGCGTCGTGCCGATCGGGTCGACGATCGTGACCACGGTCCCGACGGACGCCCTGACACTGCAGCTCAAGCAGATCCTCACCAACTCCAACAAGTACGGCGTCACGACGTGGTGGGACACGACCAAGAACTTCGACGCGCAGTCGGCGAGCCAGTACCTGAGCTTCGGCGGCACCGACGAACCGAGCATCCGACCCTCGGCGGCCGAAGCGGTTGGACTCGCGACCGCACTCCGGTTCGGGTCGTACGACCCGGCGGCCACCGGCGTACCGACCGCCACGGCCACCGCTCAGGTCGTCAAGATCGTGAGCTCGCTCGCCTATCGCCACTACTCCAACTCATCGGGTGGATGGGGCGTCAGCTATGCGCCCGGCACGCCGGGCTCCCCTGGCTGGCAGACCGCGTTGTGGGCGAGCGCGGCAGGCACCTCAGCGTGGCTCATGTGGGACTCGCTCTCGGTGACCGACCAGGGCTATGTCAAGAAGATGGTCGAGTCCGAGGCCAACCGGTTCATCGGATGGACCCCGCCCTACTACCGCAACGCCGCAGGAACAGTGCTGATCCCCGGCGACACCAAGGCCGAGGAGGTGGCATGGGACACCAACATCCTGCAGCTGGCGACCGCGATGATGCCCAACCACGCGAACTACGCCGCGTGGATGGACGAGCGGCTGAAGCTGTCGCTCGCTGCCGTCGCCCGGCCCGACGATCTCAATGCCACCAACGGGAGCAAGGTCATCAACGGCAAGGCGCTGAATGTCTGGCTGACCGGCACCAACGCGTACAACGACGGCACCGTGGTCAACCACGGGATCGTCCACCCGGAGTATCAGACGTTCCCGGCCGTCATCGCGTTCGGCGCGATCGACCAGGCACTGGCCGGCCGGCAGACGCCGTACGCCGACCTGCGCGGGTTCCCGGCGTTCTACAACTCGCTGGTGACGCAGACCTGGACTCCCGGACCGAAGCCGAGCCAGTACAACGTCGACTCCAGCGTGACCCACGCGATCAACGCCCCCGGCGGCGTGACGTATGCCGGTACCGCGACCGGCGCGACCGACTTCAGCGACATCTACTACCCGATGGGCAACGACTGGGGCCCGGCCAACCGTGGGAACTTCATGTTCATGGACGTCGTGGCGACGACCATCCCGTCGTTCTACGGCGCTCTGGACGCCGGGCTGACCCAGGGCGGGAGCTATTGGGCGCCCATCCACGCCCAGAAGGTCCTCAACCAGCAGGCCCGATTCGCCGACGGTCACACGTACCTGAGCACCGCGGAGAACAGCTACGCCGGTCGCGAGGAGATGGTCGCGCAGTACGCGGGCTATGCCTACCTCGCGCGACTGCTCAAGGCCAACGGCAGGTTCTCGATCACCAACGGCACGCTCTGAGGTCCGGGCTGTGAGACGTGTGACCTGCATCATCTCGACATGCAGGCACACGTCTCGCATCATGAGATCTGCTCATGAGCGTCCTCATCGCACCTAGTTTGAGGTCCGGAGCACGCACGGTAGCGTGCCCTGACCCGAGGCAGGACGATGACGATCACCCGCAGGAACCTGATGGCCGGAGCCGCGATCGCGGCGAGCGTAGCGATGCTGACCGCCTGCGCACCGTCCTCCTCCGACGACAGCTCGACATCGGCCGGCAAGAAGTCGACGCTGTCGCTCGTGGCCTACTCCGTGCCCAAGGCTGCGGACGGCGCCCTCGAGAAGGCGTTCTCCAAGACCGATCCCGGCAAGGGCGTCACCTGGAAGCAGTCCTACGGCGCCTCGGGTGACCAGAGCCGCGCCGTCGTCGGCGGCCTCAAGGCCGACGTCGTGCACTTCTCGCTGACGCCCGACGTCACCCGCCTCGTCGACGAGGGCCTCGTCGACAAGTCGTGGGACCAGAACGACCACAAGGGCATCCTCTCGACATCGGTCGTCGCGATCGTCGTCCGCAAGGGCAACCCCAAGCACATCGAGTCGTTCGCCGATCTGGCCAAGCCCGGCGTCGGCATCGTGACGCCCAACCCGGGCTCGTCGGGCTCGGCGCGCTGGAACATCCTCGCGGCGTACCAGTCGGTCATCGCCAACGGCGGCAGCGAGGCGGACGCCAAGGCGTACCTCAAGAAGCTGTTCGCGAACGTCAAGGCGCTGCCCGGCAGCGGCCGCGACGCGACGACGGCGTTCCAGGGCGGCACGGGCGACGTGCTGCTGTCGTACGAGAACGAGGCGATCTTCGCGCGGCAGAGCGGTGAGGACGTCGACTACGTCGTCCCGAAGCAGAACCTGCTGATCGAGAACCCCGCCGCCGTCACGACGAAGGCAGCACCCGCGGCGACCAAGTTCCTCGACTTCGCGATCAGCGCCGAGGGCCAGGGCATCTTCGCGCAGTACGGCTTCCGGCCGGTCGCGTCCGTCCAGGGCGTCGACGTCGGCACGGTCAAGGGCGCCAACGACCCCGCCAACCCGTTCCCGAAGATCGACGAGCTGTTCACGATCGACAAGACCTTCGGTGGTTGGTCGGCCGTCAACGACAAGTTCTTCGACGAGAAGAACGGCATCATCACCAAGATCATCGCGGAGTCCGGCAAGTCGTGACGACCGAGATCCAGCCTGCTCCGGGCGCGACGCGCAAGCGTCGCGTCCGGAGTGCCACGTCTCTGACGCGATCCTCGGGCATCGGCCTGGGGCTCGCGGTGACGTGGTTCAGCCTGCTCGTCCTGATCCCGCTCGCGCTGGTCGTCATCCAGTCGGCGGACGGCGGCTGGCAGACGTTCCGCGACACCCTGACCAACTCGCAGACCGCGGCGGCGCTGCGCCTGACCGTGACGCAGGCGCTCATCGTGACGCTCGTCAACGTCGTCTTCGGCACGCTCATCGCGTGGGTCCTCGTGCGCGACCACTTCTGGGGCAAGCGGATCCTCGAGGTCATCATCGACATCCCGTTCGCGCTGCCGACGATCGTGGCGGGGCTCGTGCTGCTGAGCCTCTACGGGCCTGACAGCCCGATCGGGATCAACGTCGCCAACACCGAGCGATCGGTATTCCTCGCGCTGCTGTTCGTGACGCTCCCGTTTGTCGTACGTACCGTCGAGCCGGTCCTGCTGGAGCTCGATCCCGAGGTCGAGGAGGCTGCGGCGTCGCTCGGCGCCAGCCGATTCACCACGCTGCGCCGCATCCTGCTGCCGGCCCTCGCGCCCGCGATCACGGCCGGCGCCGCCCTGTCGTTCGCCCGCGGCATCAGCGAGTACGGCTCGCTGGTCCTGCTCTCGGGCAACCTGCCCAACAAGACCGAGGTCGCGTCGGTCCGCATCCTGACCTACATCGAGAACGGCAACGAGGCCGCTGCGGCGTCCGTCGCAGTGCTGCTGCTCGGCGTCGCCCTGATCGCGATCATCCTGCTGCAGGTCCTCACGAGCGTGGTGTCCAAGCGTGCCTAGCCGCATACGACAGCCCAAGACCGCCGGGACGTACGTCCGCCGGGGGCTGGTCATCACCTACCTGTTCCTCCTCGTCGCGTGGCCCGTGTCGCTCGTCGTGAAGCACACGTTCGACGGCGGCCTCGACAACCTGCAGACCGCACTGTCGGACCCCGATGTCGTGTTCGCGCTGCAGCTCACGGTGTACGTCGCGGTGTGGGCCGTCGTCATCAATACGGTCTTCGGCGTCGGCGTCTCGCTCCTTCTGGTGCGCTACAACTTCCCGGGCCGCGGCATCCTGTCGGCACTGATCGACCTGCCGCTGTCGGTGTCGCCGATCGTCGTGGGCCTCGCGCTGCTCCTGACGTACGGCAGCACCAACGGACTGCTGGGACCGAGCCTCAAGGACGCCGGCATCCAGGTCGCGTTCGCTCCGCTCGGCATCATCCTCGCGACGGCGTTCGTCAGTCTCCCCCTCGTCATTCGCGAGCTCGTCCCGGTGCTCCACGAGATCGGCACCGACCAGGAGCAGGCAGCGCGGAGCCTCGGCGCCGGTCCGTGGCAGACGTTCCGCCGCATCACGCTGCCGTCGGTCAAGTGGGCGCTGGTCTACGGCGTCGTGCTGAGCCTCGCCCGGTCGCTCGGCGAGTTCGGCGCCGTCAAGATCATGTCGGGCAACATCGCCGGCCAGACGCAGACCGCCACGCTGAGCGTGGAGGAGAAGTACCAGGACTTCCAGCAGGGCACGGCGTACGCCACGAGCTTCCTGCTCGCACTGATCGCGGTCGCGGCGCTCGTCGTCGTCTCCGTGCTCCGACCGAAGGAGAGCCCCGATGGGGATTGAGATCCGCGGCATCAACAAGTTCTTCGGCGACTTCGTCGCCCTGGAGGACATCAACCTCAGCATCCCCAGCGGACAGCTCACGGCTCTGCTCGGGCCGAGCGGCGGCGGGAAGTCGACGCTGCTGCGCATCATCGCGGGACTCGAGTCGTCCGACAGCGGGACCGTCGAGATCGAGGGCGTCGACACCACGAACGTCCCGGCGCAGAAGCGCAACGTCGGGTTCGTGTTCCAGCACTACGCGGCGTTCAAGCACATGACCGTCGCCAAGAACATCGCGTTCGGCCTCGAGATCCGCAAACGTCCCAAGCAGGAGGTCAAGGACCGCGTCCAGGAGCTGCTCAAGCTCGTGCACCTCGAGCAGTGGTCCGACCGGTTGCCGTCGCAGCTCTCCGGCGGTCAGCGTCAGCGCATGGCGCTGGCCCGCGCCCTGGCGATCGAGCCCAGCGTGCTGCTGCTCGACGAGCCGTTCGGCGCGCTCGACGCCAAGGTCCGCAAGGAGCTGCGCGACTGGCTGCGCCGCCTTCACGACGAGGTGCATGTGACGACGGTCTTCGTGACGCACGACCAGGAGGAGGCGCTCGAGGTCTCCGACAGCCTCGTCGTGATCAACGAGGGCCGCATCGAGCAGATCGGCTCCCCCGACGACCTGTACGACCGGCCGGCCAGCGACTTCGTGCTGTCGTTCCTCGGCCCGGTCACCCGGCTCGGCGACCACCTCATCCGGCCGCACGACATCGAGATCTCGCGCTACGAGCAGGCGGCTACCGCCACCGGCAAGATCAGCCGGTGGACGCGGGTCGGCTTCGAGATCCGTCTCGAGGTGACGCCCGACGACACGCTCCACCCCGACCCGATCCAGGTCGTGGTGACCCGCGCCGAGGCGACCGCGCTCGGTCTGCACGACGGTGACCAGGTGTGGCTTCGGCCCCAGGCCGGGGTCGAGCCCGTCAGGGGTTGACGGAGCGGCGCTGCGCTGCCACGCCACAGGCGAAGATCACGACACCGGCGATCGCCAGGCCGGCTCCCACGAGGCTCGAGGCGCGGTAGCCGTATCCCGCGGCGATCGCGACGGAGCCGAGCCAGGCGCCCAGGCCGTTGGCGATGTTGAGCGCTGAGTGGTTGAGTGCCGCGCCGAGCATCTGCGCATCACCGGCGGCGTGCATCAGACGTACCTGCAGGTTGATCGCCACGATCGAGCTGATCATCGCCACCGTGAAGACCAGGATCATGGCGGGCAGGACGTGCGGCGCCGCGAAGAAGAACGCGACGAGCGCGACCGCCGTGGCCACGAAGCCGTAGAGGATCGAGCGCTCGACGTTCCAGTCCGCGAGGACGCCCGCGGCCCACGAGCCGAGGACCGAGCCGATGCCGAACGCCAGGGCGAACCACGGGATCCACGACTCGGACTGGTCGGCGACCTTCGTGACGAGCGGCGCGATGTAGCTGTACATCGCGAACAGGCCGCCGAAGCCGACCATGCCGGCCGAGACCGCGTAGAGCACCTGTGGACGCTTCAGAGCGGCGAGCTCACCGCGCAGCGAGGCGTCGACGTTGGCCGGCGAGTGCGGCACGAACGCGAAGATCATGAGTGCCGTGGCGATCGTGATCGCGAGGACGACCCAGTAGGCGCTGCGCCACCCGAGGTGCTGGCCGAGGGCCGTGCTTGCCGGCACGCCGACGACGGTCGCGACGGACAGGCCGAGCATGACCGAGCTGACGGCCCGGCCCTTGTACTCCGGGCGTACGAGCGAGGCGGCGATGAGGGACGCGACGCCGAAGTAGGCGCCGTGCGGCAGGCCGGCCACGAAGCGGGCGAGCATGACGGGCAGGTAGCCGCTGGCCATCGCGGTGATGGCGTTGCCCACGCCGAGGGCCAGGATCAGGCCGATCGCCAGCTCCCGCTTGGGCAGCCGGGCGCCCAGCGACACGATGATCGGGGCACCGACGACGACCCCGAAGGCGTACGCCGTGATGATGTGGCCGGTCGTCGCGTTGGACCTGTGGATGCCGTCCGCGATCTCCTCGAGCAGGCCCATCGTCATGAACTCGGTCGTGCCGATCGCGAATCCGCCGAGGGCAAGCGCCAGCAGCGCCAGGGACACGTGCTTGGTGCGGGTCCTGGTCGCGGGCGTCGTCTCGAGGGTGCTCACCACACGTACAAGTCTCCCAGCGGGTCCGGTTGTTCCACGAATCGAGACCGTGTGCGTCCCCTCACGCCGTTCTGTGGGCGGCGACTGCCACGCTGTCGGTATGCGGGAGATCTCCGACGCCGAGCGGCGCGCACGACTGGGCCGGCGCCACGCACTCGCGACCGAACATCGCGTGGAGACGGTCGACGACGCGGCACGGGCCGTGGTCGCCCTGCACGGCACCGATCCCGCCACGACCGTGCTGTCCGCACTTGCCCGCACGCGCGATGCGTCGCCGGCCGATGTCGAGTATGCGCTCTACGACGACCGCAGCCTGGTGCGCGTCCTGTCGATGCGGCGCACGGTGTTCGCAGTCGCCCGAGAGGTCGCCAACACATGCCTGGCCGGTGCCTCCGACGTCGTCGCCGCTGAGCAGCGCAGGCTGCTGCGCAAGGCCCTCGCCGAGGCCGGGATCACCGGCGACCTCGACGCATGGGTCACACGTGCCGAGCTGGCGGCGCTGACGGCGATCGCGGCGGCCGGCGAGGCCACGAGCACCGAGATTTCAGAGGCCGACCCGCTCCTCGCGACACGGGTGCAGATCGGCAGCGGCAAGTTCGTGGCCACGCCGACCGTTGCGAGCCGGCTCATGACGTTGCTCTCGGCCGAGGGCAGCGTCGTCCGTACGAAACCGCGGGGCACGTGGACGTCGACGCAGTTCCGGTGGGCCACCATGGCGTCGTGGTGCGATCTCGGCGAACGACCTGACGCCACCACGGCCGCCACCGAGCTCGCCCGGCTGTGGTTCGGGGCCTATGGTCCGGCGACGCTCGACGACCTGCAGTGGTGGACCGGCTGGACCAAGACCCGCACGCGCGCGGCCGTGGCGCCGCTGGAGATCGTCGAGGTCGAGCTCGAGGGCCGGCCCGGACTCGTCCTGGCCGACGACGTCGATCCGGTCGAGGCACCCGATCCGTGGGTCGCGCTGCTGCCCGCCCTCGATCCTTCGGCGATGGGCTGGAAGCACCGCGACTTCGTGCTGGGCCCACATCGCGAGCGCCTCTTCGACATCAACGGCAACGCCGGCCCGACCGTGTGGGCCGACGGCCGCATCGTCGGAGGCTGGGCGCAGCTCGACGACGGCACGGTGGCGTTCAGCCTGCTCCAGGACATCGGCACCGAGGCGACCGCCGCCGTGGAGCAGGCCGCGGCCGATCTCACGACCACACTCGGCGACGTACGCCTCAAGGCCCGAGCCCGCGGCTGGACCATCGTCGAGAAGGACCTCAGGGCTTGACGGCGTCGCGGATCAGACCGCGAATCTCCTCGGCCACCGCCTCGAGCGGCTCCGGGCTCCGCTGGCTGCGCGCCATCACGACCGCACCTTCGAGGCTGCCGACGATGAGCCACGCGAGTCGCTCGGCTCGTGGCCGCGACACACCGTCCTGGACCAGCACCGTCACGAGCAGCCCCTGCCACCGCTTGAACACCGCCGTCGCGGGACCGGCCGTCGCAGTGTCCTCCGTCGCGACGGCCAGGACCGGGCAGCTGGCTTCGTAGTCGCTCGTGATCATGAACTCGCGCCAGTTGGCGATGAACGCGTCGAGGACGGCCAGCGCTCCACCGTCGGCCGCCTTGTCCAGCAGCTTCTCCAGCCGGCCCGAGACCCAGCCGACGGCCTCCGCGACCAGCTGCTCCTTGCCGCCCGGGAAGTAGTGGTAGGTCGAGCCGAGCGGTGCGCCGGTGAACTTCGCCAGCTCGCGGACGCTCGTCGCACCGACGCCGCGCTCGCTGATCAGCTGCGCCACTCCGGCGACCATCTTCGTGCGGGGGTCGAGGGGCATGGCCCCAGCATAGCGCGTTGACTATGACAGTCGTCATAGTCTAGCGTCGGCGCTATGACGAACGTTATAGAGCACCAGCTGTGGGACTCCTTCACCTTCCCGGCCGACGACGGCTACGAGCTGCACGGTCGCTGGTTCGAGCCGAACGGCGACGCGCGCGGCGTCGTCCTGATCGTCCCGGCGATGGCGACCACCGCGGCCTACTACGCAACATTCGCCTCGTGGCTGCGCGACCGCGGCTTCGCGGTCATGACGTTCGACTACCGCGGCTACGGCGAGTCACTGGACGGCCCGATGCGTGAGGTCACGAGCGACCTCGTGCGCTGGGCCCACGACGCCCGCGACGCGCTCGACCATGCGCACGTACGCGCAGAAGGCCTGCCCGTCACCTGGCTCGGCCACAGCCTCGGCGGCCAGGTCCTACCGTTCGCCGACCATGGCAAGGCCGACCGTGCCATCAGCGTCGCATCGGGCACCGGCTACTGGCGGCACAACACCGCGAGCGCCCGGCGCAAGGCACCACTGCTGTGGAAGGTCATCGCTCCGGCCGCGATCGCGGTGGCGGGCTACTTCCCCGGCAAGCGGCTGGGCATCCTCGGCGATCTCCCGCCCAACGTCATGCGCCAGTGGGGTCGTTGGTGCATGCAGCCGGACTACCTGCTCGCCGAGCTGCCCGAGATGCGTGAGCAGTTCGCCGCAGTGCAGATCCCGATGGCGTCGGTGTCGTTCACCGACGACGAGCTGATGTCGGCGACCAGCATCAGCACGCTCGACGCCCTCTACACCGCAGTCGACACGACGCACATGCGCTACACCCCACAGCAGCTGGGCGTCGACCGCATGGGCCACTTCGGCTTCTTCCGGCACAACCAGGTCGACCTGTGGGACGAGCTGATCCTGCCGCACCTCGCCGAACGGCGTACGACCTAGCCCAGGATGCCGAGAACCTCGGAGAACGTCGTCGACGGGCGCATGACCTGCTTGACCTTGGCGTCGTCGGGCCGGAAGTAGCCGCCGATGTCGGCCGGCGATCCCTGCACCGCGAGCAGCTCGTCGTTGATCTTCTGCTCGTTGGCCGCCAACGAGCCGGCGACCTCGGCGAACGCGGCCGCGAGGTCGGCGTCCTCGGTCTGCGCCGCGAGCTCCTGCGCCCAGTAGAGCGCCAGGTAGAAGTGGCTGCCGCGGTTGTCGATCTCGCCGACCTTGCGGCTCGGCGACTTGTTCTCGTTGAGGAACGTGCCGGTCGCCCGGTCGAGGGTGTCGGCGAGGATCTGCGCCCGGGCGTTGCCGGTCGTCGTCGCCATGTGCTCGAAGCTCGACGCCAGCGCGAGGAACTCGCCGAGGCTGTCCCAGCGCAGGTGGTTCTCCTTGACGAGCTGCTGCACGTGCTTGGGCGCCGAGCCGCCGGCGCCGGTCTCGAACAGCCCGCCGCCGTTGATCAGCGGGACGATCGACAGCATCTTGGCGCTCGTGCCGAGCTCGAGGATCGGGAAAAGGTCGGTGTTGTAGTCGCGCAGCACGTTGCCGGTCACCGAGATCGTGTCCTCGCCGCGGCGAATGCGGTCGATCGAGAACTGCGTGGCCTCGGCCGGCGCCATGATCTCGATCTGGAGGCCGTCGGTGTCGTGCTCGGGCAGGTAGGCCTCGACCTTGGCGATCAGGTTGGCGTCGTGCGCGCGGCTCGGGTCGAGCCAGAACACGGCGGGGGTCTGCGAGGCACGGGCACGCGTCACGGCGAGCTTGACCCAGTCGCGGATCGGCACGTCCTTGGTCTGGCAGGCGCGCCAGATGTCCCCGGCCTCCACCGCGTGCTCGAGCACGACGGTGCCGGCCTGGTTGACGACCTCGACGGTGCCTGCGCGGTCGATCTCGAACGTCTTGTCGTGGCTGCCGTACTCCTCGGCCGCCTGCGCCATGAGTCCCACGTTGGGGACCGAGCCCATCGTCGTCGGGTCGTACGCGCCGTTGGCCCGGCAGTCGTCGATCACGGTCTGGTAGACCCCGGCGTACGAGCTGTCGGGGATCACCGCGAGCGTGTCGGCCTCGTTGCCGTCGGGGCCCCACATGTGGCCCGACGTACGGATCATGGCCGGCATCGACGCGTCGACGATGACGTCGCTCGGGACGTGCAGGTTGGTGATGCCCTTGTCGGAGTCGACCATCGCGAGGGCGGGGCCCTCGGCGATGCCCTGCTCGATCGCGGCCTTGATCTCGGCGCCGTTGGGCAGCGCGTCGAGACCGGCGAGGATCGAGCCGAGCCCGTTGCTGGGGCTCAGGCCGGCCGCAGCGAGGTCGGCGCCGTACGTCTCGAAGACGTCGGGCAGGAACGCCTTGACGACGTGCCCGAAGATGATCGGGTCGGACACCTTCATCATGGTCGCCTTGAGGTGCACCGAGAACAGCACACCCTCGTCCTTGGCGCGCTGGACCTGCGCCGTGAGGAACTCGTCGAGCGCGGCTGCGCGCATCACGGTGGAGTCGACGACCTCGCCGGCCAGCACCGGGACCGCGTCCTTGAGGACCGTCGTCGTGCCGTCCTCGCCGACCAGCCGGATGCTCAGCGTGTCGTCGGACTCGATGACGACGGACTTCTCGTTGGAGCGGAAGTCGTCGGCGCCCATCGTGGCGACGTTGGTCTTCGAGTCGCTGCTCCAGGCGCCCATCGAGTGCGGGTGCGCCTTGGCGAAGTTCTTGACCGAGGCGGGCGCACGGCGGTCGGAGTTGCCCTCGCGGAGGACGGGGTTGACCGCGCTGCCCTTGACCTTGTCGTAGCGGGCGCGGACGTCCTTGTCCTCGTCGGTCTGCGGATTGTCGGGGTAGTCCGGCAGCGCGTAGCCCTGGCTCTGCAGCTCGGCGACCGCGGCCTTGAGCTGCGGGATCGAGGCGCTGATGTTGGGCAGCTTGATGATGTTGGCCTCGGGCGTCTTCGCCAGGTCGCCCAGCTCGGCGAGTGCGTCGCCGATCTGCTGCTCGGGCGTCAACCGGTCGCCGAACAGCGCGATGATGCGGCCCGCCAGGGAGATGTCCCGGGTCTCGACCTCGACGCCGGCCGTGGAGGCGTACGCCTCGATGACGGGGAGGAACGAGTAGGTGGCCAACAGCGGCGCCTCGTCGGTGTGGGTGTAGATGATCTTGGCCATGAGTACGACGACTCCTACGTGTGGATCAAAGATTGTTTGACATCAAGATATCTCACCGACACTGACGCCTCCAGCGTCCCCCAGTCGCGGCCGCCGGCGCCCTACCCTGTGAGGCAGGTCACACATACCTCAGGAGGCCCACGATGGCAGCACCCACCACTTCCCACAAGCTGGGCGCCGAGGCGCTCGGCACGTTCTGGCTCGTGCTCGGCGGCGTCGGCACGGCGGTCCTGGCCGGCAACGAGGGCGGCGTCGGCACGCTCGGCATCGCCCTGGCGTTCGGCCTGACGGTCCTGACCGCCGCGTACGCGTTCGGTCCCATCTCCGGCGGGCACTTCAACCCCGCGGTGACGGTCGGCCTCGCGACGGCGAAGCGGTTCGACTGGAAGGACGCACCCGGATACTTCGCGGCGCAGCTCGCCGGAGCGACGATCGCCGGCGCTGTCCTGTTCGTCATCGCCCATGGCGCCGACGGCTTCGACGCGACGGCAAGCGGCTTCGGAGCCAACGGCTACGGCGACCACTCCCCCGGCGGCTACAGCCTGCTGGCGGTCATCATCACCGAGATCGTGCTGACGGCGTTCTTCCTCTACGTGATCTTCGGCGCGACGGCCAAGCGCGCGGCGGTCGGCTTCTCCGGCCTGGCGATCGGCCTGGCCCTGACACTGATCCACCTGATCTCGATCCCGGTCGACGGCACCTCGGTCAACCCGGCCCGCTCGTTGGGCGTCGCCTGGTTCGCCGGTGGCGACCACCTCGCGCAGGTCTGGGTGTTCATCCTCGCGCCGGTCATCGGCGCCGCGATCGCCGGCGTCACGCACGCCATGATCGTCGGCGAGGACACCGACTGACACTCGGACATGACGCAGGGCCCGGGACGTCAGCGTCCCGGGCCCTGCGTCGTCGGTGTCAGGCGACGTCGTAGCGGTCCAGGTCCATGACCTTGGACCATGCAGCGACGAAGTCGTGCACGAACTTGCCCTGGGCATCGTCGCTCGCGTAGACCTCGGCGATCGCACGCAGCTCGGAGTTCGAGCCGAAGACCAGGTCGGCCCGGCTGCCCGTCCAGGTGACGGCGCCCGAGGCGTCGCGCGCCTCGTACGTCGACGAGTCGGCAGCCGACGCCGTCCACGTCGTGCCGAGATCGAGCAGGTTGACGAAGAAGTCGTTCGTCAGGGTTCCCGGCTGGTCGGTGAGCACGCCCGTCGACGAGTTGTCGTAGTTGGTGTCGAGGACCCGGAGGCCACCCACCAGCACGGTCAGCTCGGGCGCGCTCAGGTTGAGCAGGTTCGCCTTGTCGATCAGCAAGAACTCCGCCGGCAGGCGGTTGCCCTTGCCGTAGTAGTTGCGGAACCCGTCGGCGGCCGGCTCGAGCGCCGCGAACGACTCGACGTCGGTCTGCTCCTGCGTCGCGTCGCTACGTCCCGGCGTGAACGGCACCTCGATGTCGTGACCGGCAGCCTTGGCCGCCTGCTCGATCGCCGCCGCGCCGCCCAGCACGATGACGTCGGCCAGCGAGACGCCCTTGCCGAACGCCTGCTGGACGCCCTCGAGCGTACGCAGCACCGCTGCGAGCTGGTCGGGGTTGTTGACCTCCCAGCCGTTCTGCGGCTCGAGGCGGATGCGCGCGCCGTTGGCGCCGCCGCGCTTGTCGCTGATGCGGAACGAGGACGCCGAGGCCCACGCGGTCGACACGAGCTGCGACACCGTCAGGCCGGACGCGAGGATCTGCGCCTTGAGCTCGGCGATGTCAGTGGCCGAGAGCGGCTCGCCCGTCGCAGCGGGGAGCGGGTCCTGCCACAGCAGCTCCTCCTGCGGCACCAGAGGGCCGAGGTAGCGCTGGATCGGTCCCATGTCGCGGTGCGTCAGCTTGTACCAAGCGCGCGCGAACGCGTCGGCGAGCTGGTCCGGGTTCTCGAGGAAGCGGCGCGAGATCGGCTCGTAGATCGGGTCGAACCGCAGCGCGAGATCGGACGTCAGCATCGTTGGGGGGCGCGACAGCGTGCCGTCCTGCGGATCGGGCACCGTGTTGGCCGCGGCGCCGCCCTTGGGCTGCCACTGGTGGGCGCCCGCGGGGCTCTTGGTCAGCTCCCACTCGTGCGCGAACAGCGTCTCGAAGAACGAGTTGTCCCACGTCGTCGGCGTCGCGGTCCAGGTGACCTCGAGGCCGCTGGTGATGACGTCGCGACCCTTGCCGGTGCCGAACGACTGCTTCCAACCGAGTCCCTGCTCCTCGATCGGTGCGCCTTCGGGCTCGGGGCCGACGTACTGGTCAGGGTCGCCCGCGCCATGGGTCTTGCCGAACGTGTGGCCGCCGGCGATCAGCGCCACGGTCTCCTCGTCGTTCATGGCCATGCGGCCGAACGTCTCGCGGATGTCGCGAGCCGAGCCCAGCGGGTCCGGGACGCCCTCGGGACCTTCGGGGTTGACGTAGATCAGGCCCATCTGGACCGCGGCGAGCGGGCTCTCGAGCTCGCGGTCACCGGTGTAGCGCTGCTCGCCACCCTTGTCGCCACCGAGCCACTCGTCCTCGGGGCCCCAGTAGACGTCCTCGTCGGGCTCCCAGACGTCGGGACGGCCGCCGGCGAAGCCGAAGGTCTTGAAGCCCATCGTCTCGAGCGCGACGTTGCCGGTCAGGATCATCAGGTCGGCCCACGAGATCGCGGCGCCGTACTTCTTCTTGATCGGCCACAGGAGGCGGCGAGCCTTGTCGAGGTTGCCGTTGTCGGGCCAGCTGTTGAGCGGGGCGAAGCGCTGCATGCCGGCTCCGGCGCCGCCACGGCCGTCCCGGATGCGGTAGGTGCCCGCGCTGTGCCAGGCCATGCGGATGAAGAACGGTCCGTAGTGACCGAAGTCGGCCGGCCACCAGTCCTGCGAGTCCGTCATGAGCGCCGCGAGGTCGCTGCGTACGGCGTCGAGGTCGAGGGCGTTGAACGCCTCGGCGTAGTCGAAGTCGTCGTCCATGGGGTTGGCGACGTCGGTGTGCTTGCGCAGGATCTTGAGGTTGAGCTGGTTGGGCCACCACTCCTGGTTGGCCGAGCCCTCAGTCGGGTGGACCCGTCCGCCGTGGGAGACGGGGCACTGCCCCTGGCCCTCGTTCTCCTCGTCGTTCATGTCGCCGACGACGGCGTTGTGGTCGTTGCTTTCAGGCATGGGGTTCCTCCCGGATCAAGATGGATGATTCATGAGCAGGTGTGGCGGCGCAGTCAGGGCAGGTGCCCCAGTACGTCACCTCGGCCTCGTCGATCGAGAAGCCGTGGTCGTTGGATGCCGTCAGGCAGGGTGCGCTGCCGTGGGCGCAGTCGACGTCGGCGATCGCACCGCACGAGCGGCACACGACGTGATGGTGGTTGTCGCCGACGCGGAGCTCGAACCTCGCCGGAGAACCCGCCGGCTCGATGCGGCGTACGAGCCCGACGGCCGTGAACGCCTTGAGGACGTCGTAGATCGCCTGGGTCGAGACCGTGCCGAGCTCGGCTCGCGCGGCGTCGGCGATCGAGTCGACGTCAGCGTGAGGCTGCCGACCGAGAGCGTCGATGACCGCGAGCCGCGGCCGCGTCACCCGCAGACCGGCTTCGCGCAGCTGCGCGACGGGGTCCGTGAGCGTGGGCATGCCGCCATGCAATCACCTTTTCTGGAATCATTCAAGAATGTGCTCGTGAACGTCTCGTGAACGCAGGGTCGGGTGGGTCGCCTCCGGTGCGGGTGCGCTAGTTTCGAAAGGAACCCCAGCCTCAAGGAGCACCTCTCGTGAGCACTACCCCCGTCAAGGTCGCCGTCACCGGCGCCGCCGGTCAGATCGGCTACAGCCTCCTCTTCCGTCTCGCCAGCGGATCCCTGCTCGGCCCCGACACCCCGATCCAGCTGCAGCTGCTCGAGATCACGCCCGCGCTCAAGGCGCTCGAGGGCGTCGTCATGGAGCTCGACGACTGCGCCTTCCCGACCCTCGCCGGCGTCGAGATCGGCGACGACGCCGAGAAGATCTTCGACGGCGTCAACCTCGCCCTGCTGGTCGGCGCGCGTCCCCGCGGCCCCGGCATGGAGCGCGGCGACCTGCTCGAGGCCAACGGCGCGATCTTCACGGCGCAGGGCAAGGCCCTCAACGCCGTCGCCGCCGACGACGTACGCATCGGTGTCACCGGCAACCCGGCCAACACCAACGCCCTCATCGCGATGTCCAACGCGCCCGACATCCCCCAGGAGCGCTTCAGCGCCCTGACCCGCCTCGACCACAACCGGGCGATCGCGCAGCTCGCTGCCAAGACCGGCACGTCGGTCGCCGACATCAAGAAGATCACGATCTGGGGCAACCACTCGGCGACCCAGTACCCCGACATCTTCCACGCCGAGATCGCCGGCAAGAACGCCGCCGAGACCGTGGGCGACCAGGCCTGGATCGAGAACGACTTCATCCCGACCGTCGCCAAGCGTGGCGCCGCGATCATCGAGGCGCGCGGCTCCTCGTCCGCCGCATCCGCTGCGTCGGCCACGATCGACGCCGCCCGCGACTGGCTGCACGGCACCCCCGAGGGTGACTGGGCGTCGATGGCGGTCGTCTCCGACGGTTCGTACGACGTCCCCGAGGGCCTGATCTACTCGTTCCCCGTCACGACCAAGGGCGGCGACTGGGAGATCGTCCAGGGCCTCGAGATCGACGAGTTCTCGCGCGGCCGCATGGACGCCACCGCCGCCGAGCTCATCGAGGAGCGCGACGCGGTCAAGGAGCTCGGCCTCATCTGAGCCGACGCCCGACCCGAGATCTGGATCGAGGTGCACCACCCCGGACGAGGGGCTGGTGCACCTCGATCCATTTCTGGGTGCGTCAGGTGGGCTGGCCCGGGATGACGACGGCGAGCACGACGAGAGCGACGCCGAGGGTCGACATCCAGAACACGTCGAACGCCTTGCCGCGTACGCGCAGCATGCCCGTGTGGTCGATCGGGACGACGACCCGTGCAAGTGCGCCCACGACGAACGCGGCGCCGATCACGATGACGCCGACGCGCCACGGGCCGGCGACGACGATCACGAGTCCGGCGAGCACCGCCAGCAGGTGCAGCAGGTAGAGCTGCGAGCCGCGGCTCCGCGGGCCGATCACGGGTGGAGTCGCTCCGCGGTCTCCACGACGTTGGCCAGCAGCATCGCGCGGGTCATGGGCCCCACACCGCCGGGGTTGGGCGAGATCCAGCCCGCCACCTCGTACGCCTTGGGGTCGACGTCGCCGACGATGCCGTTGTCGTCGCGGCTCACCCCGACGTCGAGCAGCGCGGCGCCGGGCTTGACCATGTCGGCCGAGATGATGCCGGGCACGCCGGCGGCAGCGATGACGATGTCGGCCCGCTGGACCTCGGCGGCGAGGTCACGCGTGCCGGTGTGGCACAGCGTGACGGTGGCGTTCTCGCTGCGCCGGGTCAGCAGCAGCCCCATCGGCCGGCCGACCGTGATGCCACGGCCCACGACGACGACATGCTGGCCGGCGATCGGCACGTCGTGGCGGCGCAGGAGCTCGATGATGCCCCGCGGCGTGCATGGGAGCGGCGCTTCCTTGCCCAGCACGAGCCAGCCGAGGTTGGTCGGGTGGAGGCCGTCGGCGTCCTTGGCTGGATCGATGCGGCCGATCACGGCGTTCTCGTCGAGACCCTTGGGAAGCGGCAGCTGAACGATGTAGCCCGTGCACGCCGGATCGGCGTTGAGCTCGTCGACGGCGGCCTCGACCTCGGCCTGCGTCGCGGTCTCGGGCAGGTCGATGCGCAGCGACTCGATGCCGACCTGGGCGCAGTCGCGGTGCTTGCCTGCGACGTACCACTGGCTGCCGGGATCGTTGCCGACGAGGATCGTCCCGAGGCCGGCGGTGATGCCTCGCTCGCGGAGCGCGTCCACGCGTACGCGGAGCTCGTCCTTGATCGCGGCCGCAACCGCCTTGCCGTCGAGAATCTGCGCTGTCACGGCACGAGTCTTTCACGACGACGCCCGGCCGGGGTGGACCGGGCGCCCCCTTAGACTCCGTGCATGACCAGCCGCGCACAGCTGTCGCAGGAGCGCAGTCGCCTGCGCCGCGACGAGCTGCTGGCCGCCGCGATCGAGCTGTTCGCCGAGGGCGGCTCCCGCGCCATCACGCACCGAGCGGTGGCCGCCCGTGCGGGTCTGCCGTCGGCGACCACGACGTACTACTTCGAGTCCATCGGCGATCTCATCCGCGAGGCGCTCGGCGCCCACATCGACCAGTGGTCGCGCGACCTCGAGGCTCTGGCCGCCGTCGACGTTGGCGCAGACGTCAGCATCGACGACGCCTCGCACCTCATCTCCCGGGTCTTCGCCGTGCGCGGGCCCGAGGTCGCCGCCCTCGAGCTCGCGATCTTCCTTGCCGCCGCCCGGGTGCCGGAGCTCCGCGACAACGCCGCCCGGTCGATGCGGGCGTTCGAGGACCTCGCGACGAGTCTCCTGGCCCGGGTCGGCATCCACGAGCCGGGCGCGCTCTCCGCCTCGATCGTCACACTCATCACGGGCACCGCCGTGCGTCGGCAGTCCGGCCTCTACACCGAGGACGACGAGGCCCGGTTGCTCGTCTCGGGGATCCGCGGACTCGTCGCCGCCCACGCGATCGGGCCGGAAGGTGTCGACCGTACGCTCGCCGACCTGCGCAAGGCCCAGCAGTGACGGTTCGTCTCGGGTCGCTCGAGCTCGAGCCGGCTCAGGACGAGCTGCTCGCTCCTCCGGTCGCCGCCGCCCTCGCCGCGCTGCCAACGGTCGCCGCGCACGCACACACCGTCGCGATCGACCCCGAGCTGGCCGAGACGGCCGCACTGACGGAGCAGTTCGACCTGGACGCCGACATGTCGGCCAACTGTGTCATCGTGCTCGGCAAGCGTGGCGGGGAGTTGCGCCCGGCGGCCTGCGTGATCCTGTCGAGCACCCGCGCGGACGTCAACGGCCTCGTGCGCCGCACGATCGACACCCGCAAATGCTCGTTCGCACCGCAGGACTGGGCGGTCGGCGAGACCGGCATGGAACACGGCGGCATCACTCCCGTGGGCGTGCCGGAGAGCTGGCCGATCCTCGTCGACCAAGCCGTCATCGAGCAGCCCTGGGTGCTGCTCGGCAGCGGCCTGCGCCGGTCCAAGCTGGCGCTGCCCGGAGCGTCGTTGGCGGAGCTGCCGGGTGCCCAGGTGCTAGGAGGCCTCGGACTGCATTGAGCTGACGGGTTCCCGGCTCGAACGAGCGCGGCGCCCACGGATCCACGCAACCGCGAGTATGACGATCCCGGCCGTCAGGCTGATGAGCGCGAGCAACCCGAACAAGGCGATGAACACTTCTTTTCCGCTGCCATCCGCGTGGCTGACGGAGTAGAGCTTGATCCTCGGCCCGTCAATCGGGACCACGAACAGCGCGACCGTCACAGCCAGCCACAGCACGACCCCGGCACGCCTTGTCATGCGATCACGGTAGCGGGCGCTGCACACGCGCCCTTCCGCAGCGGTCTTCATGCGTCGCCGCGGGAACACCAGCAAGCCTTCAGCCTTGCGGCGAGGGGTCGCGTGAGCCTCAGGCCTCAGTGGAAGAAGTGGCGCGTCCCGGTCACGTACATCGTCACGCCGGCGGCCTGGGCGGCCTCGATGACGGCATCGTCACGGATCGACCCACCGGGCTGGACGATCGCGCGTACGCCACCGGCGATCAGGATCTCCGGCCCGTCGGGGAACGGGAAGAACGCGTCCGACGCAGCGACCGAGCCGGTGGCCCGCTCGGCGCCGGCCCGCTCGACGGCCAGCTTGCAGGAGTCGACCCGGTTGACCTGGCCCATGCCGACGCCGACCGAGGCGCCGTCCTTGGCGAGCAGGATCGCGTTGGACTTCACGGCGCGCACCGCGGTCCAGGCGAATGCGAGATCGGCGAGCGTACGTTCGTCAGCGGGCTCGCCTGCGACGAGCGTCCACGTCGACGGGTCGTCGCCGGGTGCGTCGACGTGGTCGACGCGCTGGATCAGCACACCGCCGCTGATGGCGCGGAACTCGATCGGTTCGGGGTGCTCGTCGGCCGGGACGCGCAGGATGCGGATGTTCTTCTTGGCCTGCAGCACCTCGAGGGCGCCGTCCTCATAGTCGGGCGCGACGATGACCTCGGTGAACACCTCGGCGACCTGCGTGGCCATGGCCTCGCTGACGGGGCGGTTGACCGCGATGACGCCGCCATAGGCCGAGACCGGATCGCACGCGTGGGCGCGCGCGTGGGCCTCCGCGACGTCGGCACCGACCGCGATGCCGCAGGGGTTCGCGTGCTTGATGATCGCGACGGCGGGCAGCTCGAAGTCGTATGCCGCCCGGCGCGCGGCATCGGTGTCGACGTAGTTGTTGTAGGACATCTCCTTGCCGTGCAGCTGCTCGGCGGCGGCCAGGCCACCGCGCCAGTGCTGGTAGAGCGCGGCCGGCTGGTGCGGGTTCTCGCCGTAGCGCAGCACCGCCGACTTGTCCCACGTCGCACCGGTGAACTCGGGCCAGCCGTCATCGGACGGTGCGTACGCGCTGGCGAACCACGACGCCACCGCGACGTCGTAGGCCGCGGTGTGCGCGAACGCCTGCGCCGCGAGCCGCTTGCGCTGGTCGAACGTGAAGCCGCCGGCAGCCAGCGCGGCCCGCACCTCGTCGTACGCCGAGGGGCTGACGACGACCGCGACGCTGGGGTGGTTCTTGGCCGCGGCACGGACCATCGACGGGCCACCGATGTCGATCTGCTCGACGCACTCGTCAGGCGTGGCGCCAGAGAGCACGGTGTCGCGGAAGGGGTAGAGGTTGACGATGACCAGGTCGAACGGCTCGATCTCGAGCTCGGCGAGCTGCTGCACGTGGTCGTCGAGGCGCAGGTCGGCGAGGATGCCGGCGTGGACGCGCGGGTGCAGGGTCTTGACCCGCCCGTCGAGGCACTCGGGGAACCCGGTGAGCTCCTCGACCGGGGTCACGGGCACACCTGCCGACTCGATGGTCTTGGCGGTCGAGCCGGTCGACACGATCGAGACGCCGGCGGCGTGCAGGTCGCGGGCGAGGTCCTCGAGTCCGGTCTTGTCGTAGACCGAGACGAGGGCGCGCTTGAGGGGACGGGTGTCAGTCATCAGTTTCTCCTCCGAGCACGACGGCCCGGTCATCGAGGTGGAAGTCTTCGCGCGCGAGCCTGCCGACCCACTCGACCAGCATCGCGCGCTCACTGGTCTTGATCCGTTCGTGCAGCGTGGCCTCGTCGTCGCCGTCGAGCACCGGCACGGCGACCTGGGCCACGATCGGCCCGGTGTCGACACCTTCGTCGACGACGAACAGCGTCGCCCCGGTGACCTTGACGCCGTACGCCAGCGCGTCGCGCGGGCCGTGCATGCCCGGGAACGCCGGCGACAGCGCCGGGTGGGTGTTGAGGGTGCGCCCGCCGAACCGGGCGAGGAACGCCGGACCGGTCAGCTTCATGAACCCGGCCAGCACGACGAGATCCGGCTCGTACGCTGCGACAGCCTCGGCCAGCGCCTCGTCCCACGCACTGCGGTCGGTGTGGGCCGAGGTCTTCAGGACGAACGTCGGGATGCCGTGTCGTTCGGCCCGGGCGAGGCCTTCGATGCCGTCGCGGTCAGCACCGACGGCGACGATCTCGGCGCCGTAGTCAGGACTCGTCGACGAGTCGATCAGTGCCTGGAGATTGGTGCCGCTTCCAGAGACGAGGACGACCAGTCGAGCTGGCGTCCGAGGGCTGCGGGGCACGACCTCCACGATAGTGCTTGAGCAGAGCGCCGAGCGCGCCGCCCACCGCCATCGCAGGCACGGCGAGCAGCAGGGGCGTGAACACCGGCGGCCCGGCGTCGGCCATGCGACCGGGCCCGATGGCGCCGCCCGACAGGCCGACCAGGATGCCGAGCAGGAATCCCGCCACCGCACCAGCCGCAGCACCCAGGGCGACACGAGCCAGCAGGCCCTCGCGCTCACCGAGCTCGACCCGCCAGCCCGAAACGATGCCGGCCAGGAGCGGCACGAGCCACAGCACGAAGACCCAGTCGGGAAACTCCCCCGGCGGTGGCAGGGCCCCCAGCAACGGGAAGCCAGGCACGGTGCCCAGCTGCGAGCCCGTGAGGTCGACCGACGTGTCGGTGCCGAGCATGAAGCCGGGGCCGACCAGCGCCGATGCCGTCCAGAGGACCAACGTCGGCGCAGCCAGCACGCAGGCGACGCCGAGCGCGATGACACCACCGCCACCGGGGTCCAGCTGGGCCCAGATGTCACCGGCGCGCGAGAGGTTGCGCAGGAGCTGGACGAGCACCACGACAGCCGCTGCCGAGAGCACCAGGAGCACCCCGGGAATCGCAGCGCGGGTCGCGAGGCGTACGTCGTCCGATGCCGTGAACCACAGGCGATCGCCCTGACCGTGCCGGCGTACGGCACCCCACGCGGCACCGAGGCCACCCACGACGAAGGCACCGAACGCGGCGCGGATGACTGACGTGTGCACGTCGCCCGACGCCGTCGCGGTCGACGCGACGGCGGCGATCACGCCATAGGCACCGGCTGTGGTCGCCACAAAGGCAGGCAGCTCGTCGACCGGATCGGCGACAACCCACGACGCGGTGCGCGCGACCAGCGCGATGCACACCAGCGTGGCGCCCACCGGGACGAGACCGAACGTCACCGGGCCCGTGTCGATGCCCGATCCCATCGACACCAGCCACGTGCGGACCGAGGCACGGACGAACGAGAGGAGCGGCGGGTCGGCCGAGCCCTGCGCCACGCGTACGAACAGCGCCGACACCGCGAGCGACACGATCGCGCCCAGCAGCGCAGTGAGGAAGGCCGGCCGGAGGTAGGGAGTCTCGACGGGCGCGGGCACCAGTTCATCCTCCCTGTAAAGTTGCGTCGTTGCACACAGGCACGCCGACGGCAGGAGGAGGCTGGAGATGACTCGTGTCGACGAGTTCAACAGCTTCTACTCCTCGACCTTCGCGGACGCCGTGCAGGTCACCTATGCGGTCTGCGGCGATCGCCAGGTCGCGTTCGAGGCGACGGTCGACGCCTATCGTCGCGCGTGGCGCGACTGGACCAAGATCCGCGACCACCACCCCCTCGGCTGGGTCCGCAACGAGGCCTGGAAGCTCACGGCGCTCAGTCGCGGCACGCACCCGCTGCGCCGCAAGCACGAGGAGGACAGCGACACCCAGCTGCTCGAGGCCCTCGCCGAGCTGAGCGTCGACGATCGCCGCCTCATCGTCCTCATGACGCTGGGCAACACCGACCTCGAGGAAGCCTCCCGCGAGGTGGGCGTACCCGCCGAGGAGGGCATCGAGAGCGTCACCAGCGCGCTGGAGAAGCTCGAGACGGCTCTGCGCCAGAGCATCGACACGATCGAGCGGCGCATGCACGGGCTGGCCGCGGCGACCGACTCGCTCGAGGTGCCGCCGGCATCGACCCTCCGCACCGCCGCCAAGCGCGGTCGACAGCGCAACACCGTCCTGCTCGTGGCGGTCGCCATCGCCGTGATCCTCGGTGGTGGGCTCGTGGCGACCGATGGCGACGCCCTCGCCACCAGCAGCGCCTTGCCGCACCGCCAGAAGATCGGCGCCGAACGGCCAGACGTCCTGCTCGACTCCGAGAAGATCACGACCGACAACCTGCTGTCGACCAAGCAGGTCGGCGGGCTCGATCCCGAGAGCACGTGGAAGGTCGACGGCACCGACGAGAACGTCGACAACACGACGCCCTACGCGACCTGCCCCACCAAGCGCTACGCCGACAAGGACCCGCTCAAGGTCTTCGTCCGCACGTTCACGGCGACCGGAGTGACCAACGAACGCGTCGCCCAGGCGATCGAGGTGTCCCGCAGCGACGACATCGCCGCCAAGACCTACGCGCGACTGGTGCAGTGGTACTCCGACTGCGAGCACCCGCGGGTCCAGCTCGTCGCCGCCTACACGGTGCAGCGCAACTTCGGTGACTTCCAGATCCTGCGGCTGCGCTCGCACCGCTCCCCCGAACGTACGTTCACGGTCGGGTTCAGCCACTCCGGCACGGTCACGAGCACCCTGGTGCACGAGGCCGACGGTGCGAGCGGGCCGAGCATCCAGACCTTCGCGCGTACGCTCAACGACTCCGTCGCCAAGGTCTGCGAGGACAGCGGCGGCGAGTGCGACGACATGATCACGGTGCGGCGCACCGATCCGCCGCCCACCTCCGACGCTCCGTCGTTCCTCGGCATCGTCGACCTGCCGCCGATCCGCAACGTCGACAAGGTGTGGGCCGGCGCCCCGGTCCCGGCCAAGACCAACCCGGCCGCGACCCAGTGCGACAACGCGAGCTTCACCGGCAAGGACGTCAAGCGCGCCGGTGCCCGCATCTACGTGCTCTACCAGGCGACGACGCTGCCCAAGCAGTTCGGCGTCGCCGAGACGGTCGGCCGGTTCTCGTCCGCCGCCAAGGCCAAGGCGTTCGTCGACAAGACTGCCAAGCGGCTCGACTCGTGCTCGGACAAGAACCTCTCGGCCAAGGTCGACGAGCACGAGGCGTTCAAGAGCAGCGCCTACTCCGGCGACGTCTGGCGCGTCGGCGTCGAGGTCACCAAGGGCGATCGGGCCTACTACCGGATGTCGCTGATCCGACGCGGCGCGTACGTCGCGCAGGTGACCTTCACTCCGGCCGGCACGTACGACATCACCCAGAAGACGTTCGAAGCCATGGCCAAACGCGCCGCCACCCGCCTGAAGTACGCCAAGTAGCCAACGCGACGAGGGCCACAAGAAGAAACGCGGTAGCCACTCAAGAACATCAAAAGAAGCCCCCTCCCGCCACAGGCGAGAGGGGGCTCCTGATGAAGAGGCTTACAGCCCCTTGAGGATCTCCCGCATGAGCTCGGCGGTCTCGGACGGCGTCTTGCCGACCTTGACGCCAGCAGCCTCGAGGGCTTCCTTCTTGCCCTGCGCGGTGCCCGCACCGTCGGCGACGATCGCGCCGGCGTGGCCCATCGTCTTGCCCTCAGGAGCGGTGAACCCGGCGACATAGCCCACGACGGGCTTGGTGACGTGCGCCTGGATGTAGGCCGCGGCCTTCTCCTCTGCGTCGCCGCCGATCTCGCCGATCATGACGATCGCCTTGGTGTCGGGGTCTGCCTCGAACGCCTCGAGCGCGTCGATGTGCGTCGTCCCGATGATCGGGTCGCCGCCGATGCCGATCGCGGTCGTGAAGCCGTAGTCACGCAGCTCGAACATCATCTGGTAGGTCAGCGTGCCCGACTTCGACACCAGGCCGATCGGGCCCGAACCGGAGATCGTCGCCGGCGTGATGCCCGCGAGCGCCTCGCCCGGCGTGATGATGCCGGGGCAGTTGGGGCCGATGATGCGCGTCTTCTTGCCCTGCGCGTACGCCCAGAACTCGGCACTGTCCTGCACCGGGACGCCCTCGGTGATGATGACCAGGAGGCCGATCTCGGCGTCGATGGCCTCGATGACGGCGTCCTTGGTGAACGCCGGCGGGACGAAGGCGACCGACACGTCGGCGCCCGTCTTCTCTATGGCCTCGGCGACCGTGCCGAAGACCGGCAGCTCGACCGTGTTGCCGTCGGCGCCCGTGTGCTCGACCGTCGTGCCGGCCTTGCGCGCGTTGACGCCGCCGACGACGTTGGTGCCGGCCTTGAGCATCAGGGCGGTGTGCTTGGTGCCCTCACCGCCCGTGATGCCCTGGACGATGACCTTGGAGTCCTTGTTGAGGAAGATCGACATGTCAGGCCCCCTCTCCGTTGGAGCTAGTGTTCGCGAGCTCGGCAGCGCGGTCAGCCGCACCGTCCATCGTGTCGACGAGCGTCACCAGCGGGTGGTTCTTCTCGTTGAGGATCCGGCGACCCTCCTCGACGTTGTTGCCGTCAAGGCGTACGACCAGCGGCTTGGAGGCCTCGTCGCCGAGGATGTCCAGCGCGCCGACGATGCCGTTGGCGACCGCGTCACACGACGTGATGCCGCCGAAGACGTTGACGAACACGCTCTTGACCTGCGCGTCGTTGAGGATCACGTCGAGGCCGTCGGCCATGACCTGCGCCGAGGCTCCGCCGCCGATGTCGAGGAAGTTGGCGGGCTTGACGCCGCCGTGCTTCTCACCGGCGTACGCGACGACGTCGAGGGTGCTCATGACGAGTCCCGCGCCGTTGCCGATGATGCCGACCTCGCCGTCGAGCTTGACGTAGTTGAGGCCCTTCTCCTTGGCCTTCGCCTCGAGGGGGTCGGCCGCGGCCTTGTCCTCGAACGCGGCGTGGTCCTCGTGGCGGAACTCGGCGTTCTCATCGAGCGAGACCTTGCCGTCGAGCGCCTCGAGGATGTCGCCCTCGAGGCGGGCGAGCGGGTTGACCTCGACCAGCGTGGCATCCTCCTCGACGAAGACCTTCCACAGCGTCAGGACCGTCGTGACGGCCTGCTCGACGAGAGCCTCGGGGAAGCCGGCCTCCGCGACGATCTCGCGGGCCTTGGCCTCGTCGACGCCGGTGCCGGCATCGATCGGGATCTGCTTGACGGCGTCGGGGTTGGTCTTGGCGACCTCTTCGATCTCGACACCACCCTCGACGCTGGCGATGCAGAGGTAGCTGCGGTTGGCGCGGTCGAGCAGGAAGGAGAAGTAGTACTCCTCCTGGATGCTGGCGGCCGGGGCGATGAGCACCCGGTTGACCGTCAGACCCTTGATCTGCATGCCCAGGATGTTCGACGCGTGGTCGAAGGCCTCGTCGGGGGTCTTGGCGAGCTTGACGCCGCCGGCCTTGCCGCGGCCTCCGGCCTTGACCTGTGCCTTGACGACGACGACACCCAGCTGCTCAGCTGCGACCTTCGCCTCGTCCGGAGTGTTGGCAACGATGCCCAGGGTGACCGGTACATCATGCTTGGCGAAGAGCTCCTTCGCCTGGTATTCCATCAAGTCCACGGTGGAGTCCGTCCTTTGTTGACGTCCGTTACGCTCAGCAGTCGGCCGGTGGCCGACACCAATTGAGCCTTTGCGACTCTAGCCCTTAACTGTCCGTTAACGCGCGTTGGCTTCGTCACACACACGTCCCCGGGAGAGCCGATGACCGCCGAGACGATCTCGTCGTCCGACGTCCTGCTGCACGTACGCGTCCGGGGCAACGACCGCGGACCCACCGTTGTCCTGGTCCACGGATTCCCCGACAACCAGCACGTGTGGGACCACGTCGCCGCACTGCTCGCGCCGGACCACCGCGTCGTGACCTACGACGTACGCGGCGCGGGTGGCTCGACCGCACCGGCGTCGCGCTCGGGCTATCGCATGAGCAAGCTCGTCGGCGACCTCGCAGCGGTCATCGACCACGTACGCCCTGACGGCGGGCCGGTGCACCTGGTCGGTCACGACTGGGGCTCGATCCAGTCGTGGGCCGCCGTGATGCGCGAGTCGTCCGACGCCCGCCTGACGGGACGTATCGCTTCGTACACGTCGATCAGCGGGCCCGGCCTCGAGATCTACGGCAACTTCTTCCGCGACGGGCTGGCCCGCAGGCGCTTCGCGGCGGTGGGTCGACAGGCGATCCAGTCCTGGTACGTCGTGGCGTTCCAGATGCCCCGCCTGCCCGAGCTCGCCACCCGGAGGTTCAGCCGGCAGCTGCGCAAGGCGTTGGCGCGGGGTCAGCGCATCGGCGACGGACACTGGGGCGAGACGTTCGAGGACGACTTCCGCAACGGCCTCAACCTCTACCGCGCCAACGGGCTGAGCTTCCGCCGTGACTCGACGAGCGTCCCGGTCCAGCTGGTCGTGCCGACCAAGGACACGTTCCTGACTCCTGCCGTCTACGCCGATGTCGCGGCGTACGCGCCTGACGTGCGCCGTGTCGACGTGGTCGCGGGTCACTGGGTCGTGCAGTCGCAGCCCGGCGTCGTCGCCGATGCCGTGCGCGCCTTCGTCACGGAGATCGAGGCGCGCCAGGACGTACGTCGAGAGGCGTGACGAGCACCTCTGCGACGCCGAGCTCGATGCACAGCTCGGTGATGCGGGCCAGAGCCTGAGCATCAGCATCGACCAGGAGCGCCACGGCGTCCTCGGCGATCGCCGCGTGGACGAGCTGTTCGGGGGTCTGGTGACCACCGACGTAGACGATCTCCTGGCCCTCGTCACGAAGCCGCCTCGCCGCGCCGCTGGCCCGCTCGTCATCGCCGGTCGAGCCAAGGACGACACGCTGTCTTACCATGAGATCGATGGTCCCACAAGCGTGAAGGTCGTCACATCTGGTCGACATTTCAGGCGAGATCAAGGCCATTTGTTGTTCAAAGCGTCAATTTGGTTTCGCTCAGCTGGTCCCTTGGGCTAGGCTTCCCGAGTCCTGTCGTCACTTCTCCGGAGGTATTTTGCGTGTCTTCGTCTGCGCCTAAACGCCGACTGGATGTACGCCAGGAGACCCCCCAGCGAACACCGGGCAAGCGGACCGCTCAGCGCCGCAAGACCCGCAAGCGCAGCTTCACCCCCACCCCAGCCATGGCCGGAGCTTTCATCCTGGTCCTGGCTGCTTTTGGTTCCACGCTCCTCGGCAACCACGACGGTGACTCGCTGGCCAACGACAAGTACCAGACGATCTCGCAGAGCTATGTCGGCCCGGATGACGCCGCCGCGAACGGCAAGGTCGACATCAGCCGCAGCTTCGACCGCGAGCTGACCACCAAGCAGATCAAGGTCCAGGCCCAGCAGGTGCTGACCGCCCAGGCCGACCTCAAGAAGAAGGTCACCGCCCAGTCGGCGCTGCTCAAGAAGAACCAGTGGGTCGTCCCGGTCACCGGCTACCACCTGACGGCGCGGTTCGGTCAGCGCAGCGGTCTGTGGGCCACGATCCACACCGGCCTCGACTTCGCCGGACCGTCAGGCTCGACGATCGTCTCGGTCGCCGCCGGCGTCGTGAAGTCGACGGGCTACGAAGGGGCCTACGGCAACCGCACGATCATCACGCTCCGCGACGGCACCGACATCTGGTACTGCCACCAGAGCCGCATCGCCGTCAGCGTCGGCCAGGCCGTCGGGCCTGGCGATGTCATCGGCTACACCGGCTCGACCGGCAACGTGACCGGTCCGCACCTGCACCTCGAGGTGCACCCCGGCGGCGGCGCTGCGGTCGACCCCGAGCCCGTCCTGCGCCAGCACGGCGTCAACCCCTGACCTTCGCCCTCAACCCTCGTCCTCGATGGACGAGGGTTTTCGGCTGTCCGGGCAACCGCAAACCCTCATCGAGGGTCGGGGTCAGAGCTTTTCGACGGGGGCGTAGCGCAGCAGGAGTCGCTTGACGCCCTGCGAGCCGAAGTCGACCGAGGCGACGGACTTCTCGCCCTGGCCCTCGACCGCGATGACGGTGCCGAGGCCGAAGCTGTCGTGGCTGACTCGGTCACCGGCCGACACCGACACGACCTCACGGCTCGCCCGCTTGGAGCGCGCAGCGACGTTGGCGGACCGGAACGACGACTGGGCCGTCGCCGAGGGTGAGCTCGGGGTCCACTGCGTCGGCGGCGAGGCGAGACGGCGCCAGTCGAGGAGCGCCTCGGGGAGCTCGTCGAGGAATCGCGACGGGGGGTTGTAGGACGGCGCGCCCCACGCGGAGCGGGTCGCGGCACGCGTGACGTAGAGGCGCGTGCGGGCGCGGGTGATGCCGACATAGGCCAGCCGCCGCTCCTCCTCGAGCTCCTTGGTGTCGGCCAGCGACCGCATGTGCGGGAACACACCGTCCTCGAGGCCCGTGAGGAACACGACGGGGAACTCCAGGCCCTTGGCGGTGTGCAACGTCATGAGGGTCACGACACCCTCGCCCTCGTCGGGGATCTGGTCGGCGTCGGCGACCAGGGCGACCTGCTCGAGGAAGGCGCCGAGCGATCCTGCGGCGAGGTCGGGGTCGTCGGAGATCGCGTCGACGGCGTCCGAGGGAGCCTCGTCGACGACCTCGGCAGCGTCGTCGACGACCGTGCTGGCGCCCACGACGAACTCGCGTGCGACCGCGACGAGCTCGGCGAGGTTCTCGACCCGGGTCTCGTCCTGGGGGTCCGTGCTCTGCTCGAGCGTCGACAGGTAGCCGCTGCGGGTCAGCGCGGCCTCCAGCACGGCGTCGGCAGGGGCACCGGACTCGGCCATCGTCATGAGCTCGGACATCACCGCCGTGAACGCCTGGATCGCGTTGAGGGACCGGGTCGCGAGGTCCGTCGCCTCCTCGGCCCGGGTCAGGGCCTCCCAGAAGCTGATGTCCTCGGCGGTCGCCAGACGCTGGATCGCGGCCTCCGCGCGCTCGCCGATGCCGCGCTTGGGCTCGTTGATGATGCGGCGCAGCGAGACCGCGTCGCGCGGGTTGACGAGCACCCGGACGTAGGCCAACGCGTCCTTGATCTCCTTGCGCTCGTAGAACCGGACACCACCGACGACGCGATAGGGCAGGCCGACGCGGATGAAGACTTCCTCGAACACCCGGCTCTGCGCGTTGGTGCGGTAGAAGATCGCGACGTCCTTGGCCGCAGCGACCCCGGCGTCGCCCAGCTTGTCGATCTCGTCGGCGATGAACTGGGCCTCGTCGCGCTCGTCGTCGCCGACGTAGCCGACGATCTTCTCGCCGTCGCCTTCAGCCGACCACAGCTGCTTGTCCTTGCGGCCCTCGTTGCGGCTGATGACGGCGTTGGCGGCCGACAGGATCGTCTGGGTCGAGCGGTAGTTCTGCTCCAGCAGGATCGTCGCGGCGTTGGGGAAGTCGTCCTCGAACTCCAGGATGTTGCGGATGTTGGCGCCGCGGAACGCATAGATCGACTGGTCCGAGTCACCCACGACGAGCAGGTCGGACTGGTCGTCCGTGAGCTCCTTGATCAACTGGTACTGCGCGTGGTTGGTGTCTTGATATTCGTCGACGAGGATGTGCCGGAAGCGCCGCCGATAGGTCTCGCGGACATCGGGCCACGCCTGGAGCAGGTGGACCGTGTTCATGATGAGGTCGTCGAAGTCCATCGCGTTGGCCGCCTGCAGGCGCGCCTGGTAGGTCTTGTAGGCCTCGGCGTAGATCTCCTCGGTGGGGTTGTCCGCCCGGCCGGCCGCCGACTCGTGGTCGACGAGCTCGTTCTTCAGGTTGGAGATCCAGTTGAGCACCGCGCGCGGGTTGATGCGCTTGGGGTCGAGGTCCATGTCGCGGCACACCAGCGTCATGAGCCGGCGCTGGTCCGCCGCGTCGTAGATCGTGAACGACGACGTGAACCCGAACCGGCTCGCCTCGCGGCGCAGGATGCGGACGCAGGCGGAGTGGAATGTCGAGACCCACATCATGCGAGCCCGCGGCCCCACGAGGTCGGCGACGCGCTCACGCATCTCGGCAGCGGCCTTGTTGGTGAACGTGATGGCCAGGATCGAGCCCGGATGCGCTCCGCGGGCGGCGATGAGCCACGCGATGCGGCGGGTCAGCACGCGGGTCTTGCCCGACCCGGCGCCGGCCACGACCAGCAGCGGCCCGCCGGGATGCGAGACGGCCGCCTGCTGGGCCTCGTTGAGACCTTCGAGCAGCGTCTCCGAGCGGGGTCGCCGCTTGACGGCGGACTGGTCCGGAGCGGCGGTGGGCACAGGGAACGGCAACGTCATCGTGCCTCCCAGCCTAGTTGCCGGAGCCGACATCACCCGCCTCGGAGGGCCTGTCGTCGTAGACTCGCGTGCCATGGACGGCACGGTCGGCATCCGGACGGCGGGCGAGGCCGACTTCGACGCGCTGACCGACCTCTGGGAGCGCTCGGCCAGGTCGAGCCACACGTTCATGGATGACGAGGTCTTCGCGCAGCAACGCCCCCGCGTGCGCGACCTCCTGCTGCCCTCGATGGACGTGTGGGTCGCCGAGTCCGACGGCGAGCTGCTCGGCTTCGTCGGCGCGCGCGAGGATGTCGTCGAGCTGCTCTACGTCGCGCCCGAGGCGCAGGGTCGCGGGCTCGGCCCGTCGCTGCTGTCGTACGTCGACGGCGGCGCAGGCGCGCACAGCGTCGAGGTCTATGCCGACAACGCCGTCGGGGTGGCGTTCTACACCGGGCAGGGCTTCGCCGAGCAGCTCCGCTACAGCGTCACGGTCGGCGGCGGGACGTTCGAGGTCATGCGACTCACGAGGCCCGCCACATGAACCTCGTCACGATCGACGCGGCCGGCAGCGAACCGCCGTACGAGCAGGTGCGCCGGCAGATCGCCCAGGGCGCTGCGTCGGGCGCACTCCCGGCCGGGCACAAGCTGCCGACCGTACGCCAGCTGGCAACCGACCTCGGGCTCGCCGCCAACACCGTCGCCAAGGCCTACCGGGCGCTCGAGACCGACGGGGTGATCGAGACCCACGGGCGGGGCGGCACGTTGATCGCGAGCCGCAGGCTCACCGACCCAGAGGCGGAGGCGGGCGCCCAGACGTACGCCCGCCTGGCACGCACACAAGGGCTGTCGCTCGACGAGGCGATCCGGCTCGTCGAGCAGAGCTGGACTCCCTGAGAGCCGTCTCAGCCTGCGGGGCTACCGTGTCCGGGTGCACCCCATGTCACATGAACACTTCACCCTGCTGGTCGGCCTGCTCTTCGTCGGCGGCATCGCCCTGATGGGCCTGGCGCTCAGCGGCTACGGCAGCACCGACCGCACGCGGCAGCACTCCCCGCGCCTCCCGGGCCACGACGTCCAGGACAAGCTCAACAACAAGGAATAGCTACTCCGCCATCGTGTTGGGCCGCCGCCACGTACGTTCGAACGGTAGCCGCCACGCCCGCGGCGCGATGAGCTGGTGCACCGCGTTGGGACCCCATGTGCCACCCGAGTAGGGCCGCACCGGCGGCTGGTCGTTGAGCAGCGGCTCGGAGATCTCCCACAGCCGCTCGATGCCCTCGGCGGTCGTGAACAGCGTGCGCTCGCCCCGCATCGCGTCGTAGATCAGCCGCTCGTACGCCTCCAGGACCTCGCCGGCCCGCTCGGTCTCCTGCATCGCGAACTGCATGCTGAGCTTGTCGAGGCGCATGCCCGGCCCCGGCCGCTTGCCGTAGAACGACAGCGACATCTTGGACGCGTCGGCCAGGTCGAACGTCAGGTGGTCCGGCCCGGCCAGCCCGACGCCCGAGCCCGCCGGGAACATGCTCTTGGGCGGCTCGCGGAACGCGATCGAGATGATGCGGGCGCCCTCGGCGAGCTTCTTGCCCGTACGCAGGTAGAACGGGACGCCGGCCCAGCGCCAGTTGTCGATCTCGGCCTTGAGCGCGACGAACGTGTCGGTCTCGGAGTCGGCGGCGACCCCGTCCTCGTCGCGGTAGCCCTGGTACTGCCCGCGTACGACGTGGTGCGGGTCGAGCGGCAGCATCTGGCGGAAGACCTTGTTCTTCTCCTCGCTGATCGAGTCCGAGTCGAGGGACGTCGGCGGCTCCATCGCCATGAACGCCAGGACCTGGAACAGGTGCGTCACGACCATGTCCTTGAACGCGCCGGTCCCCTCGTAGAACGCCGACCGGCCCTCGACCGACAGCGTCTCCGGCACGTCGATCTGCACGTGGTCGATGAAGTTGCGGTTCCAGATCGGCTCGAACAGGCCGTTGGCGAAGCGGAACGCCAGGATGTTGAGCGCCGCCTCCTTGCCGAGGAAGTGGTCGATGCGGAAGATCTGCTCCTCGGCGAACACCTCGTGGAGCTGGGAGTTGAGCGCCTTGGCGCTGGCCAGGTCGGTGCCGAACGGTTTCTCCATGATGATGCGCGACCGCTCGACCAGGTTGGCCGCGTCGAGGGTGTGCACGACGTCGAGCGCCGCCTTGGGCGGGACGCTGAGGTAGTGGAGGCGCTGCGGGGCGCCACCGAGCTCGGCCTCCAGCGCCGACGCCGCCTCGGCCAGCGCCTCGGGACCGGCCTTGACGTTGACGTACGACAGCTTGGCCGCGAACTCGGCCCACTGCGCGTCGTTGAGCGGGCGGGTCGTGAACTCGCGGCAGGCCTTCTCGGCGAACGTACGGAAGCTCTCGTCGTCGAAGTCGTCGAGCGAGACGCCGATGATCCGCGACTCCGGCACGAGGTCCGACTCGAGCAGGTGCATGATGCCGGGCAGCAGCTTGCGACGGGCGAGGTCGCCGGTGGCGCCGAAGAGCACGATCAGGTGTGGCTCGTTCATTCCCACAGGCTAGACCCGGGAGGTTGCCGACGGGTGAACTCGCTGTCAGGCGCTGTCAGGGCCGCCAGCGCGATGACAGCGGGCTGCAAGTCGCGCCGACCAGCATGGTGGACATGACCAACTACGCCATCAAAGCCGAAGGGCTCACGAAGCACTACGGCGACACCATCGCTCTCGACGGCATCGACCTTGCCGTTCCCGAAGGCTCCGTCCTCGGAGTCCTCGGGCCCAATGGTGCGGGCAAGACCACTGCCGTCCGCATCCTCGCGACGCTGCTGCAGCCCGACGCCGGTCACGCGACCGTTGCCGGCCACGACGTCCTGCTCGACCCCACCGCGGTCCGTCGCTCGATCGGCCTCACGGGGCAGTACGCCTCGGTCGACGAGCAGCTGACCGGCCGGGAGAACCTCGAGCTGTTCGCACGGCTCCTGGACTTCAGCCGCCCCGACGCTCGAGCACGCGCGACGGAGCTGCTGGGCCAGTTCGGGCTCACCGAGGCCGGCGACCGCCGCATCAAGACGTACTCAGGAGGCATGCGGCGCCGCCTCGACCTCGCCGCGAGCCTGGTCGGCCGACCCGAGGTGATCTTCCTCGACGAACCGACCACGGGCCTCGACCCCAGCAAGCGGGACGATGTGTGGAACCTCGTCCGCATGCTGACCGCCGAGGGCACCAGCGTCCTGCTGACCACGCAGTACCTCGAGGAGGCCGACGCTCTCGCCGACGCGATCACCGTGATCGACCTCGGCAAGGTCATCGCCCACGGCACCGCCGCCGAGCTCAAGCAGATCGTCGGCGGCCGCTCCCTCCAGGTGCGCCCGACCAACGTCCGCGACACCGCAGACATCCGAGCCGTCCTCAGCCGCATCACCGGCCGACCGGTCGAGGAGCCCACCCGTGGGCTGCTCACGACACCGATCGAGGACGAGAAGGACTTCACCGACATCGTCGTCGACCTCGCCGCCCGCGGCATCCCCGTCACGGAGATCGCCCTCAAGCTGCCGAGCCTCGACGAGGTCTTCTTCACCCTCACCGGCAAGGGCGTCCCTGATGACGCTCCCGCCGACCTCGACAAGGAGCCCGTCTCATGACCTCGACCATCACCCTCCCGGACGCGATCGAGCAGCGTCCTCCGTCGTCCCTGCCCTGGGCTCGGCACTCCCTGACGCTCGCCGGCCGCTCGGTCAAGAAGATGATGCGTCACCCCGAGCAGTTCTTCGACGTGACGCTGCAGCCCGTGCTGTTCCTGATGATCTTCGTGTACGTCCTGGGCGGCGCGATCGCCGGATCGACGCACGACTACCTGCAGTTCGTGCTGCCCGGCATCCTGATCCAGACCGTGCTGTTCAGCACGATCTCGATCGGGGTCAACCTCAACACCGACATCAAGGAAGGCGTGTTCGACCGGTTCAAGTCGCTGCCGATCGCCCGGTCCGCACCTCTGGTCGGCGCCACGATCGCGGAGTGCCTGCGCTACAGCATCACGATCGGCATCAGCCTGATCGCCGGCTTCCTGATGGGCTACCGGACCAGCACCTCGGTCCTCGACGTGCTCGCCGCGTGCCTGCTCGTCCTGGTGTTCGCCTGGTGCCTGTGCTGGATCGCGATCTGGCTCGGCATGGTCTCCCGCGAGGCCGGCTCGGTGCAGGGCATCGGGTTCATGGCGCTGTTCCCGCTGACGTTCGGCTCGAGCATGTTCGCCTCGGCGGACACGATGCCCGGCTGGCTGCGGGCCTGGGTCAACGTCAACCCGGTCACCCACCTGACGGACGCCGTGCGCGGCCTGCTCACGGGTGGTCCCGTCGCCGAGGACGCGTTCATCGCGCTCGGCACCGCCGGCCTGATCCTCGCGGTGTTCGCACCGTTGGCCGTCAGGGCGTACCGCACGAAGGCCTGACCCCTCCCCTGGGCGGTGAGTGAGTCGCGCTTCCGCCCGCCTGATGGGCGACTGGCTCACCGCTTCGTTGACGGGGCGGTGAGCTGGTCGCCCATTGGCATGCCTGATGGGCGACCAAGTCACCGCTCAGGTGGGGAGGGCGAAGTCGATCGCGTCGTCACGTACGAGTGAGCGGCCTTCGGCGTGCAGCTGTTCGTAGCGCACGTCGCCCAATGACGCACGGAGGCTGGCACGCAGGTCGTGCAGGTCCACGTGCATGAGGTCGGCGCGGCCGCGGATCGCCTCGGAGGCGCCCAGCACCTTGGCGGCCCGCTCGTCGTCGCCGTCGAGGTGCGCGAGGATCGCGGCGGACGAAGCGACCTGCGCGATGACCGGCATGTCGCGCGTACGCCTGCCGATCCGCGAGGCGGTCGCGAGCTCGGCGCGGGCGGCGTCGAGGTCGTACGCGGAGCAGGTCACCACGAGGCCGGCCCGGATCACCGCCTCCATCTGCCCGCCACCGAACGTGGACACCGCGTCGAGGTTCTGCAGGACGTAGTCGAGGTGGTCGCTCGCCGCCTCGTCGTCCCCCGCGCAGTGCTCCAGGTGGGCGAGGCTGATCCGCGTCGTCAGCTCGTGGCGACGATCGCCGTCACGACGCGCGTTCGCCAGCGAGGCCAGCAGTCCGTCGCGGAGCTCGCCGGTGTCGCCCTCGGCGAGTGCGATCCGCAGACCGGTCACCTGCATCGTCGAGAAGTCGGCGTCCTCTCCCGCGCCGAGCTCGTGCAGCAGCGGGATCGCCTCCTCCCACGAGGCCAGCGCCTCGGCGTAGCGGCCGTCGAGCGACTGCACCATGCCCTGCTGCGACAGTGCCATGGCAAGGCCCCAGCGGTCGCCGAGCTCGCGGAAGTCGTTGATCGTCGGCTCGAGGAGCTCGACGATCTCGCCCACGCGGCCCTCGTTGTCGAGCATCACGATCTGCATGAGGTTGATCATCGACCTGGTCCACTGATCGCCGGCCCTGGGCAGCTCGCGGTCCCCGACGACGTCGAAGAACGCCATCGTCGCCAGCACGACGTCGACCACCTGGTGCTCGGGGTGGTGGGCGTCCCAGATCGCCAGGATGCGGTCGACCGAACCTTGCCACTCGGGGTCACGGTCGTTGCCCTCGTGGCTCGCCAGAACCAGCACCCCCGTCAACGACAACGCCTCGATGCAGATCTCGCTCGCCGGATCGGCCTCACCCGGCAGCGCCAGGACGACATCGGCCCACGAGCACGCCTCGATGTGCTGACTACGGATCGACCAGTACCACGACAACGCGGTGACCAGACGAGCAGCGGCGGGTCGATCGTGCCGGTCGACCGCGAACCGCAGGGCGGCCATGACGTTGGCGCGTTCGAGGTCCATCGCCCGGACCGCAGCCACCTGATCACCGCCGCGCAGTCGGCCGGACTGCCGCTCGGCGACGTCGAGGAAGTAGTGCAGGTGCGCCTCCCGGACCGCCTCGGCGGTGCCGCGCTCGACCAATCGCTCCACGCCGTACTCCCGCAGCGTCTCGAGCATCCTGAATCGCGGCGTCTCGCCGCGCACCGGCACCAGCAGGGACTTGTCGGCGAGCGAGTCGAGCAGCTCCTCCGTACGATCGCCGGCCACGGAGACGGCAGCGGCGCTCTCGGCCGCCACGCCCCCCGGGAAGACGGCAAGCCGCTCGGCGAGGTCGCGCTCGGCCTCGTCGAGCAGGTCCCAGCTCCACTCGACGACGGCGCGCAGCGTGCGGTGGCGCGGCAGGGCGGTGCGGCTGCCGCCGGTCAGCAGGCGGAAGCGGTCGGACAGCCGGGCCGCGACCTGCGGAGCCGTGAGCGTACGCAGGCGGGCCGCTGCGAGCTCGATTGCCAGGGGCTGACCGTCGAGGCGCTCGCAGATCTCCAGCACCGCCGGCATCGTCTCGGCGGTCAGCACGAACGACTGGTCGACCGCCTGCGCGCGGAGCACGAACAGCTGGATCGCGCTGTGCTCCATCGCCTCGTCGATCGTGCTGCCCGGGTGCGGCATCGTCAGCGGGCTGAGCTGATAGGCGAACTCGCCGATGATGCGCAGCGGCTCACGGCTCGTCGCCAGGATCCTCAGCTTGGGGGCATGCGCCAGGACGTCCTCGGCGATCTCGGCGACCGCGCCGACCAGGTGCTCGCAGTTGTCGAGCAGCAGCAGGCCCTCGACGTCGTGGACCGCATCGATGAGGCGCGTACGTTCGTCGGGCCGCGGCGCGGTGGACGGTCGGTCGAGGACCGACACCTCGAGCAGTCCCATCGCCGACAGCATCGCCTGGAGGATGCCGTCGCTGCCGGTCACCGGCGCGAGCTCGGTGAGCCAGACATCCTCGAACCGGTCGAGCGCCGCACGGGCGGACTCGACGGCGAGCCGGGTCTTGCCCGCACCGCCGGGTCCGAGGATCGTCACGAGCCGGTGGTCGACGAGTGCCGCCTGCAAGTCGGCGATCGCGCCTTCGCGGCCGACGAACGTGGTCAGCGCCGACGGGAGTGCCGGGTGGCTGCGGCGGGCACCGTGCTCTCCGCGCAGGATCGACAGGTGCAGCTCCTGGAGCTCCGGCGACGGATCGGCGCCGAGCTCCTCGGCCAGCATGCCGCGCAGCCGGTCGTACGCCGTGAGCGCCTCGTTGGCCCGACCACGTGCGGCCAACGCCGTCAGGTAGAGCACCCAGAACGAGTCGCGATAAGGATGTGCCGTCGTCAGGTCCGCGAGCTCCGCGACCACGGCGAGGTCGTGCGCTGAACGTACGCGGTCCCGCAGGCTCGACTCCACGGCCGTGAGCCGCAGCTCTCCGAGCCGGTGCGCCGCCGACGGTGCGAAGGGGAACTCGGCGACGTCCGCGAACGCCTCGCCCCGCCACAGCGCAAGGGCTTCGCCGGCGCGGCCGGCCGCCACGAGCCGCTCGAACTCGAGGGCGTCGACGGTGGCGCACTGCAGGACGTATCCGGCCGGGGTCGACTCGAGTGCACCATCCGGAAGCCGCCTGCGCGTGCGGGACACGATCGACTGCAGGGCGTTGGTCGCGTCGGTCGGCACGTCGAGGCCCCAGAGATCGTCGATCAGCGTGGTCGCGGCGACCGGGCGACCCGCGTCGAGCGCCAGACGTGCCACGAGGGCGCGGTTGCGCGGCCCGCCGAGATCGAGGTCCTGATCATCGGCGCGCACTCGCAACGGTCCGAGGACGTCAACCTGCACATCCGCCATTCTGCCGCACTGTCACGTATGGCCGTGAGCTCTCGCTCAGGCGGCGGCGCGGGCGTACGCGGCGGGGGTCACCCCGAGCGTCGCGCGGAAGTGACGCGTGAGGTGCGCCTGGTCGTAGAAGCCGACGGCAGCCGCGACCTCGGCCGGCGGCACCCGGTCGAGCAGCAGTGCACGGGCGCGATCGACGCGCCGGCCGGTGACGTAGCGGTGCGGCGGCAGGCCGTACTCGCGCCCGAACGCCCGGATGAGCTGCGTCGGGTGCGCCTCGAGCTCGGCGGCGAGGGACTCGAGGGTCGGTACGTCCGTGAGGTCACGGTCGAGCACCTCGCGGAGCCGGCGGGCGAGCCGGGGCTCCGCGCTGCGGTGGCGCGGCTCGATCGAGCTGTCGAGGTGCTGGCTCATTCGCTCGCTGATGACGGCGAGCTGCGACTCGGCCTCGAGCTCGTCACCGGGCGAGGCCAGCGAGCGGTGCAGCCGACCGACGGCCGAGACGAGCTCGTCGTCCAGCAGCGTCGGCTGGCGTACCGCCGCGCCGGTGAGCTCCAGCGGCAGCCACCGCTCGTCGAGGTAGACGACCCGCTTGTCGAAGCCGCCCGGCACAGCCGCCCTGCCGTCGTGCGGCACGTGCGGTGGCAACAGCGTCAGCGATCGCGGCGGGGCGTCGTGAGGCGTGCGCTCCAGCTCGTACGAGACGCCGCCCGTGTCGATGAGCAGGACCGTCCAGTACGCGTGCGTGTGCGCCGGGTAGGCGTGCTCGGTGAAGTGCGCGTGCAGCACCTCGCCGACGCCCGGAACTGCCGGGCGCCACGCGCGGACGTGCTCTTCGCCGGTCATGTCAGGAATGTACAAGACCCCCACCACCCCGACAGGTGACTCTGGAGGCATGGACGACACCCTCGAACCCATCCGATTCGACACCAAGGTCGCCGTGCTGCTGCACGAGGACCTCGCACCGTGGCAGGCGCTCAACGTCACGGCGTTCCTCATCAGCGGCATCGCGACCGACAAGGACCTCATCGGCGACCCCTACGAGGACGCCGATGGCACGGAGTACCTGCCGATGATCCGGCAGCCCATCGTCGTGTTCGCCGGCGACTCGGCGCAGCTCAAGGCGGCGCACGCCAAGGCTGTCGTGCGGGACCTGGCGACAGCGGTCTACACCCGCGAGATGTTCGCGACGGGCAACGACCGCGACAACCGCGCGGCCGTACGAGCAGTGGGCCGCGACGACCTCGACCTCGTCGGCATCGCGGTCCACGGACCCAGGAACGGCGTCGACAAGACGTTCAAGGGAGCGTCGCTCCACCCCTGAACGGCGGCAGGAAACCCCGGTGTTGCGTGTGTGTGAATTTCACGCACGAAGCGGCCTACGACCCGCCCGCAGCCACCATGCTGGTCACATGGGCTCAGACATCTCGGGACGACGTGCGGTGGTGACCGGCGGCGCCCGGGGCATCGGAGCCGCGATCGCCCGCCGGCTCGCCGACGACGGGGTATCCGTCGCGATCCTCGACCTGCCAGGCGACGCAGGACCCGCAGCAGCCGCTGAGCTCGGCGGTACGTTCGTGGGCGTCGACCTGGCCGACGCCGCAGCGGCGATGGCAGCGGTCGACGAGGCGGCAGACGCCCTGGGCGGCGTCGACATCCTCGTCAACAACGCCGGCATCCTGCGCTTCGCGAGCCTGCTCGACCTGACCGTCGACGACTGGGACCGCACCCTCGCGATCAACGCCCGGGCGACGGTGTTCACGATGCAGGCGGCGGCCCGCGCCATGATCGCCCAAGGCGGTGGCGGCGCGATCGTCAACATCGCCAGCATGGCGGCGAAGACCGGCGGCCTGAACGAGCTCGGCTACGCCGCTTCCAAGGCCGCCGTCGTCTCGGTCACCCGGTCGGCGGCGGCTGACCTCGGACCTCACCAGATCACGGTCAACTCCCTGTGCCCCGGCTACATCCTCACCGAGATGGGCGCCGCGACCCGCACCGAGGAGGACGTCGCCGCGTGGTCGGCGAAGTCGCCGCTGGGGCGCCTCGGCGCGCCCCAGGACGTCGCGGGCTTCGTCCGGTTCCTCGTCTCCCCCGACGCCACCTACCTGACCGGTCAGGCCTTCAACGTGACCGGCGGGATGATCACGCAGTGACGCTGGTCGTCACCGGTGCGGTCGCGGTGCTGGCCGGGCCGGGCGTTGAGCACGCCGACGACGTCGCGCTCGACGACGGGTCCGAGACGGTCACGACGCTCGACGCATCCGGCTGTGTCGTCACGCCGGGACTGGTCAACGCCCACCATCACCTGCTGCAGAGCGCCTTCCGCACGCTGCCGGGCACGCGAGGCGTGCCGATGGCCGAATGGCTGCCGGCCATGGCGGCGGCCTACAACGCCGCCGGCATCGACGCGGAGCTCGCGCACGCCGCGGCGTCGGTCGGTATCGCCGAGTCGCTCCTGTCGGGCGTCACGACCGTCGCCGACCACCACCTCAACTGGCCGATGGGGGCACCGATCGACGCGACCGTTGCGATCGCGCGCGCCACCGCAGACGCCTCTCGCGCTCTCGGCGGCCGGCTGGTGTTCGTACGCGGGTCAGCCCGTGACGACCCCGACTGGGCCGGGGCCTCAGCGGACGCGATCGCCTCGGCGCTCGTCCCGCACGGCGGGGTCACCCCCGACGGCCTGCTGCAGGTCGCGGTCGGACCGGCCGGCGTGCACAGCGACGGCGAGGCGACGTTCGCCGCGCTGGCCGAGGTGGCTCGCACGCACGGACTGCGCCGACGTACGCAGGCCAACGAGCAGGTGGACGTCGCGATCGCGCTCGAGCGCTACGGCCGACGGCCGATCGACCTCCTCGACGAGTGGGGCTGGCTCGCGCCCGACGTCACGATCGCGCATCTGGTCGACGTCACGCCCGACGAGACCCGGCGGATCGCCGAGTCAGGGGCCACCGGGACGCACGCGCCCGGTTGCGACGTCCCGATGGGCTGGGGCATCGCCCGGGTCCACGAGCTGCTCGCGGCGGGGATCCAGCTGGGCCTCGGCACGAGCGGAGGGGGCTCCAACGACGCCGGGCACCTGCTGGCCGACGCCCGGCTCGCGATGCAGGTCTCGGGCCTGGTCGGTCCGCAGCTGCCCGCCCGCACGGCGCTGGACATGGCGACGCGCGGCTCGGCAATCGGGCTGGGTCGCCCCGAGCTCAGCCACCTCGGCACCGGCTCGGCCGGCGACCTCTGTGTGTGGGACGTCTCCGGCGTGGCCGACGCCGGCGTCGCGGATCCCGTCGCAGGGCTGCTCTGGGCGGCACCGGGCCGGCGTCCGCGCGACGTCGTCGTGGCCGGCCGCCCGGTCGTACGTCATGGCGCGCTCGTGCACGCCGACGAGCGGACGATCGCCGGCGACCTCAGTCGGCTGCTGGCACGGCGCGCGGCGGCAGGCTGAACCGGTCGATCTCCTGCAGCGCCTCGAGCCCGGCGTCGATGCTCTCCTCGAACATCTGCTTGCCGGCCTTCGCACTGGCGCCGGTCGGATCGCCGACGATCCCGTGCGGCCCGAAGTCATCGCTCAGCCAGCCGAACGTGACCGCCTTGCCGTTGAAGCCGATGTGCTCGTACGCCGCGAGCTCCAAGGGCAGGACCGTGACGAAACGGTCCTCGTGCACGAGGTCGGGCCGCAGGTGCATCACGATCGACGTCTCGGAGTAGCCACCGTGGATGCCGAGCCCGTGCTCCTCCGGCTCGCCCTCGACGCCGCTCGCCGCCCGCACGCGCAACGCCGGCATCGTGAAGGTCTGCAGACCGAACCGCCGGCGCAGCTCTCGGTTGGCGACCTGCAGCAGCGCCACGTTGCCACCGTGCCCGTTGAGGAACACGAGCTTGCGAGCCGGCGTCGTCGCCACCGACCGGCCGAGGTCGACGAGGGTCTCCATCAGGGTCGACGCGGTGAGCCACAGCGTCCCCGACGCCCAGCTGTGCTCGTCGGACTTGCCGACCGACATCGTCGGCAGCTGCCACGCGTCGATCCCGGCGTCCACGGCACGGGGCACGAGCGCCTCCGCCGCGGCCTCCGCCATGAGGGCGTCGGTGACCAGCGGCAGGTGCGGGCCATGATGCTCGATCGCACCGATCGGCAGCACGAGCACCGAGTCGGCCTCGAGCATCTCGAGCGTCTCGGGGCCGGTCAGCTCGGCGAACTTGCGGGTCATCGTGTCCTCCAGGTGAGGTGGCGCCCCGGCCGACAGCCGACCGGGGACGCCACGTCGTGAACCTGCCGCGAGCTACTTCAGACCGATGGAGGGATCGATGAAGTCGTTCGTGTACAGGTCCTCGGCGGTGACACTGGGATCGATGTCGGTGCCGAGCTTGGTGTAGATCTTCGAAGCGGTGTCGAAGAACGTGGACATGCGGGCCGGATCGAAGTCGCCGATCGCCTTGTTGTCACCGTTGCTGACCAGACCGATGTCGATCATGGTCTTGCGCGAGTAGTCCGCCACGCCGGGGCTGTAGGTCCAGCCGGTGTTGTACTGCGCGACGAGGTCCTGGATCAGTGCGTCCGCGGCCTTCGGGTCGGCGAAGTAGTTGACCTCGGCCTGCTGCAGCACCGGCGTCAGCGCCTTGAGGCACGGCGTCAGCTTCGTGAAGTCAGCCGTACGCACGGCCATCTCGGACTGGTACGGGTTCCAGCCGGTCTCGGAGACCAGCGCGTACTTGACCGGCTTGTCCCAGTTCTTGATCTCGTGCTCGTAGATGTAGGGCTCGGCCGAGGCGAAGCCCTGCTGCATGTCCTTGCCGCCTGCGGCGACGAAGTTGGCCGGCGTGCCGTCGTAGCTGGAGTCCTGGCTCTTCTTGGACACGAACCCGGCGTCACGCAGGTAGTCCTGGTAGGCCGAGCCGGCGAAGTAGCGCCACACGCCGCCGGACTTGTCGAGCGCCGCCTTGATGTCCTTGACGCTCTTGACGTCCGGGTAGGTCTTGGGGTCCCACATGACCATGATCGGGCTCTCGTCGAGCGGCGCGAAGAACGCCTTGGTGGGGGTCTTCTTGGAGTTGGCGATCTGGTCGTCCGTCGTGATGTAGCCCATCGTGATCGACTTGTCGGTGTACATCTGGGCCCCCACCCCGGTGTATCCGATCGCGGGACCGCCCGCGCGCACCTCGAGCTTCACACCGGTCGACTTGCCGTCCAGCATCAGCGTGCCGGACACGGACTTCTTGCCCGCGTCGATCTTGGCGTCAGGGCCGAACATCTCGTAGAGGTGACCGTGCTCCGACTCGGGGTTCCAGTCGGTCTGGACCACGATGGTGGCCGGGCAGCCGGCCTTGGCCAGGTCGACCGTGGCGCTCGCCGCGCTCGCCTTGGTGTCCTTGTCGTCGGATGAGCCACAAGCCGTCAGGACCGTCGACAGGGCGACGAGTCCCGCGACGGCCGCGACGCGGCGGGTTGTTCTACTGCGCATGACGTGTCTCGCTTTCGGTGCAGGGGTGGGGGTCTTCCGGGGAAGTCGAGGGGTTACTTGACGGGCTCGTACCAACGACCGACGACGAGCTTGGACAGCAGGCCGAACAGGCCGAACATCGCAACGCCGAGCAGCGCGGCGACGAGGATCGCGGCAAACAGCTGCGTGTAGTCGAGCACCCGGGCGTACGTCTGGAGCAGCGCCCCGATGCCCGGCGTGCCGCGCTGGAAGAAGAAGTCGCCGACGATCGCGCCGACGACCGACAGGCCGGCCGACGTGCGGAGGCCGACGAAGATCGCCGGCAGCGCCGCCGGGAACATCAGCTTGGTCAGCACGGTCCAACGCTCGGCACGCTGCAGCTGGAACAGCTCGTACTGCGACCGATCCACCGACTGCAGGCCGAACAGCGTGTTGGACACCATCGGGAACAGCGCGATCATGACGCAGACCACGACGCGCGCCTTGAACTCGTAGCCGAACCAGACGCCGATCAAGGGCACGATCGCGAGGATCGGGATGCACTGCAGGATCACGGCGTACGGGTAGGTGGACCGCTGGATCCACGTGCCGAGCGACATCGCCACGGCCCACGCGATGCCGATCGCCGCGGCGATCACGAGGCCGGTCACGACGACCTTGCTGGTCTGCCAGACGCCGTCGATGATCTGCTGGCGGGTCAGGTCGTTCATGAACCCGTCGCTGATGATCTGGTCCGGGCGCGGGAGCAGGAACTTCGGGCGTACGACCCAGGCGTTGAGCGCGTACCAGAGGCCGATCAGGAACGCGAACACCGCGAGGGGCGGCAGCGCCGACACGGCCGCCGACACGACACGCGAGCCGAAGCCCCGCTTGGGCACCGAAGGCCGTGCGGGCGTGATCTCGGCGACGACCGCCGACGGCTCGGTCACGACGGTGTCGGTCATGCGTGCCCCTCCCTCAGCGCGTGCGAGACCTCGCCGACCAGCTCCGCGAACTCCGCGGTGTAACGCACGTCGGGATCGCGTGGCATCGGCAACGGGATGTCGATCGTCTTGACGATGCGGCCGGGGCGGCCCGACATCACGACGACCTTGGTGGACAGGTAGACCGCCTCGGAGACCGAGTGGGTGATGAACATCCCGGCGAAGCCCTGCTTGACGAAGAGCCGGATCAGCTCGTCGTTGAGTCGCTCACGGGTGATCTCGTCGAGGGCGCCGAACGGCTCGTCGAACAAGAACAGCTCGGGGTCGAGGGTCAGCGACCGGGCGAGGGACGTCCGCATCTTCATGCCACCGGACAGCTGCTTGGGCAGGTGCTTCTCGAACCCGCTGAGCCCGACCAGCTCGATCGCGGCATCGGCCTTGGCGCGGCGCTTGTTCTTGCGCTCGCCGGCCAGCTCGGCGAGCAGCTCGACGTTGCGCTGCACGTCGCGCCACGCCAGCAGCGTCGCGTCCTGGAACACGAAGCCGATCCGGTCGGTGTTGACCGTGACGGTCCCCTCGCTGGCCCGCTCGAGGCCCGAGGCGATCCGCAACAGCGTGGACTTGCCGCAGCCCGACGGCCCGACCACCGTGACGAACTCGCCGCGACGGACGTTGACGTCGACACCCGACAGCGCGACCGTCCCGTTCGGGAAGCGCATCGCGACGTCCCGGAAGTCGATCAGGGTGCCGGGCGGCGTCGTCGCCACGGACGGCGTGGCGGGAGATGTCAGGGCCACAGCGGCTCGCTCTCAAGCGTGGGAATCGAACAAGAACGACGCTACGAGCGGGACATTTCACCGAAGTGTCATGACCGTAACCTTTTGCAACACATGTTCCGGGATCGCGAAACATGAGACCTCCCGTTGCGCGGAGCCCTGTTACGCAGGGTGGCCGTGGTTCGCCGCAAGGCGCCCGAGCACCTCACGTACCTTGGCCCGCGACTCGGCTGCCAGCGGGTTGACCGGGCGGCCGTCCTGCGCGACGAGCCGCCCTCCGACGTACGTACGTTTGAGGTTGCGCTGCCCGCACGACAGCACGTAGTTGCGGACCGGGTGCCACAGCGGACCGATGTCGGGGTCGACCGGATCGACCACGACGAAGTCCGCGAGCTTGCCGACCTCGAGGCTGCCGACCCGGTCGGCGACGCCCAGCAGCTCGGCGCCGCCCAACGTGTGCAGGCGCAGGACGGTCTCGGGCATCATGTCGAGCGGCCGGCCGGTCTGCGCGCGGACGAGCGCCATGCCCATCCGCATGTTCTGCCACGGGTCCGAGACGTCGGTGCACGCCTGGTCGTCGAGGCCCATGCCGACGGTCATGCCGGCCGCGAGCATCGCCGGGACGTCCGCGACGCCCGAGGCGAGCCGGCCGTTGGACGCCGGCTGCCAGGACATGCCTGCACCGGCGTCGGCCACGGCGCCGATGATCTCGGGTGTCGTCTGGATGAAGTGCCCGAAGATCATGCCGGGGCCCAGGGCGCCGGCGTCGCGGTAGAGCGCGAACTTGGCCTGCTGCAGCTCGGTCGCCTCGCGGGTCTCGAGGAAGTGCGCCTGGTTGATGAGGCCGAACCGGCGCATCGCCTCGACCTCGATCTCGGCGGCATCGGCCCGGTTGGACCACTGCACGGCGCCGGTGACCGCCGCACCGAGCGCAAGCGCCGGGTCGAGCGTACGCACGTGCGCCACGACCTCTGCCAGTCGTGCGAGCACGTCCTCGGACCCGCCCGACGCATCGTCGAGCGGGATCGAGTTGACGAACCGCAGCCCCGCGTCGGCCTTGGCGTCGATCTGCCGCAGCTGGTAGTCGACCGGCCGCAGGGCGCCCACGACCTGGCGACGACCCTCGATCATCGGCTCCCACGGGATGCGGGGATCCGTGAAGTCGTACGCCGTGGTGACGCCGTGCGTGAGGAAGTCCAACGCGCCGTGCAGCGTCGTCCAGTAGATGTCGTCGCCGGTCGCGTGCCGGATCAGGCCGAGCATCGAGTCGCACCAGCCGTAGAGCGTCTCGGTGACGCCGAGCCCCCGGCTCGCGCTGGTGAACAGGTGGCTGTGCGACGAGACGAAGCCCGGTGCGACGAATGCCCCGTCGACATCGAGCACCTCGGCGGTGCCTGCAGGTGGAGCAGCGCCGTCGCCGATCTCCACGATCACGCCGTCGGCGACCCGCAGCCAGCCGCGTTCGACGTAGCCGGGGTCGTCGGTGCCCGCCGGGACGGTGATGAGTCGTGCATCGGTGACCAAGAGCTGAGTCATGCTTCGCTCGCTCATGTCACAGCTCCAGGACAAGTCGGGGGCACGCTGCGCGGGAGACGCAGATGTACATCAGGTCGCCCCGCTCACGCTCGGACGGCGTGAGGATCGAGTCGCGGTGGTCGACGTCGCCCTCCAGGACCGGCGTCTCGCACGTGCCGCAGGTCCCTTCGTGGCAGCTCGACAGCACGAACACCCCGTTCTCCTCGGCGACCTCGAGGATGCTCCGGTCCGGCGGCACCGTGACGGTCAGGCCGCTCGAGGCCATCTCGACCTCGAAGTCGCCGGCCCACACCGGGGCACTCAGCGGCTCGGCGACGAACCGCTCGGCGTGGAAGTCCAGCCCGTACGCCTCGGCGGCCCGCTCCGCGGCATCGACCAGCCCGGCCGGACCGCAGCAACGTACGACCGCACCAGCGGCCGCCCCCAGAACCGCATCGACGTCGAGGCGCTGGCCACGCTCGGCCACGTGCAGCACCAGACGGTCGCCGAGCAATGCGACGAGCTCGTCGACGAACGCCATGCGGCCCTCGTGCCCGGCGTAGTGCAGCACGACGTCGGCACCAGCGGCGACGGCTGCGACCGCCATCGGCAGGATCGGCGTGATGCCCACGCCGCCGGCGATCAGCACGACGGGTGCGCCGGTCGCCTCGAACGCGAAGTGGTTGCGCGGCCCCGCGATGCCGAGCACCGAGCCGGCCTGCGCGTTGGTGTGCAGCCACGCCGAGCCACCCCGGCCGGCCGCCTCCCGCAGCACCGCGATGCGCCAGTGATCAGGCTCCGTGCCACACAGGGAGTACTGCCGCACCAGGCCGGACGGCAGCAAAACGTCGACGTGCGCGCCCGGCGCCCAGAGCGGCAACGCACCACCGTCAGCACGTACGAGATCGAGCACGACGAGGTCGGCGCCGACGTCGGTCCGACCGTCGACCCGGACGCTGAGGTCACTCGTGGGCTCGTTCATGTGTCGTGAACAGTAGAGGGCGAAATCGCGCATTCCGGGGTCGGCAACAGAGAGTTAACGCGATGAAACGAACGGTTCATGCCCGAGAAATGTGGTGTGCCTAGTCTCACTGAGGTGCGACAGAACCGCGGATCCCGCGTATGAACCTGCCCCGGCCGCTCGACGTCCTGCGGGGCGCCCGGCTGGCCGACGGCAGCGCGGTCGACGTCGTGCTCGACGGCGACACCGTCGCCCAGGTCGTACCGGCCGGGACGGCGAGCGCCGCGGCCCACGAGCTCGACCTGACCGGATTCGTCGTGCTGACCGCCCCCGCCGAGCCGCACGCCCACCTCGACAAGGCCCGCAGCTGGGACCAGATCAATCCGCCGATGGGCGACCTCGGACTCGCGGTCGAGTCGTGGGTCAGGCACACGACCGACATGGCCACCGAGCACATCGTCGAACGCGCGCGTGCCCAGGCGCTCGACATGCTCCAGCACGGCACGACCGCGATCCGCTCGCACGTCGACCTGCTCCGCACGGGTGACCCGCTGCGCGGCGTACGCGCCCTGGTCGAGGTGCGCGACGAGCTCGCCGACCTCATCGACCTGCAGCTCGTCGCACTCGGCAGCGAGCTCATCGACGAGTCCGTCTACGAGGCAGCCCTCGACGCGGGCTTCGACCTCGTCGGCGGAGCGCCTCACATGGCGATCGACCCACTGGCCGAGCTGCACCGCGTCCTCGGGATCGCCAAGCGGCGCAGGGCCGCGGTCGACCTGCACACCGACGAGTCGCTCGACGGGCCCCTGACGATGCCGGAGTTCGCCCGGGCCGTGCGCGGCTGGACCCAGCCGGTGTCCGCGGGCCATTGCGTACGCCTTGGCACCCTGGCGCCCGACGAGCTGGCCGAGGTCATCGACGAGGTCCTGGCCAGCGACATCGGCATCATCAGCCTGCCGATCACCAACCTCTACCTGCAGGGCTGGGAGCACGCTGCCTCGACGCCTCGTGGCCTCACCGCATTGCGGGCCCTGCTCGACGCCGGCGTACGCGTCGGCGCGGGAGCCGACAACGTCCGCGACCCGTTCAACCCCGTCGGTCGTGGCGACGCGCTCGAGACCGCCTCGCTGCTGGTCACGGCCGGCCACCTGACGCTCGACGAGGCGATCCACGCGATCGGCGACGGCGCCCGGTCCGTCATGTCCCTTCCCGAGGCCGGGCCGCGACCCGGTGCCAAGGCCGAGCTGCTCGCCGTGCGCGGCGCCAGTCTCGGTGAGGTCGTCGCCTCCGCCTCCCCCGACCGCCACGTGATCCACGCCGGCCGGCTCGTCGCCACGAGCCGGGTCGAGCGACAGATTGCTCCTACGAAAGGCACCGCCGCATGACCATCGAGACACTTCCGGCCGTCGACGCCGACCGGGTCACCGCCCTCACGCACGAGCTGCGTGACCTGTTGGGCGCCGCCGCGGTCTCGGATGAGACTGCGGCACTCGACCGCGCCTCGATCGACGGCTCCGAGATGTCGCCCGTCGTCAAGGAACAGCTGCCGCTGGGCCGGGCTCAGCTCGTCGTCACCCCGACCACGGCCGAGGAGATCGCGCTCGCGGTCGGCGCCGCGACCCGGCACGGCGTGCCGATCACCCCGCGCGGCAAGGGCACCGGAAACTACGGCCAGGCGATCCCGATGGCCGGCGGCCTCGTCCTCGACATGTCGAAGGCCCGGACGATCGTCGAGATCGGCGACGGCTACGCCACCGCCGACGCGGGCGCCACGCTGATCGCGATCGAGCAGGCCGCCAACAAGACCGGCCAACAGCTGCTGATGTTCCCGTCGACCGTCCAGTCCACGATCGGTGGGTTCGTCTCGGGCGGCTCCGGCGGCACCGGCTCGATCAAGCACGGCATGCTGCACCAGGGCTATGTCACGGCGCTCGATGTCGTGCACGCCACACCGGACGCGGCCCTCGTGCACGTCGAGGGCACCGACACCGAGCCGTACCTGCACAACTACGGGACGACCGGCATCATCGCGCGCGTCACCGTGGCGCTCGAGCCGCAGCAGGCCTGGCAGGCGTTCTATGCGAGCTTCGAGGACTTCCACGACGCGTTCGCCCTCGTACGCTCGCTCGTCGAGCTCGACCCGATCCCGCGGCTCGTCTCGGCCGACGTGCCGACGATCGCCGACGCGCTGCCCTCCGACACCGCTCTGCCGCCGGGCCGGGCGAGCCTGCGGGCCATCCTCGACCCCACGACCGTGGTCGAGGCGACCCGCCTGGTCGAGGCCGCAGGCGGCACCGTGGAGGCCGTCCGCGAGGGCATCCAGCCGACCATGAAGGTCTCGATGACGAGCTACAACCACCCGATCGAGTGGCTCCAGAAGGCGGCCACCGAGACGTACTTCCACGTCGAGGTCAGCGGCGACGCCCTGATCGACCGGGTCGACGAGGTGCAGCAGGTCTACCCCGGCGCGATGCTGCACCTCGAGGGGCAGCGTGGGCGACCCATCGGGATGCTCACGGCGCCCTACACCGGTGCCGACGACGTGTGGTCGGGGTTCACCCGGCTGACCGCGCTGGGCGTCGGGTTCCACAACCCGCACCAGTGGTTCGTGGACTACATGCCCGAGCGCAGCCGCGAGCTCGCGGCGACCACAGACCCCAACGGGCTGCTCAACCCCGGCAAGCTCGTCGAGCCCACGGTCGTCACGGGCGGCAAGTGAGCGTCCACGGCGACGACTGGCCGGCTGACCCCTGGGAGCTCCTGCGGGCGTGGCTCCCGTCGAACGACGACCCGGTACGCCCGACGATGACGCTCGCCACCGTGGCGGCCGACGGCAGTCCCGACGCCCGAACGGTCCTGCTCAGCGAGCTCGACGACGCCGGGTTCTACTTCCACACCGATTCGCGGTCGCGCAAGCTCGAGCAGATCGCCGCCCACCCTCGCGTCGCCCTCGTCATCCCGTTGCCGGAGCACAAGCGGCAGCTCACGGTGCAGGGCACCACCGAGGACGTCGACCCGAGCGAGCTGGCGTGGGCGTATGCACACCGGTCGGACTACCTGCGCAGGCTCGCGTGGCTCAACACCCCCGAGCTCGCAGCGCTGCCGCTGGCCGAGCGCATCGACCGGTGGGCCGGCTTCGAGCCGGACGAGCCGCCCGACACCTGGACCGGCCGTCTCGTCCGTCCCACCAGGCTGACGTTCTGGGCCGGCCGGGACGACACCGCGAGCCGCCGCATCGAGTACGTCCGTCGTGACGGCACCTGGGTCGCCCATGTCCTCCCCGGCTGAACAGCTGCTCAGCTGCCCCAAGGCGATGGTCCACGGACCGTGCGGCGGCGTCGGGCTCGACGGCACCTGCGAGGTCTCCCCGGCGCCGTGCGTGTTCCTCGACACGCCGACCGTGCGCTGGCACGACATACCGGTGCCCCACAGCACTGCTCCACGACCAGACGCCATGCGGCAGCGCCTGCGCGAGGGCCGGGTCGTCGTGGCGGACCTGCCTGCTGCCGCGCTCTCGGCGGACTCGATCCGTGACTGCGCCACGGCGCTGCGCGGGCACGTCGACGCCGTACTCGCCGGCGACGGCGGGGCGTCGCGCGTGCAGTTCCCTCCGGCGTACCGTGCCGGTCTGGTCCAGGCCGCCGGCCTCGAGGTGTGGAGCGGCGTCAACAACCGCGACCGCAACCGGGTGGCCCTCGAGGGTGAGCTCGCGGCCCTCGCGCACGCCGGTGTCGCCGCGGTCCACTGCGTCACCGGCGATCACACGCTCACCGGGTCGCGGCCCGACGCCGCACCCGTGTTCGACCTCGACAGCACCGAGACGGCGGCGCTGGCGCAGGCGGCCGGGCACCTCGTGTCGGTCGGCGAGTCTCCGGCGGCGCCACCTGTCGAACGGCGGGCAGCGCGGCTGCTCCAGAAGCAACGCGCCGGCGCCGAGGTCTGCTTCGTCAACCATGCCGGCGGTGCCGAGCCCGTACGAGCGTTCATCGACGACGCCCGGAGCATCGGCGTGACCGTCGCGTTCATCGCGTGTGTGCCGGTGGTCGTCGACGAAGCGAGTGCGGCGCTCCTGGCGTCGTTCACGACCCTCGTCCTGCCGCCCGGCTTCCTGTCGTCGATCGCCCACGCCCACGACCCGAGGGCCGCAGGCATCGCCGCCGCCATCACGCTTGGCCGGGAGCTGTTGGACCTCGACGGCGTCGCCGGCCTCAACTTCTCGGGCGGTGCGGCGCCAGGCCATGAGGTGGCGTACGCCGAGGCTCAGGCGGAGGTCGCCGCAGCGCTCAGATGAGGCGGCGGTCGTTGGCCCAGCGGGTCAGCTCGTGGCGGCTGGAGAGCTGCAGCTTGCGGAGCACGCTCGAGACATGCGTCTCGACGGTCTTGATCGAGATGAACAGCTCCTTGGCAACCTCCTTGTACGCGTAGCCGCGGGCGATCAGGCGCATGACCTCGCGCTCCCGCTCGGTCAGGCGGTCGATCTCCTCGTCGACCTGCGCGACCTCGATCGTGCCGGCGAACGCGTCGAGGACGAACCCGGCGAGGCGCGGCGAGAACACCGCGTCGCCCTGCGCGACGCGGCTGATCGCGTCGAGCAGTTCGGGCCCCGAGATGTTCTTGGTGACGTAGCCCCGGGCGCCGGCGCGGATGATGCCGATGACGTCCTCGGCGGCGTCGCTGACCGACAGCGCGAGGAACTTGGTGTCGGGATGCCGCAGGTGCAGCCGGCGGATGACCTCGAGGCCACCACCGCCGGGCATGTGCACGTCGAGCAGCACGACGTCGGGCGTGGTCTCGGCGATGACCTTGACCGCGCTGTCGACGTCCTCGGCCTCCGCGACGATGTCGACGGGCCCGTCGATCTCGGCGCGTACGCCGGTGCGGAACATCGCATGGTCGTCGACGATCGCGACGCGCAGTGTGGTCATGGGCTCACTTCTTCTGTGGGTACGCGCTCGGTGGTGGAGTCTGGCGGGGTCGGGTCGGCGGTGCGGACGGGCACGCTGAGGGCGACCTCGGTGCCCTCCCCCGGGCTGCTACGGATCGTGACGGTGCCGCCGTGTCGTTCGACCCGGCCGATGATCGAGCCTCGCACACCCATGCGGTCCTCGGCGATCGTGTCGGTGTCGAAGCCCACGCCACGATCGCGCACGAAGACCTCGACCGTACGCCCATCAGCCTCGGCATAGACGTCGATGCGATCGACCTGGGCGTGCTTGGCGGCGTTGATCATGGCCTCACGGGCGGCCTTGGCTATCGCGGCGACGTCGGGATCGAGCGCCGCGTCGCCGACGGCGATGACCTCGACCGGCACGCGGTGCGCGTCCTCGACGTCTGCTGCCGAGGCCCGCAGTGCAGCGACCAACGAGTCGCCGGGCTTCTCGTCGTTGCCGTACAACCATGCCCGCAGCTCGCGTTCCTGGCGGCGGGCCAAGGTCGCCACGACGGCCGAGTCACCGGCGTTCTTCTGCAGCAGGGCCAGCGTCTGCAGCACGGAGTCATGGAGGTGTGCGGCGACGTCGGCGCGTTCCTGCGAACGTACGCGCTCACGGCGCTCCTCCGACAGGTCGCCGAGCAGCTTGGTGATCCACGGACCGAGGATCAGCAGCAGGCCGAGCCCGGCCACCGCGACGGCCGACGCGAGGTCGACGATCGCGCTCCAGCCGCGCTCCTGGCTCAGGAAGTAGATGCCTGCGGAGATGACCAGCACGGCCCCGGCGGCGACGCGCATCGCGAACCCGAAGCCCTTGGTCTGGCGCATCCAGCGGCCCCACGCGGCGTCGTCGAACTGCCGCCAGATCACGGCGAGGCCGACGACCCCGATCAGGAGCGGCGCGAACAGGCTGCCGGCGATGCCCCGGCCGCTTGCCTGGATCATGAACATCACGCCGACGCCCACGGCGCCCAGCGCCACCGTCTGGAACACCTCGAACGCGCCGGGACGCCCGCTCGTGCGCAGGCCGCGGCGGGTCGCCGACTCGAGCCCGGGCGAGAGGTCGGGCTGGCGCAGCGGCAGGAACCGCCACAGCAGCAGATAGGCGATGACGCCCATGCCGTGGAACCACGTGCCGACGATGAACGCCAGCCGTACGTAGAGCACCGGGATGCCGAAGTGCTCGGCGACACCCGTCGCGACGCCGCCGACGAGCCGGCGATCGGCTGGTCGGTAGGCGCGGCGGTATTCGGTCACCCCATGATCGTCACACGTACGCGTACGCGCGCGCCATCAGGAACGTCCCTCTCGCACCCTGAGCAGTCCCGGGTGCGATTCAGGGTCGTACCCGATGTGCCGCAGGGCCGCCCTCGGACACGATGGGGGTATGAACGCAGAAGACACCCGCACCTTGCCGCCGGACGGCGACTTCGATCCGCACCGGATCCGCACGATCACCGACATGAAGCGATCCAAGGACGACCGCATCGTCGGCGGTGTGTGCGCCGGAGCCGCGAAGTACCTCAACATCGACCCCGTCATCGTGCGGGTCATCATCGCGGTGCTCACGATCGCCGGTTTCGCCGGCATCATCATCTATGCCGCCGCGTGGTTCCTGCTGCCGGCGGAGGGCGACGACAAGAGCGTCGCCGCCGACTGGTTCAAGCTCGACAAGAACGAGGAGCAGGTGCGCGTCGCCGGACTCGTCGGTGCCGTCGTCCTCGCCGTGGTGGCCGTCGTCGGTGACGGCGGCTGGTTCTGGGGCGGAGCGCCATGGGTCCTGGTGCCGATCGCGTTCGTCTACTACCTGATCGTCGTGCGCCCCCGCCGCCGGCGCCAGGCCGAGACCGATCTCGCCACGCAGTACGCGCCGCCCGGCGTCGACCCGGCGGACGAGTCCCTGCGCGGCCCGGAGTTCGCCGCCGCCAAGGCCGGCCTCGTGGCCAACCAGAAGTACGCCAAGGCCAAGCGCGAACGCTCGTGGACCCTGACGCTGCTCACGCTGTCGGTGGCAGCGATCGCCGTCGCCTCGACCGGCATCTACAACGCGTACCACGACAGTCCGCACTGGACGACGTACGTCGCGGTGGCTCTCGGCGTCGTGGCACTCGGCCTCCTGGTCAGCACCCTGTGGGGTCATGGCGGCCCGTTGATAGCCGTCGGGGTCCTCCTCGCGATCACGTTGGCGATCGGCTCGGTGGTGCCGAGCGGCCCGATCGGCACCCAGGCCCCGACGCTGGCGACCGCCGCCGACGTGCGCGGCCACTACAAGCACGGGATCGGGGAGCTCAAGCTCGACCTCACCGAGGTCTCCAATCCTCAAGCCTTGCTCGGCCGGACGGTCGAGATCGAGTCCGGCATCGGCGACACCACGATCACGGTGCCCAAAGGCCTCAACGTGACGATCAAGGCCGACGTCGACGCCGGCGAGATCCGCCTCTTCGATCGCAAGGTCGACGGCACCGACACCCAGCTCGACTATGTGGCCACCGGGACCGGGCCGGCCCTGACGATCGACGTCCACCACCGACTCGGAGGTATCGAGGTGATCCGCAGATGACCCGCCACTCGTTCCGCTGGGAGGGCCTGGTCTTCGGGCTGTTCTTCCTGTCAGTCGTCGGCAACTGGGCCGTGTGGAAGCAAGACCTGCTGTCCCCGCGCGAGCTCGGCCTCACGGCCTCGGGGGTACTGATCGTCCTCGGCGCCCTGGGCGTGGCCGCCACGGTGTGGCAGACCCGTCCCGCCCAGCGCAAGGCAGCCGTGCCGGCCCCGGAGGCCCCTCCCGAAGCCACTCCCGAACCCACCATCGAACTCAACCCGGAAGGACCTGAAGATCATGAAGAAGCTCACCCGAAGCCGTGACGACAAGTGGTTCGGAGGCGTCTGCGGAGGCCTCGCCGACTACACGGGCATGGACGCCGGCCTGATCCGCGTCCTCGTCGCGGTGTTCTCGATCCTGGGCTTCGGCTCCGTGATCGTCGCCTACATCGTGGCGTGGATCCTGGTGCCCGCCGAGCAGCCGGCCGCCGCGCAGACCGTGTGGGCGCAGGCTACTGACGTGCCAGCCACAGAGAGCGTGCCGTCACAGCCGTCTGCGTGAAGTCGGAGAAGACGCCGTCCACCCCGGCGTCGAAGAACGCAAGGTACTCGCCCACGGCATCGCCGTGGGCGGCCTTGTTGGTGCTGGTCCGCAGGTCCGTGGGCAGGAAGTTGTTCTCGTTGCGCATCGTCCAGATGTGCACCAGCAGCCCGACGTCGTGAGCGTGGCCGACGAGGCCCGTCTCGCCGGCCAGCCGGTACTTCTTGTCACGGGCGATGACCTGGCTCTTGTTGGGCCCGATGCCGTCGGCGTACGACGCGATGGCCGCCAGCTCCCGTGGGGCCATCAGGTCGGCGTACGTCCTGCGGTCACGCGCCTCGACCAGGTCGTACGGCGCACCCTGCCGGTCCATCAGTTGGATCAGCGGGAGCGGCGTACGGTCGCGGAGGCGGCGCAGGTTGCCGGTCTCCATGGACTGGATGATGACCTTGGCGCCCTCGCGGTTGACCCGGCGGCGCTCGAGGTTGGCGATCAGCAGGTCGTTGAGGTCGTGGCCGATGCCGGCGAAGTAGGTCGGGTGCTTGGTCTCGACGTAGACCCCGATCGGCTCGTCACGCCCCTCGCTGGCGTCCTCGGCGATGTTGAGCACTTCGTCGAACGTCAGGATCTTCTCGAGGCCGTCGAGCGGGAGGTTCTGCGGGCGCAGGGCCGGGAGCCGCTCACGGACCCGGAGCGTCTTGATCTCCTCGAGCGTGAAGTCCTCGGTGAACCATCCGGTGTGCGGGACACCGTCGACGAACTTCGAGACCTTGCGGTCGGCGAACTCCGGCCGCGCAGCGACGTCGGTCGTGCCGCCGATCTCGTTCTCGTGCCGGACGACAAGGATGCCGTCCTTGGTGCTGACGACGTCGGGCTCGATGTAGTCGGCGCCCTGCTCGATCGCCAGCAGGTACGACGGCCGGGTGTGCTCGAGTCGCTCGCCGGGGACTCCGCGGTGGGCGATGACGATGGGTGCCGGGGACACCCCTCAATCAAACCGCATCCGGCCCGCGTTGCGGGTCGGCACGCACGAGACGTACGGCACCATCCCGACGCGGATCCGCGGCCGCCACGAGATGCCCGTCGTGCCGCCGCAGGGTCGCGGCGACCCCGCCGTAATACATCGTCAGGTCGGTCTCGGTCTTGACGACCTCCTCGGGCCGGCCCGCCCGGTGCACGTGGACCCGCGGGTGGTTGATGGCCTGCTGGAGTCCCATCCGCCCGTTGACGAACCCCGCGAGCGCCTGCACGATCGCCGTCGTGATGCGGTCGGCCCCGGGCGAGCCGATCGCGATCGCCGAGCCGTCGACGTGGCGGCCGACGGTCGGCGCCATGTTGGACAGCAGCCTGGTCCCCGGCGGCAGTCCGTGCAGCCCCCGGGCGTTGAGCTCCTGCTCGCCGAGGCAGTTGTTGAGCCAGATGCCGGTGCCCTTGGCGATCATGCCGGAGCTGTAGCCCGACGACACCGTCACCGAGCACGCCCCGCCGTCGCTGTCGGTCGCCGACACGTGAGCCGTCGACCCGGACTCCAGCACCGCGAGATGGTCGTGGTCGACGAGCTCGAGGAAGGCCGCGGCGTCCCGCTCGAGGTCATCGGTGTGGTCCAGCACCCGGAGCCGGTGGCCTAGCACGGCGCGCTGCACCCGGATCAGGTGCTCGACGTCGTCGCCGTCCCACTCGCCGTACGGCCGGCCGTCGAGCATCCGCAGCATCGCGGTGACGCACACGCCGCCGACCGATGGCGGTGGGTTGGTGCCGAACGTCCAGTCACCGACCGTGCTCAGCAGCGACGGACGCACGACCGGCCGGTACGCCGCCAGGTCGTCCGGGCCGAGGATGCCGCCGCGGGCGATCACGTCGGCGCTGAGGAGCTTCGCGAGGTCGCCGGTGTGGAGAGCGCTCGGGCCCTGCTCGGCGATCTGCTCGAGCGAGCCGACGAGGTCCGGCAGCACGATCAGCTCAGTCGTGACCAGGCCGTCCTCGTCGTGCACCGCGGCGTCGCTCTCGTCGTCCCAGCCGAAGATCAGGTCGTGTACGTGGTCGAGGTAGTAGCGCGACGCCGAGCCGAGCCGGAAGCCACTGCGAGCGACGTCGATCGACGGCGCCACGATCTCGCGCCACGGCAGTCGGCCCCATCGCGCGTGCGCCGCACCGAACGCCGCGACCGAGCCGTGGGCGGCCACGGAGCCGGGTCCGATCGTCGCCGTGACGCCGTCCCCGTAGTCGGTGTGGATGTCCCACGTGCCGCCACCCAGGTCGCGCCCGCGGCCGGGCATCTCCATCCAGCCGTCGACGGTCTGCGGGGCGCTGCCGTCCTGCGGCTGGACCGTGATGAACCCGCCGGAGCTCAACGACACGATGCCGATCTCGTTGACCATCGTCACGAGTACCGCCGCCAGCGCCGCGTCGACGGCGTTGCCGCCACTGCGGGCGACCTGCTCGCCGGCGTCGGCGGCGGCCTCGTTGGGCGCGGCGATCGCGACGTCCGGCATTCCCGCAGGCTACTCGCACGGGAGGCTGCCCGCTGAGACTGACGTTTCTGTCGCGACTCGCCGCGCAGGGGCGACAGAAACGTCAGGCCCAGCGGGGATCGGGTACGTCGATAGGGTGACGGGGTGGCTCAGTCCAGGTTGTTCCGGCGCGGATCGTGGCCCGAGGCCTCGCGCATCGCCGACATCCTGCGGCAGGAGACGCTCGGCGGGGCGCTGCTGCTGGGCGCGACCCTCGTGGCCATCGTCGCCGCCAACGTCGGTGACGGTTATGCCTCGCTGCGGGACACCGCTTTCGGCCCCGACTCGCTGCACCTGCACCTCACGTTCGGTCAATGGGCCTCGGACGGGCTGCTCGCGATCTTCTTCTTCGTCGCCGGGCTCGAGCTCAAGCGGGAATTCGTCGCCGGAGACCTCCGCGAGCCCAGTCGTGCGGTGCTCCCGGTCGTGGCCGCCGTCGGCGGCATGGCGGTCCCCGCGTTGATCTTCGTGCTCGTCAACCTCGGCGGCTCGCTCGACGGCTGGGCCATCCCGACCGCGACCGACATCGCGTTCGCCCTCGCCGTCCTCGCCGTGATCAGCAGTCACCTGCCGTCGGGCCTGCGGACGTTCCTGCTGACGCTTGCGGTCGTCGACGACCTGTTGGCGATCATCATCATCGCCGTGGTCTACACCAAGACCCTGCACGTCGAGTACCTGCTGCTCGCCGCGATCCCGCTCGCGGCCTTCACGATCCTGGTGCAACGCCGCGTACGTTCGTGGTGGCTCCTGCTGCCGCTCGCCGCACTCGTGTGGGGCCTGGTGCACGCCTCGGGGGTCCACGCCACGGTCGCCGGCGTCCTGCTCGGTTTCGCCGTGCCGGTCCTCCGGCGCGACGGCAGCAACGGCACAGGTCTCGCCGAGCACTTCGAGCACCGGTTCCGGCCGTTGTCGTCAGCCGTCGCGGTGCCGGTGTTCGCGTTCTTCAGCGCCGGCGTGGCGATCGACGGTTGGTCAGGCCTCACCGACGCCCTGAGCGAGCCCATCACGCTCGGGATCATCGCCGGCCTGTTCCTGGGCAAGACCATCGGCGTCTTCGGCGCGACCTGGCTCGTCGCAACGTTCACCCGCGCCGAGCTCGACGACGACCTCGAGTGGCTCGACGTCCTCGGCCTCGCGATGCTCGCCGGCGTCGGGTTCACGGTCTCGCTGTTGATCGGCGAGCTGGCGTACGGCGTGGGCAGTGCGACGGACGAGCACGTCAAGACCGGCGTGCTGGTGGGCTCCTTGGTCTCGGCCGTCGGCGCCGCGCTGATCCTCCGCGCCCGCAATCGCGTCTATCGGGAGATCGCCGCTCGTGAGGGTCGGGACGACGACGGCGACGGCATCCCCGACGTCTTTCAGTGAGCGCGCGTCAGGATGCGGACCGCCGTCTCATCCTGTGACCCACGTCACAAGTGACTACCTGTCTAGTCCGAAAGAACTATGTACACATTCTGTGGGTAACGCTGTGCACATCGACTCTCCTGCAATTGCAGGAGATCGTCGACCCGGGCCTCCGACCCGATGCCGCCACGCTCGCGTTTCACCAGCGCAGGCCGGGGGTACGTGGGCCGCGACATGAGCACCGCACACCTCCTCACACCGCTTCCGGCGCTACCGCGTCCCGACCCGTCGGAGCTCCCTCCGCGCGGGTTCGTCGACTGCAGGGGCGAGTGGCAGGACCTCGACAACGACAAGGATCACGATGCTGCTCCCTAAGGCACGCGGCGAGCTGAGCGAGGCACTGTTCGAGGCCCTGCGCTCGGAGACCGGCGAGGTCGGGAGCCTGCACCTTCGGCCGACGGACCAGGACGACGCGCACATTGCACTCTGGGCGATGTACGAGCTGCACTACGCCGGCTTCGAGGACGTCGACGACGAGCTGGAGTGGGATCCCGACGTGCTGGGACTCCGGCGCCTCCTCGAGCGGGACTTCGAGGCCGGGCTGCGGTCTCGCCACACCGCGACGACCCTCGACGAGCCCTTCGCGGAGGGCCTGTTCGCCTACGTCGCCGACCATGACGGGCCGTCCCTCGCGGCGTACGTGCAGCGCACGGCCGATCGTGAGCAGGTGCTCGAGCTGCTGCGGCACCGCTCGATCTATCACCTCAAGGAGTCCGACCCGGTCGCCTGGACCGTGCCTCGCCTGCCGACGGCGCCCAAGGCGGCGCTGATCGAGCTGCAGTACGACGAGTTCGGCGGCGGCGACCCCAACCGGCTGCACGCGCACCTGTTCGCGCTGGGGCTCGAGGCCTCCGGGCTGCGGGCCGACCCTTACGCGTACATCGACGACGTGCCGGTCGAGATCCTCGAGCTCAACAACGCGATGTCGCTGTTCGGCTTGCACCGCCGGCTCCGGGCGGCGTCGCTGGGGCACCTCGCGGCGTTCGAGGCGACGAGCTCGTTGCCGTCACGCCGCATGGCCCAAGGGCTGGCCCGGCTGGAGCTCCCGCAGGAGATGATCGCCTACTACGAGGAACACGTCGAGGCCGATGCGGTGCACGAGCAGCTGGCCGTCCGTACGATCTGCGGTGCCCTCGTCGCCGACGAGCCGCACCTCGTGGACGACGTCGTGTTCGGTGCGTTCACGTGCCTCGACCTCGAGGACCGCTACGCCCAGCGCATGCTCGGCGAGTGGGAGGCCGCATGACTGAGCACGGGTTCGAGCACCCGGATGTCATCATCTGTCCCGGTGGCCCCTTGCTGCTGCGGGGTGACCACGTCGTCGAGGACGCCGACGGGGTCGCTCACGAGACCAGGCGGCCGGTCAGCGCCGTGTGCCGGTGCGGCAAGTCCGCCGACCAGCCGTGGTGCGACGGCACCCACAAGGTGCTCCCCGCCCGCGACCGGCCTTAGGACGTACGCAATGGCCGGGTCGCCGGCCCTTCGAGCACCTCGCCGTCGGGCGTGAACCTCGAGCCATGCAATGGGCAGTCCCAGCTCTTCTCCTGGTCGTTCCACTTCAGGACGCCGCCGAGGTGCGTGCAGAGGGCGCGGACCGCACACGTCTGCCCGTCGACCGTCGAGACGCCGGTGGGCAAGAGACCGTCGCGGCCGACCACACCCGCGCCTTCTGGCGGACTGTCCGGCACGTCCTTCAGCTCGGCCGTCACGAGACCCTTCGCAAGATAGGCACCCACCGAGAGGTTGAGCTCGGCGATCTTCGCCGCACCCTGCGGCCGCGTGATGCGCCGCGCCATCGGCTTGGACCACGACACCGGCTCGCCCAGCAGCGAAGCGGTGAGGTTGCGGGCCGCGGCGACGGCGTTGGTCATCCCCCACTTGTCGAACCCCGTCGCGACGTGGAACCGGCCGCCACCACGCGGCAACGCGCCGACGTACGGGATGCCGTCGTGCGACTGGTAGTCCTGCGCCGACCACACGTGGGTCTCGGCGGCGCCCGGGAAGTACCTCGCGGTCCACTCCCGCAGCTCGTCGACGTGGCTCGCCTCCGAGCGCGTGCGGCCGACCGTGTGGCCGCTTCCGCCGATCATGAGCTTGGTCGTGCCGTCGGCGCGCGGCACGTCGCGGATCGAGCGCGAGGGCTGGCCGGCCGACAGGCTCATGGGCATCGGGGTGGTCGCGAAGTCGAACGCCAGAGCGTACGAGCGCAAGGGCTCGAGCTTGGCGAAGTAGAGGCCGCGATCGAGGATCGGCGTGCCGGTCGCGAGGATGACCTCGCTCGCGGTCAGCTCGGTGCCGTCGTCGAGGTGCACCGTCGGGAGTCCCGTCTTGGACGCACTCACGACCCGGTGCCCCTCATGGATCGTGCCGCCGTGCTCGCGGACCTGGCTCGCGAGCGCCGTGAGGACGTCGAGGGGGTCGAACTGGTACTGGTCCGCCAGCACCGCTCCACCATGGTTGGTGAACGGCAGGTCGAGCTGGTCGTGCCACCGCACGTCGAGGCCAAGCGAGCGGGCCGCGTCGTGCTCGTTGCGTGCCTCCTCGACCTGGTGGATCTCCGCGGCGTACGTGATCGCGTCGCGGGTCTGGACCGGCACGTCGTGGTCGGCGCAGAACCGGACGAGCCACTGCTGCCCCTCCAGGTTGGCGTCGACGTACGCCTGAGCGACGGCATGGGACTGCTTGCGCAGGATCGACGACAGCTTGGTGCCCTGCAGCAGCGAGAGCTTCGCCGTCGTGTTGCCGGTCGTCACGGCCCCGACGGTCCGCGCCTCGATGACCGCGACCCGGCGACCGGCGCGGGCCAGCAGCAGGGCGGTCGTCAGGCCGGTCAGTCCCGCGCCGATCACGAGGTCGTCGAGTCGCTCGCCGACGGGAAGCGGGTCGCTCGCGGGCAGGCCGGGACGATCGAGCCACAGTGAGGTCATGCCGCGGACGTACCCGCGGGGTGAGCGCGACAAACCCGCGGGGCGGGCCGACCGGTCCTACGCTGGAGGCATGGCCGACCTGCGATCCATCGCCCAGGAGCTCTACGCCCGGCCGCTGTCGGAGTTCATCGCCGCCCGCAAGGACGCCGCCGACGATGCCGGCGACAAGGAGCTGGCTCAGGCGGTCAAGGCGCTGCGCAAGCCCAGCGCCGCCGCGTGGGCGGTCAACGCGCTGGCTCGCGAGCGGGCCGACCTGCTGGAGGAGGTCGTCGAGCTCGGCGAGCAACTGCGCGACGCCCAGGCCGACGCCGACGGATCGCGTACGCGGCTGCTCGACCGTGCCCGGCGTGACCTCACGAGGCAGGCCCTCGACGAGGCCGCCGAGCTCGTCAGGGCATCCGGCGGCACGCTGAGCGCGCAGGCCGCGGCCGGCGTCGAGGAGACCCTTCGCGCCGCGATGACCGACCCGGATGCCGCCAACGCGGTGCAGGACGGGCTGCTCGTGGCCACGTTCGCGGCCAACCCGTTCGAGCCCGTCGACCTGACCGACGTCGTGGCCATCCCGCCCGAAGGGGCACGACCGCGCACCAAGAAGGTCAAGCAGGGGCCTACCCAGCTGGAGCGCAAACGCCTCGAGGTGGCCGAGGCCAAGGCCGACAAGGCCCGGCGCAAGGCCAAGGCGGCGGCAGACGAGCTGGAGTCGCTCGTGGAGGACCGCGACGCCCTGCAGGAGGAGCTCCTCGAGCTGCGCAAGAGGGCCAAGGCGATCGAGCGCGAGGTGTCGGAGACCGAGCAGGCGCTCGACAAGGCCGACAAGGCTGCCGATCGCGCAGAGCAGGCCGAGCGCGAGTGGCAACGCGAGCTGGAGGACGCCGAGGCCGACCTCGACCGCCTGCGCTGAAGCCGGTGTGGCCTGCGGGTCAGCTCTCCTCGGTCTCGCGCCGAGGCGCGGACCTGCGTGCTTTGTGGCGGCCCTCGACCACGAAGGCGAGCCGTCGCAGGGTCTCGGTGTTGCGCCACTTCAGGCTGAGCCCCTTGAACGGCTCCGGCACCAGCACGCCCGGGCCCGCGATGGCGTCCTCGGTGATGACGACCTCGGTCTGCGCGCCGACGTCGCTGAGCCGGATGTCGACCTTGGCCTCGCCGATCGGCCACGCCCGCGCCTTGAGGGTGATCGACCGGCCGGGCACGACCTCCAGCACCTCGGTGTGGTCGTCGATCAGCAACGGCCAGACCCCGACCGAGTGGTGGATGCGGCTGCCCTTGTCGGGCCACGTGGCGTCGACGTCGCGCATTCGGGTCGCACCGACCACCCACAACGGGTAGAGCCAGCCGTCGGCGAGAACGTTCCACACGTCGTCCGGAGTCGCGGCGATGAGGCGCGTGTTGACGCTCATCGAAGGGCCTGCTCGAGGATCGGGTTCATCTGTCTGCCCTACCCACCGCCCCACGTCGGCAAACGGCGGCATGGCCCCTGAGGCCGTGCGCAGGATTGACCCCATGGCCGCCGGGGTAGATGCCCGGCATGACGATGATTGACCTGGGCCGGCCCGAATCGGGCGACGTGATCGACCTGATCATCGAGGACCACCGCCGGTTCGAAGCCCTGCTCCGCGACCTGCGCAACTCCGAGAGCGACCGAGAGCGCGTACGGGCGGCGTTCTCGGCACTGCACGTGGCGCATGCCGAGGCCGAGGAGAAGTACGTCTACCCGGCGCTGCGCCGCAAGACCTCCGTCGACGCCGAGGAGGTCGACCACGGCGCGGAGGAGCACGCCGAGGGCAACGAGGCCCTGCTCGCCCTGTTGGAGTGCTCGGGCACCGACACCCAGAAGTTCGAGGACGCGCTCGAGAAGCTCGCCGAGCTCGTCAACCACCACCTGACCGAGGAGGAGCTGACGATCCTCAACCCCGCTCGCGAGGACGTCGGCGAGTCGACCCGGCTGGAGCTCGGCGCGAAGTTCGCCACCGAGCGCAACCGGCAGATCGACAATGACTGCGGCAACCTCGACAACGTCCGCCGCATCGTGCAGGAGGCGCGCGCCGAGGGACTCCTGGACGACTCAGAAGGTCCATGACCGTGCGTGAGGTGGGCGTCGAGGAGGAGATGTTCCTGATCGATGCCCGCACCCGGCAGCTCGTACCGGTCTCGGACGCTGCGGTCCACTCGACCCGGGCGGCCGAGGACGATCTCGACCAGGAGCTTTTCCTCCAACAGCTGGAGATCCGCACCCGTCCGCACACCGATCCGGCAGCGTTGCGGTTCGACCTCGTCGAGGAGCGGCGGCTCGCGGCAGAGTCGGCCGAAGCCGTCGGCGCCGCTCTCGCCGCAGTGGCCACCCCGATCCTGCCGCACGAGGATGGTCGCACAACGCCCAAGCACCGCTACGTCACGATGCTCGAGACGTCCGGCAAGGTGCTCGGCCAGGCCGGGCTGGTGTGCGGCACGCACGTGCACGTGTCCGTCGACGAGGCCGAGGCGGTCAGGATCATCGACGACATCCAGCCGTGGCTGCCACTGGTCTCGGCGTTGTCGTCCAACTCGCCCTTCTACCGCGGTGAGGACACCGGCTACGCCAGCTGGCGGCGCCAGCTCTACGACGGCTGGCCGAGCGCCGGACCCGTCGAGCCGTTCGTGGACGTCGGTGGCTATCAGCAGGTCGCCCGCGAGCTGATCGCGTCGGGCGCCGCGCTCGACGAGGGGATGCTGTACTTCGACGCCCGGCTGTCCCGCAACTTCCCGACGATCGAGATCAGGGTCGCCGATGCGTGCACCGACCTCGACGACACCGTGCTCATCGCCGAGGTGGCACGCGCCCTGGTCGAGACCGCGGCCCGCGCCCGCCAGCGTGGTGACATCGCGCCGCCCTGGCGGGTCGACCTGCTGAGGGGAGCCCGTTGGCGTTCGCGCCGCAACGGGCTCACGGAGTCGCTGATGGATCCGGTCTCGCGGGCCGTGGTCCCGGCCGACCAGGCGCTGGGGGTGCTGCTCGACCACCTCAGACCCGTGCTCGAGGAGCACGGGTCTGAGGTGCTGGTCGACGACGGCATACGCCGCCTGCTGGCCGACGGCACCGGCTCGGAGCGTCAGCGCGCAGTCGCGGCACAGTCTGGCGACCTCACCGCCGTCGTCGACGACGTGATCCGCCGGACCCGGGCCCCGTTCGACGCGTGACCGGAGACCCTCCTAGCCGGCCTGCCGGGGACCCTTTCGTGCCAGGAACGCGATGGGGATCACCCAGCGACGCGAGAGGCCGTATGTCGTGGTCGGGCTTCCCGTCACCGTCTCCTTGTACGTGACGGCAGCCGCGCCGGTGAGATGGAACCGTCCCGGCGAGTCGTCGGCCTTGGTGAACTGCACGACTGCGTCGTGGCGACCGAGGCTGACCGGCTGGTGGATGTAGCCGAACCGGAACGGTTTGGGCGCCTTGCCACGCAGCAGCCGCCCGATGGTGTCGGCAGCATGAGCCCCTGAAGGCATGCCGCTCTGGCAGGTGCCGTGGATGACTCCCCACGGACGTCGGATCGCAGCGGCATCGCCGATGGCCAGGATCGACGGGTGGGAGACCGATTGGAGCTGCGGATCGACGACGATGCGCCGCTGGGCATCGACCTCGATCCCGGCGTCGGCCGCCAGCGCCGGCGCCATGAACCCCGTGGTCCACAGGGTCGCGTCCGACGCGATCAGCTCGCCGCCGGCCAGCTCCACCGCGTCCGGGAGGACCTTGGTGATCTCCACTCCGGTACGACTCTCGATGCCCAGACGCTCGAGCGCACCGAGAACGTACGCCCGTGCCTTCGCGTTCATCTTCGGCGCAGGCTCGGCGCGCCCCAGCAGGACGACTCGGAGCGAAGGGAACGACTCAGCGATCTCGGTTGCCGCTTCGACCCCGGTCAGCCCGTTGCCACCCACGACGACGGTGCCACCGTCAGGCATCTCGGTCAGGGTCCTCGCAAGCTTCGCCGCGGACTCCGGATCGTTGAGGGTGTGGGCATGCAGGTCTGCACCCGGCACGACGTCGACCGGTGTCGAGCTGCCGATCGCGTAGACCAGGGTGTCGTAGTCCAGCGACGCGACGCCGTGGTCGGTCGCGAGCGTCACACCGTTGTGCTTGGGATCGATGCCTGTTGCCCATGCCTGCACGAACTCGATGTCGAGGCCTTGCACGAGCGTCGGGATGTCGACGTGAGCCATCTCCTGCGCGGTCGCCTGCTGGTGCATCCGTAGGCGCTCGTTGAAGCGCGCGGTCGGATTGACCAGGGTCACCTGACCACCGTGCCGGCGCGTACGCCGCGCCACTCGGATGGCGGCCATCACTCCGGTGTAGCCGCCGCCCAGAACCACGATTCGATGACGTGCTGAACTGTCTTTCATGGGACTCTCCTTCTCGGGTGCTTGCCCCTCAGACGGGACACCCAGATCAGGTGTGACAGTCCAGCACGATCAGCCGTCGATCAGTCGTAGTCCGACTCGTTGTCGAGCGAGATCCAGTCCGACGACTTCTGCGTGGTCGTCGTGCCGTTCTTCTTGATCAGCAGGGTCCCGTCGACACCGAGCACGGTGTAGGACGTGCCGTCCTTCTTGGCGACGAACGCGTCGAGCTGGGGGTCATAGCTGCCGGGGAGGTCGATGACGGCGCCTCCACTCGGCTGGGTGACGAACCGGAACGACTCGCCGGAGGAGTCCTTGCCGCAGATCGACGTCTTGGCGTCGGTCGTGGTGGTCTTGTAGAGGATCACTGGATAGGAACCGCCGCAGGCGAGGCTCAGCCCGGACTTCTTCTCCTGCGCGTGCGACACCGGCTTGGTGCCGCAGTCGGGCAGCAGGCTGTCCTGCTCGGTGCCCTCGACGTTGAACTGGGTCTTGGGGCCCTCGCACTTGGGGGTCGCCGTCGGCTTCTTGCTGGGCGTCGGCGTCGTGGTCGGCGGAGCCGTCGTCGAGGTCGTCGTGGTCGAGTCGCTGCCGACCGCGAGCGGCTCGGCCTTGCCGTCGTCGCCCATCAAGCGCCATCCGGCAAAGGCCACGACGGCGAGGACACCGACCGCGAACAGGGCAAGGAGTACCCTCTTCTGCCGCTGGGAGGCGGTCTGGCTCACAGGTGTTCCCCTTCGATCGACTCAGACGACCCTAACAAGACGGGTGGTCTCACTCCCACTCGATCGTGCCGGGGGGCTTGCTCGTGATGTCGAGCACGACGCGGTTGACCTCGTCGACCTCGTTGGTGATGCGCGTCGAGATGCGCTCCAGCACGTCGTACGGGAGGCGGCTCCAGTCGGCGGTCATGGCGTCCTCGCTCGACACGGGCCGCAGCACGATCGGGTGCCCGTACGTTCGACCGTCGCCCTGCACGCCGACCGAGCGGACGTCGGCCAGCAGCACGACCGGGAACTGCCAGATCTCGCCGTCGAGGCCGGCCGCCGTGGTCTCCTCGCGGACGATCGCGTCGGCCCGGCGCAGGATGCGGAGACGATCGGCGTCGACCGCGCCGACGATGCGGATCGCGAGGCCCGGTCCGGGGAACGGGTGACGACCGACGATCGCCTCGGGGATGCCGAGCTGGCGACCCACGTCACGTACCTCGTCCTTGAACAGCGTGCGCAGCGGTTCGATGAGGCTGAACTCGAGGTCCTCGGGCAGGCCGCCGACGTTGTGGTGGCTCTTGATGTTGGACGCTCCCGCACCACCGCCGGACTCGACGACATCGGGGTAGAGCGTGCCCTGCACGAGGAACTTCACCGGGGTGCCGGGTGTCGCCAGCACCTCGCGCTCGGCGGCCTCGAAGACCCGGATGAACTCGCGGCCGATGATCTTGCGCTTCTCCTCGGGGTCGGAGACGCCAGCCAGGAAGCCGAGGAACTGGTCCCGTGCGTCGACGACCTTGAGGTCGACACCCGTCGCCTCGACGTAGTCCTTCTCGACCTGCTCGGCCTCGCCCTCACGGAGCAGCCCGTGGTCGACGAACACCGCGGTCAGCTGGTCACCGATCGCGCGCTGCACCAGTGCCGTCGAGACGGCCGAGTCGACGCCGCCGGAGAGCGCCGAGATGACGCGGGCGTCACCGACCTGCTGACGGATCAGCTCGACCTGCTCCTCGACGATGTTGCTGCTGGTCCAGGTCTGCCGGCAACCGGCGATGTCGACCAGGAATGCCTCGAGGACACGCTGGCCGTGCTCACTGTGCAGCACCTCGGGGTGCCACTGCACGCCGGCGAGCTTGCGCTCGGTGTGCTCGAACGCGGCGACCGTGGCGCGCGGCGAGTTGGCGTTGACGAGGAAGCCCTCGGGCGCCGCGACGACCTCGTCGCCGTGCGACATCCAGGAGGTGAGGGTCGTGGGCAGGCCCGCGAGCAAGGTGCCGGAATCGATGACACTGACGGCCGTGCGCCCGTACTCCCGCTGCCCGGTGTGCGCGACGCTGCCGCCGAGCGCCTGTGCCATGGCCATGAAGCCGTAGCAGATGCCGAACACGGGCACCTCGGCGTCGAACAGGGTCGCATCGAGCTGCGGAGCGCCTGCTTCGTAGACCGATGAGGGGCCGCCGGAGAGGATGATCGCGGCGGGCTGCTTGGCGAGCATCTCGTCGATCGGCATGGTGTGCGGCACGATCTCGGAATAGACCCTCGCCTCACGCACCCTGCGGGCTATCAGCTGGGCGTATTGAGCCCCGAAGTCGACGACGAGAACAAGGTCATGATCAGGGGCCACGCGGCCCATCCTATCGGCCTGAAAATAATGTGAAGAACGTCGTAACCCCGTGTCACCGCGGTCGTTTTACAGGGTGGATCTAACAACACTCCCTCCCGTTAGATCATGTGCTGCTCCTCGTGGCACAACAGGGCCCGACCCGTGAGCTCCCTCCCGGTCGGGCTCTGTGCATTCCGGGACCTTTCCGAGTGCTGGCTCGTCCCCGGGCGCGGATTCAGCTGCCTACTGCTCCCGGCCCGGGAGGTCGCGACACAGCGCTCGAGGGACGTCGAGGTGCTCGGCGTCCGGCACGGCGCATCCCGCCTCGTCGCCTGACGCGACCACATCCCAACCGATCGGATCCTCCTCGCTGAACCGGGCGAACCAACGAGCGTGCGTCCCCTTGCCTGCGCACCCGCTCGGTGGGGCCGCTCCGTCACGACCCTCGCAGCCTGAGATCACGGCATCGACGTCCAGGATGAGCCACGTCCCGTCGCACGCCACGGTTTTCGTCTGCCGTTCGGGCGCGACCTCCACTCCGGAGAGCAGCTGGTCGATCCACTGCTGGTCGCAATGATCGGTCGGTGGCCCTGAGCAGCCGAAGGGTGCTTCGCACTTCTGGAGCTCGCCCAACTGGTCCTTGGCACCCCAGGCTTGGTTGTTGACGACGACTTGGGACGCCTTGCTCCCTCGCGCGCCGAGGTCCACCGTGAGCTGTCGAGTTCCCTGCTCGAGGCAGGTCTCGTTCCCCGAGGGCGCCACGATGTGCTGAGTGAGGTTCACGTAGACAAAATCTCGGGCCTCTGCGGGATCGATCTCGACCACGACAGTCGCTCGTGGTGCCGTGCTGCAGCCGACGGCCACGTCCTTGGTGGTCAGTCGGAGCATGCTTCGTTCAGGACGAGCCACGGCGCTGGCTTCGGCCTCGTACGTGCCTGCAGGCTGCGTGCCTTGAAATGGCGTGGGGGTCGCCGTCGGACCGGTGGCGTCACCGCACGAGACCAACGCCGCCAGGACGATCGTGCCCACTACCAGACGGCCCACCAAGCCTGCTGCCGCCATACGCATTGGGACACTCTGTCAGCGCCTTGACTCCGGCGCCAGCCCCTACGAGACGCCGATGATCGGGAGGTGCAGGGCGGCCGGGGCATCCGCCGGTACGACGGGGTTCTTGGGCGGCACGGGCTGGATCTTGCGGTACGCCTCGCCGACGGCCGGTCGCACGTCCTCCTCGCCCTTGTTGGGCCAGTAGGAGATCGCGCGCTCGGCCTGCGCCGTGATTGTCAGCGAGGGGTTGACGCCGAGGTTGGCGCTGATCGCCGAGCCGTCGACGACGTGGAGGCCCTCGTGACCGAACAGCCGCTGGTAGGGGTCGATGACACCGGTCTCGGGAGAGTCGCCGATCGCGCAGCCGCCCATGAAGTGCGCCGTGAGCGGCACGTTGAACGGCTCGCCGATCGTGCCGCCGGGCGTACCGTCCATGTGCTCGGCCATCCGCTGCACCGCCTCGTGCGCCGGCGGGATGAACGAGGGGTTGGGCGCACCGTGGCCCTGCTTCGAGGTCAGCTTGCGTCGGCCGGTGATGCCGCGCTTGGTGTACGTCGTGATGGAGTTGTCGTGCGTCTGCATGACCAGCGCGATGACGGTGCGCTCCGACCAGTGGCGCAGGTCGTACAGCTTGAAGATGCTGGCCTTCTGCCGCCACATCTCCTTGAGCCACACGCGCCAGCGCGGCGTGCTGGTGCTGCCGTCGGTCAGCACGGTCTGCATCAGCGACATCGCGTTGGAGCCCTTGCCGTACCGCACCGGCTCGACGTGCGTGTGCTCGTCGGGGTGGAACGACGACGTGATGGCGGCACCGTGGCTGTAGTCGACGTCGCGGCCGTTGGCGATCGCGCCGAGCAGCGCCTCGGAGTTGGTACGCGTCAACAGCCCGAGCCGGTCGGACACCTGCGGCAGCGCGCCGCGGTCCTTCATCTTGTGCAGCAGCTTCTGCGTGCCCATCGTGCTGGCCGAGAAGATGACCTGCTGGGCCGTGATCTTGCGGTGCGGGCGGAACCGCTTGTTGGTGCGACGCGTCTCGACCTCGTAGCCACCGCCGGCGAGCGGCGTGACGGAGGTGACCGTCGTGAGCGGATGAACCTCGGCACCGCCCTTCTCGGCGAGATAGAGGTAGTTCTTGACCAGCGTGTTCTTGGCGTTGTGGCGGCAGCCGGTCATGCACTCGCCGCAGTGCTTGCACCCCGCGCGATCAGGGCCGGCGCCGCCGAAGTAGGGATCGGCGACGGTCTCGCCGGCATCCGCGCCGAAGAACACCCCGACCGGGGTGTGGTGGAACGTGCCACCGACGCCCATGTCCTCGGCGACCTGCTTGATGATCGTGTCCGCCGCGGTCTCGATCGGATAGACCGAGACGCCGAGCATGCGCTTGGCCTGGTCGTAGTAGGGCGCCAGCTCGGCCTTCCAGTCCGTGATGTGGCCCCACGCCGGATCCTTGTAGAACGGGTCGAGCGGTTCGTAGAGCGTGTTGGCGTAGACGAGCGAGCCGCCACCGACGCCGGCGCCCGACAGGATGAGGACGTCCTTGAGCTTGTCGATGCGCTGGATGCCGTAGCAGCCGAGCTGCGGCAGCCAGAGGAACTTGCGGAGTCGCCACGAGCTCTTGGCGAAGTCCTTGTCCTCGAAGCGCTTGCCGGCCTCGAGCACGGCGACCTTGTAGCCCTTCTCGGTCAGCCGCAGCGCCGAGACGCTCCCGCCGAAGCCCGAGCCGATGACGATGACGTCGTAGTCGTGGTCGTGGTCGTGGTCGTATCCATGATCAGGCACGCGGGGTCCTCCTCAGGATCCTCAGTCCAGCAGTCAGCACCTTGGCGTACGTCCGCGGCCGCAGGAACGACGGTCCGGCGACCGGGAAGCCGCGCTGCACGCCGACGGCCTGCGGCTCGGTGTAGCGCAGGATGCCCTCGGCACCCTGCCGGCGGCCCAGCCCCGACTGGCGCATGCCGCCCATCGGGGCGTCGACGCTGCCGAACGTCGCCGAGAAGCCCTCGTTGATGTTGATCGTGCCGGCCTTGATGCGCGGCGCGATGGCGCGCGCCTCTCGCGGCTTGCCCCAGATGCTGGCGTTGAGGCCGTACTCACCCTGGTTGGCGAGCGCGACCGCCTCGTCGACCGTCGAGTAGGGATAGAGCGATACGAGCGGTCCGAACGTCTCCCCCGCGAAGCACTCGGCTTCGGGGGTGACGCCCTCGAGGAGGGTCGGCTCGTAGAAGTACGGTCCGAGGTCGGGGCGGGGTTTGCCGCCGACCAGGACGCTGGCCCCGTGCGCGACCGCGTCCTTGACGTGGTCCGTCACGGTGTCGAGCTGGGCCTGCGAGACGAGAGAGCCGATGTCGGCGTCCCAGTCCAGAGCGGCACCGAGCGCGAGGTGCTCGACCCGGGACACGAACGCAGCCTTGAACTCCTCGAAGCGGGACTCCGGTACGTACAGGCGCTCGATCGAGACGCAGAGCTGGCCGGCGGACGAGAAGCACGCCTGGACGGCGCCGGCGGCGGCTTTGTCGATGTCGGCGCTCGGCAGCACGATCATGGGGTTCTTGCCGCCGAGCTCGAGCGAGCAGCTGATCAGCCGGGCCGCGGCCTGCTGGGCGATGAGCTTGCCGGTCGCGGTCGAGCCGGTGAAGCACACGTAGTCGGCGCGCTCGATGATCGCGGTGCCGACGACGGACCCGGCACCACTGACGACCTGCCACACGTCGGCAGGGATCCCGGCCTTGCGCATCAGCTCGACGCCGGCGAGGGCGATCAGGGGGCTCTGGCTGTCGGGCTTGTGCACCACGGCGTTGCCCGCGGCGATCGCGGGGATTCCGTCGGATATCGCCATCGTGAGCGGATAGTTACACGGGCTGATGATGCCGACGACACCCTTGGGCACCTGGTTGACCGAGATCGACGTCAGGCCGGGCAGGGCGCCGTTGCGGTGGCGTCTCCCGATCTGCTTCGTGAGCCGGCGAGCATAGAAGCGCGCCGTCAGGGCCAGGTGGGCGACCTCGTCGAACGCGTGAGCGCGGCTCTTGCCGGACTCGACCTGGATCAGGTCGAGCAGCTCGTCCTGGTGCTCCAGCACGAGGTCGTGCAGCCGCAGCAGCGCCTTCTTGCGCGACCGCAACGATGTCTGGGCCCAGGCCTCCTGCGCCACCCGCGCGCTCGCGAAGGCCGCGTCGACGTCCGCGATGCTCGACACGGGGATCTCGGCGACCGGGTCACCCGTGAGCGGGGAGTGGGTCGTCCGGCTCTCACCCGAGGTCGTACGGATGAGACTCGTCAGCTCCGCGGCGCGCGCCGGAGTGACGGGCGACCTGGTCATGGAGGGTGAGTCGAGCGCGGTCATACCCTGAGTATGACATCGCGAGTGTCACATGGCTACCGGCCAGTAACGAGCGTCACGTCTGCCGGCACGTTGCGAGCGTGGGCACGTTCGGTGTCCAGACGATTTCCAAGCTCTCACCCACCCACGCCGGCTCGGATGAGCGAAATGAACCGCGCAATTCACGCCAGCGACACCATCTGCGGATTCCCGCTGACCAGCATGGTTGGCACGCGCAGGTCTACTCCCACTCCCTGCCCTGCGCGGAAGGGGAACCACTGTGAGCTCATCTCGGGCAGGATTCGTCGACCGTCGCGACGCCGCCATGGCGTCGGTCCTCGCCGGCGGGGTGGTCGTGATCCTCGGCTACGCATCGGGGATCGGCATCACGCCGACCGACGCAGCGGCGGCGGCTCCCGCGCCTCAGCCGCCAGTTGCCGCGGCGCCGGCGGCCCCGGTCGTCACTCCTCCCCCGGCTGCGCCCGTCGCGCCGCCGATGACGATGCCGGGCACCAGCACGATGCCCGACATGTCGATGCCCGCCGACACGCCGGCGCCGGCGGCCACCGAGCCTGAGCCGACGCCCACTGATTCCGAGCCCACGCCGAGCGAACCCGCCACCACCTGCCCCCCGTCGGTGCTCGCCAGCCTCCCGGCAGTCGGCCAGCTGACCTCGTCGCTGCTCTCGTCCGTGCTGACGACGACGCCGCTCGTGAGCGATCTCGCCGGGCCGCCGGTCGAGGACAAGGCTCCGGGTCCCCTGACGTGCCTGGTCGGCACGCTCGTCGGCCCGACGTGCTGCACCACGACGGCCGCCACCGCCGAGACGGACGACAAATGATGCGCCGGCGGGGGCTGGCCCAGCTGGGGGGTCTGACGGTCGTCGCGACCGCGCTCCTGACGTTGGGCCTCGCCTCGCCGACGCAGGCCCATGACGAGCTCGAGAAGTCGACGCCTGCCACCGGGTCGACCCTGGAGAAGCTGCCGGCGCACGCAACGCTGGTGTTCAGCGAGTCCCTCGGGCCCGACGACCTCACGATCACCGCCGACGGCACTCGGCTCAAGGTCGACGCCGTGCCCGGCAAACCGGCGACCCTCAAGGTCGACCTGCGCCCGGTCAAGCCCGCCAAGACGGTGCTGCTCGAGTGGCAGGCCGAGGACCCCCATGACGGCCACGAGAGCTCTGGGGTCATCGCGCTGCACGTCGAGGCGAGCCATGCCACCGGTGCCACCGCGAACGCCAACGCGCCACCGGACGACTCGCGCCTCATCACCTGGGTGACCGTCGCCGCCCGGATCGTCGGCTACCTCGCGATGGCAGTGTTCGTCGGCGGCCTGCTCTTCCTCTCCCTGCTCTGGCCCGCAGGCGCCACCGAGCGCCGCAGCCGACTGCTGCTGGGCATCTCCGTGGCCGCCGGCATCGCCGCAGCCGCAGCCTCCGAGGCCGTCGTCGTGTGGCGCTCGTCGGGTGGCATGACGCTGCGCGAGGCGCTCAACGAGGACTTCGGCCGCGTCACGACCGCGATGGCACTCCTTTGGCTCCTGGCCGCCGTCGTCGTCGCTGCCGTGTTCCAGCGCGGCGAGCACGTCGTCCGTGAGCTGCCCTGGCGGGTCGCAGCTCTCGTCGTCGGCGCCGGCCTCATCCGTACGACCGGCATGAACGCGCACGCCACACAAGGTGCGCAGCCCACCTGGGGTGCGGCAGCTGAGTTCCTCCACCTCGTCGGCATCAGCGCGTGGGTCGGCGGTCTCACGATCATGACCGTGTGCCTGCTCCCGCGGCGCAGCATCGCCGAGCTCGAGCGGATCGTGCCGAAGTTCTCGACCATCGCGATGGTCTCGGTCCTCGTCATCGTGTCGTCCGGGCTGATCCTGAGCTGGCAGATCATCAGCTCCGTCGACGGCTTCTGGCACACCCACTACGCCCGCGTCCTGTTCATCAAGCTCGCGCTCTTCGCCACGGTGCTGCTGGCGGCGATGAAGAGCAAGAGCTGGGTGGGGCGCAACCTGACCAGCTCGACCCACCGGGGCTCGCCCGTCGGCGCGTTCATCGCCTCGGTCGCGACCGAGACCGTGCTGGTCATCGCCGTGCTCGGCGCCGCAAGTGTCCTGGTCACCTCCAGTCCAGGCGTGTGAATCACCATCCGAACGACCCCTCCATCAGGAAGGCACGACAGATGAACTCCTCACCGTCCACCAGTCCATCCCGATCTCCAGAGCTGCGCAGCCGCAGTCTCGTGGTGGTCGCCCTGCTGGCAGCGCTGGCGGCCGCCCTGTCGTTGTTCGCGCTGCGTACGTCGCCCGCGACCACCGATGCTCTCGCACCTGCCGCCTCGGTCACCGGCGCCAGCACCCCGGGCGGCTTGCTCGACGGCCTCGTGCCGACCACGAGCCTCGTCACCACACCGGTCGTCAAGACCGCACCGGCGGCGACGCCGGTGGTGGCACCTGATGCGGCGAAGGGGGCCACGCCCGCGGCGGCGACACCCGCACCCGCGGCAACGACCGACCCGATGGCGATGCCGGCGACAAGCGATGTGTGCACCGGGCTCGAGACGTCGGTCGACGTGTTCCTGCAGCACCTCTACGCAGCGCATCTCGAGACCGGCGTCGGCCAGCAGGTCACCGACGCCCTGAACCTCGACCAGTACCTCACGACCCACCTGGTCCTGGTCGAGAACATGCTCAAGCCGCTGCTCGGAGGCACCCAGCAGACGCTGGACGCGTTCATGCAGCACGTCTACTCGGCTCACCTCGAGACGAGTGTCGGCCAGCAGGTGACGGACGCACTCGCGATCGACCAGTACGCCAAGACCCACACCGTGTGGGTCGAGAGCCTGATCAAGCCGCTCATCGGCGCCGATCTCAGCTCGTGCTGACCCTGTCCCCCATCCAGACAACCGGAGCTCTGGCCGAGTCGCAATCGGCCAGCCGTCCGGGTGAACCACAACCCACAGAAGGAGCGGCTCGATGAGTCCACGCATGACCAGCACGACCAGCAGGCCCGACACCCACCCGACCCCGAAGCGATGGGGTCTCATGGCGCTCGTGATCGGTGGTGTGCTCACCGCGATCGTGTCCGTGGCCGGGCTCTCCGCCGGAGCGTCCGAGTCCTCGGACACCCTCACGGCGAGCGCAGCGACGACGAAGGCCAAAGCCGCCGCAGGCGCTGCGACCAACGCGTCAACGGCCACCGCCACGAGCACCGCGACGAAGGCTGCGGCCACCAAGCAGGTGATGATCGAGAACTACACGTTCACCCCCGCTGCACTCACCGTGGCGGTGGGCGACACCGTCACCTGGACCAACATGGACACGGCGCCGCACACGGTGACGGTCACGAGTGGTCCCGTGAAGTTCAACTCCGGCAACCTCGCCAAGGGTCAGAGCTTCTCGTACACGTTCAAGACGCCGGGCACGTACTCGTACTACTGCGCGGTGCACCCGGACATGACGGCCAAGGTCACGGTGACGGGCTCCAGCACGACGCCGACCCCGACGCCGACCACGCCGACGCCCACACCCACCGGTTCGCCGACGCCGACACCCACGCCGACGATGCCGCCCATGGGTGGCGGCGACGTCTGCACGGGTCTGGAGTCGACGGTCGACGCGTTCCTGCAGCACCTCTACGCGGCACACCTCGAGACGAGCGTCGGTCAGCAGGTCACCGACGCCCTGAACCTCGACCAGTACCTCACGACCCACCTGGTCCTGGTCGAGAACATGCTCAAACCGTTGCTGGGCGGGGTGCAGTCAACGCTGGACACGTTCTTGCAGCACGTCTATGCAGCGCACCTGGAGACCGGAGTCGGCCAGCAGGTGACCGACGCGCTCGCGATCGACCAGTACGTCAAGACGCACACCGTGCTCGTCGAGAACATGATCAAGCCGCTGATCGGTGAGGATCTGAGCTCCTGCTAGGAGCGCGACAGATGTGGTGGTCCGGCCGAGTCGCAACCGGCCGGACCACCACGCCCCCAGTATGACCGGCCGCACCACCCACGGAAGGACATTCCATGTCATCTCGGCTCTCCACCACGCCCCGGAAGGGACTGCGGGTCCTGCTCGCCAGCATCCTCGCCGCTCTCGCCGTCATGGTGTGGCCCGCCTCCGAGGCCTCGGCCGCGTCACACCAGATCACGATCAAGAACTACGCGTACGGATCCGGCTCCATGAGCATCACGCAGGGTGACACCGTCACGTGGACCAACCAGGACAGCGTCCCGCACGACGTCGTCGTCACCAGCGGGCCGGCGAAGTTCCGCTCGCCGATGCTGACGAAGGGCAAGAGCTGGAGCTACACGTTCGCCTCGGCCGGTGCGTACTCCTACACCTGCAGCGTCCACCCCGACATGCACGCGACGATCTCGGCCAAGGCCAAGCCGGTCGCCCCTGCTCCGGCCGCCACGACGGCTGCCGCAGCGGCGCCGACTGCCGCAGCGCCCACAACCCCGGCCACCACTGCCACGAAGCCCGTCCCGACGACCACCACCGCTGCCCCCGCGCCCGACACGGCGTATGTCGCCACCACGGCCGACGACAGTCCCTCCCTCGATCCCATGCTCCTGCTGCTCGGGCTCTCCACAGCGATCGTCGTGTTCTGCCTGCTCCTGCTGGCCTCCCGCCCGCACGCCGCTGCGACGACAGATGACTTCGATGGCGACTGACACGCTCGCACCCACGCGCCACGACGACAAGGAGCGCAAGCCCAGCGGCGGCCTGTTCCGGGCGTTCTGGCGCTGGCACTTCTACGCCGCGTTCGTCGTGGCCCCGATCCTCCTCGTGCTGGCGAGCACCGGGCTCATCTATCTCCTGCGGTTCCAGATCGAGCCCCTGATGCACGCCGACGTGATGAAGGTCGAGCAGCCGGCCGGCGCGACGCAACGGGTGCCGTACGAGGACCAGCGCGCCGCGGTCGCCAAGGCGTACCCGAAGGCCACGATCGCGTCGATGACCGAGCCGAAGGGCAATGACCGGTCGACTGACTTCTACCTCAGCCTTCCGGACGGCTCGAGCCGCGACGCCTACGTCGATCCGTGGACCGGCGAGGTGCTCGGTGACCTCAATCCCGACACGACCTTGAGTGGCCTCGCGGTCCGCCTGCACACCGACATGATGCTCGGCTCCACGGGCGACATCCTGATGGAGCTGGGCGCGTGCTGGGCGATCGTGATGGCGCTCACCGGCTACTACCTGTTCATCCGTGGCCGAACCGCGCGGTTGCGGCGCAGGCTCTCCGGTGCGGCGGGATCGGCGATGCGGAGCCGGCACGCCGTCATCGGCTCAGTGGTCGGCGCGAGCCTGCTGATCCTGCTGATCTCGGGACTGCCGTGGACCGCGTTCTGGGGCACGCACGCGCAGACCATGGCGACGGACCACAGCAGCTCGATGTGGGGCAGCGACCCCGGCGGCGTGTCCACGAAGGGCTCCACCCTGGACGAGTCGCTGCCGCACAGCCACGCCCACGAGATCCCGTGGGCCCAGGGCGACTCGACGGTGCCGGAGTCGAGCAAGCCCGGCAAGGAGGTGTCGATCGCCAACATCGACACCACCGTCGCCGTCGCGGACCAGGCCGGCTTGCACCACCCGTTGACGATCGCGCTGCCGGCGGACGACACAGGTGTCTTCTCCGCGATCAGCTACGCGTTCCACGACCCGTCGCGGGAGAAGACCCTGCACATCGACCAGTACGGCGGGCAGGTCGTGGGCGCGTACGGGTTCGCCGACTATCCGGCACTGGCCAAGATCGTGTCGCAGGGCATCGGCCTGCACGAGGGTCGCAGCTTCGGACCGGTCAGCTTCTGGGCCGCCGCGCTGTCGTGCCTGATGGTGATCTTCATGTGCGTGTCGGGCCCGATGATGTGGTGGCGCCGGCGACCCAGGAGCGCCGGCTCCGTCGCGGCACCTCGGGGACGGATGCCGTTGCGCAGCAGCCCGCTGCTCGCGGTGGCGATCGTCGCCCTCGGCGTGTTCCTGCCGTTCTTCGGCATCACGCTTCTGGTCGCGCTGCTGGTCGACCAGCTGATCCTGCGCCGCATCCCCCGACTGCAGACCTGGTTCAACGTGGTGTGACGTTGCGGCGTCGGCTCACGAGGTCTCGACCTCAGGCAAACAGCCCTTCGCCCCAGTAGCCCTTGCGGCCGACGCCGGGCGGGCAGGCGAACAACCCGGAGCTGACGTGCACGATGTACTCGTTGAGCAGGTCGTTCTGCGAGCCCGCGAGTGAGCGCTGGACCTGCACGAACTGCTTCTCCGGGTCGCGCTGGTAGGCGATGAAGAACAGCCCCGCCGAGAGCTGACCGAGCCCGTCCGAGCCGTCGACGAAGTTGTAGCCACGCCGCAGGAGCTTCGCACCCTTGTTGAAGTCGGGATGCGCCAGGCGTACGTGCGACTTCATGTCGATGACCGGTGCACCGCGATCGTTCTTCTTCTTGAAGTCGATCTTGGCGAACTCGTCGCCGCCGGACAGCGGCCCGCCGGATCCCTTGGCCCGGCCGATGATGTTCTCCTGGCCCTCAAGGGGCTCACGGTCCCAGATCTCGATGCGCATGTTGATCTTGCGACTGACGAGGTAGGAACCGCCGACGAGCCAGTCCGGCCCGTCCTCCTTGGGCACCCAGACGAAGTCCTGGACGTCCTTCTTGTCCTCGACCTTGATGTTGGCGGTGCCGTCCTTGAAGCCCAGCATGTTGCGCGCCGTGACCTGCGCGGACGACGTCGACGACGTACGCCCGAAGCCCATCTGCGAGTAGCGCACCGAGGCCCGGCCGAAAGCGATGCGTACGAGATTGCGCACCGCGTGGACCGCGACCTGCGGATCGTTGGCGCACGCCTGGATCGCCAGGTCGCCGTCGCTGATCGCGGGATCGAGCTGATCGCCCGAGAAGGCCGGCAGCTCCTTGAGCTTGGCGGGCAGCTTGCCGTCGAGGCCGAACCTCGGCTTGCCCTTGGCATCGACGAACAGGCTGCGCCCGAAGCCCACCGTGACGGTGAGCCCCGACGGCGGCAGGCCGAGGGCCTCGCCGGTGTCCTCCGGCGGGGCGAACGGCGAGCCCGAGACCGCGCCGAACGTGCCGACGTCATTGCCCTGCGTCATCTGTCGGGCCGCCTCGGTCCAGTCCTTGAGCAGGGAGATCAGGTCGGCCCGCTCCTCGCTCGTCATGTCGAGCGCGACGAAGTAGAGGCGGTCCTGCGCCGGCGTGACGATGCCGGCCTGGTGCACGCCCTCGAACGGGATCGGCTCGGCGTCGGGATCGGGGACCCCGGCCGTCGGCTCGTCGCTCTGGCGACCCACGGCGTAGCCGCCGCCGGCACCGGCACCGACGGCCAGCGCACCGATGCCCGCCGCTCCGATCAGCTTGCGCCGGGAGAGGCCGCTCGTGGGTTCGTTCGTCTCGGACATCAGTTCAGGCTACGCAGACTCGGCAACCACGGCGGCGACGCGGCTGATCGGCTCACTGACGGCAGCCACCAGGTCGGACAGGCGCTTGACCTGCTCCTTGGTGAGCTTGTCGTAGAACGTCCAGTCCCCGTTGTCGTCCTGGTACTGGTCGAGGTCGTCATCGAGCGCCTTGAACCTGGCGTCGAGCTCCTTGACCAGGGCCGGGTCCTGCTTCACGAGCACGGGACGCAGCGCCGCGATGGCGGCCTGCGAGCCTTCGATGTTGGCCTTGAAGTCCCAGAGGTCCGTGTGGCTGAACTCGTCCTCCTCGCCGGTGATCTTGCTCGTCGCGACCTCGTCGAGCAGACCCTTGGAGCCCTGCGCCAGCTCGAGCGCGGTCAGCGGAGCGTCCTTGCCGAGCGCCACGATCTTCTTGACGTTGACCAGCAGGTCGTCGGCGTACGTGGCCATGCCTTCAGTGTTGTCGTCGACCCAGAGCTGCTTCTCGATGCGGTGCCAGCCGGTGAAGTCGCGCTTCTCGGCCTTGGCGTCGGCCTCACGGCCGTCCGTCAGCGGATCGAGGTCGCCGAACTTCTCGGCAACCGGCTCGATGCGCTCCCAGTACGTACGCGCGATCGGGTAGAGCTTCTTGGCCTCGGCGACGTCGCCGTCCTTGACGGCCGTGACGAACTCCTCGGTCTTGGCGATCAGCGCGACGGTCTGCGAGTTGACGTAGCGCTCGTACGACGTCGCCGCAGCCTTGAGCTCCTCGGAGTCGGACAGCTTCTTGGCGGCCTCGCCCGTGACGGTGATCTTCTGGCGGATGCCGTCGCCGACCATGCCGGGCTTGCAGGCACCCTCGTAGGTGCCCTTGGGCAGGTCGACGACGAGGTTGCGGGTCAGGCCGGGGCCGACGTTCTCGACCTCGCCCATGATGCGGTCGCCCTCGGCGTAGACGTAGAACTCGGTGACCTTGCTGCCCTTGTTGGTGACCTTGAACGTCGAGGGGCCGGCCTTGAGGTCGGTCTGCGAGACGTCGCACGTGGAGTCCGTGGCGCTGACGGTGAGTCCGCCGGAGGGCTTCGGGTCGTCGGCGCACGCGGTGAGGCTCAGGGCGGCGATCGTCAGCACGCTGAGCGTGGCAAGAGGCTTCATTGCGGGGAAATTCCTTCGGGGATCGGAGCTCCGCCTCAAGATAAGGCTAGCCTCACCATGCTAAGGCACCCCTGACGTACCGGGCCAGTGACCCCGGGTGTGATCTGTTCGACGCTGCTAGGAGACCGTGACCTCGTCGCCGACCGACACCGTGCCGGTCGCAAGTGGGACGATCCGGATGCCGAACCAGGTCTTGCCGTCCCACTTGCGGTGACGCGCAAGCGTACGGATGGGCTCCTTGCCGTGCACGAGGGTCGCCGGGTCGATCGTCGTCACCACGCACCGGTCGCAGTGCTCGGCGAACCGGTAGGGCACGTCACCGATGTGGATGCCGCGCCAGTCGTCCTCGGCGAACGGCACGTCGGAGCCGTCGACGACGACGTTGGGCCTGAACCGCTGCATCGCCATGACTTGCGGCTCGTGCTCCGCAGCGATCCAGGCCTCGAGCTGGGCGAGCGATGATGTGGTCGTGAGCAGCAACGGCCCGGTGTCGGCGAGGCTCAGAGGCTCGGCGCCGAGGCCACCGTGCTGTGAGGAGATCGGCCGTCGCGCCGGGTCGTCCTGCCACACCAGGCGCACGGGCTCACCGAGCACGACACTGAGCCAGGCCGCGGCGGCGTCGCCGGCATCGATCATCGTCGCGAGTCTCGTGACGTTGACCGGGACCTCCGGGCCGCCGACCGGGACAGGCACCGTGAGCGGCGGCCCGCCCGGACCCGTCAGCGTGAGGGCTCCGGACTCATCCGGCATGGCCGTCACCGTGGACAGCCGGTCATGCCTCGGAGCGTTGAGCCGCGCTCCGTGAGGGTCGACGACGGCCCAGCGGCGGTCGTCGCGCAGCCCGGCGAGCTCCACGTGGGCCGACGCGAGGTCGACAGGAGCCGTGGCCTTGACCGGATAGACGTGGACCGACTGGACCCGCATCACAGCAGCTTCTCGAAGCACAGCGAGTAGGTGACGTCCTCGTACGGCGGGTAGACCGGGATCGGGGTGTAGCCGTGCCGGTCGTAGAACTTCAGCGCCGCGTGCTGCCGGTCGCCGGTGTGGATGATGACCCGACTCGCGCCCTCGTCGCGGGCGACACCTTCCATCGCGGCGAGCAGCTCGTCGGCGATGCCTGATCCACGGCGGGTCGGCACGACGTACATGCGTTTGATCTCGAGCTCGCCGTCGAGCTCGCGGATGCACGCATGGCCCACGGGGCCGTCCTCGTCGTACGCCACCACGGTCGCCACGACGGAGGCCGGATCGATGCCCTCCGAGCCCGAGCGGTGCAGCGACGCCGGGTCGGAGGCATAGAGCTGGTTGCCGTAGGCCACGTGCTCGTCACGCAGCGCCACGGCGTCAGGATGCTCGAAGGGCACCCGCTCGAGTGTCGCCATGTCAGCCGACGACGACCTCGACCCGCTGGAACTCCTTGAGGTCGGTGTAGCCCGTCGTCGCCATCGCGCGACGCAGGGCACCGATGAGATTCATCGTGCCGTCGGGCACCGACGAGGGGCCGAACAGCACCGACTCGAGGTCGCCGACCGTGCCCATCTCGACACGGGCACCGCGCGGGAGGTCGGGGTGCCAGGCCTCAGCGCCCCAGTGGAACCCGCGACCCGGCGCCTCGACGGCGCGGGCGAACGGCGAGCCGATCATGACGGCGTCCGCACCACAGGCGATCGCCTTGGCGATGTCGCCGCTGCGGCCGATCGAGCCGTCGGCGATGACGTGCACGTAGCGGCCGCCGGACTCGTCGAGGTAGTCACGTCGCGCCGCCGCGACGTCCGCGACGGCCGAGGCCATCGGGACCGCCACGCCGAGCACGCTGCGGGTCGTGTGGGCTGCGCCGCCACCGAATCCGACGAGCACGCCGGCCGCGCCGGTGCGCATGAGGTGCAGGGCCGCCTGGTAGGTCGCGCAGCCACCGACGATGACCGGAACGTCGAGCTCGTAGATGAACTCCTTGAGGTTGAGCGGCTCGGTCTGCCCCGAGACGTGCTCGGCAGACACCGTCGTGCCGCGGATGACGAACAGGTCGACACCGGCCTCGACGACGACGTCGGCGAACTGCTTGGTCCGCTGCGGCGACAGCGCGCCGGCGACCGTGACGCCCGACTCGCGCATCTGGTGCAGGCGGGCCGTGATGAGCTCGGCCTTGATCGGCTCGGCGTAGATCTCCTGGAGTCGCTTCGTCGCGAGCGGCCCGTCGATGCCGGCGACCTCCTCGAGCAGCTTCTCGGGATCCTCGTAGCGGGTCCACAGGCCTTCGAGGTCGAGCACGCCGAGGCCGCCGTGCTTGCCGAGGGCGATCGCCGTCTCGGGGCTCATGACCGAGTCCATCGGGGCGGCGATGACCGGCAGCTCGAACCGGTAGGCGTCGATCTGCCACGCGGTCGAGACCTCCTCGGGATCGCGCGTACGCCGGCTCGGGACGATCGCGATGTCGTCGAAGGAGTACGCACGCCGGCCGCGCTTCGCCGTGCCGATCTCGATGTCTGCCATGCGTACAGCCTAGGGCGTGCCGCCCGGTCCCGGCTCGACAGGGAGCGTGGTCTCGCGCCCGGCCGACAAGGCCGAGGAGTGAGGCGCACCGGGGTTGTGCGGCGAGCGACGAGAACGCAGTCGGGCGGGATGCGAGGACGCGCGAGCCGGGCCAGAACCGGGCGGGATGCCCTAGGTGCGACGGCGAGACCCGCTGACCTACTGGACGCCTCGTTGGATGTCGTCGAGCGACAGGTCGGGCAGCATGCCGGCGGGCTTGCTCGAACGGCGCACGAGCACGGGCTGGACGTCGTCACTCTCGCGCGCGAGGGCGTACGGCGTGCCGGCGAGCGCGAACCGCAGGGCGCGGGAGAGGGTGCTGACCTTGGCGTTCGACGGGCTGACCTGCGGCGCCGCAGCCTTGATCGCCATCGCAAGGATCGGCAAGGTCCCGCCGTGGTTGGCGAGCTGGTCGAGATAGCTGCGCACCTTGGGCTCGGTCAGCACCTGCTTCATGATCGCCTTGTAGTCCTCGGGCGACGATGCGGGTCCGGCATGCACGACCGGGATCTCCTTGGCGATCCGGTGCCACTCGGGCTTGGCGCCGGCGGCGGCACCCTTGCGAGGGAGGCTCTTCTCCGGCTCGGCGGCCTTCTTCCTCGGCTCCGCCGCCTGCTGCTTGGGCTGGGCCTGCTTCTTGGGCTCGGCAGCCCTCTTGGCCGGCTCCACCTTCGCGACGGCGGCCTTCTTCGCGGCCTCCTTGCGTGGTGCCGCAGACTTCTTCGCGGCCTCCTTGCGTGGTGCCGCAGACTTCTTCGCCGGCTCACCCGCGGAGAACACCGGGTGGAGCGCGCCGGCCGGCAGTGGCGGGGCGACCTTGAGGGCGACGTACTGGTCGACCTCCTTCTCCAGTACGGAGTTGACCGGGTGGTTCGCCAGCGTCGCACCGACGACGTACTTGTCGAGCTCGTGGAGCCGGCGTACGAGGGGCACGAAGTCACCGTCGGCCGACACCAGCACGAACACCTCGATGTGATCGAGGTCCGCCGCGACCCTCAGGCAGTCGACGACCAGGACGATGTCGGCGGCGTTCTTCTCGGCCTTGCCCACCGAGAAGACCTGCACGGTCTCGACCCGGCTGCGCTCGACGTCGCGGCGATAGTCCTCGAGGCCCAGCGCGTTCCAGTCGGCGTACGCACGGGCGACCGCGATGCCGCTGGCGTCGACCTCCTGGGACGCGACCCGGTCGATCTGGTTGAGGATGTCCTCCATCGACACGTCGGGGATGTCGAGCTTGCCGTAACCCTTGAACAGGTTCTCGGCGTCGATGAAGACGGCAACGTTCTTGCGAATGCTCACGCCACGAGGCTAACGGTGCTCAGCGGGAGCTGTAGTTGGGCGCCTCGGCGGTCATCTGGATGTCGTGCGGGTGGCTCTCCTTGAGCGAGGCCGACGTGATGCGCACGAAGCGACCCTTGTCCTGCAGCTCGGGGATCGTGCGGGCACCGACGTAGAACATCGACTGGTTGAGCCCGCCGATCAGCTGGTGCGCCACGGCCGACAACGGACCGCGATAGGCGACCTGGCCCTCGACACCCTCGGGGACGATCTGGTCGTCGCTCGTGATCTCGGCCTGGAAGTAGCGGTCCTTGGAGTACGACTTCTTGCCCCGGCTGCTCATCGCGCCGAGCGAGCCCATGCCGCGGTAGGCCTTGAACTGCTTGCCATTGACGAAGACGACCTCACCGGGCGACTCCTCGACACCGGCCAGCATCGAGCCGATCATGACGGTCTCGGCGCCGGCGACCAACGCCTTGGCGATGTCGCCGGACTGCTGCAGGCCGCCGTCGGCGATGACCGGCACACCGGCGGGCTTGGCCGCCAGCGACGCCTCGTAGACCGCGGTGATCTGGGGGACGCCGCAGCCGGTGACGACGCGGGTCGTGCAGATCGAACCTGGACCGAAGCCCACCTTGACCGCGTCGGAGCCGGCATCGACGAATGCCTGCGCGCCCTCGCGGGTCGCGACGTTGCCGCCGATGACCTGCACGTGGCGCGTCGCCGGGTCGGTCTTGAGCCGCTTGACGATGTCGAGGAGCATCCGGACGTGTCCGTGAGCCGTGTCGGCGACCAGCACGTCGACGCCGGCGTCGATCAGGGTCGTGGCGCGCTGCCAGGCGTCACCGAAGTAGCCGATCGCGGCACCGACCATGAGGCGGCCGTCGGCATCCTTGGAAGCGTGGGGGAACTGCTCGGACTTGACGAAGTCCTTGACCGTGATGAGGCCGGCGAGCCGGCCGTCGCCGTCGACCAGCGGGAGCCGCTCACGCTTGTGCTTGCGCAGCAGCAGCGTCGCGTCCTCGCGGGCGATGCCCTCGGGACCCGTGATCAGCGGCATGGGGGTCATGACCTCGTCGACCTTGGTCGTGGCCCACTCGGCCACCGGGGTGAACCGGAGGTCGCGGTTGGTGATGATGCCGAGCAGCCGGTTGTCGGTGTCGACGACCGGGAGCCCCGAGACGCGGTACTCCCCACAGATGCGGTCGAGCTCCTCGAGCGTCGCGTCGGGGCCGATCGTCACGGGGTTGGAGATGATGCCGGTCTGGGTCCGCTTGACGAGGTCGACCTGGTAGGCCTGGTCCTCGAGTGACAGGTTGCGGTGCAGCACACCGATGCCGCCCTGGCGCGCCATCGCGATCGCCATCCGCGACTCGGTGACGGTGTCCATCGCGGCGCTGATCAGCGGGATCCGGAGGTTGATCTCGCGCGTCAGGCGTGAGGTCGTGTCGATCTCGCTGGGATTGAGGTCGGAGAAGCCGGGCAACAGGAGGACGTCGTCGTACGTGAGTCCGAGGGACGCAAACTTGTCAGGAATGCCCGTGTTCTCCATGGGCTCATCCTATCGTCCGGCGGAAGTGCGGCCGGCGTGCCGGCCGGGCCGTGCGACCGGGGTCACAGAACAACCGACGATTGAACCGTACTCGCAGTATGATGCTGGGATGGATCGCAAGCCAGGGCGCCCGCGGGCACTCACAGTCGACGTCATCGCGCAGGCTGCGCTTGACGACGGAATCGCCACGTTCAGCATGCCGTCGGTAGCCCGTCGGCTCGGGGTTGCTCATTCCGGTCTGTACCGCTACGTGGAGGACCGTGACGACTTGCTCGTCCGCGCCCTCGACAAGGCGATCCTGGCCGCGACCTGGCCGGATGCCTCGCTGCCTTGGCAGGAGCTGCTCAAGGGCATCGGCCTGACCATCTGGCAGATGTGCGAGGACCACCCGGGCCTCGACACGGCCGCGCTCGGTGCGCCCAAGTCGCCCCGAGCCGTCGAGGAGCGCATCGAGAAGTACATCGAGTCGCTCCAGAGCCAGGGCTTCCTGCTCGAGGACGCAGCCGTGGCTGTCGAGTTCGTCATCACGCTGGCGCTGACCGCGTCGGCGGAGATGCGCCGGCTCAAGGCCATCGAGCAGAGCCACGCCGACGGGCCGCGCCTGCCGGTCCTCAAGGCATACGACACCGAAGAGGTCTGGCGCGGCCGCGGTTGGTACGACCGCAAGCTCGACATCGTGCTGGCCGGACTCGACCAGCGCCGTTCGGCCTAGCTCGCATACTTCTCGAGCTCGGTCGCCAGGCGGTTCATGATGTCGGCGTACGCCCGATAGCTGGGCGGCGCGACCGAGGTCCACGGGATGTACGCGTTGTCCTTGGCCGCCCGCAACGTGTCGAAGACGGGCTGGTCGTCAAGGATCGCGAGCCCGGCCTTGCCGACCCGGTCGTCGTAGAGGAACACGTCGGCGGGATAGAGATCGGCCTTCTCCCAGCTCAGCGTCTGGAAGTAGCCACCCTCGTCGGGCTTGGTCGGCACCACGAGCGGCAGCTTGAGCTGGTCCCGCCAGTACTTCAGATCGGGACTGACCTCGGGATTGGAGACGTAGAAGACGTCCTTCGCCGGTGAGCCGACCAGGATCTTCTTGCTGCCGAGGGCCTTGCCGGCCTGCTCGACCCGGTCGGCCGCCTTCGTGAAGTCGGCGTGCGCCTTGCGGACGGTGTCCGAGTCGACGTCGGCGCCGAGCGCCGTGGCCGCCCGCTCGGTCGAGTCGAGCATCTGCGGCAGCGTCTTGCCGTCGAAGCTCACGACCAGGATCGGCGCAAGCTCCTTGAGCTTCTTGGCCGTCGCGTCGTTGACGTACCAGAGATCGCTCGTGAGATACGCGCTCGTGACGATCAGGTCGGGCTTGAGGCTGGCCGCCTTCTCGAGGTCGATCGAGCCGTACTCACCACCACCTGTGACGTCCTCGGCCTTGCCGATGTCGAGCCCTGCGACCTGCGAGTCGGGCTGGCCGTCGGCGTTCTTGAGCGGGCCGAACGTGCCGACGATCTCGTCGCCGAGGCCGAGGTCGGTCAGCGCAGCCGCCATCGACGACTGCACGATGAGCCGCTTCGGCGCGTGGTCCAGCGAGATCGCGTGGCCGAGGTCGTCCTTGTAGGTCCACGGGCCGGCGCCCTCGTCGTCGGATGCCGACGAGCCGCATGCCGCGACCACCAGCAGTGATGCCGCCGCAAGGATCGTGCCGAGGCGCCTCACAGCTGCTCCTCGATGTCGTCGGCGAGGCGATTGATGACGTCGGCGTACGCCGCGAAGCTGGCCGGCGAGACGGCCTCCCACGGCACCCACGCGTCGTTCTTCGCCGCCGTGATCGTGGAGAAGACCGGTTGGGCCTTGAACTGCTGGAGCGTCGATCCGCCCTCGCGCGAGTCCCACATGACGACGTCGGCGTCGTACGTGTCGGACTTCTCCCAGCTCATGTCCTCCCAGTAGCTGCCCGGCTTGGCCTTGGCCTTGATGATCGGCAGGCCGAGCGACTCGTAGTAGTCGAGGTCGGGGAACTGGGCGGGATCTGCGGCATAGAACAGGTCCTTGGTGCCGGACACGACCAGGACGTTGCGGTCATCCAGCTCGGCGCCGACGTCAGCGAGTCGCGTGCTCGCGGCTTCGAAGTCCTTGCGGCCCTGGAGGACCGTGTCCGAGTCGAGGTCGGCACCCAGCTTCGCACCGACCTTCTGGACGTCCTCGATGCTCTCGATGATCGAGTCGCCCTTGAAGTCGACGGCGAGGATCGGGGCGAGCTTGGCGACCTTCTTGGCCGTTGCGTCGTTGATGTACCAGAGGTCAGGCGGCAGGTACATGTTCGTGACGACGAGGTCGGGCTTGAGGGCCGCGAGCTTCTCAAGGTCGAGGCTGCCGTACTCCCCGCCGGCCGTGACGTCGGTGATCGTGTCGGGGTCGAGGCCCGCGGCCTGCGGGTCGAGCGATCCGTCGGCGAGCTTGAGCGGACCGAAGACGCCGACGACGTCGACACCGAGGTCCTTCAGCCCGGCGGCGAGCGAGGACTGGGCGACGACGCGCTTGGGCTTCTCGTCGAGCGAGATCTTCGTGCCGCGGTCGTCGGTGTAGGTCCAGGGGCCGCTCCCCGTGTCATCCGGGGACGAGGTGCCGCAGGCGGCGAGGGTCAAGAGGGCGATCGCTGCAGAGGCTGCGAGGAATGTCCGTTTCATAAGGGCAGCCTAACCTAAGGAACTCACTAGCCAGCAGGGCCCCCGAACGTGAACTGCACCTCACGCCGGACCTCGTCGACCTCGCTCAGACGTACGCTGACCTGCGCGCCTTCGGGCAGCCCGGCGCCGCGGCAGCGGGCGATGACCGGCGGCTCGAGCACCGCGACCTCGCCACCGTCGCGGTCGGCGTGCATGACGACGGCGTCGAAGGACTCGCCGACGCGCCCGGCCAGTGCCCACACCTCGGCCTGGTCGATGCACGTCCGGTCCGCCTTGGCGGCACGCCGGTCCGACTCCTTCATGATGTCGGGCAGTGACGGCAGCGCCTCGCGCACCCAGTCAGGCACGGGTCGCTGCTCGCAGATCGCAAGGCACACCTCGGTGCCGAAGCGGTCGGCCAGGCGTCGCAACGGTGCCGTCACATGGGCGTACGGGCCACCCACTCCTGCATGGTCGACCTGTGCCGGTCTCGAGCCGTCGAACGCCTCGTAGCCGGCCCCGCGGAGCAGCCGGGTCGCCTCGGTCATGAGCGCGATGGAGGCGGGCCGGCTCGGGTCGAGCCCGACGAGCACGTGCGCCGGCGTGGCGCCGTCGGGCACGGCAACCTTGAGCGTTCGCGCCGTGCGGAGGAAGTCGGCCTCGGCCTTGTCGTCGGCCGGCGGCAGGGTGCGGAGCAGCCCGACCTCGGCGTCGAGCATCAGCTGCGCCGCCGCCATGCCGGTCAGCAGGGAGATCTCCGCGTTCCACCCGTCGACCTGCGTGCGAACGCGCATCACGACCCGCCACTCGTCGTCGGCGCGCTCGACCTCTTGCTCCGGCAGCGCGAGCTCGATCGCGCCACGGTCGACACGTACGCTCTGGCGGAGCCGGCCGAGGTCGGCGAGCGGCTCGAGCGACGGGTGCGGCGTGCCGGCGTCGAACGACTGCTGCACACCCTCGTAGTCGAGCTGCGCGACCGACTTCACGCGGGCGCGGCGTACGGAGACGTTGCTCAGCGCGCCGTCTGCCGCGACGTCGATCGTCCAGACTGCGGCGCCGCGGACCTGATCGGCGAGCAGGCTCAACGCGTCCTCGGAGAGCACCGGCGGGTGCAGCGGCACGCGCCCGTCCGGGAGGTAGATCGTCTGGCCGCGGCGGCGAGCCTCGGCATCGACGGCGCCGCCAGGTGGAATCGCGGAGCCGAGGTCTGTGATCGCGTAGTGGACCCGGAACCCGTCGCCGTCGCGCTCGAGGAACATCGCCTGGTCGAGGTCGCGTGCGCCGGGCGGATCGATCGTGACGAACGGGATCGCGGTCGCGTCCTCGACCTCGGGCCGATCGCCGGCAGCAATCGCCTCAGCCTCGGCGACGACCTCCGGTGGGAAGCTCGCCGTCTGGGCAACGGGTGGGAGATCGAGCTCGGCGCGTACGCCTGCGAAGTCGTGCGGCGAGGTGCTCACCCGGACGAATCTAGCCCGAACGCGAAAGCGGGCGTCGCCTGCGCCAGTCGTCGGTCGAGTAGGAGGCCGCCCGCGGCCGACGTATCGAGACCACGTGAGCCGGGGCGCTCGCGCGAGCCGCTACCGGCGCGACAGCTCACGAAACGAGAGAGACGGATGGCTCACCCGAGCCATCCGTCTCCCTGTGTTCTTTGCTACGGATCAGTGGTTGTGACCCGCGTGCGCGTCGGCGGCTTCTTCGGCCGGCTTCTCGACGATCAGCGTCTCGGTCGTGAGCAGCATCGCGGTGATCGACGCGGCGTTGGCCAGCGCGGAGCGCGTGACCTTGACCGGGTCGAGGACGCCCTGCGCGACCAGGTCGCCGTACTGCTCGGTGGCCGCGTTGTAGCCCTGGCCACTCTCGCGGACCTTGTTGACGACGACCTCGCCGGAGACGCCGCCGTTGCGGGCGATCCACTCGAGCGGGGCGTCGGCACCGATGCGGACGATGCGGACACCGATCGCCTCGTCGCCGGACAAGCCCAGGTTGTCGTCGAGCACCGAGACGGCGTGGACGAGAGCCGAGCCGCCACCGGCGACGATGCCCTCCTCGATCGCCGCGCGAGTCGCCGAGACGGCGTCCTCGATGCGGTGCTTCTTCTCCTTGAGCTCGACCTCGGTCGCAGCTCCGACCTTGATGACGCAGACGCCGCCGGCGAGCTTGGCGAGGCGCTCCTGGAGCTTCTCGCGGTCCCAGTCGGAGTCGGTGCTGTCGATCTCGGCCTTGATCTGGCTGACGCGACCGTCGACCTCGGCCTTGTCGCCGCCGCCGTCGATGATCGTGGTGGCGTCCTTGGTGATGACGACGCGGCGAGCCGTGCCGAGCACCTCGAGGCCGATCTGGTCGAGCTTGAGGCCGACGTCGGGCGTGACGACCTGCGCGCCCGTCAGGGTCGCGATGTCCTGCAGCATGGCCTTGCGACGGTCACCGAATGCCGGCGCCTTGACGGCGGCCGAGGTGAACGTGCCGCGGATCTTGTTGACGACAATCGTCGACAGCGCCTCGCCGTCGACGTCCTCGGCGATGATGAACAGCGGCTTGCCGGCCTGGACGACCTTCTCGAGGATCGGCAGCAGGTCGCTGACCGACGAGATCTTGCCCTGGTTGACGAGGATGTAGGGATCGTCGAGGACGGTCTCCATGCGCTCGGTGTCGGTCACGAAGTAGGGCGAGAGGTAGCCCTTGTCGAACTGCATGCCCTCGGTGAACTCGAGCTCGGTGCCCATGGTGTTGGACTCCTCGACCGTGATCACGCCGTCCTTGCCGACCTTGTCGAACGCCTCGGCGATGAGCTGGCCGATGACGCCGTCGCGCGACGAGACGGTCGCGACGTCGGTCATGTCCTTGATGTCGTCGACGTCGCGGGCGACCTCGTGCAGGCGCTTGACGACAGCCTCGACGGCCGCCTCGATGCCCTTCTTGAGGCCGACCGGGTTGGCGCCGGCCGCGACGGCGCGGAGGCCCTCGTGGACCATGGCCTGGGCCAGGACGGTCGCGGTCGTCGTGCCGTCACCGGCGACGTCGTTGGTCTTGGTGGCGACTTCCTTGGCCAGCTGGGCGCCGAGGTTCTCGAACGGGTCGTCGAGCTCGACCTCACGCGCGACGGTCACGCCGTCGTTGGTGATCGTGGGGGCGCCCCACTTCTTGTCGAGGACGACGTAGCGACCCTTGGGGCCGAGGGTGACCTTGACGGTGTTGGCGAGCTTGTCGACGCCGCGCTCGAGCGAGCGGCGGGCGTTCTCGTCGAATTCGAGGATCTTGGGCATGTCAGCTTCTTTCAAAAAATGTGGGTGCGACGGGGGGAACGTGAGAGGCCCCGGCGCCCTCGGAGGGGCGCCGGGGCGTCAGATCACGAAACGACAGCGAGGACGTCGCGAGCGGACAGGATGAGGTACTCCTGGCCGTCGTACTTGACCTCGGTGCCGCCGTACTTGCTGAAGATGACCTTGTCGCCGACGGCGACGTCAAGAGGAACGCGGTTGCCGTTGTCGTCGACCCGACCGGGTCCGACAGCGATGACGTTGCCCTCCTGGGGCTTCTCCTTGGCAGTGTCCGGGATGACCAGACCTGATGCAGTGGTCTGCTCGGCTTCGACAGCCTGGATGACCAGGCGATCCTCGAGCGGCTTGATGGTGACCGACACGTGTCGACCTCCCCTTTCAGGCGGTGGAACGTTGGACGCTGGTGGGCACGCCGTCGCGGGGGTCGTACTCACCGATGCTTGGCACTCTCATGGCGAGAGTGCCAATACGAAATCTAGCACGCGGCTGGCACTCGACCCAAGAGACTGCTAACGGCCCGTCCTCCGCTGCGCTCCGGACTCACTCTCGGGCTCCGCAGAGCTCCGCCCGAGGCCGTTCTCCTCGCTTCATCTCACCTTGGGGAGATGGCTGGTTTTCCTACACGGCAGACTGCCTCCATGGATCTGGCGACGTTCGAGCAGCTGCTGTCCCCCGCGGGTCAGCTGTTGCTCGACGAGGTCGCGCGACGCGCCGGCGTGGAGGCCGACCTGGCGCTCGGCACCCGGCTGCGCAAGACGTACGCGCCGGCGCTCGTCGCAGCCGCCGTGACCCAGAACCACCTGCGGGGCAGGGCGGCGACCAAGTTCGGCGCCGACGCGGCGCGGATGTACTTCACGCACGATGCTCTCGAGCAGTCGACGCGCATGTCGGTGGCCACGCACCGCGCCGAGAGGCTGGCATCGACCGGCGCTCGCGTGGTCGTTGACCTGGGGTGTGGCATCGGGGCCGACCTCATCGCCTTCGCACGGGCCGGGATCACGGTGCATGGCGTCGAGATCGAACCTGTACGTGCGGCGATCGCCCGTGCCAACTTGGAGGCCCTCGAGCTCTCGGGCGACGTCGTGCGCGGCGACGCACTCAGGGTCAATCTGGCGCCGGACACCGTCGCCTTCATCGATCCGGCGCGCAGGGACGGCCGTGGACGTACGTTCTCGACGTCCGACCTGCAGCCACCGTGGGACTGGGTGCGCGAGCTGCTGGCGGGACGTGCCGTCGCCAAGCTGATGCCCGGACTCGCCCACGACGCGGTGCCGACCGGCGTCGAGGCCGAGTGGGTCAGCGACGGTGGCAACCTCGTCGAGGCGTGCCTCTGGGGAGCACCGTTCGCGACGGCCACCCGCAGGGCCACGGTGCTGCCGTCCGGCGCCGGGCTCGTGTCGACCGGCGAGCCCGTCGCGGTGGCTGACGTCGGGGCCTACCTCTACGAGCCCGACGACGCCGTCATCCGCGCGGGCCTCGTCAGCGAGCTCGCCGCGACGATCGGCGGCTGGCTGCCCGATGCGCACATCGCGTACGTCGCCTCGGACGCCCGGCACACGACGCCGCTGGCCCGGGGATTCCGGATCATCGACGAGCTGCCGTTCAGGGAGAAGCCGCTCAAGGCGGCGCTGCAGGTGCGGCGGGTCGGAACGCTGACGGTCAAGAAGCGCGGCGTCGACATCGTGCCCGAGGAGCTGATCCGCCGACTCAAGCTCAAGGGCCCCAACACCGCGACGATCATCATGACCCGGGTCCTCGGTCACGGCCGGGCCTACCTCGTCGAGCGCCTCTGACACGCCGAGATTTGGATTCTCGTGCACCACGGCCGACCGCTTTGTGGTGCACCGGCATCCAAATCTCGGGGCATAGGCTGAGCGCATGCGGATCGACCTGAACGCGGATCTCGGCGAGTCGTGGCCCCGGTGGGATTCGGGCGAGGACGTCGCACTGCTGGACATCGTGACCAGCGCCAACGTGTGCTGCGGGGCGTACGCCGGGGACGCCGATCTCATGCGGGCGACGTGCGAGGCTGCGGTCGAGCGGGGCGTGTCGATCGGTGCCCAGGTCGGCTACCCGGACCGGGACAACTTCGGCCGGCTGCACCTGGACATGCCGTCCGACGAGCTCACCGGCGAGCTGCTGAGCCAGATCCTGCTGCTCGACGAGATCGCCCGGGCGGCCGGCGGCGGCGTGGCGTACATCAAGCCCCACGGCGCCCTCTACAACCGCATCGTCGACGACGACGTCCAGGCGCAGGCCGTGGTCGACGCCCTCCAGGGTCTCGCCACACCCCTCCCCCTGCTGGGACTGCCCGGCTCGGTGTCGCTGTCGATCGCCGAGGCGTCCGGCATCCCGATCATCCGCGAGGGCTTCGCCGATCGGGCCTACACGTCCGACGGGAGGCTCGTGCCGCGCAGCGAGCCCGGCGCGGTGCTCGATGACGTTGAGGCCGTCGCGGCCCAGGCCATACGCCTGATGGAGCGCGTGTCGTCGGTCTGCGTGCACAGCGACAGCCCCGGTGCGGTCGAGCTGGCCCGGGCCGTCCGCGTTGCGCTCGAGGCGCACGGGGCCGAGCTCTCGAGCGTCATCGCGTGAACCTCAAGCCGTACGGCGACACCGCACTGCTGCTCGACTGCGAGTCGCTCGACGAGGCGCAACGCTGGTTCGCCGCGCTGCACGACGAGGCAGAGGTCGTGCTGGGCGCCCGGAGCGTGCTGCTCCGCGGCGATCCCGCTGCGCTGCGGTCGCTCGTCGGTCGTACGTCGCCGGTGGCCACGGCTGCATCGCTCGACGGGCCGCAGGTCGAGATCACGGTCGCGTACGACGGCGCCGATCTCGACGATGTCGCCCGGCTCACCGGCCTGACGCCGGCCGAGGTCGTCGCGGCGCACACCGGGACGCCGTGGACCGTCGCGTTCGGCGGATTCGCGCCGGGGTTCTCCTACCTCGTCGGCGGAGATCCGCGGCTGCAGGTGCCGCGCCGCGACTCGCCGCGCAACCGGGTGCCGGGGGGCGCGGTCGGGTTGGCGGGTGAGTTCAGCGGCGTCTACCCCCGGGAGTCACCGGGCGGCTGGCAGCTGATCGGCCACACCGGGCTGGCGATGTGGGACACCGCTCGCGAACCGCCAGCGCTGCTCAGGGCCGGCATGACGGTGAGGTTCGTCGCGGCATGACCCTCGTCATCGAGTCGCCGGGGCTGCTGACGCTCGTGCAGGACCTCGGCCGACCGGGCCTGGGACACCTCGGGGTCAGTCCGTCAGGCGCGTTCGACCGGTCGGCGCTGCGCCAGGTCAACCTCGTGCTCGGCAACGAGCCGGGTGCCGCTGCCCTCGAGGTGCTGCGCGGCGAGCTCGTGCTGCGCGCCGAGACCCCGACGTGGGTGGCCGTGACGGGTGCCGCCGGTCCGGTCACGGTCGATGGCGACCCTCGGGCGTACGGGCGGGCGATCCCACTGCAGGCGGGCCAGCGGTTGGCGCTCGGCGCGCCCGCGGCGGGCCTGCGGTCGTACGTCGGCGTGGCCGGCGGTTTCGCCGTGCCGGAGGAGCTCGGCTCCCGCTCGACCGACACTCTCGCCGGTTTGGGCCCAGCGCCGCTGAAGGACGGTGACCGGCTCGCCCTGGGTGCCGCGACGCATCCGCCCGACATCGAGGACGTGCCGACCCTCGGGCGTACCGGCGAGCTGACGCTCGACGTGATGCTCGGCCCGCGCGACGACTGGTTCACGACGACGGCCGTGCGCCGGCTGCTCGAGTCGCCGTGGCAGGTCAGCCCGGCCTCGGACCGGGTCGGCGTCCGCCTGACCGGTCCCGCACTCGAGCGGGCGCGCCCCGACGAGCTGCCGAGCGAGCCGTGCGTGCGCGGCAGCATCCAGGTCTCGGCGGACGGCCAGCCGATCGTGTTCGGGCCGGACCATCCGGTCACGGGCGGCTACCCCGTCCTCGCGGTGGTGCTCAACCGGCACACGGACCGGCTTGCCCAAGCGGCGCCGGGGCAGGTCGTGCGGTTCAGCCGGGTGAGCTAGGCGGCGACGACGTCGGTGACCGGCATGCTCGAGTCGGCCGGCAGGTTGAGCGACGACGGCGGAAGCCCACGGCGTACGACCTCGGCACCGAGCGCCGCGACCATCGCGCCGTTGTCGGTGCACAGGCCGATGCGCGGCACGCGGATCTGGATGCCGGCCTTGGCGGCGCGCTCCTCGGCGAACTGGCGCAGGCGGCCGTTGGCAGCCACACCACCCCCGATGATGAGCGTCTTGACGTCGTGATCGAGGCACGCATCGATGGCCTTCTTGGTCAGCACGTCGCAGACCGAGTCCTGGAACGACGCGGCGATGTCGGCGACCGCGAACGTACGACCCATGCGGTCCTCGTGCTGCACGTGCCGGGCGACGGCGCTCTTGAGGCCCGAGAACGAGAAGTCGTAGCGGTGCTTGTCGAGGTCGCGCCCACCGGTCAGGCCGCGGGGGAAGGCGATCGTCGAGGCGTCGCCGTCGCGGGCGACGCGGTCGATGTGCGGGCCGCCGGGATAGGGCAGGCCGAGCAGCCGGGCGACCTTGTCGAACGCCTCGCCGGCGGCGTCGTCGATCGTCTGGCCAAGCAGCGTGATGCCGGTGACGATGTCGTCGACGAGCAGGATCTCGGTGTGACCGCCGCTGACCAGCAGGGCGACGGCACGTTCGTCGAACCGGCCGTGCTCGAGCTGGTCGACCGCAACGTGAGCGGCGAGGTGGTTGACGCCGTAGAGCGGCTTGTCGTGCGCCAGCGCCAGGGCCTTGGCCGCTGCGACACCGACCAGCAGTGCGCCGGTCAGGCCAGGACCGCTGGTGACCGCGATCGCGTCGACGTCCTGCACGCGTACGCCGGACTCCGCATACGCCTGCTCGAGCGTCGGCACCATGGCCTCGAGGTGGGCACGACTGGCAACCTCGGGGACGATGCCGCCGAAGCGTACGTGCTGCTCCATGCTCGACGAGAGCGCGTGCGCGAGCAGCTCCGTGCCACGCACGATGCCGACGCCGGTCTCGTCGCAGGACGACTCGATGCCCATCACCAACGGTTCGCTCACGCCGCCATTGTGACAGGCCCGTGTGGGAGGCTCGAGCCATGACGAGATCTGACGACCCGGGACCCGACGGCCCGTGGGACGAGCGCACGCTCCTGCTCACGATGCTGCGCTATGTCCAGGAGACCGCGGTGTTCAAGGTCCAGGGCCTCGACGAGGACAAGGCACGCCATGCCCCGATCGAGACCTCACCGCTGACCACCCCGGCTGCGCTGCTCAACCACCTGCGCTGGGTCGAGCGGTCGTGGGTCAACGCCGACCTGTTCGGCGGCGAGGACGACGGCCCATGGACCGAGGAGGATCCCGACGCCGAGCTCCGGCAGGGCCTGGAGCTGCCGCTCGACGAGGTCATCCGGCTCTATGAGGAGGAGGCGGCGCGCACCCGTGCGGTGTTCGAGACCGTCGACCTCGACATGGTGATGCAGGGCAAGCAGTCGCGCGACATACCGCTGACCGCCCGGTGGATCCTGCTGCACCTCATCGAGGAGACCGCCCGCCACAACGGCCACCTCGACCTGCTGCGCGAGATGGCCGACGGCTCCGTCGGCGACTAGCCCTCGCCGGCTATTCGGCCTTCTTGGCTGCCCGGCGCGCGGCGCGGGCGATCAGCTCTTCCTCGTCGAGCTTCTTGGCCTGCTCCGGTGTCGGGGCGGTGCCGCCGTGTCGTGCCGGCGCCCACCACTTGCCCTCGGGGCTGATGGGATAGTCGGCGATCGCCTTGTCGAGCAGCGCCGTCATGGCCTCGCGGAGGCGGGCGGTCTCGGCGACCGGGTCCTCGCCGGTCACCTCGAGCGGCGCGCCGACGTGCAGGCCGATCGTCTTGCCGCGGCCTTTCATGTCGGACGGGTGGTCCTTGGTCTTCAGCAGCTGCGTACCCCAGGTGACCATCGGGATGAGCGGCACGCCGGCCTCGGCGGCCATGCGTACGGCGCCGGTCTTGAGCTCCTTGATCTCGAACGAGCGACTGATCGTGGCCTCGGGGAAGATCCCGACGATCTCACCGTTGCGGGCGTACTCGACCGCCTGGTCGTACGACGCCTGGCCGTTGTCGCGGTCGACCGAGATGTGGTGGAGCGAGCGCATGATGGGCCCGGAGATCTTGTGGTCGAATGCGTCCTTCTTGGCCATGAAGCGCACGAGACGCCCACTCGGCTGGGCCGCGAAGCCGTCGAAGATGAAGTCGACGTAGCCGATGTGGTTGGCCGCCAGGATCGCGCCACCGGTGCGCGGGATGTGCTCCGTGCCTGACATCTGGAACTTCATGCCGAGGACCTTGAACAACATCCGCGCCGTGAGGATGACCGGGGGGTAGGTGATGTCGCGCATCAGGTCACCTTAGTGCACACGCGTGCACCGAAGCGATGATCGAGATCGGGCTCACGCCGGGTCCCGCTCAGTCGTCGTCAACGCTCTGTCACTGGTCGTCTTCGACGACGTGGACGGCGGCTTCCTCGGCACTCGCACCGGCGCCGTCGATGCCGACGTCCTCGCCCACGAGGTCCTTCTCGGTGTCCTCGCCGAACCCTTCGTCGGGGTCGACCAGACGGCCGGCGCGCTCGGTGCCGACCTCGCCGTCGTCGAGGTCCTCGCCCGGCTCGGCGTACGGGTCGTCGTCGGGCTCCTCCTGGCGGAGGCGCTCGTCGAGCGACTCGCCCTGCAGGGCCTCGTCGGCGGTCGTGCCGAAGCCTTCGCCGCGATAGCTCTCCGGGGGCGAGTAGCCCGAGTCGAGCGTCTCGTCCGGATCGTCGAAGATCGCGTCCTGGTCGGGTCCGTCGCCGTCGTCGTCAAAGGTGTCAGGGGTCTCGGTCATGTGCCCAGCCTTCCACGCCACCCCGAGGGCGCAATGTGTGCGTCGATCTCGACCTCCACGAGGTGCTCGGGCCGGGCCAGCGCCACGACCTGCACCATCGTCGCCACCGGGCGTACGACGTCGAAGATCTCCTTGTGTGCGCGGCCGACCGCGTCGAAGTCGGCGATGTCGGTGACGTACATCCGCGTACGGACGACGTGCTGCGTCTCGAGGCCCGCTGTGCCGAGCGCCGCGAGCGCGATGCCGAACGCCACCCGCGCCTGCTCGTACGCATCGCCGACCCCGACGACCTCACCGCGTACGGTCGCGGTGGTGCCGGCGACCCACGCGCTGTTGCCGACGCGGACGACGCGGGAGTAGCCCACGACGTCCTCGAACGGTGACGGTGAGCTGACGTTCTTCCTCATCGGTCCTCCTGGAGCTCGAGCTGCATGACGAGCGCATCGACGCCGCCACGGTAGTAGCCGGTGCGCCGGCTGATCGTCGTGAACCCGTACGCGTCGTAGAACGCGATCGCCGCGTCGTTGTCCGCCGCGACCTCGAGCAGCATGCGATCGGCGTCTTGCGCGCGGGCGGCGACGCACAGAGCGTCGAGGACCCGGCCGGCGACGCCCTGCCGGCGGCGGGAGGGCATGACGGCGATGCGTTCGAGGTCGGCGACGTCACCGGCGACCGCGATCACCCCGTACGCGTCGAGGTCGTCGATCAACACGGTGCTGCGCTCCCCCTCGACCGCTGCGGCGACGAGCGTCGCGCTCCAGGCGTCCGTGCCGAAGCAGTCGCTCTCGATCACCACGATCGCGTCGACGTCGGCGAGAGCCGCCGCGCGGATCATGCGCGCTTGGTCGCGACCGAAGGAGTGGCGTCGGGGCGGCGCAGGTAGAGCGGCTCGAGCGGCAACGCCTCGGCCGTACCGGCGACGACGATCCGCGCCAACGCCGCCGCGCGGGGATCGTTCGCCTCGCCCGCCGCGCGGAGGACACCGTCGTAGAGCTCGCCCCCTCGCCCGTACGTCGGAAGGTCGGGGTGCCGGCTCGCGAGGTCGGCCGGAAAGTCGACATGTGGACCGTCAAGGCGTACGTGATCGGCTCCGTAGCGGGCCCAGTAGACCTCTTTGCGGCGCGCATCCGTGGCGACCAGGAACTCGCCCTCGACCTGGGTGTCGGCCGCGATGATGTCGAGCGTGCAGACGCCGTGGGTCGTCAGGCCCAGCGTCGAGCCGAGGGTCAACGCCGTGACGACGCCGACCCGCAAGCCGGTGAACGGCCCGGGCCCGACGCCGACCGCGACATCGGTGAGGTCGGCCATCGTGGCGCCGGCCTGGGCGACGGCGTCCCTGATCGCCGGGGCGAGCAGCTCACCGTGCGCCATCGCGCCCTCGCCGGCAGCTTCACCGACGACGCGTTCGCCGTCGTGGACGGCGACCGTGATGGCCGGGGTGGCGGTGTCGAACGCAAGCAGCAGCACGCCATGAACCCTAACGCTGACGAGTCACTCCCATCGCGCTGAGGACTCACTCCGTGCGTGCCGACGAGTCACTTGGCACCAGTCGAGTGACTCCTCACACTGACCGGAGGGACTCGTCACGGTGACCGGAGTGACTCGTCAGCGGGGGTCAGGAGAGGAGGGTCGAGCGCAGGGGTACGCCGACCCAGCGGGGGCCGTGGGGCTTGACCGTCACGACGCGCGGCTCGGCCTCGTCGACAAGATCGCCTTCGTGCGGCGTGCCGAGGGGGTCGATCGGCCGGGCGCCGCGCACCTCGATGCGTACGTGCAGCCAGCTGTCCGAGAGCTGCTCGGCCATGCCGTCGCCCCACTCGACGACCGTGACGGCTTCCTCGGTCGTGGCGTCGAGGTCGATGTCGTCGAGCTCGGCGGCGCTGCCGAGCCGGTAGGCGTCGACGTGCACGAGCGGCGGGCCGTCGGCGAGCGACGGGTGCGTGCGAGCGATGACGAACGTCGGGGACGTGATCGGACCGCGTACGCTCAGCGCCTCGCCGAGGCCCTGGGTGAACGTCGTCTTGCCGGCGCCGAGATCACCCGACAGGACGAGCAGGTCGCCGGGCCGCAGCAGCGTCGACAGCTTGGCGGCGAGGTCGTGCATCTCGTCGGGCGTCGGCACCTCGCGGGCCAGCCACAGCGTCTTGCCGAACTCGATGAACTGGCGATCGCGGCCGACCGGGTGGTAGAGCCGCCGCGACCAAAACTGGACCGTCTCGGGCAATTCCTCGCGCACGTCGAGCCAGATGCCGTCCTTGCCGCGCTCCTCGGCGGTGTCCTCGGCGACACCGACCATCGCCGATGCGACGCCGCGCGCCTGGATGTCGGGATCGACGCAGACCCGCTTGAGGCCGAGCTGGCCGGGCCGCGACTCGTCGAACAGCATCGCGCCCATCGGCAGCCCGCGACGCTCGACCAGCAGCCCCCCAGCCGTCCCTAGCACCGCGGCGACCGACTCGACGGTCTCCTCCGACGCCGTCGACGGCGGGTCGAGGGCGGGACGGGCCCCGAACGAACGGTGGATGATGTCGACGATCTGCGGGGCGTGCTCCGGCCCGGCGTGGATGACATTCAAGGCGGTCATGTGAGTCCCTCCAGGACGTCCTCGATGACCTCGGTGACCTTCTCGTGCTCCTCGAACATCACCATGTGGCCGACGTCGTCGAGCGCGACGAGCTTGGCGCCGGGAATCGCCTCGGCGAGGCGCCGGCTGTGCTTGATCGGCGTGATGAGGTCGGCCGTGCCGCCGACGACCACCGTCGTGGCCTTGCCCATGACCTCGAGGCCGGAGGTCAGGTCGAGGGAGACGAAGTTGGGGTAGAAGTCCATCAGCACATGCGTCGGCGACTTCAGGATCAGCTCGTTGGTCATGTCGACGTGGCGCTCCTGCGCGTTCGGGCCGAGGCCCCACCGCCGAACGATCGAATAGCTGTTGAACGTACGACCCCAGTCCAGCACGGGCGACGCGACGCGCAGGAACGGGATCAGGTAGCGCAGGGCCGGGCTGCTGCGCATCAGCTTGCCCGAGCTCGTGGCGATCAGCACGACGCCCTTGACCCGGCGGCCGAACTGCTTGGGCTCCGCTGCGGCGAGCTCCATGATCGCCATGCCACCCATCGAGTGGCCCACGAGCACGATCGGCCCGCGCGGCACCAGCGTGCTGATGACGGTGCGCAGGTCGTCGGCGAGATGCGGGATCGACGAGTTGTCGAGGTAGGAACGACCTGACTCACCGTGCGAGCGCAGATCGACGAACACCATGCGAACCTTGCCGCGCAGGGCGAGCCGCTGGTAGTGCCACACGTCGATCGACTCGACCCAGCCGTGCACGAACACGACCGTCGGGGTCTTGCGCTCGGCCTCGTCGATCTCGGCGTTGAGCAGCACCCCGTCCGTCGCGGTGACCTGCACGGGATCACTGTGGACCGAGCCGAACTCGACGTCCTCGCCGCGCCGCAACCGCCGCTGGTGCCGCTGCCGGCCGTTGAGCAGCGTGGCGACGACGCCGGCGGCCACGAACGCCCCGGCGGTCGTCGCGACCTTCGCCGTACGACTCATTCAGACTCCCCCACGTACGTACGCTCGATGCGGCCACCGAGTCGGGTGACGACCTCGTACGCGATGGTGCCCGCGGCCTCGGCCCAGTCCTCGGCAGTCGGCTCGCCATCAGCGCCGGGTCCGAACACCGTGACCAGGTCGCCGCGAGCAGCCTCGGCGTCACCGAGGTCGACGACGAACTGGTCCATGCACACCACGCCGACCTGGCGCGCGCGTCCACCTGCGAAGCCGACCTCGGCGCGGTTGGACGCGGTGCGCAGAATGCCCTCGCCGTAGCCGATCGGCACGAGGCCCAGCGTCGTCTCACGCTCGGCGGTCCAGGTGTGGCCGTACGACACGCTGGCACCCGCCGGGACGCGCTTGACCGCAGCGAGACGCGCCCGCAACGTCATGACGGGGGTCAGTGCAGTCTCGTACGTCATGCGGGGATCCGGCCGGATGCCGTAGGCCGCGATACCGACGCGGACGAGCTCGAAATGTGCCGACGGTCTGGTCAATGTCGCAGCTGAGTTGCTGAGGTGCCGCAGCGCCGGCTCGACACCGGCCGCCCTGAGCTCGTCGACCGCAGCGTTGAACGCCGCCTCCTGCGCGCCGTTGGCGGGGTGCCCGGGCTCGTCGGCACAGGCGAGGTGCGACCACACGCCGGTGATCTCGACCGCCCCGCCCATCTGAGCCACGGTGGCGGCGGCCACGAGCTCGGTCCACTGCTCGCCGAACGCGCCGTTGCGCGACAGCCCCGTGTCGACCTTGAGCTGGACCTTCGGGCGTACGGTCGCCGGCGCCGCGAGGATCTCGGCGAGCTGATCGGTCGAAGACGCGGTGACCTCGACCCCGGCGTCGATGACCGCGGCGAAGTCGGCACCGGGCGCCGCGAGCCAGCACAGCAGATCGCCCCGGTCGCCGGCCCGCCGCAGCGCAAGTGCCTCGTCGAGGGTCGCCACGCCGAGCCACTCGGACCCGGCGTCACGCGCTGCCCGAGCCACCCGCGCCGCACCGTGACCGTAGCCATCGGCCTTGACCACCGTCATGAACGCCGACTGCGGTGCGCACGCCTTGAGCGCGGCGATGTTGGCCCGGAACGCGTCGAGGTCGATGACCGCCTCGGCCTGTGGCGCCGTCACGCGAGGTCCCCTCGTACGAACGCAGCGACCGCCGACGGTAGCGCGTACGCGACATCGGTGGCGACGATCGGACCGTCGGGATTGGCCTGGACCGAGGCGACGCCGTGGAGGTACGCCGCGACGGATCCCGCGTCGCGCGGGTCGAGGCCCGCAGCGAGCAGCGAACCGGCGAACCCGGCGAGCACGTCGCCCGCGCCGGCGGTGCCGAGCCAGGCCGACCCGCTGAGGTTGACCCGTGTCGGCGCTCCGGTCTGCGCGACGAGCGTGCGGCGGCCCTTGAGCAGCACCGTGGCGTTCCAACGTTGGGCGGCCGCGGTGGCGTGCCCGAGCGGGTCACCCTCGACCTGCTCGCGCGTCGTGTCCAGCATCGCGGCGAGCTCGCCGGCGTGCGGCGTCAGCAGTGCGGGGACCTCGAACCGATCGGGTACGTGCTGCAGCGCGCTCGCATCCACCACGACCGGCACGCCGTCCTCGAGCGCCATCGCGAGCTGTGACTCGGCGTCATCGCCGCTGCCGGGTCCCACGACCCAGGCCTGCACTCGGCCCCGCCCGGCCACGACCTCGGGTGCCCGGTCGACGACGCGCTGGCTGAGCGCCGCGCTGCCGACGAACCGGATCATCCCGGCCAGCCCCGCCTGGGCGCCGGCGACGCAGAGGTGCGCCGCGCCGGCGTACTGCTCCGAGCCAGCGGCGATGCCCAGCACGCCGCGGGAGTACTTGTGCGAGCGCTCGTCCGGCAGCGCCCGATCGAGCAGGTGACCGTCGAAGGCGTCGATCGCCTCGATCGACGGCGAGGGCAGATGGGGAGCGAGCCCGATGTCGACCAGGGAGACCGTGCCGGCTGCGCCCGCCGCGGGGTCGGCGAGCAAGGCGTTCTTGTAGGTCCCGAAGGTCACCGTCGCCTCTGCGCCGATGTGGACGCCGGGCAGCGTCGCTCCGTCGACGTCGACGCCCGACGGCACGTCGACCACGAACGTGTAGGGCCGCTCGTGGTCGAGCCAGCTCTCCCACTCCGCGGCCTTGCCGGTGAGTCCCGGGCGCGCGCCGATGCCGAAGATCGCGTCGAGGCACCAATGCTGCCCGCCGGGTGCCTTGACGAGCTGGGCTCCCGCCGCTTGGGCAGCGGCCAGCCCCTCGGCGTGCACCGTGGACTCGTCGAGCAGGCACAGGTCGACCCGGACGCCACGGTCCAGCAGGTGGGTCGCGGCATACAGCGCATCGCCGCCGTTGTTGCCCGGCCCGATCAGGCACACCACGACCTCGCCGGCCGGGATCAGCCCCAAGCTGTCGGCAAGCCCCCGCGCAGCCCTCCGCATGAGCTCACCATCGGGAAGCGTCGCGGCGAGCGCCTCCTCGGCGGCACGGATGTCGCCGACGGTGTGGGCACTCAGCATTCAGCCACCACGAACGCCGTCGCCACGCTCGTGTCGTGGGAGATCGACAGGTGGGCTGTCGTGATGCCGAGCTCCTTGGCCCGGTCGAGCGCCGCACCGTAGAGCTGGAACTCCGGAGCACCCTGCGGACCGTTGACGACCTCGATGTCCTGCCACGACATGCCGGCGGGCGCTCGCAGCGCCTTGACGAACGCCTCCTTGGCGGCGAAGCGTCCCGCGAGCGACTCGACCGGCAGGTGCGCCTCGGCGTCGGTGAACAACCGGCTGCGCATCGTCGGCGTACGTTCGAGGGTCTCGGCGAAGCGCGCCAGATCCACCACGTCCACCCCGATGCCCAGAATGGTCATGGCTCGATCCTGCAGCCCGCTCCTTGAGCCTGTCGAGAGGACGTCCCTTCGACAGGCTCAAGGACCGCGTTGATCGTCATCTACTCGACCGTGACGGACTTGGCCAGGTTGCGGGGCTGGTCGACGTCGTGGCCCAGGACCGAGGCGAACTCGCTGGCGAAGATCTGCAGCGGCACGACCGCGACGAGCGGCTGCAGCAGCGTCGGGACCTTGGGCAGCCGGACGAGGTGATCCGCGTACGGCACGACGTCCTCGTCACCGTCCTCCGCGAGGACGATCGTACGAGCGCCGCGGGCGCGGATCTCCTGGATCGAGCTGACGGTCTTCTCCTGCAGCTGGTCACGGCCCTTGGGCGGCACGACGACGAAGACCGGCAGACCCTCCTCGATCAGCGCGATCGGCCCGTGCTTGAGCTCGCCGGCGGCGAAGCCCTCGGCGTGGATGTAGGCCAGCTCCTTGAGCTTGAGCGCACCCTCGAGCGCGACCGGATAGCCCGCGTGACGGCCGAGGAACAGGATCGACCGCGAACCCGCGAGATCGGCGGCGAGCTTGCGCATCTGGTCACCGTCGTCGAGCATCCGCTGCACCGCGGCCGGGATCTGCTGGATGTCGGCGATGATGTCGCTGATCTCGTCGCCGTACTTGGTGCCCTTGACCTGCGCGAGATAGAGCGCGAGCAGGTAGCACGCGACGATCTGGGCGAGGAAGCCCTTGGTCGAGGCGACCGCGATCTCCGGTCCCGCGTGGGTGTAGATCACGGCGTCGGACTCGCGCGGGATCGTCGAGCCGTTGGTGTTGCAGATCGACAGCACGCGGGCCTTCTGCTGGCGGGCATAGCGAACCGCCATGAGGGTGTCCATCGTCTCGCCGGACTGGCTGATCGACACGACGAGGGTCGACCGGTCGATGATCGGGTCGCGATAGCGGAACTCCGAGGCCAGCTCGACCTCGCAGGGGATGCGGGTCCAGTGCTCGATGGCGTACTTGGCCACGAGCCCCGCGTACGCCGCGGTGCCGCACGCCACGATGATGATGCGGTCGACGTCGCGCAGCTCGCTGTCGGACAGCCGCATCTCGTCGAGCTGCAGGCGACCGTCGGCGGAGTGCCGGCCCAGCAGCGTGTCGGCGACGGCCTGCGGCTGCTCGGCGATCTCCTTGAGCATGAACCAGTCGTAGCCACCCTTCTCGGCAGCCGACACGTCCCAGTCGACGTGGTACTCCTTGGTCTCCGCGGGGTTGCCGTCGAAGTCGGTCACGACGATGTCGTCCGGCGTGATCGTGACGACCTGGTCCTGGCCGAGCTCGATCGCGTCGCGGGTGAACTCGATGAACGCCGCGACGTCCGAGCCGAGGAAGTTCTCGCCGTCTCCGCGGCCGACGACCAGCGGGGAGTTGCGGCGGGCGCCGACGACGACGTCGGGCTTGGCGGCGTCGCAGATCACCAGGGTGAACGCGCCCTCGAGCTTGCGGCACACGGCGCGTACGGCCTCGGGCAGGTCGTCGGTGTGCTCGAGCTCGTCGTGCAGCAGGTGCGCGACGATCTCGGTGTCGGTCTCGGAGAGCAGCTCGTGTCCGCTGGCCTCGAGCGCTGCGCGCAGCGTCGCGAAGTTCTCGATGATGCCGTTGTGCACGACCGCGATGCGACCGGTCTGATCGAGATGCGGGTGTGCGTTGCGGTCGTTGGGTGCGCCGTGCGTCGCCCAGCGCGTGTGGCCGATGCCCGTGTGAGCGACCGGCAGCGGCCGGGCCTCGAGCTCGGCGTCGAGGTTGACGAGCTTGCCGGCCTTCTTGGCCGACACGATCGTGCCCTCATGGACGAGCGCGACTCCGCCGGAGTCGTACCCGCGGTACTCAAGACGCCTCAGGCCACCCATGACGACGTCGAGCGCAGAGCGCTGTCCGACATATCCGACGATTCCACACATGGGGTCCAGACTACCGGCGCGACGGGTGGCCACCGCCGTCGCGTGAGGCCTGCGAGGGGACCGCGTGTGCCCGTCATACGAGGCAGGCGCGAGAATGGCGGCATGACGCGCGACCAGTCACCGTATGTCGAGCTCGAACGCGCCGCATGGGCCGCGCTCGCCGGTGACGCCCCGCAACCGCTGCAGCCGGCCGAGATCGAGCGCGTACGAGGACTCGGCGACGAGCTGGACCTCGAGGAGGTCCGCCAGGTCTACCTGCCGATGACGCAGCTGATCAGCATGCGCGTACGCCTCGCCGGTGCGCTCTACCAGGCCACCGAGGCCTTCCTCCACGCTCCGCAGGCCAACCGCACGCCCTTCGTCATCGGCATCGCCGGGTCCGTCGCGGTCGGCAAGTCGACCACGGCGCGGCTGCTCCGCGAGCTGCTGTCGCACTCCCCCGACCACCCCGTCGTCGACCTGGTCACGACCGACGGCTTCCTGTTCCCCAACGCCGAGCTCGAGCGCCGCGGGCTGCTGGAGCGCAAGGGCTTCCCCGAGTCGTACGACCGCAAGGCGCTGCTCCGGTTCGTCATGGAGGTCAAGTCCGGCGTCGAGGTCGTCTCCGCGCCGGTCTACTCGCACCTCACCTACGACCGCACCGAGGAGGTCGTGACGCTCAAGGCGCCCGACATCGTCATCGTGGAGGGCCTCAACGTCCTCGCGCCGGCGCGGCCCCGCGGCGACGGCAGCCCCGGCCTCGCGGTCAGCGACTTCTTCGACTTCTCGATCTACGTCGACGCCTCGGGCCGCGACCTGCGCCGCTGGTACGTCGACCGCTTCCTGACGCTGCGCAAGACCGCGTTCGCGGACCCCGCGTCCTACTTCCACCGCTACAGCGCACTGACCGACGAGCAGGCGGAGGCCCGCGCTGGCGAGCTGTGGGACACGATCAACCTGCCCAACCTGCGCGAGAACATCCAGACCACCCGCGGGCGGGCATCCCTCGTCCTGCGGAAGGGACCCGATCACTCGGTCGAATGGGTCCGCCTCCGCAAGATCTGAGCGATCAGAGGTCGCAGACCTCCTGCTTGTACGTGAACGGCGCCGAGCTCTTGGGCGGCGCGCTGTTCTCCTGGTCCGTCGTGGCGACCCGGGCTCAAACGTCGTGGCGTCCTGCTGGTTGACATTCGAGCACGGGAAGCTCGGAGTCACCTCGAAGAAGGTGACGGACTGAGGCGCGACCGGCGCCTGTCCCCGACAGTGCCGGAATCGCTTGGACTCGTGCGCTCGCACCTAGCGCGTGCGGACGTACTCGCCGAGCCAGCCGACCTGCCGGAACCCCAGCTTCTCGTTGACCGCGATCATCGGGCCGTTGCTCGCGGCGTTGTACGTGTGGACGTGTCGCCGGGTCGCGAGCAGGTCCGCGGCCTCCTCCATCGCCCGCACCTTCAAGGAGAGCCCGAGGCCGTGGCCACGATGGTCGGCCAGCACGAGGGTGTCCCACTGGTACGCGTTGAGGGCGTCGGTCTCGGAGAACTGCAGCTGCGTGTGGCCGGCCAGCACGCCATCGGGTGACACCGCCGCGACGACCTGCATCACGCGACCCTGCAGCCGGAGGAGCTGCTCGTCGGTGCGGATGCGGGCGCGGTCGAAGAACTCGTTCTCGAGCGGATAGTCGCCCGACGGCGCCTCCTGCACGATCAGCGACAACAGATGGGCGTACTGGTCGATCCACTCCTCCGGACACGGTCCGCGCCACGCGTGCAGCGTGTAGCCGTCGCGCGGCGGCGCCTCCGGCAGGTCCGCGGGCAGCGTCAGCACCCGGTGCGCGTCGACCAGGTCGCGCCGGAAGCCCATCGCCTCGGCGAACGCCGTGCGGCCCGAACCCTTCTGGTCGAGATCCCACCGCACCTCGACGTACAACGTGTGCCGGCCCGCCACTCGGGCGATCTCGGCGATCCGCGCCAGCACCGCGGTGCCGTGACCCTGGCGGCGATGCTCCGGCCGTACGACGACGTCGATGTAGCCGAGGTCGAGGTTGTCCTTCTGCGGGAGCTCGACGTAGCCCATCCCAACCGGCGTCCCGGAGTCGTCGCGGGCCAGGACACCCGCGATCCGCAGGTGCGGCACGTCCTGCAGCAGCTCGGCCCGTTGCTCGCGCGCCGTGTAAGGCCGGTCCCACTCGTCGTCGTGCCCGGCGACGTACACGTCGTGAAAGGCCGCGAACTGGTCGTCGTTCGCGGGATCGAGGAGCTCGAGGATCGTCACACGTTCGCGCGGCGGATCGACAGGGTCCCGGATGTCACGGCAACGCGCAGATCGGCAGCGAGACCGACGCATTGCCGGTCGACTTCGCGGGAGCGGCATCGAAGACCAGAGCAGTGCCGTGGACGACCACCGTCCCGCCCCCGTCCGTCACGACGTCCATGTGCGCGACACCGCGACCGTCCTGCACCACCGTCCGATCACCCTCGGGCGTCGAGAACTTCACCGGGCGCCCCTGGCGAGCTGGGAAGAAGTCGGCCCACGCGCTGACGATGTTGTGCCCGGTGTTGTCGCAGCTGCGTGTGACACCGAAGTACTCGACCTTCTGACTGACCACCGGGAGCTTCTTCGGAGTGCCGGTGATGGCAGGTTTGCCGCCGCCCGCCGGGACGACGTAGCGCCAGTAGTGCGTCCGGGTGTCGGTGGTCTGGAAGTAGAAGTAGCCGTTGGGTGCGCTCTTGGTCGTGAGCTTCGTCGTCCACACGCCCGTCGTGCCTGAACGGTACTGCAGCTTCACAGTCCGGACGCCACCCGAGGGTATCGTTCCGGACGGGGAGATGTGTTCACCCTTGATCGCGTTCGGGTACTGGAAGAAGATGTCCAGCGCACCTGCCGCACTGGCGGACTGGGTCGCCGCACCCGCGGCGACAAGAGCGGCGGCGGACAGGGCGACTGCACAGAGCGCGCGTACGGCTCGCATGTGGGTTCCCTCCTTGGAAGAAAGCTCATCTCGCCTGAACGCTACAGACGCTCTCGAGCCTCGTCATGTGAATACCGGGATTCCTCCCGGAAGGGGCGAAGGGCCCGGTCGGCATGCCGACCGGGCCCTCACAGACCGTCAGAGGATGATGAAGTATCCCCGCTGCACGGAGATGGATGCCGGAGAACCGCTCTTGGCCGGCGCCCCGTTCGTGGCCTGGACGACAGGGACGATGCTGTAGGTTCCCGCGCCCTTGTTGAGGTTGAAGGGTGCGACTGCGTGACCCTTCGAATCGGTGTAGACGGTGACGTTGGTGCCGTTCGGGGTCGTGAACTTGACCGGACGCACGCGCGCCGGGTAGATCGTGATCACCGCGTGCACTGTCTCGTTCACGCTCCCACCATCGGTGTAGAAGTAGATCGGGTTCGGCGTGAGGTACGAGCCGACCTTCTGGGTCACGACCGTGATCTTCTTGGAGTTGCCCAAGATCTTCGAGTAGTCGCCGGTCGCCGGAGCGTAGAAGCGGTAGTAGCGGGTCTTGGTCGTGGTCAGGTTCGTGAAGGCGAAGTTCCCGGAGGAACTGCTCGTCGTCGGCGTGGACTTGGTGGTCCACGGATCGGTGGTCTTCGACCGGTACTGAAGCTTGACCGTGCGAGACGCTTGCACGTGCCCCGAGAGGTTGAACTTCTCACCGGCGATGACGGACGAGTAGGTGGTGGTGAGGTCTTTCGACACGGCAGCGCTGGCCGACTCGGTGGTCGCGCCGACCACGACGAGACCGGCCGCCGCCACGGCGGCAGCACTGATCAAACGGATGGACTTCATGGAGTACTCCTCGGGTTAGGCGAAATTCCCCAAAAAAGTACAGACCTATAAGACCGCTTGTCCGCGATTTACCCGAATTTCGCCAGACGTTCTCATGTCAGAGCGCGAGGGTCGCGCGCACCACGCCCGCGAGGTGCTGTGCGACCTCGGTCGCCTCGTCGTGCGTGGCCGCCTCGACCATGACGCGGACCAGCGGCTCGGTGCCGGATTGGCGCAGCAGCACGCGACCGCTGTCGCCGAGCCGCGCCGCGGCGATCGCGACCTCGCCCTGCAGGACGGGGTCGGTGTCGGCACGGGCCTTGTCGACGTCGGGCACGTTGATCAGCACCTGGGGCAGCCGCGTCATGACCGACGCGAGCTCTTCGAGCGTCTGACCGGTCTCGCGGATACGCGAGGCGAGGTGCACCGCCGTCAGGACGCCGTCACCGGTCGTCGCGAAGTCGGCCATGATGACGTGCCCCGACTGCTCACCGCCGAGGTTGAAGCCGCCCGAACGCATCGCCTCGAGGACGTAACGGTCACCGACGGCGGTCTGGATCACCGTGATGCCAGCTGCGTGCAGCGCCTGGACGAACCCCAGGTTGCTCATCACGGTCGCCACGACGGTGTCGTCGGCGAGCCGGCCGGCATCGCGCGCGGCGATGCCGAGGATCGCGAGGATCTGGTCACCGTCGACGACGGCGCCGGAGTGGTCGACCGCCAGGCAGCGGTCGGCGTCGCCGTCGAACGCGAAGCCGGCGTCGGCGCCGTGGTGGATGACGGCCTTCTGCAGGTCGTCGAGGTGCGTGGAGCCGCAGTTGAGGTTGATGTTGAGGCCGTCGGGCTCGGCGTGGATCGGGATGATCGTGGCGCCGAGCTGCTCGAACACCTGGGGCCCGACCTCGTAGGCCGCCCCATTGGCACAGTCGAGCACGATCGTGAGGCCGTCGAGCGGGCCGGGAGACGATGCGACCAGATGCTTGACGTAGGCACCCACACCCGCGTGGCTGTCGCCGATGCGGCCCACGTCTGACCCGGTCGGCCGGTCCCACGGCTCCTCGAGGCGCTGCTCGATCAGCAGCTCGAGGTCGTCGTCGAGCTTGAGGCCGCCGCGCGCGAGGAACTTGATGCCGTTGTCGGGCATCGGGTTGTGGCTCGCCGAGATCATGACGCCCATGTCGGCCTGGAGATAGGACGTCAGATAGGCGGCACCAGGGGTCGGCACGACGCCGAGCCGGTGCACGTCGACGCCGGCAGACGCAAGACCCGCGACCACCGCGGCCTCCAGGAACTCTCCTGAGGCGCGGGGATCGCGGGCAACGACTGCGGTCGGACGCTGGTCGGCGAAAGCACCGACCTCACCGAGGATGTGGGCTGCCGCGACCGCGAGGTCGACAGCCAGCTCTGCGGTCAGATCACGATTCGCGAGTCCGCGAACGCCATCTGTGCCAAAGATCCGGCCCACAGCGGTCTAGCGCTTGCTGTACTGGGGAGCCTTACGGGCCTTCTTGAGGCCGGCCTTCTTGCGCTCCTTGATGCGCGAGTCGCGCGTCAGGAGTCCGGCCTTCTTGAGCACCGGACGGTTGACCTCTTCGTCGATCTGGTTGAGCGAGCGGGCCACACCGAGGCGCAGCGCGCCGGCCTGGCCGGTCATGCCACCGCCGGTGACGCGAGCGATGACGTCGAAGCGGTCCTGCAGACCGGTCTCGGCGAAGGCTTCCTTGGCAATCTGCTGGTGCAGCTTGTTGGGGAGGTACTCCTCGAGCGGCTTGCCGTTGACGGTCCACACGCCGGTGCCCGGCACGATGCGGACGCGCGCGATGGCTTCCTTGCGGCGGCCCGTCGCGGCACCCGGTGCGATCGTCGCGGGCTTGTCGGAGGTGACAGCGGAGCCAACGGTCTCCGAGGTGTATGCGACACCCTCGGCGTTGGTCTCGAACTCGGTCTCTTCGGTGCTGGTCTCAGTCACGATGCTCTTCTTTACTGGGAGATCTGCGTGATCTCGAACGGCTGGGGCTTCTGGGCGTGGTGCGGGTGCTCGGGGCCGGAGTAGACCTTGAGCTTCGTGATCAGCTGATCACCCAGACGGTTCTTGGGGAGCATGCCGCGCACCGACTTCTCGATCGCCTTGCGGGCATCCTTGTCGAGCAGGTCACCGTAGGCGATGGACTTGAGTCCGCCCGGGTAGCCGCTGTGGCGGTAGGCCAGCTTGTCGGTGCGCTTGTTGCCCGACAGGGCGACCTTCTCCGCGTTGACGATGATGACGAAGTCGCCACCGTCGACGTGAGGCGCGTACGTCGGCTTGTGCTTGCCGCGCAGCAGCGTCGCAGCCTGGACGGCGAGACGGCCCAGGACGATGTCCTCGGCGTCGATGACGTGCCACTGACGGGTGATGTCAGACGGCTTGGGGCTGAACGTACGCACGGCGTGACCTTCTCGTTCTTGGTGGTGTGGCGGTTGATCAAAACTTTCGGCGGTCGCATCCGCGGCTCAAGCCGACGGAGACACGACACACAAGGTTAACCGGCGGCAGCCACTCGGGTCAAAACGAGGGGGCCCCTCGTCTCACACCCATGACCCCAGATCGTGTGAATTGCAGACCCGCACTAAGTTGGTTGATGGCTGCATCACCTCGCAGCAGGGCAATTCCCCGCCGTCACAGGAGACCCATCGTGACCGAAAACCAGACTTTGACCGTCCGCGACAACCGTACGGGCGAGGAGTACGAGCTCCCGATCACCGACGGAACCGTGCGTGCCGGCGACGTCGGCAAGATCGGCAAGACCGCCGACGCACCAGGCCTCGCGGTCTACGACCCCGGCTTCACCAACACCGCCTCGACCCGCAGTGCCGTCACCTACATCGACGGCGACAAGGGCATCCTCGAGTACCGCGGCTACCCCATCGAGCAGCTCGCGGAGAAGTCCACGTTCCTCGAGGTCGCCTACCTCCTGATCCACGGCGAGCTGCCCACCAAGGAGCAGCACGAGCGCTGGGTGCACGAGATCACGTTCCACACGTTCGTGCACGAGAACGTCAAGTCGCTGATGCAGGGCTTCCGCTACGACGCGCACCCGATGGGCATGCTGCTGTCGAGCGTCGGAGCGCTGTCGACGTTCTACCCCGAGGCGCGCAACATCAGCGATCACGACGTCCGCCACGAGCAGGTCGTCCGCATGATCGCCAAGATGCCGACCCTCGGCGCCTGGTCGTTCCGGCACGCGCAGGGCAAGCCCTACGTCTATCCCGACAACGACCTCAACTACACCGAGAACTTCCTCTCGATGCTGTTCAAGATGAGCGAGCCCAAGTACGACCCGGACCCCCGACTCGCCAAGGCCCTCGACGTCCTGCTGATCCTGCACGCCGACCACGAGCAGAACTGCTCGACCAACGCCGTCCGCTCCGTCGGGTCGAGCCAGGTCGACCCCTACTCGGCGGTCAGCGCCGGCATCGCTGCCCTCTACGGCCCGCTGCACGGCGGCGCCAACGAGGCGGTCCTCAAGATGCTCCGCCGCATCGGCACCAAGGACAAGATCCCGGCGTTCATCGAGGGCGTCAAGAACGGCGACGAGAAGCTCATGGGCTTCGGGCACCGGGTCTACAAGAACTTCGACCCGCGCGCGACGATCATCAAGAAGGCCTGCGACGACGTCTTCGAGGTCACCGGCGTCAACCCGCTGCTGGAGATCGCCCAGGAGCTCGAGCGCATCGCGCTGGAGGACGACTACTTCATCTCGCGCAAGCTCTACCCCAACGTCGACTTCTACTCCGGCCTGATCTACGAAGCACTGCAGTTCCCGCCCGAGATGTTCACGGTGCTGTTCGCCATCGGACGTACGCCCGGCTGGCTCGCGCAGTGGCTCGAGCTGGTGGACGACAAGGAGCAGAAGATCGCCCGCCCGAAGCAGATCTACACCGGCGATCGGCAGCTCGACTTCGTCCCCGCCGAGGAGCGCTGGAAGTAACCAGGTGTCCTGATGTTCCTTGAGCTTGTCGAAAGGACCCTTCGACAGGCTCAAGGTGCGGCACAGTGTCCGCATGAGCGAGACGCCGACCGCGGTTCCGGTACGACGACTCGGGCTGCTGCTGGTCAGCGTCGTGATCCTCGCTCTCACCCTGACGTGGGCGTTCCTCAGCATGCGAGCCGTCATGGAGGTCGGCGGCTCGTGCGCTGACGGTGGCCCGTACGTCAGCGCGCAGCCCTGCCCCGGTGGCGCCGGCTTCATCGGCATCGCGATTCCGGTCATGATTCTTGCGACGTTCGTCGGCAGCTTCGTGGCGATCAGCCTCAGCGCGCCGAACCTCCTCGTCCCGATGTGGACGTTCCTGTTCGGCTCGCTGGGCTGGAACTTCCTCGAGTACGCGATCACGTGGCCCGGCGGGGTCGACCCGGGCTGGCTGATCTGCGGCATCGTGTTCGAGCTCATGGCCCTGCCAGGGCTGGTCGTCATCGTGATGTCCCGTGGCGCGATGTGGACGTCGGGCAAGGGCGCCAGCAGCAAACCGGACGATTCCGGCCTGTGGTGGGGCATCTACCTCGCCCTCGGCACGATCGGCGCGGCACTGGGAGCGTGGTCCTTCTACTCGTGGCGCTGACCTGCCCGGTAGCGTGACCGGGTGCGATTGCGACTCGACCTCTCCTACGACGGCACCGGCTTTCGCGGATGGGCCGTCCAGCCGGGCCTGCGCACGGTCCAGGGCGAGATCGAGGCCGCGATCGCGATGATCCTGCGACTCCCCCGGTCGGCCCAGCTGACGTGCGCCGGCCGCACGGACGCCGGCGTGCACGCGCGCGGCCAGGTCGCCCACGTCGACCTCGACGACGTCGACCCGAAGCACCTCGAGCGCCGGTTGCGCAGACTCCTGCCCGAAGACATCGTCCTGCGCTCCCTGACCGTGGCGGCCGACGGCTTCGACGCCCGGTTCGCGGCGCTGGAACGCCGCTATGCGTACCGGATGTTCGACGGTCCGCCCGGACCCGACCCCCTGACGCGCACCTCGGTCGTACGCTGGCCGCGCCGCCTCGACGTCGATGCGATGAACGCCGCCGGCGACCGCCTGGTCGGCGAGCACGACTTCGCCTCGTTCTGCAAGAAGCGGGAGGGCGCGACGACGATCCGTACGCTTCGCCAGCTCAGCACGGTGCGCGACGGCGACAGCCTCGAGACGACGGTGCGCGCCGACGCGTTCTGCCACTCGATGGTCCGATCGCTGATGGGTCTGCTCGTGGCCGTTGGCGAGCGCCGGTACGAGCCGGAGTGGACCGACGAGGTGCTCGCCAAGGCCACGCGCGACGCCCGGGTCATGGTCATGCCGCCGCACGGCCTGGTGCTCGAGGAGGTCGTCTATCCCGACGACGCCGGGCTCGCCGCCCGTGCCGCCGAGTCACGCCGCAGGAGGGATGAATGAGTCTGCACCTGGCTCGCCTGACGATGCCCGTGTTCGAGGCGTTGGCGGCCGAGAAGGTCGATGAGGCCGAGCGGCTCACGGGGCTGACGATGAGCCCGTGGTTCGCCGAGCGGGTCGAGATCTGGCGCTACATGATCTCGTTGCTCGAGGGCCGGCCCGACAACGCCGACTGGCTCATGCAGGCCGTCGTGAGGGACGACGCCGCCATCGGCAACGCCGGGTTCAAGGGTGCACCGCTCGACGGCCAGGTCGAGCTCGGCTACAGCATCGCGCCCGAGCTGCGCCGCCGCGGCTACGCGTCGGAGGTCGTGCGACTGCTGCTCGACCGTGCCGCGGCTGACGCCCGAGTCGACCGGGTGATCGCCAGGATCAGGCCCGACAACGCGGCCTCGCTCGGCGTGATCACCAAGGCCGGATTCGTCCCGGACGGCGACTACCTCAGCCCAAACTCGGGTCTCCAGCTCCAGTTTGCTCACCCGATCGACCGACCACCGCGATGAGAGACTGAGCGGCATGGCGGTCACCTGGGAGGACGTCGTGGCGTATGCCGTGACGCTGCCCGAGGTCGCGGAGTCCACGTCGTACGGGACCCCGTGCCTCAAGGTCGCCGGCAAGCTCATGGCGCGCCTGCGCACGGAGGACGACGGCGGTCTCGCGATCAAGTGCTCGACCTCCGACAAGATGGCGCTCACCGGCGGCGACGACCCGGCCTACTACACGACGCCTCACTACGACGGCTACGACTACGTCCTCGTACGCCTCGACCTGGCCGAACCCGCTGAGCTGTTCGAGCTCATCGTCAACGCATGGCACATCGCCGCCCCGGCCACCCTGCGCAAGCGGCACGCCCCGTGAGCGCGTTCCTCGCAGCGCTGGTCGCCCTTGCCGGCCTCCTGGCGGGTCCTCCGGTTGCCGGTGTCGCCGACTACCAGCTCGGCGGTGCCTACACACCCGACTCCAGCGTCCAGATCGTCACCCGCGACCGCACGGCGAAGCCCGCCGAGGGAACGTACTCGATCTGTTACGTCAACGCGTTCCAGACCCAACCCGGCTCGTACGCCTGGTGGAAGGCGCATCATCCGAAGCTGTTGCTGCGCAACGCGAGCGGCAACCTCGTACGCGATCCCGGCTGGCCCGACGAGGTCCTGCTCGACATCCGTACCCCGGCCAAGCGGGCCACGCTGGCCAGGATCGTCGGGGCGTGGTTCGAGACATGCGCCGCTGACGGGTTCCAGGGCACCGAGCCCGACAACCTCGATTCCTGGACCCGCTCACGCGGGCTGCTCAGTGAGTCGCACGCGGTGGCGTTCGCCAAGCTCCTCGTCCGTGACGCGCATCGTGCCGGCCTCGCCATCGCCCAGAAGAACACGCCGGAGCTCTCCGCCAAGGGCATCGGCTTCGACTTCGCGGTGGCCGAGGAGTGCGAGGTCTACCGGGAGTGCGGCGCCTACACCAAGACGTACGGGCGACGGGTCATCGAGATCGAGTACACCGACAACGGTCGCGCCGCCTATCGCCGCGCCTGCGCGGCTCGCGCCGGCACCCACTCGATCATGCTGCGCGACCGCGACGTGGTGCCGCGAGGCGCTGCGGGCTACGTCTTCCAGACCTGCTGAGACACCTGACAGGGGCGTCAGGACGGCAAGTCGGCGGCGATGACCTCGGTGCCGCGTGCATCGACGACCTTGAAGCGCTTCGCGTCGGCCAGCAGCACCGATGCACTCATGTCGCACGTGATGACCTTGCCCTTGACCCCGATGAACTCGCCCGCGTCGTACGCCTTGCCGTCATCGCCCTCGACCCACATCTCAAACCTTTCACCCGCGGGCAGCCCCTTCGTGGTGAGCTTGATCTCGACCCCCCACGTGTGGTCGACCAGACCGGCCGACGCTGTCACGCCGTCGACCGACTCGACCTTCGGTACCGTGATGATGGTCGGTGCCGGTGGGTCGTGCTCCGGGAGCGCCACCACGACGATCGTGGCCGCCGCGGCCCCCACCAGTACACCCCCGACCGCCGGGGCCCAGCGACGCAGGCCATGAACCGGCTGCGGCAGCGTCCGCCTGATGCGTTCATCCAGCTCAGGCGGCGGCACGACGCCCACCGGTCGTATGTCGTCGAGGTCGATCTGCTTCAGCGCGGCGGCCAGGGGTCCGATCTCGGCGACTTCTGCTCGGCACTCGGCACACGCGGCCAGATGCTGCTCGACGTCACGTAGCAGATCCGCGTCGTCGAGCTGGCCGAGAACGTACGCGCCCAAGGACTCTCTCAGCTCGTCGTGCGTACGGCTCACGGCTCGACCACCATCATCTTCATCGTGTGTCTCAGCTGTTTGAGTCCATGGAACACCCGGCTTCTCAGCGTACTCACCGAGACGCCCAGCTCAGCGGCCACCTCGTCGTACGGTCGGTCGCGAAGGTAGGTCTCCACGATCGCCGTTCTGTGGTCGTGGCTGATCAGACCCAGAGCACGCGTGATGAGGTCGGCATCTGCGACGCTGCCCATCGGGTCCGGCATCTGTCCCTCTCCTCGTTCGGCGACCGCTGCAGGCAGGGCTGCGACCCTCGCGCGGGCTGCAGCGTGGTCGATGATCACGTTGCGCAGGATCGCGAACAGCCACGTCCGGAGCGTCGCCCTGGCCGGGTCGAACCTGGCCCCTGCTCGCCAGGCCCTCACGATCGTCTCCTGCACCGCGTCCTGGGCTGCACCGTCATCGGACAACCGACTCAACGCATAGCGGTAGAGCTCCGCCCCGTGGCAGGCATAGCCCTCGCGAGCCAGCGACTCAGGCGAATCGAGGACACCGTCGTCGCTGGCCCGTGAGCTCCTCCACGGTGCCACCAGGGCTGCTCCTGTGCTCAGTTGCGAGGCGATCCGCGCCCCGGTCTCAGGGCTGCGGGATGGCGAGGTCGGCGACGTCGTGAGTGAAGTTTGCCACCTTGGTGACGTCCCCGCTCAGCAGATCGACCCTGTAGAGACCGCCCAGGCCGCCGTTGGTCGGACGCAGGGTCGCGAAGCCGGCGTTGCCGGTGGCGGTGCCGTTGGACGAGACCGAGCTGACGATGTCAAAACCCGAGATCGGCCCGACTCCGCCGCCGAACGGTCCGGACACCACGAGCGTTCCGGAGTTGGCGGGCACCTGCTGGGCAACCCGGTCGAGCGTCGTGTCGAGGTCGAACAGCGTCGTGCCCGTGGTCGTCACCGAGAACGCGTCGTTGTTGGTGTAGGCGGCACCCGTGATGCCTGTGGCCGTGGGGCCGGGGGTCGGCGGGTTGCCGACGGGGTAGTTCAGTGCGCCGTCGACTGCCGTCGTGGGCGTAGCCATCGAGACGTCGTGACGCAGGCTCTGTCCCGTGTTGCTCACGATGCGGAGGCGGTCCGCAACCGGGTTGAAGTCGACGCCGAAGTGGGTCCCGTTCAACGCCTCGCTTAGCTGCGAGACCTTGACCGCGGCACCCGTCGAGGGACTGATCGTGTAGATGCCACCCGCGTTGCCCACGCCGTAGAACGTGTGGTTGCTGGGGCGCTGGTCGATGCCGATGAGCCGGGTGTCGCCCGTCAGACCGGTGACTCCCCCGAGAGCCTTGACCTGAGCACCGGTCGTCAGGGAGAAGGTCTTGAGGGTCTTGCCGTTCGACGACAGCCCGAGCGCGGTCCTGGGAACCGTGTCGGCGCTGGCCGATCCAACAAGTGCTGCGGTGGTGCCGAGTCCGAGAGCAGCGACTGCTCCAAGTGCGATGGCAGTACGAGTGCGCTGACGCATGGGTTCCTCCGTCGTCCGGGCCGGCACCATTGCCGGTCTCGTGAGGGGATACCGGCCCCGGACCGTCCGCGTTGAAGCCGCCGCGGACTTTCTTCGGCGTGGTCCTGAGACACTGGTCCGGTGCCAGAGCACTACTTCGAGGGAACGCCCACCAGCGACGACCGTCGGCGAGACATCACGACGCGGATCTGGGGCAAGGAGCTGACGTTCACCACCTCGGCAGGGGTGTTCTCGCATGACGGCCTCGACAAGGCCACGGCGGTGCTGCTCCACACCTCGACCCCGCCGACGGGCGGCACAGTCCTCGATCTCGGCTGCGGCTGGGGACCCATCGCCTGCGCCGTCGCCGATGCCGGATCGACGGTGTGGGCGATCGACCCCAACGAGCGCGCGCTCGAGCTGACCGCGCTCAACGCGTCCCGCCTCGGCGTCGACGTGCACACGGCGCTGCCCGATGACGTACCGGCCGATCTCGTGTTCGACGAGATCTGGTCCAACCCGCCGATCCGCATCGGCAAGCAGGCCCTCCACGACCTGCTGCTGCGCTGGCTACCTCGCCTCGCACCTGGCGGTGTCGCCCGCCTGGTGGTCGGCAAGAACCTCGGCGCCGACTCGCTGCAACGCTGGCTCACCGACCAGGGTTGGCCGACCGAGCGCGTCGCGAGCGAGAAGGGCTTCCGGGTCCTCGAGACCCGCCGCGGCTAGTAGGACCTGATGCGGCGGACTGCCGAGACCTTGTTGGCGACGTACTGATCTCCGCCGAACGAGACCTTGATGTCGTGATAGCCCTTGGACAGTCGCGGCAGGAGGATCGAGCGGGTGCCCTTCTGGCTCGAGTAGAGCACGGTGCTCACGATCCGCTTGCTCCCGTCGTAGACCCGGACAGGCCCAGTCGGGGCCAGCACACCTGGCACGTTCACCTTCATGACCAAGGTGGCGCGCGACGTGTACCGCACGCTGGTGGGAAGTGACGTGGAGACCGACGTCGGCAGAGCAATCAGAACGTCTGGGTAGGACTTCGACGACGAGGCGGCGGAGTCGGCGCCCACGAACGCCGCCCGCACCGCGTTCTGTCCCCTCAGCCACGCCGTGCCGGGTATGGCGATGGTCGCCACCCCGTTGGTCGTCGCTCCTTTGGCCAGGACCACCGTGCCGCGCCGGATCTCGACCATGCCGTCGGCTGGCACGTCGCCGTCCTTGGCCGTGACCGTGACGGTCTGGGTCGACCCGTAGCGGAACGTCTCGGGCAAACCGGTCATGGTCACGGTGGGTCCGTCTGCCACGGGGACAGTCGGTTCTGACATCGAGGTGAACCGGGCGAAGGCGTAGGTGCCCGGAGCAATCCGCACCGAGAACGTGTGTCCGACATCGTCCCTCGTCGGAGAGTACGATCCAGCACCCTGGTTGTAGAACTGGACGCCGTCCCGGTACCACTCGTATGACACGTGCGCCGGGACCCGCACCCACGGCCCACGCGTCACGGTGAGCGGCTCACCGATGGTCGGCTTGCCAACCACAACAGGCGGGCCGAGTGGTACCTCCGCACGACTGAGGTCGAGCGTGCCGGCACCGCACCAGTCGTTGCCACTGCAGTTGAGATTGATGTAGTAGGTCCTACCGTCGTACTTGATCGCCTTGCGCGCATACGTCGATGAGTACGGCCGGTGCGGTCGCATCAACGCCCTCAGCTCATCGCCGATGTCGTTCACCTGCGTGGTCCCGAGGGAGTACAACAACGCAGCGGCAGCCGAGATCTGGGGCGCGGCCATGCTCGTGCCTTCGTAACGTACGTACTTCCACCCGTCAGCCACGGCGCCGGTCTGGCCGGAATTGCCCAGCGAGACGATGCCGTCGGCAGTGCCCTCGACCAACATGTCGCCACCGGGGGCGGAAAAGTCCACGGAGGACCCGATGTTCGAGTACGAAGCGCTGAAGCCCCGGCCGCTCGTGGCGCCGACGGAGTAGAAGCCGCTGCAGGAAGCCGGAACGGCGAGGTTGGCGTTGGCACCGTCATTGCCTGCTGCCGCCACGAGCACGGAGCCACGGTCGCGCGCGGCCGACGCGGCCGCTGCGTAGGGGGTGCAGAACTCATCGCGCTCGGCCTTGGTGTCGTAGGTGTAGCCGAGTGAGAGGTTGACGACTCGTGCCTTCTCGTCCGCCGTCTGGTCCGTGATGCCGTCGACGTGACCGCCTGACGCCCAGGTCATGCCGGCGATGATGTCGGAGTCCCAGCCGCCGCAGTGGCCCAGGACGCGCACGGGCTGGATCTTGACGCCCGGTGCGACGCCCGTGATGCCCAGGCCGTTGTCTGCCTTGGCCGCGATCTGGCCGGCGACGAACGTTCCGTGCCATGAGCTGGGATACGCCGGTGAGTTGCGGTAGCAGAATCCCCTGGTGGCCCAGTCTCCTGGGTCGCTGGGGTTGGGATCACGTCCGTCACCGTCACCAGCATTCTTCAACGCCAACGGGCTGTCGGCGCTGATCATGTCGTAGCCCGGCACGGTCTGTCCGTCGAGGTCGGGGTGCGGGAGGATGCCGGTGTCGAGCACGGCGACTCTGACCGAGTCCGAGCCTCGTGTCACTCGCCAGAGCGACGGTGCCTTGACGCTGTAGCCACCGGCCGGCGACTTCGAGGCGGAGTCCCACACGTTCCACTGCTTGGAGAAGTACGGGTCATCGACCGGCACACCGGTGACGCTGCTTCGTGTTGACGCAGCGTGTTGGGCGCCGCCCAGACGACATCGGCACGCTTGGCGACCGTTGCTGCGACGTCGGCCGCCACGTCGCTCGAGACCGTCTGGTCGAAGTCGATCGTCGAGATCTTGCCGGTCAGCTTGTCGTCGTCCTTGACCTCGGCCTTCGAGCCCAGCGCGTCGTCGGTCGCCGCGAGCGCACCGTCAGAGGGGGTGGTCGTGGTGGTCTGCACGATGAGGCCGCGGGCCACAGGCTCGGGCTGCTTGGGGACCGGCCGGCCCGTCGTGACGGTGGCCGCAGCCGACGGAGCGTCCTCAGCGTTGGCGTTCACGCCGAGACCGGCGAGGGTCAGGGTCGCAACAGCGACAACGGTCAGAGTGCGGCGAGACAACGACACGGGTGGATCCCCCAAAGAAAGGGCGCGGCTCCTGTGAGCCCGCGCCGTACCCCAGCATCCTATCGAGCCACGGAGTCACGTGGGCGGCGGTTGGCGGAAGAATGCAAGAGGCCCGCCACCTTGCGGTGACGGGCCTCCTGACGAGCTGATGCCTACTTGGCGTCGTCCTCGGTGGCGGCTTCGACAGACTCAACCGGCTCGGACGGAGCCTCCTCGGCCGCGTCAGTCTCCGTGGCCTCGGCGACCGTCTCGGCTGCCTCAGCAGCGTCGTCGGTGGCGTCGACGGGCACATCGGTGCCCAGGTCCTCGGTCTCGACGACCTCGGTCTCCTCGACAGGCGCGGCGGCCTTGGGAGCAGCCTTGGCCTTCTTGGGCGTCTGGTTCTGCGCGCCGAACTGCTTGGCCTCGACGATCTCGATGACGGCCATGGGGGCGTTGTCGCCCTTGCGCGGCGCGACCTTCGTGATGCGCGTGTAGCCGCCGGGACGGGTCGCCATGGCGGGACCGATCTCGGTGAACAGCGTGTGCAGGATGCTCTTGTCACGGATGACCTTGACGACCTGGCGGCGGTTGGCCACCGTGTCGGTCTTGGCCTTCGTGATGAGCGCCTCTGCGTAGGGACGCAGACGACGGGCCTTGGCCTCGGTCGTCGTGATCTTGCCGTGCTCGAACAGGTTCTGCGCGAGGTTGGCGAGGATCAGACGCTGGTGGGCCGGGCTACCGCCGAGGCGAGGTCCCTTGGTGGGGGTGGGCATGGTTTCGTCTCCAAATGTGTTCGGGCTGAGCCGTCAAGGACGGGCAGTACTCAGTACTGCTCGTCCTCGGCGAAGCTGGCGTCGTCGTCGTCGTAGGCGTCGATGACGGCCGACGGGTCGAAACCAGCCGGGCTGTCCTTGAGCGCGAGACCCATCTCGGCGAGCTTGGCCTTGACCTCGTCGATCGACTTCGAACCGAAGTTGCGAATGTCGAGCAGGTCCTGCTCCGAGCGCGTGATGAGCTCACCCACGGTGTGGATGCCCTCGCGCTTGAGGCAGTTGTAGGACCGCACCGTGAAGTTGAGGTCCTCGATCGGCAGGGCGAGGTCGGCAGCGAGCTGCTCATCGACCGGGCTCGGGCCGATGTCGATGCCCTCGGCCTCGACGTTGAGCTCACGGGCCAGGCCGAACAGCTCCACCAGGGTGGAACCGGCCGACGCGATCGCGTCACGCGGCAGGATCGACTTCTTGGTCTCGACGTCGATGACGAGCTTGTCGAAGTCCGTACGCTGCTCGACTCGGGTCGCCTCGACCTTGTAGGTCACCTTGAGGACCGGCGAGTAGATCGAGTCGACCGGCATACGGCCGATCTCTTCGTCACCGGACTTGTTCTGCACGGCCGAGACGTAGCCACGGCCACGCTCGACGACGAGCTCGATCTCGATCTTGCCCTTGGCGTTGAGCGTCGCGATGTGCAGGTCGGGGTTGTGGACCTCGACACCGGCCGGGGGCTGGATGTCGGCGGCGGTCACGTCACCCGCGCCCTCCTTGCGGAGGTACATGACGACGGGCTCGTCGTTCTCCGAGGAGACCACGAGCTCCTTGAGGTTGAGGATGATCTCGGTGACGTCCTCGGTCACGCCGGGGACGGTCGAGAACTCGTGCAGGACGCCGTCGATCTTGATCGACGTGACGGCTGCACCCGGGATCGACGACAGGAGCGTACGACGAAGCGAGTTGCCGAGGGTGTAGCCGAAGCCGGGCTCCAGGGGCTCGATGACGAACCGCGAACGGAACTCGTCGACGACCTCTTCGGACAGGGCGGGGCGCTGGGCGATGAGCATTGTTTCTTCCTTTCCGGACCAACCTCTATTTGAAGGTCCGGGTTGTTTTCTCTGGTGAGAGCGGGGCCAGATCAGATCTTGGAGTAGAACTCCACGATCAGCTGTTCGTTGATCGGGACCGTGATCTGCTCGCGCACAGGCTGGCTGTGAACGAGGATCCGACCGCGCTCGGGCGCGACGTCGAGCCAGGCCGGCACGGTGTCGCGGTCATGGGTCTCACGCGCGACGATGAACGGCGTGGTCTCCAGGGACTTGGTCTTGACGTCGATGATGTCGTGCTTGCTCACCTGGAACGACGGGATGTCGGTCTTGACGCCGTTGACCACGAAGTGACCGTGGTTGACGAGCTGGCGGGCGTGACGACGCGTGCGAGCGAAGCCCGCACGGTAGACGACGTTGTCGAGGCGCGACTCGAGGATCTGCAGCAGGTTGTCGCCGGTCTTGCCGGGACGCCGCGAGGCGAGCTCGTAGTACTTGCGGAACTGCTTCTCGAGCACTCCGTAGGTGTAACGCGCCTTCTGCTTCTCGAGCAGCTGGTTGCGGTACTCCGACTCCTTGACGCGCGCGCGGCCGTGCTGGCCGGGAGGGTAAGGACGCTTTTCGAATGCAGCGTCACCACCGACGAGGTCGATGCCGAGGCGGCGCGACTTCTTGGTGAGAGGTCCGGTGTAACGGGCCATGGTTGATAGCTCCTAGAAAACTGTGTCTGTCTTGGGGGCAGAGTCGACGTCAGAGACGACGGTGCTTGGGGGGACGGCAGCCGTTGTGGGGGCTGGGTGTCACGTCAGAGATGGTGCCGACCTCGAGGCCGACTCCGCTCAGCGACCGGATCGCCGTCTCGCGGCCCGAACCGGGGCCCTTCACGAAGACGTCGACCTTCTTCATCCCGTGCTCCATCGCCTGACGACCGGCCGACTCGGCAGCCATACCGGCTGCGAACGGCGTCGACTTGCGCGAGCCCTTGAATCCGACGGTTCCGCCGGAGGCCCATGCGATCACGGCGCCCGAAGGATCCGTGATGGTGACGTGGGTGTTGTTGAACGTGCTCTTGATGTGGGCTTCGCCCTGAGCGACGTTCTTCTTCTCCTTGCGGCGAACCTTCTTGCCAGCTGTCTTAGGAGGCATGCGCTATCACTTCTTCTTTCCGGCGACGGTGCGCTTGGGGCCCTTGCGGGTACGCGCGTTGGTCTTGGTGCGCTGGCCACGAACGGGCAGGTGCGCACGGTGGCGACGGCCCTGGTAGCTGCCGATCTCCATCTTGCGGCGAATGTCACCGGTGACCGTACGACGCAGGTCGCCCTCGGTCTGGTAGTTCGCTTCGATGTGATCGCGCAGAGCGACGAGATCGTTGTCGTCGAGCTCGTGGACGCGCTTGTCCGGGCTGATGCCGGTTGCTGCGAGGGTCTCGGTGGCGCGTGTGCGGCCGATCCCGAATACATACGTGAGTGCGATCTCGATGCGCTTTTCGCGCGGGAGGTCGACTCCTACGAGGCGTGCCATCTAGGCATTTCCTTCCATTCGGCGAGGTATGGCCACCTGATGCACCCCGACTGCCTCCAGGATCTTTGGTCGACCCTGAGTCGGGCTCCGGCCTACGCTTCCGGAGGTGACCCGCCACGATGTTGCTGTGACGGGAGCGATCAGATGTTTCGTGTTGCTGTGTGAAGAACTTCTGCTCAGCCCTGGCGCTGCTTGTGACGCGGGTTTTCGCAGATCACCATGACGTTGCCGTGGCGACGAATCACCTTGCACTTGTCACAGATCTTCTTCACGCTCGGGTTGACCTTCATCGAGATTCTCTCTTTGGGATCTGAACGTGGTGGATTTACTTGTAGCGGTAGACGATGCGGCCGCGGGAGAGGTCGTACGGCGAGAGCTCCACCACAACACGATCCTCGGGGAGGATGCGGATGTAGTGCTGGCGCATCTTGCCGCTGATGTGCGCGAGAACCTTGTGGCCGTTGGCCAGCTCCACGCGGAACATCGCGTTGGGAAGTGCCTCTACTACGGCGCCTTCCATCTCGATGACGCCTTCTTTTTTCGCCATAACCTCTTCTTTGTGTCGCACTGCTCGTGAAACGGCTAGTTGGCCGTTCGGCCCGTTCTGGCGCACCCCAGCGAAGCCGCCTGAGCGGTGACCACGGCATGGGAATGCAGACCTGAAAAGGCCGACTCCCGATTCTACGCTCACACAGGCAGCAGACTCAAATCGCCGCCCGTCACGACAGGGCGTCGACGGCCGCCCTGTCGACCTGGTCGACCAGCGCGACGCCCTCATCGTAGGAGCCGTTGCCGTCCGAGAGCACGGCGACGAGATACGTGTGGCCGCCGGCCTCGATCTCTCCGATGCTCGTGACGTCCCACAGCCCGGTCGCCGACCGCTGCAGGTAGCCGACCTTGAGTGCCGCGTCGTCGGCATCGTCCGCGGCAGCCGAGACCCCGAAGTTCTGCGCCTCGACCACGTTCGACATGAGCCCCTGCTCGTACGCCTGGGAGTCGGCGGTCAGCACGGAGCCGGTGCCGAAGACGACCTTGAGCAGCGTGAGCTGGTCGACCGCTGTCGTCTGCGTGAGTCCCCAATAGCCGTTCGAGCCGACCACGGTCTCGTCGAGCCCGATGACGGCGTTGAACGCCTCGAGGCCCGCCTTGCCGCCGATGGTGTTGAACAGCGCCGTGGCGGCGGTGTTGTCGCTGCGCTCGATCATCGCGGTTGCCAGCGCCCGCTCGGACGCGGTGAGCGTGCGACCACCCTCCTGCGCCTGGTGGAGCAGCGCGACGAGGATGTCGACCTTGACGATGCTCGCGGTGTCGAATGAGGCGTCGCCGTACGACAGGGTCTCCCCCGTGTCGACGTCGAGCGCGGCGACCGAGAAGTCCGCGTCCGTGTCGATCGCCTCCAGCGTCGCCGTCGATGGCTCCGTGGTCACGGTCGTGGCGGCCGGCCTGGTCGGGGCCGTGGTCGTCGTCGGCGTCTGCGTCGTCACGGGCGTGGCTGCGTGGGAGTCCTGCGACGCCAAGATCAGACCGGTGACCGCGATGAGCGCGGTCACGAGCAGCCCCGCGACCCAATGCGCGGACGACTTCGCCACGCCGAGGACGCTAGGCATCGGCCTGTTTTCTGTCGGTTTCCATGACGGCGACGCTAGGAATCCAGGCTGGGCGCACCCTCCACGTCAGGTGTCAGGCCCCTGTGAGCCGTTCAGGTCGGTGGGCTGAACTCCGACTGCCCGGGGCCGTAGCGCTCGATGAGCCGCGACAGGACGATCGCGGTCTCGGTGTGGTCGATGTTGTCCGTCTCGACCCGCACACGTTCGAGCGCTCGCTCGAGATCGCGTACGTCCTTGGCCACGATGTGCAGGATCGCGTCGGCGGTGCCCGACACCGTCGCCGCAGCGTGCACCTCAGGCACCCGACTGAACGCCGCTCGCAGCTCGTCGGGCGAGATCGTGCCCTTGCAGTGCACCTCGACGTACGCCTCGGTGCTCCAGCCGACCAGGTCCGGGTCGAGGACGGCGGTGAAGCCGCTGATCACACCGTCGGCCAGCAGCCGGTCCATGCGCCGCTTGACCGCGGGCGCAGAGAGGCCGATCCGATCGCCGATCGTGGCGTAGCTGGCTCGTCCGTCCTCGAGCAGGCAGCCGATGAGCTTGCGGTCCAGATCATCCATCGAGCCAGTATTGCAAGAATCCGCCACAGATCGACCATTGACGCAAGAAATCGTCGGCCCTGCGCACAGTTTCCGATTCGTTGCGCCGTCCTGTCCGGCCCTAGCATTGATTCATTGCGCAACACCTCACCCCTGGAGGCCCACGTTGACCGTTCTCGACACCCGCACCGTCGTCCGTACCGCCGCCCCGTACGTCCGAACGTCGAGAACCCGGCACTACCTGATGTGCGAGCCGACGCATTTCGAGGTCACCTACGCGATCAACCCGTGGATGGACCCGACCAACCCGGTCAACGTCGATCGCGCGCGACTGCAGTGGGAAGTCCTGCGCAACACCTACCTGAGCCTCGGCCACCGCGTCGATCTCATCGAGCCCATGCCGGGCCAGCCCGACATGGTGTTCGCCGCCAACGGTGGCCTGGTCGTCGGCGGCCGGGCCTATGGCGCGAGGTTCCGCTTCCCCGAGCGCGCTGCGGAGGGCCAGGCGTACGCGTCATGGCTCATCCGGTCGGGCGTCACGGTCGCCGAGCCGACCCACACCAACGAGGGTGAAGGTGACTTCCTGGCCCTCGGCTCGATGATCCTCGCCGGCACCGGCTTCCGGACGTCGCTGGCGGCGCACATCGAGGCGGCCGAGGCGCTCGACCGTCCCGTCGTGTCGCTCGAGCTCGTCGACCCACGGTTCTACCACCTCGACGTTGCGATCGCCGTGCTCGACGACGGCAACGGCGACGCACCGGCCGAGATCGCCTACTACCCCGGCGCGTTCAGCAAGCACAGCCAGCGCACCCTGCGCGACCTGTTCCCCGACGCCGTCATCTGCTCGGAGGCCGACGCCCGCGTGCTGGGCCTCAACGCGGTCAGCGACGGACTCCATGTGGTGCTGCCGGCGGCCGCGACCGGCCTCGCGGCCTCCCTCACGGCGCGCGGCTACACCCCCGTGCCGGTCGACCTCGGCGAGTACATGAAGTCCGGCGGCAGCGTGAAGTGCTGCACGATGGAGCTTCACCGCTGAATTTGCAGGGCAAATGCCACTGTTGTAATTCAGTTCAATTCATTCCCACCAGTCACACCAGTCACGTAGGGTAACCGGGTGTCACGCTCCCGGGTCCTCATGGTGGTGCTGTTCTGCGCTGCCCTCCTGGTCCCGATCTCGGCCGCGCAGGCGAGCTATTCACTGATCTGCTCGGGCTATTCATCGTGCGCCGACAAGGGCTATGCGAACTTCGGCTACTCGACGCACAAGTCGACGAGCTACTGGCGGATGTACACCGGCACCAACTGCACCAACTACGTCGCATACCGGCTCGTGACGACCAACGGGATGCCCAACGAACGACCCAGGTCCGGCGTCGGCAACGCCGAGGACTGGGGCTTCGCGATGGCATCGATCACGGACTCGACTCCGGCGCTCGGATCAGTCGCATGGTGGGGCAAGACCGGCCACCACGTCGCGTACGTCGAGAAGATCGTGTCCTCGAGCGAGATCTGGGTGTCGGAGTCCAACTGGAGCGGCGCCTTCGACTGGCGCAAGATCACCAAGTCCGGGTCGGGGTGGCCTGACGGGTTCATCCACTTCAAGGACCTCAAGCTCGTCAACAACGTACGCCCGACCATCAGCGGCGTCGTCAAGGTCGGCGGCGCCCTCACCGCGTGGGGCGGCGACTGGACCCCCAAGGGCAACACGTACGTCTACCGGTGGCGCGCCGACGGCGTGAACATCCCGGGCGCCGAGGGCAAGACCTTCACCCCCACCGCCGCGCAGCTCGGCAAGCAGCTGTCGGTCTCGGTGACCGCCACCCGGCCCAGCTATCCGACCCTGCGGGCCTACTCGGTGTCGAAGAAGGTGGCACCGGGCACGCTCAAGGCCACGACCGCACCGGCGATCACGGGCACCGCGCGCGTCGACTCGACCCTCTCGGCGTCCGTCGGCACCTGGTCCCCCACCGGCGCGACGTACGCCTTCCAGTGGAACGTCGACGGCAACCCTGTTGCCGGCGCGACCGGCTCGACGTACACCCCCGGACCGGCCGAGGTCGGCCGCCGCGTCACGGTCACCGTGACCGCCTCAAAGCTCGGCTATGACAAGGTCAGCTCGACGTCCGCGCCGACCGCCGAGCTCGCCCCGGGCCCGCTGACCGCGACCACCAAGCCGAGCATCACGGGCACGCCCAAGGTCGGCCTGCCCCTGTCCGCGCACCACGGCACGTGGTCCAAGCCCGATCTGACCTTCACCTATCAGTGGTACGTCGACGGCACGGCGGTCAGCGGCGCCGACGGCACGACGTTCACGCCGCGCGCCGCAGACGTCGGTCGCCCCGTCACGGTCCATGTCACGGCTCGCCGCGCCGGCTACGCCACGACGACGGCCATCTCACCCCAGACCGCCCACGTCCAGCACGGCACGTTCAGGCTCATCGAGAAGCCCACAGTGACCGGAAACCACACACGCGTCGGGTCCCGGCTCACCGCCACGACCGGGCAGTGGTCGCCCGGCGGCACCTACAGCTACAAGTGGTACGCCGACGGCGTGCCGATCCCGGGTGCGACGAGCACGTCGTTCATCCCGACGAGCCGCCAGCTCGGCGCGAAGATCCGGGTTCGGGTGTTCATCCGCAGGGCCGGCTACGCCACCGCCTCGGCACTCGCCGACAACACCGAGAAGATCGAACGCGGCCGTATCCAGAACGTGACGCCCCCGACGATCACTGGTTCGTCGCGCCTCGGGTCCTCCGTGTCGGTCTCCCCCGGTGAGCACACGCCGTCCGGTGCGACGGTCCATTACCAGTGGCTGCGCGACGGCAAGGTGCTGACCGGGGCCACCGGTCGTACGCGCAAGATCAGCGTCGGCGACCTCGGTCACAAGCTCTCGGCACAGGTCCGGTTCGCAGCGCCGGGCTACACGACGCGCACCGTCACGACGGCTCCGACGGGCTGGATCAAGGCGAAGACCACGATCAGCGTCTCTGCCACCACGGGCACGCGACGCGTCTCGTTCACGATCAAGGTCGCGGCGGCGGGGCTGCCGGCCCCTGACGGCACGGTCCACGTCCGCTTCGCGGGCGACCACTACCGCACCGTGACGATCGTCGACGGCCGCGGCACGCTCGCGCTCACCAACCAGGCCTCCGGCACTCATGCGTACGTCTTCACGCTGCGCGGCACGCTGAAGCTCACTTCGGCGACCTACCGCAAGACCGTCACGATCGGCTGACGGCGTCAGGCGGCGGAGTCGAACACGACCTTCCATCGCGAGCCGATCCGCTGCACGTCGTACGACTCGGTCGGATAGCCGTTGCCCCACGTGATGCGGACGGTTGCGCTGGCGTCGTGCACCGCGCCGACCCGATAGGTCACCTCGTCGAGGTCGATGCCCTCGTCGGCGAACGAGTCCTTGGACTGCTCGACCACGTCGCAACCCAGCTCCGACGGCGTGACCACGAGCTTGCGGGCAGCCTTGCAGTCGCCGGCGTCGAGCGCCCGCATCAGTGCGTCGACGACGGCAGCGGCGGGCTCCAGGGCCGGAGCTGATGTCGCCGTACGCGTCGGCGTCGGCGACGAGGCGGGCGAAGCCTCGGGCGGGTCCGAGCCGCCGCAGGCCGCGACGACGAGCAGTGCGCCCATCGCCAGCAACAGCCTCATGCCTTCAGTGTCCTCCGTAGGGCACACCGAGCTCGGCCAGCCGGGCCTCGCCGCCGTCGATCGCGGTCAGCACCCAGGCGCCGGCGTCGGTCAGGGTGAACGTGTGCTCGTAGTGGGCGGCCCACGATCCGTCCGTCGTGACGACGGTCCAGTCGTCGGCGAGCGTACGGGTGTCGGGCGCCCCGAGGGTGACCATCGGCTCGACGGCGAGCGCCAGCCCCTTGACGAGCTTGGGCCCGCGACCCGCCTTGCCGTAGTTGGGGACGTTGGGCGGCTGGTGCATCGCCGAGCCGATGCCGTGGCCCGTGTAGCCCTCGACGATGCCGTAGTCGCCGGCTGCGTCGACCGTGGTCTCGACCGCATGGCTGATGTCGGAGACGCGACCGCCGAGGTGCGCCGCCGCGATGCCCCGCCACAGTGCCTCTTCGGTGACCCGCATGAGCTCGGTGACCTCGTCGGGCACCTCGCCGATGGCCACAGTCGTTGCGGCGTCGCCGTGCCAGCCGTCGACGATCGCACCGCAGTCGATCGAGATGATGTCGCCGTCGCGAAGGACCCGCGTGCCGGGGATGCCGTGCACGACCTGGTCGTTGACCGACGTGCAGATGACGCCGGTGAAGCCGTGATAGCCGAGGAAGTTGGACGTCGCGCCCTGCGAACGGATGTGGTCGTGGGCGATCGCATCGAGCTGCGCGGTGGTGATCCCGGCCACGGCAGAACCACGCAACACATCGAGTGTCGACGCCACGACACGCCCAGCCTTACGCATCGACTCGATCTGGGCCGGCGTCTTGATCTCGATGCCGCGTTCGAACATGGCTGCTGGCCGACCCTCAGGCGGGCAGGGCGGCGTCGATCCTTCGGGTGACCTCGTCGACGTCGCCCATGCCGTCGACCTCGATGACCAGCCCGCGGGCGCCGTAGACCTCGAGCAGCGGCGCTGTCTCGGCGGTGTAGACCTCTTGGCGGTGCCGGATGACGGCTTCGGTGTCATCGGCGCGACCGCTGGTCTCGGCCCGCTTGAGCAGGCGCTGGATCAGCTCCTCGGGATCGACGACGAGCTCGAGCACGCCGTCGAGCTTGGTGCCGAGGCCGTCGAGGATGCGATCGAGGGTGTCGACCTGGTCGACGGTGCGGGGATAGCCGTCGAGGATGAACGCGTCGCGGGCGTCGTCCTGTGCCAGCCGGTCCTCGACCATCGCGTTGGTGACCTCGTCGGGGACGTACTCACCTGCGTCCATGTAGCGCTGCGCGGTCTTGCCGAGCTCGGTCTGCTGCTGCACGTTGGCGCGGAAGATGTCGCCGGTCGAGATGTGCGCACCGCCGATGCGCTGGGCCAGCGCCACCGCCTGGGTTCCCTTGCCCGCACCCGGGGGGCCCATGATGAGCAGCCGCATTACTTGAGGAACCCTTCATAGTTGCGCTGCTGCAGCTGGCTCTCGATCTGCTTGACGGTGTCGAGACCCACGCCGACGATGATGAGGATCGTCGTGCCGCCGAACGGGAAGTTCTGGCTCGCGTTGAGGATCGCGATCGCGATCATCGGGATCAGCGCGATCAGGCCGAGGTATAGGGCGCCCGGAGCGGTGATGCGGCTGAGGACGTACGCGAGGTAGTCCTGCGTCGGCCGGCCGGCGCGGATGCCGGGGATGAAGCCGCCGTACTTCTTCATGTTGTCGGCGACCTCTTCGGGGTTGAAGGTGATCGACACGTAGAAGTACGTGAAGAACACGATCAGCACGAAGAACGTGATCATGTAATAGGGATGGTCACCCTTGACGAAGTTGTCGTTGACCCACTGGGCCCACGGGGCGCTCTGGTTGAACTGCGCCATGAGCGCCGGGAGATACATCAGGCTCGAGGCGAAGATCACCGGGATGATGCCGGCCTGGTTGACCTTGAGCGGGATGTAGGTCGAGGAACCGCCGAACATCCGACGGCCGACCATGCGCTTGGCGTACTGCACCGGGATGCGGCGCTGGGCCTGCTCGATGAAGATCACCGCGGCGACGATGACGAGACCGATCAGCACGACCAGGACGAACGTCGTCCAGCCCTTGGTCTGCTTGATCTGCCACATCGCGCCGGGGAACGTGGCGACGACCTGGGTGAAGATCAGGATCGACATGCCGTTGCCGATGCCGCGGTCGGTGATGAGCTCACCGAGCCACATGATGACAGCGGTGCCCGCGACCATCGTGAGGACGATCAGGAGGAACGACAGGATGCTGTCGTTGTTGTAGAGCAGGTCACCCGTGGTCTGGCCGCCGAAGAGGTTGCCGGATCGCGCGAGTGCCACGATGCCCGTCGCCTGGAGGATCGCGAGACCCAGCGTCAGGTAGCGGGTGTACTGGGTGATCTTGGTCTGGCCGGCCTGGCCCTCCTTCTTGAGGGCCTCCAGCCGCGGGATCACCACGACGAGGAGCTGCAGGATGATGCTCGCGGTGATGTAGGGCATGATGCCCAGCGCGAAGACCGTCAACTGCAGCAGTGCCCCGCCGGAGAAGACGTTGATCAGCGCGAAGAGACTGCTGTTGTCACCATTCGTTGCCGCGTCGACGGAGTCCTTGACGTTGCCGACGTTGATGCCCGGCGCCGGCATGGTCGAGCCGAGGCGGAAGAGCACGATGATGAACAGGACGAAGAGGATCTTCTTCCGCAGGTCGGGCGTCCTGAATGCATGGACGAAGGCGCTGAGCACCGCGATCCTCCTCGTGCACCTTGGTGCATATAAAAACGGGCGTCGGTATGACGGACAAAAGCGGGCGAGTACGCCCGCATCAAGACTCTAACAGTCGGCAAAGCAGCCGGGGCAGGACATAGCGTCCTGCCCCGACAGCATCAACCGAGAACGGTGACGCTGCCTCCGGCTGCTTCGATCTTGGTCTTGGCCGACGCGGAGAACTTGTCCGCGGAGATCTGCAGCTTGACCGTGATCTCACCCTGTCCGAGGACCTTGACGGGGCGACCCTTGCGGACCGCGCCGTTGGCGACGAGCGACGCGACGTCGACGTCACCACCCTTGGGGTAGAGCTCCTCGAGACGCTCGAGGTTGACGACCTGGTACTCCTCGCGGAACGGGTTCTTGAACCCCTTCAGCTTGGGCAGTCGCATGTGGATCGGAACCTGGCCGCCCTCGAAGCCCGCGGGGACCTGATAGCGAGCCTGGGTGCCCTTGGTGCCTCGACCGGCGGTCTTGCCCTTCGAGCCCTCACCGCGACCCACGCGGGTCTTGGCGGTCTTGGCTCCCGGTGCGGGACGCAGGTGGTGCAGCTTGAGCGCCATGTCAGTCAACCTCCTTGACGTCCACGAGGTGCGAGATGGACGCAGCCATGCCGCGGATCTCGGGACGATCTTCCTTGACGACGACGTCGCCGATGCGCTTCAGACCGAGCGTGCGCAGGGTCTGTCGGTGATTGGGCTTGCGGCCGATGCCGGACTTGACCTGGGTGACCTGGATCTTCGCCATCACGCACCCACCCCAGCCTCAGCCTTGGCCTTCGCCTCGGCGATGCCTTCCTTGCCGGCCCGCAGGAGCGCCGCCGGAGCGACCTCCTCGACCGTCAGGCCGCGACGCGACGCCACCATCTCCGGCGACTCGAGCAGCTTGAGTGCCGCCACGGTCGCGTGGACGATGTTGATCGCGTTGGACGAACCGAGCGACTTCGACAGGACGTCGTGGACGCCTGCCGCCTCGAGCACGGCGCGCACCGGGCCACCGGCGATGACGCCGGTACCGGGCGATGCGGGACGCAGGAAGACGACGCCAGCCGCCTTCTCGCCCTGCACCGGGTGCGGGATCGTGCCCTGGATGCGCGGGACGCGGAAGAAGGACTTCTTGGCCTCTTCGACGCCCTTGGCGATCGCGGTCGGGACTTCCTTGGCCTTGCCGTAGCCGATGCCGACCTGACCGTCACCGTCGCCGACGATCACGAGAGCGGTGAAGCTGAAGCGACGACCACCCTTGACGACCTTGGCGACACGGTTGATCGTGACGACCTTCTCGATGTAGTTGGACTTCTCGGCACCGCGATCGTTTCCACGACCCCGGCCGCCTCCGCCTCCACGGCGTTGCTGCGTGCTCATCAGAACTCCAGTCCTGCTTCACGGGCGCCGTCAGCGAGTGCCGCGACGCGTCCTGCGTACTTGTTGCCCGCACGGTCGAAGACGACGGTGGCGACGCCGGCAGCCTTGGCACGGTCGGCGACGAGCTCGCCGACCTTGCGGGCCTTGGCGGTCTTGTCACCGTCGGACGAGCGCAGATCGGCTTCCATCGTCGACGCGGAGGCCAGCGTGCGGCCCTCGAGGTCGTTGACGACCTGAGCAACGATGTGCTTGCTCGAACGGGTGATGACGAGACGCGGACGCTCCGCCGAACCCTCGATCTTCTTGCGTCCTCGCACCTGACGGCGCAGACGCGAAGCCGTACGGGGCGACGTGTGCTTGGCGTGCTTGATCGAGATAGCCATGACTACTTACCAGCCTTTCCGACCTTGCGGCGGACGTGCTCGCCGGCGTAGCGGACGCCCTTGCCCTTGTAGGGCTCGGGCTTGCGGATCTTGCGGATGTTCGCTGCGACCTCACCGACGGCCTGCTTGTCGATGCCGTGCACGGCGAACTTGGTGGGCGACTCGACCGAGAACGTGATGCCCTCGGGAGCCTGGACCGGGACGGGGTGGCTGAAGCCGAGCGCGAACTCGAGTGCAGCCGGGCCCTTGGCCTGGACGCGGTAACCGACGCCGACGATCTCGAGCTTCTTCTCGTAGCCCTCGGTGACACCCGTGACCATGTTGGCGATCAGGGTGCGCGAGAGGCCGTGGAGAGCCTTGCTCCGGCGCTCGTCGTCGGGACGCTCGACCGCGAGCGTGCCGTCGTCGGACTTGGAGACCGTGATGGGCTCCGCGACCGTGTGCGACAGCTCGCCCTTAGGGCCCTTGACGCGTACGTCCTGGCCCTCGATCGTGACCTCGACCCCGGACGGGATCGTGACGGGAATCTTGCCAATGCGTGACATGTGTTCAGACCCCTCTCACCAGACGTAGGCGAGGACTTCTCCGCCTACGCCCTTCTGGTTGGCCTGGCGGTCCGTGAGCAGACCCTGGCTCGTCGAGATGATCGCCACGCCGAGTCCACCGAGCACCTTGGGCAGGCCGGTCGACTTCGCGTAGACGCGCAGACCCGGCTTGCTGATGCGGCGGATGCCGGCGATGGAACGCTCGCGGTGCGGCCCGTACTTGAGCGTGATCGTGAGCGTCTTGCTCACCTCACCCTCCTTGGGCTCGGTGACCTCGATCGCGGTGATGTAGCCCTCCTGCTTCAGGATCTCGGCTACGCCGGCCTTGAGCTTGGAGTACGGCATCGACACGCTGTCGTGGTACGCCTGATTGCCGTTGCGGACACGCGTCAGCATGTCGGCGATCGGATCGGTCATTGTCATAGTTCGTGTGTTCCATTCCTGCCGTGGTTTCCGGCCCTCGAGGTGAGGAGTGGACCTGCGGCTTTCAGAGGTAGGTGATTACCAGGAGCTCTTGGTGATGCCCGGCAGCTCGCCACGGTGTGCCATCTCGCGAAGGCAGATGCGGCAGAGGCCGAACTTCTTGTAGACCGACCGGGGTCGGCCACAGCGCTGGCAACGGGTGTAGCCGCGTACCGCGAACTTGGGCTTGCGGGCGGCCTTGACCTTCAGTCCAGTCTTCGCCATGTCAGTTCTCCTTGTACGGGAAGCCGAGCAGCGTGAGCAGCGCCCGACCCTCGTCGTCGTTGGTGGCCGTGGTGACGATCGTGATGTCCATGCCGCGCGACCGATCGATCTTGTCCTGGTCGATCTCGTGGAACATGACCTGCTCGGTCAGACCGAACGTGTAGTTGCCGCGGCCGTCGAACTGCTTGGGCGAGAGCCCACGGAAGTCACGGATGCGGGGCAGCGCGAGCGTCAGCAGACGGTCGAGGAACTCCCACATGCGGTCGCCACGCAGCGTGACGTGCGCGCCGATCGGCATGCCCTCACGCAGCTTGAACTGGGCGATCGACTTGCGGGCCTTGGTGACCTGCGGCTTCTGTCCCGTGATGGCGGTGAGGTCGCGGAGCGCGCCCTCGATCAGCTTGCCGTCGCGGGCAGCCTCGCCGACGCCCATGTTGACGACGATCTTGGTGAGGCCGGGAACCTGCATGACGTTGGCGTAGTCGAACTGCTCACGAAGCGCCGGAAGGATCTCTTCGCGGTAGCGCGCCTTGAGCCGCGGTGCGGTGGTGGTGGCCATATTCAGATCTCCTTTCCGGTCTTCTTCGCGATGCGCACGCTGCGCTGCGCGGTGTAGGTGGAACCGTCGGGACGGTTCTTGGTGACGTCGTCGCGGCGGTAGCCGACACGCGTCGGGGTCTTGTCGGCGAGCAGCATCACGTTGGAGATGTGGATCGGTGCCTCGCTGGTGATGATGCCGCCCGAGCCTGCGCCACCGGCCTGTGAAGGCTTGGTGTGGCGCTTGACGCGGTTGACGCCTTCGACGATGACGCGGTTCTGGTCAGCGATCACTTCGATCACCGATCCGGTCACGCCCTTGTCCTTGCCAGCGATGACCTTGACCTGGTCACCCTTGCGAATGCTGATGGTGCCTTTGCGGGCCATCTCAGAGCACCTCCGGTGCGAGCGAAATGATGCGCATGAACTTCTTGTCGCGAAGTTCACGGCCAACGGGACCGAAGATGCGCGTACCGCGCGGGTCGCCATCGGCCTTGAGGATCACGGCTGCGTTCTCGTCGAACTTGATGTACGAGCCATCCGGACGACGGCGCTCCTTGACGGTGCGCACGACGACAGCCTTGACGACATCACCCTTCTTGACGTTTCCGCCGGGGATGGCGTCCTTGACAGTGGCGACGATCGTGTCGCCGATGCCCGCGTAGCGCCGACCTGAGCCACCGAGGACACGGATGCAAAGGATCTCCTTGGCACCGGTGTTGTCGGCGACCTTGAGTCGCGACTCCTGCTGAATCATCTGTCGTCTCCTACTTGGCCTTCTCGAGGATCTCCACGATGCGCCAACGCTTGGTGGCGGACAGTGGACGTGTCTCCATGATCAGGACACGGTCACCGATGCCGGCGTCGTTCGCCTCGTCGTGAGCCTTGAACTTGATGTTGCGACGCAGGACCTTGCCGTAGCGCGCGTGCTTGACGCGCTCCTCGACGTTGACCACGACGGTCTTGTCCATCTTGTCGCTGACAACGAGCCCCTCGAAGGTCTTGCGCGCTGTACGTTCGGTCACTGCCTCGTCCTTCTGGTTCTTGTCGGTCATGCCTGGACCTCCTCGACGATGCCGAGCTCGCGCTCACGCATGACGGTGTAGATCCGGGCGATGTCCTTGCGCACTGCCCGAAGCCGGGCGGTGTTGTCGAGCTGACCGGTGGCGTTCTGGAAGCGCAGGTTGAACAGCTCTTCCTTGGCCTCCGACAGCTTGGCCGCCAGGTCGTCGGAAGCGACGCTGCGCAGCTCTGCTGCGGTTGTGTGCTGCGCCATCACAGCTCACCTGTCTCTCGGGTGATGAATCGGGCCTTCATGGGGAGCTTGTGGATCGCGCGACGCATGGCCTCGCGAGCAACCTCCTCAGAGACACCCGACAGCTCGAACATGACGCGTCCGGGCTTGACGTTGGCGACCCACCACTCAGGCGAACCCTTGCCGGAACCCATGCGGGTCTCGGCAGGCTTCTTCGTGAGCGGACGGTCCGGGTAGATGTTGATCCAGACCTTGCCGCCACGCTTGATGTGACGCGTCATGGCGATACGAGCGGACTCGATCTGACGGTTCGTCACGTAGGCGGCGGTCACGCACTGGATGCCGTAGTCACCGAACGCAAGCTCGGTGCCACCCTTGGCCGCGCCGCGGCGCGTGGGGTGGTGCTGCTTGCGGTACTTGACCCTGCGGGGCATCAACATCAGCTCTCCCCTCCTTCAGGTGCTGCAGCGGCGGGCGCGGCAACGGTTGCGGCGGCCTCGGTGGCCGGAGCCGCAGCAGCGGCGTCGGCCGCCGGAGCGGCGTCCTCACGGGCGGGACGCTCGGGGCGACGCGCGCCACCGGCGGCGCCACCACGGGCGGGACGACGGTTGCTGCCGGGAGCGGCCGCACGCTTGGCCGCTTCGGCCTCGCGCTCGGCGCGGGTGCCCGCGACCTCGCCCTTGTAGATCCAGACCTTCACGCCGATGCGGCCGAAGGTCGTCTTGGCCTCGTAGAAGCCGTAGTCGACGTCAGCGCGGAGCGTGTGCAGGGGCACGCGGCCCTCGCGGTAGAACTCCGAGCGGGACATCTCGGCGCCGCCGAGACGACCCGAGCACTGGATGCGGATGCCCTTGGCGCCACTGCGCATCGTCGTCTGCATGGCCTTGCGCATCGCGCGACGGAACTGCACGCGACCCGACAGCTGCTCGGCAACGCCCTGGGCGACGAGCTGCGCATCCATCTCGGGGTTCTTGACCTCGAGGATGTTCAGCTGCACCTGCTTGCCGGTGAGCTTCTCGAGGTCGCCGCGGATGCGGTCGGCCTCGGCGCCACGGCGGCCGATGACGATGCCGGGACGGGCGGTGTGGATGTCGACACGTACGCGGTCACGCGTGCGCTCGATCTCGACACGGCTGATGCCGGCGCGGTCCATGCCCTTGGTGAGCATCTTGCGGATCTTGACGTCCTCGCCGACGTAGCTCTTGTAGAGCTTGTCGGCGTACCAACGGCTCTTGTGATCCGTCGAGATGCCCAGTCGGAACCCGTGCGGGTTGATTTTCTGTCCCACTATCGGTTCCCGCCCTTCTTCTTGGAGTTCTTGATGTTGGCCGCGTCCAGCTTGGCCTGAACGACCTCGCGGGGCTGCACGACCACGGTCAGGTGGCTGCTGCGCTTGAGGATGCGGTTGGCCGCACCCTTGGCGCGCGGGCGCCAACGCTTCATCGTCGGGCCCTCGTCGACCTGGACCACGGTGATGACCAGGTCCGAACGGTTGAGGCCTTCAGTCGTCTCGGCGTTGGCCGCGGCGCTGTCGACGAGCTTGTAGAAGTTCTCGGCGACGGCCTGCGGCGCGAACTGCAGGGTGGCCAGCGCGTTGTCGACCGAGTCGCCGCGGATCAGGTCCGCGATGCGGCGCGACTTCTGCGCGGTGACGCGCACGAAGCGCGCGACGGCGAACGCACCGGGCTCGTCGCCCAGCAGACGCTCACGTCGAGCACTGATGCTCTCACGGGTAGCTGCACTCATCGCCTCTTCGCCTTCCGGTCGTCCTTCTCGTGACCGCGGAACGTGCGGGTCGGGGCGAACTCGCCCAGCTTGTGACCCACCATCGAGTCCGTGATGAACACGGGCACGTGCTTGCGGCCGTCGTGCACGGCGATCGTGTGTCCGATGAAGGACGGCAGGATCATCGAGCGACGCGACCAGGTCTTGATCACGGTGTGAGTGTCGGCGGCGTTCTGCGCGTCGACCTTCTTCTCGAGGTGCCCGTCAACGAACGGGCCCTTCTTCAAACTGCGTGGCATCTGTTAACCAATCCTTCTCAGCGGCCGGACTTGCGGCGGCGGACGATCTGGGAGTCGCTGGCCTTGCGCTTGCGCGTACGGCCTTCCGGCTTGCCCCACGGGGAGACGGGGTGACGTCCACCGGACGTCTTGCCCTCACCACCACCGTGCGGGTGGTCGACCGGGTTCATGGCGACACCGCGGACGGTCGGGCGCTTGCCCTTCCAGCGGTTGCGTCCGGCCTTGCCCCAGTTGATGTTGGACTGCTCGGCGTTGCCGACCTCGCCGATCGTGGCGCGGCAGCGGACGTCGACGTAACGCATCTCGCCGGAGGGCAGACGCAGCTGCGCCTTGTTGCCCTCCTTGGCGACGAGCTGCACCTTGGTGCCGGCGGAGCGGCCCATCTTGGCGCCACCGCCCGGCCGCAGCTCGATGCCGTTGATCAGCGTGCCCACGGGGATGTTGCGCAGGGGCAGGTTGTTGCCGACCTTGATGTCGGAACCGACGCCGGACTCGACCGTCATGCCCTGCTTGAGACCCTCGGGCGCGATGATGTAGCGCTTCTCGCCATCGGCATAGTGCAGGAGCGCGATGCGCGCGGTGCGGTTGGGGTCGTACTCGATGTGAGCGACCTTGGCCGGCACGCCGTCCTTGTCGTAGCGACGGAAGTCGATGATGCGGTAAGCGCGCTTGTGACCGCCACCCTGGTGACGCGTGGTGATGCGTCCCTGGTTGTTGCGGCCGCCCTTCTTGGGCAGCGGCTCCGTCAGCGACTTCTCAGGCGTCGTGCGGGTGATCTCGGCGAAGTCGGCAACGCTCGAGCCACGACGGCCCGGAGTTGTCGGCTTGTATTTGCGAATAGCCATAAGTCCTCAGTCCTCAGTTGCTCGGGCTCGAGAAGATGTCGATGCTCTGGCCTGCGGCGACACTCACGATGGCTCGCTTGGTGTCCTTGCGCTTGCCGAGTCCCGAACGCGTGCGACGGGTCTTGCCCTTGCGGTTGAGCGTGTTGACCGCGGTGACCTTGACGCCGAAGATCTTCTCGACGGCGATCTTGATCTCCGTCTTGTTGGCGTCCGGGTGCACCACGAAGGTGTACTTGTTGTCATCGAGCAGGCCGTAGCTCTTCTCGCTGACGACCGGCGCGATCAGGATGTCGCGGTGGTCCTTGTGGATCGTGCTCACTTGTCATCGCCTCCGGGTGCGGCCTTCTTGGCAGCGGTCTTCTTGGCGGGCGCCTTCTTGGCCGCGGGGGCCTTCTTGGCAGCAGCCTTCTTGGCCGGCTTGTCCTCGTCGGCAGCAGCCTTCTTGGCCGGCGCCTTCTTGGCGGTGCTGGCCTTCTTGGCGGGTGCCTCGTCGGCTGCCTTCGCAGGCGCCTTCTTGGCGGGCGCCTTCTTGGCCGGCTTGTCCTCGTCGGCGACTGCCTCGGTGGCCGCAGCCTTCTTGGCCGGCGCCTTCTTGGCGGGCGCCTTCTTGGCCGCAGGCTTGGCGTCGCGGGCGTCGACCTCGGTCGCCGCCGCGCTCAGGGCGATCGTCTTGACGCCCTCGGCCGAGCGCGCCGCCACGAAGGCGTCGAACGCGGACTGGGTGAAGACGATGTCGTCACTGAGCAGCACGTCGTAGGTGTTGACCTGGTCGAACGTCAGGATGACGGTCTCGCCGGCGTTGCGCAGGCTGAGCGACGTGATCGTGTCGTCACGGTCCACGACGATCAGCACGCGGGGACGCGGCGTGAGCTCGCGCAGCGCGGCCAGTGCCAGCTTGGTCGACGGCTTGTCGCCGGCGACGATGCTGTCGACCACGTGCAGGCGACCCGAACGAGCCCGGTCCGAGAGGGCCCCGCGCAGGGCGGCGGCCTTCATCTTCTTGGGCGTGCGCTGGTCGTACGAGCGCGGCGTCGGGCCGTGCACGATGCCACCACCGTTGTACTGGGGTGCGCGGATCGAGCCCTGACGAGCGCGGCCGGTGCCCTTCTGGCGGTACGGCTTCTTGCCACCGCCGGACACCTCGCCACGCGTCTTGGTGCTGTGCGTGCCCTGGCGAGCCGCGGCGAGCTGCGCCACGACGACCTGGTGGATCAGCGGGATGTTGACCTGCACGTCGAAGATGTCGACAGGCAGCTGAGCATCGATGGTCTTTGCCATGATCAGGCTCCCTTCACGGCGGAGCGGATGACGACGAGTGCACCCTTGGGGCCGGGTACGGCGCCCTTGATGAGGATGACGCCCTTGTCGGTGTCGACGGCGTGAACCTTGAGGTTCTGCGTCGTGACCTGCTCGGCGCCCATGTGGCCAGCCATGCGGAGGCCCTTGAAGACACGACCCGGGGTGGCGCAGCCACCGATCGAGCCGGGCTTGCGGTGGTTGCGGTGCGCACCGTGCGAGGCGCCGACACCGTGGAAGCCGTGGCGCTTCATGACACCCGCGAAGCCCTTGCCCTTGCTGGTCGCGGTCACGTCGACGACGTCACCAGCGGCGAAGATCTCCGGGGAGACCTCCTGGCCCAGCGTGTAGTCCGAGATGGCCTCGGTGCGGATCTCGACGATGTGGCGGCGAGGCGTCACACCGGCCTTGGCGAGGTGCCCGGCGACGGGCTTGTTGACCTTGCGGCCGTCGATCTCGCCGAAGCCGAGCTGGACCGCGGAGTAGCCGTCGGTCTCACGCGTACGGATCTGCGTGACGACGTTGGTGTCGGCAGCGATCACGGTGACGGGAACGATCTTGTTGTCGGCATCCCAGACCTGGGTCATGCCGAGCTTGCGGCCGAGGAGGCCGCGCGTGGTTGCAGTGCTGCTGGAGCTCATGGTCGCTGTCCCCCTCAGAGCTTGATCTCGATGTCGACGCCGGCAGGCAGGTCGAGGCGCATGAGCGAGTCGACTGTCTTCGGCGTCGGGTCAATGATGTCGATGAGGCGCTTGTGCGTGCGCATCTCGAAGTGCTCGCGGCTGTCCTTGTACTTGTGCGGCGAACGGATCACGCAGAACACGTTCTTCTCGGTGGGCAACGGCACCGGTCCTGCGACCTTGGCGCCCGTGCGCGTCACCGTGTCGACGATCTTGCGCGCCGACGAGTCAATGACCTCGTGGTCGTAGGCCTTGAGCCGGATACGGATTTTTTGTCCCGCCATGCTCTCGCTTGTCCTTTACGTTCGTTCGCTTCGCAGTCTCGCCCCGGATCGAGGGAGAAAGGCTCCTCCCTCCCGCCGACCCCCGAGGTCGGGCGTGTCGCGGCCACATGGGCGCATACGTCACACACTTGTCGAGTTAGGTGGTTGGACCCGCTTTCAGCGGGACAAGCTCGATCTCAGGTTCGGCACCGGCGTCATGATCGGCGTGAGAGGCCGGACGTTCGGCGCCCCAGCGATCGAGCCGGAGCAACCGAACTATTCTGACAGACCCGTCGTGGTTAATACAAATCGAGGCCGCGAGGTGCTAGCCGGGCGCTAGTGATGCACGTGGCTCTCGGAGTCCACGTGGCCTGCGGGCTCGATCTGGAATGTCGAGTGCTCGACGTCGAAGTGCTCGGCCAGACAGCCGCGCAGCCGGTCGAGGACGCCGTGCGCGTCGTTCATCTCGGTGACCGAGTCCTCCACCACGACGTGCGCGCTCATGACCGGCATCCCGGACGTGATGGTCCATACGTGCAGGTCGTGGACGTCCTTGACCCCGTCCATCGCCAGGATGTGCTGGCGCAGCTCGCCCAGGTCGACATCGCGAGGCGTCGACTCCAGCAGCACCTCGGCCACCTCCCTGAGCAGCGAGATCGCGCGTGGCACGATCATCGCTGCGATCACGAGTGAGGCGATGGCGTCGGCGGGATACCAGTCGGTCAACAAGATGACCGTGGCCGAGACCAGGACCGCGACCGACCCCAGGGCATCGCCCAGCACCTCGAGATAGGCACCGCGGACGTTGATGCTCTCCTGCGCGCCGTGTCGGAGCAGCAGCAGGCCGATGAGGTTGACCACCAGGCCGATGCCGCCGGCCACCAGGATCAGCCCGCCCTCGAGCTCCGGCGAGTCCCCGAAGCGGCGAATCGCGCTGTAGGTGACCCAGGCGGCCAGCCCGAGCAGGATGAGACCGTTGGCGCCGGCGGCGAGCACCTCGGTGCGGGAGTAGCCGAACGTGCGCCGCGAACCCGGACCCCCGCCGCGTTGCGCGACCGTGATCGCCGCGAGCGCCATCACGATGCCGAAGGAGTCGCCCAGCATGTGCCCGGCGTCGGCCAGCAGCGCGAGACTGCCGGTGAGCCAGGCGACCACGGCCTCGACGACCAGGACGCCGACCGACAGCGCAAGGACCAGCGCCAGCCGGCCGCGGTGCGCCGCGCCGGCACCGTGCGCGTGGTCGTGTCCCATGCATTAAGGATAGGGCGGTGTTGCGAAAACAACGAGCCGCTGTCCGCCAAAAGGACGCGACCGGGAACCACTCCCAGCAAGGCCGTCCGGTATGCCGAGAGCCCCGCCCTGCCGAAGCAGGACGGGGCTCTCGATGAGCTGGTGTGGCTAGCTCACTTGTTGATCTTCGTGACGCGTCCGGCGCCCACCGTGCGACCACCCTCGCGGATGGCGAAGCGGAGGCCTTCCTCCATCGCGATCGGCTGGATCAGCTGAACGCTCATCTCGGTGTTGTCGCCGGGCATGACCATCTCGGTGCCCTCGGGCAGCGTGACGACGCCGGTGACGTCCGTGGTGCGGAAGTAGAACTGCGGACGGTAGTTGTTGAAGAACGGCGTGTGACGGCCACCCTCTTCCTTGGACAGGATGTAGACCTGGCCCTCGAACTCCGTGTGGGGAGTCGTGGAGCCGGGCGCGATGATGACCATGCCGCGCTCGACGTCCTCGCGCTTGGTGCCACGCAGGAGCAGTCCGACGTTCTCGCCGGCCTGGCCCTCGTCGAGCAGCTTGCGGAACATCTCGATGCCGGTGACCGTCGTCGTCTGCTTGTCCTCGCGGATGCCGACGATGTCAACGGTCTCGTTGACCTTGATGATGCCGCGCTCGATGCGACCGGTGATGACCGTGCCACGACCCGTGATCGTGAAGACGTCCTCGACGGGCATGAGGAACGGCTTGTCGGTCTCGCGGGGAGGCATCGGGATGTAGTCGTCGACAGCCTGCATGAGCTCGAGGATCGACTCGCCCCACTTGGCGTCGCCCTGGAGCGCCGGGTGAGCGGCGACCTTGACGACGGGGACGTTGTCGCCGTCGAACTCCTGATCGCTCAGGAGCTCACGGACCTCGAGCTCGACGAGCTCGAGGATCTCTTCATCGTCGACCATGTCGCACTTGTTGAGCGCGACGACCATCGCCGGCACGCCGACCTGGCGGGCGAGCAGCACGTGCTCGCGCGTCTGGGGCATGGGGCCGTCGGTGGCGGCGACCACGAGGATCGCGCCGTCCATCTGAGCCGCACCGGTGATCATGTTCTTGACGTAGTCAGCGTGACCCGGGCAGTCGACGTGCGCGTAGTGGCGGTTCTCGGTCTGGTACTCGACGTGCGAGATGGAGATCGTGATGCCGCGCTGCTTCTCTTCGGGCGCCTTGTCGATCTGATCGAAGGCCGAGGCCTCGTTCAGGTCGGGGTACTTGTCGTGCAGCACCTTGGTGATCGCCGCGGTAAGAGTCGTCTTACCGTGGTCGATGTGACCGATGGTGCCGATGTTCATGTGCGGCTTGGTCCGCTCGAACTTCGCCTTAGCCACTTGGGGCTCCTTCTTCGAATTGGTTGCTGTTGAACGCCGTTGGGTCCCGCCGTACGGAAGCCTCAGGCCATCTTATGAGATGGACCGCTGCTACTCGCCGCGGGCCTTTTTGATGATCTCTTCCGCGACGTTCTTGGGAACCTCCGCGTAGGAGTCGAACTGCATCGAGTATGACGCACGGCCCGAGGTCTTGGACCTCAGGTCGCCGACGTACCCGAACATCTCGGACAGGGGGACGATCGCCTTGACGATCTTGACGCCTCCCATGCCCTCTTCCATGGCGTTTACCTGGCCACGGCGAGAGTTGAGGTCGCCGATCACGTCGCCCATGTAGTCCTCGGGCGTGGTGACCTCGACCGCGAACGTGGGTTCGAGGATCACCGGATCGGCCTTGCGCGCGGCTTCCTTGAAAGCCATCGAGCCAGCAAGCTTGAACGCGAGCTCCGAGGAGTCGACGTCGTGGTAGGCGCCGTCCTCGAGAGTCACCTTGACGTCGACCATCTGGTAGCCGGCGAGGACGCCGAACTGCATGGCATCCTCGGCTCCGGCGCCGACCGACGGGATGTACTCGCGGGGGACGCGGCCACCCGAGACGTTGTTGACGAACTCGTAGCCACCCTCGCCACCGACGGAGACGCCGGTCGGCTCGATGCTGATGATGACCTTGGCGAACTGGCCCGAGCCACCCGTCTGCTTCTTGTGGGTGTAGCTGACGTTCTCGACCTTGCGCTTGATCGTCTCGCGGTAGGCGACCTGCGGCTTGCCGACGTTGGCCTCGACGTTGAACTCGCGCTTCATGCGGTCGACCAGGATGTCGAGGTGAAGCTCGCCCATGCCGGCGATGATCGTCTGACCGGTCTCTTCGTCGGTGTGGACCTGGAACGTCGGGTCCTCCTCGGCGAGCCGCTGGATCGCGGTGCCGAGCTTCTCCTGGTCGCTCTTGGTCTTGGGCTCGATCGCGACCTGGATCACGGGAGCCGGGAACGTCATCGACTCGAGGACGATCTGCTTGTTGGGGTCGGCCAGTGTCTCACCGGTCGTGGTGTCCTTGAGACCCATGACGGCAACGATCTGACCGGCGCCGACGGCGGCGATCTCGGCACGCTTGTTGGCGTGCATCTGGTAGATCTTGCCGATGCGCTCCTTGCGGCCCTTGGTCACGTTGATGACCGTGCTGCCGGCCTCGAGGCGACCCGAGTAGATGCGCAGGTAGGTCAGCTTGCCGAGGTGCGGGTCCGACGCGATCTTGAACGCCAGTGCCGCGAACGGCTCGCTCTCCTTGGGCTCGCGCGTGTCGGTCTTGCTCTCGTCACGCGGGTCGAGGCCCGTGATGGCGCCGACGTCGATCGGCGAGGGCAGGTAGTCGATGACCGCGTCGAGCAGGGGCTGGACGCCCTTGTTCTTGAACGCCGTGCCGCACAGGACCGGGTTGAGCTTGGCGGCCAGCGTCGCGCGACGGATCGCGGGCTTGAGCAGCTCGGGGGTGATGTCGACGCCGTCGAGGTAGGCCTCGGCGAACTCGTCGTCGTGGTCGGCGAGCGTCTCGATCATCTCGGTGCGAGCAGCCGCAGCCTTGTCGACGAGGTCTGCGGGGATCTCTTCGACCTCGTAGTCCTCACCGATCGCGGTCTCGCCACGCCAGACGAGCGCGCGGTTGCCGATCAGGTCGACGACGCCGATGAAGTCGCCCTCGGCACCGATCGGGACCTGCAGGACGAGGGCCGTCGCGCCGAGGCGCTCACGGATCGTCTTGACGCAGTAGTCGAAGCTGGCGCCGGTGCGGTCGAGCTTGTTGACGAAGCACATGCGCGGGACGCCGTACTTGTCGGCCTGACGCCAGACGGTCTCGGACTGCGGCTCGACGCCGGCGACACCGTCGAACACGGCGACGGCACCGTCGAGGACGCGCAGGTTGCGCTCGACCTCGACGGTGAAGTCGACGTGACCGGGGGTGTCGATGATGTTGATCTGGTTGTCTTTCCACCAGCAGGTCGTCGCGGCGGACGTGATCGTGATGCCGCGCTCCTGCTCCTGCTCCATCCAGTCCATCGTGGCGCCGCCGTCGTGGACCTCACCGATCTTGTAGTTGATACCGGTGTAGAAGAGGATGCGTTCGGTCGTCGTGGTCTTGCCGGCATCGATGTGCGCCATGATGCCGATGTTGCGGACCCTGTTGAGGTCGGTGGTGATGTCGGTTGCCACGAGTTTGGTCGCTTTCCTTTGTTGCGGAGCATCGCCGGGTCACGGCGACGGGTGAATGTGTTGCTGACTTACCAGCGGTAGTGAGCGAAGGCCTTGTTGGCTTCGGCCATCTTGTGCGTGTCCTCACGCTTCTTGACGGCGCCGCCGAGACCGTTGGAGGCGTCGAGCAGCTCGTTCATGAGGCGCTCGGCCATGGTCTTCTCGCGACGGGCGCCAGCGAAGCTGACGAGCCAACGCAGCGCCAGCGTGTTCTGGCGGACCGCGCGAACCTCGATCGGGACCTGATAGGTCGCGCCACCGACGCGGCGGCTCTTGACCTCGATCGACGGCTTGACGTTGTCGAGCGCACGCTTGAGCGTGATGACCGGATCGGTGCCGGACTTCTCGCGGGTGCCTTCGAGCGCGGTGTAGACGATGCGCTGGGCGACCTGCTTCTTGCCGTCGACCAGGACCTTGTTGATGAGCGAGGTGACGAGCTGGCTCCCGTAGACGGGGTCAGTCTCGACGGGGCGCTTGGTTGCCGGACCCTTACGAGGCATTAGCTCTTCTCCTTCTTCGCGCCGTAACGGCTGCGAGCCTGCTTGCGGCCCTTGACGGCCTGCGTGTCCAGGGCGCCGCGCACGATCTTGTAACGGACACCGGGAAGGTCCTTGACTCGGCCACCACGCACGAGCACGATCGAGTGCTCCTGCAGGTTGTGGCCCTCGCCCGGAATGTATGCAGTGACCTCGGTGCCACTCGAGAGCTTCACGCGGGCCACCTTGCGGAGCGCGGAGTTGGGCTTCTTCGGAGTGGTGGTGTAGACGCGGGTGCAGACACCGCGGCGCTGAGGCGAACCCTTGAGCGCGGGAGTCGTCGTCTTGACGACCTTGCGCTGGCGGCCCTTGCGGACCAGCTGGTTGATCGTGGGCACTACAAACTTCCTTCTTCTGACTGGTGTGAGCCATGAGTCGTGATGCACTCGCCACCGGGTAATCCGGCAGGATGCGTGCATCGGCCTGAGTGGTTCAGGCACAGCAGCCAATACTACCGGGCAGCCTCGGGTACTTCCAAATCACTCGACCGAGCGTGCTCTGCGAGCGAGCGTCGAGGGACGTTGAGCGTGCCGGCGCGCAGCGCCCACCTGTCGAAACCTCGTGAGTTCAGTCAAAAGGCAGGGGAAATCCTTTCGACAGGCTCAAGGAGCGGGGGCCGACAAGTTCAAGGATCGACCGGTCAGGGCGTGATGGGACCGTCGAACAGGATGCGTCCGTCGACGCCCTCGAAGTCGAGCCGCTCGGGGCCCACCCGCTTCCAGAGGCCGAGGTAGAGCTCGGCGGCGGTGCCACTCACGGATCCGTCGGCATCCAGCGAGGGGTGCAGCTGGATCGGCGGGCCCAGGTCGCCGTCGCCGGGCGCGATCAGCCAGGACTGGTGGGTGTCGGTGGCGACCAGCCGGATCCGCGAACGTACGTCAGGGCGCTGGCGGCGGGCGGTCATCCGCGGGAAGAACACCTGGAGGACCTCGTCGACGCCGTCGGCGGCGACCGATGCGGCGATCCCCCAGTCGTCCTCGTGGATGCCCAGGGACTGCGCGGCATCGACCGCGTGCACCGTCGTCTCGTGCATCTGCCGGCGAGCCCAGAACGCGGCCCGCTCACCGACGTACGAGAAGTTGGGGACGGGCTCGTCGGGGCTGACGGCCTGCAGCGCACTGAGCAGGGCTGTAGCGGTGCCGGCGTACCACTCGACGACGGGTTCGGTGACGATCGGCTCCGGCTCGTGGAGCCGCTGGCCGCTCAGCACCGTCGCGGCGGCCCAACGATGGATCGTGCCGAGGTGGGTCGTCAGGTCGCGGACGTTCCACGCCTGGCACGCGGGGACGGGCTCGTCTCCCGCCGCCTTGCCGACGAGCTCGGCGAACCGGGACATGGCCGAGCCGAGCTCGAGCATGTGATCCATGTCGCCAGCTTCCGGTCAGGGGTCGAGGAGCTGCGCCAGGTGCAGCGCGTCTATTGAGGCTAGGTCGTCCAGCTGAGTCCTGCAGGAGAATCCGTCAGCGACAACGATCGCGCTGTCGCCAGCGTTACGAACCGCAGGCAGCAGCTGCTGCTCGGCGACCGCGACCGAGACCTCGTAGTGGCCCTTCTCGACACCGAAGTTGCCGGCGAGTCCGCAGCAGCCTGACAGCCGCTGGATCGTGGCGCCGGTCGACTGCATGATCGCCAGGTCCGCCTCGAACCCGAGCACCGACGCCTGGTGGCAGTGCGGCTGCACGACGAGTGTCGTGCCCGTGAGGTCGGGCGCACGCCAGCCCTCGGTCCGCTGCAGCAGCTCCGACAGGGTGAACACGCCGCGGGCCACGTCGACGGCGCGTGGGTCATCGAGCAGCTCGACGGCGTCCGAGCGCAGGACGGCCAGGCACGACGGCTCGAGGCCCACGACCGGCACGCCCTCCATGACGTACGGATGAAGCTGCGCGACGGCGTTGCCGACGATCGACCGCGCCTTGTCCAGCTGTCCGGTCGTGATCCACGTCAGCCCGCAGCACGCGGATCGGGCGAGGAGCTCGACGCGGTAGCCGGCGCCCTCGAGAACACGTACGGCTGCCTTGCCGCCCTCGGTCGAGAAGAAGTCGGTGAACGAGTCGGCCCACAGCAGCACGCGGCCGCGTGGCGCGTCGGCGACGGGCGTACGCCGGCGGGCCCAGCGACTCAGGCTCCCCCGCGCGAACGTCGGCAGGCTGCGCCGCTGGTCGACGCCGGCCGCCCAGCGGGCGAGGGACCGGACGCCGGGCGTGCGGAGGCCGAGGTTGGCGAGCCAGGCGATCGGCGAGGTGACGCGCGCCCAGAACGGCAGCCGGCCGAGGATGTAGTGACTGCGCGGGCGGAGACGCCCCTTGTACGACTGGTGCAGCACCTCGGACTTGTAGGTCGCCATGTCAGTGCCGGTCGGGCAGTCCGAGGCGCACCCCTTGCACGACAGGCACAGGTCGAGGGCCTCGTGGACCTCTGCGGCACGGAACCCTCCCGTCACGAGGCGGCCGTCGATCATCTCCTGCAGCACCCGGGCGCGCCCGCGAGTCGAGTCCTTCTCGTTGCGGGTCGCCTGGAAGGAGGGGCACATGACGCCGTTGGACCCGGCGTTGTCGGCGATGCACTTGCCGACGCCGGTGCAGCGGTGGACCGCCTTGCCGAAGTCACCGTCGTCGTGCAGCAGCCGCAGGCCCAGCCTGCCGTCGAGGCGGTCCAGTGAGGACTCCGGCCCACGGAGGTCTGCGTCGACCGGTCGCGGGCGTACGAGGACGCCAGGGTTGAGCAGGTCATCGGGGTCGAGCACCGCCTTGACCTGGGCGAACAGGTCGATCGCCTCGGCGGAGTACATCAGGTGCAGCAGCTCGGACCGCGCTCGACCGTCGCCGTGCTCGCCGGAGAACGATCCACCGTGCGACGCGACGAGTGACGCGGCGTCGAACATGAACGACCGGAACACCTCCTTGCCGCCCGGAGCATCGAGTGGGAAGTCGATCCGGATGTGGATGCAGCCGTCACCGAAATGACCGTAGGGAACGCCGTCGAGTCCCCGGTCGCGAAGGAGCGACTCGAACTCGCGCAGATAGGTGCCGAGCTTGTCGGGCGGCACGGCGGCGTCCTCCCAGCCCGACAGCGCCTTGCCCGGCAAGGTGCGGGTCGCGAGGCCGGCGCCCTCCTCGCGGATGCGCCAGAGCACGGCTTGCTCGCGCACGTCGGTGACGACCCGGCTCGCGATGGCCGAGGACGCTGCCGAAGCACGCTGCACGGTGTCGGCGACGAGGCCAGGATCGTCGCCGGAGATCTCGACGAACAGCCAGCCCTGGCCGCGGGGCAGCTCGGGCACCGAACCCTTGTGCATGCGGAAGACGTCGACGATGCGGGAGTCGAGGCCCTCGCACGCGGTCGGGCCGAACGGCAGGAGTGCCGGGACGTCGTCGGCGGCATCGGCCATCGATGCGTAGCCGAGCACGAGGATCTGCCGGTGCGGCGGATCCTCGACGAGCCTCACGGTCGCCGACGTCATCGTCGCGAGGGTGCCTTCGGTGCCGGCGAGGAAGGTCGCGACGTCGAAGCCGCGCTCGGGCAGCAGGTGCTCGAGGCTGTAGCCGGAGACCTGCCGGCCGAACCTGCCGAACTCCGTGCGGATCACGCCGAGGCCGCCCTGCACGACCTCGTCGAGCCGGTCGAGGGTCGGTGACTCTGTGCGCCCTCCGGCGGTCACCGAGAGCTGCTCCCCCGCCATCGTCACGACATCCAGGCCCACGACGTTGTCCGCCGTGCGCCCATAGGCCAGCGCACGCGAGCCGCAGGCGTTGTTGCCGATCATGCCGCCGACGGTGCAGCGGGTGTGGGTCGAGGGGTCCGGGCCGAAGCGCAGACCGAACGGCGAGGCCGCCTTCTGGAGCACGGCGTGGACCGTCCCGGGATCCACACGGGCCGTGCGGGCCTCGACGTCGATGTCGTGGACCCGGTTGAGGTGCCGGGTGAAGTCGATGACGACGCCCGTGCCGACCGCGTTGCCGGCGATCGACGTGCCGGCGCCGCGCGAGGTCAGGGGCGTACCGGTCAGGCGGCAGGCCTCGACGGTCGCGAGCACCTCCTCGACGCTGCGCGGGCGGACGACGACCTGCGGGATGACGCGGTAGAGCGACGCGTCGGTGCTGTAGAGCGCACGGGCCAAGGTGGTGTCGTCGACCTCCGCGACACCCAGCTTGCGCAGCTCGGCGACGACGTCCCGGGTCGCGACCTCGACGGAGCTCACCACAGCTCGATCGACTCGTCGAGGATCGTCGCGACGGCGTCCTCGGTGACCTCGAGCGGGGCGGTCGCGAGCAGCCGCTGCTGCTTCATGGTGCCCTCGACGAGGGAGTCGATGTCGCCGGACGTGAAGCCGACGGCGCCGATGCCCGCCGGGATGCCGACGTCGCGCATGATCGCGGCCAGCACCTGAGGGAGCGCTTCGGCCGGGTCGTCAGGACGATCGGCGCCGGGGGCGAGCAGGTCGGCAGCCCGGAGGTGGCGCTCGGGCGACGCCGCGAACGTGTAGCGGAACGCGGCCGGCGCGGTCAGCGACACCGCCATCCCGTGCGGCACCATCGCATGGTCCGCGGGATAGTCGGCCGGCCGGAAGTCGCGGACCTGACCCGCGATCGGATACGCGTTGGCGTGCGGGATGTGCACGCCGGCGTTGCCGAAGCCGAGCCCCGCGAACGTCGCCGCCATCGCGACCTCGGTGCGAGCCGCCAGGTCGTCGCCGTCGCGTACGGCCGCCCGGAAGGACGAGGCCATGAGGCTCAGTGCCTTCTCGGACCACATGTCGGCGATCGGGTTGGCGCCGCAATAGGGCACCCGCTCGTCGGCCTGCTTGTGCTCGTACGACTCGAAGGGCCGCGCCGTGTAGCTCTCGAGGGCGTGGCACAGGATGTCGAGACCGGCTGCCGCGGTCACGCCGGCCGGCTGCGTCAACGTCAGCTCGGGGTCGACGACTGCGAGGGTCGGCCGGAGCCGGGCGTGGGAGATGCCGGTCTTGACGTGCTGGCTGACGACGTCGAGCACACAGATCGTCGTGCTCTCGCTGCCGGTCCCGGTCGTGGTGGGCAGCGCGATGAGAGGCAGCAGCGGCTGCTTCGGCGCCCTGGCGCGGCCGACCGGTGCGTTGACGTAGTCCATCAGCTCACCGTCATTGGTCGTCAGCAGGTTGACCGCCTTGGCGGTGTCGATGCTGCTCCCGCCACCGATCGCCACGATGGCGTCGAACGGTCCCTCGGCGCGGGCGAAGTCGATCGCCTCGACCAGGCTGGCGTCGGTTGGCTCGACCCTGGACCGGTCGAACACGACCGCCTCGATCGACGCGGCCCTCAGGGACTCGGCGATCTCCCCCGGCGCACCGGTCGCAGCGACGCCCGGGTCGGTGACGATCAGGACCCGCCTCGCGTCGAGCTGCGCGAGGTCGTGCCCCAGCTCGTGTCGCGCTCCGACGCCGAACTTCAGACCCGGAGCACCGTACGTGAACACGGTCTCGGGGCGTGCGGGATGAAAGCTCGGCACGGTGCTGCTCCTTCGGATCGACGCGTCCAGCGTACTAGCATGCTACTCCGGTGGCGAGGCCGCTCCATCCGGGACGTACAGGTGCGGGCGCAGGCGATCGGCCCAACCGGACTCCGGCGCCGGGTCGTCTGGAGTGGCCGCCTGGGCCATGAGGAGCGACGCGGTCGAGACCAGGTGCTCCTCCATGTGCCGCGCCGCCGCAGTGGCGTCGCGCGCAGCGATCGCCGTCACGATCGGGACGTGCTCGCCGAGGATCTCCGGCATGCCGCGTGAGCGGTGCAGGGTCGAGGCGCCGCGGGTCTGGATGGAGTCGCGGAGCGCGGCGACCTCGTGCTGTGCCCTCTGGTTGCCGAGAACCGCCCCGATCGTCTCGTGGAGCGCTCGGTCGTGGACCGTGAACGCCGACTCGTCACCAGCCGTCGCCGCGTCTCGCATCCCGTCGAGCTCGGCCTCCAGCAGGCGTACGTCGTCGTCGGTCGCGTGTGCCGCGGCATATGCGGCCGCCGGCACCTCGATCATGAGTCGCAGCTCGAACACCGAGCGCACGTCCGTCACGGACACACCCCGGATGCGTACGCCGCGGTTGCGCTCGATCGTCACCAGTCCGAGGTCGGCGAGCCGCAGGACGGCTTCACGCACGGGCGTACGGGACACCTCGAGCAGGTCGGCGAGACGATAGATCGAGTGCAGCGAGCCCGCCGGGAACTCGCCGGACAGGATCGACTCGCGCAACGACGCGAGCACGCGATCGGTCGTCGTGACCCGAGCGGCCATCGCGTTCTCCTCTCCGGACGCCGGGACCGTACGGTCCGCTCCCTTGGGCGGGAACGATATCGTGTGGTGTTGGTGCACGAGATCTCGTCGCAATGGCGCTGCTCGGAACGCCTGACCGACCACGTCCCCCATGGGGATCCGACGAGGGGATTGCATGAAGTCTCGCTGCTTCCGGGTGATGTTGTCACTGGTCGCGCTGACGTTGGTCGCGGCCTGCGACGGTGGATCTGCCGGTACGCCCACGCCGACCTCGACGCGCACCACGACCCAGCCGCCGGACGTCACCGAGCACGAGTCGGGGCCCGAGAGCCCCATCACGTACGGCCTCCAGGTACCGCGAGGCGCGACGCAGCTCGGCCCTCTGATCCGCTACCGCAGCGCCCGGCTCATCGCCGCTTACCTGCCTGAGCTCAAGGCAGCACAGGCGCAGAAGGATGCCGAGGCTCGTGACAAGGCGGCCGAGAAGGCCAGCGAGGGCACCCCGACGACGCCCACCACCCCGACACCCGACACCCGGCCGAGCGACGACACGTTCAAGCTGCTCGACGACCCGCCCAAGCCGGACTCGACGGTCTCGCTCATGCGCATCGACGGCGATCCGTCCGATGTCGTACGTCGCATGCTCGCGCAGATCGCCGCCCTGCTGCCCGACTCGGGCGTCTCGACCGACGACCTCGGCAACTACTGCAGCTCGGCGCAGCGCCGCATCACCAAGTGCCGCCTCGCGATCCAGGGCATCGCCCAGGGTGACCGCGAGATCCGCGTCGTGATGACGGTCGACCCCGGCAAGATCGCGACCCGTACGTCGGGCCCTTCGGACCTGACCCGCCCCGTCATGACGATCTCGGTCGAGTACGTCGGAGAGCCCCGCAAGGGCCAGCTGTCGCGCGAGTCCAACTCGCTCGACGGCGTCAAGAGCATCGACTCCGAGCCGGAGAAGTCAGGGCTGATCTGGCCCAAGATGGACGAGGACGCCCCGGCGACCAGCAAGCTGCTCAACGGCTGGACCGCGCCGACCTCTGCGACGATCCTGCTGAGTGGCTACCACCCGAGCTTCGTCGTCATCACCGCCAAGCGCGCCGTCGACGCCGACGTCACCGCCGAGCAGTACGTCCTTGCCAACAGCCCCAACGGTCGCATCAGCAAGGATGTCGTCGAGGACCTCAACGAGGTCAGCACGACCTATTCGACGCGCACCAAGAACGGCGGCACGGCGCGGGCGACCTACGTCCTGTCGGCGCGCGGCAACTACAGCGTGCTGTTCTACGAGCCGACGTCGAACTGATCCAGGTGCTCCAGCGCATGGGTCACCATGGGCAGCACGGGGCGGGTGACTGAGCCGATCTCCTCGATCGGCACCCAACGGACGAGATCCGTCGTGCCGTCGACGTCGACGACGTGCGGCTCGATCGCGGGATCGACCTCGACCGCGTAGAGCAGGTGCACGCCGTGGTAGTCCTCGTACTGGTCGCCGCGGCCGACCTCGACGATGTGCACGTGGTGCACGTCGACGAGCCGGGCGCTGATCGCCTCGAGACCGGCCTCCTCGTAGAGCTCACGTCGTACGGCATCGTTCGGCGACTCCCCGTGGTCGACGCCCCCACCGGGGAGGGTCCAGGTGCCGGCGGGATAGCCGATCGGCGAGATGCGGGTCAGCAGGAGGCGGCCGGCGTCGAGCGCGACGGCGTACGCACCCAGGCGCTGGGTACGGGACGGATCGACCACTCGTGCTCCCCACTGATGCGTCACAGTGCACGTTCAGACAGTGCTTATAGAGTCAATCACAATGAGTGCGCTCGAACCGTTGCCCGTCACCACGTCTCCGGCCAAGGAGCGCGTGGCCTACCTCGACAACGCCCGCTACTGGGTCATGCTCCTCGTCGTGATCGGCCACTCGCTCACCCAGTTCACCGACATGGACTCCGCACGCGGGGTCTACGTGTGGATCTACTCGTTCCACATGCCGTTCTTCATCCTGATCTCGGGCTACACGGCGCGCCGCTACATGGGCGATGCCCGCCAGGTGCGCCGCATCGTCAGCACGCTGGTCGTGCCCTATCTCCTGGTCGAGACCACGATGCAGCTCATCACCCGGCACTACACCGGCGAGCCCGATCCCCTGATGATCCTGTCCCCGCAGTGGCTCGCCTGGTTCATGGCGGCCCTGTTCGTCTGGCGGCTGACGACGCCGATCTGGCGCGCGTTGAAGTACCCCATCACGACGTCGATCGTGATCTCGCTGCTGGTCGGGCTGATCGAAGTCCCCAACGTGCTCGCGCTGCCCAAGATCCTGGGCTTCCTGCCGTTCTACGTCGTCGGGCTGCACATGAGCCGCGAGCGGTTCGAACGGCTCACGACCCCTCGCGTGCGGGCGGCGTCCGTCGTCGTGCTCGGCTCGGCGCTGCTGATCTGTTACGTCTACTCCAAGAACTGGACGACCGACTGGTTGCTGTGGAAGCAGCGCTACGACGAGAACCCGCTCAGCGCCACGCCGATCGAGGGCATCACCCAACGCGCCGAGCTGCTGGTGATCGGCTTCCTGCTGACGTTCGCGGCGCTCTCACTCGTCCCCCGTCGCCGCTCGTGGACCACGGCGCTGGGCGGCCGTACGTTCTACTGCTACCTGATCCACGGCTACATCATCTTGTACCTGCAGTACCAGTTCGAGATCTTCGACCGGGTCGACCGGTTCGGCGTGGGTGCCGTGATCGGCTGCTCGCTCATCGCGGTCGTGGTGGCCAACCTGCTCATGACCAAGCCCATCGCCACGGTGTTCCGGCCGATCTTCGAACCCAGGCTGGACTGGCTGTTCAGGCCCGTGGAGAAGCCGGCCTCCGCCAAGGCGCCGGAGCCGGCCACCGATCGTTCCACCGCTGCCACGTGAAGCGGATCGCCGCGACGCTGACGCTGCTCCTCGTTGCCGCGTGCTCGAGCCCCAGCCCGGCCCACGAGTCGAACCCCTCACCGTCCGCCAGCCACAAGCCCGTCCCGGTCCTGGTGAAGACCGGATGCGCCGACCTCGTGGTGCTCGGCCTTCGCGGCTCGGACCAGTCGCTCGACAAGAACTTCGGCTCGGGCCAGGAGATCCTCCGCACCGTGCGCGCGATGTCCCGGGACCTGCACCGGACGACGGGGACGACCGTACGTCTCGAGGGCATCCCCTATCGCGCGCAGAGCGCACCCAGCGCCGCGATCTACCAGGCGTACGTCGACGACGGCGCCACTCGGGCCCGCACGCGTCTGGCCCAGCTCGCCGAGCGGTGCCCCCGCAGCAAGGTCGCCCTCGTCGGCTTCAGCCAAGGCGCACAGGCGGTGCACGAGCTCGTCACGAGCCTGGCGGCGACGGCCTCGCGACAGGTCGCCCTCGTCGCGATGATCGCCGACCCGCGCCGCAATCCTGATGACGCGATCGCCTCGTGGACGTACGGGAAGGCAGCGCCGGGACCGGGCAAGCTGGGTGCCGGGCCTCCGGTCCCCCGCGCCCTGCGGCCGGTCACGATCGAGTTCTGCGCGACCGGCGACGAGATCTGCAACTGGCCGCCTGGCGGCTACTCGGGTCCACTGTCCGACACCCACCGGCACTTCTACGAGACGCCGGCGCACTCCCGGTCGACCGGGCGCCAGATGGCCGAACTGCTGCGCAAGAGCGGGCTCTGACACGGCAACAGCCCCCGACCGATCGGCCGGGGGCTGTTGACGTGTGGTGCCTGGTTACTTCTCGTACGACGTGAAGTCGAAGTCATCCAGCTGCACCGGAGCGGAGTCCGGAGCGCCGAAGCCGTAGTCGTAGTCGCCGTAGCCGGTGACGGCGTAGGCGGCCTGACGAGCCTCTTCGGTCGGCTCGACCCGGATGTTCTTGTAACGGTCGAGACCGGTACCAGCCGGGATGAGCTTGCCGATGATGATGTTCTCCTTGAGGCCGCGCAGCGCATCCGACTTGCCGTGGATGGCGGCGTCGGTGAGGACGCGGGTCGTCTCCTGGAAGGAAGCGGCCGACAGCCACGACTCGACGGCCAGCGAGGCCTTCGTGATGCCCATCAGGACCGGACGGCCGGAGGCGGGGGTGCCACCCTCGGCGACGACGCGACGGTTCTCTTCCTCGAACTTGGCCCGATCGACCAGGTCACCCGGGATGAGGTTCGACGCGCCCTGCTCGATGACCGTCACGCGACGGAGCATCTGGCGCACGATGATCTCGATGTGCTTGTCGTGGATCGCCACGCCCTGCGAGCGATAGACCTCCTGGACCTCGTCCACGAGGTGCTCCTGCGCCCGGCGGACACCGAGGATGCGCAGGACTTCCTGCGGATCCGGGGTGCCGTGCGTGAGCTGCTGGCCGACCTCGACGTGGTCGCCGTCGGCGATGAGCAGACGCGAACGCTTGGTCACGGGGTACTCGAGCACCTCGGAACCGTCGTCCGGCGTCACCACGAGCTTGCGCGTCTTGTCGGAGTCGTCGATCTCGACCCGGCCAGCGGACTCGGTGATCGGCGCACGACCCTTGGGCTGACGCGCCTCGAAGAGCTCCACGACGCGCGGCAGACCGTGCGTGATGTCGTCTCCGGCCACACCGCCGGTGTGGAACGTACGCATCGTCAGCTGCGTGCCGGGCTCACCGATCGACTGGGCGGCGATGGTGCCGACCGCCTCACCGATGTCGACGAGCTTGCCGGTCGCGAGCGAACGGCCGTAGCACTTGGCACACGTGCCGGCCTTGGCCTCGCACGTCAGGACCGTACGGACCTTGATCTCCTCGACACCGGCAGCGATGAGCTGCTCGATCTCGACGTCGCCGAGGTCGCCGCCGGCCGCGACGAGCACGGTGCCCTTGGCGTCGGTGACGTCGACAGCTGCCGAACGCGAGTAGGCCGAGGTCTCGACGTTCTCGGCGGCGACCAGACGGCCGTCGTCGAGCTTCGTCGCGATGACCTTGGGCAGACCGCGCTCGGTGCCACAGTCGTCCTCACGGATGATGACGTCCTGGCTGACGTCGACGAGTCGACGCGTCAGGTAGCCCGAGTCGGCCGTGCGGAGTGCGGTGTCGGCGAGTCCCTTGCGGGCACCGTGGGTGGCGATGAAGTACTCGACCACCGACAGGCCCTCGCGGAAGTTGGCCTTGATGGGACGAGGGATGATCTCGCCCTTGGGGTTGGCGACCAGACCACGCATGGCGGCGATCTGACGGACCTGCATCATGTTTCCGCGGGCACCGGAGTCGACCATCATGAAGATCGGGTTGTCCTCGTGGAAACCCTTCTCCATCTCGGCCGAGACCTCGGCAGTTGCCTGCGTCCAGATCTCGATGAGCTCCTGACGACGCTCGTCCTCGGTGATGAGACCGCGGTCGAACTGCGTCTGGACCTTGGCCGCCTGCGTCTCGTAGGTCGCGAGGATCTCGGGCTTGCGGCCCGGGGTCACGACGTCCTCGATGGAGATCGTCACACCGGAGCGCGTGCCCCAGTGGAAGCCGGTGTCCTTGAGGTTGTCGAGCGAGTTGGCGACGTCGACCTTGGAGTAGCGCTCGGCGAGGTCGTTGACGATGACACCGAGCTCCTTCTTGCCCACCTGGTAGTTGACGTAGCGGTAGTCCTCGGGCAGCGCCTCGTTGAAGATCGCCCGGCCGAGGGTCGTCTCGACGGTCTCGCCACCGATGCGGATCTTGACGTGGCTCTGGAGCGTGATCTCGTCGCGCTCGAACGCCATGACGGCCTCCGAGACCGAGCTGAACGCGCGACCCTCACCGATGTGCCCCGCACGCTCGAGCGTGAGGAAGTACAGACCGATGATCATGTCCTGGGTCGGCATCGTGACCGGCCGGCCGTCAGACGGTTTCAGGATGTTGTTGGTCGACAGCATCAGGATGCGGGCCTCGGCCTGCGCCTCCGCGCTCAGCGGCAGGTGCACGGCCATCTGGTCACCGTCGAAGTCGGCGTTGAAGGCCGAGCAGACGAGCGGGTGGATCTGGATGGCCTTGCCCTCGATGAGCTGCGGCTCGAACGCCTGGATGCCCAGACGGTGCAGCGTGGGCGCGCGGTTGAGCAGCACGGGGTGCTCGGTGATGACCTCTTCGAGGACGTCCCACACGACCGGACGAGCCCGCTCCACCATGCGCTTGGCGCTCTTGATGTTCTGCGCGTGGTTGAGGTCGACCAGCCGCTTCATGACGAACGGCTTGAACAGCTCGAGCGCCATCTGCTTGGGCAGACCGCACTGGTGCAGCTTGAGCTGCGGGCCGACGATGATGACCGAACGGCCCGAGTAGTCGACGCGCTTGCCGAGCAGGTTCTGACGGAAGCGACCCTGCTTGCCCTTGAGCATGTCGGAGATCGACTTGAGCGGACGGTTGCCCGGTCCGGTGACCGGACGGCCACGACGGCCGTTGTCGAACAGCGAGTCGACGGCCTCCTGCAGCATGCGCTTCTCGTTGTTGACGATGATCTCCGGAGCACCCAGGTCGAGCAGTCGCTTGAGCCGGTTGTTGCGGTTGATCACGCGGCGGTAGAGATCGTTGAGATCGCTCGTCGCGAAACGTCCACCGTCGAGCTGGACCATCGGACGCAGCTCCGGCGGGATCACCGGGACGGCGTCGAGGACCATGCCCTCGGGCGCGTTGCTGCTGCCGAGGAACGCGGAGACGACCTTGAGGCGCTTGAGCGCGCGGGTCTTCTTCTGACCCTTGCCGGTCGCGATGATCTCGCGCAGGGACTCGGCCTCGGCCTCGAGGTCGAAGTCCTGCAGGCGCTTCTGGATCGCCGTGGCGCCCATGTAGCCCTCGAAGTACTTGCCGAAGCGGTACGTCATCTCGCGGTAGAGCAGCTCGTCGCCCTCGAGGTCCTGGACCTTGAGGTTCTTGAAGCGGTTCCAGACCTCGTCCAGACGGTCGATCTCGCGCTGCGTACGGTCGCGACGCTGCTTGGCCTCGCGCTCGGCGGCGTCCTTGACCTTGCGCTTGGCGTCGGCCTTGGCGCCCTCGTCCTCGAGCTCCTTGAGGTCTTCCTCGAGCTTCTGCATGCGCTCGTTGACCTCGTTGTCACGACGGCTCTCGAGCTGCTTGCGCTCGAGGTCGATCTTGGTCTCGAGGCTCGACAGGTCCTTGTGACGCGCGTCCTCGTCGACCTTGGTGATCATGTAGGCCGCGAAGTAGATGACCTTCTCGAGGTCCTTGGGGGCCAGGTCGAGCAGGTAGCCGAGCCGGCTGGGCACACCCTTGAAGTACCAGATGTGCGTGACCGGAGCGGCGAGCTCGATGTGGCCCATGCGCTCACGGCGCACCTTGGACCGCGTGACCTCGACGCCGCAGCGCTCGCAGATGATGCCCTTGAAGCGCACGCGCTTGTACTTGCCGCAGTAACACTCCCAGTCCCGGGTGGGACCGAAGATCTTCTCGCAGAAGAGGCCGTCACGCTCGGGCTTGAGCGTGCGGTAGTTGATCGTCTCCGGCTTCTTGACCTCACCGAACGACCATCCGCGGATGTCGTCGGCGGTCGCGAGACCGATCCGGATCTGATCGAAGAAGTTCACGTCGAGCACGTTGTCTTCTTTCCCTTGCTTGTTCTGAAAACTGATGTGGTTGCGATGGGGAAGGTCCAGCCCTGGGGGCTAGACCTCCTCCACGCTGGAGGGCTCACGCCGGGACAGGTCGATGCCGAGTTCTTCGGCGGCACGGAAGAGATCCTCTTCCGCGTCGCGCATCTCGACGGCCGAACCGTCACTGGACAGCACCTCAACGTTGAGACACAGGGACTGCATCTCCTTGACGAGAACCTTGAACGACTCGGGGATACCGGGTTCGGGCACGTTCTCGCCCTTGACGATCGCTTCGTAGACCTTGACGCGTCCGAGGATGTCGTCCGACTTGATGGTCAGGAGCTCCTGCAGCGCGTACGCCGCTCCGTAGGCCTCGAGGGCCCACACCTCCATCTCGCCGAAGCGCTGTCCACCGAACTGCGCCTTACCGCCGAGAGGCTGCTGCGTGATCATCGAGTAGGGACCCGTGGAGCGTGCGTGGATCTTGTCGTCGACGAGGTGGTGCAGCTTGAGCAGGTACATGTAGCCGACCGAGACGGGATCAGGGAACTTCTCGCCGGTACGACCGTCGAAGAGCACCGCCTTGCCGTCACGCTTGACCATGCGCTCGCCGTCCCGGTTGGGGAGAGTCGAGGCCAGCAGGCCCTGGATCTCGTCCTCACGGGCACCGTCGAACACGGGCGTCGCGATGTTGGTCGAGGGCTCAGCCTTGTCCGCCTTGATCTTGCGGAGGGTCTGCGCCCACTCGTCCTTCTCTTCGTCCGGGATCTGCCAGCCGGTCTTGGCGACCCACCCGAGGTGGGTCTCCAGCACCTGTCCGACGTTCATGCGTCCGGGGACACCGAGCGGGTTGAGCACGATGTCGACGGGCGTGCCGTCCTCCAGGAAGGGCATGTCCTCGACCGGAAGGATCTTGGAGATGACGCCCTTGTTGCCGTGGCGACCGGCGAGCTTGTCGCCGTTGGAGATCTTGCGCTTCTGGGCGACGTAGACGCGTACGAGCTGGTTGACGCCCGGGGAGAGCTCGTCACCCTCGGCCGCGTCGAAGACACGGACGCCGATGACGGTGCCCGACTCGCCGTGCGGGACCTTGAGCGAGGTGTCGCGCACTTCGCGCGCCTTCTCACCGAAGATCGCACGGAGCAGGCGCTCCTCCGGGGTCAGCTCGGTCTCACCCTTGGGCGTGACCTTGCCGACCAGGACGTCGCCGTTGCCGACCTCGGCACCGATGCGGATGATGCCGCGCTCGTCCAGGTCCGCCAGCATCTCCTCGCTGACGTTGGGGATGTCGCGGGTGATCTCCTCGGGACCCAGCTTGGTGTCGCGGGCATCGACCTCGTGCTCCTCGATGTGGATCGAGGTCAGCAGGTCGTCCTGGACGACTCGCTGCGAGAGGATGATCGCGTCCTCGTAGTTGTGACCCTGCCACGGCATGAAGGCCACGAGCAGGTTCGTCCCGAGGGCCATCTCGCCCTCGTCGGTGCACGGGCCGTCGGCCAGCGGAGTGCCGACCTCGACGCGCTGACCCTGAGCGACCAGCGGACGCTGGTTGGTGCAGGTGCCCTGGTTGGAGCGACGGAACTTCGCCAGACGGTAGGTGAAGTAGGAGCCGTCGTCCTGCATGATCTCGATCGCGTCCGCGGACACCTCGTTGACCACACCGGCGACCTTGGCCACCGTGACGTCACCGGCGTCGACCGCGGCACGGAACTCCATGCCGGTGCCGACGAGCGGGGCGTCGTTGCGGATCAGCGGGACGGCCTGACGCTGCATGTTCGAGCCCATGAGGGCGCGGTTGGCATCGTCGTGCTCGAGGAACGGGATCAGCGCCGTGGCGACCGACACCATCTGACGAGGCGAGACGTCCATGTAGTCGACGTCGCCGGCGGGACGAAGCTCAGCCTCGCCACCCTTCTGGCGTACCAGGACCATGTCCTCGGCGAAGGTGCTCTTGTCGGTCAGGACCGAGTTGGCCTGCGCGATGATGAAGCGGTCCTCGTCGGTCGCGGTGAGGTAGTCGACCTGCTCGGTGACCTTGCCCTTGACGACCTTGCGGTAAGGCGTCTCGACGAAGCCGAACGAGTTGATCCGGCCGTAGGACGCGAGCGAGCCGATCAGGCCGATGTTGGGGCCTTCCGGGGTCTCGATCGGACACATGCGGCCGTAGTGCGACGGGTGGACGTCACGGACTTCGTAGCCGGCGCGCTCACGGGACAGACCACCAGGTCCGAGGGCGGACAGGCGACGCTTGTGCGTCAGTCCGGCCAGCGGGTTGTTCTGGTCCATGAACTGGCTGAGCTGCGACGTGCCGAAGAACTCCTTGAGCGCCGCGACGACCGGGCGGATGTTGATCAGGGTCTGCGGCGTGATGGCCTCGACGTCCTGGGTCGTCATGCGCTCGCGGACGACCCGCTCCATGCGCGCCAGACCCGTGCGGAGCTGGTTCTGGATCAGCTCGCCCACGGTGCGCATGCGGCGGTTGCCGAAGTGGTCGATGTCGTCTGCTTCGACGATCGTCTCACCGGCCGGCGTCGCCAGCTCGGTCTCGCCTGCGTGCAGGGCGACGATGTACTTGATCGTCGAGACGATGTCGTCGATCGTCAGCGTCTGCTGGTCGAAGGCCTCTTCGACGCCGAGCTTCTTGTTGATCTTGTAGCGACCGACCTTGGCCGTGTCGTAGCGCTTGGCGTTGAAGTAGTAGTTGTCCAGCAACGTCTGCGCGGCCTCGCGGCTGGGCGGTTCGCCCGGACGCAGCTTGCGGTAGATGTCGAGGAGCGCCTCGTCCTGGGTCGTGGTGTTGTCCTTCTCCAGGGTCAGGCGGATCGACTCGTACTGGCCGAACTCCTCGAGGATCTGTGCCTCGCTCCAGCCCAGCGCCTTGAGCAGCACCGTGACGCTCTGCTTGCGCTTGCGGTCCAGGCGTACGCCGACCAGGTCGCGCTTGTCGATCTCGAACTCGAGCCACGCACCACGCGACGGGATGACCTTCGCGGTGTAGATGTCCTTGTCGGACGTCTTGTCGGGGACGCGCTCGAAGTAGACGCCCGGCGAGCGGACGAGCTGCGAGACGACGACACGCTCGGTGCCGTTGATGATGAACGTGCCCTTGTCCGTCATGAGCGGGAAGTCGCCCATGAAGACGGTCTGGCTCTTGATCTCGCCGGTCTCGTTGTTCATGAACTCGGCGGTGACGAACAGCGGAGCGGCGTAGGTGACGTCGCGGTCCTTGCAGTCCTCGACGGAGTACTTCGGCGGCTCGAAGCGGTGGTCACGGAACGACAGGCTCATCGTCTCGGAGAAGTCCTCGATCGGGGAGATCTCCTCGAAGATCTCCTCGAGCCCGGACTTGGTGGAGACGTCCGTGCGGCCACCGGCGAGGGCTTCCTCGACACCGGCCTTCCAGGACTCGTCGCCGATCAACCAGGCGAAGCTGTCGGTCTGCAGAGCCAAGAGCTCTGGGACCTCGAGAGGTTCTGAAATTTTTGCAAAGGAGATGCGGCGGGGCTGAACAGTTGCGGAGGTGCGCGAGGCGGCCAAGAGGGGTCCTTCCAAGGGCTCGCAGGCGGGTGGCTCGATGGATCGTGCTGCGCGCACGCCAATCGACCCCGGTCAAGGGGACATGGGCAGACAGAGCGGGCGCGAAAGTTCAGTGTAACCCGCAGGGCACAGCGAAGCAAGGGCGGGTCTTGACAAAGCCCGCTGCTTGGGGGAGTCTATTTGGCTTTTCGGACAGAAGCCCGCATTTCACGCGAGAACTCGCGGTGAGATTTCAAGGATCTCTGCGGTAGGGCGCGGAGCTCAGAAGTCCGTTGTGAGCGCTGGTGAGAATGGCGCAGGGCAAGCCGAAAGACGCGGTAGCCCCGCGAAGCAGGCCCTTGTCTCGCCTATCGGGCGCGGATGTCGTTGACGAGCCAGCCGTCGTCGGTCTTGACCATCGACACGCTCGCCCGGTTGGAGAACACCGTCGGGGTCTTCGAGTCGCTGGTCAGGCGGGCCTGGTCGTAGAACACCAGGACATCCATCTTGGTCGTCGAGCACTCGTCGCCGCACGGCATCGCCGCGGCGTCGCCGACGACGCTCTGCATCTGGACGCTGCGCTGCTGCGCCGCCTCCTGCAGGGCCGGCTCGTACTTCTTGAACGTCTTCGCGAACGACGGGGTCATGATCGCGGTCGACGCCGAGAGATGCTTGTCGAGCTCGGTGTACTTGTAGGTGAACACCGTCTCCACGGCGCTGGCGGCCGCGGCGGTGGCCTGCTCACGTGCGTCGTCGAGCCGCTCCCCCGCCCCGTGCACGTGCCGATAGCCCTGAACGGTCAGGACGATTCCCAGCACGAGGACGGCAACGGCGACGAGCGCGGCCGGGGCGGACCACCGCAGGTCAGGATGCGACCGCTTGTCCGATGCCGGCTTCGACACCTTGGGCGGGCGGGGCGCTTTGACCGTCGGCGCGGCCTTGGCCGGAGGGACGACAGCCGGCTTCTGCGTGGCGGCCTTCTTGGCCGCTGCCGCCCGTGCCGGCACCTTGCGCGCCGAGGGCTTCGCCGCAGGCACGGCCGGCTTGCCCTCGCCGGCGATCCGGCGACGGCGGGCGGGCCCGGTGGGATCGCTCATTCTCCGCTACCTTCGCTGGGGGTCGCCGACGGCGACGGGGCGGCCACGGCCGAACGCGGGGCGATGCTCTCGAAGGCCGAGATCAGCCACGTGCCGTCGGTCTTGGTGAACGACACCTTCCAGCGGAAGTGTCGCAGGACGGCGGCCTTGTTGTCGGTGTTGGTGATCTTGGCGTCGACCGCGACGATCGCCACGGCCGAGTCCTTGTCGATCGTGTCGACAGCGGCCGCCTGCACCTTGGCGCCACCGCTCTTCTGCTGCTTGGACTCCAGCGCCTTGAAGATCACGTCGGTGATCTTGACGAACTCCTTGTCGTACTTCGGCGTCAGGAGACCCTTGAGCCGCTTCTGGTAGTTCGCCACGTCAACCACGTCGTACGTGTTGTAGGCCACCGCGAAGTCCGTGGCTCGCGTCGTGATCTCGTTGCGATCCTTGGAGTCGTCGTAGGGGTTCAGCTGGAGCAGGACGAGACCGATCGCCGAGAGCACCACGCCGAGAACCGTGGTGACCACCAGGAGAGCGATGACTCGGGTGCGGCTGGACCTTTCGGTCACTGTTGGGCCGGGCCGAGCAGAAGCCACTTCCAGGTGTCCTTTCCGGTGGGCACGGATGCGTCCGACGTTGCGGCCGATCGCTGCAGCACGGTCTTGGAGGGCTGCCGTGCAATGTGGTTGTTTGCGACTTTACAGTCCGCTTCCGTATCGAAGGCGCGGTCGCTGATGACCGCCTCCTCACGACGCTCGCGGTAGCCCGATGCGGCGCCACCGTTCTGGTCGTAGGTGCAGGTCGGCGTCGGGTCGAGCGCCACGAGACCGAAGGTCGCGTTGTAGTCGCCGGTGCCCTTGCCGTTCTTGACGACCTCGTCCAGCACCGAGAACGAGCCCTCGACGAGGTAGGGGTAGAGGATGAAGATCGCCTGCAGGCCGAGCACGTTCTCCGACAACGGCTTGCTCGCGGTGACGAGGTCACGAATCGCGTTGCCGAGGTCGGCGGAGTTCTCGTTGACCACCGCGTTGAGCGTCGCGGCGCTCTCGCTGCCCTTGTCGAACAACCGGCGCAGATCGGGATCCGCGTCGACGAGGCTGTCGGACAGCAGCGCCAGGTTCTTGGAGAACGTGCCGATGTCGTCCGACTTGTCGATCTGGGTCTGCAGCACCGACGACGAGTCGTTGATCAGCGCGCGGGTCACGTCGATGTTGTCATCGGCGGCCTTGATGAACTCCGAAGACGTGTCGAGGATCGTCGACAGGTCCTGACCGGTGCCCTCGAACGCCTGACCCAGCTCGTCCACGACGGTGCGCAGGCTGTCGGTGTTGACCGACGACACCAGGTCATTGACGTCAACGAGCAGCGTCGTCGTGTCGATCGGGATGCGCGTGTTGCGAAGCGTGATCGCCGAGTCCTTGCGGAGGTAGGGCGCGGAGTTGTTGCGCGGCTGCAGGTCGACGAACTGCTCGCCGATCGCCGACTTGTTGGCCACCACGGCCTCGACGTCGGCTGGGATCTTGGGGGCGTCGTTCTCGATGTCGAGCCGCGCCTGGACGCCGTCGTCCTTGAACTGGAGCTTGCCGACCTTGCCGACGGGGATGCCGCGGTAGGTCACCTGCGCGCCGGCGAAGATGCCGCCGGAGTCCTTGAACTGCGCCGTCACCGGGAAGGTACGGTCCACGAACAGCCGGTCGACCTGCGCGTAGCGGCCACCGACGAAGGCGCCGCCCAGCAGCGTGACGATCGCGAAGATCACCAGCTGGATCTTGGTGAGCCTGGAGATCATGGTGCCACCGCCGGTTCCACGAGAAGTTGTCCGAGATCGCCGGCCGGCGCGCTGGCGACTGGCGTACGGCACAGGTTGAGCAGCGAGCAGACCCCGCCCTTGGTCGGCGTGGGGCTCGCGCTCGGCGTCGGCGTGGCGCCGGAGTCGTCCGGCGTCGTGGTCGAGCCGTTCGACGGGACCAGACCCGTGACGAGGTCGACGAGGTCCTGTGTCGGGGTGCCGGGCACGAGGCTCTTGCTGCCGTCGGGGTTCGTCTCGGTCTTGGTCAACCCGGCCTGAGCGGCATAGCCGTCGAGGATGTTGGTCAGCTGGGTCGCGCTGATGTCGAGGCCGAGGTTGAGGTTGGCGAAGTCGCCGAAGCACACGCCCTGCTTGACCATGGGCGGGCCGTCCTCACACTTGCCGGACGCCTTCGCGTAGGTGTTGCCGACGAACCCATCGGAGAACGGGTAGGTGAGGAGAACCTTCGTCGCGGTCGCCAGGTCGTCGCCGGCCTTGGTGAGGTTGGTCAGCGTCGGCACGAGAGCGCGCAGGTTGGCGACGGTGTCGGCCTTGGAGTCGCGGATGACGCCGGTCGCCACGTCACTGAGCTTGGACAACGACTGGAGCAGCTTGACGAGGTCGTCCCGCTGGTCGTTGACGACTCGCAACGCGCCAGGCAGGTCGTCGAGGGCTCCGGTGATCGCCGCCTTCTGGTCGTTGGTCGCCACCGCGAGCCGGTTGATCTTCTCCAGAGACGTCAGCAGCGCGGCCTTGTTGTCGTCGAGCTGGCCGATGAAGGCGGTCGTGGAGTTGATGAGCTCCTTGACCTCGGGCTCGTTGCCGCCCAGTGCGTTGTTGAGCTCCTTGACGATCGTGTTGGTCTTCTCGAGGCCGCCGCCGTTGAACAGCAGCGAGGCCGCGCCGAGGACTTCCTCGATCTCGGGGTTGCGGCTCGAGCGGTCGAGCGGGATCGTGTCGCCGTTGCCGAGCGTGCCGCGGGCCCCGGTCTTGGGCGGAGCCAGCGACACGAACTTCTCACCCAGGAGGCTGGTCTGGCGGATCGTCGCCTCGGTGTTGTCGGGCAGCTTGGCGTCGTGGTTGACCTTGAGCGTGACGACAGCCGTCCAGCCGTTGAGCTTGATGTCGGTGACCTTGCCGACCGCGATGTCGTTGACGCGTACGGCGCTCTGCGGCACCAGGTCGAGGACGTCGCGGAACTGCACCTTGATCGTGTAGGGATCACTGCCGAGGTCGGCGCCGCCTGGAAGCGGGAGCTTGTAGGGCGAGAAGCCGCAGCCGCTCAGCAGCAGGCCCATGACACCGGTGACGACACCGGCACGAAGCAGTCGACGGTTCATGTCAGTTCACCCCCAGCATCTGCGCGAACGTCGTGTTGACCTTGTCGGGCGGCGTCACGGGCGCGGAGGCGGCAGCCGTGCGCGGCAGCGCCTTGTCGAGCACGCCGGACAGGGTCTTGCACAGGCCGTTCTCCACCGTCTCGCCGAGCAGGTTGCACACGAACGTTGCCGGGTCCTTGAGCGTGCCGTTGAGCAGCTCGGGGATGTCGGCACGGGTGTCGAGGGTGCCGGCCGTGCCGTTGTAGGCCAGGGCGACGTTGGTCAAGGCAGTCGGCGCAGCGATCGTCTGCTCCTCGATTTCGGCCTTGTGCTTGGCGAGCACCGCGGCGAGCGAGGCGATGTTGTCGATGTTGCTGCGCAGCTTGCCGCGGTTCTCCTTGACCAGGGAGTTGACGTCGACCAGGGCGAGGCTGAGCTGCCTCAGCGTCTCCTTGAGGTCGTCACGCTCGCCCGCAAGAACGGTCGACACCTTGGCCGTGCTGTCGTTGAACGAGCGTACGGCCGAGTCATTCGTCTTGAGCAGGCTCACGAAGTCCTCGACCTCGCGCAGGCTGCCGAACAGCTCGTCCTTGTTGTTGGACAGCGTCGTGCTGAGCTTGCCGAAGTTGTGGATCGTCTCGTTGAGCTGAGCGCCCTGACCGTCGAGCTGCTTGGCCGAGTCGTCGATGAGGCGGCTGAGCGAGCCCTCCTTGTTGGCGCCCTTGGGACCGAGTGCCACGGAGAGATCGTCGAGCGACTGGTAGATCTGGTCGAGCTCGACCGGCACCGCGGTGCGGTCGACGGGCAGGACCGCGTTGTTCTTGAGCACCGCTCCGCCGGTGTAGGCCGGGGCGAGCTGGATGAACCGGTCGCCGACGATCGACGGCGAGACCACGACCGCCTTGACGTCGTTGGGCAGCTTGATGTCGCCCTTGTAGGAGACCTTGGCGCGTACGACATCGCCACGCGGCGTGAGGCTCACGACCTCACCCACCGGGACACCGAGGATCTTGACGTCGGATCCCTTGTAGACCGAGTTGGTCTGCTCGAAGTCGATCGTGATGTAGCGCTTGCCGTCACCGTTGTTGACGACCAGCGCCACGGCAGCCAGCAGGGCGAGCACGACGAAGGCGGTGAGCACCTTGGAGATGCCGGCGAACCGCTGTGCCAATCCGGATGGACTCATCAGCTGCCCCCTCCCAGCGCATCTTCGATCTGCTTGCGGATCCCGGAGGCCGAAGCGGCGCCGCCCAGGTAGGTGTCGAACCATGGCCCGGTGCCCAGCGAGTTGGAGAACACCCGGAGGAATCCGGGGTAGATCCGGAGGGCCTCATCGAGGCTCGCCTCGTTCTTGCGGAGCATCGTGGTCACCACGTCGAGCTGGTCGAGGGCCGGCTTGAGGTCCGAGCGGGTGTCCTTGACGAGCCCGCGCAGCTGCGTCGAGATCGACTGGGTCGACACGAGCAGGCGGTGGATCGAGTCGCGGCGTGCGCTGATCGCCGAGAACAGCACGTCGGAGTCCTTGAAGAGTGCGACGAGCTGCGTGTTGCGTGAGTTGAGGACACCCGAGACCTTCTTGAGGCTGACCAGCAGCGTGTTGATCTGGTCGTCGCGTGCGGCCAGGTTGCGCGAGAGATCGGAGACGCCCCTGATGGCGCCCCGGAACTCCTCGGGCGTGCTGGCGGCGACGTCGGCCAGGCTGTCCAGTGCCTTGGACAGCTCCGGGATGTTGATCTCGTCGGTCGTCTTGCTGAGCTCGGAGAACGCCTGCACGACGTCGTAGGGAGCGATCGTGCGGGCGACCGGGATCGTGCTGCCCTTGGGCAGGTGTCCGGGGCCCTTGGGCGTCAGTGCGAGGAACTCGGCGCCCAGCAACGTACGGACGCGGATGTCAGCTCCGGTCTCGGTGCCGAGGTCGGTGCCCTTGTCGATCTTGAACGTGACCCGCACCTTGTTGCCCTGGAGCTCGATGCCCTCGACCTTGCCGACCGAGACGCCGGCGACGCGCACCTCGTTGCCGGCCTTGAGCGCGCCGATCTCGGCGAAGTCGGCGTGATAGGTGTCGCCGCTGCCGATGATCGGCAGACGGTCAGCACGGAAGGCACCCAGCATCAGCAGGGCGATCACGGCGATGCCGATGACGCCGATGACGACGGGATTGCGCTCGCGGAATGGCTTCATTGGTCATACCCCGGCTGATCACAACGAGCGCCGCCGACACCGAGGCCGTTGGGCCCGGTCAGGTCGAGCTTGGTCTCCGGCAGGATGCCCGCGATTGCGGGAATCGTGATGCTGCCGCGTGCGGCACACAGGTAGAAGTTGAACTCGCTGCCGTTGGTGGCGGAGTTGCCGATCTTCTGCAGCTTGATCGGCAGGATCTTGATCGAGTTCTCGATCGTCGCCAGGTTGCGCTTGCTGCTGAGGTTCTTGGTCAGCGAGTTGAGCTGCTTGATGTCCTCACCGATCGCCGGGCGCCCCTGGACGAGCAGGTCGGACGTCTCGTCGGTCAGGTCGGAGATCGAGTCGACCGAGTTGAGGATCGCGTTGCGGTCGTCCTTGAGGCCCGTGACGAACTGCTGGAGCGTGTCGATCGTGTCCGTCAGCTCCTTGTCGCGGCTGCCCACGGTGTCGAGGACCTGGCTGAGGTTGGTGATGACGTCCCCGATCAGCTGGTCACGACCGGCCAGCGTGTTGGTCAGGGACGAGGTGCGGGCGAGCAGGTTCTCGACGTTGCCGCTCTCGCCCTGCAAGGTCTGCACGATCTCGTAGGCGAACTTGTTGGTGTCGGACGGCGAGAGCGCCTGGAAGACCGGCTTGAACCCGTTGAGCAACACATTGAGGTCGAGCGCCTCCTGCGTGCGACTCTCGGGGATCGTGCTGCCGGCCTTGAGTGTCGTCTTCGCGCCGTCGGCGCCCTGGGTCAGCGCGATGTAGCGCTGCCCGACGAGGTTGCGGAACTTGATCGTCACGTGCGTGTTGTCGGTCAACGGGACATCGCTGTCGACGCCGAACGTCACGAGCGCCTTGTCGCGCTTGATGATCTGGACCTTCTTGACCGAGCCCACGGCAACACCCGCGATGCGGACGTCGTCGCCCTTGGCCATGCCGGTGACATCGGTGAAGACAGCTTTGTAGTCCTTGCGATCGGCACCGAACGATCCGTTGCTCAGCGTGAGCGCCAGGATCAGCGTCGAGATGCCGGTGAAGGCGAAGAAGAACCCGAGCTTGACCAGGGCACTGATGGATTCGCGGTCGATCTGCTTCATCGGAGCTCCACCGCCGACCCACGGAGCACGGGGCTGATCAGCAGCGAGCCGATGTCATCGACCTTCGAGGGCTGCATCCCGAGGGTGCCGCCGAGCAGGACGTTGAGCTCGGCCCGCTCGCTCGGCGAGTCGACGCCGGTGATGCTGGGCTGGACCAGGTCCTGCAGCGAGACGCTCGAGGCCGCCGAGCGGTTGGCGAAGTCGGCCGAAGAACCGAACTTGGCGTGCGGCTGCTTGATGCCCACGAGCTTGTAGACGTCGGCCGGGATCTTGAACGGATGGGCCTGCGAGGAGTACTTCTTCTCCTCGGCCTTGCCCTTGTTGATCTCGTTGAGGTCGAGGCAGGTCGGCGCGGCTGCGTTGTCGGCCCTGATGTCCTTGCTGGACTTCGCGGGGGCACCGGACGACGCGTCGTCGAACGTCTGCTGCGACGCCGTGAGGTTCTCGTTCTTGGCGTACGCGTTGGGCTGGGCGATGACCTCGACGTTGATGTGCAGCTGCCCGTCGCGGTAGGCGCTGTCGAGGCGCGGGACGAGCGTCGACATCGCGCCGAGGAAGCACGGGAACGTCGTGGAGTACTCGCCGACCGTCTCGAGGATCGGCCGACCGAGCTTGTTGAGCGCCTTGATGTTGTCGCCGTTCGCCTTCGTGAAGTCGGTCAGGGTGTCGGACAGGCCCGTCGCCTCGTCGAAGAACGCCGTCAGCTGTGCCTTCTTGGCGACGATCGTGTTGCCGGTCACGACGGTGTTGCGCAGCAGCCGGCCGAGGTCGGGCATCGCCGCCGCGTAGGTGTCGGACACCGTGCCGAGCTTGTTGAGGTCGTCGACCAGCTGTGGGATGTCCGGATTGATCTTCTGCAGGTAGCTGTTGGCCTGGACGAGAGTGTCGCCGAGCTGCTTGCCGCGCCCGTTGAGCGCGGTCGAGACTGCGCTCAACGTGTAGGACAGGTTGGCCGGGTCGACCGCGTCGAGCAACGGGTAGAGGTCGTTGAGCAGGGTCTCGACCTCGATCGGCACGTTGGCCTTGGTGATCGTGTCGCCGGCCTGCAGCGTCTCGCCGTTGTCGGTCGCGGGCGGGATCAACGCGACGTACTTCTCACCGAACAAGGTCTTGGGCACGAGCTGGGCCGTGACGCCCTTGGGGATGTCCTTGATGAGCTTGGGGTTGATCGCCAGCAGGAGCTTGACGCCGTCACCGTCCGGCTCGACCTTGCGAACCTCGCCGACGATCATGCCGCGCAGCTTGATGTCGGCGTTCTGCGGGAGGTTGACGCCCGTGGTGTCGGTCTTGAGGGTCACCGGGTCGTAGTTGACGAATGCCTTGGTGAAGAACGCCCAGGTCACCCAAAGGATGAGCAGCAGCAACGCGATGAACGCAGCGCCCAGCACCTTGAGGGAGCCGGAGCGCTCGAGCAGGGGGGTACGAGCCATGGGTCAGCCCGCCAATCTCACGGTGACGTTCGTGCCCCAGATCGCCATCGAGGCGAGCAGGTCGACGACGTTGATCGCGACGATCGACGTACGCACGGCAAGACCGACGGCCACACCCACGCCGGCGGGTCCGCCGCTGGCGTAGTAGCCGTAGTAGCAGTGGATCAAGATCACGACGACGGCGAAGATCAGGACCTTCGCGAACGACCACATCACGTCACCAGGTGGCAGGAACGTGTTGAAGTAGTGATCGTAGGTGCCCGGACTTTGCCCGTTGATCTTGGTGATCGTCAATCTGGTCGCGAAGTAGGACGACAGCAGGCCGACGATGTAGAGCGGGACGACGGCGATCAGGCCGGCGATGACTCGGGTCGTCACGAGGAACGGCAGCGACGGGATCGCCATGACCTCGAGCGCGTCGACCTCCTCGCTGATGCGCATGGCGCCGAGCTGGGCGGTGAAGCCACAGCCCACGGTCGCGGCCAGCGCGATGCCGGCGACGATCGGCGCGATCTCGCGGGTGTTGAAGTAGGCCGAGACGAATCCGGTCAGCGCCGCGGTGCCGAGCTGGTCGAGGGCTGCGTAGCCCTGGATGCCGACCTCGGTGCCGGTGAAGAAGCACATCGCCGTGATGACGCCGACCGTGCCGCCGATGACCGCGAGCGACCCTGAGCCAAGGGCCACCTCGGCCAGCAGCCGGACGATCTCCTTGCCGTAGTTGGCGATCGTGCGCGGAATAGACGCGATGACGCGGATGTAGAACAGCATCTGACGACCGAGGTCGTCGAGGAAGTTGTTGAACTTCGCCGGGATGCCGGTGACGGCGGACAGAGCTGTCTTGTCGGACATCGTCACATCCCCTTCGGCGGCACGAGCTGGATGTAGATCGCCGAGATGAAGAAGTTGACGATGAACAGGAGGGTGAACGTGATGACGACCGCCTCGTTGACGGCGTCACCCACGCCCTTGGGGCCACCCTTGGCGTTCATGCCCTTGTAGGCCGCGACGATGGCCGCGATGAAGCCGAAGATCAGCGCTTTGACCATACCTTGATAGAGGTCTGGTAGCTGGGCGAGCGCGGTGAAGGACGCCAGATAGGCGCCGGGCGTGCCGTCCTGCAGCACGACGTTGAAGACGTAGCCACCGGCAACGCCGACGACCGTGACGAGTCCGTTGAGGAAGACCGCGACGAGCATGCAGGCCAGCACGCGGGGCACCACGAGGCGCTGGATCGGGTCGATGCCGAGCACCATCATGGCGTCGAGCTCCTCGCGGATCCGGCGAGCACCGAAGTCAGCGGCGATGGCCGAGCCGGCGGCGCCCGCGATCAGGAGTGCACACGCGATGGGGCCGGCCTCACGGACGACCGCGAGGACTGCGGCAGAACCCGTGAACGACTGCGCGCCGAACTGCTTGATGAGTCCACCCACCTGCAGCGCGATGACGGCGCCGAAGGGAATTGAGACGAACGCGGTCGGGACGATCGTGACCTTGACGATGAACCAGGCCTGGAGCAGGAACTCCTTGAGCTGGAACGGTCGGCGGAACAACGCCACCAGCACGTCCAGCATGAAGGCGAAGAGGTTGCCGGCAACCCTCGCGGGCCCGGCGACAACAGCTGCGGTCACGCAACACCGCCGGCAGCCAGCGGCGTCTTCTCTCCGAAAGAACCGGCAGGGGCGGTGACTCCGTTGTCGCGGCACCAGGCACCGGGCTCACGCTGGGCGCGGCGGGGCCGGCCGTCGGAGGGCTCGAGCTGGAGCGGCACGGGCGGCAGCGGGGGCATCTCGATGCCCTGCTCCGCCGCGAGCTCGTCCGCGTCCTTCTCCTCGGACATGCCGATCGGGCCAACGGTCTGGGCGTTGAGGAACTGCGCCACGACCGGCTCGGCCGAGGTCAGCAGCATCTCGCGGGGGCCGAACATCGCCAGGTGCTTGTGGTAGAGCAGGCCGATGTTGTCCGGCACCGTGCGGGCGGTGTTGACGTCGTGCGTCACGATCAGGAACGTGGCATCGATCTGCGCGTTGAGGTCGATGAAGAGCTGGTTGATGTATGACGTACGAACCGGGTCGAGGCCTGAGTCGGGCTCGTCGATCAGCAGGATCTCGGGGTCGAGGACCAGGGCGCGGGCCAGACCGGCGCGCTTGCGCATGCCGCCGGAGATCTCACCGGGCAGCTTGTTCTCGGCACCGACGAGGCCCGTGAGCTCCATCTTGTCCATGACGATCTGACGGATCTCGGACTCGGACTTCTTGGTGTGCTCGCGCAACGGGAACGCCACGTTGTCGAACAGGTCCATCGAACCGAACATCGCGCCGTCCTGGAACAGGACGCCGAACAGCTTGCGGATCTCGTAGAGCTCCTTCTCGGAGCAGTTGGCGATGTCCGTGCCCTCGATGTAGACGTGGCCCTCGTTGGGCTTGAGCAGCCCGATGAGCGTCTTGAGGAACACCGACTTGCCGGTGCCGGACGGGCCGAGCATGACAGAGATCTCCCCTGCCGGAAGGGTCAGCGTGACGTCCTTCCAGATGAGTGAGCTACCGAACTTCTTGGTCAGCCCCTCGACGACGACTTCAACGCCCACGGTCGGCCCCTCCTTGCTTGCCGTGGTCTGCCGGCGAGTGCCGGCCGAACTACTTCAATCCTAGGCCGGTGTGACCGCAGACACAGAGAGTAACGAGATATGGCAACCGAGGTTACGCTCCCACCACGCTTGGTGACTCGCCGGTAACTAACCGAAGGATCCGGTGAAACATACCCCATGTAACTCTGGGTGACAATCGTGACCCACGTCACCCCCGGGCAGACAAAAGCGCCCCTCCCGAAGGAGGGGCGCTCTTGAATGGATTCAGCGACGAGTCACTTGACAGTGACGCTGGCGCCGGCGGCCTCGAGGGCCTCCTTGGCCTTGTCGGCAGCTTCCTTGTTGGCCTTCTCGAGGACAGGCTTCGGGGCGCCCTCGACGAGGTCCTTGGCCTCCTTGAGACCGAGGCCCGTGATCGTACGGACTTCCTTGATGACCTGGATCTTCTTGTCGCCGGCACCCTCGAGGATGACGTCGAACTCGTCCTGGTCAGCAGCAGCCTCGCCACCGGCGGCAGCGCCACCAGCAGCAGGAGCGGCAGCAGCGGCAACCGGAGCGGCCGCGGTGACGTCGAACGTGTCCTCGAACTCCTTCACGAACTCGGAGAGCTCGATGAGGGTCATTTCCTTGAATGCATCCAGCAGATCGCCGGTGCTGAGCTTCGCCATGGTGGCGTCCTTCCGTTATGAGACCCCGAGGGGGTCCCGATGTGAATCGGGCGTTCAGCCCTCGGTCGTCTCGGCGTCGGCAGACGCTTCGACAGGGGCGGCGTCGGCGGGTGCCTCGGCCGGGGTTTCTGCTTCAGCCGACTCGGCCGCGGGGGCCTCCTCGACAGGGGCGACGGGCTCGGGGCCCGCTGCCAGAACCGACGGGTCGCTCTCGGCCTTCGCCTGCAGGGCGCCGAGAACTCGGGCGGCCTGGGACAGCGGGGCGTTGAACAGCGACGCGGCGTTCGTGAGGCTGGCCTTCATGCCACCTGCGAGCTTGGCGAGGAGGACCTCGCGCGACTCGAGGTCGGCCAGCTTGTTGATCTCATCAGCAGTGAGGATCTTCCCGTCGAGGAAGCCTCCCTTGATGATGAGCGGCGCGTTGGCCTTCGCGAAGTCACGCAGACCCTTGGCCGCGTCCACCGCATCGCCCTTGATGAAGGCGATGGCGGTCGGACCGACGAGGAGATCGGTGTCGATCTCCACTCCTGCGTCCTTGGCAGCGATCTTGGTCAGCGTGTTCTTGGCGACGGCATAGCTCACGTTCGCACCGAGGGCTCGCCGCAGTTCCTGCAGCTGCTTCACGGTGAGACCGCGGTAATCGGTGAGAACAGCACCGTTCGACTCGCGGAAGTGATCTGCGAGCTCGGCAACGGCGGCTGTCTTGTCCGGGTTTGCCATGGGTCTCCTTCCGGCACATGGGTCGTACGAAGACTGCGATCCCATGTGCGTACACGGGCCCGACACGAAAAAACGTCCCGGCGCAAGGCACGGGACGTTGAAAGGACCAACATTCGCAACCTGCGCGGGCCGCCCTTCCGGGCGCTTCGTGCAACTCTCGCGAGTCACCGACCAGCGGTCTTCGGTAGGTCCAGAATACGGCACGCCCGCACCCCGACCAAATTGGCGAACTCGAGGCCGCCTGCGGCCGAGCGGCGAGGCAGGTTGAACGATCGCGGCGAAGCCGCCAGATGCCGAACCCCGCGAGGTGACCTCCCAACGCTGGAAGGTCACCTCATGGGCCGGCCGTGCCGACGATCAGCCTGCCGACGGTGCGCCCAGCTGGCTGAGGTCCTTGTCCGAGATCTCGCCGGCCGACGGTGCCTTGATGTCGACCGAGTCGCCCCACTTGGAGTAGTCGATCGTCGATGTCGACCCGGCGAGGTCGAACTCCATGCGACGCGGCAGGTTGTCGGGGCCGATGAACATCGTGTAGACGATCGTGTCCGGGACCTGCGCCTTGGAGGCCTCCGGAAGCTCCATGAGCGACTTGATCTTGCTCGTGTCGACCGTCACGACGTACGGCTGCGCCTCGACGCCGTCGAGCTTCTGCGGCTCGCCCTTCTTCTCGAAGGACTTCATGGCCTCCTTGAACTGCTCCATCTGCTTCGACGGGTCCATCTGGTCCATGATCTGGCCGTACTGCTGGGCGAACGCGTTGTTCTTGTCCTTGAGGTCGATCTTGAGGAACTTGTTGTCGCTCATCGCGCCCATGTTCATGTAGAAGACCTGGTCGACGAGACGCATGTCGGCCTTGATCGAGCCGAGGTCCATCGTCATCGCGACCGACGTGTCCGCGGCCGACGTGCCGAACTCGGCGTCGCCCTGGGCCTTGAACGACTGGCCGCCGGCGCCGATCGTCATGTCGATGTGCGTGGACTTGGCGTCGACCTGCGAGTCGCCGATGACCTTCGCGAAGTTGGCCTGTGTCAGCGTCGTCTTGCTGCCACCGCCGCCGGAGGTCGAGTCGGCCTTGTCGCCATCGGATCCGTCACTGCCGCCGCAGGCGGACAGGGACAGACCGGCGAGCAGCACGGTCGCGACGACGGATGACAGCTTCCTCGAAAAACTCATGGCACGAGCATAAGAGGCGGACAGTGTGTCGGAAAGCTCAGGACCCGAGGTAGGCGCTGCCCACGACGCACGAGAGCCCCCGGCAGGCGCCGGGGGCTCTCGTGGTGTCTGAGAGGCTCAGGCCTCGTCGACGGAGTAAGCCTTGGTGCGGCTCGGGTCGACCGGCACGCCGGGACCGTTGGTCGTGGAGACCGTGATCTTCTTGACGTAGCGGCCCTTGGAGCTCGCGGGCTTGAGGCGCAGGACCTCGTCGAGAGCGGCGCCGTAGTTGTCGGCGAGCTGCTCGGCGGTGAACGACGCCTTGCCGATCACGAAGTGCAGGTTGGCGTGACGATCGACGCGGAACTCGATCTTGCCGCCCTGGATGTCCGAGACGGCCTTGGCCACATCGGTCGTGACGGTGCCCGTCTTGGGGTTGGGCATCAGGTTGCGCGGGCCGAGGACGCGGCCGAGGCGGCCGACCTTGCCCATCATGTCGGGCGTCGCGACGACGGCGTCGAAGTCGAGCCAGCCCTCGTTGACCTTGTCGACCAGCTCGTCGGCACCGACGAAGTCGGCTCCGGCCTCACGTGCGGCTTCGGCGTTGGCGCCGGTGGCGAAGACCAGGACCCGGGAGGTCTTGCCGGTGCCGTGAGGGAGGTTGACGGTGCCGCGCACCATCTGGTCGGCCTTGCGGGGATCGACGCCGAGCCGGATGGAGACATCCACCGTCGAGTCGTACGCCTTGCTCCCCGACTCCTTGGCCAGCGTGGTGGCCTGGAGCGGTGTGTAGAGGTTGGTCTTGTCGATCTTGTCGGCGACCTGTCGGTACGCCTTGCTGTGCTGTGCCATCTCTGGTCTTCCTTCTGTGTGAACCAGTTGTGGTCTGAACGGGCCCAGCGGGCCCTGCCACGTACTGCTGGGGTGGAGTGTTGCTAGTCCGTCGTGACGCCCATCGAGCGCGCAGTGCCCTCGACGATCTTCATGGCGGCATCGATGTCGGTCGCGTTGAGGTCCGGCATCTTGGTCGTGGCGATCTCGCGGATCTGGTCCTTGGAGATCTTGCCGACCTTGTCCTTGTGCGGAACGGGCGAACCCTTCTGCAGTCCGGCGGCCTTCTTGATCAGCTCAGCCGCGGGCGGCGTCTTGGTGATGAAGCTGAACGTACGGTCCTCGTAGATCGTGATCTCGACCGGAACGACGTTGCCACGCATGGCTTCTGTGGCCGAGTTGTAGGCCTTGCAGAACTCCATGATGTTGACGCCGTGGGGGCCGAGCGCGGTGCCGACGGGCGGCGCCGGGTTGGCCATACCGGCCTGCAGCTGCACCTTGACGATGGCTGCGACTTTCTTCTTGGGAGGCATTTCTCGGGTCCTTGACTACTGAATGGTTGGTGCTGATGAGAACCGGTTGGCTCAGACCTTCTGGATCTGGGTGAAGCTGAGCTCGACCGGGGTTTCGCGGCCGAAGATCTCCACGAGGGCCTTGACCCTCTGTGCGTCGATGTTGATCTCCGTGATGGTCGCGTGCAGCGTGGCGAACGGGCCATCGACGACCATGACGGAGTCGCCGACGGAGAAGTCGGTGAACTCGACCTTGGAGGCCTTCGCCTGCTGCTGATCGGGGGTGTCGGTCGCGGTTGCGACCTCTGCCTCCACTGCCGGGGCGAGCATGCTCTCGACCTCGGCAAGACTGAGGGGTACGGGCTGGTGGGAGTTGCCCACGAACCCGGTGACGGACGGCGTGTGGCGGACGACGCCCCACGACTCGTCGGTGAGGTCCATGCGGACCAGGACGTAGCCGGGGAGGACCGTGCGCTTGACGAGCTTGCGCTGGCCGTTCTTGATCTCGGCGACCTCTTCGGTGGGCACGACGACCTCGAAGATGTAGTCCTCGGCGTTGAGCGAGGTCACCCGGTTCTCCAGGTTGGACTTCACCCGCTTCTCCATGCCGGAGTAGGTGTGGACGACGTACCAGTCGCCGATCTGGTTGTGCAGACGGTCGCGGAACTCCTGGAGCGCGTCGGCGACCGGCTCGTCCTCGGCGGGTGCGTCGTCGGCCGGTGCGTCGTCGACAGCGTCCTCGACGGCGACGTCCTCGACCGCTTCGTCGTCAACGACGGCCTCGACGGGGGCGTCAGGCGCGATCGCGTCCTCGGCGGGTGCGTCGTCAGCCTCGGCCTCGGGTGCATCCGTCTCGACTGCGACGTCCTCGGCAGGGGTCGACGGCTCGAGCTCTTCGACCTCGTCGGTCTCGGAGCTGGTCTGCGGGTCGATGCCTTGAGTCACAAAATTCCTTTGGTTGCTACGCGAAGATCCAGAAAGCGGCCTTGCCGAACCCGTAGTCGAGTCCGGCCACGATGGCCATCATGAAGAGCACGAAGACGAGGACGACCCAGAAGTAGTTGACCACCTGGGGGCGAGTCGGCCAGACCACCTTGCGGAGCTCGGCGATCACCTGTCGGTAGAACGTGATCGGCGACGTGCGTTTGCCGGACGTGCCGGCCAGCTCGTGACGGTCGCTCACGGTACTCCTTCGTTGTGCTTCGTTGTCGTGTCTCGCAGGGCACGAGGGACTTGAACCCCCAACCTTCGGTTTTGGAGACCGATGCTCTGCCAGTTGAGCTAGTGCCCTCAGTCGAATTCCATCCCAGGGTCAAACCTGATGAGGGCATGACGATCTAGAGTGAATATTCACCGGTGGGTCAAGTGTACGTGGTGCGCCCCGCCCTCGTCGAACCGAGGCCCGCGCCCCAAAAACCTGAGCCTTTCCTCATGTTTTAGCATGGGTGCATGGCCACTGCACCCAGCATCTCCTACTCCATCACGATCCGACTCGAGGTGCCCTCCGGCGGATCGGCGGTCAGTGAGCTCACGACCACCGTCGAACGCACGGGCGGAATCGTCACCGCGCTCGACGTCACGGCATCTGGCGCCGAGGCGCTCCGCATCGACCTCACCTGCGCCGCGTCCGACACCGACCACGCGGCCTTGATCGTCTCGGCGCTCGAGGCGATCAGCGACGTCAAGGTAGAAAAGGTCTCCGACCGGACGTTCCTCATGCACCTCGGCGGCGTCATCGAGACCGCGACGAAGCATCCGCTGCGCAACCGCGACGACCTCTCGATGATCTACACGCCCGGCGTCGCGCGCATCTGCATGGCGATCGCCGCCGACAAGGAGGACGCCCGGCGCCTGACGGTCAAGCGCAACAGCGTCGCGGTCGTCAGCGACGGGTCGGCGGTGCTGGGCCTCGGCAACATCGGCCCGCACGCCGCGATGCCCGTCATGGAGGGCAAGGCCGCCCTGTTCAAGGGCTTCGCCGACATCGACGCGTGGCCCATCTGCCTCGACACGCAGGACGTCGACCAGATCGTCGAGACCGTCGCGGCGATCTCCCCCGGCTTCGCCGGCATCAACCTCGAGGACATCTCGGCGCCTCGCTGCTTCGAGATCGAGGCCCGCCTGCGCGAACGCCTCGACATCCCCGTGTTCCACGACGACCAGCACGGCACCGCGGTCGTCGTCCTTGCTGCCCTGCGCAATGCCCTCAAGGTCGTCGGCAAGGACATCGGCACGGCTCGCATCGTGCTGGCCGGTGCCGGCGCGGCCGGGACCGCGGTCCTCAAGGTCCTCATGCACGCCGGCGCCAAGCACGTCGTGGTGTGTGACGTCCAGGGCGTCGTCCACCAAGGACGCGAAGGGCTCGACGAGTCGCTGCAGTGGATCGCCGACCACACCAACGCCGACGGCCTGACCGGCACCCTGCGTGAGGCACTGCCCGGCGCCGACGTCTTCATCGGCGTGAGCGCGCCCAACCTGCTCAACGCCCAGGACGTCGAGGCCATGGCCGACGACGCGATCGTCTTCGCCCTCGCCAACCCCGACCCGGAGATCGACCCGGCGATCGCCCGGCAGCACGCCCGGGTCGTCGCGACGGGCCGCTCGGACTATCCCAACCAGATCAACAACGTGCTGGCGTTCCCCGGGATCTTCCGCGGGCTGCTCGACGCACAGAGCCACGGCATCGGCATGGACATCCTGCTGGCGGCCGCCGAGGCCATCGCCGGCAGCGTCACGGCCGACGAGCTCAACGCCAACTACATCGTGCCGAGCGTGTTCCACGCCGACGTGCACAAGCGCGTCGCGGCAGCGGTGCGCAAGGCAGCCGAGGCCGCTGATTCAACCCACTGACCACACGTACGGAGAACCGATGCGTGTTGAATGGGGCACGTGAGCGACGGAGACCAGACTGACGAGTCCGCCTCACCTCAGTTCGAAGCCCCGGATCGCCGGTCGCTCTCGGCACTTCCCAAGGCGCACCTGCACCTGCACTTCACCGGCTCGATGCGGCACAGCACGCTGCTCGAGCTGGCCGAGCGGGACCGCATACGCCTGCCTGCGTCGCTGACCGAGGACTGGCCACCGCAGCTGAGCACGACCGACGAGAAGGGCTGGTTCCGGTTCCAGCGCCTCTACGACGTGGCGCGGTCGGTGCTGCGCACCGAGGAGGACGTCCGGCGGCTGATCCTCGAAGCCGCGGAGGACGACGCCGCCGACGGCTCGGTCTGGACGGAGATCCAGGTCGACCCGTCCGGCTACGGCGCGCGCTTCGGCGGCATCACGGCGTTCACCGACCTGGTCATCGATGCGGTCCGCGATGCGTCGGCGCGCGCAGGCATCGGCATGGGCCTGGTCGTCGCCGCCAACCGCACCCGGCACCCGATGGACGCGCGTACGCTCGCCCGGCTCGCGGCCCAATACTCCGGTCGCGGCGTCATCGGCTTCGGCCTGTCCAACGACGAGCGGCGCGGCGACACCACCGACTTCGGCCCCGCGTTCGCGATCGCCGAGCGGGCCGGGCTGGCACTCGTGCCGCACGGCGGTGAGCTGCGCGGCCCCGCCCACGTCACGCAGTGCCTCGACCACCTGCACCCCGATCGCCTCGGGCACGGCGTACGCGCCTCGGAGAGCACCGCCGTGCTCGACCGGCTCGCGACCGACGGTGTCGCGCTCGAGGTCTGCCCGACCTCCAACGTGTCGCTCGGGGTCTACAGCACGCTCGAGGAGGTGCCGGTCCGCACCCTGACCGACGCCGGGATCGACGTGGCTCTCGGCGCCGACGACCCGCTGCTGTTCGGCTCTCGCCTCGCCGGCCAGTACGCCGTGCTGCGTGCCGCCCAGGACTTCAGCGACGCCGAGCTGGCCGAACTCGCCCGCATGTCGGTCCGCAGGTCGTACGCTCCTTCAGACATCGTGAACGCAGGTCTCACGGGCATCGACGAGTGGCTCGGCAACCCGCCGGCGGAGGGAGCGGACGCATGACCACGCCGTATCCCTATCCGCCGCCGCAGCCCTATCCGTACGCCCCACAGCCGGCGCCGCTCCCCAAGCCGCCCCGGTCCACGGCGGCCCTGGTGCTCGGCATCATCGGCGTGGCGGGGTTCTTCGTCCTGCTGGCGCCGATCGCCCTCTCACCGTTGGCGTGGTACTTCGGGGCGGTCGCCGATCGCGAGGCGGAGCGCGAGCCCACGCGATACCGGCGCGCCGGCGAGGCCAAGGCCGGGATGGTCCTGGGCATCATCGGCTCGGCGATCCTCGGGATCGTCCTGCTCCTGCTCGTCATCGCGGCGACGCTCACGATCATCGGCGTGAACCACGACGCGGGATACGGCACCTGAGCCGTCGAACGTGTGGAAGGGTGCTCGCATGAGCTCCGGATATCCGCCGCCGTACTACGTCCCGCCCAAGCACCCGCAGGCCACGACCGCCATGGTCCTCGGCATTCTCGGCATCGCCGTGTGCGGGTTCATCGCGCCGTTCGCGTGGAGCATCGGTGGCAAGGCGGTCAAGGAGATCGACGCGAACCCGCAGGCGTACTCGGGCCGGGGCGAGGCCAACGCCGGCAAGATCCTGGGGATCGTCGGTTCGTGCATCCTGATCCTCGGAATCGTCGCGCTCATCGGCCTGTTCAGCCTCGGCGTCGCGGTCGACTCCTCCTCCAGCTGAAACGGCTCCCGGGCCGACCCGGTGTGGAAGGGTGTTCCCATGAGCGACGAGCAGCCGGGGAACCCGTCAGATCCGACACACCAACCCCCGCCGCCGGGCTACCAGCAGCCGCCACCCAACTGGGGCAACGCCTATCCTCCCCCGCCGCCGGGTTACGGATATCCGTATCCCCAGTACGCCCCGAAACCGCCCCAGCACCCGCGGGCCACGACGGCGATGGTGCTTGGCATCATCGGGCTGACCGGGTTCGCCTGCTACGTGACGTTCCTCGTCGCGCCGGTCGCCTGGATCCTCGGCGCCAGGGCGGTCAAGGAGATCGACGCGAACCCCCAGGCCTACTCGGGCCGGAGCGAGGCCAACGCCGGCAAGATCATGGGCATCGTCGGGACGGTCCTGCTGATCCTGGCCTTGCTGGCACTCACCGCGTTCATCGTCGCGGCCGTGACGATCGACGGGTTCTGGGACGACGATCCGTACGACGACTCCTACTACTCCGACTTCGTCCTCGGCTGGCTGCGCTGACGGGTCAGAGCTCGCAGCCGACGAGCACGGGCTCGTTGACCAGCGTGATGCCATATGCCTGACGCACGCCGTCGCGCACCTCGCGGGCCAGGCCCAGGAGCTCGGCCGTCGTGGCGCCCCCGCGGTTGGTCAGCGCCAGCACGTGCTTGGTCGACAGGCCCACATGCCCTCGGGTGTCACCCTTGGCGAACCCCGCGTGATCGATCAGCCAAGCGGCGCTGGTCTTGACCGAGCCGTCCGGCTGGGGGAAGCGCGGCGCCTCGGCCGGCAGGGCGTCCGCCTGGTCGGGCGTCAGCAGCGGGTTGGTGAAGAACGAGCCCGCACTCCAGGTGTCGTGGTCGTCGGCATCCAGCACCATGCCCTTGCCCCGGCGCAACGCCAGCACGGCCTCACGTACCTCGGCCGACGGTGCGCGCCGGCCGATCTCGACGCCCAGGGTGCGGGCCAGCTCGGCGTACGCGATCGGGGCGCTCAGCTCACCGAGGCGGAACTGGTAGGCCACCGACAGCACGAGCCAGCGCTGGGGCTCGGCCTTGAAGCGGCTCGTGCGATAGCCGAAGCCGCAGTCGACCGCGTGGATCGTGCGGATCTTGCGCTCGAAGCGGTCGTACGCCCGGACCGTCGCGATCGTCTGACCGACCTCCTGGCCGTAGGCGCCGACGTTCTGGATCGGCGTCGCGCCGGTGGAGCCGGGGATGCCCGACAGCGCCTCGATGCCGACCCAGCCTTCGTCGACCGCCAGTGCGACGATGCCGTCCCACGGCTCTCCCGCGGCGATCGTGACCATCGCGCCGCTGCAGGCATCGGAGTCGACCTCGACGCCCTTGGTCAGGACCCGGATCACGGTGCCCGGCACGCCCTCGTCGGCGACCACGAGGTTGCTGCCGCCGGCCACGACCAGGACCGGGTCGCCGGCCTCGTCGGCGACGCGCACGGCGTCGAGCAGCTGCTGCTCGGAGGTCGCGTCGATCACGGCTCGGGCGGGGCCACCGAGGCGCAGCGTCGTCAGCTCGGCGAGGTCCATGGCGGCGACGCTAGCAGCGTCCGCGAACGACGAAGGCTCCCGCCTGCCGGAGCAGGGGGAGCCGTCGTTCGAAGGAACTGGGGTCAGCGGGTCTCGCGGTGGACCTGGTGGGTCTTGCAACGCGGGCAGAACTTCTTGAGGTCGAGACGATCGGGGTCGTTGCGACGGTTCTTCTTGGTGATGTAGTTGCGTTCCTTGCACTCGGTGCAGGCCAAGGTGATCTTGGGACGAACGTCTGAGCTCTTGCTGGCCACGAGGGTGCCTCTTCTTGATCGGTGATGCTGAAGGTCGTACGTGTGCAGTTCTGCGGTAGCGGGGGCGGGACTCGAACCCGCGACACCACGATTATGAGCCGTGTGCTCTAACCACCTGAGCTACCCCGCCACGGGCATGAGTTGCCTCATGTCCGAAGGACTCAGAAGTGATCCGAGTCCAGAGCCCCTTTACGGAATCGAACCGTAGACCTTTTCCTTACCATGGAAACGCTCTGCCGACTGAGCTAAAGGGGCAAGCCGACAGCCAAAGATACAGGGTGATCGGCCCCGGGACGAAATCGGGGGATGCCCCGGGACCGATCGGGCTCGTCAGGCGTCCTCGCGGGCCCGCATCGGCAGTGCGAACACGGCCAGGAATGCCACGGCGTAGCAGCCGATGCACACCCGGACGAGGGGCTGCGTCGACTCGAACCAGCCCTCGTCGGGAGCCAGTGGAACAGCGGCGCGAAGATCAGGCCGACGCCGAGGTGCTCGCCGCGGCGAGGCGTGAGGGCCAGCCCGGACCCTCGTAGATGAACGCCGTGTAGCCCTGCACGAGGTCGGCCCCCGCAGCCAGCCGGGCACGTACGTCGTCGGGAGTCGTGACCCCGCCGACCGAGATGATCGTCAGCCGGTCGCCCACGCGAGCCCGCAGGCGTACGAGGACCTCGGTGGCGCGCTCGGCGAGCACCGGCCCCGACAGGCCACCGGCCCCCGCGGCCTCGACGACGTCGCGGGAGGTTGCAAGCGAGTCGGGCCGGGCGATCGTGGTGTTGGTCGCACTGATGCCGGCGAGCCCCAGCTCGACCGCCAGGTCGGCGACCGCGTCGACGTCGTCATCGGCCAGGTCCGGGGCGATCTTGACGAGCAGTGGGACGGGCCCGGCGGGCGCGCGATCGGCGACGTCCTTGACGGCGCTGAGCAGCGGCCTCAGCTCGTCGACGGCCTGCAGGTCGCGCAGGCCCGGCGTGTTGGGCGAGGAGACGTTGACGACCAGGTAGCTCGCGTGGGGAGCCAGCAGCCGGGCACTCTCGACGTAGTCCTCGACGGCGTGCTCGGGCTCCACGACCTTGGTCTTGCCGATGTTGACGCCGATGACGGCGGAGCGGCCGGCCTTGGTGGCGCGGATCCGGTGCAGACGCGAGGCCACCTCTGCGGCACCGTCGTTGTTGAAGCCCATCCGGTTGATGATCGCCCGGTCGTCGACGAGGCGGAACAGGCGCGGCCGGGGATTGCCGGGCTGGGCGCGGGCGGTCACGGTGCCGATCTCGACGTGGCCGAAACCCAGGCCGAGCAGCCCGGGGACCGCCTTGGCGTTCTTGTCGAAGCCGGCCGCGAGGCCGAATGCGTTGGGGAACTCGATGCCCATCACGGTGCGCGGGGCGTACGTCTGCGGGAAGACCCGGCGCGTGGCGAACCGGCCCGCACGGATCGCGGCGAAGGCTCGTTCGTGCGCCTTCTCGGGATCCATCGAGCGGAAGACGGCGTCGAAGAAGGCGCGATAGACCACGCGGTCAGCGTATCGGCACGACCACGGCGAACTCCGAGCCCCGGTCGACGCCGTTGCGCGACTCGATGCGCATGCCCATACGCGTCGCCAGACGATGGGCGATCGACAGGCCCAAGCCGGTCCCGACGGCTCGGACGTCGCGATAGCGCGCGTGGAGGACCCCGCGCTCGAACACGTCGCTCAGGTCGGCGGGATCGATTCCCGGCCCAGTGTCGGTGACCACGATCGTCAGTTCGGTCACGGTGCTGACGGTGCGCACCTCGACGACACCACCGGCCGGGGTCGCCCGGACGGCGTTCTCGACCAACCCGTCCAGGAGCTGGCGGAGCCGCATCGGATCGGCGCGCACCGTCGCGGGTCCGGTCACCGCCAGCAGCGTCACGCCCTCCCGTTCGCACGTCACCTGCCAGGCCTGCTGGAGATCGTCCAACAGGCCGGCGACCGACACGTCCTGGGCCTCGATCGTGAAGTCGTCGGCCTCAAGTCGCGCGAGAGCGAGCAGGTCGCTGACGAACCTGTCGAGCCTCGCCGTCTCCGCCACCAGGGTCTCGCCCGTGGCCGGTACGTCAGCAGGTGCGACGGCGCCGTCCGCCAGCGCTTCGGCGTAGCCCCTCAACGCGGTCAGCGGCGTGCGGATCTCGTGGGAGATCGACAGCAGGAACTCACGCTGACGGCCCTCGCTCGTGGCCAGCGCCTCGTCGAGCGTGGCAACGGCGTTGCCCATGTCGTCGAACTCGCGCACGGACGACGTGCCGATCGGCACGCCTCGCTCCCCTGCGGCCAGGCGGCGGGCCGCTCCCGCTGCGGCGGCGACCGAGCGGGTGAGCGTACGAGACAGGACGAGGCCCAGGGTGCCGGCCGCCGCGATGCCGAGCAGCAGCGCCAGCAGCAACCGGCGACGCAGGGCGGAGGTTGCCTCGTCGACACCGGTCACCGGCTGCACGGCCACGGCCGAGAATCCGCGTCTGGTCTCGCGTCCTTCGATCAGGATCGTCTCGCCGTCGACGGTCGACGTCGCCGAGAGCGTGCCCGTCGACAGCAGCTCGGCAACCTGTTCGTCGGTCAACAGGTCGCCCGCCGCACCCGTCACGTTGCCGCCCCGTCGCACGATCGCGTAGCGGCGGTCGTCGCGGCCCAGCACCTTCTGCTCCTGGGCGATGAGACGTGCCGCCGCAGCGGGTTTCGCTGCGAGGCTGTCGACCGAGCGTACGAGCTCCTCGCGTGCCTGGTCCCTGGCCACGCCCGTGACGACCGGGACGGTGAGCACCAGCGCGACCAGCGCGACCACGACACCGCCGGCCAACGTCACCAGCAGGATGCGGCGCGACAGCGGCGCGGTCCTCACTGCCGCACCGCCGAGTAGCCGACGCCGCGATGCGTACGGATCGGCGAATCGACGCCGAGCTTGGCCCGCAGCTGGGCGACGTGGACGTCCACCGTCCGGCTCTGCCCGTACGCTGCAGCGCCCCACACCGTCGACAACAGCTGCTCGCGGGTGAACACGATTCCGGGGCGACGCATCAAGGCCGCGAGCAGGTCGAACTCGGTCGCGGTGAGGTCGACGCCACGTCCATCGACGGTCACGACTCGCGTTCCGGGCTCCAGACGTACGCCGCCGATGTCGATCGAGGCGGTGTCGACACTCCCGGAGCTGCGGCGCAGCACGGCTGCGACCCGCGAGACGAGCTCGCGGGGGGAGAACGGCTTGGTGACGTAGTCGTCGGCACCGAGCTCGAGACCCAGCACGCGGTCGACCTCGTCGTCGCGTGCCGTCACGAAGATCACCGGCGTCCAGTCGTCCCGGGCGCGCATCCGGCGGCACACCTCGACGCCGTCGACCTCGGGCAGGCCGACGTCCAGCAGCACGAGTGCAGGTCGCAACGTCGCCACCTGGGTGAGCGCGCCCGAGCCGTCGTGCTCGACGTGCACGCCATATCCGGCACGCGAGAGGTAGAGGCGCAGGACGTCGGCGATCGAGTGGTCGTCCTCGACGACGAGGATCAAGCCCTTGCCCGCGGTGCTCACGCCTCCATGAAACAGGACGGGCGGCTCCCCCAGGTGGTTCTGCCGACGATCCTTACGCCGCTCGAACATTGGCTTGACGATCCCCTTGCCTGGAGCCGCGAACGTGAGGATGGTCGGGAAGTGCCCGACCATGACCGTGAAGGAATGGACTGATGACCGCTTCCACCTTGAAGACCATCGTCGGCCGCCGGCTGTGGATCACCGGACTCGTGCTGGCCATCGCCGCGGCACTCGTCTCGGCGCTCTGGCTCACCGCGTCCTCGCAGCCCGCCTCGGCGACGATCGCGCAGACCGCGTCGACGCTCGACACCGAGCTCAGCCAGGATCCGGCGACGTCAGACGCCAAGGCCGACGCCAAGGCCGACCGCACCGCGTTCCACGCCGCCATGAAGGCGGCTCGCATGCTCAAGGGCCAGGAGCGGGTCGACGCGCTCAAGAAGGTCGCGGCGGACGCCAAGGCCGGCAAGTACGGCGACCGGATCGAGAAGCGCGCCGACCGTCGGGCCGATCGGAGGGCGGCGGTGTTCGCGCTCCTGCCCGACGAGCTCCAGGCCGACCTGACCAAGCTGCGGGCGATGCAGCCGGGCGACGAGCGCAAGGCGTACCGCAACGAGATCCGGCAGAAGGCACTGGACGACGGATACGGCGACAAGGTCAAGGAGGCGGCGGAGAAGCTGAAGGGGCATTGGAGGGATTGACCGGGGCGTCGCGGCCGATGCGGTTCCCATAGGCTGCTCCACATCCGAAGGGGGATGTCGCATGTCGAACGAGCTGATCTATCTGCTGATCCCTGCCGCCGCGGTCGTCGTGTTCGTGCTCGGCGCGATCCTCGTGATGAAGCTCCAGAAGAAGTCACAGCACGTCGGGGCGATGCAGACCGGCGGGGGCGGCGCAGCCCCGACCGGCTTCCAGCAGGCGGCTGGCGAGAGCCGGGAGGCGTTCGTCCGCCGGAACTCGCAGCGCCCCGGCGTCGTCGCGAACGGCGTGACGCTCGTCGATCTCTACGACCGGATCGCCGAGCTCGAGAAGCGGCTCGCAGACACCGAGCAGCAGCTCGAGGCGTTGCACCAGCGCTGAACGTCAGATCGGGATGACGGCGTCGACACGACCGCCGTCGCGGTGCGCCGAGGCAACCACGCTCCCGCCGACCTGCTCGGCTCGCTCGCGCATCGACGACAGCCCGACCCCCGGCTTCCACGTCTGCGTGCAGGCGCCGTCATCGTGCACCGACAGGTGCAGCACGCCGTCATCGGCGGAGATGCTGACCTCGACCGTGGTCGCCGACGCGTGCCGAGCGACGTTCGTGAGCGACTCGACGACGATCCGGTAGGCCGCCACCTCAGCCGCCGCGGAGAGGTCGGGCAGCGCCTCCGGGGTGTCGATCCTGACCTGCAGGACCTTGCCTTCGGCGGCATGCAGGTTCGCCGCGTGCTGCCTGACGGCTCCCACGAGCCCGAGCTCGTCGAGGGTCGCCGGGCGCAACCCTTCGACCAGGCGGCGAACCTCGCCGATCGCCTGGGTCGTGTCATCGCGCAGCCGGGCCAGCAAGGCGTCGGCTGCGGCGACGTCGCTCGTGAGGTGGTTGCGGGCGGCATCGGCGGAGAACGCCACTCCGGACAAGGTCGGCCCCAGACCGTCGTGGAGGTCGCGCCGGAGCCTGCGACGCTCGTCCTCGATGGCAGCGATGGCAGCGCCACGGGACTCCTGCAGGTCGCGGGCGAGAGCCGTCGCGCGCAGGGTCTGGGCCAGCAGCGGTGCCACGATCCGCAGGACGTGCTCGTCGTCGGCCGCCAGCACGAGCTCGCCGGCGCGCAGCCCGACCACGACCTCGCCGACCGCGTCGTCGCCGAGCTGGAGCGGCAGCGTGCGCGTGTGGGTGACCTCGGTGCCGGACGTCGCGAGGGTCTTGCCCTCGGCGCGCAGGCACGCGTACGGCAGGACCAGCGCCTCACGGATGGCCCGCAAGGCGAGCACGGGGTCGTCGCCGATGCGATCGACCACACGGGTGGCCGCCTGCAACGGGTCGGGCCGGTCGCCGAAGAGCATCTGGTCGACGACGCCGCGCAGCATGACCATGACGGGGTGGAAGCCGAACGCGATGACCGCGCCGATCACCCCCAGCGCCCCCGCTGAAGCATCGGGTGCGTCCGACCAGGCGAGCAGCGACACGACGCCGGCGAACACCGAGACGTACGCGATGGCGGTCACGCAGGCGACCACGCCCCAGACGATGAGGCCGCGGACGTCGACCACGTCGGGACGGATCATCCCGATCACCATGGCCGGCGCGATCGCGGCGCACATCAGGGCCACGACGGACACCGGCGTGTTGGAGGACGCCCCCTCAGCCGAGAACAGCAGCAACCCGCCGACGAGGCCGACCGTCCCGGCGGTCACCGCGAACCACTGCAAGGGGACGCGCACTTCGCCGTCTGCCGTCTCCACACGCCACCAGACGTGCACGATGACACCCAGTCCGATCACGACCGCCATCGCGTCGGCCGTGTGCGACTCACGAGGTGCAGCGGCGGCAATGATTCCGCCGGCGGCGAATGTCGTCACGGCCGTGAAGTCGACCGGGTTGCGCCAGCTCCACCGCGGGTAGGCCGCCACCGCGAGCGGGAACGCGAGCATCGTGGACCCGATCGCCAGCGCCCACTCGACGTCGCGCGCCTCTCCACGCGCGTGGAGCACGAGGGCGGCGAGACCCGACAGCCCGACAAGCACCAGCAGCGCGCCGGACACCGACGCGCGTCGCACGAGCACCAGCCCCAGGCCGCTGACGGCGGTCACGACTCCGAGCAACGCGATGCTCGCGCCCAGGAACCAGTCGCTCATCGCGACCTGCCGAGGCCCTCGTCGCGGGCGCGGACGATCGCGGCCGACCGGTCGGACACCGCGAGCTTGGCGAAGATCGACGAGATGTGGTTGGCGACGGTCTTGGGCGCCAGGGCCAGCTCGTCGGCGATCGCGTGGTTGCGCTTGCCCGCGGCGACGAGGTCGAGCACCTCGCGCTCGCGATCGGTCAGCTCGGGGAACGGCACGTCTGCGACGACCCGCGGCTCACTGAAGTGGCCGAGGACCCGCGCCGCGACGCCCGGCCCGAAGATCGCCTCACCGGCGACGACGGCCCGGATCGCGCGGTCGATCTCGTCCTGCTGGGCGCCCTTGAGGAGGTAGCCCCGGGCGCCGGCCTGCATCGCGGCGAAGACCGTGTCGTCGTCGTCGAACATCGTGAGCACCAGGACCATCGCCTCGGGGACGGCCGCACGGAGGCGGCGGGTGGCCTCGAGCCCGTCGATGCCCGGCATGCGGATGTCCATCAGCACGACGTCGGGTCGCTGGAGCTGGGTCTCACGCACCGCGCCCTCACCGTCGACCGCCTCGCCGACGACCTCGTAGCCGTCGATCGACTCGAGGAGCGCGCGCAGCCCACCACGTACGACGGGATGGTCGTCGGCGAGCACGACGCGGATGCGTTCGGGGGTCACCCCCTCATGATGCCGAGAAATCAGGGCAAAAGACCCGGGAACGTACACCTATACGGACCGGGAGGAACTCCGGACAATGAGGAATCGGCACACCTGTCGGGGGCACGTGAGCCGGGCGACCGTGGATCCACCTTCCACACAAGGAGCACATCATGACCCTCACGACCAAGAACAAAGTCGGACTCGCCCTCGCGGGTCTGCTCGGCGTCCTCGATCTGCCGAGCTTCCTGGAGGCGCCGTCAGACGGCGAGGTCGGCCCACCGCTGGGCATCCTCATCCTGGGCTCGATCTGCGGCCTGATCACGATCGTCGCCGTGGTCATCGCGTGGCGCTCGGCGAGCGGAGCGGCCATCCGGGTCGTCGCCGGTGCCCGCATCGTCTCGATGCTCACCGCGCTGCCCGCGTTCTTCATGGACGTCGAGGCCTTCATCAAGGTCCTGGTGACGGTCTTCACCATCCTCACGCTCACGTCGCTCGTGCTGATGTTCTCACCGGCACGGCGGTCGGCCGCCGTGATGGATTGAGGTGTCGTCATGATCGCCATCGTCACGATCCTGCTCGCGTTCCCGTTGGGGTTCTTCCTCCGGTCACACCTCGCCGCCAACCTGGCGTACGCCATCGCCTACCTCTGGGCGTTCGTGTTCCAGGGCCTCTACCTGACCCGCATGTGGGTTGGCGGGGACGACTCGGCGTTCCCGAAGGACCCGGACACGATACCGGTCGGGTACGGACTGGTGTGTTGCGCGATCTTCGCCGTCGGCTTCGGGCTGGTCGCCCTGGGACACCGCGTCGCCAGCCGCCGTCGCAGCAGGATGCCGGCCGTCGCCTGAACCCGCGCACCGCGAGAGCCCGGCCCCTCGGGGCCGGGCTCTCGGCGTGAGCTCCCGGCCCGTCGGAGGGATTTCCCGATCAGACCAATCCAGGCGGACGCTCGCGGCGAACCACGTGTGTGAACACGGAGTCGAAGAGCCCATGGTGGGCCGGCGCACTGGCGGGCGTGCTGGCCGCCGCGGCCGGAGTGGCCACCGGTACGGCGGTCGCTGCGCTCCTCAACGGCGTGCCGTCACCGATCGAGTCGGTCGGCAACCGGGCGATCGACCTGGCGCCACCGATGCTCAAGGACTTCGCGGTCGAGCAGTTCGGCACCAACGACAAGCCGGTGCTCATCGGCGGCGTCGTGGCGACGCTCGCACTGCTCGCCGCCGTTGCCGGGATCATCGGCCGCACCCGACCGGCGATCGCCACCGCTGGCGTGGCGGTCATCGGGCTGATCGCCGTGGCCGCCGCAGCCGTGGACCGCACGGCCACCGCGAGCCGGGCCCTCACCCTCGTTCCCTCGTTGCTGACCGTCGCCGTCAGCCTTGCCGCGCTCGCGATCCTGCTGGTCACCCTCCGACGTACGCGCGAGGCGGCTCCGGCCGGGCTGCTGCGCCGCCGCGACTTCCTCAAGGCCGTGATCGGCGTCGGCGCTCTCGTCGTCGTCGGCGGCGTCGTCAACTCGCTGTACGGCACGGCGGCAGCGGTCGCGTCTCGCGCCGGGATCCGGCTGCCCAAGCCCGCCGTCGCCGCTCCGCCGGTGCCCGCCGGGACGCAGGTCGACGTCACGGGCATCAGCCCGTACGTGACGGCGAACCGCGACTTCTACCGCGTCGACACCGCGCTGCGGATCCCCGACGTACCGGCCGAGGGCTGGAACCTCCGCATCCACGGCATGGTCGACAACGAGGTCAACCTCAGCTTCCGCGACCTCCTCGACATGCCGCTCGCCGAGCACCGCATCACGCTGACCTGCGTCTCCAACGAGGTCGGCGGACCCTACGTCGGCAACGCCGTGTGGACCGGCGTGCTGGTCAAGGACCTGCTCGAGCAGGCCGGGGTGAAGTCGGGCGCCGACGCGGTCAAGAGCACGAGCGCCGACAAGTGGACCGCCGGCACCCCGCTCGAGGCGCTCACCGACGACCGCAGCTCGATGGTCGCGATCGGCATGAACGGCGAGCCGCTCCCACTGGCGCACGGCTTCCCGGCCCGCCTCGTCGTGCCCGGCCTGTACGGCTACGTCTCCGCGACCAAGTGGCTGACTGACCTCGAGGTGACGCGCTTCGCGGACTTCAAGGCGTACTGGACGACGCGTGAGTACGACGCCGAGGCGCCGATCAAGTTCTCGTCGCGCATCGACGTGCCGAAGTCGTTCCAGACCTTCCCGGCCGACCGCGTGCGCGTCGGCGGCGTCGCCTGGGCGCAGACCGTCGGCATCGAGCAGGTCGAGGTGCGGGTCGACAAGGGCCCGTGGCAGGCCGCGAAGCTCGGCACCGAGGACACCGTCGAGACCTGGCGCCAGTGGAGCTGGCAGTGGGACGACGCGACGCCCGGCAACCACACCCTGACCGTCCGCGCCACGACCAAGGACGGCGACACCCAGACCTCCGATCGGGCGAGCATTCGCCCGAACGGGACGACCGGCTGGCACAGCGTCCAGTTCCGCGTCGAGTAGCACGACCCCAACCCCAACAAGGAGAGATGAAGATGCGTACAACTGTGAAGACCTTCGCCGTCACGGCGGCCGTCTCGTTGTCGTTGTTCACCGCGGCGTGCGGCTCGAGCGACGACAAGTCCGAAGGATCGCCCAAGGCCGAGACCACCAGCTCCGCCGCGGCCGATCCGGCTGCCGACCTGGTCGGTGCGGGCTGCGCCGACTACGCCAAGGCCGTCCCGGACGGTGCCGGCTCGGTCAGCGGCATGGCGCAGGACCCGGTCGCGACCGCGGCGAGCAACAACCCGCTGCTCAAGACGCTGGTCAAGGCCGTCTCCGGTCAGCTGAACCCCGACGTCAACCTCGTCGACACGCTCAACGGCGCTGAGTTCACGGTGTTCGCACCGGTCGACTCCGCGTTCGCCAAGCTCGACGCGAAGACGCTCAAGACGCTCAGCACCCCCGCCGGTGCCGACACCCTGACGAGCGTCCTGACCTATCACGTGATCCCCGGACAGATCGCTCCGGCCGACATCGACGGGTCCCACAAGACCGTCAACGGTGCCGACCTCGAGGTCACCGGTTCGGGCAACGACATCAAGGTCGGCGGCGACCAGGCCACCGTCATCTGCGGCGGCGTCAAGACCGCCAACGCGACGGTCTACCTGATCGACAACGTCCTGATGCCGCCCGCCTGAGCGCATCACCCACACGATGGGCCGTCTCCCTCACGGGAGGCGGCCCATCGTCGTGTCCGGGGCGCGTCAGCGGCGCGGCGGCAGCGGGAAGAAGCCCGAGGTGCGGTCCATGTACGCGCGATAGCCGGGGCGCTCGGCCATGTGGCGCTCGAGAACACGCTTGCCCGAGCCGAACGCGAGCAGGTAGACCATGAGCGCCGGCGACAGGATCGTCAGGACGCCGGGCCAGTGCTCGGCAGCGACGAGGAACAGGCCGACCCACACGCAGGCATCACCGAAGTAGTTGGGGTGACGGGTCCAGCCCCACAGGCCACGGTCCATGACCGGGCCGCGATCGGGATCGGCCTTGTAGGCCGCGAGCTGGCGGTCGCCGATCGCCTCGAACGCGATGCCGACGACCCACAGCAGCACACCGGCGTACGCCAGGACGCCGACGGAGCCGTGCGTCAGGGACCCGACCATCACCGGGAGCGCGACGAAGAACGCGATGCCGCCCTGCAGGACGTACACGATGAGGATGATCCCCAGCTCGCCCTTGCCCTCGAGCAGCTTGGCGTAGCGCGGGTCCTCCCCGTGACCGCGGCTGCGCACACCGATGTGGATCGCGAGTCGCAAGCCCCAGGCGACGGTCAGCACCAGGAGCAGCCACCGGCGGAGGTCGTCGCCGTGCCCCGACGAGCCCACGAACGCGGCCACGGCGGCGCCGCAGAACATCAGGCCCCACGCGACGTCGATGACGTTGTGGCGGCCGATCCGCTTGGCGACGACGCACGTGATGCCGAGCGTGACCACGATCGCGGCGGCGGCGCCGATCAGCGTGTGGGCGAGGGCGGTGCCGTCGATCTGGTTCATCGTGAGCTCCTGGTCAGGTCGTCGGGTTGATGGTCGGGACGCGACGCCGGCCGCAGGCCCTTGAGGAACAGCCGGATGCCGTGGACGCGGATCATCACGTCGACCGTCCAGTTGGCCCACGGCTTGCGCAGTGCGGACGCGAGGCGGGCGTCGGCGCGGCGCGTGCCGCGCATCGTCGCGACGAACGGAGGGCGATCGGGCCGGCGCAGCGTCACCGTGACCGAGAGCTCGTCGCCCGGCGCGGGCACGACCAGCTCGTAGTGCCCGTCGACGCCGTGGAACGGCGACACGTAGAACGTCTTGTCGGTCGTCGCCCGGCCGTTGTCGGCCGGCTCCAGGAGATAGCAGCGCCGTCCGCCGTACGTGTTGCGGACCTCGGCCACGACGTGGGTCAGCGTGCCGTCCGCGTCATGGCAGTAGAACAGGCTGAGCGGGTTGAAAACGTGGCCGAGCACGCGTGGGCTGGCGAGCATGCGCACGGTGGCCGGCGGGTCGACGCCACGCTCGGCGAGCCACGCGTCGACGTTCTCGCGCAGCGACCGCGAGGGGGCACCGAGGTGGTCGCCGGAGCTGAAGGAGCACAGCCTGCGCAGCGGTCCGGGCAGCCGTGGCACGTCGTCGAGGTCGACCAGCCACGTGCGGCCGCGGTTCGTGAAGGCGTACTCGAACCCGTCACGCCGGCGGTGACCGATCGTGACGTCGTAGCTCGCGAGCGCCTCTCTCACCAAGCAGCACCCAGGCTCTCGGCCGCGGCGACGCCCGAGCGGCAGCCGTCCTCGTGGAATCCCCAGCCGTGATAGGCCCCGGCGTACGCGATGACGCCGTCGTTGAGGGCCGGCAGGTCGGCGCGGGTGGCGACCGACTCGGGGGTGAAGACCGGGTGCTCGTAGAGCATCTCCGCGATCTGCTGGCCGGCGTCGACCGAGTCATCACCGTTCAGCGTGACGAGGTAGCGCGACCGGCCGGGCAGGCGCTGCAGCCGCGTCATGTCGTACGTGACGTTGACCTCGCCACCGGCGGCCTCGCAGGTCGGCATCTGGTAGTTCCAGGCGGCCTGGGCCCGTGGGAGCGGCGGCAGGACTGAGGCGTCGGTGTGCAGCGCGACGCGGTTCTTCGAGTACGTCCACGCGCCCAGGGCAGCGGTCTCGGCCGCCGTCGGCTCGGCCAGCATCGCGAGCGCCTGGTCGGGGTGCGTCGCGATGACGACGGCGTCGAACTCAGCCGCCTGGTCGTCCGCGTCGATGACCCGGACACCGCCGGTCGTACGCACGACGGACCTGACGGGCGACAGCAGGTTGACCGCCGAGAGCTGCTTGCCGACCTTGTCCACGTAGCTCGCCGATCCTCCGGTCACGGTCCGCCAGGGGTGCGAGCCGCGTACCGACAGCATGCCGTGGTTGGCGAGGAACTCGAAGAGGTAACGCGCCGGATAGGCGCCGGCCTCTGCTGGGGCGCACGACCACACGCAGGCCACCATGGGCACGACGAAATGGGTGCGGAAGTAGCGGCTGAACCGGCCCTCGGCGAGAAACTCGTCGAGCGTCAGGTCGTCCGCCTCGGTGGCGGCGAGGTGCCGCCGGGCACGGCGGTGGAAGCGCTTGACCTCGGTCAGCATGTAGAGGAAGCGCGGGTTCGCCGCGTTGCGCATCGTCGGGAACAGCCCACTCGCGCCGAGCGCGCCGGCGTACTGCAGCCCACAGCCGTCGCACCGGATCGACATGCTCATCTCGGACTCCTGCGTCTCGACGCCGAGCTCGTCGAACAGGCGGGTCAGGTTCGGGTACGTCTGCCGGTTGTGCACGATGAAGCCGCTGTCGACGTTGAGCGAACGGCCGTCGGGGTCGAGCAGCTCATGCGTGTGCGCATGGCCACCCAGCCGCCCGTCGGCCTCGTACATCGTCACGTCGGCGACGCGTTGCAGGAGATAGCCGGCGGTCAGGCCCGCCACTCCACTCCCGATGACGGCGACCTGTCGTCTGCCCATGCTGAACTCCCTGCTCCGAAGGACCGGTACTACCCAGAGTTCGAAGCCGGCGAACGCATGGATTGGTCAGGGAGTCACACCGGTACGTTCAGCACCGGCGCCGTCGTGGGCTGGTCGGAACCACCGCTGGGCTCGACCGTCACCGCCAGCTCGTCGGCGCTGGACAGGTCCTTCATGACCATCTCGCCGGATCGGGAGAACGTGCCCTGCGACTCGGCCTTGGAGCTCCTGATGAGCCAGACCTGATAGACCTTGCCGCCGTCGAGCGCCGGCAGGCTGTGGGCGACGACCACGGCGGCATCGCGCTTCTTGGACGTGACGAGGCGGACCGTCCCGCCGTTGGGGAAGTCCTGCGCCGTGGTGGCGGCGTCAGCCGCGCCGAGGACGGAGGTGATGTCGGCGAGCTGGCGCTCCCGGTCCTGCGCATGGTCGCGCTCGACGAGGTAGCCTCCACCACCCGCGGCAGCCAGCACGAGCGCCGCCGCTGCGACGAGCTGCGGCAGCCTCTGGCGCAGTCCGCGACGTTGGTTGATCGAGGTGACGAGCGGGCGCTCCTGCGGGATCGAGCCGATCGCCGCCAGCAGCCTCTGGCGCAGGGCGGCCGGGGGCTCCTGGCTCTGGGACTCGCCGAGCCGGGTCGCCGTCGCCTGCAGGCCGCCGAGCTCGGACCGGCAGTCGGGGCACTGCACGAGGTGCGCCTCGAACTGCGCGCGCTCGGCAGGTTCGAGGGCGTCGAGGACGTACGGTGCGAGGAGGGAGTGCAGATCTGTGGTCATGCCGGAACTCCGATGCAGTCGCGCAGGCGGACGAGACCGTCGCGTATCCGGGTCTTGATGGTGGCGGGATTGGCGTCGAGGACTTCCGCGACCTCGGCGTAGGTGTGGCCGTTGTAGTAGGCCAGGTTGACGGCCTCACGCTGCAGCTCGGTGAGCCCCTCGAGGCAGCGGCGCACCTGTTCGTGCTCGAGGGTCATGCTGACGGTCTCCTCGACCTCGTCGTAGTCGGGGCCGTTCGACCAGTCATAGCTGTTCTCGCGGTTGGTCGCCGCCTGGTCGTGCCGGACGGCGTCGACCGCCCTGCGGTGGGCGAGTGTCATGACCCAGCCCTTCGCACTCCCCCGTGCCGGGTCGAACCGGGCCGCGGACTGCCAGACCTGGATGAACACCTCTTGGGCGATCTCCTCGGCCCGGGCCGGATCGCGTACGACCCGGCGGGCCAGACCGTAGACCGAGGCGCCGAGCAGGTCGTAGACCGCGGCGAACGCCTGTTCGTCACCCCGTCCCACGCGGACGAGGAGCTGGCCTGCGTCGGCGGCCGGCTCGTCGGACGACGCGTCGGCAAGGCGCAGGTGCGCAGCGCTGCGGGTCACGTGGCTCTCCGATCGAAAGGGGTTCTTGCCAATCATTCGAAGCTGCCTCAGTCCCGGATGGGTCGCTCGAGCACCTTTGTGCGGGCTCGGGCCAGCATCATCGCATTGAAGGGGTCCTCTCGCGATTCACGAGCGGTGGCGGGCCAGGAACTCAGCGGTACGTGCGCTCTGCGGCGCCGTGAACAGCTGGTCCGGCGGACCGGACTCCTCGATGCGCCCGTCGGCCATGAAGACGATGCGGTCGGCGACCTCGCGCGCGAACGCCATCTCGTGCGTCGCCATGACGATCGTCATCCCCTCGGTGCGCAGGTCACGGATGACGTCCAGCACCTCGCCGACCAGCATCGGATCGAGCGCCGACGTGATCTCGTCGAGCAGGAGCACCTCGGGCCGCATCGCGATCGCCCGGACGAGCGCGACCCGCTGCTGCTGGCCGCCCGACAGGGCATCGGGATAGGCGCCGGCGCGGTCCTCGAGGCCGATCCGGGCGAGCAGCTCGAGCGCCGTCGACGCCGCCTCCGCGCGACTGCGGCCGCCGGCCTTGACCGGCGCCAGCACGATGTTGTCGAGCACGGTCTTGTGCGGGAAGAGGTTGTACGCCTGGAAGACGATGCCGATCCGGCGCCGGATCGCGTCGACGTCGATGCGCGGATCGGTGATCTCGGCATCGCCGAGCCAGATGTCGCCGTCGTCGACCTGCTCGAGCAGGTTGAGGCAGCGCAGCAACGTCGACTTGCCGGAGCCCGAGGCGCCGATCAGACACACGACCTCACCCTCGGCGACGTCGAGATCGATGCCCTTGAGCACCTCGGTGCCGTTGAACGACTTGTGGACCGCGTCGGCCCTCAGCACGCTGCTGCTCATGTGACGAGTCCGTTCTCGCGGCGCAGCGACCGCACCGTGAGGTAGTCGGTGAAGCGCGCCAGCGGGATCGTCGCGGCGATGAAGAACGCCGCCGCCACGACGTACGGCGTGAAGATGAAGTCCTTGCCCGAGATGACCTGGGCGGCGCGCAGCGACTCGACGAGTCCGATCGTCGACAGCAGCGCGGTGTCCTTCTGCAGCGACACGAAGTCGTTGAGCAGCGGCGGAGCGACCCGGCGGAGCGCCTGCGGCAGCACGACGTGGCGCATCGTCTGGCCGTACGACATGCCGAGCGCGCGACCGCTGGCCCACTGCGTCGGGTGGATCGACAGGATCCCGGCGCGGATGACCTCGGCGACGTATGCGCCATAGCTCAGCGTCAGGGCGATGACGCCGAGCCAGAACAGGCTCGTCGGCATGCCGGTGAGGTTGAGGGCCGGCAGGCCGAAGCCGACCAGCAGCACGATCAGCAGCGTCGGCGTCCCGCGGAAGACATCGGCGTACACCACCGCGAGGAGCTTGACCGGTGCGAGCGCCGGCGCCGGGATCACCCGGACGATCGCCACGAGGACGCCCACGATCAGGACCAGCACCTCGACGACCAGGAACAGCCGGATGTTGAGCCAGAACGAGCGGGCGACCTCGGGGAAGGCCGCCTTGGCGTCCGGCCACCAGAAGTACGTCTTGTGGACCCGCTCCCAGCCCGGCGAGCTGCCGACGACGTAGACCAGCAGCCCGATCACGACGATCGTCGAGACCGCCGCCACCGCACCCCGGGTCAGGGTGCGTCGACGGCGGTAGCGCTCGCGCTCGAGCTGGCGCTCGCTCGGGGTCACTTCAGCTCAGGGACGTCGGTCGCCTGGTTGAGCCACTCGTTCTTGAGCTTGTCGAGCGTGCCGTCCTTGGCCAGGGCGTCGACCGCGGCGCTGACGCACGGCGTCAGCTTGCTGTCCTTGGAGAGCAGCAGGCCGAACTGCTCCTGCTTGCCCTTGGTCGGCTGGAACTGCCCGACGATCGTGCCGCCGTTGATCTCGGCTGAGGTGAGGTAGTAGGCCGTCGGCAGATCCGCGACGATCGCGTCCACCTGCTTGTTCTGCAGCGCCTGGGCCGCCTTGGACGTGTCGTCGTAGACCAGCGGCTTGGTGGCCGGCTTGATCTGGTCGGTGATGGCGTCGAGCGACGTCGTCGCGATCTGGGCACCGAGCTTGGCGTCCTTGAGCTCCGCGAGGGTCGTCGCGCCGGCGTACTTCGAGCTCTTGAGCGTGATGATCGCCTGGGCAGCGGAGTAATAGGGGCTCGAGAAGTCGACGGCCTTGGCGCGCGAGCTCGAGATCGAGAACTGGTTGATGTCGACGTCGAACGACTTCTTGCCGGGCTGGATGGCCTGGTTGAACCCGGCCTTGACCCACGTGACGTCGGACGTGGCGAAGCCGAGCTTGTCGGCCACGGCGTAGGCCACGGCGGACTCGAAGCCCTTGCCGTTGGAGGGGTCATTGTTGCTGAACCACGGGTCGTACGCGGGGTCGTCGGTCGCGATCGTGAACGTGCCGGCCTTGATGAGCGGCAGGTTGGCCGGCTTGCAGTCGGCGAGGGCGGAGGCGCTCTTGGGGGCGGTGTCGCCCTCGGAGTCGGCGGGGGCGCACGCGGACGTCAGGACGAGCGCCGCAGCGGCGATGGCGGTCAGGCCGCCGTAGGGGGTGAACTTCATGGGAGAAGCGTAGGGCCAGCGCCCAATAGGTCTGGACGTATCTCATCCCTCGACGTGTGGCACTCGTCGCATCGTCAGCGCTGGTCCCCGCCACGGAGCAGTGCGGCGAGTGGCAGGCGACCGACCCGTGCCGCCTCGGCGACGGCGATGAGCATCGCGGTCCCGACGAGGCCGACGACTGTCAGGCTGGTCCACCACGGCACGACCAGGCCCGGCGTCGCGGACTGGCCGGTGATCAGCTCGAGCGAGAGCGAGCCGAACATCACGACGGCCGCGCCGGCGCCGAGCACCACACCGGCGACGGCACCGACCACGACCGGGCTGACGAGCTCGCCGAGCAGCACTCTGCGTACGTCGAGACGACCCAGCCCGAGCGATCGGAGGCGGCCCAACGACTCGGCCCTGACTGGCGCTTCGGCAGCCGCGGCCAAGGCCACCCCGAGCACCGCGAACATCAGCAGGAGCACTGCCGAGGCGACGGCCAGGCGTACGAGACCGGACGCCAGCGGCGCTGAGCGGCGAGCATCGACGACGTCGGTGAGCACGTCCACCGTGCCGGCCGTCCCGGCCGCGGACTTCAGGGCAGCAGCAGCGCCCGGCCCGACAGCCCATACGGTTCCGGGGTCGGCCACCACGCCTGCTGACTCGAACTCCGCCCGGTCGATGACCAGCACGGGTTCGGTGGAGTCGCCGACCCGCGGGGCGACACCGACCACCGTGAGCGGCACGGGCGTGTCCTCCCACCGCACCTGGAGGTCGTCGCGGAGGTCGCGATCGCCACCCAGCAGCAACGCGGGGACCTTGCCGTCAGCCCGGCGGTGCAGCCGCGCGAGCTGCGGAGCGTCCGGCAGCGGGCTGGCCGCCAGGACCCGCTGGTACGCCGTGGAGTCGACGATCACCAGCCGCACCGTCGCGGAGCTCGAGCCGGACGCCAGGCCGAAGCCTTCGACGACTCGCGCCGCGGCTGCGGCGCGCACCCCCGCACTGCTCGAGACCTTGGCAGCGGCAGCTGAGACGGATCGGTCAGGCGCCGTCTCCCAAGAGGCGTCACCACCGACCGACTGCAGGGCGCCCGCGGCCTGACCGTGCTGCTCGGTCGCCACGAGTGCGACCGCCGTCGTCAGCTGGGCCACCGTGACCGCCACCACGAGGAGCGGCAGTGCCCGGCCCGCTGATCGGGAGGTCCGGGCCGCGACGACGAGTGGCACGGCGCCGAGCACGCGACGCGCCCGGGCCAGCACCAGCCGCGTCGCGGGCGGCAGGACCCGGACGAGCAGGAGGCCGCCGACGATCGCGAACCAGGTCGGCGCGGACGACGCGGTCAGGTCCCCATCACCCACGACGCCACGCTGATGGAGTGCCACGTACGTGAGGACGGCCACGGCCAGCACGACCCCTTCGACGAGGAGTCGCCGCACGCTCCGCGCCCGGGCCACGGCTCGGCGCGCCGAGCGGTTGGCTGGCACCCGGCGATCGTCCGCAGCTCGGGCGGCGCGCGTCGTGGCCAGCACCGGACCGGCGAGTGTCGCGATGACCAGCACCGGCAGGGACCACCGCCAGCCGACGTCGCCGACCAGCAGCCACGTGACGAGCGTCCCGAGTGCGGAGCCGACGAGAGCCACGACCACGGACTCGGCGGCCAGCTCGGAGAAGATGCCCATCAACGAGGCACCGCGCTCGCGCATCAGCACAAGTGAGTCCGACCGCCGGCGCACCACCAGGTCCGCCGCGAGCACCAGGATCAGCGTCACGCCCGCGAGCAGTCCGACGATCAGCACTGTCGCCTGCCCCTGCGCGGCCGACACCGTGGCGCGACTGTCGAGCAGGACCTGATCGAGCAGGCTGTCCCACGAGACCTCGCTGCTCCCCCGCGAACCGGACGTCTTGAGCGACACGATCGCCTGCATCAGCCGTTCGGTCTGTTTCCACCGCACCTGCGACGGCTGTGGGCTGAAGACGACGCGAGTGGTCAGGTCGTCGAACGGCAGAGCGAGCTGGAAGTCCGGCAGCGAGTCGGTCGAGACGATCGCCGCCGCCGAGACGCTGGTCAGCTGGTCGGAGCGCCCGATGATCGGATGCAGCAGCTCCGGCACGGCGGCCCAGACGTGGTCGTCCCGGTCGCCCGCGACGAAGATCCCGCTGATCACGATCGTGGCCGTGCGGTGCTGCTCGTCCTCGGCCTCGACGCGGTCACCGACCTGCAGACCGAGCGCGTCGGCGGCCTCGCGCGGCAGCGCCACCTGGACGGGCCACGGGTCGGTCGTGACGGTGACCTCGACGTCGGCCTTGGCTGCCGGCACGGAAGGCCCGGGCGGCCCTCCGGAGGTGTAGGTGACGGCGGGTGCGGCACCCGGGGCGGTGAGGTAGGCCAGTCGGAGGTAGCGGCCGGGCCCCGCGTCGAGCAGGTGCATCGACGGCGACGTCAGGCTCGTGACCCCTGGACGTACCACCGCGGCAAGCCGGTCCGGCATGGCTCGCTGCGCGCTCGCCGCACTCTCCCGCAGCTCGGCGACCGCCTTCGGATCGCGGATCCGCTGGCCTTCGTCGTACGGGCGGGAGACCGTGGCGACGACCGCGCCCTGCAGACCCGCATCGCGTACGTCGGCCGCGATGGCCCGGTCCGCCGTACGTTCGGTCAGTGGCGCGATCGCCGAGGTCAGCAGCGTGGCGAGCATGACGACGAGCCCGATCAGGACCAGCAGACCGAGGTGAGCCCGCGCGCGGCCGACCATGCTGGGCCGGTGCCACCGCGGCATCATGAGTCCGCCGCCCTCAGCTGCTCAGGACCCGATCGACGCACGACGACGAACGTGATGACGGTGGCGATGAGCAGGCAACCCACCAGCGCGCCCACCACGACGGCCGACTCACGGCCCCATGGCCACACCAGCACGGCCGCCGGCACCGGTGCCACACCGACGTCGGAGCGGACCAGGCTCGGGCCGAGCGCCACGGACGCCACGACTCCGACCGCCGCTCCGGTCACCACCACGAGCCCCAGGAGGATGCCGTGCTCGACGAGCACGAGCCGCGTCACCTGGCGTCGGGTGAGGCCGAGAGCTCGGAGCCGGGCCACCTCGGCCGACCGCGCCGGCCGGTCGGCACCGACCACCAGGGCCGCGCCGGCGAGCAGCAGCAGCCCGGCCGCGACGACCAGGAGGACCAGTGCCGCCGGGACCATGGCCCGCAGCGGACCTTGCTCGAGCTGTGCCGCGACGCCCGTGCGCGTCGTGACCTCACCGAGGTCGAGGCGCGTGAGGTCGCGGGCCGTCTTCGGCGCGGGGTCGGCCACCCACCAGGCATCGACGACGGGTTCGAGGTGACCGAGCCCGATGAGGATGCGCGACAACGTGTCGGCGTCGGCCAGCACCGCGACCCGTCCCGGCGCCGACGGCACGGTCGGGATGACGGCGACGATCTGGAGCGGCACGGGGACACCCTCGACGGTGGCGCTGATCGTGCCACCGACCTTGGTCCCCACGACGTCGGCCAGCCGCTCGGACACGGCAACGGGCAGGGCGGCGGGTCGCTTGAAGCCCGTCACGAGCACGTCACCGTCGGCGTACGCGAGGAATCCGAGGTCCAGCTGCACCGTGGTCCGGACGGTCGTGGCGCCGGCCGACGACGTCACCGACGCCGCCGCTCCGGTGACGGGGGTGTCGGGCGCACCGAGCTTCTCGACGTGCCAGTCCCGCACGGCGCCGGCGTCCGGGGTCCTGACCGACAGGTCGACCGTCACCGAGGTGGCACCCGGGGTCGTTCGCCCGCTCAACGTCAGCTGGGCCGCGACGAGGTGCGCGCCCTCGAGGTGGCCCGTCCCGGCGAGCACGTGTGATCGCCCGTCGAGCGGTACGGCGTCGGCGCTCACCGACCTGCGGAAGCCTGAAGCGTCCTGCACCAGCAGCGTAGGTGTCACCTCGATCGGGACTCCGCGGGGCGCGGAGCCCTTGACCGTGACGCCGCCGGTCGACAACGGCAGCCCGACGACGGCCGGTCCCGGCGCCAGCAGGTCACCGATCGTGGTCCACGTACGCCCCTGGTCGAGCCGCCCCCGCAGGAGAGTCCCCGCCCGACGCGAGTCGGCCGCGACGAGCACTGGTGCGGAGTCGTCCTCGCCGGAGCCCACGTACTGCCCGAGTGCGAGGGGCCGATCGATGACGGCAGAGGTCGCCAGCCCGCGGGTCGCCGCCGCGATCGCCGCGGCCTCACGGTCGGTGGCCGGGGTCGACAGCGCGAAGGACAGGTCGGTGCCCACCCGCAGCGCCGCCTGATCGTCCTGGGACCGGTCCCAGGTCGTCTGCAGGGCGAGCCCGAACGTCGCCGAAGCCGTCGCCATCGCGAGCAGGGCGAGGGCGGCTCCACCGTACGGACGTCGCGCCGCCTGACTCGTGGCGAGCGGCAGCACGAGGGCGGTCGACCGGCTGGCAGCCCAGGCGACGGCCGCGAGCAGCACAGGTGCCCAGCGCACCGCCAGCACGGTCACCGCGACGACGCAGACCACCGGCGCGAGGATGAGCGTGGCGTCGTCGGTGGTGGCCGTGGGTGGCTGCGAGTGCAGCTGCCACCACGCGGCGATCGCGACGACCCCGAGCAGGAGATCCACGCCGGACTGGGCGGCGCGAGCGGCGCGCGAACCGAGTCTGGCGGTTCCCACCATCGGGATGACCAGAGCGAGCGCGAGCAGGATCGCGCTGGCCACCTCGACCAGCACGAGGCCGGGCGTGACGGCCGGTCGTTGACTGAGCCCAGCGGCGGCCAGGGCCGGCAGATGGGTGACGGCGGAGTGCACCAGCGCGGCGACCGGCACGGCAAGCACCGTCGCCGCACCCGCGATGAACAGGACCTCGGCCAGCGTCGACACGACGAGCTGGTCGCGGCCGAGACCCAGATCCGCCAGCAGGGCACGCTCGCTCGCACGCACGTCACCGAGCAGCCGTCCGGCCAGGAGCAGCGCCGTCAGCGCCATCACCGTGCCGAGCAGGAGCACGACGAGCAACGTCGACCGGGTCGCCGCCTGCTGCGCGTGGACCTGGCTCAGGGTCTCCGGCAGGTCGGACGCCACGCGGCTGATGTCCACCTGATCGACGACCTGGGCCGACAGCAAGCCGTCAGCCGATCGCAGGGCCCCGACGGCGGCGTTCATCGACTGGTTTGTCGCGCGGGTCAACGTCGGGTTGCCGGTCACCTGCAGTGCGTCGATCGTCGAGCCGGTCGCGAGGAACGTGGCGTCGTCGACCACGAACGGGCCGTACGTGGGCGACAGCCTTGGCAGCGACCCGTCGGTGTAGGCGGCGTCGTAGCCGCTCCCGGCCAGCGGGTCCCGCTCCCAGCCCGTCCGGGACGCGGCACGGAAGATCCCGACGACGACCAGGCTCACCGAGTTCTCGACCGGCCGCGTGCCGATCTCGCGGCCCACGCTGATCCGGTCACCCACGGCGAGGTGGAGCCGGCTGGCCGCAGCCTCAGGCACCACCGTCTCGCCCGCCCCGTCGGCCCAGCGCCCGGAGGTCAGGGCCGCCCGCTCGGGCAGCGAGGTGGTGCTCACCAGATAGCCCAGGCGTTGACCGTCGCCGAGACGTCGCATCCGCGAGGTGGCGCTGCTCGTGAACGTGGGGTCCAGCGGGCGCAGCGCATCGGCGATCACGGCGCGAGCGGCATCACGTACGGCCACCGCGTCGGAGGCCTTGACGCCACCGATGAACGCGGTCACCGCGGTCTGCTGTGGCGTCGTCTCCTCCACCCCTGCCGTGAACGACCGGTCCTGGGTCGGGCCCATCAGCAGTGCGCCGACCCCCAGCAGCGCCGTGCCGAGCGTGACGAGCGCGACGATGCCCTCGAGCAACCGCCACTGGGCGAGGGTGCGCCGGCGTACGAGCGTCAGCACAGCACGCTGGTCCGGGCCGTCATGTCAACCGGCCGTCCGAGATCGTGAGCACCCGGTCGGCCAGCGCCATCATGACCGGGTCGTGCGTCGAGACGACGGCGGTGACCCCTTCTGACTCGACCAGCCCGCGCAGCAACCCCATCACCCCGAGGCCCGTCTCGGCATCGAGCTGCCCGGTCGGCTCGTCCGCGATGAGCAGGCGAGGCGATCCGGCCAGTGACCGGGCGATGGCCACACGCTGCTGCTGCCCGCCCGAGAGCTCGGAGGGCCGCTGGTCCGCGTGGTCCCGAAGACCCACCAGCTCGAGCAGCAGGGCGACGCGCTTCTCGCGCTCGACGGCAGGCGTACGACGCAGGCGCAGCGGCACCCCCACGTTCTCGGCGGCGGTCAGCGCCGGCACCAGCCCGAACGTCTGGAACACGTACGAAACCGAGTCGCGACGGAGCTGGCTCAGGCCCTCGTCGTCGAGCCCGGTCACCTCCGTGCCGTCGACACGGACGGTGCCGCTGTCGGGCTGGTCGAGGCCGCCGATCAGGTTGAGCAGCGTCGTCTTGCCCGAGCCGGAGCGTCCGACCAGCGCCACCATCTCGCCGGGCGCGACGTCGAACGACACGTCTTGCAGGGCGTGCACCGTGCCGGGACCGGAGCCGTACGTCCGCGTCAGGCCGCGGGCGACGACCATCGGCTCGGTCACCTGGCCTCTCCGTCCGAGCGGATCTCGACATGGTCGTCCTCGAGCGCGAGCCGGACTCGCCGCGTCAGGGCCAACGCCTCACGGAACTCACGCGGCACCTGGACCCGGCCGGCGCGATCCATCACGGCGTACTCCTCGCCCAGCGCGTGCGCACCGGCCGCCAGGTCGTCGTGGCTGCGCAGCACCTCGCTGCTCGTACGCCCGTCGCGGATGGCGATGGTGCGAGCGACCTGACCGCTGACGGCGGCGTCGTGGGTGACGATCACGATCGTGGCGCCGAGGTCACGGTTGGCGGTCCGCAGCGCCGCGAAGACCTCCTGCGCCGTCTCGCTGTCGAGCTCGCCGGTGGGCTCGTCGGCGAGCAGGACCCTCGGCTCGTTCGCGAGGGCGACGCAGATCGCGACCCGTTGCTGCTCGCCGCCGGACATCTCACTCGGGCGACGATCGGCGCAGTGCGCGACGCCGACCGCCTCGAGCAGCTGGGCGGTGCGCTGCCGCCGCTCGGCACGCGGCCGGCCCGCGATGCTCATCGGCAGGTCGACGACCTCGCCGGCCGTCAGGTAGGGCACCAGGTTGCGCGCGGTCTGCTGGCGTACGAAGCCGACGACGTCGCGCCGATAGTGCACGCGCTCGCTGCGGGTCAGCGCGAGCAGGTCGTGGCCGGCGACCCGCGCCCGTCCGGCCGTCGGCGCATCGACACCCGCGAGCACCTGCAGCAAGGTGGACTTGCCCGAGCCGGAGGCCCCGACGATCGCGACCATCTCGCCCTCGTGCACCAGCAGGTCGAGGCCCTGCAACGCCTGCACCTCGACGCTCTCGGTCTGGTAGATCCGCACGAGATTGTCGCAGACCACGAGCGCGTCGTGGCCGTACGCCGGCTCCTGCGCAGCCGGCGCCGGCAACGACAAGCTTGGTCCCGCCACGACATTCCTCCCGCTCCGACCCCGCGCCAGCGTAACCGAGGTCACACCAGTGTGAAGGCCGAAGTGACCGCCTGTCTTGCGTGGTGGTTCACCGGGATCGAGGCGGGCCCGCGATCCGGCGTCGCCGGTACGCGACAGTGGCGGCGATCGCGGCGATCAGGGCGGTCATGACGACCCAGCTGAGGCCGTACGGCCGGTGCAGCACGGTGTCGTTGTCGGGCTTGCCGCCCTGACCCGAGAGCACGTTGACGAATGCCACCGTCAGGGTGGCCCAGACGAGGAAGGCGATCGCCGCCACGGACCGGGTGCGCCCCGGCAGCAGCCGTGCAGCGACGACGCCGAGCAGCACCGTCACCGGAGCGATGACGGCGTCGTGCAGGAGCACACCGCCGGCGAGAAAGGTGCCCATCGAGACGAGCTGCTCGGAGGTGAAGTCCCGCATGAGCCACACCCCCCAGAGGCCGAAGCCGAGGCCGGTGAGCAGCAGCAGCCCTCGCACGAGCCTCATGTCCGCACCTCGAGCTCACGGACCCACTTCGTCTGGAGGACACCGGGCCGGTTGGGCGCGATGATGCGGCACGGGTAGCCGTGGTCGAGGCTCAGTGGCTCGCCGTTGAGCTCGAGGGCCAGCAACGTTCGCGGGTCGTCCACGAAGTCGCCCGGCAGCTCGGACGTACGGAAGGCGCCGCGCGTCTGCATCGACCGCACGATCACGGTCGACCCGGACGGCGCCCCGACGAGCGCGATGAGGTCCTGGACCGCGACCCCGGTCCAGACCGCGTTGCGGCTCCACCCCTCGACGCACGCGATCGGCAGCCGGTGCGTACGTTGTGGCAGCTTCGCCAGCTCGTCGCGGGTGAGGGACATGCTGCGCCCGCCCGCCTTCAGCTGGAGCACGAACGCAGGATCGCTGGCGGCGCGGGTCGCACCGGCCGCTCGTGCCGTGCGGTTGACCGGCAGGTCCTGCGGCCCGCCCCCGTCACGTACGCCGAACACCGAGACCTTGCGGAGGAACGGCACCGTCTGGCCGACGGTCAGCACCAGGGCGAGGCCCGACGCGACCGTCACGCCACGCAGCACCGCACGGCGGCTCGGCCCATCGGAGTGGACCGGCGTCTCGTCCTCGACCGACGCACCCAGGCCTTCGCGGATGACCGGCAGCTTGACGGCGATGTGCACGAGGAGTGCTCCGATCGCGACCCACGCGACGGCCTCGTGCGTACGCCGGAAGCTGAACTCCCACGGGTACCACTGGACGATGTTGAGCAGGCCGCTCGTGAGCTGGAAGATCGCCGCAGCGACCAGCACGCCGATCGACGCCCGCTCGAGAACGTCGAGGAGCTGGTCGCGACGGGCTTTGGGCGGGCGGAGGAAGAACCGGGGATAGACCGACCACAGCTTGACCAGCAGCAGCGGGACCGAGGCGATGCCGGTCGCCACGTGCGTGCCCTGCGTGACGCGGTAGAGCCACGCCGGGTTGGGTCCGATCGGCAGCCACCCGGGCGACGAGTACTGGAAGTGACTCCACAAACCGGTCAGGAAGCAGATCCCGAACGCGATGCCCAGCGCCGTGCCCACGCGCGCCGTGGTCGCGGGTCCGCGCGACCTGGCGGTGAAGTCCTCGGGCCGCGGGATCCGCTTCTCGATGTCCTCGACGCGGGGAAGTCTCATGCCCGTTCCATCCGTGCCGCGTGGCGGCCGCCTGCCGCGTGCGTCGCGACGACCTGCAGGCCGGCCCGCTCGGCGACCTCGTCGATCGCGTCGAGTCCGACCACGGCCCACTCGAAGTGCGCCGACAACCGGCCGTCGACCCGCAGCCGGCGATGCTCACGAACCAGTCCCGTGCCCGACGGAGCGACCTCGGCGATGACCACGCCGCCGTCCGTCAGCACCTGGCGCAGGCGACGGAGCAGGCGTACGGGATCGCCACCGATGCCGAGATTGCCGTCGGCCAGCAGCGCGTACGCCCATCGGCCCTCGCCGGGGATCGCGCCGAAGACGTCACGGCGCAGCGCGAGCGCACCGCGTATGCGGGTCTGGCGGATCGCCTCGCTCGAGACGTCGATGCCCATCGCCGGGATGCGGCGGGCCGCAAGCTCGGCGACCAGGCGTCCGGGGCCGCAACCGATGTCGATCGTCGCGTCGTCGCACGGGTCGATGAACAGCTCCCGGTCGACCCAGTCCGGCGCCGACGACCACTGCGCGACCTCGAACGGCTGCGTACGCCCGACGTGGTCGACGACGTGCGCCGGCTTCCCGGCGAAGGCTTCGTCGTACGCCGTGATGGCGTCGAATGTCATGCTCATGCGTTCGCCCGGCCGCTCTGCACGACGGCGGCGACGCGCGATATCGGGATGCCGTCAGCGATGTCGACGGCGTCGGCCCAGGTGTCCATGTCGCGGACCGTGCGCAGCCGTTCGACCGCTCCCAACGCACGCCCGGTCTGCTCGGCGGTGTCGTCGACCGACATCTCGACGTCAGCGAGCACGGCGGCGTCCCCAGGGTCGGGCAGACCCAGGAGCCACCAACCGCCGTCGGCCGCCGGGCCCATGACCCGCGATCCGTCGCGGACCTCGGCGCCGGCGTCGAGGTAGTCCCGCACGGTCAGCTGCGGGGTGTCCATGCCGACCTGCACGACTCCGTGCCCGCCGTCGGCGTCCGCGTGCGCGTGGGCCAGCCGTTCGCCGAGGCCGTCGCCACGCTGCGCCACCACGCGTACGCCCGAGAGCGCGCGCGTGATCTCGTCGGCGCGGGCCGCCTCGCCGAGGTCACCGGTCATCGCGACGACCACGGGCCACCCCAGAGCGGCGACGGTCTCGAGCGTGTCGAGCAGCGCAGCGGCGGCGAGCTCGGCCGCTGCGTCGTCGCCGACCGTGGCCGCGATGCGCGTCTTGGCGAGTCCCGGCACCGGCGCCTTGGCGACGACGAGGACCGTCGGGTCGCTCATCGCAGCACCTTGGCGAAGTCCTGCACGACGCGTGCCGTGCCCCGGACCGAGCCGGAGACCTTGGACCTCGTGCCGGCGGCTCGTCGGTCGTAGTCGACATCGACCTCCTGGACGGTCCAGCCCGCTTCGGCCGCGCGCAGCATGAGCTCGAGCGGATAGCCGAAGCGCCGGTCCTCGACGCCCAGACCGAGCAGGTCGGACCGGCGGCAGACCCGCATCGGGGCGAGGTCGTGGATCGGGAACGCAGAGCGGCGCCGGATCCAGGTCGCCAGCAGCTGGGTGCCCAGGCGTGCGTGCCATGGCCACACGCCGCTGCCCGTGGGGCGGCGTCGGCCGACCGCCATCGTCGCCACCCCCGAACGTACGAGATCCAGCATCGGCACGAGGTCGGTCAGGCGCATCGAGGCGTCGCCATCCATGACCGCGACGAAGTCGGCCTCAGCGGCGAGCATCCCCGCGTGCACGGCGGCGCCGTAGCCCGGACGCGTCTCGGTGACGACGTGCGCGCCCAAGGCTCGAGCAACGTCCGCCGTGCCGTCGGTCGACCCGTTGTCGACGACGATCGCCCGCCACCCGGGCGGCACGTCAGCGAGCACGATCGGCAGGGCGGCAGCCTCGTCCCGGCAGGGGATCACCACATCGCACTCGCTCATGACCATGATTCGACGCTAGGGGCGTCCCGGCTTGGTCCACCAGACATCCGGCGATGACGGACCCGTGACGTCGGCCCGCTCGGACGGTCACCCGGCCGTGAGCGCACCTAGGCTGACGACGTGCCCCCCACCCTGTCCTCGACGCGCGCCGCGGTCGCCTCCGCGGCCGTCGGGCTCGTCCTGGTGGCGGCGGCGATCGCGGTCCCGCGCTGGACCGACGAGGACGTCCGCGTGCACTGGCCGCCGCTGCACGCCGACTGGGATCCGCGGTTCGGTCTGCTGACGCTGCCGGCGATCGCCATCGGCCTGGGCCTGTGGGTCGCGCTCCCCCGTCTGGCTGCCACGTCGTCGTGGCGAGCCCTCCTCGCGTACGCCTTCGCGGGCACGTGGCTCTGGACCATGGCGCTGGCGATGACCGAGGGCACCGACGGGCTCGCGCGCGTCTTCGAACGACCGGGTGAGTACGTCTACGACGCCCAACGGGTCGACTCGATCGGCACGATGCTCCGGACGTTCATCGACCACATCCCTATGGACTCGCCCGACCACTGGCACACCCACGTGGCCGGCCACCCGCCCGGAGCCTTGCTGTTCTTCGTGCTGCTCGACCGCCTCGGCATCTCGGACCCGTTCTGGATCGGCGTCGTGGTCGTCACGATCGGGAGCACCGCGGTCGTCGCCGTCCTCCTGACCCTCAAGACGCTCGGCTCGGCGCGCCTGGCACGGCAGGCGATGCCGTGGATCGTCCTCGCTCCGACCGCCGTCTGGATGGGGGTCGACGGCGATGCGCTGTTCACCGCCGTCGCCGCGTGGGGGCTCGCGCTGCTGGCGATCGCTGCCGTCCACCGCCGCCCGGGCGCCGCCGTCGCGGCGGGCCTGCTGCTCGGCGCGTGCGTCTATCTCTCGTACGGGCTGGTGCTGCTCGGGATCCTCGCCGTCGCGATCCTGGTCGTCGGGCGTACGTGGCGGCCGTTGCCCTGGGCTCTCGTCGGCGCAGTCGTCGTCGCCGCGGCGTTCACGGCTGCCGGCTTCGAGTGGTGGAGGGCCTACCCCGTCCTGCACGACCGCTACTACGCCGGCATCGCGTCCGAGCGCCCCTACGCGTACTGGGTCTGGGCCGACGTCGCCGCGTGGACGTTCACCATAGGCCTCGTCGTGTGGGCTGCCTTCCCGCGTGCGATCCGGGCGTTCAAGCAGGGCGACGTCATGGCCCGGCTCGCCGGCGCGGCATTGCTGACGATCCTCGTCGCGACGCTCTCGGGCATGAGCAAGGCCGAGGTCGAGCGCATCTGGCTGCCGTTCACGATCTGGGTCGTCGCGCTCCCGTCGCTCCTCCCCGAGCGATGGCATCGCCCGGCCCTGCTGTCCCAGGTCGTCCTGGCCCTGTGCGTCCAACAACTGGTGCTGACAAGGTGGTGATCATGACGAGCGTCGACCGGCCTCACGTCCTGGTGGTCGAGGACGACCACGCCGTGGGCGACGTGCTGCGTCGCTACCTCGAGCAGTCGTACGAGGTCACCGTCGCCACCGATGGCGTGACCGGGCTGGCTGCCGCGCGCGACCTGGCGCCGGACCTGATCGTGCTCGACGTCATGCTGCCCAAGCTCAACGGCCTCGAGATCTGCCGGGAGCTCCGCGAGACCGACGGCTCGGCCGTGCCGATCATCATGCTGACCGCGCTCGGCGAGACCGACGACCGCATCGCGGGGCTCACCAGCGGTGCCGATGACTACGTGACGAAGCCGTTCAGCGTCAAGGAGCTGACCTTGCGCGTTGGCTCGGTCCTGCGCCGCAGCCTGGTGCCCGCCGGTACGCGGCCCGTCGCCGGACTGCTGATCGACGGCGACCTGACGGTGCACCCCGTGGCTCGCGAGACGCTGCGCTCCGGCACGACCCTGCCCCTGACGACGCGGGAGTTCGACCTCTTGCACTTCTTCCTGCGGCATCCGCACGAGGTGTTCAGCCGCGAGGACCTGCTCCGGCAGGTGTGGGGCTGGGAGTACGGCGACCACTCGACCGTGACGGTGCACGTCAAGCGCCTGCGCCACAAGATCGAGGCCGATCCGGCCGACCCGACGAGGATCGTCACGGTCTACGGCCTCGGCTACCGCTGGGACCCGTCGGCATGAGCGAGCGCCAGCGAGTGATTCATGAGGCAGCAATCATGCCGGCGCCTCCATATCGTTGGTCTTTCAGGGAGGCGTCGGCATGAGCTCGGACACCCTGCATGCGCTGGTCATCGGGCTGCTGGGCTCCCTCGGAGTCGTCGGGGTCGGCGCCCTCGTGCTCTACCTGCTGCGCGGCCGCGCGCTGACGACCTCGATCGTCCTGCTGACCCTCGTGCCCCTCGTGGCGATCATCGTCGGCGTAGTCGGCACGAGCCAGTTCATGTTCACGGCTGAGCTGCGGCGCACCGCGATCGTCTGGCTCGTCGTCACGGCCGTCAGCGTGCCCAGCGCGATCGTCCTCGGCAGCTCGTTGGCCCGCGCGATCGTGTGGGAGCGCGAAGCCCTCGAGCGCGAACGCAGCGCCGAGCGGTCACGACGCGAGCTGCTCGCCTGGCTCAGCCACGACCTGCGCACGCCCATCGCCGGCGTGCAGGCCATGACGGAAGCGCTGGAGGACGGCGTCGTCTCGTCACCGGAGGACGTCAAGCAGTACGCCCAGCTGATCCGGGCCGAGACGCTGCGGCTGGCCTCGATGATCGACGACCTCTTCGAGATGTCGCAGATCAACGCCGGGACGCTGGCCCTCGACGTGGGCCCGATCGCGGTCGACGACGTCGTACGCTCTGCCGTCGAGGCCGCCCGTCCCGCCGGCGAACGTCACGGCGTACGCCTGGCCGTCGAGGGCCGTCCGCGCGGCACGCTCGCGGTCGGTGCCGCCCCCGAGCTCATGCGGGTGCTCCGCAACCTGCTCGGCAACGCGATCCGGCACACCCCTGAGGGCAGCACCGTGACGGTGTCGATCGGCTCTGACCGCTCCGAGGTGTGGTTGCGGGTCGACGACTCGTGCGGCGGCATCCCGGACCACGACCTCGCGAAGGTGTTCGACATGGGCTATCGCGGCTCCGCGGCGCGGGAGTCCGACGGCCAGGGCGCCGGCATGGGCCTGGCGATCGCCCGTGGCCTGCTCGACGCCCAGTCAGGCTCGATCGACGTCCGCAACCACGACACCGGCTGCCAGTTCGAGATCCGCCTCCCGGCCGCGTGAGCCGAGCGAGCTCTCAGCGCCGGCGCAGCGGATCCGTCGCCAGTTGGGCGAGCCCGACCTCCGGGGCGATCTCGGCAGTGAAGCCGAGCCCCTCGGTCGCAGCCCTCGGAGACGCCACCACATGGCGTACGTCGAACCGCCGATAGTCGCCTGTCAGCTCCGGCGGTGCGCCGTCGGCGGCCCCCGCCAGCACCCGCGCCATCTCGCCGATCGTGAACGGGTGCCCCGAAGCGATGTTGTACGGCGTCAGCCCCGGCGGGTGCACCGCGACCCGCTCGATCGCCAGCACGTTGGCGCGCGCAACGTCGCTGACGTGCACGAAGTCCCGCACCTGCTGGCCGTCCTCGAACACCTGCGGCGCCTCACCGCGCGCGATCGCCGAGCGGAAGATCGCCGCCACTCCGGCGTACGGCGTGTCCGCGGGCATGCCCGGTCCGTAGACGTTGTGATAGCGCAGCGCGACGGTCCGGGCGTCGTCGAGCGTGCACCACGCGCCGGCGTAGTGCTCCTGCGCGACCTTGGACGCGGCATAGCTGGTGCGGGGCAGGAAAGGCGTGTCCTCGCCGATCTCCCGCCACGTGATCTCGCCACCGCAGACCGGACAACGTGGGTCGAACCGGCCGGCGGCGAGATCGTCCTCACGGCGTACGGCCGGCGGCACGTCACCGTCGACCGGGCAGGTGTAGCGACCATCGCCGTAGACCACCATCGACGACGCGAGCACCAGGTCGCGCCCGCCCGCCCGCGACATCGCCGCGAGCAGCCGCGCCGTGCCGGCGTCATTGTGCTCGGCGTAGTCAGGCAGGTCCTGGGCGTCCACGCCGTTGCCGACCATGGCCGCCTGGTGGCACACCACGTCGATGCCGTCGAGCACCTCGTCGAGCGGGTCGTGACGCAGGTCGATGCGGTGGATGCTCGAGTCGTACGCTCCACCGGTCCCGTGCGCCTGCGGCAGGTAGGCGTCGAGTGCCACCACGTCGTGACCTCGCGCCAGCGCCTGGCTCCTGATGTGCCCGCCGATGAAGCCGGCCGCACCGGTCAGCAGGATCCTCATGGCAGGTCGATCGGCAGGTCCATGCCGTCCACCGCGTGCGAGCAGCTGCAGTCGCGGTCCGTCCCGAGCCCGGCCACCACGGACGTGAGCGCCGACTTGAGCGTCTCGGTGTGGGCGGCGAACACCGCGAACACCTCGTCCATGCTGACCGCGCTCGCCTCGTCGACCCCGGCGTCGTGGTCGGTGACCAGCGCGACGGTGGCGTAGCACATCGCCAGCTCACGGGCCAGGACTGCCTCTGGATGACCCGTCATGTTGATGACCGCCCAGCCCTGGTCGGCGTACCACCGCGACTCCGCGCGCGTCGAGAACCGCGGACCCTCGATCACGACCATCGCTCCGCCGTCGACGGGACTGTGCTCGGCGAGGCCGCCGAGCAGGTGCGTCCGCAGCCTCGGGCAGTAGGGATCGGCGAACGAGACGTGGCAGGCGCCGGAGTCGAAGTACGTCTGATGGCGGCCGGCCGTACGGTCGACGAGCTGGTCGGGCACGACGAACGTGCCTGGCCCGTGCTCGACCTGGAGCCCACCGACCGCGCACGGCGCGAGCACCTGCCGCACCCCGAGGCTGCGCAGCGCCCACATGTTGGCGCGGTACGGCACGCGGTGGGCCGGGAAGTCGTGATGCGGTCCGTGGCGCGGGAGGAAGGCGACCGACCGGCCACCGACCGTGCCGACCGAGATCGGCGCGGACGGCTTCCCGTACGGCGTCTCGACCTCGACCGTCCGCGGATCGTCGAGGAACGTGTAGAACCCCGATCCCCCGATCACGGCGACGTCCGGGCGCTGGGTCTCAGTCATGTCGTCGAGCATGTCATCTCACCGGCCCGGACGGGTGACGAGACCGTGACGGTCACCGGCTCGTCACGGGTGCGGACAGAAGTTTGCGGACTTGACCAATCATCCATCCCCCTCCGTGGCGAACCACGGGTGTCAGCAGATGACCCCACGACATACCTACAAGGATGTGGACCACATGAGCTCCAACAGCTCTCGCAAGAAGAAGATCGCCGGCCTCGCCATCGTCGCCATCGCCGCCCTGCCGCTCGCGGCGTGCGGTTCCTCAGGCTCCGACTCGGCGTCGTCCGATTCCAAGACCGCGGTCGCCAAGCCCGTCGCCCGCCTCAACGACCTCAGCACGGGCGGCACCACCGCCATCAAGCTCGACCAGGGATTCGTCGACGCCCTGACCTCGCTCAAGCTCACCCCCGGTGTCGTCGACGGCGCCAAGCTCGAGGACGGGTCGCTGATCTTCCCGATCACGGGCGGCAACGTCACCTACTTCAAGCCCGGCACCGCCAAGCCGTACGTCATCGGCCAGATCCAGCACGAGGCCTCGGGCCTGTCGCTGACGGCGGGCGACACCAAGGTCGAGCTGACCAACTTCAACGTCGACCCCGGCATCTCGCGGGTCTACGGCGACGTCACGGTCAACGGCAAGGTCGCCGCCACCAGCGCGTTCCTGTTCCAGCTGCGCGGCGCGACCCTGAAGCCGCTGCAGACCGAGGGAGACACCGCGATCCTCGAAGGCACCAAGGTCTTCATCAGCCCGGTCGCGGCCGGCCTGCTGAACGACACGTTCAAGACCGACGCCGTGACCAAGGACCTCCTGGTGGGCGTCGCGAAGATCACCGTCAACACCAAGTAGGTCGACGGGCACGACTCTCCCTTGGGGTGAGAAGCACAGTGGGCGCGTTTCCTCCGGGACGCGCCCACTGCGCTGTCCGAAGCGCATCGGGCCGGGCGACGAAAGGTTGAGACGTGACCTCTCCGCAGGCCCATCCGAACGCTCCACGGCAACGAATCACTGGTAGCAACCGCCTAGAACGGGAGATCGACATGGGAGCGAACGCCGCTCATCTGAAGCTCGCAAGCTCCAGCACCGCCGGCCCGACCGTCGACCTCGGCGATCTCCTGGTTCGCACCGGCCGGGGAGATGAATCGGCGTTCGCCGCTGTGTACGACGCACTCAGCTCCTCCGTGTACGGCATGGCCAGACGCGTCATCCGGGACCCGTCCCGCGCCGAGGAAGTCTCTCAAGAGGTCTTCATCCAGGTCTGGAAGACCGCGGCGCGTTTCGACGCTCAGCGTGGCAGCGCCAAGAGCTGGGTCCTGACGATGGCGCACCGCCGGGCCGTCGACGCCGTCCGCCACGACCAGGCGGCCAGCAACCGCGACAGGAAGTACACCTCCAGCAACGGGCCCGACTTCAACGAGGTCGAGGAATCCGTGACCCTCAGCCTCGAGCACGAGCAGGTTCGCCGGTGCCTGGCCGGGCTCACCGATCTGCAACGCGAGGCCGTCCTCCTGGCGTACTACCAGGGCTACACGTACGCCGAGGTCGCCGAAGCACTCAACGTCAACCCGGCCACGATCAAGACTCGGATACGCGACGGCATCGTCCGTCTGCGCGACTGCATGGGAATCGAAGCATGACCACCGACCTGCACACCCTCTTGGCTCCATACTCGCTCGACGCCCTCGAGCCGCCCGAGAACACGCGCTTCGAGGCGCACCTCGAGCAGTGCCCGGCGTGCCAGGCCGAGCTGGCCGGGTTCCAGGCCACGGCAACACGGCTCGGCGACGCGGTCGCTCTCACGCCGCCGGCGACCATGCGCTCCCGCGTCCTCACCGAGATCGCGAGAACGCCTCAAGAGCGCCCGGTCGTGACGGCGATCGCCCAACGGCGCAGCCTCCGGTCCGCCGTCCCCCGGATGGCCGCCGCAGCAGCGTTCCTCGTCGGCACCATCGGTGTCGGGGGCTACGCGATCGAACGCGACAACGCGCACGAGGCCGACGCCCGGAGCACGACCATCACGTCCGTGCTGGCGGCGCCTGATGCAGCCACCACCTCCAAGACGTTCTCCACCGGCGGCAACGTCCGCCTGGTCGCCTCGCCGGCCCAGGACTCAGCGGTCATCGTGGCCAACGACCTCGCCCGGCTCAAGGGCCACAAGGTCTACCAGGTCTGGATGATCAACGGGGCCGGCCCGAAGTCCCAAGGGACGTTCACGAGCAGCGGCACCATGATCATGCACGGTGCCGGCGGCGCGGACTCCGTGGCCATCACCGTGGAGCCCGAGGGCGGTTCGAAGCAGCCGACCACGGCTCCGATCGTGACGATCGCGATATGACCCACGCATCCGCCCTCCTCCGCCTGGTCGAGGACACGATCGGTCTGTCCCTCCCCATTCGCCTGCGCACGTGGGACGGCAGCGAGGCGGGACCGCTCGGCGCTCCCGTGGTCGTGATCCGCAACCGGCGAGCCCTGCGGCACGTCCTGTGGAGCCCCGGCGAGCTCGGCATCGCCCGCGCGTACGTGCAGGGAGACCTCGACGTCGAGGGCGATCTCGGCGAGGGTCTGCGGGCGATCTGGGATGCGGTGCGGGATGCCCGAGCCGCCGACGGAGCAGCCGGCCGGCCGCGCGTACGTCCCCGTCAGGTCGCCAGCGCGGCCGCGCTCGCCCTGCGCCTGGGTGCGGTCGGACGACGCCCACCGCGGCCCGCAGCCGAGTCGGCCCTGACGGGTGAGCTGCACAGCAAGGAGCGCGACCTGGCCGCGATCTCCCACCACTACGACCTCTCCAACGACTTCTACGAGCTGATCCTCGACCCCAACATGGCCTACTCGAGCGGCTTCCACATCACCCCCGAGGTGACTCTCGAGGAGGCGCAGACCGCCAAGCTTCACCTGGTCTGTCGCAAGCTCGGCCTGCAGCCCGGCATGAGGATGGTCGACATCGGCTCCGGATGGGGCTCGCTGACGTTGTTCGCCGCCGAGCACTACGGCGTCCACGTCACGGGAGTGACGCTGTCTGTCGAGCAGCGGGACTACGTGATGGACCGGGCCGCCGAGCGCGGGCTCCAGGACCGCGTCCAGGTGAGCCTGCGCCACTTTCGCGACCTCGAAGCATCAGGTGTGCGCGATGCCGAGATCGATGCGATCGCCTCGATCGAGATGGGCGAGCACGTCGGTGATGCCGAGTACGTCGTGTTCACGGAGTCGATCCACCGCTACCTCAAGCCGGGCGGCCGGGTCCTGATCCAGCAGATGTCGCGCAGCAACGACGCTCCGGGCGACCGCCCCGGCGGCGGTCCGTTCATCGAGACGTACATCGCTCCGGACATGCACATGAAGCCTCTGCCCAAGACGCTCGGGCTGATCGCGGCGGCCGGGCTCGAGATCCGGGACGTGCAGGCCATGCGTGAGCACTATCCGCAGACCGTTGCGGCCTGGGCGGCGAACCTCGAGGACAACTGGGACCGTGCCGTGAAGCTGATCGGCGAGGAGTACGCGCGCGTGTGGCGGCTCTACCTCACCGGCGGTGCGCTGGCCTTCGAGGAGAACCGCATGGGGGTCGACCAGATCCTCGCGGTCAAGCCGAGCGCACGCGGCGTCAGTGGCATGCCGGCTTCGCCGTTGCACTGGCTCAGCTCGGCGACTTGAATCCTGCAACTTGCTGGTTGAAATAATCAACCAGTATCGTCTATCGTGTTCCGCATGAAGAGCTACCAGCAGTACTGCTCCGTGGCCCGCGCCCTGGACTCGGTCGGGGACCGATGGGTCCTGCTCATCGTCCGCGAGCTGCTGGCGTTCGGGCCAAGCCGCTACAGCGACCTGAAGCGTGGGCTCCCGGGCATCGCCACCAACCTGCTCGCAGAACGGCTCAAGGCCATGGAGGCCGACGGCCTGGTCGAGCATCGCGAGGCTCCGGCGCCGATCGGCTCCCGGGTCTATCAGCTCACCGAGCGCGGTCGAGACCTGGAGGACGTGGTGCGCGCCTTGTCGCGGTGGAGCCTGCCGGCGATGCCGTCGGGACCGCGACCCGCCGACGCGGTGCAACCGCAGTGGATCGCCCTGCTGGCGGGCCTGAACCTGGCGGGCAACGTCGCGCCCGGCGCGGAGCTCGTGCTCCTGATCGACACCGGGGACGCGCCCGTACGAGCGCGCCTGCGCAACGACGGATTCGGGATCGACCGGCTGTCGGGCGACGGCGAGGACGTCGCGCTGCGTGGCGACGCCGTCCTCGTCGGCGGCCTGCTCACCGGACTCCTCTCCGTCGAGCAGGCGACCGAGCTCGGCCTCACGATCACCGGCCACGTCGACCAGCTGAACGACCTCATCGCCGCCACCCAGGCAGGAGCCACCGCATGACGTATGTCGAGACCGATCTGACCGCCACGATCAGCGACCTCGCCGGCGCCGATCTGCACGATCTGACCCAAGCCCAGATCGACGGGATCGACCAGTTCCACAGCGGCGGAGCCGAAGCCGTCGACCGGCTGATCCCCGGGCTCGGCCTCAAACCGGGGATGACCGTCCTCGATGTCGGCTCGGGATTGGGTGGACCCGCACGCCAGATCGCCCGATCGGCGGGGTGTGATGTCGTCGGCGTCGACATCACCCGGGCGTACGTCGAGGCTGCCACGTCGTTGACGTCGGTCGCCGGCCTCACCGACCGTGTCCAGTTCGTCGAGACCGACATCGCCACCCTGGAGCGCACGAACTTCGACGCGGCGTACACGATGCACGTCCAGATGAACGTCGCGGACAAGCCGGCGTTCTTCACCGAGATCGGCCGGCGGCTCCGCCCCGGCGCACACCTGGCGGTCTTCGAGGTGTGCCGGGCTGGCCGGCGCGATCCTGCCCTCCCGTTGCCGTGGTCGATCGACGGCAGCGACAACTTCCTGGCCACCCCGGCAGACCTGCGGTCCAACATCGAGAGCGGCGGCTTCACGGCGGTCGAGTGGGTCGACGAGACCGCCTGGATCCTGCAGTGGTTCGACGAGCTCGGGGCCCGCCTCGCCGACGCCGACACGGCAGCCACGTTGCCGGCGCTGCTGACTGACGGCTACGCCCGGATGCTGAACTTCGCGGCCGCTCTCGCCGACGGCATCCTCACGGTCCACCGCGGCGCATTCAGGCTCGTGGGGCGTTGATGCGGCAGCGGGGCCGCTGGTAATCTCGCACCGTTCGTGACCTGATCGAGGAGGTGAGCCCTGTGAACACTGCAACCCCATGGGTGCTCCCCCTCGCGTTCACGATCGCGCGGCCGCTGTAGGTGTCGCCGGGAGTGCCTCATTTACGCACTCTCTTCGAAAGGCACCACCATGCAGCTTCACTTCACCGCGGAGACCTCGTCGGACGGCGTCGTCGATCGCAGCTTCACCGTCGGGGACGTTCCCGGCGTCCTCTGGTCGCCGGAGTCACCGGCTCCCGGCGCACCGCTCCTCCTCATGGGCCACGGCGGCGGCCTGCACAAGCGGGCCGCGGGCCTCGTCGCCCGGGCCCGGGACGCCGTCGTACGCGATGGGTTCCACGTCGCGGCGATCGACGCCCCTGGACACGGCGACCGACCACGCTCGGACCAGGATCAGCGATGGGTCGACGCGATGCTCCAGGCCCGGGCTGACGGCGAGTCGTTGGCGCCGTCCATCGAGCCGTACAACACGTCGCTCGCCGAACGCAGCGTGCCCGAATGGCGGGCCACGATCGACGCGCTTCAGTCGTTGCCGGAGATCGCTGAGGATGCACCCGTCGGCTACTCGGGCATGACCCTCGCGAGCGCGATCGGCATCCCGCTCGCGGTGGCCGAGCCTCGCATCCGCGCGGCGATCTTCGGCGGCGTCTTCGTGTACGACGCCGTGCTGCAGGCCGCACGCAACCTCACGATCCCGGTCGAGTTCCTCCTGCCGTGGGACGACGCCGAGATATCCCGTGAGTCCGGGTTGGCGGTGTTCGACGCCTTCGCCTCGGAGGAGAAGACGCTGATCGCGTTCCCCGGCTCGCACTTCCGCGTACCCGCCGAGCAGTTCGACACCCGGTTCTTCGCCAGGAAGCTCGGGGCAGGACTGGTGAGCGCCACCGGCTGAGCACGGAGACCTTCGGGTCCCTGGCCTGCACGTGAGCGCAGGCCAGGGATCTGAGTCACACCCTGCGGCGACGGACCGCGCGGAGGATCTCGCGGCGCCGACGATTGCCCCAGATTCCCAGGGCCAGCGCCCGTGACTCGACGCGTTCGAGGCGGCTCCCCTCGGCAGACGTGAAGGCAAAGTGCCGGTAGCCCCGCGCACGCGCCCGGTTCGCGAGCGTCCGCGGCGGCACGCGATAGGGCGGCAGACCGACGAGCCGACGACGCTCCAGGAGCAGCTCGACCCGCGCCAACCAGGTGTTGTCCGACGAGTCATGGAAGTAGTTGTCCTCGAGCCAGTCGGGCTCGGGATGACGGAACGAGGCCGCGACCAGATCGCGCGTGGTCCCCAACAGCCCGCTCTGCGCCAGCACGAGGTTGATCTGGTCGGCGCCGACCCCGAAATCGGTGAGAGCGAGGCATGGCACCCCCTCGGCCATCGCCTCGAGCAGGGAGGTCGAGCTCACCGTGACGAGTCCGATCGCTCGTCGCAGGTGCCGCGCCATCGCACCGCTCTCGACGACGAGATTGGCCGGCACCTGCTCACCGGATGCTGCGATCTCGGCGAGCAGATCCTCGTACGAGAACTGCTCGGCATGCGTCTGGGGTTCGCCGGACCGCGCTCGCACCTTGATCACGACCTCGAGATGCGGATGTGCGCGTGCCGTCTCGATGAGCTGCTGCAGCAGCCACGTGCGCTCGCGGCGCGCGCCCGGGACCAATGCCTGTGCGGCAAAGACGATGCGGTTGCGCACGGGCCCAGGCTCGTCCACCTGTCGCATCGTGTCCGCTATGACCGGTCGTGGCGCAGATGCGAGGAACGGCAGGGTGGCCAGCTCGTACGTGTGCGGGATGCCGAGCTCCTTGCTGGCGACCGCGAACTCGCGCAGCTCGCGCCTGCTGTGCAGGACGAAGACGTCGACAGCGCGGCGAAACCCCAGCCCGTACGGGATGACCGGGACCGCGATGCCGGCCAGACCGCTCACCAGCACGGGCCGGCCCGGCACGTTGTCGATGAGGCTGACCAGGGCATGGACAGCCGGACCCCGCGATGCGGCCACGACGACGTCGGGGCGCCACTCGTCAAGGATGCTTCGCAGCTCGTCGCGGCCCACTCGGACGGGCGGGTCACCTTCGAATCGCGAATCCACGAGCGCCTCGGCCATCTGGCGAGGACTCGGTTCGGCCTTGCTCCGGGCAACGGCAAGCCGCACCGACCAGTCCTTCGGGATCTGGTTGGCCAGCGAGGCACCCCATTTGACGTAGGAGTCGGAGTCCGTGAAGACCAGCACACGCGGGGTCTCCGTCACTCGGCGCCCCCTCCTGCTGCCCTCGCCGTCGTCATGCAGGGATGACGGTGGAGTCGGGGTCGCGCCGCAACCGCTGCATCGGCTTGAGCTCGCCGGGCATGACCCGCTTGACGCCGTCACCCATGGCCTTCTCGATGACCCTGATGTCGCGCGTGAGGCTCATGAAGCCGTGCGGCTCCAAGCTCGCGGCCTGGTCCGAGCCCCACATCGTCCGGTCGAGGGTGATGTGCCGCTCGACTGCGACGGCGCCCAGCGCCACGGCGGCGACCGAGATCTGCAGGCCCCGCTCGTGCCCGGAGTAGCCGACCGGCACCCGATAGCGGGCCGCGAGGACCGGAATCATGTTGAGGTTCGCCTCGTCCGGCGGCAGCGGGTAGGTCGAGGTGGCGTGCAGGATGACGAGGTTGCCCGTCCCGAGGATCTCGACGGCGCGGTCGATCTGCTCCATCGTGCTCATGCCGGTCGACAAGATGATGGGCTTGCCGGTGGTTGCGAGCTCCCGGAGCAGCGGCAGGTCGGTGACCGATGCGGAGGCGACCTTGTGCGTCGAGACCCCCATCGACTCGAGGAACTCGACGGACGGGATGTCCCACGGCGAGGCGAACCAGTCGACCCGTTGGGAGGCGGCGTACCGTGCGATCTCGGCGTACTCGTCGCGCTCGAACTCGACGCGATAGCGGTAGTCCAAGTAGCTCATCTCACCCCACGGCGTCTCCCGACGCGTGCTCTTCATGTCTTCGGGAGTCGAGATGTGCGGCGTGCGCTTCTGGAACTTGACGGCCTGCGCTCCGGCCAGGGCCGCGACGTCGATCAGCTTCTTCGCCACGTCGAGATCTCCGTTGTGGTTGATGCCGATCTCACCGATGACGTACGTCGGACGGCCGTGCCCGACGATCTCGTCGCCGATCTGGATCCATTCAGCCATGATCTAGCCCCTTTTCGGTCGTGCTGTCGTGGTGCGGTGGACTGGTGAGTACGCGATTGGCGAGCTCGCGGATCGCGCCCGCGCCTCCGCCATGGCGGAGGACGATCGGCGCTGAAGCGTGGACTTCTGGTCGGGCATCTGCCACCACGACGGGCCAGCCGACCGCCGTCAGGCACTCGACGTCGTTGACGTCGTTGCCGAGGTACGCCACGTCGTCCAGGGCGATAGCGCGGGCCGCTGCCCAGGCCGTCAGAGCCGCCAGCTTGTCGTGGCAGCCGGCGATGACCTCGACGCCGAGCTTGGCGGCCCGGGCTGCGACCACCGGGTTGGTCTCGGCCGAGAGGATCAGCAGCGGTATGCCGGCCCGGCGCAGCAGTGCGATGCCCATGCCGTCGGAGCGGCTGACCGTGACCGACTCGACCCCGTGCTGATCCACCAGGACCCGGTCGTCGGTGTGAACGCCGTCGAAATCGGTCACCACGGCACGAGCGGGGATGGGCGACGATCCGATCGCTTCTGACTGTCGGGCCAGGTGCACGAGCTCGGCCAGCCGGAGGTCCGCCTCGGTGTCGATCTCCAGGCTGCCGAGCGGTTCGACCTCCACGAGCCGGATGCGGCCGAAGAAGCGGTGCCCGTGCTCGAGGAACCCGTCCGTACGCATGACGTAGAACGCTCCGGTCTCCCGGTGCTCGACCGGCCGGTCCTGGCGACGCTGCCGGCGTCGAGCGTCGTGGTTGACTCCTTCGGGCCCTGCGGGGCCCTCGCGCCAGAGGTGCAGGTCGGCACGAGTGGCACTGAAGGCGACGTCGCACTCCCCGCTGCGTACCAGGTCGATGGCTCGGCCGAGATCGGCCGGTTCGATGAACGGGCTCGTTGCCTGCACCAGCACGATCACTCCGGGCAGTGGAGCGACCTCGGCCATCTCAGCCAGCAGGTGCGAGACCGCTGACTCTGACGATGCTTCGTCGCCCGAGATCCGGGCCGGTCGATGGACGACCCGCGCTCCCGCTCGCATCGAGACATCCGCGATCTCGGAGTCATCCGTCGAGACATACACGTCGTCGACCTGCGACACGGCCAGGACCGCGCGAACGGCGCGCTCGACCAGGGGCTCACCCCCGACCGGACGCAGGTTCTTTCGGCGGACGCCTTTGGAGCCACCACGCGCGGGGATCACGACCCACACGCCCGCCGGCGGCCTGGTGCTGACGAACGTCGGGGCTGGAGCGAGATCTTGGCTCATGCGACTCCCTCTTCGTGGACACCTCGGCGTCGCCACACGGACGTCGTGGTGGGTTCGGGCTGCGTCGATGACGTTAGGAAGAGCTGGCGACCGGGGCGTGAACGCGGCACCGCGCGACCGGGAACGTCCCGAGTCCTGCGGGGGAATCGGGCACCTGTGCATGAACATGTCGCCGTCAGGCAGAACGCGAGACCAACAGTCGATGAAGGGTCGACCGCGAGACCCGTCATCGTCGCGATCCGCGGCTACGGTTCCCACGTGCCATCCGTCGCCCCCCGGTCAGCCCTGCTCATCGCTGCGTTCGACTCGCAGCTCAAGTGGTGCGCCGGCATTCGCGATGAGCTCAAGGCTCGCGGGTTCTCCTGTCAGGTCACGGTCCCTCGGACGCGCTCCGCGCTGTCGATCCGGCAGATCAGCGACGCCGGGTTCGAGGACGTCCACCTGCGGACGTGGCCCGAGCTGGTCGAGGACTCCCTGCGGTCCGACGTCGTGGTCTGCGCCCTGGCGGGCCCCATGACCCAGCGACTGAGCATCGACCTGTCCGAGGCAACAGGACCCGGCGCCCCGGGGCCCGTGCTCGTCTCCGGCTGGGTCGGCGTCATCATCGAGAAGATCACCGCGGGATATCTCGACCGGGCCGGCACGGACGTCGTCGCCGTCAACTCCGCGCATGACCTGGCGTACTTTCGGCGCACGGCCGGCACACTCGGGCTGTCCGACGGCAATCTCCTGCTGAGTGGCCTGCCGTTCCTCTCGAGCGACCCGGCGCCCGAACGCACCGGTGAGATCCAGCGCGTGCTGTTCGCCGACCAGCCGACCGTTCCCGGCAGTCGGGTCGAACGGCTGTACGTCTACCGACGGCTGATCGACTACGCACGTGAGCACCCTGACCGGCTGGTCATCCTGAAGCCTCGCCACCGTCCTGGCGAGGACACCTTCCACCGGATGGCCCACCACCCCGCCGACCTGCTGAAGGGCGACGAGCTCCCGGCGAACTTCCTCATCGACTACACGCCGATCGGCATACAGCTGCCGCATGTCGACCTGCTCCTCACGATGTCGTCCACTGCGTGCCTGGAGGCCATCGACAACGGCTGCCGGGTCGCGCTGGTCCTCGACCTCGGGGTACACGAGCGCTATGGCAACCACGTGTTCCTCGACAGCGGCCTCCTGCGGACGTTCGACGAGATCAAGAAGGACGAGATCGGCTCGCCGGACCCCGCGTGGCTCGACGGATACTTCGGCGACCGCACCCAACCGGCGAAGCGAGCCATCGTCGATCGGGTGGAGGAGCTGCTCGAGTCGGGAGACCGTCCCTCGCACCAGATCTGGGGGACCCCTTACTTCCGGAGCGCCGTCGAGATGGTCCGCGCGAAGGACGCGATCGGCACGTCCCGCATCTCCCCGGCCTGGGCGCGACGGATGCGCGCACGAGGTCCGGTGCTCGGCACCGTGGCGCAAGGCGCCCACCTGCTCCTGCCGCCGGTCATCATCCGGCCCATACGCTGGGTGCTCCGCCGCGTGAGCTCGCGCTGAAGGCTGCAACGCAAGGCGTTGGCGACGTGTCAGTCGGTGGCGTCGCGGAACAGCTCAGCGGCGGGTCCGACGATCAGCGGATCGGGCGCCGTGACCAGCTCGTGGTCCTTGTTGTCGTAGTCGAACTGGGCCAGCACGTGGCGCATCGACTCGACCCGAGCACGCTTCTTGTCATTGCTCTTGACCACGGTCCACGGCGCCACGGCGGTGTCGGTGCGCGCGAACATCGTCTCCTTGGCACGGGTGTAGGCGTCCCACTTGTCGAGCGACTGCAGGTCCATCGGCGACAGCTTCCACTGCCGGACGGGATCGACCTGACGAATGGCGAAGCGCGTACGTTGCTCGGACGCCGACACCGAGAACCAGAACTTGATGAGGTGCAGGCCGTCGTTGACCAGCATCTTCTCGAACGTCGGCGCCTGCCGGATGAACTCGTCGTACTGGTCGTCCGTGCAGAACCCCATGACCCGCTCGACGCCGGCGCGGTTGTACCAGGACCGGTCGAACATCACGATCTCGCCGGCGGCGGGCAGGTGCTGGACGTAGCGCTGGAAGTACCACTGGGTCTCCTCGCGCTCACTGGGCTTCTCCAGCGCGACGACCCGTGCGCCGCGCGGGTTGAGGTGCTCGGTGAACCGCTTGATCGTGCCGCCCTTGCCGGCTGCATCGCGGCCCTCGAACACGATCACCAGCCGCCCACCGGTGCTCTTGATCCAGTTCTGCAGCTTCAGCAGCTCGATCTGCAGCAAGCGCTTCTGCATGTCGTACTCCTGCACGTCCATGCGGGTCGCGTACGGATAGCCCTCGCGCCAGGTGTCGATCGGCTGCCCGCGGTGGTCGAGCAGGACCGGGTCGTCGTCCTCCATGTCGACGACGGAGTAGTCGCCCAGGCGGTCGATGTCGACGCGGGTCGGCGTCCCGAAGTCAGTGGTCATGCGTGCAACCTAGGGTTCGGCGGCGGCGTCGGGGTGGATGTCCGGCGACGACGGAGTGAACACCGCTCATGCGAGCGTGATAGACCCGACACGTGAGGCATGGAGTCAGCGGACGGCTCGTTGTTGCGTGGGCCTCGACGGCCTCCGCCGACGAGCGGCTGGCGCGACTGGCCGAGGCCGTCACCGGCGCCGTGAGCGGCAACGCCCGCATCGTCCGCGCCTGCCGTGCGTGCGGCAGCGACCGGCACGGCAAGCCGTACGTCGTCGGGCTCGATGGCCCGATCCACGTGAACCTCAGCAGGTCCGGTGGGATCGCCGTGCTCGCGGTCTGCGACGCCGGTCCGGTCGGGATCGATGTCGAGGCCCTGCATCCGGGAGGCACTCCCGATGTGGCGACGTGGGTCCGCAAGGAGTGCGTCGTCAAGGCGACGGGTCACGGGCTGACGATCGATCCCGACCTCGTCGAGGTGACACCGCCCGGCTCGGCACCGGCACTCGTCGCATGGCCGGAGACCGAACCACTGGACTCACCTGTGTGGATGTACGACGTCGAGTGCCCTGCGGGCTACGTCGCCGCTGCCGCCGTGCTGTCGAACGCAGCGCCCGAGCTGCTCATGACTCCGGCATCGCCGGAAGGCTGACCTCGCGCAGCCACACGTCGAACACGCCACCCACCGACGCACCACACACCTCACCGGCCAACGCGATGAAGTCGTCGGTCGACACCGAGCCGTGGGCATGCCGCTCGGTCCACGCCCGCAGGACGTCGAAGAACCGATCGTCGCCGACCTCCGTGCGGAGGGCATGCAGGAGCAGCGCACCGCGCTTGTAGACCCGGTCGTCGAACATCAGGTCGGGGCCGGGGTCACCCAGCAGGAAGTCCTGGTCCAGCCCGGCCAGGCGATCCCAGTGCAGTCGTGCGTGGTCCGCGGCCGGCTCACGGCCCGACTCCTCGGACCACAACCATTCGGCGTAGCAGGCGAAGCCTTCGTGCAGCCAGATGTCGCGCCAGCCCGCGAGGGTCACGCTGTTGCCGAACCACTGGTGGGCAAGCTCGTGGGCGACGAGACGTTCGCTGTCCCACTCGTCAGTGGCGAAGTTGGAGCCGAAGACCGCGAGGCCTTGCGCCTCCAACGGGATGTCGAGCTCGTCCGCGGTGATGACGGCGGTGTAGGCGGCGAACGGATAGGGCCCGAACAGCCGCTCGAACGTCGCCAGCATCTCGTCCTGCCGGGCGAACGGCCCGCCGCTGGTCGCCTTCTTGCCGGCGGGATAGACCGTGCGCACCGGCACGTCGCTGTCCGTCTCCACCACGTCGTAGCGACCGATCTGGACCGTCGCGAGGTAGGTCGCCATCGGCGCCTCCTCGACGTGACGCCACGTCGTTCCGGCCGACCGGCGGCGCTTGCTCTCCAGGACGCCGTTGGCCACGACCCGGTAGTTGGACGGCGCGGTGATCTCGATGGCGTACGTCGCCTTGTTGGCCGGCCGGTCGTTGCACGGGAACCACGACGGGGCGCCGTGCGGCTGCGACGCGACGATCACGCCGTCGGCGAGCTCCTCCCAGCCGGCGTCGCCGTCGAGACCCGGCATGGGCTGGGGCGACCCGGCATAGGCGACCACGAGCGTGAACGTGTCACCGGCCGCGACGGTGCTGCGGGGGCGTACGACCAGCCGATTCTTGCGCTGGGTGTATTTCGCGGCCGGCGCTCCATCGACGCTGACCTTGGAGGCGCGCAGGCGATAGAGGTCCAGCTCGAGCTCGTCGAGGTCGCTCGCGGCGATGGCCGTGATCGTGGCGCGACCCGAGAGCCGGTTGGACTCGACGCTGTAGTCGAGCTGGAGGTCGTAGTGCGTGACGTCGTACGACAGGTCGCCATGGTCCGGGACGTAGCGGTCGTCCTGCACTCCTACGGCAGCGGCGCGCGTCACCGCGGTGCCGCGATGTCGGCGTCGGCCCACGGCCCGATCGGGTTGCCGATCCAGCGAGTCTTCTTCGGGACGGCCTCGCCGCGCATCACGAGCGACACCGGGCCGATCGAGGCGTGCGCACCGATCGTCGCGGCCGGGAGGATGACGCTGTGGGGTCCGAGCGTCGATCCGGGCTCGAGCGTGACGGTGTCCATGCTGAGTATCCGATCATGGAACAGGTGGGTCTGCACCACGCAGCCCCGGTTGACGGTGCTTCCCGCCCCGAGGGTGATCAGGTCGGCCTCGGGCAGCCAGTACGTCTCGCACCACACGCCCCGGCCGACGCGCGCGCCCAGCGACCGCAACCAGAGGTTGAGCACCGGGGTGCCCGACGCGCTTCGCGCCAGCCACGGAGCGCCGAGCACCTCGACGAACGTGTCGGCGAGCTCGTTGCGCCAGACGAAGCTGCTCCACAACGGATGCTCGGCTGAGCGGACCTTGCCGACCAGCGACCACTTGGCACCAGCGGCGACGAGAGCCGCCACCGCACCGGCAGCGATCAGCACCAGACCCGACATCGCGGCGGCGACCGGCCAGGTCTCACCGACAAGCCGCTCCAGCCCGACGACGACCACCAGGCCGAGCAGTCCGTTCACGATCAGCGGGACGACGCGCGCCAGCTCGACCAGCGCCCGCCACGCGCGGACGCGGCGCGGCGGCGCATGCGTCCGGCTGACGTCGGTCGGGTCGGTGGATCGTCGGAGCTTCTGCGGCGGGCTGCCCAGCCAGGACGTGCCGGCCTTGGCCTCGGACCGACGCGGCGCAGCCGAGAGCACCGCGACCAGCCCACCTTTGGGCACCTTGCGTCCCGGCGCGGTCATGCCCGAGTTGCCGACGAATGCGCGGCGGCCGATCTTGACCTGCTCGATGCGCAGCCAGCCACCGCCGAGCTCGTACATGCCGAGCATGGTGTCATCGGCGAGGAACGCCCCGTCGTTGACGGACGTCAGGGACGGGAGCATCAGCACGGTGGACGCTTCGACTCCCTCACCGATCTTGGCGCCGAGCAGTCGAAGCCACGCCGGGGTGACAGTGCTGGAGTAGAGCGGGAACAGCCAGGTGCGCGCGTCGTCCATCAGCCGTACGACCGACCAGGCCTGCCAGCCGCGGAAGCTGTGCACCGGGTACGTGCCACTGGCCAGGCCGATCGACTGCAGTCGTACGGCCGCCAGCACGAGCAGGGCGAGGGTGACGAATCCCGTCAGCACGCCGAGCGGCGCCGCGAGCGCAAGGCGGGCGAATGCCTCGCCGAGGCTGTCCGCGGATCCCACGAACGGGGTGACGGCGAGCGCGCCCGCGCCCAGGGCGAGCACGGGCAGCAGCGCGATGCCACCGGCGACCATGGCGTACGCGGCGGTCCAGCGACGGCGACGCGGGGCCCGGGTGCTGGTGAACGGCCCACGCGCGGGGCCCTTGAGACGCGCCGGGGCACCGGACCAGTACTCGCCGTCGGGGACGGTGTCGAAGACTGCCGAGCCCGGTCCGATCTCCGCGCGGGCGCCGATCTGCGAGCCCGGACCGAGCAGGCTCCGCACGCCGATGCGGGCATCCGCGCCGATCGCGATCGTGCCGATGTGAAGGGTGTCGCCGTCGAGCCAATGGCCGCTGAGGTCGACCTCGGGCTCGATCGAGGCGCCGTTGCCGATGTCGATCAGGCCCGTGACAGGTGGCAACGAGTGCAGGTCCACGTCCGATCCGACGCGCGCGCCGAGCGCTCGCGCGTACGTCGTCAGCATCGCCGCGCCCGAGAGCGAGCCGGCGCGCAGCTCGTCGGCCAGGTGCTCGGCGAGCCACAGGCGCAGGTGCACCCCGCCGCCGCGCGGGTGAGCGCCCGGCGAGACCCCGCGCAGCAGGAGACGCGCGCCGAGTGCGGCCAGGAGCATGCGGCCCGGAGGCGCGATCAGCAGCAGCCACCCCAACGCGATCCAGCCCCACGCGATCTGCGGCAGCCACGTCCAGTCGAGCATCGAGGCGGCGACGTGGTTGCCGGCGGCGAGCCAGGTCAGCCACCGCAGGCCGCTCAACGTCCGCAACGGGATCGTCAGGATGATCTGGGCAGCTTGGGTCACGGTGCGCACCGGGCGTACCGGTGAGTTCTGCCGGGCCTGCTCGCTCGACATCGCGTCCAGCGTCGCGGCGAGCGCCGCAACGGACGGATGCTCGTACACGTCGGCGACCGTGACCTCGGGGAACTTCTCCCGCAATCGGCCCACCAGCTGGGCCGCGCTGAGGCTGCCACCGCCGAGGACGAAGAAGTCGTCGGCCGGACTCGTCACGACCGCGCCGAGCAGGTCGAGCCACAGCGTCTTGAGCCACGCGCTCGTGCCCTCGAAGTGGCTCTCTTCCGCCGACGCGTCCAGGCCGGGCAACGGCCACGGGAGCGAGTCGCGATCGATCTTGCCGGAGGTGCGGGTGGGCATCGTGTCGAGCCGGGCAAGACGCGGCACGAGCGCTTCGGGCATCTGGCCACGGAGCACCGTCAGCGCAGCGGCCAGGTCGAAGCCGGGCTCGGTCGCCACGTAGCCGACGAGGATGCGGTTGCCGGCCTCGGTCGTCCGGATCGCGGCAGCAGCTGCGGCGACCCCGGGCAACCCCAGCAGCGCGCTGTCGATCTCGCCGAGCTCGATGCGCCGGCCGCCGATCTTGATCTGCTCGTCCGCGCGGCCGACGAAGACCAGGCCCTCCCCGTCGTAGGCGACCAGGTCGCCGCTGCGATAGGCGCGATCCCAGCCGAGACTCGGCATCGGCGCGTACTTCTCGGCGTCCTTGACCGGGTCGAGGTAGCGCGCCAGGCCGACGCCGCCGATGATCAGCTCGCCCGTCTCACCGGGCCCGACGTGCTCGCCGTTCGCATCGACGACGGCAAGGTCCCAACCGGCGAGCGGCAATCCGATGCGCACCGGAACGCCGGCCTCCAGCGGCGCAGCGCACGCCACCACGGTCGCCTCGGTCGGACCGTACGTGTTCCACAGCTCGCGACCCGGAGCAGCCAGCCGCTCGCCGATCTCAGGCGGGCACGCCTCGCCGCCGACGATCAGCAGTCGTACGTCGTCGAGCACGCCGGGCGGCCACAGCGCGACAAGGGTCGGAACGGTCGACACGACCGTGATGCTGTTGGCCACCATCCACGGGCCGAGGTCGCTGCCGCTCTTGACGAGCGACCGGGGCGCCGGCACCAGGCACGCGCCGTGCCGCCAGGCGAGCCACATCTCCTCGCACGACGCGTCGAACGCCACCGAGAGCCCGGCCATGACGCGGTCGCCGGGGCCCAACGGCGCGTCACGGAGGAACAGTGCGGCCTCGGCGTCGACGAACGCCGCGGCGGACCGATGCGAGACCGCGACGCCCTTGGGCGTACCCGTCGAGCCCGACGTGAAGATGACCCAGGCGTCGTCGGCGGGCAACGGCTCCTCGTCGATCGAAGCTGTGCTGCCGGGTCGTCGTGACGTGATCACCAGCTCGTTGCCGACCACTGCCGCGACATCCGCCTCGGCGAACACCGTGCGAGCGCGGGAGTCCGGGTCGTCGACGTCGACCGGCACGTAGGCAGCGCCGGCGACGAGGATCCCCATGATCGCGACGTAGAGGTCGAGGGTGCCCGAGTCGACCCGGACCCCCACCCGGTCGCCGCGCCCCACGCCCCGCTCGCGCAGAGCGGAGGCGAACGCATCCGACGCCTCGCAGAACTCCTCGTACGTGAGCACGTTCGAGCCGTTGTCGAGCGCGGAGGCGTCGGGGTTGTCCAGTGCCGTCTGGCGCAGGATGTCGACCAACGTACGCACCGGCGGCGCCTGCGGCGATCGCAGGAGCGGCGAAGCGCTCCCGGACACCAGCGGGCTCAGGTCTGATGTCGACACTGAACACACCTTGGCGCAACGACGTGAACGCCCGGTGAATCGCGGGCCCCCGAACGTTTGCCTGGCGTTGGTTGTCTGCCGCCCGGGCCGACCCTAGATTGAATGACGAGCCGGCGGGTGAACACGCCCCTGCCGGTGCACACAGGCTCAGGCCCCCTTCAACCTCCATGGGTGTCCTGAGCGACTGGGCCCCTCGCCGACCACCCGGCTCGAGGGGCTCCGTCATGTCCGGCGGCCATCCCGTCGCCGATTGTTCTGTTCCGACGGGCCAACGCGACTCCAGGCATAGGGTTTGGTGTCATGACATCGCGTATCTCACACACCACGATCGACTCTCGCAACGCCTACGCCCAGTCGGCGTGGTGGGCGCAGGTGCTCGACATGAAGGAAGATCCCGCCGATCCCAATCTCCCCGGACACGAGGAGTGCATGATCTTCTCGCCGGACGGTCGCCAACGGGTGCTCTTCATCGAGGTGCCCGAGGGCAAGGAGATCAAGAACCGGATCCACTTCGACCTTCGCCCCCTCGACCTCAGTCGCGATGACGAGGTCGACCGGGTGCTGGCTCTCGGTGCGACGGAGTTCGCGGATCATCGCCGACCGGACGGCGGCGGTTGGGTGACCCTCACCGATCCCGAAGGCAACGAGTTCTGCATCCTGCGAGGCGACCTCGAGCTGCCCGACCACTACGCCCACCTGGTGATCTGACGGCTGGAAAGGGCACCTGGCCGAGTCGAGAAGCCAACGAAGAAGGGCCTCCCGCCAGCGCTTCCGCTGGAAGGAGGCCCTTCTCGATTCCCGTGGCAGGTGCAGGGTTCGAACCTGCGTAGGCTGAGCCGTCTGATTTACAGTCAGATCCCTTTGGCCACTCGGGCAACCTGCCGGGGGTGTTGCCGGGGCAACGACAAGCAAGACTATCGCAGCCGATTAGGGTGAGAGAAATCAGATCCCCGCGGCGCACGACCAGGAGCACTCATGGCCGACTCTTCCTTCGACATCGTCAACAAGATCGACCGCCAGGAGGTCGACAACGCGCTGAACCAGACGGTCAAGGAGATCAACCAGCGCTATGACTTCAAGAACACCGGCGCGTCGATCGACTGGAGCGGCGAGTTCGGCATCGAGGTCAAGGCCAATGCCGACGAGCGAGCCCTCGCGGTCCTGGACGTCTTCAAGGACAAGCTGATCAAGCGCGGCATCTCGCTCAAGACCCTCGAGGAGGGTGAGCCCCGCCAGTCCGGCAAGGAAGTACGGATCTCGTCGACAATTACCGAGGGCATCAGCCAGGAGCAGGCCAAGAAGGTCTCCAAGCTGATCCGCGACGAGGGTCCCAAGGGCGTCAAGGTCCAGATCCAGGGCGACGAGCTCCGGGTCAGCAGCAAGAAGCGCGACGACCTGCAGGAGGTCATCGCGCTGGTCAAGGGCGCCGACCTCGACTTCGCGGTGCAGTTCGTCAACTACCGCTAGGCGACCCGCTGAGACTGACGTTTCTGCTGGGTCGACACGGCGATTCGCGACAGAAACGTCAGGCCCAGCGGGAATCAGGGCAGGTTCGACAGCAGCAGGTCGGGCCAGGCGCTCAGCGCCACGAGGCCGGCGGTGCCGATCAGCACGGCGGCCTTGGAGATGCGGATCGAGACCGGCGGGGACGGGCTGCGGTAGGGGTCGTCGATCGCCGGCCGGTCGACGAGCACCGCGACGAACCGCAGGTAGTAGGCCAGCCCCAGCATCACGTTGACCGCCATGACGACAGCGAGCCAGACGTGGTCGCCCTCGATGACAGGGCGGATGACGACGTACTTGGTGACGAGCCCGATGACCGCAGGCGGGAAGCCGGCAAGGGTCAGGGCCGCCATGACGAGCGGCACGCCGGTCGGCGGGTCCGTGCGCGCGAGGCCCTTGAGCTCGCTGTAGTCCAGACTGCCGCGCAGCCGGAGCACGACGGCGAGGGCCGCGAACGCGACGAGGTTGGCGAGGGCATAGACCGCGAGATACTGCACCGGCGCGCTCAGACCGTCGGTGGTCAGCAGTGCCGCGGCGGGGGCGATCAGGAACCCGGCCTGCGCGACCGACGACCACGCCAGCATCCCGACGGCGTTGGTCTGCCGCAGCGCGCCGAGGTTGCCCACGGTCATGGTGGCCGCGGCGATGATCGCCATGAGCGGCTGCCACGTGTCGTACGTGTGCGGCAACGCCGCCGACAACAAGGTCAGCACCGCGCCCAGCGACGCGGCCTTGGACACCGACGACAGGAAGCCCGCGACCATGACGGGAGCACCGAGATAGGTGTCGGGGATCCACACGTGGAACGGCACCGCGCCGAGCTTGAACAGCAGCCCGACGATCGTCAGCACCACCGCGACCGCGACGACGCCGTCCGGCATCTCGGTGTCACGCAGCCCCGCAGCGAGACCGTCGTAGTCGAGCGTCCCGGCGACGCCGTAGAGCAGCGAGACGCCCATCAGCGTGATCGCGGTCGACACCACCGAGGCGAGGAAGAACGTCCACGCCGAGCGGATCGCGCGACTGTCGCCCTGGCGCAGCCCGACGAGCGCGATCGACGGCAACGACAGCAGCTCGAGCGCGACGATCAACGTCACCAGGTCGCGCGCGGCGACCATCATCAGCGCTCCGCTGGCGGCCGCGAGGACGAGGAAGTGGTACTCCCCCGGCGGCATCGCGTTCTCGAAGTTCATGACGTTGGACGCCACGACGACGATCAGCGTGCCGGCCAGCACGATCAGGGAGAGCGCGAACGTCGACGGCACGATGTCGTCCCGCAAGCGGATCAGCTCGATCCCGCCCCAGAGCAGGGCGACGCTGGACGGCAGGCCCGAGCCGAGCCACGTGCGACGGGGATAGAACGCGTCGACCAGCAAGGCGACGAGCGCGCCGATCGCGACGATGACGGCCGGACCGGCGACGCTCCACTCCACGGGGATGTTCATGGCGCCACCGGGGTGTAGGTGCCGGAGTACGTGACGGCCGAGAAGTCGTAGAGACCGACGATCAGCCCGGGCGCGAGGCCGAGCACGACGATCGAGGCCACGAGCGCGACGGCGACGACAGTCTCACGCACGGTGAGGTCGCGGTCGGCGTCCTGCGCGACCGGCTCACCCTGCGCCAGCAGGCGGATCGCCCTGACGAAGTAGGCCGTGGTGAGCGCGACGCCGAGCACCGCGAACCCGACGGCGGTCCAGGCGAACGGCTTGTCGAGCACCTCACCGACCTCGTACGCGGCACGCAGCGACAGCAGCTCGCCCCAGAACCCAGCGAGGCCCGGCAGCCCGAGGCTGGCGACGGCGGCGAACACGAACGCCACGGCGAGCCAGGGCGTACGCGCATAGAGCCCGCGGCCGATGGCCCGCATCGAGGCGGTGCCGAACCGGTCCTTGAGCGAGCCGGACAGGAAGAACAGCAGCCCCGTGATGACGCCGTGGGCGACGGAACCGAAGACGGCGGCGGCGATGCCGATCGGGCTCATGGTCGAGATGGCCAGCGCGACGAAGCCCATGTGGCCGATGCTCGAGTAGGCGATGAGCCGCTTGAGGTCGTCCTGCGCATAGCAGGCGAGCGCCGACCAGACGATGCCCACGACTCCGGCGCCCGCGACGTACGGAGCGACGTCCGCGAACCCTTCGGGGAGCACCGACGAGGCGATGATCAGCCCGTACGTGCCGAGCTTGAGGAACACCGCGGCGAGCAGCACCGAGCCGACGGTCGGCGCCTTGCTGTGGGCATCGGGCAGCCAGGTGTGCAGCGGCACGAGCGGGGTCTTGACGGCGAAGCCGAGGACGATCAGCACGGCAGCCGCGAGTGGGCCGCCGCGGATCTCGGTGAGCTGCAACGAGTCGTTGTCGCGGGCCACCAGGACGATGCCGACCAGCAGCAGCGCCGAGCCGGTGACCGTGAACAGCAAGAACCGCGTGGCCGCGCTACGAGCAGCGAGCCGAGGGTCCGGGCCTGGAACGTTCTTGAGACCCCCTCCGCGATCGCCTTCGGCCGAAGGCTCAACGCTGGAACTCCCCCACCACGCGATGACGAACCACATCGGGATCAGCGCGAGCTCGAAGAAGACGAAGAACAGCAGGAAGTCGAGCGACGCGAACACCCCGAGCGACGACGCGCTGATGATCAGCACGAGCCCGACGAGCGCCGGCGCGGTGTCGTCGGCGATCAGCCAGACGCAGCACAGCACGCCGATGAACGCCGTCATCAGCAGGAACGGCCACGAGATCGCCGTCGCGCCGAGGTGCAGGCGCGCACCGAGCAGGTCGATCCACTCGACGTCGACCTCGCCGGAGATCGCGTCCTTGCCCTCCCAGACGAGCGCGAACAGCACCAGCGACGCCGCCATCGCGACCGCGCCGAGCCAGGCCGCCGTACGACCGGACACCAGCGTGCGGAGGAACAGCAGGGCGAGCCCGACGACGAACGGGATCGTGAGCGCAGCGGCGATCATGTCCAGATCACCGCCGCTGCCGTGACGACGATGACGCCCGCGGCGATGACCGTGGCGTAGCGCTGGACGTTGCCGGACTGGACCAGGCCGAGCACGCGCGAGGCGACCTGCGCGGTGCTGGCTGAGCCGTAGGAGTATGCATCGATGCCGTCACGATCGACGTCGACGACCGCGCGGGCCGACGAACGGAGGCCCGCGGGGATCCAGCGGGAGTAGGGGCGGTCCAGAGCGAGCTCGGCGACCAGCCATGGCGCCGCGAGGTCGAGTGAGCGGCCGCGACGCCAACGCGCGAGCACCGCCCCGATGCCGGCCACGGCGACCGCCGTCGAGAGCAGGCCGATGCCGAGGTGGAACGGCTGCCCGATCGACAGTGCGAAGGTCGCGACGGCGAGGACGATGAGTGGGCCGGTCATCGCGCGCGGCGCCTCATGAGGCTCCGTCCGGCCCTCGGCAGCCGGCGCAAGGAAGGCCAACAGCCAGAGCCTCGTGGCGTACGCCGCGGTGAGGAACGACGTCACCAGCGCGACGCAGAAGACGGCGACGGCGATGCCGCCGGGCAGCGGTCCTTCGTCACGGCCGTGCTCGAGCGCGTGCAGCACCGAGTCCTTGGTGAAGAAGCCGACCGTGGGGATGACCCCGGCGAGGGCGGCGAAGCCGATCGTCATGGTCCAGAACGTCACCGGCATGCGCAGACGCAGCCCGCCCATCGCCGACAGCGCACTCGATCCGACCGCGTGCATGACACAGCCGCAGCCGAGGAACAGCAGTGCCTTGAACGCACCGTGCGACAGCAGGTGGTCGGTGCCGGCGTCGCTGTCGCCGACCGAGAGCGCCGCGAACATGAACGCGAGCTGGCTGACCGTCGACCACGCGAGCGCGCGTTTGAGGTCGGTCTGCACCAGTGCGAACAGCGCACCGAGCAGCATCGTGATCGCCGAGATCACCGCCAGCAACGTCATGACAAGCTCGGACGGCTCGAGGATCGGCAGCAGCCGGGCGACGAGGTAGACGCCGGCGGCGACCATCGTCGCGGCGTGGATCAAGGCGGTGATCGGCGTCGGGCCGGGCATCGCGTCGGGCAGCCACGTGTGCAGCGGGAACTGCGCCGACTTGCCGACCACGGCGACGAGCAGCAGCAGCCCGATCGCGGTGGAGTTCTTGGGCTCCTGCGCCAGCACCTCGCTGATGCGATAGGTGCCGTACGTCTGACCGATCGCCAGGATCCCGACGAGCAGCCCGAGGTCGGCGATGCGGGTCATGAGGAACGCCTTGGCGGCGCCGGACCGGGCGATCGGGGTCTGCCACTCGTGCCCGATGAGCAGGTAGGAGCACAGCCCCATGACCTCCCAGCCGATCAGGAGCACGAACAGGTCGTCGGCAACGACGACCGCGATCATGCCGAGCAGGAACAGCACGATCACGAGGGCGTACGAGCGATAGCGCGGGTGATGACCGAGGTAGGCCGTGGAGTAGATCTGCACCAGCAGGCCGACGCCGACGGCGAGCAGCAGCACCTGCGCGGAGAGGCTGTCGACGTGGGTCGCGAGCGAGACGGCGAGCAGGTCGTTGCCCTCGATCCAGACCTTGGTCGTCGGGTCACCGTCGAGGTGCGGGACCGCCCACACGGCGACCGCCACGGCGAGCGCGGCGGTCAGGACGACGTAGAGCCAGCTGCGCCTCACCGCTCAGCACCGACTTCGTCGACGTCGACCGTGCGCACGGCGCGGAACAGCGCGAGGACGATCGCCAAGCCGAGGCCGATCTCGGCGGCCGCGAGCGTGATGGTGAACAGCGTGAGGACCTGACCGGTGTGGATCGTGTCGGCGAACCACGCATCGAACGCCACGAGGTTGAGGTTGACCGCGTTGAGCATGAGCTCGACGCCAAGCAGCATCAGGACCGCATTGCGGCGGGCGAGGACGCCGTAGAGCCCGATGCCGAACAGCGCGGCCGACAGCACCAGCGGATAGAGCAGGGGCATCAGCGTTCGGTTCCCGACCGGGAGATGACGATCGCGCCGACCAGCGCCGCGAGCAGGACACCGCTGAGGATCTCGAACGGGAGCACCCAGTCGTTGAACAAGGCGTCGCCGAGCGAGCGGGCGGTGCCGATGCGGTGCCCCTCGATGCGCTCACCGTGGAATCCGCTGATGACCGTGGCGCCCAGCCCGACGGCGGCGACGAGTCCGAGCACCGCGGCGGTCCACCGGTTGCCGGTGACCTCGGCGGAGATCGTCGACTGCTGGCGCGTCAGCATCAGGGCGAAGATCACGAGCACGACGACCGACCCGACGTAGACGAGCACCTGCACCCACGCGACGAACTCGGCGGTCATCAGCACGAAGCAACCGGCGACGGCGCCGAGCGTCACGACGAGCCACAGGGCCGAGTGGACGAGCTGGTTGGTCGTCATGGCCAGCAGCGCCGACCCGACGGCGAGGGCGGCGAACAGCAGGAAGACGATCTCGGTGGCGCTCACTCGGATTCCTCCGCGGCGGCCTCGTAGGCGGCGAGCTCCTTGGACGGCTCGGCCCCGGGGTCGAGCGCCTGGGGCGCGGGCACCGTCCACATCCACTCGCGCAGCCGGTTCATGTCGTGCGTGAGGTCGACGATGTCACCCTCCGCGTACGCGAACTCCGGCGACCAGTGCAGGGCGTCGAACGGGCAGACCTCGATGCAGATGCTGCAGTACATGCAGAGCGAGTAGTCGATGTCGAACGTGTCGAGCACGTTCTGGCTGCGGTCGCGACCTCCCTCGGTCGTCGCGGGGATCGTCTCCTTGTGCGAGTCGATCGTGATGCACCACGAGGGGCACTCGCGGGCGCACAGCATGCACGACGTGCAGTTCTCCTCCTGCAGCGCGATGACGCCCCGGCTGCGGGGTGGCAGGTCGGGCTGCACGTCGGGATAGTGCGCCGTGACGGATCGTCGGGTGAGGTTCTTGAACGTGACCTTGAGGCCCTGCAGCAGGCCTTTTCCGAACATGCTCATGCCGCCGCCTGATTCGCTCGCTGGCGCTCGCTCATGCGACCACCAGCACTGTTGTCAGCGTGATCTGGGCGAGGGCGACCGGCACGAGGACCTTCCAGGCCAGCGAGTTGACCTGGTCCTCGCGGAGCCGGGGATAGGCGACGCGTGCCCAGATCACCAGGAACGCCACCGCCATGACCTTGACCAACGTCCACAGCCAGCCGATGTGATCGGAGAACGGCCCGGCCCACCCGCCGAGGAACAGCACCGTCGTGAGCGCCGAGAGCACGAGGATGCCGGCGTACTCGGCGAGCAGGAACATCGCAAAGCGCATGCCGCCGTACTCGGTCAGCGGTCCCATGACGAGCTCGGCGTCAGCGAGCGGCGCGTCGAAAGGCGGACGCTGCAGCTCGGCGAGCCCCGCCACGAAGAACACGATGAGCCCCGGCAGCTGGGTGATGAGCCACCACGGCTCCCACTGCTGGGCGATGCCGACGAGCGAGAGCGTGCCGGCGGCCATCGCGACGCTGGCCGCGGCGAGGACCATCGGCAGCTCGTACGACATGAGCTGGGCCGCGACCCGCATGCCGCCGATGTAGGAGTACTTGTTGCCGCTGCCGAGGCCGCCCATCAGCGTGCCGAGCACGCCGACGCTCATCGCCGCGAGCACGAAGAACAGGCCGAGGTCGAGGTCCTGGCCGATCAGGTTGCCCTGCCCGAAGAACGGCCCGAGCGGGATCGCCAGGAGCGCCACGAGGTAGGGCGCGAGCGCAACGGCCGGCGCGAGCTCGAAGACCCGGCGATCGGCGGCGACCGGGGTGATGCTCTCCTTCTGGACGAACTTCACGCCGTCGGCGAGGAGCTGCGCCCAGCCGTGGAACCCGCCGGCCGCCATCGGGCCGACCCGGCTCTGCATGTGCGCCATGGCCTTGTGCTCCATCTGGCCGATGACCAGCGGCAGCACCATGAAGACGGCCAGCACGAGGACGCAGCGCAGGACCACGTCGACGACGTCAGGCATCGGCGTCCCCTTCGGTCCTTGAGGTCTTGCCCGGACCCCAGTCCTCGGGATCGGGCACGCCTGGCGGCTTGATCCGGCGGCGGCCGGGTGAGTGCGTCGACTCGGCATCGCTCTCCCCCGGCTCCTTGGCTCCGGGCCACGGCTTGGCGACGCGCGACGCCAGCACGAACTCCTTGCGGAGCGGATGCCCCTCGAAGCCGTCCGGGAGGAGCAGCGGCTCCAACTCGAGGCCGAAGTCGATGCCGAACATCTCGTGCGTCTCGCGCTCGTGCCACGAAGCGCCTGCGTAGACATCGGCGATCGACGCCACCGCAGCGGCATCGCGGTCGAGGTACGTCACCATGAGCAGGTGGTCCAGGCCCCCGCCCCCTGAGCTCGTCGAAGGGACCCGCGCCACGTGCAGCACGAGCCGGAAGCCCTCGGGGTGCTCGTCGACGGCCGAGAGCCAGTCGAAGTAGGTGTAACCGTCGCGCTTGAGCTGCGCGACGGCGTCGTGCCACTCGGCTGCCTCGACGACGCGGTGCGGCGGGCCGAAGCCATTGTCCTCCAGCGTCACGAATCCCCCGGTTCCTGAGCCTGTCGAAGGGCCATGCGAGGGGACAGCAGCGAGGTGGCCGGGCGCTGGTAGCGGTCCGCGAGGTTCTCGCCGGCAATCTTATCCTGCAGCGTGACGATGCCGTTGAGCAGCGCCTCGGGACGCGGCGGGCAGCCGGGGACGTACACGTCGACGGGAATGATCTGGTCGACGCCCTTGGTGACGCAGTAGGAGTCCCAGTAGGGCCCGCCGGAGTTGGCGCACGAGCCGAAGCTGATGACGTACTTGGGCTCGGGCATCTGGTCGTAGAGCCGCTTGATCGCCGGCGCCATCTTGTCGGTCACGGTGCCCGACACGACCATCAGGTCGGCCTGACGCGGGCCGGGCGCGAACGGGATGACGCCGAGCCGGATGAAGTCGTGGCGCGACATCGACGTCGCGATGAACTCGATCGCGCAGCACGCGAGGCCGAAGTTGAAGACCCAGAGGGAGTACTTGCGACCCCAGTTGAGCAGGTAGCGCGCGGGCTTGGGCGCGTACGCCGATCCGGCTCCGAGCGTCGGCGGAGCAAGCGTCGGCATCGGCAGGTCGACCTGGCCGGGACGGTCTAGGTCCACGACAGCACTCCCTTGCGCCAGGCGTACGCGAGCCCCACGACGAGGATCCCGATGAAGATGCCCATCTCGACCGCGGCGGCCCGGCCGATGTCCTCGAGCACCACCGCCCAGGGGAACAGGAAGACCGCGTCGACCGCGAAGATCACGTAGAGGAACGCGTAGACGTAGTAGCGAACCGTCGACTGCGCCCAGCCTGCGCCGACCGGGTCGACGCCCGACTCGTACGTCAGCTGCTTCTCGCGGGCGGCGACCCGCGGACGCATCAGGCGGTTGACCCCGAGCATCCCTGCGGCGAGCACGATGCCGGCGAGGATGATGACGCCGACCGCCGTGTAGTCGTCGAGGTAGGCGTCCATGGGAACACTCTAGGGAAGATCGGTCCCGCGATGTCCGACCCCGCCGATTGGGTCGCCTGACGATGCGGACTCCGTGCGGGTCCACGGCCAGGTCAGGAGCGCCCACACGACCGCGACGATCGCGATCTCGAGCACGACGAACATCGGCCACGGCCCGAGGTAGTCCAGCAGCGAAGAGTTCTTGGGCAGCCGGTTGAGGTAGCCGTAGTTGGTGTCCGCGACGACGTTGAAGACGTACGCGCTGACGGCCCAGGCCAGCGTGATCGCGACGGTCTGCCGGTACGTGTGCCAGGTGGGCAGGATCCGCAGGCCGGGCACGAGGAACAGCGACGACCAGACGATCAGCAGGTGCATGCCCCAGAACATCAGGAACCGCGCCTCGGGGAACTCCGACGCGAGGTCGGGCGTCAGCATGCCCTGGGTCGTGAGCGTGATGCCCCACAGGTAGGTGATCGTCGCGCTGAGCCGGTTGCGGGTCCAGAGCGCATGCACGGCGAACATCCAGGCGAGGTCGCAGAGCTGGAACGGCAGCGAGGTCTGCAGGTTCCACTCGTCGGGCGTGAACTGCAGGATCTGCAGCGGCACCGTGACCGCGAGGATCGCGACCGCGAACGTACGCCGCACCGTCCGCTCCGCCGTCCCATCCAGGCGCCGACCGGCCAGCACGACCAGCACGGCGCCGACCGCGAAGATCGCGAGCACCGTCAGGTGTGACGGCCCGTACGTCTCGAAGCGATCGGCGGCCAGCATGCGATGACGCTAGCCGATCAGCGACGGCGTCAGCCCTGTGCGAGGAGCGACACGTGGTTCCACTGCTCCCAGGTCTCGAGCCGCCCCGCGTAGTCGGCCTTCGCGATGTCGAGGGGCGCCGCGCCGAAGAAGACCCGCAGCGGTGGTTCCTCCGCATCGACGACCTCGAGTATCGCCGCCGCCGAAGCCACGGGATCGCCGGGCGTGGCGTTGCGCTGGGCCCGCCACTGCTGGGTCTTGGCGCGCATCTCGTCGTACGCGGGATGGGTCTGGGAACGTGCGGCCGAGTCGCCCGCCCAGTCTGTCGTGAACCCGCCCGGCTCGATCAACGTGACGCGGATGCCGAAGTCGGCGACCTCCTGCGCCAGCGCCTGCGAGAAGCCTTCGAGCGCCCACTTCGAGGCGTGATAGATCCCGACCATGGGGAACGCTGAGATCCCGCCGATCGACGAGACCTGGACGATGTGCCCCGAGCCCTGCTCGCGCAGGAACGGCAGCGCCGCCTGGGTCACCCAGAGGGCGCCGAAGACATTGGTCTCGAGCTGCGCCCGGGCCTCGCTCTCGGTGATCTCCTCGATGAAGCCGAAGTGGCCGTAGCCGGCGTTGTTGACGACGACATCGAGCCGACCGAAGTGCTGGTGTGCGGCCGCGACGGCGGCGAAGTCGGCATCCCGGTCGTTGACGTCGAGGGCGATCGGCATGATCGCGTCGCCGTACGTGTCGACCAGGTCGTCGAGGCTGCTCGTGTCGCGCGCGGTGGCGGCGACGCGGTCGCCGCGGCCCAGGGCGGCCGCGGCCCACTCGCGCCCGAAGCCTCGCGAGGTGCCGGTGATGAACCAGGTCTTGCCGGTGAAAGTGCTGGTGCTGTCCATGCCTTCGACGGTATGACCTGGAGCGCACTCCAGCGCAAGCCGCGACCGCGGTGACTCAGGGCACACGCAGGAATGTGACGGCGAAGCCGGCGTCGTCGGTGAACGGCACCAGGTCCCACGTCGCGAAGCGTTGCTCGAGCTCGAGCCCGGCGATCGCGACGTCGGCGTCGAGCTGCTCGAGGCCGTAGCCCCGGTCGAGCGCGAAGCCCAGCACGATCCGGCCGTCCGTACGTAGATGGGCCCGCAGGCGGCGCAGCACCTCGGCCTCGGTGCCCGGCGCCACGAAGACCATGACGTTGCCGGCCACGACGGCGACGTCGAACGGCTCCTCGTCGAGGTCCAGCTCAGCCAGGTCAGCGACCAGCCAACGCGGCCCGGGATGGTCTTCGCGCGCGGCGGCGATCAGGACCGGATCCGCGTCGACCCCGACGACGGTGTGGCCGCGGTCGTGCAGGACGGCGCCGACCCGGCCGGGACCGCACCCTGCGTCGAGGATGCGTGAACCCGGCGCGGCGATCGCGTCGATCAAGCGCGCCTCGCCGCCGAGATCTGCACCCTCGGCGGCCATCGTGCGGAAGCGCTCGACGTACCACTCGGAGTGGCCGTCCTTCATGTCGGTGAACCAGCGCGGCGTCGTGCTCATGTGGTCATGGTGCACCGACGGTCAGACTTCGGCGAATTCCAGCCAACCTTTCGCGGCGATGCCAGCGTCGGGACGGGGCGGGCCGGGTCGGGCGTACCCTCATCTGGTGAACGACTCCAAGAGCGGTGTGGGCCTCGGAGTCGCCGCCTATCTCTGCTGGGGATTCTTCCCGCTCTACTGGCCGCTGCTCGACCCGGCGAGCTCGCTGGAGATCCTGGCGCATCGCTTCGTGTGGTCGATGGTCTTCGTGCTCGTCTCGATCACCGCGATGGGCAAGTGGTCGACGTTCATCGCGATCGCCCGCGACCGGCGGCTCATGGTGATCCTGACGTTCGCGTCGATCACGATCGCGCTCAACTGGGGCGGCTTCATCTACGGCGTCACCAACGGGCACGTCGTCGAGACCTCGCTGGGCTACTTCATCAACCCGCTCGTCACGGTGCTGCTCGGTGTGTTCGTGCTCAAGGAGACGCTGCGGCCGGCGCAGTGGGGTGCCATCGGCATCGGCGTCCTCGCGGTCGTCGTGCTGTCGATCGGTTACGGACGTCTGCCGTGGATCGCCTTGCTCGTGGCATTCTCGTTCGCGGCGTACGGGTTCCTCAAGAAGAAGGCCAACCTCGGCGCGTTCGAGGGCCTCGGCATGGAGACCGCGATCCTGTTCCCCGTCGCCGTGGCGTTCCTGGTCGTGCTGCAGCTCCGCGGCGACCTGACGTTCGGGCACGACGGCCCCGGCAATGCTGCGCTGCTGGTCGGCACGGGTGTGGTCACTGCGATCCCGCTCCTGCTGTTCGGGGCCGCGGCCACGCGCCTGACCCTGACGACGATCGGGATCCTGCAGTACCTCGGCCCGATCATCCAGTTCATCACGGGCCTGACGATCTTCGACGAGACGATGACGACCGAGCGGTGGATCGGCTTCATCCTGGTCTGGATCGCCCTCGTCATCTTCACGGTCGACGCGATCACGAGTCGACGCCGCCGCGTGGTCCCGACCGAAGTCGCCCCGATCTAGCTCGGGCTCAACCGAGGCGGGTGGCGACGGTGTCGCAGAGGGCTTGCAGAGCGGCGCGAGCCGGTACGTCGGGCAGCTTGGCGAGCAGGGCGCTTGCCGCATCGGCCTCGGCCTGGACATAGGTGCGGGCCTCGGTCATCGCCGGGTGCAGGCGCAGCAGCCGGATCGCCTCGTCGAGCTCGGAGTCGTCGGTCAACGGCTTGGCCAGCAGGGATCGCAGCCGCTCGCTCCCGGCGTCGGTCGACCGCAAGGCGATCAGGGTCGGCAGCGTCGGGACGCCCTCGCGCAGGTCGGTGCCGGGCGTCTTGCCCGAGTCGCCCGTCTCGCTGGCGATGTCGATGATGTCGTCGCTGAGCTGGAACGCCGCGCCGATCCGCTCGCCGAACTCGCTGAGCGTCTCCTGCACGTCGACCGAGGCGCCGGCCATCTTGGCGCCGAACAGGGCCGCCGTGGCGATCAGCGATCCGGTCTTGTCCGCGACGACCGACAAGTAGTGCGCGAGGGCGTCGTCATCCTCCGACGGGCCGAGGGTCTCGCGGATCTGGCCCTGCACGAGACGGGAGAACGTACGCGCCTGGATGCGCACGGCGTCGGGTCCCAGGTCGGACACCAGGTCGGAAGCCTGGGCGAAGAGGTAGTCGCCGACCAGGATCGCGACCGAGTTGTCCCAGCGCGCGTTGGCGCTGGGGGCGCCGCGGCGCTTGTCGGCCTCGTCCATCACGTCGTCGTGATAGAGGGTGGCCAGGTGCGTCAGCTCCACGACGACCGCGGAGCGCACGACGTCAGGGTTGGCGGACTCGCCGAACTCCGCGCTGAGCATCACCAGCAGGGGGCGGAAGCGCTTGCCGCCCGCATTGAGCAGGTGAGCAGCCGCCTCCGCGACGAACTTCTCCGGGCTGTCGACGGCGGCAGCGAGCTGCACCTCGACCTGCTCGACGCCCGCCAGGACGCGCGCCTCCAGGGTCGGGTCGGTGAACGAGACACCCAGACGGGACACGCGGAGCTCCTAGGGAATGGATCAGCGCACGAAGGCGCCTGCATGCTGAGCAAGATCCAGCAGCGGTCCCGGAATGATACCGAGTCCCAGGGTGGCGATCACAGCCACGGCGAGCACCGTGGTCGTCAGGACGCTCGGCACCGCGACCGTCGGGCCCTCGCCGACGGGGTCGGTGAAGAACATCAGCACGATGACCCGCACGTAGAAGTAGGCCGCCAGGGCGCTGACGAGCACACCGATCACGACGAGCCACCAGAAGCCACCCGACCACGCGGCGCTGAACACGGTCCACTTGCCGATGAAGCCACCCGTCAGCGGGATGCCGGCGAACGACAGCATGAACAGCGCGAACGAGCCCGCGAGCACCGGCGACGTCTTGCCGAGGCCGGCCCACTTCGAGAGGTGCGTCGTCTCGCCACCGGAGTCGCGTACGAGGGTCACGACCGCGAACGCGCCGATCGACGAGACGCCGTAGACCGTGAGGTAGAACAAGATGCTCGAGGTCGAGGTGATCCGCGACGAGTCCTGGCTGCCGGCGTACGCACCGACGAACCCGACGAGCAGGAAGCCAGCGTGGGCGATCGAGGAGTAGGCCAGCATGCGCTTGACGTCGGTCTGCGAGATCGAGACTACGGCGCCGAGGAACATCGTGATGATCGCGATCGCGACGATGATCGGTCGCCAGTCCCACGACGAACCGCCGAACGCCACGAAGAACACGCGGAGCAGCGCAAGGAAGGCCGCAGCCTTGGTGCCGGCCGCCATGAACGCCGTGACGGGCGTCGGCGCGCCTTGATAGACGTCCGGGGTCCAGGTGTGGAACGGCACCGCGCCGATCTTGAACAGCAGGCCGACCGCCATCAGGGCCGTGGCGGCGAGCAGCATGTTCTCGCCACCCGTGCGGTTGGTCACCGCGACATCGATGTCGGAGAGCCGGAAGCTGCCGGCGTAGCCGTACGTGAGGGCGATGCCGTAGAGGAAGAACACCGACGAGAACGCACCCAGCAGGAAGTACTTGAGCGCGGCCTCCTGGCTCATGAGCCGGCGACGACGGGCGAGGCCGCACAGCAGGTAGAGCGGCAGGCTCAGGACCTCGAGCGCGACGAACATCGTCAGCAGGTCGTTGGACGTCGCGAACAGCATCATGCCGACGAGCGCGAACAGCGCGAGCGGGAAGACCTCGGTGTGCTCGACGCGGTGCTTGATGGCCTCGGCCTCTGACGCCGAGCCCGGCGCATCGGCGGCCCGGCCGGTGAACCCGCTGAGCCCACCCTCCAGGCGGCGCTCGGCGAACAGCAGCATGCTCAGCAGGCCGAAGATCAGCAGGATGCCCCAGGCGAACACGCCCGGGCCGTCGACCGCCAAGGCACCCTCAGCAGCGACCTGGCCACGGGCGAGCCGGGAGCCGTCGAGCTTGTCGAGGTGCACGAACACCCAGATCGTGTCGGCGAACGCCGCCACGATGCCGAGCACGGCGATGCCGGCCTGTACGAGGAAGCGTGAGCTGCGGGGCCAGAAGGCCTCGACGATGACGCCGAGGACCGCGACGCCGGCGATGATGAAGACCGGAGCCAGCAGCGAGTACTCGATGTCCGGCGCGGAGATCGGGGGCAGGTCGGTCGCGGACGCGAACGTGGCGATCATTCGTGTCCTCCTTCCTGCGTGGCTGGGGCATCGATCTGGACGGGTGTCTTGGGCGCCGGGTCACCCTTGCCGACGTGGCTGATCACCTCGTCGATCGCAGGGTTGATGACGTTGAGCAGCGGCTGCGGGAAGAACCCGAGCCCGACGATCAGGATGATCGCAGGGGTCAACGACGCCATCTCCCGGTGGTCGAGGTCGCTCACGCCCTCGTTGCCGGCCTTGAGCGGTCCGGTCATGACGCGTTGGTACATGATCAGGATGTAGAGCGCCGCGAGCACGATGCCGAGCGTCGCGAACGCCGCCGCCGGGATCGATCTCGTGAACGTACCGGCGAGCACGAGGAACTCCGAGATGAACGGCGCGAGGCCCGGCAGCGACAGGCTCGAGAGGCCGGCCACGAGCAGGACGCCGGACATGATCGGGGCGATCTTCTGCACGCCGCCGAAGTCGGAGATCCGCGCCGAGCCACGTCTGGCGATCATCATGCCGGTGACGAGGAACAGCGCCGCGGTCGAGAGGCCGTGGTTGAACATGTAGAGCGTCGAGCCGGCAAGCGACGTCGTCGTGAACGCGAAGATGCCGAGGATGATGAAGCCGAAGTGCGACACCGACGTGAACGCGATGAGCCGGCGGATGTCGTCCTGGCCGATCGCGAGCAGCGCACCGTAGAGGATGCTGATGACCGCGAGCGTGATGACGACGGGGCTGGCCCAGTCCGATGCACCCGGGAACAGTCCGAGGCACCAGCGGATCATGCCGAACGTGCCGATCTTGTCGATCACGCTGACCATCAGCACCGAGGTCCCCGGCGTGGCCTGGCCTGCGGCGTCCGGCAGCCACGTGTGCAGCGGCCACAGGGGGGCCTTGATCGCGAACGCGGCCATGAACCCGAGGAACAGCAGCCGCTCGGTGTTGGTGCTGAAGTCGAGATTCTGCAGGTCGCTGAGCAGGAACGATGCCTGGCCCTGGCGGGCGCTGATGACGTACAGGCCGACGATCGAGGCCAGCATCAGCAGTCCGCCGACGAGGTTGTAGATCAAGAACTTGACCGCGGCGTACGACCGGTTGGGCCCGCCGAACGAGCCGATCAGGAAGTAGAGCGGGATCAGCGTCGCCTCGAACAGGACGTAGAACAAGAACGCGTCGGTCGCGGCGAACGCGCCGATCGCGAGGCCCTCGACCGCGAGCATCCAGGCGAAGTAGGCGTTGGTGCTCTTGGGATCGGGCAGCCGGTCGCCGAACGCCGCGAGGATCACGATCGGCGTCAGGATCGTGGTCAGCAGGATCAGCGTGATGCCGATGCCGTTGACGCCGAGCGAGTAGTAGGCCCCGAAGACCTTGATCCACTCGTGCTTCTCGGTCAGCTGGTAGCCGCCGGCGTCCTGGTCGAACCTGGCCATGACGACCAGCGACAGGACGAGCGTGATGAGCGAGACGCCGAGCGCGACGTACTTGGCCCGGTGATGCGGTGCGGGCTCACGGGGCAGGAGCGCGAGGAGCACCGCTCCCACGATCGGAGTCGCGGCGAGGATCGACAGGATCATGCGAGGGTCACCGCCAGGAGGGCAAGGACGAGGACGGCAACGCCGCCGAACATCGTGAGTGCGTACGAACGGACATAGCCGGTCTGCGGCTTGCGCAGGAACTGTGAGGTGTCACCGAGCCGGTCGGCGACGCCGGTGACGAAGCCGTCGACCCCCTTGCCGTCGAACCACACCAGGAACCGGGTGAGGTGACGTGTCGGGCGTACGACGATCGCGTCGTTGAGCTCGTTGCCGTAGAGCTCGTGGCGACCCGCACGCGCGAAGAACGACACCGAGCTGTCGGCGGGGGTCTCGGCGGCGATCGGCTCGCGCCGGTAGAACACCACCGCGGCGAAGACACCGATCGCGACGACGACCGTGATGATGAGCGTCAGGACGATCGCCGGGACCGCGAGCTCTTCGTGCTCGGCATGGCCCGTGAGCGGCTCGAGCCACTCGGTGATCCAGTTGCTCACCAGCAGCACGCCGCCGAGCGCGGACAGGACGGCGAGGCCGATCAGCGGCCAGGTCATGACCTTGGGCGACTCGTGCGGGTGCACGTCCTCGCGCCAGCGCTTCTCGGACAGGAACGTCATGATCATCAGGCGGGTCATGTAGAACGCCGTGACGCCGGCGCCCAGCAGTGCGCCGAGGCCGACCCAGAAGTTCTCGCCGAACGCCGCCTCGATGATCTTGTCCTTGGACCAGAACCCCGCGAACGGCGGCACGCCGATGATCGCGAGGTAACCGAGGCCGAACGTCGCGAACGTGATCGGCATGAACGTGCGAAGGCCGCCGTAGTGGCGCATCTCGACGTCGTCGTTCATGCCGTGCATGACCGATCCGGCGCCGAGGAACATGTTGGCCTTGAAGAAGCCGTGGGTGATGAGGTGGAAGATCGCGAACGCGTAACCGGCGGGGCCGAGGCCGGCGGCCAGCATCATGTAGCCGATCTGGCTCATCGTGGAGCCGGCGAGCGCCTTCTTGATGTCGTCCTTGGCGCAGCCGATCCAGGCGCCGGCGAGCAGCGTGACCAGGCCGACGACGATGACGGCCATACGAGCCGCCTCCGACGCGTCGAAGATGCCGTTGGAGCGTACGACGAGGTAGACGCCGGCGGTGACCATCGTCGCGGCGTGGATCAGGGCCGAGACCGGGGTCGGGCCCTCCATCGCGTCGAGCAGCCAGCTCTGCAGCGGGACCTGGGCGGACTTGCCGCACGCACCGAGCAGCAGGAGCAGGCCGAGCGCCGTGGCGACCGAGCCCGACGCGCTCGTGATGGCGCCGTTGACTGCGTGGATCGACGAGGTGCCGAACTCGGAGAACATCAGCATGATGCCGGTGGCCATGCCGAGGTCACCGACGCGGTTGACGACGAACGCCTTCTTGGCGGCCGCCGCGGCCGAGTCCTTGTGCTGCCAGAAGCCGATCAGCAGGTAGGACGCCAGGCCGACACCCTCCCAGCCGAGGAACAGCACGAGGTAGTCCGACGCGAGCACCAGCGTCAGCATCGCGGCGATGAAGATGTTGAGGAACGCGAAGAACCGGCGGCGCCGCTCGTCGTGCGCCATGTAGCCGATCGAGTAGACGTGGATCAGCGTGCCGACGCCCGTGATCAGCAGGACGAACAGGCCCGACAGCTGGTCGAACGTGAAGCCCATGTCGACGTGGAACGAGCCGGCGTCGATCCAGGTGAAGAGCTTGGTGGACTGGGACCGGTCCTCGCCGTCCTTGCCGAGCAGCGACGCGAACAGCACCACGCCGAACAGGAACGACAGCGCCGAGGCGGCCGTGCCGATGAGGTGACCGAAGCGGTCGCCCTCCTTGCCCCACACGAGCAGGCCGAGACCGCTGGCCAGCGGGATGGCGATCAGCAGCCATTGGAGATCGAACATCGTGGTCCCCCTAGGACTTCAAGAGGCTCGCCTCGTCGACCGAGGCCGAACGACGCGCGCGATAGATGGACACGATGATCGACAGGCCCACGACGACCTCGGCGGCCGCGACGACCATGACGAAGAACGCCGCCACCTGCCCGTCGAGGTTGCCGTTCTGCCGCGAGAAGCTGACGAACGCGAGGTTGGTCGCGTTGAGCATGAGCTCGATGCACATGAAGACGACGATCGCGTTGCGACGCACGAGGACGCCGACCGAGCCGATCGTGAACAGGATGAGCGACAGCGTGATGTACTCGTTCACTTCTCGCCTCCGAACAACTCGTCGGACGGCTGCTCGTCGCCGACCTGCTCGACGAGCTTGTCGATGTCGTCCTCGAACCCCTGACGCACCTGGCCGCGACCCACGATGCTGTCGGAGACCGAGTTCTCGAGCGGGGAGCCGTCAGGCAGTAGAGCCGGGGTGTCGACCGCGTTGTGCCGGGCGAAGACGCCGGGCGCCGGCAACGGGCCGGGGTGGCGGCCGGACTCGGCGTACTCGCGCATGCGACGGGCGGCGATGTCGGCCTGCGAGTGGCGTACGGTCAGGCGCTCCTTGTGGGCCAGCACCATCGCGCCCAGCGCCGCAGTGATCAGTAGAGCGCTGGTGAACTCGAACGCCAGGACGTACTTGCCGAACAAGAGCTCGCTGAGCCCGTACGGATTGCCGTTGCCGTTGGCGGCCTTGAGTCCCACGACGGCGCCGGAGACGGTCTGGCCGATCGCGAGCACGACGGTGATGCCGAAGATCAGCCCGATGATGCCGGCAGCGAGGCGCTGGCCACCGATCGTCTCCTTGACCGCGTCGGACGAGTCGACGCCGACCAGCATCAGGACGAACAGGAACAGCATCATGATCGCGCCGGTGTAGACGATGATCTGCACCGCGAACAGGAACGGTGCGCCCTGTGCGGCGTAGAGCACCGCGAGGCTGATCATCACGACGGCCAGGCAGAGGGCGGCGTGGACGGCCTTGCGGGCGAAGACGAGACCCAACGCGGCGATCACCATGATCGGCGCGAGGAACCAGAACGCGGTCACACGGCACCCCCCGGTTCACCGGCGGGGTTGACCTCGGCGTTCATGGCCGAGTCGATCGGGAAGATCGGCAGCGACTTGCCGCGGTAGTAGTCCTGGTGGTCGTCGCTGATCATCATCTCGTGCGGCGGCTCGACCATGCCGGGCAGCAGCGGGGCGAGGAGATCGTTCTTCTCGTAGATCAGGTCGGCGCGGTTGTTGTCGGCGAGCTCGTACTCGTTGGTCATCGTCAGTGCGCGTGTCGGGCACGCCTCGATGCACAGCCCGCAGAGGATGCAGCGCAGGTAGTTGATCTGGTAGACGCGACCGTAGCGCTCACCAGGGCTGTGCCGGTCGCCCTCGGTGTTGGAGGCGCCCTCGACGTAGATCGCGTCGGCGGGGCAGGCCCAGGCGCACAGCTCGCAGCCGATGCACTTCTCGAGGCCGTCGGGCCAGCGGTTGAGCTGGTGCCGGCCGTGGAACCGCGGCGCCGTCGGCACCTTCTCGAACGGGTACTGCTGCGTCACGGTCTTGCGGAACATCGTCCGGAACGTCACGCCGAATCCGGCGATCGGGTCCCAGAGCGTCTCACGTATGGGGTTGCTCATGTCGTCACCTCGACTGCAAAGGCACGGTATCGAGGCAACGACATGATCGCTGCCACATGATTCGTTCGCTGGCGCTCACTCATCTGGCATTCCTCGTGGGGGGCTCGGTGATGGGCGGTACGGGGTAGCCGCCGGCGAAGGCGTCGACCTCGTCGGGCTCCGGCTCTGGCTCGGGTTCCTTCTTCTCCGGGATCAGGAACGTCAACAGGACGAGCACACCGGCAACACCCGCGACGATGAGCAACGTCGGTCCGCCGAGCATGTCCTCGCTCTTGAGCTTGCGGATGAACGCGACCGCGACGATCCAGGCCAGCGCGACCGGGATGAGGATCTTCCAGCCGAAGCTCATGAACTGGTCGTAGCGCATGCGCGGCAGGGTGCCGCGGAGCCAGACGAAGATGAAGATGAAGAACAGCGTCTTGCCGAAGAACCACAGCAGCGGCCAGTAGCCCTCGTTGGCGCCTTCCCAGACGTGCGAGATGCCGAACGGTGCGCGCCAGCCGCCGAGGAACATCGTCGTGGCCAGCGCCGAGACGGTGACCATGTTGACGTACTCGGCGAGGAAGAACAGCGCGAACTTCAGCGAGGAGTACTCGGTGTGGAAGCCGCCCACGAGCTCGCCCTCAGCCTCGGGGAGGTCGAAGGGGGCGCGGTTGGTCTCGCCGATCATCGCGATGACGTAGATGACGAACGACGGGAAGAGTGGCACGAAGTACCACATGCTGTGCTGCGCCGACACGATCTCCGACGTCGACATCGAGCCGGCATACATGAAGACCGAGACGAGCGACAGGCCCATCGCGACCTCGTACGAGATCATCTGGGCGCTCGAGCGCAGACCGCCGAGCAGGGCGTAGATCGAGCCCGACGACCAGCCAGCGAGCACGATGCCGTAGACCCCGATCGAGGTCACGGCGAGGATGTAGAGCACCGCGACCGGCAGGTCGGTGAGCTGCAGCATCGTCTTCTGGTCGGTGAACGGGATCGTGACCTCGGGGCCGAACGGGATGACCGCCCAGGCCAGGAACGCCGGGATCGTGGCGAGGATCGGCGCCAGGACGTAGACGACCTTGTCGGCCGCCTTGACGACGAGATCCTCCTTGAACGCGAGCTTGACGCCGTCGGCGAGGCTCTGCAGCAGGCCGAACGGGCCGTGCACGTTGGGGCCGATGCGGTGCTGCATCTTGGCGACGACGCGGCGCTCGAACCAGATGTTGAACAGCGTGTAGACGACCAGCACGATGAAGATCAGGACGGACTTGAGCAGGACGACCCAGAACGGGTCGTGACCGAACAGCGGGTTCATGCCGTCACCTGCCCGTCGGTCGAGCCTGACGAAAGCGTCACGTGATCGGCATAGCCCACGCCCAGGGCGGCGCGCAGGCTGGCGCCGGAGTTGGCCGGGGCCCAGACGACACCGTCGGGCAGCTCGGCGACCTCGGTCGGGAAGCTGACGATGCCGGCGTCGGTCGACAGCGTCGCCATGCCGCCGGGGTCGACGTCGAACGCCTTGAGCGTGGCCGCGCTGGCCCGCAGGACCGCCGGACGGGCGGTCGCCTTGAGCTCGAGCTGGCCGTCCTGGCCACGCCCGTCGTCGATCATGAGGCGCCACGTGTCGAGCACGACGGCCCGCTTGGGTGCGGCCGTCGTGTCGGGCCCGACCGTCGGCACCGGCACCCGCGCGCCGTCCCACGGACCCAGCTCGACCATGGCGGCGCGCGCCTGGGCGACCGTGCGGAAGCCGAGCGGCTGGCCCAGCTCCTCGGCGAGACCCGCGAGGATGCGGATGTCGGTCAGCGAGTTGGGCTCGTGGAGCACGGCGTCGAACGTACGGACGCGGCCCTCCCAGTTGACGAAGCTGCCGGGCTTCTCGACGACCGGCGCGACGGGCAGCACGACGTCGGCAACCTCGGTGACCTCGCTCTCGCGGACCTCGAGGCTCACGATGAACTCGGCCTTGGCGAGCGCCCTGCGGGCCGCAGCCGGGTCGGGCAGGTCCGTGATCTCGACGCCGCCGATCAGCAGCGCGTGGACCGTGCCGAGACGGGTGTCCTCGAAGATCTCGGTCGTGTTGCGACCCCGTCGTGCGGGCACCGTGCGGACGCCCCACGCGGCGGCGAGATCCGTACGCGCTTCGACGTCGTCGAGCGGGCGGCCACCGGGCAGCAGGTCGGGCAGGCAACCGGCCTCGATCGCACCACGCTCACCGGCCCGTCGTGGGACCCAGGCGATGCGGGCCTTGGCTTTGTCCGCGGCGGCCACGAGGGCGCTGAACCCGCCGGGAACGGACGCGAGCCGCTCACCCGCCAGGAAGATCGCATCCTGGCCGAGCTCGAGCGCAGCCAGCGCGACGGGCTCCTGGCCCGGGACGGTCTGGACGAGCTCGCCGTTCATCTTGCGGAGGCCCCGCGTCGCGTGGCTCGCGATCGCGACGACCTTGACACCGGACCGGGACGCCTTGCGGAGACGCAGGAAGATGCTGCCGTTCTCGTCCTCGGGCTCGAGGCCGACGAGGACCACGGTCGACGCCTTCTCGAGGTCGCCGAACGTGACGTCGAGCGACGTCGTGGCGACGCGGGAGGCGAGGAACTGCGCCTCCTCCTCCGAGTGCGCCCGGGCACGGAAGTCGATGTCGTTGGTGCGCAGGACGGTGCGCGCGAACTTGCTGTAGGCGAACGCGTCCTCGGAGGTCAGGCGACCACCGGGCAGCACGCCGACCTTGCCCTCGGCAGCAGCGAGGCCCTTGGCGGCGACGGCCAGCGCGGCCGGCCACGAGGCGGGCTCGAGCTGCTCGGTCTCGGGATTGCGTACGAGCGGGGTCGTGATGCGATCGCCGGCCGTCGCGTAGGAGAACGCGAAGCGGTCCTTGTCGGTGATCCACTCCTCGTTGACCTCGGGGTCGTCACCGGCGAGCCGACGCATGACGCGGCCGCGACGGTGGTCGACGCGGATCGCGGAGCCGCTCGAGTCGTGCTCGGCGATCGACGGGGTCGAGACGAGGTCGAAGGGCCGGGCGCGGAAGCGGTAGTCGGCGCTGGTCAGCGCGCCGACAGGGCAGATCTGGATCGTGTTGCCGGAGAAGTAGGAGTTGAACGGCTCCTCCTCGTAGATGCCGACCTGCTGCTGCGAACCACGCTCGACCAGCGCGATGAACGGATCACCGGCGATCTGCTCGGAGAACCGCGTGCACCGGGCGCACAGGACGCAGCGCTCGCGGTCGAGCAGAACCTGCTCGGAGACCTTGATGGGCTTGGGGAACGTGCGCTTGACCTCGGTGAAGCGCGTCTCGCCCTGGCCGTGCGTCATCGACTGGTTCTGCAACGGGCACTCACCACCCTTGTCGCACACGGGGCAGTCGAGCGGGTGGTTGATCAGCAGGAACTCCATGTTGCCGCGCTGCGCCTTCTCGGCGACGGGCGACGTGACCTGCGTCTTGACGACCATGCCGGCCGCGACCTCGATCGTGCACGATGCCTGCGGCTTGGGGAAGCCACGTCCGTTGCCGGCATCGGTGATCTCGACGAGGCACTGGCGGCAGGCGCCGACCGGGTCGAGCAGCGGGTGGTCGCAGAAGCGCGGGATCTCGGTGCCGATGAGCTCGGCGGCGCGGATCACGAGCGTGCCCTTGGGCACGCTGACCTCGACGTCGTCGATCGTCAGCGTGACGAGCTCGACCGGCGCTGTGCCGGTTGAGCCTGTCGAAACCTCGTCGACTGTCATCACTTGCCTCCGACGGTCTGGGGGGCGAACAGGGTCGAGGCGGCCGGCGGGAACAGCTCGCGCGACGGCGTGTGCAGGCCGGACTCGAACTCGCTGCGGAAGTGCTGGATCGCCGAGGTGATCGGGCTCGTCGCACCGTCACCGAGGGCGCAGAACGAGCGGCCCAGGATGTTCTCGCAGAGGTCGAGCAGCAGCTCGATGTCGCCGTCCTTGCCCTGTCCTTCGTCGAGGCGCTGCAGGGTCTGGACGAGCCACCACGTGCCCTCACGGCACGGCGTGCACTTGCCGCACGACTCGTGCTTGTAGAACTCGGTCCACCGCAGCACGCAACGTACGACCGAGGTCGTCTGGTCGAAGACCTGGAGCGCCTTGGTGCCCAGCATCGAGCCGGCTGCCCCGACGCCCTCGTAGTCGAGCGGGATGTCGAGGTGCTCGGCTGTCAGGATCGGGGTCGACGAGCCGCCGGGGGTCCAGAACTTGAGCTCGCTGCCCGGGCGCATGCCGCCGCCGAGGTCGAGCAGCTCGCGCAGCGTGATGCCGAGCGGCGCTTCGTACTGGCCGGGGCGGGCGACGTGGCCCGAGAGTGAGTAGAGCGTGTAGCCCTTGGACTTCTCGGTGCCCATCGAGCCGAACCAGTCGATGCCGTTCTTGACGATCGACGGCACCGAGGCGATCGACTCGACGTTGTTGACGACGGTCGGCGAGGCGTAGAGCCCCTCGACTGCCGGGAACGGCGGACGGAGTCGGGGCTGGCCGCGGCGACCCTCGAGCGAGTCGAGGAGCGCGGTCTCCTCGCCGCAGATGTAGGCGCCGGCGCCGGCGTGGATGATCAGCTCGACGTCGATGCCCGAGCCGAGGATGTCGGTGCCGAGGTAGCCGGCCTCCTTGGCCTCGCGGGCAGCGGCGCGCAGCCGGCGGACGACGTGCAGGACCTCACCGCGTACGTAGATGAACGCGGTCTTGGCGCGGATCGCGTGGGCCGCGATGATGACGCCCTCGATCAGCGTGTGGGGCGTCGCCATCATGAGCGGGATGTCCTTGCAGGTGCCCGGCTCCGACTCGTCGGCGTTGACCACGAGGTACTTGGGCTTGGGGTTGTCCTGCGGGATGAAGCTCCACTTCATGCCGGTCGGGAAGCCCGCCCCGCCACGGCCGCGGAGGCCGGAGTCCTTGACCATCGCGATGACGTCGTCGGGCGCCATCTTGAGCGCGGTCTCGAGCGCGGAATAGCCGCCGGCCTGCTTGTAGGCCTTGAGGGTCCACGCGCGATCCGTGCCCCAGTCGGCGCTGAGCACGGGTGTGAGGGTGTCAGTCATCCTCGCCCTCCTTGGCAGTGTCGGCGGGAGATTCCTCGAGCTTGGTCTCGGACTCGGCGCGCGACGTGTCGGCCTGCTCGGCCGCACCGGTCTTGGTGTCAGCAGTAGCGTCAGCACCACCGGTTGAGCCTGTCGAAACCTTGGCCTCGTCGACCGACGGAGCGGTCCAACCCCGCTCGGCGGCGATCTCGAGGCCGGCGAGCGACGGTCCGGCAGCAGCAGGTCCCTCGTCGACGAGCCCGTCCTCGAACCCGGCGAGCACGCGCTCGGCCTCGCGCCACGACGTGATCGTCGCGCCGCGCGTGGCCTGCACCGTCTCGCCGGCGCGCAGCTTGTCGACAAGCTCGACGGCGGAGTCGGGGGTCTGGTTGTCGAAGAACTCCCAGTTGACCATCATGACCGGCGCGAAGTCGCACGCCGCGTTGCACTCGATGTGCTCGAGGGTGACCTTGCCGTCCTCGGTCGTCTCGTCGTTGCCGACGTCGAGGTGGCCCTTGAGTCGCTCGAAGATCAGGTCGCCACCCATCACGGCGCACAGGGTGTTGGTGCAGACGCCGACGTGGTGCTCGCCCATGGGACGGCGCTTGTACATCGTGTAGAACGTCGCGACGCCCGAGACCTCGGCGGCGCTGATGCCGAGGATCTCGGCGCAGATCTCGATGCCCTCGTTCGTGACGTTGCCCTCGACGGACTGGATCAGGTGGAGCATCGGCAGCAGACCTGACCGCGCTTCGGGATATCTCGCCGCGATCTCTTTGAGCTCGCCGATCGTGGAAGGTGACAACGAACGTTCCTGACCCATCATCGATCAACGCCTCCCATGACGGGGTCGATGCTGGCGATCGCCACGATCACGTCGGACAGCATGCCGCCCTCGCTCATGACCGACGTGCCCTGCAGGTTGACGAACGACGGATCGCGGAAGTGGGCGCGATAGGGCCGGGTGCCGCCGTCGGAGACGACGTGGCAACCGATCTCGCCGCGTGGCGCCTCGACGCTCGCGTAGGCCTGGCCGGCCGGCACGCGAAAGCCCTCGGTGACGATCTTGAAGTGGTGGATCAGCGCTTCCATCGACTCGCCCATGATGTGCTTGATGTGCTCGGCGGAGTTGCCCTGACCGTCGGACCCGACGCTGAGCTGCGATGGCCAGGCGATCTTCTTGTCGGCGACCATGACGGGCTGGCCCTCCATCGCGGCGAGCCGCTCGGTGGCCTGCTCGACGATCTTGATGGACTCCCACATCTCGTCGAGGCGTACGCGGAACCGGCCGTAGGCGTCCGGCTCGTCACGGGTCACGACGTCGAAGTCGTACGTCTCGTAGCCCCAGTAGGGCTGCTTCTTGCGCAGGTCCCAGTCGTAGCCGGTCGCGCGCAGGATCGGGCCCGTGAGACCGAGGGCGAGACAGCCGGAGAGGTCGAGGTGCCCGACGCCCTTGAGCCGGCCCTTGAAGATCGGGTTGGCATTGCACAGTGCGGCGTACTCGGGCAGCCGCTTCTTGAGCAGCCGGACCGTGGACCGCAGCTTCTCGATGCCGCCTGCGGGCATGTCCTGCGCGACGCCGCCGGGGCGGATGAACGCGTGGTTCATGCGCAGGCCCGTGATCATCTCGAACAGGTCGAGGATCAGCTCGCGGTCACGGAACCCGCAGGTCATGACCGTCAGGGCGCCGATCTCCATGCCGCCGGTGGCGAGCGCGACGAGGTGCGACGACACCCGGTTGAGCTCGAGCAGCAGGACGCGCATGACCTGCGCCTTCTCGGGCGCCTCGATCCCCAGCAGCTTCTCGACCGCCATGACGTAGGCGGCCTCGTTGGAGAACGGGGCGACGTAGTCCATGCGGGTGCAGAACGTCACGCCCTGCGTCCAGGTGCGGTACTCCATGTTCTTCTCGATGCCGGTGTGCAGGTAGCCGACGCCGGCACGGGCATCGCGTACGGTCTCGCCGTCGATCTCGAGGATCAGGCGAAGCACGCCGTGGGTCGACGGGTGTTGCGGGCCCATGTTGATGACGAGGTGGTCACCCTCGACCGCCGAGGCGTCGATCGTGTCCCAGTCCTGGCCGGTGACGGTGAAGACCGGGCCCTCGGCCGAGTCGGTCGTGCTGGCGTACGGATCGGTCGTCGCGGTCATGAGTAGCTCCTCCGCTGGTCCGGTGGTGCAATCGTGCCGCCCTTGTACTCGACGGGGATGCCGCCCAACGGATAATCCTTGCGCTGGGGGTGGCCGGGCCAGTCGTCGGGCATCAGGATGCGGGCGAGGGCGGGGTGGCCGTCGAAGATGATGCCGAACATGTCCCAGGTCTCCCGTTCCTGCCAGTCGGCGGTCGGGTAGATGCTGACGACGCTCGGGATGTGCGGATCGTCGTCGGGAGCCACGACCTCGAGCCGGATGCGGCGGTTGTGGGTCATCGAGAGCAGGTGGTAGGCGACGTGCAGCTCGCGCCCGGTCTCGTGAGGGAAGTGCACGCCCGAGACGCTGGAGCAGAACTCGAAGCGCAGCACCGGGTCGTTGCGCAGGTGAGTCACGGTCTCGAGCAGCTTGTGCCGGCGGATGAAGAACGTGATCTCGCCCCGGTCGACGATGACCTTCTCGATCGCCTGGTCGAGCTCACCGATCGTGGCGATCTGGTCGGCGACCTCGTCGAACCAGCCGCCATAGGGTCGCTGGCTCGCGCCGGGCATCATGACCGGCCGGGTCAGGCCGCCGAAGCCCGACGTGTCACCCGTGCCGTGGATGCCGAAGGCCCCTTCGCGGACCTCGACGATCTCGAGCTCGACGGCGTCGCTCTTGACGAGCTCGGCCTGGGTCTCGTGCGAGCCGTCCTGGGTCTTGGTGCCCTGGTCCCGCTCGTCCTTGTTGCCCTTTGCGTCAACCATCTACCTCATCAAGCCCTTCATCGCCGAGGTCGGCGTGGCGAGGAGGGCGACCTTCTCGTCCTGCTTGATCTCGTTGAGGCGGTTGACGCCGAGCTTCTCGTGCTGGATCTGGTCGTGCAGCTTGAGGATCGCGTCGATCAGCATCTCGGGGCGGGGCGGGCAGCCCGGCAGGTACATGTCGACCGGGACGATGTGGTCAACGCCCTGGACGATCGCGTAGTTGTTGAACATGCCGCCCGAGCTGGCGCAGACGCCCATCGCGAGGACGTACTTGGGACCGGCCATCTGGTCGTAGATCTGGCGGACGACGGGGGCCATCTTGTTGCTGACGCGACCGGCGACGATCATCAGGTCGGCCTGGCGCGGCGAGGGACGGAAGACCTCCATGCCGAAGCGGGCCGAGTCGAAGCGCGGGGCCCCGAACGTCATCATCTCGATCGCGCAGCACGCGAGGCCGAACGTGGCGGGCCAGAACGAGGCCTTGCGCATGTAGCCGGCGAGCCCCTCGACAGTCGAGAGCAGAACTCCACTCGGCAGCTTCTCTTCAATTCCCACGTCGGCCACTCCTCGTTTCGTCGTGCGCCTGCGTCGTCGCTCGAGGGGCGTGCCCGACGCGGGGCCCCGAACGTGCTGTGCTGAATTGGTCCTTCGCTTCGCTCAGTCCCATTCGAGGCCTCCACGGCGCCATACGTAGGCATAGGCGATGAACACCGTCAGCATGAAGATGAACATCTCGATCAGGCCGAACCACCCGAGCGCGTCGAACGCGACGGCGAACGGGTAGAGAAAGATGATCTCGATGTCGAAGACGATGAACAGCATCGCGATGATGAAGTAGCGGATCGAGACCTTGCCGCCGCCCTCGGGCAGCGGGCTCGGCTCGATGCCCGACTCGTAGCGGTCGAGCTTGGCGCGGTTGTAGCGCTTGGGCCCGGTCAGCGGGGCGATCGCGACGCTGCCGATGGCGAATGCAGCCGCAATGGCTCCGAGCACGATGATCGGCGTGTAAGCCGTCACGGCACCTCCCAGGCGTCAACCGACAGAGCAAGAGCTGTGTGTGTTCGTGCGCTTGTGAATCGCTTCACAACGTGATCACGGTCTCACCCTACGCCCGGGATTTCGGCAGTGTCACTTAGGTCACACTAAGTAACAACGTCCCGCTGCGGCCGGCCTGGGAGTCAGGGGCGGAACGAGTGGTGCAGGGCGACGATGCCGCCCGACAGGTTGTGCCACTCGACCTTGCCCCAGCCCGCCTCGACCATGCGGAGCGCGAGGCCCTTCTGGTCGGGCCACTCGCGGATCGACTCGGCGAGATAGACGTACGACTCAGGGTTGGACGAGACCTTGCGGGCGATCGTGGGCAGGGCGCGCATGAGGTAGTTGGTGTAGACCGCGTCGAACGGCCCCCACGTCGGCGTGCTGAACTCGCAGACCACGATGCGGCCGCCCGGCTTGGTGACCCGGAAGAGCTCGCGGAGCCCCGCGATCGGGTCGACGATGTTGCGCAGCCCGAACGAGATCGTGACGGCGTCGAACGTCTCGTCGCCGAACGGCAACCGCATGCCGTCACCGGCGGTGAACGCCAGCTGCGGGCGCTCGCGCTTGCCGACCTCGAGCATGCCGATCGAGAAGTCACACGGCACGACCGTCGCGCCGGCGTCGGCGAACGGCTGGCTCGACGTGCCGGTGCCTGCGGCCAGGTCGAGGATCGTCTCGCCGGGCTGCGGGGCGACGAGCTCGACGACCCGCTTGCGCCAGCGACGGTCCTGTCCGAGAGACAGGACGTCATTGGTCAGGTCATACTTCTCGGCGACCCCATCGAACATCTTCGCGACGTCGTGGGGTTCCTTGTCCAGACCGGCTCGGCTCACCTTCCCACCTTGCCACGGGTACGCTCAATGACTGTGAGCAACCCTGCTGTCGATGCTGCGACGGCGCCACTCCTGGTCCGCTCCTCACCGATCGACGACCCTGGCGCGCTGCTGTCACTGCTCCCTTCCGCCGACGCGTTCGCGTGGGTCCACGGGGGCGACGGGCTCGTCGGGTGGGGTCGGGCCGCGGAGTTCTCCACGGCCGGGTCCGAGCGATTCACCGACGCCGCCGCGTGGTGGCAGGACCTGTCGGCGCACGCCGTCGTGCGTGACGACATCGACGTCCCGGGCTCCGGGCTGGTGGCGTTCGGCTCGTTTACGTTCACCGACGATGCCGAGGGCAGCACCCTCGTCGTCCCCGAGGTCGTCATCGGCCGCCGCGACGGCGTCGCCTGGGTCACCGTCATCGGTCTGGGCATCAGCTCAGCACCCGAGCTCGTGGCTTCGACGCCGTCGGAGCCGGTCGGCACGACGTTCGCCGACGGTCCGGTCGACAGCGTCACCTGGCAGGGTCTGGTCGGCGAGGCCGTCAGGCGCATCGAGCAGGGTGGCCTCGACAAGGTCGTCCTCGCCCGCGACCTCGTCGCCTCGCTGGACGAGCCCCTGGACGTACGCGCTCCGCTGGCCCGGCTCGCCGCCGACTACCCCAGCTGCTGGACGTTCCACGTCGACGGCTTCTTCGGCTCGACGCCCGAGATGCTCGTACGCCTCGAGCGCGGGCTGGTCACGTCGCGCGTGCTGGCCGGCACCATCAGGCGTACGGGCGACGATGCGCACGACCTCGCCCTCGCCGGGTCACTGGCCCGGTCGAGCAAGGACCTCGAGGAGCACGAGTACGCCGTGCGATCCGTCGCCGAGGCGCTCGCTCCCCACTGCACCAGCATGAACGTGCCCGAGACGCCGTTCGTGCTGCACCTGCCCAATGTCATGCACCTCGCGACCGACGTCACCGGCGTCATCCGCGACGATGCCAGCGCCCTCAGCCTCGCCGCGTCCCTGCACCCGTCTGCGGCTGTGGGCGGCACGCCGACAGCCGAGGCCGTACGCCTGATCGCCGAGATCGAGCTGCTCGACCGGGGGCGCTACGCCGGTCCGGTCGGCTGGATCGGCGCGTCCGGCGACGGTGAGTGGGGCATCGGCCTGCGGTCCGCGCAGATCGAGGACGACGGGTCGGTCGTACGCCTGTTCGCCGGCTGCGGCATCGTCGCCGACTCCGTTCCCGCCGACGAGCTCGCCGAGTCCAACGCCAAGCTCATACCGGTGCGCGACGCCCTCACGCCGCGCGGCTAGCCCTGCAGGGCGCGCGCTGTCGCGTCGTCGGCCGGCAGGAATGCCTCGATGCTGAGCTCGGCCGCGGTCAGGTCCAACGCCGTGCCGAATGTCGTGACGGTGCTGATGAACGACAGCGGACCGTCGGGCGAGTCCAGCACCATGGGCACGGCGACCCCGCCGTCGTCGATGCCGGCCTGCATCCCGCCGGGATAGTCGACCAGCTCCTCGTGCAGGGCGCGGAGCAGCTCCGAGCCGCTCGCTGCGGCTTCACGGGCCAGGCGGCCGAGCACGTGGAACCGCCACTCGGCGAGGTTGAGGATGCGTGGCGCCAGGCCCTCGGGGTGCAGGCTGATGCGCAGCGCGTTCGGCGACTCCATGAGGTGGGGCGCCACGTCTTCGAGGATCGGAGCGACACCGGCGTTCGCCATGACCAGGTTCCAGCCGCGGTCGACGACGAGGCAGGGATAGGGCTCGTACGCCACCAGGACCCGGTCGAGGCCGGCCCGGATCGCGGCGAGCTCGGGATCGTCGAGTGGCCGCTCCGGGAATGCAGGTGCGAACCCGGCCGCGATGAGCAGCTGGTTCTGCTCACGCTTGGGCACCTCGAGGGTCTGCGCCAGCTGCAGCACCATGGATCGGCTGGGGCGCGACCGACCGGTCTCGACGAAGCTCAGGTGGCGCGACGAGATGCCAGCCTCGATCGACAGGTCGAGCTGGCTGAAGTGGCGGCGCCGGCGCCATTCGCGCAGGAGTGGGCCGACGGGCGAGGCAGCGGTCGCGGTGGTCATGTCCCCCACTCTCGCGGATCCACCGCTGCTGGGCGATGACCTCAGAGGTAATTGCGACGCTTACCTGCACTGCCCAGACTCATCGGCATGAACACGACAACAGCTGACACCACCACTGCCACCACGGGCCCGGTCACCCTGAAGACCGCGCTCCTGCTCGATGCCGCCGTCACCGGGGCGAACGGCCTGGCGTACGTCGCCGGTGCCGCGGTCCTCGACTCGCTGCTCGGGCCATCGCCGACGCACTTCGTCCTCATCGGCGCCTTCCTCGCGGTGTGCGCCACGATCCTCGCGGTCACCGGCACGCGCCGGCCGATCCCTCGCGGGTGGGCGACGTTCGCGGCCGAGGTCAACGTCGCATGGGCCATCGGCTCGGTCGCGGTCGTCGCCTTCGGCTGGCTCGACCTCACGACGACCGGCGAGGTCTGGACGCTGATGCAGGCAGCACTCGTCGCGGTCTTCGCAACGCTGCAGCTGACGGCTCTACGGCGTACGCCCTGACCCTGGGGCGGGGGGCGGGGGGGCCCAGCAAACGCGCGGGGGGGGGCCCGCGGCCCCCCCCACGGGGGGGGGGGTGCCGGGCCCCCCCCCCCCCCCCCCCAGGGCCCCCCCCCCCCCCCCCCTCGACGGGGGTGGGGGTCGGCCAGCGTGGGCTGAGGTTGTCGCCGGACGAGACGCCCGTGAGCCGGCGCTTGACCCACGGTGCGGCGTGCGCCTTGGCCCAGTCGAGATGGGCGGCGCGCCGCTCCTTGGCGGTGAGCGTCGCAGCCGGCGGCAGCTCAGGCATCGCCAGCTCGTGATCGACGCCGAGTGCGTCCAGCACCGCGATGGCCATGCGCTGGTGGCCCAGGCTCGACATGTGCATGCGGTCGACGTCCCACAACCGGTCGTCGCGATAGTCGCGCAGCCGCCAGAAGTCGACCAACGTCGCCCCGTGCCGTTCGGCCACCTGGCGGACGAGCTCGTTGTAGATCGCGAAGCGGCCGCGCAGGGCACCGAACACCGGTGAGCCCCCCGGGTCGTACGCCGTGAACAGCAGCAGGTGCGCCCCGGCATCGACCAGCCGGCCGAGCGCCACGTCGTACGCCGTGACGAGCCGGTCGATGTCGATGCGCGGGCGCAGGACGTCGTTGGCGCCAGCATAGATGCTGACCAGGTCGGGCTTCATCTCGATCGCCGGATCGATCTGCTCGGCGAGGATCGGCAACAGCTGCTTGCCGCGGATCGCGAGGTTGGCATACGTGAAGTCGTCGCCGGCCAGCACCTCGGCGACCCGGTCGGCCCAGCCGCGCACCCCGTTGGGCAGGGATGCGTCCTGGTCGCCGACTCCTTCGGTGAACGAGTCGCCGAGCGCGACGTAACGGTGAAATGGCACGGGCTCAGGCTAGCGAGTGACGCCGGCGTCAGTCGTCGAGGAGCCCGCGCCGGCGAGCGATGGCGGCCGCTTCGGTGCGACCCGAGGCGCCGAGCTTGGCCAGGATGTTGGAGACGTGCACCGACACGGTCTTGGTGCTGATGAACAGCCTGGCCGCGATCTCGCCGTTGCTGAGCCCGGCGCTGACCTGCTCGAGCACCTCGCGCTCACGCGGCGTCAGCTCGATGTCGGACCTGGTCGGCCGCCGGGTGAGCCCCCCGATCTCGGTGAGCAACGGCCTGGCTTCGAGACGCTCAGCGGTGGCCCGGGCGTCGGCCAGCAGCTGCTTGCCCTCGGCTTCGCCGCCGGTGGTCAGCAGCACCGCGGCCAGCCGGGTCGCGGAGCGCGCGGTCTCGTAGGGGTCGTCCATGCCGATGAACGCCTGGTGGGCACGGCGCCACAGGTCGGTCAGCTCGTCGACCTCCGGCACGTCGACGCCGGTCAGCCACCGCAGTCGTGCGTGCTCGGCGTGCACCCGGATCTGCCACGCCACGCCTTCGGGCCCCATGGGGTGGATGCCGGCGGCGACGCGGTCGGAGAAGTCGGCCAGCTCTGCTGCCTGGGCGAGCAAGGGTGCATGGTCGGCGCGTTCGAGCACCGACACCGCTGTCGCGTACTGACCGATCAGCAGTGCCGAGAGCCGGATGCCGCCGGAGAACAGCGGCTCGTCCCAGGCCCGCACCTGAAGGTCGGCGAGATCGTCGAACGCCCGCCGCGCGGCCGACAGGTCGCCGGCGACGCCGTGGAGCTCGATCAGGGCTGAGGTCGAGTGCACCGAGGCCGAGATCTCGTGGCGCCAGAGCGACCGCATCGTGAGGGTGCGTTCGACCTCGTCGACATTGCCCCGGCCGGCATGCACCATGAGGGCGATCGCGGCCAGCGACGCGTCTGGGATCGCGGGGGCGTCGGCGCCGACGTCGCGCAGTGCCAGGGCCTCGTCCCAGCGCCCACGCATGTAGCAGATGAGCGCCGAGTAGAACCGGCCGTCGAAGCCGTAGGGACCCCACGCCCAGCCCGTCTCGGAGGCGCGGACCATGCCCTGACGGAACGCGTCCTCGGCGTCGTCGAGCTCGCCGGCGTTGTAGTTGACGAACGCGAGCTGGTGCAGACCGCGGAGCTCACCCAACACGTGCCCGTCGGCCCGGGAGACCTCGACGAGCTCGACGAAGCCGCGCTTGGCCTTCTCGGGATCGTCGCCCGTGCGGACCATGACGCGGGTCAGCGTGGCCTTGGCGTCGGCGATGACGTCGGCCGCGCCGATCTGCTCGGCGATCGCCAGCGCGCGCTCGCCCCACTCGATCGCCTCGTCGTGGCGCCTGCGGTTGGACGCCGTGCGCGCCCGCAACGCCGCGACCTCGGCCCGCAGCTCGGTCGGCTCGTCGGGCACGACCGTGACCGCTTCGAGGCTCGCCTGCTCGGACTCGTTGTCGAGATTGGCGTAGTAGGCCGTGTCACCGATCGCGACGAGCAGACGCCCACGGTCCTCGGCGGGCGCGTCCGGCGGGAGCTGTCCGAGGTGGTCGCGCAGCAGCTCGACAGCGCGCAGGAGCCGGCCCGACGTGACGAGCGCGGAGGACGCATCGATCACGAGCTTGACCGGGTCGAGGCCGGGTGACGCGGCATCGACGAGGGTCAGCGCCTGCTCGTAGTGCTGCGCCGCCTCGTCGTAGCCCGACAGCCGTTGGGCCTGCTCGGCGGCCTGGACGCTGGCCAGGAACGCCGTCTCGCGCTCGCCGGCGCCGAGCGCGTGCAGGGCGATCTCGGCGGCCGGACCGCGGCGGCTGCCCGAGGTGAGCGCCTCGAGGTAGGCCGCGTGGATGCGCCGCCGTTCGCCCGGAAGCAGGTCGTCGCGCACCGCCTCGGCGAGGAGGGCGTGCCGGAACCAGTAGGAGTCCTCGCCGACGCGGGTCAGCACCTTGTGGTCGATCGCCGAGCGGAGGGCCTCGTCGAGCTCGTCCTCGGCGAGCCCGACGACCTGGGTCAGCACCGAGTAGTCGTGGCGGGCGTCGGAGCACGCAGCAGCGCGTACGAGCCGGCGGGCGTTGTCGTCGAGCCGCTCGAGCCGCATCAGCAGCAGGTCGGCGAGGGTCTCTGGCAGCGCGCCGTCGACGTTGGCGAGGCCCGCGTCGAGCAGCTCCTCGGCGAAGAACGCGTTGCCGGCGGCGCGGCGTACGACGGCCAGCAGGCTGTCGCTGTCGAGGGCGTCGGCGCCGTGGGCGCGTACGAGGTCGACCACGTCGCCGTCGTCGAGCGGCTCGAGCTCGATGCGGCGCACACCCGGTAGGCGTACCCACTCCGACAGCGCCTGGCGCAGGGGGTGGCGGCGGTGCAGGTCGTCGGCGCGATAGCTCACGACGACGTGGACCGGACCGTGGAAACCGTGGGACAGCACGAAGCGGATGAGGTGACGGGTCGAGGCATCGGCCCAGTGGGCGTCCTCGATCACCAGGAGGAGCGGCTGGTCGGCGGCGAGTGAGTCGAGGCCGGCGACGACCGAGGCGAACAGCTCGGCGCGCTCGACGCCGTCGCCCGGCGCCGACGAGGGCCAGGGCAGGAGGGGACCGAGGGCCGGGAAGCGAGCGGCGAGCTCGTCGCGCTCGGCGTCGGCGATCGACGCGAAGGCCTCGGAAAATGGCTGGTAGGGCGGTGCGCTGTCGCCGAGGTCGAGGCAGTGCCCGGCAAGGACACGGTGGCCGGCCGCTCTGGCGCGCGCTCCGAGCTCGCGCAGCAGCCGGGTCTTGCCGATGCCGGCGTCGCCGCCGATCAGCACGACGTCGCGGGCCGCGGGGTTGGTCACGCCGGCGGCCTCGAGCAGCTGCTCGAGCTCGCGCACCCGGCCGATCAGGGGTGTCGCGGGGGTGCGGTCATGAGCCATGTCCCCAATCATGTCGGACGGAGCCGACATGGGGGCGACGGTCATACGTGCGCCGTCCGCCCCACCGTCATGCTCACGAGGCGTACGACGAAGCCGCGGCGCGCCTTGCGGGTCCGCCGGGGGGCGAATCCGCTGCGGTCACGCTCGTGGCGCGACAGCTCGGTCAGGGCCTGTGCCACGGCATGGTGGCGGCTCATCTCAACAGGGACGAAGGTTTCTGGATTCAGGATCATGACTCCAGAGTCGTCGCATGAGGTAGGCCCCCACATCGGGCGACCTACCAGATTCGGAACCCAGGTACCTCAGATCCGCCTACTTGAGGGTCTTGCTGCCTCCGTGCATCACGGTGATGAGCTTGAGCGCCTTGTTGTCGGTCTTGGCGTCACGCGCGAACGACGTCAGCATCATGAGCGGCTTCATGCGCTGGCGGGTGATCGCCTTGGCGTACGTGAACTCCTTGAGCCCGTCCGGGCCGTGGATGCGGCCGAAGCCGGACTGACCGACCCCGCCGAACGGCAGGCCGGGCACCGCGGCGAACGCGATGACGGAGTTGACCGACGTCATGCCCGAACGGACCCGACGGGCGATGTCGACGCCGTTCTTCTTGGCGAACACCGAACCCGCCAGCCCGTACGACGTGGCGTTGGTCAGCTCGACCGCCTCGTCCATGCTCTTCACGGGGTTGATCGCCAGGGTCGGACCGAACGTCTCCTCGGTCATCTCCGTGGAGTTCTCCGGCACGTGCGTCAGGATCGTCGGCTGCACGAACCGCTCGCCGACGGCGTCCGAGCCACCCATCACGACCGTGGCACCCTTGGCGATCGCATCGTCGATGTGGCTCTTGATGATGCCGATCTGCGACGGCATCGTGATGGGTCCGAGCTTGGCGCCGGCGTCGTCGCCGGCGCGCAGGTCCTTGGCCTGCTCGGTGATCTCGGTGACGAACGCGTCGAAGACCTTCTCGTGGACGTAGACGCGCTCGGTGCCGATGCACGTCTGGCCGGCGTTGGACATACCGCCCCACAACGCTGCCTCGGCGGCCTTGGTGAGGTCGGCGTCCTCGTCGACGATCAGCGAGTCCTTGCCACCGGCCTCGATCAGGACGGGAGTGAGGTTCTGCGCGCACGCCGCCATGACCTTCTTGCCGGTCGGGCCGGACCCGGTGAACGCCAGCTTGTTGATGTCGGCGGTGCACAGCGCGTTGCCGGTCTCGCCGAGTCCCGTGACGACCTGCAGCACGGGACGCCCGTGGACGACCTCGGTGAACGTGTCGGCGAGCCACTGGCCGACTCCGGGCGTGTATTCACTCGGCTTGAAGACGACGGCGTTGCCGGCGGCGAGGGCGTATGCGATGGAGCCCATCGGCGTGAAGACCGGGTAGTTCCACGGGCCGATGACGCCGACGACGCCGAGCGGGTGGTACTCGACCGACGAGGCCTGGTTGGCCATGAGCAGTCCGGAGGAGACCTTCTGCGGGCCGAGGATCTTCTTGGCGTGCTTGGCGACCCACGCGATGTGGTCGATCGCGATGATGATCTCGAGCTGCGCGTCGCCGTGCGGCTTGCCGGTCTCGCGGTGCGACAGCTCGGCGAGCTGCGCGATGCGGCGGGTGATGACGCTGCGCCAGGTCAGGAGGTAGTCGCCTCGTTCCTTGAACGTCAGGCCACCCCACCATGCCGACGCGTCATGAGCACGGGCGACTGCGGCGTCGACCTCGGCTCGGCCCTGGATGGGATAGGTGCCGACGACGTCGCCGTTGGCCGGGTTGAGCGAGTCGAAGGTCGGCGTCGTGCCGCTGTCGACAGTGGGCTCCAGGATTGCGGTCATCGTGACTCCTTGATGAGGTCGGCGGCCTTCTCGCCGACCATGATGGCAGGTGCGTTGGTGTTGCCACGGGGTACGCGCGGCATGACGGAGGCGTCGGCGACCCGCAGGCCCTCGACGCCGTGGACCTTGAGCTCGGGATCGACGACACTGCCCTCGATCGTGCCCATCGCGCAGGTCGCGACGGGGTGGTAGAGCGTCTGGCACAGCTGACCGATCGCGGCGACGATCTCGTCGGTCGTCGGATCGGCCGAGGCCGGGATCCATGGCTCGTCGATGAGCCTGGCCAGCGGGCCCTGGCTGACGATCTGCTGCACGGTGCGATAGCCGGCGATCATCGCGTCGAGGTCGGCGCCATCCGTCAAGTAGCCCGCCTCGATCTCGGGGTGCCACGTCGGATCGGCCGAGCGCAATCGGACGTGGCCCTTGCTCTCGACGCGTACGAGCGTCGAGGCGATCGTGAGCCCTCGGCGTACGGGCTCGTGCAGGCCGTTGTCGTAGAACCCGGACGGCGCCACGTGGAACTGCATGTCGGGCGCCGCCATGTCGTCGCGGGTCCGGAAGAATCCCCCGGCCTCGCCGACGTTGGAGGTCAGCGGCCCACGCCCGGCCTTCTGCGCCTTGAGGACGTTGCCGAGCGACAGGAGCTCGGCCAGGTCGGTGGTGTTCTTGGTGTAGAACAGCGCACCGGAGACGGGGTGGTCCTGCAGGTTCTGGCCCACGCCGGGCAGGTCGACACGTACGTCGATGCCGTGCTCGCGCAGGTGTGCTCCGGGGCCGATGCCGGACAGCATCAGCATCTGCGGGCTCGCGATGGCGCCTGCCGACAGGACGATCTCGGCCTTGGCGCGAGCCGTGTGGGTCACGCCCGCGCGGCGGTAGGTCACACCGGTCGCGCGCGTGCCCTCGAGCTCGATGCGGGTCACGAACGCCTCCGTGAGCACCGTCAGGTTGGGCCGCTTGCGGGCGGGGTGGATGTAGGCATCGGCGACCGACCAGCGGCGACCCTTCTTGCACGTCACCTGGTAGAGCCCGGCGCCCTCCTGCTCGGCGCCGTTGAAGTCGTCGTTGCGCTTGAACCCCGCGGACACGGCCGACTCGACGAACGCGTGGCTCAGCTCGTGGCTGTAGCGGCGGTCCTCGACGTGCAGCGGTCCGCTCGTGCCGTGGAACTCGTCGTGCAGCCGGGTGTTGCCCTCGGCCTTCTTGAAGTAGGGCAGCACGTCGTCGTAGCCCCAGCCGGTCGCACCGTAGGAGTCGCGCCACTCGTCGTAGTCGGCGCGGTTGCCGCGGATGTAGATCATGGCGTTCATCGACGAGCAGCCGCCGAGTGCCTTCATGCGCGGCCAGTCGGCGCGACGGCCGTCGAGCTGCTTCTGCGGAGTCGTCTGGTAGCCCCAGTCCCACTTGGTCTTGAACAGTGCCGGGAAGCCCGCCGGCAGGTGGATCATGTCGTCGTCATCGTCGGGGCCGGCCTCGAGGAGGAGCACCGACACGGACGGGTCCTCGGTCAGGCGCGTCGCGACGACTCCTCCGGCGCTGCCCGATCCGATGACGATGTAGTCGTAGCTGTCGTCGCCCATGAGTCCCTTTCAGCGGCCGTGACGCGTGCCACACAACCTACTGCGGGTATGTCGCTGACACAACCAGTGTCAGGGTCGGAGGGCGGCTCTGACCGCGGCGCCGATCCTTGCGGTCAGGTCGCGACGGCCGGCCCGGTCGACGGGCACCTCGAGGACCCTGATCCCGGTGACCTCCTCGTCGAGCGCGCTCGCCAGCTCTGCGGGCGCGACGCGCCGGTGCGGCACGCCGTACGCCTGGCAGAGCGCTGCGATGTTTGCGCCGGTCGGTGTGGCGTAGACGCGTTCGAACGTCGCGGCATACTCCGGGGCGCCCTGCTCGAGCGTCGAGAAGATGCTGCCCCCGTCATCGTTGGCGACGACGATCGTCAGGTCGGGCCGGGGTTCACCGGGGCCGATCAGCAGGCCATTGCTGCCGTGCAGGAACGTGAGGTCGCCGACGTAGGCGATCGCGCGGCTGGACGTACGGGCGAGCGCGGCGCCGATCGCGCTGGACAGCACGCCGTCGATGCCGGCCAGTCCACGGTTGGCGATGATCAGGCGGCGTTCGCCGACCACGTAGGGCCGGGCGACGAGGTCGAGGTCACGGATCGGGCTTGAGGAGCCGATGAACAACAGCCCCTCGGGTGGGACGGCGGCATTGATCGTCCGGGCGACGTCATACGGAGTGGTGCCGGCGAGCAGCGCGTCGATCGCGGCGGTGGCCCGGGCGTCGGCGTCGTGCCAGGCGGCGAGCCACTGCGGATCCCCTGTGCCGGTGTGGTCGACGGCCTCGACGAGCTGCACGTTCGGACCGGCCGGCACCGGAAAGGTCTCCTGCGTGCCGACGTGGATGATCTCGATGTCGGTGCGGGACAGCAGCTGGGTGACCGGACGTGAGAGCGTGGCGTGGCCGAAGCTGACGACGCGCTCGATCTGGTCGGCGAGCAGCGAGTGGGCCAGCAGCATCCGGTAGGCGATGAGGGCCTCGCCGTTGCGCGACCCCGAGCTCGGCTCGGCGAGCAGCGGCCAGCCGGCGTCGCGCGCGAGGACTCGTGCGGGTTGCTTCGCATCGTCACCCGCGACGACGACGGTGCGAGGCCCGGCGACGAGGGGATGTCCTTTCGACAGGCTCAAGGACCGCTCCTTGAGCTCGTCCCGTTCCTTGAGCTCGTCGAAAGGATCCTCGGACGGCGCGAACTCCCACTCGATCGGCTCGACCAGCGGCTCGTCGAGCTCGAGGTTCAGGTGGGCCGGTCCCCCGGCGAGCTGATCGACCCGCTCGACGAAGGAGACACCGGGAAAGATGGCGCGCTGGTCCGTGGTCTGGTTGGCTCCCGTGCCGCGGAGCCGTGCGGGTCGATCCGCGGTGACCGCGAGCACCGGGACGCCGGCGTGGCTGGCCTCGAGCATCGCGGGGTGCAGGTTGGCAACCGCAGTGCCCGACGTCGTGACCACGGGGACCGGGTTGCGCGATGCCTTCGCCATGCCAAGCGCGAGGAATCCGGCCTCGCGCTCGTCGACCCGCACGTGCAGTCGGATGAGGCCTTGCTCGTCCGCAGCCGCGAATGCCAGTGCCAGCGGCCCCGATCGTGATCCGGGCGAGAGCACAACCTCGCGGACTCTGGCGGCGACGAGCTCTCGGACCAGCTCCCGAGCCGTGTCAGTGGAGCTCATCCCAGCACCGCGCGTACGGCCGACAGCCGGGCCTGCCAGCGCGCATCCGTCTCGCCGTCCGCCGCCACCGAGTCGTACGCCGTGGGGTCGAGCGCCTGACGGCCGACCGGGAGGAACCCGTCGACAGGCTTCAGCGGCTGGGCGACGACGTCGCCGGCGAGCAGCGACGTCGTGGCGAGGCCGCAGGCGTACGGCAGGTCGGGCAACGCGGCGGCAAGGGCGAGGCCGGCGGCCAGGCCGACCGACGTCTCGACGGCGCTGGACACGACGACCGGCAGGCCGATCTGCTCGGCGATCCGCAGGCACGCGTGCACACCACCGAGCGGCGCGACCTTGAGCACCGCGATGTCGGCGGCCTCGAGCTCGACCACACGGAACGGGTCGTCGGCCCGGCGGATCGACTCGTCAGCCGCGATCGGCACGCCGACCTTGCGGCGCACGGTCGCCAGGTCCTCGACCGAGGCGCACGGCTGCTCGACGTACTCGAGGCCGTGGGCGGCGATGTTGAGGGCGGCGACCGCGCTGATCGCCTCATCGACGGACCAGCCGCCGTTGGCGTCGATGCGGACCTTGCCGTGTGGTCCGATGGCGTCGCGGACCGCCTCGACGCGCTCGACGTCGGCGGCGAGGGCCTGACCCCTCTCGGCGACCTTGACCTTGGCGGTCGTGCAGCCGCTGCTGCGGACGATGCTCTGTGCCTGCTCGGGGCCGACCGCCGGGACGGTGCAGTTGACCGCGATCTGCGAGCGTACGGGCGTGGGCCAGGGGCGCTCGGCGGAGTCGAGGGCGGCGGCGAGCCACGGCGCGCTCTCGCGGGCGTCGTAGTCGAGGAACGGGCTGAACTCGGCCCAGCCTGCGGGTCCCTGGACGAGCATCCCTTCGCGCCGGTCGATGCCGCGGAACCGCGTGGGCATCGCGATGGCGTACGTACGGAACTGCACGAGTGGCAACTTACCGCGCGGTCCGTAGCGTGGGGACATGACTCGAATCGCGATCGTCGGAGGCCACGGCAAGATCGCCCGCCTCCTCATCCCGCTCCTCGTCGACGCCGGGCACCAGCCCGTGGCGCTCGTCCGCAATCCCGACTACTCCGCCGAGCTCGAAGGACTCGGCGCCGAGGTCGGCATCCTCGACATCGAGCAGGACAGTGCCCAAGCGTTCGCGGAAGCGTTCACCGGCGCCGATGCGGTCGTGTTCGCGGCCGGCGGCGGTCCCGACGGCAACATCGAGCGCAAGCGGACGGTCGACCTCGGCGGCTCCATCAAGTCGATCGAGGGGGCACTGGCAGCGGGCGTCAGCCGGTTCGTGCAGGTGTCGGCGATCGGCGTCGACCAGCCCCTCGACGCGGGGGCCGGCGACGTGTGGACGGCGTACGTCGAGGCCAAACGCGACGCCGACATCGCGCTGCGCGACAGCGACCTGGACTGGACCATCATCCGGCCCGGTGGCCTGACCGACGACCCGCCGACAGGCCTCGTCGAGCTCGCCGAGACGGTCGAACGCGGGCAGGTGCCGCGTGCCGACGTGGCAGCCGTGATCGTCGCGGCACTCGACGAGCCGGCCACGATCAACCGCCAGTGGGAGCTCGTCAGCGGCGAGCACCCGATCGACGACGCCATCGCCGGCGCGGTCGCCTGACGACCTCACCACGCTGACGAGAGACTCCTCAGCGGACGGCGCGCCTCAGCTTCTCGCGGTCGAGCTTGCCGCCGGAGAGCAGCGGCAGGGCGTCGAGCAGGACGACCTCACGAGGCGCCCAGGTACGAGGCAACCCCGCCTCCTCGACGCCGTCCCGCAGTTCATCGAGACGGAGTCCGTCGAGGCACACCGCGTCGTCGGGCACGAGAAAGGCCACGACCCGCGCGCCCCACTCCTCATCGGGCACGCCGAGCGCCACCGCGTCGCGCACCCCGTCGTACGTCCGGAGCGCCGCCGTCACTGCAGGCAGCGAGATGTTGACGCCGCCGCTGATCACGACGTCGTCGACCCGGCCGGTGACGTGCAGCCGGCCGTCGTCGTCGATCGTGCCGAGGTCGGCCGTGGCGAACCAGCCGTCGCGCAGCACCTGAGCTGTCGCCGCAGGATCGGCGTAGCCGTCGAACAGCATCCGGCCGGCGAGCTGCACCTGGCCCGCCTCGTCGATCCGCACCTGCACACCGTCGAGCGGCAGCCCGTCATAGACGCAGCCCCCGCAGGTCTCGGTCATCCCGTACGTCCGCACGACGCGCACACCAGCCGCCCGCAGCGCCTCGAGGAGGTCGGCCGGCACCGCCGCACCGCCGATCAGCAGGGCGTCGAGACCGGCGAGGACCTCGACGTCACCCGACGCGACGAGCCGGTGCGCCTGCGTCGGCACGAGCGAGGCATAGCGACGGGGGCCGGGGATCGCGGCGATCGCCGCACCCAGCGACGCGTGCTCGTCGGCGTACACGGGCTCGAGTCCGGCGACTGCCGAACGTACGAGGACCTGCAGGCCTCCGACGCCGGTGACCGGCATGGCCTGCAGCCAGCCGCCGGGACCGCCGAGCCGGTCGAGACTCGCATGCGCCGAGGCCAGCATCGCCGCGTGCGACAGCACGACGTCCTTGGGCTCGCCGGTGCTGCCGGACGTACGGATGACGATCGGCTCGCCGCCCTCACGCACCCAGGGCTCGACGAGTGCGAACACGTCTCGCGGCGATCCCACGACGGGTCGCAGCCCGGTCACTCCGGCTCCCCCGGCTCGGCCGGAGCGTCGAGCGGCCGCTTGAGGTACGTCCACGGGAACCACATCGTGCCGATGCGCTCCCAGCCCTTGGACTCGAGGTCCTTGGCCTTGCGGCTGCCGATCACGGCTCGCTTGTGCTCCCACTGCACCGGCGACTTCTCGACGTCGTGGAACAGCGGCCCGTAGCCGATCGAGTGCCAGCCGTGCCGTCCCCACGCGTTGAGCACGTCGATCTCGTTGAACGCCGTCAGGCCCACGAGCTGCCGGAGCTCAGCCGTGCCCGGGATCGGGACGGGCCGGTGGCCGAAGCGCTGCTGCGCCGCCTGTCGGGACATCCCCAGCGCCGAGCCGATGGCCTCCCAGCTCGATCCGGCGGCGCGGGCCGACGTCACGGCGGACCGCAGCAGGCGGCCGACCTCCTCATACGTACGGTGGGTCAGCACCACGAGATCGAGGTGCGCCTCCGGCTCGCTCTCGAGCCGACGCTCGATCGTGGGATCGAGCCGGGCTATCGCCCGGCCGATCAGGTCCGAGAATTCCTGGTCGTCGATCGCCATGCCGTCAACGCTAGCTTGACACTCAACGAGCGTCAACCTGACGTTGACGCGCTGTCAGGTGGCAGACTGGTCGATCGTGACCACCCCTTCGCTCTCGCCCACCCAGCTCTGGATCGCCGGCGCCCGGCCTCGTACGCTCCCGGCCGCGGTCGCGCCGGTCCTGGCCGGCACCGGCGCCGCGGCCTACGCCGACGCGTTCGTCTGGTGGAAGGCACTCCTCGCTCTCGGGGTGTCCCTCTCGCTGCAGATCGGCGTCAACTACGCCAATGACTATTCCGACGGCATCAAGGGCACTGACAACGACCGCGTCGGCCCCCTGCGGCTCGTCGGCTCGGGCCTCGTGCCGGCACGGTCGGTCAAGCGCGCGGCACTGCTGTTCCTCGCCCTCGGCGCTGCGTTGGGCTTCGCCCTCGCCGCGACCTCGAGCTGGTGGCTCCTGCTGGTCGGCGCGGCCGCGATCGGGGCGGCCTGGACCTACACCGGAGGGCCTTCGCCGTACGGCTATCGCGCGCTCGGCGAGGTCAGCGTGTTCGTGTTCTTCGGCCTCGTCGCGGTGCTCGGCACGGCGTACGTGCAGATCGAGGACTTCACCTGGCTGGCCTTCGCCTGCGCGATCGGCGTCGGGGCACTGGCCTGCGCACTCCTCGTCGCCAACAACCTGCGCGACATCCCGACCGACTCCGTCACCGGCAAGAAGACCCTTGCGGTCGTGCTCGGCGACACCTGGACCCGGCGGTTCTACACGCTCCTGTTGCTCGTCGCGGTCGGGTCGCTGATCTGGGCCTCGGTGTTCACGCTCTGGGCGCTGCTCGGCCTCGCGATGGCACCCCTGGCCGTACGCGCCCGGCAGGCAGTCGCGTCGGGCGCCCAAGGCATGGCGCTGATCCCCGTGCTGCGCGACACCGGTCTCGCCGAGCTCGTGTTCGCCGTCGGGCTCGCACTCGGGCTGTTCATCGGGGCCTGACGTGCTGCGCGTCGCGGTGCTCGCCGACACCCACGCTCCGCGCTTCTGGAAGTCCATGCCGCCCGCCGTCGCCGAACAGCTCACCGACGTCGACGTCATCCTGCACGCCGGCGATGTCTGCGTGCCGAGCGTGCTCGACGAGCTCACCGCGTACGCCCCGGTGCACGTCGTCCTGGGCAACAACGACGGCCCTGACGTCGCTGCGTGGGGCGCACCCGAGACGCTGGAGCTCGATCTCGACGGGCTGCGCGTCGCGATGCTCCACATCAGCGGCGACAAGGTCGGTCGGGCCGCCCGTATGCGTGGCCGGTTCCCCGACGCCGACCTCGTCGTGTTCGGCCACTCGCACATCCCGTGGGACACCGAGCACAACGGTCAGCGGCTGTTCAACCCCGGCTCGCCGACCGACAAGCGCAGGCAACCCCGAGGGACGATGGGCCGGCTCGTGATCGACGACGGAGTGCTGGTGTCCGCCGAGATCATCCCAGTGAGCTAACGCCCGACCGGCAGCACGCCGGTCGCGTCGAACTCGGCGAGCGCATCGGCGTACGGGCCGATGTCGAGACCGTGCGACTGCAGCCAGCCGTCGTCGTAGTAGGTGTGCGCATAGCGTTCGCCGCCGTCGCACAGCAGCGTGACGACGCTTCCGGTCTCACCGTCGGCGCGCATCTCGCCGATCAGCTGCAACGACGCCCAGACGTTGGTGCCGGTCGAGCCGCCGACGCGGCGACCGAGGATGGCGGACACCCAGCGCATCGCCGCGATCGATGCCGCATCCGGCACATGGACCATGTCGTCGATGACGCCACCGACGAACGACTTCTCGACCCGCATGCGGCCGATGCCCTCGATGCGCGAGGGCTGGTCGGTCGTGACGTCAGAGCGGTCGGACTCCCACCCGCCGTAGAACGCGGAGTTCTCCGGATCGGCGACGACGACACGGGTGTCGTGACGGCGGTAGCGGACGAACCGGCCGATCGTCGCGGACGTCCCGCCGGTACCGGCGCCCACGACGATGATGCTGGGGCACGGGTGCGGCTCAGCGGCGAGCTGCTCGAAGATCGACTCGGCGATGTTGTTGTTGCCCCGCCAGTCCGTCGCCCGCTCGGCGAACGTGAACTGGTCCATGTAGTGCCCGTTGCACCTGCTCGCGAGCTGTTGGGCGACGTCGTAGACCGTGCCGGGGTCGTCGACCAGGTGGCACTGGCCGCCGTAGAACTCGATGAGGTCGATCTTCTCGGGGCTCGTCGTCGCCGGCATGACCGCGACGAACGGCAGGCCGATCAGGCGGGCGAAGTAGGCCTCGCTGACCGCGGTCGAGCCGCTCGACGCCTCGATGATGGTCGTCTCGGGCTTGAGCCAGCCGTTGCACAAGGCATACAGGAACAGGGAGCGCGCGAGGCGGTGCTTGAGGCTGCCGGTCGGGTGGACCGACTCGTCCTTGAGATAGAGGTCGATGCCCGGCACCGGGATCGGCAGGACGTGCAGGTGGGTGTCGGCGCTGCGGTTGGCGTCGGCGTCGACGCGGCGGATGGCCTCCGCGATCCAGGCTCGGCTCTCAGTCGACGTCTTCGGCATGGCGAGACTCCTCGATGCGTTGCGTCATGCGCGCGGCTCGCTCCTGGACGTTCTGAGCGAGCTTGTCGCGCAACCCGGCGAGCGCGAAGATCGAGATCACCGAGGACAGCACGAGGGAGATCAGCAGGACGAGGAGCGACGTGAGGTTGCCCCACTCGACCCAGATCGACGCGATCAGCCAGACCACCCCGAACGTCGCCCCGAACACGGCGAGGCGGGCGAGCGTGTAGGTCCAGAAAGCCTTCATGACCGCAGCCTAATCGCTCGCGGCGTCAGCCAGGGAGCGGGTTGCGCCGTCCCCGGTACGGTTGACGCATGGGCAAGTTCGTGTTGATCGTCATCGGTCTGGCCCTGTTCGTCTACGCCCTGTTCGACCTCGTCGCGACGCCGCGCCAACGGGTCCGCTACCTGCCCAAGCCGCTCTGGTTTGTGGTCGTCCTGGTCATCGGCATCGGCCCGCTGCTGTGGCTGCTCCTCGGCCGCGAGCGCTCCGCGCCGGGTGGTGGTCGCGCGCGACCACCCCGCCCGCCGAGCCCCGGCCCGCGCGGCCCCGACGACGACCCGGACTACCTCCGCGGCCTCTAGTCGTCCCAGCGGAAGACGCGGCTCGCGACGGCTGAGACGACGACGGCGAAGCCCAGCAGGATGACGATGGGCAGCAACGCGGCGCCCGGCCCCTCGCCGCGGACCATCGTGTCGAGCATGCCCTCGTTGAGATGCTTGAGCGGCAGCACCTCGCTGACCGCCGTGACCCAGCCCGGAGCACCGTCGAGCGGGAAGAACGAGCCCGACAGGAACGCCATCGGCAGCACGACGAAGTTGGCGATGCCGACCGCTGCCTCCTCGCTCTTGGCCACCGCGCCGGCGAGCAGGCCGATCGCCATGAACGACAGCGTGCCGGCCGCGAGCAGCGGGACGATCATGGGCCACGAGCCGGTCAGCTGCAAGCCGAAGAGACCCACGCCGACACCGATGAAGATCGCGGCCTGGACCGCCGCGATCGCGACGCTGACCGCGATGCGCGCCAAAACGACGGCCCACGTCGGGACGGGAGCCAGCCGCAGGCGTCGCAACAACCCGTTCTTGCGCCAGACGACGAGATTGGTGGCCGCGCCGAACGTCGCGCCGGAGGCGATCGCCCAGCCCATCAGGCCGGGGGTGAAGAACTGGATCGTCGACAACGAGTCGTCCTCGACCTGGTCGGCCTCGAGGGCGTACTTGGGCTGCTGGCCCGTGACGGCGATGTTGGCCGACTGGACGATCCCCTGGAACGTGCCCTGGACCGTCGCGGCCTTGACCTGGTCGGCCTGCGAGAAACGTACGACGAGCGTGTCACCGCGTTGCGTGATCATGGCGTCGGCGTCGCCCGTGCGCACCTTGCGGATCGCCGCCTTCTCGTCGGACGTGCGGTGGATGTCGAGGCTCTCCTTGAGGTAGGCCCGGACCTCCTTGGGCGCGTCGTCCAGCACCGAGACCTTGCCGACCTGCTCGACATCGATCTCGGACCCGCCGGATCCGCCCAGCAGGCCGCCGAACAAGGCCAGGAACATCAGCGGGAAGATCACCGCGAAGAAGACCGCCATCTTGTCGCGGAAGAACCCCTTGAGCATCGCCACGGCGAGGCTCTTGAACGCGACCATCCGGGGTGAACTCACGCTCGGTACTCCCGGCCGGTGAGGTCGAGGAACACGTCCTCGAGCGAGGCGCCCTTGACGCTCAGCCCGTCCAGCGCGTCGCGGTGCGCGAGCTCGGTGAGGATGCGGGCGGGGTCGCGGGTCGTGATCGTGAGTCCGGACTCCTCGTCGGCGACGTCGTCCGAGCCTGCCATCGCGCGTGCCTCGTCGGCGTCCAGCGTGCCCGGCGCGACGCTGATGCGTACAGGCGCGTCGAGGCCGCGGACGAGGGCGGCCGGGGTGTCGAGCTCGAGGATCCTGCCGGCGTCCATGATCGCGACCCGGTCACACAACGCCTCGGCCTCGTCCATGTAGTGCGTCGTCAGGATCACGGTGCGGCCGGAGTCGTTGATGCTGCGCAGCACGTCCCACAGGTTGCGGCGGGCCTGCGGGTCGAGCGCGGCGGTCGGCTCGTCGAGGAACACGACGTCGGGGTCGTGGATCAGTGCGCATGCAATCGACAGCCGTTGCTTCTGCCCGCCGGACAGGTCCTCGGTGCGATCGTCCGCCTTGTCGACCAGGCCCACCTGCTCGAGCATCTCGTCGGTACGACCGGCGGCCACACCGTAGAGCGCGCCGAACGTGTCGAGCTGCTCGCGGGCCGTGAGCCGCTCGAAGAACGACGACGCCTGGAGCTGCACGCCCATGCGGCGCTGCAGCTCGGGCTCGCGCTTCGACGGGATGTGATCGTCGATGCGGACCGAGCCGGACTGCGGCCTGCGCAACCCCTCGACCATCTCGAGCGTCGTGGTCTTGCCGGCACCGTTGGGTCCGAGCAGCCCGAAGAACTCCCCCGACGCCACCGTGAAGCTGACGCCGTCGACCGCGCGCACGTCGCCGTAGGTCATGACGAGGCCCTCGGCCGTGATCTCCGCGCCCATAGATCCGACCCTACTGGGCCATGGGCCGAGCGAGCGCAGCGAGCGAAGGCAGGCGCCCGGGCGCAGCCCGGCAGCCGCGAGGCACGAGCGGCTGGAGCGGCGACGAAGGAGCCGCGCGCCCTATTTGGCGTACGAGTGCATGCCCGACACGAACAGGTTGATGCCGACGAAGTTGAAGACGAACGTGGCGAACCCGATGAGCGCGATGATCGCGGCGGCCTTGCCCTTCCAGCCCGCGGTGGCGCGTGCGTGGAGATAGCCGGCGTAGACGACCCAGGTGATGAACGCCCAGACCTCCTTGGGGTCCCAGCCCCAGTAGCGACCCCACGCGTACTGCGCCCAGATCGGCCCGGCGATCAGCGCGGCGAACGTCCAGATCGGGAACGCGAAGGCGTGCACGCGGTAGGCGATCTGGTCGATCTTGGCCGACGGCGGGATGCGCCACAGGAAGCCGACGCGGTCCTCCTCGGCGGTCGTACGCTCGGCGCGCGCCTTGACGAGGTAGAGCACCGACGCCGCGGCACCGACGAGGAACGCCGAGCCGGCGATCATGGCACCGAGAACGTGGATCACGAGCCAGTAGGAGTGCAGGGCCGGCACGAGCGGGCCGGGCGGCACGAACACCAGCGCCGACAGGCCGAGCACGACGGTGCCGAAGCCCGTGATGATCGGGCCGACCCAGTCGATCGCCCACATCCGCACCAGCACGATGTATGCCGTGAGGGCCATCAGCGTCGCGGCGCAGCCGAACTCGTACATGTTGCCCCACGGCACCCGCTGGGCCGAGAGGCCGCGAGTGATGACGCCGGCCAGCAGGACGAGCCAGGCCAGACCCGTGAGTGAGAAGCCGATGCCGCCGGCGACGTCACTGCGCTCGGCTTGTGCATCAGTCGACGTCCTTTCGACAGGCTCAAGGACCGAATCATGCTGATCGACCGAGGAGGTCACGAGCGTGCGGTCGGGCGCGATCTTGCGGGCAAAGCCCCACTGGGCGACGTACGCGACGAATGCCAGCGCCAGGATGCCGGTGGCCGACGCGACGGCATAGTTGGAGAACTGCTCGTACTGCGCAGCCGTCATGGCGTCGCCTCCGTTTCACAACCACCGTACGGCGGCGCCGGCATGACCGACATACGGTTCGCTCGCTGGCGCTCGCTCATGTGTGTTTCTCCTCTGTCTCTCCGAGCAATTCGCGGAACCGCTCGAGGAAGGCGTCCAGGTCGGCCGGCAGGTCGTCACGGGGGACGCGGTCGAGCACGGCGACATCCACCACGGTACGTGAGCCCTCGCGACGCGCCCTGATCCAGGTCCTCCGCGGCTTGATCGTCAGGGACGTGACGAGGCCCGCGAGCCCGGCGATGATGCCGATCAGCGGCACCTTGACCCCGGGTGACGAGCTGATCTGGAACCGCGCGAACTGCCGGAGGCCGGCGAACTCGATCGTGCCGCCGTTGGGCAGCTTCTGCGACTGGCCCGCCTGGAGGCTCACGCGATAGCTCTTGTCGCCGTCCTTGTACTGCTTCATCTTCGACTTGTCGAGGATGTAGACCGACTGCGGGGTGCCCTTGTCGAGCCCCAGGTCGCCGTGCCAGACGAACAGCCCCAACAACGGGTTGGCGGCGGCGGGATAGACCGAGATCGACGCCCCATCGGAGCCGGTGGCCGCGGTCGGCAGGAAGAACCCTTGGAAGCCGAGCTGCTCGGGCTCGGCATCGGGGACCTTGACGACGCCGGTCGACGTGTAGGACGGGTCGTTCGGCAGGAACGGCACGGCCTCGTTGAACACGACGTCGCCGTTGGCGTCGGTGACCTTGATGACGGGGGCGTACCCCTGCCCCACCAGGAACACCGAGGTGCTGCCGATCTCCAGCGGGTGGTTGACGGTGATGTCGAACGTACGTGCGTCGGCGCCCGGCTTGGGCGTGTAGGTCCCCTGCGCGCGGAACAACCGTGGTGCGCCGGCCTGCTGGCTGCCGAGCGCCTGGAACTTGGCGGTGAACTTGTCGAGCTTGAGGGAGAACGGCGGCAGCTGGTCGGCCTTGAACAGCGACCCGGAGCCGAACTCGTCGTACTGCGTCAGCGAGTTGGCGAAGCCCTGGCCCTCCGTGACGATCGCCGACCCGCGATAGCCGAACAGCGTGCCGACCGCGACGCCGACCAGCACCACGACGACGCTGATGTGGAAGACCAGGTTGCCGGCCTCCCGGAGGAACCCTCGCTCCGCGCTGAGCTCGCCGTCGACGACGTCGACCCGCGCCCGGCCGATCGCCCGGCGCCCAGCGGTGATGACCTCGTCGACCGACGCCGAGGTCTCGAACGACGCCGAGGCCGGGAGGCGCGAGAAGTTGCGCGGTGCCTTGGGCGGCCGGGCCCGCAGGGCGCGGAGGTAGACGAACGACCGGGGGACGATGCACCCGATGAGCGACACCATCAGCAGCAGGTAGACCGCGCTGAACCACGGCGACGTGTAGACGTTGAAGAAGCCCAGCTTGTCGAGCGTCGGAGCGCTCTTGGGGTGCTCGAGGAAGTAGGCCTCGACCGCCCGGGCGTCGACCCCGCGCTGCGGCACGAGCGATCCAGGCACCGCGGCGATCGCCAGCAGGAGCAGGAGGAACAGGGCCGTACGCATCGAGGTCAGCTGGCGCCAGAACCACCGCGTGAACTCCCGACGACCGAGCGCGGGCACCGCATTCGAGCTCATACGGGCGCCTCGAATCCGGTGATCCAGGTCTGCATCTCGCCGACCAGGTCGTTCCACGTGCCGGTCACGAGCATGACGCCGACCGCGATGAGCAGCAGCCCACCGGCGATCGAGACACCGCGCTGGTGCCGCTTGAACCACGAGACCGTGCGCATGAACTTGCCGAAGCCGAGCGCCGCCAGCACGAACGGGATGCCGAGGCCGAGGCAGTAGACGAGCGTGAGGAAGGCACCCCGCGTCGCCGAGGCGTCATCCGTGGCGAACGACAGGCTCAGCACCGCCGTCAGTGTGGGCCCGATGCACGGCGTCCAGCCGAGGCCGAAGAACATGCCGAGGATCGGCGCGATCGCGAGCCCGACCGCCGGCACGGCGTGCACCCGGGCCTCGCGCTGCATGAACGGGACGAGACCGATGAAGACCAGCCCCATGATGATGACGAGGATGCCGGTGATGATCGACAGGGTGTGCCGGTGCTCCTCGAGCCGGAGCCCCACGGATCCGAACAGGGCACCGCCCAGCACGAACACCGTGCTGAAGCCGAGGACGAACAGCAGCGCGCCGGCCAGCAGCCGGCCACGCCGAGCCGTCTCGAGGTCCTGGGCCGCGACGCCCGAGACGTACGAAAGGTAGCCCGGCAGCAGCGGCAGGACGCACGGCGAGAAGAACGACACCAGGCCGGCGAGCGCAGCGACCGGCACGGCGAGGAGGAGGTTGCCCGAGAAGGCGGTGTCGCGGAACCAGTCCGTCACGACGTGCTCTTCTGCACGTCGTCGATGACGCCGGCCAGCGTCGAGGCGCTGAGCTTGTCGTCCATGATGCGGGCGGCGACCCGGCCCTTGGCATCGATGACCCACGTCGTGGGGATCGCCTGGGTCGGCAGGGTCTTGACGAACTCGAGCTCCAGGCTGCCGCCCTCGTCGGCGAAGCTCGGGTAGGTGATGCCCTTCTTGCGGTTGAACGCGATCGCCGACGAGGTGTCGGGCGTACGTGTGAGCATGCCGATGAACTGGACGTCCTTGTCGGCGTACTGCTCGGAGACCTCCTTGAGCGCCGGCGCCTCGGCCCGGCACGGTGCGCACCACGGTCCCCAGAGGTTGATCACGAGAGTCTTGCCGGCGAAGTCCGCGGTCGACAGCGGCTTGCCGTCGAGACCGTCGCCCTCGAGCGTCGGCGCGGGCTTGCGGTCCTTGACCGGCACGACGGTGACGAACGAGCCGTTGGCGCCGACGTAGCCGTCGGTGTTGCGGTCCCGGCCGCCACCGCTGCAGGCGGCGAGCAGGACCAACGCCCCGACCGCCACCATGACGCGGAGCGTGCGCATCGTGGAGAGCACGTTAGGCGCCGCCGACGAACTTGTTGCGCAGCGCGTCCGGGATGAGGTCGCCGGCCGGCTCGCTGTAGGTGAGACCGACGAACCGGTCGTCGTCGAACGTCAGCGTCGTCAGGCTTGCGAGGGAGCACTGGCGCTTGCGCGGATCGTGGGCGAATCGGGCGTTCTCGTACGACCGGCGGGCCGTCCAGACCGGCAGCTGGTGCGACACGATGACGGCCTCGTGGCCACGGGCCGCCTCGCGCGCGTCGTCGACCGCGGCACGCATGCGTGCGGCGATCTCCTTGTAGGGCTCGCCCCACGACGGCTTGAGCGGGTTGCGCAGGAGCCACCAGTTCTGCGGGCGGCGCAACGCTCCGTCGCCGACCCCGAACGTCTTGCCCTCGAACCGGTTGCCGGCCTCGATGACCCGCTCGTCGGTGACGATGTCGAGCTTGAGGATGTCCGAGATCGGCTTGGCGGTCTGCTGTGCGCGCTCCAGCGGCGAGGCGACGAGGTGCGTGATGTCGTTGCCCTTGAGCGACTCGGCGACCTTGGCGGCCATCTCGTGGCCGAGCTCGGAGAGGTTGTAGCCCGCGATGCGGCCGTAGAGCACGCCCATCGGGTTGTGGACCTCGCCGTGCCGCATGAGGTGCACGATCGTACGTTCGGACATCAGGTTTCCTCAGTTCTCGGGGGTGGCCTGCGCTGCAGCACGAGCGGCGGCGGGAAGTGCCTCGGCAATTCTAGAGAGTGCCTCCGAGTCATGGGCCGCCGAGACGAACCAGCACTCATAGGCGCTCGGCGGGAGGTAGACACCGGCGTCGAGCATCGCGTGGAAGAACGGCCGGTAGCGCCACGCCTCCTGCGCCTGCGCACCGGCGAAGTCGGTCACCGGCTTGTCGACGCCCCAGAAGACGCTGAACATGTTGCCTGCGCTCTGCAGCGCGTAGGTGACACCGGCAGCGTCGAGCGCCTCGGCGACGAGCCGCTGCAGCTGAGCCGACGCGTCGTCGAGCCGGGCGTACGCCTCGGTGTCCGCGAGCCGCAGCGTCGTGAGGCCCGCGGTGGTGGCGATGGGATTGCCCGACAGCGTGCCGGCCTGATAGACGGGGCCGACCGGCGCGAGCTGCTCCATCACGTCACGGCGACCGCCGAACGCCGCCGCCGGGAATCCACCGCCCATGACCTTGCCGAACGTCAGCAGATCGGGGCGCCAGCCCTCGGGCTCGCCGTCGAGTCCCCAGTGCCCCGAGCGGGTGACCCGGAAGCCGGTCATGACCTCGTCGCTGATGAACAGCGCACCGTGCTTCCGGCAGGTCTCGGCGAGGAACCGGTTGAAGCCGGGCTCGGGCGGTACGACGCCCATGTTGCCGGCGGCGGCCTCGGTGATGAGGCACGCGATCTGGTCGCCGTACTGCTCGAACGCGGCCTCGACGGCGGCCCGGTCGTTGTAGGGCAGGACGATCGTGTCGGCGGTGACGTGGGCCGGCACGCCGGGCGTCTCCGGCAGGCCCAGGGTGACGACTCCGGAGCCGGCCTCGGCGAGCAGTGCGTCGACGTGCCCGTGGTAGCAGCCGGCGAACTTCACGATCTTGTCGCGACCGGTGAACCCGCGCGCCAGCCTGATCGCGGACATCGTCGCCTCGGTGCCGGACGACACGAGGCGCACCGACTCGACCGGCGTACGTCCGACGATCTCCTCGGCGAGCAGCACCTCCGGCTCACTCGGCGTGCCGAACGACGTACCGCGGCCGACCGCCTCCGCAACGGCGGCGAGCACCTCGGGGTGGGCGTGCCCGAGCAGCATCGGCCCCCACGAGCCGACGAGATCGACGTAGCGGTTGCCGTCGACGTCGGTCAGCCAGGCGCCGGAGCCGGACCGCATGAAGATCGGGGTGCCGCCGACGGCCCGGAAGGCGCGCACCGGGGAGTTGACGCCGCCGGGCGAAACCTGCCGGGCGCGGTCGAACAGGCCTTGCGAAGCGGGGTGTGACGTCACGCGTTCCATTGTCCTCAATGGGATTTCGCGCCGGTCGGCGGCGTCGGCAGACCGTAACCAAGGGGCCGTCGGAGTCGTTGACTACCAGGTAACTGCTTTGCGGCGCGTCCTGCGTGGCAGTAACATCGGTTTACGCTATGTCGCACCTGTCGCGACAGCATGGAGGGCACGTTCTTATGGGAGCTCGCAAGCTCACGCGTTGGCAAAAGGCCAGCGTCCTGGTTCCGATGACCGTTCTGGTCGGGGCCTATGGCGCCGTGCTGTCCCACGCGGACCTCGCGACTGCATCCGACGGCAACACCAGCTCCGACATCCCGGCCGTGCCCTCGACCGCGTTCGAGGACCCCGCCAGCGTGCAGCCGACCCCCGCCGGCATCGACCAGAAGGCCGGTCTCGCCGGCACGGTCTCGACGCTGTCGACCAACGGCATCCCGTCGTCCGCGCTCTACGCCTATCACCGCGCCGAGACCCTCCTGGGCAAGGCCGACGCGTCGTGCAAGCTGCCGTGGAACCTCGTCGCCGCGATCGGCCGCGTCGAGTCCAACCACGGACGCACCGGCGGCAACTCCCTCAACGCCGACGGCGTCGCGACGCCCGGCATCTACGGTGTCGCTCTCGACGGTCGTGACGGCCGCGCCAAGATCACCGACACCGACAGCGGTGCGCTCGACAAGGATCCGGTCTACGACCGCGCGGTCGGGCCCATGCAGTTCATCCCCAGCACCTGGAAGTCCGTCGCGGTCGACTCCGACAACGACGGCAAGAAGAACCCGCAGGACATCGACGACGCCGCCACCTCGGCCGGCATCTACCTCTGCGCCGGTTCGGACGACCTGTCGACCCAGTCGGGCGCTGCGGCAGCGGTCAAGCGCTACAACCACTCCGACTCCTACGTCGACCTGGTCCTGGCCATCTCGGCCCGCTACGCCCAAGGTGACTTCACGCAGTCGCCCGACGGCTACACGACGGCGCCGGTCCTGACCTCCTCGTCCAACGACCAGACGCTGAGCTCGGAGGAGCGCAAGAAGGCCAAGGCGGCGGAGGCGAAGGCCAACAAGCCCAAGCCCGGTTCCAGCACCGGCGGCGGCTCGACGGGCGGCGGAACCGGCGGTGGCGGCACCGGCGGCGGAACCGGTGGAGGCACCGGCGGCGGCACGGGTGGAGGCACCGGCGGCACGACGTCCGGCGGCGTCACCGGCCTGGTCGACGGGCTCGTCACCGACCTGACCGGCGGCGGTACCACGGACTCCGGCGGCACCACCGACTCCGGTGGCTCGGCCACGCTGACCTGGGCCGAGGCCAAGGTGCAGTGCCTCGCGAGCGGCATCTCCGCCCTCGACCTGATCAAGCTCACGAGCTGCATCACGTCGCTGCTGAGCTGACACGACGTACGCAGAAGGGGCCCTCCGGCGGAGGGCCCCTTCTGCACGTCCGGCCTACTTCGGCGCCGGCATCGACCGTTCGGTGCGACGCACCGCGATCAGCACGGCAAGGCGCCGCTTCGCGAGCAACCGACGGCGCCGGGCCGCCGACCTGACAGCGCCGGTCACTGCGCGAGCCGCCTGACGATCGGCAGCCGGCTCCGCGTGAAGAGCATCGCAGCGAGTGCAGCCAGGAGCGGGACCACCACGACCATCGCGCCCAGCAGGAGCCACGGCACACGGATGATCGGGTCGCCGATCGACTCGGCGCCCAGGACATAGGACGCCGACGTCAGTGGCCAGGTCACGGCGATGCCCGGCGCGAAGCCGACGGCGATGCCGAGCACCGTTCCCAAGGAGGCCAGCACGACGGCCTGCGCGCCCGCGACGAGGCGGCGTGTACGAGGTGCGGCGCCCACCGCAGCCAACGTCGAGAAGTCCGGCCGTGCATCGCTCAGGGCGAGTCCCGTGGCCGTCATCGTGCCGATCAGGACCGCCAGGGCACCGAAGCCGAGCAGGGCCAGGAACGGCAGCGTGTACGTCTCCTGGAACCCGCGTTCGACCCGCGCGCTCCCGTAGTCGACAGCGAGTCCCGAGAGCGCGGCATTGACCTTGTCCTCCACAGCCTGGCTCGGTACCGAGCCCTTCGGCGAGATCGCCCGTGCCGATTGCCATGGCAGGTGGTGCGCCCTCATCGCCGCGGGTGAGATCACCGCGAGGCCGATCGTCGGCTCCGGGCCGCGAGGCACATGACCCGTGCCGAGGTCGGCGACGACAGCCTTGATGGGGACCCTCCGCACCTTCTCCCCCTTCACCTCCTCGAGCGTCACCTCGCCGCCATTGGCGACGCGGCGGTCGCCGGCGATGACCTGACCGCGCTCGAGTGCTTGGGTCGATCGCGCGTCGAGCCGCACGCCCCAGGCGCGCAACGTGGCCGGGTCGGCCACCACCAGCTCATTCGACCCGGAGTAGCCGTCGGGCGTCCGGACCGAGATGCTCACACCACTGTCGTCCATGGCCTGGATCCCGGCAGAACCGATCGGCGTGAACGTCAGCCCGCCGCTCGCCGCCGACGCCGCGTCGAGCATATGCCCGGCTCGCCGCGGATCGACTGTCACGACCATCCCGCCCGGCGTCGACTCATACGTGTATTGCTGGCGGCTCTGCTCGAAGTCGCTGGCCGAGCCGATCGCTATCGTCGTGATGCCGGCGACCGACGCCATGATCGCGGCGATCGCCGGAGCGCTTCGTGCGCGCTGCCGTGCCGTGTCGCGGATGGCGAGACGGAGGGGAAGCGGAAGCACCGTGCCGACGCGAGCGACCGCGCCGATCAGGAGCGGCGTCAGCAGCACGGTGCCCATGACGATCGCGATCATCGACCCGGCCACGGCGGTCTCGCCGCCCGGCTTGATGCCGAGCGTGAAGCACATGGCCAGGCCTGCGGCGATCAGGAGCACGCCGAGCGCCGGCCATCCTCGGCTCGACCTGACGGTGCCTCGACGACCAGCCAGGACCGCGGCGACCTGCTGCTTGGCTGCTTGCCGGGCCGGCACGTACGCCGCGGCAAGCGCCGCGATCGAACCCAGCACCACCGCAGCGGCAACATAGGCCCACTGCACTTCGAACGGCCCGAAAGCGACACTCGGGATGATCGACGGTACTAGCCAGACTGTCGCCGACGAGAGCGCAAGGCCGAGGATCGCGCCGACGACGCACGAGATGAAGCCGAGCACGAGCGCCTGTCCCAGGACGACCCGGCGGATCTGGTCCGGAGACGCACCGGTCGCCGCCAGGAGCGCGAGGTCCCGGCGCTGCCGGCGCACGCCCACGGCGAAAGCCGGGCCGGCCAGCAGGACGACCTCGAGGACGATGGCCGTCACGATGACGACCATCACGCCTCGCATGCCGTCGTCGCCGCCGTCACCGAACTGCTCCGAGCTCGACAGGTCGGACCTGGCCGGCGGGTGGTCCAGGACGTAACGCGACACGACCAGGAACCCCGCTGCGTTGAGCGCGCGGACGTCTTGCCACGTCACCGGCGCCGCACGGTCGATCAGGTACGTCGTCTCGCCGTCGCCTGGCGTCGAGCCCGGCAGGACCAGCACCCCCGACGGATTGCCGCCCCGGATCACCGTGCTCAATCGGCCGATGCCGACCACTCGCGAAGCCTTGCCGTCGCCGATCTCCACGTTCGTGCCGATCGTGGCGCCGTGGTCGGCCAGAGCCTGGGTGACCAGGACCTCGTCGGCGGCACGCGGCGCGCGACCGTGCTGGACGGCATACATGCCGCGCGTCACGGCTTCGCCGGGATCCAGGGCGAGCAGGTCGGCTCGATAGCCGCGGTCACCGATCACGATCGAGGTGTGGAAGGTGCGGTGGACGGTTGAGATCCTCGCGTGCGTCGCTCGTTCGAGGGCGGCTGTCTGGGCGCCCGACCCGGCGTCGAATGGCTTGCCAGTCATGCCGTACGACGAGCCGTCAGGCGATTGATGCACCCCAATCGGCCCCAGGAAGGTTGCCGAGGCTGCCGCGGCACCCATCGCGTCCGGGAGCCCTTCGCGCTGGTCGACGTCGTTGGTCGCGACGAGCGTCGTCAGCATCACGGTGAGCAGGACGGGCGTGCCGACCATGACGGCGATCAACAGGCTGCGCCCCTTCGACCGGAGCGCATCTCGCCGACCGGCACGCAGCGCCACCCGCCACGAGGCGGAGAACTGGCTCACACGTGCCGTCCCGAGCCGAGCAGCGCCTCGGCTGACAGGTCCGAGGCCGTCGTGTCGGTGATCTGCCCGTCGCGGAGGAACACGATGCGGTCGGCCCACGCGGCGTGCCGGGCGTCGTGGGTCACGAGCAACCCCGCGGCTCCGCGGTCGATGCGCTTGCGCAGCACCCGCAGCACGGCCTCGCCGGTCTGCGAGTCCAGCGCACCGGTCGGCTCATCTGCGAGCAGCACCCTGCGCGGTCCGACCAGAGCACGAGCGATCGCCACCCGCTGCTGCTGCCCGCCGGACATCTCGTCGGGGAACCGGTCCGCGAGCTCCACCAGCTCGACGTCCTCGAGCGACCTCAGTGCGGTACGCCTGGCCGTACGCCGTGACGCCCCGTCAAGCTCGAGGGGGAGGCCGACGTTCTCGACCGCGGTCAGCGTCGGGATCAGGTTGAGGTCCTGGAACACGTAGCCGACGCTGCGGCGACGCATCGCGGCGAGTTGCTTGGTCGACAGCTCCGCGAGGCCCTGGCCCTCGATGAACACCTCGCCGCTGGTCGGCCGGTCCAGGCCGCCGAGGAGCGTCAGGAGCGTGGACTTGCCGGATCCAGAGGGGCCCATCACGGCGACGAGCTCGCCCTCGACGAGCGTCAGGTCCACGTCGCGGAGGGCGTGCACCTCGGCCGCTCCTTCACCGTGCACCCGGCTGACCCCACGCAGCTCCAGCACGACGGCGCGTTCGGCCGTGTTCATGACCGCACCCGATCGGCGTCGGTGGCAGTCGCCGAAGCCGGCTCGGCCCGCAGCGCCCGGCTCACCCGCGACTCGACATGGTCGAGCCAGCGCACCTGCGACTCCGCGGAGAAGATCAGACGTTCGAGCACGAGCTCCCACGCCAGGTCGTGCGCCTCGTCGGCCTGGCGTTTGAGCCTGGTGTAGTCCTGCAGCTGGCGGAGCGTCGCCGCTCGCTGGGTCTGCACGAGTGCCGCGATGTCGACGCCTTTCATGCCGACACCCAGAGCCAGCTTGATCGACAGCTCGTCGCGGGGGTCCGAGGTCTTGTCGACGGGAGTCGTGAACCAGTCGGCAGCCTGCGCCCGCCCGGCGGTGGTGAGGACGTACGCGATCCGGCCTTCCGCGTCAGCCTCGCCGGCTCCCTCGACGAGGCCGTCGCGCTCGAGGCGTTGCAGCGTCGTGTAGACCTGTCCCACGTTGAGTGGCCAGGTCCCGCCGGTGCGCGCCTCGAACTCGGCCCGGAGCTGGTAGCCGTGGCGTGGTCCCTCCATCAGCAGGGCCATCAAGCTGTTCCTGATCGTCATCGGCCATCCCTATACTCGGTATGCATGCGCTGGGCATGACGGTATACCGGGTATGCACCGATGGCAAGCAGGTCAGCGCGAGAGGCGTGCGGCGAGCTCGGCGGCCCAGTAGGTCAGCACGATCTCAGCGCCGGCCCGGCGGATCGACAGGATGATCTCGTCGATCGTGCGCTCGCGGTCGAGCCAGCCGTTGGCAGCGGCCGCCTCGACCATCGCCATCTCGCCGGAGATGTTGTAGGCCGCGACCGGCACGTCGACCGCCGCGCGCACGTCGGCGATCACGTCGAGGTAGGACAGCGCCGGCTTGACCATCACGATGTCGGCGCCCTCGTCGATGTCGAGCAGCACCTCGCGGATCGCCTCGCGGCTGTTGGCCGGGTCCTGCTGGTACGTCTTGCGGTCGCCCTGCAGCGACGAGCCGACGGCCTCGCGGAAGGGGCCGTAGAAGGCTGAGGAGTACTTCACGGCGTAGGCCAGGATCACGGTGTCGTCATGACCCGCTGCGTCGAGAGCAGACCGGACGACGCCGACCTGACCGTCCATCATGCCGCTGGGGCCGACGACGTGGGCGCCGGACTCGGCCTGCACGACACCCATCTGCGCGTAGATCTCGAGCGTCGCGTCGTTGTCGACCCGGCCCTGCGCGTCGAGCACTCCACAGTGGCCGTGATCGGTGAACTCGTCGAGACACAGGTCGGACATGACCAGCAGGTCGTCGCCGACCTCGGCGCGCGCATCGGCGAGGGCGACGTTGAGGATGCCTTCGGGATCGAGGGCACCCGAGCCCTGCGCGTCCTTGTGCTCCGGCACGCCGAACAGCATGACCCCACCGAGCCCGAGCGCGGCCGCCTCGGCGTACGCCTTGCGGGCTGTGTCGCGGGTGTGCTGCACGACGCCGGGCATGCTCGTGATCGGCCGCGGCTCAGTGATGCCCTCCGCGATGAACATCGGCAGGATGAGCTGCGACGGCTGGACGTGTGTCTCCGCCACCAACCGCCTCATCGCCGGCGACTGGCGCAGGCGACGAGGACGGTCGGCAGGAAAGGGCATACGTGTTCCTAGGCCTTGCGACGCGTCGAGGGACGCTTCTGCGAGGGCTTGGTCACCGGCTCGCCCGCGTCGAGGAACGCGAGGCGGCGAGCCGCACCGAACTCCGCGAGCGCGTCAGCCAGGACCTCGACCGACGGGGACTCGGCGAGGACGTCGACCCGCAGGCCGTGCTCCTCGGCGGTCTTGGCGGTCGCCGGGCCGATGCACGCGATGATCGTCGACGTGTGCGGCTTGCCGGCGATGCCCACGAGGTTGCGGACCGTGGACGACGAGGTGAACATGACCGCGTCGAACTTGCCGGTCTTGATCGCCTCGCGCGTCGGCGCTGGCGGCGGGGCGGCCCGGACGGTGCGGTAGGCCGTGACGTCGTCGACCTCCCAGCCGAGATCGACGAGTCCGGCCACGAGGGTCTCGGTCGCGATGTCGGCGCGGGGCAGGAAGACCCGGTTGATCGGGTCGAGCAGGTCGTCGTAGGGCGGCCAGTCCTCGAGCAACCCGCGAGCCGACTGCTCGCCGCTGGGGACGAGGTCGGCGCGGATGCCCCAGGTGGCGATGGCCTCAGCCGTCTTGTCACCGACCGCGGCGATCTTGAGACCCGAGAACGCGCGGGCGTCGAGCCCGTACTCCTCGAACTTCTCGCGGACGGCCTTGACGGCGTTGACGCTCGTGAACGCGATCCACTCGTAGCGACCCTCGACGAGCCCGCGTACGGCCTTGTCCATCTGCTGCGGGTTGCGCGGCGGCTCGACCGAGATCGTCGGGACCTCTTCGGACAGTGCGCCGAAACCACGCAGGCGCGCGGCCAGGCTGGCCGACTGCTCCTTGGTGCGGGGCACCAGGATGCGCCAGCCGTAGAGCGGCTTGGTCTCGAACCACGACAGCGCCTCGCGCATCGTGACGACCTGGCCGACGACCGTGATGGCCGGGGCGGTCATGCCGGCCGCCTTGGCGTCAGTGGCGATGTCGGCGAGGGTCGAGACGACCGTGGTCTGCTCGGTCGTCGTGCCGACCCGGGTCATGGCGACCGGGGTCTCGGCCGAGCGGCCGGCGGCGACGAGGCCTGCGGCAACCTCGCCGATGCGGGCGACCGCCGACAGCAGGACCAGGGTGTCCTGGCCCGCGTGCTCGGACCAGTTGATCGATGCGTCGCCGACGCTGACGACGGAGTACTCGCGGTGCGTGCGGTTGGTCAGCGGCACGCCGGCGTAGGCGGGAACCGCCGAGACCGAGGAGATGCCCGGCACGATCTCGAAGCCGATGCCGGCCTTGCTGCAGGCCGCGGCCTCCTCGGGCGCCGTCGCGTAGGTGAACGGGTCACCCGCGATCAGGCGTACGACGTGGGAGCCGGTCTTGGCGTACTTGACGACGAGCCGGGCCCGAGCGGCGTGGGTCAGGGTCTCGCCGTCCTCACCGACGCCGCCGTCGATGATCTCGGCACCGTTGGTGACGAGGGCCGCCTGCTCGGGCAGCTCCGTGATGACGATGTCCGCCTGGGCGAGCAGCTCAGCCGCTCGCACCGTCAGCAGACTGGCATCGCCCGGTCCGGCACCGACGAAGCTCACGTGGCCGCGGGTGGCCTTGTGCGCGCTCGGTCGAGCCGTGGACGGTGCTTCTCGCATCGCAGTGGTGATGGTCACGGTGGTCCTTTTCTCGATCTGCCTGGGGGTTATGAGGCGACAGCCACAAGGGTGTCTGCGCCTTCGGCGAGCATCTCGGCAGCGAGACGCTCCCCGACCGCTGCGGCTTCGGATGGCAAGCCGGTCGCGGACAGTCGGATGGTGGGCGAGCCGGAAATGCTTCCGACCACGGCACGAAGCCAGAGCTCGTCACCGTCGTCGCCTTGGGCGACTTCGGCAAGAGCTCCCACAGGTGCACTGCAACCTGCCTCGAGGGTGGCGAGGAGGCTGCGCTCAGCGGTGACGGCAGCGCGGGTGTCGCTGTCGTCGAGAACGCTGAGCAGGTGGATCGTCGCGTCATCATTGGCGCGACATTCGCAGGCAAGCGCTCCCTGCCCGGGGGCGGGAAGCATCTGCAGTGGATCAAGGACTTCGGTCGCCTCGCCGGCGCGGCCGAGCCGCAGCAGACCGGCACGGGCGAGCAGGACGCCGTCGTAGTCGCCTGAGGCGACCTTGGCGATGCGGGTGTCGACGTTGCCCCGGATCGGGACGACCTCGACGCCGAGGCCCAGCGCGTTGAGCTGCGCCTCACGCCGCGGCGAGCCGGTGCCGACGCGGGCCCCCTGTGGCAGCTCACCGAGGGTCAGCCCGTCGCGGGCCACCAGCACGTCACGCGGGTCCTCGCGCTGCGGGATCGCGGCGAGGGCGAGGCGCGGATCGGGTGTCGTGGGCAGGTCCTTGAGCGAGTGCACGGCGATGTCGACGTCACCGCGCACGAGCGCCTCGCGCAGGGCAGCGACGAACACGCCCTGGCCGCCGAACTCGACGAGCGGCTGCCGGCTGCGGTCGCCCTCGGTGGAGATCGTGACGAGCTCGACCTCGACGCCGGTCGCCCGGAGGCGGTCGGCGATCAGGCCTGACTGGGTCACGGCGAGCGCGGACGCGCGCGTGCCGAGGCGGAGGACGGTCATGAGGACTCCCCCTTGACCTGGGTCACGGCATCGACGGTGGACTGGTCGAGCGCGAACAGGTCGGCGAGCGCCTCGGCGTACGTGAGGTCGGCGCGGCCGTCGATGAGCTGCTGGACGCGGACGGTCGGGGCATGGATGAGCTTCTCGGCGACACGGTGCAGCGCCTTGCGGACCGCGGCGAGCTCGTCGGCGGTGAGGTCGGGCAGCCGGGTCTCGATGCGCGCGAGCTCGGCGGCGACGACATCGGTCGCCATCGTGCGCAGCGCGACGACGGTCGGGGTGATGTGCGAGGCGGCCTTGGCGGCGAGGAACGTACGGACCTCGTCCTCGACGATCGCGCGCACCTGCTCGACATCGCCCGCGAGCTCGGTGTTCTCGCCGAGCCGCGCCAGGACGACGAGGTCGATGAGGTCGACACCGTCGACGTCACGGACGCCGGGATCGATGTCGCGGGGCAGGGCCAGGTCGATCAGGGCCATCGAGCGGCCGGCACCGGCTCGGGCGATGCGCTCGCGGTCGAACACGACACCTGTCGCGCCGGTGCAGCTGATCAGCACGTCGGTCGCGGCGAGCTCGACGTCCATGGCCTCCCAGCGGACCGCGCTGACGCCGAACGTGGCGACCAGGGCGTACGCCCGCTGGAACGTGCGGTTGGCGACCATGATGTGGCTCGGCGCGACACCACGGTTGATCAACGTACGGACGGCGAGGCTGGCCATCGTGCCGGCACCGGCGACCAGGAAGCGGGTGTCGTCGGCGTCGACGACGGCACCGGCCGCATCGAGGCCGGCGGTGACGATCGACGGGGCGAGGCGGTCGATGCCGGTCTCGGCGTGACCGCGCTTGCCGATGCGCAGGGCCTGCTGGAACAGCGCGTTGAGTGCCGAGCCGACGGTCTGCTCGGCCTGGGCGCTGTGCAGCGCGTCGCGGACCTGGCCGAGGATCTGGCTCTCACCGAGGATCATCGAGTCCATGCCGGCGGCGACGCCGAACAGGTGCGCGACAGCGGCCTCGTCGAAGTGGACGTAGACGTGGCGGACGAAGTCGTCGCGGTCGAGGCCCGAGTGCTCGGCGAGCAGGCGCGACACCTCTTCGACGGCGCCGTGGAACCGTTCGGCCTCGACGTAGATCTCGACCCGGTTGCACGTCGAGATGACGACCGACTCGGAGACGAACGGCGCCTCGAGCACGAGGTGCGAGAGCTTGACCGCGGCGTCCGTGTCGAGCGACGCGCGCTCGAGCACGTCGATCGGCGCCGACTTGTGCGACATACCAACTACCAAGACGCTCATGCCGCCACCTCCGAGGAAAGGGCACGATACGGAGGCGTCGGCATGATTGCTGCCTTGATGATTCGTTCGCTGCGCTCGCTCATGCGCCCACCACCTTGTCGTTCCCGGCCTTGCGCTGCTCGTGATAGGCGAGGATCTGCAGCTCGATCGACAGGTCGACCTTGCGTACGTCGACGCCGTCGGGCACCTGCACGAGGGCCGGCGCGAAGTTGAGGATGCTCGTCACACCCGCCGCGACGAGGCGGTCGGCGACCTCCTGGGCCGCGGTGCCGGGCGTCGCGATGATGCCGATCGAGATGGCCCGCTCCTCGACGATCGCCGGGAGGTCGTCGAGCGAGGAGACCGTGATGCCGGAGATCGTGGTGCCGACGCGCTTGGGGTCGGCGTCGACGAGGGCCGCCACGCGGATGCCACGGGTGCTGAAGCCCTGGTAGGCCGAGAGCGCGGACCCGAGGTTGCCGACGCCGACGATGACGACGTCCCAGTCCTGGGTCTGGCCGATCTCGCGGGCGATCTGGTAGCGGAGGTACTCGACGTCGTAGCCGACACCGCGGGTGCCGTAGGAGCCGAGGTAGGACAGGTCCTTGCGGAGCTTGGCCGGGTTGACGCCCGCGTTCTCGGCGAGGTCGTTTGACGAACACGTCGAGACACCCTGCTCGGTCAGCGCGTTGAGCGCGCGCAGGTAGACCGGCAGACGTGCGACGGTGGCATCAGGGATGCCACGAGCGCTGCCGTCCGCGAGGGGCGTGCGAAGTATGGTCACGGTGCTCCTGCACTGCACGGCCGGGGATTATCCCTGTCGGGACTGGCGCGCGGTGCCCGCCCAGTTTAAGAGTTTGTGAACGCGTTAACAAAATCCGAGGGCTGAGCGAGCCCTGCGAGCGAACGCCCGAGGAGGTTGAGCGATCCGCGCCGCAGGCGCCAGTCTGTCGAAACCACGCGAGACGTGTGACCCACGTCACCACAGGGCGATGGCATATCTCACATGCGCGAAGCCCCAGGCCTCAGCTTTCAAGAGCCCCCCGCAGCCGCGCCGCATCCACCCGCCAGAAGTCATGCTGTGCCCCGTCGACGAACGTCACTGGCACCTGGTCGGTGAACCGGGCAGTCAGATCGGCGTCGTCCGTGATGTCGACGCGTGCCCACGTGTCACCCGTCTCGGCGCAGATCTCCGCGACCAGCGCCTCGGCGACCTCGCACAGGTGACAGCCCGGACGGGAGTAGACGACGACGCGGGCGTCGTCGGCGTGCGCGATCGTCACGATGCGTCGAGGCCGAGTGTCTCGCTCCGCGCGAGCGCGCGCAGCCGGCCCTTGGCGACCTTGCCCGTCGCCGAGTGCGGGAGACCTTGCACCACGACGACCCGCTTGGGCTGCTTGAACCTGGCGAGCCGCGTGCGGCAGTGCGCCTCGACCGACTCGATGATCGTGGACTCGGGGGTGTCGGCGTTCTCCGGGACGACGAACGCCACGACTGCCTCGCCGGTCTCCTCGTCGGGGAGGCCGACGACGGCCACCTGGACGACGCCCGGGACCTCCGCGATGACGTCCTCGACCTCGAACGGATAGACGTTGAAGCCCGAGACGATCACCAGCTCGCGCAGCCGGTCGACGAGCGTCAGGTCGCCGTCCTCGTCGAGGAACCCGATGTCACCTGTCGGATACCAACCGTCGTCGCGCGGCCCGTCGACACCGTCGGGCCAGTAGCCGGAGAAGAGGTTGTCGCCCTTGACCCAGATCTCGGCGGGGTCGCCGGCATGCGCGTCGGCGTTGTTGGCCTCGACGATGCGGACCTCGATGCCGGGCAACGGCCGGCCGACCGAGCCGGCTTTGGGTGGCGCGTCGGGCTCGCGCAGCGAGCCGAACGTCGTCGCGATGACGGGTGCCGTCTCGGTGAGCCCATAACCCTGCTCGATGTGCTTGCCGGAGGACGCGAAGAACGTCTCGGCGAGCTCGGGGTCGAGCGCCGAGGCACCCGACAGGATCGTGGTGACGCGGGCGAGCTTGTCGCGGAGGTCGTCGCGCCCGGCCCAAGCGGCCACGACGGGCGGGGCCAGCGGGATGTTGGTGACGCCTTCCTCGACGATCTGGTCCAGCAGCCCGTCGGGGTCGAAGCCGTCGACGAGCAGCACGCGGGCACCCTGGCGTACGGCCTGGCCCAGAACGCAGTTGAGGCCGTAGATGTGGAACATGGGCAGCAGGCCGAGGCACACGTCGTCGGACGTCATGGCCGGCGGATCGAGCTGGGCGATCTGCTCGATGTTGGCGATCATGGCCCGGTGCGTCAGCATCGCGCCGCGTGGCTTGCCGCTGGTGCCAGAGGTGTAGAGGACGACCGCGAGCGCCTCGGCGTCGGCGGGGGCAGCCGGATCGGTGCCGGCCGCGTCAGCGAGGAACGCCTCGAATGCCGTCTCGTCCTTCTGCGGCTTGGCGCCGTCGACGATCACGCTGATCTGGTGGTCGTCGGTGACCGCCTCGCGGACCTGGGCCACACCGGCCTCGTCGCAGAGCACGACCCGGGCCAAGGAATCGGCGAGCATGCGACCGATCTCGCGGGTCGTGGATCGAGGGTTGATCGGCACCGCGACCATGCCGCCGCGCAGGATGCCGAAGTAGGCGATCGGCAGGTCGATCCGGTTGGCCATCACGACCGCGACCCGGTGGCCGGCGACGAGCCCGCGGGCGGACAGCCCGCGCGCGACGGCGTCTGCCGCATCGTCGAGCTGACGCCAGGTGATCTCGCGGCGTTCGGCGCGATGCTCGACCAGTGCAACGCCATCTGGATCGGTGGACGCAGCGTCGCGGAGGTAGTCGCTGACATTGACTGTCACGCCTCCGAGTCAACCACACGTGAGACCCGCCGGAGGACGTTAGTCTCGGTTACATGTCACGGGACGCACGACCCGATCAGCCGCGCAATCTGCGCTCGCGATCCGTGCTGTCCGGTCAGGCTGCCGCGTCGGCCGCCGAGATCGAGAGCGCACTGTCGACCGAGCCCGACACGACCGCCGCGGCGTTCTTCGACGTCGACAACACGATCATGCAGGGCGCATCGATCTTCCACCTCGCCCGCGGCCTCCATCGGCGCAAGTTCTTCACGACCAAGGACATCGCCAAGGCCACCTGGCAACAGCTCTACTTCCGGGTCGCCGGGGTCGAGGATCCCGAGCACATCGCCAAGGCCCGCTCGTCGGCGCTGGCGTTCATCGCCGGCCACCGGGTCTCGGAGCTGGAGGAGATCGGCGAGGAGATCTTCGACGAGCACATGGCACACAAGATCTGGCCCGGCACGCGCGCCATCGCCCAGTGGCACCTCGATCGCGGTCAACGCGTCTGGCTCGTGACCGCCGCCCCGGTCGAGATCGCCAACGTCATCGCGCGGCGCCTCGGCCTGACGGGCGCCCTCGGCACGGTGTCGGCACACGTCGACGGCGTCTACACCGGCGAGCTCGTCGGCGAGATGCTGCACGGCGAGGGCAAGGCCGCGGCGATCCGGGACATCGCCGAGCGCGAGGGACTCGTGCTCGCCGACTGCTATGCGTACTCAGACTCCAGCAACGACCTGCCGATGCTGTCGCTGGTGGGTCATCCCTGCGCGGTGAACCCGGACTCCACCTTGCGCGCCCACGCGCGGGCCAACGACTGGCGCATCCGCGACTACCGCACCGGCCGCAAGGTCGCGCTGGTCGGCGGGAAGGGCGTCATGGCAGCGATTGCGGCAGGCGGCGCCTGGCGCGTGCTGAGACATCGGAAAAATCGAACGAACTGACAGCATCTCCGACCCGGGTTAGTATTTCGGGGATCAGGGAGGGCCTGTGAGAAGCACCACGAGTCGGTTGCGCGTCGCGCTGTCGCTGGCCCTTGCCACCCCTGACGACAGGTCCCTCCTCATCGCGCTCGCCGTGGCGGATTCGCCCGCGTACGCGCCGTCGACCGGCTCCTCCAGCCCGCAGGACGACCAGGACCCCGAGGCCACTCGCCTTCGCGCTCTGGTCGACCTGGCCAAGGAGGGCGATGCCGAGGCGTTCGGCCAGCTCTACGACCACTACGTGACGGGCGTGTTCCGCTTCGTCTACTACCGCGTCGGGTCCCAGCAGCTCGCCGAGGACCTCACGAGCGAGACATTCGTCCGCGGCCTCCGCGCCATCCAGCGGTTCAACTGGCAGGGCAAGGACTTCGGCGCCTGGCTGACCACGATCGCGCGCAATCTCGTCGCCGACCACTTCAAGTCCAGCCGGGCCCGGCTCGAGATCGTCGCCGAGACGATTCCCGAGGGCAAGGTCACGGTCCCCAGCCCCGAGCAGGAGGTCCTCGCCCTCATCTCCAACGAGATGCTGTTCGAGGCCGTCAACGCTCTCCCCAAGGAGCAGCGCGACTGCATCCTCATGCGCTTCATCCAAGGCCTGTCGATCGCCCAGACCGCCGCCGCCCTCGGGCGCAGCGAGGGTGCCATCAAGCAGCTCCAGCTGCGTGCCGTCCGCAGTCTTGCCAAGACGATGCCGGAGGACGCGCGATGATCGCCACTGCCCACTTTGTCCTGTCATTTCCCCGTAACTTCGCGGACGCCCACGTCGTTGTACGTGGTGGAACGTCCACAGCAGTGAGGAACGCATCATGATCGGCCGTCGCTTCCACGACGACGCCCAGTCCTTCGAGGAGGCCTGGAGCGGCCGCGCACCCGGCGACGAACACATCGCCGAGCTCGTGCGCTTCGCCGAGACCTTGTGCGAGTCGGCAGTTGCCGAGCCCACCCCGATGTTCCGCGAGTCTCTGCGCACCCAACTCATGACCGAGGCCCAGACGGTCCTCGTGCCGATGCCGGCCACGCCGTCGCCCACCCGGACCCGCGAGGCCAGCCCCGTCCGCCGTCGCGTCGCCGGCCTCACCGCCGCCATGGTCGCGTCGGCCGGAGTCGTCGGCATCGTGGCGTCGAGCGCGTCCGCCGTGCCCGGCGAGATGCTCTATCCGGTCAAGCGCAGCGTCGAGTCCGTCGAGCTCGCTCTGCACCGCGACGACGCCTCGCGCGGCTCGTTCCAGCTGCGTCAGGCCGCCGAGCGCCTCGCCGAGGCTCGCAAGCTCAGCGGCAAGGGCGCCTCCGAGAGCCTCATCGCCCAGACGCTCGAGGACTTCTCCTCGCAGGCCGAATCCGGATCGACCGCACTGTTCAGTGCCTACACCGGCAACGGCGAGAAGAAGTCGATCCGCACCGTCAACGACTTCGCGGTCGAGGCCACCGCCGACCTGTCAGCGCTGTCGTCGCAGCTGCCCCCGGGCGCCGACGACTCGTTCGAGGCCGCCACAGCAACGATCACCGAGCTGGCGACCCAGGCATCGTCGCTGTGCTCCGCCTGCACGACCGGCGACCTCCAGCAGCTCGTCGCCTCGGTCAAGGACCTGTCGGTGACCCCCAGCAGCGCGGGCAGTGAGTCGTCCGACGACAAGTCGGGCAAGCCCTCGGACTCCGACCCCAAGACCCCGGCGAAGCCGGCGGCCAGCACGTCGACCGACAAGCCCATCGTGTCGCTGCCGCTGCCGACGACGGCACCCACCACCAAGGCACCGAGCCTGACTGACCTCACGGACCCGGTGATCGGCGCCGTCCTCGGTGACGAGAACCAAGAGGGTTTGATCCCCGGCCTGCTGAACGGGCTCCTGGGCAAGAAGTAAGGGCGCAGCAGCCCTTAGAAGAACGCGTTGCCTCGGTCGACGAGCAGGCCGTAGAGGGTTTGCTGGATCGTCTCGCGCACCTGGTCCGTGACGTTGAACAGCAGCATCGGGTCGTCAGCCGACTCCGGGTCGTAGGCGTCCGTGCGGATCGGCTCGCCGAACTCGATGATCCACTTGCTGGGCAGGGGGATCATGCCCAGCGGGCCGAGCAGCGGGAAGAACGGCGTGATCGGCAGGTAGGGCAGGCCGAGCAGGCGAGCCAGGGACGGGACGTTGCCGACGAGGGGGTAGATCTCCTCGGCACCCACGATCGAGACCGGCACGATCGGCACCTGGGCGCGCATCGCCGACGACACGAAGCCGCCGCGCCCGAATCGCTGGAGCTTGTAGCGCTCAGCGAACGGCTTGCCGATGCCCTTGAAGCCCTCGGGCCACACGCCCGCGAGCTCGCCGGTCGTCAGCAGCCGTTCGGCATCCTCGGTGCAGGCGAGGGTTGCGCCGACCTTGCGGGCGACCTGGCCGACGAACGGCAGCGAGAAGACGAGGTCGGCACCCAGGGGTCGCAGGTTGCGGCCGGAGTACTTCTTGACCGCGTAGCCGGTGATGAGCCCGTCGATCGGGACGGTGCCCGAGTGGTTGGCGACCAGCAGCGCGCCACCCTCGGCCGGGATGTTCTCGATGCCGCGGACCTCGAGCCGGAACCACTTCTCGGCCAGCGGCTCGATCGCCGCGGTCAGCACCTCGGTGATCTGCGGGTCGAAGCCGAACTCATCGACCTCGTAGTCGCCGCTCATGCGCTTGCGGATCGTCGCGAGCAGTGTCGCGACGCGGGCCTCCCAGTCGGTGCCCAGGACCCTCTGGGCGGCCTGGATCAGGGCCACGACGATGTCGTCGAGCGGGATGCCGGCCGACAGGGGTGCGGCACCGGCGGTCCTCGTACGCTTCGCGGCTTCCTCGGCGGCAGCGGCGGCCGCTGCTGCAGCATCCTCGTCGGTCACGGCTCGCAGGCGAGGCTTGGGCTGCGGCGGCGGGGTCGCCTTCTTGGCCGCGCTCTTCTTGGCGGCCGGCTTGACCGGTTTGGCCACCGGCTCGGTGGCCGGCTCGGCCTTGGCCACGGGCTTCTTGGCCACCGGCTTCTTGGTCACGGGTCCGCCGGCCAGCGCCCTGGCGGCGGCCGAGGGTGAGGTCTGGCGGTTGCCGCGGCCGGCCTTGCCGGCCGATCCGATGGTCTTGCGCTCGTCGGTCATGCACGTCCCCCCACAGCCGACATGATGCCGGGCCTCACTGATTCGCGGAACTCGTCGAACGTGTCCATCGAGCTGCGGGTGAGCTCGTAGCCGAAGATGTCGCGCAGGGCCGAGGTGTCAACGACCCGGCCGTAGGTCAGCAGTCGGTGCAGGTCCGGAGGAATGTCCGAGCCGGCGGCTCGCAGCACCCGCCGGGAGGCGGTCGCGAAGCCGATCGGCGGGAGCGGGATGACGGGGCGCCCGAGGCGACGCGCGGCCTGGCTCAGCAGCACGACGCCGTCGCCCGCGATGTTGAACGTGCCGGGCCGGTCCTTGAGGATCGACTGCTCGAGCACCGCGAACGCGTCGCGGAGGTCGGTGAACTGCAGCCGCGGGTCGAAGCCCATGACGGCCGGGAGCACGGGGCTGGAGAAGTAGGTCGCCAGCGGTGTGTCGATCGACGGGTGCAGGATCTGCGCCGCACGCAGCGTCGTGATGAGGACCTCGGGCCGGCGCCGCGCGAATCCGCGGACGTACGACTCGACCTCGACGATGTCCTTGGGGAAGCCACCGCGTACGCCGTCACGTGCCAGCAGGGACTCCGTGAACATCGCGGGGTCCCGCGGCGACGAGCCGTAGACCGCGGTCGAGGAGCCGAGGATGAACTTGTGGACCGTCGCCGAGCGCTGGCACGCCGCGAGAAGCTGCATCGTGCCGATGACATTGAGCTCCTTGGCGCCTCCAGCCCGGCCGCGCCGGGGCGGGTTGACGTCGAGGTGGACGACCGTGTCGACGTCCTCGACGGCGATGACCTTGCCGACCACCGGGGTGCGGATGTCGGCGCGGACGAACTTCACGCCACCGAGGTCACCTGGCGGCAGCATCGTGTCGATGCCGACGACCTTGCCGATGCCCGCGCCCTCGCCGAGGTCTGCGAGTCGGCGCGCAAAGAGCGACGCGAACGAACCCGCAACACCGGTGACGAGGACAGACCGGGCCATAGGGGACTACTTGCCCAGACGACGACGCTGCACTCGGGTGCGCTTGAGCATCTTGCGGTGCTTCTTCTTCGACATCCGCTTGCGACGCTTCTTGATGACTGAACCCACGGGTCACGACTCAATTCTTGTTGGCCACGCGAAGTGGCTGGTGCCTGAGATTGGTGGCCATTGCGGTGATCGCAGACCCTCGCGTGGCGCGGCTGCGGTCGCCCGTACTGGCTGCGAACAGCCTACACGGCAACATCGGCCGGGATTTTCCCCGACCACGCATGCGTTTGGGACCCCCCGGCGTGCGGTGCTGCGCTCGGTCAGCCGGCCTGGAAGTAGGACTTGCCGAGGAACTCCTCGACGGCGTCCTCGGGCACGCGGAAGGAACGCCCCACGCGTACGGCTTCGAGCTCACCGGAGTGGACGAGACGGTAGACCGTCATCTTGGAAACCCGCATCTGAGCCGCCACTTCCGCGACGGTCAAGAACGTCGGTCCGGATGCCATGTCACCACCTGCTTCCTGAGGGGCACGCGCGCTCTCCGGCTTCCCCACCGGAGAAACAGCGCGCGTGCCTTGGTTGAGACTAGTGCCTCGTGAGGCCTCCGGGACAGTAGTTGCCGAAAATCCCTGTGTGGAGCGCAACCTGCACCAATCACCACCTCAGGGCTGTGGATCGAGGCCGTTCAGCGGGAAGGCCGCCATGCGCGTGGCCTGGATGGAGCGGTCCAGCCAGCTCGCGGGGTCGTAGCCCTGCTCCCAGGCGCGATAGCCCACGGCCCGGCCGTCGGTCATGCGCAGCGGACCGGGTGATCCGCGCATCTCCTCGATGCGGGCCCGCCAGCGTTCGGGCGTCAGGGTCGACGGGTCGAGCGGCGAGCCGGCGACGATGGCCAACAGGTGCGCCCAGGCCCGGGGCACGACGTCCATGACGGCATAGCCACCACCACCGGTGGCGACCCACTTGCCGCCACACACCTCCCCGGCGAGATCGCGCAATGCCAGGTAGGACGCGCGTTGGCCGTCGACGCTCAGCATCAGGTTGGTCAGCGGATCGTCCATGTGGGAGTCGCAGCCGTGCTGCGTCACCAGGATGTCGGGCTTGAACTCGCGGACCAGCGCGGGCACGACGGCGTGGAACGCCCGGAGCCACCCGGCGTCGGACGTACCGGGAGGCAGCGGCATGTTGACGGCCGACCCTTCAGCACCCTCACCCCCGGTCTCGGTCGAGAAGCCGGTGCCGGGGAACAGCGTCTGCGGGCCCTCGTGGATCGAGATCGTCAGGACGCGCGGGTCGTTCCAGAACATCTGCTGGACGCCGTCGCCGTGGTGGGCGTCGACGTCGACGTAGGCCACCCGTTGCGCCCCGTTGTCGAGGAGCCAGCGGATCGCGAGGGCGACGTCGTTGTAGATGCAGAAGCCGCTCGCGGTGCCGGGCATCGCATGGTGCAGTCCCCCGCTGACGTTGACCGCCCGCGGCGCCGCACCGGTCCACACCCGACGAGCAGCCTCGACGCTGGCGCCGGCGATCAGGGCGCTGGCCTCGTGCATGTGGGCGAACACCGGGTTGTCCTCGGTGCCGAGTCCGATGCTGGGGTCGGTGTACGTCGGATGGTCGCTGAGCTTGTGGACCTTCTCGATGTAGGTCGCGGAGTGAACGAGGCTGAGCTCGTCATCCGTCGCCGGCGTCGCGCCGACGACATCGAGCTCGTCGACGATGCCGATCTCGCGGGCGAGCGCCATGGTGAGGTCGATCCGGACCGGCGCCATGGGGTGGGACAGACCGAAGTTGTACTCGGTCAGGTGCTGGTCGAAGACGACGCACGCGCGCTCGGTCATGTGTAGACCCTATGCCGGACTGGGCCTAGGACGGGCCCGAGAGCTCCGCGGACCTGGCGGCAGCCGCCGCGACGCCGGCGATCAGCGCATCCTTGACCCCGTGCTCGTCGAATGTCGTGATCGCGGCATGTGTCGTGCCGTTGGGTGAGGTGACACGACGCCGCAGCTCGTCGGCGGTCTCGCCGGACTCGGCGAGCAGCTTCGCGGCGCCGACGAGGGTCTGCGCGGTGAGCGTGCGGGCGGTGGTCTCGTCGAGCCCGGCATCGACGCCGCCGGCGATCATCGCCTCGGCGAGGTAGAAGACGTAGGCCGGCCCCGAGCCCGAGACTGCGGTCACCGCGTCCTGCTGGGCCTCGTCGACGACGACAACCTTGCCGCCGGACTCGAGCAGGCGGACGACGACGCGGAGCTGATCGTCGGAGCAGGACGTGCCCGGCGAGATGCCGAACATCCCCTCGCCGACGAGCGCCGGCGTGTTGGGCATCGCGCGAACGACGGCGACACCGTCGGGAAGAGCGGACTCGATCGTGGTGATCGTGATACCGGCGGCCAAGGAGACCACTGTGGCATCGGCGCGTACGGACTCGGCGATCTCGTCGAGGAGCGCGGGGACGTCCTGCGGCTTCACGACGAGGAGGACCACGTCGGCGCCCGCGACGGCCTCGGCGTTGCTGGTCACCGTGACGCCGTACGCCTCGCGGAGCTCGGTGGCGCGTTCGTCGCGCTTCTCGGAGATCACGAGGTCGGCGGCGGAGTGGCCGGCCCGCAGGATCGCCGAGAGCAGGGTCTCGCCCATCACGCCGGCACCGAGGATCGCGATCCGTTGAGTCATACGGGCAAGGCTACTGTCGCTGGGTGCGCCCCCGCCTCGACCCGTTCATTGTCGCCCTGCTGGTCACGGCGATCGTGGCGTCGTTCGTGCCGGTGACCGGCTCTGGTCTCGACGTCCTCAAGAACGTCTCGCTCGTGGCGATCGGCCTGCTGTTCTTCCTCTACGGTGCTCGGCTGTCGACGGCCGAGACGATCGCGGGGCTCAAGTACTGGCGGTTGCACGCCGCGATCCTGTCGACGACGTTCGTCGCGTTCCCGCTACTGGGACTCGGTGCGCATCTTCTCGAGCACGGCGTGCTGACGCCCGGCCTCGCCGACGGGGTGCTGCTGCTGTGCCTCGTGCCGTCGACCGTGCAGTCGTGCGTCGTCTACACCCGTATCGCGCGGGGCAACGTCGCCGGTGCGGTCGTCAGCGCCTCGCTGTCCAACCTCGTCGGCGTGTTCCTGACGCCGGCACTCGTCGCCCTGCTGATGACGTCGGACGCGCACGTCGACGCCGGTGCGGTCACGCGGATCGTGCTCCAGCTGTTCGTGCCGTTCGTGCTCGGTCAGATGCTGCGGCCCGTGATCGGCGGCTTCATCGCGCGACACGACAACCGACTCATCCTGTTCGACCGCAGCAGCATCCTGCTCGTCGTCTTCGTCGCGTTCAGCGAGGGCGCCGAGGCCCACATCTGGTCGACCTTGAAGGTCTGGGACGTGTTCGCCGTGGTGGTCGTGTGCGCCGGGCTGCTGACGATCGCCATGGGGTGGACCGTGCTTCTCGGGCGGCTGCTCGGGTTCGCACGCGCTGATCGGATCCCGTTGCTGTTCTGCGGGTGCAACAAGAGTCTGGCGAGTGGCCTGCCGATCGCCTCGGTGCTGTTCGCCGGCCCGGATGTCGCGCTGATCGTGCTGCCGCTGATGTTCTACCACCAGCTGCAGATCATCACCGGTGCCGTCGTCGCCGGGCGGCTGGCGCGTACCGCGCCCTAGTGGTGGTTGCCCGAGACAGCCAGGCCGACGCCGAGCCCGATCATCGAGGTGCCGCCGACGGCGCCCATCGCCTCGCCGCGCTTGGGCGACGCGTGGAACCACGTACGGAGCTGGCTGGCGATGACCGCCCAGAGACTGTCGGACAGGAGACCGATCGTGACGGCGATCAGGCCGAGCAGCAGCATCTGCGCCTGGACGTGGCCGTTGCCGCGGTCGATGAACTGCGGCAGCACCGCGCCGATGATCATGAACGCCTTGGGGTTGGAGACGCCGACGATGAAGCCCTGGCGGATGACCTTGCGCCAGGTCAGCGCCGGGTGTCCCCCGACGCCGGCGTTCTGCACGCTGAACGCCTTGCGGTGCCGGATCGCCTGCACTCCGAGCCAGACGAGATAGGCGGCACCGGCGAACTTCAGCACCATGAAGACGACGATCGACTCCTCGACGATCACGCCGAGCCCGAACGCCACGAGGACCACGATGGTCAGCAGGCCGAGCGTGTTGCCCAGCACCGTCGCGAGGGCGACCCCGCGGCCGTACGCCAGGGCGCGGCCGATCACGAACACGACACTCGGGCCGGGAATGGCGATGAGGATGAACGCCGCGAGCCCGAAGGCGAGGAACTGGTCGACCGTGATCATGCCGGTCATCCTCGCAGAATCTGGCGCCCTCAGACAGTGGCGTGGAGGCGCGTGAACGCCAGCGCCTCGAGGAGATCGGCCTCGCGGTCGCTCTGGTCCTTGGCCTTGCGGGTGTTGATCTCCACGACGACCTCACCGTCGTAGCCCGACGCCGCGACGAGCTCGAGGAACTCCTGGCAGGGCTGGGTCCCGCGGCCCGGCACGAGGTGCTCGTCCTTGGCCGACCCGGAACCGTCGGTCATGTGGATGTGGGCGAGCCGGCCGCCCAGCGCCTTGGCCATCTCGACCGGGTCCTCGCCTGCCGTCGAGCTGTGGGACAGGTCGACCGTCACGTGCGCGTAGTCGTGCAGCAGCGGGTCCCACCCTGGCGCGTACGCCTGGAACTCGCGCTTGCCGGTGCGCCACGGATACATGTTCTCGACGGCGTACGTGACACCGTGCTCGGCCTCGAGGTCGGCGATGCCCTCGACGAACCCGCGGGCGTAGTCGCGCTGCCACCGGAACGGCGGGTGCACGACGATGACCGACGCGCCGACCTCGTGCGCCATCTCGGCGCTGCGGTGCAGCTTGCCCCACGGGTCGCTGCCCCACACCCTCTGCGTCACCAGCAGGCACGGCGCGTGGATCGACACCACGGGGATCTCGTGGAACGCGCTGAGCGCCTTGATCGCGGTGATGTCGGCGCTGACGTCGTCGATGCCGACCATGACCTCGACCCCGTCGTAGCCGAGCCGGGCGGCCGACTCGAATCCACTTGCCGTCGACCCCGGATAGACCGAGGAGGTCGACAACGAGACGCGGATGGGATCAGGCACAAGTTCTAGGCTAGTGCGGCCTCCCAGCCATGGGCGCGGGGATCGCTGTGAATCTCAGAAGCGCGCCGAGAACCCGCCGTCGGCGTGCAGCAGCTGTCCGGAGACCCATCGGCCCTCCGGCGGTGCGGCGCCAGGCCGCCCCGGGTGTCGTCGTCCATCCACCCCGTGTCGATGGGGCCGGGGTTGAGGACGTTCGCTGTTGGCGCGCGCTGCGCCAGTGGGCGAGGGGCATGCCACCCAACCTAGAGCGCGTCGAGGTGCTCCAGCAGGATGCCCTCGCGGAGCGCCCACGGGCAGATCTCCAGCTCCGTCAGGCCGAACAGGTCCATCGTGGCCTCCGCGACCAGGGCGCCGGCGCGCATCTGGTGCGCCCGGTCCGGCGACACCCCGGGCATACCGGCGATGTCCTCGGACGGCAGTGTCGCGAGCTGCTCGACGAGGTGTGAGAGGTCCTGCTTGTGGAGCACGCGGCGTACGTACTGGCCCTCATGCGATGACGCGGCGCCGCAGATGCGGGCCAGCGAACGGAACGTCTTGCTGGTCGCGACGGCACGGTCGAACGACCCGCCGCGCAGGATCGCTCCGGCCTCGTCGGCGATCGTCGAGCGGATGTGCAGCCGCAGCTCGGAGTGCGTGCGACCGGCGTCGAGCCACTCACGGGTCAGCCGGCCGGCGCCGAGGGCCATCGACTGTGCGACGTCGGGGGTCTCGTCGGGGCCCGCTGCGATCTCGAGCGATCCGCCGCCGATGTCGAAGACGCCGAGGCGTCCGGCGGACCAGCCGAACCAGCGGCGTACGGCGAGGAACGTCAGCCGGGCCTCGTCCTCGCCCGCCAGGACCTGGAGGTCGAGGCCGCTGGCCGCGTTGACCCGGCCGATGACGTCGTCGGCGTTGATCGCGTCGCGGACGGCCGAGGTGGCGAACGCGAGGATCGTCGTGCAGCCCTTGTCCTCAGCCTCGGCGCGGGCGTCCACGACGTACTTGGTCAGCCGGGAGATGCCCTCCTCGGTGACGGCGTTGTCGGCGTCGAGGTGCTCGGCGAGGCGCAGCGGCTCCTTGTAGCTGTGTGCCGGGACGGGCGGGCCGCCGCGGAACGCGTCGACGACGAGCAGGTGGCCGGTGTTGGAGCCGATGTCGAGGACGCCCATGCGCATGTGTCCATCCTCTCACTGGCAGCAGACCAGCGGCCGGCGCACACCTGCGGACTAGCATGAGGGCGATGCCAGAAGTCGAGCTCGGATTCCCCCGTACGTACGTGGAGTTCGCCAATCCCGCGGACCCGACCGAGGTCTTTCGCTGCGACCTGACGTGGCTCACGTCGCGGTGGACCTGCATCTTCGGCGAGGGCTGCCCCGGCATCTACGAGACGAGTCCCGAGGCCGGCTGCTGCACGCTGGGCGCCCACTTCGCCGATGACGACGACGCCCAACGCGTCGGCGCGATCGTCGACCAGCTGACTCCCGCCCACTGGGAACGCCACGACGAGGGCAAGCGGAGCGGGTGGACCGAGAAGGACGACGACGGCGAGCTCAAGACGCGCGCGTTCGAGGGCGCCTGCATCTTCCACAACTCGCGCGGCTTCGAGGGCGGCTACGGGTGCGCCCTGCACGGCTTTGCGCTGGAGCAGGACCTCAAGCCGCACACGACCAAGCCCGACGTGTGCTGGCAGCTGCCGCTGCGCCGCCAGTTCCGCGACGTCGACCGCGGCGACGGCACGACGTACACCGAGACACAGATCGGCGAGTACACCCGCGCAGGCTGGGGACCGGGCGGGGCGGACCTCGACTGGTACTGCTCCTCCAACACCGAGGCGCACGTCGGCCTTGAGCCGGTCTACGTCACCAACCGCGACGAGCTGACCGAGCTCATGGGCGAGGCCGGATATGCCGAGCTGGCCCGCTATTGCAGGGAGCATGAGGCCGGAGGCACCAATACACCACACCCGGCCGACCCGCACCGCTGACCCCCTGCACCACCCCGACCCGGCGTCAGGCAACAATGCCGTATGCACCTCGACCACGTCTCGTTCGCCGTTGGCCCCGACGGCCTCGCCGGTACGACCGCAGAGCTCGGCCGGCTGCTGAATGCCACGTTCATCGACGGCGGTGCCCACCCCAGGTTCGGCACGCGCAACATGATCCTGCCCCTCAAGAACCGCCAGTACCTCGAGGTCGTCGAAGTCCTCGACCACCCCGCAGCCGACAAGGCCGCGTTCGGCCAGGCGGTCCGCGCCCGGCGCGACGCCGGCGGCGGCTGGCTCGGCTGGGTCGTCTCGGTCGACGACATCACGGAGGTCGAGCACCGCATGGGCCGGCACGCCGTGCCCGGCAACCGTCGCCGCCCCGACGGCTACAACCTCGAGTGGCAGCAGATCGGCACGAGCGGCATGAAGGCCGACCCGCAGCTGCCGTTCGTCATCAAGTGGGAGAAGGACCCGGCCGAGCACCCGTCGCAGATGGCCGACTCCCAGATCGCACTCACGGCGCTCGAGATCGCCGGCGACCCGAAGCGTCTCGCCGACTACCTCGGCGAGCCCGCGATCGAGGCGCTCGAGGAGATCGAGGTCCGCTGGGTCGCCCCGCACGGCACCCCCGGCATCCTCGCCGCCGAGTTCAGCACCCCGGACGGCGTCGTCCGCATCTGAGCCGTGAGCCCGAGCGACTGAACTCGGGGGGGCGGGCGCGAAGGAACTGAGCTGTGGGCGTGGCGCCCCTGACTGTCATACGGCGCGCCTAGGCTGGCGGCCATGGCAGCCACCAAGACCGCCCGGCCCGCATTCGTCTGTGCCGACTGCGGCTGGACGACCAGCAAGTGGGTCGGCCGTTGCGGCGAGTGCCAGGCGTGGGGCACGGTCGACGTCGCGGCCCCCGTCCGCACCGGCCGCACGCAGGCGGCTCCCGTCGCGACCCCTGCCGTCCCGATCAGCCAGGTCACGATCGAGTCCGCACGGTCGACCACGTCCGGCATCGGCGAGCTCGACCGCGTGCTGGGCGGCGGCGTCGTGCCCGGTGCCGTGCTGCTGCTGGCCGGCGAGCCCGGTGTGGGCAAGTCCACGCTGCTGCTCGAGGTCGCCGCGCGTTGGGCGCGGGCCGGCCGCCGTACGCTCTACGTCTCCGGCGAGGAGTCGGCCGCCCAGGTGCGCCTGCGGGCCGAGCGCACCGGCGCCGTCGACGACAACCTCTACCTCGCCGCCGAGACCGACCTCGGCGCGGTGCTGACGCACGTCGAGACGGTCAAGCCCGGTCTCCTCATCGTCGACTCGGTCCAGACCATCGGCTCGGCCGACGTCGACGGCGTGCCCGGCGGCGTCACCCAGGTGCGTGAGGTCGCGTCAGCGGTCATCCAGCGGGCCAAGCGCGACAACATCGCCACACTGCTCGTCGGCCACGTCACCAAGGACGGCTCGGTCGCCGGTCCGCGCGTGCTCGAGCACCTCGTCGACGTCGTGCTGCAGTTCGAGGGCGATCGCAGCTCACGCCTGCGGCTGCTGCGCGCGGTCAAGAACCGCTTCGGGCCCGTGGACGAGATCGGTTGCTTCGACCTCGTCGACGACGGCATCGTCGAGGTCCCCGACCCGACGGGGCTGTTCGTGTCGCGTCACGAGCAGCCGGTCCCCGGCACCTGCGTCACGGTCACGATGGAGGGTCGTCGGCCACTGCTCGCCGAGGTGCAGGCCCTGACGGTCAAGTCCTCGACGCCCTCCCCCAGGCGTACGTCCAGCGGGCTCGACTCCTCGCGGGTGGCGATGATCCTCGCCGTGCTCACCAAGCACTGCAAGATCAACCTGTCCGAGCTCGACGTCTACACCGCGACCGTCGGCGGCGCACGGCTCGTCGAGCCGTCGGTCGATCTCGCGCTCGCGATCGCCACGGTCTCGGCCCAGCGCGAGTCCGCCGTGCCGGCCGACCTCGTCGCGATCGGCGAGGTCGGGCTCGCCGGCGAGGTCCGCAAGGTCAGCAACCTGGTCGCCCGGTTGCGCGAGGCGGAGCGCATCGGGTTCCGTCAGGCGGTCGTCCCAGCCGGCTCGGAGGGCCTCGACGGCATCCGCACCTCGATGACGATCATGGCGGTCAGCAACATCGAGGCGGCGATGACCTGTCTCGATGTCACAGCACCCTACTGATGCCGCATACACTGTGTGCGACCTGAGTGAGGTGAGTGACCATGGCGTCAGCAGCAGAGCGTGCCGCGGCGGCAGCAGAGGCTTCCGCGCGCCTGCGCGCGACCTTGGCCACCGTCGCACCCGGGACGTCCCTGCGTGAAGGCCTCGAACGCATCCTGAGAGGCCGCACCGGCGCCCTGGTCGTGGTGGGCCACGACCGCCAGATCGAGGCGATCTCGACGGGCGGCTTCGCCCTCGACGTGCCGTTCACCGCGACCGGCCTGCGTGAGCTCGCCAAGATGGACGGCGCGATCATCCTCGACCGCGACGCGACCCGCATCCTGATGGCCGGCGTCCACCTGATGCCCGACCCGTCGATCGTCACGCAGGAGACCGGCACTCGACACCGCACCGCCGACCGTGTGGCCCGCCAGACCGGTGTCCCGGTCATCTCGGTCTCGGCGTCGATGCACATCATCGCGCTCTACCTCGAGGACCTGCGCCACGTGCTCGAGGAGACCGGCGCCGTGCTGGGCCGCGCCAACCAGGCTCTGCAGACCCTCGAGCGCTACCGCAACCGCCTCGACGAGGTCTCCGACGCCCTGTCGGCCCTCGAGATCGAGGATCTTGTCACGGTCCGCGACGTGTCAGCCGTGGCACAGCGACTCGAGATGGTCAGCCGCATCGCCGGCGAGATCGACACCTACGTCCTCGAGCTCGGCACCGACGGCCGCCTGTTGGCCCTCCAGCTCGAGGAGCTCATCAGCGGCGTCGACGCCGAGCGCGAGCTGATCATCCGCGACTACATGCCCAGCGGGCGTCGCGGTCGCACGCCCGAGGCCGTCCTCGCCGAGCTCGCCGCGATCGAGTCGACCGACCTCGTCGACCTCGGCTCGGTCGCTCGCGCGCTGCGCATCGGCACCGAGGAGACCCTCGACACCCCGCTGGCTCCGCGCGGCTACCGGCTGCTGGCCCGCATCCCCCGCCTGCCGATCACGGTCGTCGAGCGCCTCATCGAGCACTTCGGCTCGCTCCAGAAGCTGCTCGCGGCGAGCATCGAGGACCTCCAGACCGTCGAGGGCGTCGGCGACCTGCGGGCGCGCGGCGTCCGCGAAGGTCTGTCCCGGCTCGCCGAGTCGAGCATCCTCGAGCGTTACGTCTGACCGGAGCCCGACGAGGCGGAAGCAGATCTCGAAAGGTGGGCCATACGTCGCTCACGTTGGGAAGATCTCAAGTGCCGGTCGTTCGGAACGTCCGAGCTCGTGCGGGCGTACGTATCTAGCCGTCAGCGGGCTTGGTCGTGTTCTTGGCCGACGGGGTGGGCTTCGTCGGCGTCGGCTTGGTCGTCGGGGTGACCTTGGGCTCGGGTCTGCGGGCCAGCGTGAACGACGTCTTGCCGGGCTCGCCGCCGAGCGTGCCGACCTGCACTGAATAGGTGCCCGGCGTCGCGTAGCCCTCCTTGGGCGAGCACTTCGATCCCGAGCCACGACCCGACCACGTGGCCGTGACGAGCGAGGCCCACTGCGGCGAGATAGCGACCGGGTCGTCGAGCAGCGAGATCTTGCAGACCGTCGAGTCCCAGATCGCGGTCTTGTTGGCGCTGATGACGGCGACCATGTCGGCATCGCTGGGAGTCAGGGTGCATGCGGTCGCCTCCGTCGAGCTCACGACCAGGCCGATCTTGACCGGTCCTTTGGTGAGCTGGCCGGGCTCGACGGTCGGGGTGATCCGCACCTTCTCGGGGTCACACGCGCGACTTGCACTCACGAGCGTGACATCGACCAGGCCGTTGACCGGAGCCGTGACGGTCGGCGCAGCAGTCGTGGCGGTGGGCGTCGTGGCCTTCGGTTCGGCGTCCGGCTTGTCGTCGCCACCGACGAACCGCATCGCCAGCCATACGAGGGCGATCACCGCGGCCAGGGCGAGCAGCCGACGACGCCAGTAGACCTCCGCAGGCAACCGTCGCTGGCTCACAGACCCACGCTATCCGCGCATCAGCCGCTCCGGCGTCCCGACGCGCCCTCGCCGCGACCGCGTGCGAGGATCGACGCGTCATGACGACCCCTGCCCCGCTTCCCGTCGCCGACCTGGCGCGACTGCACGACGAGCTCCTCGACTGGTTCGACCGCACGGCCCGCGACCTGCCCTGGCGGCGGAATGCATCGCCGTGGGCCGTCATGGTCTCGGAGTTCATGCTGCAGCAGACGCCGGTGTCACGCGTCCTGCCGGTGTACGAGGCGTGGGTCGACCGCTGGCCCACCCCAGCCGCACTCGCCGCGGAGCCGACCGGTGAGGCCGTACGCGCGTGGGGCCGCCTCGGCTACCCGCGCCGTGCGCTGCGCCTGCACGCCGCCGCGACGGCCATGGTCGATCGGCACGGCGGCGAGGTGCCGTCGTCGCTCGACGACCTGCTCGCCCTGCCAGGCGTGGGCGACTACACCGCCGCTGCGGTCTCGTCGTTCGCGTTCGGTGGCCGTGAGGCCGTCCTCGACACCAACGTCCGGCGAGTGTTCGCCCGAGTCGTCCGCGGCGAGCAGTTCCCGCCAGCCGCAGTCACGAGTGCCGAGCGCGAGCTCGCCACCGTGCTGCTGCCCGTACGTGATGCGCATCGGTGGGCGGCCGCCACGATGGAGCTCGGCGCCGTGGTCTGCACGGCTCGGTCACCGCGCTGTGATGCGTGCCCCGTGGCCGACCTGTGCCGCTGGCGGGCCGCGGGCTATCCGGCGTACGACCGGCCGGCCCGCCGGGGACAGGCCTGGCACGGCACCGACCGGCAGTGCCGGGGGCAGCTCATGGCGGTGCTGCGCGATGCGCCCGGACCGGTGCCGAAATCAGCGCTCGACGCCGTGTGGGCCGACGCCCTGCAACGCGAACGCGCCCTTGACGGTCTGGTCGCCGACGGCCTGGTCGAGCCCCTGCCCGATGACACCTACTCGTTGCCCAGCTGAGGCCGGTCCAGGGCCGATGCGAGGTCTTGGACGATCTGGCGTGACTCGGCCTCGTCGTCGAGCGGGCGGTCGAGAAACACTCCGTTGAACGTCGCATCGATCAAGTTCGCGATGCCGGGCGCTCGCGTGGCGGTCACTCCCGATCGCTCGAGGTACGCCGAGAGGGTCCGGATCCACAGCGCGTTCGACGCCCGGATCGACGAGGCATACGGCTCCCGGCCGAGCAGGCCCAGCGCCGCGGCCTCGACGTACATGCGCTGGCAGCGCTGCACCTGGTCGTGCTCGGTGTAGGTCGCCCACAGCGCGAGCACCGCTTTGCCCAGCGACGCGGCCGGCGCCATCGCGTCGATGTAGGCCATCGAACGGGTGTTGGACGCCTCGAGCACCGCGGCGACGAGCTCGTCCTTGGAGCCGAAGTGATAGATCAGCATCCGGTCGCTGGTGCCCAGTTCGGCGGCCAGCGGACGCAGGCTCAACCCGATCAGCCCGTGGGCCAGGGCGTAGTCGGTGGCTGCCTCGGTGAGGTCGTCGCGCTTCGTCATCGACAGCAAACGTAGCACGTGCTACATTCAGGTATGTAGCAAGTGCTACAGGAAGTCAGGAAGAGAACCATGTTCGTCGCAGCAGCCCTGCTGGCGGTCGCCATCGCGACCGAGGTGTTCGCCACCGCCGCGCTCCCCCGCGCCGAGGGATTCACCAATCCCGGCTGGGCCGCGATCGTGGTCAGCGGCTACGCCGTGTCGATCTGGCTGCTGACCGTCGTGGTCAAGGAGATCCCGGTCTCGGTGACGTACGCGATCTGGGCCGGGCTCGGCACAGCCGCGATCGCTGTCGTCGGCGTCGTGTTCCTCGACGAGCCGGTCAGCCCGGCCAAGGTCGCCGCGATCGCGCTGATCATCGCCGGCGTCGTCCTGCTCAACACCCAGACCTCGCACTGACACAGCCTTCGTGAAGCGCTTCGCCTGAGACACGACGAAGCCCCCGCAGCCAGGCTGCGGGGGCTTCGTGCGTACGGGCGGTTATTCGGCTGACGCCTCGACGGCCGGCGGCACGTCGGCCGGCATCTCGAGCGCCAGGTCGGCCTTGTTGCGACCCTCGAACGTGAAGACCGCTTCCGCGCCTTCGCCCTCGACGCCGACCAGCACGAGCTGACCGGGGCGGAGCTCGCCGTAGAGCAGCTTCTCGGCCATGACGTCCTCGATCTCGCGCTGCACCGTGCGACGCAACGGACGCGCACCGAGCACCGGATCGAAGCCACGCTTGGACAACAGGTCCTTGGCCTCCATCGTCAGCTCGATGTTCATGTCCTTCTCGGCAAGACGCTTCTCGAGCGAGTCGATCATCATGTCCACCATCTGCAGGATCTCTTCCTGCGTCAGCGGCGGGAAGACGATGATCTCGTCGACGCGGTTGAGGAACTCAGGCCGGAAGTGCTGCTTGAGCTCGATCGACACGCGCTCCTTCATCTTGTTGTAGGACCCCGCGGTGTCGCCGGCCTGGCTGAAGCCCAGGTTGACACCCTTGGAGATCTCACGCGCACCGAGGTTGGTGGTCATGATGACGACGGCGTTCTTGAAGTTGACGACGCGGCCCTGACCGTCGGTGAGGTGACCCTCCTCGAGGATCTGCAACAGCGAGTTGAAGATGTCGGGGTGTGCCTTCTCGATCTCGTCGAACAGCACGACCGAGAACGGCTTGCGGCGCACCTTCTCGGTGAGCTGGCCACCCTCTTCGTAGCCGACGTAGCCGGGAGGCGAGCCGAACAGTCTCGAGACCGTGTGCTTCTCGCTGTACTCGGACATGTCGAGCTGGATGAGGGAGTCCTCGTCGCCGAACAGGAAGTTGGCCAGCGCCTTGGACAGCCACGTCTTGCCGACGCCCGAGGGCCCGGCGAAGATGAACGATCCACCGGGACGCTTGGGGTCCTTGAGACCCGCGCGCGTACGACGGATGGCTCGCGACAGTGCCTTGATGGCCTCGTCCTGGCCGATGACCCGCTTGTGGAGCTCTTCCTCCATGTTGAGCAGGCGGCTGGACTCAGCCTCGCTGAGCTGGCCGACCGGGATGCCGGTGGCCTTGGCGAGGACCTCGGCGATGAGGTTCTCGTCGACGACCGCGACGGTGTCGAGATCGCCGGACTTCCAGGCCTTCTCGCGCTCGCCCTTGGCGTTGATGAGCTTCTTCTCCTCGTCGCGCAGGGAGGCGGCAGCCTCGAAGTCCTGTGCGTCGATGGCGCCTTCCTTGCGGCGGCGGACGTCGACGATCTTGTCGTCGAACTCCTTGAGCTCCGGCGGCGTCGCCATGCGGCGGATGCGCAGGCGGGCGCCAGCCTCGTCGATCAGGTCGATCGCCTTGTCGGGCAGGAACCGGTCGGAGACGTAGCGGTCACCCATCGTCGCCGCGGCCACGAGGGCCTCGTCGGTGATGGAGACGCGGTGGTGCGCCTCGTAGCGGTCGCGCAGGCCCTTGAGGATCTCGACGGTGTCGAGCACGGACGGCTCGTCGACGAGGATCGGCTGGAAGCGACGGTTGAGTGCCGCGTCCTTCTCGAAGTGCTTGCGGTATTCGTCCAGCGTCGTGGCACCGATGGTCTGGAGCTCACCACGGGCCAGCATCGGCTTGAGGATGCTGGCTGCGTCGATCGCGCCCTCGGCGGCACCCGCACCCACGAGGGTGTGGATCTCGTCGATGAACAAGATGATGTCGCCACGGGTGCGGATCTCCTTGAGGACCTTCTTGAGACGTTCCTCGAAGTCACCGCGGTAGCGCGAGCCGGCGACGAGCGCGCCGAGGTCGAGCGTGTAGATCTGCTTGTCCTTGAGCGTCTCGGGCACGTCACCGCGGACGATGTCCTGGGCAAGGCTCTCGACGACGGCGGTCTTGCCGACGCCGGGCTCACCGACGAGCACCGGGTTGTTCTTGGTGCGTCGCGACAGCGTCTGCATGACGCGCTCGGCCTCGTCGTCCCGGCCGATGACCGGGTCGAGCTTGCCCTCGCGGGCGGCCTGCGTCAGGTTGCGGCCGAACTGGTCCAGCACGGCAGACGTGCTCGGGGCGGACTCGCTGGGCGCGCCGGCCTGCTCGGCCTCCTTGCCCTGGAAGCCGCTGACGAGCGTGATGACCTGCTGGCGTACACGATTGAGGTCGGCGCCGAGCTTGACGAGGACCTGGGCGGCGACGCCCTCGCCCTCGCGGATCAGGCCGAGCAGGATGTGCTCGGTGCCGATGTAGTTGTGGCCGAGCTGCAGCGCCTCGCGGAGGCTGAGCTCGAGGACCTTCTTGGCGCGGGGCGTGAACGGGATGTGCCCGCTCGGAGCCTGCTGGCCCTGGCCGATGATGTCCTCGACCTGGCCGCGGACGGCTTCAAGTGAGATGTCGAGGCTCTCGAGAGCCTTGGCCGCAACGCCCTCACCTTCGTGGATGAGGCCGAGGAGGATGTGCTCCGTGCCGATGTAGTTGTGGCTGAGCATGCGTGCCTCTTCTTGGGCAAGCACGACCACGCGACGAGCACGGTCGGTGAATCTTTCGAACATGGCGTCCCCCTCTGCTGGACTATCAGTTCAGTTTAGTCGGGTATGGAAATCTGCACGCATCGATGTCCATATGTGTAACCCAACCTTCACCAGGGTCCTGGTGTTCCGGAGTTCGCTGTCGGCAGAACCGACTATTCGGCCCGTGACAACGGGAACAGGATGGCCTCACGGATGCCGATGCCCTGCAGCAGCATGACGAGCCGGTCGACGCCGAGCCCCATGCCACCGGCCGGCGGCATGCCGAACTCGAGGGCGCGCAAGAAGTCCTCGTCGACGTCCATCGCCTCGGGGTCACCCGCAGCGGCGAGCCGCGACTGCTCCTCGAGCCGTTCGCGCTGGATGACGGGGTCGTTGAGCTCGGAGTAGGCCGGGGCCAGCTCGACGCCGTTGATGATGAGGTCCCACGCCTCGACCAGGCCCGGCTTGGTGCGGTGCTTCTTGGCGAGCGGGCGCACGGCCTCGGGGTAGTCGCGGACGAATGTCGGCTGGATCAGCGTGTGCTCGACGAGCTTCTCGTAGAGCTCGAGCACGATGTCGCCTGCGACCCAGTGCGGCTGGAGCGCGACCTCGTGCTTGGCCGCCAGCGCCTTGAGGTCGTCGGCGGACGTGTCGTTGTCGACCGTCGCGCCGGTCGCGGCGGAGACGAGCTCGTGGATCGTGGCGTGCTTCCACTCGCCCTCGAGGTCGATCTGCGAGCCGTCGCGACCCGGGACCACGGTCTTGCCGATTGCGCGTGCGGCATTGACGACCAGGTCTCGCGTGAGCTCGGCCATCGTGTCGTACGAGCCGTAGGCCTCGTAGGCCTCGAGCATCATGAACTCGGGGTTGTGGGTGTTGTCGACGCCTTCGTTGCGGAACGTCTTGCCGATCTCGTAGACCCGGTCGACGCCGCCGACGAGCGCGCGCTTGAGGTCGAGCTCGATCGCGATGCGCAGGAGCATGTCCTCGTCGAACGCGTTGGTGTGCGTCTCGAACGGCCGGGCCGCCGCGCCACCGTTGGTGTGCTGCAGGACCGGGGTGTCGACCTCGATGAACTCGTGCGCGTCGAGGGTCGAGCGGAGCGACTGCAGGACCTTGGCCTTGACGCGTACGTTCTCGCGGGCCTCGGGCCGCACGATCAGGTCGACGTAGCGCATGCGGCTACGGGCCTCGTCGGACAACGGGTTGTGCTCGTTGGGCAGCGGGCGGACCGTCTTGGCGGCGATCTGCCACGAGCTCGCCATGACGGACAGCTCGCCGCGCTTGCTGGTGATGACCTCGCCGGTGACCGCGAGGTGGTCGCCGATGTCGACCGTCGACTTGAACGCCGCGAGCCGGTCCTCGCCGACGCCGTCGAGCGAGATCATGGCCTGCAGCGGTGTGCCGTCGCCCTCGCGGAGCGCGACGAACACGAGCTTGCCGGTGCCGCGGACGAAGATGACCCGGCCCGCGACGGTCACGGTGTCGCCGGTCTGGGTGTCCGGGCCGAGCGCCTCTGCGTCGTACGTGTCGACGATCTGCTTGAGCGTGTGGGTGCGGCCGACGACGACGGGATAGGGCTCCTCGCCGCGGTCGATGAGCTGCTGGCGCTTGTCCAACCGCACGCGCATCTGCTCGGGGAGGTCGTCCTCGGGGGCAGGGGTGCTGGTCGCGTCGCTCACGAGGGTCGATCCTATCGGTGCGGGCGGTGGCCCTCAGCCGGCGGCCGCGCAGAGCTCCGGCTCGCGGTCCCGGACCGAAGAATCTGGTTTTGTCCGGCTATGGGCGGACAAAACCAGATTCTCTCGTCAGACAGCCAGCATCACTCGTGGTTCTTCTCGTGGATGAGGCGCAGGCCCGTGAGGGTCAGCCAGGGGTCGCGAGTCGTGATGGTGGCGCAGTGGTCGACGACGGCCTCGGGATAGGAGCCGGTGGCGATGACCGTGACGTGGTCGGGATCGGCGTCGAGGGACTCGATGATGCGGGTGACGAGGCCGTCGACGAGGCCCGCGAAGCCGTAGACGATGCCGGACTGCAGGGCCTCGACGGTGTTCTTGCCGATGACGTCGCGCGGCAGGGCGAGCTCGACGCTGCGGAGCTGGGCACCGCGACGGGCCAGAGCCTCGAGGGAGAGCTCGACGCCGGGAGCGATGGCGCCACCGATGTAGCGGTTGGCGTCGTCGACCACGTCGAAGATCGTGGCGGTGCCGTTGAGGTCGACGACGATCGCGGGTCCGCCGTAGAGCTCGGCAGCCGCGAGGGCGTTGACGATGCGGTCAGCGCCGACCTCGCGGGGGTTGTCGGTGTGGATCGGTACGCCGGTCTTGACGCCGGGCCCGACGATCGCGACGGGGAGATCGGTCCAATAGCGGTCCTGCATGGATCGCAGCTCGACGAGGATCGCCGGCACGGTGCAGCACAACGCCACTGCGCTGATGTGCGAGATGCCCTCCTGGTCGACCAGGCCCATCAGCAGCATGTACCACTCGTCGGACGTACGCCGCTCGTCCGACGACACCTGCCAGTGCGCGATCAGCTCGTCGTCGTCGAACGCGCCGATCGTCGTGTGGCTGTTGCTGACGTCCAGACACAACAGAGTCATGTGATCACCGCGAGGCCACGAGCGGGTTGTCGATGACGTCGCCGCGTACGAGGCCCGACCCGGCCAGCACCTCGGCCGGGTCGCTGCCGGTGCCGACGACCCGGTTGTCGGCGTCGACGAACACGACGCTCGGCTCGAACGTACGCGCCTCGGTGTCGTCCATCTGCGCGTAGGCGATGAGGATGACGAGGTCGCCGGGGTGCACGAGGTGGGCCGCGGCGCCGTTGATGCCGATCACGCCGCTGCCACGCTCGCCGGCGATCGTGTAGGTCTCGAGGCGGGCACCGTTGTCGATGTCGACGATGTGGACGAGCTCACCCGGCAACAGATCGGCGGCGTCGAGCAGGTCCTGGTCGACCGTCACCGAGCCGACGTAGTGCAGGTCGGCCTGCGTCACCGTCGCGCGGTGGATCTTGGACTTCATCATGGTGCGGATCAACGTCAGGCTCCTAGCGTGAGGGCGGTGTTGTCGAGGAGTCGTGGGGTGCCGACCTTGGCGGCCACGAGCAGGTGGGCGTCGACGCCAGGCCGGGGCTCGCCCATGTCGGCGTCGGTGAGGACGAGATAGTCGGGCGTGATGCCGGCGGACTCGAGCACAGCGTGCGCCTCGGCGAGGACGGCGTCGGCGCCGTCGGGTCCCGCGGCGACGCCGGCCCGGAGGGCGGCGGACAGGTAGGCAGCCTGCCGACGCTCGTCGGCCGAGAGGTAACGATTGCGGGAGCTCATCGCCAGGCCGTCATGCTCGCGTACGGTCGGGCAGCCCACGATCTCGACGCCCAGGGCGAGCTCGCGTGCCATGTGCCGGATCAGGGTGAGCTGCTGATAGTCCTTCTCGCCGAACACCGCGACGTCGGGGCGTACGAGTCCGAACAGCTTGGCCACGACGGTCAGCACGCCGCGGAAGTGCGTCGGGCGTACGGCGCCTTCGAGCACCGAGCCGAGCGGGCCCGGGTCGACCGTGACCGTGTCGACGAGACCGGTCGGATACATCGTCTCGACGGTCGGCGCGAACACGATGTCGACGCCCGCCTCCGCACAACGCTCGAGGTCGGCGTCGAACGTACGGGGATAGGCGTCGAAGTCCTCGCCGGGCGCGAACTGGGTCGGGTTGACGAAGATCGACGCGACGAGCGTCTCGCCGAGCGGCCGGGCGTGCTTGAGCAGCTGCAGGTGACCGTCGTGCAGCGCGCCCATCGTGGGCACGAACGACACGGTCGAGTCACCGTGCGCGGCGTCGAGCTCCGCGCGCGTACGCGCGATGGCCGGCGTTGCCACGGCTCAGATCCCGGCGGCGATCTCGGCGAGCGTGTCCCAGTCGGCCTCGTCGAGCACCTGGCGGATCGTGCTGGCCTGGACCGGGGCGAGGCGGCCGTCGGACTCGGCGCGGCCGGCCGTGGCGCGGGCCATCTCGAGATAGGCGTCGACCGTTGCGTCGTCGACATCAGCGGCGGCGAGTGCGTCGACGTGCGCGCGGATCGTGGTGACGTCGCCGCGGACGACCGGCCCGGTGAGCGCGGCATCGCCGTAGGCGAGAACGTTGTCGAGGGCCGCGGTCAGCAGGGGCCGGAGCACCGCGGCGGGATCGGCGGCGCCGGCCGTGCGGAGCAGGTCCATGGACTGGGCGACGAGGGTGACGAGGTGGTTGGCCCCGTGGGCGAGGGCGGCGTGATAGAGCACGCGATCGGCCTCGTCGACCCACATCGGAGTGCCACCGAGTGCTGCGACGAGCTCCTCGGCGAGCGGGCGCTCAGCCGCGGCGGCGGTCAGGCCGAAGACCGGTGCACGGTCGAGGTCGACCGGGGTGCCGGTGAACGTCATGGCGGGGTGGAACGCGATGGGCCGCGCGCCGAGGCGGGTCAGCGAGGCGAGCGCGTCGAGCCCGTGGCGGCCGCTGGTGTGCAGCACGTATTGGCCGGGGCGGACGGCGCCGGAGGCGGCAAGCTCCTCGGCGATCGCGATGAGGTCGTCGTCGGGGACGGCGAGCACGAGGATGTCACTGGCGGCAGCGAGCTCGACGGGCGTGCGTACGGCGACGCCGGGCAGCAGCGTGGTGATGCGAAGCTGTGAGGCCTCGGACCGGCCGGACACGCCCACGAGGGGATAGCCGGCGGAACGGAATCGTGAAGCGAGAACGGCGCCGACCCTGCCGGCTCCGATGACGCCCATGGAGAAACGCTGCATGCGTGGTGCCTTTCGTTCCAGTCCCGCGAGCGGGTACCAGACAAACTGACGACTTCAGTTTACCTTCGAGAGGCTCTGGCGACAGGGCTACGACCTATGCCATGAGTCACATGGGGATCTTGGCAGTGGCGGTGCCCTCGAGCGGGCCGTCCTGCAGCGTCACCGTGATGGCCCGCGGGGCCCGACGAGCCGCGCCGCGGAGGGTCACGATCCAGCCGGAGCCCGGGTAGGCCCGCTCGCTGCCCGTTCGCGACGTGAAGACCACCGGCTCGCCCCACTGGACGACGTCGACGAGGTCGCCGTCGGTCTTGATCGTCAGCGACGGCTCGCTCGGGTCGACGTTGGGGAACCACGCCGCGACATCGAGGACCAGGTTGGCGCCGTCGTGGTGGATCGCCCGCACGGTCGCCTTCAGCGCGGTCTGCTCGGCCGTCAGCACGTACGCCTCAGGCGGCACCGGGTCGCTCTGCCAGCCCGGCAGGTACGACGTGAGGCCGGACGGCTCAAAGCCCGAAGGATGCATCTCCGATTGCATGCCTTCAGCACGTACGTAGCGCCAGATCGCCTCGCGGTCGCCGGTCGCGAACAGCGCGTAGAGCACGCGGTACTGGGCCGGGACCTCACGCGCATAGCGGTCAGCGGGCGCGGCCTCGACGATGCGCGGCACGCGCGCGACGAGCGCGTCGAGGTAGGTGTCGTCCGCGCGCTCGAGCTTCAGCACGGAGTTGGGGATGTTGTAGCGGAGATACTGCAGCGCCCGCTCGGCTCGTACGTCCGGCAGCGGCGCGAGCACCTCGAGCACCGCGTCGATCGCGTCCTGGCGGGCGTGCACGGCCTCGGCGGTCACCTGCCCCTGCGAGATCGACGACTCCTGGCGGCGCCACGTGTAGCCCATGACCCCCGAGATGTCGATGCCGTGGGCGTCGCGGTAGGCCGTCGCCGTGACGATCTGGTCGCCGGCGAGCAGCACCGTGGGGAACGACAGCTGGGTGGCATCCCAGAACGTACGCCGGAAGATCTTGGCGCACGCGACGGCGTTGACGAGCACGTCGGGCCGCTCGACGAGAGTCGTGTGCCGAGCCGGGTGGGCGTGCAGGTTGCGGATCCACGGCGCGGGCGGACGGATCGCCGTGCCCTCCTGCCGCTGATAGGGCATCACCGAGACGTCGGAGCCGGTCACCTCGAGCACGTCCATCGCCGCCCTGAGGCCGCCGCGAGTCAGCGAGTCGTCCGCGTCGAGGAACGTCAGGAACTCCCCCGTCGCCACCGCGACGGCCGCCCGCCGGGCCTCGCCGACGCCGGCATTGGCCTGGCTCAGCACGGTCACCCGCGCGTCGGCCTTGGCGTGCCGGTGGGCGACGGCGAGGCTGCCGTCGGTCGAGCCGTCATCGATCACGACGATCTCGACCCGGCGATAGTCCTGCTTGCGCGCCGAGATCAGGCACTCGTCGAGGTAGGCCTCGCCGTTGTAGACCGGCACGACGATCGTCAGCAACGGCCGCGAGCGCTGGCGCCACCGGTCCAGCGGCATCGTCACAGCCCGCCGCAGACGCCTCCGAAGTCGAGCCACGCGCCGAGCATAGCGACGAGTGCGTACCGTGATCGCATGACGAGAAGGCCGCTCCCGTGGCGTGAGGCGTGGGAGCGGGCGCTGTACGCCGAGGGTGGCTTCTTCCGGACCTCGAGGCCCGCCGAGCACTTCCGCACCAGCGTCCACATCCCAGCGTTCGCGGGCGCGATCGCCGAGGTTGTACGACGCACAGGCGCACGTCAGGTCGTGGACCTCGCAGCCGGTGGTGGTGAGCTGTTGACCGCGTTGCAGCCGCTCATCGATGTCGAGCTGGTCGGTGTCGAGCTGGCCGCCAGGCCCGCTGACCTGCCCGAGTCGATCGCCTGGCAGCCCGCCCTACCCGACCACGTCGACGGACTGCTGATCGCCAACGAGTGGCTCGACAACATTCCGTGCGACGTCGTCGAGCTCGACGACGAGGGCGTCGTACGCGAGGTGCTCGTCGACCCGGTGACCGGCGAGGAGACCCACGGCAACGCGTACGACTCCGCGTGGCTGCGCGAGTGGTGGCCGCTGGTCGAGCCCGGCGACCGAGCCGAGGTCGGCGAGACCCGCGACGCCGCGTGGGCCGACGCCGTGTCACGGGTGACAGGGACGGCCATCGCGATCGACTACGGCCACACCCGCGACGACCGGCCACCGTTCGGCAGCCTGCGGTCGTACGCCGACGGCCGCGAGGTCGATGTCGTGCCCGACGGCAGCCGCGACGTCACGGCCCACGTCGCCGTCGACTCGGTCGCCGCGACGACTGGAGCGACGTTGATCCGGCAGGCCGACGCGTTGGCCCGGCTCGGACTCGACGGCGCGCGCCCGGCGCTCGAGCTCGCACACTCGGATCCCGGTGCCTACGTCCGCGCGCTGTCGGCCGCGGGCGAAGCAGGCGAGCTCATGGCAAGTGGCGGGCTCGGCGACTTCTGGTGGCTCGTCACGGGCACCCTCGACCATGGAAGACTGACCCCATGACACGGCTGTTGGTCCGTTCCGGCAAGGACCCGTTCACCCCCGTGGTCGCCGAGTCGACGTTGACGCAGGACGTGTTCAACAGCAACAGCGGCAACTACCTGTTCCAGCACTCGGTCTGGAAGGCGCTCTCGACCGACAGCGCGGAGCTCGTCTCCAACGGCACCCTCTCGGAGCGCGTGCCCCCTGAGCCCCGCGACGCGCGCCGCATCAACGACGAGTTCGACCACTTCGTCATCCCGATGGCCAACGCGTTCCGGCCGGAGTTCGCGCCCCGTCTTGACCGGCTCAGCGAGCTGCTCGAGGACCTGACGATCCCCGTCACGGTCGTCGGCATCGGCGCGCAGGCCGCGCACGGCCAGGGCGTCGAGTCGCTCGAGCCGATTGCCGACACGGTCAAGAAGTTCGTGGGACTCGTGCTCGACCGGTCGGCCTCCATCGGCGTACGCGGGGAGTTCACCCGGTCCTACCTGCTCGGCCTCGGCTTCCCCGAGTCGTCCGTCGAGGTCATCGGCTGCCCGTCGCTGTTCCTGCACGGCCGCGACTTCCGGGTCGACAAGCTGGTCGACTCGATCTCGATCGACAGCCCGCTGGCGCTCAACCTGACACCCGAGGTGGCCGGCATCGGGGCGTTCGCGACGGCACAGGCGGCCCGGCACCCCAACCTCACCTACATCGGCCAGGACGCCCATGACCTGCGCATGCTGCTGTGGGGCACCCCGTTCCCGCACGTGCACGACCCCCTCGTGCCGGTGCACCTCGACCACCCGCTCTACCAGTCGGACCGCATCAGGCTCTTCCTCGACACCTGGACCTGGTACGACTTCCTGGCCACGCAGGACTTCGCCTACGGCACCCGGTTCCACGGCAACGTCGCAGCGCTCCTCGGACGTACGCCGGCGCTGCTGCTGGCCCACGACTCGCGGACGCTCGAGCTCGCCGAGTACCACCGGATGCCCTACACCCTGATGCCGGAGTTCACCTCCGAGCTCAAGGCCGAGGACCTCTACGAGTCGACCGACATGGCCGAGTTCAACGCCGCACTGCCCGAGGGGTTCGACCGCTACACCGCGTTCCTCGAGCGCAACGGCCTCGAGCACATCTGGACCGAGGGCAACGGCACCGGCGACTTCGACGAACGCCTCGCCGCAGCGACGTTTCCGCGACCCGTTCATCCCCTGATCGCCTCGGACGGTCACGAGGTCGCGTCCCGGCTCAAGTGGCTGCGCGACGGCATGGTCCTCGACATCACGCGCCACCCCCAGGCGTACGAGCACCCCTTCCCGCACCCGCCGTGGAGCGGCGCCGGCAGCCGGCACGCCCGCATCCAGACGACGACGGCTGAGAAGCTCGCGACGCAGAAGCGGCAGATCGACGAGCTCTATGCCCGACTCGAACGGGTTGAGCGCAACTCACCGCGTGGCCTCACCAAGCGGCTGATCCGATACGTGCAGCAGCTGGTCAGGCGGCGCCGATGACCGAGGTCACCGCCAGCGTCGGCACCGGCTTCGCCACGACCGACATGGTGCTCAACATCGGTCCGCAGCACCCGGCGACGCACGGTGTCCTGCGCCTGCGGCTGACCCTCGACGGCGAGCGGGTCGTGGCGTGCGAGCCGATCATCGGCTACATGCACCGCGGTGCGGAGAAGCTGTTCGAGGTCCGCGACTACCGCCAGATCATCATGCTGGCCAACCGGCACGACTGGCTCAGCGCGTTCTCCAACGAGCTGGGCGTCGTGCTCGCGGTCGAGGACATGCTCGGCATGGAGGTACCGGAGCGCGCGACCTGGATCCGTACGCTCCTCGCCGAGCTCAACCGGGTGCTCAACCACCTGATGTTCCTCGGCTCCTACCCGCTCGAGCTCGGTGCCATCACGCCGATCTTCTACGCGTTCCGTGAGCGCGAGACGATCCAGGAGGTCATGGAGGAGGTCTCCGGCGGGCGGATGCACTACATGTTCAACCGCGTCGGCGGGCTCAAGGAGGACATCCCGGCGGGCTGGACCGGGCGGGCGTCGGCGGCCATCTCGACCGTACGGACGCGTCTGCAGGAGCTCGAGGACCTGATCTTCGGCAACGAGATCTTCCGGGCCCGCACCTGTGACGTCGGTGTGCTGTCGAAGGAGCTGGTCGAGGCGTACGGCGTGTCCGGGCCGATCGCGCGCGCATCGGGCCTCGACATGGACCTGCGGCGCGACGAGCCCTATCTCGCGTACGGCGAGCTGCAGGACGTGCTGCGCGTGCCCGTGCTGACCGACGGCGACTGCCACGCCCGGTTCGCGATCCTGCTGGAGCAGACCAAGGTGTCGCTCGACCTCGCCGACGCGTGCCTCGCGCGGCTCGCGAACATCGCGCCGGGGCCAGTCAACGTGCGGCTGCCCAAGATCCTCAAGGCGCCCGAGGGCTCGACGTACGTGTGGACCGAGAACCCGCTGGGGCTCAACGGCTACTACCTCGTGTCGCGGGGCGAGAAGACGCCGTGGCGGCTCAAGCTGCGCACCGCGTCGTTCAACAACGTCGCGGTGCTGCCCGAGATCGTCGGCGGCGCAGTGGTGGCCGACCTCGTTGCGATCCTCGGCTCGACGTTCTTCGTCGTCGGCGACGTGGACAAATAGCGATCGCATCGCGTTGAGGTCGCTTCTTGCCTCGATCGGTGACGTCCGCCAACCCAGAGACTCTCGCTGGGCTCTTTGCGGGAACGGCCGAGCTCGCCACCTCACTGACCTGATGTCGCGACCTCGGTGACTCTGGTGATCTCGGTGCGGGCCACGGAGCGGTCGCGGAGCGGTGCGGCGGCCAGGCGACGGGGATCGGCCATGTACGCCTCGAGAGCGGCGTCGTCGGGCAGCTCGATGATCTGCACCTCGTAGGGACCGTCGCTTCGCTCGACCGTGCGTACGCGCTGGAGCAGCCGGGCGCCGTGATCGCCCAGCAGGCTCAGGACCTCGTCCTCGTACGTCGCGAGGAGTCCCTCGTTGCCCGGCACCGCCCAGAGCTGTACACACAGCGTTAGTGACATGGGGTCATCGTAAGGTCGGATCATGGCCGACTCCACGCCCCGCATCCCGACCCCGATCGACACGCTCGCCGAAGCATGGCTCGACACCATGCTCGAGCTCGAGCCCGAGCTGCACATCCATCTCGGTCGTCCCGGCCGCGAGGCCGACTACGCCGACCGCTCCCCCGACGGCGCCGCCGCGGCCGCCGATGCGGCCAAGGCGATGCTGGCGCGCGTACGCTCCGCCGTCCCGGTCGACCAGGTCGATCGCGTCACGCAGGCCGAGCTCATCCGCATACTGAGCCTCGACGTCGAGAAGCATGATGCCGGCTTCTGGCAGCGTGACCTCAACGTCATCGCCTCGCCGGGCCAGGACCTCCGCGACATCTTCGACCTCATGAGCACCGACACCGACGACGACTGGGCACACGTCGCCCGCCGGATGCACAACATCCCCGGGGCGATGGCCGGCTACCTCGAGTCGCTGCGCGCCGGCATCGCGGCCGGCAACGTCCCGGCAGTCCGTCAGGTGCGCGAGGTCGCCGACCAGGCCCGCAAGCAGGCCGGTGCCGACAGCTTCTTCCTGGCCATGGCGGCCGGCGCCGACGTGCCCGATTCACTCAAGGGCGAGCTGGAGGCGGGAGCCCGTGCAGCCACCGCGGCGTACGCGGGCATGGCGGAGTTCCTCGACCAGGAGCTCGCGCCGCACGCGCCCGAGGCGGACGGCGTCGGGCGCGAGCACTACGCCATCGCCTCGCGCTACTTCGTCGGAGTGGAGATCGACCTCGACGAGACCTACGAGTGGGGCATCGACGAGCTCGCCCGCATGGTCGCCGAGCAGGAGCGGATCGCCGACCAGATCCTGCCGGGCGCCACGGTCGCCGAGGCGATCCAGCACCTCGACGCCGATCCGGCGCGCAAGCTGCACGGCACCGACGCGCTGCAGGCGTGGATGCAGGAGACGAGCGATCGTGCCGTCGCCGACCTGGGGCGTACGCACTTCGACATCCCCGAGCCGATGCGCCGCCTCGAGTGCAGGATCGCCCCGACGCAGGAGGGCGGCATCTACTACACGCCGCCGAGCGAGGACTTCGAGCGCGCAGGACGCATGTGGTGGAGCGTGCCCGAGGGCATCACCGAGTTCGACACGTGGCGCGAGCTGACGACGGTCTACCACGAGGGCGTGCCCGGCCATCACCTCCAGTGCGGCCTCGCGGTCCACAACAGCGCCGAGCTCAACGGCTGGCGCCGCGTCAACTGGAACTCCGGCCACGGTGAGGGCTGGGCGCTCTACGCCGAGCGGCTCATGTCCGACCTCGGCTATCTCGACGACCCCGCCAACCGGCTCGGGATGCTCGACGGGCAGCGCATGCGGGCCGCTCGGGTCGTGATCGACCTGGGCGTCCACCTCGGCAAGCCCAAGCCCGACGGCACCGGCACGTGGAGCGGCGACGACGCGTTCCCGTTCCTGTCACAGCACGTCAACATGAACGAGCCGTTCATCCGCTTCGAGTCCAACCGCTACCTCGGCTGGCCCGGACAGGCGCCGTCCTACAAGGTCGGCCAGCGCATGTGGGAGCGGCTCCGCGACGAATGGGTCGCCACCAACGGCACCGACCTCAAGGAGTTCCACCGCCAGGCGCTCGCCGTCGGCAGCGTCGGCCTCGGCACCCTCCGTGACACGCTCCTGAGCTGACCTCCGCTGACGGGGTCAGGCGGGGGTGGGGTTGGGGCGGCCGTTCTTGGCCTTGCCGCTCTCGCCCTCGTCGTCGTCGCCCGGCAGGCGGCAGGCCCGCTCCAGCAGCAGCGCCGCGGTCATCAGCAACAGGCTGGCGATCGCTGCCGCTCCACCGCGGACGACCCTTTCCTTGCCCAACGGCGAGTCCATCGCATCGAGGTAGGCCAGCGCGAAACCACCGTAGAGGCCGGCGACGAGCGCCCCGACGGTGATGCAGGACTTGGCGATCGAGAGCATCCTGATGCCGTGGTCGGCGGTCATGCGTTCGTGCTTCTTGTGCAGCGTCTGCCACGTGTTCCAGGCGAACGTGCCGACCAGGATCGCCGCAAGCAGCAGCGTGAGCGGCGCGGCCCAGCCGAGCCGCGGCACATTGCCGTCGAGCCGGATGATCAGCGGCGGGATCAGCCGGCCGATCACCAACCCCGAGCCGACCAACGCCACGACCAGGAGCGTCGAGGTGGGCCGGACCCGGTTCATGCGCGAGACGAGATCACAGGATGATCTCGAGGTCCTCGCGCTTGTGTACGCCCTTGGTGTCGACGCCTCCAAGCAGGTCGGCGACGAACCCGCGGCCGGGGATCTCGCCCTCGGGGTCGATCTCGAGCCACGGCACGAGGACGAAGCCACGCTCGTGAGCGCGGGGGTGCGGGAGCTTGAGGGACTCGTCGTCGGCGACGCGCGGGCCGACGACGATCAGGTCGACGTCGAGCGTGCGCGGGGCGCCGGGCTCGGAGCGCTCGCGGCCGAACGCGTCCTCGATCGCCAGCGCCCGGTCGAGCAGCGTGTGGACCGTCAGCGTCGTGTCGATCAGCACCACGGCGTTGAGGAACTTGCCGGAGTCGGCAGGTGTGTCGACCGGGTCCGTCTCGTAGACCGAGGAGATCGCGACGACCGTGACCTCAGGGGTGTCCTCGAGGGCCGAGACCGCGCCCTGAAGCTTGCCATGCCGATCGCCCAGGTTGGAGCCGAGGGACAGGACGGCCTGGCGGATGGGACGCATCCCGCCGGTCATCGTGTCGGCGTCCAGGACGTACGGGGTGGGCGCTTCGGTCACAGTTTGCTCCGCTCTATCGTGACGGCGACATCTTCGAACGTCACCTCGATGGGCGCTTCCGGTTTGTGCACCGTCACGCTAACCCATTGGACCGACTCTTCGGCCAGGCACAAGTCCACCATACGGAGCGCGAGCGACTCAATCAGGTCGACCGGCTCCCCCACGATGGCATCGTGTATCTGCTGGGCGAGGACGCCGTAGTGGACCGTCTTGGTCAGGTCGCCCTCGCGAGCCGCCGGGCCGAGGTCGAGGCCGAGGCTGACGTCGGCGATGAAGGTCTGCCCGTTCTGGCGCTCTTCGGGAAACACGCCATGGAAACCCGTCGCCGCAATGCCGCGCAGGTCGATGCGGTCCAGGCCGTTCGGGATCATGCAGAGTCCTCGTCATCGATGTGCAGCTCGGCGATCGGGGAGGCGTGGCGCGACCAGAACTTCCAGCCCCCGTGTTCCTTGACCAAGATACTGGTGCACACCGCCTTGCCCCCCGCGAAGGCCTCGGCGGACGACAGTCCCTCACCCGACAGGATGTTCTCGGTGCAGGTGATGACGGCCGTGGTCGGCTCGGCGTCGCCGCGCGGGAACGTCGTGACCTCGACATCGGTGAGGAAGAACTGGATGTAGCCGACGTTGGCCATCAACACGGTCCACGACCGCAGCACCTGGGCCGTGCCGCGCAAGGGCAGGGCGCCGGGATGGATGCACGAGGTGTCCGCATCGTCGACCCACAACGACGCCATGAGGTCGACGTCGCCGGTCTCGACGGCGTCGTAGAACAGCCGGTGCGACGTGAGGTAGTCGCTCACTCCGCCTCCTGGGCGAGCCGGGCCACCACGCGTACGGCATCGGCGGAGGCCGCGGGCTCGTGCACACGGACGCACCACGCGCCGGCCTGGGCGGCGATCGTGGTGATCGCGGCCGTCGCGTCGTCACGGCCGTCCGTGGGGCGCAGCTCGTCGCCGTCGGCCAGCAGCTCGCCGAGGAACCGCTTGCGCGAGGCGGCGACCAGCACGGGGTGGCGCAGCTCCACGAACGCGTCGAGGTGCGCCAGGACGGTCCAGTTCTGCTCGCCGGTCTTGGAGAAGCCCAGGCCCGGGTCGAGCACGATCCGCTCGGGGTCGACCCCCGCGTGCACCGCGGCGTTGAGCTGCACCATCAGCTCACGGACGATGTCGTCGACGAGGTCGTCGTAGTGCGTGTGGTGCTGCATCAGGGCCGAGTGCGCCCGCCAGTGCATCAGGACGATCGGCGCGTGCGCCCGCGCGGCGAGGCGCACCATCTCGGGATCGGCGCGGCCACCCGACACGTCGTTGACGAGCACGGCACCGGCGTCGAGCGCCCGCTGCGCTGTCGAGGCCCGCATCGTGTCGACCGAGACGGTGATGCCCTCGGCCACCAGGCCCTCGATCACCGGGATGACCCGGCGGAGCTCCTCGTCGCCGTCGATGCGGCTCGCGCCGGGCCGGGTCGACTCGCCGCCGACGTCGACCAGGTCGGCGCCGTCGCGTACGAGGTCGATGCCGTGCTGGATCGCCGTCGGCGCATCGAGCCACTTGCCGCCGTCGGAGAACGAGTCGGGCGTGACGTTGACGACGCCCATCACGAGGCAGCGGTCCTCGGGGAGTCCGGGCAGCACGACGCCCCTAGCGCGCCGTGATGAGGCCCATGGCCTCGGCCCTGGTCGCCGGATCGCGCAGCTGGCCGCGGACAGCGCTGGTGATCGTCTTGGCGCCACCCTTGCGTACGCCGCGCATCGTCATGCAGAGGTGCTCGGCCTCGATCACGACGATGACGCCGCGCGGGTTGAGGTGCGTGATCAGGGCGTCGGCGATCTGCGTCGTCAGGCGTTCCTGCACCTGCGGACGGCGCGCGAAGACGTCGACGACCCGCGCGAGCTTGGACAGCCCGGTGACGCGGCCGCCGTCAGTCGGGATGTAGCCGACGTGAGCCACGCCGAAGAACGGCACCAGGTGGTGCTCGCACATCGACCACATCTCGATGTCCTTGACCAGGACCAGCTCGTCGTGGCCGACGTCGAAGACCGCGGTCAGGACCTCTTCGGGGTCCTGGTCGAGCCCCGCCAGCAGCTCCTCGTACGACTTGGCGACCCGCGCAGGCGTGTCCCGCAGACCCTCACGGTCCGGGTCCTCACCGACCGCGAGCAACAGCTCGCGAATGGCCGCCTCGGCCCGCGGCCGGTCCACCGTCATGGCAGCTCGGGGTCGCCGTGCACGTCGCCGGCGGCGGGTGTCGGGGCGTCAGATCCACTGTCGGGCCCGATCACGACCGGCGTCCCGTTGGTGCCGTTGGTGCCGCTGTAGGACTTGCCCGGAATCGTGGCGACCGGCGGACGCGTCGACGGCACGCGGGTCTCCGAGCCGGTCCAGGCCGGACGCACCTCGCGCCGGCGGAGCGGCTTGAAGATCTCGGCGACCTGCGACTTGTCGAGCGTCTCCTTCTCGAGCAGCTCGGTCACCAGGGCGTCGAGCACGTCGCGGTTCTCGTTGAGGATGTCGAACGCCTCTTGGTGGGCGTAGGAGATCAGCTTGTTGATCTCCTCGTCCACGACGGCGGCGACGGCTTCGGAGTAGTTGCGCGCGTGGCCGATGTCGCGGCCCAGGAACGGCTGCGACTCGTTCTCGCCAAGGCGTACGGCACCGAGGCGCTCGGTCATGCCGTACTGCGTCACCATGGCGCGAGCCAGGCCGGTGGCCTTCTCGATGTCGTTGCCGGCGCCGGTGGTCGGGTCGTGGAACACGAGCTCCTCGGCCGCCCGGCCGCCCATCATGTAGGCGAGCTTGTCGAGCAGCTCGGCCCGCGTCTGGGAGTACTTGTCCTCGTCGGGCAGCACCATCGTGTAGCCCAGCGCCCGGCCGCGCGGCAGGATCGTGATCTTGTGGACGGGATCGCTCTGCGGCAGTGCCGCGGCGACGAGCGCGTGGCCACCCTCGTGATAGGCCGTGATCCGCCGCTCGTCCTCGTTCATCAGACGGCTGCGCTTCTGCGGGCCGGAGATGACGCGGTCGATCGCCTCGTCGAGCGACGTGTTGGTGATCGTCTTCTCGTTGTTGCGAGCGGTCAGCAGCGCTGCCTCGTTGAGCACGTTGGCCAGGTCGGCACCGCTGAACCCGGGGGTACGGCGGCCGATGGCCTCGAGGTCGACGCCGGGTGCGATCGGCTTGCCGCGCGAGTGCACCTTGAGGATCTGCGTACGTCCGGCGAGGTCGGGCGCCTCGACGCCGATCTGCCGGTCGAAGCGGCCCGGGCGCAGCAGCGCCGGGTCGAGCACGTCGGGACGGTTGGTCGCCGCGATCAGGATGACCCCGCCGCGTACGTCGAACCCGTCCATCTCGACGAGCAGCTGGTTGAGCGTCTGTTCGCGCTCGTCGTGGCCGCCGCCCATGCCGGTGCCGCGGTGGCGTCCGACGGCGTCGATCTCGTCGATGAAGACGATCGCCGGGGCGTTCTCCTTGGCCTGCTCGAACAGGTCGCGGACGCGGCTCGCGCCGACACCCACGAACATCTCGACGAAGTCGGAGCCGGAGATCGAGTAGAACGGGACGCCCGCCTCACCCGCGACCGCACGGGCGAGCAGCGTCTTGCCAGTGCCGGGAGGGCCGTAGAGCAGGACGCCCTTGGGGATCTTGGCGCCGACGGCCTGGAACTTGGCCGGCTCCTGGAGGAACTCCTTGATCTCGCCGAGCTCCTCGATCGCCTCGTTGACACCCGCGACGTCGGCGAACGTCGTCTTGGGGGTGTCCTTGGTCATGAGCTTGGCTTTGGACTTGGCGAACTGCATGACGCGGCCGCCACCGCCCGCGGCGTTGTTCATCATGTAGATGATCAGCAGGAAGATCAGGATGATCGGCAGGAGGCTGAACAGCACCGACAGCACGGGGTTGGACTTGGGCACCTTGACGTCGAACGACTTGAGCTGCTTGCCCGCCTTGGCCTTCTCGGCCTGCTCGACGAGGCGTGCGCCCTGGTCGCCGAGGTACTTGCTCTTGACCTTCTTGCCGTCATCGAGCGTCGCCTGGATCTGCTGGTCACCGTCGACGAACGTGACGTCCTTGACCTTGTTGTCGTCGAGGTAGCTCACCATCGTGCCGGTCGTGACCGACTTGTAGCCGTCGGCGTTGGAGGACAGGCTGATGATCGCGATGACAGCCAACGTGATCAGGATGATCCAGAGCCACGGGCCCTTGAAGAGGCGTTTGAAGTTCATGTACGGCGTGGAGCGGGTCCACTCCTCCTGGTGTGCTGGTCGGTAATGAGACGGTACACGCAGCGCCGTCTCCCAGTTGAACGAGTATCCAGCCGTTCAACGTTCCCCGTATGCGTTCGCCCGCAGCGAACCATCCCTCGTATTGCTAGGAATAGACGTGCGGGGAGAGCGTGCCGATGCACCGCAGGTTGCGGTACTGCTCGTTGTAGTCGAGGCCGTAGCCGACCACGAAGGCATTGGGGATGTCGAAGCCGACGTACTTGACCTCGACCTCCATCTGCTGCGCCTCGGGCTTGCGCAGGAGCGTCGCGATCTCGACCGACGCCGGGCCGCGCGAGCGGAGGTTGGTGATGAGCCACGACAGGGTCAGGCCGGTGTCGATGATGTCCTCGACGATCAGCACGTGCCGGCCCTGCAGGTCGGTGTCGAGGTCCTTGAGGATCCGGACCACGCCGGACGACTTGGTGCCCGAGCCGTAGGACGACACCGCCATCCAGTCCATCTCGACGTGGCGGTCGAGGCTGCGGGCGAGGTCGGCCATGACCATCACCGCCCCCTTGAGCACGCCCACGAGGAGGATGTCCTTGCCCTCGTAGTCGCGCTCGATGTCCGCGGCCATCTCCTTGAGCCGGCTCACGATCTGTTCTTCGGTGAACAGCGTCTGATCGAGCTCGAGGTCGTCTTCGACATGCGTCAGGTCCACGGGATCAGCCTCCCACAGGGGTCCTGACGTACGACAGGGAATCCCCCTCCCGTACGCAGGCGATTCCTCCGGGCAGCTCGATCCGCACCTGGCCGTGCCAGTCGGTGACCAGCCGGTCGAGCGCGGCGAGGTGCGCGGCGGTCAGCGCGGACCCGTCGGCGCCGGCCTCGAGGGCACCGCGGCGGAGCACCCGCGAGCGCAGGGCCGGGTGCAGATCCGTCAGGGTCGGGACATCCAGGGGCAGCTCGACGGCCGCCGCAGCATCGTCGAGGTACAGGGAGTCGCTCCGCACCTGGTCGGCCGTGCGCGCGAGCGCCTCGGCGACGCCCCCACCGAGGACGTCCTCCAGCAGCGGCATCAGTTCGGCGCGGAGCCGTGACCGTCGGTAACCCGGGTCGCTGTTGTGCGGGTCGGTCCACCACTGCAGCCCGTACGCCTGGCAGATGCGCTCGGTGTCGACCCGCCGGAGCGTCAGGAACGGCCGCCGGAGCACGCCGTCGACCGGAGACATGCCGGCGATCGAGCGCGGACCGGAGCCGCGGCCGAGTCCCAGCAGGACCGTCTCTGCCTGGTCGTCGAGCGTGTGCGCCAGCAGGATCGCTTCGGCAGCCGTACGTTCGAGGGCTGCGTAGCGCGCCCGGCGCGCGGAGGCCTCCGGCCCGCCCGCGGTGCCGACGTCGACGGCGACGACCTCGGAGGGGATCCCCAGGCCGGCGAGCTGCTCGGCGGCCCGGGCCGCGACGGCCGCGGAGCCGTCCTGCAGCTGGTGGTCGACGACCATGCCCGACAGCTCGTACGCCTCGCGCTCGGCCACGAATGCGGTCACCGCCGCGAGCGCCAGCGAGTCGGCGCCGCCGGAGACCGCGACGACGATCCGGCTGCCGGGCCCGAGGTCGGCCAGCGCAGCACGTGCGAGGTTGCGTCCCGTCGCGACCGCAGGGTCGAGTGCGCCGCCCATGGTGCTGCGCTCAGCCGTGCACGCGGGCGACCCACGAGGACGGGTCGAGGATCTCGGACTTGGTGGGCAGGTTGGCCGGTTCGGCCCACACGGCGTTGAAGCCCGAGAGGCCGACCTTGTCGTTGACCTCGCGGACGAACTCGGCGCCGTCGCGGTACTGGCGCATCTTGGCGTCGAGGCCGAGCAGGCGTCGCAACAGGCGGTCGAACGTGCCGGCGCCCTTGCGGCGCTGCGTGAACTTGCGCCGGATCTCGGCGACGGTCGGGATGACCTCGGGGCCCACGCCGTCCATCACCACGTCGGCGTGGCCCTCGAGCAGCGACATGATGCCCGTCAACCGGTCGACGATCTCGCGCTGACGCTCGTTCTGGAACAGATCGGCCAGCGACGCCTCGGAGTCGCCGCGGGCGATCCGGATCGCCTCGCCGAGCCCGTCCGTGACGAGCGAGGAGAGCGCAGAGGCGTCGAGATCGGTCGCCTCGACGAACTCGTCGAGCAGGGAGCGCATGTGGTCGCGCATCCAGTCGACCGCGGTGAACTGCACCCGGTGGGTCTCCTCGTGCAGGCACACCCAGAGGCGGAAGTCGTGGGGATCGACGTCGAGCTGCCGCTCGGCCTGCACGATGTTGGGCGCGACCAGCAGGAGACGGCCGCCCTCGCCGTCGGGGCCGTCCCAGAACGGGTCGAACTGGCCCAGCACCTTGGTCGACATGAACGACATCAGCGCACCCAGCTCGGCGCCGCTGATCTTCTCGCCGACGACCCGGCCGACGCCCGACGGCATCTTGTTGGCGGCCGCAAGCTTGGCCATGACCGGGTCCATCATGATCTTGAACGTGTCGAGGTTGGCCTCGACCCAGCGCGGGCGGTCGACGACCAGGACCGGCGCGGTGGCCGAGGTCGCGTGCAGGTCGCTGAACTCGCGGACCGGCCCCTCCGACCTGGCGGCACCCTCGCGGAGCTCGGCCACGGCTTCGGCGACCTCGGCCGCCGAGAGGTCAGGGCCGGGCTTCGACAGCTTCGTCGCCGTCGAGAGCGCGAGCTTCCAATCGATCATGGGCCTACGGTACGCGTGGCGTGGGAGATGTCCCTTCGACAAGCTCAAGGACCCAGGCGACAAGCTCAAGGACCCAGGGTCGAGCGTCCTCTCGAAATCCGGGTCATTGCCCCTTGAGCCTGTCGAAAGGGCTCGGGTTACTGACCGCACCGGCAGGCGGCTATCGCAGCGGCGACCTTGTCGAGGGCGGCCTGCGCCTCGAGCGGCGCGACCTTGCTCGTGCGGTCCGCCATCACGGCGAACACGACCGGGCGACCCTCGGCGTCGAGCGCGTAGCCCGCGAGCGAGTGGACCCCCGTCAGCGTGCCGGTCTTGGCGCGGACTGTCCCGAGCGAAGTCTTGAGCTTGGCGAACCGGTCGACCAGGGTGCCGGTGAACCCGCTCACCGGCAGGTCCGCGACCAGCTGTGCCGTGCGCGGTGTCGACGCCGCGACGTTGACGGTCTGCGCCAGGGTCAGCGGCGCGATCCGGTTGCGGCGCGAGAGCCCGCTGCCGTCGTGCAGCACGAGTCCTTGCGTGTCGATGTCGGCCTGCTCGAGGACGTCGGTCACGGCCTCGGTGCCGCCGTCGAACGTCGCCGGCTTGCCGGCCGCGATCGCCAGCTGCCGCAGCATGACCTCGGCCGCCTGGTTGTCACTCACCCGGATCAGCGTCGCGACGATGCGGGCGACCGTCGCACTGCGCACGGCAGCCAGCGTCGTGGCGTCGTCCGCCGCGGTGGTCGCTGACGGCTCGCCGGTGACCGTGATGCCGCGATCCTCCAGGAGACCCGCGAACGTACGCGCGGCACTGGCGGCTGGATCCTTCGCACGTATGCCGTTCGCCTCCCCTTGGTCGGCCCACAAAGCGCTGACCGGCGTGACGATGTTCTGGCTGACGTACGAGGACTCCCATGCGGGGCTGGCATCGGGGCCGCTGAACAACGACGCGTCGAAGCCGACGCGGACGCTCGTCGTCCCGGTCCTGTCGAGGGCTGCAGCGGTGCGCTTGGCCAGCGTCGTCAGGTCGGCGCGGATGACCGGATCGCTGGTCTTCGTACGCTTGACCGCGAGGTAGGGGTCGCCGCCGCCGACCAGCACGATGCGGTCGCCCGACCCGACGACGCGAGTCGTGAAGCGGCGCTGCGAGTCGATCAGCGACAGCGCCGCGAAGCTCGTCAGCACCTTGGTCGTCGACGCCGGGACATACGCCCCGGAGCCCGACGACGCGAGCTCGGTGCCGTTCGAGGGTGTGACGGCGGAGAAGCCGACGTGCGGGCCGAGCACGCCGGCGTCCAGCATCGGCGTGACGGCGGCCTTGAGCTTGGCCGGATCGACGTCACCGGGCTTCGGCAGTCGCGGCCCCGGCTCGGCAGGCTGCGTGTCGGACGTCAGCGAGCGTGGCGGGATGACGTTGGCCGGCCCGCAGTCGCCGTCGCAGATCAGGCTGTTGAGGTCGCCGCGGGACCACAGGACGATGCCGAGCGCTACGACGAGCGCGAGGACCAGCGTCGGGATCGCGATCGCGCCGCGAGGCTTCGAGACCCTGGTTTCCCCGTGAGACGGCACATGCGCCAGACTATAGAAACCCGTTGCGCGGCCTTCATGGCCCGCGCCCCCCACATTCAACAGCCGGAGGCACCAGTGATTTTCGACGTCACCGTGGAGATCCCCAAGGGCAGCCGCAACAAGTACGAGGTCGACCACGCGACGCATCGCATCCGCCTCGACCGCACGCTGTTCACCGCGACGCAGTACCCGGCTGACTACGGCTTCATCGACGACACGCTCGGCCTCGACAGCGATCCGCTCGACGCTCTCGTGCTGCTGTCGGAGCCGACGTTCCCCGGCTGCGTGATCTCGTGCCGCACGATCGGCATGTTCCGCATGACCGACGAGGCCGGCGGCGACGACAAGGTCCTCTGCGTGCCGGCCAAGGACCCGCGCCAGGAGCACCTGCGCGACATCCATCACGTGCCCGAGTTCGACCGTCTCGAGATCGAGCACTTCTTCACGGTCTACAAGGACCTCGAGCCCGGCAAGTCCGTCGAGGGCTCCACGTGGACCGGCCGGGTCGAGGCCGAGGCCGAGATCCAGGCCAGCTACGACCGCTTCAAGGCCAACGGCGGCTACTGAGCGGTCGCGCCTGGTCCACCCCCGGCGCACACTGGTGCGATGAAGCGCTGGTGTCTCGCGGCCATGGCGGTCGTCCTGCTGTCCACCGTCGTCTCGCCCGCCTCAGCGGCGACGACCCGCCCCACGATCGACGTCACGGTCGTCAGGTCGGGCCTCGCGATCCCCTGGGACCTCGCCTTCCTGCCTGACGGGTCGATGCTCTACACCGAACGCTCCCTCAAGCGGCTGACCCTCCGCACGCCCGGCGGGACCGAGCGGGTCCTGCTCGACTCGCCGGCGGGGATGTGGGCGTCGGGCGAGACCGGGCTGATGTCGGTCGAGGTGCCGGCCGACTTCGCCACGACGCACGACATCATCACGTGCCACGGCTATCAGTCCGGCACGACCCAGGACGTACGCGTCGTGCGCTGGCACCTCGACGACACCCTCTCGCACGCGACTCTCAAACGTACGCTCGTCAGCGGGCTGCCTTCGACGAGCGGCCGGCACGGTGGCTGCGCGCTGCTCCGGGGCTCGGGCAACATGCTCTTCATCGGCACCGGCGACGCCGCAACGGGGCGCAACCCGCAGAGCCTGTTCTCCGGTGGCGGCAAGGTGCTGCGGGTCGACGCCACGACCGGCGGCACGGTGCCGGGCAACCCGTTCCACTCCAGCGCCAACCTCATGAAGCGCAAGATCTACACCTACGGGCACCGCAACGTGCAGGGCCTCGCCCGGCGTGCCGACGGCCCGATCTGGTCGGTCGAGCACGGCAGCTATCGCGACGACGAGATCAACCTGCTGCGCAACGGCGGCAACTACGGCTGGAACCCGGTGCCGCGCGAGCCCGGCGACGCGTCGTACAACGAGGGCGCCGATTCCCCGATGACCGACCACAGCCTGCCCGGGACCCAGGTCGATGCGCGCTGGCGTTCGGGCGACCCGACCAAGGCGATCAGCGGGGCGACGTTCGTCAGCAGCTCCGGGTGGGGCGGCTGGCGCGGGGCACTGGCGGTCACCGCGCTCAAGGACACCTCGCTGCGGATGCTGCGGTTCAGCTCGACCGGCACGCTGCTCGAGACGTGGAAGCCTGCCGAGCTCAACCACACGTACGGGCGACTGCGCGGTGCCGTGCAGGGACCCGATGGCGCGCTCTACGTGACGACGTCCAACGGCAGCAACGACAAGATCCTGAAGATCACGCCGTCGACCTGATGACCACACGACGGATCGCCGGATTTCCCGGATTTCCCGTCGCGCATCAGGTTGCATGGGGTGCGACAGACGCATCACCCTGCAAGGACGCCGAACCATCACACTCCCACGCCACATCCTCAGGACCACTCTTGCCGTCGTGACCGCAACCGCGGTCGCGCTGGGCAGCGCTCTGCTGGCTCCTCCGAGCCAGGCCACGACGACCCCGACGATGGTCGTGATCGGCGACTCGATCACGTGGCGCGGCGACAACATCCCCGGCAGCACCAACCGTGGCTGGTGGTCCTACCTCGGCCGGGAGCTGGAGCTCCGCATCATTCGGCACGCCGAGCGAGGATCGGGTTTCGGCAAGCGGGGCAAAGCCGCTGACGGCACGTCGGTCTGCGGCGGGTCCACGTTCTACGGCCGCCTCGCCAGGCCGGAGGTCGCCGCCGACGTCAAGACCGCGCGCCTGGTGATCGTCGCCGGCGGGGTCAACGACATGTATCGCTGCGTCTATCGCAACGGCGCCTGGTCGCAGGTGCCGACCACCGAAGGGCAACTCAAGCGCGACGTCCACCGCACGATGCTCCGCCTCGCCGAGCTGCGGCCCACCCGCCGTTCGTCGGTCTACATCACCGCTCCCTACGGGCCCTACGCCGCCGGCGCGGCGGCCAAGACCTGGATCGTCCCGCTGATCAAGGCCGAGGCCCTGGCCGCCGGCTTTCGCTACGTCGACACGTCGCGCGGCACGCTCGACGGCGACCGCACCGACGACGGCGTGCACCCCAACTACGCCGGGAACCTCAGGCTCTTCCACGACCTGTACGTGTACGGCGTGATGGCGCGATGGGGGGCGGGCGTCACGGACTACTCTCGCGGTGACGTGGCGTCGCCGCCGGCTCCGACGGGTCAGCCGTACGACCCCGACAGCCGCTGACCGCAGGTCCAGGCCGTACGGGTCCGGGCTACGTTGGGACGCGTGAGTCCACGCACCCCTGATGCCCTGCGCACCGCGCTCGCCGCCGTCCTCCCGTCCGTCCGCGCCGACCTCGAACGCCTCGTCCTGATCCCCTCGGTCAGCGCCGCCCCCGAGCACGCCGACGACGTCGAGCGGTCCGCCGAGGCGACCCGCGACCTGTTCGCCGCCGAGGGATTCGACACCCAGATCCTGCGCGGCGGCGGTGCGCCGGCGCTGCTCGCCACGAAGCCCGGCCCGCCGGGCAGCCCCACGGTCCTGCTGTACGCGCACCACGACGTACAGCCCGAGGGCGATCACGCGGCGTGGGACTCGCCGCCGTTCGAGCCCACCGAGCGCGACGGGCGCCTGTACGGCCGAGGTGCGGCCGACGACAAGGCCGGCATCGCCGTGCACCTCGCCGCCGTCCGCGCCCTCGGTGACCCGTTGCCGGTCGGCGTCAAGGTCTTCGTCGAGGGCGAGGAGGAGATCGGCTCACCGACGCTCGAGGCGTTCATCGCCGAGCACGGTGCGCTGCTCGAGGCCGACGTCATCGTGATCGCCGACTCGGGCAACTGGGACATCGGCGAGCCGGCGCTGACCACGAGCCTGCGTGGCCTGGTGCGCGCGACGCTCGAGGTCCGCACGCTGCGCCACGGCGTCCACTCCGGGATGTTCGGCGGCGTCGTACCCGACGCCCTCATGGCGCTGACCCGGATCCTCGCGTCGCTGCATGACGATGACGGAACAGTCGCGGTGCCGGGACTCGTGACGACCGAAGCGGCCGACGTCGACTACCCGCACGACCGCCTGGTCGCCGAGTCCGGCCTGGCCGACGGCGTGGAGCTGATCGGCACGGGCTCGTCCGTCGAGCGCATGTGGACCAAGCCGGCGCTGACGGTGACCGGCATCGACGCACCGGCCGTCGAGGCGGCGAGCAACACCCTCGTGCCGGCCGCCCGGGCGATGATCTCGATGCGCATCGCCCCCGGCGACAGCTGCGAGGCGGCGTACGAACGGCTCGAGGAGCACGTGCTGGCGCACGTGCCGTGGGGCGCGCAGGCCACCCTGACGTACGCCGACGGTGGCGAGCCGACCGCCCTCGACGCGACCGGTCCGGCGTACGACGCGGCACGCGAGGCGATGCGGGAGGCCTGGGACGGGGTCGCGCCGATCGACATGGGCGTGGGCGGGTCGATCCCGTTCATCGCGACGTTCGCCGACGCGTTCCCGCAGGCGGCGGTCCTGGTCACCGGCATCGAGGACCCCGACACCCGGGCACACGGCACCAACGAAGGCCTGCACCTCGCCGAGTGGGAGCGGGCCTGCCTCGCGGAGGCCCTGCTGCTGGCGCGGCTCGGGGAGGGTTAGAGCTTCGAGCTCTTGAGCAAGGCCCGCATCGTGTCGGCGAACACCCCGACGTCGATCGTGTTGTCGAGCGATCGCAGCGTGCCGAGGCCGATCCCGAGACTCAGGAGCGTCGTCGCAGCCTGGTCGGCATCGACGGTGTCACCGAGGCCCGCCTCGGCCGTCACCTGGCGGACCAGCTCGGCGATCGCGGCGCGGATCTCGCGGTGCCGCTTGACCAGCTCGGTCGCGACGTAGGGACTCTGCCGTGCGATGGCGCCGAACTCGACCTCGAGGGCGGTCCAGCGCGGCTGGCCGAGACCCTCGCGGGCCCAGGCGGCGAACGCCTCGATGCGGCCGTCGAGGTCGGTGTCCTGCGAGAACGCGGCGACGACGCCCTCGATCTGCTCCTCGTGAATGCTGTCGAGCACCGCCATGCAGAGCTGTTCCTTGCCGGCGAAGTTGGAGTAGACGGCGCCCTTGGAGAAGCCCGCGCGCACAGCGACCTTGTCGAGCGACGTGGCGGCGTAGCCGTCGGAGAGGAACATCTCACGGGCGACCTCGATCAGCCGCTCACGGGTCTGCGCCTGCCGCTCGGCCCTCGTGACCCGCGTGCTGGTGACTGCCACAAAGCTCTCCTTCATCCCTTTGCATCGTACTCAGATACCGATAGTATCTGAAAAATGATCAAAAAGGATGTCGTCATCATCGGAACCGGCTTCTCCGGCATGGGCGCCGCGATGAAGCTGCGCGAGTCCGGCCGCGAGGACTTCGTGATCCTCGAGAAGGCGCATGACGTCGGCGGGACGTGGCGAGACAACACCTACCCCGGCTGCGAGTGCGACATCCCGAGCCACATGTACTCGTTCTCCTACGAGCTCAACCCCGAGTGGAGCAAGAGCTTCTCGGGCCAGGAGGAGATCTGGGCCTACATGCGCAAGGTCGCCGACGAGCAGGGCATCCGCCCCTACATCGACTTCGGCGTCGAGGTCACCGGAGCCGAGTGGGACGAGGACCGCAGCGTCTGGACCGTCCGTACGCGCTCCGGCGACGACTACGAGGCGCGCGTCGTGGTCGCCGGCGTCGGCGGCCTGCACATCCCCAACGTCCCCGAGATCGCCGGCGCGGACACGTTCGAGGGGCCGCGCTTCCACTCCGCCCAGTGGGACCACACGGTCGACCTCAAGGGCAAGAAGGTCGTCGTCATCGGCACCGGCGCCAGCGCGATCCAGTTCATCCCGATCATCGCGCAGGAGACCGAGCACCTCACGGTGTTCCAGCGCACGCCGGCCTGGGTCCTGCCCAAGAAGGACCGGCCGACGCCGGAGTGGCGCAAGAAGCTGTTCGCAACCGTCCCCGGCGCCACCCGGGCATACCGCAATGCGCTCTACTGGTCGCTCGAGGCGCGGGCGATCGCGTTCAACGGCCACCTCAACGTGTTGCCGTTCGCCGAGAAGATCGTCACGCGCTACATCGACAAGACGATCCCGGACCCCGAGCTGCGGGCCAAGCTGACGCCGGACTACCGGCTCGGCTGCAAGCGCGTGCTGCAGTCCAACACGTACTACAAGACGTACTTGCGCGACGACGTCGAGCTCAGCACGGACGGCGTCCAGGAGATCGTCGCCGACGGCGTGATCGACGGCAACGGGGTCAAGCACGAGGCCGACATCATCATCTACGGCACCGGGTTCCACGTCATCGACGCGTTCGACTACCTCGACGTCAAGGGCAAGAACGGCGTTGACCTCGCGACCCAGTTCCGCGAGCAGGGCGTCGAGACCTACATGGGGATGACGATCCACGGGTTCCCCAACCTCTACTTCATGCTCGGCCCCAACACCGCTCTCGGCCACAACTCGGTGGTGTTCATGATCGAGCAGCAGACCAAGTTCATCGTCCGCATGCTCGACGAGATGGATCGCCGCGGCGCGGTCTCGGCCGAGCCGACGCAGGCTGCGCAGGACGACTTCAACGAGGAGATCCAGCGGCTCGTGGAGAAGGGCATCTGGACGCAGGGCGGCTGCACGTCGTGGTACCTCGACAGCCAGGGCAAGAACCGGACGATCTGGCCCAAGTTCACGTTCCAGTACTGGTGGGAGACGCGGAAGGTCAACGCGCCCGACTTCGTCTGGGAGAAGACGGCATGACGACGTACGACATCCCGGCCGGGCCCTCGCTCTCGCCCGCCAGGATGACGTGGAAGTTCCTGCGCGACCGCGCCGGGACGATCCCGGCCTATCACGAGGAGTTCGGCGACACGTTCTCCCTGAAGATCCTGCCCGGCCCTCGTACGCTCGTCGTGTTCAGCGATCCGGCCGACATCAAGGAGATCTTCGCCGCCGACCCGTCGCAGTTCCACGCCGGCAAGGGCAACGAGATCCTCAAGCCCGTGATGGGCGAGCACTCGGTGCTGTTGACCGACGATGCGGAGCACCAGCGAGCCCGCAAGCTGCTGATGCCGGCGTTCACGGGTCCGTCGATGCGGGCCTACCAGCCGCTCGTCGAGGCCATCGCCAAGGTCGAGGTCGACTCGTGGCACGACGGCGACACCGTGATCGCCCTCGACCGGATGAACGCAATCACCCTCGACGTGATCCTGCAGGTCGTCTTCGGCGTGACCGACGAGTCACGCCTCGCGGTGCTGCGGCCCAAGGTCAACCGCATGGTCAACATCGACGCCAAGATGCTGCTCGCCTGGTCCTACCCGCGACTGTTCGCCCTGCCGCCGTGGCGCGGCTACTTCAAGAACCAGCAGGAGGTCGACAAGCTCCTCTATGCCGAGATCGCCGAGCGGCGCGAGGCGCACGACCTCGACGGACGCGACGACGTTCTCTCGCGGCTGCTGCGGGTCGGTGCCACGAGCTCCTCGTCGGTTGAGCCCGTCGAAACCCCGTTGACCGATGCCGAGATGCGCGACCAGCTCGTCACGCTGCTGCTCGCCGGGCACGAGACGACGGCCTCGGCGCTGTCGTGGACGCTGCACGAGCTGGGCCGCAATCCCGAGATCCACGCGCGCGCCCTCGACGCCGCCGACACGGGCGATGACGCCTACCTCGAGGCCTGCCTCAAGGAGTCGATGCGGCTGCATCCGATCATCGACTTCGTCGCCCGTACGTTGCAGAGCGACCAGGTCGTCGCCGGTCGTCACCTGCCGCGCGGCACGACCGTCACACCGTCGATCATGCTGTCGCACAGCCGCGAGGCGAGCTTCGCCGACTCGCACCTGTTCAAGCCCGAGCGGTTCACGGTCGACAAGGTCGCGCCGAACACGTGGATCCCGTTCGGCGGTGGCGTACGCCGCTGCATCGGCGCCGCGTTCTCGCTGATGGAGGGCACCGTCGTGCTGCGCGAGGTGCTGCAGCGCTATGCGGTCACGGCCGAGGCGCCGTCGCCCAACAAGCTGCGCAACATCACGAACGTCCCGGGCGACAAGGCCCCCCTGAGGCTGACGATGCGCTGAGGCTCCTCAGCGAGGCCCGACCTCCAGGATGGTCACGGCGGCTTCGCCGATCTCGTCGCTCTCGGCGAGGTCGACCTGGGCCGTGATGCCCCAGTCGCGATCGCCCTCGGGGTCGTCGAACGTCTGGCGTACGTTCCACGTCGTCGAACCCTCCTCGACCATGAACAGGTCGGGGCCACGCGCGGCCGGACCGGTGCCGAGCGACTCGTACTCCTCGCGATAGGCCGCCATCGCCTCCATCCACGCCGCGGCGTCCCAGCCGTCCTCGCCGTCAAGGTCACCCAAAGCGCTCCAGCGCCCGAGCGCCGCGAGCTCGACCCGGCGGAACAGCGCATTGCGCACGAGCACCCGGAACGCCCGCGCGTTGCCGGTGACCGGCCGCGGCGGCGCGCTGCCCTCGGCCTTGGCGCGCACCTCGACGGGGTCGGTGTCGGGGTTGATGAGCTGCTCCCACTCGTCGAGCAGGCTCGAGTCGGTCTGGCGCACGAGCTCGCCGAGCCACTCCGTGAGGTCGATGAGCTCCTCGTTGCGCAGCTGCTCGGGCACCGTGCGCAGCAGCGTCTTGTAGACGTCGGAGAGATAGCGCAGGACGAGGCCTTCGGACCGCGCGAGCTGGTAGTCGCCGATCAGCTCCGAGAACGTCATCGCCCGCTCCCACATCTCACGGACGACCGACTTGGGCCGCAGCTCGTGGTCGGCGACCCACGGGTGACCCTTGCGATAGGACTCGTACGCCGCGGTGAGCAGCTCCTCGAGCGGCTTGGGGTGGGTGATCTCCTCGAGCAGCTCCATCCGCTCGTCGTACTCGATGCCGTCCATCTTCATCTCGTTGATGGCCTCGCCCCGGGCCCGATGACGTTGCGCGTTGATGATGGGCCGCGGGTCGTCGAGCGTGGACTCGACGACCGAGACCATGTCGAGCGCGTACGCCGGATCGTCGCGGTCGAGCAGGTCGAACGCTGCGACGGCGAACGGCGACAGCGGCTGGTTGAGGGCAAAGTTGGCCTGCAGGTCGACCGTCAGCCGGAGCGTACGACCGTCGGCGTCCGGCGGGTCGACGGGCTCGACGACGCCGCCCGCGAGCAGGGCGTCGATGATCTCGTCGACCTCGGCGAGCAGACGGTCCTGCGACTCCTCGGTCTCGTCGCTCTCGCGCAGCAGCCGTTCGAGCGAGGCACGTGCGTCGCCGGGCCGCGAGACGACGTCGAGCACCATGGCGTGGCTGACGCGCATACGGGAGACGAGCGCTTCGGGCGTGCCGGTCGAGAGCTTGGTGAACGTGCCCTCGCCCCACGACACGAAGCCCTCGGGCGCCTTCTTGCGCTGGATCTTGCGCTGCTTCTTGACGTCGTCGCCGGCCTTGCGGACGAGGCGGGCATTCTCGATGTCGTGCTCGGGCGCCTCGACGATGACGTGCCCGACGGTGTCGAAGCCGGCCCGCCCCGCGCGCCCGGCGATCTGCTGGAACTCGCGCACCTGGAGCTGCCGCTGGCGGACCCCGTCGTACTTCGACAACCCGCTGAACAGCACGGTGCGGATCGGCACGTTGATGCCGACGCCGAGGGTGTCGGTGCCGCAGACGACCTTGAGCAGCCCGGCCTGGGTCAACGTCTCGACGAGCCGGCGGTAGCGCGGCAGCATGCCCGCGTGGTGCACGCCGACACCCATGCGGATGAGCCGCGACAGCGTCTTGCCGAACGCCGAGGAGAACCGGAAGTCACCGAGGTGCTCGGCGATGACGTCGCGCTCCTCGCGCGTGGCGACCTTGATGCTGGTCAGCGCCTGAGCCCGCTCGAGCGCCGAGACCTGCGTGAAGTGCACGACGTAGACCGGCGTCTGGTGCGTCTCGATCAGCTGCTCGAGCGTCTCCTGGATCGGCGTCGAGACGTACTCGGAGATCAAGGGGACGGGTCGCTCCGACGTCGTGACGAGCGCGGTCTCCCGGCCCGTACGCCTGGAGAGATCCGCCTCGAACCGGGTCGTGTCGCCCAGCGTCGCCGACATCAGCAGGAACTGCGCCTTGGGCAGCTCGATCAGCGGCACCTGCCACGCCCAGCCGCGGTCGGGGTCGGCGTAGAAGTGGAACTCGTCCATCACGACCAGGCCGATGTCGGCGCCGGCACCCTCGCGGAGCGCCATGTTGGCGAGAATCTCTGCGGTCGCGGCGATGATCGGGGCATCGGCGTTGACCGCGGCGTCGCCGGTCACCATCCCGACGTTGTCGGCGCCGAAGATCTCGCAGAGGTCGAAGAACTTCTCGCTGACGAGGGCCTTGATCGGCGCGGTGTAGACGCTGCACTCGCCGCGCGCCAACGCCGCCGCCATGGCACCGGTCGCCACGAGGCTCTTGCCGGAGCCGGTCGGCGTCGCGAGGATCACGTTGGACCCGGCGACGCACTCGAGAATCGCCTCGTCCTGTGCCGGGTAAAGCGTCAGCCCGCGGTGCTCGACCCATTGCGTGATCGCGTCGTAGACGACGTCCTCATCGTCCGTCACGCCCTTGGGCAGCAGGTCGATGAGTCTCACCCGTGCATTGTCTCCCGCGTAAGCCCGAGCGAGGCGGGCGGCACTGGCGAGGTCAGGTCAGGCGCGTGCGCTTGAGCAGCAGCATCATGCCTCCGGTGATGCCCGTGCCCAGGGCCCAGCCGACCAGCACGTCGGTCAACCAGTGGCCACCGAGGTAGATCATGGCCACGCCGGAGAGCAGGCAGCCGGCGGCACCGAGCACGCCGACAGCGACCCGCAGCCGCTGCGAGGTCCACCACGGCGCCAGCACCAGCGCGGTCACGATGGTCGAGGTCAGGATCGCGTGGGACGACGGCATCGCCGGACCCGAGAGGTGCGTGATCGCGAGGTCGTACGGCGGCCGCGGCCGGTCGATCCACTCCTTGAGCCAACCGGTCGCCGTGGAGGTCACGGCCATCGAGATCAGGATGCGAGCCAGCCCGGTGCGCAGCCGGAGCAGAAGGATCAGGATCACCGCGACGATCCCGGCGACGACGAAGAACGCCGTGGACTCGCCGACGTCCTCGAGGAATCGGAAGACATCGGTCACGGTTCCGTTGCGATGGTCTGCGCACCAGCGCGCGACCTCGATGTCGACCGACCGATGCATGGGTCAAGCGTACGAGCACTAAGCGCTCGCTTAGTCAGTGCGCTAAGGTCGCGGCATGAAAGCCGTACAGATCACGACCCTCGACGGCCCTGAAGCGATCGAGCTGGTCGAGCTGCCCAGCCCCGAACCCGGTGACGACCAGGTCCTGATCCGGGTGCGCGCGGCCGGCGTCGCGTTCCCCGAGGTGCTGCAGAGCCGCGGGCTCTACCAGCTCAAGCCCGAGCTGCCGTTCACGCCGGGCGCCGAGATCGCCGGCGAGGTCATCAGCGCTCCCGACGGCTCCGGCTTCTCCCCCGGCGACCGGGTCGCGGCACTCTGCCTACTGGGCGGATTCGCCGAGGAGGCCTTGGCCTCGCTCGACCTGACGTTCCCGATCCCGGACGGCATCTCGTACGAGCAGGGTGCCGCGATCGTCTTCAACTACGGCACGGCCTACTTCGCCCTCGTCGAGCGTGGCCACCTCCAGGCCGGCGAGTCGGTGCTGGTGCACGGCGCCGCCGGTGGCGTGGGCACGGCCGCCATTCAAGTGGCCAAGGCCTTCGGCGCGGGGCGGGTCATCGCCGTCACGTCGACACCCGAGAAGGGTGCGATCGCGCTGGCCGCCGGCGCCGACGCGTTCGTGCTGCCGGACGGCTTCAAGGACGCCGTCAAGGAGCAGGGCGGCGTCGACATCGTGGTCGATCCCGTGGGCGGCGACCGGTTCACCGACTCGCTGCGCTGCCTCAACGAGAACGGCCGGCTGCTGGTGATCGGGTTCACGGCCGGCGAGATCCCGACCGTCAAGGTCAACCGCCTGCTGCTCAACAACGTCTCGGTCGTCGGCGTCGGTTGGGGTGCTTACGCCCTCTCGCGCCCGGGTCACATCGCGACGGAGTGGGCTGCACTCGCGCCACATCTCGAGAGCGGCGCGCTGCGCCCCGTCGTCGGCCCGACGTTCCCCCTCGCCGAGGCCGCGCAGGCACTCCTGACCCTCGACGAGCGCCGCGCCACCGGCAAGGTCCTGCTGATCCCGTAGGCCGTCACGGGGCGAACCGGGCGATCGGGTTGACCAGGGTGCCAGCGAAGATCAGCGACTCGGCCTGGTCCGACAGGTCGACCATCTGCCGCGTGTCCCGCAGCTGGAGCCGGTTGAGGCAGGAGTGGTCGAACTCGGCCGCGAACAGGTCGATCCGGGCGAACGCGTCGGCCAGCTCCGGGTGGGCGGCCTGATGCTCGACGATCGTGCCGGCGACCAGTGACCAGAACTCGTCCTCGCCGAGCAACCGGTCCTCAGCGAGGATGCCGGCGAGGAAGCGCAGGAACCCGTCGAAGACATCCGTCAGCACCGCCAGGGGCTTGACCCGGTCGGGCACCGCCGCACGTACGCGCTCGACCTCGGCCGGCAGCAGTAGGTCACCCATCACGGCGATCTCCTCACCGATGTCCTTCATGAGCACCCGCGTCGGCACGTGGTCCTGCAGCACCAGGATCAGATTCTCACCGTGCGGCATGAACGCCAGCTCGTAGCGGTGCAGGCAGTGCACGACGGGTCGCACGTACGCCCGCAGATAGCTCGCGACCCAGTCGCGCGGCGACACGGCTGACGCGGCGATGAGCTCGGAGACCAGGTGCCGTCCGTCGCGGTCCCGGTGCAGGAGCGAGGCCATCGTGGCGAGTCGTTCGCCGGCTGCGACCTGCGGGACGGGACTCTCACGCCACAGCGCGGCCAACATCTTGGTGTACGCCGACGGCGCGCCGAGCCGGTGATAGGCGTCCCCGGTGTAGCCGATCGCCGCCCGCTCGCGCAGCACACCGAATCCGCAGTTGCGCAGCTCGTCATCCTCCTCCAAGAGCCCGGCGACCCAGTCGTTGATCGCCGGCGTCGCCCGCATGTAGCGCGGCGACAGGCCACGCATGAACCCCATGTTCTGGATCGAGAGAGCGGTCTTGACGTAGTGCCGCTCCGGCCGGTCGGCGTTGAAGAACGTACGGATCGACTGTTGTGCCCGATAGCGGTCGGCGCTGTGGCCGAGGCACACGATGTCCCGCCGGGCGATGTCCGGAGCGAACGTGATCGCCAGCTTGTGCTGCCACTGCCACGGATGCGCCGGCATCAGCAGGTAGTCGTCCGGGTCGAGGTCGAGCCCGCGCAGCTCGGCGTCGAACCGCGCGCGGGTCGCAGCGTCGAGCTCACCGGCGTACAGGGCTTCCTCATCGATCCCCTCGCCCAGCGAGAGATGCGCCTTGGTGCGGCGCACCGCGAGCCACACCACCGCGAAGGGCCGGCCGGCCTCGGGCGCGTACGACGCGTACTCCGAGGCCGAGAAGCCGATGCGGCCGTTGTTGGCGACGAACGCGGGGTGTCCCTCGGTCATCGCCGCCTCGATCGCCTGGAAGTCCGCATCCACCAGGTCGGCCGAGGACAGCGTGGCGTGCACGTACTTCCAGGCCGCGCTGGCGAGCGTGCTGCTGATCTCCTCGAGGTACGTGGGCAACAGCGCGTCGGGTATGCCGAGGACCTCGGCGTGCTCGGCGATGAAGGCCAGGGCGTCCAGCTCGGCCGGTTCGCCACCGACGTCGCGCGTCACGGACCACGGCTCGACAACCCAGTGCTCGAGCTCGTAGCGGCGGGCGTGAAATCGGTATCGGGCATCGCCGATCGTCACCTGATGGTCGTGACCGACGGGCTCGGGCACGAGCAGCCGCTCGTGCGAGAACTCGGCGAGGGCCTTGGCGACGAGGAACCGATGGGCGACCTGCATGGCCTCCGGGGTCAGGTGCTCGCTCGCGACACGTGGGTCGTCACCGTCTGTCGCACGTCCCCGCACCATCTCGCTGCGCGCGAACTGATCGCGGGTGCACGTGCTGAGCGCCGCCGTCTTGCCGGCGAGCCGGACCTCACGCTCGACGCGAAAGCCCGCCGCTGCGTTGAGCACCGCGATGCGGTCGTTGCGGACGTCTGGCTCGACGACGACCCGACGGTGGCGCGGATCGTCGAAACAGAGCTCCATCACGGTGCGGAACACGGCGGACGTGAACCCGGACCGCGGCTGGTCGGTCGGTGCGACCAGCACGTGCATGCCGATGTCGCCGTCGAGCACGTCGTAGGCGTCGGCGAGCTCACCGTGCGCCGGATCGTACGTCTCGGCGAGGAACGCGGGCTCGCCGTCGACCCGGCCGAGCCAGGCGTCGTGGTGCGGGTCGGCGACGATGTCGGCGTACGCCTCACGGACCTCCTCAAGGCTCGCGGCCTGCATGCCCCAGTAGACGGCTCGCGGATGCGTCACCCACGTGTGCAGCGTCTCGGCATCGCGGTCCACCTCGAGCGGTTCCAGCGTCACCCGGCCGAGGTGGGTGACGCGAGCGAACAGGGTCGACGTCGTCATACCGGCACCTCTGTCCGGGCGACCCCGAACTCCTGGAACGCGATCCGCTCCTCGACCGGATAGACCTCGCGCCCGCACATCGCGTTGAGGATGACGGAGTTGCGGAACGCGCCCATCCCGAGGTCGGGCGCCACGAGACCGTGCGTGTGCTCCTCGGCGTTCTGCACGAAGATCTGCGCGTCGTCGTCGATCGTGTAGCCGGCCGCCACGGCGTATCGACGCTTCGCGTCCCACCGGATGCGGTCGGCGATCGAAGCGACGAACCCCGGCACCTGCGGCCGGTATCCCGTCGCGAGGACCAACGCCTCGGTCTCCAGGGCGAAGGGCGCGTCGAGCTCGACGTGCCGGAACGCGAGGTCGTACGCACCTCTGGCCTCGTCCCACGCCGCACCGGACAGCTCGGCGTTGGTCAGCAGCCGTGTGGGCACCTCGCCCTGGACCTGCTGGCGGTAGAGGGTGTCGTAGATCGTGTCGATCAGGTCGGCGCTGATGCCCTTGTAGAGCTGCCGCTGCTCCCGCAGGAGAGCGTCGCGCGTCTCCATCGGCAGCCTGTGGAAGTACGCCGTGTACTCCGGCGAGGTCATCTCGAGCGTCAGCTTGGTGTACTCCATCGGGAAGAACCGCGGCGATCGCGTGGCCCAGGTGAGCTCGTAGTCGAACGAGTCGATGTCGTCGAGCAGGTCGAGGTAGGCCTCGGCGGCGCTCTGGCCGCTGCCGACGATCGTGATGGACCTCGTCGCCTGCAGCGCCGCCTTGTGCGTGAGGTAGTCGGCGGTGTGGATCATCGGTCCCTCGAGCCCCTGCACAGCCGCCGGGACGTGGGGTTGCGTCCCGGTCCCGAGCACCAGGCGATGCGCGCGGTACGTCTCGGTGCCGCCGCCCCGGAGCCTGGCGGTCAGCACGTACGCCTCGCCGTCGTGCTGCACGCGGTCCACGTGCCGCCCGAAACGGATGCCCGCGATCTGCGCAGCAGCCCAGCGGCAGTACTGGTCGTACTCGGCGCGCAGCGGATAGAAGGACTCGCGGATGTAGAACGCGTAGAGCCGGCCGGTGCTCTTGAGGAACTCGAGGAACGAGAACCGCGACGTCGGATCCGCCATCGTGACCAGATCCGCCATGAACGGGACCTGCAACGTTGCGTCGGCGAGCAGCATGCCGGGATGCCAGCTGAAGTCGTCGCGCGCCTCGAGGAAGATCCCGTCGAGACCGTCGACCGGCTCGGCGAGGCAGGCCAGTCCGAGGTTGAACGGACCGAGCCCGACGGCAGCAAAGTCGTACGTCCTCATCAGCGGACCTCCGTACGCAGCTCGTCGAGCAGCTCACGGCCGATCTCGCGGATCAGGTCGAGCACGGAGCGTACGTCGCCGACCGTCGTCTCGGGGTTGAGCAGGGTGAACTTGAGCCACGCCCGCCCACCCACCACGGTGCCCGCCATGACCGCGTCGCCACGGCCGGCGATCGTACGGCGGATCCGCGGGTTGACCTCGTCGGCGACCCCCTCGGGCACCTCCTCGGGGCGGAAGCGGAACACCAGCGTGCTCAGCGCTGGTGCCACCACGACCTCGAAGTCAGGGTCGTCGCGCAGCAGTCCATGACCGACGGCAGCCAGGTCGATGACGGCGTCGAAGTAGTCACCGATCGCGTCGGCGCCCATCGTGCGCAGCGTGAGCCACAGCTTGAGCGCGTCGAAGCGGCGCGTGGTCTGCAGACTCTTGTCGACCTGGTTCGGCAACGCCGCGGACCGCGGGTTGAGGTAGTCGGCGTGATAGGTCACGTGCCTCAGGTCGTCGCCGCGGCGGACGATCACGGCGCTCGAGCTGACCGGCTGGAAGAACGTCTTGTGGAAGTCGATCGTCACCGAGTCCGCGCGCTCGATGCCGTCGATGAGGTGCCGGCGCCGGGTCGAGACCAGCAGACCTCCGCCGTATGCCGCATCGACGTGCAGCCACACCCCGTGCTCCGCGCAGACGTCGGCGACCCGGTTCAGCGGATCGATGCTCCCGAAGTCCGTGGTGCCGGCGGTCGCCACGACCGCCATCGGGATCAGTCCGGCTGCCCGCACCCGGGCGATCTCCTGGTCGAGCAGCCACGGATCCATCCGGCGTCGCTCATCGGTCGGAATCGTCACCACGGCGTCGAGGCCGAGGCCCAGGACGTTCGCGGACTTCTGCACGCTGAAGTGGCTGTCGCACGACGCGAAGATCCTGAACCGACCGAGGGTCTGCCCCAGCGGCTCGGCCGGGTCGGCATCTCCGGAGAGGTACGCCTGCCCGCGGGCGATCAGCAGGGCCTGCAGGTTGGACTGCGTACCGCCGCTGGTGAACACCCCGTCCGCGTTGCCGTCGAATCCGATGCGGCCCGCGGCCCAGTCGACCAACCGACGCTCCACGAAGGTGCCGCCTGCGCTCTGGTCCCAGGTGTCCAGCGACGAGTTGACCGCCGAGACGAAGAGCTCGGCGACCAGTGCCGGGATCACGACGGGGCAGTTGAGGTGCGCCAGATATCGCGGCTCATGGAACCAGACCGCGTCGTCGAGGTACACGTCTCGCAGCTCGTCGAGCACCGCGTCGAGGTCCTCCAAGGGACGGTCGAGGTCGACCCCGGCCACCCGCTCCGACACCCCGTGCACTCCAGCGCCGGAGAACGGCTGGCTGACGCTGGCGACGTGCGAGATGAGGGCGTCGAGCCCCCGTCCCATGTCTTCGCGATAGCGGTCGAGATTGCGTGTGTTGAACAGGTGGTGGCGCACCACCACTCCTTCCCCGAAGATGTGTTGCTTAGGACAGCCTTACCTAAGCAACGCCGCCATGCGAATGCAACCGCTTGGGAGTTTGCTCACACCAGCAGGCGGGGTTGCTTCCACGTCCTGTCCACAATCTGCCGAGCAGTATCGACGTATGCCCTAGCCTCGTCCGATGACTCCGGAACCTGCCGGAGCATGTCTGGGGGGACGACTGATGCGACGACTCGGTGCTGCTCTGGTCACGGCAATGATCGGCGCGTGTGCCCTCGCCGGCTGCAGCGGTGGCGGCAGCGACGACTCCGCAGCGAAGCCAAAGCCGAGCGCCAGCAGCTTCACCGTCGAGTCGGCACTGCGCGAGCTCCCACCCATCGAGCCTTCGCCCGACCGGCCGCTCCAGGTCTTCGCCAGCGACCTCGCGCAGGCCTCTGAGCTCGGCAAGCTGCCGAAGCCGCGCGACCCGCAGTCCACGGCGACATGGATCCAACGCCTGAACGGCCCCGAGGTCTACATCGCGGGCGGCGAGGGGCTCGGACTACCGCGCCTGCAGACGGGTGCGATGCGGAAAGCGTTGGGCTTCGACGCCCGCGACATCACCACGACCTCATCCGTCGAGTCACTCCCCGATGCGGTCACCGTGGTTCACCTTGCGGACGGGGTGAGCTCGAAAGACGTGTCCACGACCGGCGCCGGAAAGATCGGCGACCTCGACCCGGCCGGCGCGAGTGACGCGCCCTTCCCTCAGGTCTTCGGGGTGGCGCGGAGAGACCAGCAGATCGCCCTCGCCAAGACGCAGAAGGCCTTGGCTGCCTGGAGGGCCCGCGGCCAGAGGTCGCTGGCCGACCACGAGCCCTTGCTCGACGTCGCCAAGGCGCTCGGCACCCACCGCGTCTACGACGTGGTGCTCAGCGACCGCCCCGCCGATGCAGCTTTCGGCGGGCAGCTGGCCGAGCACATGCCCGCGACGATGCCCGCATTCGACGCGGTCGGCGTCGCCCAAGCCGTTGAGGACGGCAAGGCGGTCGAATACATCGCGTACCGCGTGAAGGACATCGCCGGTGCCGAGAGCAGAATCAGAGCCGTCTGGGAGGACGACTTCGCGATCCGCTCGAACGCGTGGTTCGCCGAGATTCTGGACGTCGAGGACGTCTCCACCGCAGGCAGCGTCGTCACGGTGAAGATCGCACCCACGGAGTCCGCGGGCACCGCGGCACAGATGCTCGTGCTTGGTGACATCCCGTTCATCGTCCCCGACTGACTGCCGAGCCGAGCCCAGAGGCTGATCAGCGTGGCGCGCACGGCACGCGGGGGAACATCAATGATTCGTGGAGCCGCTTGTCAGAATCGAACTGACGACCTTTTCATTACGAGGGGTCGTTGCGGCCATTTTTCCCTGCAATTGCAGGCCCATACATGCCTCCGATTGCATGGATTCTCACCGTGGGGGCGCGCCGGGGGCGCGCGCCCAAGCAAGGGTGCTGGACCATATGGGAATCTGACATCCTCACGACTAGTGACTCAGGGGCTTTGTTTTGCCCGTCATTTCAGTTGTATTCGCGCCTCCGGAGTTGCCGGTTTCGTCCTGGGGGTGCGCCGGGGGTACACGGAAAGAATGCGTACACGGCGTTCCGGCTTCCAGCGTTTACGCACGCCCAAGACGACACGTGGCTCTTCGTGTGCCCTATCCGAGTCCGGTCGGCCGCACGATCAAGTCGATCATCTGCTCAAGCTCCTGCTCCTGAAGGTTTGCTCCACGAGTGATTAGCCGGTTGAGGGTCAAGCTGACGAAGATGTCCGCTATCAGATCGACGTTGATAGATCGCTCTATTTCTTCCCGTTGCGCCGCGCGGCTCAGCACCTCGACCAAGGGATGCGCCAGTCGTGGGCTGAGCCACTCCTCCACGAATTGCCGAATTCGGGGATCTTGCGGAGCGGCTGCCATCACCCTCACCCACGCCAATTGCCCCTGCCCGGCCCCTTCTCCCGGCATCCGAGCAGCGCGGAGAAGATCAGCCCGCAGATCCCCGGACTCAGGGACTCGGCGTTCGGGGAACGCATCACGCATCGCGGCGCAAACGAGTTCGGTCTTGCTTGTCCATCGGCGGTAGACCGAGCCTTTTCCTGCACCACACCGCTTCGCGACAGCTTCGATCGTCAGCCGGTCAAAGCCTGTCTCAACCAGGAGCTCCCGTGTGGCGCGCAGCAGCGCTGACTCGACCTCTGGATCCAGTGGCCGACCCCGACTCCTAGCGCACCCATCGACAAAGTCTGCGCCGCCTGTCGGCGTGGCGCGCGGCGGCGACGCGGGAGTGGGGGCGATCACCCGCTCAGTAGAACAACTCGCCCCGAAATCCCGGCCAAACATGCTCCCCAGCCCAGGGATGACGCGATGTGCCGCCGCGTTCCCCCTTCGTCACCACTCCCGCCCGTTCGAGGGTCACAAGTGCGGGCCCTTCACGGTCGTTCCGCTCGATTGCAGACTTACCGTGAGATTGTGAGCCGCATCGAGCAACAACCTCCCCAGCTCTTTCTGGCGGCCCGGTTGAAACCTCGTAGCCACCCCGGTGAGCGTTAGGGCCCACGCCGGTTGCCCGTTGTCATCAAAAACCGCGGCCGCCATTCCCCAGCTCCCCTCCACCACGAGGCCTGGGTTGACCGCGTAGCCCTTTCGGCGCGTTTCATGCAGGCGGGCCATCAGTTCCGGCCGGCTGTGCGACTGACCCCAGTCCGATGCGAGATCGACACGATCGAGGTAGTCGAGGACCTCCCGATCCGGCATCATTGCCAACGTCACGAGGCCGGCCGACACGACACCCAATGGGAACCGCGCGCCCTCATAGAGAACGAACGACCTCAGTGGGAAGCTGCCGTCTTCTCGTATCAGGCACACAGTCTCATCCCCGCGGCGGACGGACAAGAACGCACTCTCCCCAGTCTCCAGAGCTAGTCGGTGGACTGCCTCTCGACCGACCGACGTGATGTCGTACCTGGGAGCAGCCGCGCGCCCAAGCAAATACACGTCGGGACCGAGATACCAACATCCCGAGCGCCTATCTCGTTCTGCGAGCCCCTGATGCTCCAACGAGGTCAGAAGGCGGTGTGTGGTAGCACGCGGGATACCGCATCGTCTCGCAATCTCGGCCGTCTTCAGGTCGGCGCTCTGAGATGAGCTGGCAAGCACTCTTAGCACTGTCGCGACTTTTTCGACCATTCCAGGTTCACGGGTCACAGCGTCACAATACTCGAGCGTCCACTCAGTGAGCGTACTGCGGCTCCGGCGATCAATGACGGACCAGTTGCTCATGAGGCTGGCTTCAACTGTTGACGGTGATTGCAGGCATCGCGTTAACTCCGGGCATTGCACAAGCAAGTTCGCTGAGTGAGCAAAGGAAAAGATGTTGGCGACCGAACGCGTAGATGACAGACCCTTGATCCCGCAGTTGCACGATGGCATGACCATCGCCGTCGGGGGTTTCGGGCTGTGCGGCACTCCGCACGACCTGATCGAGGCCGTCCGCGAATCCGGAGTCAAGGACTTGACGATCGTGTCCAACAACATGGGAGTGGACGGCGTAGGCCTGGGGCTCTTGCTGGAGAACAATCAAGTCTCCAAGGTCGTCGCGTCTTACGTCGGCGAAAACAAACTGTTCGCGGCGCAGTACCTCGCCGGCGAACTCGAGGTCGAGTTCAACCCGCAAGGCACACTGGCCGAACGATTGCGGGCCGGCGGCGCGGGCATCCCCGCGTTCTATACCCGTACCGGGGTCGGCACCGCCGTTGCCGAGGGCAAGCCCACCGCCGTGTTCGACGGCACTGAGTACGTCCAGGAGCGCAGTATCGTGGCCGACCTGTCCCTCGTCCACGCCCACACTGGGGACCGGTCCGGCAATCTGAGATACCGCCTGGCGGCCCGCAACTTCAACCCTGCTGTCGCTGCCAGCGGCCGCGTAACTGTCGCCGAGGTCGAGCACCTGGTCGACGAGATCGATCCCGAGCTGGTTCAGACCCCGGGCGTCTACATCACTCACACCGTGCGGGCTAGGGCGCGAGCGAAGCCGATAGAGCAGAGAACCGTCCGTTCCCGACCCGCACGTGCCGAAGGAGCTCTGGCATGACCTGGACACGTGACGAGATGGCGGCCATCGCCGCACTCGAGCTGGCCGACGGCGACTACGTCAATCTCGGCATCGGCATCCCCACGATGGTGGCCAACCACATTCCACCGGGTATCTCCGTCACGCTGCAGTCCGAGAATGGGATCCTCGGCATGGGCCCTTTCCCCTACGAGGGCGAGGAGGACGCCGACCTCATCAACGCCGGCAAGCAGACCGTCACCGTCACGGCCGGCGCCTCGTTCTTTGACTCCTCCGAATCATTCGCGATGATCCGCGGTGGCAAGATCGATGTTGCCATCCTCGGGGCCATCCAAGTCGCCGCTAACGGAGACCTCGCCAACTGGGCCATTCCTGGTTCGCTCGTCAAAGGCATGGGCGGAGCGATGGACCTCGTCGCCGGCACTAAGCGGATCGTTGTCATCACCGACCACCTCGCGAAGGACGGCACCCCCAAGATCGTCCGCCAGTGCACATTTCCCTTGACCGGCCACGGAGTCGTTGATCGAATCATCACCGACTGGGCGGTCTTCGACGTGACTACTGACGGTCTTCTGTTGATCGACCACGCAGCCGACGTCGATGTCGAACACGTTCGCGCATCTACTGACGCCGACTTCGACGTGCAAGCAGGGCTATGACGGTGACGCTGGACAGTCCGCGCTTTCCAGCGCATTCCAACGATCACGGATCTCGTCGCGTGAAATAGATCAGACTCGGTCGACTGCGGGACACCCGGGCGAGCGGCAGCTCACAGATTGGTCTCGCGCACCGAGTCTGTCTCATGATGTCGATGGGTCACGGCTCGTTCGGGCACTCCCCAAGCGATAGCCCAAGCATTGAGGTCAGACACTGAAACGGACGGCCGCGAAGGTTCCAGACCGACTCGACCGGGTCCAAGCCGTCCACGATTCTTTCGTGCCACGCGTCTTCCTTTCGACATGATGCTTCAACTATCCACAAGCAGGCCGGTCTCAAAGCGAGAACCGATGCGTCGCAACAACGCTTCGTTCTGAACCTGAGCACGATCCAACAGCGCCGCGAGATTCACGTCGACCAGGGCGAAGTCTCGCTTGACGACCCTCCCTCGCACCATGACGAGCTCGACGTTTGCTGGATTGGCTCCCACGACAACTGCGCCCGTCGGGTACGACACTGGCATGAGATTGGCGCGGTGCGTGTTGATCGCGACGATGTCGGCCTCCTTGCCCACCGTGAGAGAGCCCGTTCGCTCCAAGAGCCCGTTTGCTCGCGCGCCCTCCCAGGTCGCGAACTGAAGAACGTCACGCGTGCTGAGCGGAAGTTCGAGCGGATTGATGCCGCTGGCGATGACTTCGGCATTGGCGTCGCCGCGAACGCTCGACAGGGCTGCTCGCATAACGCTGAACAGTTCTCCGCTCACGTTCAAGCAGGTGTCCACCGAGATGCTAGGACGGATCCCCAGTGCGAGCAGCCGTCGAATAGCCACGGGTCCGATGGCCATGTGCAGTTCAAGTTCTGGCGACACCGAGACCGTTCCACCGCTATCGGCGATGAGGCGCAACTCATCGTCGCTCAACGCATTGCAGTGCACCCACGTCGTGTCATCCGTGAGACCGGCGGCCGCCTGCTGCTTCTCAACAGGACGCAGCTTGGCCCAATTGGCGTTGCCCGCATGAATGCTGCTACGGAGACCGAGCTCACGCGCCTGACGGGCTTCCGTCGCGATCACCTCGGTCGTGGCTACCTCCCCGCCTCTTGCAGCCATCGCAAGGCGATTCAACTGGTCGTCGGACGAGTAATAGGTCTCCCGCAGCCGACGTATGTCCTCCGACGGAGGAATCGAGCCGTTGCCGGGACCCGTGCGCAGGAACTCACCGAGGGTCGTCATCGACTGGCCGTAACCCAGGATCGACCGCGCGCCAGACTCCATGTGTGCTGCGACCGCGGCGTCACTGTGCTCGGGAGTGAGGTGATTGTGGTTCCAGTCGAAGATCTGCGTGCAACCGGCGTCCAGTGCCTCGGCCAGCCCGATGCGCAGCGCGATGTACACGTCCTCGGGGGTGTAGGCCGGCCCGAGTTTGCCCCACATCGCTTGTACGTAGTTCTCGATGGTCCAGTCTGCCCCGGCATACCGGAACAGCGACTGCCAAAGGTGTCGATGAGTGTCGACCAGCCCCGGTATCAGGATCCGGCCACGCATGTCCAGCACCTCGCAGGCACCTTGGTCGACCGTGATGCTTGGAGCCATCTGCACGATGACGCCGTCCTCGACCAGGACATCCAGCACCGCCGACTCGGGCTGCCCTGGGTCGACGGCAACGACCAGACCTCCGACGAGCAGGGTTCGCTGACGGTTCACCATGATTCCCCTGACTGCGCTCCAGCCGACACCGCTCGTCGGTGCCGCGCATTTCGGATGCTACGAGGACACCCGTAAACACACGACAAATTGCTCTACGCCTTTCGCCTGCTTTTCGCGCGACGCGCGACAGTTGCGCAATGCCTGACCTCTCGACGGACAAAACTGCCGCGCTTGCTCACGGGTGGGGGGACGCTGACGTCTCAGTGTCACTCGTGGACCGCAGGGCTATGGCGCATGACGCCTCGCACTTCCTGATGACGCCCACTGCCGTCGTCCGACCGCGCACCAGCGACGACGTCGCCACCGCGTTTCGGCGGGCTAAGGAACTCAAGACCAGCGTCACGTTCAGGTCAGGCGGGACGAGCCTGTCGGGACAGGCGGGAACTTCCGGGGTCCTGCTGGACACGCGACGTCACTTCCGGGCGATCGACCCGTCGGCCGACGGGGGACGTGTCACGGTCGAGCCCGGCGCGACCGTCCGCGCTGTGAATCTGCGCCTGTCGCGCACGGGGCACAAGCTAGGACCAGATCCGGCAAGCGAAGTAGCGTGCACGGTGGGAGGAATCCTGGCCAACAACTCGTCGGGCATGGAGTGCGGCATCGACACCAACGCCTTCCAGACAATCGAGTCGATGCGAGTGATCCTCCCCAGTGGAATCCAGCTCGACACCGGCGCGCGTGACGCCGACGATCGTCTGCGCCTAACAGAACCCGATCTGTACCGCGGTCTTCTCGATCTGCGTGGACGAATCGTCGCGAATTCGGCTTCCCGCGATCGGATCGCCCAGCAGTACTCGATGAAGAACACCATGGGCTACTCGCTGAACGCCTTCACGGAATTCTCGGAACCTTCGGACATCTTGACCCATCTGATGGTCGGATCGGAGGGGACGCTCGCGTGGATCGCCGAGGCCACGTTCCGCACTGTTGCGCTCCGCCCGAGTGCGGCCACCGCGCTGTTGATCTTCCCCGACGTGATCGCCGCAACGCGGGCGTTGCCCGCGCTTGTTGAGCACGGCGCGGCGGCCATTGAGCTCCTCGACGCCACCTCGCTTCGGGTTTCCCAGACCGGCACTGCCGCCCTCCCCGAGCTCGCCGACATCGCCGTGGATCAGCACACTGGTCTGCTGGTGGAGATTCAAGGCGCCACCCACGAGGCGCTGTCCGCCCGGCTAAACGTGATGACCTCGCTTCTGCCCGAACTCGAACTCGTCCGACCGACGCGTTTTACTCGTGACCCGAAGTCTCGCGCAGCACTGTGGAAGCTCCGGAAGGGCTTGTACACCGCGGTCGCTGCGGCGCGTCCTCCTGGCTCGACCGCGCTGCTTGAGGATGTTGTGGTGCCGGTTGCCGCACTGTCGGACGCGACGGCAGACCTCACAAATCTATTCGATGTCCACGGCTACAACGGCGCTGTGATCTTCGGCCATGCCAAGGACGGGAACCTTCATTTCATGATCAACCCGCGCCTCGACGACCCTGCGGAGCTGCGCACGTACGAGGCTTTCACCGAGGACCTCGTCGACATGATTTTGGGACATCGGGGGTCATTGAAGGCAGAGCACGGGACTGGACGCATGATGGCGCCGTTCGTCGAGCGTCAGTTCGGTTCTGAACTGTACTCTGTCATGCGCCAGGTCAAGCGCTTGTTCGATCCAGATTTACTGCTGAGCCCCGGCGTCGTCCTGACCGACGACGAGAGAATCCACGTCACCGACATCAAGCCGGTTCCGATGGTCAATCCTCTGGTCGACTCGTGCGTGGAGTGCGGCTACTGCGAGCCCGTTTGTCCTTCAGCCGACCTCACGACAACGCCGCGCCAGCGCATCGCCTTGCTCCGGGACATCTCGCTGGCCTCACCCGCCGACCGGGCCGAGCTCGAATCAGCTTTTCAGCATGACGCAGTCGCCACATGCGCGGCAGATTCCTTGTGCGTGACCGCGTGCCCCGTAGGCATCGACACCGGAGCCGCTATGAAGGAACTGCGGCGTGACCGCCTGGGGACGATCGCCCAGCGGGGTGGGGTGTTCGCGGCGCGCCATTTCGGCAGCGTCGTCGCGGGCGCGCGTGGTGCGCTCACAATCGCCTCGAAGCTGCCCGAGGACGTCTTGGATCCTCTCACCGCCACCGCCCGCCGCTGGGGATCCGACGACTGGATACCTGCTGCCGGCGCGAACCTGCCCGGGCCAGGACCGCGGCGCCAGGCACGATCGGATCCCGGCGCATCGTTCGTGCTGTTCCCAGCCTGCGTGGGATCGATCTTCGCCGCTCCGGCGGACGGGGTCACCGGGGCACTAACAACACTGGCCGCCCGGGTGGGCCGCTCGTTCGTAGTCCCGGACGCGATCGCGGGTTTGTGCTGCGGAACACCATGGCAGTCCAAAGGCTTTGTTGATGGACATCCGATCATGGCCGCTCGGACACTTGGCGCATTGTGGGAAGCGTCCGATGCCGGACGGCTCCCTATCGTGTGCGACGCCACCAGCTGCACTCAGGGTCTGCATGCGTCCCGTGAGGTGCTCGATGCCGAGGAACGCGCTCGATTCGAGTCACTTCGCCTGGTTGATGCCGTCACGTTCGCACGCGCCGAGCTCTTGCCCGCTCTGCAGGTGAAGCAGCGCCTGTCGACCGTCGTCGTCCATCCAACCTGCTCGAGCGTCCACCTGGGCAACACTGAGGACCTCACCGCGATCGCTCATTATCTGAGCGACTCCGTGACGGTGCCGGACGCCTGGGGATGCTGCGGTTTCGCAGGCGATCGCGGCCTTTTGCAACCAGAACTCACCCAGTCCGCCACCAAGGCCGAGTCGGACGAGATCAGCGCAACCCACTTCGACGCCTACGTGTCGTCGAACCTGACGTGCGAGATGGGCATGTCTCGCGCGACCGGCCAGGCGTTCGAGCACGTGCTGGTGGTCTTGGAACGGCTCACACGCTGAGCAACGCCCCTGGCGCGTCAAGTGTCGCGTTAACGCAGGAACCTGTGCCTCGCGGCCTTCCCGTCCGGTGTGCGCTCACGCTCCGTGGGCGCCCAGCCAGCGGAAGCTGGAGTCCCCAGCACGTTGGACAACACCCCGAGCCCCTCGATTTCCAGCTCGATCACGTCCCCGGGCGCCAAGACGCGCCCCGTCTCGATCGTCGATCCGCCGTTGCACGTGCCGCTGCCGAGCAACGTTCCGGGCAGCAGCTGCTCGCCCTGCGACGCCCAGGCCACGATCTCGGCCACCGACCACACCATCTCAGCGCTGGATGTCTCGCATGTGGTCTCACCGTTGACGCGCGCGGTCATTCGCAGACCATCTCGTGAGAGCTCGTCCAGGGTCACGATGAGCGGACCCGTCACGCACGCGAAGTGTTTTCCCTTCGACGGTCCCAGCGCCCCGGTCATTTCACGGGCCTGGATGTCGCGGGCGCTCACGTCGTTCAGGATCGTGAGTCCCAGGACATGATCGAGCGCTTCATCGGGTGTCAGGTCCGTGCCCGGCGCACCGATCACAATTCCCAGCTCGAGCTCGTAGTCCAGTCGCTCGGTGTAGCCAGGCCACGGGATCTCCTCACCTGGACCGATGAAGGACCGCGGATCACCCGCGTAGCTGATCGGCATTTGATAGAGCACATCTGGGACTGGCTTGTCCTGCCAGCGATAACCGAAAGAGAAGTGTTCCTCGAAAACCATGAAGTCCCGGTACGTGGCCGGGTCCAGCGCATTGGTCAGGTTCGGGTGGACTACTCTCGCCATCTCGGGCTCATCCTCTGCGGCCGCGCGTGCCGCGTCGAGAAACGCAGCACCCCCGGCGAGGGCCGCCGACATGCTTGACGGCACCAGCGCCTCAGCTAGACGGCGCGCTCCGCCGGGCGTTGCGCCTCGGCTTTCCGCTTCGTGTCGCACAGCCGATCTCACGTCGATCCACGCATGCTCACCCATAACAAGGATGCGAGAGCTCTTGCCGTCGACGTCTTCGACGACCTGTCGCGCGAGTTTCATCGTTCCCCGCTCAGGCGTCGAGGCCGAGACCGGCCGGTGACGGATCCTGCGGCAGCGGCCAGTCCGCCTGAAGTAACTCGACCCGGACTCCGTCCGGGTCACGCACGAAGACGATTTCGTTGAGATCCGTACGGCCACCGGGATGCGTGGGAGCCGCCTCCGGTGTCACCCCCAGACGGGCAAGGGCAGTCAACGACGCGTGGATGTCGTCGACCTCGAAACCGAGATGCCCTGCGCCCGGGTACCTGTCGTAGTCCGGATCATCGGTTTCGTTCAGCACCAATTCGAGGACTCCGCCACGGGCGTCACCGACGTACACCAAGGTGTACCCCGGCCCCAGAACCAAGGTGCCCTCGTGCGTCAGACCCAGGGCGGCGTAGAACGCCAGTGAGCGGTCCAAATCGGTGATCCTGATGTTGACGTGGTGCAGTCGGCTCGTCATTCTTCGTCCTCCGAGGACGTCAGTGTCTCGATGTCGAAGCCGTCTTGAGCCATGCCCCAGTACCCATGTACGGCCCAGCTCTCGTTCGCCATGCCGGCGGGGAGCTCGCGAACTAGGATCTCGCGCCACGGCTGTACCAGGAGCGCACGTGTCATGACCCTGGTCGAGCGCGCTCGCGGCTTGAAGACCGTGCGCGCAATCTCCCAAGCGCGGTCGATGACTTGGTCGTCGGGGACAACCTCGCCGACCAGCCCCAGGTCAAGAAGCTCTTGGGCAGACAGCACCTGGCCGGTCAGCAGGAAGTACTTCGCACGATTGACGCCCATCAGCTCGCGGAAGATCGTCTGAACTCCATCGCCCGGGACGATGCCCATGCCGGTGTAGTGGCCGTCGGCCATTGTCGTGCTCTCTGATGCGATCACGATGTCGTTGAGCAGTGCCAGTTCCTGATGGATAAAGCATGGGCCGTTGATGGCCGCGATGACCGGGATCTCCAGGTTGAGGAAGCTGAACGGCTCATGGACCTGGTCCTTGTACCAGAAGTCGTAGCCGCGATCGAAGGTCATGTCCTGCTTGAAGTCGTAGCGTTCCCACCCCTCGGGGTCCATCGTGTCGAGGAACTTGTCGCCGGTGCCCGAGAAGATCAGGATCTCGTTCTCAGGGTCGTGGTGCACGTCGGCCAGGGCCGGAATGAAGGCACGGTGCAGCTCCAGACTCCATTTCGCGGGCCCGTTCAGCGTGTGCATGCGCATCTCGAGGATTCCGTCCTCGCGCTTGAAGCTGAAGTACTCTGCCCACTTTGCGGAGTACTCGTCGAGGTAGGTCCGATACATCTTGGTACGCGACCAGGCTTCAGGCATGTTTCCTCCGTTATCGGGCGCCGATCGCGGCACCCTCGATGTCGGTTTGGCTATTGGCAACCCCGAGCATGCGGACTCGCCCGCAAAACGAGTCGAAATCGAATTCCTCGAACACGGCTTGCTGAACATCCCGATTTCGGGTTTATTTGCACTCACGATGAGTGGCTGTCCTCATGATCTGGCGGATGAATCGATGAGCGATCAGCGGCGAGTGATCCAGTCGAAGATCCGCGTGCCCAAGGCGCGCGGATCCTCGAGGTCGCGCCACCGGCTCAACGCGTTGATCGTGGCGCGACTTGAGCAGTACGGAATCCTGTGGATCGTTGCCACCGCAGGTGCGGGAAAGACGACGGCCGTGGTCCATGCGTTGGCGAACTCCCCAATCCCCACAGCGTGGTTGCGCGCGGACGACGGTGACGTCGCCCCTGGCAGATTCTTGGTGTACCTGGAACACGCCATTGGTCAGGCCCTGCCCGAAAAGTCGCCTCTCGTATCGCAGGTACTCGCGCGCGACGTCGCGCACCCTGAGGTCGCCTCCCTTTTGGCCGAGTCGCTCGATGGTTCACCACTCACCGTTGTGATCGACGAGGTGGAGCGACTCGAGTCCTCGCCCAGCGCGTTGGCCACGTTGAGCGCATTTCTCACGCACGTCCCCGCTCATGCCCGGGTGATCTTGGTGTCGCGCCGCCCGGTCCGCCTCGATCTTGCACGAGCTGAGGTCGACGAAACCTTGGGCTTCATCGAGGAGAGCGACCTGGCGTTCACGGTCGCCGAGGCTCAGAAAGCCCTCGAAGACCTGGCACGTCCGAACGCGGACGCCGCGCAGGCAGTCCAGGCCACCGGCGGGTGGGTCACTGGAGTTTTGTTCGATTCATGGCGCTCCGCAGCGCACGTCCACGGATCGGGCGGCGAGGCCGATCCCCTGCGCAGCTATCTGTCCAGCGAGATCATGGGCACGCTCGATCCGGAGCTCCAGACGTTCCTGGTCAAGACGTCGATCCTCGACTTGGTGACGCCCGAGCGCGCTAGCCGCCTCGGTTTCATCAGAGCGGGCGAGCTCCTCGGCCGCCTCGAACAGGCACATCTGCCGGTCGAGTTCGACGGCCCATACAACATGCGATGCCACGCTCGGTTTCGTGAATTCCTGAACGAGCGCTGGCGTGAACTGGACTCAATCGAGCAAAAGCGCCTCCGAGTCCAACACGGCGAACTGTTAGTTGCCGAGGACCGTCTCGAGGACGCGGTCGACGAGTACATCCTCGCGGGCCGCCATGAGGCCGCCGAGGATGTTGCGACAGAGGTAATTCTCGATGTAGCCGCACGCCTCGACATCGAGGTCGTGGATCGATGGCTGTCATCGTTCTCACGATCCCGAATTGAGAATTCCGTGGCCTTGACCGCCGCCGAGATGCTGGCCGCTATCGATCGCGAGGAGTTCGGTCGTGGCGCAGCCGCGGCCGACCGGCTCATTGATCTGACGCAGCAGGCCGACACGATCGCCCTCGATTCCCGCTTGATCGCAGCTATGGCGTGGTGCTACTTCATCGTCTGCCGCATTGAAGATGCATTTCAAGTCCTCGACCTGATCGAGTCGGACCAGCGGATCGAAGCCATGCGATTCTGCATCGGAGTCGAGCTTTCGAACGACTCAACGCATTATCGGGACCGCCCTCGAGATACCGACACGGAAATCGACGGTCTCCTCGCACGTGTAGACCTTGCTCATGGGCGATTCAGCGAGCTCGCCGAGCGCGAGGACGTGTCTCATGGCGCGATCCGTCTGTCGCGGGTCGGTGCTCTGAGCAATCTTGGACGACTCGAGGAGGCGCAAGCGGGCGCCGCAGCCCCGTACGCCGGATGGACCGGGGTCCGGATCCGCGCGGAACTCTTGGCAGATTGCGGCCTTCCGCAAGAGGCCTGGTCCGAGCTGATCTCCGGCCGAGAACGACTGGTCCGCTCGGAGTCGCCGCTGTACCGCATCTTCTCGTTGCTCACCGAGGCCATGTTGGCACTTCGATTCCATCGGGACGTTCCGCAGGCTCAAGCCGCGTTGCGCACGGCCGCCAAGGAGCCCACTGCACAGCAGCGGGTGCGGGTTCTGGAACAGCTGGCGCTGTGGAGCGGCCTGATCGGGCTGTACGAGAACGACGACATCAAGGCGACTCAACATCTGCGCGACGCCGTAGCGATCATGACGGAGTGGGACAGGCGCCTCCTCTTGCCGACCGCGGCGGTCTACCTGGCCGAGGCCGAGTGGAGGATCGGCGAGGAGTCGCGGTCCGACGCTGCCACCGACCTCGCCCTGGAAACCGCCGTCAACACCGGCTCGATGTTCGTGCTCGGACGTGCACTCGCGGAGTTTCCGGCTGTGTTGTCTCGTCGGCTGGATCTCGAGGACGACCCCGACGGTCCGTGGCACGACATCGGACGGTCGATGATCGTCAACTCAGACTCGCTGACGACATTTCAGCCGGTGGGCGAGGTGTTTGTTGAAGAACTGTCCCGCTGTGCCCTCGTCATCTCGGGCCGGAGGCACGAGCCGCGCCTCTTGAAAAGTGTTGAGTTGATGGCCTACCTCGCAGCCGCCGGCGGATCCGCGCATCGCTCCGACCTCACAGCGGCCCTGTTCCCCAGCAAGAACGACAAGTCGGCCAGTTCCTACCTTCGCATGGCAGCCAACGGGGTGCGCGACCTCATGAAGGACCCCGAGTGCATAACTCTGGAGCCAGCTCGTGTGGTGTGGAATCGCGGCTCCCTGAGTAGTACCTATGTCGAAGCGACGACCAGCTACAAACGGTTGCGCACTGTGACGGGACAACAGCGACTCGAGCTAGCCATGAAGGTCCTGCAGGACGTCGACGGCAAGGAAGTCCTGCCGGGAACCCGTTCCCCCTGGGTCACTGACCATCGAGAACGTTGGGCCGCGCTGGTCCTTGACATCCGGCACGCCGCTGCCGAGGCAGCGTTCGACACTGCTGATTATGGAGTCGCACACCGCTTCGTCCGTCAGGTCCTCGCCGCGGATCCATACCGAGAGCGTGCCTGGCGGCTGGCTATGAAGGTCGCCGATGCAGTCGGCGACACGGACCGAGTCATCGGCTCGTACCGATCGTGCGAGCTCGCGCTCAAAGAGCTGTCGACCTCCCCCTCAGAAGCGACTCGCAAGTTGTTCGCGACCCTCCACCGATAGAGGTTTGGCGTTCAGCCAGCGCGCGGTTCACAGTCGATCCCCCACCTTCATGTCACGTCCATATCCGGCCACGACTACCAAAATGATGACGCCGTAGATGATCTGCTGGATGGAGAAGGCGAGGCCCTCGGTGATGAGAATCGTGGTCAGGACCGTCAACAAGACCGTTCCAACGACAGTCCGCGCGTAGTCTCCGCGTGCGCCGAACCCTGTTCCTCCCACGATGACGGCTGCGAGGCTCTGGAAGAGGTACGTATTGCCCGACGTGATCGATCCAGAACCGCTGAACCCCGCAAGGATGATGCCGAGAAGCGCTCCCGACACGGCACTGAACGCAAACACTCCGACCCAAACACGTCGCGCGGGCACCAGCGCCAATCTCGCAGCTATGGGGTTGGCACCCGTCTGGTACAGATGTCTTCCCGTCCTCGTCCTGTGAAGCACGACCGTCAACACGATTGCCGCTGCGCCCCAAAAAACGATCACCGGGGGCACCGCGAAGCCGAACGTGTGACCGATCGCCGAGCTGAAGTTGACCAACCATGGCGGCGCGCTGCCGTTGACGCCGTGCCTGGTCCAAACCGTGAGGCACCCCGTCACGATGGCGGACGTGCCCAGTGTGACGACAAGAGGTTGAACCCCGAAACGATGAGAGATGAATCCGCTGGTGCCACCGAGCACTGCAGAGATCAACAAAATGACCGCGAACGCGTAGAGGACCGGCCAGCCTCTCCCTCCGATGAGGTCCGCCGTGAGGATCGATCCGACGGCGATGAAGGCCGGAACCGACAGATCCAGTCCTCCAATGAGAACGACCAAAGTCTGACCGGCCGAGGCGATCCCGACAAATGAGGCCGTGACCAGCATCGAGATAATGCTCGGTTTGGAGGCGAAGTCCGGGATGGCCACGACACCGTAGGTGATGAGGAGGAGGGTCGTCACCATTTGGAGAAGGGGCAGCCGGGACTGCGTGCTCCTCACCTTGCCGGCGATCAGACCCCATCGATCCGAGCCCTGCATCTCGAGCGACTGACGGTCCGGATCTGTGTCAGCAATGTTCATGCGTTTGACCTTCTCAACTGAGGTACTCGTCCACTGAAAATCACCGCGCCGATCAGCATCGATCCATACGCGACCTGAAGCCATGAATCACTGACGTAGAGGGAACTCAGGAGCGTCTGCACCAGGAAGATGCAAGCCGCGCCCGCCAGCGGACCGGCGAGCCCCCCTCGCCCTCCCAGCAGCGAGGTTCCGCCGATGACGACTGCCGCGATGGCTGGAAGTGTGTACTGGCCGGCCAGCCCGGCATCCCCCGACTGCAGCAGAGCAGCTGACGCGATACCGCCGAAACCCGCCACCAGTCCACCAAGGGCGTACGCCGTCACTCTGACTGCAGTGACGCCCACGCCGTTCGCGTAGGCTGTCGCATCGTCGCCACCCACGGCCCGAAGTCGCTTGACGTAGCCGGCCCGGCCAAGGAGCCACCACAGAACGAGCGGTGGGCCGATCAGGAAGACTGCACCGGGGACCGGGCCGAAGGTGTCGGCCAGATGGTTCATCCATGAGGTTGTGGCTGAGGATGGGCTGGGGGCTATCTGCAGCCCGACACCTGTGAGGATGAAGTAGCCGCACAAGGTTGCGATGACCGGTTGGTAGCGGACGACCGAGACTAGCAATCCGTTGACGACTCCCACTAGCAATCCGAGCGCCAAAGCAATCGGGATCACGGCGAGGGGATGGGTCACGCCGTGTCCAAACAACGTCACAACGACGACGATCGTCACCAAATTCACAAGCGGTCCGATTGAGATGTCGATGCCGCCGCCCCCGCTGATGACTGACGGCGCGCTTGCCATCGCAGCGATCGCAAAGGGAGCGAAGGCAGCAAGGCTCGCAGGTATCGAACCTGCTGAACCAAAGCTGGGCCGGACGACCACGTTGAGCGCCAGGAGGCCGAGAGCGAGAAGCAGAGCGAGCGCTTCTGGACGGCTACGCCACGTCTGCAACGAGCCCTTCATCGTGACCGCCCCATCCCGAAGAAGCTCTCGACCAGAGTGGTCCGCGAGAGCTCCTCTCGTTGAAGTTCCCGTGCGACCGCGCCCTCGCGAAATACGAGAACTCGATCGGCCAACTCGACCAGTTCATCGATTTCGGTTGAATTCATGACAATCGCAACCCCGCTATCTGCCAGTTCCACCAGCAGTGCATAGAGATCCCGTTTCGCATTGATGTCGATGCCTCTAGTCGGGTCATTCAGAATGAGGACACGCGGATGTGACGCCAGCCAGCGCGCGAGGATCACCTTCTGCTGGTTGCCTCCGCTCAGGGTGGTGATCAGATCGGTGTCTTGCCCGAATTTGATGTTCAACTTTTTCGCGTTGTGCTCGAAGCGCAAATGCGTACGCGACCACATCAGGAACGGGCCGACTGTGTCGCGTTCGAGTGTCCGGACTCCGAAGTTCTCACGAATGGTGAGAGCTGGAAAAAGGGCTTGACTTCTACGCTCACGGGGCACGTAACCAATCCCACTGGCGACGGCAGCAGACGCACTTGTTATGGGACGTTCGAGCTCGTCCTCCAACACGACGACTCCGCCGGCCGAGCCGAATTGGTGCCCCCACAAGGCGAGCAGGAACTCATCTTGGCCGTGCCCATCCAGCCCGCCGACGCCGACAATCTCTCCCTGGCGAAGCGTGAAGTCGACGGGGTACGAGTTTTCCCTTATCCGCACGCCGCGCATCCGCATGACGGCATGTGTGCTGACCGGATCGAGTTGGTTCTGTCGCTCGGAGGTCCCCGCAGTCAATTGGTCGGCCCCAGTCATGTGATGAATCAGGTCTTCGCGGGTGAACTTGCCGCGCTCCAAGGTCGCGACGCTTGCGCCGGACCGGAGGACGGTGATGCGATCTGCAAGCTCGTCTACCTCGTCCATGCGGTGGGAGATGAACACGATGCCGACCCCCCTGCTACGCAGTCGATTCAGCACCACGAACAAGCGATCCCGACTTTCGGCGTCCAGCGCCGACGTTGCCTCGTCGAGGATGAGAACATCCGGCTGCCTCAGCAACGAGCGGGCGATGCTGCACGTTTGCTTCTCGCTCAGGGACAGACCCTCGGCGGCTCCGTCCAGATCCGGGCAATAGCCCAACAATTCCTCCAAGACAGATTGCGCACGACGCCGGAACTCTGCGGGCGACGAATCTCCCAAGGCAACTGGCTGGATCCCGAGCTGGAGATTGTCGAGCACCGAAACCGTGTCGACCATCAGGAGCTCCTGGAACACCGTCGCGACTCCAGCGCGCAAAGCGTCCCTAGGACGCTCGATGGTTCCATCCGGGTGATCGCCGATCACGTATTCGCCGACATCGGGGCGTTGAACCCCTGACAGGATCTTCACCAAGGTGCTCTTGCCGGACCCGTTTTCGCCACACACGGCATGGATCTCGCCGGCACGGACGTCGAGCGAGCAGCCTTGGAGAGCCTTGCTGGCGCCGAATGACTTACGGAGGGACCGGGCTTTCAGACGCACAGCGTGCGCAGGCGGGGTCATCGCAAGGCTCTATCCGCAGCACCGCGGCCACAGCATGGAAGGTCACACAGCATGGCGATCATCGCGATGCTCCTGCCCGCGTCTCGGGACACAATCTCACTCCTAGAATTCATCGATTGCTGTGACCGTGGTCACGCAGTGGAGCGTACGAACGCCATAGCAAAGCCGAGCGAAATCTAGGCGTGTGCGGGCCTCAATCCGCTGGCGCCATCCACACACGCCAGCCGTAGAGCAGCAAGCCCGGTTCGGTTGCAGGGACACAAACTCCCCCGCAGCCGAACCGGGCATTGATTGATCTGTTAGTTGAACAACTTCCTGAGGTAGCTGTCCGGCAGGAACGATCCCGAGGGGAGTTCCGCCGGTGCGAGGTCGTCCTCCTTCGCCCCTGCCGGGACGTAGTCATCCAGATTCTGGCCTGTCACCACAGGGAGCGATGACACGAGATCTGTCACCTTCGGCCCGTGACCTGCCAGCATCAGAGCAACGACGCGGCCGGTAGCTTCCGACGACGCCTTCGGGCCGTCGACAATCGCAACCGACTTCAACTCAGCCTTGTGCGCCTTCCAGTAAGCGAGCGACCCGACCGAGGCGGACATGTCCACCATCGGCGGAACAGGGCGTCCCGACTGCTCGAAAGCACTGATGACGGCCGCACCCATGGTGGCAACTTGAGCAGATGCCGCTACCTTCTGGGGGTGCGAGCCCAAGTAGGTCGACACTTGGGTCTTGGCGACCGGGGGGTTGAACTCACCGATCGGCGAGTCATCAACCGTGATGCCTGGGCACTGGTCCCACGCCGCCCTCCATCCGGCGAACGTCTCCTTGTCGAGCGACACCGACGGAAGGGCGTGAACCGCCAGGATCTTCCCCTTACCGCCAATATTCTTCGCCATCTGCGCAGCGGCATTCGCTGCGTTCTTGTATGTATTTTCTGCGATGTTGATGACGTTCCTGGACGGCGTTACGTTAACAAACGCAATCGTAGGGATGTTCTGCTTGGCCGCCTTGTCGGCAGCGGCCGCCAGCGCGTCGGGCGAGTTCGGCACCACGACAAGCAAGTCGACCTTTTCCTGCACCAGCTGGTTGATCTGCTGCAATTGGGCCGCTGTGGAGCCGAGCGGCGCCTGCACGGTCTTGACCTCTCCGACGTTCTCCGCGTTGGCGAGGGCCTCTTTGAGCGCCGTCGTGAGTGTCTGAAGGTACGGATTGTTCGGCTCTTGGATCGACAAGCCGACCGTGTACGGTCCGGGTCCTGAAGGCTTCCAGTCAGCCCAAGGGCTGGCCTCCACCGTCTTCGGATACCCGTCGTAGGCACTCACGTACTCGCTGCCAAGCTTCTTGATCACCCCGCTGGTGTCCTTCAATCCCTTGCTCGGAACAGTGCCGCACGTGCCGGTGAGACCGGTTGCATCAGACTTGCCCTCATCGGACGAACCGCACGCCGCGAGTCCCATCGAAGCGGCGAGCGCGAGCGAAATTGCCGTGCTCGCTCGTCGCTTCGCGGACTTCCTTAGATTTGTTGCGCTTGCCATGTTGAACTCCTTGGATCTGTTCGATCGTGGTGACCTGGAACACATCGGGACCGTAGGTGCGGCGCGCGAAATGCGGCGGAAATGAGCGGGCATAAGCGAATGTTCGCCGAAGCGGCGACTAGCCAGACGTGTCGGTCGACAGCCGGTTCCCGACAACTTGCGATTGCGTGATCGGCACATTGAGAGCCAACGGCTCAGCGGCTACCGAGATCGACGGGCATGAGGAGGACGACCTCACTCGAGGCCAACGTGGAAGCAGGATCGGCTGGCGGATCTTGCGCAGCGATGAAGGCAAAGCTCGCGGTCGAGGAAGCTCCCGCACTGCGCTCGTGGCTCGCTCATCCGCCTGAGCCGGACCAACTGACGCAGCCAGCGGTTACGGATTAGTCAGGTTGGCAGCGGCCGCAGCGTAGACCTGCTGAGCGTTGCCGCGGTCCCCGTCGATGTGGATGAGCAGACGCGTCATACGCCAATCGTCGCCTCGACGCACCAGATCGATGTCGTACCGCCCGTAGGCGAGGTACATCCCTTCATCGGTGTCGTCGGCCCAGTGCGGGCAGTACATGTGCGCCTTGACGTGAGCCTCGTTGCCGGCGATCTCAACGATGTGCCCTGGGTTCAGGTGGGTCGTGCCGGCGAAGCCACCATTGCGAGCGATCAGACCCTCAAGAAACACGTCGACCGGTTCGGGTTCAGGCGAGCCGTCCATCACCGTGGGCGCAGCGATCAGGAAGTGGTCGTCGACGACGCCCCGGACAGCCTCCCAATCCTTGGTGTCGAGGGCCATGAAGAAGCGGTGAATCGCATCAGAGATCATCGCGCGATCAAACAGCAGCGAAATCTTGTCCTCATTGCTCAGCGTCATCTTGTACCTCCCAGAGTTCCAGTGTTCAATCGTTCACGGCAGCCAGGGCAAGGTCCGCCAGCCGCTGCAAACGGGTGAAGTGATGGAGGCCCTCGAGGAGACCAGAGGACAGGAAGATGAAAGTCACGTCACGCTCGGGATCAACCATCCACATCGTCGACCCGGACCCGACGGAACCAAACGTTCGCGGAGATGCCGTCAGGCCGAAGGGCGACATGTAGTCCCCAGACCCGCGGGCGTAGCCTCCGCCATAGGTGAAGTTGGCCGGGAAATCAGCCAGGCCGCGGGCTTCCTTGTTGAAGTCCCAGAAGTCGTTCGGCTTGTCGCCCGTGTGATTCTTGAACGCGTAATCGACGATCGCCGGCGAGAGCAGCCGGACGCCATGGCCACTACCCCGGTTGCGTAGCATCTCGGCGAATGTAAAGACGTCCCCGATCGAGGAAAAAGCCATCCCCGCCGGCAACTCGAAATTCTCGTCAACAATGTCGTTGAGGGACTCCATCACCGAGACCGCAGCGGCTCCCGGCGTGGTCTCCGCCATCCGCAACGGAACGCGGCGAGGGTGATCCAGCGCCAGGCCGAATGAGCTCTCCAGCATCCCGAGCGGCTCAAAGAGCTCTTCTCGTGCGATGTCGAGGAACCGGCGACCCTTCGGGTCTAGGCGTCGGACGATCTCCCCCAAGATCCCAAAGCTAGCGAACGGGTTGTACACCACGCGTTCGCCCGGGCGGTTTGCAAGCTGCTGCGCGCAGATAGCCGCGGTCATCGTCTCCAGATCGCCCCACACGGGTCCCCAAGGGTGCGGCGGAGGCGGGACGAAGCCGGCCCACGTGCCACCCGTGTGAGTCAACAGGTGAGCCACCGTGACGTTCTGCTTTCCGCGGATGCCGAATTCGGGGATGATCTCCGCGACCTTGGTATCGAACGTCAGCGCACCTCGGTCGACTGCTTGGAGGACCAGGACCGCCGTGTACGACTTCGCCGTCGACATCAGCATGAACAGGTCATCTGCCGATGCGTCGCGTCCGAGATCGAGATCTGTGTGCCCCAGCGTCTGCAGATAGCCGATCCGTCCGGCTCGCGCCACCAACATGACTGCGCCGTGATGGAGCCCCGAATCGATATCCGCACGAACGCTCGCGGTCAGGCGCTGCAGCGCTGCGGGGTCGAGACCCACCTCCTGGGGGTCTTCAACAGTCGGGATAGACATGTGCGCTTTACTCCTTCACGGCCATGCGGCCAGATCGCTCGTTCTTTCGTTCAGGGACTCTGTTGGTTCGGGAAGCCAGCACCAGAACTCAGCGAGTCTCGGCGGGACGCTCTCGGACCAATCGCTCGCCGAGCTCCACCACCATCTGGTAGGCATCGGTCAAGGCTTGGCCATACTGCTTCTTCAGCTGTTTGTGCAGGAAGGGAGTTCGATCCAACAGCAAGTCCCTCACGAACTTCTTGAAGGGATTGGCGGTGTGCATCAACTGGCCCATCATGTAGGCGAAGGCGACGACTTCATCGGTCTCGGGCTTCCTGTCACTTTGGTATTTCTCCAGCACGCTGGTCAATCCCTCAAGATCTGACAGGTCGTGGCCTACGAGCGATCCGGCGAGGTAGAGCCCGTCCACGACCGCCATCCCTGCGCCGTAACCGGCGTAAGGGTTCGTCGCGTGTGCCGCGTCTCCCATGACCGCAATGCGGCCCTTCGACCACGTCGGCAAGGCTTCCCGATCTCGGATGACCCAACTGATCACATTGTCTGCAGGTGTGCTGCGGATCATGTCCGGCAACGGCGCTGCAGTCCCAGTTGCGATCTCCAACGCGCGGGCCTTCATCTCCTCGGGTGTCCCGGTCGGGATCGACGAGTCACGTCGCTCCATGACCCACCAGTGCCACCCTGGCCGGCCGTTGTACGCCATCGGGGTGTAGCTGCATTGGAACCCGCGGGGGTCGAGAGCCATCCTGGCGGTGGACCTGTCAGGAAATTCTTCGAACGTGTGCCCCAACCACAGAGTCAAATGGTTGTCGCGGACCGGTTTGACCCCCTCGAGATACTGACGGACGACCGAGTTCAGGCCGTCGGCGCCGATGATCAGATCGGCCTCGAAGCTCGTTCCATCCGCGAAATGAGCCTTAGCACTGGCGTCGGTCTGGGAAACTCGTACGCACGGCTTGTTCGGCTGAAGGATCCCTGCCGGGAGCGCGTCCTGCAGCGCCTCGTACAAGCCCGTCCTCATCGCACCCAGCCACAGCGGCGTGTCGATCGTGTCGTCGACCTTCGTCGGATAGGCGCCGATAACCTTCCCGGTCGGCCGTGTGAATACGGGTACCGCATCGGCACCGAGAGCGCCGATGTCGATCCCCAGGATTTCGAGCGCCTTCAGCGGGGGCGGCCACAACGCGATGCCTCCACCCAACGACTTGACCTCGGGCCAGCGCTCAAACACTGTGACGTCGAATCCTGCTTGGTGGAGACCCAACGCCGTCGTCAGTCCGCCCGGACCTGCCCCGATGATGGCGATCCGTCGTCCCTTGAGTGTTGCCATGCGCCGTTCCTCCAGAATGATCGCGCGGAGCGCAGCTCCGTTAGCACCGTCCATGTGACCGCAGCCACATCATGGCGACGCTATTCAGCCGACTGCAAATGGGGCCGAAACCTGCGCGGGCCGAGGGGCCTTCGGACAGCATCGCCGTCGGATCCGACTGATCGAAGCGTTCCCTTCTTGACGCGGCGTGCGGCCGATCCAGCATCTCACTCTCCATGCCGTTTCACGAGTGAAAACTGCGGCACATCAACGCCAGCAGTCCTGTCTCCAAGAGCACTTCATCGCGCGTTGGCGCCGACATGTAAAGGCCATACTGGCACTCGGCGAAACGCACGCCCAACATCCACACAGACCCGTGAATAGCCTGACTCGGGGCGCGCGGTAGTGCCGTCGGACGGGGCCCGACGGGGCAGCTGCCCGTGACCGTCAGGCTGCGGGGTCGATGGTCACGGTGTGTCCGAGCTTCTCCAGCTGCTTGACCAGCCGGTGGGTGCGGGCTTCCTCGTTGCGTTTGACCAACCATTGCGGGCCGAGGTCTTGGTAGGGCTGATCGCGTTCGAGCATGTAGTAAGCCATCACCAGGATCGAGTGAGCAACCGCGACCTGAGCTCGACGCATCCCGCGCCTCTGGGTGATCCTCGAGTGCTGCACAGCCAGATAGTTCTTGCCATGCATCCGCCCCACGGACCCGGCGGCCTCGACCAGCATCCCGGTCAACCACTTGTTCCCCCGACGACGTCCGGCCGGGGATCGTCTGCCGGCCGACTCATACATCGCCGGCGCCAAACCAGCCCACGACGCCAGATGCGCAGCAGTCGGGAACTTCGACATGTCGCCACCGGTCTCGGCGATGATGACCTGCGCAACCCGTGGACCGACACCGGGAATGGTCTGCAGCAGCTCGATCTGATGGGCCCACGGCTCACACGCCGACTCGATGACTTGGTCGAGCTGGCGCATCGATTCCTCGACCCGGTCCAACCGGCCGAGGATCGACCGGGCCAGCTGCGCATGATGGATGTCGAAATTGCCCTCCAACGCCTGGGCCAGGTCCGGGATCTTCGAGCGCATCTTGCCCTTGGCCATCTCGGCCAGCACCCGGGCATCGGTCTCACCGTCGATCATCGCGGCCAGCATCGCTCTGGCCGACACCGTGTTCAGCGACGACGCCACGGTCGAGAGCTTGATCGACGCGTCCTCGAGCATCAGCTCCAACCGGACCGTCTCCCTGGTTCGGTCGCCATGCAGTTGGACCCGATACCGGGTCAGCATCCGCAACCTGCGCACCGGTGGTGGTGGCACGAACGACGGTGTCAGCAACCCATGCTCGAGCAGCTGCGCGATCCACTCCGCGTCACGGACGTCGGTCTTGCGACCCGGCACCGCCTTCATGTGAGCCGCGTTCAGCAACCAGATCTCCATCACCTCCTCCAGGCAGTAGAACGGCGGCTTCCAATACGTCGACGTCGACTCGATCGCCGCGATCGACACACCGGCCTCGACCAGCCAGTCCCGCATCACCCTCAGCGACCCCGACGTCGTCTTGAACGTCCGCGTCTCCGTGCGCCGGCCACGTCTCGCGCCCGGGGTCCGCACACACACCGTCACCGACGCCTTCCCCACGTCCAGACCAGCGACCCGGTCATAGAGCACTTCCATCACCATCAGCTCCCTCACTCGACCCGCGGCCCACCCAGCCGGGCGGACCGGAGCCGCTCGGAGAGTCTTCTGCCGGGATACAGACCCACGTGCTCGAAGCAACAATCCAAAGGCACCCGAAGACCCCGCGTCATACACCTGAACGGGCTCACCCGCACCAATGTGTGCCGACGTCGCCGAGCGACCCACCCCGATTCTCATCCCCCAACGCAGCGACGAAGTCGCACGCCGACACACCTCTTGCATTTCTGGGAGGGTCGTTTCGTCCGTACGTATCTGTGCGGGCCCGCGACGTCGTCGGGAAGGCCCCACCTCTTGCTGCCCACCGGGCTGGTGTGGCTCTCAGAATGGTTGCCTC
>NZ_SDPQ02000001.1 GCF_004134905.2 Aeromicrobium ginsengisoli | reverse complement strand
GGGAGTCATCTCAACCTTGGGGCCCACTGAAGGGTTCTCACCCGACCCATGTCGTTCCAGATCGGCGCACTGACAACACTACGACAGATCACCGACAAAGTCGAACACCTGTTCGAATGGTGAGACGCTCAGTTCCAGCCGCGACGGCGGGCGACGAGGCGGTAGGCGCCATAGAGCACGATCACGATCGCGAGCCACGGGAGCAGCACTCCGGCGACCTCGACGACGTTGTTGACCGTCGACACCAAGGCGTTCCAGCCGTCCGTGAGCCCACCCTTGAAGCCCCCGGGCTCGACCGAGTCGGCCTTGGCCTTCTGGGACAGGTCGATCGACAGCGTCGACAGCGAGACCTGGTCGGCGATCTGCTTGCGCTGCGCCTCGAAGCTCTCGAGCTGTTCCTGCCGCTGGGTCAGCGCGTTCTCGGCCTTGATCAGCTCGCCGCTGGTGTCCGCGTTCGCCATGATCCGCTCGAGCCGGTCGATCGACAGCCGCAGCGCGTCGATGCGGGCGTCGAGGTCCTTGGCCTGGGCCGTGACGTCGTCGTTCTGCAGCGAGACATTGGTGACCGTGCCGTAGGAGTCGAGCCGCTTGACCGTCGCGGTGACCTTGGTGCTCGGCACGCGGACCGTGACGAACGCCGAGGCGTCGTCCCCGTCGCCGTGCTCGGTGCGGCTGTCGACCCGGCCACCGATCGATTCGGCGTACGCGCTGATCTGCTGCGCGACCGCGCGCGGGTCCTTGACCGTCACGTTGATCTCGCCGGTCGTGATGACCTCGCGGTCGGCCTCCGGCGCGGCGGCCTTGTCCTGGCTGGCGCCGCCGGCCGAGTCGTCGGCCTGCGGAGCCGAGCTCTTCTCGCGCAGGTCGGAGCGACCGGCGCTGCTGCTGTCAGCGCCGTCACCGGCACCGCCGCCGTTGCTCAGCGCGCCGATGCCGACCGAGCCGAACCCGATCACGACGACGCTCGCGGCCGCAAGGCCGATCGTGGTGCGGGCCCGGTGACCGCGCTTGGCGATGTCTTGGTCGACCGCGTGCATGACGGTGGAGCGCATCTTGCTGATGCGGTCGTCGTTGAGCGTGGGGGTGGTCATGATGTCTCCCTCATCGAACGGAGGTCGGCGCGAAGCCGGGTGCGGAGTCGTGAGACGCGGTTGCGGACCGCGGCGTGGCTGACGCCGAGCTCGCGGGCCGCCAGCTCGTACGTGTGATCGCCGGCGACGCACATCTCGTAGAGCCGTTGGTCGGTCGGCGAGAGCGCTGCGACCGCCTTGTCGATCTCGCCGCGGATCTGCCCGGCGACGACCTCGTCCTCGACCGATGCGTCGTCCGGCAGCTCGGCGTTGAGCTGGATGCTGCGGGCGCTGACCTTCTGCGAGCGGCGCCTGGCATTGAGGGCGGTGTATCGCGCCGTGACGAGCAGCCACGGCAGCACCGAGTCGTCGACGACCGTGATGCGGCGGATCTTGTCCCACGTCGTGATGAACACGTCCTGGGTGACGTCCTCGGCCTCGCGCTGGTCCCGCACGACGGCGTACGCCTGCCAGTAGACCGGCCGCACGTGCCGGTCGTACAGCTGGCCGAACGCGGCCCGGTCGCCGGCCGAGGCGCGGGCCAGCAGCTCGCGGTCCCCGGTGCCTTCGGCGGTCGTCGTCGGTGATGTCACCCGGCGCTCCGATCTGTGCGGTGTGCGGACGTCTACCTGCAGATGTCCGGACCAGCCACACCGTCTCACGTATGCCTGGACTTTTTCGTGAGTCACCGGGGTCGGGCACCGCCTCGTACGATGGTGGGAGCAGGAGGTGACACCATGAAGCGAATCCTCGCGGCCCTCGTCGTCGCGGCGACCGCCGTGCTCGCGGTGACCCTGCTGTCATCCGGATCCGACGCACCGACGCCGTCGTCGGGGCCCACCGCCCTCCAGTCCGCGACCCTCGACCAGGTCGTCCGCCCGGCGAAGCCGCCCAAGGCCAAGTTCGTCCGGACGATCTTCGCGACCTCGAGCCTCAAGCGCTCGGAGTTCATGCTCGACCTCTGCAAGGGGCCGATCGCGGTCTTCGTCGGCGACTACCGGCCGCGGCTGATCGCCGAGCACGACTACTGCGGCGGCCTCGCGTGGATACCCAAGCTCGGCAAGGGCGACGCGATCAAGCTCTCGGGCGACGGCGTGCGGGACGGCACCTACGTCGTGAAGACGATCGGGCACGCACCGCGCAACGAGACCAAGGTGCGCGACCTGCCCCACACCGACATCGTCCTGCAGACGTGCGTCAGCCAGAACACGATGGTCCTGGTCGGCATGGACCTGTTCGAACCCGTGACCGTCACCAGCTGACACCGCATTCGCGCTTTCCCGACGCGGCGGTCCGGCCCGGCTTATGCTGGCGCCCATGTCCCAGCGCGCGTTCCGATGGGCGGGGATCGCCGCGCTGCTCATCCTGATGGCGCGGCTCGCCTCGGTGGCGGCACAGCCGCTCTCCAACGCCGACACCTGGTTCAACCTCCGGCTGGGCGCCGACATCGGCGCACCGTGGCACTGGGCCGACCCGCCGCAGTGGTCGACGTACGCGACGACGGACTGGGTGCCGACCCAGCCGTTGGCGGCCGCGGCGATGTCGGCCGTCGAACGAGTTGCGGGCCTGCCGGGTGTTGCCTGGCTCTACGGCGTCGGCCTGCTGACGTTCCTGCTCACGGTCTATGGGATCTGCCGGGCGTACGCCAGCCCGCTCATCGCGGCCCTCGGCACCTGCCTCGCCCTGATCGGTGCGTCCGGCAGCCTCTCGGCCCGCCCGCAGCTCATCAGCCTGGTCCTCGTGCCGCTCGTGGTGCACGTGTGGCTCCGCACGCAGGAGGACGGCCGGGCCCGATGGTGGCTCGTCCCGATGACGTGGCTGTGGGCGATGTGCCACGGCTTCTGGATCGTGGGTGTCGCGATCGGGTTCGCCGTCACGGCGGGCCTGCTCCTGGCCGGACCGAGCCGGCGGCAGGCGGCCAGGCTCGCCCTGGTCCCGCTGGCATCGCTGGCGGCTGCCGCGCTGACGCCGGTCGGACCGAAGCTGCTGCTGACGCCGTTCGTCGTGAACGACCGCTCACACCTCATCAGCGAGTGGCAGCGCGCGTCGTTCGCCTCGATCGAGCCGTGGCCAGCAGCGATCATGGTCGTGCTGGCGGGTGTCCTGCTCGCGAGCCGGAAGCAGCTCACGGTTGCCGAGGGTCTGCTGATCGCCATGGCCGCCGGCGGCATCGTCCTCAACGGCCGCACGGTGGCGCTCGCCGGACTCATCGTCGTCCCGTTGTGCGTCCGCGCGCTGCAGGAGCGGGTGTCGTTCCCGCTGGACGCCGGGTCCCGATCCGTCGAGCTGAGACGACTCTGGCTGACGGGTGCCGCGATGGCCGTCGTGCTGGGGCTCGTGGTGCCGCACACCTCGGACGAGCCGGCCAAGGTCCCGACAGCGTTCGACGCCCGACTGGACGCCGTACGTGACGGCGAGACGGTGCTCAATGATCCACCCGCCGGCAGCTGGCTGGTGTGGCGGCACCCGCAGGTCAACGTCGTCGTCGACGGACTCTTCGACGCCTATCCGGTGAGCCATCTCGAGCGGACGCTGAGCGTGATGCAGGCGCAGCCCGGGTGGCAGGCATACGTGGCTCGCGCCGATCCGGTGCTGGCCGTGCTCGTCGCAGGTGAGCCGCTCGTCGGCGCCCTGCGGGACAGCGGCTGGCGACTCGTCGACGAGGATGCCGGATACGTGCTGCTGGAACCCCCGAAGAGCGGGCGACCATGACGGTCTCCAGACGGTTTGCCGGCTGGCCGCCGTACGCGCGTCTCGCCGTCCTGGGCATCGTGGTGCTCGCGATCGTCGGCGCGGCTTTGGCTGTCGGGCCTCTGCAGGACTACGCGACCCAGTCGTCGAGGCACGACGCGGACAAGGACCTCTACCGGGCCGTCATCGACCACGTCCGGCACGGCGAGGGGTTCTACTCCGCCTCGGTCGCCGAGCAGCTCGAGCGCGACTATCCCGTTCGACCCGCGATGACCGTCCGCGAGCCGACGCTCACGTGGCTCCTGGCGGGGCTTGGCGGCTGGCGTCATGGCATCGCCGTGCTCGCTGCCCTCGCCGTGGTCGCCGGTCTCGCGATGATCAAGGGGCTCGAGAGTGTCGACACCCGGCGGGCCTTCTTCCTGCTGAGTGGTCTGGGTGCCCTCGTCGCCTTCGGTCCATACGTCGGTCCGATCCAGGTCACCCAGCACGAGTGCTGGGCCGGACTGCTGGTCGTCCTGTCGCTCGCTGTGCGTACGTCCGAGCGCTTCGCCGCAGCCGTGGTGCTGGGACTCGTCGCGTGCCTCTTCCGTGAGCTGGCTGCGCCCTACCTCGTGATCATGGCGGTGGCCGCGATGGGTGAGCGGAGGCGCCGGGAGGCCACGGCCTGGATCGCGGCCGGCGGGCTCTTCGCGGTCACCTATGCGGTGCACCTGTGGGCGGTGGCCCGGCAGACCTCCGCGAGCGATCCGGAGTCTCCGGGCTGGTTCGCCCATGACGGCCTCACGCACGTCCTGGAGACGGTCCGGCTGACGACATTCGCAGGTGCCGGGCCCGACCTGCTGAGCGTTCTGGTGCTGGTGCTCGGGCTGCTCGGCTGGGCCTCGATCGCCTCGCCCCTGGCCAACCGGGTGCTCGCGTGGATCGCGTTCTGGGTCGTGCTGACGCTGTTCGTCGGACGGCCCGAGAACATCGTCTGGGGCTTCCTCTGGGCCGGTCCTTTGGTGCTCGGTATGGTCCTCGCGCCCGGCGCGCTGCGCGATCTTGCTGCCATTACTCGCTGGAATCGCAGCACAACTCGGTGAATTCGCCCGAAGTGGATATGTGACAGGTTGGCCGGGAGTATGTTCTGGCCAGGGAGCGTCGCCTCGGCGACGATGCACGACAACAGAGGGAGTGATCATGAACGTTCTGCGAGGTGATAGCCGCACGTAGCGAGCTCGCGCCGTCATGGCGTAGCAGCACCAGGACCGGAGGGAGCCGGTCCTGAACCTGAGCTCACGTGCGGGGTCGTGGTGACCCACGACTGCAGCTGGTGAGTCCAACGGGAGAGGGAGCCCGGGGATGATCGGTTGGTTTTCGCGTCGGCCTGCCCGCTCGGAGGAGCGAGGGGCGACGGCTGTGGTTGTCGGCATGCTGATGACCGCCCTGGTGGCGGCCACCGGCATCGGCATCGACACGAGCAACATGGCGTACCAGCGGACGCGGATCCAGCACGCCGCCGACGCCGCGGTCAACGCGATCGCGCTGGACTGTGCGCAGAACAAGTCGACCTGCAGCCAGGCCGGGGCGCAGAGCACGGCGAACTACTTCGTCACGCAGAACTCCGGCAGTGGGACCGCGACCATCCCGGGAACCGTCAACTCGAGCTCGGCCTCGGTGACGGTGAAGGTCGACAAGACGGTCAACACGGGGTTCTTCGGCCTGCTCGGCATCGGGTCGAAGACCGTCAAGGCCTCGGCCACGGCGACCTACTCCGGGCACCCCGTCGAGGGAGCGCCGATGCTGCCGATGGCGGTGCCGTACTGCATGTGGAAGGCCAACCAGGCGCCCGCGACGACCCCGATCCTGCTGCGCTCGGACCTGATCAGCGTCGTGTTCAACGTCATCGTCCAAGGTGGTGCGCTCGGCCGGCTCATCACGGGACTGCTGGGTGAGCTGCTCAACGTCACGGACTCCTGCACGAGCCCGGATGGGCTCAACCTCAAGATGCTGCGCGGCCCGATCTGGCTGTCCGGCATCGAGGACGCGCTGCACAGCACGTTCAACTGGAACTCGTCGGTCTGCAACATGAAGGTCGGGACGATCGACGGCTTCCTCGGCAGCACCGTGAGCTCGGTCATCCCGTCCAACTGCATCACCAAGCTGGGCAGCTCGATCAAGAAGAACCAGGTCATCCTGGTGCCGATCTACCAGCCGTCCATCACGCTCGACCAGCTCGGGCTCGAGCTGGTGGTCGACGTCTGCATCCTGTCGATCTGCACCTACAAGACGAAGATCCCGCCGCGGATCGGCGTCAAGGTTCTCGGCTTCGCCCCGTTCAAGATCACGGGCTGGAACTTCCCGACGAACTCCAACCTGGATCCCAATGCGCCGTTGTGCGGCGCGATCAACCTGCTCACGCACCCGCCGGCGAGCGTCGGCTGCCAGGGGATCCAGGGCTACTTCGTGAAGTCCTTCACCCGAGACCCGGACTTCACCTACTCGCCGACGGGCGCCGACTTCGGTGCGTCGTCCGTGGCGATCAGCGACTAGGGGGATGCATGCACACCACTTCAAAGGGAGAACCGACATGACCAGGGTCCTGATGCTTGCCACCAACCCCACCTTCACCCGCCACGCGATGTCGCTGGGCGATCACCGCGTCGCCACGATCGAGGCCGAGGAGCTCGATCGCGTGATCGCGCTCGGCGGCCTGGCGGCGTTCGTCGGCGGCCTGAGCGCGCCGGACGTCGTGATGGTCGGCGACCTGCTGCCAGTGGGCGAGGCGCTCACCCTCGCCGAGGCGATCCGCCGGGAGGTTCCCGGCGCCCACGTGGTGCTGGTGTCCGACCCCGATCGCGTTTCGATGGTCGAGGCGATGCGCGCCGGCGTACGGGATGTCATCCCGTCGTCAGCGTCGGCGCACGACATCGAGTCGCTGTGGGCCAGGTTCGAGGGGAGCAACGTCCGGAGCATCGGTGTCCATGGGGTGCCGGCCGAAGCGGCCCCGGAGGACTCGAGCCGCATCATCGTGGTGACCGGGCCGCGCGGCGGGGTCGGACGCAGCACGGTGGCGGTGAACCTCGCCGTGGCGCTCGCCGCCGAGGCTCCGCGGGACACCGTGCTCGTCGACCTCGACCTCCAGTTCGGCGACGTCGGGTTGATGCTCGATCTCGACCCGCTCGGGACGATCGGCGACGTGTTCGAGGTGCGGTCGTCGATGGACTCGTTGGTGCTCAAGACGTTCCTCACCGCACATGCCGGTGGCCTGTGGGTGCTCTGTTCGTCACCGACCCCGACCGTCGTCGACCGGGCGACGCCGGAGGCCGTCTCTCGCCTGCTCCAACGACTGGCGGCGGAGTTCCGCTATGTCGTGGTCGACACCGGCGCCCGGCTCGACCCCTTCACGGTCGCGGCAGTCGGCGTCGCCACGGATCACGTCGCGGTGACGTCGATGGACGTGTCGAGTGCCCGCGCCCTGCGCCGACAGCTGGCGATGTTGTCGTCCGTCGGCGATGTGCCGGAGTCGCGCCACGTCGTCCTCAACCGGGCAGAGCGCACGCATGGTGTCGGACCGCGGGAGATCGAGTCGTTGCTGGGGATCCCGGTCGACGTCGTGGTGCCGAGCGCCGCGGAGGTGCCGGCCGCGGCCAACTTCGGCACGCCGGCCGTCTGGCGCAAGCGCGGAGGGCCGTTCGGCAAGGCCATCGCGCACCTCGTGCAGCGCATCCACGAGGGCGAGCTCAGCGTCGTGGCCAAGCACCGCGGAGTGGACGTCGCATGACGCGTACGGGCCGGGCAGCTGCCGGCCAGCCCATCAGCATTCGAGCGGTCGCCGACCGCTCGGTGGCGGAAGGGACGAACGTGTCCCGGCCGCAGGACCACCTGGTCCGCCTCACCGGAGAAGCCGTCCCGGCCTCTTCGAACCCCCGAGGGGCGTCGCACCATGCGGCCACCCGCAAGACAAAGGAAATCGCATGAACATCATCACCGAGCGTCTCCTGTTGGCCTACGCGATGCTGGTCGGTCGCCTGGAGGACCGTGAGGAGCGTGGCGCGTCGATGACGGAGTACGCCATCCTCGTCGCGGTCATGGCCGGCATCGTCCTGGCCCTCGTCACCCTGCTGGGCGGCAAGATCTCGAGCTTCATCAGCGGCATCAACATCACGACCTGATCGGTGCCGGAACGGGCCACGTGTGGTCGTGCTGCGGTACGGGGCGCTTCGGGGGCGTACCGCAGCACGACTCGGTTTTTGTGACGTTCGAGGGTGCTGATGAGGCAGGCCGGCTAGTCATAAATGACTGTATTTGCAGGTTCTGCACCACTGGATGCGCGTCGGGCCTAGCGTGCGAGGCGGGGGACGCCGTGCGGGTGCGGCGAATACACCAAGGAGCTCCACATGAACACGATCACCGCTCACTTCTTCATGGCCTACGCCGCTCTCGTCCACCGGATCGAGACCCGCGAGGAGCGTGGCGCGTCGATGACGGAGTACGCCATCCTCGTGGCGGTCATGGCCGGCATCGTGCTCGCCCTCGTCAAGCTGCTGGGCGACAAGCTCTCGACGTTCATCAACGGCATCAACATCACCACCTGATCCGTAGTCCGAACGGGCCATTTCCGGGCATTTCCGAGGCATGAGGCATGTCGGGGGGCATACCTTTCATCGCACCACCGCGCTGCGCGGTGGTGCGATGACTCGAGGTAGCGCCATGAATCAGGTGATGAAGCGTCTGCGCCGCGCAGGTCTCGGCGCGCCCGACCGCGCCAGCCGCGAAGGAGGTGCGTCGATGGTCGAGTACGCGATCCTCGTCGCGGTCATCGCCGGCGTCGTGTTTGCCGCAGCGACCTTCATGGGTGGCCAGATCTCGACCCTGATGGCCGGCGTCAACCTTCACACCTAGTCATCCCCGGCAATTCGTCTAGTCATTAATGACTGTATTTGCAGGTTTCCCGTCCGGGGTTCGCCGTGAGGCCTACCGTCAAATCCGAGGGCGCCGACGGGTGCGGCCACATACCAAAAGGAAACTCACATGAACATGATCACCGCTCATCTCTTCCTGGCGTACTCCACGCTGCTGCACCGGATCGAGACCCGCGAGGAGCGTGGTGCGTCGATGACGGAGTACGCGATCCTGGTCGCGGTCATGGCCGGCATCGTGCTCGCCCTCGTCAAGCTGCTCGGCGGCAAGATCTCGGGGTTCATCAACGGCATCAACATCACGACCTGATCCACACGGGTCAGCAAGCTCGGGAAATGGCGGCGGTCGACGCTTCGCTGGGGATAGCGGAGCGTCACCGACCGTCACATCGTGACGGAGGTGGGGCATGAAGGATGAAGAGCGGGGCGCTGCCCTGGTGGAGTTCGCCCTCGTGCTCATCGTGCTCTGCCCGTTGATCGTCGTGATCGTGGCGTGGGGCATCCGGTTCCACAACGCGGCACAGGCCGACAACGCGGCCTTCATCGCCGCGCGCTACTACGCGATCAAGTGCGGACCGGACGGTGTCGGACCCGCGACCGCGGCCGCCAAGGCGGCGGGCGCAGCGTCGACCAACCTGGTCTCCGCCGGTGACATCACCATCGCGGGAGGCTGCAACTCCGGCGACACGATCACCGCGACGGTCAGCAAGTCCAAGGCGTGGAGCCCGTCGGTGCCGATCTTCGGCATGAACGGCAACTACTCCCTGATCGGCAAAGGTGCAGCGCGATGCGAGTGACGTTCGGCAGGACACGCCAGGACCGCGATGAACGCGGCGCCACCCTCGTCGTCGTCGCCGCGTTGATGGTGTGCCTGCTGGCGGCCGCCGGCATAGGCATCGACACCTCGACGATGGCCTATCAGCGGGCCCGCGTGCAGCACGGCGCCGACGCCGGAGCCTTGGCCGTGGCGCAGAGCTGCAAGGCCGGCGCCTGCAACGCCGGCCTGGCGGCGAGCTATCTGAGCTCGAACGCCAATGGTGGCGGCAGCGACAGTGCGCCGTCGGTGTCGATCGGCTCGACCTCGGTCACGGTCACCAACACCAAGAACGCCAAGACGATCTTCTTCGGGCTGCTCGGCATCGGCTCCAAGGCCGTGCGGGCGACCTCGACGGCGTCGTGGAACACCAGCCCAACGAGTGGCAATGTCATGCCATTCCTCGTCTCGCTGTGCGAGTACACCAAAGCCGCCGTGAACGTCCCGACCTTCATCGACACCAACTCGAACGACGAGATCCAGAAGTACAAGGCGAAGGATCCGCAGAGCAAGCTCGAGGACGACAACAACCTCACCTCTGGTTGCGGGACGATCCCGACCGGCGTCAATGTGACCGGGTTGAGCAGCTCGACCCGCATGGTGATCGGTGGCATGTGGAAGACGACCAACGGCGGGTGCAACGGATCCGTCAACAACGGGAAGTCCCAGCTCGAGATCGGCAACAGCCAGGCCGACTTCCAGCTCTGTGGCCTCAACAGCCAGCAGACCGACAAGTACGCCGCCAGCTCAGGTGCCGACAAGTTCGTGCCGGGCCAGGTCACGTTGTTCGCGATCTATGCGCCGACCCGGAACTTCAACTACGGCGGCGTCCAGACCGAGGCCAACGGAACCGCTCCGACGTCGAAGTTCGTCGACAACGCACCGGCATTCGACTTCAGGATCGTCGGCTTCGCGCCGTTCAAGATCAGCGGTGTCCGACTGGGAACGAGCAGCAACGGCTGCCTGGGCAGCTGTACCGCAGGCAAGGTCGGCATCTGGGGCGCGTTCGTCAACGACATCAGCCCTGACGGCGACTACGAGGTCGGCGGGCCCAACATCGGCTCCGTCGTGAAGCTGATCAATTGACCGTGCACGCCTTCACCCGTCCCCCGGGGGACGCCAATCATCAACAGGACAGGACGGCATGAACAAGAGGATAATCGCGGTGGCGGGGGCAGCGCTCTTGGCGCTGATCGGGATCGTCATGCTGATCAGCTACACCCAGAACGCCAATGACCGCGCCTTCGACGGTGCCGAGCTCCGATCGGTCCTGCAGGTCACGGAGACGATCCCCGCCGACACCAAGGCGTCAGACATCTCCGGGAGCGTCGAGCTCGTCGAGCTGCCGAAGAAGGCGATCGCCAAGGATGCAGTGACCGACCTCAGCGAGGTGTCGGGGCTTTCGACCACGGTGGCACTCGAGCCGGGGGAGCAGCTGCTGCTGACCCGCTTCGCCCAAGAGGGTTCACCCAAGCCGGACAGTGGCCCGGCGGCTGTCTCGGTCGTCCCCAAGGGCTATCAGGAGGTCACGGTCCCGCTCGACGTGGCCCGCGCGGCGGGTGGTGTGCTCAGGCCCGGAGACCTCGTCGGCGTGGTCGCGAGCTATCAGACCAACGACACCGGCGGCTTCACCCAACTGGCCAAGAACTTCGTGAAGGTGACGCGGGTCAGTGGAGGGCTCACCGGCGGCAAGGACGACGGCGCTTCGGGCCAGTTCATCACGCTCGCGGTCACGACCCGCAATGCCGGGCGCATCATCAACGCTGCCGAGTTCGGCAAGCTCTGGCTCACCAAGCAGAACAAGGACACCGCGACCGGCAGTGGCGGTTCAGTCACGAAGAGCGAGATCACGAAATGACCCAGATCCTGATCCTGGCCGGCACAGCGGCCATCACCCGGCGCATCAGCGCGTTGCCCGGCCACCAGGTCGCCTCCGTCGACAAGGAGATCGTCGAGAAGCACGCGCGCGAGGGCGACATCGAGACGCTGCTCACCCGGGATCTCGGCGCCCTTCCCGAGATCGTGATCATCGGCGACGCGATGCCGCTCCAGGAAGCCCTGAGCATCGGCAGCCTGATCGACCGAGTGCTGCCCGGGGTCGAGCTCATGCTCATCAGTGAGCCCGATGCCGAGACGGCGCTCAACGCCATGCGGTCGGGTGTGCGCGAGATCATCTCGCCGCTCGTCACCGACGACGAGCTGCTGGCCATCGTCCACCGTGCCGCTGACAACCTGAGCAGCCGGCTCAAGCCGCACCTGGCTCCGACCGTGGTGGCCGACATCGCCCAGTCGACCGTGATCGTGGTGATCTCGCCCAAGGGCGGCGTCGGCAAGAGCACGATCGCGACCAACCTCGCAGTGGGGCTCGGACGTCGCGCTCCGTCCCATGCCGTGCTGGTCGACCTCGACATCCAGTTCGGCGACGCGGCGACCCTCCTCGATCTCGACCCGGCACACAGCATCGCCGATGCGTTCGGCACCTCTGCAGCGATGGACACGTTGATCCTCAAGACGTTCCTCACGGCCCATGCGGGCGGCTTCTACGTCCTGGCCGGCGACGACTCGCCGACCGTGGGTGACCATGTGCGGTCCGCCGACGTGAAGCACCTGATCGACCAGCTGGCCAGCCAGTTCCGCTACGTCGTGGTGGACACCGGCGCCGGACTCGGCGAGCACACGCTTGCCGCGCTGGAGAAGGCTGACGAGGTCATCATCGTCTCGAGCATGGACGTCACCAGCATCCGCGCGGTGCGCAAGGAGCTCGACGTGCTCAGCGAGCTCGATCTGCTGCCTCCGCGCCGGCACGTGGCGCTCAACTTCGCCGATCGCAATGCCGGCCTCACGGTGAAAGACGTGGAGACCGTCATCGGCCTGCCGGTCGCGGTCAGCGTGCCGCGGTCGGGCGACGTGACAGTGGCCGGCAACCGTGGCGAGTCGCTCATGATGGCCAAGAAGCCCGGCCCGGTGGCCAAGGCCATCACCAGGCTCGTGGACGCCGTCTTCGACGGCGTCCCGCCCGCTGCTCCGCCCGCACCGGTTGCACCGCCCGCACCGGTCGCTGTGGTCGACGCCGAAGCCAAACCCAGCAAGAAGAAGATGGGCCGTCGGAGGAAGCCATGACCAGCCTGAGTGAACGACTCGAGGCGGCTCGGGCCAAGAGCGACGTGATCCCGGAGAAGCTCGCCGCCAAACCACCGGTTGCTGCCCAGAGCGTGATCGCCGAGCCGACGCCAGACCCGGAAGACGTCTCGTCGGCCGACTCGCGTCTGGCCGAGGGCTTGTACGCGGTCAAGGCACGCGCGGTCGAGACGCTCTTCGACCGCATCGGCGTGCGCATCAACGACTCCACGCTGACCGAGGACCAGCTGCGGCGCTTCGTGCGCGACGAGCTCTCCCGCATTGTCGACGAGGAACCGCTCTCGCTGACCTCCGAGGAACGCCGCCGGCTGATCCAGGACATCGAGGATGACGCCCTCGGACTTGGACCACTGCAACGGCTCCTCGCCGATCACGACGTCACCGAGATCATGGTCAACGGATACGACCGCATCTACGTCGAGCGGTTCGGCAAGCTCAGCCTCAGTGGCATGCGGTTCAACTCCGAGGAGCACCTCCGAAGGGTCATCGACCGGATCGTCGGCCGGGTCGGTCGCCGCGTCGACGAGTCGTCACCACTGGTCGACGCGCGCCTGATGGACGGTTCGCGTGTCAACGCGATCATCCCGCCGCTCGCAGTCAACGGCTCGTCCCTGACGATCCGCAAGTTCTCCGACACCCCGTACGAGGTGGCCGACCTGGTCAACTTCGGCACCATGACCAAGGGGATCGCCGAGCTCCTGTACGCGTGTGTGCAGGCGCGGCTCAACATCCTGGTCTCCGGCGGCACGGGCACCGGCAAGACGACGTTGCTCAACGTCCTCTCATCGTTCATCCCTGCCGACGAGCGCATCGTGACGATCGAGGACGCGGTCGAGCTCCGGCTCCAGCAGGACCACGTGGTCAGCCTCGAGAGCCGGCCGCCCAACATCGAGGGCAAGGGCGAGATCAACATCCGCGAGCTCGTCCGCAACGCGTTGCGCATGCGCCCCGACCGCATCGTCGTCGGTGAGGTCCGTGGTGGCGAGAGCCTCGACATGCTGCAAGCCATGAACACCGGTCACGACGGCTCGATCTCGACGCTGCACGCCAACTCGCCGCGCGACGCCATCGCGCGCCTCGAGACGCTCGTCCTGATGGCCGGCATGGACCTGCCGGCCCGCGCGATCCGCGAGCAGGCGTCGTCCGCGGTCGACCTGATCATCCAGCTCAGCCGCCTCCGGGACGGCTCGCGCCGCATCACGGCCGTCACCGAGGTCCTCGGCATGGAGAACGACACCGTCGTGCTCCAGGACGCGTTCGTCTTCGACCACGCGGCCGGGGTCGACGTGCACGGCCGGTTCCGTGGCACCCAGATCTCGACCGGGATCCGGCCACGGTTCACCGACAAGTTCGAGGAGATGGGCATCAACTTCAACTTCGACAGTCTCGCGATGCAGGGAGGATGACGTGCTGATCCTGACCGGAGGGGTGTGTGTCCTCCTCGCGATTGCGGCCCTGGCCTACGCCGTGCTCGCGGCGCCCGTCTCCCGTGTCCCGGCCTCGCGCCGTACGTTCGGCGGCACCGACCAGAAGTCGGGCCTCAACTTCTCGTCGGACCAGCTGGTCGAGCGCGTCGACGACCTGCTGCGCCGCAGCTCCTGGACCCCGTTCGGCGCCAAGGAGCTCGAACTGGCTGGGCTGCGGATCACGCCCGGCAACGTCGTGGTCCTCGTGGCCGCCGTCGCCGCGAGCGTGCTGTCGGTCATCACGTTGCTCACTGGATCGTTCTGGTTCGGGCTTGTCCTGGCCCTGTTGGTGCCGGTAGGTGCCAAGGTCTACTTGTTCATCCTGACGGATCGTCGACGTGCGTTGTTCACCAAGCAGCTGGACGACACCGTCCAGATGATTGCCTCGGCCTTGCGGGCCGGCTTCAGCTTCCCGCAGGCGCTCGACGCCGTGGCGCGCGACGCCGACTCGCCGACCGCTGAGGAGTTCGCCCGGATCATCAACGAGAACCGCATCGGCCGGGATCTCGTCGTGGCCATCGAGCAGACCGCAGACCGGATGGCGAGCGACGACTTCCGGTGGGTGGCCGAAGCCGTCGCGATCCACCGCGACACCGGCGGCAACCTCAACGAGGTGCTCGACCGGGTCGGTGCGACGATGCGCGAGCGCAACCAGCTGCGTGAGCAGGTCAACGCCTTGGCCGCCGAGGGCAAGCTCTCGGCGATCGTGCTGATGATCCTGCCCATCGCCCTCGCCGCGTTCTACTACTGGATCAACGCGGGTTACATGGCGCCTCTGATCGGCACCAGCCTCGGATGGGCGTTGCTGGGCGCTTCAGTGGTGCTCTACATCATCGGCGGGTTGTGGATGCGCGCGATCGTGAATGTGAAGTTCTGACATGCTGCCTCTCGGAATCCTGCTCATGCTCGGCGCGTGCCTGCTCCTGGCGTCCGCGTTGGGAGTCGTCGGTGGCACCGACAAGACGGTCAAGGCCCGGCTTGTGGTCAGCACCTCGGGCCGTTCGAGCGGCCCCGCTGAAAGCGCAGGACCTGAACTGCTGGCGCACGATGGCGCCCGGTCTGGCGTCATGAAGGTGCTGGCCTCGGCAGCCGCCGTGTCGAAGATCGAGCGCAACATCATGCTCGCTGGCCGTCCCGAAGGGCTGACGCTGAGCCGGGTCCTGGTGCTCAAGCCGGTGCTGGCGCTGGTGGGACTCCTCATCCTGTTCACGCTCGTCTCGGACGGCGGCGGAAAGATGATGTGGGCGGTCGGGATCGCGCTGGTCGTGGCGTGCTTCTTCCTGCCGGACGTGTTCGTCAAGAACCGGGCCGAGGCGCGTCAGCTGGAGATACTCCACGAGCTGCCCGACGTGCTCGACCAGGTCACGATCTCGATCGAGGCAGGGCTCGGCTTCGAATCGGCCTTCGCCCGCATCGGCGAGCGCCGGCAGGGCGCGCTGGCCGACGAGATCGTGCGCACGGTGCAGGACATGCGGCTCGGCATGAGCCGGCGGGAGGCCTATCAGGCGCTCGCGGACCGTACGGACGTCGACGACCTGCGCAGCTTCGTCAAGGCGATCACCCAGGCCGAGCAGTACGGCGTCTCGATCGCGACGGTCGTGCGCAACCAGTCCGTGGAGATGCGCTTCCGCCGCAAGGCGCGCGCCGAGGCCACAGCGCTCAGGGTGCCGGTCAAGATCCTGTTCCCGTTGATGACGTGCATCTTCCCGGTGCTCTTCATCGTCGTGCTGGCACCTGCGTTCATCGAGCTCGCTAACAATCTCGGTCAGTTGAAGTAGACAGAGCCGCGCGGTCCGGGCGGCTTGCCGCCCAGAGGGTCCGGCACGTGACGAACAGCAGAGCGACCAGTGCGGCGTTGCGCAGGACGAGGATGACCACCGCCCAGGCGTCCCCGTCGATCAAGGCGTCGTAGCCGATGGGATAGATGAGCTGCGTCCCGGCGGCGACCACCAGCGTCAGGCCGCGGATCGTTCGCCACACCCGGTCACGGTCGGCGCCGAGCGCGAACGACGCGACGACGGGGGAACTGAGCCACACGACGTACTGCGCCGACCCCACCTTGTTGAAGACCAGCAGCGCGAGCGTGGTCGCGAGCAGCGACAGCAGCAGCAGCTCGTGGTTCGGCATGCGGCTGCGGCGTACGGCCGCCAGCGTGAGCGCTCCGACGGCCAGAACGGTGACCGGCATCAGCACGTCGAGGATGTGCGCGACCCGTGTCGCGCCGGGACCGATGAACTCCCAGGCCGCCAGCTGGATGTTGCCGTACAGCCCGGAGGGTCGTCCGAACGCGTTGAGCAGATGGAACGGCGTCGCGGCGACCGACTCGATCTGCAGGCGGCGGCCGGACTGGCCGTCGACGAAGCTGAACAGATGCGACTGCGCGCCCAGGGCGACGGCGATCGCGCCGATCAGGAAGGTCATGAGGAGTGCGGGCACCAGGACGTCGCGGAGCCTGCGCCGCGAGCAGACGAGGAGCGGGATCATCCACGCTGCATGAGCCACCTTGACCCAGGCAGCGGCCAGCACCAGGACGGTCGCCAGCCGTGGTCGTCTGACGATCACGAGGAGCGCGACGGTTGCCAGCGCCGCGGCGATGCCGTCGAGCCGAGAGATCGCGACCGGGCCGAGCAGCAGGAAGAACAGCAGCCACCACGCCGCTGCCCGTACGCCGATGCGGTCACGGACCGCCATCATGATCACGGCGACCATCATCAGAGTCAGCCCGATGAAGAGCGACTCGTAGATCTGGTCATGGGCCCACGGTGACAACAGGGCGATCGGCACCAGCGCTCCGAGCGGGTAGATCCAGTCGAAGTCGAGCACCGGCCAGCGCCCGTGCTCGACGCCGTCGAGCGCCCACAGCCGGTAGAGGTGCACGTCGCCGAACCCCACATGCACGCCCCACGCTGCGTTGAGGACGAACGGCCAGGCCAGGACCAGCGCGAAGAGCAGCCACAGCCCCAGCGTCTGGCGCAGCGTTACGCGTACCGGCGCCGACGACTCGGCCTCCGGTACGTCCGACGGTCGCGACTCACGCCCTCCACGGTGCACCAACCCACGGTAGGTGAGCCTGCGGGCGCGCGTGCGGCTTTGCGCATTCGGGCCTTCCGGCCGGCGCGATGGTCATATCGTGACGAGATGCCAGCAGCGACCCCCGCCCCTCGGGCCCGACTCGGCTATCTGCCGGCGTTGGACGGGTTGCGCGCCCTGGCGATCGTCCTCGTGGTGCTGCACCATGCGTCGGGGGTCGAGCGAGGGCCGCTCGAGTTCGGCGTCCTCGGCGTCGACGTCTTCTTCGTGCTGTCGGGCTTCCTCATCACGGCCCTGGTCGCCGAGCAGATGCGGGCGGGCACCTTCTCCCGTCGCCGGTTCTACGCCCGGCGCGCGATCCGGCTGATGCCCGCACTGGTCGTGACGGTGGTGGTGATGACGCCGGCTGCGGTGGTCGTGGCGGGTCGGTGGGAGCTGGTCGGCGCGATCGCCGCGCTGCTCTACCTCACACCCTTGCTGACCGGGCAGTTCTTCTTCCACACGTGGACGCTCGCGTTCGAGGAGTGGTTCTATCTCCTGTGGCCGATCGTGCTGGCGAAGTTCTTCCGCGACCGGCTCACCCTGATGCAGTGCGCAGCGCTGGTCGGCGTGCTGGGCGTCGTCACGCAGGGCCTCATCTACCTCGTCCCCGGCAGCTTCGTCGCCCGGCCGTCGGGACTGCTGATCGGCTGTGCGCTGGGTCTGTACTGGCTGGACGGTCGCCGGGTCCGGCGACCGGGAGCGGTGCTGGTGCTCGGCCTCACGCTCGTCCTGGTCGGGGCCGGCGTCGGCCCGGTGCTGTGGGACGCGCTGCCGTACACGCTCGCCGTCGTCGGTGCCGTGCTGGTGATCGGCGCGATCGCCTCGGACGCCTCCGGCCCGGTGGCACGGGCGCTCGCCTCGCGGCCCATGGTGGCGGTCGGCGTCGTGTCGTACGAGTGGTACCTCGTCCACTTCCCGCTGCTGCAGCTGACGGAGGAGCTGTGGGGCGCCATCCAGTCGCTCTGGATGGGTCCGCTGTCGCTCGGCATCGCGTTTGCCCTCCATCGTGCGCTGGCACCGTTCCAGGCCAGGCTGCGCGCTCGGCTCGGGGAGAGCCGTCCGGTCACCGGCCTGGCCGACGAGGCCATCGTCTGAATCGGACCATTGCGCTTCGACTTTACATTTGCTACCTTCTTGTAAAGCGCCTCTCCCAAGGCGTACGAGGAGGAAACCAGCATGACGATCCAGGCAACCGTTGACGGCCAGGTCATCCAGTGGCGCGACAAGAAGCGCTACCTGTGGATCATGGGCGCGATCATCCCGTTGATCCCGCTGATGATGTGGGGGCTCTACGCGTGGACCGGCGCGACGATCGTGTGGTTCTTCGGCCCGTTCTTCGTGTTCGTGCTGATCCCACTGTTCGACCTGCTGGCCGGTCTCGACCCCAACAACCCGCCCGACGAGCTGATCGAGGCGCTGGAGGAGGACCGCTACTACCGCTGGGTGACCTACGCGTTCATCCCGGTGCAGATCGCCGGCCTGATCTGGGGCGCCTTCCTGCTCGGCGGTGGCACACTGCCCGGCATCGACGACCCGCTGACCGTCGTGCAGAAGATCGGCCTTGCGCTGGGCCTCGGCATGGTCGCCGGCATCGGCATCAACACCGCGCACGAGCTCGGCCACAAGAAGGAGGAGCACGAGCGCTGGTTCGCTCGCGTCGCCCTCGCGCAGACGTTCTACGGCCACTTCTTCATCGAGCACAACCGCGGCCACCACGTACGCGTCGCGACTCCGGAGGACCCGGCGAGCGGCCGCCTCGGCGAGACCGTCTGGGAGTTCATGCCGCGCACGATCCTCGGCAGCCTCACGAGCGCCTGGGGTCTGGAGAAGAAGCGCTTCGAGCGCCAGAAGAAGACGCACTGGTCGATCAAGAACGACCTGTTCAACGCCTGGATGTTCTCCGTCGTCCTCTGGGGCGGGCTGACGATCGCGTTCGGCTGGGAGATCCTGCCCTACCTCGTCATCCAGGCGGCAGCGGGCATCTGGCTGCTGGAGTCGGTCAACTACCTCGAGCACTACGGCATGAAACGGGCCAAGCTCGACTCCGGCCGCTACGAGCGGGTCAACCCGAGCCACAGCTGGAACTCCAACAACATCGGCACCAACGTGCTGCTCTACCACCTACAGCGACACAGCGACCACCACGCCAACCCGACCCGCCGCTACCAGGCGCTGCGCGACTTCAAGGAGGCGCCGGTCCTGCCCACGGGCTATGCAGGCATGATCGTCCTGACCTGGATCCCGCAGGTGTGGCGCAAGGTCATGGACCAGCGGGTGCTCGGTCACTACGACGGCGACATCGGCCGCGCCAACCTGCACCCGCGCACCGCTGAGGCGTACGTGCGGAGGTACGGCGTCGGGACGAGCAAGGACGAGGAGGTCGCAGCATGAGCCAGCGCCAGCGAGTGAACAATGAAGTGGTCATGCCGGCGCCTCCGTATCGTGGGCTTCTGGTGGAGGTGACGGCATGAGCTTGTTTATCTGCCCCAACTGCGAGTACGTGTATGACGAGGAGCAGGGCAACCCGAGGGAGGGCTGGCCGGCCGGCACGCCGTTCGCGGAGATCGACGCCGACTGGACGTGCCCCGACTGCGGCGTACGTGAGCAGGTCGACTTCCTGCCGATCGAGGAGTTCGAGCACAACGACCAGGACGGCAACATCATCGCTGCCGAGACCCGAGCCAAGGGAGACAAGCCATGAAGCGTTGGGAATGCCAGCAGTGCGGCTTCATCTACGACGAGGCGGAGGGCTGGCCCGAGGAGGACATCCCTCCGGGCACCAAGTGGGAGGACATCCCCGACGACTGGACGTGCCCCGACTGCGGTGCCGCCAAGGCCGACTTCACGATGCTCGAGCTGGTCTGAATGACCCACCGGACGGTCATCGTCGGGGCTGGCATCGCCGGGGTCAGCGCGGCCGCGGCGATGCGGCGCAGCGGCTACGAGGGTGAGATCGACCTGCTGGGCGCCGAGCCCGAGCTGCCCTATCGCCGCCCTCCGGTGTCCAAGGAGATCGTCCGCGGCGAGAAGACGCCCGACGAGATCCGCATCAAGAAGCCCGAGTGGTACGAGCAGCAGTCGGTCAGTCTGCGCACCGGCGTCACGGTCGAGGCGATCGACGTCGACGCGCATGTCGTCCGCCTCGCTGACGGCGAGGAGGTCGGCTACGACCAGCTGCTGCTCGCGACCGGTGGACGCGCGCGCAACCCCTGGTCGGCCTCCGGCATTCGTACGCTCCGCAGTCTTGCCGACGCGCCGAGCCTGCAGTCCGAGCTCGCACCTGGGCACCACCTGATCGTCGTCGGCGCCGGGCTCATCGGCTCCGAGATTGCCGCGAGCGCGCGGACGACCGGCTGCGAGGTGACGCTGCTGGAGACGGCGGCGTTGCCCCTGCCGCGCCTGTTGCCGCCCGAGCTCGGCGAGCTCTACGTCGACCTGCACAAGAGCGAGGGCACCGATCTGCACACCGGCGTCGAGGTGGCGTCGATCGAAGATGAAGGCGGCGAGACGGTCGTACGCGCGACGGACGGGCGTACGTGGTCGGCGAAGGTCGTCGTGGTCGCCGTCGGCATGGAGCCCAACGTCGAGCTCGCCGAGGCGGCCGGCATCCAGGTCGCCAACGGCATCGTGGTCGACGCGTTCGGCCGCACGTCGGCGCCCGACGTGTTCGCGGCCGGCGATGTCGCCAACCAGCCCAACGGCGTGCTCGGCGGCCGGCACCGCGTCGAGCACTGGCAGGGCGCGCAGAATCACGGGAGTGCGATCGGCAAGGTCATGGCGGGCGCTGAGGAGCCGTTCGTCGAGGTGCCGTGGTGCTGGTCGGACCAGTACGGCCACAACCTGCAGGTGACCGGGTGGCCCGAGACGTCCCACGAGCTCGTGGTGCACGGCTCACTGGACGACCGGGACTTCATCGCCTACCTGCTGGACGAGGGCGTCGTACGCGGTGCCGTCGGGATCGGCCGGCCGCGCGACATCCGGGCCGCCGAGAAGTGGATCGCTGCCGGTCAGCGTCTCGAGGACGTGCTGGGGGCCGAATCATGACGACCACCGCCGTCGCGCCGGTCCGCGAGCGGCTGCTTGATGCCGCGCAGGCCATGATCGAGGACACCGGCTGGTCGAGCGTCACGATGGCTCGCATCGGCGAGCGGGCGGGCGTGAGCCGGCAGACCGTCTACAACGAGTTCGGCAACAAGCACGGGCTCGCCGAACAGCTGGCGATGCGTGAGCTGGTTCGGTTCCTCGACGTCGTCCGCGATCGGATGTCGGCGGAGACGACGCTCGTCGAGGGCATCCGCGCGGCCTGCGAGGGTGCCCTGCTGATGGGGGAGCAGAGCCTGCTGGTCCGCACGATCGTCACGTCGCTGCCCGAGGAGCAGGACGCCGACTTCCTGCAGATCCTGACGACGGAGTCCGGCGAGATCGTCGAGGCTGCCGTAGAGGTCGTAAAGCAGTGCGTCGATGACCTCTATCCGCCGACGCCGTTCACCGACGACGAGCTCGAGGTCGCGGTCGAGGTTGTCGTACGCCTCGTGCTGTCGGCGATCACCCGCCCCTCGAAGCCGGCCCGGGAGGCCGCCGCCGAGATCGCCTGGATCACCGGGCTCGCGTTGAAGGGTGCCGGCGCCTGAGCGGTGGATTCTCCACCTTTGGGTCGCAGCGGTGACTTCTCCACCTTGTGGGAGCTCAAACGGTGGAAGATCCACCGCCGCAGGGTGACTAAGGCGTCGGCGTCGTCGGGAAGCTCGGCGTCGGGACGGTCGGGGTGCTCGGTGTCGGCACGCTCGGCGTCGCGTCGGACGGCGAGGGCGTCGCCGTCGTACTGCCTGCGGCGTCCTGCGTGACGTAGACGAGGCGGCCGTCGGCGAGGCGATAGACCGTGCCGACAGGTGTGCCGCGGCCGACCGTCTTGGTGCCGTTGGGCGGCACATCCTTGACCTCTTCGCCGGGCTTGGTGGTGACCTCGCCGAGCGCGGGCTTGACCAGTCCCTTGTCGCTGACCGCGCCCTCGAGGCCGAGCGACGACAGCGCCGCCAGCAGGAACGCGACCGCGAGGACGATGCCGATGTCGAACATGTTGACCAGGCCGTCGAGCGGGTCGCCGGCGTTGTCGCGGGAGATGCGGGCGCGAGGCGTCACGTGGATCATGAGGTGGTCTCCGTCAGCGGCGGCAGGTCGGCCTTGGGCGTCAGCGGTGCGGGATCGCGCAGCGTCGCGGCCGGCGTCGGCTTCGTCGGCACCGGGTTGACCGCTGAGGCGCCCGTGCCGTCGTCGGTGAGCACCGCAGCGATGTACTCGAGATCGGAGAAGTCCTGGCCGTAGAGCCGCTCGCGTACGAGCGACAGGCCGAGGGCGAGCACGCCGATCAGGATGCCGAGCACCGTGATCGAGAACGCGAGCCGCAGGTTCTCGGTGAGCGCGTCGACGTCGCCGCGGGCGAGGCCGTCGAGCGCGGGCGCCAGGGGGATCAACGTGCCCATCAGGCCGAGCGCCGGGCCGACGCGCACCAGCAGGCGCGTGCGGGACAGGCGGCCCTGCCGGGAGAAGTCGAAGTCGGCGAGCTCCTTGGCGATGCGGGTGTCGGCGCCGGTCTTGCCGACCTCCTTGACGATGACGCTGAACGCGGCACCGACGGCACTGCTCCACGCCACGGTCTGCAGCAACGCGGACGCCTCGGTCGTACGCCCGGCGTCGACGGCCTCGCGGGCCGATGCGCCGGAGCGGGCCAGCGCGGTGAACGTACGGCGGCGGCGCTTGACCAGCTCGACGATGAACATCCCCGTCTCCACGAGCACGGCGGCCAGCGCCAGCAGCGCGAGGATCACCACCGGGAGCTCCAGCGCCTCCGCGACGTGGAAGATGATGCTGTAGATGCCGTCGGTCATGCCGGAGCCTCCGTAGGAAAGGCACGGTACGGATGCGCCGGCATGATTGCTTGAATTGTTCGCTCGCTGCGCTCGCTCATGTACGTCTCCTCAGGTGGGCCAGCCTCGTGCTGGCCCATCGTGTCTCGATCTCGGCGCCGAGTCCCAGCAGCAGGATGACGGCGAGGCCGCCGATCACAGCTCCGCTGATCTTGCGGCTGGTGGACAGCTCACTGGCCTTGGTCGGCTGCGGCTGGGCCTGCGTGCCGGGAATGCTCTCGCCCTGCTCGGCCCCGGCGCCGGCGAGCACGAAGCCCTCGACCTCCTGGAGCCCGTCGTCGACCGGCGTGGTCGGCTGGTCGGTCGTCGGCGGTTTGTCGACCGATGGCGGGTTGTCGATGCTCGGGGGAGCGGGGATGTAGGGCGGGATGTAGCCACCGCCGGTGCCGCCGCCACCCGTGCCGCCACCTGTGCCGCCGCCCCCGCTGGTCTTCGGCGGCTTGGGCGGCTTGGCGACCTTCATCTCGATGGGCGCCGATCGCCCGTACGAGCCGTCAGTGCCGCGCACCTCGACGAACACCGGATAGGTGCCCTTGGTGGCGTAGCGGTGGGTCGGCTTCTCCTGGGCGGAGTGCAGCGTCTCGCCGTCGCCGAAGGTCCAGCGCCACTTGATGATGTTGGTGCGCAACTTCTGGGCGTACGTCGTGGAGAACGAGACGGTCGCCTTGGTGTCGACCGACGTGCTGCTGGCGTGGGCGACGGGTTGGAGCAGCTTGCCGGTGGTGTGGATCGTGAGCGTGACGCTGCTGCCCGGGTCGACCTTGAACTGGTCGGTGGAGTTGACGTCATCCTCGTCGCGCAGCGGCCGGACGTAACCGATCTGTCCGGTGCCCGTGACGTAGAGCGCGGGCTGCAGGTCGTCCAGGAAGGGATATGGGTCCTTGTCGGTCGCCGTCGCGGGGTCGCTGAAGTCGGGCTTGTCGAGCACCGTCGGCGCGGAGGTGCCGTTGGACTCGGAGAACGTCACAGCAGTCTCGGGATCCTTCGTGAACACCGGCGACGAGAGCAGGGTGCGGAGAGGCAGGGCTGTGGCGGGCCGGGGCCGAGGCGAGACCTTCCCGCTCTGGCCGCGAGTGAGATAGGGCGGGGCCGTGACGAGGCCGTCGCCCCAGGCCTGGAGCTCGCTCGCGTTGAAGTAGCGGGTCTCCAGCGTCGTGCCCTTGCCGTCCGACGTCGAGACGACCTTGACGATGACGCAGGCCTGCGCCGGATCGCAGGCGTCCGCCGCCTCGGCGGTCGACGCCGCCACGAGGGGCACCGCGATGATCGAGAGCACCGCCGCCAGCGCAGCACGGCGTCGCGGCCGCGGTGCGGACAGCAGACTCCTCACGGGCTCTCCCTCCAGAGATCGTCGTCGACTATCAAGTATGAAGTGCGAAAGGGTCTCGCGCTCATCCTCGGAGGATTGATCGTACGAACTCCAGATGGCGTCCAGACCAACGCCCTAGATCCAGCGGTCGAACCACATGCGGGCGTGCCACGAGTCGTACGGGATGATCTTGCCGGTCAGGACCGGGTGGAAGAACCAGAACGACACCACAACGGCGGTCAGGAACACGCCCGTGAACAGGCCGACGACATAGCGGTGCCGCGGGGTCGCGGCGGCGCTGGCGAGCTCGTTGATGACCAGCACGATCGCGATGATCGTGAACGGGATCATCGCCACGGCGTAGTAGGAGAAGATCGGCCGGGCCGTGAAGAAGAACCACGGCAGCCAGCTGACCAGCACGGCGACGACCGGGACGCCCCAGCGCCAGCTCCGGGTGACGATCCAGGCGGCCAGTGACGCCAGCAGGGCCAGCGCGCCGGACCACCAGATGATCGGGTTGCCCATGATCGTCACCTCGCGGACGCATGACCCGCCAGGCGCGGGGTGGCAGTCCGAGAGCGGGAAGTTGCCCTTGTACTCCATGACGACGGGGCGCTCCATCACGAGCCAGCCGATCGGGTTCGACTCGTACGGGTGCGGCTTGGCGCTGTCGAGCTCGTGTGCCGAGAAGTTCCAGTTCATGACGTGGAAGTGCCACAGCGACCGGAACGCGTCGCGGGTCTCGCCGAGGAAGCCCGGGGTCGGCTTGTCGACATATGCCCCCCAGGGCGCCGACGACTCGCCGTAGCCGTGGCCGAACCTCGCCTCGTACGCATGATGGTGGATCAAGAAGCCGGTCCAGGTCGCGAGGTAGACGATGCCGGCGAGCAGCACGATCGAGGCGAACGCCGGCACGCCCACCCGCAGAGTCGTGACGACCCAGCCGTTGGACCGCGCCGCCGGGTCGTGGCCGCGCTTGCGGGCGAGCACCTCCCAGATCACCGCCATGAGGCCGAACGCGGCGAGGACGAAGATCCCGTTCCACTTCGTGCCGCACGCCATGCCGAAGCACACGCCGGCGGCGAGCTGCCACGGCCGGAACGCGCGGTAGCGGCCGAGCCGGTCGCGGATCCAGTCGCGGTCGGCGACGATGCACGCCACGCCGCAGACGACCCAGAACGCGAGGAAGACGTCGAGCAGGGCAACCCGCGACATCACGAAGTGCAGCCCGTCGAACGTCAGCAGCAGTCCGGCGACGCAGCCCATGATCGTCGAGCCGGTCATGCGGCGGACCAGCCGGGCGAGCACCAGCACGGTCAGCGACCCGATCACGACCGCGGCGATGCGCCAGCCGAACGCATCGAGCCCGAAGATCTTCTCGCCGATCGCGATGATCCACTTGCCGCCGTCGGGGTGCACGATCCACGTCGGGTCGCCGGTCATCAGCCCGGTGGTGCGGCCGCTCTGGATCTCCTGGTTGGCGTTCTCGGTGAAGTCCTGGACGTAGCCGTGCTGGAGGAGCGACCACGCATCCTTGGCGTAGTAGGTCTCGTCGAACATCAGGATGCGGGGCCTGCCGACGTTCCAGACCCGCAGCACGAACGCGAGAAGTGTGACGGCGATCGGCCCGATCCATCCCCATGCGCGGTCGGAGACCTTCGCCAGCAACGTCACGCGCCAAGCGTAGGGGAGCGCCCTGAGAGGTGGATTCTCCACCTTCAGGGCTGGTCGGTGCAGGATCCACCGTATGAGCCGCGAAACGGTGGAATGCTCACCGATGCACAGGCGGCGAATCGGCCGGGAGTGTCCACAACCGACGGCTCGTACCTGGTTGAGGCAGCACCGTCCGGCTGTGATCGATGGATGCGTACGCCTCGACCCCTGCCCACCCATCTGCAAGGCCGCGCCTTCAGTCGTCACGAGGCGTTGAGCGCCGGCATCACGCCGCGGATGCTCGAGCACCCGCGGTTCGAGGCGCTGTTCCCTGCGGTCTACACCGTGGTGGGTACGCCCCTGTCCGCCCTGCAGCTCATCGATGCGGCGGAGGCAGCACTCCCTGATGACGCGCGCGCCAGTCACCTGACGCGGCTCCGTCGCCTGGGCCTCGACTACGGTCCGAGCAGTCCACTCCACTTCACGGTCGGTCGCGACCTGCACCTCGACGTGCCCGGCATCTTCCTGCATCGAACCGTGGCGATGCCGCCGGCGGGCTCTGCAGGGGTGTGCGTCGAGGCGGCCTACGTCGGAGCTGCCTCGACGCTTCGGACGATCGACCTCGTGAAGATCGGGGACTGGCTGCTGCATCGTCAACACGTGACCATCGGGTCGCTGCTGTCGCGCATCCACGCCGATCCATGGCGACCCGGTGCCGGAGCCGCCAACGCGGTGCTGCCCCTGCTGGATGCCGGCTCCCGGTCGCTCACTGAGTCCGAGACGAGGGTCGTGCTCGAGTTCGCCGGGTTGCCCCGCCCGGCCGTCAACCTCGATGTCGTGGATGACGACGGTGTCTTCCTGGGTTGCGGTGACCTCGTCTATCTGCTGTGGAAGCTGCTCATCGAGTACGAAGGGCGGCAGCACGCGTTCGACGTCGACCAGTTCGAGGGCGACATCGATCGGTACGCGGGGTTCCGGAAGGACGGCTGGGAGTACGTCCAGGTGACTCAACGCAAGCTGCGTCACCCCCGGTCGCTCGTGCTCGAGGTGCATCGCGCTCTGGTGGCGCGGGGCTATGCGGGACCGGCGCCAGAGTTCGGCCGGCACTGGCAGTCGCTCTTCAGGCGCCCGGTGCCCATGCCTCTTGCAGCCTGAGACCTCGTCGCGTCAACGTCCCCCTCGGCGGTGGATCTTCCACCGTATGAGCCCGCAATAGGTGGAATCGCCACCGACGAAATGGCGGTGCCGCCTATGTGTGGCGAATCCACCGCCCGAGGGAACCTGACATGCTGGCCGCATGCTCATCCTCGCGGCGACCCCGATCGGCCAGGTCGCCGACGCCAGCGGCCGGCTCGGCGAGGCACTGGCGACGGCCGACGTCGTGGCCGCGGAGGACACCCGCCGCCTCAAACGACTCGCGTCGGAGCTCGGTGTGGAGATCGGCGGGCGGATCGTGTCCTACTTCGAGGGCAACGAGGAGCGCCGCACCCCTGAGCTCGCCGCGCTGCTGGCAGACGGCTCGACCGTGGTCCTCGTGACCGATGCGGGTATGCCGAGCGTGTCCGATCCCGGCTACCGGCTGGTCGTCGCGGCGATCGCCGCCGATGTCGCGGTGACGGCGATCCCCGGCCCCTCGGCGGTGCTGACCGCGCTCGCGGTGTCGGGGCTGCCGGTCGACCGGTTCTGCTTCGAGGGGTTCCTGCCCCGCAAGGCCGGCGAACGTACGCGCGCGCTGACCGAGCTGCTCACCGAGCGCCGCACGATGGTGTTCTTCGAGTCGCCGCACCGCACCGAGGCGTCGCTGCGGGCGATGGCCGAGGTGCTCGGCGCCGACCGGTCGGCCGCGGTGTGCCGTGAGCTCACCAAGACGTACGAGGAGGTGGCCCGTGGCACCCTCACCGAGCTCGTCGACTGGGCGGCCGGCCAGGAGCAGGGTGTGCGCGGCGAGGTGACGATCGTCGTCGGCGGGGCCGCTCCGGACACCCGGACGTACGGGCCGGGAGACCTGCGGGAGCTCGTCGCCGCCCGCCAGGCCGAAGGGCTCAGCCGCAAGGATGCGATCGAGCAGGTCGCGGGCGAGACGGGCGTACGCAAGAAGGACGTCTACGACGCTGCGCACTCGTAGGGCACCGGAGGCCACGCCCTAGGATTGAGGGCGTGTCAGATTCCACGTTCTACGTCACCACGCCGATCTACTACGTCAACGACGCGCCCCACATCGGGCACGGCTACACGACGGTCATGGGTGACATCATCACGCGCTGGCACCGGCAGCGCGGCGAGAGCGTCTGGTACCTGACGGGCACCGACGAGCACGGCCAGAAGGTCCTCCGCAAGGCCGACCAGAACGGCGTGTCCCCGCAGGACTGGGTCGACAAGCTCGTCGAGGAGGAGTGGAAGCCGCTCCTCGAGACGATCGACATCGCCAACGACGACTACATCCGCACGACGGAGCAGCGGCACATCGACGGGTCCAAGGCGTTCTGGCAGGCGCTCTACGAGCGCGACGCGGTCTACAAAGGCTCGTTCAGCGGCTACTACAGCGTGGGCGCCGAGGAGTTCGTCGGTGACGACGACGTGGCCGACGGCGAGGGCGACGACGAGGGCTTCAAGGTCTCCAAGCTCGACGGCAGCCGGGTCGAGCACATGACGGAGGAGAACTACTTCTTCCGGCTGAGCGACTACCAGCAGAAGCTGCTCGACTTCTACGACGCCAACCCCGACTTCATCCAGCCCGAGTCGGTGCGCAACGAGCTCATCTCGTTCGTCTCGCGCGGGCTGCGCGACCTGTCGATCTCGCGGTCGACGTTCGACTGGGGCATCCAGGTGCCGTGGGACGACAAGCACGTCATGTACGTGTGGATCGAGGCGCTGCTCAACTATGTGACGGCCGCGGGCTACGGCGTCGACGACGAACGCTTCAAGGAGCTGTGGCCCGCCAACATCCACATTGTCGGCAAGGACATCGCCCGGTTCCACGCCGTGATCTGGCCGGCGATGCTGATGGCCGCCGGGCAGCCCGTGCCGCACCAGGTGTTCGCGCACGGCTGGATCCTCGTCGGCGGGCAGAAGATGTCCAAGTCCAAGGCCAACGGCATCCGCCCCGACGAGATCGTCGACACGTTCGGCTCCGACGCCTACCGCTACTACTTCGCGCGGGCTCTGACGTTCGGCAGCGACGGGTCGATCTCGTGGGAGGACATGCACGCCCGCTATCACGCAGAGCTCGCCAATGGGTTCGGCAACCTCGCCTCCCGGGTGGCGGCGATGATCGGCAAGTACTTCGACGGGTTGCTGCCGGCAGCCGGCGAGACGACCGCTGCTGAGCAGAAGGTCATCGACCTCGTCGCCGAGGCCGTCGCCGAGGCGGACGCCGCGATCGAGGCCGTGGCGCCGCAGGACGCGTTGTCCGCGGTCTGGCAGATCGTCGACGAGCTCAACGGCTACCTCACCGAGCAGGCGCCGTGGCAGGTCGCCAAGGACGAGTCAGCCGGCGACCGGCTCGCGACGATCCTGGCGACCGCCGCCGAGGGCCTGAGGGTTCTCGCGGTGCTGCTCAACCCCGTGATGCCCAAGGCATCGGCGGTGCTGTGGGACTCGCTCGGTGCGGAGCCGACCTTGGGCGCGCTGGCCGACCAGCGGATCGACGCGGTCGCCGCGTGGAGCCAGCTGCCCGTCGGAGCGACGATCACCAAGCCGGCGTCGCTGTTCCCCCGCATCGAGGCCGCGGCCGAGTGACGGTCACCGAGGGCTGGCCCGAGGCTCCGGAGCCGCTGCCGTCGCCGGTCGTCGACAACCACTGTCACCTCGACCACCGGGCGTACGCCAAAGGGGTCGAGGGGGGGCTGCTGATCCCGGTCGACGAGGCGCTCGACCGGGCGGCCGCCGTCGGGGTGACCCGCATCGTCCAGGTGGGCTGCGACCTCGAGGGCTCACGCTGGGCGGTCGAGACCGCCACGGCGTACGACTCGGTGGTTGCCGCAGTCGCGCTGCATCCCAACGAGGCGCCCAAGCACGCCGAGCAGGGTGACCTCGACGACGCGCTCGCCGAGATCAACGCGCTGGCGCAGTCGCCGCACGTGCGGGCCGTCGGGGAGACCGGGCTCGACTACTTCCGGACCGGCGAGAGCGGCCGCGAGGCGCAGCACGTGTCGTTCCGCGAGCACATCCGCATGGCCAAGCGGCACGACAAGACGCTGGTGATCCACGACCGCGACGCCCACGACGACGTGCTCAAGGTGCTCGACGACGAGGGCACGCCAGAACGTACCGTGATGCACTGCTTCTCCGGCGATGCGGCGTTCGCGCGGGAGTGCCTCGACCGCGGGGCCTACCTCTCGTTCGCCGGCACCGTGACCTTCAAGAACGCTGAGAACCTGCGCGAAGCGCTTCGTATCACGCCGCCGGACCGTATCCTTGTCGAGACCGATGCGCCTTTCCTCACACCGACACCGCATCGCGGAAGCCCGAACGCCTCGTTCCTGATTCCGCTCACGGTTCGGTTCATGGCTGGAATTGCAGGCAAAACGGTCGAGGAAATGTGTCGGAACATCGATGCGAACACGGTTTCTGCATTCGGTGGTGACTGGCCTCACAGAATTTGACCCAGGAAGGGGCATCCGTATGGTTGAAAGTCGGCCCCGTCACCGACTGTCAAGGAATTCTGTGCAGCCAGACTCAACCGCCCGACGCACGTCCACCCACGGAAAGCGTCGTCATCGCAAGTCATTTCCCCTCATCGCCCTCAACCTCGCGATTGTCCTCGTCGTCGCGGGAGGCACCGCCGCCTACGGCGCTCTGAGCCACACGGTCACCCTGACCGTCGACGGCAAGAGCAACACGATCCGTACATTCAGCGACAACGTCGGCGACGTGCTCAAGTCCAAGAACATCACGCTGCGTCCCGCCGACCGGCTGAGCAAGCCGACCTCGGACGCGATCTCCGACGGCGACAAGATCACCGTCTCGTACGCCAAGCCCGTGACCCTCGCGGTCGACGGCACCGTCACCGAGCACACGGTCTACGACCGCACGGTGGGCGACGCGTTCGACACTCTCGGCGTCGAGCCGAAGTCGGGGTCCTACCTCTCGGCGAAGACCTCGAGCGTCATTCCCCGCAAGGGCGCGCAGCTCGTGGTGAGCAGCTCCAAGTCGCTCACGGTCATCGCCGACCACAAGAAGCGGACCGTCACCTCCAACGAGCCGACCGTCGCCGGCATCCTCAAGAAGGCCGACATCACCCTGGACTCCGACGACGAGGTCAAGCCCGGCAGGGACGCATTCGTCAAGCCCGATGCGCAGCTTCGCGTCGTGCGCATCAAGAAGGTCACCAAGACCGAGACCGTCCCCGTCAACTTCAAGACCACGGTCCGCGAGGACCCCGAGTCCTCGGTCGGCGACACCAACGTCATCCAGCCCGGCAAGAAGGGCAAGGCCCGCGAGCGCGTCACGCTGATCTATGCCGACGGCAAGCTGCGTGAGCGCATCGTCCTGGTCTCGCGGTCGCTGTCCGAGCCGCGTCCGCAGATCGTCGAGAAGGGCACCAGCACGACGCCGTCCGACAGCGTCTGGGACAAGATCGCCCAGTGCGAGTCCGGCGGCAACTGGTCGATCAACACCGGCAACGGCTACTACGGCGGGCTGCAGTTCAGTCTCGCGACGTGGCGCAGCGTCGGCGGTTCCGGTCTGCCGAGCGACGCCAGTCGCGAGGAGCAGATCAAGCGCGCCGAGATCCTGCAGGCCCGGTCCGGCTGGGGCCAGTGGGGCTGTGCCGGGGCGAGGTTCAACTGACGAGCTCGACCCCCCCGAGACCCGGCAGGCTGCTCGGGCCGGCTGACGTCCGACGCCTGGCCGAGTCCTGCGGCATCCGCCCGACCAAGCAACGCGGGCAGAACTTCGTCATCGACGCCAACACCGTGCGGCGCATCGTGCGCACGTCCGGGATCGGCGTCGATGACGTCGTCGTCGAGATCGGTCCCGGCCTCGGCTCGCTGACACTCGGGCTGCTCGAGGTGGCGTCGCACGTCACGGCGGTCGAGCTCGACGAGGTGCTCGCGGCGCAGCTGCCCTCGACGATCGCCGAGTACGCCCCCGACCAGGCGGCGCACTTCAATCTCGTCACGGCTGACGCGATGCAGGTCACGGAGCTGCCGGGGCCGACGCCCACGGCGCTCGTGGCCAACCTGCCCTACAACGTGTCGGTCCCGGTCCTGCTGACGTTCTTCGAACGGTTCCCGACGATCTCGACCGGCCTCGTCATGGTGCAGGCCGAGGTCGCGCACCGCCTCGCAGCCGGGCCGGGGTCCAAGACGTACGGCGTGCCGAGCGTCAAGGCCGCCTGGTACGCCGAGCTGCGGCTCGCGGGGTCGATCGGGCGCAACGTGTTCTGGCCGATGCCCAACGTCGAGTCGGCGTTGGTCGCCTGGACGCGGCGCGAGCCGCCGGGCGACGAGGCGCAACGCCTGCGTACGTTCGCGGTCGTCGACGCCGCGTTCGCCCAGCGCCGCAAGACCATGCGCGCTGCATTGTCAGAGCTCGCCGGGTCGGGCCCGGCGGCCGAGGAAGCCCTCGTCGCGGCCGGCATCTCGCCGCAGGCGCGCGGCGAGCAGCTCGGCGTCGAGGAGTTCTTCCGCCTCGGTCAGTTCCTCACCCCCGCTGGTTGAGCGGGCCAGGCCACCGCTCAGCGGGCCGCTGCGACGTGGTGGCGGGCGTGGGTCGCGCCGAGGAGCGTGACGACGGCCGTGATGGCGCCGGCGAGCAGCAACCCGCCGCCGAGGTGCCACTTCAGCAGCGCCGCGCCGACGAACGCGCCGGCGAGGATCAGCACCACGGCTGACGCCCGCCGGGCGCTGCCGCCCCCCTTGCCACTGCCCAGCACCGAGTCTGCGGCGAGTCCCGTGATGGTCGAGGTGACGACGACCGTCGTGACGTCCTTGACCGCGATGAACCGGGCGGTCGCGGCCTGGATGCCCATCGCCGCGCCGAGCACCGTCGTGATCGTCACGCCGACGGGACGCCCGAAGTCGTCCTCGATCGCGAGGAGCACCGCGGCGGTCGCGATCATCACGAGCGTCACGATGCCGAACAGGACGGTCGTCCGTGTGGTCCAGCCGGGTCCGGCGGGCTTGAGCACGCGACCGGCGAGCGCCGCGCCGGCCATGAACCCGGCGAGGGCCAGCAACGGGCCGAGCACCGGCAGGCCACTGCCGCCGACGAGGGCCATGCCGAGGATCACGACATTGCCGGTCATGTTGCCGGTGAAGACCTTGTCCAGGCCGAGGTAGCCGACGGCGTCGATGACCCCGGTCGAGAACGTCAGTGCCAGCATCAGGCCGAGGTGGAAGCCATCGCGCGGGAAGGCGGCTACGCGTCGAATCACCACCACATCATGGCGGCCGGGTCCACACCGCGATGTCACAGGGCTGAAATATGGCGTGGCTACGCTGACGCCGGTGATCCTCCAGACCGGCGACGGCGTCCCTCAGGGCGCGACCTATCTGCCCTCGACGCCCGACCACGTCCTGTGGGGCCGACTGCCGTGCGCGGCCGACCGGCCCGTGATCTCGGTCGACCCGGGCGCTGAGCTCGTGATCGACACGATCAGCCACGAGGGCATCCTCGAGGACCAGGGGCGTGACCCCAAGGCGTACTTCGGGGCTCACGGCGTCGACGGGGTGCTCGACGACGCGATCGCCCTCGCGGCATCGGAGCACCCGCGCACGTGGGGCGTCGACGGACCGCACGTGACGACCGGGCCGATCGAGGTGCGCGGCGCCGAGGTCGGTGACCTGCTGGCGATCCGCGTGCTGGAGACGACCCCGCGGGTGCCGTACGGGGTGATCTCCAACCGTCACGGCAGGGGAGCGCTGCCGGGGGAGTATCCGCTCGACGGCGACGTCTTCAGCGTCTTCGCAGAGGTCACCGAACGTGACGGCCGGGCCGTCGGCACGCTGCCGCTGCGTCCGGGCAGTGACGAGGTCGTCGCGTTCGACCTGAAGCCGTTCCTCGGGATCATGGGCGTCGCGGTGGCCGGCGACGTACGGCCGCACTCCGTCCCGCCCGGGCCCCACGGCGGCAACATCGACATCAACCTGCTGACCGTCGGGTCGACGCTCTACCTGCCTGTGCAGGTGGCCGGTGCCTTGGCGTACGTCGGCGACCCGCATTTCGCGCAGGGCGATGGCGAGGTCGCGTTGACCGCCATGGAGGCGTCGCTGCGGGTCCGACTCGGCTTCGACGTGATCGCCCGCGAGGATGCCGTGGCCTCGTTCGGCGAGCTCGTCGGACCGATGGTCGAGACGTCGGACTTCCTCGTGCCGACCGGGATGGACGAGGATCTCGACGTCGCGATGCAGAACTGCGTACGCGCGGCGATCGCGCTGCTCCAGGCCCGGTTCGGCATGGACCCGCGGCACGCGTACGCCTATCTGAGCGCCGCGACCGACTTCGACATCTCGCAGGTCGTGGACCTGGTCAAGGGCGTCCACGCGCGCATCCGCACGAGCGACTTCGCATGAGCGAGCGCCAGCGAGCGAACATGACTTCGACCGGGGTCATGGACGCGTTCTGGGCGTACGAGCGCGCGTTGATGTCCAACGACCTCGAGGCCCTCGACCGGTTGTTCGCTCCCGGCGACGAGACGCTCCGAGGCGATGCCGCGGGCCTGCTCGTCGGGCACGACCGGATCAGCGCGTTTCGTGGTGGGCGGGGCGGGGCGCCGAAGCGGACGATCGTGGAGACCCACGTGCAGACGATCGACGCATCGCACGCCCTCGTGGTCGCGATCACCGAGCTGGTGTCGGGCGGCCGTGGTCAGCAGACGCAGCTCTGGGCCCGCATTGACGAGCGTTGGGTCGTCACGGCCGCGCACGTCAGCGTCGCCGCGCCGGCGTTCGACCCGCGCATCTGGCGGGTCGTCGGTGACCCGTTGGTGCCCAAGACCGGGTCGGGTGCCCTGGACGGTGAGACGGTCGCGGTCAAGGACCTGTATGCCGTCGCCGGCCAGCGCGTCGGTGCCGGCAACCCGGAGTGGCTGCACCACGCGACGCCCGAGGCCGAGCACGCCTGGGTCGTCCAGCAGCTGCTCGTCAACGGAGCCGCGGTGCGGGGCATCGCGCGTACGGACGAGTTCGCCTACAGCCTCGCCGGCACCAATGCGCACCACGGGACGCCGCCGAACCCCAAGGCACCGCATCGCATCTCCGGCGGGTCGTCGTCGGGCTCGGCCTCGGCGGTGTCGATGGGGCACGCGTCGATCGGCCTGGGCACCGACACCGGCGGGTCGATCCGCGTCCCGGCGGCATACCAAGGGCTGTGGGGCATCCGGACGACCCATGGCGTCGTGCCCACCGGCGGCGTGCTGCCGCTGGCACCGACGTTCGACGCGGTGGGCTGGCTGACCCGTGACTCCTCGCTGCTCGCGCGGGTCGCCTCGATGGTGCTGCCACCGGACACCGTTGCGGTGGGTGACGTCGTGGTGGCGAAGACGCTGACGGCGCTGGCCGAGCCCGGCGTCGCGGCTGCCCTCGGTGAGTTCGGCGGTACGCCGTTCGAGTGGCCCGACATGGCCGGCTGGCTCACGGCGTTCCAGACGCTGCAGGCGTGGGAGGCGTGGCAGGTCCACGGTGAGTGGCTCGCCGACCGGATGGACACGCTCGGAGCGGACGTACGCTCTCGGTTCGAGCGCGCGTCGTCGATCACGTCGGACGAGGCGGCCCGGGCGGCGAAGGACGTGACCCGCATCCGGCTCGAGATCCGCGAACGGCTCGGCGATCGCGTGCTGCTCCTGCCCTCGGCGTCGTCCGTCGCCCCGCCGGTCAACGACACCGGTGCGCTGGACGCCGTACGCCAGGCCACGATGCAGCTGACCTGCATCGCCGGCATCGGCGGGTTGCCTGCCGTCAGCATCCCGGTCACGACAGCCGCCGGGCTGCCGGCCGGCGCTTGCCTCGTCGGTCCAGCCGGCAGCGACCAGGCGTTGATCGCCCTGGCCGCGGGGCTTGTCGGTCCTTGACCTCGGCGAGAGGGTGGTCGTCGTTTGGACAAGCTCAACGACCGGTGGACCCCGGGGTCTTAACCTTGCTGAAATTTTTGTGCCGACGTCCTTTACAAATGTGGACTAACGTTTCGTGACGTGAGGCTCGCCGAGTTCAACGCCCTGATGCCCGAAGCGGCTGGCGAGCTGCTGCGCCCGTGCGCTGACATCCCGGCCTGGATCGACGAGATCGTGGCGGGCCGGCCCTACGGCGACCTCGGCGAGCTGATCGGCATCGCCGACGTGGCGGCCGAGGGCTGGTCTGACGCCGAGGTCGACGCCGCTCTGGCGCAGCACCCGCGGATCGGCGAGCGTGCCGACGGTGCCGGTGCGGAAGCACAGATGTCCCGCAACGAGCAGTCGTCGGTCTCCGGACTCGACGAGGAGATCGCGGCGGGCAACCGGGCGTACGAGGCGAAGTTCGGCCGGATCTTCCTGATCCGTGCTGCCGGCCGGTCGGCGACCGAGGTCCTCGACCAGCTCACGACCCGGCTCGGCCACGACGCCGAGACCGAGAACGCCGTCGTGGCACAACAGCTCCGCGAGATCGCGGTGCTGCGGCTCGAAGGGATGCTGACCGCATGACGACCTGCTCCACGCACGTGCTCGACGCCGCGCTCGGCGCACCCGCTGCCGGTCTCGCGGTCACGCTCAGCGGCGCCGAGGTGGCGCTCTCGGCGACGACCGACGACGACGGCCGCATCACTTGGCCCGGCGACCTGGTCCCCGGGACGTACGAGCTGACGTTCGCCACCGGCTCCTGGTTCGGCGCCGCCGAGCGCGAGACGTTCTATCCCGAGATCCATCTCGTGGTCGACCTCGGCGGACCGCATGCCCACGTGGCGCTGCTGCTGAGCCCGTTCTCCTACACGACGTACAAGGGGTCCTGATGGCTGACACTGAGCCCATGAGCGGTCGCATCGTGCTCGGCGCGAACCAGTACGGCAAGGCCGAGGTCCGGCTCGTCCGCATCACGCGTGACCCTTCGACAGGCTCAGGGAGCGGGGGGAGGCACGAGATCGAGGACCTCAACGTCACCTCGCAGCTGCGTGGCGACTTCGAGGCGTGCCACACCCAGGGCGACAACTCGCAGGTCGTGGCGACCGACAGCCAGAAGAACACCGTCTATGCGTTCGCCAAGCAGCACGGCATCGGGTCACCGGAGCAGTTCCTGCTGACCCTGGGCCGGCACTTCGTCGACGCATATCCGTGGGTCAGCGGCGGGCGCTGGGAAGCAGAGCAGTACGCCTGGAAGCGCATCCCGGTCGACGGCCAGCCGCACGACCACGCCTTCGTGCGCACGGGGCAGGAGACCCGCACGGCCGTCGTGCAGATCGACGGCGACACGACGCACGTCGTCGCTGGCCTGACCGACTGCACCGTGCTCAAGTCGACCGGCTCGGAGTTCCACGGCTTCCCGCGCGACCAGTACACGACACTCGCCGAGACCACCGACCGCATCCTCGCCACGTCGGTCACCGCGTGGTGGCGCTACACGTCCACGGACCTGGACTTCAATGCGCTCTACGACGGCATCCGCGACACGCTGCTGGCGACGTTCGCGAGCCTGCACTCGTACGCGCTGCAGCAGACGCTGTTCGAGATGGGCAAGGCCGCGCTCGAGGCGTTCCCCGACGTCGCCGAGATCAAGTTCTCGATGCCCAACAAGCACCACTTCCTCGTCGACCTCGAGCCGTTCGGGCTCGACAACCCCAACGAGGTGTTCTTCGCCGCCGATCGTCCGTACGGACTGATCCAGGCGACCGTCGAGCGCGAGGGTGCGACCCCGGCGCCGGCCGCCTGGGCCACGATTCCGGGGTTCTGCTGATGAGGATCGACGCGATCCAGGCCCGGCGCGTGCTGGTCGACGGCGACTTCGTCCCGGCGACCGTGAGCGTCGAGCACGGCACGATCGCCGCCATCGGTGCGTACGACGAAGCGCCCGAGGGCATCGTCCTGCGCGCACCAGACTCGGCGTACGTCGTGCCGGGCAACGTCGACACGCACGTGCACATCAACGAGCCGGGGCGCACGACGTGGGAGGGCTTCAGGTCGGCGACCGAGGCGGCGGCCCTCGGCGGAGCCACAACGCTCGTCGACATGCCGCTCAACAGCGTGCCGCCGACCACGACGGTCGAGCACCTCAAGCTCAAGCAGGAGGCGGCCGCCGATCAGCTCATGGTCGACGTCGGCTTCTGGGGCGGCGCGGTGCCGGGCAACGTCGCCGACCTCGAGCCTCTGTGGGACGCGGGCGTGTTCGGCTTCAAGTGCTTCCTCGCCGACTCCGGGGTCGAGGAGTTCCCGCCGCTCGACCCCGCGCAGTTCACCGAGGCGCTGACCGAGATCGGCCGGTTCGGGGGGCTCATGATCGTGCACGCCGAGGACGCCCGCGTGCTGGCTGAAGCGCCGTCGGAGTCCAGCCGCTCGTACGCCGACTTCGTCCTCTCGCGGCCCGACGAGGCCGAGACCGCCGCGATCCGGCAGGTCCTCGACGGCGCCCGCGAGACCGGCGCACGGGTGCACATTCTGCACCTGTCGAGCGCCAAGGCCCTCGACCTGATCGCGGCTGCACGCGACGAAGGACTGCCCGTGACGGTCGAGACCTGCCCGCACTACCTGAGCTTCTCGGCCGAGACGATCCCCGACGGCGCCTCACAGTTCAAGTGCTGCCCGCCGATCCGCGACAGCGGCAACCGCGAGGCCCTGTGGCAGGCGCTGCGCGACGGCATCATCGACTGCATCGTCAGCGACCACTCGCCGGCCACCGCCGAGGAGAAGAATCGCGGCGACGGCGACCTCCAGCAGGCGTGGGGCGGCGTCTCCGGCCTGCAGGTCGGCTTCAGCGTGCTCGCCCACGAGGCCCGGCGCCGGGCGATCCCCCTGGCCGACCTCAGCCGTTGGATGTCGCGCAACACCGCCGACCTGGTCGGCCTCGGCCGCAAGGGCCGCATCGAGGTGGGCGCCGATGCCGACTTCGCGGTCTACGACACCGGTGCCGAGTTCCGCGTCGAGGCGGCACGGCTCGCGCACCGCAACCCCATCACGGCGTACGACGGGCTGCGCTACGGCGGCCGGGTCGTGCGTTCGGTCATCCGCGGCAACGCGATCGACGTCGACCGCGTCGACCACACCTTCGGACAGCAGCTGAGGCGAACCGCATGACGTACGAGCAGATCCACCCGCCGACGCGATTGCTCATGGGACCGGGGCCGATCAACGCCGACCCCCGCGTGCTGCGGGCGATGTCGGCGCCTCTGATCGGCCAGTACGACCCGGCGATGACGGCCTACATGACCGAGACCATGGAGCTCTACCGCGAGGTGTTCCGCACCGCCAACCAGCAGACGTTCCTCGTCGACGGCACCTCGCGCGCCGGCATCGAGGCCGCGCTCGTCTCGCTGATCGAGCCCGGCGACCGGGTCCTCGTGCCGGTGTTCGGCCGCTTCGGCCACCTGCTCGCCGAGATCTCGGAGCGCTGCGGGGCCGAGGTGCACACGGTCGAGGTCGAGTGGGGCCAGGTGTTCGCGCCCGAGCAGATCGAGGCCGCGATCCTCGACGTACGCCCCAAGGTGCTCGCGATCGTGCAGGGCGACACCGCCACGACGATGTGCCAGCCGCTGGCGGACCTCGGTGAGATCTGCGCCCGCCACGACGTGCTGTTCTACTGCGACGCCACGGCCTCGATCGCCGGCAACGAGCTCGCGACCGACGACTGGGGCATCGACATCGTCACGGCGGGGCTGCAGAAGTGTCTCGGCGGGCCCTCCGGCAGCGCTCCGATCACGATCTCCGACCGCGCCGCCGGCGTCATCAACGGCCGCAAGCACATCGAGGCCGGCATCCGCACGGACGACGACCCGGAGGTGGGCCGCCGGATCGGCTCCAACTACTTCGACCTCGCGATGATCATGGACTACTGGGGCGAGAAGCGGCTCAACCACCACACCGAGGCGACCTCGATGCTCTACGGCGCTCGCGAGTGCGCCCGGCTGCTCGCCGCAGAGGGCATCGACGCGGCGGTCGAGCGGCACCGGCTGCACGGCGCCGCGATGCTCGCCGGTGTGCAGGGGCTGGGCATGACGGTCTTCGGCGACGTCGACCACAAGATGAACAACGTCGTCGCGGTCCACATCCCCGACGGGATCGACGGCGACGCGGCACGGGCCTCGATGCTCGTCGACTACGGCATCGAGATCGGCACGTCGTTCGGTCCGCTGCACGGCAAGGTGTGGCGCATCGGCACGATGGGCTTCAACGCTCGCAAGGACGCGGTGCTGCTGACTCTCGCAGCGCTGGAGCAGGTGCTGCGCGCCGGCGGCGCACCCGTCACCCCGGGCGGTGGCGTCGGCGCTGCTCAGGAGGTGTACGCATGAGCGAGGCTCGCCGAGCGAATCATTGGACAGGACTCATGCCGACGCCTCCGTATCGTGGGTTCTTCTCGGGGGTGGCGGCATGACCAGTGCGTACGAGGTCATGCAGCGGTGTGCGGAGCTCGACCGCTACTCGGCGCACCCGTCCCACCTCGAACGGGTCTACCTCTCGCCCGAGCACGCCGCCGCCAACGCCGCCGCTGCCGACTGGATGGAGAAGGCCGGCATGCGTACGTGGCAGGACGCCGCGGGCAACCAGTACGGCCGCCGCGAGGGGCGCGAGCCCGGCCTGCCGGCGCTGCTGCTCGGATCGCACCTCGACACCGTGCCCGACGCCGGCAGCTATGACGGGATGCTCGGGGTCGTCATGGCGATCGCGGTCGTCGAGCGCATCGGCGACCGGATCGACGACTTCCCGTTCGCGGTCGAGGTCGTCGGCTTCAGCGACGAGGAGGGCACCCGGTTCGGCAAGGCGCTTCTCGGCAGCTGCGCCGCGTCGGGCACGTGGGACGACGACTGGTGGACCCTGCGCGACCAGGACGGACTGACGCTGCGCGAGGCGTTCACCGAGTTCGGGCTCGATCCCAGCCGCGTCGGCGACGCGGCGCGTACGCCTGAGGAGCTGGTCGGCTACCTCGAGGCACACATCGAGCAGGGCCCCTACCTCGAGGCCGCCGACGCGTCTCTCGGCTATGTCACGTCGATCGCCGGCGCCCGTCGTTTCACGCTCAGCATCCTCGGCGAGGCGCGGCATGCCGGCGGCACACCGTACGAGCGGCGGCGGGACGCCCTGGTCGGCGCCGCGGAGGCGATCAGCGCCATCGAACGGCTCGCCAAGGCATCGACCTGCATCGCGACGGTGGGCCGGATCGAGGTCCTTCCGGGAGCGGTCAACGTCATCCCGGGCCGCGCCGACCTGAGCCTCGACCTGCGCGCCGAGAGCGACGCGGAGCGCGACGCGATGTGCGACGTGATGTTCGACGCGATCCGCGAGCTGTGCGGCGCGCGAGGTCTGGCGTTCCAGGCCGTCGAGACCCACACGGCGCCGTCGATGCCATGTGCGTCCTGGCTGACCGACGCCATCGTCGCGGGCATCCGTTCGACCGGCGATCCCGAGCCGATGGGTCTGTGGAGCCGGGCCGGTCACGACGGCATGGTGGTCGGCGCGGTCACCGACATCGGCATGTTGTTCGTCCGCTGCTTAGACGGCATCAGCCACCACCCCGACGAGGGCGTGCGGGAGATCGACGTCGCCCGCGGCCTCGACGCTCTCGAGACGGCCGTTCTCACGATTGCGCAGACGAGAGGATGACCGACATGAGGATCGACGAACGCATCGCCGAGCAGTATGCCGAGCTGTCGCCGCAGGAGCGCCGCGCCGCCGACGTGCTGCTGGCGCACCTCGACGACCTGGCGATCTATCGTGCGGCCGAGCTGGCCGAGCTGGCCGGCGTCTCCAAGGCCACGATGAGCCGGTTGTTCCGGCACCTCGGGTTCGACGACTTCACCGAGGTGCGTGAGCACCTGCGTACGCTCCGCAGCCACGGCGTCCCGGTGACCCTGGAGGGAGCGCCCAGCCTCGCGGCGCACCTCGAGCACGAGGTCGCCAACCTGCAGAAGGCCCTCGCCGGCCTGGAGGAGAGCGGCCTCGACACCGCGGCGAAGCTCATCGCCGAGGCCCAGCGGGTCGTGGTGCTCGGACTGCGATCGAGCTATCCCGTCGCGCTGCACCTGCGCCAGTCGTTGGGTCAGGCCCGGCTCGGGGTCACGCTCGTGCCGCAGCCCGGGCAGTCGCTGTCCGACGAGCTCATCGGGCTCGGCAAGCAGGACGTCGCGGTCGTCGTGGCGTTCCGCCGCAGACCCGACAACATCGAAGGGCTGCTGGGCATCCTCGAGGAGTCCGGTACGCTGACCGTGCTGCTCGCCGACCCGTCCGCCCGCAGCCTCGCGAGCCGCACGATGGTCTGGCTCGAGTGTCCGCTGGCGACCGACCTCGCGTTCGACAGCTACGCCGTGGCGATGAGCGTCGTCGCGGTGCTGGCTGATCGCGTGCTCGACCTCATCGGCCGCCCCGCCGAGCAGCGGGCGACCGCGATCGATGCGTCCTACCGGGCACTGCGCGAGATCGAGAATCGCTGACGACCATGGACCTGCACACCGTCGAGGCGTTGCGGCCCGCCCACACGCGCGACGACCTCCGCCTGGCGGCCGGCGAGACGCTGCTGGGTGGCGGCTCGTGGTTGTTCTCCGAGCCGCAGCCGGGCGTCACGGGCCTCGTCGACCTGACCGCCATGGGCTGGCAGCCCTGGGAGATCACCGCCGACGGGCTGAGCGTCGCGGCGACCTGCACGATCGCGCAGCTGCTCGAGCCGCCGGCGCCGCCCGCGTGGGTCGCCAGCCCGCTGTTCCGGCAGTGCGCGGACGCATTCCTCATGTCGTTCAAGATCTGGAACACCGCGACCGTCGGCGGCAACCTCTGCCTCGCGTTGCCGGCGGGCGCGATGATCTCGCTCGCGACCGCGCTCGATGCCGAGGCCGTGGTGTGGACGCCGGACGGGGGCGAGCGCCGGGAGCCGGTCGCGGCCTTCGTCCGCGGTCCAGGCCTGACCTCCCTGCAGGCGGGCGAGGTGCTGCGGTCCGTCGACTACCCGATCGCGGCTCTGCAAGGGCGTACGGCGTTCCGCAAGATCGCGCTGACCCCGATGGGCCGGTCGTCGGCGGTCGTCATCGGGCGGCTGGACGGTGACGGCGGGTTCACCTTGGCGGTCTCGGCGGCAACCCCGCGCCCGTACGTCTTCCGGTTCGACACGACCCCCACGACCGCCGACGTACGCCTGGCGCTCGACACGGTCGACGAGTGGTACGCCGACCCGCACGGGTCGCCCGACTGGCGTGCCGCGGTGACGCTGGAGCTCGCCACCGAGGTCTGCGCGGAGCTCGCATGACCGTGTCGATCAACGGCGTCGCCCACGAGGCCGTGCCCCGTGGTGGCCAGTGCCTGCGGACCTACCTGCGTGAGCAGGGCAACGTCGAGGTCAAGAAGGGCTGCGACGCGGGCGACTGCGGGGCGTGCTCGGTGCTGGTCGACGGCGTGCCGACGCACTCGTGCATCTTCCCGGCGGCGCGCGCGGTCGGCGCCGACGTGACCACGGTCGCCGGCCTCGGCACCCCCGAGCGCCTGCACCCCGTGCAGCAGCGCTTCGTCGACGCGGCCGGGTACCAGTGCGGGTTCTGCACCGCCGGGATGGTCGTCACGGCGTCGACGCTGGACGAACCCGCCGACGAGGACCTGCCGCGCCTGCTCAAGGGCAACCTGTGCCGCTGCACGGGCTATCGCTCGATCCGCGACGCGATCGCAGGCACCGCCAACACTGAGAAGGTGCCCGCCGGCGAGGCGTACGGGCGATCCGTCGCCGCTCCGGCCGGCCACAACATCGTGACGGGGCGGGAGCGCTACACGCTCGACGAGCCGGTGACCGACCTGCTGCACCTCAAGGTGCTCGGCAGCCCGCACGCCCACGCCCGGATCACGTCGATCGACGTCTCGCTGGCCGAGGCGCTCGACGGCGTCGTGGCGGTGCTGACCCACGAGGACGTGCCGCCGCTGCTCTACTCGACCGGCCGACACGAGAACCGGCTCGACGACCCCGACGACACCCGCATCCTCGACCCCGTCGTCCGGTTCCGCGGCCAGCGCGTCGCCGTCGTGATCGCCGAGTCCGTCGGCATCGCCGAGGCGGCCTGCCGGCTGATCGACGTGACGTACGAGCAGCTGCCCGCCGTGTTCGACCCCGAGGCGGCGCGCAGCCCGGGTGCGCCGCAGCTGCACGGCGACAAGGACCCGCTGGTCTCGCGGATCAGCGCCCCCGAGCGCAACGTCGTGGCGCAGCTGCACGACGAGTACGGCGATGTCGCGGCCGGGATGGCTGCTGCCCACGCGACGGTCTCCGGCACCTGGCAGACCGCGCGGGTCTCACACGCCGCGCTCGAGACCCACGGTGCCCGCGGCTGGCTCGCCGAAGACGGGTCGCTGGTCGTCCGTACGAGCTCGCAGGTGCCGTTCCTCGTCCGCACCGAGCTGGCCCGCATGCTCGACCTGCCCGTCGACAAGGTCCGCGTCGTCGTCGGCCGCGTCGGCGGCGGGTTCGGCGGCAAGCAGGAGCTCCTGGTCGAGGACCTCGTCGCGCTGGCGGTGCTGCGCACGGGTCGGCCCGTGCAGCTGGAGCTGACCCGCGAGGAACAGTTCACGGTCGTGCCGTGCCGCCACCCGATGCGGGTGCAGGTCGCGCTCGGCGCGGATGCCGAGGGGGTGCTGACGGCGATGCACGTCGACGTGCTGACCGACACCGGCGCATACGGCAACCACGCCCCGGGTGTGATGTTCCACGGCTGTCACGAGTCGGTCGCGGTCTACCGCTGCGCCAACAAGCGGGTCGACGCCGAAGCGGTCTACACCAACAACCTGCCGTCGGGCGCGTTCCGCGGCTACGGACTCGGTCAGGTCATCTTCGCGATCGAGTCGGCGATGGACGACCTGGCGCGCGAGCTCGGCATCGACCCGGTGGAGCTGCGGCGTCGCAACGTCGTCGTGCCAGGCGACCCGTTCGTCGTGGCGGCTCTCGAGGAGGACGACCTGACGTACGGCTCCTACGGGCTCGACGAGTGCCTCGACCTCGTCGAGGCGGAGCTGGCCGGCGGCGGGGGTGCCCCTGCGCCGGAGAGCTGGCCCACCGGCACCGGCATGGCGCTCGCGATGATCGCCACGATCCCGCCGCGCGGGCACCACTCGCACGTGACGGTCTCGGTCGACACGGCCGGGACGTACGCCGTCGACGTCGGCACGGCGGAGTTCGGCAACGGCACGACGACGGTGCACGTCCAGCTCGTCGCGCAGGAGGTCGGCACGACGCCGGACCGGGTGCACGTGCGCCAGTCCGACACGGGCACCGCCGGCTACGACACCGGCGCGTACGGGTCCACCGGATCCGTCGTCGCGGGCAAGGCGGTGCAGATCGCCGCCGAACGCCTCCACCGCGAGCTGCTCTCGCTGGCAGCTCGCCGGGCGGGCGTGGCGACCGGGTCCTGCGTGCTCGGCGCCGACGGGGTCGCCCTTCCGGACGGACGCGTCCTCGGCTTCGACGAGATCATCGTCGACTCGCTGTCGGCTGACGGCTCCCACGACGGCACGCCGCGATCCGTCGCGTTCAACGTGCACGGCTTCCGGGTCGCGGTGAACCCGGCGACCGGGGAGGTCCGCATCCTGCACTCGGTCCAGGCCGCCGACGCCGGCGTGGTCATCAACCCCGAGCAGCTGCGCGGCCAGATCGAGGGTGGCACGGCGCAGGGCATCGGGTCGGCGCTGTACGAGGAGATGATGCTCCGCGACGGCGAGGTCCTGACCCGGTCGTTCCGCACCTACCGGGTGCCGCAGATGGCCGACATCCCGCCGACGACGGTGCTCTTCGCCGGCACCGTCGACGGGCTGGGGCCCAAGGGTGCCAAGTCGATGAGTGAGGCGCCCTACAACCCCGTGGCACCCGCGCTCGCCAATGCGGTGCGCGATGCCGTGGGCGTACGACCGTACGAGCTGCCCATGAGCCGTGACCGGATCTGGCGCCTGCTTCACGACGACCGACAGGAGTCCCCATGACGACCGACGAAGCCTGGCTCGCCCGGGCGATCGACCTGGCCGTGCAGAACGTCGCCGAGGGCGGCGGACCGTTCGGCGCCGTAGTGGTGCGCGACGGCGAGGTCGTGGCCACGGGGCAGAACCGGGTGACTCGCGATCTCGATCCCACGGCGCACGCCGAGGTGCAGGCGATCCGCAACGCGTGCCGGGCCGCGGGCGACTTCTCGTTGGCCGGCATGACGCTCTACACCTCGTGCGAGCCGTGCCCGCTGTGCGTCTCCGCGGCGCTCTGGGCGCGGCTGGACCGCGTGGTCTATGCCGCGGACCGCGACGACGCGGCGCGCGGCGGGTTCGACGACCGCGAGTTCTACGAGCTGTTCGCGCGGGACCGCTCCACATGGCCGACGCTGATCGAGGAGGTGCGGCCCGACGACGCCCCCGCACCGTTCGACGCCTGGCTCGCCAACAGCCACCGCACGGCGTACTGAGCCATGACGCGCCGTCGCTCGATCTTCGCCTCGAGGCTCGTCAACACCGCAAGCGACGGCGAGCAGCCGCACGTGCTGGACGACCTGCGTCGGGCGATTCTCGACGGTGACGAGCCGCCCGGCACGACGATCCCGATCGACGCGGTGGCGAAGGTCTTCGGCGTCAGCCAGAACCCCGTGCGCGAGTCGCTCAAGATCCTGATCGGTGAGGGCCTCGTCGAGCACCGGCCGCACATCGGCTACAGCGTCGCGAAGCTGACGTTCGAGGAGTTCAGGGAGCTGTACGACGTACGTCAGGCGCTCGAGGCCTCGGCTCTGCGGGCAGCGGTGCAGCACGCCACGCCGGAGGACGACCGGCTCGTCGGGGAGATCCACGAGGCCATGGCAACCGCCACGCGCACCCACGACGAGCGGGCGTACCACGCCGAGTCCCGCCGTTTCCACATGGCGCTGATCGTCCCTTCGGGCATGCAACGGCTGCTGCGCATGTATGAGTCGGCGTGGAACATCACCGAGCCGGCCCGGCCGATGGCTCGCATCGACGACGTCGGGCGTACGCAGTTCTATGACGACCACGACCGCATGGTCGAGGCCTTCGTGGCCCGCGACGCCGACCTGTTGTTGGCGGAGTCGTCGCAGCACTACGCCCACCTGCGCGAGGCGATCGCGGTGTTCGCCGATGATCCCGACGTGTTCCTCACCGGCTGACGCTGGGCGATTGGCCTGATCGGGCCATGGCCATGCTCGCGTCGCAGTCCTACCTTGCGAGTGGGGGACTTCCGCAAAGGAGCACGACATGGCATTCATCCAGATCATCGAGGGACACACCAGCCGCGGCGACGAGATCGAGGCGCTCAGCGCCGACCTCGAGGACCGGACGCAGGGCCGATTCACGGTGCGCCGGTCGATCCGCACGCAGGACCGTGACGACCCGAGCCGCTTCATGGTCATCGTCTTCTTCGACTCGTACGAGTCGGCCATGGAGAATTCGAACCTCCCGGAGACCAACGAGTTCTCGCAGAAGATGATGGAGCTCGTCGACGGGCCGCCGACGTTCTACAACCTCGACGTCGTCGAGGACAAGACCTTCTGAGTTTTCCTATATCTGTCCCGTAACACCGGCTTGACGGGTTCATGGAGACGCTTGAAACACGGCGCTCCTAGCGTCTGGGCATCAGTACTTCGCCCGACACCAGGAGCACACCATGACCGACATCAAGCCCGGGCCTGCGCTGCCCGGAGACATCGTCGAGGCCGCCGGCTACCCGCCGGGTCAAGGAGCCGCCGAGCCGTACTACGACCCGCGTCTGACCAACGAGGACCTCGCTCCGCTCGAGGAGCAGACGTGGAAGAGCTACAACATCTTCGCGTTCTGGATGTCCGACGTGCACAGCGTCGGCGGCTACATCACGATGGGCACGCTCTTCGCGATCGGGCTCAATGCCTGGCAGGTCTTCATCTGCCTGATCGTCGGCATCTGCATCGTCCAGTTCTTCTGCAACCTTGTCGCCAAGCCGAGCCAGCAGGCCGGGGTGCCCTACCCCGTCACGAGCCGGGCATCGTTCGGCGTCCTCGGCGCCAACATCCCGGCGATCATTCGCGGCCTCATCGCCGTCGCCTGGTACGGGGTGCAGACGTTCCTGGCGGCTGAGTCGCTCAACATCGTGTTCCTCAAGCTGTGGCCCGGTCTCGCGGATCTCGCCGACGTCGACAAGCACGGATTCCTCGGCCTGTCCTACCTCGGCTACATCAGCTACGCGATCCTCTGGGTCCTGCAGGCGGCGCTGTTCTGGCGCGGCATGGAGGTCATCCGCAAGTTCATCGACTTCGCCGGACCGGCGGTCTACGTCGTCATGATGGCGCTCTGCCTCTACATGCTGTTCAAGGTCGACTTCAACATCGACCTCAACCTGTCCTCGCACCACCTGTCGGGTTGGTCCCTCGTCTGGGGTCTGACCGGAGCGGTGGCGTCTGTCGTCGCGTACTTCTCGGGGCCGATGCTCAACTTCGGCGACTTCTCGCGCTACGCGACCTCGTTCGAGGACGTCAAGAAGGGCAACCTCTTCGGGCTGCCGATCAACTTCATCGTGTTCTCGCTGCTCACGGTCCTGACGGCCGCGGCGACGGTGCCGCTGTACGGCGAGCTGATCACCGACCCGATCGTCACGGTGCAGAAGATCGACAACACGTTCGCGATCCTGCTCGGCGGCTTCACGTTCGTCGTGGCCACGATCGGCATCAACATCGTCGCCAACTTCATCTCGCCGGCGTTCGACTTCTCGAACGTCAGCCCGCAGCGCATCTCCTGGCGCATGGGCGGCATGATCGCGGCCATCGGCTCGGTGCTCGTGACCCCGTGGAACTGGTACGACAACTCGGACGCGATCTTCTGGACGCTGGGCATCCTCGGTGCCCTGATCGGCCCGCTGTTCGGGATCCTGATCGCCGACTTCTACGCCATCCGCCGGCAGACGATCGTCGTCGACGACCTGTTCACGATGTCGGAGTCGGGCGAGTACTGGTACACCAAGGGCTACAACCTCGCCGCGGTGCAGGCGGTCATCGCGTCGGGCATCATCTCTGTCGGGTCGGTCGTCGTGCCGAAGGTCTTCGATGTCGTGACGTGGCTGCCGGCATACAGCTGGTTCGTCGGATGCGCGGCGGGCTACGTCATCTACATCGTGCTGGCGCGCATGCAGAACGTCGCCGGTTCCGGTGATCGTCCGCTGGCGCTGATCGGCGAGACAGCTTCGTGAGGATCCTGGTCATCAACCCCAACACGACGTTGACGATGACCACCACGATCGGCGAGTGCGCCCGGGCCGTTGCCGGCCCGGGCGTCACCGTCGAGGCTGTCAGTCCTGTCGAGGGGCCGGTCTCGATCGAGAGCCACTTCGACGACGCGATGAGCGTCCCTGGCGTGCTGGCCGAGATCGCGGCGGGGGAGCGTACCGGCGTCGATGCCTACGTCATCGCCTGCTTCGGGGATCCCGGGCTCCTCGCCGCACGCGAGGTCGCCGCCGGCCCGGTCGTGGGGATCGCGGAGGCGGCGATGCGTACGGCGGCCTACCTCGGCCGCGGCTTCAGCGTCGTGACGACCCTCGATCGTACGGTCGGGCACACGTGGGACCTCGCCGAGTCGTACGGTCTCGGGCGGCACTGCCGCGGTGTGCACGCGACGGGCATACCCGTGCTCGAGCTCGAGACGGACCCCGCGGCGTACGCGTCGGTCGTCACGGCGTCGCGCGCTGCGCTGGAGACGGATGGCTCAGATGTGATCGTCCTGGGCTGTGCCGGGATGGCCGACCTGTGCGCGCAGCTCCAGGCTGAGCTCGGTGTGCCGGTGCTGGACGGCGTCGCCGCCGCGACGGTGCAGGCCGAGGCGCTCGTACGTCTGGGGCTGCGGACGTCGGCGCACCGAGAGTTCGCCCCGCCACCGGTGAAGCCTCTTCGCGCGTAGCGCCATCCAGGTCCTAGGCGCGGAGCGCCGGTGGGGGTCCCCCCACGAGCTCTGCGAGTAGGGGGAGGCGAGCGCCAGCGAGCCGAAGGACACCACGTGCCACTAGGTTGGGCGGGTGAGCACCGCCACCGTCCGAGTCCCCGCCAAGATCAACCTGTGCCTCGGCGTGGGCCCGGTCCGTGAGGACGGCTATCACCCGTTGGCCACGGTCTACCAGGCCGTCGACCTGCACGACGAGGTCCGGGCGACATCGCGTGATGACGACGCGATCACCGTCGCGGTGCACAGCGAGCTCGACGTGAGGTCCGAGTCGGTGCTGGTGCCGGAAGACGATGACAACCTCGCGGTCAAGGCTGCGCGCCTGCTGCGCGAGACCACCGGCGTCATGACCGGCGTCGACCTGGCCATCCGCAAGGTCATCCCGGTCGCGGGTGGCATGGCCGGTGGTTCGGCGGATGCCGCGGCGGCCCTCGTCGCCTGCAACGACGTATGGGCGACCGGGCTGTCCCGCGCCGAGCTCGAGGAGATCGCCGCGCAGCTCGGCAGCGACGTCCCGTTCCTCCTGCACGGCGGCAACGCGATCGGTGGCGGGCGTGGCGAGACCATCAGCCCCGTGCTGGCGCGCGGGTCGTACCACTGGGTGTTCGCCATGGCGCACGAAGGGCTCTCGACCAAGGCGGTCTACGCCGAGTTCGACCGGCTCAACGACGGGTCACGCGTACCCGATCCCGTCGTGCCGGACGCGTTGCTCGCCGCCCTGCGCGCCGGTGACGCCGAGGCGCTCGGCGATGCGCTGTCGAACGATCTGACCGAGGCGGCGCTGTCGCTGCGTCCGGAGCTGCAGGACACCCTCGAGATCGGCATCGAGGCCGGAGCCCTCGGCGCGATACTGTCGGGCTCGGGTCCCACGGCGCTGTTCCTCGCCTCCGACGAGCAGCACAGCCTCGACATCGCGTTCGCCCTCAGCAGCGCCGCGGGATGCGCCGACGTCGTCCAGTCCCGCGGCCCCGTCACCGGAGCTCGCAGCACGAGCTGACCCCGGGACGGACGATGAGGGTTTGTGGTCGTCGAGACAACCACGAACCCTCATCGTCCGTCAGGCGGCACGCCAGCCGCGCGCCCAGAACATCCGGGTGAGCTGATCGGCGACGACCGGCTTCTCGTGCCGGATCGCGTACGACGTGAAGACGAGCTGTCGGCGACCGTCGATGGCGACCTCGTTGCCGCGGCGAACATCGGCATCCCACTGGCTGATCTCGCGATGCGGCGCACCGTGGACCTCGACCGTGAGATTGACCTCGTCCCATGTCGCGTCGAGGAAGTAGTGGCCGTCGGGGCCCTTGACGCGCACCTGTCGGGTCGGCCTCGGGAGCTTCGCGCCGATCCGGATCTCGTCGAAATCACGCTCCGGCAACGACTGGATCCCGCCGTCGGCGTCCAGCACAGACTCGACGATGAGGGCACGTCGCTTGCAGGTGCCTCGCCGTTCCAGGGACTGGTGCATGAGCCGGGCATTCGCAAGACCCTGCTGCATGCCCGCAATGACGATTGTGCGCGCAAACCGATCGCTGTCGCACCAGCTGGCGGCGTCGATCAGGCTTCGAGCCGGTCGAGTGCGGCGGGGTTCGCGGAGTGGATGTACGTCGGCGTCGCCAAGCTCGGTGCTCCAGTGAGTGACGAGGCCCGGTCGCTTGTCGGGTCGGTCCGCTCCCTCTGGCAGGACGATGAAGGTGTCCGGCTGCTTGAATCCGTTGAAGTCGTCGTACGTCAGGCTGGTCAAGCCGCCGAGCGCTGAGCCTGGAGCACACAGATGCAGTGCGACGAGGTCGAGCTCGTCCTTGGCGAGGCTGCCGTTGTGGGTGACGACGACTCCGCGGCACGGCGACTGCCAGCGGCCGGACGAGATGGCATGCCGCACCTTGCCGCGGCCGTGAAGGGCGACCGCCTCGGAGGTGCGTAGGACAGTTCGCATCGTCCGACCCTCGTTGTCGCGCAGGTGTGGCGTCGAGCCGAGGAGCGAAGCCTGTCGACAACAGTTCACGGGTCGAGCACCCTGTGGAGAGACGGAGGATGAGGGTTAGTGGTGGTCGCGGCTACCCGGAACGCTCATCGTCGGTCCCGCACCCGACGGAGGATGAGGGGAACGGGCAGCTTCAGCAACCGCAAACCCTCATCGTCCGTCCCAAGACGGCTCAGCCTTCGACGAGCTCCGTCAGCTCGAGCCAGCGGTGCTCGTGCTCCGCGACCTGCTGCTCGAGCTCGGCGACGGCCTTCATCAGCTCCGCCAACCCGGCGCCATCCGTCGGATCGTGCTGCGCCATCTCGACGTGTAGCGCGTCGATGCGGGTCGACAGCTTCTCCATCTTGCGATCGATCGAGCCGATCTCCTTCTTGGTGTTGCGCAGCTCGGCGCTCGACAGCTTGGGCGTGCTCGCGGTGTGCCCGGCCGTCGAGGGGTTCGACGCGGCGGGGGAGTCCTGCTCCTTGCGGAGGCGGAGGTACTGGTCGACGCCTCCGGGCAGGTGCCGGAAGTGGCCGTCGAGGATCGCGTACTGCTGATCCGTGATGCGCTCGAGCAGGTAGCGGTCGTGCGAGACGACCAGCAGCGTGCCGGGCCACGAGTCGAGCAGGTCCTCCATCGCCGCCAGCATGTCGGTGTCGAGGTCGTTGGTCGGCTCGTCGAGCACCAGCACGTTGGGCTCGTCGAGCAGGATCAGCAGCAGCTGGAGCCGCCGCTTCTGCCCACCCGACAGGTCGCGCACCGGCGTCGCCATCTGCTCGTTGGAGAAGCCGAGCCGCTCGAGCAGCTGCGACGGCGTCATCTCCTTGCCGCCCGACACGTACGCCGTGCGCTGCCGCCCGACGACGTCGCTGACCCGGTCGGCCCCGACGTCCTTGAGCTCGTCGAGCTCCTGCGTCAGCGTGACGACCTTGACGGTCTTGCCGCGCTTGACCCGCCCCGACGTCGGCTGCACGGCACCCGTGACGAGGCCCAGCAGCGTCGACTTGCCCGCGCCGTTGGCGCCCAGGATGCCCGTACGCTCGCCGGGTCCCACGCGCCACTCGACGTGCTTGAGCACCTCGTGGTCGTACGACACCGAGACGTCGAGGATGTCGACGACGTCCTTGCCGAGCCGCGAGGTCGCCATCTGCTTGAGCACGATGGGGTCACGCGGCGGCGGCTCGTTGGCGATCAGCTCGTTGGCGGCGTCGATGCGGAACTTCGGCTTCGACGTACGCGCAGGGGCGCCGCGACGCAGCCACGCCAGCTCCTTGCGCATGAGGTTCTGCCGCTTCGACTCGGTCGCCGAGGCATGCCGGTCGCGCTCGACCCGCTGCAGGATGTAGGCCGCGTAGCCGCCCTCGAACGGCTCGACGATGCCGTCGTGGACCTCCCACGTGGCATTGCAGACCTCGTCGAGGAACCACCGGTCGTGCGTCACGACCAGCAGCCCGCCCGCGTTCGAGGACCAGCGCGTCTTGAGGTGGCCGGCGAGCCAGGTGATGCCCTCGACGTCGAGGTGGTTGGTCGGCTCGTCGAGGAACAGCACGTCGTCGTCGCCGACCAGCAGCGCGGCGAGCGCCACCCGTCGCCGCTGACCACCGCTGAGGTTGCCCACCGTGGCGTCCCATGGAATGTCGGAGACGAGGCCTGCGATGACGTCGCGGATCTTGGCATCGCCGGCCCACTCGTAGTCGGGCTTGTCGCCGACGATCGCGTGGCCGACGGTCTGCGTCTGGTCGAGGGTGTCGGTCTGGTCGAGCATCCCGATGTGCACGCCGCCGCGGGTCGTCACGCGGCCGGAGTCGGGCTCCATGCGGCCGGCGAGGATGCGCAGGAGCGTCGACTTGCCGTCGCCGTTGCGACCGACGATGCCGATCCGGTCGCCCTCGTCGATGCCGATCGTCACGGACTCGAAGACGGTCTTGGTCGGGAAGTCGAGCGCGATGGACTCGACGCCGAGGAGATGTGCCACCGGAGAAGTCTAGGCGGCGCAGCGCGGTCGCCCGACCACGCTTCGCGCCCACGGACACACGTACGGGCTGGTTCTTCCGAGCCATGTCCCTCGGGCGGGCCGCAGGCGCACGATGGTGGGTGACTCATTCACCGAAGGAGAACTCCGATGGCACTGTTCATGGATGTCCACAACAAGGTCGAAGGACTCACCGCTGACGCCGTCGCAGGCGCGCACGCCAAGGATCTCGAGATCCAGGGCCAGTACGGCGTCGACTACAAGCAGTACTGGTTCGACGAGGACTCCGGCAAGGTGTTCTGCCTCGTCGACGCGCCCGATGCCGAGTCGGCCGAGCGCGTGCACCGCGAGGCGCACGGGTTGCTCGCCGATCAGCTGATCCCGGTCCAGGAAGGCGTCATCCCCGGCCACTGATCTCTGGCGCTCAGCGGTCGAAGGGCACCGAGAGCGTACGCAGGGCACCGGCCAGTGCCGTGGCCTCGTCGGCCGACAACCCGGCGAGGAGCTTCTGCTCGTGTCCCAGCAAGGCATCGAGCGCTCCGTCGACGGCATTCTTGCCCGACGTGGTGAGCCTGACCTGGACGCCTCGACGGTCGGCCGGGTCCGGGAGCCGCTCGACCAGGCCCTTGCCCACCAGCCGGTCGACGCGGTTGGTCATGGTGCCGCTGGTCACGAGCGTCTCGTGGACGAGCTGGCCGGGCGAGAGCTGATAGGGCTTGCCGGCACGGCGCAGGGCCGAGAGCACGTCGAACTCCGACGGCTCCAGGTCGTGGTCGGCGAACGCCTGCTTGCGGGCACGGTCGAGGTGAAGCGCGAGCCGGGTGACCCGGCTCAGCACGTGCATGGGTGAGACGTCCATGTCGGGACGTTCCCGCTGCCACGCTGCGATCAACCGATCGACGTCGTCTTCCACACGCCCATCCTAGTTCGTCAAGATTCTTGATGTAGAGATTGTTGATCATGACTACGCTCTCGGCATGACTCCTGCCGGGGCCGTTGCTGCCGGACCGACACGACAGGGCGAGCTCCTTGCGTCCGGCGAGCTCACCTCGCGGCAGCTCACCCAGGCGACCCTCGACGCGATCGACCGGGAGAACCCGGCGATCAATGCCGCCGTCGCGGTCTACGCCGACGAGGCCCTCGCCGCGGCCGATGAGGCCGATCGCCGCCGGGCGGCAGGGGAGAGCGGGCCGCTGCTGGGCGTACCGATCGCGGTCAAGGACGACCTCGACATCGGCGGCACGGTGACCGGCAAGGGCAGCAAGGCGATGGTGATGCCGGCTGGCCACGACGCCGAGCTGGTCGCGGCCCTCAAGGCGGCCGGCATGGTCGTCGTCGCCAAGTCGGCGCTGCCCGAGCTCGCGATCTTCGGCTTCACCGAGTCCGCGGCCCACGGCATCACCCGCAACCCGCTCAACCTCGCCCACACGTCCGGCGGCTCCTCAGGCGGCTCCGCAGCCCTGGTCGCTGCGGGTGCCGTCGGCATCGCGACCGCCTCGGACGGTGCCGGGTCGATCCGCATCCCGGCGGCGTGTTGCGGGCTCGTCGGGTTCAAGCCGACCCAGGGCACGATGCCGAGCTCGGGCGGCTGGCACGACCTGTCGACCCAGGGCTGCCTCGCCGCCAGGGTCGCCGACAGCGCGCTGTTCCTCGACGCGTTCGGCACGTTCGGCACGTCACTCGTCGTTGCGGCGGCGGCCGATCCGGCGCCCTTGCGCATCGGCATGTCGTTCAGCGCCGCCGCGGCGACCAAGGCCAGGCCGCTGGATCCCCGTGTACGCGCAGCGGTCGAGCGTACGGCCGAACAGCTGCGGGCCGCGGGACACACCGTGACCGAGGTCAAGATCCCCTACACGCTCGACTCCAAGGCCCTGACGGTCCGCTACCTCGCCGGCATCCGTGACAGTGCCGACGACTCCGACGACCCGGGCCGGCTCGAGCAGCGTACGAAAGGCATCGCGCGCCTGGGCCGCCCGTTCGGTCGCAGGTCGGTCGACTGGGCCAAGCGACAGGGCCGCTCGTGGGGCGACAAGGTCCACCGGGATCTCGGCGTCGACGTGTTGCTGACGCCGGTCATGTCGGGCCCCGCGATCGAGGTCGAGCACTGGCGCGGCACGGGTGCGCTCGCGACAGTGCTCTCGATGAACGCGTTCTATCCCTACACGGCCCAGTGGAACCACGCCGGCGTCCCCGCCGTGTCGATGCCGGCCGGCGTGACGGACGAGCGGCTGCCGCTCGCGGTGCAGCTCATCGCGACGCGGGGCGCCGACGCACTGCTGATGTCCCTGGCGGGCCAGCTGGAGCGCCTCAACGCTTGACGTCAAGTATCTTGACATCAAGATAAGTGCGTCGTACGGTCGGAGACATGACGACCTGGGACCCCGACCGCTACCTGCAGTTCGCCGACGACCGCTCCCGGCCCTTCGTCGATCTCGTCGCCCGCGTGCAGGGCACGCCGTCGACGATCGTCGACCTCGGCTGCGGTCCGGGCCACCTGACGGCCGTGCTCCGCACACGCTGGCCCGAGGCGACGATCCACGGGGTCGACTCCTCGCCGGACATGATCGACAAGGCCGACGCCGATCACCGTGACGACCGGACGACGTACGAGCTGGCCGACGTGGCCGCGTGGACCACCGCGGAGCCCGTCGACCTGATCGTGTCGAACGCGCTCTTCCAGTGGGTGCCCGACCAGCTCGCCGTGATCCGGCGGCTCACCGACCTCGTCGCCCCGGGCGGCACGTTCGCCCTCCAGGTGCCGTGCAACTACGACGCCCCGAGCCACCGCCTGCTGCACGAGATCTCGTCGCGGCCGCCATACGGCGAGCACACCGAAGGGCTCCACGCCGACCGCGGGACGCACGCTGAGGCCTACCTCGACCTGTTCACCAGCCTGGGTTGGGCGACCGATGCGTGGGAGACGACCTACCTCCACGTCCTGCAGGGCGCCGATCCGGTGTTCGACTGGATCTCCGGCACCGGAGCGCGGCCGATCCTGCAGGCGTTGCCGGACGGTGTGCGCGAGGAGTTCGTGGCCGCGTACAAAGCCGCTCTGCGCGAGGCCTATCCCACCCAGCCGTGGGGCACGGTGCTGCCGTTCAGCCGTACGTTCGCCGTCGCCCGTCGCGCAGCCTGACTCCGGTAGCCTTGGGGCTGCTGCAGTCCCGGTGACGGGACAATCCCCGGTTGGTCTGCCGGCAGGGCCCGCCGCACTTTGAATGCGGACAAGCGACGTAGGTTCGACTCCTACCCGGGGAGCCAGCAAGGTCCGTCGATGAAGGAGTCTGGTGAGCACGAGCCCCAATCAGGATCGAGTGACGGCGATCGTGCTGGCAGCAGGAGCGGGCACGCGGATGAAGTCCGCGCGTGCCAAGGTCCTGCACGAGATCGCCGGGCGGACGATGCTCGAGCACGCCCTGGTCGCCGTCGCCGGCGCTGGCGTGCACACGACGGTCGCCGTCGTCGGCCACGACCGCGAGCAGGTGTCCGAGGCCATCACGGCCTACGACCCCTCGATCGTCCAGGCCGTGCAGGAGCAGCAGAACGGCACGGGCCACGCGGTCCACGTCGCGCTCGAGTCCCTCGACAGCGCGCCCGACGGCACGGTCATCGTCACCTACGCCGACGTGCCGCTGCTGTCGGCGCAGACGCTCGCCGAGCTGCTCGTCAGCCATCGCGCCGCGGGCCACACCGTCACGATCCTGACCGCCGAGGTCGACGACCCCACCGGCTACGGCCGCATCCTGCGGGGTCCCGACGGCGCGGTCACGGCCATCCGCGAGCACAAGGACGCGTCCGACGACGAGCGGGCGGTGCGCGAGATCAACAGCGGAATCCTCGTCGTCGACGGCGGGTTCCTCACCGCGGCGGTGGCCCGGCTCGAGACCGACAACGCGCAGGGCGAGCTCTACCTCACCGACATCGTCGGCAAGGCGGTCGCCGAGGGACGCCCGGTCGGGGCGCACGTCCTCGAGGACGTCTGGCAGACCGAAGGCGTCAACGACCGGGCCCAGCTGGCCCGGCTCGGCGCCGAGCTCAACCGCCGCATCACGGCGCACTGGATGGCCGAGGGCGTCACGATCGTCGACCCGGCCACGACGTGGATCGACTCGGCCGTCACGCTCGAGCCCGACGTCACGATCCTGCCCGGCACACAGCTCCTCGGCGCCACCGCCGTGGCCCGGGGCGCCACGATCGGACCCGACACGACGCTGCGCAACATCGAGGTCGGCACCGGCGCGACCGTCGTACGTACGCACGGCTCCGATGCGGTGATCGGCGACGAGGCCACGGTCGGCCCGTATGCCTATCTGCGGCCCGGCGCCGAGCTCGGCGCGCGCGGCAAGATCGGCACGTTCGTCGAGGTCAAGAACTCGACGATCGGCGAGGGCGCCAAGGTGCCGCACCTGACCTACGTCGGTGACGCCGAGATCGGCGAGGGCGCCAACATCGGTGCCGGCACGATCTTCGCCAACTACGACGGCGTCAACAAGCACCGCTCCACGATCGGCAAGCACGCCAAGACCAGCTCCAACAACACGTTCGTCGCCCCGGTCACGGTCGGCGACGGGGCGTTCACGGGAGCCGGTTCGACGATTCGCGAGGACGTACCACCGGGGGCGCTGGCCGTCAGTGCCGGTGCACAGAGGAACATTGAGGGGTGGGTGGCCGACAAACGTCCGGACACCGCATCCGCCCGTGCCGCCCGCGCGGCGCAGGACCACGCGGCAGAGGAGACCTCCGGTGAGTAGCCTGTCCAAACGCACGCCCACCCGGAACATGCTGCTGTTCTCCGGGCGATCGCACCCGACGCTGGCGCAGGAGGTGGCCGACCTCCTCGAGATCGAGGTCGTCCCGACGACGGCCTACGACTTCGCCAACGGCGAGATCTACGTACGCTTCGACGAGTCCGTGCGCGGCTGCGACGCGTTCGTGCTGCAGAGCCATGCCGCGCCGATCAACGAGGCGATCATGGAGCAGCTCATCATGATCGACGCGCTCAAGCGCGCCTCGGCCAAGCGCATCACGGTGATCCTGCCGTTCTACGGCTACGCCCGGCAGGACAAGAAGCACCTCGGGCGCGAGCCCATCTCGGCGCGCCTCATGGCAGACCTGTTCCTGGCCGCCGGCGCCGACCGCCTCATGACGGTCGACCTGCACACCGCCCAGATCCAGGGCTTCTTCGACGGCCCGGTCGACCACCTCCTGGCGATGCCGATCCTGACCCGCCACGTCAAGAAGAAGTACGGCAAGAAGCCGCTCGCCGTCGTGTCGCCCGACGCGGGTCGCATCAAGGTCGCCGAGTCGTGGGCCGCTGCGCTGGCCGGGGCCCCGCTGGCGTTCATCCACAAGACCCGCGACCCCCGCAAGCCCAACGAGTCCAAGGCCAACCGCGTCGTCGGTGATGTCGAGGGCCGGGTCTGCATCCTGGTCGACGACCTCATCGACACTGGCGGCACGATCGTCCAGGCCGCCGAGGCGCTCATGGCCGACGGTGCCGAGGACGTCGTGATCGTCGCGACGCACGCGGTGTTCTCCGGGCCGGCCGTCGACCGGCTCAAGAACTCGACGGCATGCGAGGTCATCGTGACCAACACGCTGCCGATCGCCGATGACCAGCGCTTCGACAAGCTCACGGTGCTGTCGATCGCCCCGCTGCTCGCCCAGGCGACGGCAGCCGTCTTCGAAGAAGGCTCCGTCACCTCGCTGTTCAAGAACTGAGCGAGGCCCGAGCGCGCTCAGCGCGCGGCCGGTCGAGCTGGTTGTGGTGCGCGGACGGCCTCGCACCTCAACCGCCGAGATGCTCGGTCTCAACGGATTTCTCGCTCAGGTGCCGCTGCGATAAGATTGCGAAGTTGCCTCGGCGAGGGTCCTTTCGGGCCGTGATCGACAGGGCGCTCCGCGGAGTGCTGTGTTGAGCGCCTGGCGACAGCCGACTTTCACGCAACACTCTTCAGGAGACATTTCCCCATGGCTGAGATCAAGATCGCCGCCGAGGCGCGCACCGAGTTCGGCAAGGGCGCCGCCCGCCGCATCCGTCGCGCCGACAACGTGCCCGCCGTCCTCTACGGCCACGGCTCGGACCCCGTCCACGTGACCCTGCCGGGCCACCAGCTCATGCTGGCGCTCAAGAACTCCAACGCGCTGCTGACGATCGACCTCGGCACCGAGCAGCACCTCGCGATCCCCAAGCAGGTCCAGCGCGACCCGCTCAAGGGCTTCATCGAGCACGCCGACCTCCTGATCGTCAAGAAGGGCGAGAAGGTCACGGTCGACGTCCGCATCAACGTCGTCGGCGACGCCATCAGCGGCAACCTCGTCATCCTCGAGAACTCGACGATCGCCGTCGAGGCCGAGGCGACCCACATCCCCGAGTCCTTCGAGGTCTCGGTCGAGGGCCTCGACGCCGGCGCGCAGATCCACGCCAGCGACCTCGAGCTGCCCACCGGCTCGACGCTCGCCGTCGACTCGGACATCCTCATCGTCAACATCACCGCGGCTCCCACCGAGGCCCAGCTCGACGCCGAGCTCGCCGAGGCTGAGGCCGAGGCCGGCATCGAGCACGACGCGACCGACGCCGAAGAGGCCGAGGCTGCTGCCGAGGCACCGGCCGAGGGCGAGGCTGCGGAGAGCTCAGAGTCAGAGTGACCTGGTTGGTCGTCGGGCTCGGCAATCCGGGCCCGACGTACGCCAGCACTCGTCACAATGTCGGTTACCTCGTGACCGCCGTGCTCGCCGCCCGTACGGGCGGATCCTGGAAGAAGCACAAGTCCGGCCGCGCCGACGTCATCGAAGGTCGCCTGGCCGGCGAGCGCGCGATCCTCGGGCGCTGCCGCTCCTACATGAACGAGAGCGGCGGCCCGGTGTCGACGCTCGCGAAGTTCTATGACGTCGAGCCCGACCACCTCGTGGTGATCCACGACGAGCTCGACATCGACTACGGCATGCTGCGGGTCAAGCTCGGCGGCGGCGACAACGGCCACAACGGGCTCAAGTCGATCCGTCAGTCGCTGGGCACCGGCGACTTCTATCGCGTTCGCGTCGGCATCGGCCGGCCACCCGGGCAGCAGAGCGTGCACGACTTCGTGCTCAAGCCCTACAGCTCGGCAGAGCGCAAGGACCTGCCGACGTACGTCGAGGAGGCCGCCGACGCGGTCGAGAGCCTCATGACCCAGGGACTAGAACTCACGCAGAGCGCGTTCAACCGATAAGCATGGCTCTCTCACGACTTGCGGCGCTGGTCGCCGACGAACCCACCATCAAGCAAGCCCTCCAGGATCGATCCGACGGGCTCAGCACGCTCAACGTGCAGGCGCCCGAGCCGCTGCGGCCGTTCCTGACGCAGGCGCTCGCGCAGCAGTCGACCGTGCTCGCGGTCACCGCGACCGCCCGCGAGGGCGAGGACCTCGTGGCGCAGCTCGGCGAGCTGATCGGTCCCGACGCCGTCGCCTACTTCCCGGCGTGGGAGACGCTCCCGCACGAGCGGCTCTCTCCCCGCTCGGACACCGTCGGCCGGCGGCTCGCCGTGCTGCGGCGACTGGTGCACCCGGTCCTTGAGCCTGTCGATAGGACGGATGCTTCGACAGGCTCGACATCCAATGGTCCGCTCAGAGTCGTTGTCGCGCCCGTACGCTCACTGCTCCAGCCGCAGGTCAAGGGCCTCGCCGACCTGACGCCGGTCGAGCTGCACAAGAGCGACGAGATCGCCCTCGACGAGGTCGTCCGGCAGCTCGCCGCTGCGGCCTACTCACGGGTCGACCTGGTCGAGCGCCGCGGGGAGTTCGCGGTGCGTGGCGGCATCATCGACGTGTTCCCGCCGACTGAGGAGCACCCCCTCCGCATCGAGTTCTGGGGCGACGAGGTCGACGAGATCCGCCGCTTCGCCGTCGCCGACCAGCGCACGCTCGAGGAGGTCACGCACGTGTGGGCGCCGCCGTGTCGTGAGCTGTTGCTCGACGACGAGGTCAGGGCCCGGGCCGCGCAGCTCGCCGAGGCGCACCCGTCGCTGGCCGAGATCTTCACGAAGATCTCCGAGGGCCACGCCGTCGAGGGCATGGAGTCACTGACGCCCGTGCTCGTGGACGAGATGGAGCTCTTCGTCGACCTGTTGCCGGAGCGCTCGGCGATCGTGCTGTGCGACCCCGAACGCATACGCGCTCGCGCTGCGGATCTGGTGGCGACGAGCGAGGAGTTCCTCCAGGCCTCGTGGGCTGCCGCGGCGACCGGCGCCGAGGCGCCGATCGACCTCGGGTCCGCGGCGTTCCACACGCTCGAGGACGTCCAGCTTCAGACCCTCGGCCTCGGGCACACATGGTTCACGGTGTCGCCGTTCGGGCTCGACACGGACGACCAGACCCGTGCCGTCGACATGGAGGCCGCTGCCGCCTATCGCGGCGACACCACGGCTGCGCTCGGCGACATCAAGAAGTGGGTCGCCGCCGGCATGCGCGTCGTGTTCGTCGCCCCCGGCCACGGCCAGGCGCAGCGCACGATCGAGTGGCTCGCCGAGAACGACGTCGCGGCTGCGCTCGACGACGAGGTGACGGCTCCCTCGCCCGGCGTCGTGCAGGTCAGCTGCGGCGAGCTCGATCACGGCTTCGTCTCGCCCCCGCTCGGCCTCGCCGTGCTGACCTACGACGATCTCGTCGGCCAGCGCGCTGCCGATCGTACGGAGCGCAAGATGCCGGCCCGCCGGCGCAAGCAGGTCGATCCGCTCGAGCTCAAGACCGGCGACTTCGTCGTGCACGAGCAGCACGGCGTCGGCCGCTACGTCGAGCTCATGCAACGGGTCGTGCAGGGTGCGGCGCGCGAGTACCTCGTCATCGAGTACGCCCCGTCCAAGCGCGGGCAACCCGCCGACCGGCTGTTCGTGCCGATGGACCAGCTCGACCAGATCAGCCGCTACGTCGGCGGCGAGTCGCCCTCGCTCGACCGGCTGGGTGGCTCCGACTGGACGACCCGCAAGAACAAGGCGCGCAAGGCCGTACGCCAGATCGCCGGTGAGCTGATCAAGCTCTACGCCGCACGTCAGGCCACCAAGGGTCACGCGTTCGGGTCGGACACGCCGTGGCAGGCCGAGCTCGAGGACGCGTTCGCGTTCGTGGAGACGCCCGACCAGATGGTCACGATCGACGAGGTCAAGCGCGACATGGAGCGCACGGTCCCCATGGACCGCCTGGTCTGCGGCGACGTCGGCTACGGCAAGACCGAGATCGCGGTGCGCGCGGCGTTCAAGGCGATCCAGGACGGCAAGCAGGTCATCCTGCTGGTCCCGACGACGCTGCTCGTGCAGCAGCACTACGCCACGTTCGCGGAGCGGTTCGGCCAGTTCCCGGTCAAGATCCGCCCGTTGTCGCGGTTCCAGACCGACAAGGAGTCCAAGGAGACCCTCGCCGGTCTCGCCGACGGCACGATCGACCTGGTCATCGGCACGCACCGCCTGCTGCAGCCGGGCGTACGCATCAAGGACCTCGGCCTCGTGATCGTCGACGAGGAGCAGCGCTTCGGCGTCGAGCACAAGGAGGCGCTCAAGATGCTGCGCGCCGCCGTCGACGTGCTCTCGATGTCCGCGACGCCGATCCCGCGCACGCTCGAGATGGCGATCACCGGCATCCGCGAGATGTCGACGATCGCGACGCCGCCGGAGGAGCGTCACCCCGTGCTGTCGTTCGTCGGGCCCTACGAGGACCGGCAGGTCATTGCCGCGATTCGTCGCGAGCTGCTCCGCGAGGGCCAGGTGTTCTTCATCCACAACCGGGTGCAGAGCATCGACAAGGCCGTTGCCAAGATCAAGGAGCTCGTGCCCGAGGCGCGCGTCGCCGCCGCTCACGGTCAGATGGGTGAGCACCAGCTCGAGGAGGTCATGGTCGACTTCTGGGAGAAGCGCTACGACGTCCTGGTCTGCACCACGATCGTCGAGTCCGGTCTCGACGTGTCCAACGCCAACACCATGATCATCGAGCGCGCCGACACCCTCGGCCTGTCGCAGCTGCACCAGCTCCGCGGTCGCGTCGGTCGCTCGCGCGAGCGCGCCTATGCGTACTTCCTCTACCCGCCTGAGAAGCCGCTCACCGAGACGGCACATGACCGGCTCGCCACGATCGCGCAGCACTCCGAGCTCGGCGGCGGCATGGCCGTGGCGATGAAGGACCTCGAGATCCGCGGCGCCGGCAACCTGCTCGGCGGCGAGCAGTCCGGGCACATCGCCGACGTCGGCTTCGACCTTTACGTACGCCTCGTGGGCGAGGCGGTCGCGGAGTTCCGCGGCGATGCCGAGCCCGAGCGCGAGGTCAAGATCGAGCTGCCGATCGAGGCGCACCTGCCCCACGAGTACGTCCAGAGCGAGCGACTCCGCCTCGAGATGTACAAGCGGCTGGCCGACGTACGCGCCCTGTCCGACGTCGACGAGCTGCGCGCCGAGCTGCTCGACCGCTACGGCAACCCGCCCGAAGCCGTCGAGGTGCTGCTCGACGTCGCCCGGTTGCGCGTACGTGTGCGCGAGGCCGGCCTCACCGAGGTCACCGCCGCAGGCCCGAACGTACGCTTCGCGCCACTCAAGCTGCCCGACTCGGCCCAGATGCGACTGCAGCGGATCTATCCCCGCAGCACCTACAAGGTCGCCGCCGAAGTGGCTCTGGTGCCGCGGCCGAAGACCGCCCCGGTCGGCGGCAAGCCGCTCGTCGGGCGCGAGCTGCTCGAGTGGACCCGCACCGTGATCGACACCTTGGTCCCGGCACCCGCGCCGGTCGGCTGAGCTCGCACACACCCCGTGAGCGGTGACCTGGTCGCCCATCCCGGGGTCTGATAGGCAACTGGCCCACCGGCGCTCGCGCGGACAGGCGACCAGGTCACCGCCCCCAACCCTGCGGTTGCGTATCGCAACGGCCCGCCTAGCGTTGGAGCATGACACTTCGGGGGACGTGGGCCCAGCTCGTACGCACCAAGGACGTCGACGACGTCATCCACCAGAACGACGACGACCCGACCGCGGAGGACCATCACTCCCGGTTGAGCAAGCGCCTGTCGTCGTGGGACCTCATGGGATTCGGCATCGGCATCGTGATCGGCACGGGATCTTCACCCTGACCGGCGGCCAGGCGAAGGACAACGCCGGCCCCGCGATCATGGTCTCGTTCCTGATCGCCGGGTTCGTCGCCGTGCTCGCGGCGATCTGTTACGCCGAGCTGGCGTCCGCGGTGCCGACGGCCGGCAGCTCCTACACGTACGCGTATACGACGATCGGTGAGATCTTCGCCTGGATCATCGCGTGGGACCTGATCCTCTAGTTCGCGCTCGGCGCGGCGGTCGTGGCGCGTGGCTGGTCCGGCTACCTGCAGCACGCGCTCGGGCTGCCGCATGCGTACTTCGGCGAGGAGAACTCGGTCGTCAACCTCGGGGCCGTCGCGATCGTCGCGGTCATCGGCACGATCGCGGCGATCGGCATCCGCGAGTCCAAGCTCGTGACGAATGCGCTGGTGGTCGTGAAGGTCTCGGTCTGCGTGTTCGTCATCGCGGTGGGCGTGTTCTTCGTCAAGGTCGCCAACATGAAGCCGTACGTCCCGCACTCCGAGAAGGGTCCGGACGTGAGCGGCCTCAAGCAGCCGCTGTGGCAGTGGATCTCGGGCGCGGACCCCACGGCGTACGGCGTGACCGGCGTGTTCATCGCCGCCGCGGTCGTGTTCTTCGCCTACAGCGGCTTCGAGGCCGTGGCCAATCTCGGCGAGGAGACCAAGGACCCGGCCAAGGACATGGCGCGCGGGCTGCTCGGCACCCTCGTGATCTGCACGACCCTGTACGTCCTGGTGTGCTTCGTGCTGACCGGCATGGTCAAGTACACCGACCTCAGCACCGGAGCGCCGATCTCCGACGCGTTCTCGCAGGTCGGCCTGGACTGGGCCGGCGTGCTGATCGACATCGCCGCGATCGCGGGACTGACCTCGGTGATCCTGGTCGACATCGTGGCGATGGGTCGCATCGGGTTCGCGCTGTGCCGCGACGGCCTGCTGCCGGCCCAGGTCGGCGCGATCCACCCGAAGTTCCGCACTCCGGCTCGCATCACCGTCGTCACCTCGGTCGCGGTGGGACTGCTGGCCGCGTTCATCCCGCTCAACACGCTCGCCGAGATGGTCAGCATCGGGACGCTCTTCGCGTTCCTGGTCGTGGCGATCGCGGTCATCGTGCTGCGCCGCACCAGGCCGAAGATGAAGCGGCCGTTCCGGGCGCCCCAGGTCCCGCTGCTGCCGATCGTGTCGGCGTTGTCGTGCGTCGCGCTGATGACCAACCTCGCGATCGAGACCTGGCTGCGGTTCCTCGTGTGGCTCGCGCTCGGCCTGGTGGTCTACGCGGTGTACGGCCGTCGGCACTCCAAGCTGGCCCGCTCCGGTGCGAACGCGAGGGACTCCGCCAACGTCTGAAGGGCCTCGGATAACGTGTGAGCATGCCCACACGTGCGCGCGCTGCTGTCCTCGTCCTCGCGGGTCTGACCCTCGCTGCCTGCGGCAACGTCCATCCCGGTGCCGCTGCGGTCGTCGACGACCAGACCATCTCGATGAAGACCCTCGACACGACGGCCGAGGCCTACTGTGCGCTGGCCCTCGCGAGCGCCACGAGCCAAGGTGCGACGCTGCCGAGCAACGCCGAGGTCCGCCGCCAGACCGTGACGACTCTGGTGTCGCTCGTGGTGGCCCGCAAGCTTGCCAAGGAGGAGGGCGTCACGCCGAAACCCGCCGAGTACGAGCTCACGGCCGACCAAGAGGACCAGGTCGCCAAGTCGTTCTCCAAGGCGAAGAACCTCGACGAGATCAAGAAGCTGTTCGAGCAGGGTCAGGAGCTGTCCTCCATCGCCGTTGCGCTCGCTGAGAAGAGCACAGGTCAGGCCCGGACGCAGGAGAACATCTCGCAGCTGGCAGCGGCCGGACAGGCCGAGATCACCAAGGCGTTCAAGGACAACGACGTCGAGTTCGCCCCGAGATTCGGCCTGAGCAACAAGACCGCCAAGACGATCGCCAGCACGGGATCGCTGTCGGTCGCACCGACGGACCTCGGCGAGGACAAGCCCGACGAGCTGCCCAAAGCGCAACGCTGCGACTGATGCGCATCGTCGTCCTCAGTCCTCGGGTCGCCCCGGGGATCCTCACGCTGGCCGCGTGGGACGCGCTGCGGGACGCCTCGGTCGTACGCGCCGCGGTCGACGACCCGCACGTACGCGCGATCGTCTCGTCCGGCATCGAGGTCGAGGTGACGGCAGATCCTCCGTCGTACGCACCGGACACCGTATGGATCGCCCCGACCGGCGACACCGCGTGGGCGCGCGCCATCGCGGACGACCTGATGGACGGTGGAGGAGCAGTGTCCGACATCGAGGTGGTGTTCGGCTCGTACGACCTGCCGGGCTCGGGCCTGCTCGACGTCGTCGAGATCATGGATCGGCTCCGCCGCGAGTGCCCGTGGACCGCGCAGCAGTCGCACGCCACGCTGAGCCACTACCTGCTGGAGGAGGCGCACGAGACGCTCGAGGCGCTCGACAACGGTGACAGCGAGCACTTGCGCGAGGAGCTCGGCGACCTGCTGATGCAGATCGTGTTCCACGCGCGCATCGCCGCCGAGGGCGAGGGCTGGGACATCGACGACGTCGCCGCCGGGATCGCCGAGAAGCTCATCTACCGCAACCCGCACGTGTTCGGCGACGCCACGGTCACGAGCGCCGAGGAGGTCGACGCCAACTGGCAGCGGCTCAAGGCCACCGAGAAGCGTCGCGCCTCCGTGCTCGAGGGCATCCCCGCCACGCTGCCCGCACTGGCGTACGCCGACAAGGTCCTCAGCAGGCTCGACGGCGTCGACACCAGCGGCGACGACCTCGGCGCCCGGCTGCTGGCGCTCGTGGCCGAGGCTCGCGCGCAGGGGCGGGACGCCGAAGAGGTGCTCCGCCAGGCCGTGCGCCTGCTGGGTTAGCCGCAGTCGTTCGGCACGCCGGCGGGCGGCGGGGTGGTCTTGATCAGCAGGTTGACGTCGCCATCCACGTCAGCCGAGACTCCCGTCCGCGACACCCGGGTGTGGGGGAGGTCGGAGAAGATGGACGTGCCGGCGTCGCAGGTCGACGACGGCACGCGATAGCGCACCACGAAGGTCCAGTCGAACGACTCGTCCGGCTCGATGGACTCGCCGAGGTCGAACACGGCGTCCATGCTGTCCGAGCCCCCGGTTCGCGCACGGATGCCGTCCGCGGCCCGCGTGGTGACGTCGATGACGACGCCGCTGTCGCCGCCCGGCTTGAGCATGGGGAACGTCATCGAGTCGACGTGGATGGTCCGCGAGCCGTGGTTGACCACGGCCACCGTCAGCAGGCACTTGTCGTCCGGCGCGATCGAGAACCTGAAGGCCGGGCGGGGAGCCTCGCCGCTGTCGGCCTGGAGGCCGTACGGGGTCGGCTTGTCGTTGCAGACCAGTGATGCCGGAACGACTCTGACGTCGGCCATCGCTTGGCGGGCGCTGACCTGCCAGTACGCGACGGTGACGCCGGCGACGACGAGCAACGCGACCGCTGCTTGCACGATGCGCCGGCGGCGGGATGTGGGCGGCGGCGCCGTCTCAGTCATGGCGGCATGCTGTCACGTCTCGTGGGACTGGGGGACTGGTTCGGCGAAACGGCTCTGTGGCGGTGGCTGGGTCGGCCATCAGGGCGGCCGATGGGCGACCAACTCACCGCCCCGCAAGGGTCAGGCGACTGAGCCACCGCTCCATCCCACGCTGGCGAGGCGGTGCTGGACGTCAGGCCGACAGGACTAGGCTTGTGGCCGCACGTTCATCCGCTAACGAGGAGCAGTCTTGGCACGCATCGACGCCGTCGGCGCACGGGAAATTCTGGATTCACGGGGCAACCCGACCGTCGAGGTCGAGGTCGCCCTCGACGACGGCACGATCGGCCGCGCGGCGGTGCCCTCAGGCGCCTCCACGGGCGCGTTCGAGGCCGTTGAGCTCCGCGACGGCGGCGACCGTTACGTCGGCAAGGGCGTGCTCAACGCCGTCGCCGGCGTCAACAGCAAGATCGGTCCCGCGCTGGTCGGCTTCGACGCCGACGACCAGCGCGCGCTCGACCAGGCGATGATCGACCTGGACGGCACCGACAACAAGGCCAAGCTCGGCGCCAACGCGATCCTCGGCGTCTCGCTCGCCGCCGCCAAGGCCGCCGCCGACTCCGCGCGGCTGCCGCTGTTCCGCTACGTCGGTGGCCCCAACGCCCACGTCCTGCCAGTCCCGATGCTCAACATCCTCAACGGTGGCTCGCACGCCGACAGCAACGTCGACGTCCAGGAGTTCATGATCGCGCCGATCGGTGCGCCGACGTTCTCCGAGGCCCTGCGCATGGGCGCCGAGGTCTACCACTCGCTCAAGTCGGTCCTCAACAAGCAGGGACTGTCGACGGGGCTGGGTGACGAGGGCGGCTTCGCGCCCAACCTCGACTCCAACCGCGCCGCGCTCGAGCTCATCTCGACCGCTGTCGAGGGCGCCGGTCTCACGGTCGGCACCGACATCGCGTTCGCGCTCGACGTCGCCGCCTCGGAGTTCTTCGCCGACGGCACCTACGCGTTCGAGGGGCAGCAGAAGACCGCCGAGGAGATGTCGGCCTACTACGCCGAGCTCGTCGCGGCGTTCCCGATCGTCTCGATCGAGGACCCGCTGGACGAGGACGACTGGGCCGGCTGGACGACGCTGACCGAGCAGCTCGGCGACGACGTCCAGATCGTCGGGGACGACCTGTTCGTCACCAACGTCGAGCGACTGACCCGCGGCATCGCCGAGGGTGCGGCCAACGCGCTGCTCGTCAAGGTCAACCAGATCGGCTCGCTCACCGAGACGCTCGACTCCGTCGACCTCGCGCACCGCCACGGCTTCGCCTGCATGATGAGCCACCGCTCGGGCGAGACCGAGGACACCACGATCGCCGACCTCGCGGTCGCGACCAACTGCGGCCAGATCAAGACCGGTGCGCCGGCTCGTTCCGACCGTGTCGCCAAGTACAACCAGCTGCTGCGCATCGAGGAGGCCCTCGGGTCGTCCGCGACCTACGCCGGCGCCTCCGCCTTCCCGCGGCTGGCGCTCTAGGACCGATGGCCTCGCGTCCCCCACGTGGTCCCGGCAGGAGGCCGCCCGCTCGCGGGCGGCGTCCGGCCGAGCGTGGGGCTCGCGGGGCGGCGCGCAACCGTAAGCCCAAGGTCGCGACGGTCAGCGCCGGCACCGGTCCGCAGCTCACGACGCGGGCCATCGTGCTGCTGTCGGTCGTCCTGCTGCTGATCGCGTCCTACACCTCGACGCTGCACGCGTGGTGGGAGCAGCGGGCCGACATCCAGAGCACCAAGGCCGAGATCGTCATGCGCAAGCAGCAGATCGCGGGCCTGGAGGACCAGAAGGCGCGCTGGAACGACCCGGCCTACGTCAAGCAGCAGGCCAAGGAACGCTTCGGCTGGGTCATCCCGGGCGAGGTCGGCTATCGCGTCATCGGCAGTGACGGCACGGTCAAGGGCAATGTGCCGACCCTCGAGGCGCCGCCGACCGCCACGACCCAGACCGAGTGGTACGACAAGCTGTGGGGCAGCGTCAAGGAGTCCGGCAAGACACCCAAGGCGGCCGAGCCCGAGCCCGATCCCGACAAGGTGCTGAAGAACAAGTGACCGTTGCCCAAGCCGACCTGGACGCCGTTGCCGAGCAGCTCGGCCGTACGCCCAGGGGCATCCTCGAGGTCGTGTCCCGGTGCCCCTCGGGCCACCCCAACGTCGTCAAGACCGAGCCGCGGCTCGACGACGGCACCCCGTTCCCCACGATGTTCTACCTGACGTGCGACCGGCTCGCCGGTGAGATCGGCACGCTCGAGGCCTCAGGCCTCATGAAGGAGATGAGCGACCGGCTCGCGGAGGACGAGGAGCTGGCGGCTGCCTACGCCCGCGCCCACGAGGCGTATCTGGCCGAGCGCGAGGCGATCGCCCACGTGCCCGAGATCGACGGGATCACCGCAGGCGGCATGCCGACCCGGGTCAAGTGCCTGCACGTGCTCGTCGGCCACGCACTGGCCAAGGGGCCCGGCGTCAACCCGCTGGGTGACGAGGCGCTGCAGCTGCTCGGCGACTGGTGGACCGGCAACGCCTGCGGCCCCGTCACGACCTGACGGCTCGATACTCCACGTGCGGGCGACCTGTGCCGCCGTACCGGGTGGCCCGCGCCGACTGCCCGAGGTCGGCCAGGTGCTCGAGATAGCGCCGCGCCGTCACGCGTGAGGACCCGATCAGCTCGGCGACCTCGCCGGCAGTGAGCCCGTCGTCTGCCTCGTCGAGCGTCGTGCGTACGGCCTCCAGCGTCTCGGCGCTGAGCCCCTTGGGCAGCCGCTCGTCGTCCGGCGCCGGCCGCATCGCGCCGAACACCGCGTCGACGCCGCGCTGGTCGATCGACTCGCCGGCCTCGAGCGTGCGCCGGAACGCGGCGTACTGCCGCAGCTTGGCCTCGAACATCGCGAACGTGAACGGCTTGAGCAGATAGGCGACGACGCCCTGCGACACCGACTGGCGCACGACGTCGACATCGCGCGCCGAGGTGACCGCGATGACGTCGTACGGGCGACCGGTCGCGCGGAGCTGGCGCAACAGGTCGAGGCCGTGCCCGTCGGGCAGGTGCATGTCGAGCAGCACGAGGTCGACGGGCTGGCTGCCGAGGACCCGCGCGGCCTCCTGGAACGACTCGGCGACCGCGACGACCTCGAACTCCGGCATCCGCCCCACGTACGTCTTGTGGGCCTGGGCCGCGATCGCCTCGTCCTCGACGATCAGCACCCGGATCGTCATGAGCCGATCCTGACGTCGAACGCGGCGCCGCCGAGCGGGCTCTCGCCGATGGTCGCCTCGCCACCGTGCCGGCGTACGAGCTGGCCGACGAGTGCCAGGCCGATGCCGCGGCCGGTGCCCTCGTCGGGCTTGGTCGACCAGCCGCGGACGAACACGGTCTCGCGGTCCTGGGGCCCGACGCCCGGGCCGCTGTCCTCCACGCGTACGTGCAGCAGCTCCGTCGAGGAGGTGACCGTGACCGCCACCTGTCGGTCGGCCGACGACTGGGCGGCGTCGATCGCGTTGTCGATCAGGTTGCCGAGGATCGTCACGGCCTCGTGCGCGGTCGTGGTCAGCCCCGTGACGCTGGTCGCCGGCTCGATCGTCAGGGTCACGCCGCGCTCGGCGGCCTGCGCGCTCTTGCCCAGCAGCAGGGCGGCGATGACAGGCTCGTCGATCGACTCGACCATGCGGTCGGTGAGCCGCCGGGCGACATCGAGCTCGCGAGTGGCGAAGTCGATCGCCTCCTGCGACTGACCGATCTCGATCAGCGACACCATCGTGTGCATGCGGTTGGACGCCTCGTGGTTCTGTGCGCGCAGTGCCTCGGCGAGGCCGCGAACTGTGTCCAGCTCGGCCGTCACGCTCTGCAGCTCGGTGCGGTCGCGCAGGGTCACGACCGACCCGACGTCGCGGCCGTCCCAGTGCGCCGGCGCCTGGTTGACCACCAGCACACGATCACCCACGACGTGCACGGCGTCCTGCAACGAGCGGCCCGAGGTGAGCTCGGCGACGAGGGCCGGCTCGAGGCCGAGACGGTCCATGGTCGAGCCGACGAACGACGGGTCGAGGTCCAGCAGCCGGGCCGCCTCGTCGTTCATCAGCGTCAGCCGGCCGGCCGGATCGAGCAGCAGCAGCCCCTCACGGACGGCCCGCAGCACCGCGTCGTAGTACTCGTACATCCGGGTGATCTCCTGCTCGCCGAGACCGTGGGTCTGGCGGCGCAGCCGTCGGTTGGCCAGCCCAGCCCCGATGGCGCCCAGCACCCCGATCGCCACCGCGGCCGCGATGATCCGGGGGAGGACTGACAGCACCTCCTCATCGACCTTCTTGGTCGTGATGCCGACCGAGACGAGCCCGCGGACCTTGCCGTCCTCCATGATCGGCACGACCGCGCGTACTGACTGGCCCAGCGTGCCCTTGAAGTCCTCGGTGAAGTTCTTGCCCTTCAGCGCCTCGTCGATGTGGCCGATGAACTTCTTGCCGATGTTGTCGGGGTTCGGGTGCGAGTAGCGGATGCCCTTGGGGCTCATGACGACCACGAAGTCGGTGCCGGTCGCCTTGCGGACCCGTTCGGCGTACGGCTGCAGGACGACGCTGGGGTCAGGGTCGTCCAGCGCGTCCAGCACGGTGGGGGAGGCGGCGACGGCGAGCGACACGTCGAGGGTCTGCGCGCGGGCGTCGGCCCGGCTGTCCTGGCGGGCGTCGAACCACGCCAGGCCGGTGCCGCCCACGACGACGACCAGCACCACGAGCAGCTGCCACACGAGCATCTGCCGTGCGACGGTACGTCCGCGAGCCCGGGCCATCCTCGCATTCTCCACGATCCCGGCACGCGTACCGAGGCGGTGTTGTGACGGCGGTCACGAACTTTACGAACACAACGGTGAGCGGGGTCACATGCGGACCCATTCTGAAGACGCAACCCCTCACCGTCCAGGAGGACTCATGTCAACGAATGCGCTGCGCCCGGCCCGCAAGGACCGCACGCACTACCTCTACCTCGCCGTCATCGGCGCCGTGATCGCCGGCATCACCGTTGGCCTGGTGGCGCCGGACTTCGCAGTCGAGCTCAAGCCTCTTGGCACCGGGTTCGTCAACCTCATCAAGATGATGATCGCCCCGGTCATCTTCTGCACCCTCGTGCTCGGCGTCGGCTCCGTGGCCAAGGCGTCGCAGGTCGGCCGAGTCGGCGGACTCGCCCTCGGCTACTTCGTGACGATGTCGTTCGTCGCGTTGAGCATCGGCCTGGTGGTCGGCAACATCCTGCACCCCGGCGACGGCCTCAAGATCACGCCTGACGTCGCCTCCGCCGGAAGCGCGCAGGTGTCGAGCGACGCCGAGTCGACGACGGACTTCCTCCTGCACATCGTCCCCGACACGCTGGCGTCGTCGCTGACCTCGGGCAAGATCCTGCAGACCCTGCTCGTGGCGTTGCTGTTCGGCTTCGCCCTGCAGGCCATGGGCTCAGCCGGCAAGCCGGTCCTCACCGGCATCGGTCACCTCCAGAAGGTCGTCTTCCGCATCCTCGCGATGATCATGTGGGCCGCACCGATCGGCGCGTTCGGCGCCATGGCCGGCGTCGTCGGCGAGACGGGCGTGGACGCCCTCAAGGCGCTTGCGGTCATCATGATCGGCTTCTATGTCACCTGCGCCGTGTTCGTGTTCGTCATCCTCGGCACGATCCTGCGCGTCGTCGCGGGCATCAACATCTTCTCGCTGCTCAAGTACCTCGGCCGTGAGTTCCTGCTGATCTTCTCGACGTCGTCGTCGGAGTCGGCCCTGCCTCGCCTCATCGCCAAGATGGAGCACGCCGGCGTGTCGCAGCAGACTGTGGGCGTCGTCGTGCCGACCGGCTACTCGTTCAACCTCGACGGCACGATGATCTACCTGACGATGGCGTCGCTGTTCATCGCCGAGGCGATGGGCAACCCGTTGTCGATCGGCGAGCAGATCTCGCTGCTGCTGTTCATGATGGTCGCGTCGAAGGGCGCTGCAGGTGTCACCGGTGCTGGCATGGCCACCCTCGCCGGCGGCCTCAGCTCGCACCGTCCGGAGCTGCTGGACGGCGTCGGCCTGATCGTCGGCATCGACCGGTTCATGTCGGAGGCCCGCGCGGTCACCAACTTCTCCGGCAACGCCGTCGCGACGGTCCTGGTCGCCACGTGGACGCACACGCTGGACCGTGACCAGCTCAACCGGACGCTGTCGGGCGAGAGCCCGTTCGACGAGTCGACGATGATCGACACCGACGACGAGGTCGAGGCGACGGACGGACCTGTCGCGGTCGAAGCAGGTGGCGCCGACGCCGCGTCGCGCATACCGGCCAAGGTCTGACCGACGCAGCACGCAGGCGGGGCTCCCGGGTGATTCCGGGAGCCCCGCCTGCGCTGTGCGGGGTGCCGATACGCTCACTGCATGCCTGATCAGCGCACACGCGTGGCCGCGATCGACTGCGGGACCAACTCGATCCGCCTGCTGGTCAGCGATGTCGGCGCTGACAGCAAGGCCGACCTGGTGCGCGAGATGCGCATCGTTCGCCTCGGCCAGGACGTCGATCGCACGGGCCACCTCGCCGAGGAAGCCATCGACCGTACGCTGCAGGCCACCCGCGAGTATGCCGAGCTGATCGCGATGTTCGGCGCCAACGAGATCAGGTTCTGCGCCACGTCCGCGGTCCGCGACGCCGACAACGCGACCGTCTTCGAGGACGCGATCGAGGGCATCCTCGGCGTACGCCCGATCGTCCTCGCAGGCCTCGACGAGGCACGCGCATCGTTCCTGGGCGCGACGCGCGATCTCGAGCAGGCTCGCACGCTCGTCGTCGACATCGGGGGAGGTTCGACAGAGCTCGTGGTCGGCACCGGCCAGGACATCGAGTGGTCGGTGTCGCTCGACATCGGGTCCGTACGCCTGACCGAGCGGTTCCTGTCCAGCGATCCGGCGTCGGTCGCCGAGGTCACGGCCTGCATGAGCCACCTCGACGCGGTCCTGGCACCCGTGGTCGCCGGCCTCGACCCGGTCCGCTCGTTCGTCGGCGTGGCCGGCACGATCACGACGGTGGCGGCGCACTCACTGGCCCTGCCGTCGTACGACTCCGCCACGATCCACGGGGCCAAGCTCGCGCTCGACGACGTGCGTGAGGCGTGCCTGTCGCTCGTACGCATGTCGGTCGCCGACCGCCGGGCGCTGCCGTTCATGCACCCCGGGCGTGCCGACGTGATCGGGGCGGGCGCGCTGATCCTCGACCGGCTCATCGAGCTCCTCCCGTTGTCCACCGACACCATGGTCGTCAGTGAGCACGACATCCTCGACGGCATCGCCTGGGACATCGTCAGCTGACGACCCGCGGCTTCAGATCAGGCGGCTCCGGGCGGCCCACACGACGGCCTCGATCGGCGTCTTGACGCCCAAACGGTCGCAGATGAGCCGCACGCGACGGCGCAGCGTACGTTCGGAGACGCCGAGCTCGCGGGCGATGGCGTCGGTCGTGAGGCCCCGGCCGAGCAGCCTCAGCACCGTGAGGTCATCGTCGGACACGTCTGTGGTCCGAGACATCGATTCCCCCTTCGGGCGTCCGACGAGCCCTCTCCAGTGAGGCGCGTCACACAACGTTGCGCACGTTACTAAAACGTTTCAATGAGTTCAACCGGTGGCCGGGACCGGTCACGTCGTCCTTGCCGGTCGGCGCTGTCATCACGGGGGAATCAGGCAGTCTGCACCACCCGAACCCGTGGTGCTGACATGGAGGGCACCTTGTCACGTCCAGCAACCCGTGGGTAGCGTGAGCCCGGTCACGTCCGTTGAATCGTTTTAATGAATGGGTGCTCGCGTCATGGTTCAGTCCTCCTCCGTCGCTCCACGGCCCTCCGCTCGCCGGGTTGTCGGCGTCATCGTCTCGCTGGTGCTCGTCGCCGCCACCCTGCTCGCCGGTGCCGGCAGCGCCAACGCGGCCGAGGGGATCGCGGTCGGCAGCCTGCAGACCAACGCGCGTACGAAGCCGCTCGGGATTGCCGGCGATGACCCGACCTTCAGCTGGAAGTCGACCTCGAGCGCCCGCGGCGTCGTGCAGAGTGCGTACGAGGTGCGGGTCGGCACGAGCGAGGGCGCGGACGACGTCTGGTCGTCCGGCAAGGTCGACTCCGCCAACCAGGTCGACGTGACGTACGGCGGGCCTGATCTGGCGTCGCAGACCCGCTACTACTGGCAGGTCAAGGTCTGGGACGGCGACGACCAGGCCAGCGACTGGAGTGATCCCACGTGGTTCGAGACCGGGATCCTCAGCGCCGGGGAGTGGAGCGGCGACTGGATCGGCAAGTCCGCCAGCGGAGTGGTCGACAGCTGGACGGACTACACCGCCGACATCGACTTCGACATCAAGGACCTCGCGCTGGGCGTCTTCATCCGGGCCAAGGACACCAGCAACGCGTACATGTGGCAGATCTCGACGGCCGACGGCACCGGCGTGCCGAAGTTCCGCCCGCACAAGCGCGTCAACAACACATACACGCTGCTCGACAACAAGCCGATCACCAGCATCACGTCGGCCCAGCTGCTCGAGGGCACGCACCGGCTCTCGGTCACGGTCGACGGCAGCACCATCACGACCAAGCTCGACGGCACGCAGATCGATCAGCGCACCGACACGACGTTCGCCAAGGGGTTCGTCGGCTTCCGCCAGGACTTCGCCGACGGCCAGGGCGATGAGACCGCCGACATCAAGGCGGTCAAGGTCACGGCCAAGACCGGCGCGACCCTGCTCGACACCGACTTCTCCGCAGGGAACCCGTTCAACGGCGGCACCGTCACGCCCGACGGCCTGCGCGTCGGCGACCGCAAGGACGTCCTGCTGCGGACCAACGACGCCAACAAGCCGCTGCTGCGCAAGGAGTTCGCGACCGAGCCCGGCAAGGAGATCAAGTCGGCCCGGGTCTACGCGTCGGCGCACGGCGTGTACGAGCTGCAGCTCAACGGCGAGAAGGTCGGCGACCAGTTCCTCGCGCCGGGGTCGACCGACTACCGGAAGCGCATCCAGTACCAGACCTACGACGTGACCGACCAGGTCAACAACGGTGCCAACGCGATCGGCGCCGAGCTCGGCGACGGCTGGTGGGCCGGCAAGGTCGGCATGTGGGGCCCGGGGATGTTCGGCAACAGCGTCGGGCTGATCGCCCAGCTGCGCATCGACTACACCGACGGCACGCACCAGGTCATCAAGACCGACGACACCTGGAAGAGCCACTTCGGACCGTACGCCGCCGCCGACAACATCGACGGTGAGACGTACGACGCCAATGCCGAGCAGCCCGGCTGGGACTACCCGAACTACGACGACTCGGGCTGGAACCCCGTCACGGTCGGCACCTCCGACACCGCGAAGCTCGTGCCCCAGCCGGACGAGCCGGTCCGCGTGACCGGGGAGCGCCCCGCGCTGACGCGCACGACCTCGCCCGGCGTCACGAACGGCTACATCTACGACCTCGGCCAGAACATGGTCGGCGTTGCCCGCATGCGCATCCAGGGTGTCGCCGGGCAGACGGTCAAGATCCGCTACGCCGAGGAGCTGCGCCAGAACGGCGAGTTCTACGTCGGAAACCTGCGGGCCGCCAAGGTGACCGACTACTACACGTTCAAGACGACTGGCACGGTCGTCTACACGCCGAAGTTCACGCAGCACGGCTTCCGGTACGTCGAGATCTCCGGTGCCAGCACGCCGCCCGAGATCGGTGACGTCACGGGTGTCGTGTGGGGCTCGGACCTCAAGGCGACCGGCGACCTGGTGACGTCGAACCCGATGCTCAACCAGCTCCAGAGCAACATCTCGTGGGGCCAGCGCGGCAACTTCCTGTCGATCCCGACGGACACCCCGGCCCGCGACGAGCGTCTCGGCTGGACCGGCGACATCAACGTGTTCGCGCCCACCGCGAGCTACCTGCGGGACACCCGCGCGTTCCTCACCAAGTGGACGGCGGACCTGCGCGACTCGGCGTACGACAACGGCAACCTGCCGGGCATCGCGCCGTCCGTGCCGACGATCGACCTCGGCAGCGGGCTCGGCTGGTCCGACTCGGGCATCACGGTGCCGTACGCCGCGTGGCACGCCCAGGGCGACAACGCGATCGTGCGCCAGAACTACCCCGCGATGAAGAAGTTCTTCGGCTTCGTCCAGCAGGGCGCCGGCGCCGACCTGATCGACACGGCCCGCGGCAACTGGAACGACTGGCTCAACCTCGACGACAACACCGCGACCGACGTGCTCGGCACGGCGTACTACGCCGAGGACGCCCGGATGCTGTCGGAGATGGCCAAGGCGATCGGCGAGGACGCCGACGCGGCACAGTACGCGGCACTGTCCACGTCGGTCCGCCAGGCGTTCACCGACAAGCTCATCGCGGCCGACGGCACGGTCGGCAGCGGCAGCCAGACGGCGTACGCGATGGCGCTCGGCATGGACCTGGTGACCGACCCCGCGCTGCGCGAGAAGGTCGGCGCCAAGTTCGTCGCCAAGCTCAAGACCAGCGACTACCACCTGACGACAGGGTTCCTCGGCACGCCGTGGCTGCTGCCGGCGCTCACGAGCATCCACCGGTCCGACCTGGCGTACACGATGATCCTCAAGAAGGACTACCCGTCGTGGGGCTACGAGATCGAGCACGGCGCCACCACGATGTGGGAGCGCTGGAACTCGATCGGGCCTGACGGCAGCTTCGGCGACGAGGGCATGAACTCGTTCAACCACTACGCGTACGGCGCGGTCGGCGCGTGGATGTACCAGAACATCGGCGGCATCTCGGCGGTCACGGCCGGCTACAAGAAGTCGCGGATCGCTCCGGTCATCGGCGGAGGCCTGACGAGCGGCCATGGCACGTACGACTCGGTGTACGGCACGATCTCGTCGGACTGGAAGACCGAGGGCGACGACCTGTCGCTCGACGTCGAGGTCCCGGTCAACACGACCTCGACCGTCAGCATCCCGGCCGCCAACCTGACGGCCGTCACCGAGGGCAGCACGTCGCTCGCGGACGCCGCCGGCGTCAGTGACGTCACGTACGCCGACGGAGTCGCGACGTTCACCGTCGGCTCCGGGTCGTACGCGTTCCACGTCGATGCCCAGCGTGGGCTGTTCGGCACCATCCTCGACGAGATCCAGAAGACCGACGATCACGCCGGCGACCTCGCCACGGCGGGAGACCTGTCGGACGAGGCGCGGACGCACGTCGGCGAGTCGCTGGCCACCGCCAAGGGTGACGTCGAGGATGCGCTGGCCGCAGACCTCGCCGGCGACAAGGGCGGCGTGTCGCAGCACCTCAGCGACGCGCTCGCTGTGGTCCGGGAGCTCAAGACCTGGGTCGCGGAATCGACGATCGACGGACCCGTCAAGGGCGACCTGACGACCCGGCTGGAGAAGCTCGAGACGATGTTCGGCTCGGGGATCGCCAGCAGCCTCGGTGTCTCGGTGGTCATCCCGCCGGTGGCCGACGCGGCACAGCCCGGCACGACGGTGGCCGGCACGATCGAGGTCGCGAACGACGGCGACGTCGCGCTCAGCGACATCGAGGCCGCGGTCACGGTCAAGGACTGGAAGGTCGATCCGGCCAGCATCGAGAAGGACTCGATCGCCGCGGGCGATCACGTCCAGCTGCCGTTCACGGTCGAGGTGCCCAAGCACCAGAAGCCCGGGACGTACGACGCCGCGGTCGCGCTGACGTTCACCAGCACGTACGGGACGTTCACGTTGAAGGACGGGACACCGTGGGTGTCGGTCGACTCCGGCGTCGAGATCACCGGTGTGACCTCGACGAACCCGGTGGCGGGCTCCGAGGAGAGCGCGACGCTCACTGCGACGGTCAAGAACAACGGCAACGCCGCGGTGTCCGGACAGATCGCTGCGCAGCTGCCTGACGGCTGGACGACGGCTCCGGACTCCGAGCGCGTGACGATTGCGCCCGGTGAGACCAAGGACGTCGTGCTGCCGCTGTTCGTCGGTCTCGAGGCCGTCGGCGGTGACCAGCCCGTGACGGTGGACTTCGTCGACCAGGGCGTGACGCTGGCGTCCAAGGACGACAAGGTGACGGTCAACCTGCCGACGCCGCCGACGCAGGAGGCGACGGACCACGTCGACTTCGGCAAGTCGGCGTCCGAGACGGCGCACAACCTGATGGCGGCGCCCAACAGCGGGACCAACGTGGAGGCCGGCCTGGACCGTCGCTACGCGCACTCGAGCTTCCCCGGCTCGTGGTACTCCGCTGAGTACGCCGTGACGCCGGGCCAGCCGTTCCTGCTGCGCAACATCGAGACGTTCGACGGGGCGAAGACGAAGAAGTACAACATCTACGTCGACGGCACCCTCTCGAAGACGTACATGCTGAAGCAGACGGCAGCGGGACAGTCCGCCAAGACGTATCAGACCGTCATCGACGATCCGGCGTCGATCGCCGCGACGAGTGACGGCACGGTGCGGATCAAGTACGAGTTCCCGCTCGATGCGTCGGGTTACTACGACCCGTCGATCGCCGACAGCTGGGTGCTGCCGGTGCCCGCGGACACGCTCGCGCCCTTGGCGTCGGCGACGGTCACCAGCGCAGCGGCGCCGGGCGACAACGGCTGGTATCGCGGTGACGCGACGGTCGCGGTCACGGCGGTCGACAACCGCGGCGGCACTCCGGTCGTCGAGACCGGCGAGAGCGCGGGCTGGGAGTCGTACGTCGCACCGGTCCCGGTCAGCGGTGACGGCAAGCACGTGCTGTCGTACCGCGCGAAGGATGCTGCGGGGAACTCGACAGGCGAGCAGAAGGTGCCGGTCTGGATCGACGGCACGGCGCCGGCGACGCAGGTCGCGGTGTCCCGAGGCTCGGGTGTGGACAACTCCGACAAGGCGACGCTCACGCTCACGGCGCAGGACGCGCTGAGTGGGGTCGCGGCGACGACGTACCGGGTCGACGGCGGCGCTTGGAAGGTGCTGGGTGACGAGGAGCCGGTCGTGGAGGGCTATGGCGTGCACACGGTCGACTACTTCTCGACCGACGTCGCAGGCAACCCCGAGCCGCTGCGCACCACGAGTGTCGATCTCGCGGACGTCGACGTCGTCCAGGCGATCGTGCCGCCGCAGGTCACGGGCAGTGCGACGTACGGGTCGACGTTGACCGCGACGACGGGCTCGTGGAACACCAAGGGCCTCTCGTACGCCTACCAGTGGCTGCGTGACGGCAAGGTCGTGACGGGCCGGACGGCGGCGACGTACAAGCTGGCATCGGCGGATCTGGGACATCGCCTGTCAGTGCGGGTCACCGCGTCGAAGACCGGCAAGGCGCCGGCGACCTCGACATCGGCCCAGACCGCGAAGGTGACCAAGGCGAAGTCGAAGGTCACGGTCGCCTACAACGACACATCGGTCAGCAAGAACCAGAAGGTCCGGCTGTCGATCGTGGTCTCGTCGAGCACCGTGACGCCACGGGGTGCCGTGCGGATCTATGAGAACGGCAAGCGCGTCGCCAGCGTGACGCTGTCCTCGACGGGCAAGGCGTCGTACTCGCTGACGATGCGCACCAAGGGGCTCCGCTCGGTCAAGGTCGTCTACGTCGGCACCTCCACGGTGTACGGCTCGACCTCGACGACGAGGCACATCCGAGTCCGGTGATCTCTCGCTGGGCCTGACGTTTCTGTCGCGACACGCCGTGTCAGCACGACAGAAACGTCAGGCCCAGCGTGTTCGTCAGGCGCCGGCGGTGGAGCGGCGCACGACGAGCTCGGGCTTGAGCGTCGTGTGCTTGACCGTGGAGCCGGCCGGATCGGCGATCACGTCGAGCAGCAGGGTCGCCGCGGCGGAGCCGAGCTGCTGGGCGGGCTGGCGTACGGACGACAGCGGGATCGCGGCCGAGGCGGCGAACTCGATGTCGTCGTAGCCGATGATCGCGATGTCGTCGGGCACGCGTACGCCCGCGAGCGTCAGCGCCTGGAGCACGCCGAGCGCGACCAGGTCGTTGGCGGCGAACACCGCGTCGGGGCGCTGCTTGCGGGGCAGCTCGAGCAGCTGCTCGGCGCCCCACCGGCCGGCCTGCGCGTTCATGGTCTCGGTCTCGACGAACACGATCTCGCCGGACCCGTGCTTCTCTGCGGCGGTGCGCGCTGCCGCGAGGCGGGTCTTGACCTGCGCCAGCCCAGCGGGACCGCCGATGAAGCCGATCCGGCGGCGGCCGATCTCGAGCAGGTGCTCGGTGGCGATCCGGCCGCCCATCTTGTCGTCGATCGACACCGACGAGAACTCCTTGGCGCGGCTCATGCGGTCGACCAGCACGACGCTCGTGCCGCGGTCGCGCAGCCGGCGGAGGCGGTCCATGACGTCGCCGACGGGCGTGATGAGGACGCCGCTCATGCGCTGCTGCTCGAACAGGTCGAGGTAGGACGTCTCGCGGCTGGGCTCCTGGGCGCTGTTGCCGAGGATCAGCGGACGGCTCTCGGCGATCAGGACGTCCTCGACCCCACGGGCGACGTCGGTGAAGAACGGGTTGGCGATGTCGAGCACGATCATGCCGATCGCGTGGTTGGTGCCGGCGCGCAGCTGGCGGGCCGCGTCGTTGCGGATGTAGCCCAGCTCGTCGATCGCGGCCTGGATGCGCGCAAGCGTCGCGGGGGAGACCTTCGCCGGATGGTTGAGGGCGTTCGACACGGTCGCGGGGGAGACCCCGGCGAGAGCGGCAACATCGCGTACCTGAGCCACGGCCATGACGAGGAGGTTAACACGATTCAACATTGTGGGTTGACGGAACTGTGATGGGCGTCATACAGTGCCGGAAGGCAAATTGGAACGATTCAATCGCGCCGCCGAACCAGCCCCCGAAGTCACGGAGTCCACATGAACGCGAGCGGTCCTGTCGCCCTGCAGCTCGAGCAGGTGCGCAAGTCGTTCGGTCCCGTCGTCGCCCTACGGTCGGGGAGCCTCACGGTCCACTCCGGCTCGATCCACGCCCTCGTGGGCGAGAACGGCGCCGGCAAGTCGACCCTCGTCAAGATCGTCGCCGGCGTCTACCAACGCGACGGCGGCGAGTTCCTGCTGCACGGAGAGAGCGTCGACTTCTCGTCGACCGCGGCGTCCAAGGACGCCGGCATCGCCGTGATCTACCAGGAGCCCACGCTGTTCCCCGACCTGTCGGTCACCGAGAACATCTTCATGGGCCGCCAGCCTCTCGGCGCCGGCCGCCGCATCGACCGCAAGGCGATGCACGAGGAGGCGCTCGGCCTGTTCTCCCGCCTGGGCGTCAACCTCGACCCGCGCCGCCTTGCCGAGGGTCTGTCGATCGCCGACCAGCAGATCATCGAGATCGCCAAGGCCATCTCGCTCGACGCCAGCGTCCTGATCATGGACGAGCCGACCGCCGCCCTCAGCGGAGTCGAGGTCGAGCGGCTGTTCGCCGTGGCTCGCAGCCTGCGTGACGAGGGTCGTGCCCTCGTGTTCATCTCCCATCGCTTCGACGAGGTGTTCGCCCTGTGCGACACGGTCACCGTGATGCGCGACGGCGACTACATCTCGACCGACCCGATCGCCGAGACGACCAGCAGCCAGATCGTCGCCAAGATGGTCGGCCGCGAGGTCGGCGACCTGTTCCCCAAGACGCCGGCCGAGATCGGCGAGCCCGTGCTCACGGTCAAGCAGCTCGAGTCCGCCGGGGTCTTCCACGACATCAGCTTCGACGTACGCGCCGGCGAGATCGTCGCCCTTGCCGGGCTCGTCGGCGCCGGCCGCAGCGAGATCGCCCGCGCTATCTTCGGCGTCGACGGCTATGACTCCGGCACGGTCGAGCTCAACGGCAAGGTCGTACGCCCCCGCAGCCCACGCGCCGCGATCCGCTCCGGCATGGGATTCGTCCCCGAGGACCGCCGCCAGCAGGGCTTGGTCACCGAGGCCTCCGTGGCCCACAACGTCGCCGCGGTGATCCGTTCGCGCATCGCCCGCTGGGGGCTCCTGACCAACGGCAGCGAGACCCGCACGGCGGGCCCGTGGGCGGGACGCCTCGAGGTCAAGACCAACGCGCTCGACATGCATGCGACCACGATGAGCGGCGGCAACCAGCAGAAGGTCGTCATCGCCAAGTGGCTTGCGACCCAGCCGTCGCTGCTGATCATCGACGAGCCCACTCGCGGCATCGACATCGGCACCAAGGCCGAGGTGCACCGCCTGATCTCCGAGCTTGCCGGCCAGGGCATGGCGATCCTCATGATCTCGTCGGAGCTGCCCGAGGTGCTCGGCATGGCCGACCGGGTGCTCGTCGTGCACGAGGGCCACATCACTGCCAACCTCGACCGCGCGGACGCGACGCCCGAGAGCGTCATGACCGCCGCCACCAACACGATGGAAGTCCCCGCATGACAGACACTCTGGTGGCGCCCAGCCGCCGCAGCACCGCGCAGCGCGTGGTGTCGACGATCCTGACGTCGCGCGAGTCCGCCATCGCGTTCGTGCTGATCCTCGTCGTCGCCGCAGCCACGCTCAACACCAACAGCTTCCTGTTCAGCGAGGACGGCTGGCGCGACCTGCTGCTGACGCCCGCGATCCTCCTGTTGCTGGCCACCGGCCAGGCCGTCGTGATCATCACGCGCAACGTCGACCTGTCGGTCGGCTCGACGCTGGCCCTCACGGCCTACCTGACGGGCCGCCTCTTCGTGGACAACCCCGGCATCCCGATCATTCTGGTCGTCCTGATCGGCATGCTCGCCGGTGCGGGACTCGGGCTGATCAACGGCCTGCTGGTCGCGCTGGGCCGGGTGCCCGCGCTGGTCATCACGCTGGGCACGCTCTACATCTACCGCGGCGTCGTGCTCTCGTGGGCCGGCTCCAACCGCATCAACGCCTCCGACATGCCGGACGGGTTCCTGTCGCTCGGCACCAAGTCGATCCTGACGATCCCGGTCCTGACGATCCTCGCGCTCGTCGTGCTCGGCATCGTGGGCTACTACCTGCGCACCGCCCGCGGCGGCCGTGAGCTGTATGCCATCGGGTCCGACCCCGACGCCGCCAACCTCTACGGCCTCAAGGTCCGCCGCCGCGTCATCGGCGCGTTCGTCCTGTGCGGCGCACTCGCTGGCCTCGCCGGCGTCGTCTACGCCGCGCGCTACGGCACGATCAGCTCCGGTGCCGGTCAGGACATCGAGCTCCAGGCCGTCGGCGCAGCCGTCATCGGCGGTGTCGCGATCTTCGGCGGCAGCGGCTCGGTGTGGGGTGCCGCGATCGGCGCCTGGCTGCTCATCACGATCAACCGCGCGCTGCCGATCCTCGGCGTGCAGGACTTCTGGCAACAGGCCGTCGTCGGCGCCCTGATCCTCGGCGCCATCGTGCTCGACCGGGTCCTGGCCACACGCAGATCACGCAAGCTCGTCGAAGCGAGGGACATCGCATGACCGCCCGCACGTACGCCGCACACGCCAAGCCCCTGTGGCAGCGCGCGCTCCTGGCGCGCGAGTTCGCGATCATCGCGCTGCTCGTCGTGGTCTACATGTACTCGCGCAGCGAGGTGCCGGCATTCGACGGACCGCTGACGATCTACTACCTGCTTCTCGACGCCGCCGCGATCCTCCTGATCGCGTTGCCGATGACGATGATCATCATCACGGGTGAGATCGACCTGTCGGTCGCGAGCACCGTGGCGCTCAGCAGCGTGCTCGTCGGCGACCTGCACCAGCACGGCATGTCGATCCCGATGGCGGGACTCGTCGCGATCCTCGCGGGAGTCGTGTGCGGCGCGTTCAACGGCTTCCTCGTGGCGTACGTCGGACTGCCCTCCTTGGCCGTCACGATCGGCACGCTCGCGCTCTACCGCGGCATCGCCGTCGGCACGCTCGGCACCAAGGCGGTCACGGACTTCCCGGAGAAGTGGACCGACCTGGCCAAGCAGCACATCGGCGACAGCAGCTATCCGGTCATCGTGATCCCGTTCATCGTGCTGGCGATCCTGTTCGCGCTGCTCCTGCACTTCACGTCGTTCGGCCGCGGGGTCTACGACATCGGCCTCAACTCCGAGGCGGCGCACTTCACGGGCGTCAACGTCGCACGGACGAAGTTCATCCTGTTCGTGCTCTCCGGCGCCGTGTCGGCGTTCGCGGGCATCTACATCACGCTCCGCTACGGCAGCGCCCGCGGCGACAATGCGACGGGCCTCGAGCTCCAGGTCATCGCCGCGGTGCTCCTCGGCGGTGTGTCGATCTTCGGCGGACGGGGTGCCTTGCACGGCGTCATCGCCGGAGTCCTGTTGATCGGCGTCATCTCGAGCGCCCTGCGCCTCGAGGACGTCACGGTCAACGTCATCAACATCATCATCGGGCTGCTGCTCGTGCTCTCGGTGATGTCCACCAGCTTCCTGTCCTTGGCAACTCGGGCGTCGGCAGGAATGAAGAAACGCAGCTCCAAGAGCTCCGATGCACGCCAGCAGCTGGCGTCAGCTCACCACGAAGGGAAGAACTGATGAAGTTCAACAGAAGGAAGGCCAGCGCACTCGGTGCCCTCGCCGTCAGCGCCGCGCTCGTACTCTCCGCCTGTGGCGGGAGCTCCGACGGCGGCGACAAGGGCGGCAGCGGAGGATCCGGCAAGAGCGTCTCGGTGACGTTCCTGCCCAAGAACCTCGGCAACCCATACTTCGACACCAGCGACAAGGGTGGCAAGACCGCGGTCAGCGAGTTCGGCGGCAAGTTCGCCGAGGTCGGGCCCGAGAAGGCCAGCCCCGACGCGCAGGTCCCGTTCATCAACACCGCCGCCCAGCAGGGCATCAACGCCCTCGTCGTCTCGGCCAACGACCCCAAGGCCATCGGCGACGCGCTCAACGAGGCGCGCGACGCGGGCACGAAGGTCGTGACGTTCGACTCCGACACCGACCCGAAGTACCGCGACCTGTTCATCAACCAGGCCACGGCCGAGGGCATCGCCAAGGTGCAGGTCGACATGATCGCCAAGCAGATCGGTGACAAGGGCGACATCGCCATCTTGTCGGCGGCCGCCAACGCGACCAACCAGAACGCCTGGATCGACCTGATGAAGCAGGACCTGTCGGCCAACCACCCCAACATCAAGCTCGTCGACACGGTCTACGGCAACGACGACGACCAGACGTCGTTCGACAAGACCTCGGCCCTGCTCCAGAAGTACCCGAACCTCAAGGGCATCGTGTCGCCCACGACCGTCGGCATCGCCGCGGCCGCGCGTTACGTGTCCGACTCGGAGTTCAAGGGCAAGGTCCAGGTCACCGGCCTCGGCACGCCGAACCAGATGCGCAAGTACGTCGAGGACGGCACCGTCCAGGCGTTCGCTCTCTGGAACCCCGAAGACCTGGGCTACCTGGCGGCGTTCGCAGCCAAGGCGCTGGTCGACGGCAAGATCACCGGCAAGGAAGGCGACACGTTCAGCGCCGGCAAGCTCGGTGACTTCACGGTCGGCAAGGACGCGACGGTCCTCCTCGGCGACCCGTTCCAGTTCAACAAGAGCAACATCGCGAAGTTCAACTTCTGATGTTCACGGTGCCTGGCCGGCGGCATCCTCCCCGCCGGCCGGGCACCACCCCCATCCCGAGAGGCCGATGAGATGCAGCGCGTGTGCTTCCAGCTCCAGGTCAAGCCCGACCGGATCGCGGAGTATCGCGAGCGGCACGCGGCGGTCTGGCCGGACATGTTGCAGGCCCTGGCCGCCACGGGGTGGCACAACTACTCGCTGTTCCTGCGCGACGACGGCCTGTTGATCGGGTACGTCGAGACGCCCTCGATCGAGGACGCCCAGGCAGGCATGGCACGCACGGAGATCAACGGCCGCTGGCAGGCCGAGATGGCCGAGTTCTTCGTCGACCTCGGCGATCAGCAGCCAGATCAAGGATTTCTCGTGCTGGAGGAGGTCTTCCACCTGGAGGACCAGCTCGCCAGGCACGAACCGAGCACGACGCAGACGCACGACACAGAGCTCCACTCAACCCATGAAGAAGAAGACGTGAGATGACGACTTTCAGCGCGATCAGCGCGCAGCTCGAGGGACAGGCGATCGAGGTCCCGTCCTGGGCGTACGGCAACTCCGGCACCCGGTTCAAGGTGTTCGGCAGCCCCGGGACCCCTCGCACGGTCGAGGAGAAGATCGCCGACGCCGCCAAGGTCAACGAGTTCACCGGCCTGGCGCCGCTCGTGTCGCTGCACATCCCGTGGGACCAGGTCGACGACTTCGCCGCGCTGCGCCGCTACGCCGAGGACCACGGCATCGGTCTGGGCACGATCAACTCCAACACGTTCCAGGACGACGACTACAAGCTCGGCGCCCTGACGCACACCGATCCGCGGATCCGCCAGAAGGCGATCGACCACCACTTCGCGTGCATCGACGTCATGGACCAGACCGGGTCGCGCGACCTCAAGATCTGGCTCGCCGAGGGCACCAACTACCCCGGCCAGGGCGACATGCGCGGCCGGCAGGACCGCCTCGCCGAGTCGCTCGCCACGATCTACGACCGCATCGGCGACGACCAGCGCCTCGTGCTGGAGTACAAGTTCTTCGAGCCGGCGTTCTATCACACCGACGTCCCGGACTGGGGCACGTCGTACGTGCAAGTGGCCGCGCTGGGCGACAAGGCGTACGTGTGCCTCGACACCGGCCACCACGCGCCGGGCACCAACATCGAGTTCATCGTGGCGCAGCTGCTGAGGCTCGGGAAGCTCGGCTCGTTCGACTTCAACAGCCGCTTCTACGCTGACGACGACCTGATCGTGGGCGCAGCCGATCCGTTCCAGCTGTTCCGCATCCTCTACGAGGTCATCCGCGGTGGCGGCTACGGCCCGGACAGCGGCGTCGCGTTCATGCTCGACCAGTGCCACAACATCGAGAAGAAGATCCCCGGGCAGATCCGCTCGGTGCTCAACGTCCAGGAGATGACCGCTCGGGCGCTGCTCGTCGACGCCGGCGCTCTGGAGAAGGCGCAGGCCGACGGCGACGTGCTGCTCGCCAACGAGATCTTCATGGATGCGTTCTACACCGACGTCCGCGCGGACCTCGCGGCCTGGCGTGAAGAGCGAGGACTCCCGGCCAACCCGCTGAAGGCGTTCCTCGCCAGCGGCTACCAGGACCAGATCGAGACCGACCGCGTCGGCGGCACCCAAGCAGGATGGAACTGATGACCACCGCACAAGAGCTGATCGACCGCTCGAACCGCCTGGGAGCTGACCCCAGGAACACCAACTACGCCGGCGGCAACACGTCCGCCAAGGGCACCGAGACCGATCCGGTCACGGGTGAGGACGTCGAGCTGCTCTGGGTCAAGGGCTCCGGCGGTGACCTCGGCACGCTGACCGAGAGCGGCCTCGCGGTCCTGCGCCTCGACCGCATGCGCGCGCTCGTCGACGTCTATCCCGGTCTCGACCGCGAGGACGAGATGGTCGCGGCGTTCGACTACTGCCTGCACGGCAAGGGCGGTGCCGCGCCGTCGATCGACACCGCGATGCACGGCCTCGTCGACGCCGCGCACGTCGACCACCTGCACCCCGACTCCGGCATCGCGATCGCGACCTCGGCCGACGGCGAAGCGCTGACCGAGACCGTCTTCGGCGGCAAGGTCGTATGGGTGCCGTGGCGCCGGCCCGGATTCCAGCTCGGCCTCGACATCGCCGAGATCAAGGCCAAGAACCCCGAGGCGATCGGCTGCATCCTCGGCGGCCACGGCATCACGGCGTGGGGTGACACCAGCGACGAAGCGGAGCACAACTCGCTGTGGATCATCGAGACCGCCGCGGCGTACATCGACGAGCAGTCGCGGCCCGAGCCGTTCGGCCCGGCGCTCGACGGCTATGCCGCACTGCCCGAGGCCGAGCGCCGTGCCAAGGCGGCGGCCCTCGTCCCGACGATCCGCTCGATCGCGTCGGCCGACAGACCCGTGGTGGGTCACTTCACCGACAGTGACGTCGTGCTGGACTTCCTCGCCTCGAGCGAGCACCCGCGCCTCGCCGCACTCGGCACCAGCTGCCCGGACCACTTCCTGCGTACGAAGGTCAAGCCGCTCGTGCTCGACCTGCCCGCCTCGGCGACCGTCGAGGAGTCGATCGCCCGGCTGCGTGAGCTCCACGCGGCGTACCGCGAGGACTATCAGGCGTACTACGACCGGCATGCGTCGCCGGAGTCGCCCGCGATCCGAGGCGCCGATCCGCTGATCGTGCTGGTGCCCGGCGTCGGCATGTTCAGCTTCGGCAAGGACAAGCAGACCGCCCGCGTCGCCGGCGAGTTCTACGTCAACGCGATCAACGTCATGCGTGGCGCCGAGGGACTGTCGACGTACGCGCCGATCGACGAGGCGGAGAAGTTCCGCATCGAGTACTGGGCGCTCGAGGAGGCCAAGCTCCAGCGCATGCCGGCACCCAAGCCGCTGGCCACGCGCATCGCCCTCGTCACGGGGGCGGCCTCGGGCATCGGCAAGGCGATCGCCCACAAGCTCGCTGCGCAGGGTGCTGTCGTCGCGATCGCCGACCTCGACCTCGCCAAGGCGCAGGCCGCTGCTGCGGAGATCGGTGGCACCGATGTCGCTGTCGGCGTGCAGGCCGACGTGTCGGACGAGGACGCCGTCAAGGCGGCCGTCGATGCGACGCTGCTGGCATTCGGTGGCCTCGACCTCGTCGTCAACAACGCCGGGCTGTCCCTGTCCAAGTCGCTGCTCGACACCACGGTCGCCGACTGGGACCTGCAGCACAACGTCATGGCCAAGGGCTCGTTCCTGGTCTCGCGCACGGCGGCGAAGGCCCTCATCGAGCAGGGTCTCGGCGGCGACATCGTCTACATCTCGTCCAAGAACTCGGTCTTCGCCGGGCCCAACAACATCGCCTACTCCGCGACCAAGGCCGACCAGGCTCACCAGGTGCGCCTGCTCGCCGCCGAGCTCGGCGAGCACGGCGTACGTGTCAACGGCATCAACCCCGATGGCGTCGTGCAGGGCTCGGGCATCTTCTCGAGCGGCTGGGGCGCCAACCGCGCCGCGGTCTACGGGGTCGAGGAGAAGGACCTCGGCGCGTTCTACGCCCAGCGCACGCTGCTCAAGCGCGAGGTCCTGCCGGACCACGTCGCCAACGCGGTCTACGCGCTGGTCGGGCCCGACCTGACCCAGACGACGGGCCTCCACATCCCCGTGGACGCCGGTGTCGCGGCAGCGTTCCTGCGCTGACGCCATGACTCTGCCCTCGAAGCGGCACAGCGTCGCCGCGATCGACCTCGGGGCCTCCAGCGGCCGCGTCATGGTTGGCGAGGTTGGCGCCGATCACCTCGAGCTGCGCGCCGTCGCGCGTTTCGCCAATGAGCCCGTACGCGCGTCGGACGGGCTGCACTGGGACCCCCTCGAGCTCTACCGCCACGCTCTCAGCGGTCTGTGGACAGCCGCGAGCTCGTCCCCTGACGGGCTCGAGAGCGTGGCGGTGGACTCGTGGGCGGTTGACTACGCCCTCATGCGGGCGGACCGCATGATGGGCGTGCCGTTCCACTACCGGGACGAGCGCACGGCCGCGGGCGTGGAGCGCATCCACGCCCGCGTGCCGTTCGCTGAGCTGTATGCCCGCAACGGCTTGCAGTTCCTGCCGTTCAACACGATCTACCAGCTCGCTGCGGACGGTCTCGCCGACGAGGCCGAGCGGATGCTGCTGATCCCCGACCTGATCGGCTACTGGCTCACCGGCCAGTTGGTCACCGAGCGCACCAACGCCTCCACGACCGGGCTGTTGGACGTGCGCACGGGGGAGTGGGACGCCGAGCTCATGGAGCGGGTCGGCCTGCGCCGGTCGCTGTTCACCGACCTCATCGATCCCGGTGCCACGATCGGCGCGGTCACCGCCGAGGTCGCCGAGCAGATCGGCGTACCCGGTCTCACCGTCACCGCGGTCGGTTCGCACGACACCGCATCGGCGGTCGTCGGGGTGCCGATGCAGAGCGATGACGCGGCCTACATCTCGTGCGGCACGTGGGGACTTGTGGGCCTCGAGCTCGACGCGCCGGTGCTGACCGACGAGGCGCGCGACGCCAACTTCACCAACGAGGGCGGCGTCGACGGGCGTACGCGATTCCTCACCAACGTCATGGGCACCTGGCTGATCAGCGAGACCTTGCGCGAGTGGGAGCGCGCCGGCTTCAACGTCTCGCTGCCGGACATCCTCGCCGCCGCGGCCGGCGTCACGACCGACGTCGCGGTGTTCGACGTGCAGGACCCGCGCTTCCTCCCGCCCGGTGCGATGCCCGACCGCATCGCCGAGCTGTGTGATGAGCAGGGCCTGCGGGCGCCCGCGACCAAGGCCGAGCTGATGCGCAGCATCGTCGAGAGCCTCGCGTACGCCTTCGGCTCCGCGCTCGACACCGCCGAACGCCTCGCCGGCCGGCCCATCCGGATCGTTCACGTCGTCGGCGGTGGCTCGCTCAACCGGCTGTTGTGCCAGGCGATCGCCGACCGCAGCGGCCGCCCGGTGCTCGCGGGTCCGGTCGAGGCGACGGCGCTCGGCAACGTGCTGATCCAAGGTCGTACGCTCGGCGCGGTCTCGGGATCGCTGGAGGACCTGCGGGCGATCATCGCCCGCACCCACGATCTCGCGCGCTACGAGCCGAGAGCATGATCGGCGTATGACTCTTCGTGTGACGGTGCCCGACGAGGGCTGGCTCGAGCGGCTGTCAGACCTCGACGATCGCGTCGACCTCAGCGTCTGGGACTTCTCGACACCGCAACCAGAGGGCCGGATCGACCTCGCCGTGCGCCCGTACACCCCGACCACCGACGGTCTCGATCGCCTCGATCCGTCTGGACTCGAGGTCCTGCAGCTGCAGACCCTTGGCTTCGACGGCGTGCTTGAGGTGCTGCCGGCCGGGATCACCGTGTGCAACGCCGTGGGCGTGCACGAGGGCTCGACGGCCGAGCTCGCCGTGGCCCTGCTTCTGGCATCGCAGCGTGAGATCGACGGGTTTGCCCGCGAGCGGGGACAGTGGAACCGGCGCTTCACCGCCAGCCTGCTCGACCGACGCATCATGCTGCTCGGCTACGGCGGCATCGGCGTCGAGGTCGAGAAGCGGCTCGAGGGATTCGATGCCGAGCTCGTACGGGTCGCGGGTCACCGTCGCGAGGACGAGCGCGGAGTCGTGCACGGCAACGCGGAGCTCGCAGATCTGCTGCCGACCGTCGACGCCGTTGTCGTCGCGGTGCCGCTGTCCGACGCGACGATCGGACTCGTCGGCGACGGCTTCCTCGACGCATTGCCCGACGGGGCCGTGGTCGTCAACGTCTCGCGCGGCAAGGTCGCCGACACCGACGCGATCGTGCGTCAGGCCGGCCGCATTCGCTATGCCACCGACGTCACCGATCCCGAGCCGCTGCCTGCCGACCACCCGCTCTGGCAGGTCCCGGGTGTGCTGATCTCGCCGCATGTCGGCGGCATGTCGACCGCGATGCAACCCCGCATCGATGCCGTCGTCCGCCGCCAGATCACCCATCTGCTCGAGGGCCGCGGCCCCGACTCCATCGTCATCTCGCCCTGAACAGCCCTGAAAGGACCACCATGGCCTCGCCCTTGGTCAAGCAGCAGCGCCGATTCCCCCGGCCGCGTGACTTCCTGCCCCTGCTGAAGTTCAAGAAGCCTGTGCTCAACCCCACGCGCCGGCGTCTCGAGCGGGCGCTGACGGTCTGGGACCTGCGGTCGATCGCCAAGCGGCGTACGCCGAAGGCGGCGTTCGACTACACCGATGGTGCCGCTGATGCCGAGCTGTCGCTGGCGCGGGCGCGCCAGGCGTTCGAGGACATCACGTTCCACCCCGCGATCCTGCGCGACGTGTCGGTCGTCGACACGTCGGTCGAGGTGCTTGGCGTACGTTCGGCGCTGCCCTTCGGCATCGCGCCGACTGGATTCACGCGGATGATGCAGTCCGAGGGCGAGATCGCCGGCGCCACCGCTGCCGAGGCGGCCGGCATCCCGTACTCGCTGTCGACGATGGGCACCACCGCGATCGAGGACGTTGCTGCGGCGGCGCCGGGCGGTCGCAACTGGTTCCAGCTCTACATGTGGAAGGACCGCGAGCGGTCGATGGCACTGGTCGACCGGGCCGCCAAGGCCGGGTTCGACACGCTGCTGGTCACGGTCGACGTGCCGGTCGCCGGCGCGCGGCTGCGCGACACCCGCAACGGCATGACGATCCCGCCGACCCTGTCGCCCCGCACTGTGCTCAACGCGATCCCGCGACCGGCGTGGTGGCTCAACTTCCTCACGACCGAGCCGTTGGCGTTCGCGTCGCTCGACAAGTGGTCGGGCACGGTCGCCGAGCTGTTGGACACGATGTTCGACCCGACGGTCACGTTCGACGACCTGGCCTGGATCAAAGACCAGTGGCACGGCAAGGTCGTCGTCAAGGGCGTCCAGAACGTCGATGACGCGGTCAAGCTCGCCGACCTCGGTGTCGACGCGGTGCTGCTGTCCAATCACGGCGGCCGCCAGCTCGACCGGGCCCCGGTGCCGTTCCACCTGCTGCCGGACGTACGCAAGGCCGTCGGCGACTCGGTCGAGATCCACCTCGACACCGGGATCATGTCGGGCCAGGACATCGTCGCCGCTCTGGCCCTGGGTGCGGACTTCACGCTGATCGGCCGGGCGTACCTCTACGGGCTGATGGCAGGCGGTCGCCGAGGCGTCGACCGGACGATCGAGATTCTGACGAAGGACATCGAGCGCACGATGCGACTCCTCGGCGTCACCTCCGTGGCAGAGCTGGAGCCGGGCCACGTGACCCAGCTCCAGCGCCTGGCCCCGCGGGGCTGATCACGCCAGCGGGCTGGGTGCGGGCCGGCGGTCGTCCGACGGTCGCGGGTCGTTCGGCTCGATGCCGAGCTGGTCGCGGGTGTTGAGCATCCAGGTGAGGAATGCCGTGACGAGCACGCCGGGCACGGCCGACCACAGCCGCCACGGCGAGTCGATCGACTGCCGGACGACGGCGATCATTCCCCAGACGATCAGCTGGACGCCCGTGGTAAACGCGGTGAACGCGGCGGCGGCCCAGCGGGCGAAGCGCAGCCAGTCGGTCGGGGCTCCGGCCGGTCGCGGGGTCATCTGGTTGGGCCAGAACAGGTGGCCGAGGGCCTTGGTCATGGGGTTGATGTCGTTCATGAGGTGCTCCTGGGTTCGGTGGCCGGATGGCCTGGATCGATGTCTTCGACGCTAGTGATCCCGGACCGGCGGAACGATGGGCTCACCCTGCCTCTTACCGGTGGGCCTGGACCCACCTTCGGTCCCGCCTGGCGCTTCGACGCCCGCCGATAGGCTGGCCGAGGCTCCCGTAGCCCAACCGGCAGAGGCAGATGGCTTAAACCCGTCACAGTGTGGGTTCGACCCCCACCGGGAGCACCCATCGGTCGCCCGCGCCCCTTCGCGGACAGCGCCGTAGGCTGGAGTTCCCCCACGCACAAGGAGCACCACGATGGACGTACGCACACTGGGTCGCACGGGACGCAAGGTCTCGGTCGTGGGACTCGGCACGTGGCAGCTCGGCGCCGATTGGGGTGACGTCACGCACGACGAGGCGATCGCCGTGCTCGACAGCGCGACGGCGGCCGGCGTGACGTTCTTCGACACCGCCGACGTGTACGGCGACGGCCGCAGCGAGCAGCTGATCGGCGAGTACCTCAAGGCCCGGCCTGAGCTCGACGTCTTCGTCGCCACCAAGATGGGCCGCCGGGCCGAGCAGGACCCCGCGAACTTCACGCTCGACAACTTCCGCGCCTGGACTGACCGCTCCCGCACCAACCTCGGCGTCGAGACCCTCGACCTGGTCCAGCTGCACTGCCCGCCGACGCCGGTGTTCTCGAGCGACGAGGTCTACGACGGCCTCGACCTGCTGGTGCAGGAGGGCGTGCTGGCGGCGTACGGCGTGAGTGTCGAGACGGTCGACGAGGCGCTCACCGCGATCGCGCGTCCCAATGTGGCGAGCGTGCAGGTCATCTTCAACGCGTTCCGGCTCAAGCCCCTCGACGAGGTGCTGCCGGCGGCCAAGGAGGCCGGGGTCGGCATCATCGCCCGCGTCCCGCTCGCCTCGGGTCTGTTGTCGGGTCGCTACACGACCAGCACGACGTTCGCGCCCGACGACCACCGGACCTACAACCGCGGTGGCGAGGCGTTCGACGTGGGCGAGACGTTCTCCGGTGTCGACTTCGAGACCGGCGTGCGCGCTGCGCAGGAGTTTGCCGCAGCGGTCCCCGAAGGCGTGCACCCCGCCCAAGCGGCCATCGCCTGGATCCTCGCGCAGGACGGCGTCACTGCCGCGATCCCCGGCGCCCGCAACGTCAACCAGTCGCGCTCCAACGCGGCCGCAGCCGATGTCGTGCTGCCGGACGACTTCGACCGTACGGTGCACGACATCTACGACCGTTACCTGCGCGAGGCGATCCACCCGCGCTGGTGATGTCCGACCGCCGACCACCCGATCCAGGAGTCGTTCGTATGTTCAGCCGCTACGTCGCGATCGGCGACAGCCTCACCGAAGGCCTTGGCGACGATCCGTGGCCGGACGACGTGCCACGTGGTTGGGCAGACCGCCTGGCCCAGCACCTCACGGACCAGGCCGGCCAGCCCGTCCACTACGCGAACCTCGCGGTCCGTGGGCAGAAGGCGGCACAGGTGCGGGCTTCGCAACTGCCCGCCGCGCTCGCTGCGGATCCGGATCTGGTCACCGTCACGGCCGGCATGAACGACCTGATGCGGCCCACGGTCGACATCGATGCCGTGGGAGACGACCTCGATCACATGGCTCGGAGTCTGACCGACCAGGGCATCGTCACGGTTCTCGTCCCGCTCCCCGACATGACCGGGCTGCTGCCGATCGGCGCCAGGCTCAAGGGTCGCGTGGACGCCCTCAACGACACGCTCGCCGACGTGGCGGCGCGGCGTGGAGCGATCCTGGCGCCACTGCCGCCACGAGAGGTGTTCGGACAGCCGCAGGCGTGGAGCAGCGACCGGCTCCATCTCTCGTCTTTGGGTCACAGCCGGTTCGCGCTGGCGATGCTGCACACTCTCGGGCTGCCGACGGACTCCGCGTGGGACGAGCCGTTGGTCCCCGGTCCGAAGCCACCGGCCGTCCGCCGGATCGTCGGCGAGGTGCGCTGGTGGGCCGGATTTGCCGGCCCGTGGATCGGCCGACGCCTGCGAGGTCGCTCATCCGGAGATGGGCGTACCGGCAAGCGGCTGACGCTCGAGCCGTGGGCGATCGACGAATAGTCGTTCAGTGCCACCGCTCCGCGGACTAGGCTGGCGCGCAGCGAGGTGAGGATGGACGCGGAGGCTCGGTTCGACGAGATCGTCGATGATCTGGCGCCTCGTGGCGTCCTGCCCGGAGCATTGTTCGGCGCCCGGTCCCTGACCGTCGAGGGCACGGCGTTCGCCTGCCTCAAGGGCGGTCAGCTCGCGGTCAAGCTCGGCGACGGCACGGCGGCGCACGCGGACGCGCTCGCCATGGACGGCGCGTCGCTGTTCGACCCGTCCGGCAAGGGCCGGCCGTTCAAGGACTGGGTGGCCGTGCCGGCGGCGGAAGCGCAAGCCTGGGGGCAGCTGGCCGAGGCCGGACTCGACGCACTCGGCGGCGCGGCATGATCTTCTCATCCCCGGACCCGGCCAGCGATCGGTACTTCGCGGTCGCGCTGCTGCACCTGCAGAAGACCTCGTACGCCCTGGAGGCCGAGCTGATCGGCGACGACCGCATCCCGCCGCTGCAGGAGGACGAGGTCGGGCTCACCGCCTGGCGCGGACGCTGGCTCACCGCGTGGGACGGCATCGACCTGGTTGGCGCGATCGCGTGGTGGGAGGCCGAGGACCGGATCGACATCGAGAAGGTCATGGTCAGCCCGACGGCCATGCGGCGCGGCATCGCGAGCGCGCTGCTCGGCGAGGTGCTCGGGCGTGCCTCCGGACGGGAGATCGTCGTGGCCACGGGCCGGGCCAACACGCCGGCGGTGTCGCTCTACGCCAAGCACGGCTTCCAGGTCGACGGCGACGAGCAGGTCCCGCCCGGCATCTGGATCACGCGGCTGCGCAGGAAGTCGCCAGTCGAGTAGCCCAGCGAGCTCTGCGAGCAGGGCGTATCGAGACCTCGAGAGATGGCCCTCAGCTCTGGAGGATGCGCATCGCGGCCCAGGTCTCGTCGAGCGCGATGCTCTCGACCGCCGACCAGCCGTAGTCGCCGATCAGGTCCTGCAGGGTCGCCTCGTCGAGGTCGGAGTGGCCGTTGAGGGGATAGGTGATCCACACGATCGGGATCGACCCCAGCTGCGGGAGCACCTCGTCGAAGTCGTCGGCCAGCGCCGTGCGGTTGTCGGTGACCAGGATCGCCGCGTCGACGTTCTCCGGCTCGTCCTCGTCGCGCACCTCGATCGTCTCGGCGCCCTCGGGCAACGGGTCGAGCAGCGAGGTCTCCTCGACGCTCGCGCCGATGATCCACACGACGAACCCGTCGCCGATCCTGAGCTTCTCGGCGTTCGTCGTCTCCGTCATGCGTTCATCCTATGTGGGCCGCCGGACGCCGGTGACGTCCCGGATCGTACGTCCGACGCCTAGACCCTTGCCCTCGAAGCGGGTCTGCGGCCGGCCCTCGAACCGTGGCCCCCACTCGCCACCGTCGAAGTCGGGGGACTCGGTGACGACGTCGCGGATCTGCTCGGCGTAGTCCTCCCAGTCGGTCGCGAGTCGCCACAGCCCGCCGGGCTCGAGCACGCGAGCCGCGAGGCGGGCAAACTCCGGCGTCACGAGCCGGCGCTTGTGGTGGCGCTTCTTGTGCCAAGGGTCGGGGAAGAAGATGCGCAGCTCGTGCACCGATCCGGGCGCCAGCATCGTGGTCAGCGCCTCGGCGGCGTTGACGACCATCAGTCGTACGTTCGTGACGCCGACGTGGCGCATCGTCACCAGGGTCTGGGCCACGCCCGGCACGTAGACCTCGAGCCCCAGGAAGTCGAGCTCCGGATGATCGACGGCCGCCTGCACCACGGCCTCGCCGCGACCGCTGCCGATCTCGACGACGAGCGGGGCGCTGCGGCCGAACACCTGTGCGGTGTCCAGCACGTAGGACGGGTCGACCGACGTGCTCGGACCGTGTCTCGGGACCTCCAACACGTACGTCTGGGCCAGCGCGTCCCAAGCAGCCTGCTGGCGCTCGGTCAACCGGCCGCCGCGTCGGGTGAACGAGACCGGCTCGGTCCGGTACGGCGTGGGCTCCACTCGCGCTAGCGTAGACGCGTGGACATCGAACCCGACACCAAGGACTGGACCTGGGTCCTCCACGAGGCGTGCCCCGAGTGCGGACTGGCGGCCGGCGACGTACCCCCGACCGAGGTCGCGCACCGGGTGCAGGCCGACCTCCCGCGCTGGTCCGCCGTCCTCGAGCGTCCCGATGCGCGCGAGCGCCCTGCGCCCGGCACCTGGTCGCCGACCGAGTACGCCTGCCACGTCCGCGACGTGCACGACCTGTTCGCCGAGCGGATGCGCCTCATGCTCGACCAGGACGCACCGCGCTTCGCCAACTGGGATCAGGACGAGACCGCGATCGCCGACGACTACGCGTCGCAGGACGCCGCGACCGTCGCGGCGCAGCTCGTCGAGGCCGGCGAGGGCATGGTCGAGCTCCTCGGCGCCATCCCCGACGACGCCTGGCACCGCACCGGGTTCCGCAGCGACGGCTCGGAGTTCACGGTCGCGACGCTGGCGCAGTACTACCTCCACGACATCGCCCACCACCTCCACGACGTACGAGGCTGACGATGCCGCCGACCGCCGACTGGGACGCGATCGTGCTGGCGGGCGGACGCGGGTCGCGGCTCGGCGGAGTCGACAAGGCCGCGCTCGAGGTCGGCGGCGAGACACTGCTCGCCCGTACGCTCCGCGCCGTTGCGGGTGCGGGCCGCATCATCGTCGCCGGCGACCCGCGCCCGGTGCCCGAGGGCACGGTCGTCGTGCAGGAGGAGCCACGCTTCGCCGGGCCTGCCGCCGCGATCGGGGCAGCGATGGCCGAGGTGCGCGCCCCGTACGTCTTCCTGTCCGGTTGCGACCACCCGTTCCTGGCCGATGCCGTCGACCTGCTGCTCGACTCGGCGTCCGGCGACGGCGTCATCGCGATCGACGGTGACGGCCGCCGGCAGTACCTCATGAGCGTCCTCGACGCCGCCGCGCTGCGCGCCTCGATCGCCGCCCAGTCGACGTTGGTGGACCTCTCCGTCCGTACGCTACTGGTGCCGCTGGAGCTCATGGAGATTCCGATCCCCGTACGTGCGGCGCTCGACATCGACACGTGGCACGATCAGAAGCAGGCGCTGGCAGAAGGGAACCGCGATGGCTGACATGACTCTCGACGACTGGGTCGTCACGGTGGCGGCCGAGCTCGGCATCAAGGAGCTCGACCTCGACACCGAGTCGGTGCTCGATCTGGCTGCCGTCGCGGCACATGCCGTCGTACGCCCGGCCGCACCCCTCACGACCTTCCTCGCCGGCCTCGCCGCCGGCATGGCCGGAGGATCGGAGTCTGACCTCAAGGACGCGATCGAGACCGCCACGGCGCTCTGCGAGCGGGTCGAGGAGGCCGACGCCTAGATGGCCGGCCGGCTGACACGACGTACCAAGGTCACCCGGTTCGCGCCGGACGGCACGTCGACGGTCCGTGAGGACGCCCTCGCCGTCGAGGAGCCGCTCGAGATCCGCGTGGGCGGCACGTCGCTGTCGGTCACGATGCGCTCGCCGGGCGACGACTTCGACCTCGTTGCGGGATTCCTGGTGTCCGAGGGGGTCATCTGGTCGGCCGACCAGCTCGTCTCGATGCGGTTCTGCGCCGGCACCGACGACAACGGGCTGCAGACGTTCAACGTCATCGACGCCGAGCTCAGCGCCGACACCCCACCGCTGGACGTCTCGCTCGAACGCCACGTCTACACCTCGAGCTCGTGCGGCATCTGCGGCACCGCGTCGATCGACGCCGTGCACAAGGCGGCGCACTTCGGCCATCTCGACGACGCGTCGTCGTGGACCGGCGAGCTGCTCGGGTCGCTGCCCGACCGGCTGCGCGAGGGCCAGAAGGTGTTCGACCGCACCGGGGGAGTGCACGCTGCCGGCTTGTTCGACGCGTCCGGCGCGCTGCTGTGCCTGCGCGAGGATGTCGGCCGGCACAACGCGGTCGACAAGGTCGTCGGCTGGGCGCTGCGCGAGGGCCGGCTGCCGTTGACCGGCACGGTGCTGCAGGTGTCGGGCCGGGCCTCGTTCGAGCTCGTGCAGAAGGCCCACATGGCCGGCATCCCCGTGCTTGCCGCAGTGTCGGCTCCGTCCTCGCTCGCGGTGGAGCACGCCGAGTCGGCCGGCATGACGCTGCTCGGCTTCAGCCGCGACGGCGGCTTCAACGCGTACGCCGGGCCGCACCGCATCTGCTGAGCCCCTCCGGTCCGTGAGCTTGTCGAAAGGACGTTCCGACAAGCTCAACGGCGGGATGACACGCCGGGCTGTTGTACGTCACGCACGCTAGTGCGTATTGCGTGGTACTGTCCCATCCATGGATGCAACCCAGCTGCTCAAGGGCGTGCTCGACGTCGCGGTGCTCGCCGTCGTCGAGGACGAGGACGGATATGGCTATGACGTCGTGCGCAGGCTGCGCGCGGCGGGCCTCGAAGAAGTCGGAGACGCCTCCGTCTACGGGACGCTGCGCCGGCTCTACACCGCGGGCGCTCTCACGTCGTACGTCGTGCCGTCCGAGGAGGGGCCGCACCGCAAGTACTACGGCATCAACGCCCAGGGGAGGGCGATGCTCGAGCTCCAACGCAAGGTCTGGACCGAGTTCTCCACCACCATGAACAACCTGCTCACCAGTTCGACCCAGCCAGGGGAGGCAGCATGACCACGTCCACCGTCACGCCCGAGATCGTCGCGTTCGCCCAAGGCGTCCGCGCCGCACTGGCCGACCTGCCCGCCGAGGAGGTCGACGACCTGACGGACGGGCTCGAGGCCGACCTCGCCGAGGCGTACGCCGAAGACCTCCAGCGTGAGCTGCCCGATCCCGGGGCGTACGCGACCGAGCTGCGCGCGGCTGCCGGGCTGCCGATGCGGACCAAGGCCAAGTCCGGTGTGCTGTCGGGCCTGGCGCAGAGCTGGACCGACACGCGCACGGACGTCGGCGTGGCGATCCGGCGCAACCCGGCGCTCGCGAGTGTCGTGGAGTTCCTCGGTGAGCTGCGGCCCGCCTGGTGGATCGTCCGCGCCTGGCTGGCTGCGTGGCTGGTGGCGGCGTTCTTCGGCAACGAGCGCGGCTACGGCCTGGCCGGCAGCTGGTGGCTCGTCGCGGTGGTCTTCGCCGTCATCAGCGTCCAGTGGGGACGCGGTCGTTGGCAGGGCAAGGGTGTGCCGGCGCTGATCGCGATCGGCAACGTCGTGGCGGTCCTCGCGTTCCTCCCGGTCATGGCAGCCGCCGACGACGGGAGCGACGGGGGTGACTTCGACCGCGGCTTTGCGTCCGGCGTCGACGCCACCGTCAACGACCCGCCGCAGGACGGCTTGCTGCTGCGTGGCCAGCCGGTGACCAACATCTTCGCGTACGACGCTGCGGGCAAGGCGCTGCGCAACGTCCAGCTGTTCACCCAGGAGGGCAAGCCGCTGGAAGCCCACGGGTCGCGGTCGGACGACAACACCTGCGCAGCTGACGACTGCTCGACGGTCTGGCAGCCCGGACAGCTCGAGACCGGGCAGTCGGTGTTCAACGTCTTCCCGCTGGGGACCGTGGCCGCGGAGTGGGATGACGAGGCGCAGCGGACGGTTCCCAAGCAGGGCGCGTTCTCGGTCGTCCCCAAGGCGCCGTTCCTCAAGGTTCCGGGTGTGTTCACCCCCAAGAAGGTTGCCAACTCCAACGACTGACTCGGGATCAAACGGCGTGTCTGCAACGTTGGATAGAGTGAACGACAACGACTCCATCTTCGGAGCCATCCCACGGAGGGAATCATGAAGAGCAGCAACCCCGTCTTCGCCCGCAGCGCCGAGTTCAACGGCCGCGGCGGTGCAGTCGCCAGCGACCCGTCCCAGTGGCAGGTCGACCTGAGCGGATCGCCCACGCACACCGAGCGCGGCGCCGGTCGCATGACGATCGACACGACCGTCGAGAAGACCGCGATCACGCTGGGGGTGCTCATCGTGGCCGCAGCTGTCACCTGGATCGCCTCCGGTGACCTCGGCGCCGATGGTTCGGCCGCCAGCAAGGCCTACGGCTTGGCAATGGGCGGTGCGCTCATCGGGTTCGTCCTGTCGCTGGTCAACTCCTTCAAGAAGATCGTGAGCCCGGCGCTCGTCATCGGCTACGCCGTTTTCGAGGGCGTGTTCGTCGGCGCGTTCTCCAAGATCATCGCGTCCTGGGTCGGCGACGTCAGCATCGTGTTCCAGGCTGTGGTCGGCACCATGGTGGCCTTCGGTGGCACGTTGGCGGCCTACAAGTTCTTCAACATCCAGGTCACCGACAAGTTCCGCAAGATCGTCACGATCTCGGTCTTTGCGTTCGTCGGAGCGACGCTGATCAACCTGCTGCTGACCGCGACTGGCGTGGTCGACGGCGGCGGCATCCGTGACTTCAACACCCTCGGGCTGCTGGTCTCAGCCGCGGCGGTGGTGCTCGCGGTGTTCATGCTGATCCTCGACTTCGACTACATCGAGCAGGGCGTCGCAGCCGGTCTTCCGGAGCGCGAGTCCTGGCGTGCGGCGTTCGGTCTCACGGTCACACTGGTGTGGCTCTACATCGAGATCCTGCGCATCCTCGCGATCCTGCGTGGCGACTGAGCTTCACCGCTAGACACGAACGGCCGATCCCTCTGGGGGTCGGCCGTTCGTCGTGTTGAACAGGACCCTGAGCGGTGGATTTGCCACCGAATGCCCCTGAGCGGTGGATGTTCCACGCTATAACCCGCCACAAGGTGGAGAATCCACCGCCGGACCTATTCGGTGGAGGATCCACCGCTCGGTGGTGTCAGGAAGCGCGGCGGCGGCGCAGGACCGAGGCGAAGCGGCCACCGGGTCCGGCATCCGGTGCGACCTGCGTGCCGGGGTGCTCGACCGAGACCGCAGCGGCATCGGCGACCGAGACGAGGTCCTGCGGGCGACCGGTGTAGGCGAGCTCGCGCTGCTTCTGCCGCAGGGACGCCGTGATCGCCGGGATCAGGACCGACACCATGTTGGCGTAGCCGGTCTCCGACGGGTGGAAGTGGTCGGCGCCGAACATGACGTCGCGCCGCTCGGTGAACAGCAGGCCGAGCAGGTCGCCGAGCGACACCGACCGGCCGCCGGCCTCCACGACTGCGATCGTCTGCCGGCGGGCCAGCGCGCGACTCAGACGACGGGCCACCGCGCGCAGCGGCTGGTGGATCGGCTGCACCGTGCCCAGGTCGGGGCAGGTGCCGACCACGACGTCGCAGTCCTCGGCGATGAGGCGACGGACGACCTGGCCCAGCATCCGCGCGGACGCCTGGGGGGTCACCCGGTGCGTGACGTCGTTGGTGCCGACCACGATCACGGCGACATCGGGATGCCAGTCGGGATCGAGGTCGATCTGGCCCATGAGGTCGGAGGTCTGCGCGCCGACGATGGCGCGGCACTGCACCTCGACCGGAGCGTCCATGACGTGGGCGAGGCCGACGCCGATCATCGCGGACGGCGTGGCGTCGGCGCGGGTCACGCCGTAGCCCACGGCGGCGGAGTCGCCCAGCACGAGCACCCGGATCGTACGTCCGGGAAGGTCGTCGCCGTAGAGGCCGTCGGGGGAGGGCGGACGGTCATCGGTGGTGCCGATCGCCCGGCGAGCGAGAATCGCCTCACCGATCAGGAATCCGTAGAACCCCGAAAGTGTGGCGCTGCCGCCGATCAGGGTCGCGGCAGCGATACGACGGGGGCGGGGCACGGTGTCATTTTACGTCGACCCGACGACGCAAACACGCGAAAAGGGCTGGTCAGCCGTGTGGCCTTGCGTACGCCTAGGGTGGCCGTGTGCGCGAATTCGTCCCCAACCTCCGAGATGTGGGCGGGGTCGAGGCGGCGAACGGCAGGCTGGTCCAGCGGGGCCGCGTCCTGCGGAGTGCGATGCCGTCGCACAGGGACCACGCGCCCGACGACATCGTCTGGCCGCCGTCGCTCGTGATCGACCTGCGATCGCCCAACGAGACCGAGGGCATCCATCCGCTCGCGCGGTCCGGTGCGCGCATCGTCAACCTCCCGCTGCTCAGCTCCCTGCGTCCCGGCACGGCACCGCCCGAGAGCCTGGCCGGCCTCTATCTGCTGATGCTCGATCACGCCTCGATGTACCTCGTGGAGCTCGTGCGCGAGGTCGGCACGGCCCGGGGCGCGACGTTGATCCACTGCGCGGCCGGCAAGGACCGCACGGGCGTCTCGATCGCGATGCTGCTGCGACTCGTCGGTGTCGAGCGTGAGCACGTCGTCGCGGACTTCCTCGAGACCCAGCACGCCGAGCAGGCCATATCCTCGCGGCTTCGCAAGCTGCCCGGTCGTCATCACCGGGCCGCGTTGCCGCCGGAGTTCCTTGCGGTTCCGGTCGAGGCGATCGAAGGCGTGCTCGACCTCTGGGACTCGCACGATGACGGTGTCGTGGGCTGGTTCCTGGACATCGGCGGCAGCGAGGACCTGGTCGAGCAGCTGAGACGTACGCTTCTCACATGACCTCGCTCGACCTCTCACTGGATGCGCGGGAGGTTCCGCTCGGCGGGGTCCGCGGCATCTCGGTGCACCGCACCCTTCCCCATCGCGGCCTGCCGACGGTCGGCCCCTGGTGCTTCGTCGACCACTTCGGACCGACCGCCGACCACATGAACGTCCTGCCGCACCCGCACACGGGGCTGCAGACCGTGACCTGGCCGCTCGCCGGAGACATCCGGCACCGCGACAACCTCGGCAGCGACGTCGTGCTCAAGCCGGGCGAGCTCAACCTCATGACGTCGGGTGACGGTGTCGCGCACTCGGAGTTCTCCGTCGGTGACACGAGCGGCCCGATGCACGGCCTTCAGCTGTGGGTGGCCCTGCCCAACCTTCGACGCACGGGGGCTGCCGGCTTCGAGCACCATCCCGACCTGCCGGTCGCCGACGGCAAGAACTGGACCGCCACGGTCCTGATGGGGGAGCTCGACGCAGCGGCGTCACCCGCCACGACGTACTCACCGATGGTCGGCGCCGAGCTGACCGTACGTCCTGGCGGCGCGGTCGTGCCGTTGCGGCCGGAGTTCGAGCACGCCGTGCTCGCCGTCACGGGCGAGGCGCTCGTCGGCGGCACCGAGATCGTGCACCGGCAGATGCGCTACCTCGCGCCGGGTCGTGAGGACGTCGAGCTGTTCGTCCCCACGGAGACGACACTGCTGCTGATCGGCGGAACGCCGTTCGACGAAGAGCTCGTCATGTGGTGGAACTTCATCGGCCGATCGCACGAGGACATCGTGCAGGCGAGGGACGACTGGGAGAGCGCGTCGGAGCGCTTCGGTGAGGTCGCCGGCCACAAGGGGCAGCGCATCCCTGCGCCGCCGATGCCGGACCTGCGCCTCAAGCCGCGCCGCCGCACCGTCGCCTGAACCCTCGGATTGACCTCAAGCCTGATTGAGGTTCTACGTTTGTCCTGCCCGGGGTGGACACTGGGCAGGGCGTACGCCGATCCAGGAGGACGACATGAGCATGGATGCCGCAGCATGGAACTCGCTGCACCGTGTGATGAACACGCAGAACGGTCCTCAGCGGCTGACCAAGGTCACGCTCAAGCGCATCGCAGGCTTCGCTGCGCCACACAAGCGCCGGCTGATGCACTTCCTCGTGCTGAGCGTCGTGTCGGCGTGCCTCGCCGTGGCCACGCCAGTGCTGGCCGGGCACGTCGTCAACGCGATCGTCAACGGTGACTCGCGCAGCACGGTCTTCGGCCTCGCCGGGCTCATCGCCCTGATCGCCGTCGCCGACGCGGCGCTCGCGATCTGGACCCGCTGGCTGTCGGCGACGATCGGCGAGGGACTGATCCTCGACCTGCGCACGACAGTCTTCGACCACGTGCAGCGCATGCCGATCGCGTTCTTCACCCGCACCCGCACCGGCGCCCTGGTCAGCCGGCTCAACAGCGACGTCCTCGGCGCCCAGCGAGCGTTCAGCGGCACCCTGTCGGGCGTCGTCAGCAACATCGTGACGCTGACGCTGACGCTCGTGGTGATGCTCAGCATCTCGTGGCAGATCACTGTGGTGGCCCTCGTGCTCCTCCCGGTCTTCGTCATCCCGGCCCGCCGCATGGGCAGCCGGCTCGCCGCGCTGTCCCGCGAGGCGGCCAACCACAACGCGGTCATGAGCACCCGGATGACCGAACGCTTCTCGGCGCCGGGGGCCACGCTCGTCAAGCTTTACGGCCGCCCCGACGAGGAGTCCGTCGAGTTCGCCGCGCGAGCCAGCCGGGTGCGCGACATCGGCGTGAAGTCGGCGATGCTGCAGTCGGTCTTCGTCACCGCGCTGACCACGGTGTCGGCCCTGGCGCTCGCGGTCGTCTACGGCCTCGGTGGCTTCTATGCGCTCAAGGGCTCGCTCGACCCGGGCGACGTCGTGGCGCTCGCGCTCCTGCTGACTCGCTTGTACGCGCCGCTCACCGCGCTCGCGAGCGCCCGCGTCGAGATCATGAGCGCGGTCGTCAGCTTCGAGCGCGTCTTCGAGGTGCTCGATCTGCAGCCCTTGATCCGCGAGAAGCCCGACGCGGTCGCGGTGCCCGACGGGCCGGTGTCGGTCGAGTTCTCGCACGTGACCTTCGCCTACCCCTCGGCCGACAAGGTCTCGCTGGCCTCGCTCGAGGAGGTCGCGATGCTCGACAACCGTGGGGGTGTCGATGTCCTGCACGACGTGTCGTTCCGCGTCGAGCCCGGGCAGCTGGTCGCCCTGGTCGGCACGTCCGGTGCCGGCAAGTCGACGATCGCCAGCCTGATCCCGCGCCTCTACGACGTCGACGGCGGCTCGGTCTCGCTCGGTGGTGTCGACGTCCGCGACCTCTCGATGGCGTCGCTGCGCGAGACCCTGGGCATGGCGACGCAGGACGGTCACCTGTTCCACGAGTCCGTGCGCGACAACCTCCGGCTGGCCCGGCCCGAGGCGACCGACGACGAGCTGTGGTCCGCCCTGCGCGACGCCCGACTCGACGACCTCGTCGCGTCTTTGTCGGACGGACTCGACACGATCGTGGGGGAGCGCGGCTATCGCCTCTCCGGCGGTGAGCGCCAGCGGCTGACGATCGCCCGCCTGCTGCTCGCGCATCCTCGCGTCGTGATCCTCGACGAGGCGACGGCTCACCTCGACTCGACGTCGGAGTCGGCGGTGCAGGAGGCGCTGGCGGTCGCACTCGCCGGGCGTACGTCCGTGGTCATCGCGCACCGGCTGTCGACTGTACGAGCGGCGGATCGCATTCTCGTCGTCGAGGACGGCCGCATCGTCGAGCAGGGCACGCACCACGAGCTGCTGGCGCTGGGCGGCCGCTACGAAGAGCTGCACCGCACCCAGTTCGACGCCGGCACGGTCGAGCAACCCCTTCCCGGCTAATCGCGTTATCTGATAGCCTCGATCCAGATACCCTCAGTATCTGAATGCGAGAGGACGCCATGACCCACTTCACCGACAAGGTCGCCGTTGTCACGGGCGCCGGTTCCGGCATCGGCCGGGCGCTGGCAGTCGAGCTCGCCCGACGCGGAGCCAAGCTCGCGATCTGCGACGTCGACACGCACGGCCTCGCCGACACCGAGGCGCTGGTCAAGCGAGCCGGTGCCGAGGTCAAGGTCGACCACCTCGACGTCTCACAGCGTGAGCTTGTCCTGGCGTACGCCGACGACGTGGTCGCGCACTTCGGCCAGGTCAACCTGGTGTTCAACAACGCCGGCATCGCCTTCACCGGCGAGGTCGAGGCCATGTCGTTCAAGGACATCGACCGGGTCATGGACGTCGACTTCTGGGGCGTCGTCAACGGCACCAAGGCGTTCCTGCCGCACCTCATCGAGTCCGGCGACGGTCATGTCGTCAACATCTCCAGCATCTTCGGGCTGTTCTCGGTGCCGACCCAGAGTGCCTACAACGCCGCAAAGTTCGCGGTTCGCGGGTTCACCGAGTCGCTGCGCCAGGAGATGGTGATCAACGAGCGGCCGGTCAAGGTCACGTGCGTCCACCCCGGCGGCATCAAGACCAACATCGCCCGCAACGCCGAGCAGGTCGAGGGGCTCGACCACGACAAGCTCGCGGGCTCGTTCGACAAGCTCGCCCGCACCTCGCCGGCCAAGGCCGCCGACGTCATCCTCAAGGGTGTCGAGAAGAACAAGGCGCGGGTCCTGATCGGCGCCGATGCCTGGGTGCTCGACAAGTTCGTACGCTTGACCGGCGCCGGCTACCAGCGCGGCGTGTCGGCGTTCAGCAAGCGCGCAGGACTCTAGGGCCTCACGCCGGCCGGACGCCCAGCCGGTCGAGCAGCTCCTTGGCCTTCCTGAGGTAGAGCTTGGGCAGGCCGAACTCCCACGACGTGCCGTCCGAGAGCTGGAGCGAGAACGGGGACTGCAGGCCGCCCTCGTCGAGGGTGAACCCCGTGACGGCGGACCGGGGGAGGCGGGCGATCTCGCCGTCAGCCGCGACGATCATTCGGGAGCCGAGGTCAACGGCGGTGATCGGCGCCCGTCGCCGAAATGGCAGAAGTGCTAGGGCGTGAGGTCCGTGAGTGCAGACGGGCGGGAACCCTCGGGGAGGGCGAGCAGTGTGCCGACCAGTGCCTGGGCGCAGAGGTCGCGCACCTCGTCGCGACTTGTCTCGGTCGAGTCGAGCCATTGGTGGCAGGCGTTGCGCATGAAGTGCAGCCAGCTGCGGACGGCGATCTGCATGAGCTCGGACGGCCGGCCGTTCGGCTCGACGCCCGCCGTGATGCGCTCCTGTTGGCGCTGGATGTCCTCCTCGACGATCGCCTGGATCTCCGGATCGGCTGACGCCGCGCCGTGGAAGATCGCCTTGACCCCCATCTTGTGGTCCTGGCAGTAGTCGAGGTAGGCCTCGATGCCTTGGCGCAGCCGGTCGAGGATCGGCAGTGACTCGTCCGGTGCCGTGAGCTCCATCATCCGGGTGGACTCCCGGCGCACCATCGCGGCGAAGAACGCCCGTTTGGTCGGGAAGTAGTGGTAGAGCAGGCCGCGCGAGACGCCGGCGACCTCGGACAGCTCCTCGATGTGGACGTCCTCATAGGACCGGTCGGCGAACAGCTCGGCGCCGAGCTCGAGCAGCTGGTCCTGTCGGGCCTCTCGGCTCAGGCGGGTGCGGGTGGCCATGCCGGTCACACTACTTGACATCGGTTCAGCAAGGGCTAGGCTCGCATTATTGAATCACCGTCCAATAAGGAGTCCTGGTGCGCAACGACTGGTCCGGTCAGACGTTCCCCCACCCATCGGGGCGCAGGCCCATCGTGGGTGACGCGCTCGGCGCCGAGGTGCGGGCGCCCCTGCAGAGCACGATGCGTCGCGCCGAAGGGCTCGGGCCGATCTTCGAGCTGCAGGTGTTCGACCAGAAGTTCGTGTTCGTCACCGGCGCGGAGCTCGCGGCCGAGCTGGCCGACGAGTCGCGCTTCGCCAAGGGCCTGTCACCCGCCCTCGTCGCGCTGCGGGAGTTCGCCGGGCAGGGGCTGTTCACGGCCTACAACGACGAGACCAACTGGGCTCTCGCGCACGACCTGCTGCGCCCGGCCTTCACGAAGGCGGCGATGCAGCGTTATCACCCGGTCATGCTCGCGGCGGCGCAGGAGCTGTTCGACACCTGGGACGGTCGCGAGGGCTCGGTCGACGTCTCGGCCGACATGACGAAGCTGACGATGGAGACCATCAGCCGTACGGCGTTCAGCACCGACTTCGGCTCGTTCAGCCGCGCGGAGCCGCATCCGTTCATCCCGGCGATGATCGCGGCGCTCAAGGCCGGGCAGCGCAAGGGCTCGCTCAACGCGATGCCGGGCGCCGGGCTGATGGCCAAGCGGATCGACAAGAAGAACGCGCACCATCAGGCGTACGTCGACTCCTTGCTCGACGGCATCATCGCGGAACGTCGCAACGCGAGCGAGCCTGACGACAGTGACCTGCTCGGCATCATGCTGCACACGCCGCACCCCGAGACGGGTGAGCGGCTCGACGACCTCAACATCCGGCACCAGATCCTGACTTTCCTGGTCGCTGGGCACGAGACGACGTCGGGAGCGTTGTCGTTCGCGCTCTACTACCTCTCCCGCGACCCAGCCGTGCTCGCCAAGGCGCAGGCCGAGGTCGACCAGGTCCTGGGGCCGGACCGCGACGCCGAGCCGACGTTCGAGCAGGTCGCCAAGTTCCGCTACCTGCGCCGCGTGCTCGACGAGGGCCTGCGGCTGTGGCCCACGGCGCCGGCGTTCACCCGCAGCCCGCGCGAGACCACGGTGCTGAGCACGGGCCACACAATGCGACCGGAGGACTGGGCGATCGTGATCCTGCCGCTGATGCACCGCGATCCGGCGGTATGGGGTGATGATGCGGACGCGTTCGACCCGGACCGCTTCCTGCCGGAGAACTCCCGTGGCCGGAAGCCGCACTCCTACAAGCCGTTCGGCACGGGGGAGCGGTCGTGCATCGGACGGCAGTTCGCGCTGCACGAGGCGATCCTGGTGCTGGCCCGCATGTTGCACCGCTACGACATCGCCGGCGATCCGGCGTACGAGCTGCAGATCGCCGAGCGGCTCACGCTGATGCCCACGGGATTCGAGCTGAGCCTGACGCCCCGGACCCCGTCAGTGGTGGCGTCTGTCGACGAGGCTCAGGCGGAGCCGAGCGAGGTGTGCCCGGCCTCGTCGATCGACCAGTCCGGATTCCACGCGACCTCCCACGGATGTCCGTCGGGATCGGCGAAGTAGCCGGAGTAGCCACCCCACGGCTGCTCCTCGCCGGGCTTGAGGATCGTGCCGCCCGCAGCCTCGATCTGGGCGAGGATCTCGTCGACCTCGCCGTGTGAACGGGTGTTGAAGGCGATGCTCATGCCGCTGAACGTGGCGCCGGTGTCGGCCACGCGGGCGTCATCGGCCAGGTCGGTCCGGGTCCACAGCGCGAGAACCATGCCGTTGAGCTGGTAGAACGCGACCTCGTCCTCGGGGTTGCCCTTGGTCCAGTCGAGGCCGTCCTCATAGAAGTGGCGGGCGCGCGCGAGATCGGACACGCCGAGGGTGATCAGGCTGAGTCGTTGCTCCATGCCTTCGACGTTAGCGCCGAGCCCTGACACGGACCACGCCAGCGACGGCGCCGATGGTCGCCAGGAGTGCCAGCACGGCGATGACCACGGGCTTGCTCGATGCGGGCTCGCCGACGTCGTCGGTGCCGGCAAGCGGCGAACGTACGTGCTCGGGTCGCAGGGACATCGCATCCTCGGCCAGCTCGACCCGGCACGCGTTCGTGCGCAGCTTGGCGTCGGCGCCGATCACGTAGCGTCGGCCGCGTTCGAGCTCAGCGTCGTTCGAGCTCGAGACGTTCGCCTGGGTCTGTCCGGAGAGCACCCGCACCGACGACGGCAGATCGCGCCCGGCCCAGACCTCCTCGACCTGCATCGTCGTGTAGCCGCCCGACGTCGTGCCCGCGACGCCGAGGAAGAGCGTGGCGGAGCCGGCCGGCCCGGCGCCGGCCGCGCACGAGGCGACGGCCGGCGACGTGGCCGACAGCAGGACGCCGAGCAGCGCCAGGACGAGGAACCGGGACACGGGCCGCATGCCTCATGATGTCGGCACGACGGCAATTCGTCTCGGTATCGGTCAGGCCAGGGCGCGGAGCGTCTCGACGAGCGGTGTCGTCGGCCGTCCGAGGAGCGCGCGCAGGTCACCATTCGTGAGGGCGAGGTCGCCCTTGGCGGTCGCCGCGTCGATCCCGGCGACGAAGCCGGCGGTGCCCTCGTCGAGGCCGGCTTCGACCAGGATCGCGGTCTGCTGCTCGGCCGTGACCTGGCTGACCGTGATCGGGGTCCCGAGCACCTCGGTCAGCGCTGCGGCGAGCTCGTCCTGGGTCCACGCGACGTCGCCGGCCAGCTCGTGGACGGGCTTGACCGGGCCGTCGGTCGTCAGCACGACGGCAGCGGCCTCGGCGTAGTCGGCGCGAGCGGCGCTGGCGACGAGGCCCTCACCAGCGCTGGCCAGGACCGATCCGGTCTGACGCGCGGTGTCGAGCGTCTGGCCGTAGTTCTCGTGGTACCAGTTGTTGCGCAGCAGGACGTGGTCGATGCCGGCTGTGGCGAGGTACTGCTCGGTGGCAAGGTGCTCCGGTGTGACCGGCAGCGTGGACGTCTCGGCCTTGGGCGCGCTGGTGTAGACGAGGCGCGACACGTTGTTGGCGATCGCCGCATCGATCACGTTGCGGTGCTGGACCGCGCGCTGGCCGAACTCGTTGCCGGAGATCAGGAGCACCTGATCGACACCGGCGAGCGCGTCCTTGAGGGCGGTCGGGTCGTCGTAGCTCGCGACGCGTACGGCGACGCCCTTGGCGGCCAACGGCTCAGCCTTGGCGGCGTCGCGGACGATGGCGACGACCTGGTCGGGGCTCGTGCGCTCGAGCAGTGCGTCGACGACGAGGGTGCCCAGCTGCCCGGTGGCGGCGGTGACGGCAATGGTCATGGTGATTCCTTCTCGGTAGGCGGTGCTGTCGAACGTACACTAACCAAACGAAAGCACCAACTCTGGGTTAGCACTTACGAACTGCTAGCATGGTGGGACAGGAGGACCATCCATGGCTGAAGATCCGCGACGCCCGTTCGACGTGTTCAGTGGCGCATGCCCGTCACGCGAGGTGCTGGAGCACGTCACGAGCCGGTGGGGATCCCTGACGCTCGCGGCGCTGAGTCCTGAGCCCGCGCGCTTCGGCGAGCTGCGGCGTTGCGTCGACGGCGTCAGCGACAAGATGCTCTCGCAGACCCTCAAGGCGCTGGAGGCGGACGGCCTGGTCGAGCGGCACGTGCAGTCGACGCTGCCACCGAATGTCGACTACCGCCTGACGCCGAACGGCGAGACGGTCGCGGCGGCCGTCAAGCAGCTGATCCTCGCGCTCTACGCCGTGATGCCCGAGGTCATGGAGTCCAAGGCGCAGTCGGCCTGACCGCACTACTCTCGGTGCACGACGTCGAGAGGACCCACCATGCCCAGGTTCGAGATCCGGGGAGCGCGAGCCCTCGTCACGGGTGCGACCGGCGGCATCGGGCAGGCGATCGCCCGCGCGTTGGCCGCCGAAGGCGCCGAGCTGGTGCTCACGGGACGCCGGCTCGACGTGCTCGAGCCACTCGCGACCGAGCTCGGTGCCACCGCGATCGCGGCTGACCTCTCGGACCTCGACGAGGTCACGCGACTGCTCAGCGAAGCCGGCGACATCGACATCCTGGTCGCCAACGCGGCGCTGCCGGCCTCGGGTGACGTCCTTGAGTACTCGCACGAGCAGATCCTCCGCAGCATCACGGTCAACCTCGAGGCGCCGATCCTCATGGCCCGTGACTCGGCCGCGGCCATGATCGCCCGAGGGCGGGGGCACATCGTGATGATCGGGTCGGTATCCGGCAAGATCGCCTCCGCCGAGGCGGCGATGTACAACGCGACCAAGTTCGGGCTGCGCGGCTTCTCGCTCGGATTCCGCCAGGACCTCGCCCGGCACGGCGTCGGGCTGTCGCTCGTCGAGCCGGGATTCGTACGCGATGCCGGGATGTTCGTCGAGTCCGGCGGCACGCTCCCCAAGGGATTGCGAACCGTCACGCCGGAGGCCGTGGCGCGCAAGGTCGTCAAGGCGATCCAGCACAACAGCGCCGAGGTCGTCGTGGCGCCGGTCGAGCTGAGGGCGGGCGCCACGTTCGGTGCATCGTTCCCGACGATCTCCGCGACGCTGCAGAGGCTCGGTGGTGGCGAGAAGGTCTCGAAGTCGATGGTCGAGGGCCAACGCGACAAGCGATGACGTATCGGGTCAGAGGACGCCGGCCGCGGACGCCGCTTCGCGGTAGGCCGCGGCGAGCGAATCCACCGTCTCGTGGGCGTTGAGCCCGCTCGGGTTCGGCACGACCCACAGCTGCGCATCGCCGATCGCCTCGTCCTGGCGGCCGGCCCGGGCCGCCTTGCGGCCGAAGGCGATGCGGTACGACGTGATGCCGGCGATCGCGACGACGCGCGGGCGGTGCTCGGCCACGAATGCCTCGAGGCGCGAGCGACCCGCGACGAGCTCCGCGGCATCGAGCTCATCGGCGCGCGCGGAGGCGCGGGCAACGATGTTGGTGATGCCGACGCCGCGGTCCAGCAGCACGGGTCTGGCCGCATCGGGCGTCATGACGTCGGCAGGAAGGATGCCGGCGAGCCGCAGAGCCGGATAGAACCGGTTGCCCGCCCGGGCGAAGTGCAGCCCCGTGGCGGCGCTCACCAGGCCGGGATTGATGCCGACGAACAGCAGCCGGAGGTCGTCGCCGACCAGGTCCGGGATCGTGCGTCCGGCGTACGAGAGCAGCTCCTCGCGGGTGTAGCCCATCGGGCGAAGCTAGCAGGCGCTCACGCGTCGTCGTCGAGGTCGGGGACGACGCGCTCCCCGTCGGGGACGATGCCCTGTGCGTCCTCGTCGGGCCACGCGCTCTCGGCCTGGGCCGCCCGGTCGCCGTCGGGCACAAGGTCGGCGGGGTCGCCCGGCTCGTCGGGGATGCCTGGGTCTTCGGGTGGGACGGTCATGGGTCCTCCTGGAGTCGATGACGCCCGAGGCGTACCCGATGCTCCGCGAGCCAAGCGTGCTCCGGTGCGTACGAGGTGTCAGGCGAGCGACGTCAGCACGTCGAGGAGTGCGGCTGTCGGCGGCGGGTCAGGTGGCTCGCCGTACGTCGCCGCGTAGACGTGTCTGGGCGCGCCCGGCACCTCGTGCGCGTTGACGTCGGGGTTGCGGTGCCCGCGCAGCGCCAGCCCCGGGATCGTGGCGACGCCCATCCCGGACGCGACGAGGGCCTGGATGCCGACCATGTCATCGGTGGTGAAGGCGACCTCTGGCTCGAAGCCCTCGCGATCGCAGAGCTCGACCAGGTGGGCGCGACAGCGCACGCAGCCGGCGACCCAGCGGTCGTCGCGGTGCTGGCCGATCGTGTCGCGGTCGTCGGTCGTCAGGAGATAGGTCGGATCGTCCAGCAGGTGCGTCAACCGGATGCCGGGCGGATCGGGTTCGGTCTCGTCGTAGCGAAAGACGACGGCCACGTCGACCTCGCCGGCGCGCAACATCGCGATCGCCTCGGGCGGGTGGGTGTCGACGAGGTCGAGCCGCAGGCCCGGATGGCGTGACGCCAGCTCGGCGGACACCTCGGGCATGAGTGCGACGAGGGCCGAGCCGAACACCGCGACCCGGACCCGCCCGGCGCTCAGGCCGACGTGGGCGTCGAGCTCGGCCGACGCGGACTCGACCCGGCCGAGGATCTCGGTCGCCCGCTCAGCGAGGACGAGCCCTGCTTCGGTCAACCGGATGCCGCGGCCGGCCCGCTGGAACAGCTGGGCCCCGGTCTCGGCCTCGAGCCGGGCGAGGTGATGACTGACCGACGGTTGGGAGTAGTGCAGCTCGGCGGCGGCGGCAGTGACGGACCCGTGGCGGGCGACCGCGGCCAGGATGCGGAGGCGGTTGAGGTCGAGCATTCATCAACTCTATCGATGTTTTTGAGCCAAAACTGGCATTGGACGTGATGAATCAGTGGACGCATCCTGAAGTCATGAACTCCACGACATACCCGACACAGCCGGCCCGGGTGGGCCTGCCCGAGCTCCTGGACGGCATCCGGGAACAGACCAGCCGGGGCCTGGATCCCCGGCCCACGGCGCTGGCCGTGGCCGACGTTCTGCGAGAGCAGACGCCCGGCGTCGACCTGCTCACCGCCGAGGAGCGCCTCGGCGACCCGCACGAGCTGGTCAGCAACGTGCTGCACACCGAGTCGGCGTTTTCGGTCAAGGCCGTCGTGTGGCAGCCGGGACAACTCACGGCGATCCATGACCACCTCGCGTGGTGCGCGTTCGTCGTGCTGCAGGGCGTCGAGTACGAGACGCTCTACCGCGACCACGGCGACCACCTCACGGAGATCGGCCGGGCGGCGAACGGTCCGGGCGAAGCCAGTGGCTTCGCGCCTCCAGGCGACATCCACCGCGTGCACAACACCGGCGACGTCACGGCGATCTCGCTGCACGTCTACGGCGCCGACCTGGGCGCTGACGGTGCGAGCGTGCGCCGGGAGTACGACCTGCCTGTGCGCTGACCAGCCCGTACGCCCTCGACAACCTGCACAGGATCTTCACGAGTCGACCCCGAATTCCGGCCAGCGGCGCTCCTACGCTGATGGCATGACCGCACCCCGCCGCATCCTCGTCGTCGAGGACGAGCCCATCATCAACGGAGCGGTCACCGACCGACTGGTCGCCGAAGGCTACGACGTCGTTCGCGCCTGGGACGGGCCCGGGGCTGTCGAGGCGTTCGGCACGCACGAGCCGGACCTCGTGGTGCTCGACGTCATGCTGCCGGGGTTCGACGGGCACGAGGTCTGCCGGCGCATCCAGGCCGTGCGACCCGTGCCGGTCCTGATGCTGACCGCCCGCGACGACGAGGCCGACATCCTCGTCGGGCTGGCCGTCGGCGCCGACGACTACGTCACCAAGCCGTTCCGGATGCGCGAGCTCGTGGCACGGGTCGCTGCCCTGCTGCGCCGGGTCGATCGCGCCGTCGAGCTGGCGGGCCAGGGGCTCGCCGATCTCGGCGACCTGCGGATCGACCCGGGCGCTCGACGCGTCTGGACGGGCGACGACGAGGTGCACCTGACACCCACCGAGTTCGACCTGTTGCTGTGCCTCGCGGCGAGCCCCGGCGTCGTGCTGACCCGAGAACACCTGCTCGCCGAGGTCTGGGGCTGGTCCGACGCCTCGGGCACACGTACGGTCGACAGCCACGTCAAGGCACTGCGCGCCAAGATCGGCGCCGAGCGCGTCCGCACGGTCCACGGCGTCGGGTACGCGCTCGAGCCCGGGACCGACCGATGACGGCACGTCCGCTCGACCAGGTCAGGTCGGTCAAGGTCAAGCTGGGCCTGTTGGTCGCGGCGAGCGTCGCGGTCGCGTCGATCGTGGGGACGATCGGCTCGGCGGGAGGGGTGCCGATCTGGCTGAGCATCCCCGTCACGATCGCCCTCGCGCTGGCCGTCACGCAGCTCCTCGCCGTCGGGATGACCTCGCCGTTGCGCGAGATGACCGTCGCCGCCAGGAGCATGGCGACGGGGGACCACTCCGTACGAGTCGCTGCGACGTCGCGGGACGAGGTCGGCGAGCTGGCCCGCGCCTTCAACCGGATGGCCGAAGAGCTTGCGGGTGTCGACCGGCAGCGTCGTGAGCTGGTCGCCAACGTCAGCCACGAGCTGCGTACGCCGCTGACCGCGCTCTGCGCGCTGCTGGAGAATCTCGCCGACGGCGTCGCCGAGCCAGAGCCGGAGACGCTTCGAGCTGCCCTCGACCAAGGGGAGCGGATGACCACGCTGGTCACGGACCTCCTCGACCTGTCACGCGTCGATGCCGGCAAGGCGCCGCTGGACCTGCAGGACGTCGACGTGGCGCCGCTCCTGGAGGCCGCCGTCGCCGAGCAGCGCATCAGCGGTCGCGACGTGGCGTACGCCGTGGAGGTCAGCCCGCCCGAGCTCGTGGTGCAGGGCGATCCGGCCCGGCTGCGCCAGCTCGTCGCCAACCTGCTCGACAACGCCTCGCGGCACAGCCCGCCCGGCGGGACCGTGAGCGTACGCGCTGATGCCTTCGGCGATCACTGGCACGTCGTGGTCGTCGACCAGGGCCCCGGTGTCGCGCCGGCACACCGCGATCGTGCGTTCGAGAGGTTCGGCACGCTCTCCGAGGTCGACGGGGGTGGCGGGACGGGGCTGGGCCTGGCGATCGCCCGATGGGTCACGGACCTCCACGGCGGATCGATCGGCTTCGCCAACCCGGAGCCCGGTGAGTCCGGCGCCCGCGTGCTGGCCGACCTGCCGCTCAACCCCACCCTCACGCGTACCAAGGAGAGCCCGATGGCCGAGTCGACCCTGCCACCCGCGGCGGCGCCGTTGCCGCCCTACGAGCCACTGCCATCACTGACGGACAGCACGTTCGGCTCCTTCTGGCCCGACGACGGGGTGCCCGGCAACGTGCGGGTGCTGCTCGGGGCGCTCGGCGTCGGCGTGCTCGCGGGAGCGATCATCCCGTTCCGCGATCACGGGCTCGGCGTCCTCCTCGTGCTGCTGGCCGCCGGGGCGCTGCTGCTGGGCACGAGCCGCAACCGTCGCGACCCGTTCACGATGACGTGCGCCGGTCTCTGCCTGCTGCTGTCGATCGTCGTGGTGCTCCGGGACGCGGAGTGGCTCGTCGCGCTGTGCGTGCTCACCGGTGCCGGGCTCTGCATCATCGGCCTGGTGCGCGGCCGCAACGTCCTGTCGTTCGTGCTCGCCGGGATCGCGTGGCCGCTCGCCGGGCTGCGGGGCATGCCGTGGCTGGGTCGTACGGTCCGGCGCATCACCGGCATGGGTGGCGGCGCGGCGCTCGTACGTACGGCGGTGCTCTCGATCGTCGGCGTCACGGTGTTCGCCCTGCTCTTCGCCTCGGCCGATGCCGTGTTCGCCGAGTGGGTCGGTGCGGTGGTCCCGAACGTCGGCTCGGCCGATTTCGCGCTGCGCGTGTTCGTCGCGTTCTTCGTCGGCGGGGTCGTGCTCGCCGGGGCGTACCTCGGGCTCAACCCGCCCGAGGTCAATCGCGCCGAGCGGACCCCGCGCCCGGTTGCCCATCGCTTCGAGTGGCTCGCGCCGGTGCTGGTCGTCGACGCGGTGTTCGCGGTGTTCCTGGTCGCGCAGGCCGCGGTGATCTTCGGTGGTCACGACTACCTCAGGCGTACGACCGGGCTGACGTATGCGGAGTACGTGCACCAGGGCTTCGGACAGCTCACGGTCGCCACCGCGCTCACGCTGCTGGTCGTCTGGGCGGCATCGCGCAAGGCGCCGCAGGCGACGCCGTCGGACCGGGCGTGGATCCGCGGATCGCTCGGCGTGCTGTGCGGGTTGACGCTGGTCGTCGTGGCCTCGGCGCTCTACCGGATGCACGTCTACCAGGAGGCGTACGGGTTCACGGGCCTGCGGCTGCTCGTCGACGTCTTCGAAGGTTGGCTCGGCGTGCTCGTGCTGGGCACGCTCGCCGGCGGCGTTGCTCTGCGGGCGGTGTGGTTGCCACGGTTCGCGCTGTTCAGCGGTGTCGTGCTGCTGATCGGTCTCGCCGCGATCAACCCCGACGCGTGGATCGCACGGCACAACATCGATCGCTACGAGACCAGCGGCAAGATCGACTGGACGTATCTCCGGGCGCTCTCCGACGATGCGCTCCCGGTGCTGTCGACGTTGCCCCCAGACCTCGTCGAGTGCGCGGTGTCGCTCGACGACCGTACGCACGATGACTGGCTCGAGTGGAACCTCGGCCGCTCACGAGCCCGTGCAGCGATCGCGGATCATGCGGGGGAGTGGCGCCAGGACCCGGTCTGCCCGGGCCAGACCAACAACTGAGACCGGCTGTTTGACAGGCAAAAGTGCCCGCAAAGCCTGACGTTTCGCCGATTGACTGCTTTCATGGAAGGTGGGAAGGAGCGCGGGCAGCTCCCTGGTCAGCAACATCCGGTCAAGGAAGCCCGTGACCGTTCGGGGCGACCGAGCAGGTGACGGCATGACCCGCACACGCGATCCCGCCCACGCACTGCGCCTCGCAGGCCTACGTTTCGAGAACCGGGACACCGAGCGGGCCTATCGGCGATGGCGCATCGACACCGTCACGCCGTTCGTCCGGGTCGGCTACATCGGTTCGACGCCGAGCTGGATCCTGCTGCTGGTCGCCATGATCGTCCTGGACCCCGACGCCGCGCACCGCGCAGCAGGTTGGGTCGTCGGCTGGATATTCCTGCTCCTCGTGCTCACCGCGTTGACCGCACCGCCCGAGCTGCGCCGCACGGTGATGCCGCTGGCCGCCGCCGCCAACTGCCTGGCCGGCTTCCTGGTCGTCTGGCTGACGTCAGAGGTCGCGCTCACCGGCGAGGTGATCCAGACGCGCGCCGGAGTCATGATCGCGGGCCTGCTCGTCGTCATGTTCTTCGGCTTCGGGATCTTCCGCATCCCGCCCGGCATGGCCATGGCAGCGGTGACGCCCTACGCGCTGTTCGGCTCGTACCAGCTGCTCCAGAGCTACAACCGCGACGAGCTCAATGGGGTCGAGTCCGCATCCTTGGCTGCCGCAGAGTGGATCGCGTATCTCGGGTGCCTCATGGTCTGCGTCGTCATCGAGGTCGTCGAGCGGCGGGCGTTCTGCAAGGACCAGATCATCGACGCACAGCAGCAGGAGCTGCGCCACAGCAGAGAGACCATCCGCCGCTACGTCCCTCGCGCCGTGTTCGAGCACATCATCAACGGGGACACCGTGGGCATCGACGTGCCCACCCGCCGACGGGTGACCGTGCTGTTCGCCGATCTGGTCGGGTTCACCGACCTCGCCGACCGGGTCGAGGCGGAGATTCTGACGCAGGTGGTCAACGACTACATGACCACCATGAGCCAGCTCGTCGACGAGCACGGAGGTCTGGTGAACGAGTTCGCGGGTGATGGCCTGATGGCCCTGTTCGGGGCGCCCGACGAGATGGAGGTCGAGGAGCAGGCGGCGAGCGCGGTGCGGGCGGCGCAGGCGATGCAGAACGGCCTCCCGTCCCTCAACGGGCAGTGGCAACGGCTCGGTGTCACCGGCCCGATGCGGATGCGGATCGGCATCGACACCGGTGTCCTGAGCGTCGGCAGCTTCGGCTCCGAGGGGCGGATGACGTACACGGCGATCGGGCTGCACACCAACATCGCGGCCCGCCTCCAGGCCCATTGCGAGCCTGGCCGGATCCTGCTGAGCGACTACAGCTGGCACCTCGTCAAGGACCGAATCTTCTGCGAGCCGGTCGGTGAGGTCCAGTGCAAGGGCGTGCACTACCCGGTGCCGGTCTACTCCCCGTCAGGTGCGCCCGGTCTGGGCCCAACCGGAGTCTGAGGACGCCGAGGGTTCAAGTCGGACCGTTCGGCGGTGAACTGGCGTCCACATCACGTTCACGACTGGACGCCAGGTCACCGCTCCCGGATCCGGGCAACCTCAGGCGTACGAGACGCCTGTGGCGTGCAGCGGGCAGTAGCCGAAGGGGTTCTTGACCAGGTACTGCTGGTGGTAGTCCTCGGCGTAGTAGTACGTCTCCAGCGGCAGGATCGACGTGGTGATCTCGCCGTAGCCGGCCTCGGTCATCCGCACCTGGTACGCCTCGCGGGACGCCTCGGCCTGAGCCTGCTGCTCGGGCGTCGTGGTCAGGATGACGGAGCGGTACTGCGTGCCCCGGTCGTTGCCCTGTCGCATGCCCTGCGTCGGGTCGTGGTTCTCCCAGAACACCTTGAGCAGGTCGTCGTACGTCACCTTGGCCGGGTCGAAGATGACCCGGACGACCTCGGCGTGCCCCGTGCGACCGGTGCAGACCTCCTCGTACGTCGGGTTGGGCGTGACCCCGCCGGCGTAGCCGACGGACGTCGACCAGACGCCGGGAACCTCCCAGAACGTCTTCTCCTCGCCCCAGAAGCAGCCCAGGCCGAAGACCGCGACGCCGAAGCCTTCGGGCGCCTGCGTCTCGACGGGGTTGCCGAGGGTGAGGTGCGTCCCGCCGACCTGATAGGGACGGCCTTCGCGGCCGGGGAGGGCGCTCTCTGCGCCGGGGAGCTCTGACTTGCTGCGACTGAAGATCATGGGTTCCACCTCTCGTTTCGAGTCTACGGATTCACGCGCGCTCGAGGATTCGAGCGATCGTGACGAAGCCGTGACGACGTGCATGCTCCAAGGGAGTCACGCCGGCGCTGTCGGCGATCGACACGTCCGCACCGTGGTCGACCAATGACTCAACAATGCGCTGCCACGGTCTTGTTCCCTTGCCGAGGATCACGGCCTCGAGCAGGGCGGTCCAGCCGAGGTCGTTGATGTGGTCGACCTCGATGTCGGTGTGCTCCAGCACGTACGCGACATAGTCCGCGTGGCCGCGCTCGCTCGCCGGTATGTGCGACAGCCCGCCGAACCGGTTGCGGATCGTGAGGTCCGGGTCGGCCGTCAGGACGACCTTCGCCATCGCGACGCTGCCGGTGACGCCGGTGACGAGCCACGGGGTGTCGTGCCGGTCGTCGAGCGCGTCCGGGTCGGCGCCGGCGGTGACGAGGGCGCGCGCGGCCCGGACGCGGTCATGCGTCACGGCGAGCAGGAGCGGGGTACGCCGACGGGCGTCGCGGACCTCCGTGTCGGCGCCAGCCCCGAGCAGCTGGGCGACCTCGGTGACCCGGCCCTTCGCCGCCGCCGACAGGAGGCGCGTCCCCAGCTCGGCGTCGGACAGCGACGCGTACGGGTTTGGCGTCGGTGTCGGTGTGGTCACCGAGCGCGTCGGCGACGGGGACGTGGGCCCCGGGGCGGGATCCGGCGACGAGCATCCCGTCGCCGCCAACGCGACGACCACGGACACGACGGACAGGGCCTTCTTCACGTCGAGTTGAACTCCCCGGAGCGCCGGGAGGTTCCGGCGACGACACCACCACTAGGCTCCTGCGCATGAGGTGTGGTTCGTGAGGGAGCGCTACCAGGTGCCGATCGGCGTCGAGATCGCCACGCAGTGGGCCTGGCGGATGCTCGTGATCGCGTCGGCCGTGCTGCTCGGCGTGTTCTTCCTGCGCTACTTCTCCGAGATCACAGTGCCGCTCGCGGTCGCGGTGCTCGTGACGGCGCTGACGATCAACCTCGTCGACTGGCTGGAGGCGCACCGGATCCCGCGCATCGCCGCCACGTTCATCGTCGTCATCACGTTGCTCATCGCGTTCTTCGGCATGCTCGCCGTGGTGGGGCAACAGCTAGCGACCCAGGCCACCGATCTGCGTACGAGCGTCGTCGACGGCATCTCCAAGATCCAGGACTGGGCCAAGACCGGGCCGCTCAAGCTCAGCGACGACCAGATCCAGACGTGGATCGACAACGCCAAGGAGTCGATCCAGTCCAGTGACACGTCGCTGATCACCCGCGTCGGCGAGGTCGGCACGACGCTGACCCACCTGTTCGCGGGCTTCTTCATCGCGCTGTTCTCGACGTTCTTCTTCCTCTACGAGGGCAGCCGCATCTGGAGCTGGGTCGTCGCGCTGTTCCCCCGGGGTGCACGTGAGCGGGTCAACTCGTCGGGTCACACGGCCTGGGCGTCGCTGACGGCGTTCGTACGCGCGACCGTCATCGTCGCGCTGACCGACGCTATGGGCATCGCGTTCGGCGCGTGGGCACTCGGTGTGCCGCTGACGTTCGCGATCGGCGTGCTGGTCTTCCTCGGCGCGTTCATCCCGATCATCGGTGCGCTGCTGTCGGGCATGGTCGCGGTGCTGGTCGCGCTGGTCGCGCAGGGCCCGTGGACCGCGCTGTTCATGCTGCTGGTCGTCATCGCGATCCAGCAGATCGAGTCGCACGTGCTGCAGCCGTTCCTCATGGGGCGCCTCGTCGCCGTGCACCCGCTGGCGATCATCTTCGCGATCACCGCCGGAGTCGTCGTCGCGGGAGTCGTCGGCGCACTCATCGCGGTGCCGCTCGCGGCCTGCCTCAACGGCGTCGTACGCCACCTCGCCACGGTCGCCGAGCAGTTCGACGACGAGCCACCTGACGACGGGACCGAGCCGTTGCCAGGTCTCGCATGACCGACGTCCATGCGGTGTGCCTGGCCCTGCCCGGCGCCGCGCTGACGTTCCCGTTCGGCGAGGAGACCGCGGTGTTCAAGGTCGGCGGCAAGGTCTTCGCGATCACCGCCGCCGAGTCACCGACACACGTCACCCTCAAGGCCGAGCCCGAGGAGGTCACGGGCCTCGTCGAGACGTACGAGTCGGTGACCCGCGGCTATCACATGAACAAGAAGCACTGGATCACCGTGCAGGTCGACGGCGCGCTCCCGCCCGGCCTCGTCGAGGAGCTCGTCGAGGACTCGTACGACCTGGTGGTCGACAACCTCCCCGCCCGCGACCGGCCCTAGAGCTCCGTCGCCTCGGCGGGGACCGGGGTGTCGCGTGTGCGCAGCGGGATCTCCTTGATCAGCAGGGCGAACACGAACGCGATCGTGACGATCGGCAGTGCTGCCAGGAACACGTCGTGCAGCGAGTCGGCGAACGCCTCGATGACCTTGCCCTGCAACGGCTGGGGCAGGGCGTGGATCGCCGAGGCGTCGTTGGTATTGATCTTGGGCGCATCGCCACCGCCGCCGACGGTCGCCGCGAGGTGATGCGTCAGCCGGGTGTTGAGCACTGCGCCGAAGATCGCGGCGCCGAACGCACCGCCGAGCGTACGGAAGAACGTGATCGTCGACGTCGCGATGCCCATGTGGCGGGGGTCGACCGAGTTCTGCACGATCACGGTCAGCAGCTGCATCGTCAGGCCGAGACCCGCGCCGAGGATGAACATGCCGAGACCGATGCGCCAGTAGGGGCTGTCGGCGTCTGCGGTCGACAGCACCAGCAGAGCCACGAAGACCACGACGGTGCTGGCGATCGGCAGGGGACGGTAGCGGCCCGTGCGGGTCACCCAGTTGCCTGACGGGATCGAGGTGCAGAACAGGCCGGTGACCATCGGCAGCATGCCGAGACCGGACTTCGTCGGTGACATGCCCATGACGATCTGCAGGTAGAGCGGCACGAAGATGATCGCGCCGAACATCGACATGCCCATGACGACCGACATCGCGTTGGTCGTGCGGAAGATCGAGCCGCGGAACAGCTCCATCGGGATGATCGGCTCGGTGGCCCGCAGCTCGACCAGGATGAAGAGTGCCGTCAGCACGATCGCACCGGCGAGCAGGCCGAGCCCGAGGGTCGACCCCCAGCCGTGATCGGGGCCGGCCCACGAGACGTACAGGAGCATTGAGGAGACGCCGCTGACGAGGACCGCGGCACCCAGCCAGTCGATGACGTGCTCACGACGGGTGTGCGGGAGCTTGAGGGCGTACGACGTGACGACGAGCGCGACGATGCCGATCGGCACGTTGAGCCAGAAGATCCACTCCCAGCCCGGCCCGTCCGCGAGCCAGCCGCCGAGCAACGGACCCGCGACGCTCGCGGTGCCGAACACGGCGCCCATGTAGCCCATGTAACGGCCACGCTCGCGCGGCGGGATGACGTCGCCGATCGTCGCGAACGCCAGCGCCATCAGTCCGCCGCCGCCGATGCCCTGGAGCGCGCGGAACCCGATGAGCTCCTCGATGTTGCGGGAGAACCCGCACAGCAGGGAGCCGACCACGAACGTCACGATCGCGATCTGGAAGATCAGCCGGCGACCGTACAGGTCGGAGATCTTGCCCCACAGCGGAGTCGAGGAGGTCGAGGCGAGCAGGTACGCCGTGACGACCCAGCTCAGCTTGTCGAGACCGTTGAGGTCCGAGGTGATGCGGGGGAGTGCCGTGCCCACGATGCTCTGGTCGAGAGCGGCGAGGAACATGCCGGTCATCAACCCGCCCAGGATCACCAGGATCTGGCGATGCGAGAGGTAGGTGGGTGTGACGGTTGCTGGTGCTGCGTCTGTCATGAAGTGGCTCCGAGTGAGGCGGTGAGTCGGGTGAGGTCGTGGCGCAGGCGTTCGCGGTCGGCGTCGTCCCAGTCGGCGAGCGCTGCGGTGAGGAAGGCGCGGCGCTGGTCGAACGACTTCTTGAGACTCGCGGCGCCGGCGGGGGACAGGGCGATGATGCGGGCGCGGCCGTCAACGGGATCCGGCTCGCGCTCGATGAACCCGCGATCGCCGAGCTGCTGGACGTGCCGGCTGACGGTCGACGCGTCGAGCTGCATGACCTCGGCGAGGTCGCCGAGGCGCATCGAGCCGTGGCACTTCAACGCGTAGAGCAATGAGGCCTGCGACGGGTCGACCGTGTCGCCGTCGATGCGCGAGCGGAATCGACGGCCCATCGCCAGCATGAGCTGCATGAAGGCGTCCTCGGCCGTGGTGGCGGCGTCAGAGGGCTGTGTTTGCATGGCGCAACCATATAACAGGTTGTGACATGCAACCAAATTCCGCGATCAGGTGGTGAGACGGTAGCGGCGGTGCAGCTCGTGGACCTCCTCGTCGAGGCCGGCAACCGGGCCCTCGACGACGACGCCGGGCGCGACGTCCTGGATCGGGATGGCGCGCACGGGGGACGGGCCGACGCCGAGATCACTGAGCCACGCGCTCGTCTGAGCCGAGGAGCTGGCGAAGACGATCCGGCCGAGCCCGACCCAACCGTGTGCCGCCGAGCACATGGGGCAGTGCTCGCCGGACGTGTAGACCGTCGCTGCCGCCCGCTGCTCGGGGTCGAGGTGGCCGGCCGCCCAGCGCGCGAGGGCGAACTCGGGATGACCGGTCTGGTCGTGCTCGGACGTCTCCCGGTTGCGGTCCTCGGCGAGCACCTCGCCGTCACGGCCCACGAGGACCGAGCCGAACGGTTCGTCCCCCGCCTCGATGGCCTCGGCGGCCAGCTCGAGGCAGCGGCGCAGGTGCTTCAGGTCGTCATCGCTCACCATGCATCCGAACGTACCGTCGCTCAGCCGCAGCGACTACGTTGGTGAGGTGGATCTGAATGATGTGAGGGCTGCCCGCAAGCTTCTCGAAGGGGTCACCGAGGTGACGCCCATGGCGCACTCGCGCTGGCTCAGCTCGCGGACGTCGACGCAGGTGTTCCTCAAGGCCGAGAACCTGCAGCGCACCGGCTCGTTCAAGATCCGCGGAGCGTACGTCCGCATCTCGCGACTCAGCGAGGCCGAGCGCGCCCGTGGCGTCGTCGCGGCGAGCGCCGGCAACCACGCGCAGGGCGTCGCGCTGGCGGCATCGCTGCTGGGCATCAAGGCGACGATCTTCATGCCGGTCGGCGCAGCACTGCCCAAGGTCGCGGCGACCGAGGGCTACGGCGCGGACATCCAGTTCCACGGCAGTGGCGTGACCGAAGCGCTCGTGCCGGCGCGGGAGTTCGCGGAGCGTACGGGCGCCGTGCTGATCCACCCGTTCGACCACGAGGACATCATCGCCGGGCAGGGCACGGTCGGCCTGGAGATTCTCGAGCAGTGCCCCGACGTCAAGACGATCCTCGTGCCCCTCGGTGGCGGCGGGCTGGCGGCCGGCATCGCCCTGCTGCGCACCGAGCGCCCCGACCTGCGCATCATCGGTGTCCAGGCCAAGGACGCCGCCGCCTATCCGCCCTCGCTCGCCGCCGGCAAGCCGGTCACGTCGACGATGGGCATCACGATGGCCGACGGCATCTCCGTCGCGCAGCCGGGTGACATCCCGTACGGAATCCTCGCGTCACTCTGCGACGAGATCGTGACGGTCAGCGAGGAGTCGATGAGCAGTGCGCTGATCTCGTTGCTCGAGCGGGCCAAGCTGCTGGTCGAACCCGCTGGGGCCGCTGCGGTCGCGGCGATCCTCGAGCGACCCGACGCGTACGAAGGCCCCGTCGTCGCGGTGCTCTCGGGCGGCAACATCGACGCGCTCGTGCTGCTCGACGTGATCCGGCACGGCCTCGCTGCGGCGGAGCGCTTCCTGCTGTTCCGCGCGCGCATCTCCGACCGGCCCGGGGAGCTGATGCGGTTGCTGACGGATCTCGCCGAGATGCAGGTCAACGTGCTCAACGTCAACCATGACCGGGCCTCGGAGTCGCTCAACGTGGGCCAGGTCGACGTCGACGTGCAGATCGCGACGCGCGGCCCACAGCATCGTGCCGAGGTCCGGGAGCGTCTCGTCGCGCTCGGATACGAGCTCGTCTGACCCTCGCTGCCACGTCCGAAAGGTGACCCCAGTGCGTACGTTCGACCTGCCGTCCTCCCCGATCGCCGCCGCGATCCTCGCGACGTCGCGAGACAACCAGGACGCGTCGCTGTTCAACCACAGCATGCGCAGTTATTGGCATGCCCGCTCGTACGCCGAGTCCGCAGGCCTGCTGGATCAGGCCCCGGAGATCCTCATCTTCGCGGCGACGCTCCTGCACGAGCTGGGTGCGAGCGCCCTGGCCCCGGGGCGGGAACGGTTCGAGATCGAGGGCGCCGACATCGCCGCCGAGACCTTGCTCGGTCTCGGGGTGGGCGAGAGCGACATCGAGCAGGTGTGGGACGCGATCGCATTGCACACGTCAGGCGGGCTGGCCGAACGACGCGGCGCCTTGCCGAGGGTCGTGCGCGTCGGGATCGTCGCCGACTTCGGTCGGGCCGAGGAGCCGCAGCGCGAGCTCCAGGACGCCGTCCACGCCGAGTGGCCGCGGCTCAACCTCGAGACCGTCCTGGTCGACAACATCATCGAACGGGTCAAGGACCCGGCGGCGGCGCCCCGCTTCGGCATGGCCGGCGTCGTGATCCACGAGCGCGAGGTGCATGGGATCACCGGCATGGAGGTCGCCGCCCGTGACCTCGGCTGGTGAGCGGTGAGCTGGCGTCCACCGCACCTGCGTAGCGGTGAGCTGGCGTCCAGCTTGCGTGTCGAGCTGGACGCCACGTCACCGCTCACCCCAGGGTGAGGGTCAGAACGGCTTGGCGTCGACGACCTCGACGGTGATGTTCTTGCCGTTGGGCGCCTCGTAGGTCGCCTCGTCGCCCTGCTTCTTGCCGAGGATCGCGACGCCGAGCGGCGAGGTCGGCGAGTAGACGTCGATGTCGACGCTGGAGTCCATGCTGAGCAGCTCGCGCGAGCCGAGCAGGAACTGCTCGGTGTCGGTGTCGCCCTTGAAGCGGATCGTGACGATCATGCCGGCCTCGACCAGGCCGTCGTCGGCAGGCTTGTCGCCGACCTCGGCACGCCGCAGCATGTCCTCGAGCTGGCGGATGCGGGCCTCGGTCTTGCCCTGCTCCTCGCGGGCGGCGTGGTAGCCGCCGTTCTCCTTGAGGTCGCCCTCGTCGCGCGCAGCGGCGATCTTGGCCGTGATGTCGGCGCGTACGTCGCCCTTGAGGTGCTCAAGCTCCTGCTGCAGACGCGCGTACGCCTCCTGGGTCACCCAGATGGTGTCGGTCTCTGTGGGCTGAGTCATGTGAGCGCTCCTTTACGTGCTGCACCCCAGGCGTACGCCCGGGGTGAACTTCCAACGTTAGCACTCAACTACGAGGTTCACACGTCTTCAGCACACCGGTGACAGCTCGTCGCTCGGTCTGCACATCGATCGTGACGCGGGTCTTTTCGGCCGTGCCCGCAGAGACGTCGACGGTCTTCTCGCCGACGATCGAGTGGTCGGCGGCCTGCGCGTAGACGGTGCAGCGTACGGCGAGGGGATCGGGCCGGATGACGTCGACCTTGAGCGTGACGAGGTGGTCGCTCTTGACGTCGTAGCCCCACAGACGGCCCTTGACCGGCTCGTCCTGGAAGCCGACCCACGCGGCGAACGAGATGCCGATCGCGATGCCGATCGCCGCGATGGCAGGCCAGAACCAGCGGGGTCGGGTTCGGGTGCCATAGCGCGAGCTGAGGTCGGTCACGCCTGCCATTGTCTCAGGAGCCGAGGATCTGCTTCCGTACGGCCTTGTCGAACGTCCGGAACGGCAGCAGGCTCGATGCCGCGGCGATCATCTTGGCCTCGGTGCCGACGAGATACTCCGCCTTGGCGCGCCGGGCGAAGACCGCGTGGTGAGCCGCCTCGGCGACCTTCGAGGCGGGGATGCCGCCGTGGCGCGCATCCTTGGAGATCGTCCGCATCGCCGTGAGCGCATCGCCGTAGAGCTCGAGCGCCTGCGCCGGCAACGTGGCCTCGGCTGCATCGACGTCGACACCGGCCTTGTCCCAGATCGGGGTCGACACCGTCGCCGGGGCGAGCACCGAGACGCCGATGCCCCACGGCTTGAGCTCGCGGCGCATCGACTCGGCCATGCCGTTGAGGGCGTGCTTCGAGGCCGCGTACGGGCCGATGAACGGCGCGGCCATACGTCCGGCGACCGAGCTGGTGAACACGATGCGACCCTTGCCGTGCTGGCGCAGCAGTGGCAGGAACGCCTGGGTCACGGCGAGCTGGCCGATGACGTTGACCTCGAGCTGACGGCGCAGGTCGTCGAGGTCGAGGAACTCCAGTGGACCGCCGACGGCGATGCCCGCGTTGTTGACGATGCCGCGCAACCGCGTGTCGGGCCCCAGCGCCTCACCGACGACCTCGGCCGCGTCGAGCGCTTCTTGCGCCGACGTGATGTCGAGACGTACGGGCGTCACGAGCGGGTGCGCGTCGACCGTGGACAGGTCGCGCACCGCGGCGAACACGCGGACGCCGTTGGCGGCGAAGTTTTCGACCATGGCCTCACCGATCCCGGTCGAGGCGCCGGTCACGATCACGGCATCGGGGGTTCTCATTCCGTGAGTATGGCGGATGGAACAACCCAGGCTGCGCGCGATGTTGGAGACAGTGCGAGGATTTTGCTCGAGCCTTCGAAGGAGAACCGTGGTCGACCAGCTGCGCCTCATGCACGTACACGCCCACCCAGACGACGAGTCGAGCAAGGGAGCGGCGTCGACGGCGAAGTATGTCGCCGAGGGCGTCGACGTCCACGTCGCGACGTGCACCGGCGGCGAGCGGGGCTCGATCCTCAACCCCGGCTTCGAGCATCCCGGCATCGTCGACAACCCGGCGCTGATCACCGAGATCCGCCGCGAGGAGATGGATCGCGCCCGCGAGATCCTCGGCGTCAAGCAGGACTGGCTCGGCTTCGTCGACTCCGGCTGGCCCGAGGGTGACCCCAAGCCGCCGCTGCCCGAGGGGTGCTTCGCGCTGGTGCCGATCGAGGAGGCCGCGGCGCCGCTCGTACGCCTGATCCGCTCCTTCAAGCCGCACGTCCTGACGACGTACGACGAGAACGGCGGCTACCCGCACCCCGACCACATCAAGTGCCACGAGATCAGCGTGTACGCCTACGAGGCGGCGGCCGACCCGGAGCGCTACCCCGATGCGGGGGAGGCGTGGCAGGTGTCCAAGCTCTACTACCACCTGGGCTGGAGCTGGAAGCGCATGGACGCGATCGCCACGGCGATGCTGGCGCACGGGCTCGAGAACCCGTACGAGGAACGGTTCAAGGACTGGGAGCGCAAGCCCGAGGACGAGGCGCGGCTGACGACGCGGGTCGAGTGCGCGGACTATTTCGGCGTCCGCGACCAGGCGCTGCTGGCGCACGCGACGCAGATCGACCCCAACGGCTTCTGGTTCGCGATCCCGCACGAGATCCAGGCCGAGGCCTGGCCGACCGAGGACTACCAGCTCGTGGACTCCAAGGTCGAGACCAGCGTCCCCGAGACGGACCTCTTCGCGGGTCTGCGCCAGCAGAGCCCGCGAAGCGACAACTAGAGCGCAGGGCTTCGTTAGCTCTTCAGCGTGAATTCGTAGCCGCCCTCGGGCGGCGGCCCCGCCATCGAGACGTCGGCCGAACCGGTCAGGTCGGCGAGCTCGTCGGTGCCGAGGCCAGGCAGCACCTCGACATGCCCGCTGACGGCGCCGTCCTCGTACGCGCCGGTGTGCCGGAACACGCACGATCCCGTGCGGCCGCCGATCGAGCCGGTGAAGCGTTCGTAGCCGAGGATGTCCGCGTGCCCGGCCTTGCTGTCGCGGTACGCGAAGAGATACGTCGTCGCGCCGGTGCCCTCGACGTCGCCGGTGTACTGGAACGTGACCTTGGCGGCCGTGACGCCGCGGCTCGGGTAGTAGGTGCCGTTCTTGGTCTCACCCTCGCCGTCGATGTCCTCGATGACCGACTCGTCCCAGCCGGTCGGCATGAATCGTCCTGTCGTCTCGGTGCTCATGTCCTCACTGTCCTCCCGTTCGTGGTCGTCGGCATGTTCACAGGTCGTAGGTCAGCGTGATCGGGTAGCCGTCGTCGCTGTGCCCGGCGAGCTCGACGGTTGCCTCTCCGGTCATGCCCTCGAGGCCCCCGGTGCCCATCCCCTCGACGATCGTCAGCGTTGCGCGTACGGCCTCGGCGTCGTGGTCACCGGCGTGCTGGAGCACCAGCGAGCCGTCGTGCCCGTCGATCGTCCCCTCGAACAACTCGAACCCGGTGACCGGCGCGAAGCCGTCGTTGTACGAGATCAGGTAGGCCACGGTGCTCGTGCCCTCGATGTCGCCGGAGTAGGTGTACGTCGTGTCGGCGCGCGAGAAGCCGCGCTTGGGATAGGTGACGCCGTTGATCTCGGTGCCCTCGCCGTCGATGTCGACGACGACCTTCTCCTCCCACGACGTGACGGTGAACCTGCCTGATGTGGTGTGTGCTCTGCTCATGCGTCCGACGCTAGGAGGCGCTGGCCGGAAGTGTCTTGGACAAACGCGACACTGGTCGCATGACTCGTGAGCCGGCCGGCAGGGGAGACTCGGCGATCGTGCGGCCGACCGCTGCCGCGCAACACATCGACATCCGCCGGGTCGTGCCGTGCGCGCGTTGGCAACCGTTCATCCAGTACCACTGGATCGTCCGCTGGGCGTGCCCCGAACCGTTCGAGCAGCAGGTCATCCCGCAGCCGTTCGTCCACGTGTCGGCGGAGCCGTTCGAGGGTGCTCCCCGGCTGCTGGTCAACGGAATCACCCGCAAGCCGTTCGTCCGTACGCTCACCGGCACGGGCCACGTGCTCGGTGCGGCGTTCAAGCCGGCGAGCTTCCGCGCGGTGCTCGGCGCCGACCTGAGCTCGGTGGCGGGCCGGATCGTGCCGTTCGGCGATCTCGGTGGCGTGGATGATGCGCCGGCTGCCGCGGAGATCCTGAGGCCGGACGCGCCCGACGAGGAGATGGTCGCGGCACTCGAGGCGTACCTCGACCGGCTCGACGTCGTCGCCGACCCGTACGCGGAGGAGGTCAACGCCCTCGTCGACGCGGCCGAGCGCGACCGGTCGTTGATCCGGGCCGAGCAGCTGGCCGAGCTCGCGGGGGTGAGTCTGCGAACGCTGCAGCGACAGTTCACGGCCTACCTCGGCATCGGGCCCAAGTGGGTCGTGCAGCGGTTCCGACTGCTCGATGCCGCTGCGGCCGCCCACGCCGGCACGCGCACGGACTGGGCAGCGCTGGCGACCGAGCTCGGCTTCAGCGACCAGGCGCACCTGACCCGCGCGTTCACCGCAGTCGTCGGCACCCCACCCGCGACGTACGCCAGGGACGCCTGACATCTCGGGCGATCCGGGCGACTACTCTGGAGGCATGAACGTGTACGCGATCGCCTCCTTCGTCATGGCCGAGCCGGCCTTCACCGACGACGACGTCAAGCCCGGATGGCTCGCGCTCGGCATCGTGGTGGCCCTCAGCGTCGCGACCTACTTCCTCGCGCGTTCGTTCCTCCGGCACTCCAAGAAGGCGCAGCAGCCCTGGGAGCACGAAGACCGTTAGCTGGTCAGAGCCTCGGGTCGACCGGCTCGGACTCCATCGCGAGGATCGCGAAGACGCACTCGTGCACCTGCCACGTCGGAGCGCCCGTCGTGAGCCGGCGCAACGCCTCGAGGCCGAGGGCGTACTCGCGCAGCGCCATCGAGCGCTTGTGGCCGAGGTTGCGGTTGCGCAGCCGCAAGAGGTTGGCCGGCACCGTGTAGTCGGGTCCGTAGATCAGGCGGAGGTACTCGCGCCCGCGGACCTTGACCCCAGGCTGCACGAGGCCCTTGGGGCCGCGCACGAGGTTGGCGAGCGGCTTGACGACCATGCCCTCGCCGCCCTCCGCAGTCAGCTGCTGCCACCAGTCCACGCCGACGGCGATCGACGCCGCGTCCGTGGTGTCGACGACCAGGCGACGGGTCGGGGCGAAGAGCGTCGGATCGGCCTCGACGAGCCGGTCGGCGATGCCGAGGTGCCAGCCGTGGTCGCGGGTCTCGTACGTCGTGCCGTCGCTCGCGAGCACCTGGAACGGCGCGATCCGCAGTCCCTCGGTGCCATCGACGGGCCATGAGTAGCGGCGGTAGACCGCGGTGAACGTCTCGGCGTCCGCGGCTCGCTGCGTCGTACGTGCCGTGAGGTCGCTGACGTCGATGCCCCGCGCCGCGGCCAGGCTCAGGGTGTCGAGGGCGGCCGGCAGCGCGGATGTCGCGGCCGCGCCGACCGCGGCGTACTGGCTGCGGATCAGGTCGACCGCCTTGGCGGACCACGGCATGATCTCGGCGTCGAGCAGGACCCAGTCGGAGCCCAGCTCGTCCCACAGCCCGGCGGTCGTGGCCGCCTCGGCGCACGCCGCGAGCATCGCCGCCTCGGTCTCGGCGTCGAAGAAGGAGCGGCCTGTACGCGTGTGGATCACGCCTGTCGCGTCGCGGCGTACGAGCAGGACCGCCCGCGAGCCCATGTGCTTCTCCTCGCAGATGACCTGGTCGATGCCGGTCCTGGCGAAGTGGGTGAACGCCTCGACGGGATGCTCGAGGTGGTCCTCGAGCGCCGACGTGTCGCACGGCGCCATCGTCGGCGGGAGGTAGACCAGGCGCGACGGATCGACCGCGAACCGGCTCATGACCTCCAGCGCGCCTGCGGCGTTGTCCTCGCGCAGCGAGATGCGCCCCATGTGTGCCGTCTCGATGACGCGCGGTCCGAGCACGTCGTCGAGTCGCAGGATGTCGGGGTCGCGCGGCGGCGGCGCCAAGGGGCGTACGGGCTCGTAGTAGACCTCGTGCGCGTCGACGGCGACGACCTCGCGCTCGGGATAGCGCAGCGCGGTCAAGGCACCGCCGAACACGCAGCCGGTGTCGAGGCACAGGGTGTTGTTGATCCACTCGACGTCGGGCACCGGCGTGTGGCCGTAGAGCACCATCGCCGTGCCGCGGTAGTCCTCGGCCCACGGGTAGCGGACCGGCAGGCCGTACTCGTCGGTCTCGCCACTCGTGTCGCCGTAGAGGGCGAACGAGCGCACGCGTCCGGACGCGCGGCCGTGATAGCTCTCCTTGAGCCCGGCGTGCGCGACGACGAGGTTGCCGGCGTCGAGCACGTAATGGGCGATCAGCCCGTCGACGAATCGGCGTACGTCCTCGACGAACTCCTCGGGCTCCTGCGCGAGCTGCTCCATCGTGCGCTCGAGGCCGTGACTGAGCGTGACGCTGCGCTTGCCCAGCGCCCGGTTGAGCTTGGCCTCGTGGTTGCCGGAGACACAGAGGGCGTGACCGGCGCGGACCATGCCCATCGCGAGGCGCAGCACGCCGGGCGAGTCCGGGCCACGGTCGACGAGGTCGCCGACGAACACGACGCGGCGTCCGTCGGGGTGGCTGGCGTCGACGGGCCGGCCGGCGTCGTCGCGCGCGAGGTCGTAGCCGAGCTCGGCGAGCAGCTCCTCGAGCTCGAGCCGGCAGCCGTGCACGTCACCGATGACGTCGAACGGCCCGGTCTGGTCGCGCAGGTCGTTCATGAGCTTCTCGCGCACGAACGTCGCCGACTCGATCTCATCCACGGAGCTGAGCGTGTGGACTGTGCGGAAACCCTCGCGCTTGAGCCCTTTGAGCGACCGGCGGAGTTGGTCGTGCTGACGCTTGACGACGTGGGCGCCGAAGTCGCGGTCCTCGCGTGCAGCGTTGCGCTCGACGCTGATGCCGGTCGGCAGGTCCAGGACCACCGCGACGGGCAGGACGTCGTGGGCCTTGGCCAGCGCGACGAGGCTCTTCCGGGCGCCGGGCTGCACGTTCGTCGCGTCGACGACGGTGAGCCGGCCGAGCTCGAGCCGCTTGCCGACGATGAACTCGAGCACCTCGAACGCATCCTTGGTCGCCGCCTGGTCGTTCTCGTCGTCCGCGACGAGCCCGCGGCAGAAATCGCTCGAGACGATCTCGGTCGGCTTGAAGTGCTTCGCGGCGAACGTCGACTTGCCCGAGCCGCTCACGCCGACGAGCACCACGAGCGACGTCTCGGGGATCCCCAGTGTCGTCATGCGGGTGCCTCCGTCCGGGTGAAGAGCGCGAGCTGGGTCGCCGGGCCGACCTCGTCGTCGACGGGCCCGACCGGGCGGTGCTCGACGGCGTAGCCGTACGTCTCGCCGGTGGCGGCCGCCCACGCGGCGAACTCGGCTCGTGTCCACTCGAAGCGGTGGTCGGGGTGCCGCATCGTGCCGGCGGCGAGCGACTCGTAGCGCACGTTGTGCTCCGCGTTGGGTGTCGTGACCACGACAGTGCGCGGGCGCATGAAGCCGAACACGTTGGCGGTCACGGCGGGCACCCGCTCGGGATCGATGTGCTCGATCACCTCCATCAGGACGGCGGCGTCGAGCCCGGTCAAGCGCGGGTCCTGGTACTGCAGGGACGACAGCCACAGCGTCAGCCGGTCGGCCTGCCGCTCCGTCATGGTGTCGACGTGCAGGCGGCGCGCGGCCTGCCGCAGGGCAGCATCGCTGACCTCGGTGCCGATGACCCGGTCGATGCCCTGGAGGTCTAGCAGCTTGCCGATCAGCGCGCCGGAGCCACAGCCGAGATCGACCATGGAGGCGGGCCGGACCTTGGTGAGGGCGGCGATGACGGCGTCGTGCCGGAGCGCGACCAAGGGGCGCGGGCGCTCGGTGTCTTCGACGTCGGTGACGACCTCGCCGTCGAGCTCGGCCAGACGAGTGCGGACCTCGTCGGTCATCGATCGCTGATGCGCGAGGTAGCGACGCGAGATGAGCTCGCGCTCGGGGTGGTCGGCGAGCCAGCCCGCGCCGGCGCGCAGGAGCTTGTCGACCTCGTCGTCGGAGACCCAGTAGTGCTTGGCGTCGTCGAGGACGGGGAGCAGGACGTAGAGGTGGTTGAGCGCCGCCGCGAGCCGCACGGTGCCGGTCAGCGTCAGGCGTACGTATGAGGAATCGCCCCACTCGGGCACCGCGGGGTCGAGCGGCACGGTCTCGGCACCGACTCTCCAGCCCAGCGGCGCGAACAACCGCTCAACGAGGTCGGCGCCGCCCGGCACGGCAGGGATGGCGATCGTCAGCGGCAGGGCGGCGTCGGCCAGCTCCTGGCGGCTCTCGCAGCGACCACTGAGTGCCGTGCGGAACACCTTGCCCATCGCGACGGACAGCAGCGACGACGCGGCGTACGGCCGGTCGTTGACGTACTGGGCGAGCGAGAAGCCGTCGAAGTGCCGGCCCTTGCCGCGTACGAGGGCGATCGGGTCGACCTCGAGCAGCAGAGCGGCGGTGCAGCGGTCCGGGGTCGACTCGGGGTAGAAGACGTGTGCCTGGCCGCCGTGCACGTCGAACTTCTGCAGCCTGTCGGGGTGCTTGTGCAGCAGGAAGCCCAGGTCGGAGGCGTCGTCGAGGACGTCCGATCGCGAGGCGGAGATGGTCAGGAGCACCGGGACAGTGTGTCAGGCGCGAGCGGGCGACATCTGCGAACGGCGTGGTCCGGGCCTCCCACCTAGGGTGGCGGTATGCCGAATCGCCTCGCGCGGGCCACGAGTCCCTACCTGCAGCAGCATGCCGAAAACCCGGTCGACTGGTGGGAGTGGAGCGACGAGGCCCTGGCCGTCGCGCAGGAGCTGGACCGGCCGATCCTGCTGAGTGTCGGCTACGCCGCGTGCCACTGGTGCCACGTCATGGCGCACGAGTCGTTCGAGGACGCGGCGACCGCGGCGTACATGAACGACCACTACATCAACATCAAGGTCGATCGCGAGGAGCGCCCTGACATCGACGCGGTCTACATGAAGGCCACGACCGCGATGACCGGCCAGGGCGGCTGGCCGATGACGTGCGTGCTGACGCCGACGGGCGAGCCGTTCTTCGCCGGTACGTACTTCCCGCCCGAGCCGCGGCAGGGTACGCCGGCATTCACCCAGGTGCTGCAGGCCTTGGCAGAGGCGTGGCGCGATCGCCGCGACGAGGTGCTGACGATCAGCAACGACGTGCTCGAGCACCTCCGGCAGAACACCGACTCGGTCGGCGGCCCGCTCGGCTCCGACCAGCTCGACGATGCGGTCGCCGAGCTCGCCAAGCAGTACGACGCCGAGGCCGGGGGATTCGGCACGAGCCCCAAGTTCCCGCCGTCGATGGTGCTGGAGTTCCTGCTGCGCAACGCCGCGCGTACGGGCTCGGAGCAGGCGCTCGGCATGGTCGCGGGGTCGTGCGAGGCCATGGCTCGCGGCGGCATGTACGACCAGCTGTCGGGCGGGTTCGCGCGCTACAGCGTCGACCGGTTCTGGCGGGTGCCGCACTTCGAGAAGATGCTCTACGACAACGCGCTGCTGCTGCGGGTCTACCTGCACTGGTGGCGGCAGACGGGGTCACCGCTCGCCGAGCGGATCGCCCGCGAGACCGCGCGCTTCATGCTCGACGAGCTGCGGACGCCCGAGGGCGGGTTCGCCTCGGCGCTCGATGCCGACAGCGACGGTCACGAGGGGACGTTCTACGTCTGGAACCCCAACCAGCTCATGCGGCTGCTCGGCGCCGACGACGGGGCGTGGGCGGCGCAGCTGCTGGGCGTCACTGGGCCGGGGACGTTCGAGCGCGGGTTCTCGACCCTGCAGCTCCGTGTGGATCCCGACGACGCCGAGCGTTGGGAGCGCGTACGCACGACGCTCCTCGCCGCCCGGGCCGAGCGCACCAGGCCGGCCCGCGACGACAAGGTCGTGGCGTCGTGGAACGGTCTGGCCATCACGGCCCTCGCCGAGGCCTCGGTGCTGCTCGATGAGCCCGACTTCGCCGACGCCGCCGTCGCCGCGGCACAGCTTCTGGTCGACGTGCACCTTGCCGACGGATTTGCGCGCACGTCACGCGACGGCGTCGCCGGTGCCAACTCGGCGGTGCTGGAGGACCACGGCGCGGTCGCCGAGGCGTTCATCGCGGTGCTCGGCATCACCGGCGAGGCGGTGTGGCTCGACCAGGCGCGGCAGCTCCTCGACCGGGTCGTCGAGCACTTCACCGACCCCGACGGTGGGTTCTTCGACACCGCGGACGACGCCGAGACCTTGGTCGTACGCCCCAAGGACGCCTCCGACAACGCGTACCCGTCCGGCGCGTCGGCGGCGGTCGCCGCGTTGCTGTCGTTCGCCGCGATCACCGGCGGGCACGGCTATCGCGCGGCTGCGGAGTCCGGCATCGCGTCGGCCGCGAACATTGCGACTCAGGTCCCGCGCTTCGCCGGCTGGACGCTGGCTGCCGCGGAGGCGGTCGTCGCTGGACCGCTCGAGATCGCGGTGGTCGGCCCGCGCAAGGACCGCACTGCGTTGCACCGGGCAGCCCTGCGGCTGGCATCGCCGGGGGCCGTCGTGATCGCCGGCGACGTCGGCCTCGCCATCCCGCTGTTCGAGCAGCGCGACCTCGTCGACGGCCACCCTGCGGCGTACGTCTGCGAGGGCTTCGTCTGCCGCCGCCCGGTCACCGACCCTGATGAGCTGGTCAGTGCTTTTGGTACGCCAACAGGCTGACGCCGATGTAGTGCACGATGAACGCCGCGATCGTGAAGGCGTGGAAGATCTCGTGGAATCCGAAGTACTTCGGCGACGGGTCGGGCCACTTGAACCCGTACACGACGGCGCCGAGTGAGTAGAGCGCACCGCCGGTGATCAGCAGGACGAGGACCGCAGTCGACGCGTTGTCGACGAACTCGGGGAAGTAGAGCACCGCGGCCCAGCCGAGCAGCAGGTAGAGCGGGACGTACAGCCACCGCGGAGCGCCGATCCAGAAGATCTTGAACACCACGCCGAGCAGCGCGCCGCCCCACACGAGCGAGAGCATGATCACCGCGTGCTGCGTGGACAGCAGGAGCAGCGAGAACGGCGTGTAGGACCCCGCGATCAGCAGGAAGATGTTGGCGTGGTCGAAGCGTTTCCAGAAACCCTTGACCCGCTCGCTCCACGTGCCGCGGTGATAGACCGCGCTGACGCCGAACAGCAGCATCGAGCTGACCATGAACACCGCGACGCCGACGCGCACCAGGATGTCGTCGGAGATGACCAGCATCACGATGAAGGCGAAGAACGCCAGGGGCAGCGTGATGGCGTGCAGCCACCCGCGGAGCTTGGGCTTGATCTCGTCGACGGTCTCCCGGATCCGATCGGTTGCCTCGTGCACGATGCCCTCGGGCTGCCGGTCGGTCATGCGCTCAGCGTAGTGCGTGGGCGGGTACTACTCTGGCCCGCATGGGAGTCAGCGACCTCGCGTACGGCGTGTATGAGCGGCGACTCGTCAAGCGCCTCGATCCCGCCCGTCTCCCGCACCACGTGGGGGCGATCGTCGACGGCAACCGGCGCTGGGCCAAGGGCGCCGGCACGCGGTTCGAGCACGGCTATCAGGCCGGTGCCGACAAGATCTCGGAGTTCGCGCAGTGGTGCGACGAGCTGGGTGTCGAGATCGTCACGCTGTGGCTCCTGTCGACCGACAACCTGCAGCGCTCGCCCGAGGAGGTCGGCAGCATCCTCGCCGCCGTCGAGGGCCTGATGGAGAAGCTGTCGGCCGAGCAGCGCTGGTCGCTCGCGGTCATCGGCAACCTCGACATGCTGCCCGACGAGTCGGCCGGCCGGATGAAGCGGCTCGCCGACTCGACCTCGGACGTCAAGGGCATGCGGGTCAACATCTGCGTCGGCTACGGCGGCCGCCAGGAGCTCACCGACGCGATGCGTTCGCTGCTGCTCGACCAGGCGTCCAAGGGCCGCAGCCTCGCCGACGTCGCCGAGACCCTCGAGGTCGATGACATCGCCGAGCATCTCTACACCAAGGGCCAGCCCGACCCGGACCTCGTGATCCGTACGTCGGGGGAGCAGCGCCTGTCCGGGTTCCTGCTGTGGCAGAGCGTGCACTCGGAGTTCTACTTCAGCGATGCGCTCTGGCCTGCGTTCCGCCACGTCGACTTCCTCCGCGCGATGCGCTCGTATGCCGCGCGGGAGCGCCGCTTCGGGCACTGAGACCCCCGTGGGCGGTGCGTGAGTCGCCCATCCCGGGCCCCGATGGGCGACCAGGTCACCGCTCGGCGACCGGAGCGGACACCACCGATTGTTCACACGCTCGTGACCTGCCATCAGCGTGTCGCGACCGAAATCGGCGACTCGCAGCCGTACGTTCGAGATGTGTTGACGCTCGCCCCTGAGCCCCGATTTCCCGCCCACGAGTAGGGCCGGCGCAGGGTGCGCGCGGGCTCGTTGAGGAGACAGTTGTGGCCGCAACGCGCACGAAGAAGCCGAGCACGAGCCCTGTCCGCCGCACGTACGTCCTGGACACCAGCGTCCTGCTCGCGGACCCCAACGCGGTCAACCGCTTCCACGAGCACGAGGTGGTCATACCCGTCGTGGTGATCACCGAGCTCGAGGGCAAGCGGCACGACCCGGAGCTCGGTTACTTCGCCCGCAGCGCGCTGCGCTTCCTCGACGACCTGCGCGTGCTGCACGGCACGCTCGACGTGCCGCTGCCGATCGGCGACGAGGGTGGCACGATCCGCGTCGAGCTCAACCACACCGACTCATCCTCGCTGCCGTCGGGCTTCCGCCTGGGCGACAACGACACCCGCATCCTGTCGGTCGCCAAGAACCTCGCCGACGAGGGCAATGACGTCACGATCGTCTCCAAGGACCTGCCGATGCGGGTCAAGGCGTCGGCCGTCGGCCTGATCGCCGAGGAGTACCGCGCCGAGCTCGCCCTCGAGTCGGGCTGGACCGGCATGCGCGAGCTCGAGGTCGAGAGCATCGACCTCGACTCGCTCTACGAGGGCGGCACGCTCGACCTCCCCGAGGCGCGCGACCTGCCGTGCCACACGGGCCTCGTGCTGCTGTCCGACAAGGGCAGCGGACTCGGCCGGGTCACCGCCGACAAGGAGGTGCAGCTCGTACGTGGCGACCGTGACGCGTTCGGCATCCACGGCCGCTCGGCAGAACAGCGAGTCGCACTCGACCTGCTGCTCGACCCGGACATCGGCATCGTGTCGCTCGGCGGTCGCGCTGGCACCGGCAAGTCGGCGCTCGCACTGTGCGCCGGGCTCGAGGCGACGATGGAGCGCAGCCAGCACAAGAAGGTCGTGATCTTCCGCCCGCTCTACGCCGTCGGCGGCCAGGAGCTCGGCTACCTGCCCGGCAGCGAGTCCGAGAAGATGGGGCCCTGGGGTCAGGCGGTGTTCGACACCCTCGGCGCCGTCGCGTCACCGGCCGTCATCGAGGAGATCCTCGACCGCGGGATGCTCGAGGTGCTGCCGTTGACCCACATCCGTGGCCGTTCGCTGCACGACTCCTACGTCATCGTCGACGAGGCCCAGTCGCTCGAGCGCAACGTCCTGCTGACGGTGCTGTCGCGCATCGGCGCCAACTCCAAGGTCGTCCTCACGCACGACGTCGCCCAGCGCGACAACCTGCGGGTCGGTCGCCACGACGGTGTCGTCGCGGTGGTCGAGAAGCTCAAGGGTCACCCGCTGTTCGCCCACGTCACGCTGACCCGCTCGGAGCGCTCGCCGGTCGCCGCGTTGGTGACGGAGATGCTCGAGGACGTGACCCTGTGACGTGAGTCAACTCATGTGACGGAGGGGCCTTTCCCGGTATGCCCGGGAAGGGCCCCTCCTCTGTGGCAAAGTTGCGCAGGTGAGCGCACCAGGGAGGGTATGGGCACGCGTGGCCGCCGCCGCCCTGTTGTGCGCCCTCGCGGCCTGTGGGTCCGCCGGCGCCAAGCCTGACGCGACCCCCGCGCTCACCTGGTACGTCGGCCCGGATCGTGCCGACACCGCAGCCCTCGCGCGTACGTGCACGGAGGCAGCCAAGGGGGCGTACGAGATCAAGGTCGAGCAGCTGCCGACCGATGTCGACGCGCGGCACGCCCTCCTCGTGCGCCGGCTGGTCGCCAAGGACACGTCGATCGACCTGCTGAGCCTCGACTCGGCGTTCACCGCTGAGTTCGCCGCCGCCGGCTACCTCGCGCCGCTGCCTGAGGAGCTCAAGGCGCCGTTCGCGCAGGACATCGCGCCGGCCGCGCTCGCCGCTGCCACGTACGACGGACAGCTCGCCGTCGCGCCGTGGTGGTTCGACCCGCAGCTGCTCTGGTATCGCGGCAACGTCGCCGAACGTGCCGGCCTCGACACCACCAAGCCCATCAGCTGGGACGACCTCGTTGCGGGAGCCGAGCGGCTCGGCGTGACGATCCAGATCGCCGACGACGACGGCTCCGGGCTGGCGCAGTGGGTCAACGCGCTGGTCAGGGGTGCGGGCGGCACGCTTGTCGACGGCACCGGCCGCAACGCCAAGGTCGGCCTCGACACCGCCGCGGGGCGTGCCGCTGCGTCAGTCGTCGAGTTCTACCTCGACTCCGGGGGCGACGGGCCGTCGAAGGATGCGCTCAAGAAGTTCGCGGGTGCCGATGGCGGCTTCCTGCTGGCCCCGAGCTCGGTCATCGCCGACCCCGACCTCGCCGCGGTCGCCTCGGACATGTCATGGACGTCCTATCCCACGGTCGCCGACACCAGCGTCGCGCCGCTGTCCGGCGTCGGCCTCGCCGTGCCGCTGTACGCGCCGCACACGGACCTGTCCTACCAGGCGATCAGCTGCCTGACCTCGCCGGCCGTGCTCACCTCGATCATGGCGAGCACGGGGCACAGCGCGAGCCGCCTGACGACGTACGACGATCCGGCGGTCAAGCGGGCCTATCCGATGGCCCCCGTGACTCGTCCTGCGGTGCTCTCCGGCGCGACGCTGCCCGTGACGCCCTACTGGCAGGTCGCGGAGCGGGCGCTCGACGACACGTGGCTGCCGCTGCGTGACTTCTCCCAGGACACGACGCTCGAGCAGTCGCAGAAGGCCGTACGCGCCGCGATCCAAGGACAGCTCTCGTGAAGGGCTGGCGCTGGCTCGCCCTGCCGTTCGCCGTCCTGCTGGCCGTCACGGGCTGGCCCATCGGGCGCGGCATCTGGCTGTCGCTGCACTCTGCTCCGCTGACGAATCCCGACGGCCGTACGTTCGTGGGCGCCGACAACTACACCGACGTGCTGACCAACCGAGGGTGGTGGCTCGCCGTCGCCACGACGCTCGTCATCGTGCTGGTCGTCGTGGTGCTGCAGCTGCTCATCGGGCTGGTGTTCGCCGTGGCGCTGCGCCGGCTTACGCTCCTGTGGCCGCTGACCCGGATCATCGTGCTGATCCCGTTCGCCCTGCTCGCGGTCGTGTCGGCCGTCGTGTGGCGCGATGCCGTGACGACGGGATTCGCGGCCGATTGGTTCCGGCTCGACGACGTCGGACCGTTCGGCCAGCTGGTCGGTGTCACGGTTGGTGAGCTGTGGCGCGGCACTGGCATCACGGCGTTGGTCCTGCTCGCCGGACTGCTGCGGGTGCCGAGCTCGCTGATGGCCGCCGCGATCGCCGATGGCGCCACCGCGTGGCAACGCTCGCGCCGTGTCGTCCTGCCGGCGATGGGCCCGGCGATCGCGGTCGCCGCGACCTATCGCGGGCTCGACACCTTCCGCATCCTCGAAGGGCCGCTCCTGGTCGACCAGCCCGGCGCCGCGATCCGCACGGCGCCGCTGCTGGTGTGGGACACGACGTTCTCGTCGCTCGAGCTCGGACTCGGCGCAGCGATGTCGATGGTCCTGCTGGTCATCGCGCTGCTGATGGCCGCGATCATGGTGCCGCTGTTCCGTGTGAGGAGGGTCGTGTGACGCCCTCCGTACGCTCACGCCTCTGGGCTTCGGGCTTCGCCTTCGTCCTGGGGTTCGCCGTCGCCAACTACGGCATCATCCGGGTCCCGCGGCCCGACCTCTGGATCTGGGTCGGCCTCGCGGTCGTCCTGATGGCCACCAGTGCGGCCGGCGTGCTGTTCGCCGACACCCCGCGGCCACTGTCGATCTGGTCGATCATCGGCATCGAGCTGTTCGCCGTGTTCACCCTGGTGCCGCTGCTCTGGACGTTCACCGTGGCGACCGCGCCGGACGGCACCACGCCGCGATCGGTCTGGCCGCAGGGCGTCTCGTGGGACGCGTTCGACGGCGCGCTGCACTCGCAGATCCTGCAGGACGCCGCGGTCACCTCGATCGTGGTCGCGGGCATCGCCACGGCGGTCGCGATGCCGTTGGCCATCGCCGCTGCGTACGCCTTCGTGCGCCGGCCGATGCGCGGGCGCCGCGTGGCGTACGGACTGGTCGTCGCGTCGCTGCTGCTCCCGGTGCTGGCGCTGGCCGGGCCGATCACCGACCAGGTCATCGCCGCCGACAGGTTCGGCACCCGGATGTCCCTGGTCCCTCCGGCCCTGCTCATCACGTTGCCGCTGGCGATCTGGCTCTGCGTCACGGTGTTCCGCGACGTGCCGTGGTCGCTGCGCGACGCGGTACGCGCCGACGGGGCCACCTGGCTGCAGGCGTTCATACGCTTTGGGCTGCCCAACATCGCGCCGGGCGTCGCCCTCGCGACGGTGCTGGTCTTCGTGGCCGGCTGCAACGACTTCGTCCTCGGCGCTGCGCTGTCGGCCAACGACGAGTCCCGGCCGCTGCCGGCCACCTTGATGCTCGCGACGGGCCAGCTCGAGACCTCGAGCTCCGCCGTCGCCGCGGCCGGGCTGCTGTGGCTCGCGCCGGTCGTCCTCCTGCTGCTCGTGTTCCCGCGCCGGATCACTCAACTCCTGGGAAGGTCGTACCGATGACCTCGATCGAAGTCCGCAACCTCACGACGTCCGGCACGGGCGACCGCCCGCTGCTCGACGACATCAACCTCACGGTGCCGTCGGGCGAGACGCTGGCGCTCACGGGTCCGTCCGGTGCGGGCAAGAGCCTGCTGCTCAAGACCCTCATCGGCCTCGAGGAGCAGACCTCCGGCGACATCTTGATCGACGACGTCGTGGTCAACACCGCCGATCCGCGTCGGCGTGACCTCGCGATGGTGTTCCAGGACTACGCCCTGCACCCGCACCTCGACGTGTTCGACAACCTTGCCTTTGCGGCGACCCTGCGCCGCGGCTACAACCGGGGCGAGCTGTCGGAGCGGATCCACGAGGTGGCCGAGCTGCTGGCCCTCGGGGAGTTGCTCGACCTCAAGCCCGTCGAGCTCGACGACGCGCAGCGCCAGCGGGTCGCCCTCGGCCGCTCGCTCGTGCGCGACGCCAGGGCGTACCTCCTGGATGCCCCGTTCTCGCAGCAGTCCGAGCGCGTACGCACCCAGGTCCGCTCCGTCACGAGCCAGTGGCAGCAGGAGAACCAGCGCACCTCGATCTTCACGACCAACGACGTCGCCGAGGCGCTCAGCACGGCTGATCGGGTCGCCGTGATGCACCAGGGCTTCATCCACCAGGTCGGCACGCCGCGCGACCTCTACGAGCGGCCAGCCGACATGTTCGTCGCCGGCTACCTCGGCTCGCCGCCGATGAACCTCGTGCCGGCGTTCCCCATGGGTCGCCAGCTCGTCATGCCCCTGGCCACGATGCTGCTCGACGACCACCTGCTGGAGCGCATCGGCGACCGGGGTGTCGTCGTCGCGGGCATCCGGCCCGAGCACTGCTACGACGCGACCGGCCAGGGTGGCCAGGCGGTCACCGACCGGGTCGAGTTCACGACCCGCATCGACGACGTGGAGTGGCGCGGCAGCAGCCAGTTCGCCTATCTCGGCTATGACATCGCGCCCGAGGTCGAGGAGCTGCTCAACGAGGTCGAGGACCTGCTGGAGTTCGACCTGTTCCAGAGCTTCCTGGTCGCCGAGCTCGCCGCCGAGAGCTCCCTGCGCCCAGGCATGTCGATCCGGGTCGTCATCCCGCGCCAGAGGGTGCATGTGTTCGATCCGGAGACGGGTGAGAACCTCACGCTCGCCCGATGACCTCCACTCGTGGTCAGCGCCTGATCGCCGGGCTGCTCGCCGTCGCGGTCGGCACGGCGTACGGCGTGCTGACGCTGATGCGCTATCGCCGGTTCACGATCTCGTCGTGGGACCACGCGATCTTCGAGCAGGCGGTCAAGGGCTACGCCCGCCCCGGGGCGCCGATCGTCGACGTCAAGGCGCCGGGGTTCAACATCCTCGGCGACCACTTCTCGCCGATCGATGCGTTGATCGCGCCGGTCTACCGGGTCTTCCCGTCGGCGCAGACGATCCTGTTGGCGCAGGTCGTGCTGATCGCGATCTCGGTCGCGGTGATCGCCCTCGTCGCGATGCGTCACCTGGGCACGTTGACCGGCGCCGTGATCGGGCTCGCGTACGGGTTGTCGTTCGGGCTGCAGTCGGGCGTCGAGGCGGAGTTCCACGAGGTGGCGTTCGGAGCGCCGCTGCTGGCGCTGGCCGGTGCGGCGTACGTCGACAGGCGGTTCCGCGCCGTGGTGCTGTGGTCGCTGCCCTTGCTGCTGGTCAAGGAGGACCTCGGCCTGACCGTCGCCGTGATCGGCGGGGTGCTGTGGCTCGCGGGGGAGCGGCGGCGCGGTGTGCAGCTCGCCGCGACCGGGCTCGTCGCGATGGCGTTCATCGTGCTGGTCATCGTGCCGTCGTTCAACCCCGGTGACTCGTACGCCTACACGTCATCGCTCGGCGGTGATCGCGGGATCGTGGCGACGCTGTTCGATGACCCGGACCGCAAGCTCGGCACGGTGGCGCTGACTGTCGGGATCACGGGACTCGCGGCGCTGGTGTCGCCGTGGGTGCTGCTGGTGCTGCCGACGTTCGCGTGGCGGTTCGCCGGCGACAACGCGTACTACTGGGGCACCGAGTGGCACTACTCGCTGCTGCTCATGCCGATCGTGTTCATCGCGATGATCGACGCGATGCGGCGGTGGCCGGTGCTGCGCTGGGCGACGGTCGCGGCGGTCGTCGTCACGGGATTCACGCTGGTCAACTCGCCGCTGTCGACGCTGCTGGACTCCGAGACGTACGACGAGCCGCCGCGGGCCGCTGCCGCGCATGCGGTCATCGCGGCCGTGCCGAAGGGTGCGACGGTCGAGACCGACATCGCGATGATGAGCCACCTCGTCACGGACCACACCGTCTACTGGTGGGGCACGATCGGCAAGCAGGTCAAGCCGTCGTACGTGCTGTTCGACGCCGGCGCCGGCATCGACTCACCCGTCGACGTCGTCGCGTACGCCGAAGAGGCTCACGGCGGGACGTACGAGCTGGTGTTCAACCGCGACGGCTACGTCCTCGCCAAGCGCCGCTGACGAACCCCGCCGACGAGAGGGTTGTGACACGGCGACGAGAGGGTTGTGACCGGCACAACCCTCTCGTCAGCGTCAGGGGTGGGTCATGGACATGACGTCGAGCGCCTTGTCCAGGTCTGCCTCGCTGATCTCGCCGCGCTCGACGAAGCCCATCTCGACGACGACCTGACGGATCGTCTTCTTCTCCTTGACCGAGGTCTTGGCGACCTTGGCGGCGTTCTCGTAGCCGATGAACCGGTTGAGCGGCGTCACGACAGACGGCGACGACTCGGCGAGCTCGAGGCAACGCTCCTCGTTGGCCGTGATGCCGTCGATGCAGCGATCGGCGAGCACCCGTGACGCGTTGCCGAGCAGGCGCATCGACTCGAGGATGTTGCGGCCGATGACCGGGAGCATGACGTTGAGCTCGAACGATCCGGACGCGCCGGCGGTGGCGATCGTCGCGTCGTTGCCGATGACCTGGGCGGCGACCATCAGGGTGGCCTCCGGAAGGACCGGGTTGACCTTGCCGGGCATGATGCTCGAGCCGGGCTGCAGGTCGGGCAGGGCGATCTCGCCGAGACCCGTGCGCGGGCCGGAGCCCATCCAGCGCAGGTCGTTGCAGATCTTGGTGAGACTGACGGCGATCGTGCGGAGCTGGCCCGACATCTCGACGAGGCCGTCGCGGGCGCTCTGAGCCTCGAAGTGGTCGGCGGCCTCGGTGATCGGCAGGCCGGTGTTCTCGGCGAGGATCTCGATGACGCGCTGCGGGAAGCCGATCGGCGTGTTGATGCCGGTGCCGACCGCGGTGCCGCCCAGCGGGACCTCGGCCGTACGCGGGAGGGAGGCCTCGACGCGCTCGATGCCGCGGCGGATCTGTGCCGCGTAGCCGCCGAACTCCTGGCCCAGCGTGACGGGGGTGGCGTCCATGAGGTGCGTACGCCCGGACTTCACGACGCTCGCGAACTCCTTGGCCTTGGCCTCGAGCGAGGTGGCGAGGTGGTCGAGCGCAGGGATCAGCTCGTTGGTCGCCGATGCGGTGGCGGCGACGTGGATCGACGTCGGGAACACGTCGTTGGACGACTGACTGGCGTTGACGTGATCGTTGGGGTGCACGTCCTTGCCGAGCGACTTCGTGGCGAGGGTCGCGAGGACCTCGTTGGTGTTCATGTTGCTCGACGTGCCGGACCCGGTCTGGAACACGTCGATCGGGAACTGCGCGTCGTGGGCGCCGGAGGCGACTTCCTCGGCGGCGGCGATGATCGCGTCGGCGACATCCTGGTCGAGGATGCCGAGCTCGGCGTTGGCCTTGGCGCAGGCGGCCTTGATCTGGGCCAGGGCGCGGATCTGCGCGGGCTCGATCGGGGTGCCGGAGATCGGGAAGTTCTCGACGGCGCGCTGGGTCTGGGCTCGCCAGAGGGCGTCGGCGGGGACGCGGACCTCGCCCATGGTGTCGTGCTCGATGCGGTATTCGGTCATGCTTCCGACGATATCGCTGCGCTCCGGAGGTACGCCCGGCAGGACGGCGTACGAAGGTCAGAACGCTGAGATCGACACCGGGGCGCGCTGCGGGCGGCTGAGCCCACGGATCACCGCGGCCTGGCCGTGACGGCGTACGGCCACGCCACCGAGCAGGCCGATCACGTCGGCCGCGATGGAGCCGGGGAACTCCGGGGTCGGCAGGCCGACGCTCGCGGCGAGGTCGTCGGAGTGCACCATCAGCTCCATCGCGCGAGTGATGAGGAAGTCGTCGGTCGTCAGCGCCCAGCCCTGCCAGGGAATGAAGATCGTGTCGGGATCGCGGGGCGTGCGCAGCACGTCGGGCAGCTGGTCGAGCAGGGGAGCGACCTCAGCGAGCACCGCGTCGCGACCGGCCGCGGCAGCCTCGTTGCCACCGTCGCGGATCGAGGTGTTGGCCTCGTCGTCGGCGTCGGCCGTGACCCACTCGGCCCGCTCGTAGTGCGCGAGCAGGGGGATCGGGTCGTCGGTCGTCGGCGGCTCTCCGAGGAAGCGGGCGACGTGCCGGATCTGGCTCACCAGGTGATGCGTCAGCCCGCCGACAGTCATGCCGTTGCAGGCGCTCTCGGTGTCCCACGCTTCGGCCATTTCCGGCCGGCCGGCCAGCCTGAAGGCGACATGGCAGGCGTCCACGAACTCGGTGCGATCGACCATGGGCACGACGTTAGTCGGCGGTGGCGACATCGTCGCGCCGAGTGCCGGAAACGATCCAGTAGCGCTCGTCCCGACCCTGCAGCCGTACGTCGAACGCTGCCTCGCGTACGTCGGTCAGCGCGGCGTTCAGGCTTGCGGTGAGGCTCGCCGACGGGGCCATGGTCCACACACACAGGGTGCCGCCGGGCCGGAGCCGAGAGGCGCACACTCCGACGAACCCGGCGCCGTACACCTCGGCATTGGCGTCGTGCACGAGGAAGTCCGGGCCGTTGTCCACGTCCAGCACGATCGCGTCGAGCGACGCCGGCGCCTGCGCGGCGACCACGTCGCGTACGTCACCGACCGTGACCTGCGTACGTTCATCGGCGAGCAGGTCGGCGCCGGGGATCGTGCCGTCGCGCATCCAGCCGACGATCTCAGGGTGCAGCTCGGCGACGATGACGCGGCTGGCCTGAGGCGACGCCAGCAGCGAGCGCAGCGTGTAGCCGAGTCCGAGGCCGCCGACCAGGATCTCCCGCGCTCCGAGGTCGATGACCGTACGGGCGAGGGCCTGCTCCGACGACGTCTCGACGTCGTCCATCACGAACACGCCGTTGACCCGCAGCTCCAGGGCACCGTCGTCGCGGCGCCGCAGCGTAGCCCCACCCATGGAACCACCCTAGGAGACTCCGCTGGGAGTGACGTTCGGGTCGCGGAACGCCGTGAGACCCCGACGCGAACGTCACTCCCAGCGAGGTCGTCAGGCTGGGTAGATCGTGACCTCGCTGGCCTTGACGACGAGGAAGACCTGCTTGCCCGGCACGAGGTCGAGCTCGGCGACGACCGGCAGGGTCACGTCGGCGCTCAGCTCGTCGGTACGCACGCGGACCTGCGCGCCGCGCGGCTCCAGCTCGCGGATCGTCGACGCGAACACGTTGCGCGGGCTGCCGGCCGGCGGCTCGACGTACACGCCGACCGCGCTCGGGCTGAACACCGCGACGGCGTCGGTGTCCTCGGGCAGCGACTCGTCCGACAGGCCGGACACCAATGACCCCGATGCCGTACACACGGCGGTGCCCACGGAACGACCGCGCATCAGGTTGAGCCCCGCGATGCCGGCGCCGAATGTGCTCCGCGGCCGCTCGAGCACCTCCTTGGTCGGCCCCTCCTCGACGATGCGGCCACCCTCCATGACGACCACCCGGTCGGCGAGCAGCAGCGCATCGAGGACGTCGTGCGTCACGATGATCGCGCTCCGCCCGGCGAGCACGCGCTTGAGCACCTGGCGCATCGCCGGCACGACCGTGATGTCGAGCGCCGCCATGGGCTCGTCGAGCAGCAGGAGCCGCGGCTCGGCCGCCAGCGCCCGGGCGACGGCGATGCGCTGCGCCTGGCCGCCCGACAGGTCCGACGGCTTGCGTCTCGCGAGCTCCGCGGCGTCGACCTCCGCCAACCACGTCATCGCTGTCGCCCGGGACTGCGCACGCGTACGACCGGCGCTGCGCGGCCCGAATGCGACGTTGTCGACCGCGTCGAGGTGCGGGAACAGCAGTGGGTCCTGGGCGAGCAGTGCGGTGCCCCGGGCGTACGCCGGCTGCCACGTGCCGGCGCCGATGTCGAACAGCACGTCGTCGCCGAGCACCCCCCGGCCGGCGTCGGGCCGCAGGACACCGGCGATCGCCGCGAGCACGGTGGACTTGCCGGCGCCGTTGGGTCCGAGGATCGCGACGACCTCCCCGTCAGCGATGTCGAGCGACACGTCGACGTCGCGGTCGGCGACCGTCGCCTCGAGGTGGAGGCTCACAGTGCGGTGCTCCTCGTCCCGCGCACGAGACCGATGACCAGCACCGCGACGACGACCAGCACGAGCGACAGGGCGACGGCAGCATCGGGATCGGTCTCGCGCTGCAGGTAGATCTCCAGCGGCAGCGTGCGGGTGACGCCCTCGAGGCTGCCGGCGAACGTGATCGTGGCGCCGAACTCGCCCAGTGCCCGCGCGAACGACAGCACCGCGCCGGCCGCGAGCCCCGGCAGCACCAGCGGTAGGGTCACCCGACGCAGCACGGTCGTCGGCCGGGCGCCGAGCGTCGCGGCGACGACCTCGTAGCGCTCACCGACCGTCCGCAGCGTGCCCTCGAGGCTCACGACCATGAACGGCAGCGCGACGAACGTCTGGGCGATGACCACCGCCGTCGTGGAGAACGCGATCTGCAGGCCGAGCACGTCGATCGTCTCGCCGAGCAGGCCCTTGCGGCCGAACGTGTAGAGCAGCGCGATGCCACCGACGACGGGCGGCAGCACCAGCGGCAGCAGCACCAACGAGCGCAGGAGCGACTGCCCGCGGAAGGTCGTACGGGCCAGCACCAGCGCCATCGGCACCCCCAGGACGACACACAGGAGCGTGCTCGCGGCGGACGTTCGCAGGCTCAGCCACAGCGCCGCCTGCGACGAGTCGGACGTGATGAGCGAGAAGAAGCTGCCCCACTCGACCCGCGTCACCAGTGCGACGAGCGGCAGCACGACGAACGCGGCACCCAGCGCCGCCGGCACCAGGACCCACCGCGGCACACCGGACTGCTGGGTCAGGCTCATGTCAGGGTTTCTGGAAGCCGTAGGTCGACAGGACCGACTGGCCCTCGGGCCCGACGACGTAGTCCGTGAAGTAGGCGGCGAGGGTCTCGTCGTCGGCACCGCGGAGGGACGCGATCGGGTACGTGTTGACGGCCCGGCGGGACTCGGGGAACGTCACGCCGTGCACCTTGGCGCCGGCGCCGAGGACATCGGTGACGTAGACCAGCCCGGCGTCGGCCTCGCCGGAGATGACCTTGCCGAGCACGTCCGTCACGGACTGCTCCTCGCTGACCGGCTTGATCGTCAGGCCGGCCGCCTTCTCGACGCGCGCGGCGGCGGCGCCGCACGGCACCTCGGGGGCGCAGACCACGACCTTGGCGCCACGCTTCGTCAGGTCGCGGAGCGACTCGATGTGCGCCGGGTTGTCCGGCGGGGTGACGATCTCGAGCGTGTTGCTGGCGAAGTCCTGCGGAACCCCGCCGACGACCCGAGCCTTGACGGCCTTGTCCATGTTGGCGGTGTCGGCGGAGGCGAACACGTCGGCCGGGGCGCCCTGCTCGATCTGGGCGACGAGGTCGGACGACCCGCCGAACGTGAACTTCACCGTCACGCCGTCGTTGGCGTCCTCGAACCGCTTGCCGATCTCGGTGAACGCGTTCTGGACGGAGGCTGCGGCATAGACCTGCAACGTCTTCTCGGGCCCATCAGTCGTGCGGTCGCGCGCGTCGTCGGAGCAACCGGCCAGCGTGACGAGCAGCAGGAGCGCCGCCGCGAGCCGCCTCATGACGCCACCTCCAGCGACTCGATGATGACGTTGGTCGACTTGATGACCGCGACCGCGACGGAGCCGGGCTCAAGACCGAGCTCGTCGACGGCTTCGCTGCTCATGAGCGACACGACGCGGAACGGCCCGCACTGCAGCTCGACCTGCGCCATCACGGTGTCGGCCTTGACCGCTGTGACCAGGCCGACGAACCGGTTGCGCGCCGAGCTGGTCGCGCCGGCCTCTCCGGAGGACGCGGCCTGCGCCTTGGCGAACTGCGCCAGCTCCCGCCCTTCGATGGCCATCCGTCCCGCGGCGTCCGTCCCCGACGGCAGGCTGCCGGCAGTGACCCAGCGGCGGACGGTGTCGTCGCTGACCCCGAGGAACCGGGCGGCATCGGAGATCCGTATGTGCGGCATGCACCGAACTCTAGAGCATGATCTGCGGAGGTATGGATCGAATCCCACCGCAGGTGCGGTCAGTGCGAGATGGCGCGCTCGGCCGTGCGCACGATCGCGTCGACGTACGTGTCATAGAGCTGCACCGGCAGGTCGTGCCCCAGGCCGGCGATCTCGATGTGCTCGGCGCCCGGCACGGCGTTGGCGACGGCCTTGCCGCCGGAGCGGTGCACCAACGGGTCGTTGAGCCCGTGGATCACGGTGACCGGCAGGTCGAGCGTGGCGAGGTCCTTGGTGCGGTCGGGCTGTGCCAGCACGGCGAGCATGTGCCGGGTCACCCCGCTCGCGGTCCACCCGCGGTCGTACGTCTCGTAGGCGCGAGCCCGCGCCAGCTCCTCGTCGCCGGGGAACGCGGGTGAGCCGAGGATCGTCGACGTCCGCAGCGACCGGGCGACGTACGAGTCGCGGGTCGAGCCGGCGGAGGCGAGCAGCGTCGGCATGATCTTGGGGTGCTGCCAGCCGACCCGGCGGTTGCCGGTCGTCGACATGATCGACGTCATCGACATCGCCCGCTCGGGACGTGCGATTGCCATGGTCTGCACGATCATGCCGCCCATCGAGACCCCGACGAGGTGTACGCGCTCGACGCCGAGGTGGTCGAGCAGTCCGAAGGCGTCCTCGGCCAGGTCACCGATGCCGTAGGGCGGCTTGCGGAGCCCGGCGAACGCCCGGATCACGTCGAGCTTGCCGACCTTGTGCTGGCGCAGCTTGGTCGAGCGACCCGTGTCGCGGTTGTCGTAGCGGATCACGAAGTTGCCGCGCCCGGAGAGCCGCTCGCAGAAGTCGTCGGACCACCAGCCCATGGGGCCGCCCAGACCCATGACCAGCAGGATCGCGGGGTCCTCGGCGTTGCCGAAGGTCTCGTAGCAGATGTCGATGCCGGACGGCAGCGACGCGAACTCTTCTCCGGACCGTTCAGTCATGTGTCAGGACTCGTAGTCGATGGTCGAGTACGCCTTGAGCTTGGCGAGCTGGTGCTCGCTCGTGATCTTGCGGATCGTGCCGCTGCGCGAGCGCATGACGATCGACTCGGTGTAGGCCTTGCCGGCGCCGTAGCGGACACCCGCCATCAGCTCGCCGTCGGTGATGCCGGTCGCGACGAAGAAGCAGTCGTCGGCGTTGACCAGGTCGTTGGTGTAGAGCACGCGGTCGAGGTCGTGACCGGCGTCGATGGCGCGCTGGCGCTCGTCGTCGTCGATCGGCCAGAGCTTGCCCTGGATCGTGCCGCCGATCGCCTTGATCGCGCACGCCGTGATGATGCCCTCGGGCGTACCGCCGATGCCGACCAGCAGATCGACGCCGGTGTCGGGCCGCGCTGCGGTGATGCCGCCGGCGACGTCGCCGTCGATGATGAACTTGATGCGGGCCCCGGCGGCGCGGATCTGGTCGACCAGGTCCTGGTGGCGGGGCCGGTCCAGCACGCACACCGTGACGTCGTTGACCGCGATGCCCTTGGCCTTGGCGACGAGCGCGATGTTCTCGGCGACCGGCAGCCGGATGTCGACGACGTCGGCGGCCTCGGGCCCGGCGATGAGCTTCTCCATGTAGAACACGGCCGACGGGTCGTACATCGAGCCGCGGGGTGCCACGGCCATCACCGAGACGGCGTTGGGCAGGCTCTTGGCGGTCAGCGTCGTGCCGTCGATCGGGTCGACCGCGACGTCGCAGTCGGGGCCGGTGCCGTCGCCGACGTGCTCGCCGTTGAAGAGCATCGGCGCTTCGTCCTTCTCGCCCTCGCCGATCACCACGACGCCGTTCATCTGCACGGTGTTGATGAGGGTGCGCATCGCGTTGACGGCGACACCGTCGGCACCGTTCTTGTCACCGCGGCCGACCCAGCGGCCGGCGGCCATGGCTCCGGCCTCCGTCACCCGGACCAGGTCGAGGGCGAGGTTGCGGTCGGGCGCCTGAGCGGCTGGCTGAAGGCTGTTCACGCGGTCATCGTACCCGTCGGTAGCCGTGTGTGACCGGCCGAGTTCGCGCCGATCGCGCCCCGTAAAGTTGTGTCAATGAGCACCCAGCGGTCGAGCCGCGGCAATCCGTCGATGGGTGACATCGTCCGCTCGGTCGTCGTGATCGGCGTGATCATCATCGGGTTGTACGGCATCGGCAAGGTGTTCAGCGACAAGCCCGACAGCCCCACGCCCGCCGTCGACTACGCCAAGCTCACCGATCAGGCCCGCCCGGTCGCCGGGTTCGAGCTGCTCGCGCCGTCGAGCCTGCCGAGGGGCTGGCACGCGAATGCGGCGACGCTCAACATCGACTGGTGGCACCTCGGCATCGTGCGGGGCGACCAGGACTACATCGGCCTCGACCAGGTGAAGGGCACCAGTGTCACCCGTGCGATCGAGCGTTTCGCCGATGGCAGCCGTCCCGACGGCAAGACGGACATCGGCGGCGAGACCTGGTCGGTGCGCAAGGGTCCGGGCGACCGCACGACGTACGTCCTCACCAAGGGCGAGGTGACCACGGTGATCGTGGGCACGCCGTCGCGCGCGTTGATCGAGGACTACATCGGGTCGCTGGCGACGTCCTAGAACGGCGCCGGCTCGTCGTCGACCGGCGTGCTCTGCGCGGCCGCGAGCTCCTGGTTCTCGTAGACCTGGCGGTCCGGGCACCACTGGCGCACGGGGCACCACGCGCAGTGCGGGCCCGGCTGGGTGTGCCACTCGGCGTCGACGTGCCAGTCGCGGGCCGCCGCCGCGACATCGGCCCTGACGGCCTCGGCCAGCTCCGGCTCCTCGAGGTCCCAGGCGTAGACCTCGCTGGTCCCAGGCGTCAGCATCTCGACCTCGACCGTCGCGGTCGTGCAGCCGTTGGCCTCCGCGACTCCTGCCCCCAGCATCGCGAGCAGGAACGGCACCTGCAGGTTGTCGGCATAGACGTCGTCGGCGCCACCGGCGGGCAGCGTCGCCGTCGTCTTGACCTCGCGAGCGACGAGCCGGTCGCCGATGCGGAACACGAGGTCGGGCTTCGTCACAGGGATGACCTCGGCGTCGTGGTCGAAGCCGTGGATCGCGCTCTCGCTCGCCACGTACGCCACACCGTCGGTCGCGAGCGGGCAGCTCGAGACGTGGTGCCTCAGGTAGGGGTGCGCGATCGCGTAGTCGTCGGCGTCCATGACGGTCGCGGCGAGGCCGATGTCGCCGCCGGGCTCCGGCAGGTCGTCCACGGTGCAGCCGACACCCCGGGCGTGTGCGGTCTCGAGCCACGTGTGGACCAGGAGGCCGCGGGTCTGGGCGCCGGAGTACTCGGCGTCGCGGGGGACCCGGGCGTCGGCGAGGAACCACTGCGCCGGGCACCGTTGGTAGCGGTCGAGGTCGGACGGCGACACCGACCGTGAGGCGTAGCCCTTGCTCGGCTGGCCCAGCACCTCGGGCACGGGAATGAGCGCGTCGCAGGCGCCGGCGACCTTGCAGCTGGCGCACTCGCTGCCGGGCACCGCCGTGCCGAGGTCGCCGAGGCTGCCGGCGACGTGCTTGGCCTCGGCCGAGAACTCGGAGTCGGCGTCGTCCGGCGTGCCGTCGAACAGCACCGCGATGCTGCCGTCGGCGGCGCCGATCTCGACGACCCTGATGCGTACCGGCGTGTCCCGCGACGGGTAGCCGGCCGCGACCTGCGCGGCGGTGTGGGTCCAGAGCAGGTCGTCGTGCGTCGGCTCGACGTGGGCCGCGCCGAGCCGGTAGCGCCGGACCTCCCGCACGCCGTCCTCCGTGCGGTAGAGCGGCCCCCACACCGTCAACGTACGTTCGACCGTGCCGATCGTCGGGTCGGTCTGGAACAGCTGCAGCGGCCCGATCTCGTCCTCGATGTCCCAGTGCGCCTCGAGGATGTTGGTCACCGCGGCCGTGGCGTAGGGCCGCAGCAGCCGGTGGACGCGTCGGCGTTCGAGCTCCTGCGCGATCCAACCGGCGAGGTGCTGCGGGTCATGTGCCCACTCCGACGAGTGGGAGGCGCGTACGAGGTCGGTCACGATGCCGAGGACGAACGTCTTCTCGGAGCCGAACGAGCGGCGCCAGCGTCGGGACTTCACGTCGGGGCGGATCTTGACCGCGAGGTGGCGGGGGCACGAGTCGGCCGAGGCGATGTCGGTGGCGGAGACCTTGAGGATCGAGGGATCCCCGAACAGGTCGAGCGCGTCGATCGTCATCGTGACCCCCTCTGCGCGTGGAGTCACGATGATAGGCCGCGCGGCTAGTCGTCGGTGGCATCCTCGGCGTCGAGCCCGGCCGCTGCGGCGAGGCGCGTGCGGGCACCGTCGAGCCACTGCTGACAGATGCCGGCGAGCACCTCGCCGCGCTCCCACAGTGCGATCGACTCGTCGAGGCTCGTGCCGCCGACCTCGAGCTTCTGCACGACGGAGATGAGCTCGTCACGCGCCTGCTCGTAGGGGATCTCGGGAGTCGTCGGTGTCTCAGCCATGTTGGCCTTCCTTGTGCGGCGCAGTTTCCTTGGTCAGGGTGCGTACGCCCAGGGTGCCGTCAGACACGCGCACCGTGAGCTCGTCGTCGGGGGCGACCTGGTCGATCGAGGTGACGACGGTGCCGTCGGGGAGCTGGGCGACGGCGTAGCCGCGTTCGAGGGTCGCCAGTGGTGAGAGCGCGCGTACGCGCGCCAGGTGGTGCCCGACCTCGTCGTGCGCCCGGTCGAGCCGGTGCCCCAGCGAGCGGCGGGCGCGGTCGCGGGTCTCGTGGATCAGGCTCTGCTGGGCGTCGACGAGCGTCGTGGGGTTGGCCAGCACGGGGCGCGACCGGATCGCGGCGAGGCCCTGGATCTCGCGGCCGAGAATCGCCCGGATCGCGTGCGACGAGCGCTGCCGCATCGCCGCGAGGCCGGCGAGCTCCTCGCGCACGTCCGGCACGATCCGCTTGGCGGCATCGGTGGGCGTCGAGGCGCGCAGGTCGGCGACGAGGTCGAGGATCGGGCTGTCGGGCTCGTGGCCGATCGCGCTGACGACTGGCGTGGCGCACGCGTGGACGGCGCGGATCAATGCCTCGTCGGAGAACGGCAGCAGGTCCTCGACGGAGCCGCCACCGCGGGCGATGACGATGACGTCGATCGAGGCGTCCGCGTCGAGGTTCTTGAGGCACCCCATGACGTCGAGCGCCGAGCCGTTGCCCTGCATCAGCGCGTGGCGGACCACAAAACGTACGTCGGGCCAGCGGAGCTGCGCGTTCTGGAGGACGTCGCGCTCAGCGGCGGAGTTCTTGCCGGTGATCAGGCCGATGCCACGGGGGAGGAGCGGCAGCGTCTTCTTGAACCGTGGGTCGAACAGCCCCTCGGCGGCGAGCAGCTGCTTGCGACGCTCGAGCTGGGCCAGCAGCTGACCCTCGCCCTGCGGCCGGATCTCGCGCAGCTCGAGGGCAAGCTGGCCCCGGGGGAGGTAGAACGACGGCTTGGCGTGCACGATCACGCGGGAGCCCTCGGTGATGGGCGTGGGGGAGGCGTCGAGGATGCTGGCGTGGCATGTCGCGTCGATCGACATCTTGGCGACGAGGTCGCGCAGTGTGAGGAAGCAGACGCCCTGCCGGCGGGTCAGCTGGGCGATCTCGGCCTCGACCCACACCGCCCCGAGCCGGCTGATGTAGCCGTCGATCAGCTGGGAGATCTGCCGCAGCGGCGCAGGTGCGTCCGAGGTCGTCTCCAGAGCCATACGCACACCCTAGGGTCTTCGACCGACACCGTTAGACTCGTCCACATGTCTTCCACGATCGAGCTCGGCATGCCCCCCGTCGGAGGCAGCGTGCTGCTGGCCGACCCGCGCGGCTACTGCGCCGGCGTCGACCGCGCCGTGATCACGGTGGAGAAGGCGCTCGACCTCTACGGCGCACCGGTCTACGTACGCAAGGAGATCGTGCACAACAAGCACGTCGTCAACAACCTGCGCGACCGCGGCGCGATCTTCGTCGAGGAGCTCGACGAGGTCCCCGAGGGCGCGACCGTGGTGTTCTCGGCCCACGGCGTCTCCCCGATGGTGCACGAGGAGGCCGCCGAGCGCAGCCTCAAGACGATCGACGCGACCTGCCCGCTGGTGACCAAGGTGCACCACGAGGCGCGGCGCTTCGCCAACGAGGGCTACCGCATCCTGCTGATCGGGCACGAGGGGCACGAAGAGGTTGAGGGCACCGCCGGCGAGGCGCCCGACCACATCACGCTCGTGCAGACCCCCGACGACGTCGACGATCTCGAGTTCCCCGAGGGCACGCGTCTGTCGTGGCTGTCGCAGACGACCCTCAGCGTCGACGAGACGATGGAGACCGTACGCCGGCTGCGCGAGAAGTTCCCGCAGCTGGAGGATCCGCCCAGCGACGACATCTGCTACGCCACCCAGAACCGCCAGGTCGCGGTCAAGGAGATCGCCAAGAATGCCGATCTCGTGATCGTCGTGGGCTCGGCCAACTCCTCCAACTCCGTACGCCTCGTCGAGGTTGCGCTGGAGGCCGGCGCCAAGGCGTCCTATCGCATCGACGACATCTCCGAGATCGACGAGGCGTGGCTCGACGGCGTCGAGCACGTCGGCGTCACGTCAGGCGCCTCGGTGCCGGACGATCTCGTGCAGGAGGTGCTGGGCTACCTCGCCGAGCGCGGGCACCCGGGCGCCCAGGCCGTACGCACGGCCGACGAGTCCCTGATCTTCGCCCTGCCCCCGGAGCTCCGCCGCGACATGAAGCTGGCCGCCCAGGCCTGACTGGACGGACGCGCCGAGATTTGGATCGACATGCACCACCCAGAGAGCTGGCGTGGTGCAGACCAATCCAAATCTCGGTCGGTCAGTGCTTCGTCGGCCAGACCACCAGGGCTGACCCGCCGCCTCGGCGCTTCGGCTCCGCAGCGGCCGTGAGCTTGCCGTGGCTGTCGACCTCGATCGTCGCCGCCGCACCGATCTCCGCCGCCGACGTGAACTGGTCACCCGACGGCGTCAGCACCTGACCGTACGGCGCCAACAGGTCCTGGTACGCCTTGATGAACTCCGGCTCCGCAGGCGTCGCCGCGGCGTTGCGCTGTGACGCACGCGGCGCGGCGACGGCCTCGGGCAGCGTCATGCCGAGGTCGATCCGGTTGAGCAGGATCTGCAGCACCGTCGTGATGATCGTCGCGCCACCCGGCGATCCGACGACGTACTTGACCGTGCCGTCCTTGAGCACGATCGTCGGCGACATCGACGATCGCGGGCGCTTGCCGGGCTCGATGCGGTTGGGGTCCTTGGGGTCGTAGACCGCGCTGAAGTCGGTCAGCTCGTTGTTGAGCAGGAAGCCGCGTCCGGGCACCGTCATCGCCGAGCCACCGGTCTGCTCGATCGTCAGCGTGTATGCCGCGGCGTTGCCCCACTTGTCGACGACCGAGAGGTGCGTCGTCGAGACGTTTTCCGTGTCGGCCTTCTCCTCGTGCTTCGCGGTCGCACATCCCGAGCCGTCGAGCGCTCCGGCGGCCACCGGGCGGGTCGACGCGTGGTCGGGATCGATCGTGCAGGCCCGCGAGTCGGCGAACTTCTGGCTCAGCAGCGTCTCGGTCGGCACGTCGACGTACGCCGGATCCCCGACGTACGCGCCACGGTCCGCGAACGCCCGCGCCGACGCCTCGAGGTAGAGGTGCAGGCTCTGGGCCAGCTTCGGCCCGCTGCCGAGGTCGTAGTTCTCGAGGATGTTGAGCGCCTCGCCGACCGACGTGCCGCCCGAGGACGACGGCGCCATGCCATACACGTCGAGCCCGCGATAGGAGACCTTCGTCGGGTCCTGCTTCCTGACCTCGTACGCCGCCAGGTCCGCAGTCGTCATCGATCCGGCCGGAGCCGGCAGCGTCGACGAGGGGTCCTTCACCGGGTGCTGCACGATGTCGGCGATCTCGGCCGCGAGAGGGCCGCGGTAGAACGCCGCGGGTCCACGCTTCGCGATCGTGCTCAGCGTCGCGGCGAGCTCGGGGTTGCGGAACCGCGTGCCGACCTGCGGCGCATCGCCACCGGGCAGGAACAGCTTGGCGGTGTCGGGGAACGCCGCGAACCGCGCCTTGTTGTCGAGCGTCTGGTTGCGGAACGTGGTGTCGACGACGAATCCCTTGCGGGCCAGCTCGATCGACGGTGCGAGCGTACGAGCCAGCGAACGCGTGCCGAACCGCTTGAGCGCGGAGTCCCAGGTCGCCAGCGTGCCGGGCACGCCGACCGCGACGCCTGAGGAGACCAGCTCGGGGGTGAAGTTGTACGGCTTGCCGGTCGCCGGGTCGATGAACGCGTCGTGCGTGATGCCGGCCGGCGCGGTCTCGCGGCCGTCGATCGTGCTGACCTTGTGGGTGCGGGCGTCGTAGTAGACGAAGTAGCCGCCACCGCCGATGCCGGCGCTGTAGGGCTCCGCGACCCCGAGCGCCGAAGCTGTCGCCACGGCGGCGTCAGCGGCGTTGCCGCCCTTGCGGAGCACCTCGAGCCCGATCCGACTGGCATTCGCGTCGACGGACGAGACCGCCCCGCCGTACCCATGAGCCGTGGACCCACTGCCCTTGGCCGAGCTGGGACCCGCAGTGCTGGTGGCGACAAGTGAGCCGGCTGCAAGAGCGGCGGCGAGACCGACCCCAAGTCGGCGCGGTGTGCTGATGGACATGCTTCCCCCCGAAAGACAGCCAGTGATGTCCCACCAACGTAAGCCTGCACGCGTCCCACCGCGACTTACCCCGTCGCGGAGCGCACGTCACCCCCACCAGAAGGCCGTCGCCACGATGAAATACAACGCCATCAACGACGCACCCTCGAGCCAGTTGGACTCGCCGTCGATCGTGATGACCGTCGCCAGCACGACCGACAGCAACAGGCAGGCGACGAGCAGCGGGCTGAACACCAGCGTCAGGGTGGAGAGCCCGAACGCGACGCTGATCAGCACGAGCGCCGGCGCGAGCACCAGGGCGATCTGGATCGGGCTGTTGAGGATCACCGCGAACGCGTACTCGGACTGCCCCTTGGCGGCGAGCTGCACGCCGACGATGTTCTCGATCGCGTTGCCGGCGATCGCGACGACGACGAGCCCGGCGAACACCTGCGACACGTCGAGCGCGTCCATCGCGGGCTCGAGAGCGTCGACGAACCAGTCCGAGACGAACGCGGCGAGGGCGCTGGCGATGGCCAGCAGGCCGATCGCGAGCCCGACGTTCCAGCGCGGCGCCTCGGCGTGCGGGTCTGCTGCTGTTGCGCCGCGCTTGAGCGATGCCGGCAGGGACAGTGCGAACAGCACCAGCAGCACGACGGCGACGATGATCGAGAACGCCTTTTCGTGCGCCACCGCGGGCGTGTGGAGACCGTGCGCGAGCGAAGGGATCGCCATCGCCGACACCGACAGCAGCATGAGGACCGCGATCGTACGAGCGCGCTCCGAGTCGAGCCGCTGCGTCCCGTGCTTGAGGCCGCCGACGACGAATGCCAGCCCGAGGACGAACAGCAGGTTGGCCAGGACGGAGCCGACCAGCGCCGCCTTGACGACGTCGACCAGGCCGGCGCGCAGGGCGAAGATGCAGATGAACAGCTCCGGCAGGTTGCCGAGCGCCGACTGCAGCACCCCGGTCGCGCCGGGACCGAACCGGTCGCCGAGCTGCTCGACGCTCCGCCCCACCAGCGTGGCGAGCAGGGTGACCGCGACTGCGGAGACGACGAATGCGACGACGGCGGTCCAGTCGGCGTAGTGCGCGATCCCGGCCAGCACGACGGCGACGCCACCTCCGCCCAGGATGACGAGATCAGAACGGACGAAGGTCGGCGAGGAGGTCACGCTGCTCATGGCTAGATCGTGGCAGACGCGTGCGGGAGGTGCTGGACGCCACTGAGAGAATGGACCCGTGCACACCGCCCTGACGCTCGTGACCCTGCTGGCCATCGTCGTCACCGTCAGCGCCGCGGCCGGCCGCATGAAGATCTCCGCGCCTCTGGTGCTGATCGTCGTGGGGATCATCGGGTCCTACCTCGAGTTCGTCCCCGACTTCGAGCTCACGCCCGAGATCGTCCTGATCGGGCTGCTGCCGCCCCTGCTGTATGCCGCGGCGATCCGCACGTCGCTGATCGACTTCCAGACGTACCGGCGACCGATCGCCCTGCTCAGCGTGGGACTCGTGCTGTTCACGACGGTCGGCGTCGGTCTCGTCGTCTGGGCGTTGCTCGACGTCAAGCTCGCGGTCGGCTTCGCGCTGGGTGCCGTCGTCGCGCCGCCTGACGCCGTTGCCGCGACGGCGATCGCCCGCCGGGTCGGCCTGCCGCGCCGGGTCGTCACGATCCTCGAGGGCGAGAGCCTGGTCAACGACGCGACCGCGATCGTCACGCTGCGCACCTCGATCGCGGCGATCTCCGGCACCGTCAGCGTGTGGCAGGTCGGCGGCGGCTTCCTGGTCTCGGCCATCGGCGGTGTCGCGATCGGCCTCGCGGTCGCGTTCGTCATCGGCCACATCCGCAGGCTGATCCAGGACGACGTGACCGACGTGGCGGTGTCGCTGCTGACGCCGTGGATCGCCTACCTGCCGGCGGAGGAGATCCACATCCACGGCATGGACTCGCAGCCCTCAGGCGTGCTGGCGGTCGTCGTGGCCGGGGTGATCCTCGGGCACAAGTCGCCGCGCATCCAGTCGGCGTCGTCGCGGCTGTTCGAGCGCACCAACTGGACCACCATCTCGTACGTCCTCGAGAACGCCGTCTTCTTGTTGATCGGGCTGCAGATCCGGTCGATCGTCGACGACCTCAGCAACAGCGAGCTGTCGGCCACCCGCATCACCTGGTCGTGCATCGCGGTGCTGGTGACCGTCATCGTGCTGCGCATCGTATGGGTGTTCCCCGCGACGTACCTGCCACGCATGATCCCCAGGATCGCCGAGTCCGAGGCGCGGCCCACCCCGCAGTCGGCATTCCTCGTCGCATGGACCGGCATGCGCGGCGTCGTGACGCTTGCGGCGGTGTTCCTGCTGCCCGAGGACACGCCCGAGCGCGAGGTCCTGGTGCTGATGGCGTTCGTCGTCACGGTCGGCACCCTGATGATCCAGGGCATGACGATCCCGCTGTTCGTGCGCTGGCTCAAGGTGCCCGGCCCGGACATCCAGGAGGACCACCTCCAGGAAGCCACGGTGCTGCAGTCCGTCACCGACGCCGGCATGGCCTACCTCGACGAGGAGGTCGACGACTCGGTGTCGGATGCCGTCATGCACCGCCTGCGCGAGCGAGCCATCGACCGTACGAACGCCGTGTGGGAGCGGCTCGGCGGCGCGGAGACCCCGAGCGCGCAGTACTCCCGCATCCGCGGCGAGATGATCAGGCGCGAGCGCGACGAGCTGCTCCGCATCCGCAAGCTCGGCACGGTCGACCAGACCGTGCTGGCCCAGGTCATGAACGCGCTCGACGTCGAGGAGTCGATCCTCGACGTGGCGTCCCAGGACGAGTCGACCGCGGACCGCGAGGAGGACCTGCGTCCGTCAGATCCCGACGCGGCGTGCGAGCACCTGGCGAACGCGTGCGCCGTGCCCAACCCGGTCACGCCGACGGGCTGCGAGGAGTGCCTCGCCGAGGGCGCCGACTGGGTGCACCTGCGGCTCTGCATGGACTGCGGGCACGTCGGCTGCTGCGACTCGTCGGTCGGCAAGCACGCCACGAAGCACTACGAGTCGGCGCAGCATCCCGTCATCCGCAGCTTCGAGCCGGGCGAGGCCTGGCGCTGGTGCTACATCGACCAGGCCAACGGCTGACCGTGGACTCAGCCTCGACGGTCCCCGAGGATCCGCAGCGCGATCACGCCGAGCGCCAGCCCGTGGCCGATCACGAGCGTCAGGCCGTGGTCGATGACCGTCCCGATGAACAGGCCGACCAGGCCCGCGTCCTTGGCCAGCCCTTCGACGTGGATCGCCGACGAGTCGAACATGCAGATCAGCAGCAGGCTGCCGAGCAGCAGCGCCGGGGGCAGCACGCCGGCCGGGAACAGTGAACGTACATCCACCGCCAATGGCACGGTCACGGCGATCAGGACGAAGCCGACCGAGAACAGGAGTCCGAGCCGGCCGTCCATCAGGTCGAGGAAGATGATCCCGGCCATCGCGAGGCAGGCAACGACGATCGCCTGGCGAGCGCTCAGATCGCGTTGCGCCATGGCTGAGGGTGTGCGCGACACCGCCTGCGACATGCTTCGACGGTAGTTCATGGCACCCGCAGCGAGCCGTCAATGATCCCGGTGTCGCCGAACGGGTCGGTCGGTCCCGCCTGATAGAACCGAGAGGTGACCCAGACGATCGAGACCGAACGCCTGACCCTTCGACTCTTCACTCCTGATGACGCCGACTTCCTCTACGACGTGTTCCGCCGGCCCGAGGTCGCGCGATGGAGCGGCACCGGCGTACCCATCGCCGATCGTGACGAGGCGCTCAGGCGTATTGCGGGTCAGCCCAAGCGCGCCGGTGACCACCCGGCCGCGGGCATCTTCCACGTCAGCGTCAGGGAGACCGGGACGCCGGCCGGCATGGTCCTGTTCGCGCCACTGCCGCCCAGCGAGGGCGTCCAGCGTGACGACATGGAGGTCGGCTGGCACTTCCACCCCGATGCGTGGGGCAACGGCTACGCCACTGAGGCTGCGCAGGCGGTCGTCGACCGGGCATTCGCCACCGGGCTGGCGGAGATCTATGCCGTGACCCACCCGGACAACGACGCCTCGCAGGCCGTCTGCCGGCGGCTCGGCATGACGGACCTCGGCCTCAGGTCGGAGTGGTACGACGTGGAGCTCCGGGCGTTTCGCCTCGAACACCCTTGAACCCGTAGGCTTGTCGATCGTGGCTCTCAGCATCGGCATCGTCGGACTCCCCAACGCGGGCAAGTCGACCCTCTTCAACGCACTGACCAAGAACGACGTCCTTGCGGCGAACTATCCGTTCGCGACGATCGAGCCCAACGTCGGCGTGGTGGGCGTGCCCGACCACCGGCTCGGCAAGCTCGCCGAGATCTTCGGCTCGGAGCGCCAGCTCCCCGCGACGGTCCAGTTCGTCGACATCGCCGGCATCGTCCGCGGCGCCTCCGAGGGGGAGGGGCTCGGCAACAAGTTCCTCTCGCACATCCGTGAGTCAGACGCGATCTGCCAGGTCACCCGTGTCTTCCGCGACGAGGACGTGACCCATGTCGACGGCAAGGTCTCGCCCGCCGACGACATCGAGACGATCTCGACCGAGCTGATCCTCGCCGACCTGCAGACCCTCGAGAACGCGCTGCCGCGGCTCGACAAGGAGTCGCGCAAGGACAAGTCGCTCGTACCCGCCTTCGAGGCCGCCAAGGAGGCGCAGGCCGTGCTCGAGGGCGGCAAGGGTGCGTTCCAGGCCGGGCTCGACCTCGACGCGATCCGCGACCTGCACCTGCTGAGCGCCAAGCGCCAGCTGTTCGTCTTCAACTGCGACACCGACGAGCTCAACGACGAGGACCTCAAGGCCCGGATGCGCGAGATCGTCGCGCCGGCCGAGGCGATCTTCCTCGACGCCAAGTCCGAGGCAGAGCTGGTCGAACTCGGCGACGACGAGGAGGCTGAGGCGATGCGAGCCGAGATGCTCGCCGACATGGGCGTCGACGAGCCCGGCCTCGACGCGCTGGCCCGCGTCGGCTTCGACACGCTCGGCCTGCAGACGTACCTCACCGCCGGCCCCAAGGAGTCGCGCGCCTGGACGATCCCCAAGGGCGCCACCGCCCCGCAGGCCGCCGGCGTCATCCACACCGACTTCGAGCGCGGCTTCATCAAGGCCGAGATCGTCTCGTTCGACGACCTCATCGAAGCCGGCACGATGGCTGCGGCCAAGTCCGCCGGCAAGGTGCGCATGGAGGGCAAGGACTACGTCATGGCCGACGGCGACGTGGTGGAGTTCCGCTTCAACGTCTGAATCCGCGCGTTTGCACAGGTCAGAGGCCTAGGACTCCGACATCGACCTGATCGTGGATGCGCCGGCCGGTACGTCGTCGTTCGAGCCGTCCGGTTCAAGCAACCGATTGAGCAGGTCCTCGGCCGTGAGGTCGACCTGATCTCGTGCGGAGGTCTGACGCCGACGACGGACGGTGCGGTGCTGCTGGGATGAATCGCAAGTCCGCCAAGGAACTGGTGCACATCGAGGGCTGGCTCGATCGGTCCGCCGAGATCGTCGCGCATCAAGGATGATTACCTTGCCGATGCTCTCCTGCAAGAGGCGGGGGACTCGTTGATGATGAAGCTCGGCGAGGCCGCGAATCGGCTGTCGCGACTCGACGTGCTCGCACCCGATGGCGTCGAGTGGGCGCTGGCCGTCGCCAACCGCAACTTCATCATCCACCAGTACGACCAGATCAACCGCGAGCTGACCTGGCTGACCCTGTCGATCGATCTGCCGGGGTGGAGGACGTCGCTGTCGTCACTCGTCGAACGGGCCCGGTCCGCGCTCAGTTCAGACGCGGACTGAGCTTCGAGCGGTGTCAGCGCGGCGGCCGCCTTATTGGGAACGGCGCGTAAATCGCGTCGTACAAGCCGCCGCCACGAATGGCGATCATCGTCGATTCCCACTTGGGATCGCTCTGCAATGTGCCGTCACGCGCCAGACGCGCGAGCTCGTAGATGACGCGACGGCATCCGGCAGGAGAGGCGATGGTCCCGTCGACGCATGTGCCGACCGGGTGCTCGCGGGTCTCGAGACGGCCCACGACTTCGGGCGCGATGGCGCGTCGGGACGCTGCTCTCCGTTCCTTGTATGCAGCCCTACGACATGCTTGGAGCACCAAATCGGAGGTCTACCAACCGGCTTCCTCTGCGTCGGTTCACCGCATCGAGGGCATGTTCCCCGTACGACTTTTCGCCTGTTTCTCTTCGCGCTTTTCACGCTCGTTGTCTGCACTCATGACCTCTATGGCCTTTCGCACGTCGGCGCGAACCCGGTTCGGGACCATTGAGGTTTCGGCACTCACGCGAGCGATAGGTGAGTCCGGAGGTAAGTTCCACACAAGTGTGGTGGAGAGTATTGAGCAGGTTCTACGGACCGACCTTTGACAGCCCGCCGCCCGCCAGTCACGATTCCGATGTGACTGCGCACACGGTGGAGGACAACAAAGGCTTTGAGCGGTCATTGCTGTCCGTCGCCTACCGCGCAGCCGATCTTGCGGTCATGGAGAGCTCCGACGAGGTCATCTCCGCCGTCGTTCGGGGAGCTCGGGAGATGTTCGGCAGCGATGTCGCGTACTTCACGATGCACGACGAGAAGACGGATGAGTTCTACGTTCGGCAGACCGAAGGATTCCTGTCGGAGGCATTCATCAACGACCGGTCGACGATCCGCGGATTCGGCATCTACGGATTCATCATCGATCACCTTCGCCCGTTCTGGACGTCCGACTACGAGCACGACGGGCGTTTTCGCCACCACCCGATAAACGTCAGCTCGATCCACGCGGAGGGAATCGCGGCTCTTGCGGGGGCGCCTGCTCGGCTCCCGGGGCGTCCGATGCCGGCCGTGGTCTTCGTCGGGTTCAGGTCGGTGCGAGACTTCTCCGACGACGAGATCGCGCTGCTGGTGGCATGGGGCAAGGTCGGAGGCGCCGCAGTCGAGAACGCGCTGCGACGCGAAGCGCTGGCCGCCGAGATCGCCGAGATCGGCGCCGCCGCCGAGGCGCACCGTAGCGAGGCCTCGGCACTGCGCCACATGGCTGACGTGCAAGGCCGGCTCGCCGAGATCTCGATGAACGGCGGCACCCTCGACGAGCTCGTGGAGGCATTGTCGGAGATCCTTCGAGCGCCCGTGGCGGTGCGGGACGAGTCCCACGGCACGCAGAGCGCGTCCGCGCAGCCGGTGACCGGCGCCGACTTGGATGCTGCTGCCTCGGAGAGCTTTGAGGCTCGTCACGCGGTGGTCGCGGGGTCGGCCGGGGTCGCCGCGATCCGCGGCCAGACTCAGTTCCTCGGATCCGTCGTCGCGCGATTCGGCCAGCCGCCGGTCGCGTCCGACCTCCAGACCCTCGAGGTCGGTGCGATCCACATTGCTGGGCTCATGCTGTCCCGGGACCGGCTGGTCGCGGCTTCGAACCGCGCGATGGCCGACATCGTGATCGGCCTGCTGCGGGAGCCCCAAGACGATCTCGAAGGCCTGGCCGTGCACGCCGCGCGGCACGGCGTTCAGCTGCAGGACTCGATCCGCATGTACGTGGTGGACGTCGGCGGCCTGGCCTCGGGGCGCGCGCTGGAGCGCGTGCGGCAGGAACTCGGCAACGCGCCGGGACTGGTCGGCTTCTTCAATGGCTCGCTGGTGCTGCTCGCGAGCGAGGAGCGTGCGGACGACACCGGGGGCAGGCTGCTCCGGGCGCTCTCGCGCGAGGACGTGAAGCCGACTGTCGCCGTCTCGAGCGACGTCGCGGACCCGATCCGTCTGCCGGGTGCGTTCACGAACGTGCAGCGTTCCCTGCGCCTGGCGCTCGCCCTCGGGCGCCGCGGAGAGGTCGTGTTCGAAGCCGAGCTGGCGCCGTACGCGACGGTGTTCGGACGTCTGTCGGCCGATGAGCTCGATTCCTACCTGGAGGGCCTGATCGGGCCCCTGCTGGCGTACGACCGCGGCCGTGGCACTGACCTCGCGACGACCCTGCGGATCTACCTGACGGCGGGCGAGAGCGTGCGGGGGACCGCTGACGCGACGTTCCTGCACCCCAACACGGTGCGACAGCGGTTGGCCACGATCACCTCGGTGCTGCCTGCCCTCGAGGACCCCGAGAGACGGCTGGACATCCACCTCGCGCTCCGGCTGCATGCGCTTCGGCACCAGTCCGTCTGAGCGCGCCGGTGTGCGTTTGTCCACCGAACTGTCCCGAGTGTGTGCAGATGTCCATTGTTGTGGGGTCCTCCAGGCGATTGGCTTGAGGCCGACGTGGCCCGGGTCACACGGGTCAGGCACCGAGCAGGAGGATCAGATGGACTTCGCACACACACGGCGGCGCAGGATCGGCGCACGCAGGCGGATGGCGGCCCTGGCCGTCGCTGCCGTCGCGACCAGCACGACCCTGGCCGCCTGCGGATCGAGCGACTCGGGGGGTGAGGCCGCGAAGGGCGGTTCCGCCAAGGGCAAGACGGTCATGCTGTTGGCAGGCGCCAACTCCAACACCTGGGCCGGGTACTTCAACAAGATCTTCACCCAGGAGATGAAGGCCGAGGGCGTCACCGTCAAGCCGATGCTGACGCTGTCGCCGACCGAGCAGGTCCAGCAGTTCCGCGAGGCGATCGCGCAGAAGCCCGACGCCATCGTCATCACCCTGCTCGACAACAAGGCGACCATCCTGGGCATCAAGCAGGCCAAGCAGGCCGGCGTCCCGGTGATCACCTTCGACGGCCCGCCGGACCCCTCCGTGCGCGACCAGGTTCGTTCGGTCGAGTCGGACAACCCGGCGTTGGGTCGCCTCGCCGCCGAGAACCTGATCGAGGGCCTCCGTGCGCAGGGCAAGAAGAAGGCGAACATCATCGCGATCGGTGGCCTCAAGGCGATGCTGCTCACGCAGCAGCGTCAGGAGGCGTTCGACGAGGAGATGAAGAAGGCGCCGGAGTACAGGGTGCTGGAGACGACCGACAGCCAGTGGAACCCGACCCTCGCGCTGCAGCAGGCGCAGCAGCTGATCGCCAAGCACGGCAAGGGCAACATCGACGCCGCGTATGGCATGTCGGACTACCTGGCGATCCCGATCATCCAGGCCGCCAAGCAGGCTGGCATGAAGGTCGGAGGCAAGGACGGCCTCCTCGTCGTCAGCGGCAACTGCTTCAAGGCCGGGATCGACGCGATCAAGAAGGGCGAGATGTACGGGACCAACACCGAAGACCCTGGCACGCTCGCCAAAGAGACGGCGGACTACACCACCAAGTTCTTGACCGGTGACGACGTCGAGCAGCACGTCACGATCAAGGAGGAGCGGATCAATCCTGACAACGTCGACCAGTTCGCGGAGCAGTGCAGCCACGCGTGACTGTCGAGCCCGGCACCCCAGCTCCTGGGGTGCCGGGCGGCGGGCCCCGTCCGCCGCGACTCGACGCGCAGAACCTGCAGAAGAGCTTCGGGGACTTCCAGGCCGTAGACGACGTGACGCTCACGCTCGAGGCGGGCGAGATCCACGGCTTCTGCGGCCCCAACGGCGCCGGCAAGAGCACCGTCGTCAAGATGTTGTCCGGACAGCTGGCTCCTGACGCAGGCCAGATCGCGATCGACGGCGGGACAGCCGACCTGTCGACCCCGTACGCGGCCCAGCAGGCCGGAATCGCGATCGTGGACCAGGAGCTCAGCGTGGTCCCTGCGCTGACGGTCGGCGAGAACCTCGCGCTTGGCGCGACGTCCCGGCCCCGTGGTCGAGCGGCGACCCGCGCCTGGCGCGCCGAGGCGCGACAGCACCTCGCCGACGTGGGGCTCGCGAACCTCGACCTGTCGACGCCGGTCGAGCGGCTCACGCTCGGCGAGCGACAGCTCGTCGAGATCGCCCGGGCCCTCGGTCGACGGGCCTCTCTGATGATCTTGGACGAGCCGACCGCGACACTGTCCGACGTTGAGATCGACCGGGTGTTCACCGCCATCCGCAAGGTCGCGGCCGCCGGGCGTACGGTCGTGTTCGTCTCGCACCGGCTCGGAGAGGTGCTCGCCCTGTGCGACCGCGTCACCGTGATCCGCGACGGCAAGGTCATCGCAACGACGGCTGCCGCCGACCTGACGGTCTCGCAGCTCGTCGAGCAGATGATCGGGCGCTCGGTCGCGGCCCACCAGCGCATCAGCCGCGACGCCGCCGACGGCGTGCCCGCCATCGAGATCCGCGGGCTGCAGGTCGCAGGTTCGCTGCACCCGTTCGACCTCGTGGCACGTCCGGGCACGGTTCATGCCCTCGCGGGCCAGGTCGGCTCCGGGGCCGAGACGGTGATCCGTGCAATCGCCGGGCTGGAACCGACCGCTCGAGGGGCTGTCGCGGTGCAGGGACGCCGCGTACGACTCGGCGATGCCGCGGTGTCCGTACGCGCCGGGATCGGTTATGTGTCGGGTGACCGCAAGACCGAGGGGCTGTTCCTGCGCCGCTCGGTCGCCGACAACATCACCGCGACCCGGCTCCGTGATGTCAGCGGCCGCCACGGCTTCCTGAGTCGCCGCCGGGCTGGGAAGCTCGCCGCCGGCGTCGCCCGGAAGGCGGGCGTCCTCGACCGGCACCTGGCAGCGCCGGTCGCTTCGCTGTCCGGTGGAAACCAGCAGAAGGTCTCGATCGCGCGTGCCCTGGATCGCGAGGACGTCCGTGTCGTCGTGCTCGACGAGCCGACCCGCGGCGTGGACGTCGCGGGCCGCGCCGTGATCCACGATCTGCTGCGCGGTCTGGCCGATGACGGCATGGCCGTCATCTACTCGTCCACCGACCTCGACGAGCTCGTCGACCTGCCGGACACGGTCATCACGTTCTGGGGCGGACGCGAGGTCGGCCGGCACGCGACGCCCGTCTCGTCGCAGACCGTGCTCGGCGAGATCACCCACCAGAAGGGCAGTGCCTCATGAGCATCAAGGACCTCGTCGAATCGAGCCCCGGGGTGGCGGTGACGCGCGCCCGCCGCCTGGTCGCCCCTCCGAGGTGGGACACCGCGGTCGCCGTCCTCGGACTCCTCGTGGTGCTGGCCCTCGGGGCAACCACGGACAACTTCTTCACGGTCGCGAACCTGCGGACGATCGTCACCTCGGCGAGCATCGTGGGCATCGCGGCGCTCGGAGCCACCGTGATCCTCGTCGTCGGTGGCATGGTCTCGATGGCGACGGCTGCGGCAGCATCGCTGGCCGCGATCGTGTTCGTCGGCACGCTCGACAGCAGCTTCGCCGTGGCGGTGGTCACGACGTTCGCCGTCGTGGGTGGGCTGTACGCGCTGCTCGGCTGGCTGATCGGGGCCTGGGCGGTCAACCCGATCATCGTCACCATCGCGGCAGCCTCGCTGGTGCAGGGTCTCGTGCTCGTCACGACCGACGGCGCGCTCGTCACGACCTCGAGCTCGAGCCTGGACGTGCTCAACCGTCGGGTGGGCACGATCCCGGTCAGCGTCTTCGCCTTCGGCGTCCTCGCGGTCACTCTGCACCTCTCGCTCACCTCCACCCGCTGGGGGCGGCGCATCTTCCTCGTCGGTGAGAATCGCGAAGCGGCCCGTGTGGCGGGGCTGCGGCTCGGCCGGGTCGTCGCCTCCGCATTCCTGGTCGCCGGCATCCTGACCGCGATCGCGGGCATGTTCCTCGGGGCGATCACGACCAACGCGTCGCTGGAGGTCGGTGGCAACCTGACGTTCGACGCGGTGGCTGCTGCCCTGGTCGGCGGTGCGTCGGTCGCGGGCGGGCGCGGCTCCGCCCTTCGTACGCTCGCGGGTGCGCTCGCCGTCGCGACGGTGTCGGACCTGCTGCTGCTGCGCGGCTTCGACAGCGGCGCCCAGATCTGCGTCAAAGGTCTCGTCGTGCTGCTGGCCGTCGTGATTGTTCACCTGCGCTCGGGAGAGGGGAGGAGGGCATGAACCGCCTGCACCTGCGCCAGGACGTGACGATCCCCGCGGTCGTCCTCGCCGTCACCGCGGTGGCGTTCTTCGTATCGCCGGCGATCAGCGGGGCCACCTTGACCTCGTTCTCGGTGTTCAACGTGTTCCAGCAGCTCGCCTGGCTGGCGCCCCTGACCCTGGCGCTCGGCATCACGCTGATGTGTGGGGAGTTCGACCTGTCGGTGGCCGGTATCGCGCCCCTGGCCGCGGTGCTCGCGATCCGATTCGGTGACGAGTCGCCCTATGTCGGCGCGGCGGCCGCCCTCGGTGTGGGGCTCGTCATCGGGCTCGTGCAGGGCGTGCTGGTCAGCCGTCTGCAGATCAGCTCGGTGCCGGTCACCATGGCGACGTACATCGCCCTGACCGGGGGCACGCTGTGGGCCAGCGGCAACCAGATCCTCAGCTATGACAACTCCGACGTCGCGCTCTGGATCACCAAGCCGGTCATGACCGTGCTGTCGCCGGGGACGCTGATCGCCGGCGCCCTGGCGCTCGCGATCGGCCTGGCCATGGGCCTGACGACCTGGGGTCGGGACTCCCGTGCGGTGGGCAGCGACCGTCGTGCCGCCCGTGCCTCCGGCGTGCGCGTCGACGCCGTGCTGGTCCTCGCGTTCACGTCGTCGGGGGCGCTGGCGGCCTGCAGCGGCGTACTGCTGTCGTTCAGCACCGCGTCGGCCAACCCGAACCCCGACATCAAGACCCTCGTCCTGGCAGTCGTCGCTGCACTGGCCGGCGGCGCGACACTCAAGGGCGGTCGCGGCAGGGTCGTCGGCATCCTCGCCGGAGCCCTGGCGATCTGCTTCCTGCAGGCGATCTTCTCGGTCAACGCCCTGGAGGACTCGCTCAGCCAGTTCCTGTTCGCGACTCTGCTGCTGGCGGTGGCCGCCGCGGACGCTCCCGACCTGGCCCGATCCGTCTCACGCCTCACCTCGGCCCGCATCCCCACAGGAGAACCCTCGTGACTCGTCCCGCATGGCAGCAGCTCGGTCCCCTTGGCGCCTTCTACGAGTGCCCGAGGTGGCACGACGGGCGGTGGTGGGTCTCGGACTTCTACGACGACCGCGTCGTCACCCTCGACGAGGACGGTGGCTCCGAGGTCGTGCTGACCTTGCACGAAGACCATCCAGGCGGCCTCGGATGGCTGCCGGACGGCTCGCTGCTGGTCGTGGAGATGTTGGCCCAGCGCATCCGACGGGTCGCGCCGGACGGGATCAGCACGCTGCACGCCGACCTCGCGGCGTACTGCGGGGGACCGGCCAACGACATGGTGGTCGCGGCTGACGGGACCGCGTACGTCGGCAACTTCGGCTTCGACCTGAACGGCGGGGAAGAGTTCGTCCCGGCAGACCTTCTGCGTGTACGTCCCGACGGGTCCGTCCACGTCGCCGCGTCGGAACTGTGGTTTCCCAACGGCAGCGTCATCACCGACGGCGGCAGGACGCTGATCGTGGGAGAGACCTTCGCGAGCCGCCACAGCGCCTTCACGATCGAGCCGGACGGCAGCCTCACCGACCGTCGCACGTGGGCGCAGGTCGCGCCGACGACGGCGGTGGCCCCGGTCGCCGAGATGGTCGCCCAGGTGGACTACGCCCCGGACGGCTGCGCGATCGACGCGGCCGGGCACCTGTGGGTGGCCGACTCCCTGCACCAGCGGTGCGTACGCATCGACGACACCGGCACGATCCTGGAGCAGCTCGACCTGCCCGGAGGACTGTCGGCGTTCGCGTGCGCCCTCGGCGGGCCCGATGGCCGGACGCTGCTGGTCACTGCGGCCCCGGACTTCAACCCGGAGGCCCGACGTGTGGCGCCGGAGTCGGTGCTGCTCACCCATCGCGTCAGCACCGCGGCATGAACGCCAATCTTGCGACCCTCCTGCCCGACAGCGCCGCGCACCACGGCACCTCGACAGCGGTGCGCCTGGACGAGGAGAGCTTCTCCTACCGGACCGTCGACCGCGTCTCGTCGGAGGTGGCCGGGCTCCTGCGCTCGCGGGGGGTCGAGCCGGGCGACCGGGTTGGCCTGATGCTGCCGAACGTGACGCACTTCGCAGCGATCTACTTCGGGATCCTGCGCGCAGGCGCCGTGGTCGTCCCGATGAACCCGCTGCTGGTGAGGCGAGAGGTCGACTACTACCTCGACGACTCCGGGGCGCGTGAAGTCTTCGTCTGGCACGAGGTCGCGGGGGCGGCGCCCGACCACGCGATGCAGGTCAGCCCTGAGACGTTCGGAAGCCTGCTGGCCGGCGCCGAGCCCAGCGCCGAGGTGGCACTGCGGGCGGGCGACGACACCGCCGTGATCCTCTACACGTCGGGCACGACGGGCCAGCCCAAGGGTGCCGAGCTCACGCACGACAACCTGCGGGTCAACGCCGAACTCAACCGCGACCTGCTGGGGATCGGGCACGGCTCCACCGTCCTCGGGTGCCTGCCGTTGTTCCACTCGTTCGGTCAGACGTGTGCGCTCAACGCCACGATCTCCGCAGGCGCGACCTTGACCTTGCTGCCGCGGTTCGACGCCGAGCGGGCCCTCGACCTGTTGGAGGACCACCAGATCGAGGTGTTCCTCGGTGTGCCGACGATGTACACCGCCCTGGCACACGCGCGGACCGCCGCGAGCCGCGACCTGTCACGGCTGCGCACGTGCGTCTCCGGGGGAGCGGCGCTGCCGGTCGAGGTGCTCCGCGAGTTCGAGGCGACGTTCGGTTGTGCCGTCCTGGAGGGCTACGGCCTGTCGGAAACGTCGCCCACCGCGACCACGAACCACCCGGACCACGTGCGCAAGGTCGGGTCCGTGGGGACACCCATAGAGGGGGTCGAGGTCGCCGTGGTCGACCAGGACGGCGAGAGCCTCCCGGCGGGAGCGGTCGGCGAGGTCGTCATCCGCGGTCACAACGTCATGAAGGGCTACTGGCGCCGGCCCGCCGAGACCGCGGCGGCCATCACCCGTGACGGCTGGTTCCACACCGGCGACCTCGGCCGGCTCGACGAGGACGGCTACCTCTTCATCGTCGACCGCATCAAGGACCTGATCATCCGCGGCGGCTACAACGTCTATCCGCGCGAGGTCGAGGAGGTCGCCCACCAGCACCCGGCCGTTCGTGAGGTCGCTGTCGTCGGCCTGCCGGACGCCCGGCTGGGCGAGGAGATCGGCATGGCGGTCGCGCTGCGCGACGGGCACACGGTCACGGCCGACGAGCTGCGGGCGTTCGTCCGCGAGTCCGTCGCGCCCTACAAGTACCCGCGAGCCATCTGGTTCGTCGACGAGCTGCCCAAGGGACCGTCGGGCAAGATCGTCAAACGGGCGATCCAGCCTCCGGCCCCGCACGAGACCGCATCGATCACCACCGTGGAAGGAACCGCATCATGAACCGCTTCGAGCAACGATCCGTCCTGGTCACCGGGGGCGCGCGAGGCATCGGCGCCTCGCACGTACGCCGATTCGTCGACGAGGGAGCACGCGTGTTCTTCGGCGATATCAACGACGGCGCCGCCCTGGCCGACGAGCTGGGCGACGCGGCACAGTTCCACCCCCTCGACGTCTCGAGCGAGTCCAGCTGGGTGGAGTTCGTCGGGGCGGCCGAGGCCGCCCACGGCCCAGCCACCGTGCTGGTCAACAACGCCGCGATGCTGCCCGAGCCGCGGCAGATCACCGACCTGCCGCTCGCCGACTGGCAGCGCGTGCTCGACGTCAACCTCAACGGTGCGTTCCTCGGGATCAAGCACGCCGCGCCGGCGATGGCCGCGGCCGGCGGCGGGTCGATCATCGTCACCTCGTCGGCGCTCGGCATGATCGGCAGCCCGCTGCTGTCGGGCTACGTCGCGAGCAAGTGGGCGCTCCGCGGCCTGACGCAGACCGCGGCGCTGGAGCTGGCGCGCGACGGCATCCGGGTCAACTCGGTGCATCCCGGCTACGTACGCACGCCGATGAACGATGGCATCAGTGAGGACAACACCCGCGACTACCCCGTGCCCCGCTTCGCCGAGCCGGAGGAGATCAGCGCGGTCGTGCTGTTCCTGGCCTCGGAGGACGCGAGCTTCGTGACGGGTGCCGAGTACCAAGTCGACGGTGGCGCCACCAGTGGCGTCGTCGCCTCGATCGTCTGAGTGGAGAGCAGATGACCCAGAAGACCCGTGAGTTCCACTTGGCCCGCCGTCCGCACGGCGTGCCGGTGGCCGACGACTACCGGCTCGTCGAGCGCGAGCTGCCCGATCCTGCCGAGGGCGACGTGCTCATCCGCAACGTGGCGCTGTCGATCGACCCCTACATGCGCCCGCGGATGAACGACGTCCCGTCCTACATCCCGCCGTTCCAGATCGACGAGCCCATGCCGGGCGGGGCGGTCGGCGAGGTCATCGCCAGTCATGACCCCCGCGTCCCCGAGGGGAGCATGGTCGTGCACGACCACGGCTGGCGCGAGCACGCCATCGCCCGTGCCGACGAGGTGCGGGTCATCGAGCCCGGCGGCCACCCGTGGACGTACTATCTCGGTGTGCTCGGGATGCCGGGCCTGACGGCGTACGCAGGACTGTTCGACGTCGCGTCATTCACAGCGGGTGAGGCTGTGTTCGTGTCGGCGGCCGGCGGTGCCGTCGGCGGGCTCGCGGGCCAGTTCGCCCGGCTCGCCGGAGCCTCTCGTGTCGTGGGCAGCGCTGGGACCCAGGACAAGGTCCGCTATGCCGTCGAGACGCTGGGCTTCGACCACGCCTTCAACTATAAGGACGGCAAGCTGACCAAACAGCTGGCGCAGGCGTTCCCCGGCGGGTTCGATGTCTACTTCGACAACGTCGGCGGGGACCATCTCGCCGCCGCGCTGGAGGTCATCAACTGGTACGGCCGCATGGCGCTGTGCGGCGCGGTGTCGGTCTACACCGCGACCGAGGTGCCGATGATCCCAGGCCGCCTGTTCCGCGCGATCGGAAAACGCCTGCGCCTACAGGGATTCATCGTGTTCGACCACAACCACCTCATCCCCGAGTTCGAAACCCGGGTTGGCGCCTGGCTCGACTCTGGTGAGCTGGTCTACCGTGAGCACGTCACCGACGGTCTCGAGCAGATGCCCTCGGCCTTCGCCGGGATGCTCGCCGGGGACAACACCGGCAAGGCGGTTATCCGTCTCGACTAAGACCTGCTGTGAAACCTGTTGTGCACACGGCCTGTCGGCCGATTAGATGTGGGGGGCAGACGGGCGGCACCCCTGCCGTGTCGCTGCTCGGCATGGAGATGCCGCAGCACACCCACTCGTTCAACATCTCCAACACCCAGGGGAACGAGCGGCAGCCTCCCGGTCAGCTGTAGGCCCAGGGTGACGGCGTCGCGGTGTTCGGCTCTGCCGGGCCACCGCAGACGACGCTGTGGCTCTGTGTGGTCCAGTACGCCGGCAACAGCGCGCCCCACAACAACATGATGTCGTTCCTCATGCTCAGGTTCTGCATCGCGATCGAGGGCGAGTACCCGAAGCGCGGCTGAGCCCGCATCGCTCAGACTCACGTGCGCTGCAACCTGGACACCAGCCAGACGTCCGATCGACGCGTTCTGGCTCCAGGCCCGCACCTCAGAGTCGAGGGGTGGCAGCAAGAAGACACTGGCCGGTTTGACTCTGATGTCGTACGACGTCGACCTGTCGCACGGCGACGGACCGCTCGTCGAGGAGTCGGCGCTGGCGTTGCTCCTCGTGTCCGGCGGGCGGGGCGTGGCACTCGACGAGCTGCGCGGTTCGGGGCTCCCGACGTTGCGCGAACGGCTGACCCGCCTCACGAGCGCTCAGATCGAGACCGTCGGCGTCCCAGAACCTGAGACGTACGATCGAGCATGGCCCTCTGGACGGATCGGATCCTGCCCCACCTCGTCGACAAGTCGCTGTCGACGGGCGACGTGATGAAGGCCCGCGAACGCGTGTGTGCGGGCCTGACCGGCCGGGTCATCGAACTCGGCTTCGGCTCGGGGCTCAACATCGAGAAGTATCCCGACGCCGTCGAGTCCCTCGCGGCGGTCGAGCCCTCGGACGTCGCCTGGGGCATGTCGGCCGATCGCCGGGCCGTATCCCGTACGCCGATCACACGGTCGGGACTCGACGGCCAGTCCCTCGACGAGCCCGACGGAGCATTCGACGCGGCACTGTCGACGTTCACGCTCTGCACGATCCCCGACGTGGAGCAGGCGCTGCGCGAGGTCCATCGCGTGTTGCGGCCCGGCGGCACGTTCCACTTCCTCGAGCACGGGCTGGCGCCACAGCCTGAGGTCGTGCGGTGGCAGCGGCGCATGGAGCCGGTCCAGAAGTCCCTCGCGGGCGGCTGCCACCTCACGCGCGACATCCCCGAGCTGGTCCGCTCCGCCGGTTTCGAGATCACCGAGCTGGAGCAGCGTTACCTCCTGGGCCCGAAGCTCAGCCGGCCATGGACCTACGTCCACTCGGGCGCGGCCGTCCGCCGTTGAGCCGGTGGTTCAGGAGGCCTTGCGCTCGGAGGTCGGCTCGGCGGGTTCCTCGCGCTGGCGGATCAGGCTGAGCACGGGCGCGGGCAGGTTGCCCTCGCGGATCTGGGCGACCCATGCGCGTACGTGACGAATGATGGTCGGGAGCGACAGGACGAGTGCTGCGAACAATGCGCACAGCAGCAGTCCGGCCAATGGGCGGATGACAAGGTCGATCATGGAACCATTCCTCGGCAGGGGGAAGCAGGTGACGATCGCGGTGACGATCGACCCATCTGCTTGAGGCGAAAACGTACTCACCCACATGTACGCCTGTAGGTGCGGAGACTCAAGTCGACAGGCGCGAGTGCGACATGAATCTCAGAGCAATCTTCGGATGAGGTCCGACGCCCTGAACCTCTGCGGGTGGCTCGGCGCCACAGCTTCGGGAGCTCCGGCGGCCCGAGTCGTCTCGGTGCGCACCGCCAGCGCGTCGACGGCCATCACGACCTGACGGGACCGTACTTCTGCCGCGGCCGAGGCGCACTCGATGACGATCGTGGGGTCGGCGTCGCCGGTCGTGCCGAGCGCCTTGATGCCCGGGTGGCCGAGGCGATGGATCGCGCGCAGGATGCGCTGCTGGCGAGTCTCCGAGGACAGCCGGTACGTCGACGTCCACGGCGCGTGCGGCGGCGTGGACGTCATGACTGAAGCCTAGAAGCGGGAATGTCCTGACATGTGTGATTCTTGGGTGCGGCACGTGAACTTTCGATGCCGATTCCGTGAACGGGACAGCCTGTGGTCTGGTTACTGTCGACCATGACCGACTCCACGCTGAGTGCCGTGCAGGGACCGCTCAAGCAGCAGTACCGCGACGACCCGGACTCAGCAGTCGTCACGCTGACGTCCTCCGGGCACCTCGGGGACGGAGTCAGCTGCTCGCTGGACACCGGACGTGCGATGGCTGCCGCCGGTCTGCATCCGGCCGCCGGGGGCGACGGCACCCAGCTGTGCTCCGGCGACATGCTGCTCGAGGCACTGGTCGCGTGCGCCGGCGTCACGCTCAGCGCCGTCGCGACGTCCCTCGGGATCGAGGTGCGCGGCGGCACGATCAAGGCCGAGGGCGATCTCGACTTCCGTGGCACCCTGGCGGTCGACAAGGAGGTGCCAGTCGGCTTCACCGACATCCGGCTCTCGTTCGAACTCGACACCGACGCGGATGCTGACCAGCTGGCCACCCTCGAGCGGCTGACCGAGCGCTACTGCGTCGTGCTGCAGACGATCAAGACGACGCCGCGCCTCAGCGTCTCGACGACCACGAGCTGACGGTCACGCCCCCGCAGGACCGGCGTGGCTGCCGCGGCGACGCGGCGCAGCCGGCACGTGGGTGTCCTCGTGGTCGTCGTGGCCCCCGGGCGCGAGCAGCACGGCGAACGCCGTGGTGACCGGGACCGCGAGGACGAGCCCGATCGCTCCGACGATCGTGCGGACGATCTCGGTGCCGATCTCCTCGGTCGTCGCCATGGTCCCCAGGCTCTGCTGGTAGGCGGTGATGAGCAGCAGGATCGTCATGGCCGAGCCGGCATACGCGAAGACGAGGGTGTAGACGCTCGACGCGATGTGGTCACGGCCGATGCGCATCGCGGACGCGAACAGCGTGGTGGGCTTGATGCTGGGCTGGATCGCACGAAGCTCCCAGACCGCACTGGCCTGTGTCACGGTGACGTCATTGAGCACGCCGAGCCCCGCGATGACCATCGTGGCCGCGACGACGCCGGAGATCTGGATGCCGGGCACCGTGGCGAGCAGGACCTGGTCGTTCTCGGAGCCGACGCCCGACAGGTTGGTCCACGCCGTCGCGCCGAGGCCCAGAAGGCCGGTCAGCCCGATCCCGACGAGCGTGCCGAACAACGCCGATGTCGTACGTATCGACACCCCGTGAGCGAGGTAGAGCACCACGATCATGATCACCGTGGAGCCCACGATCGCCACCGGCACGGGTGACTCGCCGGCGAGGAACGCGGGCAGGACGAACTTGGTGAGCGCCAGCACCGTGACCGCAATGCCCACCAGGGCGAACAGGCCCCGCCATCGGGCGACCGCCACCACCAGCACCGCGAAGATCACCGCGAGGGCCGTGAGCGGTACCCCCCGCTGGAAGTCGAAGAACTCGTACGACACCGCCTGACCCTTGGGCGCGATGCGGAGGATCCTGACCTCGTCACCGGCCTTGATGCCGGCCTTGTAGCGCGCTGCGTCGAGGTCGAACGTCGCCGTGCCGTCGTCGGTCGTCGCCGTGATGTGCGCGCAGTCGCCCTTGACCTGCGGCAGACCGTCGGGGCCCTCGCCGCCGCTGTTGCAGTTGAACGGGTCGACGCCGGTCACCTTGGCGCTGATCGTGCTGACGCCCTGCCCGCCGTAGGGGTTCTTGTCGTGCGGCACCTTGTCGGCCTCGGGCCAGAGCACCACCATCGCGGCGATCGCGAGGGTTGCGATCGCGAGGACGGCGACGGCGAGGGTGGCGGCGAGGCCGCGTCGGGGAGGGCCGTGGTCGACCGCGTCGTGCGAGTGAGAATGTGCCACGATGAAAGAGTGCCACGTGACGACACAGAGCCTGAGCACCTGCCCGGCGCGGTGGGCGGTGCCACGCGTGTCGGGCGCACCGTCCGGCGCCCCACCGGTCCGTGGACGCCGGCGGTCCACGAGCTGCTGACCTACCTGCACGACAACGGCCTGCGTGGCATCCCCGAGCTGCACGGCATCGATGACGATGGCCGCGAGATCCTGGAGTACGTCGAGGGCCGCGGTGTGCCGGTCGACCGGGAGATCGTCCTCGACAACGTGCTCGCCGAGGCGGTGACCTGGCTGCGTGACTTCCACGACCTGGTCGACGGCTATCGCCCCGAAGGCGTACGCCAGTGGCGCGGCGGCGAGGCAGAGCTCGGCGACGGACAGATCATCTGCCACCACGACCCCGGGACCTACAACTGGATCATCCAGAGCGGCCACTTCGTCGCGATGATCGACTGGGACATGGCCGGTCCGGGCCGTCCGATCGACGACCTCGCGTTCCTGGCGTGGACCGCCATCCCGCTCTATCGCGAGATCCCGGTCGACGACGTGGCCCGCCGGCTCGACCTGCTCGTCGACGCCTACGGCGAGTGGGGCCCGATGACCGTCCTCGACGCCGTCGTCGAGCGCATGACGACCGCGAGTGATCGCATCGAGGCCGGGCAGGCCCGCGGCGATCAGGGCTTCGTCAACCTCGGCAAGGTCGGCGAGCCACAGCGCACGCGCGACCGCGTGGCGGCGTTCCGCGAGCGCATCCCGTCGATCGAGGCGGCGCTGTGAGCCGGCCGATGCTGGCCCAGGCGCTCGACCTCGAGCCGCACCCCGAGGGCGGCTGGTTCCGGCAGACCTGGGCCTCGCCGGTCTCGGTGACGCTCCCGGACGGTCGCGTACGCCCGACAGCGACGCTGATCTACTTCCTGCTCGCCGCAGGTGAGGCCTCGGCTTGGCACCGGGTCGCGTCCGACGAGGTGTGGCTCGCCCATCAGGGTGCGGTCGTGGTCGAGTTCGGTGGGTTCGGCGACGAGCCAGGCATCTATGAGGCCCATGTGGTGGGCTGCGACCTCGAGGCCGGCGAGCTGCCCCAGGTCCTGGTCCCGGCGGGCGTGTGGCAGCGGACCAAGGCGTCCGAGGATGACGCGCTGGTCAGCTGCCTGGTGTCACCCGGCTTCGACTACGACGACTTCGAGCTGGCCGACTGAGTCGCGTATGACGACGGGCGCGCCGAACTCGGTGCGGACGGTGTCGGCGTACATCACCGAGTCGGGAGCCCGGCCGGCGATGCCTGGCAATCCCGCCGCGGCGACCAGCTCGTCGTCGAGCGACTCGATCGCCGCAGTGCGCAGCGGCCACGGGGCGTGGTGGTTGGGGATCCAGAGCGTACGGCCGAGGTAGCGCGTGTGCAGGCCGAACCGCGCGGTGACGAACTGCTCGATCGCGGACGGCTCGGCGATCGGCTCACCGATGCGGACCGAGATGCGGGCCCCGGCGCCGCGTGGACGTGGCCAGCGACGACGAGTCGTGTAGTCGATGCGGTCGCCGCCCTGGTGGATGCGCATGCGGGACCACATGTATGGCGTGCCGAAGGCGATCCGGGCGCCCAGGGCGACGAGCAGGCGACTCGTCTCGAGCGACCGGAAGACGATGCCGTGATGGCCCTCGTCGTCGACCGAGTACAACCTCACATTGGTCTCGGCGAAGTCGCCGAAGAACGGCACCGCCGGGCCGCGGCCGAAACCGGCCCGGCGCATCTCGAACGGGATCAGCCCCACGTACGTCACGCCGTCGAGCACGTCGGGTCGCGTGCCCGCGGGCAGGAGGGGCGCCACCACGTCCGGGTCGACGGCCCAGTGGATGAACGTCAGGCGGGTCCAGTCCTGACGCATCAGTCGCGGACCGCTGAGCTCGTCCGGGACGGAATTGAACGTGTTCATATTCCAAGTGTGCCACCGCAGTTGCCCGGTCGGGGCCCATCAGTGCAACGACTGCGTCACATCGTCAGGGGCCGAGCCACTCAGCTGTCTGGTCGTTCGAGAACTTCCCGTTCGGGTCGAGGCCGTCGGCCAGGGCCCGGAAGTCGGCGATGCGGGGATAGGCCGCGTCCAGCCGCTCGCGGTCGCTCTGGAACACCTTGCCCCAGTGCGGCCGCGCGGTGAAGGATGCCAGCGCGTCGTCGAGGGTCGGCAGCAGCGCCGTCACCTCGGGCACGTGCATCCGCCAGGTGAAGTGGATCGCGAGGCAGTCGACGTCGTGGCTCGGGCTGAGCCACAGGTCGTCGGCGGCGATGGTGCGCAGCTCGCTGACGAACAGGTGCGGCCGGATCGCCGGAGCGAGCGCGCGTACGGCATCGATCGCGGCGAGGGCGTGGTGCCTCGGCACGAGGTACTCGGTCTGCAGCTCCTCGCCGTTGCTCGGAGTGAAGCCGAGGCGGAAGTGGGGGAGCCGGTCCCACCACGCACCGGGCACGCCGAGCTGGCGGGTCGTGAACTCGGCCGACTCGTCGGGCAGCGGGTGCAGCTCGCGCGTCGCCGGGGCGGCACCGAAGAAGTCGGCCGGCGGGGTGACGTCGGCGCGCGACTTGAGCCAGGCCTGGCCCGCTCCCGCCTCGCCCCAGTCGGTGAACATGCTGACGCTGTAGGCGCTGGAGGTGATCGCGTCGAGGTTCGCCGCGATCGCGTCCCACGACACGCCTTCGTACACGTCCTGGCGGACCTGGAACGTCGTCACGATGTCGAGCGTCACTGTGGTGACGACACCGAGTCGGCCGAGCGAGACCACCATGCCGGCGAAGTCCGGATCGCCGCGGCGTGCGGTCAGCACCGTGCCGTCGGCGGCGACGAGCTCGAGCCCGGCCACGGAGCTCGCGAGGCTGCCGTTGTGGTCACCCGATCCGTGGGTGCCGGTGGCGATCGCGCCGGCGACCGAGATGTGGGGGAGCGACGCCAGGTTGTGCAGTGCCCAGCCCGCGCGGTCGAGCTCTTCGACGAGCTCGCCGTAGCGCAGGCCGGCCGAGACCGTCACGGTCCGGGCCGCCGCGTCGACCTCGAGGAGGGCCGGCAGCGCCGCCACGGACACCTGCACGCCGTCGGTGTCGGCGATCCGGTTGAACGAGTGCCGGGTGCCCAGGGCGCGGACGCGTGGCGCCGCGGCCACGATCTCGCACAGCTCGCCGACCGAGGTCGGCTCGAGGAGCGCCGAGGCGCCGTACGTCAGGTTGCCCGCCCAGTTGGTCCCGGTCATGTCACCAGTGTGCTGGGCGCCTCACACGTCGATCCTCCGGGTGAGCTCGAGGTCGTCGAGGAACCTCTCGTCGTGGCTCACGACGATGAACGCGCCGCGGTAGGACTCCAGCGCCTCGACCAGGTGCCGGATGCTCGGCAGGTCGAGGTTGTTGGTCGGCTCGTCGAGCAACAGGAGCTGCGGTGCGGGCTCGGCCAGCAGGAGGCAGGCGAGGGTCGCCCGCAACCTCTCCCCGCCGGACAGCGTCGACGCCGGCTGGTCCGCGGCACGTCCCCGGAACAGGAACCGGGCGAGCTGGGCCCGCCGCTCGTTCTCGGTCGTGCTGGGCGCGATGCGGGCGACGTTCTCAGCGACCGTGAGCGTCCCGTCGAGGAGGTCCATCCGCTGGGGCAGGTAGCGCAATGGCACGTACGCGCGCACCGCGCCGTCCGCCGGCTCGAGCTCGCCGGTGATCGTCCGCAGCAGCGAGGTCTTGCCGGTGCCGTTGGCGCCGGTCAGCCCGATGCGTTCCGGCCCGCGTACGGCGAGGTCGATCGTCAGCTCGCCGTACGCCGGACGGACCCCGTCGAGGGTCAGGACGTCGCGGCCACCAGGCACCACGGTGTCCGGCAGGTCGACGCGGATCTCGCGGTCGTCGTGCACGAGCTCCTCGGCCTCGGCCAGCCGTGCTGTGGCGTCCTCGATCCGGTCGTCGTGCACGCCGCGCAGCTTGCCGGCCGACACCTGGGCGCGTCGCTTGTAGTTGCCCATCGCGATCTTGGGCATCCGCTTCTCGGCCCAGGCCTTCTCGCCCTGCTTGCGCCGCGTCGCGAGGACCGACTCGGCCTCGATCCGGTCACGCTTCTGAGCTCGCAGGTCGGACTCGGCGGCGCGTACGGCCCGCTCGGCGGCCTCCTGCTCGACCGCGACGGCGGCCTCGTAGTCGTCGTAGCCGCCGCCGTACCAGCGCACCGAGCCGCCGCGCAGCGATCCGATGTCGTCCATCGCATTGAGCAGCTGGCGATCGTGGCTCACCACGAGCAACGTGCCCTTCCACGAGGCGACGATGTCGATCAGCCGGTCGCGGGCAGCGGCGTCGAGGTTGTTGGTCGGCTCGTCGAGCAGGAGCACCGACGGGCGGGTCAGCAGCCGCGCGACCAGAGACAGCAGCACGAGCTCGCCGCCGGAGACGGACGCGACAGTGCGGTCGAGGCCGAGGTGGCCGAGGCCCAGCCGGGAGAGCCCTGCCTCCGTACGCTCGGCGATGTCCCAGCGGTCGCCGATCGCGTCGAAGTCCTCGACGGTGGTCGAACCGCCCTCGACGCGAGCGAGCGCGGCGAGGGTCCCGGCGATGCCGAGCACCTCCGCCACGGTCTGGCTCGGCTCGGCGCCGGGGTCCTGGGGCAGGTGGGCAACGGCGCCGTCGACGCCGATCGTGCCGCCCTGTGGTGTCAGCTCGCCGGCGATCAGCCGCAGCAGTGTCGACTTGCCGGAGCCGTTGAGCCCGACGAGGCCGTGGCGCCCTGGACCGATGCCCAGGTCGAGGCCGGAGAACACGGGCGAGCCGTCAGGCCAGGCGAAAGAGAGGTCGGTGACAGAAAGTGATGCACGCATGTGCGCTCCATGAGGTCGATGGGTGCGCAGGCCACTGTGGGCTGCTGCGCGGGATCTGACCTCAGAGCTTCAACGTTCCGGCTACCTGTCCTCGGGGATGCGTACCGGATCATCATACGATCGGAACGTGACAGGAATCTACTTCGACTCCGACGAGGATGCCGTCGAGCTGGTCAAGGCCCTCGAGAGCGAGGGCTACTCGACGACGCTGACGCGTGAGGCGTTCGCCGGCGAGGAGGACTGGGAGGACCGCGCGTGGGTCCTCGTGGTCGAGCCGTTCGACGACCGCGTCGTCGAGATGGTCGACGTGTACGGCGGCTGGCTGCCCGGCGACGACCGCCTGCCCGACGACCCGCCCGAGCTCCCCGGCGGGCCGAAGCGCCTCAAGGACTGAGACCAGCTCAAGGGCCGCTACGCCCCCAGGTGCTCCTTCAGGAACTGGACCTGCAGCAGCTTGAGGTTCTCGGCCACGACCTCCTGCGGCGTCATGTGGGTCACGCCGGACAGGGGCAGGACCGTGTGCGGCCGGCCCGCGGCCAGCAGCGCCGACGACAGCTGCAGCGTGTGGGCGGCGACGACGTTGTCGTCGGCGAGACCGTGGATGATCATGAGCGGCCGCTCGAGCCCCGGCGCCAACGGCAGCAGCGAGTTGCGGTCGTAGACCTCGGGCCGCGTCCGGGGATCGCCCATGTAGCGCTCGGTGTAGCACGTGTCGTAGAGCCGCCACTCGGTCACGGGCGCACCGGCGACGGCGGCGTGGAACACGTCGGGCCGCTTGAGCACCGCGAGCGCCGCGAGATAGCCGCCGTACGACCAGCCGGTGATGCCGACGCGAGTCGTGTCGACGTCGTCGGGGTGCGCCTTGGCGACCGCCTCGAGCGCTGCCACCTGGTCGTCGAGCGTGACCGTGGCGAACTCGTGCAGCACAGCCCGCTCCCACGCGTGCCCGCGCCCGGGCGTGCCACGGGGGTCCGAGACGATGACGCAGAACCCTTGGTCGGCGAGCCACTGCGGCTCGAGGAATGCTCGTGCCGAGGCGATCACGCGCTGGCCGTGCGGTCCACCGTACGGATCCATCAGGACCGGCAGGCGGCGTGAGCCCGGCTCGTGTCCGGAGGGGAACAGGATCGCCGTGCGCAGCTGGTGCTCGCCGGCGGCGAGGATCGTGACGACCGGCTCGTGCGGGGCAGGCTCAGCGAGCACCGCAATAGGCGCCGGCTCGGCGTCCTCCCGGTGCACCATGACGGTCGTGCCGACGGCTTCGAGGCCAGAACGGACGACGACGGTGGTGGGCCCGCCGATCACAGCGCCGTGGACCGCGGCGCCCTCGGTGATCTCGGTGACGACACCGTCGAAGCCGAAGCGCACGACGTGCACCTCGGTCGGCTCCTGCGACGCCGCAGCGACGACACAGTCCTCGAACACGTCGACGAGGCTGCGGACCTGCCAACCGTCGGGGGAGATCGCCACGCCGTCGCGCAGGACCCGGCGCCAGCCGTCGGCGTCCTCGACGCTGACCAGCGAGCCGTCGGGCGCGAACCGCGGCGCCGACGACAGCTCGACCCATGCCGTGTCGGCGAGCTCACGACGTACGTTCGTGCGCCCGGTGGTGACGTCGACCGTGAGGATCTGCGAGGACTTCTGGTCCCTGCTGAGCACCTGGATGACGGGACCGCCGTGCGGGTTCCACGACACGCGGCCGAGGTACTCGTACGTCGCACGGTCCCACTGGATCTCGGTGCGGGTGCCGTCGAGAGCGACGTGCCACAGCGTGACGTCGGCGTTGGGCGTACCGGCGGCGGGATAGCGCTGGGCGACCGGCTCGCGCTCGGGGTGCTCCGGGTCGGCGATGTGCCAGGTCTGGACCGGCGCCTCGTCATATCGCTCGACCAGCAGCGACTGGCCGTCGGGCGCCCACCAGAACCCGCGGAAGCGGTCCATCTCCTCGGCCGCGATGAACTCGGCCTGGCCCCAGACCTCGGTCGCGGACTCCGGCTCGACCAGTGCGTGTTCGTCCTGGCCGTTGACGCCGATGACACGCAGCGCACCACCGGAGGCGTACGCGATGAGTCGTCCCGTCGGGTCGAGGTGCGGGTCGATCACGGCGCCGACGCTCGGCAGGGAATGGACCGCCTTGGCGCCGAGGTGCACCGCCCAGAGCTGCCCCGACAGGGTGAAGCAGGCCCAGCGACCGGTCTCGTCGACGTCGTAGCCGACGAGTCCGGCGGCCGACTCGCGACTGCGCTCGCGGCGTGACCGCTCCTCGGCGGACAGCTGCTCGCCGGCCTCGCCCAGCAGCTCGACGGGATCGACGAGGACCGACTCCGTGCTCGTCTCGACGTCGTACTCCCACAGCTGGCCGGTGCGGGTGACGCCGTCGGGCGTACGGATGAAGCGCACCGTGCGGCCGTCGGGCGACACCGTGATGGTGCGCGGGATGCCGAGCGTGAAGCGAAGCGTACGGGCAGCCAGACGGGGATACGAGACGGTCATGGTCTCGATCCAATCACGTCGGTGTGCTGTCGGTGCTGGTCAGTAACCTGTCCTCATGACCTCGACCGACCGACGCCTTCTGCTGGTGCACGCCCATCCGGACGACGAGGCGATCGGCAACGGCGCGACGATGGCCAAGTATGTCGCTCGAGGCGACCGGGTCACGCTCGTCACGTGCACGGCCGGCGAGGAGGGCGAGATCCTGCTGCCCGAGATCGAGCACCTCGCCGCGGACCGCGAGGACAGTCTCGGTCCGCACCGCGTCGAGGAGCTCGCGGCCGCGATGAAGGCGCTCGGCGTCACCGACCACCGCTTCCTGGGCGGACCGGGACACTTCCGTGACTCGGGCATGAAGTGGGCTGACGACGGCAGCGCGACGGCCGCCGACGAGACCCGCCCCGACACGTTCTGGCACGCCGATCTCACGGTCGCGGCCGACCTGCTCGTCGAGATCATTCGCGAGACCCGGCCGCAGGTCCTGGTGACCTACGACCAGTTCGGCGGCTACGGCCACCCCGACCACGTGCAGGCGCACCGCGTCGCGACCTATGCGACGTCGTTGGCGGCCGTACGCTCCTACCGCCCCGAGCTCGGTGAGGCGTGGGACATCCCCAAGGTCTATTGGAGCGCGATGTCCAAGTCGCAGATGGCCGAGGGCATCCGCAAGCTCCGCGAGGCCGGCGACGAGACGACGTTCGAGGGCTGGGACCCCGACAACCTGCCGTGGGGCGCGACCGACGACGAGCTCGACGCCAAGGTCGTGGCCGACGAGTTCGCCGACGCCAAGATGGACGCCATGAAGGCCCACGCCTCGCAGATCGCGGTCGACGGCCCGTTCTTCGCGCTGTCCAACAACGCCGGCTCTCAGGTGTGGGGCACCGAGTTCTACCGCCTCGCCAAGGGGCAGCGTGGGCCGGTCGGACCCGACGGTCTCGAGGAAGACCTGTTCGCCGGCCTCTAGTGACCGGCATCCAGTGAAGCGAGCAGCTCTCGCCGTCCTCGGCGCCTACGTCGGCGTGCTGGGCGCCTTTGTCCACCGACACGTGTGGCGGCTCCACGGCGTCGACTGGCCGTGGGGTCTCGTGCTTGTCGTCGTGGCGACGTACGCCGTGGTGCTCGCGGCCGAGCGCGTCATGCCCGTCGGCGGGGCCTGGTTCGGCCTCGGCTGGGGAATCGTGCTGCTGGCGCAGCAGTTCTCGCCCGGCGGCAGCAATCTCGTCAGCTCCGACTGGCTCGGCTGGTCCTTCACCCTCGGCAGCCTAGGGGCCATCGTCGTCGGGGTGGTCCGCACTCCTAGGCTGGGCCAATGACCGCGACGGTGGACCAGCAGGCCTTTCGCGGTGCGTTGGGGCGGTTCGCCAGCGGGGTCACAGTCGTCTCGACCGTGCAGGACGGCGTCGATCACGCCATGACCGCGAGCGCGTTCACGTCGGTCTCGCTCGATCCTCCGCTCGTGCTGGTGTGCTCGCACAAGTCGAGCCGGTTCCACGAAGCGGTGCTCGAGACGGGGTTCTGGGGCGTGTCGATCCTCGCCGAGGAGGGCATCGCGGCCTCCGCGTGGTTCGCGCATCGGGGCCGGCCGCTGGACGACCAGATGCAGGGAATCGCCTTCCACCGCGGCGAGTCCGGGGCCGCACTCCTCGACGAGTCGCTGGCCTGGCTGGAATGCGACACGGTTTCCGTCACGGACGGTGGTGACCATACGATCTTGGTCGGCGCAGTCACCGGAGCGGCGATCAACGACGTCATCGACGATCCGTTGCTCTACTACCGCTCGCACTACGGCACGATCGTGCGTCTGCCTGACTCGGAGAAGACCGTCTACGGGAGCACCACATGACCGACAAGCCTGACGAGGACCTCACACCGGACGAGCCGTCCGTTGACGAGCCGACCGCGGCGGATTCGGCACCGGACACCGCCTCGGTCCACGACGAGCCGGCCGAGCCGAGCCTCGCCGACGAGGGCGATGGCGCCGTCGAGCCGGGCCTGGTCGTCGAGCACGACGAGGAGATCGAGCTCGACGAGGTGCCCGACGTCGAGCCCGCCTACGAGCTGCAGCCCGGCGAGGACACGGTGCTCGCTGAGGCGGCCACGACGTACGACCACGAGGACGCGCCCGACGACGACTTCGACGACATCGTGGCGCCACCGATGGAGGACGAGCCGGCGGCCGACGATGCCGGCGACGACAGCCGCGATCTCCAGCCGCCCGCGACCGATGCCGGCGACGGCGGCTCCGCCCACTGGGGCCGGCGCATCCTCCTCGGCCTGGTGCTCGTGGCCGGCGTCCTCTACGTCGCCGGCTACTTCCTGACCGGCAGCCGCATGCCCGCCAACGCGACGATCGGTGGCGTCGACGTCAGCGGGATGTCGCCCGCAGATGCGCGCGCAGCGGTCGACAAGGCGTTGACGCCCAACGTCGACCGCGAGATCGTGCTGACCCACGGCAAGACCGAGTTCCGCGTCAAGCCCAAGGCCGCCGGACTCGCGTTCGACCTCGACCGCACGATCAGCGAGGCCGGAGGTGAACGCAGCTGGAAGCCGGCCGACATCGCCGGCCTGTTCTTCGGCGAGCACCAGACCGATCCGGCGCTCGACGTCGACGACGCCAAGCTGCAGAGCTCGGTCGGCACGATCGGCGAGGCCGTCAACCGCGAGGTCGTCGAGGCGCAGATCACCTTCCCTGACGGCAAGCCCAAGGCCCGCGAGCCACGGGCCGGGCGCGTCATCGCCCGCTCCGACGCGGCCGAGGCCATCCGCAAGGCGTACCTCGTCAGCGACAAGCCTGTGACGGTCCCGACGGCGGTGGTCGAGCCGGCCGTCGACTCAGCGGGGCTGGCCGACGCGATGAAGACCATCGCGAAGCCGGCTGTGAGCGGACCGGTCACGATCCGGGTCGGCGACAAGAAGGTCTCGTTGCCCGTGACGGCCTACGCCCCGGCGCTCGTGGTGCGGGTCAAGGACAACACGTTGCGGCCTTACCTCGATCCCAAGAAGCTCGCGGGCCCGCTGACCGACTCCACGACGGGGATCGGCAAGAAGGCCGTCGACGCGACCGTGAAGATCGAGGACGGCAAGCCCGTTGTCATGCCGGGCAAGGAGGGCGTCGGCCTGCAGCCCAAGGAGATGGCGGTCAAGCTGCTCCCGGCGCTGACCCAGTCGGGCTCGAAGCGCGCCGTCGAGGTGGAGGCCAAGGTCGTCGAGCCCCTGTTCACGACCGCCGACGCCAAGGCGCTCAAGATCAAGCAGAAGATCAGCAGCTTCGAGACGCACTTCCCCTACGCCGAGTACCGCAACACCAACCAGAGCCGTGCCGCCGAGCTGATCAACGGCACGATCCTCAAGCCCGGTGAGACGTTCAGCTTCAACAACATCGTCGGCGAGCGCACCGCCGCCAACGGCTTCGTGACCGGCACCGTCATCAACGGCGGCGTGTTCCGCGAGGAGCTCGGCGGTGGGGTCTCGCAGGTCGCCACCACGACCTACAACGCCGGCTTCTTCGGCGGCATGGACGACGTGGAGCACCACCCGCACGCGTTCTACATCAACCGCTACCCGGTGGGCCGCGAGGCGACGGTCTACTTCGGCAGCCTCGACCTGCGCTTCAGGAACCCGACCAAGTACGGCGTCCTGGTCCGGGCGTACGTCATCAAGAGCACGCCGTCGACGCCCGGCACGATGCACGTCGAGCTGTGGAGCACCAAGGTGTGGGACATCAAGGCCGGCGAGTCGGCCCGCCGCAACGGCCGCACGCCGGGCAAGCAGTACGACGACACCGACCGGTGCGTGCCGCAGGACCCGATCCCGGGCTTCGACATCGACATCTACCGCTACTTCTACAAGGGCGGCAAGAAGGTCAAGACCGAGACCGACACGGCGACCTACCAGGCCGCCGATCACGTCATCTGCGGCAAGAAGCCCAAGGACGAGTAACTGATCACCGCAACTCAGACCGCGACGTTGAGCTGGATCGTCAGGCCGTCGTCGGGTGTACCGGTCACGGTCGCCATCTGCAACGAGTAGCCGTCGCTGAAGACCATGTCGCTGTCCAGGGACGTCTGCGACAGGTTCGTGACGCTCTGCTCGTAGCCCGAGGTCGCGTAGACCTGCTTGCAGACATCCTCCGGCAGGGCGATCTGCGAGGTGCGGAGCTTGCCGGTCGTCTTCTGGGCGTCGGCGGCGGTCTTGTAGACCTCGAAGTGGATGTGCGGCCAACGCCCGCTGTAGGCACCGGGAAAGGTCGTCGTGAACACCAGCTTGCCGTCGGTGTCGGCGGCCTGCACACCGCGCAGGTAGTTCTCGTCGGCGATCTCCGAGTCGTACATCGAGTAGCGGCCTTCACGGTCGCAGTGCCAGACGTAGACGGCCGCACCCTCGTACGGTGTGACGGCGCTGCCGCTCAGGTCGAAGATTGTCATCTCGAGCTTCGCGGTGACTCCTTCGGCGGTCGTGCTGGTGCCGCCGAAGCTCGACCGGATGTCGCTGCGCACGACCCCGCTCTCGGTCAGCACGTTGACCCCGTTCGACCCGTCGCCGGGGAACGGTCCACCGGTCTCCTCGGGCACCTCGTCCGTGACGGTCGAGGTGCTTCCCGCGGACGTCGAGGCGGACGTGGAGGGGGTCGACGTCGTGGCCGGGGATCCCGACGAGTCGCTGCCGCTGCACGCCGCCAGCGCGGCCGCCAGGCCCGCACCGGTCAGCAGGCCGAGGGCGCGCCGGCGGTTCAGCAGGGTCGGCAGGTCGTGGGACAGGCCGAGGTCGTGCTCGTGAGGGCCGTCGTGATCGTGGGTCATGCCTTCACCGTACGGGCGGCGGCTGGGCGCCCGCCGTGCCTTCACTGTGCGGGCGCTGTGGTCCCGGGCTCGAGGTAGCGGTAGTCGTGGTGGTCGACGAATCCGTACGGCTCGTAGAGCGCGAGCGCCGCGTGGTTGGTGCGCATCGTCTGCAGATACGCCTTGTCGGCACCGCGCTCGACGGCCCAGGCGAGCGACGTCTCGACGACCCGTCGGGCCAGGCCCCGCCGGCGCTGGTCCGGAGCGACCTCGACGCACGCGATCCCCGCCCACTCGCCGGTGACGACGACCCGACCGATCGCGACGGCGGGGGAGCCGATCGAGACGAAGCCGACCGTGGCCGGGCCCTCCAGCACGGCACGAGCGGCCGCCGGATCGTTGACGCGGCCGTAGTTGGCCAGCCAGTCGTCGTCGGCGGTCGGGGCGATGCGGGCGGCACCATCGGTGTCGTACGCGGGGTCGAGGTCGGCGACCTGCACGACGGCACCACCGTGATAGCCCGCCATCGGCGTCCAGCGGGCGTCGAGGAAGTCGCGCTCGGCCGCCGAACCGACGACGACCTGGGCGAGCGCCGGGACGTCGTGCGAGCCATAGAACTCCAGCACCCGGTCGAGCGCGACGTCGAGACCGACACCGGGGTCGCCGTGCACCGCGACCGAGTTGGCCCGGCCGGTGAACCGCCGTGACGTGCGCAGCTCCCACTCGCCGAGCTGGACCGACTCGATCGCGGGCCAGCCCAGCGACGTGATGCGGGTCAGCTCGTCGGCGCTGACGTCCGCGGCGCGACGGCGCCTCAGCGGGCGATCGGGGACCGGCTTCCACGTCACGACGTCCGAGAGCACGACGACCTGCGTACGCCCGTCCCTGCGCTCCAACGTCACGCTGTTCTCGTCGACGGCGCGCACCCGCCCGATGACGTCGCTCATGGCGGGTCCGCCCGACGGTCCGGTGCCGCCCACGACGTGGCGGACGACGATACGTTGCCCGATCGAGGCGGCGTCCAGAGTCATGTCCCAAGCCTTCCATGTCATGAGGTGGACCTCATGTGCGGGAGCCGGGGTGGAGGCGTGATACTAGAGCCCAGTCCCTTGAAGGAGAAATGCTCGTGACGTACGTGATCGCCCAGCCGTGTGTGGACCTCAAGGACCGCGCTTGTGTGGACGAATGTCCCGTGGACTGCATCTACGAGGGCAAGCGGATGCTCTACATCCACCCCGACGAGTGCGTCGACTGCGGTGCGTGCGAGCCGGTGTGCCCCGTCGAGGCGATCTTCTACGAGGACGACACGCCGCCGGAGTGGAAGGACTACTACACCGCCAACGTCGACTTCTTCGACGACATCGGTTCGCCCGGTGGTGCGGCCAAGCTCGGCGTGATCGACAAGGACCACCCGCTGATCGCGGCACTGCCCCCGCAGCCCCAGGACTAGACGCCACCTGATGGGACAGCGAGGCAACGTCTCGGCGAAGTTCCCGGACTTCCCGTGGGACACCCTGGCGGCCGCCAAGGCCCGCGGCACCGCACATCCCGGTGGCCTGGTCGACCTCTCGATCGGCACGCCGGTCGACCCCACGCCCGACGTCGCCCGTGAGGCGCTCATCGCGTGGGCCGACGCTCCGGGCTATCCGACGGTGTTCGGGCCTGAGTCGTTGCGCCAGGCTGCGGTCGACTGGATCGAACGCCGCTTCGAGGTGAGTGGGCTCAGCGCTTCCCAGGTGCTCCCGACGGTCGGCTCCAAGGAGCTCATCGCCAACTTGCCGATGCAGCTCGGCCTCGGCGCCGACGACCTGATCGTCGTCCCGGAGCTGGCCTATCCGACGTACGAGGTGGGCGCCCGCTATGCCGGTTGCGAGGTCGTGGCGACCGACTCGACGCTGTCGCTCGGCCCGCGCGTGCCGGCGATCATCTACCTCAACTCGCCGGCCAACCCGTCCGGCCGCATCCTGCCGCCCGACCACCTCCGCAAGGTCGTCGACTGGGCCCGCGAGCGTGGCACGCTCGTGGTCTCCGACGAGTGCTACCTGGAGTTCGCCTGGGAGGGCACGCCCTACTCGGTCCTCCACCCGGACATCAGTGGCGGCTCGACTGACGGCATCCTCGCGGTGCACTCGTTGTCCAAGCGGTCCAACCTTGCTGGCTACCGCGACGCGTTCGTCACTGGTGACCAGGCCGTCGTCAGCGAGCTGCTCGAGGTCCGCAAGCACCTCGGCTTCATGGTGCCCACGCCTGTCCAGGCGGCGATGGCGGCGGCCCTCGCCGACGACGAGCACGTCAACGTGCAACGCAAGACCTACGCCGCACGGCGCCACGACCTGCGCCAGGCGTTCGAGTCGGTCGGGTTCAGCGTCGAGCACTCCGAAGGTGCGCTCTACCTCTGGATGACCCGCGGTGAGCCGTGCCGCGACACGATCGACTGGCTCGCCGAGCGCGGCATCCTGGCGGCACCGGGCGACTTCTACGGCGCCGCGGGCTCCCAGCACGTACGCGCGGCGTTCACCGCGACCGACGAGCGCGTCGCCCAGGCCGTCTCCCGCCTGACCGCCTGACGCTCAGTTCGTCGAGACGCGCACGGTGTCGGAGTCGGTGCCGGAGCGGGCGGTCCAGCCCCGGTCGGAGTCCTCGGCGCTCCACTCGCGGTTGCCGAACGAGATGTCGGTGATCCGCAGGCGCGACGCGTTGCCGACGAGGTAGTGCGCGAGCGCCCAGCCCCGGGCTTTGACGTCCGAGGCCTTGCCGGTGAGCGGGTAGGACGCGTCGTCACCGTTCGTGCTGAACGGGATGGCGCCGAAGGCCGTCTTGACGTCCGCCGTGACCCGGGTGATCGTCCCGCTGCCCCTGGGGTTGATCTGGCAGGTGAACCGCGCCGGGCTGTAGCCGCGGAGCGCCGAGGCGAGCGCGCGAGCGTAGTCCTCGTGCTTGGCGTACGCACCGGGGAACGCAGAGCGCTGCACCTTCTGTGCGGCCTCGGTGATCGGCATCGACTGATAGCCCCTGACCTTGACGAGGGCGTCGTAGAACCGGCCGATCGAGTAGTGCGGGTCGCTGATCTGCTTGACCGTGCCCCAGCCCTGCGAGGTCCGCTGCTGGAACAGTCCCACGGAGTCGCGGTCGCCGTAGTCGATGTTGTGGATCTTGGACTCCTGGAACGCCGTGGCGATCGCGATCGAGGTGGCGCGCGGAGGCAGGCCGCGGTGCTGTGAGATCGCCGCCATCAACGACGCCCACCGGGCCTGCTCGAGGTCGATCTCGGCCCTGACCTTGCCGACCTCGGCGACGCAGAACTCGGTCCGCAGCGGCTTGCGGTCGCGCAGCACCGTGGCCACCAGGATCGTCGCGACGACGAGCCCGAGAACGACGAACCAGCGAAACCGCACTTTCAGTTCGCGTGCAGATCGGCGTTGAGCTCGATGCCCGTACGCTCGCCGCGCGGCCGCGCCTCGATCGCGCCGCTCTGGCTGTTGGTCAGGAACAAGATGCCGTCCTGCCCGGACAGCTCCGACGCCTTGATGACGGACCCGTCGGGCATCGTCACCTTGGAGCCCGCCGTGACATAGGTGCCGGCGGCGACGACGCAGTCGTTGCCGAGCGAGATGCCGATGCCGGCGTTGGCGCCGATCAGGCTGTTCTCGCCGACCGTGATGACGGCCTTGCCGCCACCGGACAGGGTGCCCATGATCGACGCGCCGCCGCCGACGTCCGAGCCGTTGCCGACCGTGACGCCGGCCGAGATGCGGCCCTCGACCATCGCGGTGCCGAGCGTCCCGGCGTTGTAGTTGACGAAGCCCTCGTGCATCACCGTCGTGCCCTCGGCCAGGTGGGCACCGAGGCGTACGCGGTCGGCGTCGCCGATGCGGACTCCGGACGGGATGACGTAGTCGGTCATGCGAGGGAACTTGTCGATGCTCGTCACCTGGACGTGCAGGCCGGCGCCGCGGGCCCGGGCGCGGATCGCCTCGAAGCCGTCGACGGGGCAGGGGCCGAGCGACGTCCAGACGACGTTGGTCAGCAGCCCGAAGATGCCGTCGAGGTTCTGGCCGTGGGGCGCGACGAGCCGGTGCGACAGCAGGTGCAGACGCAGGTAGACGTCGTACGCGTCGGTGGGTGGCGCCTGCAGGTCGTCGATCGTGGTGTGCACGACGACCTTGTGCACGGCGCGGATCGCGTCTTCCCCGGTCAGCGCGGTCAGCTCGCTCGGCTCGGGATCGGCGTCAGGTGCCGTGCCGAGCCGGGGCTCGGGATACCAGACGTCGAGGACCGTGCCGTCCAAGGTCAACGTGGCGACGCCATAGGCGTACGCGCCGGGATGATCCGCAGAAGTCATGCCGACAAACCTATCGGGGCCGCACTAGGACTTGGGCAGGCCGTCCTTGGTGCACAGGCTGCCGATCTGGTCGGTGCGATCCCGCTTGATGTAGTCGAACATCTTGGGCGCCCGCTCGGGATCCCAGGTGACCGCGAAGTCCTTCAGCGGCACGGTGCAGTTGAGCCCGCCGCCGCCCATCGAGGCCGACAGGGCGAGTGCGAACTTGAAGAGCGCCAGGGGACTGACGTCGTCGCCGATGCGCAGGGAGCCCGAGGCGCCCTTGGCGACGCTGACATAACGGAACGGGTTGAGCACGGTCCACGGCGACTTGGCCTTGTCAGCGATCGAGCCGAGCACCTCGCGCTGACTCTGCACCCGCTGGATGTCCTGCGTCGCGTACGAGTGCCGGTTGCGCGAGTAGGCGAGGGCGACCCGGCCGTTGGCGGTCTGGCAGCCCTTCTGGACGTCGAGGCCGGAGTCCTTGTCCTTGATGCGTTCCTTGGGGCAGATCGTGATCCCGCCGAGGGAGTCGACGACCTTGACGAGGCCGCCGAAGCCGACCTCGATGTAGTCGTCGACGCGGATCCCGGTGTTCTTCTCGATCGTGCGCACGAGCAGCTTGGGACCGCCGTAGGCGTACGCGGCATTGATCTTGGTGCGGCCGTAGCCCGGGATGTCGACGAGCGAGTCGCGGGGGAGCGACATCAGGATGCTCGGCCCGCTGCCGGTGTGGAGCAACATGATCGTGTCGGTGCGGCCGCGACCACCGGTGTCGCCACCGGTCGCGAGCTCCTTCTGCTCCGCCTTGGTCAGCCCTCGGCGGCTGTCGGAGCCGACCAGCAGGTAGGTCGTGCCGGGCTGCTCGGCGGGACGGCCGGAAGCGGGGGAGGCGTCGACCTTCTCGATCTGGCCCCAGGCCCACCACGGCACGGCGACCAGGAACACGACCCATGCGAGCACGATGATGCCGAAGATCCGGCGTCCGTTGTGGTGCTTCTTGGGCTTCCGCGGCCCGCTGGGTGGCTCGTCGCCGACGCGGCGTCCGGGCGGCGGCAGGTTGGGTGGGGGAAGGTCGGAGGCGGCCTCGCGGGGCACCGGGCGGGTCGGCTTGTCCTCGCCGTACAACCACCCGTACTCGCCGTCGGGGCGCTGATCTGACATGAGCACGACCGTACCTGACCTCGGCTCATGCGCCCGGCAGCCGCTCGAGCGCCGCCACCGAAATTCCCGGCCGTCTCCGGCGCGCCCTCAACCTCCACTCGAGAGTTTGTGTGGATACTGAGAATCGCCTCAGCCTCTTCCCCAACGTGAGGACACCATGTCTGACGTTCGCTCGAGCGTGATGGGTGGCTCGTACGCCCGCCCGGCCGACACCTCTGCTCGCATCCAGTTCCGCCGCGCCCTGACGCTCACGGCGATGACCCTCGTCATGCCCGGCTCCGCCCAGCTCGTGATGGGCAACAAGCGGATCGGCCGCATCGCCGTACGCGTGTGGCTCGGCTTCCTCGCCGTCGGGGCGGTGATCCTGTTCCTGGCGATGAACTCCCGCAAGCAGCTGTTCTCCCTGGCGATCGAGTCGCCACTGCTGCCGGTCGGCCGCTGGATCCTGATTGCCGGCGCGATCGCCTGGGTCGCCTTGATCGTCGACGCGTGGCGCCTGGGGCGTCCCCTCGAGCTGCGCCGCAAGCACCGGCTCTGGATGACCGGCATCAACGGCGTCCTCTGCTTCGTGACCGCGGGCGCCCTGTTCTTCGCGGCCCACCTCGTCGCGGTGCAGACGTCGTTCGTCAACAGTGTCTTCGTCGCGGACACCGTCTCCAAGCCGAAGGACGGACGCTACAACGTGCTGCTCCTCGGCGGCGACTCCGGTCCCGAGCGCAGCGGCCTGCGCCCTGACTCCTTGACCGTTGCGAGCATCGACAAGAACACCGGACGCACGGTCCTGATCGGCCTGCCCCGCAACCTGCAGAACGTGCCGTTCCCCAAGGGGTCGGTCATGGCCAAGGCGTTCCCGCACGGCTTCAACGGCGAGGGTCAGTACCTCAACGCGATCAACACCTGGGCCAACGACCACGCGTCGCTGTTCAAGGAGAAGAACCCCGGGCTCAAGGCCACGATGGGCGCCGTCGAGGAGATCACGGGGCTGAAGCTCAACTACTACGCGATGGTCAACATGCACGGGTTCTCCAAGCTCGTCAACGCCGTCGGCGGCGTACGCGTCAACGTCCAGCAGCGCACCGCGATCGGCGGGATCGGCTCACCGATTCGCGGCTGGATCGAGGCCGGCGAGCAGAAGCTGACCGGCGACCAGGCGCTCTGGTACTCCCGCAGTCGCGTGCAGAACGACGACTTCTCGCGCATGGGCCGGCAGAAGTGCGTCATGAACGCGATGCTGCACCAGCTCAGCCCGCAGAAGGTGCTGTTCAACGTCGAGAAGATCGCCAGCTCCAGCAAGGCGCTGCTCACGACCAACATCCCGAAGTCCGACCTCGACGTGTTCGTCGACCTGGCGCTCAAGGCCAAGACCCAGAAGGTCTCGACCGTCTCGCTGGTGCCGCCGGTGATCTACACCGGCAACCCCGACTTCGCGAAGGTGCGCCGCCTGATCGACCGGGCGATCGACAAGGCCGAGGGCCGCTCGACGGTGCCGAGCGGCATCACCAAGGCGAAGCTCTCGATCCCCAAGGTCAGCGACGGCACCAAGGATCCGCGCGAGGCCAACCAGAGCTCGGACCTCGGCGCAGCCTGCTGACCGAGCCTCGAGACCACCTGAGTTGTCGCTGAGATCACCGACGCGATGTCACGGAAGGACGGGGTGTCAGTGATAATGGATGCTTCGTCGGCCACACCGTAAGGGATCTCATGTCGCATCGCGCGAGTCTCTTGGGCCGCGGCTACCAGGACAATCACCTGGACTCGCCGCGCGTCCGCTTCCGCCGCGCCCTGTTGCTGTGCTTCATGACGGTCCTCGTCCCCGGCTCCGGACACATCGCGGTCGGCAAGCGCGCGGTCGGCTGGTTCGCCGTGACGATGTGGCTCGGCGCTCTCGGCGGCGGTGGCTACCTGCTCTGGAAGTACCGCACCGATCGCGCGACGGTGCTCAGCTGGTTCACCGACACCGACGTCCTGCTGCTGGCCCGAGCGGGCATCGTCGCCGTCGCGGTGCTGTGGGTCATCCTGTTCATCGATGCCTGGCGTCTCGCCTCGCCGTTCCGGCTCAACTTCATGCGGGCCGCTCTCATCACGGTCCTCAACCTCGCGATCATCGGCGGCGTCGCGGGCTCCACGGCGTACGCCTCACAGCTCATCAAGGTCTCGCGCGACACCGTCAAGGTCGTGTTCAAGGCGACCAAGACGTCCGAACCGCTCAAGGGCCGCTACAACATCCTGCTGCTGGGCTCGGACGCCCGCGCCGACCGCACCGGCATCCGGCCCGACTCGATGACCGTCGCCAGCATCGACGCCAACACCGGCAAGGTCGTGCTCGTCTCGCTGCCCCGCAACCTGCAGAACGTGCCGTTCTCCAAGGGCTCGCCGATGCTCAAGGTCTATCCCAACGGCTACAACTGCGGACCGACGTGCCTGCTCAACGCCGTGCACACCGCCGCCCAGAACCGCACGGACCTCTATCCGCACGCCAAGGACCCGGGGCTCGACGCGACGATCGACGCGATCCAGGGCGTCACGAACCTCAAGATCAACTACTACGTCATGATCAACCTCAACGGCTTCAAGGGCCTGGTCAACGCCGTCGGCGGCGTCACGATCGACGTCAAGTCCCGCATCGCGATGTTCGGCCACGACGACGCCTGGAAGAACACCTACATCGAGCCCGGCAAGCAGAAGCTCGACGGCCAGCAGGCCCTCTGGTACGCCCGCAGTCGCGTGCAGTCCGACGACTACACCCGCATGGGCCGGCAGAAGTGCCTGATGGCCGCGATGGTCAGCCAGCTCAGCCCCCAGACGGTGCTGCTCAACGCCACCAAGATCGCCAAGTCCGGCAAGCAGCTGCTCAGCACCAACATCCCGGCCAAGGAGCTCGGTCAGTTCGCGGACCTCGCGCTCAAGGCACGCGGACAGAAGATTCGCACGGTGTCGGTCGTCCCGCCGGCCTTCAGCACCGTGACGCCTGACTTCCCGGCGATCCAGGCCGCGATCCAGAAGGCGATCGACAAGTCGGAGTCGACCGTCGCGCCGACCAAGAAGCCCAAGGACGACTCGGGCAACGCGGCCAACCAGACCGACGACCTCCAAGCCGTCTGCTAGGGCGTACCTCGCCGCACCAGCGGTTCGTTCCTCACCGCTGCCGGGCTTCGCCCGGGCGCCTGCCTTCGCTCGCCCGGCCCATGGCTGGGAGAGGCGTGCGCGCTACTTGTCCTGTGCCTCGTTGTAGGCGTCGATGACCTCTTCGGGGTCGCCGTCCATCACGAGCGTGCCCTGGTCGAGCCAGATGACCCGGCTGCAGGTGTCGAGGATCGACTGCATCGAGTGGCTGACGAGGAACACCGTGCCGGCGTTGTCGCGGATCTCGCGGATGCGCGCCTCGCTGCGGGCCCGGAACTTGCGGTCGCCGACCGCGAGCGCCTCGTCGACGATCAGGATGTCGTGGGTCTGGACGCTGGCGAGGGCGAACTTGAGGCGCGCCGTCATGCCCGAGGAGTAGGCCCGCATCGGCAGGTCGATGAACTTCTCGAGGCCCGAAAACGCGACGATGTCGTCGAAGCTGGCCTCGATCTCGTCCATCGAGAAGCCCATGGCCAGACCGCCGAGGATGATGTTGCGCTCGCCGGACAGGTCCTTCATCAGCGCCGCGCCGACGCCGAGCAGGCTGGGTCGCGACGAGGCATAGATCGCGCCGCGGCTGGCCGGCGTGAGCCCGACGATCGCCCGCATGAGCGTCGACTTGCCCGAACCGTTGGTGCCGATGACGCCGATGCTGTCCTGCTCGTACGCCGTGAACGACACGCCCTTGAGCGCGTGGACCGTGCGCATCTGCTTGCCGCGGCCGCGCAGCACCTTGGAGCGGCGGTCGGCGGCGGTGGGGCGCTTGCCGGTGGCGAACACCTTGTACTCGACGTGCACGTCGTCGACGATCACGACGGGCTTGCGGTCCTTGGGCGGCTGGGGAGCCTGGACCGGGGTCTGGTCAGTCGACACGGCCGTACCTCTCCTCAGCGCGCCAGAAGAACCAGACGCCGAACACGAACAGGCCGATCGACCAGGTGCCGGCGAACAGCCAGTAGCGCTCGTCGATCGTGTAGGAGTCGCCGGCGAGGAGCGCCGAGCGCGCCAGGCTGAGGAACTCGTGAATCGGCTGGAAGTCGCTGATCTTGATGATCGTCGGGTGACCCTTGTGCCCGTCACGAGCGCCGAAGCGCTCCTCGACGCTGAAGAAGATCCCCGTCGTGTAGAAGAAGAACCGGGTCAGGAACGGCAGGAAGTTGTTGAGGTCGCGCCAGTGCGCGGCGAGCCGGGCGGTGACAAGTGCGAGCCCGCAGCTGAACACGAAGTAGAGCGCGAAGATCGGGATGATCAGCAGCCAGTGCAGCTGCGGCCGGTTGCCGCTGGCGAGCAGGAACACCAGCATGATGCCCACGGTCGGCAGGAACTGCAGGAAGCGCTGCGTCACGGCCGCCAGCGGCAGCACCATGCGCGGGAACGCCAGGCTCTGCACCAACGAGGCGTTGTTGGTGATCGACTTGCCGCCCGCGGTCCACGACTGCGCGAAGAACTCGAACACGAAGACGCCGATGAGCAGGAACTCGACGAAGTGCGGGGGCCGGGTGTTGCTGGGGAGCAGCAGGCCGAAGATCAGGCCGTAGACCAAGGCGTTGAGCAGAGGCTTGAGGATGACCCACAGCATGCCGAGCGAGTTCTGCTGGTTCTCCGACTCGATCTTGAACCGGGCCATCGAGTAGATGAAGGTCCGTCGCCTCCAGACATCCGCGACGTAGTCGCGCAGTGGTGGGCGACCGCCGACCTTGTGGAGGCCCAGGCGCGCCGCGTCCTCGGCGGTTGTCATCCGTGTGATGTCCCTACTGTTCAGGCATTCGGAGGTGCCTGACGACCTGCCGTCGAGGCATCGTCGAGTGTAATGGATCGACCTACTGGTCCTCGGCGCCCTCCTGCGCGGCCACGCGTGAGATCTGTTCGGGTGTGGCGGACGCCACGATCACGAGGGAGCCGCCACCGAGGCAGGCGGCTGTGATGAGCTCGGCGTCTCGCCGGATGCTGCCCGGCACGACCAGCCGCCGAGCGGCATCCGGGACGACCGAGGCGAGCAGCTCGGCGTGCGTGCTCGTCGTCCCGTCGAGGTCGAGCGCGGCCGTGGACGGCTCGGGGAGATCGAGAGCCATGAAGTGGTCGCCGTGGCCCGGCACCTCTGCGCCGAGGTCGAGGAAGCCCTCGGGGGGCTGCGGGAAGCGGCCGCCGAGGGGGCGCAGCGAGGCGGCGACCCGATGGGGTTCGTCGGCTACGAGATCGGGGCCGCTCAGCCCGATGTCGGCAGCGTGGTCGACGACCGATGCGCCGACGTTCCAGGCCGAGAGGATCCAGACCGTCGTGAGCCAGTGGCTCGGCAGGCCGATGCGGATGCGGGTGCCGGGACCGGCGTCCAGGTCGTCGACGAGGAAGTTGCTGGTCTTGGCGACCCAGTTGGCCGTCGTTGTCGTGCTGAGCTCGACGCGTTCGCCGGTCGCCATGTCGTAGTAGGTCACGAGGGGCTGCGACGGATCTGCCGAGGTTCGAAGCAGCTGGTCGAGGGTGTTCACGCCGCCACCACCTTGCGGACCGCCGCGAGCACGGCACCCGCGTCTGCCGGCACGGGCTCCGGCCGGCCTGGATCGGCCTCGCGCAGACCGGCAACACGCACGAGCTCGGCCGGCGCGGTGTCGTCGTGGTCGACGACCAGGACGGGCAGCTCGTCACTGACCAGGTCGCGGAAGCCCGGCGTACGCAGCACCGGATCGAGCGCCAGCGTCCGGCTCGACGGGCCGAGCACGAGCACGTCGCAGTCGAGCAGTGCCGACGAGACGGCGGAGGAGACCGAGATCTGGTCGGCGATGAGGAGCAGCTGGGACGGTTCGTGGGCGGACGGATCGGCGAGGTATTCGTCGACCGGGATCGCACGGGGCTCGTCCGAGCCGACCACGACCCTGAACTCGGCGCGCTCCTCGCACGTGGGCAGCAGGCGGTAGGGCAGCGCGGCACGGATGCCGGCGGCGATCGTCGCATCCGTGAGGGACGTCCCGGTCATGACGAGCTCGGTGCGGACGAGCCGCGCCGCCACGGCCTGGTCGCTGGCTCGTTGCCACGGTGGCGTGTAGCCGACTGCCTCGAGCGCATCGGCGACGGCGTACGTCGTGAGTGGGGGAGTCAGGAGTCCGTCGAGGTCGGGGCTCGCCTGCAGCCCTGCGGAGACGTGCCCGCGAACCGTAGGGGCGACGACCGTGAGCTCGTCGTCAGGTCCGAGGAGCTCTCCGAGCTCGTGGGCGAAGGGGGCGCCGTCGGCGCCGACGACCAGCAGGATGCGCATGCCGGCCATTCTGTCTTGCCTGTTCAGGCGTCCGGCACGGGGGCGACACGCCGGGGATTTCGTGAATCTTGCCATTCGGCTTGACTTGTGACAGGTGACAGGACTGTAATTCCATGTATGTCATTCGATCTGGGTCTGCCGCAAGAGCTCGATGAGGAACTCATGTGGCAAGAGCGCGCGCTGTGCGCTCAGACGGACCCCGAGGCATTCTTCCCTGAGAAGGGCGGATCCACACGTGAGGCCAAGCGAGTGTGCCTGACGTGCGACGTCCGTGGAGAGTGCCTCGAGTACGCCCTGGCACATGATGAGCGGTTCGGCATCTGGGGCGGTCTGTCCGAGCGTGAACGTCGCAAGCTGAAGAAGCGGGCTTAGAAGAGCACGCTTTCCTCGTCCACTAGAGTCGCTCTACGTGGACGAGACCAGCACGACGCGCCATTGGCTCGATGATCCGCCCACCGTGGGTGCCATTCTCGTGTCCCACAACGGCGCCACCTGGCTCCCCAAGGTCCTCGCCTCGTTCGCGCACATGTTCTACGCACCCACGACGTGGCGCGTCGTCGACGTCAGCTCGACCGACGGCAGCGCTGATCTGCTCCGCGACTCGTTCGGGGCCGAGCGCATCACGTACGCCGCGTCCGGCACGGGCTTCGGCGAGGCCGTACGTCTGGGGCTGGAGTCCATGCCCCATACGGACTGGATCTGGCTCCTGCACGATGACTCGTCGGTGCTGCCGGGGACGCTCTCGGGCCTGCTCGACACCGCGACGTCGGCACCCGACATCGCGGCCGTCGGCCCCAAGATCCGCGAGTGGCCCTCCCTGCGCCGCCTGCTCGAGGTCGGCCTGACGATCACGGCGACGGGGTCACGCGAGACCGGCCTCGAGACCGGCGAGCCCGATGCGGGACAGCACGACCGGCCCCGCGACGTCCTGGCGGTCAACACCGCGGGCATGCTGATCCGCCGCGACGTGTGGGACGAGCTCAACGGCCTCGACCCCAACCTGCGCCTGTACTTCGACGACATCGACTTCGGCTGGCGCGTCGCCCGTGCTGGCTACCGCACGATGACGGCACCGGCCGCCGTGCTGTTCCACGCCGAGTCGAGCCGTCGAGGCACCCGCACGCGCACCGCCGGGGACCTGCCGCACTGGGAGGAGCGCCGCGCGGCGATCTACACGTTGCTGGCCAACTCCCCGATGCCGCGATTCCTGTGGCAGTACGTCCGGCTGTTCTTCGGATCGCTGCTGCGGGTCGTCGGCCTGCTGATCGGCAAGGATCCCGAGGCAGCGAGCGACGAGCTGCTGGCGCTGCGCTCGGCCTACACGCACCCGTTCAAGCTCATCAAGGCGCGGCGTCGCCGGCGCGCCACTGCCAAGCGTTCACACCGGGCGATCCGGCATCTGCTCGCCCCGTTCTGGCTGCCCTACCAGCACGGCTTCGACATGGTGCGGGACACCGCCACCGCGCTCATCAAGCCCGAGGCCGTCGAGTCGGTCGGTCGGCGTTCCACGACGCTCGACCAGGCGCCTGACGAGACCGAAGACCTCGATGACGGACCGTCGCTCCTGCAGCGCCGGCCGTGGCTCGCCACGGTCCTGGTGCTCATCGTGCTCTCGGTGATCGCGGGTCGCGGGCTGTTCGGGGGCGGCCTGCACGGCGGAGCCCTGCTGCCGGCACCCGGCTCGGCCGGAGGCTGGTGGGACCTGCTCCTCGGTGCCCGCCACGACGTCGGCCTGCCGAGCGAGACGTTGGCCCCGGTCTTCGCCCTTCCGCTCGCCGTGCTCGCGACGCCGGTGTGGTTCCACCCCGGGCTCGTCATCACGGTCGCCATGGTGTTCGCCGTCCCGCTCGCCGCCCTGACGGCGCATCGCTTCGGCCGGCAGATCAGCTCGCACCGGGTGCCCCGCATGGTCTGGGCGGTCTCGTACGCCTTGTGCGTCGTCGCGACCGGCGCCGTCAGCCAGGGCCGGCTCGGCACGGTCGTCGCGCTCGTGGTGCTGCCGATCATCGCCAACACGGCGTGGCAGCTCGCCGAGAAGCCGGGTTGGCAGCTCGCGCTGCGGCTCGGCATCTGGATCGCCTTCGCGTCAGCGTTCGCCCCGATCGTCCTGCCCATGAGTCTCGGTGGCCTGCTGATCCTCTGGTACGCCGAAGGGCGCTGGGTCCGTGGCCAGCTCGTGGTCGCGGCCGTCGTGCCGCTCGTGCTGCTCGGGCCGTGGCTCGCCCAGCGCGCCCTGCGTCCCTGGCGCACGTGGTGGGAGGCCGGCTCTCCGCTGCCCGGTTCGGCCACCGTCCGTGAGGTCGTCCTCGGCCGAGCGGGAGGACCCGGCGCGGCACCGGAATGGCTGACGGTCGGCGTGCTCGTGCTGGCGTTGGTGGCTCTGGTGCCCCGGCGTACGCGCACCGGTGTGCTGCTCTCGTGGCTCGTCGCCCTGCTCGGCCAGGGTGCGGCGCTGGCCGGGACACTCGTGACGTACTCGACCCATGCCGGACCCGCGGACATCACGCCGTGGGTCGGCATCCCGACCGTCGTGTGGATCGGCGGCCTGCTGACCGCGGTCCTGCTGGCGGTGCCCGCGGCACTGTCCTGGCCACGTCCTGCGCTCACGGCTGCCGTGGTCGTCGCGCTGGTGCTCCCGGTCGGCACGCTGGGCTGGTGGGTCGTCCGCGGTGACGCCGATCCGCTCGACGACGGCCGCGACAACGTCGTGCCGGTCTTCCTCGCCGAACGTCCCGGCGACACCCTGATCCTGACGGGCAGCATCCGCGGCGGAGTCGACTATCGCGTCGTCGCCGGTGACGGGCCGTTCCTCGGGCAGGAGGCCGTGACGGCGTCGTCCGCGGAGGCGAGCCGGCTCACTGCCATCGTGCGGCGCGTCCTCGCGCAGGCGACGACCGCTGACATCGACTCGCTCGGGGAGCTGGGCATCGACTCGATCTACGCGCCGAGCGCCGACCCGGAGGTCAGCCGCAGGATCGACGCCGCGCCCCGGCTCTCGCCGGCCGGCAGCGACCAGCCCGGTTCACGGGTCTGGACCCTCGCGCCACAGCCCACGAACGACGCCGCCGACGTGCCGTGGTGGCACCGCGGGATCGGCGTGCTGCAGGCTCTGGCCTGGTTCGTGGCGATCGTCCTGACCGCGCCCGTACGCCGTCGCGCCGCCCCCGAGCCGCTCGACGACCAGGAAGACGCGGAGGTGACGGCATGAGCCAGCGCCAGCGAGCGAACATGAAGGATCTGCGCATTCTGGTGCTGCCGTTTGCCGCTGTGGCCCTCGTCCTGCTCGCCCTCGTCGCCCCGTCGAGCTCGGAGTCGGGGCGTCCCCCGTCGCGCGTGATCGTCGGCGAGGCGTCGTACGCCTGCCCGGCCGGCTCGGTCATCACGGTGGCGTCCGGCCAGGTGCGCGCGGGCACGGGCGCGAAGGCCAACATCTTCCCGGGCCGCGCGCGTGACGCCGAGCTCGAGAAGCCGTCCTCATGGCGTACGTCCGTGGTCGACGGCTCCGGCGTGATGGTCCAGCAGGCCGGCCGGGCATCGGGCCCTGTGGGATTCTTTGCCGGCACCGCGCCCAAGAAGGGTGGCGGCGGACTCGTGGTCGGCTCGTGCCCGGGTGTCGTCGACGACGCCTGGCTGCTGGGCCTCGGCTCGGGTGGCAAGCACTTCTCGACGCTGATCCTGACGAACCTCGCCGACACCCCGGCCGCCGTCGACCTGTCGCTGTGGGGCCCCAAGGGCAAGATCGACGCCGTGGGGTCCGAAGGCATCGTGGTCGGCCCGTCGTCGGTGCGCCGCATCCGGCTCGACGAGCTGGCAGCGGGGGAGTCCGAGCTGGCGATGCACGTGCACCGTCGGCGCGGCTCGCTCTCAGCGGTCGTCAACGACAGCGCGACGACCGTCTTCAGCGGCACCGAGCCGGTGTCCGCGACGCTGTCGCCGCGACGCAAACAGGTCATCGGTGGACTCGTCCAGGGTGCTCAGGGCCGGACGCTGATGGTGCTCAACCCCGGCGCCGACACCGCGCGGGTCTCGGTCAAGGTCATCGGCGCGAAGAACACGTTCGCGCCGTCCGGCTTGGACCAGATCAAGGTGCGGGCAGGTGCCACGCGTTCGATCACGGTGCCCAAGTCCGCGGGCTCCGGCGCCCAGGCGCTTCAGCTCACGTCGGACCAGCCGGTCTCCGCGACGGTCCGCATGGCGCCGAGTGCCAAGGACTACGCGTACGCCGAGGCGGTCCCGGCGCTGACGGGTCCGTCCGTCGTGCCCGTCGAGGTAGGTCCCAAGATCGGTGCGCCGCGCCTGCTGCTGACCGCACCGGGTGCCGCGGCGACAGTCGACGTGCAGGCCTACGACTCGTCGATGCGGCGTCTGGCCGCGACGACCGTCAAGATCAAGGCCGGCACCACGACCTGGACCAGGCTCGAGACACCGGAGGCGGCCTACTTCGTGGTGACGCCGCACGGCAAGGTCGTCGCGGCTGCGACGTACGTCAAGGGCGACGGCATCAGCTCGCTGGCCCTGACCCCGGCACCCGTCACGGTGCTGAGCCCGCAGGTCCGTCCAGTCAGCTAGCGCGGTCGCGGGTCGAGGTCGTCGGGCGACATGTGCCAGACCTCGGCGAGCCGGTCGAGGACGACCGTCCAGACGAGGTCCTCGAGATCCTCGTTGCCCGAGCACCGCTGGGCGATCGGGATGCGGAACAGCACGACGCGCGCACCCGCGGGTCCGGGCGCGACGATGCTCAACGGCACGTCGTCGGTCCATTCCGGTGGCAGCATCGGAGCTTCCTCGACGACGACGTCGACGTGGTCCGGCTCGACCGCGAAGTGGGGCTCGAGGGCGGCCAGCACGTCACCGACCAGCAGGTCGAACGACGCCCTGGCAGGACGGTGCACCGGCACGCTGCGTGGCGAGAGCGGCCCCGGCAGGGCCATCGGTCCGCGCGGCCCACGGCCACGTCGATCGCGCATCCGGCCGGGTCGGGGGCCGCTGACGGCGCCGCCGAAGTGATCCATGCGGTGAGCCTAACGCGCGCGCTTCGGAGTCAGGGATAACCTCACCTCGTGGGTGCGGTGAGACGATGCACGCGTTCTGCGTGCTCCCAGACGGCAGTGGCGACGCTGACCTATGTCTATGCGGACCAGACAGCGGTGCTGGGTCCTCTCGCGACCTACGCCGAACCGCACACCTACGACCTGTGCGCCGAGCACTCGCAGCGCATGTCGGCGCCGCAGGGCTGGAACGTCCTGCGCCTCGCGCCCGACCCCGCTGCTGCCGAGCCCACGCGCGACGACCTGCTGGCCCTGGCCGATGCCGTACGTGAGGCCGGCCGCCCGCCCGCTCCACAACCTGATGGACCACCCGCCCTTCGACTCGTGAGGCCCGACTCTTGATCGACCCCCGTCTGGCGGAGGTGGTCAAGGCGTACGACGTACGCGGCCGCTCGCCCGAACAGCTCGACCCTGCCCTGACCCGTGCCCTCGGCGAGGCGTTCGCCCTCGAGACCGGCGTGGCCGGGGGCGGCACCGCCGTGATCGGCCACGACATGCGCGACACGTCGCCGCTGCTCGTCGAGGCGTTCTCCGACGGCGTACGCGCCCAGGGTGGCAACGTCATCGGCATCGGCCTGGCATCGACCGACCTGCTCTACTTCGCCTCAGGCGACCTCGACCTGCCCGGTGCCATGATCACCGCGAGCCACAACCCCGCGGAGTACAACGGCATCAAGCTGTGCCGCGCCGGGGCCAAGCCGATCGGCTACGACACCGGGCTCTCGGCGATCGCCGAGCAGGCCACGGCGTTCCTGGCCCGCACCGAGCTGCCCGAGCCGACGGGGACGTACGAGGAGCTCGACGCGCTCAGCCGTTATGCCGCCTACCTCCACGAGATCGTGCCGATCCCCGGCCGGCGCCGCCTCAAGGTCGTCGCCGACGCCGGCAACGGCATGGCCGGACACACCGTGCCCTCGGTGTTCGCGACGCTCAACGTCGAGCTGACGCCGATGTACTTCGAGCTCGACGGCACGTTCCCCAACCACGACGCCAACCCGCTCGACCACAGCACGCTGGTCGACCTGCAGGCCACGGTGCGCGACACCGGCGCCGACGTCGGCCTCGCGTTCGACGGCGACGCGGACCGGTGCTTCGTCGTCGACGAGCTCGGCGACGTCGTCTCGCCGTCGGCGATCACGGCGCTCATCGCCTCGCGGGCGCTGCTGACGACGCCCGGCGCGACGATCCTGCACAACGTCATCACGTCCAAGGCCGTGCCGGAGATCATCACCGAGAACGGCGGCACCGCCGTACGCACGCCGGTCGGGCACTCCCTGATCAAGGCCGAGATGGCGCGCACCGGCGCGGTGTTCGGCGGCGAGCACTCCGGGCACTTCTACTTCAAGGACTTCTTCCTCGCCGACTCCGGCATGATCGCGGCGCTGCACGTCATGGCGGCACTCGCCGAGACCGACGGCACGGTGTCGGAGCTCATGGCTCAATACGAGCGCTACGTCGCCTCGGGCGAGATCAACAGCACCGTCGACGACGGTCCGGCGATCCTCGAGGAGCTCTCGACGACGTACGCCGACCTGCCGCAGGACACCCTCGACGGCCTGACCATCACGGGCGACCGCTGGTGGTTCAACGTGCGTGCCTCCAACACCGAGCCCCTGCTGCGGCTCAACGTCGAGGGCGACGACGAGGAGACCATGGCACGTGTGCGCGATGAGGTCCTCGCGGTGATCCGTCGGTAGGCTGCTCCACATGAATCTTGACCCCGCCCTGCTCGAGATCCTGGTGTGCCCGCAGTGCCGGGCCACCCTCGCGGTCGACGACGAGGCGAGTGAGCTCGTCTGCACCGCCTGCGCCCTGGCCTATCCGGTCCGCCGCGACATCCCCGTGATGCTCGTCGACGAAGCCCGGGCGATCTGAGGATGGCCACCGAAGGCGGCAACAAGGCAGTCATCGCTGCGCTCCTGGCCAACACCGGGATCGCCATCACGAAGTTCATCGCGTTCCTGCTGACGGGGTTCTCGTCGATGCTGGCCGAGTCGATCCACTCGCTGGCCGATGCGGGCAACCAGGTGCTGCTGCTGGTCGGCGGCAAGCGGTCCCAGCGTGAGGCGACCGAAGAGCATCCGTTCGGCTTCGGCCGCGAGCGCTACATCTACGCGTTCGTCGTGTCGATCGTGCTGTTCAGCGTCGGCGGCCTGTTCGCGCTCTACGAGGCCTATCACAAGTGGCACGAGATCCACGACGGCCACGACGGCGGGCTCGACAGCACGTGGCGCCTCGTCCCGCTCGTCGTGCTCGGCGTCGCGATCGTGCTCGAGTCGCTGTCGTTCCGCACCGCGATCATCGAGAGCAACAAGGTGCGCGGTGCGCAGAGCTGGTGGTCGTTCATCCGCAAGGCCAAGTCGCCCGAGCTCCCGGTCATCCTGCTCGAGGACTTCGCCGCGCTGGTCGGCCTCATCGCCGCGTTCCTGGCGGTGAGCCTGTCGCTGATCACCGACAACGCCTACTTCGACGTCATCGGCACCGGCTTCATCGGTGTGCTGCTGATCGTCGTCGCGATCATCCTGGCGATCGAGGTCAAGAGCCTGCTGATCGGCGAGTCGGCCAGCAAGGACGCGATCGGCCGGATCCGCTCGGCGATCGAGTCCACGCCCGGCGTCACGCAGATCATCCACATGAAGACGCTGCACATCGCGCCCGAGGAGCTGCTCGTCGCGGTCAAGATCGGCATCGAGGCCGATGCGACCGGTGCCGGCATCGCCGAGGTCATCGACGCCGCCGAGCGCAACGTACGCGCGGCGGAGCCGATGGCGCAGCAGGTCTACATCGAGCCCGATGTCTACCGCGCCGACCACGTCCCCGACGCCAGACCCGAGGCCCCGGCAGCCCCGAGCCACTAGGCGGTCCTAGTCCACCGGCGGGGTGGACAGCGGGTCGAGGCGGTCGACGACCTCGGGGTCCCCGGCGTCGGCCAGGTAGTCGGTCGGATGCGTGTCGTCCGTGCCGGCGTCCACGTCGAGCACCCGGCAGATCACCGTGCCGACGGCCGCGACGATCAGGTTGAGCACGAGCGCGGTCAACCCGAAGTAGATGAGGTTGTCGCTGATGTGGATGCCGAGCACCTCGAGCGGAGCGACCGAGCCGCCGAAGTGCGACCCCGGGTCTCCGACGACCTCGGTGTTGTAGGCCGCGATCGTGCCCCACGCCATGCCGACCGCCCAGCCGGCGATCAGGGCGTAGCGGTGGAACCAGCGCGTGTAGAGGCCGATGACGATCGCCGGCAGCGTCTGCAGGATCCAGATGCCGCCGAGCAGCTGCAGGTTGATCGCGAAGTCCTTGGGCAGCGCCAGCACGAACAGGAGCGCGCCGAACTTCACGAGCAGGCTCGCGAGCTTGCTCTGCTTGGCCTCCTGCGCGTCGGTCGCCCCTGGGTTGAGGAACGCCTTGTAGATGTTGCGGGTCCACAGGTTGGCGGCGGCGATCGACATGATCGCGGCCGGCACGAAGGCACCGATGACGATCGCGGCGAACGCGACACCCGCGAACCACGGCGAGAACTCCTGCTCGAAAAGCTGGGGGATCGCCAGCTGCGGGTTCTTGACCTGGATGCCCGCGGCGACTGCGGCGATGCCCAGCAGCGCCAGGAGGCCCAGCAGGAACGAGTACGCCGGGAGCAGCGCCGCGTTGCGCCGGATGATGTTGCGGTTCTTGGTCGACAGCACCGCGGTGACGGAGTGCGGATACATGAACAGCGCGAGCGCCGAGCCGAGCGACAGTGTGGCGTACGCCCACTGGGAGACTCCCAGCCCCGGGATCAGGCCCTTGGGTCGCGCCTCACCGCTGGCTATCGCGTCGGCGCTGTCCTTGTTGAACGAGTCGAACGCCTTGCCTGCCGAGTCGAAGATGCCGCTCCAGCCGCCGAGCTGGGTCGGCAGATAGATCACCGCGACGATGATGACGAGGTAGATCAGTGTGTCCTTGACGAATGCGATCAGCGCCGGCGCCCGCAGCCCCGAGGAGTAGGTGTAGGCCGCCAGCAGCGCGAACGCGACGAACAGCGGGACGTCCTTGCGGAACCAGCTGGCGTCCTCGCCGCCGCCGAGTCCCATGACATCGAGCACTGCCTGGATGCCGACGAGCTGCAGCGCGATGTAGGGCAGTGTCGCCAGGATGCCGGTGAACGCGATCGCCAGCGACAGGCCGCGGGAGTCGAAGCGACCCTGCACGAAGTCGGCCGGCGTGACGTACGAGCGGCGGTGCGAGACCGACCACAGGCGCGGCAGGAAGATGAAGATGATCGGGTAGAGGATGATCGTGTAGGGCACCGCGAAGAAGCCCGTGGCGTTGCCGGCATACAGCAGCGCGGGGACGGCGATGAACGTGTAGGCCGTGTAGATGTCGCCGCCGATCAGGAACCAGGCGACGAACGTGCCGAAGCTGCGTCCGCCCAGTCCCCACTCGTCGAGGTTGTCGAGCGTCTCGGCCTTGCGCCACCGCGCGGCCAGGAAGCCGAGGATCGTGACGAGCAGGAAGAAGAACAGGAAGATGCTGAGGGCGACCGGGTCGACGTCGTTCATCGTGCCTCCCCGTTCGTACGTCCTTCGGCGAGGCGGCGCTGCCGCTCATGCCCGATGACGAGCCGGTAGGCGATCGACGTCAGGACGACGGAGCCCACGACCAGCAGGAACTGGTACCAGAAGAAGAACGGGATGCCCCACAGCTCAGGGTCGGCCTTGGCGTACGTCCAGACGAGCAGCGGCACGACGATGGCAACCGTCAGTGCCACCCCCGCCCCGATCAGCGGACCCTTGCCCGGCGGTGTGTGCTCTGGCATTGACATGACCCCCCAGTCAGTCCGGCCGTGACCCCCGTCACAGTCCTCCGACACCGTACGCCCGACCTGGAGGGAGCGAAAGTCGGGGCCCCGCGTTTGTCGGGTGCCTCACATGTGCCCGCCGATTCGGTGCGGACGACTACCCGCCGGTACGCTGTCGGTCATGGATTACAACGTCGCAGACCTGTCCCTCGCGGAGTACGGTCGCAAGGAAATCGACCTCGCCGAGCACGAGATGCCGGGACTCATGGCCATGCGCGAGCGCTATGGCAAGGACAAGCCGCTCGCCGGAGCCCGCATCGCCGGCTCCCTGCACATGACGATCCAGACCGCGGTGCTGATCGAGACCCTCGTGGACCTCGGCGCCGACGTCCGCTGGGCGACGTGCAACATCTTCTCGACCCAGGACCACGCCGCAGCGGCTGTCGTCGTCGGCCGGGACGGCACCGTCGACAACCCGCAGGGCACCCCGGTGTTCGCGTGGAAGGGCGAGACGCTGGCCGAGTACTGGGACGAGGCCGAGAAGGTCTTCGACTTCCCCGAGGGCGGCCCCAACGTGCTCCTCGACGACGGTGGTGACATCACGATGCTGCTGCACCTCGGTGTCGAGTACGAGAAGACCGGCTCCGTGCCGTCGCAGGACAGCACCGACAACGAGGAGTTCAAGGAGGTGCTGCGCGTGCTGGCCCGTTCCGTCGCCGAGAAGCCGCAGCACTGGACCAACATCTCCAAGGACATCAAGGGCGTCTCCGAGGAGACCACCACCGGCGTCCTGCGCCTCTACGACCGCTTCCGCGAGGGCACGCTGCTCTTCCCGGCGATCAACGTCAACGACTCGGTCACCAAGAGCAAGTTCGACAACAAGTACGGCTGCCGCCACTCGCTGATCGACGGTCTCAACCGCGCGACCGACGTCATGATCGGCGGCAAGGTCGCCGTCGTCTGTGGCTACGGCGATGTCGGCAAGGGCTCCGCCGAGTCGCTGCGCGGCCAGGGTGCGCGCGTCATCATCACCGAGATCGACCCGATCTGCGCCCTCCAGGCGGCGATGGACGGTTACGAGGTCAAGCGCCTCGAGTCGGTCGTCGAGACGGCTGACATCTTCATCACCACGACGGGCAACTTCGACATCATCCGGGTCGAGCACTTCGAGAAGATGAAGCACCAGGCGATCGTCGGCAACATCGGCCACTTCGACAACGAGATCAACATGGCCGGCCTGGCCAAGATCCCCGGCATCGTCAAGGACGAGATCAAGCCGCAGGTCCACCAGTGGATCTTCCCCGACGGCAAGAAGCTCATCGTGCTGTCGGAGGGTCGTCTGCTCAACCTCGGCAACGCGACGGGCCACCCGTCGTTCGTCATGTCGAACTCGTTCACCAACCAGGTCCTGGCCCAGATCGAGCTCTACAGCAAGGCCAGCCAGTACGAGCTGGGCGTCCACGTCCTGCCCAAGCACCTCGACGAAGAGGTCGCCCGCCTGCACCTCGACGCCCTCGGTGTCGAGCTCACCGAGCTCACCAAGGAGCAGGCCGCCTACCTCGGCGTCGACGTCGCGGGTCCCTACAAGTCGGACCACTACCGCTACTGAGTCACCGCACCACAACAGCTCCGGGCGCCAGGTGTTCGCATCTGGCGCCCGTCGCTGTCCCGGTCTCCGTAGTATTGATCCATGAGCTATCGACGTACGAAGCGTGATCGCGTGCTCGTCGTCGACGATGACGCCTCGCTCGCCGAGATGCTCACGATCGTCCTCGAGGGCGAGGGCCTGACCGCCGCGGTGTGCCGCTCGGGCGACCGGGTCATGGCGGCGTTCACCCAGTTCAAGCCCGATGTCGTGCTGCTCGACCTGATGCTGCCGGGCCTCGACGGCATGAGCGTGTGCCGGCAGATCCGCGAGAAGTCGGCGGTCCCGATCATCATGCTGACCGCCAAGTCCGACACGCCCGACGTCGTCGCCGGGCTCGAGGCGGGCGCGGACGACTACATCACCAAGCCGTTCAAGAACACCGAGCTCGTGGCCCGCGTCCGGGCCCGCCTGCGCCGCTCCGACCAGCTCGCCGAACCGCTCGTGTTCGGCGACATCGTGCTCGACCCGGCCGGCCACACCGTGACCCGCAAGGGTGAGCCACTCGAGCTGACCCCGCTGGAGTTCGACCTGCTGGCCTGCCTGCTGAGCGATCCGGCACAGGTCTTCACGCGCGAGACGCTGCTGCAGAAGGTCTGGGGTTACCACCACCCGGGCGACACCAAACTCGTCAACGTCCACATGACGCGCCTCCGGTCCAAGATCGAGGACGACGCCGAGAACCCGCAGATCATCCGCACCGTGCGCGGCGTCGGCTACCAGGCGATCACGCCGCCCGCATGACGCCGCGACGCCCGTCCGGCGGTGCCTGATGCGGCGCTTGACCCGCCTGTGGCGCCGGTCGATCCAAGCCCGGGTCGTCACGAGCACGATCGTGCTCAGCGCGCTCGTGATCGCTCTGACCGGCTGGGCGCTCCTGCGCGACGTGGCCGGCGGGCTCGCCGACAGTCGCCGGGTCGCGGCGATCTCCGAGGCCAAGTCGGGCTTCGACTATGCCCAGACCCAGCTCGACGCGTCGGTCGAGACCGAGCCGGCGACCCAGTCGCAGGCGCTGACCCAGATGGTCGACTCGCTCACGAGCTCGCGGGGCGCCAAGCGTACGTACGAGCTGGTGCTCGAGGGTCCGCTGCTGACCGGCACGGGTGAGGTGCCCATACGCTCGTCGGCCGCGATCGAGGCAGGTTCGCTGCCGGCCGACCTCGACAGGGCCGTGCGATCCAAGCCCGGGACCTACTGGCGCTACTCCGACCTCGCACTGCTCGGCTCGTCGGACACCCATCCCTCGGTCGTGGTGGGCAGCCAGCTACGGGCGCCGGGGACGGGCGACACGTACGCGCTGTTCTACCTGTTCTCGATGGAGGACCAGCAGGAGACCCTCGACCTCGTGCGCCGGGCGCTCCTGCTCGGTGGGCTGGCCATGGTGCTGATGGTGGGTGGCGTGGCTTGGCTGGTGTCCCGGCAGGTGCTCGATCCCGTACGCCTCGCGCGCCGCATCGCCGAGCGCTACGCCAGCGGCAATCTCGAGCAGCGCATGCACGTGAGCGGCGAGGACGACATCGCCCGACTCAGCTCCTCGTTCAACCAGATGGCGGCGAGCCTGCAGAGCCAGATCCGCCGCCTCGAGAACCTCTCGCGCCTGCAGCAACGCTTCGTCTCCGACGTGTCGCACGAGCTCCGCACCCCGCTCACGACGGTGCAGATGGCCAGCGAAGTGCTCTACGACGCCCGCGAGCGGTTCGACCCCCAGACCGCGCGGTCGGCCGAGCTGCTCAAGGGCGAGCTCGATCGCTTCGAGTCGCTGCTGTCCGACCTGCTCGACCTGAGCCGGTTCGACGCCGGCGCGGCCAAGCTCGAGCTCGACACGATCGACCTCAGCCAGGTCGCTCGCAGTGGGGCGGACGACCCGATGCTGGCCCGCAAGGGCATAGACGTCGCGCTGATCGGGGTGGACGAGCCGGCGATCGTCGAGGCCGACATCCGGCGCATCGACCGCATCGTCCGCAACCTGCTGACCAATGCCGCGAAGTACAGCGGCTCTCCGCGCATCGAGATCGAGGTCGCTCAGAATGACGGGTGTGTCTCGCTGGCCGTGCGCGACTTCGGCGTCGGCCTGTCGGGCGACGAGAACCTCCGGGTGTTCGACCGGTTCTGGCGCGCCGATCCTGCACGTACGCAGGGCGGCACCGGCCTGGGCCTGGCGATCTCCCGCGAGGACGCCGCGCTGCACGGCGGCACGCTGCAGGCGTGGGGCCGGCCCGGCGAGGGCAGCGAGTTCGTCCTGACGATCCCCAAGCCCGAGGGCACCGCCAAGTTCCCCGCGATCACCTCGGTGTTCGCATGACGCGCGTACGCCTGAGGGCCGCTGTCGCGGTGGGCGCGCTGCTGGCGGTCTCCGCGTGTGCCGGCATCCCGTCGTCGGGCCCGGTGACCAAGGTCGCCGATGACGGTGGGCTGGGCGAGAGCACCGTGCGCTACTCCCCGGCGCGGCCCGCCGCGGGTGCCTCACCTCAGCAGATCGTCCGCGGCTATCTCGACGCGATGCTCGCCTACCCGGCCTCCTCCGGCACCGCGACGGCGTTCCTCACGCCCGCCGGAGCCAAGCGGTGGAGCCCGTCGGCGAGCGTGCGCGTCTACTCGTCCGCCACGATCTCCGGTCCGACGCTCGTCGCGGGGGAGGACGGGGAGACGACCGACAAGACCCGCAACCCGGTCGACGTCAGTGCGCGCCTGTTCGAGGACGCCAGGCTCGACCAGCAGGGGCACTACACGCGACGCGCGAGCCCCCTCGTGCTGTCCTACCGTCTGGAGCGGGTCGACAGCGAGTGGCGCATCGCCAACCCGCAGGTGGGTCTGCTCATCAGCCAGAAGTACTTCGACGACTACTACCGGCCGTTCAACCTCTACAACTTCGACCGGCCCGGGCGCCGGCTGGTGCCCGACCCGGTGCATCTCGTGGTCGGCGACCAGCTCGCCACCGGACTGGTCACCAACCTCGCCCGCGGTCCTGCTGTATCGATCGCCGATGTCGCGCGGACGTACGTCCCGCCCCTCGACGTGCTGCGGCCGTCGGTGCCGGTGTCTGACGACGGGGTCGCCGACGTGTCCTTCAGCGCCGACTTCTCGGTGCTGAGCGAGTCCGTCCAGGACCATCTCTCGGCGCAGATCGTGTGGACGCTGCGTCAGGTTCGCGGCATCACGTCGGTCCGGCTCGCCGGGGACGCGACGGTGCTGTCCAACAACGGTGGCACGACCCAGGACATCGGCTCGTGGGGTGGCTACGGCCCGAGCATCTCCCGCGGCCGGGCGTACGCGATCAGCGACGACCACGTGGTTCAGATCGATGACGACGCGGTCCAGCGGCTCAGTGGGGCCTGGGGCAGCGATGCGCGGGGTGCCGTGGCGATCGGAGTGTCCGACGACGGCGTCGCCGGCGTGCTGGCCGGACGCAACCTCGTGCGGATCACCAACCGCAAGGGCACCAACGCGCGTACGTTCGCCGGCTCCCGGCTCCTCACGCCCCAGTGGGACGGCGACGGCAACGTGTGGGTGGTCGACAACCAGGGCTCCGGCACCCGGGTGCGGCTGGTGACCGGCAACCGGATCCGCACCCTCACCATCGGCGGGCTGGCCGGACTCGACGTGACGACGTTCGCGCTGTCGCCCGACGGCTCGCGCTACGCCGTCACGGCGCGCGGTGCCGCGGGGTCCTCGATCGAGGTCGGCGCGGTCAGACGCGACGCCAAGGACCGGATCCTCGGCCTCGGTGGCCCGTCGGAGGTCTACACGCCTGCACCGTCTCCGCGATCGGTGTCCTGGTCATCCGGGACGGAGCTGAGCTATCTCGCCGAGAGCCAGTCCGGTCGTCAGGTCTACACCACGGCGATCGACGGGTCGTCGACCACGGGGGGACTGTCACGCGGTGGCGTGCTGCTCCCCGACGTCGGTGCGGGAGCCCTCGCGCTCGGGTCCGGCGACGCAGCCAACCGTTACGCGACGGACGCGCGCAACCGGCTGTGGTTCCTCGCTCCCGGAGGATCGTGGCGGCTCCTGTCGGGCATCAGGGCCACAGGCCTGACGTACGGTCGCTGACCGTCCACAGCGCTCACGCGACCGGACACCGGCGGGCGGGCGTACGCGCGATGCTCGGTGGATGCGTGAGCTGCTGGTCCCCGCCGCCGACCTGCTGCTCGGTGCCCGGTGCGCCGGGTGTGGCCGGCCAGCCCTGACCTTGTGTCGTACGTGCGGCGTCGCGATCAGACCCGAGCCCGACGTCGCGTGGCCACAACCGTGCCCGCCTGCGCTGCGCCGCCCCACGCGGGTGACGCCGGTCGCCGCCGGCGCCAACGCCGACGTCCTCCGGCGCGTCCTCGTGGCGTGGAAGGAGTCGGGCAACACCCGGCTGACGTCGGTGCTCGACCACCTGCTGGCGGCCTCGGTCGTCGAGCACGCCCGATCGCGCTGGCCGATCGTCCTCGTCCCCGTCCCGACGTCGCGCCGCAGCAGGCGGGAGCGCGGCTGTGACCTCGTCGACGAGCTCGCCCGGTCCGCTGCACGGCTGCTGCGCCGGGTCGGGATCGACGCGCGGGTGTCCCAGGCACTGACCCCGGCACGGGCGACGGCCGACCAGGTCGGGCTCGATGCGGCCGCCCGGGCCCGCAACCTGCGCGGTGCCTATCGGCTGCGCACCGACCGGGCGTTGCCGGGTCGCGATGTCATCGTCGTCGACGACATCTTGACGACCGGCGCCACCGTGTCGGAGGCCGTCAGGGTGTTGACGGCAGCCGGTCACCGGCCGGTCGGCATCGCCGTCGTCGCCGCAACCCCTCGCATTCCAACGCCCGTCCCTGAGCATCACGAATGAACTTCTCGGCTGCTCTGGTGATTCCTTGGAGGGCGGTCTAACGTCACAGGTATGGCATGAAGAGCGCTGATGGTTAGGGCGCGACACCGAGGCAAGGGAGTTCCCATGGAAATTGTCGTCAACGGTCGCAACAGCGAGATCTCCGAGCGTTTCCGCGAGCATGTCGAGGAAAAACTTCACCGGCTCGAGAAGTACGACTCCCGCCAGAAGATCAGTCGCGTCGAGGTCGAGGTCACGCACGAGAAGAACCCCCGTCAGCAGGACACCGCCGCCAAGGTCGAGATGACCCTGCGGTCCCGAGGCCCGGCCGTGCGCGCCGAGGCCGCCTCCACCGACCAGCACTCGGCCCTTGACGCCGCGATCGACAAGCTCGAGTCGCGCCTGCGTCGCTCCGTCGACCGCAGCCGCATCCACCACGGCCGGCACGCCCCCACGTCGTTGTCGACGGCCACCGCCGAGCTCCCGCTCGAGGGTCTGCGGGCCGACGAGCCCGACGATGTCCCCACCGGCCAGGCCTCGCCCATCGACTCCGAGGGCGACTGCCCGATCGTCGTGCGCGAGAAGACCCATCAGGCGTCGCCCATGACGCTCGACCAGGCGATGTACGAGATGGAGCTCGTGGGACACGACTTCTACCTGTTCCTCGAGAAGGACTCGATGCGCCCGAGCGTGGTCTACCTGCGCAAGGGATACGACTACGGAGTCATCCACCTCGACGTGTCCGAGTAGTCATAGTGGGCCAGTTGGCTCGACACGTGGCATGATCAGAATGTGACCTCTCGGGGCGACAGCATTCGGGTGCTCCTGGTTGACGACCAGGAGCTGTTCCGACGTGGCGTCAAGATGGTGCTCAGTGCCGACGATGCGCTCGAGCTCGAAGAGGTCGACGACGGTGACAAGGCGCTCGAGATGGTCGCCGAGAACCCCTACGACATCGTCCTGCTCGATGTCCGCATGCCGGGTCGCAGCGGTGTCGAGGTGTGCGCCGCGATCAAGGAGATCTCGCCGACGACGGGCATCATCATGCTCACCGCGAGCGATGACGAGTCCGATCTCTACGAGTCGATCCGCAGTGGAGCCTCCGGCTACCTGCTCAAGGACGGATCGACCTACGAGCAGGTTGCCGAGGCCGTACGCCTCGTGGCCTCGGGCCAGTCGCTGATCAGCCCCAGCATGGCGACCAAGCTGCTCGACGAGTTCGTCCACATGTCCAAGAGCCCCGCCCCGACGACCAATCTCACGCCGCGCGAGCTCGGCGTGCTGCGCCATGTCGCCCGCGGCCGCAGCAACCGTGAGATCGCCGAAGAGCTGTTCATCAGCGAGAACACGGTCAAGAACCACATCCGCAACATCCTCGAGAAGCTGCAGATGAAGTCGCGCATGGAAGCGGCGATGTACGCCGTGCGCAGCAAGCTCGTCGACGACATCCCTTAATGTCACACGCTTAGACCAGCATCAGGCTGCATGAACCTGACGACGACGCAGGCCCGCCGGATCGCCTTGGGCGCGCAGGGTTTCACGCGTCCCCGGCCCGGCCTCGACGGCGAGGTCGCCGCGCGGCACCTCAACCGCGTCGCCGAGCGCCTCGGCTTCTTCCAGATCGACTCGGTCAACGTGCTGGTCCGTGCGCACTACATGCCGCTGTTCTCCCGCCTCGGCCCCTACGACCGTGAGCTCCTGCACCGGGCCGCGTCCCGTCGTCCGCGGCGCCTGTTCGAGTACTGGGCGCACGAGGCCGCGCTCGTCGACGTCAACCTCTGGCAGGCGTTCCAGTTCCGCATGGAGTCCGGTGCGCGCATGTGGGGCAGCATGGGCCGGATCATGCAGGACAAGCCGGAGTTCGTGGCGTGGGTGCTGGAGGAGGTACGCGCCAAGGGCCCGTTGACCGCCCGCGAGGTGGAGCACGATGCGCCGCGCGACAAGGACAACTGGGGCTGGAACTGGTCCGAGGTCAAGATGGCGCTGGAATATCTGTTCTACAAGGGGCAGGTCACCGCGGCGCGGCGCAACTCGGCGTTCGAACGGGTCTACGACCTGCCTGAGCGCGTCATCCCGCAGGCGCAGCTCGGCGCCGAGCCGCTCGACAGCCGCGCGGCGCACCGGATGCTGGTCAGCCACGCGGCGCGGGCGCTGGGCGTCGGCACCGCGCAGTGCCTGCGCGACTACTTCCGCATGGCGCCCGAGCCGGCCAAGGAGGCCATCGACGACCTGGTCGCGACCGGCGAGCTCGTCCCGACCACGATCACGGGCTGGAAGCGCCCGGCCTACCTGCACCGCGACGCCACACGGCCCCGCAAGGTCGCGGCCCGGGCACTGCTGAGCCCGTTCGACCCGCTCGTGTTCGAGCGCACCCGCACCGAGCAGCTCTTCGACTTCCGCTATCGCATCGAGATCTACGTTCCCGCCGAGAAGCGGGTGCACGGCTACTACGTGCTGCCGTTCCTCCTGGGCGACCGGCTGGTCGCTCGAGTCGACCTCAAGGCCGACCGGCAGGCGGGTGCGCTCGTCGTGCACGGGGCCTGGGCCGAGTCGCACGCACCCGACGAGACGGCCGACGAGCTGGCCGCAGAGCTGCGGCTCATGGCAGGCTGGCTCGGCCTCGAGACCGTCACGCCTCCGGCCAAGGGCGATCTGGCCGGGGAACTCACGCAGTCGCTTGCTCGTCACCTAGACTGAACAGGCTCTCAATTCTTTCTGCAGGAAGTACATTCGTGCCCAAGGTCATCGACAAGATCCTTCGCATGGGCGAAGGCAAGATCCTCAAGCAGCTCCAGGCGGTCGCCAAGCAGGTCAACGCCCTCGAGGACGAGTTCCACGCCATGAGCGATGACGAGCTCCGCGGCATGACCGAGGAGTTCCGCACCCGCCTCGAGGAGGGCTCGACGCTCGACGACCTCATGCCCGAGGCATTCGCGACCGTCCGTGAGGCGGCGCAGCGTGTGCTCGGCCAGCGGCACTTCGACGTCCAGATCATGGGCGGTGCCGCGCTGCACCTCGGCAACATCGCCGAGATGAAGACCGGCGAGGGCAAGACCCTGGTCTCGACCCTGCCGGCCTACCTCAACGCGCTCAGCGGCAACGGTGTCCACGTCGTCACGGTCAACGACTACCTGGCCAAGTACCACGCCGAGTGGATGGGCCGCGTGCACCACTTCCTCGGCCTGAGCGTCGGCATGATCCTGCCGTCCATGACGCCCAACGAGCGTCGCGAGGCCTACGCCGCCGACATCACCTACGGCACCAACAACGAGTTCGGCTTCGACTACCTGCGCGACAACATGGCCGACGACATCGCCGACTGCGTCCAGCGCGGTCACAACTTCGCCGTCGTCGACGAGGTCGACTCGATCCTCATCGACGAGGCCCGCACGCCGCTGATCATCTCGGGTCCCACCGAGGAAGAGGTCAAGTGGTACGCCGAGTTCGCCAAGATCGTCGGCGCCATGACGATCGACGAGCACTACGAGGTCGACGAGAAGAAGCGCACGATCGCCGTCACCGAGGAGGGCATCGACCGGGTCGAGGACCAGCTCGGTATCGACAACCTTTACGACGCGGTCAACACCCCGCTGATCAGCTTCCTCAACAACGCCATCAAGGCCAAGGAGCTGTTCAAGAACGACAAGGACTACGTCGTCATGGAGGGCGAGGTCCTGATCGTCGACGAGCACACCGGCCGCATCCTCGACGGACGCCGCTACAACGAGGGCCTGCACCAGGCGATCGAGGCCAAGGAGGGCGTGCGCATCCGCGAGGAGTACCAGACCCTCGCCACGATCACGCTGCAGAACTACTTCCGTCTCTACGACAAGCTCAGCGGCATGACCGGCACGGCGCTGACCGAGGCGTCGGAGTTCGACAAGATCTACAAGCTCGGCGTCGTTCCAATCCCCACCAACCGTGAGGTCGCCCGCGTCGACCAGCCCGACCTCGTCTATCGCACCGAGCAGGCCAAGTTCGACGCCGTCGTCGAGGACATCGTCGAGCGGCACTCCGCCGGCCAGCCGATCCTGGTCGGCACGACCAGTGTCGAGAAGAGCGAGCGGCTCTCGAAGCAGCTCAAGAAGCGCGGCGTCCCGCACGAGGTGCTCAACGCCAAGCAGCACGACCGCGAGGCCGCGATCGTCGCGATGGCCGGCCACAAGGGCGCCGTCACGGTCGCCACCAACATGGCGGGCCGCGGCACCGACATCATGCTCGGCGGCAGCGTCGAGTTCCTCGCCGACCAGGCGCTGCGCAAGAAGGGCCTCGACCCGCTCGAGGACTCCGAGGCGTACGAGGCCGCGTGGCCCCAGACGCTCAAGGCGATGGAGGAGCAGGTCGCAGCCGAGCACGACGAGGTCGCCTCGGTCGGCGGTCTGGCCGTCATCGGCACCGAGCGCCACGAGTCGCGCCGCATCGACAACCAGCTGCGCGGTCGCTCCGGCCGTCAGGGTGACCCGGGCGAGACCCGGTTCTACCTCTCGCTCGAGGACGACCTCATGCGCCTGTTCAAGGCCGACTGGGTCAACTGGGTCCTGCAGACCATGAAGATCCCTGACGACGTGCCGATCGAGAACAAGCGCGTCACGGGCGCCATCGCGTCGGCGCAGGCCCAGGTCGAGGCGCAGAACTTCGACACCCGCAAGAACATCCTCAAGTACGACGACGTCATGAGCCGCCAGCGTGAGGTCATCTACGCCGAGCGCCGTCGCGTGCTCGAGGGCGAGGACATGCACGAGTGGGTCACCTCGATGATCAGCGAGGTCACCGGCGCCTACGTCCACGGCGCGACCGAGGGATTCCCCGAAGAGTGGGAGCTCGACCAGCTGTGGACCGCGCTCGGCACGCTCTACCCGATCGGGGTGACCGTCGAGGGCGTCGAGTCCGAGGTCGGTGGCCGTGAGGGACTGTCCCGCGAGTACCTCCAGGAAGTCGTCGCCGAGGACGCCCTGGCGGCCTACGGCAAGCGCGAGGAGGAGCTCGGTGCGGAGGTCATGCGAGAGCTCGAGCGCCGGGTCGTCCTGAGCGTCCTCGACCGCAAGTGGCGCGAGCACCTCTACGAGATGGACTACCTGCGTGAGGGCATCGGCCTGCGGGCGTACTCACAGCGCGATCCGCTCGTGGAGTACCAGCGTGAGGGCTTCGACCTGTTCAACGCCATGATGGAGGGCATCGCGGAGGAGTCCGTCGGATTCTTGTTCAACCTCGACGTCCAGGTCGAGCAGGCCGCCGCTGAGTCCGATGAGAGGGCCGAGCCGCAGCTGACCGCCAAGGGGCTGACGGCCGACAAGAAGCCGCAGGCGCTGTCCTACTCCGCGCCGAGCGAGGACGGCCTCGTCGAGGTCCGTGGCGAGACCGCGGAAGAGGACACGCCGGAGACCGAGGCGCGCCGCCAGGCCAACGCCAAGAACAAGGCACGCCAGAAGGCCAAGCAGCAGCGGAAGTCGCGCAAGAACAACAGATAGAGCGAGTTCGTAGGTCGGTTCGCGCGCCCTGCCGCGGCGACGTTCTCGGCTTGCGGCGAGATGTTGCGGGTTGTGGCTCAGGCCCAGGTCAGGGCGGTGCACTTCCAGACCTGGTCGCCGCGATGGGTGGTCTGCAGCTCGAGGCGTACGGCGAGCGCCCTCGAGCGGCCGCGGTGCACCATGCGGCCGGCGATCTCGGCTGCGCCGTCGTGGACCATCGCCACGTGGACCGAGACGATCCGGGCGCCGCGGCCCGAGCGCGCCCTCATGGGCACGCGAGCGTGCGCCGACAGGCGGCTCGTCAGCTGGTCGTAGACGTCGGGCGCCATCCATGCCGCCATCTGCCGCACGGCCCGCTCACCTGACAGGACCTCGACCAAAGCCTGCATGAACCGGGCGGCGCGCTGGCGCATGGGTGCCGCGTCGCCGCGCTCGACAGGCACCGGCAGCACCGGGCTCAGGCCGGGGAACGGCAGCGGGATCTGGCCCGCCGCCGGTTCGACCGGGCCGGCGAACGACGGTTGCAGTGAGGGGACGAGCAGGGCGGTCGCGGTCTTCATGTGGGGTCCTTCCCGAGCGGCGGAACGAGACGTTGCGTGGGGAAGATCAGGTCGGGGTCGTCACCGATGACGTCCCGGTTGGCGGCGTGCCACTGGGCGCAGGCGCGGGCGACCTCGGCGGCGGTGGCGTGGCGTGGCAGTGAGCGGGCGGCGATCGCCCAGAGCGTGTCGCCGGGACGTACGACGACGGGGGAGGCGCTCACCCGCGGGGCTGCGCGGCCGACGGTGGCAGCGCCGATCGGTCGGTCAGGAAGCTGGAGGCCGGTGAGGTCGTGCTGGGGCCGGCCGGGTGCGCCGCCACGATCGGCGGGCACGGGAGCCAGTGCCAGGGCGCCGGCGGTCCCGGCGAACAGCGCGCGGCGCAACAGGCGAGGGGTGATCGCCCGCAGGAGCGGCGCCGGCGCCCGTACGAGTGACAGCCCGGCGACGAGCAGCACCCAGGTCGACAGCGCCAGCTGCACGACGCAGCCGAGCGCGAGCAGTGCGTCGGGAAAGCTCTCTCCGCGCAGGTCGGTGGCGGTGGCACCGGCGCTCGGCGTCAGCAGCGCCGCGCTCAAAGCAGCGAGCGTCGTGAGCACCCACCCAGCCCGAGACAGCATCCGACCCCCCGATCGATGTCGTGAACAACGTTTGATGACGTTTGACTACAGACAAGACCGTTTGAGGTCGACTGTCAACACCTGTGCACAGGGGTGTGCACGCTGTCGTGGCGAGGCGCGGCTGGGATAGCGTCGTCGGCATGCGGTGGGAGCGGCTGTTCGAGGACCTCGAGGCACAGGCGCGCGATCTCGAGCTCGACGAGCGCGACGCTCTGGTCGACGAGCTGCGCGACGGCGACTGGGCCGAGACGTCGTGGCGGGACCTGCTCGGCGGCCGGGTCGTGCTGGCCGTGCGCGGAGCGGACCGGGTCGAAGGTGAGGTGACGTTGGTCAACCAGCGGCTGGTGCACCTGCGCGGCGACGCGATGGACCACGTCGTGAACGTCGCGGCGGTGGTGGCCGTGCACGAGACCGAGCGGCGCGCCGACACCTCGACGGCGGTGGGCGAGGCGCTGGGATGGGGCCACGTGTTCCGGGCTCTGCGCGAGGCGGGTGAGGAGATCCGCGTGCGGCTGGTGGACGGGACCGTGCGCGACGGCTCGGTGGTCGTGGCCGGCCGCGACTTCGTAAGACTGAGGGCCGGGTCAGGACGCGATCAGGTGCTGCCGTTCGACGCGATCGCGGTGGTCAGCGGTCGGACGTGACGTCGTCGGCCGGCGCGTGGGCGTCGTCCGGGACCTCGGCGCGAGCATATTGCCGGGCGATGTAGTCCTCGAGCTGGTCGTTCTCGATGCGCCACTGACCCCTGCCGCCGATCTGGATGCCGCGCAGGTCGCCAGAACGGACGAGCGCATAGACCTGGCGCACCGTGACGTTGAGGACCTCCGCGACGTCGGCCAGCGTGAGGAACCGCGGGCTGGTGGGTGGCATGGCTTCAGTTTCCCACGACGCGGTGTCAGCGTCGCCCCGGCCCACGCGCGGCTGTGGACAACCCCACCCCGGTATGGACGAATGCAGGCGGAGTCTGTACAACCGATGCATGACGAACTGGCGGGGGCCTGGGGAATCAGGCAGGACATCGGCGCAACGACTGCGCATCCGGGCGTGGCGGGACCCACGACTCCTCATCGGGCTGTTGCTCGTGCTGGGGGCGACGATCCTCGGCGCTCGTCTGGCGGCCGCCAGCGACGACACGGTCGAGTACTGGTCGATCAGGTCCGACGTCGCGGCGGGCGATGCGGTCAACCGCGACACGCTGCAGGCCACTCGCGTGCGCCTGTCGTCCGAGACCAAGGGCAGCTATCTGCGCACGAACGAGGAGTTCGCCGCTCCGCTGGACGATCTCGTCTGGGCTCACGGCGTGTCGGCCGGGGCCTTGGTCGACAAGGGGGCACTCGTACGCCGGTCCGCCACGATGCGCAGTCAGCTGCCGCTCAGCGTGGCCGAGGGCGCCGCGCCGGCCGACCTCGGCCGCGGCGACCTGGTCGACGTGTGGGTCGGGCCGGGACCCGGCGACGAGCCGGCCGGCAAGGCCAGGCTGGTGCTCGAGTCCGTGCGCGTCATCGAGTCGGGTGACGATGCGGCGGCGCAGGCCGGCTCGCTGGCGCAGACGGTCCTGGTGGACGTCGACAAGACACAGCTACGCGGATCGGTCGTCAGCACCGTGGCGGCGGGACACGTGACCCTCGTCAGGGTGTCCTGATGGATGTCGTCCTCGCCGCGGGCGGTGCTCCGTGGGAGGCGGCGGCGATCCGCGAGATCGAGGGCTCGACCGACCTCCGCCTCGTACGCCGTTGCGTCGACGTCGCCGACCTCCTGGCCGTCGCTGACACCGGCCTGGCAGCCGCTGCGCTGGTCACGGCCGACCTGCCGGGCCTCGACGCGGACGCGGTCTATCGGCTCGAGCACGCCGGCATACGGGTCGCCGCGGTCGACTCCGACGAGGCACGGTCCCGGGCCCTGGGCATCGAGCGCATGCTCCGGCTCGGCTCGCTCGCCGTGGTGGCGCGCGAGGCCCCGGCGCCACGTCACGCACCCCAGGACGTACGCGCGCCGCTGATCGCCGTGTGGGGCCCGGCCGGCGCACCGGGTCGCAGCACCGTGGCGCTGGGGCTCGCCTCAGCGGCGGCCGCCCAAGGCGTCGACACGGCGTTGGTCGACGCCGACACCTATGGCGGCTCACTCGGCCAGATGCTCTCGGTGCTCGACGACGTGAGCGGCCTCGTGGCCGCGTGCCGGGCCGCCAACACCGGCCGGGCGGCCGAGGCGGCCGACCACCTGCTGGAGATCGACGACCGCCTGCGCCTGCTCACGGGTCTCCCGCGAGCCGACATGTGGCCGCAGGTACGCACGGGAGCCTTCGAACTCGTCCTGTCTCGCCTGCGGTCGGTCGCCGAGCTGCTGGTCGTCGACTGCGGGTTCTCCCTCGAGCCGGGCACCGGGCCCTCGGCCAACCGCAATCAGTCGACCCTGCAGGTGCTCGACCAGGCCGACGCCATCGTGGCCGTCGGCCGGCCCGATCCCGTGGGCCTGGCGCGGCTCGTACGCGGGCTCCACGACCTCGCCGAAGTCGTGCCGGGGCGGGTGCCGACGCTGGTCGTCAACATGACACGTACGTCATTGGGCTGGCGGGAGCGCGAGGTCGATGCGACGTTGCGGCGGCTCACCGGGGTGGTGCCGGCGGCCCATCTGCCGTTCGACCAGTCAGGTCTCGACCTCGCTGCGGTCAGCGGGCGGACGCCGCGCGAGGTGGCCCCGTCGTCGCCGTTCGTGACCCGGATCGAGGTCCTGGCCCGCACGCTCGTGTCACAGGTCGGAACACCCACCGTCCTCTCGCCTGCGAGCCCATGACGCGGTGGTAACTTCTCTGCAGGACGTCCCTGAGGAGAGTCATGCAACGGTTGAGCCCGCTGGATGCGATGTTCCTGCAGCAGGACAGCCCGACCGTGCCGCGTCAGATCGCTTCGCTGGCGATCCTCGAACCCGGTGATCACCCGCTCGACTACGACCGCCTGATCCACGTCATCAACGAGCGCATCGACATCGTGCCGCGCTACCGACAGGTCCCGCGCACCGTCCCGGCGTCGCTGGGCACGCCCGTGTGGCTCGACGACGAGAACTTCGACATCTCGTTGCACGTACGCCGTTCGGCGCTCCCGCGACCCGGCACCGCCGCGGCACTGCACGAGCTCGTCGGTCGCCTCATCGCCCGACGGCTCGACCTCGACCGGCCGCTGTGGGAGCTCTACCTCATCGAGGGGCTGTCCGAAGGTCGGGTCGCGCTGCTGTTCAAGGCCCATCAGGCACTGGTTGACGGCTCCGAGACGGTCGACCTCGCGCAGGTCCTGCTGGAGGAGACGGCGCACGACCGCGACATCCCCTACGAGGAGTGGAACCCGCGACCGGAGCCCAACGCCGCCGAGCTCGTTGTCGGCACGCTCAACCGCAACTTGCGCCACCCCGGCGAGGCGCTGCGTGTCGCCGAGCTCAACCTCGGCCGGATCGCGCGGCGACTGCCGGTCGTCGGCGTCGACGGCCAGCCGCCCCACAGCGTCCTGTCCACGGAGCTGTCGCGGCATCGCCGGTTCGCCTCGCTGGCCGCCCAGCTCGACGACTTCCGGCGCGTACGCGAGGAGCACGGCGGCACGGTCAACGACGTCATCCTGGCGGTGATCGCCGGCGGCATCCGCGGCTGGATGCTGACACGCGCCGAGCCCGTCACCGCCAAGACCAGCTTCCGCGCGATGGTGCCGATGTCGGTCGTCGCCGAGGACGGCCTGCCCACGTCGCTGGGCTCCAAGGTGCGCGGGCACCTGCTGTCGCTGCCGGTCGGCGAGTCCAATCCCGTCGTGCGGCTGCACCAGGTGTCGTACGCGCTCAAGGATCATCGCGAGACCGGCTCCGCGGTCGCCGCCAACAAGCTGGCCAACCTGCCTGGCTTCGCCACGTCGACGTTCCACGCCGTCGGCGCGCGGGTCGCGGACGCCGAGGCGGGTCGCGGCCACCAGATCGTCATCACCAACGTGCCGGGTCCGCAGGATCCCGTCTACATGGCGGGGGAGGCGGTCAGCGAGGTCTATCCGTGCATCCCCCTGAGTGGTCGCCGGGCGGTCTCGATCGGCGTCACGTCCTACAACAGCAAGGTGTTCTTCGGCATCGTCGCGGATCGCGAAGCCGTGCCGGACGTCGACGTCCTGGCGCAGTGCATCGAGGACGCGTTGCTCGAGCTCGTCGAGTCCGTCGAGGGGCGCCGGTCGCGCGCTCCGCGCGGGCGTCAGAGGCCGGCCAAGTCATGAGGGTCTATCTCGCGGTCAGCCCCGACGACCTGACGGCCTTGGCCGGTGGCGGCTCGATCAGCGCTCCGGCATTCCTCGCCGCGTCGGAGGACGAGGAGGACGAGCTCGCCGCGCTCGAGGAGGCGGCGGAGAACGGTGCTGCGGTCGCCGCGGCCGAGCTCGACGACCCCGACGGGCCGGTCACGCTCGACGACGTCGTGTCGTTCCACCTCGACGTCGATGGCACGGGCGATCTCGCTTGGTATGCCACGCAAGAGATCGACGCCGTGCTCAGCACCCTCGCGGGGCCGGACACGGCGTCGTAGCGACCTCTTCCTAGAGCTTGGCCTGGCCGTACTCGACCTCTTCGCGCAGCGAGGACCGGATCGCCTTGGCGACCTCGGGCTCGATCTTCTTGCCGATGAACGGGATCGACACCTTGACGTCGCCGTCGAGGCTGAACGAGGTCGCGGCGCCGTCGGCGACCAGTTTGGCCTTGCCGGTCATCTCGGCGGGCTGTCCGATGATGCTGACCTTGACGTCGGCGGTGCGGTTGCCGCTCGCGTCGGGGCCGCTCCACACCTCGGTCTGCTTGACCTTGACGGTGCTGCCGGTGAGCTTCTTGACGAAGTCGGGCAGGTCGGCGTCCTGCGTACGGATGACCGTGACGGTCGCCCCGTCGCCGGACTCCTCGACCGTGACCTCGTACTCGTGGGCGCCCTGGTTGGCGCACGACTCGGTGCGGAACGCCTGGTCGGTGATCAGCCCGTAGACCGTCGCGACGTCGGCACCTTCGTAGCTGAACGACTCGGTGAGCTTCATTCGGTCGCCGCCTCGGGTGCGGCGGTGCCGGCGCCCTTGAGCGCGGCCAGCCGGGCCTCGACCTCGGCGTCCGTGGACGATGCCTCGAGCTCGTCCCATGGGTCGGCCGTCGCGGCATTCAGCTCGGCCTGCCCGGCGACCTGCGCCTCGGAGCGGCGGACCTTGTCCTCGAACCGGCCCAGCTCGCTGGTGGGATCGAGCACGTCGATCGACTGGACCGCGTCCTGGACCTTGGCCTGTGCCTCGGCGGTCTTGGCGCGGGCGACGAGCTGGTCGCGCTTGGTCTGCAGCTCGCTGAGCTTGGCCTTCATGCCGATCAGTCCGGTCTTGAGCTTCTCGACCGTCTCGTTCTGCGAGGCGATCATCGGCTCGGCCTGCGTGGCCTCGGTCTCGAACCCGATCTGCTTGGACAGGGCGATCTTGGCGAGCTGGTCGAACTTGTCGGCCTCCGCGGCCTGTCCGGACGTACGCAGGGAGTCGGCCTTCTGCGACGCGGCGAGTGCCTTCTGGCCCCATTCCTTGACCGCGGCGACATCCTCGGCGTGATCGGCCTCGGCGAGCCGCAGGTTGCCGATCGTCTGGGCCACGGCGTCCTCTGCCTCGGCGATCGAGTTGGTGTAGTCGCGCACGAGCTGGTCGAGCATCTTCTCCGGATCCTCGGCCTTGTCGAGGAGGGCGTTGATGTTGGCGCGCGTCAACTGGCCGATGCGCCCCAGGATGGTCTGTTTCTGAGCCATGGTCATCACTCTCTGTCAGATGCTGCTTGCGGGGTGCGACGATCGGGCACAGGGTTGCCGCACACGTCGATCTTGCTGCATCGACGTGTGCGAGACAACCGGTTTCGGCGCGGGGCGCCGCTCACCCTGCGGTTTCCGGCTCTGCGCGTACGCCGCGGAAGATCCACAGCCGCATCAGGACGAAGCGCATGACGGTGACGAACAGGTTGGCCGCGGTCAGCAGGGCGACCTCGACCAGCGGATGCCCCTCGCCGCGTGCGGCCCGCAACGTCCACAACGCACCGCTCGTGACGCCGAGTCCGCACGCGAAGACCAGCAGACCCTGGAGCTGGTGCCGCAGCGCCCCGTCAGGCCCTCGGAAGCCGAATGTGAAGCGCCGGTTGGCCGCCGTGTTGGCGATCGCGGTCGTGGCGAGCGCGAGGGCGTTCGCCTCCTGCGCACCGAGCCGGCCGCGCAGAGCGACGTACAGGACGCCGTACGCGAGGGTCGACAGGATCCCGATCAGGGTGAACACGACCATCTGGGCGCTCAGCCGTCCGCCGGCGCTGCGGGCCGTCGTACGCCCGAGGGCGTCGGCGACCTCGGCCAGCGGCACCCGCCCGCGCAGCAGGGCCCAGCCGAGCCGGCCCATGCCGCGCAGGTCGGCCGCCGCGGTGCGGACGATGTCGACCCGGCTGTCGGGGTCGTCGACCCAGTCGACCGGCACCTCGTGGATGCGCAGGCCGGCCCGCTCGGCGACGACCAGCAGCTCGGTGTCGAAGAACCACTCGTTGTCTTCGATCAGCGGCAGCAGCTTCTCGGCCACGTCGCGCCGGATCGCCTTGAAGCCGCACTGGGCGTCGGAGAACCGCGCCCGCAGTGCCCCGCGGAGCATCACGTTGTACATCCGGGAGATCAGCTCGCGCTTGGGTCCCCGGGTCGTACGTGCGGTGCGGGCCAGCCGGGAGCCGATCGCGAGGTCGGAGTGCCCGGACAGCAGCGGGGCGACCAGCGGCAGCAGGGCGTTGAGGTCGGTCGACAGGTCGACGTCCATGTAGACCAGCACCTCGGCGTCCGATCGGGACCAGGCCTCCTTGAGCGCCCGCCCGCGCCCCTTCTGCGCCAGCGACACGACCGAGACGTCCTCGTGGCGGTGTGCCAGCTGATGGGCCAGGAGGCCCGTCGCGTCGGTGCTCGCGTTGTCAGCGATCGTCACGCGTGACTCATACGGCAGCGTGTGCAGGTGCCTGCGGACGGTCTCGACCGACTGCACCAGCGTCCGCTCCTCGTTGTGGACCGGGATCACGATGTCCAGCACGGTCGTGCCAACCGGTGTGTGCTCGGCGTACGCCGTTGCCGCGGTCACTGGATGCCTGCCGAGAGGTCGTAGATCGTCACGCCGTCGACGGTCTTGGCGGTGAAGTTGTCCGCCACCCACGTCGTGATCGCCGTGCTGGTGCTGCCGCCGGCGCTCATCCCGCCGCCACCGCTGGCAATGAAGTAGTGGATGTCGCCGTCGGCGACGTACTGCTTGAACTGCGCGAGCGTCGGGCTCGGGTCCGAGCCGTTGAACCCGCCGATCGCCATGACTGGCAGCTCGGTCGCGAGCTGGTAGCCCGAGGCGGTGTTGGAGCCGATCGCTGCGGCGACCCACGTGTAGGAACTGGCGTCTGTCGTCAGCAGGGCGTTGATCGCCGTGGTCGACGTCGAGCCGTTGAGCAGCCCGCCGGTGCCGCCGCCGGTTCCGCGTGGGGTGCTAGTGGTGCCGCCGGGTGCCTGGCGGGTGCCGTTCTGCGTCGGGAGCTGCCCCATCTGGCCGCCACCGCGACCGCCACCGGGTCCGCCGCCCATGCCGCCGCCCGTGTTGGGGCCGGCGGTGGGAATCGAGCCGGTGTGCGGAGTCGACGCGGTGTCCACCGCGTACGCCGTGGGGCCGGCGAGCATCGTGATGACCGCGGCGGCTCCGACGGCGAGCATGACCCGCTTGGACAGCAGCCGGTGGAGCACGATCAGCAGGGCGGCGCCGACGCCGACCACGACCACGACGTACTTGAGCCATGGGACGAATCCGTCGGCCCGGTCGAGCAGGACGAAGCTCATCGAAGCGCTGAGTGCGAGGACGAATGCGGCGCCGAGGGCGGCGACGACGGACTCGCGGTGCTCCCAGAGGATGCTGGCGCCGATGCCGATGAGCGCGGCGATCGCCGGGGCGAGCGCGACGGTGTAGTAGGCGTGGAAGATGCCGGCCATGAAGCTGAACGTCAGCCCGGTGACGAGCAGCCACCCACCCCACACGATGAGTCCACCGAGCTGGCGATCCGTACGCCCGGCCTTGCGCCGGAACCACACGCCGAGCGCCAGGCTGGCGAGCGCTGCGGGGAGCAGCCAGGCGATCTGGCCGCCGATCTCGGAGTTGAACAGCCGGAACAGGCCGGTCGCGCCCCAGTTGCCGCCGCCGGTGTTGCCGCCACCGCCGCCGACCGAGCCGACCTCGTTGCCGTTGAGCCGGCCGAAGCCGTTGTAGCCGAGGGTGAGCTCGAGGATCGAGTTGTTCTGCGAGCCGCCGATGTAGGGCCGGCTCGATGCGGGCCACAGCTCGACGATCGCGATCCACCAGCCGGCGGCGACGATCATCGACCCGAACGCGATCAGCAGGTGGCCGAGGCGCTTGCCGATCGACGGCTTGGCGGCGATGAGGTAGACGGCCGCAAGGGGCGGCGGGACCAGGAACGCCTGGAGCATCTTGGTGAGGAACGCGAAGCCGACCAGCGAACCGCCCAGCACGAGCCAGCGGACTGCCCGCTCGGGCGACTCGATCGCGCGGATCGTGGCGTAGACCGACGCGATGAGGAACAGCGTCAGCAGCGCGTCGGGATTGTTGAACCGGAACATCAGCACCGCGACCGGCGTCAGCGCGAGCGTCGCACCGGCGAGCAGCCCGGCCCACGCATTGTGGGTCGTACGCCTGACCGTCGCGTACAGCAGGCCGACCGAGCCGACGCCCATGAGCGCCTGCGGGACGAGCATGCTCCACGACGACAGCCCGAAGATGCGGACCGACAGCGACATCGGCCAGAGCGACATCGGTGTCTTGTCGACCGTGATCGAGTTCGACGCGTCGGAGGAGCCGAAGAAGAACGCCTTCCACGACGCCGAGCCGGCTTGAACTGCGGCGGAGTAGAACGAGTTGGCCCACCCGGACGCGCCGAGCCCCCACAGGTAGAGGAGCGCGGTCGCCAGCAACAGACCCAGCAGTGCGGGGCGTACGAGTGGTGAGTCGTCGGGCTTGCCCCGCCAGAGGCGCGTCGTCCAGCTCGGGGTGGAGGGCGTTCGGTCAGAGGCGGGCGCCACGGTGCGGCGCTCGGCCGCCGGCGCGATGAGGGTCGTCTGGTTCATGCCTCCACGCTGCGAGACCGGACTGGCACGACCGTGTGGCTCGTCTGTGCCACCTCTGTGAGGCGTTCAGCCCGGTCGCAGCGGCGTTCAGTCGCGGGGCAGCGTGAGGGTGAACGTCGTGTCCCCCGGGGTGCTCTCGACCGCCGCCGTGCCGTGGTGGGCGTGCATGATCGCGCGTACGAGCGACATGCCGAGGCCGGCACCACCTGATGCGCGCGTGCGGGACGAGTCGCCGCGCACGAAGCGCTCGAAGATCGTCGGCACGAGCGCAGGGTCGATGCCGGGACCGTTGTCGTGCACCTCGACCCGTACGGTGTCGCCGACCTGCAGGCGTACGTCGATCGTCGTCGTGGGTGGGGTGTGGCGGCTTGCGTTGGTGAGCAGGTTCGTGACGGCCTGGTGGAGTCGCTGCTCGTCGCCGGTCACGGTCACGGGCTCGTCGGGCACGTCGAACGTCCACTGCCGCTCCGGGTCGACGACCCGCGCGTCGTTGACCGCCTCGACGACGAGCCGGGTCAGGTCGACCGGCCTGCGGTCGACCTCGCGACCGGCATCGAGGCGGGCCAGCAGCAGCATGTCCTCGACGAGCGTTGACATGCGGCCGGCCTCGGACTCGACCTTGGCGAGGATCTGGTCGGGGTCGTCCCGGCCCGTACGCCGGCTGAGCTCGGCGTAGCCCTTGATCGTCGACAGGGGAGTGCGCAGCTCGTGCGACGCGTCGGCGAGGAACTGGCGCACCTGCTGCTCGCTCTCGTGCCGCGCGTCGAGCGCCTCCTCGACGTGTCCCAGCAGCTGGTTGAGCGCGCCGCCGACCTGCCCGACCTCGGTGTCCGGGTCGGTGAGCTCGGCGGGCACGCGTACGGTCTCGCCGATCTCACCCGATGACAGCGGCATCGCGATGACCTCGTGGGCGGTGGCGGCGACCTCGCGGAGCGGCCGGAGCTGACGGCGTACGAGGATGCGTCCGGCCACGGCCGAGACGCCGATGCCGAGCAACGCGAAGAGTGTCTCGAACCAGATCAGCTTGGAGATCGTGCTCTCGACGTCTTCGGTGGGCAGGGCCTGGACGACGGTGTTGCCCTGCGGTGTGGTGGCGGCGACCGCGCGATAGCTGCCCAGCGCCGGGACCTCGATCGTCTGGGGAGCGTCGCCCACCTCGATCTTGGCGAGCTTCTTGAGGGCGTTTCGGGACAGCTGTCGGGGGACGCCGCTGCTCGGGATCACGAGGCCGGCGAAACAGTCGTCGGCGATGATCGCCGTCAGGCTCCCGGCGGACTGCCCGCGCGCCAGGGGCGGCGGATCGCCGCAGAAGGCGTTGCTCTGGCTGTCGTTGTCGCGAGGGTGGAAGCCGCCGGGGTTGCCCTCGAACTCACCTTGGGCACGCATCTTGGACTGCTCGAGCTGTGTGTCGAGCCGGCCGGTGAGGTACGACTGCATCACGACCGTGGCCGTGGCAGCCACGAGGATGCTGACCACGGCGACCAGCGCGACCGAGGTCACGACGAGGCGGCCGGTCAGCGAGGAGGGGAGGAACTTGCGCACAGGACCTACTCTGCAGGCTTCAGGACGTAACCGGCGCCGCGCTTGGTGTGGATCATCGGCTCGTGGCCGGCGTCGACCTTCTTGCGCAGGTACGAGATGTAGAGCTCGACGACGTTGGCCTGGCCGCCGAAGTCGTAGTCCCAGACGCGATCCAGGATCTGCGCCTTCGACAGGACGCGGCGCGGGTTGCGCATCAGGAAGCGCAGCAGCTCGAACTCCGTCGCGGTCAGCTCGATCTCGCGCCCGTCGCGCACGACGTCGCGGCTGTCCTCGTCGAGGCTGAGGTCGCCGACCGTGATGACCGAGTTGGGCCGCGCGTCCATCGCACCGGCACGCCGCATCAGCCCGCGGAGGCGGGCGACGACCTCCTCGAGGCTGAACGGCTTCGTGACGTAGTCGTCGCCGCCGGCGGTCAGCCCGGCGACCCGGTCCTCGACGGAGTCGCGCGCGGTCAGGAACAGCACCGGGATGTCGGGGGACTGGGCGCGTACCTTCCGCAGGACCTCCATGCCGTCGTAGTCGGGCAGCATCATGTCGAGCACGATCGCGTCGGGGACGAACTCCTTGGCGGCGGCCACGGCCTTGCGCCCCGTGTGCGCCATCTGGATGTCCCAGCCCTCGTAGCGCAGCGCCATCTGCAGCAGCTCGGCGATGTTGATCTCGTCGTCGACGACGAGCACGCGCAGGGGTGTCCCGTCGGCCCGGGTCAGTGTGGAAGCCATGAGTTCAGTGTGGATCCCCCAGACCCGGAGCGCGTGAGAACCGCCTGTGAGCAACCTGTGAGTGCCGGTGCCGGTCGGCCGTCCCAGCCGGCGATGGGCGGGTGCACAGGTCGGTGACAGGTGGCGCCCGCATCGTGGCGGTCATGAGTGACATCGCTGACGACAGCCCTGCCCAGCCGACCTCGTGGTCGACCCGAACGCTCGTGGCCGCCGCGATCACCGCGGTCGTGCTCGGCCTGGGCGCCGGCGCGGCCCTCGGCGCCGCGGGCGGCAGTTCCGATGGCGGCATGAGGGGCGGTCCGGGAGGCGGCCCCGGCATGCAGCGCGGCCAGATGCCGCCTGGCGGCGGCCCCGGAATGCAACAGCCCGCCACGCAGGGCAACGGCGCCAACACCTGACGGCGGTCACTACGCTGAGCCCATGACGCGGCTCACCCGATCTCAGGTGCAGGACCGCAATCGCGAGACCGTGCTCGAGGTCGCCCGTGGCGCGTTCCTCCGTGACGGCTACGTCGCGACGTCGCTGGCCTCGGTTGCCAAGGAGGCCGGCTTCACGACCGGCATCGTCTACTCCAGCTTCGGCAGCAAGGCCGACCTCGCGCTGAGTGTCCTCGAACGCCTGCAGGCCGAGCAGATCAGCGCCCTCGGCGAACGGGTCGGCAGCGGGGCGTCGAGCGATGTCCTCGACCGCGTACGACAGTGGGCCGCCGAGGCGATGTCGTCCGGGTGGGTGCGGCTCGAGCTCGAGCTGCTGCTCGACACCATGAACGACCCCCGGCTGGCGGCCGCCCAGACGCGACGGCAGACGGCGTCGATCCAGCAGGCCGTGACGGTCGTACGTTCGCTCGTGCCGCCGGACTCGATGGACGACGAGACCATCGAGGTGCTGGCCGAGGCAGCCGTCGACTACGCCATCGGCCTGGCGATGCGGCAGTCGGTCAATCCCGACGCGACGCCGGACCGCTTCCTGCGGCTCATCGAGCCTCTGGTCGCGGCCATCACGCCTCAGGGATAGCGGCGGGTCTTGCCGTCGGCTGTGCCGCACTCGCCGCCGGCCACCCCGGCCGGGAAGTCGTACTTCTCAAGGACGGCGCAGTCCGGGAGCGTCTGGCCGCCCCAGACCTCACGCCACCCGCCCGCGACCTTGGCCCAGAGTGCGGCATTGCCACCGCACTGCGGGATGAAGATGCCGCCGGCTGCCCACCCACGGGTGTCGACCTTGCCGACGTGGATCTCCGGCCGCTCCGTGCAGACCTTGTCCTTGATGGCCTGCTGACGCTGGAGGTCGGCGGCGATGAACGCCTTGAAGTCCTCGGGCGCGCCGCTCAGCTTCGCGACGTCGCCGGCGCGTGCCACCGTGATCTCGTCGTCTCCGTAGTCGATCAGCGTCGAGGCCTTCGTGGGCTGCGTCGGCGTCGGGGTCGTCGACGGAGCCGGGGTCGTCGGGGTGGTCATGGTCGGCTCAGTCGTCGGCGCGGACGTCGTCGTGGGCTCGTCCGCGCCCTTGGGCTCGTCAGTGCCACCACACCCCGCTGTGAGCAACAGGATCACGATGGCTGCCGGCAGAGTCCGTCTCATGCCGACCAGTATCACCGAGCCCGATGCGTCCGGTAGTCAACGACTTGCTGGAACGTCGGACGGTTCTGCCAGTCGATCGGCCGGACCTCCACGACGCCACCCGTGGTCGGCCGGATGTAGTCGAGCGACTTGTCGTACGTCAGCTGGCTCGGGCTGCTGACGCCCTGCGCCGTCTCGGCCCGCTGGACCGCGTCGAGCAACGACGTCCGCAAGGTTGTGCGGCAGGTCGTGAGCGTGCCGCAGAGTCGATAGGCGTACGGGCTCTGCACCGTCGAACCGGTGAGCTGACGCAGCTCCTTGTCGATGTAGCCGTACCACGGCGAGCCGAGCCAGGACGAGCCCTGACCTGTGCGGGGATGGTCGTCGAGCGGCTGGGGGATCGCCCGAGCGAGCACCGATCCGAGGCCCGGCGTGGCGAAGTCGTAGGCGAGGGACTTGTCGCCGTCCTCCCACCAGGTGTCGAAGATCCGGATCGCGGCCTGGTGGGCGTACGTCCCGTCGCGGTCGTAGTCGACGCGGTGTGCGCCGGCGGCGAGCCATGCCGACAGGAGCTTGCGCGCCTCGGCGGTCTTGGGGTCGTCGCCGAGCACCTTGAGCAGACCCGGCAGCAGCGACTTGGCGCGTACGTCCTCGGTCGCGGCGTCCTCGACGATGCCGGCCAGCTGGGCGCGGCCGACTTTGCCCGCGGCGATCGCCGCTGACGCGCGCCGGCTCAGCGCCTCGGAGCGGTGCACCGAGCCGTCGGACCACTTGTCGTCGGCGGCCGCGAAGTCACGCGCCGGCTTGTTGTTCCAGCTCGCGAGGTAGCCCGTCGAGGGGTTGATCTGCTGCGGGTGCTTGGCGGCGCTGAGCCAGCCGGTCGGGTCGTACGCCTTGCCGGCCCACCGCGGCATGTCGGTGTCGGTGCCCGCCGCGCGTATGGGCAGGCGGCCGGACGAGAAGTAGGCGATGTCGCGGTTGTCGGCGTAGAACCAGTTGAACGTGTAGTCGATGCCGTTCGCAGCCTGCTTGAACGTCGTCGCGTCCTTGACGTAGTCGGGGTTGTTGAACCGCGAGAAGCCCAGGATCGATGCGGCTTCCCGGCCGTACGTGCTGCGCTCGATCACGACGGCGACCGGCACGCCCTTGACCGTCGTGCGGGTCTGCACGATGCCGTGGTTGGTGCGCCACACCTGCATCTTGAGGGTCGTGGGCGGCGTCGGGGCCGAGATGTTGGGGATCACGGTCTCCTTGTGCTCGTTGTACTGCATCGGCACGCACGCGCCGCCGTCCTTGCGGTACGACGTCGAGTTGACCGTCGGCGCGCTGCCGTCGGCGTTGCAGAGCTTCTCCATCACGGTGTCGATGTTGTCGCTGCCCGAGCTCGTCGCCGACCAGGCGTAGTCGAGTCCGTGGCCGAGCTCGACGACGAGGTTGGTGCCGGCGAACGAGACGCCGCGCGCGAACACGCCGGGACCCATCAGCACCTGCTCGCTAAGCAGCTGCGGGTTGTAGTAGCCGGTCTGCGGTCCGAACACCGCTAGCGGGTGACCGGTCTTGGTCTTGGTGGCGCCGACGAGCAGTGCGTTGCTCATGCCGTTGGCGGCGAACAGGCTGCTGAGGTCGATCGTCCCCGACGGCGTCTCCATCTGGTTGGGCACGCCGGTGAGGCCGAGCTTGAGCGCGTCGAGCAACGTCTCGATGGGATTGGTGCTGCCGGCATCGTCGCCCGACCCGGTGCCGTGGGCGCCAGTGAGGTCGGGGATCGCCACGCCGGCTTGGTGCGGGTTGAACGCCTTGTTGTCGTACGAGAACGACAGCGTCGAGGTGGTCGGCGCCTCCTTGTCGTTCTTCTCGCGCAGGCTGGCGAACATCTTGTCGGCCTTGGCGGTGCCGAACTTCTTGACCAGCTCGCCGTAGTAGATGCTGTTGGCGTACTCCTGCCCGCCGCCCTTGCCGAAGATGCCGCCGACGAGCGAGGCGACGTACGTCAGGTCGGCCCGGGTCCACGGCGTCGGCTTCTTCTGAAGGGCGAGGTACTCCGCCGGGCAGTTGAGCCCGGTCGGCAGGCCGAGGGGGCACATCTGGTTCTGCGCCGCGTTGATGCCGGCGAGGTAGGCGTCGGCGCCCTCGAGCAGTCGCTGCCCTTCTGCGCCGTTCTCGTCAGCGATGATCTGGAGCTGGTCCTGGGCTTCCTTGGGCGTGTAGTACGCCGAGCGGACCTGCGCCCGGTCCATCGCGATGTTGCCCGGCGTGCCGCCGACGAACTCCGCGCCACGACCCGCGCCGAGGTGACGCAGCGCGTCCATGAGGAACATCCGGTCCTGCGTGCCGGCGAACCCGGCGCCGAACATCGTGTCGGTGTACGTCTTGCCCGTGATGTAGGGGACGCCGTACGCATCGCGCACGATCGTCACGCCCGGCTTGGGGGTCTCGGTGCTGATGACCTTCTCCGGCACGAATCCGGCCTTCTTGTAGTCCTTGTCGACCACGGCGTCGGTGATCTGGGTCGGCGTGTGCTTCGCCAGGTCGTCGTACATCTCGAGCTGGTCGGCGTAGTTCTTCGGTGCGTTCTTGCCGTCGACTGCGGTCAGGCTGCCGCCGAGCAGCACCTGTGCGAGCTGCAGCGCGTTGATCGACCCGCGCTGGCCGGCCGGCACGATGTTGCGCACCGTGCCGTACGAGTCGGCGGTCGCGGGGGAGGGTGCGGTGGTCGCAGCGGCGGCGGGAATCGTCGCGGCTGCGCCGATGGCCAGGACGCTGAATACGGTGACGGCAAGACGACGCACGAAGGTGCTCCTCAGACTCAGAAAAGTGTTGCAGGTCACAACGATCGAAGGTGACATGGAGTTACACCTTCGCGTCCGCGAGCCCGCGTCGTCCGCATCGCGGGATCCAGCTCGGCGTATGCCTCGACCGGCATGTCGTCCAGCACGGCATCGAGCGCGTCCAGGCAGCCCACCAACGGTGGCGGCGATGGGACGAGCTCGGCGACCATGACCCCCGATCAGTAGAACATATGTTCGACTGATCCCAGACTAGACCACGCCTCCGACACAGTCCATCGCGCCGAACCGGGGATGTGGGCAACTGTCGTTCAGCGGCTGGTCACGCCGTCGATCGCCTCACGGATCAGGTCGGCGTGACCGTTGTGCCGGGCGTACTCCTGGATCATGTGGATGTAGAGCATGCGCAGCGACATGTCCTCGCCGTGGCTGTCGAACGTCACGTCGAAGTCGAGAGCCTTGGCCGCCTTTTCCGCCTCGCGCTGCTCGTTGAGCAGCTCGGCCACGGCGCGCTCGGCGTCCGCGGGATCGATGACCTTGAAGTCCGTGTCGTCGCGGGCCTCGAAGTTGTGCAGGTGCTCGATGTCCTGATGCGCCAGGCGCTTGCGGAACCAGATGCGCTCGACCTTGGCCATGTGACGTACGAGCCCCAGCAACGTGATGCTCGTCGACGGGATCGGCCGCGACGCGAGCTGCTCGGCGGTCAGCCCGGCGCAGATGTTGAGCAGGGTGACGCGATGGTGCGCCAGCATCTCCTCGAGCAGCGGCCGGTCGGGTCCGGTCATGGGGCCCTCAGGCGCGGGAGTAGGGGTCGGCACGGTCCACGTCATACGCACGATCGTTTCATGCGCCTGCTGAGACGAGTCCCTCGAGGAGGTCCCACGCAGGATTTCTCGCCGCTATCCGGACGACTTCATTTGCTCTTCTTGGCGGCGGGTGACGTGATACGCCAAACCTCGTGAGGAGTGCACCTCTTGCCAACGCACGACTGCACGAAGACACGTCGGCTGGATGCGAGGTCGATCGGAAAGTTGAAAGTCTCAGCCACATCGTTCGACGTGTCGGGCGCGAATTTGGCGCGGCCGATGATTCGCAGGGGGAATTTGCCCGCCTTGTTCTTGCGCGCATCCTGGATGACGACCTGGACCGTGCCGACGGAGTTCTTCTGCTGTGAGCCGGCAACCGTGACCTTCACGAAGTCGCGTCCGCCCTTGGTTTCCAAGCTTGCGCGGGTCTGAAGCTCCTCAGGCAAGGATCGAGAGGCGACCGACAGCTTGACGCCGCCGTAGAGCCCCATCGACGTCGCAGCTACGGCGACGGCAAGGAGCGCGGCTGGCAAGGCGATCGTGGTGCCTACGCTCGCGGTCCACACGAGTGCGACAGCCGCGAGCACCACACAGACAAGAAGCATCTTCCCGGTGATCGTGGTTTCGCCGAAGTCATCGAACAATCTTGCGGAGATCGTTGCCAGCGCGAGGGCTGCTGCGATGACCCACGCGGCGTACACATGCACGGTTGTCTTGGTTGCCATGGCGAAGAGTGACGCGACCACGCCGAGACCCACCAGCACGAACACCCACATCGAGGCGGTGGCATTCTCCGCCAGGATCCGTTGGAGGTAGCCGTCCTTGGTCCCGATGAATGTCAGGACTCCGGACAGTGTCGTGAACCCGATTCCGGTCCACGTTGCCAGACCGTCAAGACTCTCCGGGTCAAACGGGTCGTCTGTCTCTTCCACGGTCTTGAGCATGGGCAGTTTGGGAGTGGACATTGTCGCCTCCGGTCAGTTGGGCGTACCCGAGAGTCGATGCGATCAGAATGGCACTCAAACGTTGGGCTCGCTGGTGAATCCGGGTCGGGGCGCCGGCAGCCAGCTGACTCGTCGCACTTCTCGATGAGACGGCACTTCTCCACAGCTCACAGCGACAGCCTCTTCCCAAACGGGTCGGGACTCAGGCACTATCTCTTCCCAAGTCACTTCTTCGGGGGAAGAGGTTCTGGGAGTGGAATCGTCGACGTCGGCCCTGTCCGACCGCGTGCGCGATCTCGTGCGCCAACGCCGCATCGACCCGCGCACCGATGCGGTGTCCGTACGCCAGGCAGCCCTCGACGTCATCGCCGAGCACGAGTCCCGCAGCCTGACCGGCGCCGTGCGTTCGCTCGACGAACCGGAGCTGGTGATCGGCCAGATCGTCGCTGACGTGTCGGGGTTCGGGCCGCTGCAACAGTTCCTCGACGACGACACGGTCGAGGAGATCTGGATCAACGATCCCTCCCGTGTCTTCATCGCACGAGGCGGCCGGCACGAGCTGACCTCCTTGATCCTCACCGCCGAGCAGGTCCGCGAGCTCGTCGAGCGGATGCTGAGCTCATCCGGTCGCCGCCTCGACATCAGCCAGCCGTTCGTCGACGCCATGCTGCCGGGCGGGCATCGGCTGCACGTCGTGCTCGACGGCATCTCGCGAGGCTTCGCCGCCGTCAACATCCGCAAGTTCGTCGCACGCGCCCACTCGCTCACCGACCTCGTCGCGCTCGGCACCCTCGACGAGCAGAGTGCCGCGTTCCTCGATGCGAGCGTCGCTGCCGGGCTCAACATCGTGGTGTCCGGCGGTACGCAGGCCGGCAAGACGACGTTGCTCAACTGCCTCGCTGCCTCGATTCCGGGCTCCCAGCGCCTCGTCTCTGTCGAGGAAGTCTTCGAGCTGCAGTGCGGCCACCCCGACTGGGTCGCGATGCAGACGCGGCAGGCCGGGCTCGAGGGCACCGGCGAGATCTCGCTGCGGGTGCTCGTGAAGGAAGCGCTGCGGATGCGCCCGTCCCGCATCATCGTCGGCGAGGTCAGGGCGGCCGAGTGCCTCGACCTGCTGCTCGCTCTCAACGCCGGGCTTCCCGGCATGGCCAGCATCCACGCCAACTCCGCACGGCAGGCGCTGGTCAAGTTGTGCACACTCCCGCTGCTGGCCGGCGACAACATCGGGTCGAGGTTCGTGGTGCCGACCGTCGCCTCGTCCGTGGACATCGTCGTCCACACCGGCATCGACGACGATGGCAGCCGCGCCGTACGCGAGATCGTCGCGGTCACGGGCCGTGTCGAGAACGACCTGATCGAGTCCGAACCGGTCTACGTACGCCGTGCGGGCCGGCTCGAGCGTGGCCATGGCGTGCCGCTGCGCCGTGACGCGTACGAGCAGGTCGGCGTCGACCTCGATGACGTGCTGGGAGTCGGCCGATGGGGGCCCTGATCGGGTTGATGGCCGGGGTCGGCCTGCTGCTGATCGGCTGGACCTTCGCCGAGCCCGCGTGGCACCCCGCGCGTCGCAACGCTCGCAGCAAGAATCGTCTCGCAGACCTGCTCGCGCGCGCCGGGGTCGAAGGTGTCTCGCCGGCACAGATCGTCGGCATGTGTGTCGTTGCCTTCGTGCTCGCGGCGATGGTGCTGACGGCGGCCTCCGGCGTAGCGGCAATCGGTGCGATCTTCGGGCTCATGGCGAGCGCGGTGCCGATTGCGATCCTGCGTGGGCGAGCCGAGCGGAGGGCCCGCGAGCACGCGGCACTGTGGCCCGATGCCGTCGACAATCTCTCGTCTGCCGTACGTGCGGGGCTCTCGTTGCCCGAGGCGCTGATGCAGCTGGGGGAGCGCGGGCCCGAGGGCCTGCGAGCGCCGTTCGGGCAGTTCGGCCGCGACTACCAGGCGACCGGCCGATTCCACGACTCGCTCGACCTGCTCAAGGCGCGACTCGCCGACCCCGTCGGTGACCGGGTGATCGAAGCGTTGCGCATCGCGCGCGAGGTCGGCGGCGGCGACCTGGGCCGCATGCTGCGCTCGCTCTCGGGCTTCCTGCGCGACGATCTCCGTACGCGCGGCGAGCTCGAGTCCCGGCAGTCCTGGACCGTCAACGGTGCTCGCCTCGCGGTCGGGGCGCCGTGGGCCGTCCTGCTGTTCATGTGCCTGCAGCAGGACGTGGTCGAACGCTTCGCCACCACCGCAGGTCTGGTTGTCCTCACGAGCGGCGCGGTCCTCTGCGTGGTGGCCTATCGCCTCATGCTCTGGATCGGCCGGCTGCCCACCGAGAAGCGGATCCTCGCGTGACCGGGGCGATGATCGGGCTGTTGCTGTCCAGCGGTCTGCTCCTGGTCGCGTCTGGTTGGGCGCGCACGCGACGCCCCTCGCTCGACCAACGGCTGGCACCCTACCTCCGTGACGTACACCCATACGCCGTGGTGCCCGGCCGCTCCCACGGCGTGGTCGAGGCGGTGTTCGGGCCCTCGATCCGCAGGGCCGGACAGGTCGTGGGTGACCTCGTCGGGGGCTCCGCGAGCGTTTCGCAGCGCCTCGTGCGACTGGGATCGACCATGACGGTCGAGGACTTCCGCATCCGCCAGGTGCTGTGGGGCGCGGCCGGTCTTGCCGGCGCGATCGGCATCTCCGCGCTGCTGTGGTCCGAACGCGGCACGGGCGTCCCGGTGCTGCTGGTCATCTGTGTCGTCGGTTTCGTGAGTGGCGTCCTGATGTGCGACAACAACCTGTCCAGCCAGGTCAAGGCGCACGAGCAGGAGCTGCAGGCGGAGTTCCCGGTGGTCGCCGATCTCTTGGCGCTCGCGGTCGCCGCCGGTGAGAGTCCGGTCGCCGGCCTCGAGCGGATCATGAAGGTCTGCCACGGCGCGCTGTCCGACGACCTCGCCCGTGTCGTCGCCGACATCCGCACCGGGACGCCGATGGCGTACGCGTTCGACGGGCTCGCTGCGCGCACGGGCGTCACGAGCATCGCGCGATTCGCCGAAGGCCTGGCCATCGCGGTCGAGCGCGGCACGCCCCTGGTCGACGTGCTGCACGCCCAAGCAGCCGACGTTCGCGAGGCGGGCCGACGCGACCTGATGGAGGCCGGCGGCCGCAAGGAGGTCGCGATGATGGTGCCGGTTGTGTTCCTGATCCTTCCGGTCACTGTCGTGTTCGCGTTCTTCCCCGGCTACATCGGACTTCATCTGACCTCAGGTATGTAGGAAGGAACTCACATGTCGTTTTTCCGATCCCGTCGCCCTGACGAGCGCGGGGACGTCCCCGGCTGGGTCATGATCACCGTCATGAGCGCAGGCATCGTGGCGGTGCTGTCGGCGGTCGCCGGCCCCCAGCTGCGGTCGATGCTGACGCAGGCCCTGTCGGCGGTCGGCGGCTGAGCCGTGCGTGTGCCGGGCCGCCGCGAGCGCGGGGCGGCAGTCGTCGACTTCGTGCTGATCATGGTGCTGCTGGTTCCGCTGGTGCTCGGAGTGGCCCAGGTGGCTCTCGTGCTGCACGTACGCAACACCGCGGCTGCCGCGGCCTCCGAGGGTGCGCGGTCGGCGGCGCCCTTGGGAGCCACTCCGGCTGATGGCGCGGCGCGCACCCGCGACATGATCCGTGACGCCCTCGCCGACCACTACGCCGATGACGTGACGGCGACCCGTACGTCGATCGGCGGCGTGCCCGGCACGGAGGTGGTCGTACGCACTCGGGTCCCTGCCCTTGGCCTGTTCGGACCCTCCGTCCCGATCACCGTACGAGGACACGCCGTCAGCGACGTCGAGCCGTGAGCCGCGACAACGGCACCGCGACGGTCGAGTTCGTCTGGCTCTCGATCCTGCTCCTCGTGCCCTTCGTCTACATCCTTGTCGCGGTGTTCGACGCCCAGCGTGCGTCCTATGGGGTGTCGACCGCGAGCCGTTCCGCGGCGCGCGCCTTCTTGCAGGCACCTGACGTCGCCTCGGGGGAGCAGCGGGCGAGGCTCGCCGCCCGGGTCGCGCTCGACGATCAGGGCCTGCCCGCCGCCAGCGTCCAGATCACCTGCCTGCCGTCGCCCGCGGACTGCCTGCAGCCGGGTTCGTCGGTCCGGGTCGTCGTCCGTACGACCCAGCAGCTCCCGCTCACGCCCAGCGCGCTCGGATCGCAGCTCGGTGGCATCACGGTCGACAGCACCCACACGCAGCCCTACGGCACGTTCCGGAGGGAGCGATGAGGCGCGAGGACGGCCAGATCACCGTGATGACGATCGGCTTCTTCGTGTTCCTCGGCCTGCTGGCTGTCGTGGTCGTCAACTCATCGGCCGCCTTCCTGCAGCGTCAGCAGCTCGACAACATCGCGGACGGGGCGGCGCTCGCCGCGGCGGACGGACTGAGCCGCGCCGACTTCTACCGGCGCGGCGAGGTCACGCTCGACGACGCCGAGGCCCGCCGACTCATCGGTGAGTACGTCACGGGCGACGGCATCCGGGTCGTCGCCGTGCGCACCGACGGCGACCAGGTCCACGTACGTCTCGAGCGCACCGTGGAGCTGGCGATCGCGCCGCCGGGCTGGACGTCGCGGACCACGATCGTGTCCGAGGCGACGTCCCAGCTCCGGCTCGGCGACTAGCCCTCGTTGCGGCCGGCGATCTGGCGCTCGGGCTCGATGAGGGCCACGACGCGCTCGGCGTCCCGCCCGTACGGCTGACCGAGGTATTTCATCGCGATCCGGTCGACGACCTCCCAGGCGGCGTTACCCTCGAGCCACTGCACGACGCGGCCACGGATGATGACGGGATGGAACGGGTTGTCGACCGGCGTCATCGAGAGCGCGACGCGCGGATCGCGCCGCAGGTTGCGGGCCTTGAGGGTGTGCGGGCCGGTGAGGATCGCGACGTGGTCGCCCTCGGTGCCGACCCAGACGGGCACCGAATGGGGTGCCCCGTCGGGAAGGATCGTCGCGAGGTGCGCGGTCGAGGTGCCGTCGAGGACCTCGCGGACTTCGGGGTCGATCATCGCTGCACCTCGTAGTGGAGATGCGTCACGCCCGGTGCAGGCACGGCCTCGATCAGGCGCAGCCGAATGTGCTCAGGCAGCTCCTGGAAGAACGGCCGGCCGGCGCCGAGCAGGATCGGGATCTGGTTGAGCACCAGCTCGTCGACCAGGCCGACCTTGAGCGCTTCGGTCACGATGCCGCCGCCCATCAGGGCGACGTCCTTGTCGCCGGCCGCCTCCTTGGCGGCGGCGATCGCATCCTCGATCCCGGTGCTGACGAGAGTCTGGCGGTCGCCCATGTCCGGGGCTGGGCGATGGCTGAGGACGAACAAGGGTGCTGTCGGGTGCGGCGCTCCGTCGTTGCCGAACTGCTCGGAGTCGTCGTACGTCTTGCGCCCGGCGAGTGAGGCGCCGACGCGCTCCGCCAGAGTGTCGAACAGTGGAGCGCTGGCAGCGCTGAGCGTGAAGCCGTCGAACACCTGACTGGGGACATCCCCGGTGAAGAACCAGTCGAAGAGTGCCCCGCCGTCACCGAGCCCGTGGCCGGGACGGGCGTTGCGCCCTGTGACGAAGCCGTCGACCGAGACCGACATGGCGGTGAAGACCTTGCTCATGATCGTGATTCCTTTCGAGTTCCGTGAAGAGACTCTGCGACCGTAACATCTAAAGTTTCTTGAGGGAACCCCAATGCGCTACGATGAAGCCATGCAACGTACGGACTTCGGTGCTATGGCCTGCTCGATCGCCCGCACCCTCGATGTCATCGGCGAGCCCTGGTCACCGCTGATCCTGCGCGACGTGTGGGTCGGGATGAACCGGTTCGAGCAGCTCCAGTCCGACCTCGGCATCTCCCGCAAGGTGCTGACCGAGCGGCTCAACCACCTCGTCGAGCACGGCGTGCTGGAGCGCCGGCCGTACGACAACCGGCCGCGCCACGAGTACCACCTGACCGAGAAGGGCACCGATCTCGTCGACGTGCTGATGGTCATGGTGCGGTGGGGTGACACGTGGCTGGCGGGGGAGGCCGGACCGCCGGTGCTCTATCGCCATCACGCGTGCGGCGAGATCAGCAGCGTCGACCTGCGCTGCTCCGGCTGCGGTGAGCCGATGCACGCCGGCGACATCGACGTGCTGCCCGGCCCCGGCGCGGCCGCCTAGCCGTCGAGGGCAGCGCGGAGCTTGGCGGCGTACTCCTCGGCCTCGCCGTCGGCGTACTTCGTGCGTGGCCAGAAGAATCCTCGCAAGCCATCGCCCTTCGTACGGGGGACGACGTGCACGTGCAGATGTGCGACGCTCTGCGACACGACGTTGTTCATCGCGACGAACGTGCCCTGCGCGCCGAGCCCCGACGTGATGGCGTCGGCGACGCGCTGTGCGGTGCTGAACAACGGCACGATCAGCGGCTCGGGCAGGTCGGACAGTGTCACGACGTGCTCGCGCGGCACGAGCAGCGTGTGCCCCTTGAACACCGGGCGTACGTCGAGGAAGCCGACGACGTCATCGGTCTCGAGGACGATCGTGGCGGGAGTCGTCCCGGCGATGATGCCGCAGAACAGGCAGTCCTTCTCCATGGGTCGATCCCATCACAGGTTGGCATAGGGTGGACGTATGGCTGAATCAGAAGGCACCGACAACAAGTCCGACATGAAGGCCAAGTTCCGCGAGGCGCTGGAGAAGAAGAAGGGCAAGCACCACGCGACCGCCGAAGGCGCCGAGCACGACGGCAGCGAGAAGTCGCACGGAGCCAACGGTCCCACGCAGTCGCCGGAGTTCCGCCGCAAGAGCATCTGACCGCTCCCTGTAACCTCGTCGGGTGGCGACACCGGATTTTGCAGAGCAGACCAAGGCCCTCGACGCGACCCTGACGTCGATCGAGAAGGTCCTCGATCTCGACTCGATTCGCGCGGAGATCGCGACCCTCCAGGAAGAGGTCGGCGATCCCGGGCTGTGGGACGACCAGGCCAACGCGCAGCGCGTCACGAGCCGGCTCTCCGCACTCCAGGCCGAGGTCGAGCGGGTCACAGGTCTGCGCGGACGTCTCGACGACCTCGAGATCATGCACGAGATGGCCCTCGAGGAGGACGATGCTTCCGCTTCGGCTGAAGTCGCCTCCGAGCTCGTACGCATCCAGAAGGCCATCGACTCCCTCGAGATCCGCACGCTGCTGTCGGGCGAGTACGACGAGCGCGACGCCCTCGTGTCGATCCGCTCCGGCGCCGGTGGCGTCGACGCCGCCGACTTCGCCCTGATGCTCCAGCGCATGTACATCCGCTGGGCCGAGCGCCACGGCTACAGCGTCGAGGTCTACGACACGTCGTACGCCGAAGAGGCCGGCATCAAGTCGACGACGTTCGCGGTCAAGGCGCCCTACGCGTACGGGACGCTGTCGGTCGAGGCCGGCACGCACCGCCTGGTCCGCATCTCGCCGTTCGACAACCAGGGCCGGCGCCAGACGTCGTTCGCCGCGGTCGAGGTCGTGCCGGTGCTCGAGGAGACCGACGAGATCGACATCCCCGAAGAGGACATCCGCGTCGACGTCTTCCGCTCGTCGGGTCCCGGCGGGCAGAGCGTCAACACGACGGACTCCGCCGTACGCCTGACGCACATCCCGACCGGCACGGTCGTCAGCTGCCAGAACGAGAAGAGCCAGCTGCAGAACAAGGCCAGCGCGATGGTGATCCTCAAGGCCAAGCTGCTGGCGCTCAAAAAGGCCGAGGAGCGGGCGCAGCTCGACGAGCTGCGCGGCGACGTGCAGGCGTCGTGGGGCGACCAGATGCGCAACTACGTCCTCAACCCCTACCAGATGGTCAAGGACCTGCGCACCGAGTACGAGACCGGCAACACGCAGGCCGTGCTCGACGGCGAGATCGACGACTTCATCGAGGCTGGGGTGCGTTGGCGCAGGGGCCAAGAAGCCTGACTGACGGTGTGGCGGTGACCTGGTCGTCTGTCCGTCGCTCGGATAGCCGACTCACGCACCGCGACGTGTCGGGATGGGCGACCAGGTCACCGCTCCCTGCTCAGTCGGAGGACGAGAAGGCGGCGTCGAAGGCTGCGGTCGGGGTGTCGAACAGGTTGGCCTTGACGAATGCCAACGCCTCGGGCGCACCCAGCAGGCGATCCATGCCGGCGTCCTCCCACTCGATCGAGATGGGCCCGTCGTAGCCGATCGTGTTGAGCATCCGGAAGCACGCCTCCCACGGCACGTCGCCGCGACCGGTCGACACGAAGTCCCAGCCCCGCCGCGGGTCCGCCCAGGGCAGGTGCGAGCCGAGCCGGCCGTTGCGGCCGTTGCCGACCTGCTTCTTCGCGTCCTTGCAGTCCACGTGATAGATCCGGTCCTTGAAGTCCCACAGGAAGCCCAGGGGATCGAGGTCCTGCCACACGAAGTGCGACGGGTCCCAGTTGAGCCCGAACGCCTCGCGGTGACCGATCGCGTCGAGCGCGGCGTGCGTCGTCCAGTAGTCGTACGCGATCTCGCTGGGGTGCACCTCGTGGGCGAAGCGCACGCCCTCCTCGTCGAACACGTCGAGGATGGGATTCCAGCGGTCGGCGAAGTCCTGGTATCCGGCCGCGACCATCTCCTCGGAGGCTGGCGGGAACATCGCGACGTACTTCCAGATCGATGAGCCGGTGAACCCGATGACGGTGTCGACGCCCAACAGCTTCGCGGCACGAGCGGTGTTCTTCAGTTCCTCGGCGGCTCGCAGGCGTACGCCCTCGGGATCGCCGTCGCCCCAGATGCGCGACGACAGGATGCCTTGGTGTCGCGCATCGATCGGGTCGTCACAGACGGCCTGGCCGGTCAGGTGGTTGGAGATTGCGTAGACCTTGAGCCCGTTCTTCTCCAGGATGTCGTGGCGGCTCTGGACGTACGAGGGGTCCTCAACAGCAGCCCACGGATCGAAGTGATCGCCCCAGCAGGCGATCTCGAGGCCGTCGTAGCCCCATTCACCGGCGAGGCGTGCGACCTCCTCGAACGGCAGGTCGGCCCACTGCCCGGTGAACAGCGTGATCGGTCGAGTCATGAGTCCGCTCCTGTCGTGTGCGTGGTGCCGTCGGCGGCGCTTGCCTCGACCGCTGCGAGTACGCGCTGCACGGCGAGGCCGTCGGCGAACGAGGGGACCGGATCGGCGCCCTTGGCGATGTCGGTGACGAGGTCGACGACCTGGTGCGTGAAGCCGTGCTCATAGCCGAGGCCGTGACCGGGCGGCCACCACGCCGCGATGTAGGGATGGGTCGCCTCAGTGACCATGATGCGGCGGAAGCCGGCGACGGCCGGGTCCTCGGTCGCGTCGAACAGCTCGAGGACGTTCATGTCCTCGAAGTCGAACGCGATCGAGCCGCGCGTGCCGTTGATCTCGAGCCGCAGGGCGTTCTTGCGGCCGGTCGCGAACCGGGTCGCCTCGAAGACGCCGATGGCGCCGTCGGCGAAGCGGGCGGTGAAGGCGGCCGCGTCGTCGACGGTCACCGGTCCGCGCTCGGCATCGGCGCTGGAGGTGCCGCCGAGCGTCGCGCTGTCGCCCGCGATCGGGCGGGTCTTGACGAACGTCTCCATGAGTCCGCTCACCGAGGTGATCGACGAGCCGGTGACGTACTGCGCCATGTCGATGATGTGGGCGCCGATGTCGCCCAGAGCGCCGGATCCGGCCAGCGACTTGTCGAGCCGCCAGCTCAGTGGCGCGTTCTCGTCGGCCAACCAGTCCTGCAGGTATTGGCCGCGCACGTGGCGGATCGTGCCGAGCCGGCCCGACGCGACGAGCTGCCGGGCGTACGCGACGGCCGGCGTACGCCGATAGGTGAAGCCGACCATCGCGCGTACGCCGCGCTTGGCGGCCTCGGTGGCAGCTGCGGCCATGGCTTCGGCCTCCGCGACGGTGTTGGCCAACGGCTTCTCGCAGAGCACGTGTTTGCCGGCCTCGAGCGCGGCGATCGCGATCTCGGCGTGCGTGTTGCCCGGTGTGCAGATGTCGATGACGTCGATGTCGTCGCGGGTCAGCAGCACCCGCCAGTCGGTCTCGACGGACTCCCAGCCGAACCGGCGTGCGACGTCGCCGGCGGCGTCCTCGTTGCGACCGCAGACGGCCGTGAGTCGCGGGCGGAGCGGGAGGTCGAAGAAGGCGGGGGCGGTGCGCCAGGCCTGGGAGTGGGCGGCGCCCATGAAGGCGTAGCCGACCATGCCGATCCCGAGCTCGGTACGTGTGTCGGTCATGTCCCTGCTCTCGTGTGAGGTGGTCTCAGTGTGGCGTGGTGGTGGGGGCCCGCGGCGGCGGCCGCGGGCCCCCGTCCGATCAGGACCGGAACGCGGACGGCAGGTACGTGTCGACGTTGTCCTTGGTGACGACCGGCGCGGCCAGCTTGAGCTGACGCGGCACCTCGATCTCCGAGAGATCCGACATCGACTTGCCCTGGACGAGCAGGCGGGCCAGCTTGATGCCGTCAGCAGCCTGGGTCGACGGGTAGACGACGGTGGCCTTGAGCACCGAGTTGCCGGCCTTGATGGCCTCCATGACGTCGGCCGAGCCGGCACCGCCGATCATCGTGAACTCGTCACGGTTGGCGTTCTTGATCGCCGCGAGGACGCCGACACCCTGGTCGTCGTCGTGGTTCCACAGGTAGTCGATCTTGGGCGCAGCCTGCAGCAGGTTGGACGCCGCCTTCTCACCCGACTCGACCGTGAACTCGGCCGCGACGCGGTTGTTGACCTTGAGGCCGCACTTCTTGAGCGCGTCCGCGAAGCCCCGTGACCGGTCCTGCGTCAGGGGCAGCGAGTCGATGCCGGCGATCTCGGCGACGATCTTGTTCTTGTCGCCCTTGGCGTCGTCGCAGACGTACGTGCCAGCAGAGACGCCCATGCCGTAGTTGTCACCCAGCACGGTGCTGCGGGCCGCGAACGGCGAGTCGAACTCGCGATCGACGTTGATCACGACGATGCCGGCGTCCATAGCCTTGCGGGCCACCGACGTCATGGCTGCACCGTCGAACGGCAGCAGCACGATGGCGTCGACCTTGTCGTTGATGAACGTCTCGACCTGCGAGATCTGCAGGTTGACGTCGTTGGTGCCCTCGGCGACCTTGAGCGAGATGTCCTTGTACTCCTTGGCCTGGGCGACCGCGTTCTTGGTGATGGCGCCCATCCAGCCGTGATCGGCGGCCGGTGCCGAGAAGCCGATGACGACCTTCTTGCCGGGCTTGTCGTTGTCGGTGTTGCTCTTGCTGACGTTGGAGTTCGAGTCGCCGTCGGAGCTGTTGCCGCACGCGCCGAGCACGAGCGTGGCTGCTGCGAAGGCACCGACGATCGCGAGACCGCGACGCCGACGATGATGGAAAGCGGACATGGTGTGGACTCCTGTTGTGGTGGGGGCGGACGGACTGGAGAAGTCAGGTCTTGCGATTCGCGATCTGCTGCTGGAGCAGCACGGCGATCACGATGATCACGCCGTTGGCGACGGCCTGGGTGGACGTCGACAGGTTGTTGAGCGTGAACACGTTGGTGAGGGTCGTGAAGATCACCACGCCAAGCAGGGTGCCGGTGACAGTGCCGCGGCCACCGCTGAGCAGCGTGCCGCCGATCACGACGGCCGCGATGGTCTGCAGCTCGAGCCCCGTGCCGTGGGTCGACGACCCTGTGGTGGTGCGGGACATCAGCATCACGGCGGCGATGCCGCAGGTCAGGCCCGACAGGGCGTACAGGTAGACGGTGTGGCGCTGGACCTTGATGCCGGCGAGACGCGCCGCCTCGGGGTTGCCGCCGACGGCGAACGTCCGGCGGCCGAACGTCGTGCGGTTGAGCAGGAACCAGCCGGCTGCTGTGACGACGGCGAAGATGATCACGATGACAGGTATGCCGGCAGGCTCGGCGCCGAAGAAGTCGGTGAAGCCCTGGTTGCGGATGATCTGGGTCTTGCGGTCGGCGATGACTTCGGCGAGGCCACGGGCGGAGGCCAGCATCGCGAGCGTCGCGATGAACGGGACGACCTTGCCGTACGCGATCAGCACGCCGTTGATGATCCCGGCGCACGTGCCGACCAAGAGCGCGCTGAAGACCATCGCGATCCAGCCGATGCTGTCGGCCATGTCCTGCGTGCCGGTCGTCGTGGCCCACACGGAGGCGAGAGCCAGGATGGCGCCGACCGAGAGGTCGATGCCGCCGCCGGTGATCACGAACGTCATGCCGACCGCGACCACGCCGGTGACGGCCGCGAGGCGGAGGATCGTGACGACGTTGTCGGTGCTGGCGAATCGGTCGCCGGCGGTGACGATGCCGACGACGCACAGGATGACGAGGGCGATGACGAGGCCGAGGTTGCGGACCGGGCCGAGGCCGCCCCCGCGATCCGCCTTGGCGGGTGCTGGCGCCGCCAGCGAGGGGTCGTTCTGAAGGGAGGCGCTCACGCGATGTCTTCTTCCTGGATCGGGGTCGAGTCGTGCTCGGCGAGGATGCGGTCGAGCACGCCGGAGGCGTCGATGGCGTCGCTCGGGCCGTCGTGGACGACCCGGCCGTCGGCGACGACGAGGACCCGGTCGGACAGGCCGAGCACCTCCTCGATGTCGCTGGAGACGATCACGAGCGCAACGCCGGAGTCGGCGAGCTCACGGATCAGCGTGTAGATCTCGGCGCGTGCTCCGACGTCGACGCCACGGGTCGGCTCGTCGAGCAGCAGCACCTTGCACGACCGCAGCAGCCAACGAGCCAGGACGACCTTCTGCTGGTTGCCGCCCGAGAGCGTGCGGATGATGCGGTTGGGATCGTCGGGGCGTACGTCGACCGAGCGCGCCGCCTCGTGCGCCGCCCGGCGTTCGGCGCCCTCGCGCGAGATGCCGTACTGCGCGAACCGGTCGAGGCTGGCCAGCGAGATGTTGCGATAGACGGCGTCGTCGAGCACGAGTCCTTGGGACTTCCGCTCCTCCGGGCACAGGCCGAGGCCGGCGGAGACTGCGGCCGAGACCGACCCGTTGCGCAGGGTCCGGCCGGCCACCTTCACCGAGCCCGAGCTCGCCCGGCGAGCGCCATAGACGGTCTCGATGATCTCGCTCCGCCCGGCGCCGACCAGTCCGGCGAGGCCGACGATCTCTCCAGGACGTACGTCGAACGACACGTCGGCGAACTCGCCGTGACGGGTGATCGCGTCGACGCTCAGCAGGGGAGCGCCGTCAGGCAGCTCGGTCGTACGCCTCGGGAACACCGACGACACGGTGCGCCCGGTCATCAGCGTGACGAGCTCGGAGGTCGGGGTCTCTCGGGCCGGCAGGTCGGTGGCGACCGTGCGGCCGTCCTTGAGCACCGTGAGGCGGTCGCCGATCCGGCGGATCTCCTCCAGGCGATGCGAGATGTAGATGATCGCGGCGCCGGAGGTGCGGAGGTCCTCGACGACGCGGAACAGCCCGTCGACCTCGTCAGGATCGAGCACGGCGGACGGCTCGTCCATCACGATGACCTGGGCGTTGCGGGACAGCGCACGGGCCATCGACACGATCTGCTTGCCGGCCGCAGAGAGGCTGCCGACCTCGCGGGTCGGCCGGATCTCGGGGTGGCCGAGCCGGCGCAGCAGCTCGCGCGCCGAGCGGTTCATGTCGCGGTCGCGGGTGACGCCGCCGCGCGCCTTCTCGTGGCCGAGGTAGATGTTGTCGGCGACGCTGAGCCCGTCGATGAGGTCGAGCTCCTGGTAGATCGTCGCGATCCCGGTCGCCAGCGCGGCCTGCGGATCCGAGAAGCTGATCGGTTCGCCGTCCCACAGGATCGTGCCCTCGTCGACGTCGTGGGCGCCCGACAGGATCTTGATCAGGGTGGACTTGCCGGCGCCGTTCTGGCCCAGCAGGCAGTGCACCTCGCCTGCGCGCACGACGAGGTCGACACCGTCCAGGGCGCGCACGCCGGGGAACTCCTTGACGATGCCGCGCATCTCGAGCAGGGGCTGTGGCATGGCCGTGATGCTAGTCACAGGTTTTGTCGTTCGTCAAGCAAAAGTATGATGTTGAGCGACATACTTGGTTCACAATCATCACGAAAGGGTGCATGGTTTACTCATGGCCATGACCGTGCCCGCCGCGCTGCCGCCGACTCTCGCCGGTACGGGTGAGCTGTTCCAGCTGCTGCGCGACGGCACCCCCCGCACGCGCGCCGAGCTCGCCCAGTTGTCGTCGCTGGCGAGATCGACCGTGACCGCCCGGGTCGACGCGCTGCTGGCGTCGGGACTGCTCGCGCCGGTCGGCGAGGCCGCCTCGACCGGCGGCCGTCCGCCGACGCGTTTCGCCCTCAACCGCGACAACCGCGTGGTGCTGGCGATCGACCTGGGCGCCTCGCACGCCAGTGTTGCCGTGACCGACCTGTCGGGCCGGGTGCTCGACGAGAAGACCGTCGACAGTGACATCGCGGACGGCCCCGAAAGGGTCCTCGACCGGGTCGCGACGATAGGTCGCAAGCTGCTGACCGCGATCGAGCGCCCGCTGAGCGACGTAGCGGGCGTCGGCATCGGTGTGCCGGGGCCGGTCGAGCACGCCACCGGCCGCCCCGCGAACCCGCCAATCATGCCGGGCTGGCACGACTTCGACATCCCGGCGCACCTCGGCAAGACGTTCGTCGGCCCGGTGCTCGTCGACAACGACGTCAACCTCATGGCGCTCGGCGAGTACGCGACGTCGTGGCAGGCCGCACCCCACCTGCTGCTCGTCAAGGTCGCGACCGGCATCGGCGCCGGCATCGTCTCGGACGGCCGGCTCATGCGCGGCGCGCTCGGCTCGGCCGGCGACCTCGGGCACGTCCAGGTCGCCGGGGCCCGCGAGGACGTCGTCTGCCGGTGCGGCAACACCGGCTGCCTCGAGGCCGTGGCCGCCGGGCCGGCGATCGCCGCCAAGCTGCGTGAGCGCGGGCTCGACGTCGAGGGCTCGCAGGACATCGTGGACGCCGTCGTCGCCGGAGAGATCGCCGCGCTCCAGGCCGTACGCGAGGCCGGTCGTGACCTGGGCACGGTGCTCGCGACCTGCGTCAACCTGCTCAACCCGTCGGTCATCGTGATCGGCGGCAAGCTCTCGGAGGCAGGGGAGTACCTCTTGGCAGGCGTACGCGAGGTCGTCTATCAACGATCGCTGCCGCTGGCGACGCACGACCTGCGGATCGTCAGCACCTCGGCCGCGAGCCGAGGCGGGATCCTCGGGGCGAGCGCCATGGTCGTCGACGCCGTGCTCGCGCCGCGCGCCGTCGACGAGTACGTCGCGAGACAGACTGCAGCGCAAACGGCCTAGGCAGCCGGGTCCAACGCCCGGTGGGGTCGCCCACCTACACTCGACGGGTGATTCGATTCGACAAGGTCACCAAGACCTATCCCGGCCAGAAGCGTGCTGCGCTCGACGCCGTCGACCTGGAGATCGAGAAGGGCGAGTTCGTCTTCCTCGTCGGCTCCTCCGGCTCGGGCAAGTCGACGTTCCTGCGCCTGATCCTCCGCGAGGCCCGGCCGACGACGGGTCGCGTCTATGTCGCCGGCAAGGAGATCAACAAGCTCTCGAGCTGGAAGGTGCCCAAGCTGCGCCGCCAGGTCGGCACGGTGTTCCAGGACTTCCGACTGCTGCCCAACAAGACCGTGACCGAGAACGTCGCGTTCGCGCTGCAGGTCATCGGCAAGTCGCGCAGCGAGATCAACAAGGTCGTCCCCGAGACGTTGGAGATGGTGGGGCTCGAGGGCAAGGGTCACCGCATGCCGGACGAGCTCTCGGGCGGTGAGCAGCAGCGCGTTGCCGTGGCGCGTGCGTTCGTCAACCGGCCGATGATCCTCATCGCCGACGAGCCGACCGGAAACCTCGATCCCGCGACGAGCGTCGGCATCATGAAGCTGCTCGACCGGATCAACCGCACTGACACCACCGTGGTCATGGCGACGCACGACTCGTCGATCGTCGACCAGATGCGCAAGCGGGTCATCGAGCTCGACAACGGACTCATCGTCCGTGACGAGGCCCGCGGCATCTACGGCTACCAGAACTAGGAGACGTCGATGCGAAGCACCTTGAGTGAGCTGCGCCAAAGCCTGTCCCGCAACAAGTCCATGACGATCTCGTTGGTCGTCACCATGACGGTCTCCCTGCTGTTGGTCGCGCTGGGTCTGCTGATCCAGAGCCAGGCCGACCGGACCGAGAAGTACTTCGGTTCCAAGCTCCAGCTGCAGGTCAACCTGTGCACCAAGAACTCGCCGAGCTCCAACTGCATCGGCGGGGTCGCGACGGACGACCAGAAGACGGCCGTGCAGCAGGCGCTGCGCGAGAACCCCGAGGTCAAGTCGTTCGACGTGCGCACGCCCAGCGACAACTACGAGCGGGCGCGCGCCCTCCTCGGACAGTCCGACTCCGGGCGCAAGCAGCTCGAGACCCTCAGCCCGGACTCGTTCCCGGAGTCGTACTTCGTGACGCTGAAGGACTCTGACAAGTACGACGGAGTCGTCAGCCAGGTCGCCGGCATGGACGGCGTCGGCAACGTCAACTCACTCAAGAAGCTGCTGAGTCCGTTGTTCGACTTCCTCACGAACATGAAGGTCGGTGCTTGGGCGGTCGCGCTTCTTCTGATCGTCGCGGCGATCCTGCAGGTCTCCAACACGATCCGCATGACGGCGTACGCGCGACGGCGTGAGATCGGCATCATGCGACTGGTGGGTGCGTCGAGCTGGCACATCCAGCTGCCGTTCGTCCTCGAGTCGCTGATCGCCGCGCTGCTCTCGGCCGCACTTGCCGCTGCAGGTCTCGCCGCGTTCATGTACTTCGTGGTCTATCGCTATCTCCGGCACACGCTCGGCCAACTGACGACGTGGGTGGGCTGGCACGAAGCCCTGATCGTCATGGGCGGGACGACGTTGCTCGCCCTGGTGCTGGCGCTCGTACCCACGCTCGTCATGACCCGGAAGTACCTCGACGTCTAGCCACTCCCGGAAGACCAAATACTTCCGGGTGTGACTGATGTGACGTAAGGTGCGGGAGAGGCAACCGACACGTCCTCCCTCCGGGGAGGATCTTCCCCCGAGGTCGAGGTCATGTTTTCCACCACCCGCAGAGCATCGCTGGCGGTGCTGCTGGTCGCAGCACTGATCGCTGCGCTGACGACCCCGTCGTTCGCCGACAAGCGCGACGACCTCGAAAAGCAGAAGAAGGGCGTCAGCGGCAAGATCGGCGACGCCAAGAAGGATCTCGAGCAGTCGACGCAGCAGTACGCCAACGCCGTGGCCGCGCTCAAGAAGGCACAGGGCAAGCTGAACGCCGCGCAGGCCAAGCTCAGCAGCACCCGCGGTGCCCTCGCGACGGCCAAGGCGCTGGACACCCAGATGCAGGCCAAGCTGCTCTCGACCCAGGCCGAGCTCGACGCCGCCTCGGCGCGACTCAGTCAGGGCAAGTCGGAGCTGCGCAGCTCCGAGGCCAAGGTCGAGCAGTTCGCGGTGCAGAACATCGAGCAGGGCGACCCCGGGATGCGCGCGTTCAGCGAGCTCCTGCAGGGCGAGGACCCCAACGCGTTCACCGAGCAGATGAGCCTCAACGACGCGGTCAGCGACGATCAGACAGCGACGATGCAGGGTCTCGCCGCCACGCGGGTGCTGCTCGAGGTCAATCGCAAGCGCGTGACGAAGCTGCGTGACCAGGTCAAGGTGCAGCGTGAGGCCGCCGCGGCCAACCTCGTCCGCAAGCAGCAGCTCGAAGCCGCCGCCGAAGAGCAGCGGGCCCAGGTCGTCGAGCTGGTGGTCGCCCGCAAGGGTGCCCGCAAGACCGCGGCGCGGCTCCGTGAGGCCGACAAGAAGCAGCTCGCCTCGCTCGAGTCCGACCGCCGCAGCCTCGAGGCCAAGATCCGCGCGCTCACGCCCAAGCAGGTCAACGACGCCGGTGGTGACGGCGGCGGCACGCTGTCCTACCCGGTCAGCGGGTTCCCGATCACCTCGCCGTACGGCATGCGGTTCCATCCCGTGCTGCACGTCTGGAAGCTGCACGACGGCACCGACTTCGGCGCCCCGTGCGGCACACCGGTGCACGCCGCTGCCGGTGGCACGGTCCTGCAGACGTACTACAACGGCGGCTACGGCAACCGGATCATCCTCAACAACGGCCGGATGCGCGGCAAGGGGATCGTCACGACGTACAACCACCTGACCCGCTGGATCGTCAGCCCGGGACAGCACGTCAAGCGTGGCCAGACGATCGGCTACTCCGGCACGACGGGCTACTCGACCGGCTGCCACCTGCACTTCATGGTCCTCGTGAACGGGGCGACCGTGAATCCGATGGGCTGGCTGTAGGGACGCGTGCCGGTCGTCGAGTCGAGCGTGATCCTCGGAGTCGATCCCGCCACCGCGTTCGCGGTCTCGCAGACGACGGGTGAGACGCGGCTGCGGTGGGACCCGTTCATCCACGAGCAGCACCTCTTGGACGGCGCGACGATGCCGGCCAAGGGCGTACGGACCGCCACGCGACATCGCCTCAGGGTCCTGCGCATGACCAGCGAGTACGTGTCGTTCAACCCGCCGACCAACGTCGGGATGAAGATGCTCGACGGTCCGTGGTTCTTCGAGTCGTTCGCTGGCGGCTGGCGGTTCGCCCCCGAGTCGGGTGGCGGCACCCGCGCCACCTGGCGCTACAACTTCCGCTGCCGGCCACGGTGGCTGGCGCCGATCGTCGAGTGGATCGGTGCTCGCGTGCTCCGGCGGGACATCGACCGGCGAATCGCGGGTTTCGCCCGTGGGTGCGCCGATCCCGTGGTGCTGGCGGCCGTACGCGGATGATGGTCGGCCCTTCGTGAGAGCATGGTGACGTGGCTAAAGAGACCGGGCGCAAGCTCGTTGCGCAGAACAAGAAGGCGCGCCACGACTTCCACATCGAAGACACGTTTGAGGCCGGACTGGTCCTCACCGGCACCGAGGTGAAGTCGTTGCGTGCTGGTCGCGCATCCCTCGTCGACGGGTTCGGCGAGATCGAGCGCGGCGAGGCCTGGCTGCTGCACGTCCACATCCCGGAGTACACGCAGGGCACGTGGACCAACCACGAGACCCGCCGGCGCCGCAAGATGCTGCTCAACCGGCAGGAGATCGACCGGATCGAGCGGCGTACGTCCGAGAAGGGCCTGACGATCGTCCCGCTCTCGCTCTACTTCAAGGACGGCCGCGCCAAGGTCGAGATCGCACTGGCCAAGGGCAAGAAGACGTACGACAAGCGACATGCGATCGCCGAGCGTGACGCGACCCGCGAGGCAGAACGCGACCTCGGGCGCCGGCTCAAGGGCATGTAGCGGTGTCACTGCAGGACGCCGACCTGCCGGCCTGGACCGAGAAGCTCGGCATCCCCGGCATCGTCGACGTCCACACGCACTTCATGCCGCCCGCCATCCTGGCCAAGGTCTGGGCCTACTTCGACTCGGCGGGCCCGCTGCTCGGCCGCGCCTGGCCGGTGACCTACCGGGGCAGCGACGAGGAGCGGGTCGCTCAACTGCGGGCGATGGGCGTCAAGCGGTTCTCGGCGCTCTCCTACGCCCATAAGCCCGGCGTCGCCGAGTTCATGAACGAGTGGACCGGCGAGTTCGCCGCGAGCACGCCTGACGCCCTGCATTCGGCGACGTTCTATCCCGAGCCGGAGGCGGCGACGTACGTGCCGAAGCTCATCGCCGACGGGGTCGAGGTCTTCAAGGCGCACGTGCAGGTCGGCGACTTCGCGCCCAACGATCCGCTGCTCGAGCCCGTGTGGGCTGCCCTCGCGGAGAGCGGCACGCCGATCGTGCTGCACGCCGGCTCCGGCCCCGCGCCCGGAACGTTCACCGGTCCTGCTGGCGTCGCCGATGTGCTGTCGCGGCATCCGGACCTCGCCCTGATCATCGCGCACCTCGGGATGCCGGAGATCTCGGAATTCCTCGAGCTCGCCGAGACTTGTGCCAACGTGCGGCTCGACACCACGATGGCCTTCGTCGACTTCTGGGGGCTCCCGATCCCCGATGGTGTGGTGCCTCGACTGGCCGCGTTGCAGGACAAGATCCTGTTCGGCACCGACTTCCCCAACATTCCCTATGCGTACGCGCATCAGGTCGAGGTGCTCGAACGACTCGATCTCGGTGACGACTGGCTCCGCTCGGTGCTGTGGCACAACGGCGCCGAGCTGTTCGGAGTGGCGGCATGAGACTGGCGAGCGCGCAGGGCAAGTGGCTGCTGGCGGCGATGATCCTCGGGTCGGGCATGGCGTTCCTCGACGGTTCGGTCGTCGGGCTCGCGCTGCCGGCCATCACCCGCGACCTCGGCGGTGGACTGCCGGGTCAGCAGTGGACCGTCAACGCCTACACGCTCACGCTCGCGGCACTGATCCTGGTTGGCGGCTCCCTGGGTGATCGCCTCGGCCGTCGCCGGGTCTTCGTCGTGGGCGTCGTCTGGTTCGCCGCGGCATCCGTCGTGTGCGCGCTGGCGCCGACGATCGAGGTGCTCGTGGCGGCGCGTGGCCTGCAAGGTGTCGGCGCGGCGCTCCTGACGCCGGGCAGCCTGGCGATCATCTCGGCGTCATTCGTGCCCGAGGACCGCGGTCCGGCGATCGGAGTCTGGTCAGGCCTGGCCGGAGTCACCACCGCGATCGGCCCGCTGGTGGGTGGTTGGCTGGTCGACTCCGTCGGCTGGCGGTCGATCTTCTGGATCAACGTGCCGCTTGCCGCCGCCGTGGTCTACCTGTCGATCAAGCACGTGCCGGAGACGACCGGCGAGCAGAAGAAGCTCGACCTCGGGGGCGCGGCGCTGACTGCGGCCGGGCTGGCCTTCCTGACGTACGGGCTGGTCGAGAAGTCGTGGATGTGGTCGGCCGGTGGCGTGCTCGTCCTCGTCGCGTTCGTCGTGCACCAGAAGGTCACGCCTCACGCGCTGGTGCCGCTCGAGCTGTTCGCCAACAGGGTGTTCACTGCAGCCAACATCTGCACGTTCGCGATCTACGGCGCGCTCGCAGCGTCGGGCTTCCTGCTGGTGCTCCAGCTGCAGTACGTCGCGGGGTTCTCGCCGCTCGAGGCCGGGCTCTCGACGATCCCGGCGACGATCCTCATGCTGCTGTTCTCGGCCAAGTCCGGTGCGCTCGCGACCAAGATCGGTCCGCGGTGGCCCATGACGTTCGGTCCGCTCGTGGCGGCCGGTGGCCTGCTGTGGTGGCTCATGATCGACGAGCACACCAACTTCTGGATCGACGTGCTGCCGGGCTCGATCGTGTTCGGCATCGGTCTGGTGCTGTTGGTCGCGCCGCTCACCACGGCAGTGCTGGCCGCCGCGCCCGACATGCAGACCGGCATCGCGTCCGGCATCAACAACGCGGTCGCCCGCACCGCATCTCTGCTCGCGGTCGCCGCGATCCCGCCGATCGCGGGGATTGCGGGTTCGGACTTCGCCGACCCGGACGTGTTCGCGCCCGGTTTCCGCACGGGCACGCTGATCTGCGTCGGCATGCTGGTCGTGGCCGGAGCGTGCGCCGCCGCACTGATCCACGGTCCGGCGGTGAGCCCGGAAACCCTGCTGGCTGAGGACTAGCCGAGCGTCGTACGACCCGCTCGCGGAATTCCTGAGTCGGTCCGGAGGTTGTGCAGGAGTAGGATGGTGACGTTGCTCCGGCAGCGTTTGAAAACTCAAGAGGGGCTGATCGGTTTCGACTAAGGTCGTTCGATTCAGGTGAAGCGGGTAGAGGATCCAGGGTTATCTCTTAAACGATCTCTGGAAACCAACAAGTGCCGATTCAAAGCGCACTGACTTCGCCCTCGCTGCTTAAGCGATAGGTGAAGGGCTGGCCCGGGGGCGTTCCCGCTCCGGATCGCCAGTCTCATTTAGGGGACTTGCTGATCACACGGCGTCGCAGCGTGTGATCGGGACTTTTCTGCGACTGGGCCTGTCGGCGACGCGTTCGTCCGAGCGTCGGGGCCGAGAAAGGCGATAGACGAACTGCACCCGGAGAAGCCCTGACTCAGCGCCATAGGACCCGGGTTCGATTCCCGGCAGCTCCACTGACGACAGCGGGCCCTCCCCGGTTTTGGGAGGGCCCGCTGTCGTCATTCAAGTGCAGTGAATCGAGTGGGCCCCTGACACGCGGCGGCAGCTCCGTCGCCGGAGACCGGGACCTACCGGTCCGCGGTCAGCGTGCCCCCGACGCCCCAGCTGTCGGTCGGGGTGTCGAGCACCCAGACCTGGACGGTCTCGGCGGGGATGCCGTATCCGTCGACGAACGCGTCGGTGATGTCCTTGACGAGGGCGCGTTTCTGGTCGACGTCGCGGGGCCCTTGCAGGACGGTGACGATCGGCATGATGACTCCTTGAGTATCGGTTGATGTGATGCCTCCATTCCACGTCCGCGGCGATGCATCATCAACGGCGATCAGCGGATCGCAGCGATCACGACTGCTGATCGTCGGCGCGCTCACGCACCTCGGCGCACGCCGCGATGAGCCGGGTGAGCAGGCGGGATCGTGAGCCCTGCTGCAGCGCCACGCAGGTCGGCATCGTCACCTGAGGATCCACAGGCCTGAAGGCCACTCGCTCGTGGCGCAGCTGCTGCGCGTGCGGTGCGTACACCACGGTCCAGCCGCCGCCGTTGCCGATCGAGGCCAGTGTCTCCGGCAGCTTGGACGCTCGAGAGCCGAACGTCGGCTCGAAACCAGCGGCCGCGCAGGCTGACATGACGAGATCCACCAGCGGAGCGTTCGCCTTGCGCGGCACGAGCCACAGCGGCAGGGAGGCCAGGGCGGCAAGGTCGACCGACGCCTCACCGGCGGCGGGATGTGTCGTGGGCATGGCGACCAGGAGCGGATCGTCCCAGACCGGGATGACGTCGAGGCCGGCCGCCGTCTCGACCCCGCGGACGAATGCGGCGTCCAGCTGGCCCGACCTGACGCGGTCAAGGCGGGTCGTCGTCGCGTACGTGCCGAGCTCGACCGACACGTCGGGATCCGTCCGGTTCATGGTCTCGAGCAGGAGGTCGAGTCGTTGGCCCAGGCCCGTGCTGCTGCCGAGCCGGAGCGAGACCGGCTCGCCGGGCACGGCGACCGCAGCCCGAGCGCGATCGACCGAGGCAAGGATCGACCGAGCCTCAGGCACGAGCCGCTGTCCGGCCGGCGTCAGTCGCACCACCCTGGAGGTGCGTTCGAACAGCCGTTGGCCGAGCTCTCGCTCGAGGCGTGCGACCTGGCCGCTGACGGCCGGCTGACCGATGCCCAGGCTCTCGCCGGCCACCCGAAAGCTCAGCGACTCTGACACCGCGAGAAAGCACTCGATCTGCCGGATCTCCACGCATCGAGTCTGACACCCGTGTCCCGACGTCGCCTGGTCATCGCCGCTGGTTCACCACGACGACTGAGCGCCGCCCGGCCGGGAGTCCGGCGGGACGGCGCTCAGCTTGTACGCCTACTTCTTCTTCGCGAGATCCGCGATCGACTTCAGGCCGTACTTCTCGGCGGTCTCCTTCGTGACGACGATCGCGTCGCTGTCCTGGGCCTCAGCCTGGTCGAGCACGATGAGGTTCGACGGCAGCGCCTTCTGCAGGGCGTCGAACACGTCCTGCGGCTCGGTGGCCGTCGCCTTGGCGTCGAGATACTGCAGGATCGAGCCGTTGTACTCCGGCATCAGGTCGACCGAGCCGTCCTTGAGCGCCGGAACGTACTTCTCCCGGCTGCCGATGTTGAGCTTCAGCTTGATGTCAGCGCCCTGCGCCTTGAGCGCCTCGGCATAGATCTGCGCGAGCAGGACGTTCTCGGGGAAGTTCGCCGAACCGACCGTCAGCTTGACGCCCGACGCCGAAGAGCCCGTGGCGTCGAGTCCCTGGTCGGCGAGCCACGCCTTGGCCACGGCGTCGGGGTCCTGCTTCTCGCTGACGACCTTGACCATCAGCGCGCCGAGGCCGGCGGTGTCGAGCTTGGCCGAGATGGCATTCAGCGTCGTCTTCACCCCGTCGGTCGCCTTGTCCTTGTTGATGATCGGCAGGACATTCTGCGCGGCGAAGTTCGCCTTCGGGTCGGTCAGGATCACGAAACCGTTCGACTCGATGCTGGGATCGGTCGTGAAGAGGTCGGCCGCGTCGATCTGCCCCTGTTTGAGGGCGTTGACCGTGACGGGTCCGCCGGTGTCGGTGACGGTGTACTTGCCGAAGCTGACGCCGTAGTGCTCGGCAAGCCCGGGGATGCCGTCCGTGCGCGTCTTGAACTCGGCGGGGCCGCCGAAGATGAACGAGCTGGCGATCGTGCCGCCGCTCGACGAGTCGCTGCTGCTGCCGCCGCAGGCGGTGAGGGTCAGAGCCAGGGCAGCGGCTGCCGCGCCGGCGAGGATCTTGTGCTTCATGGGTCTCCTAGACGAGAGGGTGTGGATGCGGGGGTGGGTCTCGGGGTCGTGCGGGTCGGTCAGCCGGCCTCCACCTCCACCCGTGTGATGGCCCCCTCGATGGGGCCGGCGGGCGCATCGCCCTTGGTCGCGAAACGTCCGGAGATGCCGCGCGAGACCGTGACGCGCTGGAGCAGAGCCAGCAGCAGGTCGGCCGTGACCGCCAGCGCGGCGACCAGCACGCCTCCGCCGATCATCTGCGGATAGTCCTGCTGTTGCAGTCCGTCGTAGATGAAGCGCCCGAGGCCACCCAGCGGCACGAACGAGGCGATCGTCGCGGTCGCGATGACCTGAAGTGTCGCGCTCCGCAGCCCCGAGAGGATCAGGGGCAGGCTGCACGGCAGCTCGACGTCGAAGAGCACCTGACGACCGCGCATGCCCATACCCCTGGCGGCGTCCGTGACCGCGGGGTCGACGGTGTCGACGCCGGCGTACGTGTTGGACAGGATCGGCGGGATCGCGAGCAGCACCAGCACGATCTCCGTCGGGATGACGTAGCCGATGTCGGTACGCCCGTGGAAATGCGGCGCGATCATGACCGTCAACAGCACGAGCAGGCCGACCGAGGGCAGGGCGCGCAGGGCATTGGCTCCCGCGACCAGGAACGTGCCGCGCCGGGTGTGGCCGATGAACAGCCCCAGGGGCAAGGCGATCGCACTGGCGATGCCCAAGGCGATCAGCGAGAACCGAACGTGCGCGAGAAGCTGGGTCGTGATGCCGGTGTCGAGGGCGGTGTCCCGCCAGTGCGCCGGATCGGTGAGCCAGGAGAAGACCTGTCCGATCATCGCGCCGCCACCGCCCTTCGCCACGGTGTCGCGAGTCTCGTCAGGAGGAGGATGACCGAGTCGAGGACGAGCGCCAGCAGCACGCACAGCACGATGCCGAGGACGATCGGCGGGTAGTACGCGGTCGGTGTCGAGAGATCCTTGCCGATCTGGAACAGCTGCCCGAGGTTGGACAGTCCGATCGTGCCGGCGATCGCGACCATGCTCACGTTCGAGACCGTGGCCACCCGCAGGCCCGCCGCGATGACCGGCACCGCCACGGGCAGCTCGACGGTGAACAGCCGCCTGGCCCGCGTGTAGCCGATTGCCGTTGCGGCCTGGTTGACCTCGTCCGGCACGGACGCGAGACCGTCAGCGACGACCCTGACCAGCAGGGCCACCGAATAGACCGTGAGGGCGATCGGCACCTGCAGGGGGTCCAGCGAGCTCAAGCCCAGCAGTGGTGGCACCAGGACGAACAGGGCGATCGACGGGATCGTGTAGAGCAACCCGGTGATGGACATCATCGGCGGGTAGAGCCAGCCATAGCGACGCGACAGCCAGCCGAGGGGGAGGGCGATCAGCAGTCCGACGATGACCGGCACCACTGAAAGCCACGCGTGGGTCCAGAGCCAGCCGAGGTCCTCGGACCGGTGATCCATGAAATAGCCGAAGAAGTGCCACGGGGACGAGCTGGCCGAGCTCGGGGAGTCGGCGGCGGCGATCACGACGCCACCCCGCGTGACTCGATCAGCTCGACGACCTGCGTCGCGTTGATCGTGCCGGCGAACGCCCCGTCGCGGTCGACGACGACGCCGCGACCGGTCGGCGACGACAGTGCGGCGTCGAGCACTGCCCGGTACGTACCGTCGACATCGGCGACCGTCCCGCCACGACGCAGCGTCACGGGGTTGATCGCTTCGCTGCCGGGGGCTGGGCCGTCGTCCACCGCGAGCCAGCCCTGGGGACGGCGAGCGTCGTCGAGCACCAGGATCCAGCCGTCCTGCGCCGCACGCGCGGCCTGGTCGAACGACGAGGACAACGCGACGGTCGGCTCGGGCTCGAGGGGAAGGGCGCCCACGACTTCGAAGCCCAGGGCGCGGTAGCCGCGGTCGCGGCCGACGAAGTTGGCGACGAAGTCGTCGATCGGGTTGGAGAGCAGCTCGGCGGGGGTCGCCATCTGGGCGAGTCGACCGCCGACCCGCAGCACGGCGACCTGGTCACCGAGCTTGATCGCTTCGTCGATGTCGTGCGTGACGAACACGATGGTCTTGCCGAGCTCGCCCTGCAGCCGCAGGAACTCGTCCTGCAGCTGCTCGCGAACGACAGGGTCCACCGCACTGAATGGCTCGTCCATCAGCATGACCGGCGGGTCGGCCGCGAGTGCTCGGGCGACGCCCACACGCTGCTGTTGGCCGCCCGACAGCTGCACGGGATAGCGGTGGGCGAACTTCTGGTCGAGGCCGACCCGCTCGAGGAGCTCCATCGCATCGGCCCTGGCCTGCTTCTTCTTGCGGCCCAGCATGATCGGGACGCTGGCGATGTTGTCGATGATCGTCCGGTGAGGGAACAGTCCGGCGTGCTGGATGACGTACCCGATGCCACGACGCAGCTCGGCCGGCTCCACCTTCCCGATGTCCTGGTCGTCCAGGAGGATACGTCCGCCCGTGGCGTCGATCATCCGGTTGATCATGCGCAGGCTCGTGGTCTTGCCGCACCCGGACGGGCCGACGAGCACCGTGATCTGACCCGATGGGGCGACCAGGTCCAGCGCGTCGACGGCGATGGTTCCGTCCGGGTAGGTCTTCGATGCTGCTTCGAATCGAATCATGTGCCTGTCTCCTGTTCGGTCGCCGATCTGGCTGACGGGGCCGAGTCCGTGCGGGTCGGCATTCCCAGCTGTTGTGAGAGGTCTTGCGCTTCGCGGGCGACCAGCTGTCCGAAGAGATGCATCGTCTCGTCGTCGATCCGGTACGTCGGGCCGAGCAGACTGATGGCACCGGCCACCCCGCCGGGCCGGCGGATCGGCGCGGCGATGGCCGTGACGTCGGGTTCGAGCCGGTCGCGTTGAGCGACGTAGCCCTCGGCCGGCACGAGGCTGGTGAGCGCGCGGCCGACGGCGAGGCCTTCGAGGGGGATGGCCCGGCCGATCCAGCTCGTGTGTCGTACGGAGTGGGTGCCCTCGATCATGGCGACGTAGATCGCGGTGTTGCTCGGTCCGGCGATCGAGAGGTAGGCCGACTCGCCCGTCGCCGCGACGATGCGGTGCAGGGCGGGCTCTGTCAGCCGGACGAGGGTCTGGCGCCCGAGGGCGGAGGCGCCGAGCTGGATGATGCGAGGACCCGCGCCGAACCAGCCCTCCTCGTCCCGAGCCACGAAGCCCGAGCTCTCGAGCGTCCGGAGCAGGCGAAGTGCCGTGCTCGCCGGCAGCTGAGCGCGCCGGGCGCACTCGGAGAGGCTGATCGCTTCCTCGGCGCAGACCTCGGCGAGCAGTGCCAACGCGCGATCGACCGTGCGGGTCGAGCTGCTGCCGCTGGGTTCGGTCACGGTGACTCCCTGTGCCATTGAGTGGCAAGTGCTTGCCACTAGCCGGTATCTTGGCACTCTGCAAGGATGAGCGGAAGAGGTCGCGGCCAGATATCCGAAGAGTTTTCCTGGCCGAAACATGGCGCCCCCGGGGAATCGGTCGCCTGGGACCGGATGATTCGAGCTGGACGTGCCGGGCGACGGGCCGCCCAGCACAGAAGGAAGGACCGCTGTGATCGACATCGACGGAACCCGGCTGACGGTGGCCGACATCGTGGCTGCCTCCTCACGAACCGCGCGTGTCGAGGTCACGGACTCCGCACTCGCGAAGGTCGCCGCCTCGCACGCGTACGCACAGGAGGCCGCGGCTGAACGCCCGATCTACGGCTGGTCGACTGGGGTCGGCGCGAACCGCACCGTGGCCCTCACTGACCCCGACGCTCAGGCACTCGACCTGCTGCGCAGTCACGCCACCTCGGCAGCCGCGCTGCGAGACGCCGCGCGCGTACGGGCCATGCTCGTCGTCCGCCTCAACCAGCTGGCGGTGGGCACCAGCGGGATCGACCCGGCCATCGTGACAGGCCTAGCGGGAATGATCGATCGCGACGACCTTCCGGCCGTCCGCGAGCTCGGGAGCATCGGCACGGGTGACCTGTCGGCGCTTGCGGCGACCGCACTGGCTCTGCACGAGTCCGTGCCGTTCGGCCGCGGTAGCGCGCTGCCGTTCCTCAGCAGCAACGCCGCCACGATCGCGGACGCGGCGCTGGCAGTGAGCCGGCTGCAGTCGCTGGCCCGATCGACGATCGCCGTCGCCGCTCTGGTGCTCGAAGCGGTCGATGGCAATCTGGAGGCGTTCTCACCCGCCGCCGAGCAAGCCTCCCCGTTGGCGGGCACGTCCGACGTGTGCCGCACGATGCGGAGGCTCGTCCCGACCCCCGGCGAACCGGCCAGGATCCAAGACCCGTTCGGCCTGCGCGTGCTGCCGCAGGTCCATGGCGCACTGCTCGACGCGCTGGACCGACTTGAGACAGTCGTCCTCGCGATGGCCAACTCCGGGTCGGAGAACCCGACCTTCTCGCCGGACCTCGGCGTCGCCCATCACGGCGGCTTCTACGCAGCACATCTGGCCCAGGCACTCGACTCGGTGACACTGGCCACGGCTCAGACGGCACAACTCTCCTTGGCGCGGCTCGGGATGCTGCAGGAGCCTTCGCTGACAGGACTGGACGCGTTCCTGGGCGACGGCACGCCCGGCGCCTCGGGGACCATGATCGTGGAGTACGTCGCGGCGTCAGCGCTCAGCGAGCTGCGTGCGCTGGCGACCCCCGCGAGCCTGCAGACGGCCACGTTGTCCCGAGGTGTGGAGGAAGAGGCCAGCTTCGCCTCGCTGGCGGCTCGTCAGGCGCTCGACTCGGTGGCGCACTTCAGGACGATCTTGGCCGGCGAGCTCGTGGCGGCTGTCCGGTGCGCTCGACAGAAGGACCCTCGCCATGGTCGATCACGCGCCCTCGACATGTGCGGTTCCCTGCCTGACGAGACGGGCGATCGTGACCTCACGTCGGACCTCCAGATCGGCGAGTCGCTCGTCGACGAGCTCTCTGCGCTGGTGACCTTCTAGAGCTGCGTCTCGGTCAGCGGCTCGGCCGAGCCGGCGACGCGGATTTCGACGCGGGCGATGGACCCCTTCGGCACGGCGCTCGAGGTCGACAGAGACGTCGCCTTGGGGCTCGTCGCGACCCACGAAGCGGCGATCGTCTCGTGGCCGGACGTGTCGATGACGACGAGTTCATACACGCGCTTGGCGCTGTAGCCGCTGGTGGCGAGGTAGTGGCAGTTCCAGTCGAGCCGCGTGCCCCAGTCCTTCTTCTCGACGCGCAGGCTGGCCGTCATGATGCCGGGCTGCACGGCGCTCATTGCGGCGAACTGGCCGGACGGTGAGTCGTCAGCCGACCCCACGACGTACCCGGCGACACCCAGGCTCAGAGCCGCCGCGACTCCCGCGCCGGCGATCGCGAGACGTATGCGACGCCGACGGCGTACGGCCGCGGTGGCGAGCCGGGTCACGAGGCCGTCGGACTCAGGCTCCTCGATCGGCTCGAGCAGGGCGATGGCCTCGTCCTTGGTCAGGCTCGCGAGGATGCCGGGCATGCCGGCGAGCTCGGCGACAGCCGCCGAGCAGGCAGCGCAGGTGGTCAGGTGCTGCTCGTACGCCCGCCGGTCGTCGGGGCCGAGCTGGCCGAGGACGTACGCGGCATCCCAGTCGTGGAAGGGATCATCGTTCATCGCGTGACACCTCTTTCCTGCATCGCGAGTCGTAGGGCGCGGAGCGCGTAGTGCATGCGTGAGCGGACGGTGCCCTCGGGAATGCCTTCCTCGCGAGCGACGTCGGCGGCGGACCGGCCGAGGTAGTAGGCGTTGACGACCGTCTGGCGGTGCTCGGCGGACAGCGACTTGAGGGCGTCGGCCACGAGCCAGCGGTCGAGTGTCGCGTCGGTGCCGTCGCCGCGGGACGTCTCGGGCAGCCGCTCGCTCGTCACCTCGTGCAGGTGGCGGGCGCTGCGCCGGTCGTCGATGACCAGGTTGCGGGCCACGGTGAAGAGCCAGGCGCGCGACGCGGCGTCGCCTTGCTCGAGGATCGCTGGGCGCTTCCAGGCGCGGAACAGCGCCTCCTGGACGACGTCCTGCGCCATCGCCGGGTCGTACGTCAGCCGGGTGACGTAGCGCAGGAGGGCAGGCGCGTGCGCGTCGTGCAGCGCACGCATCAACTCGTCCTGGTCCTCGGGCATCGGGTCCTCCAGGCCCTACAACGAGGAGCAGGGCCGTTTCGTTCATCTTCTTCGTTCATTGAACGCCTTGGCCGTCGATCTCGTCCTCACTACAGGGGCGTACGCACGCCTCCGCGAGATCAAGGACGTTGATCGCCATGAACAGCAGGCTCATTCTCGCCGCCGCCAGCGGCTCGCTCGCCCTCTTCGGCCTCACGGCGTGTGGAGGTTCCGACTCGGCCGGCGAGGTGCCGGCGAAGGGCTCGGTCATCGGTACGTCCGACAGCCGGCTCGGCACGATCGTCGTCGACGGCAAGGGCATGACCGCGTACGTGTTCGACAACGACTCGCCGGGTTCAGACACGAGCGCCTGCACGGGGGAGTGCCTCAAGGTGTGGCCGGCGATCATCTCGTCGTCCGACCGGCCCCAGGTCGACGGGGTGACCGGCAAGGTTGGCACGATCACGGGCACCGACGGAGCCAAGCAGGTCACGCTCGACGGTCGGCCGTTGTACACGTTCCATGACGACAGTGAGCCCGGCGACACCGGAGGTCAGGGCGCGGAAGGTGGCACCTGGTGGGTCGTGTCACCCGCCGGCAAGAAGATCACCGCAGCGCCTGGCACCGGTGGCGGCGGGGGCTACTGAGCGCTGGGAGGCCGACGTATCGTCGAAGGCATGTCGACCTTCACTGACGCCCAGATCGAAGAAGCCCTCGAGTCGCTGCCCGGTTGGTCACAGGAGGGCGAGGCGATCGTCCGAACGTACGAGTTCGCTGACTTCCGCGCTGCGCTCGACTTCATGAACCGCGCTGCTGGGCCGGTCGAGGAGATGGACCACCACCCGGAGTGGACGAACGTCTACAACCGTGTCGACATCCGGCTCAGCAGCCACGATGCCGGCGGTGTGACCGGCCGCGACATTCAGCTCGCGAACGTCCTCGAGCGCGTGGCTGGGGCAGTGGCCTAGGCCCAAAGGTCGCTGCCGAACTGGAACCAGATTGCCGAGATCACGGCGACGTACCAGAGGATGTTGAGAAGCAGCGTCCACTCGGTCACGATCCGCGAGACCGGGTTGTCGGGTGCGTATGCCCGCAGGTTGCGCGCGGTGACCCAGACGAAGATCGGGATCGTGATGCTCCAGACCACCATGCAGTACGGGCACAGGCCGTGGATCTCGTAGATGCTCTGGTACTGCAGCCACGTGACGAACGCGATGCCGAAGATGACACCGAGCTGGAGACCGAGCCAGACGAACTTCGGCAACGTGACTCGGGCCAGGACGAGGACGCCGATGACCACGACGATCGCGAAGCCGGCAACACCGATGATCGGATTGGGGAAGCCGAACGCCGAGGCCTGGTCGGTGTTGATGACCTTGCCGCAGCCGACGATGGGATTGATGTCGCAGGACGTGCTGCCTGGCTTGCCATCGGCGAGGTCCTGAAGAAAATTGACCTTCTCGACGATGAGAGTCGCGGCCGAGAACAGGCCGATGGCTCCACCGATCGTCAGCAGGAGCCCGAGTCCGCGGCTCGCCAAGGTGTCATCGCCGGTGGTGTCGACGTCGTCGATCAGATCGGTCATAACGGTGATCCTAAGGTGAGAGGGCAACCGAGGTGCTGGGGACCACTGGCGTAACCGGATTATGTGAGTTAGAGTTTCGCATACCACCAGTATGTGAAAGGTCACCATGAGCGCGGACATCACCACCCCAGAGCACGTCGACGTCATCATCGTCGGAGCGGGACTCTCCGGCATCGGAGCGGCATACCGGCTCCAGGAGCAGTGCCCCGGCAAGTCCTACGCGATCCTCGACGCGCGTGAGGCCGTCGGCGGCACGTGGGACCTGTTCCGCTATCCGGGCATCCGCTCGGACTCCGACATGTACACGCTGAGCTTCCCGTTCCGCCCGTGGACCAACCGCAAGTCGATCGCCGACGGCCAGCACATCCGCGAGTACATCAGCGACGCCGCCGACGAGTTCGGCATCGCCGAGCACATCCAGTTCGGTCATCGCGTGGTCTCGGCGTCGTGGTCGTCGGAGGACGCGCGCTGGACCGTGACGTCGCAGGTCGGCGAGTCTCGGATCGTGCAGACCGCGTCGTTTCTCTACCTCTGCAGCGGCTACTACAACTACGACAAGGGCTTCCAGCCGGAGTTCCCCGGCCTCGACTCGTTCGACGGGCAGGTCGTGCACCCGCAGTTCTGGCCCGAGGACCTCGACTACGCCGGCAAGAAGGTCGTGGTGATCGGCAGCGGCGCGACGGCCGTGACCCTGATCCCGTCGATGGCCGACGATGTCGAGCACATCACGATGCTGCAGCGCTCTCCGACGTACATCACGACGTTGCCGGCCGAGGACAAGCTCGCGCAGGTCATGCGCACGGTGCTGCCGGCGAAGCTCGCGCACCGGGCGGTCCGCCGCAAGAACGCGATCGTCACGATCGGCTTCTACCAGTTCTGTCGGCGATTCCCCGCGGCGGCGACCAAGCTGCTGCTCGGCCGGGTCAAGCGTCAGCTGCCTGATGGCGCCGACATGCAGCACTTCACGCCTCGCTACAAGCCGTGGGACCAGCGCCTGTGCATCGTGCCCAACGGCGATCTCTTCCGGGCTATTCGCCGGGGCAAGGCATCGATCGTCACCGACACCATCACGTCGTTCACGCCGACAGGCATCGACCTGGACTCCGGTCAGCATCTCGACGCCGACATCGTCGTGACGGCGACGGGGCTGCAGGTCGTCGCCTTCGGGCAGCTCGAGATCGAGGTCGACGGTGAGCGCGTCGACCCGCACGAGGTCTACGTCTACAAGGGGCTGATGTTCAGTGGCGTGCCCAACCTTGCCTGGTGCGTCGGCTACACCAACGCGTCGTGGACCCTGCGCGCCGACCTGTCGTCGCAGTACGTCTGCAGGTACCTCAACCACCTCGACGCCAAGGGGTGTGCGTTCGGCATGCCCGATCCGAAGGGCGCGGCCGGCCAGGTACGGCCGATCCTCGACCTGACTTCGGGCTACGTCATGCGGGTCGCGGACATCCTGCCGCAGCAGGGCACCAGCTCGCCGTGGACGATCCGGCAGAACTGGCTGCTCGACTCGTACGACATGAAGCGGACCGACCTCGACCAGGACATGGTGTTCACCGAGAAGTCGCAGGTGTCCGTCCCGGCCTGAGCCAGGGGTGCCGCGGCAGCCTGTCTGACGACGGGCCATGATGGTTCCTGCGCGTCGGGGGATCGCACCTGCTCTGGCGTGTCGCCACGACCAGGTGCCCGGGGGAACGCATGACCGACACAGCAACGACCCAGCCGAATCAACCAGCAAGCCGCCGCAAGCTGTTCATCATCCTTGCCGCGGTCCTGCTGGCCGTGATCGCCCTGATCGTGGGGTCGTTCCTGTATGCGGGGTCGGCCGCCAACGGCAAGGTGTCGGACTACGACGACGCATACGCCGCTTGGAAGTCCAAGGACAAGCCGGTCCTGCTCGCGGCGACCGCCAAGGTGCCGAGCACGACGTTCCCGGTCGAGGGGGACGTCTACGCGGCCAAGAGCCGGCGGTCCCAGAAGCAGGGGTGCGATGCCGTGGCCGAGTCGCGCAAGGACATCGCAGCCGCGGCCGATCGTCTGCCGACGATTGACGGCGGCGGGTTGCTCGGCACGGTCAGCTCGGACTACAGCGACGCCGGCGACCACTCGGCGAAGCGGCAGAAGGCGGTGAAGGCGTACGTCAAGCGGGCCTCCGCCGCCTTGGCGCAGATCGAGCGCGACTGCCGGTTCAACATCAAGGTCAACACGACGTCCGCCGCCTTCTCGAAGGTGTACAACCAGGCCACCAAGTACCTCATCAAGCGTGGCCAGTCCGAAGGGAACGGCAGCTGCACGAGCTTCGACACCTGTGTCTCGCCGCTCGCCGCGAAGAAGAACACGTACGCGGACCTGCGGCTCAAGGCGACGCGGATGTACGAGTCGACCGGGCTGAAGCTGTGGACCTCGAGCGCGTGCACCGAGACGTCCTACAAGGCGGCGTGCCGCACGATCGGTCAGGCCTACACCGCATCGACCAAGCAGCAGCTCAAGAACTACCGGTACGTCCGGACGAGTGCTTCGGCCGTCAACAACCCCGGGATCTCGGAGGGCAACAAGAAGCTCGACAAGATCGCCGCGCAGGGGCAGAAGCGCATCAAGAAGGCTGTGCTGGCACTCGGGCCGGTCTATGCCAAGGACAAGAAGGTGCGACGCTCGCCGGGCTGGACCGAGAACTTCTTCACGGTGTCGGCACGGATCCTGCTCGACGACCTCAAGGACGAGCGGGCAGCGATCGGCAAGCTCTAGGTCTGGCAGTGCGGGCACCAGAACGTGTTGCGCTCGGTGGTCGGCCGATCACCGAGCGAGCTGCTGCGGAGCGGCGTGCCGCAGCGTCGGCAGCGCGCGCGTTCGCGTCCGTAGACCCAGCGTTCCTCGCCCTGCCGGGCGCTGCCGGTGAACGATCTCTCGATGCGGGACTTGTTGACGTCGAGCATCTTCTGACCTCGTGAGATCACCCGGCGGATGTCGGCGACCTCGCCGACCGGCCGGGTCGGCGCGAGTCCCATCAGGAACAGCAGCTCGTTGACGTACTCGTTGCCGAACCCTGCGACGTTGCGCTGGTCGAGCAGCGCCAGGTGGACCGGTCGGCTGGGATCGGCAGCGACGCGCCGGGCTGCCTCGTCGAGGTCGAAGTCAGGGCCGAGCAGGTCGGGTCCGAGGTGGCCGACGACCGACTCCTCGTCGGTGCGGGCCAGCACCTCGAGGATGCCGAGCGAGTAGCCCACTGTCTGCCACTCGTCGTTCTCCAGCACGGCGCGTGCGGTGTGGCCGGGCCGACGCCACGGACTGCCGAGCCGGTAGACGTGCCAGGCGCCTTCCATCTTGAGGTGCGAGTGGATCGAGTGCTCGGGCGTGCGGATCAGGAGGTGCTTGCCACGGCTGACCACCTCGTCGACGGATGCGCCACTGAGGTCGACCGTCGCGTAGGCGGGAACGCGGAAGTCAGTGCGCGTCAGCAGCCGGCCCGCGAGTGCCTCGTGCAGGTGGCGCGCGGTGCGCCAGACCGTGTCGCCCTCAGGCATCGAGGCGCAGGCCCTTGATCGTGCGTTCGAAACCGGCCTCGACCAGTGCTTCACCGAACGGCGTGCCCGCGACGGGTCGCCCGTCGGCGGTCTCGATCGACAGGCGGCTGATGCGCTTGGCGCGCACCGTGCCGGCGAGCGATGCGGCGGCTGCCGACAGCCGCACGGGGTCGCCGTCGAACACCAGCACCTTGCGACCGCCGCGCTCGAGGTAGGCGACGAGCCGCCCGTCATGGATCACCACGAGCGACCCGGCCTTGCGCGCCGGCCGGTGCCGGGTGCCCTCGTCGTCGCTGCTGCGTTCGGGCCAGGGCAGCGCGGCGCCGAACGGGTTGGCCGGATCGGTCGCCGCCAGCGTGAGTGCCGCCGCGTCGCTCGGCCGGTCGTCGTCGGTGACGTGGCCGCGCATGCGGTCGACGGTGGCCGGCGCGGCGAACTGGGCCGCGCCGAGGGTCTCGATGTAGTAGCCGCGAAGCACCGCTCCGGTCTGCTCGAGCTCGCGCAGCACCCGGTAGACCCCGGCAAACCCGCCCGGCGTCTGCTCGGCCATGACGGAGCCACGGGTCACCACGCCATAGCGTCCGACCAATGACTCGGTGCGGGCCAGCTGGAGACTCGTGGCGTCGGTGGACGTCTCAGCCAGCGTGAACCACCGGCCGCTGACGGTCGGCGGTCCCTGCAGCGCGACCCGCGGAGACCGAGCGCGCCGGCCGTGGATGCGGGCCCGGGGAGTCGGCCGTGTGGTGCGGTGCGCGCCGCCACGACCCGCGAGCGTACGCACGGGGGCGAACGTGTCGTTGCTGACCCGGCCGGACCACACGAGGTCCCACAGCGCGTCGGCCAGCGCTCCATGATCGTCGGTGCCGACCGCGTCGGCGAGCTGGCGGAACAGGAACGCGCCACCACCGTCGAGCGCCTCGGCGATCGTGGCCTGCAGGGAGTCGGCCTCGGGCGGGGTCGTGCCGGCAGCGCGGAGCACGAGATCGGCCGGGTGCAGCTGGACCCAGCCGTCGTTGCCCGGGAGGGTGCCCGCGCCCGACCACATGACCTCGCCGGCCGTCGTGAGCTCGTCGAGCATCGCGGGGGAGTAGTCACGTACGCGTGCCGGCAGCACCAACGACTCCCACGCGGAGGCCGGCAGTGCCAGCCCCGCCAGCTGGTCGATCGCGGTCAGGACGCCGTCGGGCCCCCGGAGATTGCCGCCCACACCCTGCCAGGACGGCAGGAACCGGGCGTAGGTCACCGGGTCGACCGGCTCGACCTGGTGGCGCGCGGCGGCGAGCGAGCGTGAGCGGAGTCGGCGCAGCACGCCCGGCTCGACCCACTCGGTGCCGGTGGCCTGCGGCCGGAACTCGCCCTCGGTCAGCCGGCCGTCGCGCGAGAGCCGGCGCAGGACCTGGAGCGCCACCGCGCTGCCGAGCCCGAAGCGGGCGGCGGCCTCGTCGGTCGTGAACGGACCATGCGTGCGGGCGAAGCGTGAGATGAGATCGGTCAGCGGATCGGCGGTGACCTCGAGGAACGCGTCGGGCACGCCCATCGGCACGACGACCCCCAGCGCGTCACGCAGGCGGCCGGCGTCCTCGACCACGGCCCAGCGCACCTCGCCGGCCATCGCCACCTCGATGACCCGCCGCGCCTCGTGCAGCGCGCCGAGCCAGGTGGCGGCATGGGTCGCCACGTCGGGCTGGAGCCGTGTGGTCACCTCTGCGGTGGTGAGCGGGCCGAGCATGCGGAGCAGGTCGGCGACGCCTTCGACATCCTTGGCCCGCCGGTCCTCGGTCAGGCGTTGCAGCTCGAGCTCGGTCTGCTCGATCACGGCGGGATCGAGCAGCTCACGCAGCTCGGCGCGGCCCAGCAGCTCGGCGAGGAGCGTCGGGTCGAGCGTCAGCGCCGACGCCCGGCGCTCGGCCAAGGGGGTGTCGCCTTCGTAGAGGAAGGCCGCGACGTAGCCGAACAGCAGGTTCTGGGCGAACGGCGACGCCCGCTCGGTCGTGACCTCGGCGATCTGGACCTCGCGTGACGCGAGACGCTTGGTCAGCGCCATCAGCGCCGGGAGGTCGTAGACGTCCTGGAGGCACTCGCGGGCGGTCTCGAGCAGGATCGGGAACGTCGGGTGGTTGCGGGCCACGTCGAGCAGCTGGGCCGACCGCTGGCGCTGCTGCCACAGTGGCGCCCGCGACCCGGGATTGCGGCGGGGCAGGAGCAGGGCGCGCGCGGCGCACTCGCGGAACCGCGAGGCGAACAGCGCCGACCCGCCGACCTCCTCGGTGACGATCTTGTCGAGGTCGTCGGTGTCGAACACGAACAGATCGGCTCCCGGTGGCTCGACCTCGGTGTCGGGGATGCGCGCGACGATGCCGTCGTCACTCGCCACCACAGATCCGTCCATCCCGTAGCGCTCGACGATGCGGGCGCCGATCGCCAGTGCCCACGGTGCGTGGACGCGCCGCCCGAACGGGGAGTGCAGGACGACGCGCCAGTCGCCCAGCTCGTCGCGGAACCGCTCGACCACGAGGGTGCGGTCGGACGGGACCTGACCCGTGGCTTCCTTCTGGTCGCGGAGGTAGGCCGCGAGGTTGTCGGATGCCTGACGTCCGAGGCCCAGGGCCGACGTGCGGTCCGCCAGCTTGGCCGGGGAGAGGCTCGACGCCTCGCGCACGAAGCCGCCGATCGCCTCGCCGAGCTCGTAGGGCCGGCCGACGGCGTCGCCCTTCCAGAACGGCAGCCGCGCGGGCTGGCCGAACGCCGGCGTGACGATGACCCGGTCGTGGGTGATCTCCTGGATGCGCCAGCTCGTGGCGCCGAGCGCGAACACGTCGTTGATGCGCGACTCGTAGACCATCTCCTCGTCGAGCTCGCCGACCTTGCGGCTGGCGCCGGAGTCGTCGGTGCCGGCAGCGAGGTTGACCGAGAACATGCCACGATCGGGGATCGTGCCACCGCTGGTCACGGCGAGGCGCTGGGCGCCGGGCCGGCCGGTCAGCGTGCCGGCATCGCGGTCCCACACGAGCCGCGGCCGCAGCTCGGCGAACTCGTCGGAGGGGTAGCGGCCGGCCAGCAGGTCGAGCGTCGCGTCATAGGCCGATCGCGGGAGCGTCGCGAACGGCGCACTGCGGCGTACGGTGTCGAACCACTCCTCGACGTCGATCGGCTCGAGCGCCGTCACGGCGACGGTCTGCTGGGCGAGGATGTCGAGCGGGTTGGCGGGTATGTCGAGCCGCTCGATCAGGCCCTGCTGCATGCGCGAGGTGGTGACGGCGGCGCCCAGCAGGTCTTGTCTGGAGGTAGGGAACGTCACGCCTTGGGACACCTCGCCGACCTGGTGCCCAGCGCGTCCGACTCGTTGCAGCCCGCTGGCGACCGATGGCGGTGACGACACCTGGATGACGAGGTCGACCGCGCCCATGTCGATGCCGAGCTCGAGGCTCGACGTCGCCACGACGCAGCGCAGTCGGCCGGACTTGAGCTCGTCCTCGATCAGTGCGCGCTGCTCCTTGCTGACCGATCCGTGGTGCGCCCGGGCCAGGACCGCCTCGGCGCCGGAGGTCTGCGCGCTGCCGCCCATGAGCTGGGCCGGAGGTCGCCCCGTGCCGGCGCTGACGGGCTCGGCATCGGTGTGTGAGGAGTATGCCTCGTTGAGCCGGGCGGTCAGGCGTTCGGCGACGCCGCGGGAGTTGACGAAGATGATCGTCGAGCGGTGCTCGAGGACGCGTTGCATGATGGCTTCCTCGACGTGCGGCCAGATGCTGCCGCGCGGCTGCTCGTCGTCGAGGGCCCGGGCCGCGCTGCCCTCGTCTCGCGGCGGGGCCGGGATGCTTGTCATGTCGTCGACCGGCACCTGGACCTCGAGGGCCAGGCGCGCCGGGGACTCCGGGGCGACGACCGTGACCCGGGCGGCTCCGCCGAGGAACCGCGCGACCTCGTCGTGCGGGCGTACGGTCGCGCTGAGGCCGATGCGGCGCGCCGGCTGCTCGAGCAGCGCGTCGAGTCGTTCGAGCGACAGGGCCAGGTGCGCGCCTCGCTTGGTGCCTGCCACGGCGTGGATCTCGTCGACGATGACGGTCTCGACCGTGCGGAGCGTCTCGCGGGCAGCGGAGGTCAGCATCAGGAACAGCGACTCGGGTGTCGTGATCAAGACGTCGGGCGGGTGCGTCACGAGCGCCCGGCGATCGCGCTGAGGGGTGTCGCCGGAGCGTACGCCGACCGTGACCTCGCGGAACTCGTCGCCGCGCCGGGCCGCCGCCTGCGTGATGCCGACGAGGGGGGAGCGGAGGTTGCGCTCGACGTCGACCGCGAGCGCCTTGAGCGGCGAGATGTAGAGGACGCGGGTGCCTGAGGACTCGCCGGCGTGCATGAGCCGGTCGATCGAGGACAGGAACGCCGCGAGGGTCTTGCCGGACCCGGTCGGGGCGACCACCAGGACGTGCTCGTGGCCGGCGACCGCGTCCCAGGCGCCGAGCTGGGCAGGCGTCGGCGCATCGAAGGACTCGTCGAACCACTGCCGGGTGGCAGGGGCGAAACGATCGAGCGTGCCGGTCATCGTCCCATCGTCGCAGCCACCACCGACATGCGCCCGGGAGTGCCCTGACCAGTGGTGCGGGGCCGATAGTCTGGGCACCGGTCCGTACGTCCAGGCAAGGGGAGCGGGAGTGTCGGAGAAGCGGCTCAAGAGCATCGCCGCACTCGTGGGGGTCGCGCTCCTGACAGCGGTCACGCTCGGCGCGCTGCTCGGCTCGCGGGCCGCGGCCGGCGACCTGCAGACCGAGGCCGAGCGCGCGCTCGCGTCGGCGCACCTCGACGGCGTCACGGTCACGTTCCACGGCCGGGAGGCCGAGCTCAGCGGCAGCGACGCCGACCAGCTCGGCAAGGCTCGGCGCATCGTCGAGGGCATCGACGGGGTTCGTTGGGCCGATGTCGTCCAGACCGGCAACCCCACGCCGGAGCCGCCCGCCACGACCCCGACGCTCAACCTCCGGCGCACCGGCAACGGCATCACGATCGAGGGCACGGTGCCGGACGCCGATGCGGCCGCGGGCATCAAGGCGCGGGTCGCCGAGGACTTCGCGGTCCCGGTGACCGGCGACCTCATGATCAACCCGGTCGTGGGTGGCGCGGCCTGGATCGCGCAGCTGCCTGACGTCTTCGGCGACATCGTGGGGGTCAAGGATCTCGGACTGGCGATCGACGGGACCGGCACCCTGGAGCTGTCCGGGTCGATCGAGAGTCGCGCCGGGGCCGATGACGTACTCCGTCTCGTCGCTCATGCCGCACCCGGGCTCGACGTCGTGGACCACGTGGTCGTACGCCCGGGCACCCTGTCCGAGGCGGATGCGGCCGTCCTCAACTCGGCAACGCTCTACTTCGCGTCGGGCAGCTCCAACCTGGGTGTCTCCGGCAGGCGGGTGCTCGACTCGGTCGCCGAGGTCCTCAACCGCAATCCCGGCGTCGAGGTCCAGGCGGGCGCCCATGCGGGGCCACACGACCCTGCCGCCGGAGAGGTCGTCGGGCTGGCACGCGTCGCCGCGGTCAAGGCCTACCTCGTTCGAGCCGGCGTGGATCCGCAGCGGCTCAGCACGCGGACGTTCGCGTCCGACAGTCGTACGGTCAGCGCGTCTGCCCAGCAGTTCCGCCGCGTCGACTTCGTCGTGACGAGCGCCTGAGACGTGTCGGCATACACGATCGGCGAGATCGTCGGGTGGTTGCTGCTCGCCGCGGCGCTCGGCTTCGCCCTCGGCTGGATCGCGCGTGAGCTGCTGCTCCGACAGGGTCAGGCGACGCGTACGCCGGACGTACCGCGAGCGGAGCAACCCGAGCCGGTCGTGCCCGCGACGCCGCAGAAGCAGACTCCGGCCACGAAGAAGGCACCCGCCAAGAAGTCCGCCGCCAGGAAGAGCCCGGCGAAGAAGGCCGCTGCCAAGAAGACTCCTGCCAAGAAGGCTCCGGCGAAGAAGACGGCAGCCAAGAAGGCCCCCGCCAAGAGGCCCGCCGCCAAGAAGGCCTCGCCGCCGCCTGAGGCCGACGACACCTGACCGACAGGGCCGTGGCGGTACGCCGGGTGCCCCCGCCCATGAGGCATGCTGGCGGCATGAAGTTGCGCCTGCTCGTCGCGGTCACTGCGGCGGCCCTCACCCTGACCGCCTGCTCGTCGTCGTCGGACGGCAAGAAGGAGCCGACGACGCCTGACGCCTCCAAGGGCACCGCCGAGAAGCTCGTCGAGATCTCGCCGCTGACGGGTCGCCCGATGCCCCACGGCCGTCCGTCCAACCCGGTCTTCGTCGTCAAGATCGAGAACACCGAGGGTGGTGCTCCGCAGTACGGCCTCAACAAGGCCGATCTCGTCATGGAGGAGCTGGTCGAGGGCGGTCTCACCCGGCTCGCGGCGTTCTACTACTCCAATCTCCCGTCCAAGATCGGGCACGTACGCTCGCTGCGCGACACCGACATCGGCATCGCCTCCCCGGTCGGCGGCCAGGTCGTGGCATCGGGTGGCGCCGCCGGCACCTACCGGCGCGTCGAGCGGGCCGGGGTCAAGGTCTTCTCCGAGGACGGCGGCGCGCCGGGCTTCAGCAGCGACCCGTTGAAGGTGCGTCCCTACAACCGCCTGATCAACCTCAAGACCGTGGCCAAGAAGGCCAAGGCCACGCGGATCCTCGGCCCCTACCTGCCCTGGACGCCCCGGAAGTCCACGGTGAAGACGCCCGCCGCCACCGGCACGACACCGGCTCCGCCGCGGCACAAGACGACCCGCGCCGCGACCGTACGCTTCTCCAACTCGACGTCGACCCGCTGGAAGCTCGCGGGCGGCACGTGGCAGCGCACCAACGGGCATGCCGCGGCGGGGCAGGACTTCAAGGCCAACACGATGATCGTGATGTTCTGCCGGGTCGGCGACGCCGGCTACACGGATCCGGCTGGCAACCCGGTGCCGGAGACCAAATTCGAGGGCTCGGGTCGGGCGCTGGTGTTCCACGGCAGCACCGTGACCGAGGTCGAGTGGCACAAGCCGAGCCTTGACGAGGCGATCACGTTCCAGACCAAGGCCGGTCAGGCGTACACGATCGATCCCGGCAAGGTGTTCTTCGAGCTCGTGCCCAAGGGCGACGGCAAGGTCACCCTCGGCTGACCTTTCGACAGGCTCAAGGAGCGGCGGGGCGGCTCGCGGTCAGTCGATCGAGGGCAGCAGACGCAGGCCGGCGAGGATCGTGCCGATGGCCGCCTGCACGTGCTCGCTCGCTGCCTCGGGGTCCTCGGCGTCGGCGACGAACTCCGACGCCGACCTGATGGCTCCGTAGAACACCGCGCCGAACGCTTCGTTGAGCTCGCCGCCGCCACCCAGGTCGGCCAACAGGTCGTCGACCGTGCGCTGCACGATGCCGAACGACGAGGCACGCTCGGCCTCGGCCCAACGTTCGTGGCCCAGAGCGACGGGACCCTCCTGCATGCAGATGCGGCGGAACTGCGGCTCGCGGCAGACCTCGAGGAACTTCTCGAGGCCGATCTGAGCCCGCTCCCACGGGTCCTTGGAGGCGTTGATCGCCTTCTCGACGTCGTTGGCGGTGGCTTCCTGCACCCGGAAGAACACGCTCTCGAACAGGGCGAGCTTGCTGGGGAAGTGGTGATAGAGCGCGCCCTTGGTGACCCGCGCGGCGGCCACGACCTCGTCGAGCGAGGTCCCGGCGTAGCCGTGATCGGTGAACAGCGTGGTGGCGCTCTCCAAGAGGGCCCGCTTGGTGCTGGACGAATAGTCCTGGCGCCGCGTGGTCTTGCGCGCGGTACGCAGGACGCTCTTCGTCACGCGTGCGTGGTTGGGCATACCGACCAGTCTAGGGCCCGGCAGCCCTCGTGGGGCGAATCACATACCGGGGGTTTGTCTTTGGTGCGAGTCTCGAACATACTGAGGGTACGTACCGAGAGTATGGAACTCTCGATTCGACGGGAACAGAAAGGAGCACACCATGACCTGGGATGCTTACAACCGTCGCAAGGAAACACTTCGTGACCTGCTCGCGATCGCCGATCGGCGCCGCGACCTGACACTCACCGAACTGCTCGACACGGTCGACGAGGGCCGCAACGCCTTCGCGAACGAGACCGAGCTCCTCTTCGATCTCCAGATGGCCTGGTTCCAGCGCCTCAGTGGACAGCTGGACCGCCTCGTCAGCGAGAGCGTCGAGACCCCCGAGCTGATGGCCGTCACCGCATGGGTCAACGCTGCGGCAGAGATGCCCGGCGCCCGCGTCCTGCTCGACGCCCATCTCCACGAACCTGCGCTCGCCAAGGCATTCGCCAAGGAGCAGTCGTTCCTGGCCGCCTCGGCCGGCGTGCCGATGGATCACCCGGACCTCACGGGTCACGGTCGCCGCATCATGGACTCCGCCCGTGAGTCCGTGGTCGACGAGATCGAAACCATGGACGAGGAGCCCCGCATGGGACTCGTCGCCAAGCTGCGCAGCGTCATCGCCGCGTAGACCTCTCCGATCCAGGACCAACCCCGTTCGGCGCTGCCCTCCCTCAGGGCGCCGGGCGGGGTCGTGTCTTTTCAGGAGCGCTTCGACGCCAGCCCGGTGATCTGCTCGCCGACCTCGACCTCGATCGCGTCACGGAACTCCGTGCGGAAGATCCCGAGCGTCACCTGGCTCGCGATCGGCAGCAGGCTCTCGACGATGCTGAGGACCTTGGGCCACTCGTCCTCGGGCAGGCCCGCGTCGATGAACGGCTGGACCAGCTCCTTGACGACCTCTCGTACGAACGCATCGGCGATCGTCCGCAGGTGCGACTGCAGCAGTGGGAACAGCGCGATGACGGTCTCCGGGGCGAGCCCGAGCTTGACCGCCGCGGCTCCCGAACGTACGACGGCCGGTTCGATCAATCGGACCTGGTCGGTGCCGATCTTCTCCACGAGCCCGAGGCCGACGAGCGATTCGATCAGGGTGTCGTCGCGGTGCACTCCGGCGAGCGCCGCCAGGTCGTCGCGCGACATCGTCTCGGGCTCGGCGGTGTCGGGCTGGTCGAGGATCGCGATGAGGTCGAGGGTGTGCCCGGCGGCGTGGGGTGCGTTGAGGATCGCCTTCTCGATCGCCGCGAGCGTGAAGCCGCGTTCGATCAGCTGGCGGATGAGCTGCAGCCGCTGCAGGTGCTCGCGGTTGTAGTAGCCCGTACGTCCTTCGAGTCGCGGCGCGTCGATCAGGCCGCGGCCGGCGTACGCACGGACGTTGCGAACCGTCATCTGGGCCCGCGCGGCGAGCTCGTCGACGGTGTACTCCTCGCCGTCCGTCGCATCCTCTGGCATGCAGGAATCATAGGGGGCGCCAGATTGCGCGCGGAGCGTGGTGGCAGGGGGCATCATGGAGACATGGACACGTTGCGAGGGAGGCTCCTGGTGGCCACGCCGGCCATCGAGTCCGGCCCGTTCATGCGCAGCGTCGTGTTCGTCCTCGATCACGACGCCGACGGAGCCCTCGGCGTGATCCTCAACCGTCCGCTCGACTCCGAGGTCGACGACGTGCTGCCCGACTGGGCCGGCCTCGTCAACGCGCCGGTGTGCCTGTTCGACGGCGGGCCGGTGGCGATGGACTCGGCGCTCGCGCTCGGCGTCATCGCCGACGTCGCACCCCCGATCGGCTGGCGCCAGATGGCCGGGCGGGTGGGTCTCGTCGACCTCGAAGGACCGCTGCCCGGCAACGGTGAGTTCGCCGGCATCCGGGTGTTCGCGGGTTATGCAGGCTGGGGTGCCGACCAGCTCGAGGCCGAGCTCGAGGAGGGCGCGTGGTTGGTCGTCGAGGCCCTCGACGCCGACCTCATGTCACCGCAGCCGGAGACGCTCTGGCGCGAAGTGCTGCGACGCCAGGACAACGACGTGAGGTTCTGGACGACATTCCCCGACGACCCCTCCGCCAACTGACCCACGTGTCCTGACGACTCGTTAGACTGGCGACGTGGCTTTCTTCGGGCGAGGTACTCAGACGGTTGTCGACGAGCGCACCGACATGCGCACCGAAGAGGGTGACCACGAGAAGTTCTCCCACTACGTCCCCAAGGACGAGCTGACCGAGGCGATGATCATGGGTCATCCGGTCGTCGCCCTGTGCGGCAAGGTGTGGGTGCCGAGCCGTGATCCCGAGCGTTTCCCGGTGTGCCCCGAGTGCAAGGACATCTGGGAGAGCCTCAACGACGGCGACGAGGGGGACCCCTCGGGTGACGCGTAGCCAGCACCTCCGGGTCTGGCAGCGTGAGGCATTCGAGCTCTACCAGCGCGCGCAACCGCGCGACTTCCTCACGGTCGCCACGCCGGGCGCCGGCAAGACGACCTTTGCCCTGACGATCGCCGCCGACCTGCTCGCCCGCGGCCTCATCGAGCGTGTCGTCATCGTCACGCCCACGGACCACCTCAAGACCCAGTGGGCGCTCGCCGCGTCCGGCATCGGCATCACGCTCGACCCTTCACTCGCGGGGCAGGGCGTGCTCGGCAGGGACTTCCAGGGCTTCGCCGTGACGTATGCCGGGCTCGCCGTGAACCCCAACGCCTACCGAGCCCGCATCGAGCACCGGCCGACGATGGTGATCCTCGACGAGGTCCACCACGCGGCCGACGCGCTGTCGTGGGGCGACGCGGTCCAGGAGGCGTGCGAACCGGCCGTGCGACGACTCGCCCTGACCGGCACGCCGTTCCGCTCCGACGACAACCCGATCCCGTTCGTCACGTATGCCCCGCAGGACGACGGCACGATGACGAGCATCGCTGACTACTCCTACGGCTATGGCAAGGCGCTCAAGGACCGGGTCGTACGCCCGGTGCTGTTCATGGCCTACTCCGGGCAGATGCACTGGCGCACGCGCATGGGCGACGAGGTCGCGGCGCGCCTCGGTGAGCCGCTCGACCGGGCGGCGACGGCGCAGGCGCTGCGCACCGCCTTGGACCCCAACGGCTCGTGGATCCCCGAGGTGCTCACCGCGGCGCACACCCGGTTGATGGAGGTGCGCCGCGACGTCCCCGACGCCGGTGGTCTCGTGATCGCGAGCGACCAGGACTCCGCGCGGGCCTACGCCGCAGTGCTCGCCGAGATCACCGGCACCACGCCGACCGTCGTGCTGTCGGACGAGTCGACCTCGAGCGCCCGCATCGCCGACTTCTCGGCCGGCATGACGCCGTGGATGGTCGCGGTGCGCATGGTCTCCGAGGGTGTCGACATCCCTCGACTGTCAGTCGGCGTCTACGCCACGACGACGGCGACCCCGCTCTACTTCGCGCAGGCTGTCGGCCGGTTCGTCCGGGCCCGGCGCAAGGGCGAGACCGCGTCGATCTTCGTGCCCAGCGTGCCGCGCCTGCTGGCGCTGGCCGCCGACCTCGAGGCGCAACGCGACCATGTCATCGGCCGGCCGGTCAAGGACGAGGAAGACCTGTTCGCCGCCGAGGACGAGCTGATGGCCAAGGCCAATGAAGACCAGGGCGCCTCGGACCAGCTGGGCGAATATCGCGCGCTCGCCAGTGATGCGTCGTTCGACCGGCTCGTCTACGACGGTGGCGAGTTCGGCTACGACGCATTGTCGGATGACGACGGCGAGCTGGACTTCCTGGGCATACCGGGTCTGCTCGACCACGACCAGGTCGCTGAGCTGCTGCGCACGTCGCGGGCCAAGCGGGCCAAGGCGAAGGCCAAGGACGCCTCGGCGCCCGAGGCCGATGTCGCGTTCGAGAAGCGCAGCGAGCTGCGACGTGAGCTGCACGCGCTGGTCGGCGCGTGGCACCACCGCACGGGCGCCCCGCACGGTGTCACGCACAGCCGGCTGCGGCAGCAGTGTGGCGGGCCCCCGGCGGCGCAGGCCTCGGCGGCGCAGCTGCAGGAGCGCATCGACGCGATTCGCGTCTGGGCGCTCAAGGCCTCTGGTTGATCAGGCGGCAGGCGAGAGCGTGCGCTCTCGGCGATACTCGCGCCACTCCCAGGCGATGCGATCGCGATTGACGAACCAGACGATCAGCCACAGGGGCCACCAGGCACCGGCGACCACGCCGATCACGAGGCTCTTCCAGACCGGGTAGCCGCTCAGGCACCGGCTCCGGCGGTAGCTCGCGACGGCGACCAGGAGGAATGCCACCCAGTTGGCCATCGTGAAGAGCACCTCGCCGAGTGATGGCGACAGCGGGCTCAGCTCCATGGGACGAGCGTACGGCTCGCCGTGTGAGTCGGGGCGCGAACGGCTACGCTCGCGGGCGTGACCTCGACGATGGCGCTGCGCACGCGCGTGTTCGCGACCCTGCTCGGCCTCGCCGACAAGGGCATCGAGGACGTCGTCGACCTCCCGGCGCACCGGGCCAAGCGGGTCAGGCTGCAGCGCACCATCCCCGGCCAGTACGTCTTCGGGCGCGCCGACCGGGCGGCGATGGCCGAGGAGATCACGGTTGGCAACGGCTCCCGCGCGCTGGTGCACCGCCCGGCCGATGCGACGGCCCCGTTGCCCGTGGTCATCAACCTCCACGGTGGGGGCTGGGTGCAGGGCAATCCTGAGCAGTCGCAGTGGATGGCCAGCCGGATCGCGGTACGGAACCGGGTCGTCGTGATCTCGCCGACGTACGTGCTGGCGCCCGAGCACCCGTTCCCGGCCGGGTTGGAGGACTGCTGGGCGACGCTGGAGTGGGTCGTCGCGCAGGCCGACGACCTGGGCGTCGATCCGGATCGGATCGCGGTCATGGGTGACAGTGGTGGCGGCAACCTGGCCGCCGTGCTGGCGCTGCTCGCGAGGGACGCCGGTGGCCCCAAGATCCGGGCGCAGGTGCTGATCTATCCCGGCACCGAGATGTACGACCGCTACCCGTCCGAGGACCGGCACGCCGAGGCGCCGGTGCTCACGTCGAAGAACATGCGCGCGTTCGCCCGGCTCTACATGGGGGAGCGGTACGGTGACGAGGACTTCCGCGCCTCGCCGATCAGGGCCACGTCCCACGCCGACCTGCCCCCGGCGTTCATCCTGACGGCCGAGCTGGACCCGCTGCTCGACAACGGCTCGCGCTATCGCGACGCACTCGAGGCGGCAGGCGTCGCGGTTCGCTATGCCGAATACACGGGCGCGATCCACGGATTCATGAGCCTGCCGGGTGTCGTGCCCGTCGCAAAGTCCGCCCTCGACGACATCGTGGACTTCCTCGGTCGCACGCTCTGAAGCATTGTGACAGTGGTGCTGTCACGGTAACGTCGGGCCATGCGACGTGACCACTGGCAGCGCCGGATCGCCGAGCTCGATCCGGAGACGCAGTTCGAGGAGATCGCCCGGATCGGCCTCCACCACGAGTTCCCGTGGGACTACCAGCAGGCGCTGAGCTTCGCGTTGTTCCGGACGTACGCGGTGCCGTCGATCGGCCGGCTGCTGTTCGACACCGGGGAGTTCACCGAGCGGACCCAGAAGCGGCACGACGACACCGCCCTCGTCCTGGAGGCGGTGCTGGTCGACGGCATGGAGTCCCAGGACGGCCGGGCCGCCGTGCGCCGGATGAACCAGATGCACGGCAGCTATGACATCTCCAACGACGACCTGCGCTACGTCCTGGCGACGTTCGTCGTGGTGCCTCACCGGTGGTTGCAGGACTACGGTTGGCGCAAGCCCGGCGAGCGTGAGGTGACCGCCGGTGTCAGGTACTACCAGCGGCTCGGCGCGCTGATGGGCATCAAGGACATCCCGCAGGACCTGGCCGGGTTCGAGGAGCTGATGGACTCCTACGAGGCGGAGCACTTCACCCCGGACCCCAAGACGCGGGCCGTGGCCGACGCGACGCTCGAGCTGCTCGTCTCGTTCTACCCCCGCATCGCCGCCAAGCCCGTCGAGGTGTTCAGCCGGGCCCTGATGGATGACGCGCTGCTCGACGCGTTCGGCTACGAGAAGCCGTCGCGCCCGGTCGTCGCCATGGCCCGCGGTGGGCTGCGGCTGCGGGCACGGATCGAGCGGTTCATGCCGCCACGCCGCAAGCCGCACTACGCGCGCGACCTCAAGCGCATCAAGACGTACCCCGGCGGGTTCATGGTCGAGCGGCTCGGCACCTTCCCGTCGACGATGCCTGAGATGAACGACGTCGCCTGAGCTGTACAGGAGGGCCTGAGTTGTACGTTCGCGTGACTTTCGTGACGCACGTCTCGTTATGACTCCCAAGTAACTTGGGAGGCTCCATGCGGCCGGTCTCACGCCACCGTCACTTCTGGCCCGTTGCGATCGCGATCACCACGATCGCCGTCACGATGGGATCGTTCCCCGCGTACGCGAGCTGGGCCCAGCAGTTCCACGACCGACCGGCGACGGCACCGGCGGCGACTGCCGTGATCGACGAGTCGAAGCCGCACACGCACAACGACCCGGCGACCAAGAACTCGATCTCCCGGGCGCCGCAGTCGGCCGACACCGCCGACCCGACGACGCTCACCGAGGCGGTCACGCACGTCAGCCGCGTCGCCGAGCAGCGCGACGAACCGGATCCGACCCTCGTGCCCACGGCCTCGCCCGCGGCCAGGGCGACGGTGCCCCAGGACCGTTATGCGATGGCCGGCGGTTGCTATGCCCTGCAGTCCGCGAAGACCGGCAAGTGGGTCGTACGGGACGGCGGAGGTTACGGCGCCAAGGGCACGTCGATCACCGGCGCGCTGCCGTTCCACTTCCAGGCGACCGACCTCGGGACGTATCTCCTGTTCGGGCCCGACAAGACCTTCCTGAGCGCCAACATCCTGCTGCGCCCGGCGCCGCTCCACCACCCCAGCACGATGGCCGACTGGACCGTGACCAAGACCGGCTCGACCTTCACGTTCACGCTGCCGGCCACGAAGATCTCGCTCGGCCAGTCGTCGACCGGCGCGCTGGTCAACGGCACGGCGGCGGCGTTCAACCTCAGGCTGACGAGCGGGTGTGACGCCTGGCCCGAGGTCGACGTCAACGTCACCGGCAACCCGTTCGCGGGTGCGACGCCGTACCAGGAGGTGCGCGGCTATCTCGACGCGCACACGCACGGGATGGCGTTCGAGTTCCTCGGCGGCGATGTGCACTGCGGTCGCCCGTGGCACCCGTACGGCGTGGCGTACGCGCTCAAGGACTGCATCGACCACGAGCTCACGGGCGGCAGTGGCGCGGTGCTCGAGAACTTCCTCAAGGGCGGCACGATCGAGCCGCACGACACCGTCGGCTGGCCGACGTTCAAGGACTGGCCCGCACCGGACTCGCTAACCCACGAGGGTACGTACTACAAGTGGCTCGAGCGGTCGTGGCGCGGCGGGCAGCGGGTCCTGGTCAACCTGCTGGTGGAGAACAACCAGCTCTGCATGCTCTATCCGCTCAAGCGCAACTCGTGCGACGACATGAAGTCGATCCGCCTGCAGGCCAGCGACATGCGCAAGCTCGAGCGCTACATCGACGCGCAGAGCGGTGGCCCGGGCAAGGGCTGGTATCGCATCGTCACGGACCCGTTCCAGGCGCGTGAGGTCATCAACCAGGGCAAGCTCGCGGTCGTGATGGGCATCGAGACCAGCGCGCTGTTCGGCTGCTCCAGCAAGCTCGACAAGCCGCAGTGCACCGCCGCCTCGATCGACCAGCAGCTCGACGAGGTGCACGCTCTTGGCGTGCGGCAGATGGAGCTCGTCAACAAGTTCGACAATGCCCTGTCGGGCGTCGCCGGTGACACCGGTTCGGCCGCTCCGCTGATCAATGCCGCCAACTTCCTCGAGACCGGGTCGTTCTGGGACATGCGCACGTGCCCCGACGGCAACGACCCCGAGGTGCACGACAAGGACCAGCTGGCGCTGCCGTCCGTCGCCCCGGAGCAGGACGCTCTGTTCGGGGCGATCGCCGGGCTGGCGGTGCCGATCAAGCTGCCGCTCTATGCCTCTGGTCCGCACTGCAACGCGCGCGGCCTCACGAGCCTCGGCGACCACACGATCGAGGAGATGGCGAAGCGCAAGATAATCTTCGACCCCGACCACATGAGCGTCGTGTCCCGGAAGTCGTCGCTGGATCTCGCGGAGAAGCTGAACTATCCCGGCGTCGTGTCGAGTCACTCGTGGTCGACCCCTGACGCGTACCCGCGGATCTACGAGCTCGGTGGCGTCGTGACGCCCTATGCGGGTGACAGTGCGGGCTTCGTCGAGAAGTGGCGCAAGCACCTGACCTGGGCTGACCCGCGCTACTACTTCGGCTTCGGCTACGGCGCCGACATCAACGGCCTCGGCGCGCAGGGCAATCCGCGCGGCGCGGACGCCCCGAACAAGGTGACCTACCCGTTCACCGGTCTCGGTGGCGTCACGATCGACCAGCAGGTCAGCGGCGAGCGGACGTACGACATCAATGTCGACGGCGTCGCACACTACGGGCTCTACCCCGACTGGATCGAGGACCTGCGCAAGCAGGGTGGCCAGGCGATCGCCGACGACATGGCGCGCGGCTCCGAGGCGTACCTCGACATGTGGGAGCGCGCTGTCGGCGTCACCAACGACGCATGCCGCGATCCCCGCGCGATCAAGGCCGAGAGCGTCATCAAGGGCATCCCGCTCGGCACCACGGTGCAGAACGTGCTGCTCAGGGCCGGCCAGCCTCACACGCGGCTCGCGACGGCGTTCACCTACTGCGCTCGCAACGCTGCGGGGTCGCAGGTCACCCGCACCGTGACGTTCGGATCGACCGGCAAGGTGACCAAGATCAGCTGAGCGGGAAGCATCGGCGTGGGTCGCGCGTTGCCCATGGTGTGAGACTTTCCGTGCTGGACCTCGTCCCCGTACGCACCGACCAGTCGACCGGCGACGCGTTGGCGGCCACCGTGTCGCTCGCGCAGGTCGCCGACCGTCTCGGGTTCACCCGCTTCTGGGTCGCCGAGCACCACAACATGCCGGCGGTCGCGGCGACCTCGCCTCCGGTGCTGATCGCGATGCTGGGTGCGCAGACCACGTCGATCCGGCTCGGGTCCGGAGGCGTCATGCTGCCCAATCACGCACCGCTGGCGGTGGCCGAGCAGTTCGCGCTGCTCGAAGCCGCGACACCGGGCCGCATCGACCTCGGCATCGGCCGGGCGCCGGGCTCGGACCCGGTCACGTCGATGGCGCTGCGGGGTGCCGCCGGCCGCGACGACACGGACATCGAGAACTTCCCGCAGTACCTCGACGACGTCGTCGCGCTGATGGGTGCCGAGGGCGTACGTGTGGCGGTGCCGCGGCAGAACTACGTGCTCAAGGCGACGCCGGCTGCGTCCACCGAGCCGCGCATGTGGCTGCTGGGCTCGTCGATGTATTCGGCGCACCTCGCGGCGGCCAAGGGCCTGCCGTACGTCTTCGCGCACCACTTCTCCGGGCAAGGGACCGCCGAGGCGCTGCAGGTCTATCGTTCGGAGTTCCAGCCCAGCGACCTGGCGCCTGAGCCGGTCACGTTCCTGACGGTCAACGCGGCGGTCGCCGAGACCGAGCGGGAGGCGGCCGCGCTGATGCTGCCCAACCTGCAGATGATGGCGAAGCTGCGGACGGGTCAGCCGCTCACGGCCCTCGACCTGGTCGAGGACGCACAGGCGATGGAGCTGCCCGCGCAGGTCGAGGCGATGATCAGCTCCGGCCTGGCGCGTGCTGTCGTCGGAACTCCTGAGCAGGCGGCGGACCAGATCCAGGAGCTCGCCTTCCAGTTCGGCGTCGACGAGGTCATGGTCAACCCGGTCGCGTCCGCCCGGCGTGGCACCGACCCGCGTACGGCGCCGGGGCGCGAGCAGACGCTGGAGCTGCTGGCGAAGGAGCTGCTCTAGAGCTCCGCGTACATCACGTGGAGCCCGACCCGGCCCTGCGTCGGATGCTCGAACGCTCCGGGAACGGTGCCGACGATCGTGAAGCCGTGGCGCTCGTAGAGCTCGACGGCCGACGTGTTGGACGCCGCGACGGCGTTGAACTGCATGCCGGCGTAGCCGCGTCCTCGAGCCCAGTCGAGCGCGTCGCCGACCAGCGCTCCGCCGACGCCCCGGCCACGAGCATTCGCGGCGACCATGAAGCTCGCCGTGGCGACGTGCGCGCCGGGACCCGGCCGGTTGGTGTTCATGTGCGCCGTGCCGAGGATCGTCTCGCCGTCGTGTGTGACCACCGTGCGGCCCGGCGCCGGCTGCACCCAGATGTCGTACGCCTGCTCTGCCGTCATCGCCGGGTCGTAGGTGAACGTGTCGGCCGCACGCACGACAGCGCGCACGATCGGCGGCCAGACCTGCGGCCAGTCGTCGACCTCGAACGTACGGATCTGCACGTCAGAACCAGTGGCTCAGGAACGGTGCGACGGGGGAGCGGAACATCGCTTCGAGCCGCGCGGCGTCTCCGCGCACGCGCCCGGCCGCGTGGAGCATGACCGGCGAGGCACCGCCGAGGTAGATCGCCGCGAGCTCCTCGACCGTCAGCGACACGTCGGCCGGATCATCGGTGGGCGTGACCGTGGGGGTGCCCGTGTCGTCGACGTCGAGCACCCACGACCCGTCGGCAGCGCCGAACGGATCGCTCACGGACAGGACCAGGCGTCCGGGGGTCGCGTAGGTGCGCGCCTCCAGCGCCGCCGGGACGTCGAGGATGCGGATCCAGAGGTGGTCGAGCTCCGCGACCTTGACCGCGCGGAAGTCCGACACCATCCAGCGCACCGGCTCGTCGACCGGCCGCAGGTGCGCCTTGACCTCGGACACCAGGTCCATCTCGAGGACGAAGCGCCACAGCGCGGCGTAGGCGTCGTCGGTCGCCGTCACGAGGTGCAGCAGGTCGAGCCGGTGCTGGGTGAAGTCGGCGGGATTCTCGTTGAGCGTGTAGCTCGCGAACCCCTGCATCCGGCCGCTCTCGTCGTCGTAGCGGACGAACCGTTGCTTCTTGGCGACCTCGTCGTCGACCATCAGGCCGAGCTGACGGTCCCACAGGATGCCGTCGTAGGCGATCTGGCCGGGGGTGGTCAGGCGTACACGCTCGACGAGGGCCAGACCGGGCTCGAGGAGCTGGTCGGCCGTGACGAAGTGAACGCGCCCCGCCGGCCGGGGTCCGGTCCACTTCGCACGCCGCGTGTCGATCGTGAGGTCGCGCGCCAGCGCAGCGGGCCCGAAGCCGAAGTGGCCGTAGATCGTCGACTCGGACACCGTCAGCGTGGCGATCGGTGCGCCATGTGCCTGGGCCGTGCGGAGCTCGGCCTCGAGGAGTGCGCGAGCCACGCCACGCCGCCGGTGGGTCGGTGCGACCGTCACGTCGCTGATCGCCCAGGACTGGACCGTCCGGCGACCGGGGACCGTGAGGTCGGCGGGCCAGACCATGGTCGTCGCGACGGGCTCTTGCGGCACGGGGACCGAGTCGTCGTAGACCCCGGTGATGCGGCGGTCGTCGAAGTAGCTGTGGCGCTGCTCGATCGCGGCCTCGGTCTGCACGGGGCTGTGGAAGCCGCGTGACTCGGCCCGCGACCAGGCGGCGAACGCCTGCTTGTCGGAGATGTCGACGAGCTCGAGTCGCAGCCCTTCGGCGGCGAGCTGATCGCGTGAGGTGGGGTCGACCGGCATGTCGAGGTAGTCGTTGCCCATCGCCTCAGGCTATCCGTGCCGCCGGACAACCTGACGCCCAGCGATCCTGCGGTGTTCACCTCGACGTCGGCCGCCTGTCGACTCGGGACGAGATCGTCGAATCATGTCAGACATCACGCTTCCGTCGCGCTGGTCGCTCCTGCTGCGGTTCCTGGCGGCGCCGACCCTCGCCGGGCTCGTCGCCGGTTCGGTCGCGGCCGTCGTCGTACCGGCTCGACCGTAGTTCAGCCTTCGCCGACCACCACGCCGGCGGCCCAGTCGCGGTGCACGTCGGGCAGGTTGGCCGGTGACACCGCGGCAGTGAGTCCTTCGAGGACACGCACGGCGAATCCCTCGCGCGCGGCGTCCAGAGCCGTCGCTCGTACGCAGTAGTCCGTCGCGATGCCGCACACGTCCACCTCGTCGACGCCCGCGGAGCGCAGCCAGTCGGCGAGGCGTGCACCATCGGCGGAGCTGCCTTCGAAGCCTGAGTAGGCCGCCGCGTACTCGCCCTTGTAGAAGACCTCGTCGAACAAGGCGGGCTCGAGCGGCGGGTGGAGCTCCTCGCCGGGCGTGCCGACGACGCAGTGCGGTGGCCAGGAGTCGACGAAGTCGGGAGCGTCCGAGAAGTGCGAGCCCGGATCGATGTGGTGGTCACGGGTCGCGACGACCGTGGCGTACGCCCTGGTGGCCAGCAGCTCGGCGACATCGGCGGCGACCTTGGCCCCACCGGCTACAGCCAGCGAACCGCCCTCGCAGAAGTCGTTCTGCACGTCGACGACGATCAAGGCCTTGGTCATGTTCGCTCCTCGTAGACGGTGTCGATGGCGGGTTCGCCCGCCTGGAGCTGCCTTGACGTGGCCGGCAGCTCGGCGAGCGACGTACGCAGGCGTTCGCGGGCGTCGTCGAGCGTCTCGTGGTGCACTCGGGAGCCGTCGCGGACGAGCTCGACCAGCAACGTCCGGTCATCGCCGTCGTGGACCGGGGTGAGATCGATGCCGATGACCTCCGCCTGTGCCGTGCCGGCGGCATCCCGCCGGCGGAGCGCCGACTTGCGGCCGCCGACCGAGACCTTGTCCTTGCTCTTCTTGGCGACCGGCACCATCTCGCCGCCGGTGCCCTCGCGCGACACGAGCTTGTAGACGAATCCGCTGGTCGGCGCCCCCGAGCCCGTGACGAGCGCCGTGCCGACGCCGTATCCGTCGACGGGTGCCGCGGCGAGAGCGGCGATGGCGTACTCGTCGAGATCGCTCGTCACCGTGATCCGGGTCGACGTCGCGCCGAGGTCGTCGAGCTGCCTGCGGACCTCGCCCGCGAGCGCGACCAGGTCACCGGAGTCGAGCCGTACTCCGCCCAGCTCGGGCCCGGCGACCTCGACGGCAGTCCTGATGGCCTCCGGGATGTCGTACGTGTCGACCAGCAGTGTCGTGCCGGGGCCGAGTGCTCGCACCTGTGCCTCGAAGGCGTCGCGCTCCGTGTCGTGCAGCAGCGTGAACGAGTGCGCGCTGGTGCCGGTCGTCGGGATGCCGTACGTACGACCGGCCTCGAGGTTGGAGGTGGCGGCGAACCCGGCGATGTAGGCCGATCGGGCCGCGGCGACGGCCGAGCCCTCGTGCGTACGCCGGGAGCCCATCTCGATGCACGGCCGGTTGCCGGCGGCGGTGATCATGCGCGTGGCGGCTGAGGCGATCGCGGAGTCGTGGTTGAGGATCGAGAGGAACACCGTCTCCAGGATCACCGACTCGGCGAACGTGCCCTCGACGATCAGCACGGGGGACTGCGGGAAGTAGAGCTCGCCGTCGGGGTAGCCCCAGATCGTGCCGCTGAACCGGTAGTCGGCGAGCCACTGGATCGTGTCCTCGTCGACGACGCCGGCCTCGCGAAGCCAGTCGAGCTCGACCTGGCCGAAGCGGAACTCCGCCAGCGCATCGAGCAAGCGCCCGACACCCGCGACCACGCCGTACCGGCGGCCCTCCGGAAGTCTGCGCGCGAAGAGCTCGAACACCGAGCGCCGCTGCGCCGTGCCGTCGCGCAGCGTCGCCTGCAGCATCGTGAGCTCGTAGCGATCGGTCAGCAGGGCCGTTGAGGCGTTCACGGTGTTCAGCCTAGAGGCGCGCGCGGAGCGCGGCTCTAGGGGTCGAGCCGGCGGAGGCATCCGCAGAGCCACATCACGACGCCGACCGGGATGAGCAGGAACGGGCCGAAGATCTCGCTGTCGTACGGGTCGCCGTGGTTCATGAGCCCGATCGCTGTGAGGACGACGCCGGCAACGACCAGGGCGACGGTCTCGAGATTGCGTCGAGTCGGTCGAGCGTACGCCCGAACGGCCGGCAGCAGGGCGGATCCGAGGAGGGCGGCGCCGAAGAGCGTCCAGAGCGCGTCGGCCGATCCGTGATGTTCGTGCCCGCTCGAATATCCCGCCATGACGGCAAGCGCCGGGACCACGGGGATGAACATCCATCCTGCGACGCGCACTTCCTGCCCCCGGTCGATCGTCATGCTCCGAGTATGACCGAGGCGCGGGCGTCGACCGTGCGGTTTCACTCCGTCAGGTGCCTGGGACACAATGGCCGTATGACCACGCCGTCGCCCGTCGAGATCGCCGAGCCCGACGTAGACGAGATCGTCGAGCTCGAGGATCCCTGGGTCACCATCGTCTGGAACGACCCGGTCAACCTGATGTCCTACGTCGCGTACGTCTTCCGCAACTACTTCGGCTACACCGAGGAGAAGGCGCACGAGCTGATGCTCGCGGTGCACCACGAGGGCAAGGCCGTCGTGTCGAGCGGCAGCCGTGAGCAGATGGAACGCCACGTCCAGGCCATGCACGAATACGGCCTCTGGGCCACATTGGAGCGGCAAGACGCATGAAGCCGTTCAAGAAGCGCCGCCGCGGCGGCATCACCGCGACGTTCGAGGCCGGTGAGGCGCACCTGCTGGCGAGCCTCTCCGGTCAGGTCGTCGAGCTCCTGCGCGATCGCAACGGCGCCGACGAGTCGACCGCAGATCCGCTCGCGACGCAGCTGGGCATGGGCGGCCCGTCGTTGCCGCCAGAGGACCCGGTGCTCCGCCGCCTGCTGCCCGACGCCTATCGCGATGACGAAGAGGGCGCCGGCGAGTTCCGGCGGTTCACCGAGCGGTCGCTGACGTCGGCCAAGGTCGCCAACGCCGAGGCACTGATCGGATCCCTCGTCGACGGCGGGCTGACCTTCGGCACCCCGGTCGAGGACGACGAGCAGCAGATCGAGATCGAGCTCGACGACGCCGAGGTGCAGGCCTGGCTCAGGGCGCTGACCGACGTACGCCTGTCACTTGCCGTGCGGCTCGGCATCGACGCCGAGGAAGATGCGATGCTCATCGCCCAGTCCGAGGACGAGGCGATCGCGGCGATGTCCGAGATCTACGACTGGTTGGGCTACGTCCAGGAGACCCTGATCTCCGCGCTCGACTGAACGCGGAGATCAGGCGCTCCGCTCGAGCTCGTCGAGCTGTCCCGCGAGGACGAACGCGACCACCTGCCGCACGACAGCGTCGTCGCGCAGGATCCGGTGGTGACCGAGCCCTTCGATCGTGGTGAGCTGCGCACCGTCCCACGCCTCGGTGAGCTCCACGGATGAGTCGTACTTCGCCAACCGGTCAGCCGGGTCGTGGATCACCAGCAGGTCAGGACGCTCGATCTCGTCGGCGATGCGTACGAGGTCGACCTCCTCGACCGCGAGGCCGACGCGGTCGTACGCCCGCTGCTTGAGCCGCTCGCGAGTGCGAGGACCGAACCCCAGCCCGGCCTGGAGCGTGGGCAGGTGGTCGCCGATGCGCACCATCGGCGCCACCAGGGCGAGCCGCTCGGTGCCGAGCCAGCCGTACTGCAGCGCCAGTCCTGTGGCGAGGCCGCCCATGGAGTGCGCGACGACGGCGTGTGCCGGGCCGTGCACCGCCGCCACGGCATCGAGTGCTCGACCCATCTCGACCGCGTGGCCCTGGCCAGCGACCGCGCCGGGGTCGGAGCTGCCGTGGCTCGGCGCGTCATGCGTGACGACCGAGAACCCGGCCGCGAGGAGCGGCGGCACGAACCTGGCCAGCTGCGTCTCGTTGCCGCCCCACCCGTGCACGAGGTAGATCACCGGCCCCGATCCCCAACGGTGCCCGCGGACCGTGTGGCCCTCGGACTCGACCTCGAACGGCGCGCCGCCGGATGGCAGGTCACTGATCGGAGAGGTGGGAAGGGTGAACCACCACCGATCGGCCCAGCGGGCTCCGAGGCCGGGCGCGACGTGCTCGAGGGTGCGAAAGCCGGCACGCATCAGGTGTTGAGAAGGCCGAACGATCGTGCTTTTTCGTGATGACGCGTGTGCCATGTCGGATTCCTTTGCCGGGGTCAGGCGGAGTGGGTGAGGAGGGAGTCGAACGCGCGGTGCACGCGATCGAGGGCCTTGGGGTCGCGCAGCAGCCGCGACGCGTGCTGGTGGGCGAGTGTGAGGGCGTGCACCTCGTAGGCGAACTGCTCTAGGTCGAGGTCGTCGCGCAGCTCGCCCTCGCTGACGGCGGTCCCGGCGACGGTCGCGATCATCTCGAGCCAGTCGCGCTCGTCGCGGACGAGGGCGTCGCGGACCGGTCCGGGCTGGTCGTCGAGCTCGGAGCTGGCGGCCACGAACAGGCAGCCGCCTTCCTCCATCGACTCCGACCAGGTGACCCACGCGTCGAACAGCACCCGCAGCCGGGCGATGCCCCGGGGCGTCTGGAGCGCGGGTCGTACGACCTGGTCGACGAACCGCTCACGGGTGTGCCGCAGGATCTCGAGCTGCAGCGCCTCCTTGGAGGCGAAGTGCGCATAGAGGCCGCTCTTGGACATCCCGGTGTGCGCGGCGAGCTGGCCGATCGTCATGCCGGTGAGCCCGACCTTGGCGGCGACGGCGGTCGCCTCGGTCAGGATCGCGTGTCGCGTCTCGTCGCCCTTGGACATGCCTCAGTTATAGCACGATCGTTCTTTTCCTGTCGACTACTCCCGTGGGCGTACGCCGGAATGCTCCGTCAGTGCGATGCCCTCCGCCCGCCGGTTCGCCTACCGTGAGGGCATGTCCGTCGACCTGAGAGCCGTGCCGCGGACCGCGCTCTTCGGGTGGCTGCCGCTGGCGGTCTTCCAGGTCGTGGGCACGGTCGGCGCCAACCACAACCAGACCGGGCACCGACGGCTCGACGCCCTCGCGATCGTCATCGCGGTGCTGGGCCCGGTGTCCTTGCTGTTCCTGCGCCGCTGGCCCCGGCAGGTCCTGGCGTTCGTCGTCGCGATCACGGTGGCGTACGTGCTGCGCGACTACGCGTTCGGGCCGGTGCTCGCGAGCCTCGCGATCGCCACCGTGCTCACCGTCGTGCGCGGGCATCGGGTCGCCGCGTGGCTCGGGCTCGGCACCGTTGTGGTCACCGTGCTCGCGATCCAGCGGCCGATGTACGACCGGGAGTGGTCGTGGTCCTGGCTGTCCGGTGCGCTCGCCTGGTCGTTGCTCGTGCTCGCGGTCGGCGAGCTCGTGCGGGTGCGGCGCGAACGCATCATCGCGTCCAGGCAAGCGCGCGCCGAGGCGTCCCGTCGTCAGGCCAACGAGGAGCGCTTGCAGATCGCGCGTGAGCTCCACGACGTCGTCGCCCACCACATCTCACTGATCAACGTGCAGGCCGGCGTCGCGCTGCACATCGTCGACCGCAAGCCCGAGCAGGCGCAGACGGCGCTCGAGGCGATCAAGGACGCCAGCAAGGATGCGCTCGTCGAGCTGCGGTCGCTCGTCGGCATCCTGCGCGACGTCGATGATGAGGCGCCGCGCCGCCCGTCGGGCACGTTGGCGTCGCTCGACGACCTGGTCGAACGCAGCGGCCACGCCGGGCTGGAGGTCCGCAAGACCGTGCGCGGCGACGTACGGCCGCTGCCCTCGTCGGTCGAGCTGGCCGCGCTGCGCATCGTGCAGGAGGCGATCACCAACGTCGTACGCCATGCCGGCGCGAGTGCCGCCGACATCGAGCTCGCCTACGGCACCGACTCGTTGTCGGTGACGGTCATCGACAACGGCGCCGGGTTCAGCTGGGGCGCGGCCGAAGGCACCGGCATCATCGGCATGCGTGAGCGCGCTGAGACCCTCGGTGGCTCACTCGATGTCGGGCAGGGACCCGTTGGCGGCACCCGGGTCCTCGCGTCGCTACCGCTGAGGAGCCGCTCATGATCCGCGTCGTGCTGGTCGACGACCAGGCGCTGCTGCGTGCCGGGTTCCGTGCGCTGATCGACGCCGAGGATGACCTCGAGGTCGTCGCGGAGGCGTCCAGCGGCGGTGAGGCGGTCGACGTGATCGCGCGGCACGTCCCGGACGTCGTGCTCATGGACATCCGCATGCCCGGCGTAGACGGCCTCGAGGCCACCCGTCGCATCACCGCGGATCCGGTGCTCGAGGGTGTGCGGGTCGTCATCCTGACGACGTTCGACCTCGACGAGTACGTCTTCGAGGCGGTCCGCATCGGGGCGAGCGGCTTCCTGGTCAAGGACACCGAGCCGGCTGAGCTGCTGGCCGGCATCCGGGCCGTCGCGGCTGGCGACGCGTTGCTGTCGCCGGGAGTCACCCGCAGGCTCATCTCGGAGTTCGCCGACCGCAGCCGCGGGACGGTCAGCCCGGCGGTGCTCGAGCCGTTGACCGATCGCGAGCGGGAGGTGGTCGCCCTCGTCGGCGAAGGGCTCAACAACGACGAGATCGGCGCTCGGCTGTTCATGAGCCCGGCGACCGCCAAGACGCACGTCAGCCGCGCGATGATCAAGCTCAACGCCCGCGACCGAGCCCAGCTCGTCGTCATCGCGTACGAGTCCGGCCTCGTACGCCCCGGCTGGTCCTGAGCCGCCGGACGTACGCCCTCGGGCGTACGTGAAGAGACTCCCCGTGGCCGATTCGCCGTCGGCCGGTTCTCACGAGACTCGAAGAGTCAGCAGTTCAGTCTTGTTCAAGGAGTTCCATCATGATGTCCACGCAGCTTCTCGCCCATGACACCTGGGACGGCCCGGGCCCCTGGTGGCCGCTGTTCCCGCTGTTCTGGATCGCGTTCTTCGTCCTCGTCTTCGGCGTGCTCGGCCGCTTCGGTCGCCGTCGCTGGCACCGCGGCTCGTTCGCGGGGGAGTCCCGACTGGCCGAGCGCTACGCCGCCGGCGAGATCGAGGAGTCGGAGTACCGCGAGCGCCTCGCCGTCCTGCGGGAGCGGGACACGTGAGTGCTGAGGCGGTCGTCGAGATCCGTGACCTGACCAAGCGGTACGACACCGTCACGGCCGTCGACCAGGTCAGCCTGAGCGTGCGCCGCGGCGAGGTCTACGGCTTCCTCGGCCCCAACGGCGCCGGCAAGACGACCACGTTGCGCATGCTGCTGGGCCTCATCCGGGCGACGAGCGGGGACCTCACGGTCCTCGGTCGCCGGCCGGGCGACGCCGGCGTGCTCGCCAGGATCGGCTCGATGATCGAGGGGCCGGCGTTCTATCCGTTCCTGTCCGGGCGGGCCAACCTCGAGGTCATCGCCAGGTATGCCGGCACCGGCTCCGCGCGGATCGACGAGACCCTCGAGACGGTCGACCTCGCCTCGCGGGGCGGCGACAAGTTCTCGACCTACTCGCTCGGGATGAAGCAGCGCCTCGGCGTCGCAGCAGCCCTGCTCAAGGATCCCGACCTCGTGGTGCTCGACGAGCCGACGAACGGCCTCGATCCGGCCGGCATGCGCGACATGCGAGCGCTGATCCGCCGGCTCGGCGACTCGGGCCGCACCGTGATCTTGTCGAGCCACATGCTCGGCGAGGTGCAGCAGATCTGCGATCGCGTCGGCGTCATCAATGCCGGCCGCATGGTCGTCGAGAGCACCGTCGAGGAGCTCCGCGGCGACAGCGAGCTCGTCATCCGTGCGACGCCCGCCGACGTCGTCAGGGCGACGCTCGACCAGCTGGCGTACGTCCAGTCCATCCGCACGCTCGACGGCGAGCTCCGGCTGCGCGTCGACGAGCGCCACACCGGCGAGGTCACTCGTGCCCTCGTCCTGGCCGGCGTCGACGTCCGCGAGGTGCGTCGCATCGACCGTCAGCTCGAGGACGTGTTCTTCGAGATCACCGCCAAGGAGTTGAGTCATGCCGACGCCCCATGAAAGGCCAGAGTATGAGGACGCCGGCATGACGGCCTCACGATTCGCTCGCTGGCGCTCGCTCATGTCTGATGTCGTCAACGTCTCGCGCGCCGAGCTGTTCAAGCTCGCACGCCGCCCGGCAGCGTGGACGCTGCTCGCCGCCGCCGCGCTGCTGAGCCAGGTGTTCGGATACCTGATCCCGTACCTCTCGTTCGCCGGTGACGGCTCGGGCCCGATCGAGGGCGCCTCGAAGGACGCGATCCTGGCGCGCACGCTGCCCGACCAGATCATCGCCAGCACGCTCGGCGGGTTCCCGGTGTTCGCCGGTGCGCTCGCGCTCGTGTTCGGTGCGCTGGTGCTCGGCAGTGAGTACGGCTGGGGCACCGTCAAGACCGTGCTGACGCAGCGCCCCGGACGTACGACCGTGCTGGCCGGGCAGGCCATCGCCCTCGGCGTCTCGGTCGCGGTCGGCGTGCTCGTCCTGTTCGTCCTCGGCGCCGCCAGCTCGACCGCGATCGCGCTGGCACAGGGTGAGTCGACGGCCTTCCCGTCGGTGTTCGATCTGCTCGCCGGCTACGGCGCCGGCGTGGCGATCATGCTGATGTGGGCCGGCCTCGGCGGGATGCTCGGAGTCGTGCTCCGCGGTGTCGCGCTGCCGATCGGCCTCGGCGTGGTGTGGGTGCTCGGCGTGGAGAACCTCGTCGCCGGCGTCGCCAGCTCCGTTCTGACGGCGCTGCGGCCGCTGCGTGACGTCCTGCCGGGCATCAACGCGGGATCGCTCGCCTCAGCCGTGATGCCGTCGCGTCCTCAGGGTCTGGAGTCGCCTCCGGGGGTCAACTCCGACGTCGCCGACGGCCGGGCCCTCGTCACGGTTGCGTGCTACGTCGTGGTCAGCCTCGCCGCGGCGCTGTGGACGTACCGCCGGCGCGACGTCGTCTGACCCGTCCCGCTGACGAGTCACTCAGCACAGGGTGAGGAGTCACTCGCTGAGGGTTGAGGAGTCACTCGCGTCAGGCGGAGTGACTCGTCACCTCGCCGGGAGTGACTCGTCACCTCGCCGGGAGTGACTCGTCACCTCGCCGGGAGTGACTCGTCACCTCGCCGGGAGTGACTCGTCAGCGGGGCGTCTCAGCGGATGACCGTCGCTGAGGCGCCGTCGTGTGGGCCGATAAACTCGGCAGGTGCTGACCATCGACCGAGCCACGCATGACGCGATCATCGCGCACGCGCGGCGCGACCACCCGGACGAGGCCTGCGGCGTCGTCGCCGGGCCGATCGGCTCCGACGTGCCCGCGCGGTTCATCCCGATGCTCAACGCCGCGATGTCGCCGACGTTCTACGAGTTCGACTCCGGCGACCTGCTCAAGCTCTACCGCGAGATGGACGACCGCGACGAGGAGCCTGTCGTCGTCTACCACTCGCACACCTCGACCGAGGCCTATCCGTCGCGCACCGACATCAACCTCGCCGGCGAGCCCGGCGCGCACTACGTCCTCGTGTCGACCCGCGACGGGGCCGACCAGTCGGGCCCTGTCGACTTCCGGTCCTACCGGATCGTCGACGGCGAGGTCACCGAGGAAGAAGTTCGTGTCGTCGACCGTTATGAAGACGTAGCAGCAACCCAACAGAAGGCAGAACACTGATGGCCATCGAGGTCCGCATCCCCACGATCCTGCGCACCTACACCGGCGGCGAGCGTGCCGTCGAGGGCAGCGGAGCGACCGTCACCGAGCTGATCGACAAGCTCGAGGTCGACCACCCCGGCATCCAGGAGCGCCTGCTGGAGAACGGCGAGGCGCGCCGGTTCGTCAACATCTACGTCAATGACGAGGACATCAGGTTCACGGGTGGTCTCGACACTGCGGTCGCCGACGGTGACACCGTGGTGATCCTGCCGGCCGTGGCCGGCGGCGCAGCCTGAGATGCGCTTCGACTCCCTGATCGACTCCGTGGGCGGCACGCCGCTCGTCGGGCTCCCCAACCTCTCGCCGACCCCGGACGTACGCCTGTGGGCCAAGCTCGAGGACCAGAACCCGACCGGATCGATCAAGGACCGCGCGGCGCTCAGCATGATCCTGCGCGCCGAGCAGGACGGACGCCTCACGCCCGGCGCCACGATCCTCGAGCCGACCAGCGGCAACACCGGCATCTCGCTCGCGATGGTCGCCAGCCAGCGCGGCTACCAGCTGATCTGCGTCATGCCCGAGAACACGTCGATCGAGCGCACCCAGCTGCTGACGATGTGGGGCGCCCAGATCATCCCGTCGCCGGCCGCCGGAGGGTCCAACGAAGCCGTGCGCGTCGCCAAGGGGCTCGCGGCCGAGCACCCCGACTGGGTCATGCTCTACCAGTACGGCAACCCGGCCAACGCCGACGCGCACTACGAGGGCACGGCTCCGGAGATCCTCGCCGACCTGCCCGAGATCACGCACTTCGTCGGCGGACTCGGCACGACCGGCACGTTGATGGGCGTCGGCAGGTTCTTTCGCGAGCACAAGCCCGAGGTCCGCATCGTCGCCGCCGAGCCCCGCTACGGCGAGCTCGTCTACGGCCTGCGCAACCTCGACGAAGGCTTCGTCCCCGAGCTCTACGACGCGTCTCTGATCGACTCGCGGTTCAGCGTCGGTCCACGCGACGCCGTTCGCCGGGTGCGCGAGCTGATCGCGTCCGAGGGCATCTTCGCCGGCATCTCGACCGGTGCGATCCTGCACGCAGCCCTCGCCCAGGCGGCCAAGTGCGTCAAGGCCGGGGAGACCGCCGACATCGCGTTCGTCGTGGCCGACGGCGGCTGGAAGTACCTCTCGACGGGTGCCTACGAAGGCACGCTCGACGAGGCCGAGGACACGCTGGACGGCCAGCTCTGGGCCTGATCGTCCCCATCCGGTATCGCGACGGCATGTCGTCGGTTAGCCTCGTCCCGTGAGCCAGATCGTGGTGTTCTCCGGAAGTGCTCATCGACCCCTCGCCGAGAAGATCTGTTCCGAGCTCGGCCAGCCGCTGTCGGCGTCCGACACGATCAGGTTCAGCAACGACTGCCTCCAGGTGCAGCTGCTGGCCAACTGCCGCAAGAAGGACGTCTTCATCATCCAGCCGCTGGTCCCGCCGACGCAGGACCACCTCATGGAGCTGCTGCTGATGATCGACGCGGCCCGAGGTGCCAGCGCCGACTCGGTGACCGCGGTGATCCCGCACTATGCATACGCCCGCTCCGACAAGAAGGACGCCTCCCGCATCTCGATCGGTGGTCGGCTCGTCGCGGACATGCTGACGACCGCCGGCGCCGACCGGGTCGTCACGATGACGCTGCACGCGCCGCAGGTGCACGGGTTCTTCAGCGTCCCGGTCGACCACCTCACGGCGATCGGCGAGCTCGCCGACTACTACCGCAACCGCGACCTGACAAACACCGTCGTGGTGTCGCCCGACCTCGGCAACGCCAAGACCGCGTCGCTGTTCGCCCGGCTCCTGGGCGTACCCGTCGCCGCCGGCAGCAAGCAGCGCCAGGCCGACGACAAGGTCGTCATCGACGCGATCGTCGGCGACGTGGCCGGCAAGACCGCGATCGTCCTCGACGACGAGATCGCCACCGGCGGCTCGATCGTCGAGCTCATGGACAAGCTCGAGGCCGAGGGCTGCACCGAGGCCTCGGTCGCGTGCACGCACGGACTGTTCACCGGCAAGGCGGTCGAGCGGCTGCGCAACCATCCGTCGATCACCGAGGTGGTCACGACCGACACCGTGCCACCGCCGGCTGACTGGCCCGAGCTGCAGGTGCGTTCGGTCGCCGGGCTGTTCGCCGAGGCGATCGCCCGCATCCACGCCGGCGAGTCTGTCTCGTCGCTCTTCGACGGCGTCGATCCGGCCCACGCCCCACCCCAGCCCAAGCTCCCGCTCTGAGATTCCAGCGGGGATCCAGCCGGCGAGGTGAGACTCACGTGTGATCTGCGGCCTGTTCACTTTGTCGTAACACTTCGCCCCCGTAACCTTTTCGGTTGTGAGCAATGCACCGATCGGCATCTTCGACTCCGGCTTCGGCGGTCTGACCGTCGTCCGCGCCGTGCTCGATCAGCTGCCGCACGAACCGGTGCTCTATCTGGGCGACACGGCCCGCCAGCCTTACGGGCCCAAACCGATCTCCGAGGTCCGTGAGTACGCCCTCGAGTGCCTCGACCACCTCGTCGCCCAAGGCGTCAAGGCGCTCGTGATCGCCTGCAACTCCGCCAGCGCCGCGGTCCTGCGCGACGCGCGCGAGCGCTACGACGTGCCGGTCGTCGAGGTCATCGTGCCGGCCACTCGGCGCGCCGTGAGCGCGACCCGCAACGGCTCCATCGGCGTCATCTGCACCGAGGCGACCGCGACCTCCCGGGCGTACGACGATGCGTTCGCGGCCAATCCCGGCATCACGCTGCACACCCAGGCCTGCCCGGCTTTCGTCGACCTGGTCGAGGCCGGGATCACGAGCGGTCCGGAGCTGTTGGCTGCCGCCGAGGGCTACCTACGGCCGCTCCTCGCCCTCGATGTCGACACCCTCGTCCTCGGCTGCACGCACTACCCGCTGCTCACCGGTGTCCTCTCGTACGTCATGGGCGACGGCGTCACGCTCGTCTCCAGCGCGGAGGAGACTGCCAAGGACGTCTACGCCCTGCTGGTGCGCGAAGGCCTCGAGCGCGACCTCTCGCTCCCGGAGCCGACCCATCGCTTCCTGACCACGGGCCGCCCCGAGCAGTTCCGCGAGCTCGGCCGCCGGTTCCTCGGCCCCGAGATCGAGACCGTCGACCAGTTCGCCTGGGTCGGCGTATGAAGCTCACCGTCATCGGCTGCTCCGGCTCGTTCCCCGGGCCGGACTCGCCCGCGAGCTGCTACCTCGTCGAGGCGCCCTTCGACGGTCGAACGTACCGGCTGCTCATCGATCTCGGCTCCGGCGCGCTCGGCAACCTCCAGCGGGTCTGCGACCTCCGCGACATCGACGCCGTTGCGCTCTCGCACCTTCACGCCGACCACTGCTTCGACCTGTCAGGTCTCTACGTCGTCAGCAAGTACCACCCCGACGGCCAGCTCGACCGCATCCCGGTGTTCGGCCCGGCCGGCACGGGTGATCACCTCGCCGCTGCCTACGGGATCGTCGAGCCGGTCGGGATGACCGAGCAGTTCGACTTCCGCGACTGGCAGGACGGCGGGACGGTCGAGCTCGGACCGTTCACCGTCACGTCGATCCACGTCGACCACCCCGTGCCCGCCTACGCCATCCGCGTCGCCGCAGGCGGCCACTCTCTGGTCTACTCCGGCGACACCGGCCCGACCGACCAGCTCGTCGACCTGGCCGCCGGTGCCGACCTGTTCCTGTGCGAGGCCTCGTTCGTCGAGTCGGTGGACAACCCGCCCAACCTGCACCTCACGGGCGCCGAGGCCGGCACCTGCGCTGCCCGAGCAGGCGTGGGCCGCCTGCTCGTGACCCACATCCCGCCGTGGACGGATCGCGCCGAGGTCGAGTCCGACGTCAAGACGACCTGGGACGGCCCTTACGACATCGTGACCGCCGGCTCGACCTACGACCTCGCCTAGATAGGCTCGCGGCATGACCCGCGAAGATGGCCGCAGTGCCGATCAGCTCCGACCCGTGACCATCACCCGCAACTGGCTCGACCACGCGCAGGGCTCGTGCCTCATCGAGTTCGGCAAGACCAAGGTGCTGTGCGCCGCGAGCGCGAGCGAAGGCGTGCCGCGCTGGCGCAAGGGCTCCGGTCTGGGCTGGGTCACCGCGGAGTACGCGATGCTGCCGCAGGCGACGCACGACCGCTCGCCGCGCGAGTCGGTCAAGGGCCGGGTCGGCGGTCGTACGCACGAGATCTCCCGCCTGGTCGGCCGCTCTCTACGGGCCGCGATCGACTACAAGGCGCTCGGCGAGAACACCATCACGATCGACTGTGACGTGCTGCAGGCCGACGGTGGCACCCGCACGGCCGCGATCACGGGCGCGTACGTCGCCCTCGTGGACGCCGTCGAGCACCTGCGCTCCAAGGGCGCCCTGACCGGCGAGCCGCTCGTCGAGTCGATCGCCGCCATCAGCGTCGGCATCATCGACGGAGTCCCACTGCTCGACCTCCCGTACGTCGAGGATGTCCGCGCCGAGACCGACATGAACGTCGTGATGACCGGCGGGGGCAAGTTCATCGAGGTGCAGGGCACCGCCGAGGGCGCCCCGTTCGACAAGCCCGAGCTCGACGCGCTGCTCGAGCTCGCTGCCAAGGGCTGCGCCGACCTGACCCAGCTGCAGAACGACGCCCTCGGCCGATGACACGGGTCGTCCTGGCATCCAACAACGCCAAGAAGCTCGCCGAGCTGCGCCGGATCCTCGAGCCGCTCGTCCCTGGCATCGAGGTGCTGGGCCTCGCCGACGTGACGCCCTACGACGAACCGGCCGAGACCGAGCCGACGTTCGAGGGCAACGCGCTGATCAAGGCGCGCGCCTGTCTCGCCGTCACCGGACTGCCGTCGCTCGCCGACGACTCGGGGCTGTGCGTCGACGCCCTCAACGGCATGCCGGGGGTGCTGTCGGCGCGTTGGTCGGGCGTGGCCAAGGACGCCGGGGGAGATGCCGCCAACAACGCGCTGCTGCTCAGCCAGCTGTCGGACGTACCGGATGAGCGTCGCACCGCACAGTTCCGGTGTGCCGTAGCGCTCTGCACCCCCGACGGCACCGAGGTCATCGAGCTCGGTGAGATGCCAGGACGCATCCTCCGGGCCGAGCGCGGTGAGGGTGGGTTCGGGTACGACCCGCTGTTCGCCGCGGACGGCTACGACGTGTCGACCGCCGAGCTGCCCGCCGGCGAGAAGGATCGCATCAGCCACCGCGGCAAGGCGCTCACCGCGATCGCCCCAGCCGTGGTCGAAGCCCTCAGCTAGCGGGATCGAGCGCGGCGATGACCCGTCGCGCGATCGCGAGGCTGCCCTTGCGGTTGGGGTGCACGCCGTCGACCACGCGGTCGGCGGTCAGGGCGCCGGTCGTGCTGATGAACTGGATGCCGTGCAGCTTCGCCTGCGCCGCGATGATCGCCGTGACGCGCTGCCGGTTCTGCTGGTCACGGGGTCCCCACGGCGGGCCGAGCACGATGATGCGCGTCGACGCCGGCAGGAACGTCTGCAGGGTGTCGAGGTAGCGATCGACGGCGTGGTCGATGGCGGCGTCGGACGCCGTGACGAAGCGGCCGTCCTGGCAGGCTGCCCAGTCGTTGCGGCCGCCCTCTATGACGAGCAGCGACGGCGCAGCGCCCGAGTAGGCCTTGGGGCGGTCGATGAACGTGTCGCCCGTGCAGGCGTGGCCCGGACGGAGGTAGCCCGAGCCCGACTGGGCGTAACGGGTCACCTTGGCGTGGAAGTGGTATCCGACGACGCTCCACCAGCCCTGGTCGGCGTCGCCGGGCGTGTCGTTGTAGCGCGCCGTGATCGAGTCGCCGACGACGACGATGCCGCGAGGCGCCAGCGGCGATGCCGCGACCCTCTCGTCACCCGTGGCGCCCTGCCAGGCGATGAATGGGGCGATCAGCAGCGCGGCCAGGATGGCGAGGATGACGGACCTTCGAGTGGTCACCCGGGGAATCGTCATGCGCGCGCTTTCTCTGCTGAAGTCAGCGCAACTCTAAGTCGGATATGTCGCCCGGCCGGACAGAATGGCCGAAGTCAACCCAAAAGTCACCAAACCTCATCCGAACGGTTCATGAAAACCTGACGCAAAGGACTACTCGGGCAGGCTGAAGCCCTGTTGCCGCCACGCCTCGAAGACCGCGACGGAGGCGGTGTTGGCGAGGTTCATCGACCGCCGCCCCGGCAGCATCGGCAGGCGTACGCGGGCCGTGACGCGCGGATCGGCAAGCACCTCGGGGGGCAGCCCGGTCGGTTCCGGGCCGAACATGAGGACGTCGCCGGGCATGTACACGACATCGGTGTAGAGCTCGTCGCCGCCGGCAGTGAACGCATACACGCGCGCCGGCGCCAGAGCCGCGAGGGCGGCGTCGAGATCGGGGTGCACCGACATGACCGCGAGGTCGTGGTAGTCGAGGCCCGCCCGCCGAAGCTTGGACTCCTCGAGGTCGAAGCCCAACGGCTCGACCAGGTGCAGCTCGGCCCCCGTCACGGCGGCGAGGCGGATCGCGGCACCGGTGTTGCCGGCGATGCGCGGTTCGTAGAACAGGATGCTGAACACGTCAGCCACGCCCCTTCGGACTCCAGTGCAGCACGCCGTGGACCACCAGGCCGGCGACGATCGCCCACGCAGCCGACCCGATCCCGTACGCCGTGATGCCCGACGCGGCGACCAGGAACGTGACGACGGCGGCCTCCCGGCCCTTGCGCTGCGACATCGAGCCCTCGAGCGAGTCGGCGAGGGTGCCGAGCAGAGCCAGGCCGGCGACGGTGGCGATGACGCCGGCGGGCGCCACCGCGACGAGCGCCGCCAGTGCCGCGGACGAGGCGGCAAGCACGACGTACGTGGCCCCGGCGGACTGTGAGGCGATCCAGCGCCGGCTCTTGTCGGGTCCGGCGTCCGGCCCGGCGGCGAGGGCGGCGCTGATGGCGGCGAGGTTGACCGAGTGGCCGCCCGCCGAGGCGCCGGCGACGGTGGCGATGCCGGTCGTGACGATCGTGTCGCGCCACGGCACGTCGTACCCGAGCGACTTCATGATGGCCACCCCCGGCACGTTCTGCGACGCCATCGTGACGATGTAGAGCGGCAGGGCGATGCCGACGACCGCTTCCCAGGTCCACGACGGGGCCGTCAGGCTGAGCTCGGGCAGCAGGGACGACGAGGCGATTCCCTCGCCGCGACGGATCATGTCGATGCCGATCACGATGCCGGCAGTCAGGAACGCCGCGGGGACCGCCCAACGCGGCGCGAGGCGTACGCCGATCAGCCAGACCAGCGCGATCGGCACGATCGCACCCGGGTTGTCGACCAGGCTCCTCACCGGCTGGACGCACAGCTCGAGCACTACGCCGGCGAGCATCGCCTGGGCGATCGGTGCCGGGATGCGGCCGATCAGCCGGCCGAGCGCCGGCCAGAAACCCGTGAGCACGTATGCGACGCCGGCGAGCATGAACGCGCCGACCGCCGCCGGCCAGCCACCGTCGACCGCACTCATGCCCGCGAGCAGTGCGGCACCCGGCGTCGACCACGCCAGCACGATCGGGATCCGGTGGCGCCGGCTGAGCCAGACCACGCCGACCGCCTGGGTCAGGCAGAGCGCCAGCAGTCCCGATGCAGCCTGGTGACGATTCGCGCCGACGGCGGCCAGACCGGTGAGGACCACGGCGAACGAGCTCGTGTAGCCCACGACCATCGCGATGATCCCGGCGCTGACCGGCTGCTGGAGCTCCGACCGGCTCATCCGCGACCCGAGACGATGCAGTGCCGCTCCATGGCAAGTCAGCCTAGGGCACCCAGCCCGGCGCCAGCCGGGCTCCCGGGCCACTGCATCCCGCCTGACGGCGTCATCGTCGGTCGCCGCACAAGCCTCCTACTCGCTGCGCTCGTGGGGTGACCCTCACCGGTGCGCCTTCCTCCTCTGCCTTGTCAGCCGGGCGCGGATGACCCGCTCGCTGATCCGAATGGGACCGCGACAGGTGCCCTAGACTCACCGACCATGGCCTCACCGCAACGCGTCCACGTCACGCACACGTACACGTCCGATCCCGCCACGGTCTTCGCAAAGCTCGCGGAGCACGAGAACCTCGGGCCGGTGTTCGGTGCGAAGATCACCCGTGTCTGCGACGGTGACACGTCGCGCAACGGCGCCGGCTCGACGCGCACCCTCAAGATCGGGCCGCTGCCGGCATTCCAGGAGACGACGACCAAGGCCGAGCCGAACACCCTGATCGAGTACAAGATCAGCAAGGGCAGTCCGCTCCGCGGTCACTGGGGTGTCCAGAAGCTCACGCCGACCCCCGACGGCGGCACCACGCTCGACTACACGATCGGCTTCGACATGCCGATCCCCGGCATGGCCGCCCTGGTCGGCAAGGTCCTCACGGCCAACATCAAGAAGGGTCTGGGCAAGCTGACGCCGTAGCCCCTCGGCAAGATTGTGTAACAATATGGCGTGCGTCCTGTCCTGCTCGTCATCGCGGCCGCGATCTGCTTCGGCACGACGGGGACCGCGCAGGTCTACGGCCCCGACGCGGCGTCGACCACGGCCGTGGGGCTGACCCGGATCGTCGCGGGTGGCGGCCTGCTGGCTGCGTTCGCGTGGTGGGTCGGCCGCCGTTCACCGGCATCGCCTCGGGTTCGACTGTCGCCCGGCGTCGTGCTCCTCGGCGGCGTCGCCGTCCTGGTGTACCAACCCACGTTCTTCGCCGGCACGCGTCTCAACGGCGTCGCGGTCGGCACCGTCGTGGCGCTCGGTGCCGCGCCGGCATTGACCGGCCTGCTCGAGTGGCTGGTCACCCGCCGGCTGCCGTCGACACCGTGGTTCATCGCCACCGGGTGCGCGGTGGTCGGTGTCGTCCTGCTCGGTGGGCTGCTCGACGAGGCGGACGCGGGCATCAGCCTCCGCGGCATCGCGGGCTCGCTCGGTGCTGCGCTGTCGTACGCGGTCTACGCCTTGGCGGCGAAGCGGCTGCTGGACGACGGCGCCGGCGCGACCACGGCGATCGGCAGCATCTTCGGCACCGCAGCGCTGATGGGTGCACCGTTCCTCCTGCTGGTTGACCTCTCCTGGCTCGGTTCGGCATCAGGCCTCGCGATGGTCGCCTGGTTGGCCGCCGCGACGGTCGCGCTGGCGTACGTGCTGTTCGCGATCGGCCTCCGGAGTCTGCGAGCCTCGACCGTCTCAACCCTCACCCTGGTCGAGCCGATGACGGCGTGCCTGCTCGGGATCGTGCTGCTCGACGAGCGGCTCTCGACGGCGGGGTGGATCGGGCTCGGCGTCCTGCTGGGTGGCGTGGTGCTGTTGGCCGTGCCGTCCCGCCGCGCGGTGGCGGTGCCCGTATGAGCGAACGCGCGACGGGCGCCGACCGGCTGGCCGCCGAGCTGCGTCAGCGGGTCCTGTCGGGTGACCTCGAACCCGGCGCCCCGCTGCGCGAGGAGGCACTGGCCGACGAGTACGCCCTGTCGCGGCATACCGTGCGACGCTCCCTCGAACGGCTCGTCGCCGAGCGCCTGCTGGTCTCGGAGGCCTACCGGGGTGTCCGGGTCGCCTCGTTCAGCGACGCCGACATCGTCGCGCTGCAACAGCTTCGGACGGCCTTGGAGACCGAGGCGGTGAGGCTGATCCGAGCCGACCACGGCGATTCGTGGCCGGTCGAGCTGCTCACGCCACTGTTCGAGGCGGCGGACCGGATGGCGGCTGAAGCGTCGCCGGAGCACGCGCACTCCGCGTTCCACCGAGCCCTGGTCGCGACCGCCGGGAGCCCGCGGATCACCGAGGCGTACGAGCGACTCGACACCGAGATGCTGCTGTTCCTGCGACAGCTGCGCTCGGCGTACGACGGCGCGCAGCTGTGCGCCGAGCATCGCGACTACCTCTCTGAGGTGCAGCGCCTCGGCGCGGACGCCGCGCGCCAGCACCTGGCCGCCTCGACCGCGATGCTGCTGTCGCTGCGCGCCTGAATCTGCAGGTCCGATTGGCGCCAGCGACCGCGAGCGGCGGCGTCCACGATGGACTCATGACGATCACACAGCAGACCACCACCGTCGCACTCGTGACGGGAGCGAACCGCGGGCTCGGCCTCGCGACAGCCCGCCTGATCGCGGAGACCGGGGCCACGGTCCTGCTCGGTGCGCGCAACACCGCCAAGGCGGAGCTCGCGGCGGCCCACCTGCGCGACGAGGGTCTCGTGTGCTGGCCGATCACGCTCGATGTCGAGTCCGGGTCGAGCATCGCGGAGGCGGCCGCCCAGGTCGAGCGGGAGCACGGCCGGCTCGACATCCTCGTCAACAACGCCGGGATCCTGCCGGAGGCGACCACGCCCGACGCAGAGCGGCCGCTCGACATGGGGTTGTTCCGGCGTACGTTCGACACCAACGTCTTCGGCGCGGCGGCGGTCTCCCAGGCGTTCCTGTCGTTGCTCCGCGCTGCCGATGTCGGCCGCATCGTCAACGTGTCGAGCCGCATGGGTTCGCTGACCGATCAGCTCGATCCCACGTCGCCGTACGCAGCGATGGTGCTCCCGGCCTACCAGAGCTCGAAGGCGGCGCTCAACGGCTTGACCGTGGCTCTCGCGAAGTCGCTGAGCGACACGCCGGTGCGGGTCAACTCGGTGTGCCCGGGGTGGGTGCAGACCGACCTCGGCGGACCGGACAACCGTGCCGCGGCACCCACGACTGCTCTCGAGGCAGCCCGCACGGTTGTACGGATGGCGTTCGTCCCCGCCGACGGTCCGACGGGTACGTTCGTCGATCTCGACGGCCCGATCCCGTGGTGATCACTCCCGGTCGAGCCGCGCCCAGAGTGCTGCCGTCTCGACCTCGACATGGTCGGTGTGGATGCGCTGGACGTTCCGTCCACCACGCGCGAAGGTCCGCGAGACCGCTGTGGGCACCAGCGCCGCGTCGACAGGCTCACTGACCCAGTCGGTGTCCCGCACGTTGACGAGGTCGACCTCGGCGCCGCTCTCGTCGTAGTGCCACGGACCGGTCAGCCGGCCGACGTACGTCCGTCCGTGTACGTCACGGGTCCACACGAACGAGCCAAGCGGCGCAGAGGCGAAGCGCTCGAGCCGGCGCTCGCTGCGCAGGTCGTCAGCCTCACCCATTCCGCAGACGCCTCGCACCAGCGCACGGTCGACGGCGGCGTACGGATCGACGTCGTCGCGGCGCGACTGCATCGGCGCCCTGAAGACCGGGACGCTGCGGTCAGCCGTTGGCCCGTGCGGCGTCGCTCTCAGCCGCGTCCGACGAGTCGTGCCACTGGTCGTGCTCGTCGAAGTATCCATCCCGACGATGGCGGGGTGCCGTCGTGGAGGGGCGGGCGGCATCGCGCCGACGGGCGAAGGGTGTGACGACGTTCGGCATGGAGGTTCCCTCCGTCTGGTGGTCCCCACATCGGAACCGGAAGACAAGGAATACCCCGTCATGACAGCCGCAAACCGTGCGCGAAGCGGCGCTCAGGCAAACGCCTCGTGAAGTGCCGATGACAGGACTTGAACCTGCACGTCCGAAGACACGGCATCCTAAGTGCCGCGTGTCTACCAGTTCCACCACATCGGCCCGGGGTTGATACTAGTCGCCTCGAAATCGGCTCGCGGGTAGACGTCGCTGTCCGGCGATGTGTGAGGGCTGCCGGTTCAGCGAGGCGTGCCGACGCACGTCATGCCCCGAGGCCGAGGTCCTTGCGGAGCTTCGCGACGTGGCCCGTGGCCTTGACGTTGTACTGCGCCAGGGTGATCGTGCCGGCATCGACGACGAACGTCGACCGGATCACGCCCTCGACGACCTTGCCGTAGAGCTTCTTCTCGCCGAACGCGCCCCACGCCTCGAGCACCGAGCGGTCGGGGTCCGACAGCAACGTGATCGTCAGACCGTCGCGCTCGCGGAACTTCGCGAGCTTCTCCGGCTTGTCGGGCGAGATGCCGAGCACCGTGTAGCCCTCGGCCTGCAGCCGGTCGATCGAGTCGCTGAAGTCGCAGGCCTGCTTGGTGCATCCCGGCGTCATGGCCGCGGGGTAGAAGTAGACGATGACCTTCTGGTCCTTGAGGTCCGAGAGCGTGACCTCCTGGCCCTCGTCGTTCGTGAGCGTGAAGTCGGGTGCCGTGTCGCCAGGCTGCAGCCGCGTCGTCATGGGCACTATCCTGACGTACGTGTGCAGGTGAGTGGCCTGCACCCTCCGCAGACCCAGGTGAGTGAGGCGCGACGTGGCGAAGGCCAAACCCGATCAGATGGTCGACGAGATCGACGAGATCCGAGAGCGACTGGCCGACACGGTCGACGCGCTGATCGACCGCACCAATCCTCGCAACATCGCGCGTCGCGGCCTCTACAACCTCCGATCGCGGTTCGTCGACGAGACGGGTTCGCCCAAGCTCGGCACGATCGTCCCCTTGGTCGGCGGCACGGTCGCCGTCGTGGCCGGGATCATCGTCATCCGCCGACTCGTGCGCTGACCATGCGGCGTACGCCCCTGCGTCGGAGCTGAGCGTGGGCCCGGCGCGCGACATCCCGCTGCGTCGCCTCCGGCTGCGCAAGCCGGCTGACACGTTGCAGGACCGGCTATATGTCCTGCGCCGCCGCTGGCGCACCCTTGTGCGCCTGAGCCTCGGCACGGCGATCGCCTACTTCATCGCGACGCACGTCCTCGACCACCGGCAGGCGTTCTTCGCTCCGATCGCGTGCATCATCGTCCTGATCGCCGGCGCCGGTCTGCGTGGCCGCACCTCGTACGAGCTGGTGGTCGGCGTGTCGCTGGGTGTGCTGGTGGGGGAGCTGCTGATCCTCGGCATCGGTCGCGGGACGTGGCAGATGGCTCTGGTCGTGACCTTGACCGTCGTGGTGGGTACGTTGCTCGGGCTCAAGGGCCTGGCGTTGACCCAGTCGGCGACCTCGTCCGTCCTGCTCGCAGCGGTGATCCCGGTCGCCGGCTCGGGCAACCCGGCGGTGACCCGGTTCCTCGACGCGCTGGTCGGTGGCGCGGTGGGATTGGCGATGGTCCTGCTGATCCCCCGCAACCCGGTCCGCGACATCGACCGCGAGGTCCAGGGCTTCCTGCGGAGGCTCGCGGGCGTCCTCAGCCGTACGGCGCAGGCGTTGCGCACCGTCGATGCCAAGCTCGCCGACATCGCCCTCGACGAAGCGCGGTCGATGCAGCCCCAGGTCGAGTCGATGACTTCGACCGCGGCCAACGTCAGCGAGATCGCCCGGATGTCACCGATGCGCTGGAAGCAGCGCGACCACGTCGAGACGTACGTCGCCACGGTCCGCGACCTCGACAACGCGATCCGCGACGCGCGGGTCCTGGCACGCAAGACCTCGACGCTGCTGCGCCGCGGCGAGGTCGTGCCGCCCGACATGGACCAGGCGATCGACGCCCTGGCCCGCGCCGTCGGCATCTTCGCCGACGATCTCTCGGAGCACGAGGACTTCGACCACGCGCGACAGGAGCTCATCGAGGCGGCGCGGATGGCCACGGTCGCGCTGCCCACCGCGATGACGATGAACAGCGCCTCGATCGCCGCCCAGGTCCGGTCGCTCGCTGCCGATCTGCTGTACGCCAGCGGCTACACCCGGGACGAGATCGACGACCGCCTCGAATTTGATTGAGCCGAGCGAGCCGGCGATCGGCGCAACCCGCACCACTCCTCAGCCAGTCTTCAGCTTCGCGTGTGCCTGAGTTCCCGCCCAGTTCATCCGCGATCGATGGGCTGCCGCCATGAATTCATACAGGGGAAACACCAGTAGGCGCACCGTCGTCGGCATCGCAGCAGCCGCCGTCATCGTCGGCGCCACCACGGCCGGCGCGATCGGCGCGGCGCACGACCTTTCGGCCCACGGAGGAGCGACTCGGCTCTCCGGCGACCAGAGCAAGACCCTCAAGTCCGCCATCGACGGCGGCCGGGCTGACAATGTCATCCTGCTCATCGGCGACGGCATGGGCGACTCCGAGATCACCTCGGCACGCAACTACGAGTACGGCGCCGACGGCCGATTCCCAGGCATCGACGCGCTGCCGTTCACGGGCCAGTACACGACGTTCTCGCTGACCAAGGACGGCAAGGTCGACTACGTCCCCGACTCGGCCGCGACCGGAAGCGCATGGGCGACCGGCACCAAGACGTACGACAATGCCGTGTCGGTCGACATCCGCGGCAAGGCGCAGCCAACCCTGCTCGAACTGGCCAAGAAGCGCGGCCTCAAGACCGGCGACGTCACGACCTCGGAGATCCAGGACGCGACGCCGGCCGTGCAGGTCTCCCACATCTCGGCCCGCTCCTGCTACGGCCCGGTCAAGACGACCGCGACGTGCCCCGAGGCGGCTCTGGAGAACGGTGGCCCGGGCTCGATCAGCGAGCAGCTGCTCAAGACCCGCCCCGACGTGACCCTCGGCGGAGGCGCGGCGACGTTCAACGAGAAGGCGACCGCCGGGAAGTGGAAGAACCTCACGCTCCTCGACCAGGCTGAGCGTCGCGGCTACCAGCTGCCGACCGATCTGGCGTCGCTCAACCAGATCACGAAGGCGGACCAGAAGAAGCCGGTGCTCGGTCTGTTCGGTCCCGGCAACCTGCCGGTCCGGTGGACTGGACCTGCCGCGACGATCGACGGCAGCAAGAAGCCGGCGGAGCGCTGCAAGGACAACTCGGCGCGACCGGCCACCCAGCCGTCACTCGCGGCGATGACCAAGAAGTCGATCCAGCTGCTCGACAAGGGCAACACGAAGGGCTTCTTCCTCCAGGTGGAAGGCGCCAGCATCGACAAGCAGGACCACGCAGCTGACGCGTGTGGCCAGATCGGTGAGACGGTCGACCTCGACGAGGCGGTCAAGGTCGCGCTGGACTTCGCCAAGAAGGACAAGCACACCACGGTCATCGTCACGGCTGATCACGCCCACACGAGCCAGATCATCGAGGCCGGCAGCACGTCACCGGGCCTCACGGCGAACCTGCTGACCAACGAGGGCAGCCCGATGACGCTCAACTACGGCACCTCGCCGTCGGGTGGCTCGCAGCAGCACACGGGCACGCAGCTCCGGGTCGCGGCGTACGGACCCCAGGCGGCGAACTTCGTCGGGCTGACGGACCAGACCGACATGTTCTTCACCATCTCGCGGGCTCTGAACCTCAAGCCGTAGCCCGCCGCAACAGCTGTCGCGGCCGTCGGACCCCGTCACGCACGGGCTCCCGGCGGCCGCGACACGCCGGATGTTTTACAACCTGTCCATCCATGCGATACGTTTCTCAAACTGCTCCGCACGGAGCGACGAACTGTTGAAGGAGGTGGACCCCATGAAGAAGCTCACCATGACGACTCTCGCCCACATCGGTCGCGATGCCGTCGCGCCCTTTGCCGGTCCCACCTCCGGAGCAGTGCACCTGAAGTAGCCCACACTCGTTGGCACTTCTGCCGCTTCGGATCTTCGATCTGAGGCGGTTTTTCTTTTGCCCGAACATCTACTCCACACATCCAACCTTCAAGAGAGGAGGCGCGCTATGACCACGAAGCCCGATACACGACTCATGCCCGCACAGAACCCGACCGATCCGACCACAGGAAACGATCGAGAGGGGGTGAAGGCCGTGGGTATCCTCAACTCCCGTCAGGGCCGCAAGCGCGCCTGGGACGAGATGTCCGAGATCGACCGTGTCGTGCTCCTGGAGTCGGTGCGTCAGCGCCGCAAGGTCCAGAAGCAGGCAGTCGCGATCCAGAACGAGATCTACCGTCTGCGCAGCACGCGCTGATCGCGACACCGTGAGCGAGCGGCGGGCGGGGAGCAATCCCCGCTCGCCGCTCGTCGTCGTTTCAGCGTGCCGTGATGGCCTCGTGCAGGGCCAGGATGCGTTGCGCATCGCGCACGTGCAGCTCCTCGACCATGCGGCCGTTGTAGGTCACGACGCCCTGACCAACGGCCTTGGCCTCTTCGAAGGCGGAGATCATCGCCTTGGCGTGCTCGACCTCGTCGTCGGACGGTCCGAAGACCGCGTTGGCCGGTTCGACCTGGCTCGGGTGAATCAGCGTCTTGCCGTCGAAGCCCATCTCGCGGCCCTGGCGGGCCTCGGCGTCGAAGCCCTCGAGGTTCTTCACGTCGTTGTAGACGCCGTCGAGGATGACCTTGCCGGCGGCGCGAGCTGCGAGCAGCGCGATCGACAACGAGGTCAGGACGACGGGGTTGCGACCCGGCACGTGGAGCCCGTACGTCTCGTTGACGACGTCGTTCGTGCCCATCACGATCACGGTGAGCCGGTCGTGGGCTGCGGCGATCTCGGCGGCCTGCAGCAGGGCCACGGGCGTCTCGACCATCGCCCACAGCGCGGTCTTCTCGGGAGCGCCGGCCTTCTCGAGGGCGGTGACGAGCTGGAGGACCTCGGCGGCGGAGTTGACCTTGGGCACGAGCACCGCGTCGGGCCCGGCCTGCGCAGCGGCGGCGAGGTCGGCCTCGTGCCACTCGGTGCCGATGCCGTTGACCCGGATCGCGAGCTCGCGGTGGCCGTACTCACCAGACGTCACGGCGGCGCACACGCGCTCTCGCGCCTCGGGCTTGGCGTCGGGTGCGACGGCATCCTCGAGGTCGAGGATCAGGGCGTCCGCGTCGATGCCCTTGGCCTTCTCGAGCGCCCGCTCGTTGGCGCCGGGCATGTAGAGGACGGAGCGACGGGGCCGCAGGAGGGTGTCAGTCATGGCGGAGCTCCTAGAGGTCGTAGGCGGCGGCGAGCTCGGGATCGCGCTCGGCGAGAGCCTTGGCGAGGTCGAGCATGACCTGGCACTGCTTGCAGGACGCGTCGTCCTCCATCTTGCCGTTGATCATGACGGCGCCAGAGCCGTCGCCCATCGCCTCGACGACCTCCTTGGCGTGTGCCACGTCGGCCGGGTCGGGTGAGAAGACCTTGCGGGCGATGTCGATCTGCACGGGGTGCAGGCTCCACGCGCCGACGCAGCCCAGCAGGAAGGCGTTGCGGAACTGGTCCTCGCATGCGACGACGTCCTTGATGTCACCGAACGGGCCGTAGAACGGGAGGATGTCGTTGGCGGCGCAGGCGTCGACCATGCGCGCGATCGTGTAGTGCCACAGGTCCTGCTGGTACGTCGTCCGGCCGGCGTGGAGGTCGTCTCCCGTCGGATCCTCGCGGACGAGGTAGCCGGGGTGGCCTCCGCCGACGCGCGTCGTCTTCATGCGCCGGCTCGCGGCCAGGTCGGCGGGCCCGAGCGAGATGCCCTGCATGCGCGGGCTGGCGGCGGCGATCTCCTCGACGTTCGTCATGCCCTCGGCGGTCTCGAGGATCGCGTGGACCAGGATCGGCCGGGTCAGGCCGGCGCGGGCCTCGAGCTGCGCGAGCAGCCGGTCGACGTAGTGGATGTCCTGCGCGCCCTCGACCTTGGGCACCATGACGACGTCGAGCTTGTCGCCGATCTCGGTGACCAGGGTGATCAGGTCGTCGAGCGCCCAGGGCGAGTCGAGGCTGTTGATGCGCGTCCAGAGCTGGGTCTGGCCGAAGTCGGTCTTCTTGGCGATGTCGACGAGGCCCTGCCGTGCGGCCTCCTTGTTCTCGGTCTTGATCGCGTCCTCGAGGTTGCCCAGGATGATGTCGACCTTGGTGGCGATCTCCGGGACCTTCGCCTGCATCTTCTCGTTGCTCGGGTCGAAGAAGTGGATCATCCGGCTCGGACGGAACGGGACGTCCGCGACCGGCGCAGGTGCGCCGACGGCCAGAGGGCGAAGGAATGCTCGGGGATTTCGCACGCGGGTCACTTCTTTCCTGACGAGGACAAAACTCCTCTCAGTATGTCCATCAGGCGAGTACGCCGCCTAGGGCGGGGGTCACACGCCGTGGCGGCTAGGTCAGGTCGACCGGTTCGAACGTACGGTCGCCGCCCGCGTCGCCGGTGTTCACGGTGCCCTGCAGCTCGACCATCATGATCGACGTCTCGACCTCGGCGACCGGTCGGTGCTCGACGCCCTTGGGCACGACGCGACGTCGCCGTCGCGCAGCTCGATCGTCAGCTCCCCGTCGAGCACCAGGAACAGCTCGTCGGAGTTGGGGTGCGTGTGCCAGATGAACTCGCCCTTGACCTTCGCGACCTTGACGTCATGGTCGTTGACGGATGCCACCAGACGCGGCTGCCAGTGCTCGTCGAAGGAAGCCAGGACGTCATCGAGGCGGCACGTGTCCATGTGGCCATCGTCTCCCGCCCGTCAAGAACGCGTCAACGTCCGCTAGCGCGGCGTCAAGGCGGGCCGGACGAGCGGATTCCGGGTGTGCGATGAGGTCATGACCTTCGATTCCGCAGTCCTGCTGGTGATCGTGATCGGCCTCTTGGCCTATCTCGTCGCCGCCCTGATCCTGCCCGACAAGTTCTGAGCCGCGGCATGAACGACACCGTCTCCGGGCTGCTCACGCTCGCTGTTCTCATCGGCCTGCTCGCCGCCGTGTATGCCCCGTTCGGCGACTACATGGCGCGCGTCTTCACGACCCCGTCGCACTGGCGGATCGAGAAGCGCATCTACCGCCTGATCGGGGTCAACCCGGAGTCGGAGCAGACCGCTCGCTCGTACACGCTCAGCGTGCTCGGCTTCTCGCTCGTCAGCATCATCGTGCTCTACCTGATCCTCGTCGGGCAGAGCCTCCTGCCGTACGACCGGGGGCTGCCCGGCATGCCGTGGCAGATGGGCCTCAACACCGCGGTCTCGTTCGTCACGAACACCAACTGGCAGTCGTACGGCGGCGAGTCGACACTGGGCTTCGCCGCCCAGGCCGGCGGCCTTGCGGTGCAGAACTTCCTGTCGGCGGCGGTGGGCGTCGCCGTGGCGGTGGCCCTGATCCGCGGTTTCGCACGCTCACGCAGCGGCGAGCTCGGCAACTTCTGGGTCGACCTGGTGCGCGGCACGCTGCGCATCCTCCTTCCGGTGGCGTTCGTCGGTGCGATCCTGCTGATCTCGCAGGGCGCGATCCAGAACTTCGGCGACCACACGGTGCACGCGCTCTCGGGCGGGACGCAGGTCATCCCGGGCGGTCCCGCGGCGAGCCAGGAGTCGATCAAGGAGCTCGGCACCAACGGCGGTGGCTTCTTCAACGCGAACTCGGCGCATCCGTTCGAGAACCCCACGCCCATCAGCAACCTGCTCGAGATGTTCTTCATCCTCGTCATCCCGATCTCGCTGACCCGCACCCTCGGCACGATGGTCGGCAGCCGCAAGCAGGGCCTGTCGATCCTCGGGGCGATGACCTTCCTGATCGGTGTCGCGGTCGCCCTCACGACATGGGCGGAGGTCGGAGCACACTCCCAGGCGGCGCGGCTCGCCGGGGGAGCGATGGAGGGCAAGGAGACCCAGTTCGGCACCTGGCTGTCGTCGATGTTCGCGGTCTTCACGACCGGCACGTCGACCGGAGCGGTCAACGCCTCGCACGACTCGTTCACCCCGGTCGGGGGCGGCACGGTGCTGGTCAACATGATGCTCGGCGAGGTCTCGCCCGGAGGGGTTGGTGCCGGCATCTACGGCATCCTCATCATGGCGATCCTGACGGTGTTCATCGCCGGGCTGATGGTCGGGCGTACACCGGAGCTGCTCGGCAAGAAGATCGGCCGCCAGGAGATGACGTACGTCGCGCTCTACACCCTGAGCGTGCCGGCCATCGTGCTCGTCGGGATCGGCGCGGCGATCGCCCGATCCAGCACCTCGGGTGCGATGGGCAATCCGGGCGGCCACGGGTTCAGCGAGGTGGTCTACGCGTTCACGTCCGCGGCCAACAACAACGGCAGTGCGTTCGGTGGCATCACCGTCACGTCGGACTTCTTCCAGCTCTCCCTTGCTGCGGCGATGCTGCTCGGCCGGTTCGTCCCGATCGTGTTCGTCCTGGCTCTGGCCGGCTCTCTCGCCAGGCAGGGCAAGGTGCCGGTCACCGCCGGCACGTTGCCCACTCACACCCCCTTGTTCGCCGGCCTGCTCGTCGGCGTGATCCTCCTGATCACCGGCCTGACGTTCTTCCCGGCGCTGGCACTCGGACCCCTCGCGGAGGCTCTGTCATGACGCTCCACTCACTCCTTTCGCAGCTGCCCCAGGCTCTGCGCAAGCTCGACCCGCGGCACCTGTGGCGCAGCCCGGTCATGTTCATCGTCTGGATCGGCTCGCTCGTGACCACGGTCATCGCGGTCACCGATCCCAGCGTGTTCGCCTGGACCGTCACGGTCTGGCTCTGGCTCACGGTGATCTTCGGCAACCTCGCCGAGGCGGTCGCAGAGGGCCGCGGCAAGGCACAGGCTGCGTCGCTGCGGGCGGCACGTACGGACGTCACGGCGCTCCGGATCGACCCCGACGGGACCGAGACGCAGGTGGCCGGCACGGCGCTCAAGAAGGGTGACCGCGTCCTGGTCCGGGCCGGCGAGGTCATCCCGGGCGACGGTGACGTCGTCGAGGGGGTGGCATCGGTCGACGAGTCAGCCATCACCGGCGAGTCGGCCCCCGTCATCCGTGAGGCCGGCGGCGATCGATCGGCCGTCACCGGCGGCACCAAGGTGCTGTCGGACCAGATCGTCGTCGAGATCACCTCAGCGCCGGGCGAGACGTTCCTCGACCGGATGATCGCGCTCGTCGAAGGCGCTTCGCGCCGCAAGACCCCCAACGAGATCGCCCTCTCGATCCTGTTGGTGAGCCTGACGATCGTGTTCCTGCTCGCCGTGGCGACGCTGCGGCCGATGGCCGACTACGCCGGCGCACCGCAGAGCACCCTGGTCCTGGTGGCCCTCCTGGTCTGCCTCATCCCGACCACGATCGGCGCCCTGCTGAGCGCGATCGGCATCGCCGGGATGGACCGGCTCGTGCGCGTCAACGTCCTGGCCATGTCCGGCCGCGCGGTCGAGGCAGCCGGCGACGTCAGCACCCTGCTGCTCGACAAGACCGGCACCATCACGTACGGCAACCGGCAGGCCTCACGTTTCGTGCCGGCTGCCGGAGTCAGCGCCGAGGAGATGCGCGATGCGGCCCGGCTGTCGAGCCTCGCCGACCAGACGCCGGAGGGTCGCTCGATCGTCGAGCTCGCCCTGGCTGAAGGTGCCGACGACAACGACCTGCCAGTCGGGGCCGAGTTCGTGGAGTTCACGGCACAGACCCGGATGTCGGGAGTCGACCTGGCCGACGGGCGCGAGGTCCGCAAGGGCGCTGGCTCGTCGGTTGCCGCGTGGGTCGGCCGAGACATGGATCCCGGCGTACGCCTGACGGTCGACGAGATCGCCGGCAGCGGCGGGACGCCGCTCGTCGTCGCCGAGATGGACGGCGCGACCGCCAAGGTCCTCGGCGTCGTGCACCTCAAGGACGTCGTCAAGGAGGGCATGACGGAACGCTTCGCCGAGCTGCGTCGCATGGGCATCCGCACGGTCATGATCACGGGTGACAACCCGCTGACGGCGGCATCGATCGCGGCGGAGGCCGGGGTCGACGACTTCCTCGCCGAGGCCACGCCCGAGGACAAGATGAGGCTGATCCACAAGGAGCAGGAGGGCGGGCGACTCGTCGCCATGACCGGTGACGGCACGAATGACGCGCCGGCGCTCGCCGCGGCCGACGTCGGCGTCGCGATGAACTCCGGGACGTCGGCGGCCAAGGAGGCCGGCAACATGGTCGACCTCGACTCCGACCCGACGAAGCTCATCGACATCGTCGCGATCGGCAAGCAGCTGCTCATCACCCGCGGAGCGCTGACGACGTTCTCGATCGCCAACGACGTCGCGAAGTACTTCGCGATCATCCCGGCGATGTTCCTCGCGGCCTATCCCTCGCTGGACTCGCTGAACGTCATGAAGCTCTCGACGCCGGCGTCGGCGATCACCTCGGCCGTGATCTTCAACGCGCTGGTCATCGTCGCGCTGATCCCACTGGCGCTCAAGGGCGTCACGTTCCGCGCCGCGTCGGCGGAGTCCATCCTGCGCCGCAACATCTTGGTCTACGGCGTCGGCGGCGTCATCGCACCGTTCATCGGGATCAAGCTCATCGACCTCCTCGTCTCGACCATCCCAGGAATCGGATAACCATGAACAAAGACTTCATCCGCCAGAGTGTCGTCGGCCTCAAGATCGTGGTCGTCATGACCGTCATGCTCGGGGTCGCCTATCCCGCAGCCGTGTGGGGCGTCGGACAGGTCGCGTTCCACGACAAGGCGAACGGTCAGATCGTGTCGCAGGGCGGCAAGGACGTCGGCTCGGCCATCATCGGCCAGGACTTCAAGGTCAAGGATCCCGAGTGGTTCCACGGCCGGCCGTCGGCGACGGACTACGACGGACTAGCCTCGGCCCCTTCCAACCTCGGCCCGTCCAACCCGGACCTGCTGAAGTCGATCAAGCAACGACAGCAGGAGATCGCCACGATCGAGGGCGTCGACGTCTCGGAGATCCCCGCCGACGCGGTCACGGCCTCGGCCTCGGGCCTGGACCCCTACATCTCGCCGGCGTACGCCGCGCTGCAGGTGGATCGGGTCGCGCGTGAACGCGGCCTGTCCGTGTCGACCGTCAAGGCGCTCGTGGAGACGTACACGTCGGGCCGGCAGCTCGGATTCCTCGGGGAACCCAAGGTCAACGTGCTCAAGCTCAACCTGGCGCTGGCCCGACAGTGAGGTCAGGCGAAGGTGCACACTGAAGGCGTGCAGCACGAGGCGAGGCAGCGAGGCATCCTGCGGGTGTACCTCGGCGCCTCGCCCGGCGTCGGCAAGACGTTCGCGATGCTCGACGAGGGGCAACGCCGTGCGGCCCGGGGCACCGACGTCGTGATCGGCTACGTCGAGACGCACGGGCGCGTGCACACCGAGGAGCAGGTCGGCGACCTCGAGGTCATCCCTCGACGGACCATCGACTACCTGGGCACGGCGCACCAGGAGATGGACCTCGACGCCGTGCTCGTCCGGAAGCCTGAGGTCGTCCTGGTCGACGAGCTCGCCCACACCAACATTCCCGGCGCCCAGAACGAGAAGCGCTGGCAGGACGTCGAGGCACTCCTCGCGGCCGGGATCTGCGTCATCACGACGGTCAACATCCAGCACCTCGAGTCGCTCAACGACGTCGTCGAGTCGATCACCGGCATCCGTCAGCAGGAGACCGTCCCCGACACGTTCGTGCGCCAGGCGGACGCGATCGAGCTCGCTGACATGAGCCCGCAGGCGCTGCGGCGACGTATGGCGCACGGCAACATCTACGCGCCCGACAAGGTCGACGCGGCTCTGTCGCAGTTCTTCCGCGAGGGCAACCTCACGGCCCTGCGGGAGCTCGCGCTGCTGTGGCTCGCCGACCGGGTCGACGAGGGGCTCGACCGCTACCGCGACCAGCACGGGATCGACTCGACGTGGGCGGCGCGCGAACGGATCGTCGTCGCGGTCACCGGTGGCGCGGAGTCCGAGGTGCTGATGCGCCGCGCCTCCCGCATCGCGTCGCGCATCGGCGGTGGGGAGTGGCTGGCGCTCTACGTGACGCGCGGCGACGGGCTCGTCCAGATGGATCCGGCCCGATTGCACAAGCTGCACGTCATGACCGAGGACATGGGCGGCACGTTCCGCACGGTCGTGGGCGACGACCCGGCTGTCGCGATCCTCGACTTCGCCAAGGCCGAGAACGCGACGCAGGTCCTCATCGGCGCCAGCCGGCGAGGGCGACTGTCGACGCTGGCCAATCCCGGCATCGGCGAGACCGTGATAGCCGAGTCCGGCGACATCGACGTCCACATCGTGACGCACGCCGAAGCGCGCAAGAAGCGCCGCAACTTCCGCCGGGCCGCGGAACTGAGCGGGCGGCGGCGTGCGTACGGCTTCGCGATGGGCGCCGTGGGACCGGCCGTGCTGTCGGGGCTCCTGCTCGCGACGCCCGACTTCCACGGCCTGCCGACCGAGTCGATGCTCTACATGGCGCTCGTCGTGGCGACCGCGATCGCCGGCGGCCTGTTGCCGGCGATCGTGAGCGCCTTCGTCAGCGGATTTGCGCTCAACTTCTTCTTCACCCCGCCACTTCACAAGATGACCGTGGCCAGTGGGGAGAACGCATTCGCGCTGCTGCTGTTCGTCGTCGTGGCCATCGCGGTGTCGTCGGTTGTCGACCTGGCGGCTCGCCGGACGGAGCAGGCGGAGCGGGCCAGTGCGGAGGCCGACGCCCTCTCGGTGCTGTCCCACAGCCTGCTGCACGCCGGCGACATGCGCACGCTGCTGGCCGGAGCCTGCGAGCTGTTCGGCATGCGGGGCGCGGCGATCATCGGCACCGACGGACAGGTCTCGATCGGGTTCGGTGAGCCGGTCGTCGACCTCGCATCGGCGGACGTCAGCGTCAAGGTCGACGACGAGACCTACCTCGCACTCGTCGGCCGCTCGCTGGCCGCGGCCGATCAACGACTCCTCAAGGCGTACGCCGCGCATGCCTCTGTCCTGGGCGAGCGTCGTCGCGCGATGAAGGCGAGGAGCGAGCGGCGCGTGCTGGAGGAGACCGACCGCACGCGCACGGCGCTCCTCGCAGCGGTGTCGCACGACCTGCGCTCACCACTTGCCGCCGTCAAGGCCGCCGTCAGCAGCCTCCGCAACGACCAGATCACCTGGTCGCCGGAGGACGAGGAGGCACTGCTCGCGACCGTCGAGGAAGGGGCGGATCGCCTGGACGACCTGGTGGCCAACCTGCTCGACATGAGCCGCCTGCAGATGGGTGCGGTCAACGCCCACGCCGACGAGGTCGAGGTCGAGGGCACGATCCGTACGGCGTTGGCGGCCCTGGCGGGACGGGAGCGGGTCGACGTCGTGGTGGCCGACGACGCGGCGCTCGTCGTCGGCGACGCGGGCCTGCTCGAGCGGGTGATCGCGAATCTCGTCGGCAACGCCTTGGCCTACGCGAGCGCCGAGACGCAGGTCCGGGTCGATGCCTCGGCAGCAGGGGAGCGGGTGCTCGTCCGCATCGTAGACACCGGGCCGGGCGTGCCGCTCGACCAGCGTGAGCGGCTGTTCGAGCCGTTCCAACGCCTGGGAGACATCCCACGCGGGGAGGGCATCGGACTCGGCCTCGCGGTCGCCCGGGGCCTGACCGAGGCGATGGGCGGTACGTTGACCGTCGAAGACACCCCCGGCGGCGGACTCACGTTCGTCCTCGACCTGCCGCGGACCGGTTCGGAGCTCGACGGAGGGCAGGCATGACGTTCGTGCTCGCGGTCGACGACGACCCAGCCATCCTGCGCACGCTCTCGATCAACCTGCGAGCCAGGGGCTACGACGTCGAGACCGCAGGCGACGGTCGGTCAGCCCTGCAGATCATCGACGAGCGCATGCCCGACGTCGTGATCCTCGACCTCGGCCTTCCCGACCTCGACGGTGTCGCGGTGCTCAAGCGCCTCCGGGTCTACACACAGGTGCCGGTTGTCGTGCTGTCGGCACGGCATGAGTCGGACGACAAGGTCGAGGCCCTCGACGAGGGTGCCGACGACTACGTGACCAAGCCCTTCGACATGGAGGAGCTGCTGGCGAGGGTGCGGGCGGCGATCCGGCGAAGTGGCGGCGACGACGCGCCGTGGGTCGTGGAGTCCGGCGACGTACGCCTCGACGTGCGGGAGCGTCAAGCGACCCGAGCCGGCGCCGACGTACGTCTCACCCCGACCGAGTGGCACATCGTCGAGGTCCTTGCGCGTCGCGAGGGACGGCTGGTGCGTCAGGGCGAGCTGCTCCACGAGGTGTGGGGGCCCGCGTACGACCGGGAGACCAACTACCTGCGGGTCTACCTCGCGCAGATCCGGCGCAAGCTCGAGCAGGATCCCTCCAGGCCCACGATGTTCATCACGGATCCCGGCATCGGCTACCGGCTCGTCGTCTGACCCAGAGCTCAGACCAGAGCGTCAAGATCGCGTCAGGATTTGCGGCGATCGGCGCTCAACCCGTTGATCCGCGCAACCATGGAGTCATGGGAACAACGTGGTGGCGGCAGCACCCGACCGCACTGGTCGGCCTTGCCGCCGGACTGCCCCTCGTGTGGTGCTCTGTGGCGGCCCAGATGCGTGGTGAGGTCACGGCAGCAACGGCTGCGCTCGTGCTGGTCGCCCTCGTCGTCGCCGCTGCCGCGACCGGGGATCGACTGGCGGGTCTCGCCGCCGCCGTCTCGGGCGGGGTGTGGTTCGACTTCTTCCTCACCCAGCCATTCCACCGATTCACGATCGAGGACTCCGATGACATCGAGGTCACCTTGCTGCTCGTCCTGGTGGGAGTCGCCGTGACGGAGCTCGCGATCTGGGGCGGACGCCAGCAGGCCGTGGCCAGCCGCCGGGCGGGCTACCTGAACGGACTCATGGCCACCTCGCAGATCGTCTCGGCCCAGTCGTCGTCCGCCGCGTTCGCCGACCAGGCTGCGGCCCACATCGCTGAGCTCCTCGAGGTCGACTCGTGCCGCTTCGTCGAGGCCGGCGTCGTCCGCCCGGACAGCGCCGCGCTGGGGCCGGACGGTGAGGTGACGGTGCATGGGCATGTCGTCAACGTCGAGCGGGACGGCCTCCCGGTGCTCGATGAGCTGGTGCTGCCGGTACGCCACCTCGGCCGCGTCGAGGGTGCGTTCCTGATCGTCGCCTCGACGCGGATCGTACGCCCGACACTCGAGCAACGACGCGTGGCCGTCGCGCTCGCGAACCAGGTCGGCGCCGCGCACGCTCAGCAGTGATGCGCGCCTTAAAGTCTAGTCTTTAACTATATGGTTCCTTCGAACTAGTCCGTCTAGTCCTTCGTGATCAAATTCGCTGCAATCTCGGAAAATTTACCTCCACGACACCATCTGGAGGTGACGTGACCCGGCGCCATGCTGTTGGCTGTGGTGACAGGTAGCGGCGCACTCCCACTTTGCCGCAGCCGATCCGCAGCGAGGGCACCCCCTTGGCTGTGCCTCAAATCCGTTCCGTGCAGGGGCGAAACCGATGGAGCTTTACCGTATGAAGAAGATCTTCCTCGTACTCGCGATGCTCGCGGCGTGTGTGTTCTTCGCACAGCCCGCCATCGCCGGTGACGACGACCCGGTGACCACCACGGCCACCGACACGCCGAGCGACACTCCCACCACCGACACTCCCACCGAGGACACCCCGACGGAGGACACCCCGACGGGAGACACTCCGACGGAGGAGGCCCCGCCGGCACCGGAGACCGAGGTCCCGCCGCCGGCCGCGGGTGCCGAGCCGCCGGCTGACACCCGGGGTGACTCCGCAGTCATCGCTGCTCCGGCGGCCAACAAGAAGATCGTGGTCTGCAAGTTCGTCAGCACACCTGGTGGTGAGCTGGACCACGTCATCATCGTGGACGCTCCCAAGGGCTTCCTCGGCGTCTTCCCGACGATCTTCGCCGACGCGCAGGACTCCGTTGCGATCCGCTATGCCGAGCCGGGCGAGCAGGCCAAGGACGTCGCCGTCTCGGAGTGCGACTTCACCCCGCCGGTCGATGTGTGCCCCGACGTGCCGGGCAACCAGCCGACAGGCACCGACTGCTCCACCGCTGTGGAGAAGAAGGTCGTGGTCTGCAAGTACGTCGGAACGCCTCCGGGCACTCCTGACCACATCATCGTGGTCAACGAGAGCGCGCTGGGCGACGGCTTCCTGGGCGTCTTCCCGTATGCGTTCGGCGATGCGCAGGACTCGATCGCGATCCGCTACGCAGTGGGCAACGAGCAGCCGGGCGACGAGGAGCTGGTCAACTGCCCCACGTTCCCGACCGAGGTCACGCCTGAGGAGCCCACGGCCGATCCGGCAACGTGCGACGCGGACGGCTCGCTCAACCTGCCCGACACCGAAGGCGTCATCTACTCGGTCTCGCCCGATGAGTCCGGGCCCGGCGACTTCGTCGTCACCGCGGCACCCGCGAGCGACGACTTCGTGCTGAACGGTGAGACGGAGTTCAACATCACCGTCGAGAAGCAGCTGAGCGGTTCGGACTGCACCTCGCCCGACGAGGACGACAACGGACTGCTGCCCGACACCGGCGGCCTGCCGCTGTGGGCGCTGCTCGTCGCCGGTCCGATGGTCGCGGCCGGAGTCATGCTCCTGAAGCGCCGTCAGCTCGAGTCGGACCCGACCGTGATCAGGCGACTGCGCTGATCATCTGAGCACGATCTGAGAAGGGGAGTCGCTTCGGCGGCTCCCCTTCTTGTGTTTCCACCGGTGAGCGCGGCGTGGTTTCGAGCTGTGGCCCATCGGAACTAGGGGGCGTAGTCAGTAGTGATCAAATCGCCGATTCTGGCCAGAATTACAGACCTTGAGGTCTCAAACGGCGTGACCTTCTGTCTGTTACAGCCGTTCATCAAGGTGCACAGGTCGCGACGCACTCCTGGGTCTCGGCCTTCGGGGGACTTCCCCGTACCCACAACTCGAACCGTTCCGTGCAGGGGCGATACGGATGGAGTTACATCTCATGAAGAAGATACTGATCGTCCTCGCGATGATCGCGGCCAGCGTGTTCCTCGCGCAGCCCGCCGTCGCGGACGAAGGAGACGCGCCGGCCGAAGCCGCCGTCGAGACCACCGCGGACACCACGACCGAGTCGGCGCCGGACACGGCCGAGCCGGAGCAACAGGCTCCAGCCGAGACGACGCCACCGGCAGCCGAGAGCAAGCCCGAGCCGGTCGTCAACGACGAGCCGGCGCCGCCCGCGCGCGATGCCAACAAGCCGGCACCGAAGCCGGACGACACCACGTCGGGCAATGCACCAAATGACGACGTCGACAGCGCTGCAGCAGTCGCAGCAGCCGTCGATCTCGACGCCAAGGTCACGATCTGTCACGTTCCGCCGGGCAATCCTGCCAACGCACACGCCATCTCGGTGAGCTACAACTCGATCGTCAAGGGCGAGGGCCACGGCAAGAACAACGCGGCGCACGCGAGCGACTGGATTCCCAGCTTCGAGTACCTGGACGGCGACACGATTGTCGTCTACCCGGGACGCAACACCAATGAGGCCAACCCCTGTGACGACGAGGAGCCGCTGATCGAGGTCGGCACCGAAGACCCGACCCTGGCCGGACCGACCTGCCTGGCCGACGGCAAGGTCAACCTGCCGACGACCGACGGCGTCACCTACACCGTCACGCCTGCCAACGCCCCGGGTGAAGTCGACGTCGACGCCACGGCGAACGCCGGTTACATCATCGACGACCAGGCGACGATCCACTGGGACTTCACGGTCCTGCCGAAGCTGTCGGCCGACAACCCGCAGTGCGTCATCACTGATGGCAAGAAGGTCGTGGTCTGCAAGTACGTCGGAGCGCCTCCGGGCACTCCTGACCACATCATCGTGGTGAACGAGAGCGCGCTGGGCGACGGCTTCCAAGGCGTCTTCCCGTATGCGTTCGGTGACGCGCAGGACTCGATCGCGATCCGCTATGCGGTGGGCAACGAGCAGCCGGGCGACGAGGAGCTGGTCAACTGCCCCACGTTCCCGACGGAGATCACTGCGGAGGCACCGATCGCGGACCCGGCCACGTGTGACGAGGACGGATCGCTGGTCCTGCCGGAGACCGACCACGTGACGTACACGACCGAGCCGGTCTTCGACGGTCCCGGTGACTACACGATCACCGCGAGCGTCACGGACGAGGAGTTCGTGCTCACGGGTCAGACGGTGTTCGAGGTCACGGTCGGTGGCAAGCTGCCGACGGCTGACTGTGTGACACCGGACGACGACACGGAGCCGGCCAAGGAGGACGACCTGCTGCCCGACACGGGCGGTCTGCCCCTCTGGATCCTGCTCCTCGCTGGTCCGATGACGGCAGCCGGACTCATCATCCTGATGCGTCGCGAGCCGGTGAGCCACGCGTCCAGCAGCGGCCGGATGCCGTCCTACTCGCTGATCCTTCCCCCGGTCAAGAAGCCGGCCAGGATCACGCGGGCCCACGCAACGACCGAGCACATCGGCTTCATGAAGGCCGTGAGCCAGGTCGTCGCAGCGATCGGTTCGTTCTTCCGCGGAGGACGTCGCTGATCACGGATTGATCGCACGAAGGGGAGTCGTTTCGGCGGCTCCCCTTCGTGCGTCCCGAACGACCCGGAGAGCGGTCGTGGACCGGACAGGTTGGCGCATAAATGTCTAGTCCTTAGCCCTTCGTGACTAGCGCTGGGGGCCCGTAGTGATCAAATCTTCAGCATTCCTTCATGTTTGCCGCAAATCGCGTGACGCCCTTCGTCCCACGCGGTTCTCTTGAGTAGAGGCTGTGGCGCACTCCCACTTGTCACCGCCTACACGCAGCCGAGGAATCCACCTTGACTACGGCTCGAACCGTTCCGTGCAGGGGCGATACGGATGGAGTTATCTGTCATGAAGAAGATTGTGCTCGTACTGGTGATGGTTGCGGCCAGCGTGTTCCTCGCGCAGCCCGCCGTCGCCGATGAAACAGATCCGGCGGCCACCACGGTCACCGAGACCGAGACCCCGGCGGCCGAGGCGCCCGCCGAAGAACCGGCCGCCGAAGAGCCGCCTCCGGCCGAACCGGTCGCCGAAGAACCCGCGGCTGAGGCGCCGCCTGCAGAGGTGCCGCCGGCTGAAGAGCCTCCGGCTGAAGAGCCTCCGGCCGCCGAGCCGCCGGCTGAAGAGCCGCCGGTCGTCGAACCGCCGGCTGGAGACCAACGTGCCGAGGCGTCGCCTGCAGTTGCGGCTCCTGAGGCCGACGCGGCAGTAGCGGCAGTGGCCACCAACAAGAAGATCGTGGTGTGCAAGTTCGTCACCACACCCGGTGGCGAGCTGGACCACATCGTCATCGTGGACGCTCCCAAGAACTTCCTTGGCGTCTTCCCGACGATCTTCCCCGACGCTCAGGACTCGGTTGCGATCCGCTATGCCGCGCCGGGCGAGCAGGCGCACGACGTCGCACTCTCGGAGTGTGACTTCACCCCGCCGTTCGACGCCTGCCCCAACGTGCCGGGCGACCAGCCAGAGGGCACCGACTGCGAGACGGCCCAGGAGAAGAAGGTCGTGGTCTGCAAGTACGTCGGAACACCTCCGGGCACTCCCGACCACATCATCGTGGTCAACGAGAGCGCCCTGGGCGACGGCTTCCTGGGACTCTTCCCGTACGCGTTCGGTGACGCGCAGGACTCGATCGCGATTCGATTCGCGGTCGGCAACGAGCAGCCGGGCGACGAGGAGCTGGTCAACTGCCCCACGTTCCCGACCGACATCACGGCCGAGGCGCCGGTGGCAGATCCTGCCACCTGTGACGCGGACGGATCACTCGTCCTGCCGGAGACCGACAACGTCTCCTACACCGTGGAGCCCGAGTTCGACGGACCCGGCGACTACACCGTGACGGCGAGCGTCACGAGTGATGACTTCGTGCTCGTCGGCAAGACGGAGTTCGACATCACTGTCGGTGGCAAGCTGTCTTCGGAGGAGTGCACCGAGCCCGAGGAAGAGGACGTGCTGTTGCCCGACACGGGTGGCCTGCCGCTCTGGATCCTGCTCATCGCAGGCCCCATGACGGCAGCGGGACTCATCATCCTGATGCGCCGGGAGCCGGTCAGCTATGCGGCTTCCAGTGGACGCAAGCCGTCGTACTCGCTGATCCTTCCGCCGGCGAACAAGCCGTCCGGGTTCAAGCGGGTCGCGTCGACACAGGACATCGGCTTCATGAAGGCCGTTGGCAAGGTCGTCGCAGCGATCGGCTCGTTCCTCCGCGGAGGACGTCGCTGATCACGCACTGATCACGAGAAGGGGAGTCGCCTCGGCGGCTCCCCTTCTCGCGTCTGCGATCAGGCGTCCATGGCGTCGGCGACGGCTGGGTCGCCGCCCTCGGCGCGCAGGCCTGCGACCACGCCGGCCCGGTCGGCGTCGGACCGGTTCTGGCTGAGCTTGGCCTTGGCCTCGACCCGCTCGACCGCCAGCTCGAGACCGACGATCGCCTTGAGGTTCTTGTCGACGTACGGCTCGGGGGCGTCGGTCACGGCCCACGGTTGAGCGCGCCGTTGCTCGTGGCGATCGGTCAGGCGCGTCACCGCGTCGCGGACCCACTCGGGATCGTCGTGGACCCGTACCGTGCCGGTGAGGTGCACCGCCGAGTAGTTCCAGGTCGGTACGACCCGGCCGTGCTCGGCCTTGGCCGCGTACCAGGACGGTGAGATGTAGGCCTGGGGTCCGGCGATGATCGCGAGGCAGCGTGAGCCCTCGGTGATCTGGCGCCAATGGCCGTTGGCGCGCGCCATGTGGGCGACGACGGTCCCACCGTCGGGGCTCCACAGGATGGGCAGCAGGGTCGCGACCGGCGTGCCGTCGGCACCCACCGTGACGAGCTCGGCGCTGCCGATGGACTCGACGAACGCACGGATGTCGTTCGGATCGTCCATCGCGTTGAAATGGGGGACGTACATGCTGCTCCTAGGCGTCGTCGCTGTTGCTGAGGCCGCGCCGGGCGGACAGGAGCTCGAGCTCGGGGCGGCCGGCGACGAAGTTCTCGACCGCATCGAGGACGTCGACGACGTGCCTGCTGTCGGCAGCGACGAGGCCGGCCCCGACACCCGCCCGACGGTGGAGGTCGAGGCTGCCGGTCTCGGCTGCCGACACGCTGAACGTACGTCTGAGGTCGGCCACGAGTGGGCGCACGATCGACCGTTTGGTCTTGAGCGAGTGCACGTCGCCGAGCAGGATGTCGAACTCGATCCAACCGATCCACATGCCACGATCATGACAGGGGCTGCGAGGATCGTGTCCGTGGTGTCACAGCTCGTACGACTTGTGGTGTCCTGCGTGATCCTGGGCATCGGCGTCGCGATGATCCTGATCGCCTCGCTCGGCTCGGACGGCTACTCCACGATGATCAACGGGTTGTCGATCGCGCTCGACGTGGAGTTCTGGATCGTCAACCTCGTCGTCGGTGTCGCGCTCGTGCTGATGGCCTGGGCGCGCGGGCTCAAGCCGGGACTCGGCACGATCACCCAGCCACTCGTCGTCGGCTTCGTCGTCTCAGGGCTCCTGGATGCGTTCGCCGAACCCGACGCGTGGTGGGCGCGGGCGGCGTTGCTGGTTCTCGCGTTCCCCATCCTTGCCGTGGGGGTGGCGGGCTACCTGGCCGTCGACGCGGGTGCCGGGCCGACTGAGGCGGCGGCGTTGGCGTTCGACCCGCCGGTGCCGTTCAAGTGGAGCTACAGCGTCGTGCAAGGTGGCGGGGCGCTCGTCGGTTGGTGGTGCGGCGCCGCGGTCGGCCCGGGCACGGTGCTGGTGATCTTCTTGCTGGGGCCGCTGGTCGACCTGCTGTCGGCACGTTTCACGGTGCTCTCGATCGACCGTTCCGGACGAGACGCATCCTGATCACCGCCAGAGCTCGCTGAGCCGCTGGGCGAGAGCTCGGCCCTGGTCGTGGCCGGCTCGGGCGGCGGGCGGGCGCAGGGACACGTCCATCGCGTTGGCGCCGAACAGGTGCCCGGCGTCGTCCTCGGGGAAGACCGTCTCGACTCTGCTGCCGGACGACCGCAACGCCTCGACCTGTGCGCTGAGGTGCGTGCCCCACCGCTCCGGCACGAGAGACCGGCCACCGAGTGGCGCGAGCACCAGCACGCGTTCGTGGCCGGTCGCCAGGTCGGCATTCTCGGCGTTCGAACGATAGCCACCGTCGATGTACGCGTTGTCGCCGATCATGAAGGGCTGGCCGCTGGAGCAGCTGGCGGCGACGGCGTCCGCGAGGTCGACGCCACTGTGGCGGTCGAATGCGGCAGGGTCGCCCGTACGGGCATCGACCGCCGTGATGAGCACGGATCGCTCCGGCCAGTCCTGACTGGGCAGCCGCGACGCCACGGTGGCCCGCCACATCGTCTGCCACGAACCGTCCGAGTCCGCCGCCATCGCGAGGGCACTCGAGCCCATCCGCCGACGCATGTCTGCGGCGTCCTCGGAGGCAGCAATGATCGTGCGGATCCGATCGAGGTGGTCTGCCACGGACGTGCCCGGATCCCGTCCCGGACCGGACCGCGACGGGCGGTTCTGCCGCTGCGGGGGAGCGACGAGGGTGGCTTCGTACAGCTCGCCAGGGGGCGCACCGGCCAGCTGGGCAGCAGCGGTCGCGCCGGCTGACGTCCCGACGGTCAGGTCGGCGGTGGTGACGTCGAGCCCGGCGTCGTACAGGCCGGCGATGACGCCGATCAGCCACGCGTTGCCGGTCGATCCGCCGCCACCGAGGACCAGAGCGCGTTGGCCGGATCGGGCGATGGTCGAGCTGACGTGCAGGGGTGAAGCAGAGGTGGTGTTCATGGGATGGCCTTTCGCAGATGCGTTCAGGCGCTCCCGGCGGCGACTAGCTCAGTCGCGCGATCGTGGACTGCAAGGGAGCGCCCACTGTGGGTCCTGCGTACATGGGTCTCACCTCCTGCCGGTCGAACACGATTCGCGGGGACTCTAGCGCGGCGCCGGTGCGGGGCGCAAGACGAAAAACATGTGCGGTGCAAGGAATTTCGGGGCATCCTGAGGTGATCACCCGGACCAGGGAGCTGCCCATGAGCACGAACAACGACGAAGCGGACCGAGCGCTCAAGGCCAGGCACCAGGCGCTGTGGTCGCTCGGCGACTATCCCGCAGTGGCCGCCGAGGTGATCCCGGCGACGGGCCCCCGACTGGTCGAGGCGTGCGGCATCCGGGCCGGTCAACGCGTGCTGGACGTCGGCGCCGGCTCAGGCAACGCGGCGATCCCGGCCGCCCAGACCGGTGCTGAGGTCATCGCGTCGGACCTGGCGCCAGCACTGCTCGACGTCGGACGGCAGAACGCCGGCCGGCAGGGCGTCACGCTCGAGTGGCAGGAGGCGGACGCCGAGGCGCTGCCGTACGCCGATGGCGAGTTCGATGTCGTGATGTCGTGCGTCGGCGTGATGTTCGCTCCCCACCACCAGGCGGCGGCGGACGAGCTCGTGCGGGTGTGCCGGTCCGGCGGCACGATCGGCCTGCTGAGCTGGACGCCGCAGGGTTTCATCGGGCAGATGTTCGCGACCATGAAGCCGTACGCCCCGCCGCCGCCTCCGGGTGCGCAGCCGCCGCCGTTGTGGGGCGACGAGGCCCACGTGCGCGAGCTGCTCGGGGACCGCGTCACCGACGTCGATGCCCGCAAGGAGAACCTGCCGGTCGACCGGTTCGGCACACCCGAGGACTTCCGCGACTTCTTCAAGCGGACGTACGGGCCGACGATCGCGGTCTACCGCAACATCGCCGAGGACCCCGACAAGGTCGACGCGCTCGATCGCGAGCTCGCCGACCTGGCCCGGCGCCAGGGTGAGACCGGCGCCATGGAATGGGAGTACCTGCTGGTCACCGCCACACGAGCGGGCTAGGCAGCCTCGACGTAGCCTGCCCGGAGCTCGTCGACCAGGCTCGGGCGCGTCGGCTGCCAGCCGAGCTCGCTCTTGGCCCGCTGTCCACTGGCCTGCTGGTCGAGCAGCAGGGCCTCGCCGAAGCCACCGAGTCGCTCGATCGTCGTGGCGGGGTCCTCGGGGGTAACCTCGCCGAGTGCTTCGCCGAGCTCGCGCACCGTGGGGTTGTGCCCGCTGGCGCCGACGTACGTCCGACCGCCCGGCGCCTGTTCGAGGACCCGCACGTAGAGGTCCGCGAGATCATCGACGTGGACCGTGGTCCAGCGCTGGTCGCCGCCACCGAACAGCGTCACGCTGCCGGCGTCGACCGACCCGGCGAACATCGCCGGGATGCCCTTGCCGTGACCGTAGACGATGCCGGGCTGCACGACTGATGCCTTGATGCCGGACTCCAGCAGTCGTTGCTCGCCCGTCAGGCGCCAGGACGTGAGGTCCGGCGGGGCGAGCGGGCTCGCCTCGGTGATCGCCGGGTTGCTGCCGTAGACCCAGATGCCGCCCGTGTGGACGAAGGGCTTCTGCGTGCCGCTGAACGCGGCGATCGCCGCGTCGATGACCGCGTCGTTGAGCTCGGCGTCGTGCTCGTTGCCGCCGGCGGCGGTGTGGATCGCGGCGTCGTGCCCGCGCAGCTCGGCGGCGAGCCAGTCGGCGTTGAACAGGTCACCGATGATTCCGGTCGCGCCGGCGTCCTGCACGTGGAGCGAGGACTTCTGGCTGCGTACGACGGCGGTGACGCGATGTCCCGCCGCGACGAGCTGGTCGAGCACGGCCGATCCGATGAAACCGGTTCCCCCGGTGAGCAAGATCTTCATGACAGTGCCAACCGGGGGAACGATGGGGCTATTTCGTGACGTGGTTCACATCGAGTCGCCGTTGCGATGTCGGCTCACGAGGTTTCGTCATCGGGCGGCTTCGCCGCGATCGCTCAACCTGACTGAACGCGAACTCGCTGCGCTCGCCTGGTTCAGTCAAACAGCTCGGTGAGCCAGTGCTCCTTCTTCTTCTTGCGGTAGGGCTGCTGCTGCCGATTGTCGTAGCGCGGCTGTTCGTAGCGCGGTTCGGCGTACTGCTGCTGCGGAGCCGCGGCACCAGGTGCGTCGGCGGTCGCGCGGTCGAGGATCTTGTCGAGCTCCGCGCGGTCGAGCCACACGCCCCGGCACTCGGGGCAGTAGTCGATCTCGATGCCGGAACGTTCACTCATGACCAGGGTGGCGTCGTCGGTCGGACACTTCATGGATGATTCCTCCTTGCCACGCTCAACTCGGCGCAGCAGTCAGGAGTTCCCACCTGACGCATGAGTCACACACGTACGCGCGACGGGGCGTGCTTCCAGCCGGCCGTCCGCGATCGCCTCGCCGCACACCTCGCACCGGCCGTACGTTCCCTCGTCGATGCGGGTGCGTGCCGCGTCGATCTCGGCAAGACGGCGCTCGGCCTGCTCGATCAGTGCACTGACCTGGGAGCGCTCGAACGCGATCGTGGAGCCCTCCGGGTCGTGCTCGTCGTCGGCGTTGGAATCGGCAGACGCGTCGATGATGCCAGTGAAGTCGCGGGTCAGCGTGGCCAGCAGCTGGAGGGCTGCCGAGCGTTCCTCGTCGAGCCGGGCGAGGGCTTGAGCCTGGTCCATGGTTCGTCACCTCTCGCTGTCGGGTCACGCGGTTTCGTCATCGGCGGCTTCGGCCTCAGGCAAAGCAAAGGCCCCGTTCGGCGAGGAACGGGGCCTTCACAGTGCGGCATCAGGGACTCGAACCCCGAACCCGCTGATTAAGAGTCAGCTGCTCTGCCAATTGAGCTAATGCCGCGAAGCGGGTGCAACATTATCAGCCGCCTCCGGTCCCTCATAATCGAGGATCGCATGGGCCGCGTTGTGGCCGGCGATGCCGCTCACGGCGCCCCCGCGCCGAGCTCCGCTGCCGCACAGCAGGACTCGCGGATGACTCGTCGCGACCCCCCAACGCTCCGCGGGATGCCGGGGCTTTTCGCCCTCCTCGAGCCACGGCCACTGCAGGTCGCCGTGAAAGATGTGGCCGCCCGGCATCGCCAGCGACTCCTCGATCTGCGCGGGCGTCTTGTGCTCGACTCCGAGGATCAGCGGCTCGATCGGCTCGTCGAGGTGCACGTTGATCGCGGCGAGGAACTGCGCGTACGCCGTGGCGGCTGCAGCCTCGTCCGGCAGCACCTCGTACGGCGTGTGCAGCCCGAAGTAGGTCAGGGTCTGCGCCTCCGAAGCGGCGAGGTCAGGCCCGAGGATCGAGCGGTCGGTCAGGGTGTGGCAGTAGAGCTCGCCGGAAGCGTGCTCCGGCAGCGATCCAGCCGCCGCCTGCTCGTACGCGTGCTCGAGCTCACTCATCGACTCCCCGACGTGGAACGTGCCGGCGAACGCGATCGCCGGGTCGATCCCGGACTTGAGCCGCGGGAGCCGGGAGACCAGCAGGTTGATCTTGAACTGCGAGCCCGACGGCTTGGGTGGTGTCGGCCCACTGAGCAGACGCTCCAGCACGTACGGGGCGACTCCGCTGAGCACCCAGTCGGCATCGATCACGAAGCCGTCGCCGCACACCGTGGCCCCGACGTCGTAGGCGTCGATGCCGTCGACCTCGCAGTTGGTCCGGATGTCGACGCCGGCCTCGCGCGCGACCCGCTCGAGCTCGGCGGTCACGGCACCCATGCCGCCGACCGGCACGCGCCACTCACCGGTGCCGTTGCCGATCAGGTGGTAGAGGAAGCAGCGGTTCTGCACGAGCGTCGGGTCGTGGAGCGAGGCGAACGTGCCGATCAAGGCGTCGGTGCCGACGACTCCGCGCACGAGGTCGTTGGCGAAGCGGCGCTCGAGCGCCGTGCCGATCGGCTCGTCGACGAGGTCGGTCCAGATCGCCATCTCGACCTGGTCGCGCAGCTCGCCGATGTGGGGGAGCGGCTCGAGCAGGGTCGGTGCGATCGCGTCCGCGACCGTGGACACCTCGGCGTAGAAGCGGCGCCACGCCTGCAGCTCGTCGTCGGAGCCTGTGAGCGTACGGAACGACGCCTCGGTGGCTGCCCCGGGCACGGTCTCGACGAGCAGGCCGCCGCCGTCGTACGGCGTGTAGGACGCGGTGTCGCGCGATCGCAGCTCGAGGTCGAGCCCGAGCTCGGCGATCAAGGCCTTCGGCATGAGGCTGACGAGATAGGAGTAGCGGGACAGCCGGGCATCCAGGCCCTCGAACACAGCAGCGCTGATCGCGGCACCGCCGACGTGGGGCAACCGCTCGAGGATCGTGACGCTGCGGCCGGCTCGGGCGAGGTAGGTCGCCGCGACCAGCGCGTTGTGGCCGCCGCCGACGATCACGACGTCATGCTTCTCGGATGCTCGTTCCATGGCCCCAGACTAGGACCGGTCGAGCGTCACAGGTGCTTGAGCGCCTCACGCCTCGAGAGCCCGCTGAGATCCGGGTGGTCCGCGACGAACGTACGCACCCAGTCGGCCTCGACACGTGCATACTCCCGCAGGGCCCAACCGATCGCCTTGCGGACGAAGAACTCCGTGTCCTCGACGTTGGGCTCGATGACGTCCGTCAGCAGCGCTGGGTCGACCCGGTCGCGGCGGCCGAGCTGGCTGATGATCGCGAGCCGGCGCAGCCAGAAGTCGTCAGCGGTGCTCCAGCGGCGTACGACGGCCGCCGCTTCGGCGGCGTGGGCGTCGTGGAGCTCGGCGACGCGGTGAGCCAGGTCGTCGACGTGGTCCCACCAGGCTCCGGTCGTCGCCAGGTGCTCGTACAGGGGGACGAGCTCGAGCCGGCCGGTGGCGACCTTCGCAGCGAGCAGGCCGCTCGCGGCATAGCGCTCCTCGCGGAACTCCGCCTCGTCCCACAACGTACGAACGGCGGCCTCGAGCTCGTCGAGCGTGGGCGGATGCGCGCGGAGCGCAGCCTTGGTGATCGACCGCACCGCAGGCATCGGCACGCCGAGGAACGGCATCGCCGACTTCATGTACGCCTGCATGTGGGGTGCCCGTTCGGCGTCGGCGGCCTCGCGCAGGGCGGTCCGTATCGCCGAGACCAGGGAAGCGTCGCTCATGGCGAGAAGGATAGGGGAATGCTTGACGATGGTTGAAGGTTAAACTATATTGAAGACCTACCGAGGAGCTTGAGATGCCTGCTGTGAATGTCGCCGACTGGACCGTCCTGCCCCGCGTGATCGCGGCGCCGACGCAGACCGAGGACCGCGCGCCGGTCACCGTCACGACCGCGCCCAAGGGTTACGAGGGCGAAGGCTTCCCGGTGCGCCGGGCATTCGCCGGGGTCGACCCGAGCAAGCTCGACCCTTTCATCCACATGGATCAGATGGGTGAGGTGGAGTACGCGCCCGGCGAGCCGAAGGGCACGCCCTGGCACCCGCACCGCGGCTTCGAGACCGTGACCTACATCGTCGACGGCGTCTTCGAGCACCAGGACAGCCATGGCGGTGGCGGCTCGATCACCGACGGCGACACGCAGTGGATGACCGCAGGCAGCGGCCTCCTGCACATCGAGGCGCCGCCGGAGTGGCTCGTCGTCAAGGGTGGCCTGTTCCACGGCCTGCAGCTGTGGGTCAACCTGCCCAAGGCCGACAAGTGGCTGCCGCCGCACTACCAGGACATCCGCAGCGCCGACGTGGGGCTGGGATCCACGCCGGACGCCGGAGCCCTGCTGCGGGTCGTCGCGGGCGAGGTCGACGGGGTCAAGGGGCCCGGCTCGACCCACACGCCGATGGCGATGGTGCACGCCACGGTCCTGCCCGGCGCGGAGATGACGGTGCCGTGGCGCACCGACTTCAACGCCCTCGTCTACGTCATGAGCGGCAGCGGATACGTCGGCCGCGAGCGCCGACCCATCGAGTCGGGTCAGCTCGCGGTCCTCGGGCACGGTGAGACCATCACGGTCGGCGCCGATCAGCGCCAGGACAGCCGTCACCCTGCGCTCGAGGTGGTTCTGCTCGGCGGCCTGCCGATCCGCGAGCCGATCGCCTGGGCCGGACCGTTCGTCATGAACACCAAGGCCGAGGTCATGCAGGCGTTCGAGGACTTCCAGAAGGGCCGCCTCGGCACGATCCCGTCGGTCCCGCACGCCGAGGTGCACGGGGAGATGCTGCAGGACTGACCTGCGAAGGGCTCAGTCGTCGAGCGGTTCGGACGCGGGGCTGTGGTCGGAGGCAACACCTCTGGCTGCGGCCTCGCTGACGCTCTCGCCGAGCCATGACTCAACCTCCCAGCCGGTCGCGCTCGATCCCTCGACGACGACGATGCCGGTGTTGACGACGTAGTGGTCGCTCACGAAGTCGAGGTCGATGTTGGTCGTACGCACGGTGCACCACGCGCGGATCATCGCGCCGTGGCTCACCAGCACGACGCTGTCGACGCCCAGCGACTCTGCCTCGGCGACGACCTCGTCGAAGCGGGCAATGACCTCGCGGCCCGTCTCGGCGCCCGGCATACGGACGTCGAGGTCGCCGGCGCACCAGGCGAGCAGTGTGTGGACGTACTGGTGGACCGAGGCCTCATCGGTGTTGCCCTCGACGTCGCCGGCCGCGATCTCGCGCAAACCGTCGCGGACCGCGGGCTCCAGGCTGCGGGCGGCGACCAGCGGAGCCGCAGTGAGGTGTGTCCGGATCATCGAGGACACGAAGATCGCGTCGATCTTCTCGTCGGCGAGCGCCTCGACGAGCTCCTCGGCCTGCTGCTGGCCGAGCGTCGTGAGTCCCGGTCCGGGCACGGTCGACTCCAGGATGCCCTCGACGTTTGCGGGGGTCTGGCCGTGGCGGACAAGGATCAAACGCATGACCCGAGCCTAAGGGCGAGGCAGCTGGCTCACCGAAGGGGCGGCAGCAGGATGTCGCCGGTGACCGACCAGACCTCGGCGATCCGGCCCTGATCGTCCAGGAGCAGGACGTCGATGCCCGTGCGAGGCGCCAGGTCGGTGGCACCGACACTCCACACGATCGTGATGCGGCGGCCCTCCTGGTCGAGGACCGGGTCGCCTTGAACGGCGTACACGACCCCGTCGACCGCAGTCCCGATGCCGTCGACCACGGTCTGGAGCTCGGCCGGCCCGGTCGTGGTCGCCGGCCGCGGCGACGGCGGTGTGCGACCGAAGTGGACGAGCGCGTCTGACACGACGAGCCCCTCAGCAGGAATCTCGCGGTTCCACATGCGGGTCCAGTCGGCAGCGATCGAGAGGTGCGAGCGTGTAGCAGGTGTCGAAGTCATGGATGTCTCCCCGAGTCGTGGACGGATGTCTCAGACGCTAGGTGCCGCCGGTGACAGGACTCGCCGTCGCCATCTCGCTAGGCTCTCGCGCATGGCAACGGAGGCTCACGCGAGGTATGTCGGCGCGATCGACCAGGGGACGACCAGCACGAGGTTCATGGTCTTCGACCACGACGGCCACGAAGTGGCGCGACACCAGCTCGAGCACGAGCAGATCCTGCCGCAGGCCGGCTGGGTCGAGCACGACCCGCACGAGATCTGGGAAGCGACCCAGGACGTCATCGAGACCGGCCTGAGCCGGGCCGGGATCACCGCTGACGGGCTCGTCGCCGTCGGCATCACCAACCAGCGCGAGACCACCGTCGTGTGGGACCGGCGCACGGGGGAGCCCTACTACAACGCGATCGTCTGGCAGGACACGCGTACGGACAAGATCGCGAGCGCGCTCGACAAGAGCGGCGACGGCAACCTGATCCGCGACCGCGCGGGCCTGCCGCCGGCGACGTACTTCTCCGGCGGCAAGATCCAGTGGATCCTCGAGAACGTGGAGGGCGTCCGCGCCGACGCCGAGGCCGGTCACGCACTGTTCGGCAACACCGACAGCTGGCTCATGTGGTGGCTGACCGGGGGGCCCGACGGCGGCTTGCACCTCACCGACGTCACGAACGCCAGTCGCACGATGCTGATGGACCTCGAAGCGCTGGACTGGGACGACGAGCTGCTGGCGTTGTTCGGCGTGCCGCGCGCGATGCTTCCCGAGATCCGCTCGTCGTCGGAGGTCTACGGCCACACGCGTGCCGACGGTCCATTCGGCGGAGCGGTGCCGATCGCGGGGGATCTCGGCGACCAGCACGCCGCCCTGGTCGGCCAGGTGTGCTTCGAGCCCGGAGAGCTCAAGAACACCTACGGCACCGGCAACTTCCTCGTGCTCAACACCGGCACCGAGATCGTGAAGTCCAGCAACGGGCTGATCACGACGCCGGCCTACAAGTTCGGAGATGCGCCGGCGGTCTACGCCTTGGAGGGCTCGATCGCGGTGACCGGATCGGCGATCCAGTGGCTGCGCGACCAGCTCGGCATCATCAAGGCCGCCGCGGACTCCGAGAGCCTGGCCCAGAGCGTCGACGACAATGGCGGCGTCTGCTTCGTTCCGGCGTTCTCCGGGCTGTTCGCGCCCTACTGGCGCAGCGATGCGCGTGGCGTGATCGTGGGGCTCTCGCGCTACAACACCGTCGCCCACATCGCCCGGGCCGCGCTCGAGGCGATCTGCTACCAGAGCCGCGACGTCGTCGACGCGATGGTCGCCGACGCCGGGCTCGACCTCACGATCCTGCGCGTCGACGGCGGAGTCACCGCCAACGAGCTGTGCATGCAGATCCAGGCCGACGTCCTCGGTGTGCCGGTCAGCCGCCCGGTCGTGGCGGAGACCACGGCGCTCGGTGCCGCCTACGCCGCAGGCCTCGCGGTGGGGTTCTGGGCCAACACGGACGAGCTCGTCGCCAACTGGCACGAGTCGAAGCGGTGGGAGTCGACCTCGACACCGGAGCAGCGCGAAGCCGGGCACGCCCAGTGGAAGAAGGCCGTCGAACGTACCTTCGGCTGGATCGACGTCGACGCAACCCCTGGTCCTTGAGCTTGTCGAAAGGACGAGGGTGTCGTTTCGACAAGCTCACGGACCGAGACTCGCCCCGCAACCGGGCGGCTGATTGACTGGGGGCATGCGATCGGTAGCCCTGTCACCTGAGAACCGTCAAGCCGCTCTCGACGCGATGGCGGCGAGTCCCTTGGACATCCTCGTCATCGGCGGCGGAGTCGTCGGTGGCGGTGCCGCGCTCGATGCCGCCACCCGTGGGCTGTCCGTCGGGCTCGTCGAGGCCCGTGACTTCGCGTCTGGCACCTCGAGCCGCTCCAGCAAGCTCATGCACGGCGGCCTGCGCTACCTCGAGATGCTCGACTTCCGGCTGGTCGCCGAGGCCCTCAAGGAGCGCGGCCTCAGCCTGCAGAAGCTGGCCCCGCACCTCGTCCGCGAGGTCGGCTTCCTCTACCCGCTGACGCACCGCGTCTGGGAGCGCTTCTACGCCGGCTCCGGCGTCGCGCTCTACGACGCCATGAGCAAGGCCTCCGGCTACGGCCAGGGCGTCCCGCTGCACCGTCACCTGACCCGCAGGGGAGCGCGCCGCATGATGCCCGCGCTGCGCAAGGACGCCCTGATCGGCGCCCTGCACTACTACGACGGCCAGGTTGACGACGCCCGCCACACGATGTTCCTGTCGCGCACCGCTGCGGCGTACGGCGCACATGTCGCAAGTCGTACGCGTGTCGTCGGGCTGCTCCGCGAGGGCGATCGGGTCACCGGCGCGACGGTCAAGGACCTCGAGTCCGGGCGCGAGTTCGACATCCGCGCCAAGCAGGTCATCAACTCGACGGGTGTCTGGACCGACGAGACGCAGGCACTGACATCCGAGCGCGGCCAGTTCCACGTACGTGCCAGCAAGGGCGTGCACCTCGTCGTGCCGCGCGACCGCATTCGTGGTGAGTCCGGACTGATCCTGCGCACCGAGAAGTCGGTGCTGTTCGTCATCCCTTGGGGTCGTCATTGGATCATCGGCACGACCGACACCGACTGGTCGCTGTCCAAGGACCACCCGGCGGCGAGCCGCAGCGACATCGACTACCTCCTGGAGCACGTCAACTCGGTGCTCGTCGAGCCGTTGACCCATGACGACGTCGAGGGGGTCTATGCCGGGCTGCGCCCGTTGCTGGCCGGTGAGGACGAGGCGACCAGCAAGCTGTCCCGCGAGCACGCGGTCGGCACGAGCGTCAAGGGTCTCGTCGTCATCGCGGGCGGGAAGTACACGACCTATCGCATCATGGCCAAGGACGCGGTCGATGCCGCCGTCCACGGCATGTCATCGCTGCTCGACCGCCGGGTGCCGGACTCGTGCACCGAGGACGTGCCGCTGCTGGGTGCCGACGGCTACGAAGCGATGTGGAACCAGCGGCAGATGCTCGCAGCGTCGAGCGGTCTGGGCGTCGGCCGCGTCGAGCACCTCCTGCACCGCTACGGATCGCTGACTCTCGAGCTGCTCGACCTGATCGCCGAGCGCCCTGACCTCGGCAAGCCCTTGACGGGCGCCGACGACTACCTGCGCGCCGAGATCGTCTACGCCGCGACGCACGAGGGCGCCCGGCACCTCGACGACGCGATCGCTCGTCGTACGCGCATCTCGATCGAGACGTTCGACCGTGGCACCGACGTCGCCGCCGAGGTTGCCGAGCTGATGGCCGGTGTCCTCGGCTGGACCAAGGCCCAGCGGGACAACGAGGTCGACCACTACCTCAAGCGGGTCGAAGCCGAACGGGAGAGCCAGATGATGCCCGATGACGAGACTGCCGACGCCGCCCGCATGGGTGCTGAGGACGTCGTGCCGATCGCCACGACCAGAGCAAAGGCGAAGACCGCCTGATGGCTCAAGAGACCGTTGCCGACTACGACGTCCGCTCGCCGGCGTCGCGCACCCTGCTGACTGTGATCAGCACGATCGCCACCGTCGTGCTGCTCGGTGGCCTCGTGCTCGGCGCCTCGCTCGTGAGGCGCGACACCCGCATCGCGACCGCGGATGTCGAGCTCGGTGACGTCTCCCAGCTCGTGATCAACGCCGGCACGGCCAACGTGCGCCTGGTCGAGGGCGAGGAGGGCGTGGTCAGGATCCGCTCGCGGATCACCTCGGGCCTGCAGAAGACGACCTATCAGCTGGGTCGCCGCGGCAACGAGATCAAGATCGTCTCCGCGTGCAAGACGTGGTTGTCGCCGGGGTGCGGGGTCTCCACCACGCTCGAGGTGCCCAAGGGGCTGCCGATCGTCGTCAAGTCGACGTCGGGCAACGTCAGGGCCGACTCGCTCGCCGAGGGATCGCTCACAGTGAGGTCCGGGAGCGGCGACCTGACGGTGGCGGACCTCAGGGTCGACGAGCTCGACGCCAGGACCGGCTCGGGCGACATCAACGCGACATTCGCGACGCAGCCGTTCGGACTGAAGGTCAACACCACGAGCGGCGACATCCGGGCGACGGTGCCCGAAGGCAAGCGCTCGTATGCCGTGATGGTCTCGTCCAAGTCCGGCGACATCTCCAACACCCTCGACGGCGAGGTCACCAACTCGATCTCCGTGGCGGACGCCGGCAAGGGTTTCGTCCGAGCCGTCACCACCAGCGGCGACATCCACCTGGCCAATCAATGACAAGACCCCCGGTCCTTGCGGAACCGAGGGTCTTCGTGGGGTGGACGACGGGACTTGAACCCGCGGCCACCGGCACCACAAGCCGGTGCTCTACCAACTGAGCTACGCCCACCACGCGTGCCGGGCATACGCCCGACACGGCGTCAGGAAGTCTAACGCAGACCTGACGCGGCTCAGACCGTAGCCCGCCCCTCACCCGTCAGCGATCCGGCGACCTCGGCGGCGATGGCCTTGGCCGAGTCGGTGTCGATGCCCGGATCCGGGGTGAAAACCGCGCGGCGGTAGTAGCGAAGCTCCTCGATGCTCTCCTGGATGTCGACCAGCGCACGGTGGTGACCCGCCTTGGCCGGCGCCGCGAAGTAGGCCCGCGGGAACCATTGACGGGCCAGCTCCTTGATCGAGGAGACGTCGATGACGCGGTAGTGGAGCCAACCTTCGAGCTCGGTCATGTCGCGAGCGAGGAACGACCGGTCGGTGCCGATCGTGTTGCCGGCCATGGGCGCCTTGCCGGGCTCCTTGACGAACTCCCGGACGTACGCCAGCACCTGCTCCTCGGCGTCTCGCAGGCTCAGGCCGTCCTCGAGCTCGGTGAGCAGGCCCGAGCCGGTGTGCATCTCGCGGACGAAGTCGTTCATCTGCTCGAGCGCGGCCTGCGGGGGCTTGACGATGAGGTCGATCCCGTCGCCGAGGACGTTGAGGTCGTAGTCGGTGACCAAGGCGGCCACCTCGACCAATGCATCGGTCTCGAGCGAGAGTCCGGTCATCTCGCAGTCGATCCACACCAGCTTGTCATTCACCCGCTGAACACTAGTACGCCCGTCAGACGCGACATATCGACACTGGGCTTCACGCGGGCCGGTAGGGTCTGATGGAACCTTCAACGAGCGAGCCGCGTTGGTCACGATGGTGACCGCCCGACCCAGGAGAAATCAGTGAGCAACGAACGTCAGCAGCGTGCCGCCCGTGCGGAGCAGATGCGCAAGGAGCGCGAGAAGGCCGACCGCAAGCAGCGCAACCTGATCACTGTCGGGATCGTCGTCGTCGTCGTGGCCCTGATCGCCGTCGCTGGCTTCGCCGTCAAGAGTGCGCAGGACGGCAACACCGACTCCACCAAGCTCGTCTACCCGGCGCACACCGACAAGAAGACGTTCGGGTTCGACTACACCGCCGCCGACGCCGGGGGCAAGGCCGGCACGGACCCGGTCAAGGTCGTGCTGACCGAGGACTTCCAGTGCCCCGTCTGCAAGGCGTTCGAGGAGCAGACCGGCGCGTTCCTCAACGACCTGGTCAAGAAGGGCGAGATCACGATCGACTACCGCCCGATCAGCTTCCTCGACCGCTCGAGCGCCAACGAGTACTCGAGCCGGGCCGCCAACGCCGCGATGTGCGTGCTCAACGAGGGCGGCGTCGAGGACTACAAGAAGTTCCACGACCTGCTCTACGCCAACCAGCCCGCCGAGCAGACCGCCGGCCCGGAGGACGCAGAGCTGATCTCCGACGCCAAGCAGGTCGGTGTCACCGGCATCGACAGCTGCGTCCGCAAGAAGGTCTACGGGCCGTGGCTCGACAAGGCGCTCGAGAAGGCGCAGTCCGACGGCTTCCAGGGCACGCCGTGGGTCCGGATCGACGGCAAGGACGTCAAGTCGCCGACAGCTGACGCGATCCAGAAGGCGATTGACGCCGCCAAGAAGTCCTGAGTCATGGCCTCCGCCTCCGACCGCAGGCAACGCGCCGAGCGCGCGGAGCAGATGCGCAAGGAGCGCGAGAAGGCCGATCGCAAGCAGCGCAACCTCATCACGATCGCGATCACCGTGGTGGTCGTGGCGCTGATCGCCGTCGGAGCGTGGGCGGTGTCGTCGGCGGGCGGGGACGACAAGCCCGTCGGCCCCTTGGTCAAGCCGGCGCACACCAACTCGAGCTACGGCTTCGACTACTCGGCGGCCGACGCCGGCGGAACCGCAGGCGCCGATCCCGTTCGGGTGGTTCTCTACGAGGACTTCCAGTGCCCCGTCTGCAAGGCGTTCGAGGAGCAGAACGGAGCCTTCCTCGACGACTTGGTCAAGAAGGGCGAGATCACGATCGAGTATCGGATGTTCGCGTTCCTCGACGCCAAGAGCTCGACGGAGTACTCCACGCGTTCGGCCAGTGCTGCGATGGCGGTGCTCGACAAGGGTGGCGTCGCGGCCTACAAGAAGTTCCACGACCTGCTCTACGCCAACCAGCCTCCTGAGGGCGGCGACGGGCTTCCCGACGCGACACTGATCGATCTTGCGAAGCAGGCCGGAGTCACCGGCATCGATGCGGACGTGAAGGACCAGACCTACGCGCCGTGGGTCCGCAAGGCCCTGCAGGCAGGCAAGGCCGATGGAATTGACGGGACGCCGACCGTCGTCATCGACGGCAAGCCCGTGGCGACGACCCAGGCCGACATCAGCGCCGCCATCGCGGCAGCGAAATAGCTACAGGGCGCGACCCGCGGCATAGCCGAGCGATGCTGCCGCGACGCTGAGCACCAGCATGCCGACGGCGTTGACCGTCGCGGCTCGGTGGCGACCGTCGAGGGCCAGGTGCACCGACTCGACGCTGGCAGTGCTGAACGTCGTGTAGCCGCCGAGGAACCCCGTGCCCAGCACTGTGTGCCAGGTGTCGTCGGCGCCGAGGCCCACGATGAGACCGAGCAGCAGCGATCCGGTGATGTTGATCAGGTGGGTCGTCCAGGGGAGGCGCGGTGAGACCCGGGGTCGCAGCCAGGCGTCGAGGGACCACCGCGTGCCGGCGCCGAGCCCGCCGGCGAGCGCCATCAGCAGCGTCGTCATCGAGCCACCGCTCGACCCGCCGCGACGCCGGCGTATGCGGCGACGACTCCGGCGACGACGCTGCCGACGGCATACGTCAGCCCCAGGACCACGTGGTCACCGCGCAGCAGGGTGTCGGTCTCGACCGCCAGCGCGCTGTACGTCGTGTAGCCCCCGAGGAAGCCTGCGCCGAGCAGCAGTCGCAGCCGGTTGGCTGGCGCGCTGTGATCGCGTACGAGCAGTACCGCCAGCAGAGCGCCGAGGGCGAAGGATCCGGTCACGTTGACCAGGAACGTCGAGAGCGGGAAGAGCCGGTCGCTGTCGAGCGCTTCGGCGATGCCATGGCGGCTGAGGGTGCCCGCGGCGCCTCCGATGGCGACGAGAGCGAAGGACCTCACCCCTCCATTAGACCGTGCAGCAGGCTGACTGCGATCGCCGCCATGACGATGGCGATCAACGCATCGAGGATTCGCCACGCTACAGGCTTCGCGAAGAGCGGACGCAGCAACCGCGCACCGAAGCCGAGGGCCGAGAACCAGACGACCGATCCGATCGCGGCGCCCGCGCCGAACCACCAGCGGTCGTCGCCATGCGTGCCCGCCACCGAGCCCAGCAGCAGGATCGTGTCGAGGTAGACGTGCGGGTTGAGCCAGGTCAGCGCCACCGCCGTGGTGACGGTCGGCCACAGCGGCGTGGCAGCCCCGGAGGTCTCGGCGTCGAGCTCTCCGGGATGCAGCGCCCGCCGGGCGGCGATCGTGGCGTACGTCAGGAGGAACGCGGCCCCGCCGATCCGCATCGTGTCGAGCAGCCACGGCGCCAGCTCCAGCAGGCTGCCGATGCCGGCGATGCCCAGCGCGATCAGCACGACGTCGGAGACGGCGCAGATCAGGACCACCGCCAGCACGTGCTCGCCCCGGAGACCCTGCCGCAGCACGAACGCGTTCTGCGCGCCGATCGCGACGATGAGCGACAGGCCGAAGCCTGTCCCGGCCAGGGCGGCGACGAGGGCTGCGTGATCCATGGCTCCATCCAACGTGCTGCCCGGACATAAGACCAGTTCATGTTTCGAACGATGCATTAGCATCGCTGATGTGTCTGACGTCGACCTCTCCCAGCTGCGCGCCCTCGCTGCCGTCGTCGACGAGGGCTCGTTCGACGCTGCGGCGGCGGCTCTGCACCTGACGCCGTCGGCGGTGAGTCAGCGCATCAAGGCCCTCGAGCAGTCCGCGGGTCGGGTCCTCGTTCGCCGCACCAAGCCCACGGAAGCGACCGAAGCCGGGCACGCGTACCTCCGGCTGGCTCGCCAGGTCCAGGCGCTCGTCCAGGACGTACGTCTCGAGGTGGACCCGACCGAGCAGCGCCCGCCGACCATCCCGTTGGCGATCAATGGTGACTCGCTGGCGACGTGGGTGCTGCCCGCCCTCGCGTCACTCGCCGGCACGGCCTACTTCGACGTGAGGCGCGAGGACGAGGGCCGCACAGCCGAGCTGTTGCGCTCGGGCACCGTGATGGCGGCGATCACCTCGGACGCAGCGCCGGTGCAAGGTTGCCGGTCGACGCGTCTCGGCACGATGCGCTATCGGCCGATGGCGACCCCGGACTTCGTGGCCGAGTGGTTCGGGGACGGGGTCGACGTGGCGACCCTGTCGCGCGCTCCGGTCGTGGTGTTCGACCGCAACGATGACCTCCAGGACGCCTACCTCCGGCAGCGCAGCCGTCGCCGGCTGGCCCCGCCGCGGCACCACGTCCCGGCGTCCTCGCAGTTCGCCGAGGCCATCGCGCTCGGGCTCGGGTGGGGGATGCTTCCCAAGGAGCAGTACGAGGAGCGCGAACGGGGCGGCCTGCTGGTGGACCTCGATCCCGGTGGGCACGTCGACGTCACGCTGCACTGGCAGCAGTGGGCCCTGCAGACCCCGGCTCTCGAGGCCACGGCTCGCGCCATCAAGGAAGCTGCGGCCGAGCACCTGACGTGATGCGTCAGTTCTGCGGTGAGTCGAGGGCATCCACGGCGACAGACCACGTGGCACCGGCCGGTGCGGTGACGACGATGGACTTGATCGTGTCCCACTTGTTCTGAGGAGATGCGCCGATCCCGATGTAGCCGTCAGGTGCACTGTCCTTGCCGCAGGCCAGATCGCCCCACGCGATCCCGACGTCGACCTGGATGTAGCCGGACGGGTTGATGCAGTCCATCTTGAGCCGCAGATCCGTCGAGCCCGGCGGGATCGTGACCTTCTTCGTGACGTCGCCGCGCTGACCGTACGCCTCGAACACGCGAGTGCCCTCGTGATGGAACGAATTCGTCGGCTGGACGTCGCCCGAGCAGGCCGCAAGGGCGAGGAGGGACATGCAGGTGAGAGTCAGTCTTGGGTTCACGGAGACATCCTGACAGGCCGAGTCCTCGGTGGTAACGTCAAGTCACTACCACTGAGGAGTGCGATGAGCCTCGAAGAGATGCTCGACCACCTGCTCGAACCGCATGCCGTCGACACCGACGACGAGGGTGACCGGCTCGTGGCGCTCCGCCTGGCCGACGACTGGGGCGTCGGCGTCCGCCTCCACCGCCGAGGCACGCACCGCCAGTGGAACGTCCGCGAGGTCACGCTCCGGCTGCTCGACCCCGACTCCGGCATCAGCGGCAACGACGTCCGCGAGCTGCCGCTCGGCTCGCTGTTGTCCGAGGCCAAGCGACTCGCCACCAAGGACTCGCTCTCGGCATCGCCGACGCCGAGGGTGAGTCTCGCCGACCTGCTCGAGCAGAGCGGCGGCGCGTTCGGCAGCGGTGACGACGCACTGGCCGCTCTCGCCCTGGAGTACGTGTCGCTGGTCGAGTCGGGCGTACGCACCCCCTCCAAGGCTTTGGCGGAGCGCTTCGGTGGCGCCGCCGGCACCTGGACCAACCGGGTCGCGCAGTCGCGCAAGCGAGGATTCCTCACGCCGGTCGACCGTGGCGAAGCCGGCGGAGCGCTGACCCCCAAGGCGCTGTCGGCGCTCGGCCTGCGTCGCGACTGATCAGCCGAAGAAGTCGACCAGCGCAGGTGCCAGCGCGTCCGGTGCCACGTCGTGGGTCTGCCCCTCGAGGATCTGGTGCTCGGCGTTCGGCAGCGCGGTGGCCGTGGCCCTCGCCGCCTGATGGAGGCTGTCCGGGCTCGCACCGCCGCTCAGCACGACGGTGCGCGTCGTGATGCGGGCCGCGAGCTCGCGCGGCACCCGGCTCCCGTTGAGCAGCCGATTGTCGTACGCGAGGGTGGGCGCGATGGCCTCGAACCTGGCCCAGCCCGGACCTGCGCGCATGCCGTCGATGACCTGAGGCGGGACGCCGACCCGGGTCATGAACAGCGTGATCGCGCCGCCCCGGTCGCCGGCCGCGAGCAGCTCGTCGAGGCGAGCCGTGTAGTCGGCGCTCACCGCGTCACCCTCTGCCTCGGCGACGTAGGGCGGCTCGTACAGCGCGAGACCCGTGATCCGTGCACCGGCCGCTGCCGTGGCCAGCGCCAACGCGCCACCGGACGACATCGCGTACACGCACGCCTCGCCGCCCGCCGCATCGATCAGCGCGCTGAGGTCCTCGACCTCACGCTCCACCGCGTACGGCGGGGTGTCGGTGCTCTCGCCACGACCACGGCGGTCGTACGTGAAGATCGTGAAGCGGTCCGCGAGGCGTTCCGCGAGGGCATCCATGGGCCCGGCGCCGCGAAGGCACATGGCGCCGTCGACCAGCACCATCGGCGGGCCGGCGCCGACTCGGTCGTACGCAATGGTCGTGCCATCGGCCGAGGTGAGCTGGGGCATGTCGGTCTCCTGTCGGTCACTGCTCGGGATCGAGCGAGGCGAGGTAGGTGTCGAGCCGGGTGAGACTCGTCCGGAATCCCGCCTGTGCCTCGGCGCTGAGATAGGCCTGCGGCACGTTCGTCTGGTGCGTCACGGCCTCGGTGCGGCCGTCACCCAGGTCGATGAAGGTGATCTCGGTGCGCATGCCGCCCTCGACTCCGGCTTCGACCCAGACCAGCCGGTGCGGACGGCTGACCTCGGCGTACACGGCCTTCATCGTGTATGCGCTGCCGTCGGCGTCGTTGACCATCGTGGTCTCGAACGCGCCGCCGGGCCGCAGGTCGACCGTGATGCCGTCGAGTGGTGTCGTCGTGCCGGCCGGTCCCCAGAAGTGAGTGAGGTGCTCAGGCGTCGTCATGCAGTCGAAGAGGCGCTCGGGGGATGCCGTGTGCACCCGACTGAACCTCATCTCGCCGGTCTCGGTCATGACGTCTCCTCGGGCAGGGCCGCGAGGTGATCGGCCAACCGGTCGTGCCGGTCGGCCCAGATCTTGCGGTGGCGCTCGATCCAGCCGACGGCATCCTCGAGCTGGTCGGCGTCGAGCCGGCACGGTCGGGACTGGGCGTCCTTGGTCCGCGAGATCAGGTGGGCGCGTTCCAGGACCTTCAGGTGCTTGGACACTGCCTGTTGTGACATCGCGAAGGGTTCGGCGAGCTGGCTGACGGTGGCCTCACCTTCGGCAAGCCGCGCCAGGATCGCGCGCCGGGTCGAGTCGGCGAGCGCTGCGAACACGAGGTCGAGGTCTTCCTCCATGACGGTCATGCCGGGAGCCTATCGACAACCGTACGGTTGCACAACCATAAAGTTTAGTACGGATCAGGACCCGTCGTGCGGGCCAGCAGGCTGTCGAGCTTGCTGAACGACTGCATCCAGAAGTCGCGGCTCGTGGCCTCCATGTCGCGCGAGCATGGTCCGGCGCGCAGCTCGACCCGGGTGCCGCCCTTCTCGTCGAAGAACTCGAGACGGACCGTGAACGGCGGTTCGCCCTCGAACGCAGCGATGCCGGTCACCTGCTCGCTCCCGACGAGTCGCTCGTTCTCGACCACCTCGGTGTACGTCGTGTCGACCGACCAGCTCATCGAGCCGCTGAAGGTGGCCATCGTGAGCCTGCGGTGGCCGCCGGCCCGGGGGTCGATCGACAGCGTGCCGGGCACGACGAAGGCTGCGAACGGCCCGAACCAGGCGGTGAGCTCGTCCTCGTCGACGAAGGCGCGGAAGACACGGTCCCGTGGGGCGTCGAGGTGCCGGTGGATGTCGATCACCAGCTGCACATCCATGGGAGCCCTGCCTTGGTCCCCCGACCTGCGATTCGTACCGCCGACGATACGCCCGGAGGTGGGTCAGCGCTCTGGAGCCGAAGTCGGGATTGGCGCGCCCGGCAGGACTCCGTCGGGCGCTGGGCGCCCTCCTCCCCGAATCCTGAACGCCGGGAGCCGGTAAGTGACCTTACGGAGGATTGGCGCGCCCGGCAGGATTCGAACCTGCGACCTAGAGATTAGAAGGCTCTTGCTCTATCCGGCTGAGCTACGGGCGCTCGGGTCGTGAAACCCGGACCAAGCCTATCGGCGTACGTCATCGGGCAGGCGGACCCGGCGGCCGGACCCGTGGCATGCCCTACGATTTGCGGGTGACAGAAGCGACTGCCGCCGCGATTCCAGCCGCGCTGCCCAAGTACACCGAGGCAATCCGTCAGCGCGGCCGCACGGCTTTGATCGTCATCTTCGTCGTCGTCGCGGTCGCCGGGGTTCTCGGCGCGGCATGGATCGCGTGGCGGGGGAGTGACGGCGACGCGGCCGGTTCCACGCTGTCGATCGGCTACGCACTCATCCCGCTGCCGCTCCTCTGGCTCGTCTACTGGTGGCTCGATCGCTACGAACCCGAGCCGCGCCGCTACAAGTTCGCCGCCTTCGTGTGGGGTGGCGTCATCGCGGTGACGATCGCCCTCACCCTCGAGCTCTCGATCCAGGAGATCTGGGACCTCAGTGACAAGCAGATGGCCTCGTTCATCGCGCCGGTCGTCGAGGAACCCGCCAAGTGCCTGTTCCTCATCCTCACGTTCACCCGGGCGCGCCGGGTCATCGACGGATATCTCGACGGCCTGATCTACGCCGGCATCGTCGGCATCGGCTTCGCGTTCGTCGAGAACATCGGCTACTACGCCAGCAGCTATCTCGGTTCGCCCGACATCCAGGTGGCCGGCGCCGAGGGTGCCACGGCGACGTTCGTCGTCCGTGGGCTCTTCAGCCCGTTCGCGCACCCGCTCTTCACGTCCGCGTTCGGCATCGCGGTCGGGCTGGCCGCCGCTCGCCGGTCCAAGACCATGAAGGTCCTGATCTGCACGCTCGGCTTGATCGTCAGCGCCGGCCTGCACGGCCTCTGGAACGGCTCGTTGAGCTATGGCGGTGGCGTCGGGTTCGTCCTGGCCTACCTCGCACTGGGCGTCGTGCTCGTCGCTCTGGCGGTGCTCGCGATCATCGTGCGCACCCGGCAGGTCCGCATCCTCGAGCGCTCGCTGTCGTACGTCGCGCAGCGCGGCTGGATCCACCCCGCCGAGATCCCCTACCTCTCGCGCTTCGGCTATCGCAAGGCCGCGCGCCGCTATGCCAAGAGTCACGGCGGCAAGGTCGCGGCGCAGGTCGTCAAGCGATACCAGGGCCTCGCGACCGAGATGGCGTTCCTGCACGACGGCCTGATGAGCGGCCGACAGATCCCGCGAGGCGTCGAGCGTACGTATGCCCTGCTCGACGCGATGTACGAGCTGCGACCGATGTTGCGATTCCCGCCGGCTCTGCAAAGCACCGTCCGTCACTCCTGACTCCTGCGTAGCACGAGGCGTGGCGGCGAAGTGCCCCCACGTCCACTAATCTGTGCAGAGACCCGCATTGCGCACAGACCACCGTCGACGAGAGGAGCACCCAGTGGCCAGCGAACACGCTTCGGCCGAGCTCCTTGGCGCGATGAGCAAGCTCCTGACCAGCGTTCGCGACATCTCGCTGCGCCTCGAGGTCGACGGCGTCGACGAGGCGCGTCGCACCCAGGCCAAGGTCGCCGACCAGCTGTCCGACTACGTCCTGCCGCGGCTCGTCCAGCTCGATGCGCCATTGTTGACGGTGGTCGGTGGCTCGACCGGTGCCGGCAAGTCCACGCTGGTCAACTCCCTGGTGGGGGAGCGGGTCACCGAGTCAGGCGTTCTCCGGCCGACCACGCGCTCGCCGGTGCTGGTGCACAACCCGGACGACGCCGAGTGGTTCCTGCCCGACCGCATCCTGCCGGACCTGCCGCGCACCGACGTGCCGACCAATGACACTTATGCGTTGCGGCTGGCGTCCTCGGACAAGATCCCACGGGGACTCGCGATCCTCGACGCGCCCGACGTCGACTCGATCGACCAGGGCAACCGCGAGCTCGCCGCCCAGCTTCTCGCCGCCGCCGACCTGTGGCTCTTCGTCACCTCGGCGGCGCGCTATGCCGACCAGGTGCCGTGGGACTACCTGCGCCAGGCCGCCGAGCGCAGCACCTCGGTCGCCGTGGTCCTCGACCGCACGACGTCTGACGCGGTCCTCGAGGTGCGTGGCCACCTCGCCCGCATGATGACGTCTCGCGGCTTGTCGGACTCACCGCTCTTCACGGTGCCCGAGTCGGGTGTCGATGCCGATGGCCTGCTGCCGCGCGAAGCGGTCTCGCCGATCGTCGTGTGGCTGCACGAGCTCGCCGCCGATCCAGCTGCCCGCAAGATGGTCATGGTCCGTACGCTCGACGGCGCCGTGCGCCACGTCGTCCTGCGCACCCACGACGTCGCCGACGCGATGGACGCCCAGATCGCGGCGTCCGAGGTCATGCACGGCGACATCGACACGATCTACCGCAAGGCGCTCGAGACCTTCACGGTGCAGGTCAGCGACGGCACGGTGCTCAAGGGCGAGGTGCTCGCGCGCTGGCAGGAGTTCGTCGGCACCGGCGAGCTGCTGCGATCGGTCGAGGAGAAGGTCACCCGCATCCGCGACCGTTTCGTCGACGGCGTGACCGGCAAACGTACGCGCTCCACCGAGGTCGTCGAGGCCATCGAGACCGGCGTGCAGATGCTGCTGGTCGAGCATGCCGAGGCTGCGGCCGAGGTGGCGTCTCGCGCCTGGGCGGACACCCCAGCCGGTCGCACGCTGCTCGACGCCAACCGCGGCATCGACCGCGCGTCGCGTGACTTCCGGGTCCGCGCCCAGCGCATGGTCCACGACTGGCGCCAGGCCGTGCTCGAGCTCGTACGCGTCGAGGGCGCCGACAAGCGCATGACCGCACGGTTCCTCGCATTCGGCGTCAACGGCATCGGCGTCGCGCTGATGATCGTGATGTTCTCGCGCAACGGCGAGGGCAAGGAGGCCGGCGGCACCGCCGCTCTCGGCCACAAGCTCCTCGATGCGATCTTCGGCGAGGAGGTCGTCGCGAGCCTCGCCGCACGCGCCCAGGCCGACCTGGAGTCACGGGTCGCGGCGCTGTTCGAAGGTGAGATGCAGCGTTTCCTCGACCTCGTCGAGTCGCCCGACACCATCAAGGCGGACCAGGCCGTCCTCCGTGAATCTGCCCGTCAGGCCGAATACGCTCGACATGCCGACTTCCTGAACGGAGAGACGACTTCATGACAGCGCCGAGCGACGCCGCCGAAGCAGTGTTCGGCGGCGGCCGAAACGATGTCGCGAAGCGGCTCGACGGTCTCACCCAGGCGGTCGAGGCGAGCCGCGGCCGCATTGACGACGAGATCCTCGCGCCTGCCGAGATGCTGTCCGGCCGGGCCGCCGAGCGCCTCAAGCTGTCCGGCGACCACACGATCGTCGCGCTCGCGGGCGCCACCGGGTCGGGCAAGTCCTCGCTGTTCAACGCCCTGACTGATCTCGAGCTCGCCGGTGTCGGCGTGCGCCGCCCGACGACCTCGTGGGCCCTGGCCTGCGCCTGGGGGCCTGACGGTGCGCAGGGGCTGCTGGAGTGGATGGGCATACCGGCCCGTCACCAGGTGTCGCGCATGAGCATGCTCGACCATTCCGCCGAGGACACCAAGCTCGACGGACTCGTGCTGCTCGACCTGCCCGACCACGACTCGACCGAGGTGTCGCACCACCTCGAGATGGATCGCCTGATCAAGTACGCCGACCTGCTCGTGTGGGTCCTCGACCCACAGAAGTACGCCGACGCCGCGATCCACGACCGCTACATCAAGCCCATGGCGTCGTACGCCGATGTGACGCTCGTCGTGCTCAACCAGATCGACCGCATCCCGTTCGAGCAGCGTGAGCGCGCACTCACCGACGTCAAGCGCATCCTCGCCGACGAAGGCCTGCCCGACGTCACGGTCATCGGCGTGTCCGCCACCCGCGGTGACGGCATCGAGGACCTCAAGCGCGAGATGGCGAGCCGCATCCGTGCCAAGTCCGCGGCGAGGTCGAGGCTCGCCTCCGACATCTCCGCCGCGGCCGGCGTCATCGCCCAGGTCGGCGGCACGAGCCAGACGCCTGGGCTGGCACCGGCCGACCGCGATGCGCTCGACGACGCCCTGGTCGAGTGCGCAGGTGTGCCTCAGATCGTCGACGCGGTGTCCCTGTCGACCCGCCGTCGTGCCGCGCAGCGCACCGGATGGCCGGTGGCCCGTTGGCTCGGCCGTCTCCGCAAGGACCCGCTCAAGGAGCTGGGACTCGGCGACGACCTGTCGATGTCGGCCCTCGCACGCGTCGCGGTTCCCGAGACCGGCAACGTCCAGCGCGCCAATGCCGAGCTCGCGATCCGTGACGCCGCCGAGAAGGCATCGGTCGGCCTCGAGCGGCCGTGGCGCGACGCGATCCGCGACGCCTCCAACCCGCCGGGCGACGACATCATCGACGCCCTCGACCGAGCGATCCACGAGACCAGCCTCGGCGTGGCCCGCCCCGCCGTCTGGTGGCGCATCGTCCAGGTGCTCCAGCTCTTGCTGTTCGTCGCGATGGTGGGTGGTCTGGGCTGGCTCGCTGCGCAGGGCATCCAGCCGCTCGCGTCGTTCGACCTGCCCGATCTCGGCAAGGTTGGCGGCGTGCCGATGGCCGCCGTGGTCGCAGGCGGGTCCCTGGTCGCAGGCCTCGTCCTCGCGGCGCTGTCCAGCCTGGCGTCGCGCATCGGCGGTCGTCGCAAGGCCCGGCGCGCGGATGACCAGCTCCGTGACGCGATCGACCGGGTCACCGCCGAGCGGGTCATCGCGCCGATCCAGGCCGAGCTCGACTCCTACGCGGCCTACCGCTCAGGCATCCTCGCCGCCCTCGGCTGATCCACAGGCCGGCCCGTGGCCGGTCGTGGGTCCACAGGGCGTACGGCGGCGCTGTCGTCACACGCCGGTGGACGCGAGTCTGGAGCTCCTCAACCGCGAAGGAGATCTCCATGTCCAACGACAACACCATGACGTTCCACGGCCGCGTCGGCACCAAGGTCGAGCTGCGCGAGGGCACCGTGCCGTGGGTCCTGTTTCGCGTCGCGTCGACGCCCAGCTACTTCGACCAGGCGACCCGCACGTGGCGCGACCTCGAGACGATCTGGATCTCGGTCAAGGCCTGGCGCAACCTGGCCCAGAACGTCGCCGACTCGCTCGAGGTCGGCGATCCGATCGTCGTGATCGGCAAGATGCGCACCGAGAAGTGGACGACACAGGACGGCGAGCCGCGCGAGAGCACGGTGCTCGAGGCCACCCTGATCGGTCACGACCTCACGTGGGGTGTCACCAAGCTGCAGCGCGTCGACCGTCAGCCCCCGGCTGCCGTGCGCGAGGACACCGGCGCGGCTCTGGCTGCGCTCGAGGGCGAGCCGGCCGAGGCGCCGGCTGCGTGATCCGATTCGTCCCGCTGGGCCCGGATCTATAGGCTTGCCCATATGGCCGATTACGTCTTCACCCTCCGCAACGTCCGCAAGAAGCTCGGCGAGAAGGTCGTGCTCGACGACGTCACGCTGTCGTTCCTCCACGGTGCCAAGATCGGCGTCGTGGGGCCCAACGGCACCGGCAAGTCGACGCTGTTCAAGATCATGGCCGGCATCGTGCAGACCGACAACGGCGACGCGATCAAGGACCCGGATGCGTCGGTCGGCATCCTCCTGCAGGAGCCGCCGCTGACCGAGGGCAAGACGGTGCTCGAGAACGTCGAGGAGGCCGTCGGCGAGATCAAGGCCAAGATCGACCGGTTCAACAAGATCAGCGAGGAGCTGGCCGACCCCGACGCCGACTACGACACGCTCCTGCCCGAGATGGGTGAGCTGCAGACCGACCTCGACCACGCCAACGCCTGGGACCTCGACTCCCGGCTGGCCCAGGCGATGGACGCCCTGCGGTGCCCTCCGCCTGACGAGCTGGTCGACCACCTCTCCGGTGGTGAGCGCCGCCGTGTCGCGCTGTGCAAGCTGCTCCTCGAGCAGCCCGACCTCCTGCTGCTCGACGAGCCCACCAACCACCTGGACGCCGAGAGCGTGCTCTGGCTCGAGCAGCACCTCGCGTCCTACCCGGGCGCCGTCCTGGCGATCACCCACGACCGCTACTTCCTCGACAACGTCGCCGAGTGGATCCTCGAGCTCGACCGCGGCAAGACGCACCCCTACGAGGGCAACTACTCGACCTACCTCGAGACCAAGCAGGCTCGACTCGTGGTCGAGGGCAAGAAGGACGCCAAGCGTGCCAAGATCCTCGCCAAGGAGCTCGAGTGGGTCCGGTCCAACGCCAAGGCACGCCAGGTCAAGAACCAGGCGCGACTGAGCCGCTACGAGGAGATGGCTGCCGAGGCCGAGCGCGGGCGCAAGCTTGACTTCGAGGAGATCAACATCCCCGCCGGTCCGCGCCTCGGTGACGTCGTGCTCAACGCCAAGGACCTGCACAAGAGCTTCGGCGACCGTGAGCTGTTCGACGGCCTCACGTTCGACCTGCCGCGCGCCGGCATCGTCGGCGTCGTTGGTCCCAACGGTGTCGGCAAGTCGACGCTGTTCCGCATGATCGTGGGGGAGGAGAAGCCCGACGAGGGCTCCCTCGAGGTCGGCCAGACGGTCAAGATCTCCTACGTCGACCAGGGCCGCGGCGGCATTGACAACGACCTCAACATCTGGCAGCTCGTGTCCGGTGAGCTCGACTTCATCAAGGTCGCCAACTACGAGGTGCCGAGCCGTGCCTATGTCGCGTCGTTCGGCTTCAAGGGTCCCGACCAGCAGAAGAAGGTCGGTGTGCTGTCAGGCGGTGAGCGCAACCGGCTCAACCTGGCCCTCACGCTCAAGATGGGCGGCAACCTGCTGCTGCTCGATGAGCCGACCAACGACCTGGACGTCGAGACCTTGCAGTCCCTCGAGGACGCGCTGCTGGACTTCCCCGGCTGTGCCGTCGTGGTCTCGCACGATCGCTGGTTCCTCGATCGCGTCGCGACCCACATCCTGGCGTGGGAGGGCAACGCCGAGACCCCGGCTCGCTGGTTCTGGTTCGAGGGCAACTTCGCGGACTACGAGGTCAACAAGGTCGAGCGCCTCGGCGAAGAGGCTGCCCGCCCGCACAGCGTGACCTACCGCAAGCTGACCCGCGACTAGAAGTTCTTGCCGTGCAGCTGCTCGACGACGTTCTGCATGATGCGGCCCATCGCGATGAAGTCCTGGGCATCGGCGTTCTCGATGAGGTAGTCGTGCACACCTTGCACGTGGGTGTGTGCGGCGGCCTCGAGGACGCTGAAGCCGTGATCGGTCAGCACGGCGGACACGCCGCGACCGTCCTCGGAGCACTGCCCGCGCACGACGATGTTCTCGCGCTCGAGCCGGGCGATCGTGTGGGTCACCCGGCTGCGGGAGTGCGCGACGGCGTCAGCCAGCTCCGCCATGCGGATTGACCGACCCGGAGCCTCGGACAGGCGTACGAGAATTTCGTACTCGGGCATCGACAGACCGTGCGCGGCGCGCAGGTCGCGATCGAGTCGATCCATCAGAACGGTGGTGCCGCCGAGGAACGAGCGCCAGATGCGCTGCTGCTCCTCGGTGAGCCACGGGGTGGCCGTCGTCGTCTCCATGTGATCCATCCTACTGTGTGAGACTGTTGATTGAATTTTCAACATCGTGCTAGAGTCTAACTCGTTGAAGGATCAACTACATACTTCTGAGGAGAATTCATGACCACCACAGCTGCAGTCACGACCGGCACCTGGAAGCTCGACCCGACGCACACCGAGATCGGCTTCACGGTCCGCCACCTGATGAGCAAGGTCCGCGGCAAGTTCGACACGTTCGAGGGCACCGTCGTCTCCGCCGACGACGTGACTGCGTCGACCGTCGAGGTCTCCGTCGACCTCAACTCGATCAACACCGGCACCGCCGACCGGGACGCGCACCTGCGCTCGGGCGACTTCTTCGAGGTCGACACCTACCCGTCGATGACCTTCAAGAGCACCGGTATCAAGCAGGAGAGCGACGACGAGTTCGTCCTCAGCGGCGACCTGACCATCAAGGGCGTCACCAAGCCGATCGAGCTCGAGGTCGAGTTCCTCGGCGAGGGCAGCGACCCGTGGGGCGGTACCCGTGTCGGCATCGAGGCCAAGGGTGAGATCAGCCGCAAGGAGTTCGGCATCGACTTCAACATCCCGCTCGAGGGTGACAAGGTCATGATCGGCGACAAGATCAAGCTCAACATCGTCGCCGAGGCCGTTCTCCAGGCCTAAGTGCGGCGGGCCATCCTGACCGCCAGGTCGGCATGCAGGCTGGCGAGCTGATCGGCGGAGCGTGACCCGCCCGGCTCGAACCATCGCACCAGATCGACGCCCAGGGACAGCAGCGAGAACGCGGTCCCCGGCACGTCATCGACATCCAGGACGCCCTGGTCGACACCGTCGGCCAGGGCGTCCTGCATCGTCTTCTCGATGCTGCGCCGGTAGGTCGCGACCTCGGCGCGGTGCTCGTCGCTCAACGCGTGGTACTCGTACTGCACGATCCGTCCGACGCGGCTGTTGTCGGCGTGCCAGAGGCTGAAGTCGTAGACCATCGACCGCAGCCGCTCGATGGGGTCGGTGCTGGACGCCGCTGCCCTGGTGATGACGTCGAGCGCGCTGCGGTGGCCCTCGATGCTGACCGTGAAGAGCAGGCTCTCCTTGGAGTCGTGGTGCACGTAGACCGCCGCAGGGCTCATGCCGGCGCGCGAGGCGATGTCGCGCGTCGTCGTGCCGGCGAAGCCCTTCTCCGCGAACGCCTCGATCGCGGCGTTGATGAGCCGCTCACGTGCCGTGATGGTCGTCATGTCACCCCTCTTTCGGTTGACAGCATGACGGAGGGCTTGCATGCTAAGCAAGCGCTTAGCGCGTTTCCTCCCAGTTTCCCTGATCACGAAGGCAGTGCGGTGCGGCGGACGATCTACGACCAGGACCACGAAGCATTCCGGGACTCGTGTGCGGCCTTCCTGGCCAAGCACGTGACTCCCAACCTCGAGACCTATCTCGAGGAGAAGGCGCTCCCGCGCGACTTCTGGCTCGCAGCCGGCGCCGAGGGCTTCCTCGGGCTCGAGATTCCCGAGGCGTTCGGCGGCGCGGAGGCAGGCGACTTCCGGTTCAACGCGATCTGGGCCGAGGAGCTCAGCAAGCTCAACGCAGCGCTCGCGTCGTGCGCCGCGATCCACTCCGACATCGCGGTGCCCTACATCGTCGATCTGGCGACCGACGAGCAGAAGCAGCGCTGGCTCCCTGGTTGCGCCACCGGCGAGATCCTGACGGCGATCGGCATGACGGAGCCCGGCGGCGGCTCGGACCTCGCCGCGCTCAAGACCACGGCGGTCCGCGACGGCGACGAGTGGGTCATCAACGGCTCCAAGACGTTCATCACCAACGGCTACTCCGCCGACCTGGTCCTGACCGCGGTGCGTACGTCGCCGGACAAGGGCGCCAAGGGCATCACGCTGTTCGGCCTCGAGGCGACCGACGTGGGCTTCAGCCGCGGCCGCAAGCTCGACAAGGTCGGGCAGAGCGAGGCCGACACCTCCGAGCTGTTCTTCGAGAACGTCCGCGTCGGCGACGACCGGATCATCGGTGAGGTCGACCGCGGCTTCATCTACATGATGGAGCGCCTCCCGCAGGAGCGCCTGACCTGCGCGGTGTCCAACATCGCCCACGCCAAGCAGATCCTCGCCGAGACGATCCAGTACGCCCACGACCGGGTCGCGTTCAAGCAGCCGATCGGCAGCCTGCAGCACAACAAGTTCCTGCTCGCCGAGCTGGTGACCAAGATCGAGGTCGCCGAGGCGTACGTCGACCAGGTCGTGCTGGCCCACACCGACGGCGAGGCGACCGCGATCGACGCGGCCAAGGCCAAGTGGTGGTCGTCGGAGATCCAGAACGACGTCCTCGACCACTGCGTCCAGCTGCACGGCGGATACGGCTTCATGAACGAGTACCGTGTCGCGCGTGCGTGGCGCGATGCCCGCGTCAGCAAGATCTGGGCCGGATCCAACGAGATCATGAAAGAGCTCATCGGCCGCGACCTCGGATTCTGAGGCCGGACCACCCACAGGAAAGGCACGACAATGCCCGAAGCAGTCATCGTCTCAACCGCACGCTCGCCCATCGGCCGAGCCGTCAAGGGATCGCTCAAGGACATGCGTCCCGACGACCTCTCGGTCCTGATGCTCGAGGCGGCACTCGCCAAGGTCCCCGAGCTCGACCGTCGTGACATCGTCGACCTGCACCTGGGTGTCGGCCAGCCGGCCGGCGAGTCGGGCAACAACCTCGGTCGCATCGTCGCGGTGCAGGCCGGCATGGACCACGTCCCCGGCGTGACGGTCAACCGCTACTGCTCGTCGAGCCTGCAGACCACGCGCATGGCGTTCCACGCGATCAAGGCCGGCGAGGGCGACGTGTTCCTGTCGCTCGGTGTCGAGACCGTCAGTCGATTCGCCAACGGCATGTCCGACATGGCTGCCGCCCACAACCCGCTGTTCGACGAGGCGGTCAGCCGCACGGACCAGCGCGCGCAGGGTGGCGCCGAGGCGTGGCACGATCCCCGCGAGGACGGCACGCTGCCCGATGCCTACATCGCGATGGGTCAGACGGCTGAGAACGTGCAGCAGCTCATCGGCATGAGCCGCCAGGAGCAGGACGAGTTCGGCGTTCGCAGCCAGAACCTCGCCGAGAAGGCCCTCGCCGACGGGTTCTGGGCCAAGGACATCACGCCGGTGACGCTGCCCGACGGCACCGTCGTCAGCACCGATGACGGCCCGCGCGCCGGCGTCACCTACGAAGCGGTGTCGCAGCTCAAGCCCGTCTTCCGCCCCGACGGCACGATCACGGCCGGCAACTGCTGTCCGCTCAACGACGGTGCTGCGGCGGTCGTCATCATGAGCGACACCAAGGCCAAGGAGCTGGGCCTCACCCCGCTCGCCCGCATCGTGTCGACCGGCGTCACGGGCCTCTCGCCGGAGATCATGGGCCTCGGCCCCGTCGAGGCGGTCAAGCAGGCGCTCGGCCATGCCGGCATGGGCATCGACGACATCGACCTGTTCGAGATCAACGAGGCGTTCGCGGTCCAGGCACTGGGCTCGGCGCAGGCTCTCGGCATCGACATCGACAAGCTCAACGTCAACGGTGGCGCGATCGCGATCGGTCACCCGTTCGGCATGACCGGCGCGCGCATCACGAGCACGCTGATCAACTCCCTGCAGCACCACGACAAGCAGTTCGGCGTCGAGACGATGTGTGTCGGCGGCGGCCAGGGCATGGCGATGGTGCTGGAGCGCCTCTCTTGAGCGAGCCGAGCGTGACGAGGCGTTTCGACGGCAAGGTCGCGATCGTCACCGGCGCGAGCCGGGGCATCGGCCTCGCCGTCGCCGAACGGCTCGTGGCCGATGGCGCCCGCGTGTGCCTGACGGCGCGCAAGCCGGGTCCGTTGGCCGAGGCGGTCGAGTCGCTCGGCGGTCCCGACAACGCGATCTTCGTGGCGGGTGCGGCCGATGACGCGGCCCACCAGGACGAGACCGTCACGACGACGATGGACGCGTTCGGCAGCATCGACTTCCTCGTCAACAACACCGGGATCAACCCGGCGTACGGTCGGATGATCGACATCGATCTCGAGGCCGCGGAGAAGATCTTCCGGGTCAACGTGGTCTCGTCGATCGCGTGGGCGCAGAAGGTCTATCGCGCCTGGATGGAGGCCAACGGCGGTGCGATGGTCAACATCGCATCGGTGGCCGGGCTCAAGCCCGCGCCCGGCATCGGCGTCTATGGGGCGTCCAAGTCCGGCGTGATCCACGTGACCGAGGAGCTCGCGGTGGAGCTCGGCCCGGAGATCCGGGTCAACGCCGTGGCTCCGGCCGTGGTCAAGACCAAGTTCGCGACGGCGCTCTACGAGGGCCGTGAGGAGGAGGTCGCTGCCGCGTACCCGCTCAAGCGGCTCGGAGTGCCGGACGACATCGGCTCAGTCGTGGCGTTCCTGCTGTCCGAGGACGCTGCGTGGGTCACCGGCCAGACCATCACGATCGACGGCGGGCTCACGCTCACCGGCGGCGTCTGACCCACTCGTTCCTTGAGCCTGTCGAAAGGATCCTTTCGACAGGCTCAAGGAACTCGTGCCGTCAGCTCACGCTGACCGCCGACCACGCCGCCTTGACCGCAGCGACCTCGGCGCTGCTGGCGCCGTAGAGCGTCGTCGCGGCAGCGACCGTGTCGAGCCGCGCCTTGGCGTACGTCTCGGTGCTGGTCATGCGCTCGGTGAGCGCCTTGTACCAAATGGCCGCGGCCTTGGCCCGGCCGATTCCGGTGACGGTCGAGCCGTTGCAGGTCGGGCTGTTGCCGTACGTGCTCTGGCCGCTGCCGTTGGCGAGCAGGAAGAAGAAGTGGTTGCCCACTCCTGAGGAGTAGTGCGGATCCGAGCGCGGAACCGCGGTGCTCCAGCACGCGTAGGACGCGCCGTCGCGGCGAGGATCGTCCATGTAGCGCAGCGGCGTCCCGTCGCCGTTGATGTCAATCTCCTCGCCGATCAGGAAGTCCGGCGTGTCGTTGGGGTTGTTGGCGTAGAACTCGACCATCGTCCCGAAGATGTCGCTGGTCGCCTCGTTGAGGCCTCCGGCATCACCGGAGTAGCCGAGATTGGCCGAGTTCTCCGTGACGCCGTGGGACATCTCGTGACCCGCGACATCGAGCTCGACCAACGGTGCCTGATTGCCGGCGCCGTCGCCGTACGTCATCTGGCTGCCGTCCCAGTAGGCGTTGACGTAGCTGTTGCCGTAGTGGACGCGTGAGGGCACGCCGCTGCCGTTGTCGAAGATGCCCTGGCGGCCGAAGCTCGACTTGAAGTAGTCGAACGTCTTGGCGGCGCCGTAGTGCGCGTCGACGCCGGCCGACGCCCGGTCGCTGACGCTGAAGTTGCCCCAGATGTTGTCGGAGTCCGCGAATGTCGTGCATGTCCCCGAGGTGCGGTTCCTGAGGTCGCACGTGCGCCCGTTGCCGTGCGTCGCATCGACCATCGTGTAGCTGCTGCCGCTGCCGGTCGTGCTGAGCGAGACCGAGCCGACGAAGATGCCGCGGCCCGTGCCGGTCGCGGCGACGCCCGGCTTGGCGGCGGCTGCCGCCTGGTTGGTGCGCCTGCCGGCCTTGATCGGCGTCAGGATCGTCTCGTCGGCGCTGCGGACCTTGCCGGTGTTGGCGTCCGTCACGATGATCTGCCGGCTCGGGGTCTGGCCGTCGGCCTGCACTCCGGTCACGGTGGACCGCCAGGCCAGGACCGCCTTGCCGTGTCGCGCGTCGACGACGAGCTTGGGTGAGCTGGCCTTGCTGACGGTGCGTCCGCTGAACTCGTCGCGCGCCCGGTCGGCTGCCGATGACGCCGGCACCTTGGGTGTCGTGCTGACGGATGCGGGCACTGTCTGGGCGACCGAGACGCTCTGCGGGTTGTCGGCGGCACTGAGATGGACCACGAGGTCACCGCCGAGGACCGGCAGGCCGTCGTACGTACGGTTGAACCGGACATGGCTGGCGCCGTCGCTCGAACCGACCGTGTCGACGAGCTGGTAGGCATCCTTGGCGGTGCCTTCGACCTTGCCGGGATGCTCCTGGATGTATTCCTTGGCCACGACAGCGGGATCGCCGCTGCTGTCGGCTGCTGCGCTCAGAGAGGGCGTGGCAACGCCCAGCCCGGCCACGAGGAGGGTTGCTCCTCCGATGGCAAAGACATGTTTCATGAGTGGTGGTCCTCTCGGTTGACGTAGGCGTGACGCTAGTCACATCGAGAGGCGTTGGGTCATGCCAGATGCCCATGCCATCGGGCGTTCAGGCGCGCGGTCGCGCCGTCGCCAACGGGCCGTGGCGCTCGACCCAGGACCGGTAGACCGGCTGCCGCTCGAGGGTCTCGGTGAGGACGTCGGCGGTGAAGCGGGCGAGCTTGTCGAGGTGCTCGGCGAAGGGGTTGTCGCGCTCGGTCAACAGCAGCCGGCGGACCTGCATGGGCGTGCCGGCCAGCGGCTTGAGCACCATGCCGGAGTCGCGGTTGGTCGGCGTGCTGAGCGCGATTGCCTCACCGGCGCGGATCAGCTCGACGCTGAGACCGTCGCTGAGGTAGTGGCCGACCTTGGGTGTGAAGCCGGCATCCCAGCAGATGCGGGTCATGCAGTCGGCCTCGCGGTCGACGTCGAGCGGCGACAGCAGCCAGGTCTCGTCCGCGAGGTCGGCGAGCTCGAGCTCGCCGCGCTCCGCCAGCGGGTGGTCGGCCGACATCAGCACGAACCCCGGCTCGCAACCCACGGGGCGTACGAGCAGGCGCGGGTCGAGCGGGATCTCGTTGCCGACGTACTCATGGATCACCGCGAAGTCGATGCGGTGCGAGCCGAGCAGGTCGAGCAGCCCGTCGATGCGGGTCTCGCTCTCGGTCACGATCTCGGTGCTCGGCAGGGTGGCGCGCAGGCCGCGGATCAGACCGACCAGGGCATTGCCGAAGCGCACTCCGATGCGTACCTGCGCCGGGGCGGTGCGGAGGCTCGACGCGTCGGTCTTGAGGGTGTCGAGCACCGACAGCACTGCGGTCGCCCGGCCGACGACGAGCCGGCCGAGCGGCGTCTGCTCGACCCCGGCGTGCGAGCGCTGGAACAAGGGACCGCCGAGGTTGTCCTCGATGCGCCGCAGCTGCCGCGTCAGGGCCGGCTGCGTCGTTCCCAGTGCGGAGGCCGCCCGCGTGATGCTGCCCTCGTCGGCCACGGCCTTGACCATGCGCAGATGGCGCGTCTCGATCTCCATGTCGTTCCCCCTGGGCTCAGCCTAGTCGCGGGATGTCGTGATCGCGCGGGGCGAAATGCCGGCCCGAACGTGTGAGCCAGATCTTTGGAAGAAACATGAGCAAACCCTCGTGACGCTCACCGGCGGCGTCTGAACGTTGAGCTCCTCGAGTCCGTGACGGCCCTCCAGCACGCCTCGATCAACGTGTCGACGAGGGATTCATCGATGCCCCGTCGGATCGCGGTGAGCCGGACGACCGGCCCCATGGCGAGGTCGAACAGGACCTCCGGTGGTAGATCGACCATCTCTTCGAGGAGGTTGGCCACCACAGGCGAGGACATCAGCGGGTCGTCGACCGCCGAGATGGCTCGCTCGTGCGCAATCTCGGCGTACGGCGAGCTGTCCGCCTGCACCAGGAACCGTGCACGATCGGGATTGGCCTCGAGGTGCTTCTGGACGCCGGTCCACAGTTGAGCGAACTGCTCTCGCAGCGAAGAGTCGGGATCGACCGACGCCAAGGCGGCTTCACCCACATCGTGCTTGACCTCGACGTATGTGGCCATCACGAGCTCGTCCTTCGACGCGTAGTGGACGTACGCAGTGCCGGTCGCGACCCCGGCCTCCTTGGCGACGGCGGCCATCGACGTGCCGTGGAACCCGTCGCGGGCCACCAGCCGGATCAGGGCGTGGCGTACCGCCTCGGCTCGATCGATCGCGACGGGGGTCATCATGTCGATCTCGCAGCTCGGGCCACGTCGAGGCTCACGCCGGTCTCGCGCTCGGACATGTCCCACAGCTCGTTGATGCGCCTGTCGAGCCTGATGCGTCGAAGGATGGGGCGGCTGACGGCCGGACCGTTGGACGCGAGCAGCGGGCCATACATCTGACCGCCCTTCGCGTTCGGGTCCGTGGCGGCGCGTAGTTGTGGGCGTACTCCCTTGTGCGGTGGCATCCCGGTGCGCGCGGCCAGGGTCTCGGACGTTCGGCCGAGCCATCCGCCGCCGCCTTCGGCAGCGGTCGTGCTCTGGAGATCGGTGTGCGACAGACCTGGATGCGCGATGAGGCTCTCGGCGGCGACGCCGGCGGCCTTGAACTTGTTCTGCAGGCCAAGGCCGAAGTGATAGTTGGCCAGCTTGGCCTGTCCGTAGGCACTCCAGGCCCCGTAGTTGCCCTTCATGTGCGGGTTGTCGGGATCGAAGGGGCGTCCCTGGAACCGGGCAATGCTGGTCACGGTGACGACTCGGGCGGCATCGGCCGCAAGAATGGCCGGCAGCAGGTGGGCGGTGAGGGCGAAGTGGCCCAGGTGGTCGACGCCCATCTGCATCTCGAACCCGTCGACCGTGGTGCGTTCGGGCATCGCCATGACGCCGGCGTTGTTGATCAGCAGATCGATGGAGTCGTGCTTGGCCAGGATCTGCTTCGCGGCCGCAGCGGTCGAGGCGAGATCCCCGAGGTCGAGGGGGATCAGCTCAAGCGATGCGTTGGGGTGGGCGGCGCGGATGCGTTCGACGGCGTCCTTGGCCTTGTCCTGGTTGCGGACTGCCATGACGACGTGGGCGCCGGCGCCCGCCAAGGCTTCGGCGGACTCGAGGCCGAGGCCACCGTTGGCGCCAGTCACCACGGCGGTGCGGCCGGTTTGATCGGGGATGTCGTTCTGGGTCCAACTCACCACGGGCTCCTATGACTGAATGTTCATTCATTCAATCGCGGGCCGCCCGTCGCGTCAAGGTGATCTAGATCTCTAGAGAAACATGAGGAAACCCTCGCATTAAACTTGAGGATCTCCTCATGTTTTGAGAAGATGGTGGGACCGCCCGTCGATCCAGCGACGGCAGTACCCCGAGGGATTCCACGTGACGACCATCGACACCCCGCTTGCCACGATCCAGCCGACCGAGCGCCGCGGCGCCCTGGTCGATCGCATCTCCACCGGCACGCCGTACGCCATGGCGTTCGGCGGCCAGGGTGCTCCGTGGCTCGAGCCGCTCGCGGGTCTGATCCGCGACTTCGCGCTCGAGGCCGAGCTCGAGACGCTCGTGTCGCAGGCCGAGGAGCGCCTCGCTCCGGTCGCCGCCGAGCTCGCCCGGGTCGGCGTGACGTTCACGCCCCTCGAGTGGGCCGACGTCATCGCGGTCGGCGAGTCCGCCGAGGACGACGACGCTCCCGAACTGCCGAGCTCCGCGGTGCTGGATACACCCGGAGCCTCGGTACCCGGCATCCTGCTGACCCAGCTCGCCGGCCTCCGTGCGCTGCGCCGCCAGGGCGTCGACACGCAGCTCAACGCCCCCGTCGCCGTCATCGGTCACTCGCAGGGCGACCTCGCGACCCAGTCGCTCGTCGGCGTCGATGACGTCGAGCTGCTGGCCCTTGCCCGCCTGATGGGTGCAGCAGCGCAGCTCGTGGGACGCCGCCGCGGCCTGCTCGGCTCGACGATGCTCAGCGTCTCCAACGTCGTGCCGGAGCGCATCGACGAGATTCTCGCCGAGCTGCCCGCGACACTGCGCGTCGTCTCGCGCCTGCGCAACGGCCGTCGCGGCGTCGTGCTGTCCGGTCCGGCCGACAGCCTCCGCGTCGTCGAGGCCCGCCTCGAAGAGGTCGCCGCCAGCGAGAAGGCCGATCGTGAGCGCAAGGTCACCGGCGGCTCGCCGTTCGCTCCGGTCCTGGAGCCGCTGCCGGCCCAGCTGGCGTTCCACCACCCCGACCTCGCCGAGGCTGCCGACCTCGTCGCCACGTGGGCCGAGGCCTGTGGCTTCGACGGCGCCCGCGCCCGTACGCTCACGATGCGCTCGATCGTCGACCCGGTGGACTGGGTCGCTTCACTGGAGTCCGCCCTCGACGCCGGCGCGACCTGGGTCCTCGACCTCGGCCCGTCCGACATCGCCGCCCGCCTGTCGGCCCGCGAGCTGCGCAGCCGCGGAGCCGGCGTCATCGCCACGACGACCCGCCGCGGCCACCGCGAGCTGACCGCCGCCGGCGCTGCGCCGCGTCTCGCGACCCCGTGGTCGGCGTACGCCCCGAGCGTCGTCACGCTGCCTGATGGCAGCCTGCACGTCGAGACCCGCTTCACCCGCCTGACCGGCAAGTCGCCGATCCTGCTGGCCGGCATGACGCCGACCACGGTCGACGCCAAGATCGTCGCCGCAGCGGCCAACGCCGGCTTCTGGTCCGAGCTCGCCGGTGGCGGTCAGGTCACAGAGGAGATCTTCGCCGATCGCGTCGCGGAGCTCGACGAGCTGCTGCTGCCCGGTCGGACGTACCAGTTCAACTCGCTGTTCCTCGATCCTTACCTCTGGAAGCTCCAGCTCGGCCAGAAGCGTCTCGTGCAGCGCGCCCGCGCCGCCGGTGCCGCGATCGACGCCGTCATCGTGACGGCCGGCATCCCCGAGCTCGACGAGGCCGTCGAGCTCGTCGAGGAGCTCCGCGCCGCCGAGATCACGCACGTCGTGTTCAAGCCCGGCACGGTCAAGCAGATCCGCCAGGTGCTCGCGATCGCCAAGGCTGTCGCACCGACGCCGATCATCGTCCAGATCGAGGGCGGCCGCGCCGGTGGCCACCACTCGTGGGAGGACCTCGACGACCTGCTGATCGCCACGTACGGCGAGCTGCGCGGGCTCGACAACGTCGTCGTCGCCGTCGGTGGCGGCATCGGCACGCCCGAGGTCGCCTCGGCGTACCTCACGGGTGAGTGGGCTCGCCGCCACGGCTTCCCGGTCATGCCGCTCGACGGCATCCTCGTGGGCACCGCCGCGATGGCGACCCTCGAGGCGACCACGGCCCCCGAGGTCAAGCAGCTGCTCGTCGACACGCGCGGCACCGGCACCTGGGTCGGTGCGGGCAGCGCCAAGGGTGGTATGGCCTCCGGCCGCAGCCAGCTCGGCGCCGACATCCACGAGATCGACAACACGGCATCGCGCACCGGCCGCCTGCTCGACGAGGTCGCCGGCGACGCCAAGGCTGTCGCCGCGCGTCGCGACGAGATCATCGAGGCGCTCAACCGCACCGCCAAGCCCTACTTCGGCGACGTCGAGACCATGACGTACGCCCAGTGGCTCCGCCGCTACCTCGAGCTGTCCGGCACGCCGTCGTGGCTCGACGTGACGATCCGCGACCGCTTCCACGCGATGCTGCAGCGCGCCGAGGCCCGCCTCAACCCTGCCGATCGTGGCACGATCCCGACGCTCTTCGCCGACGCTTCCCTGGTCGACGACGGCGCTGCGGCGATCGCCACCCTGCTCGAGACCTACCCGGCCGCCGAGGACGTCATCCTTCACCCGGCCGACGTGCTGTTCTTCGTCGAGCAGTGCCGGACGCCCGGAAAGCCGGTCAACTTCGTGCCCGTGCTCGACCAGGACGTACGCCGTTGGTGGCGCTCGGACTCGCTGTGGCAGGCGCACGACCCGCGCTTCGCGGCCGACGAGGTCTGCATCATCCCCGGCACGGTCTCCGTTGCCGGCATCGACCGCGTCGACGAGCCGGTCGCTGACCTGCTGCGTCGCTTCGAGGACGCCACGATCGACGGCCTTCTCGCCTCCGGCCGGGCCGCCCAGCGCGTCACGGGCCGCCGCCGCGTCGAGGACGCCGGCGACGTCCTCTCGCTCGTCCTCGCCGCTCCTGACCTGGTGTGGGCCGGTCGTACGGTCCGCAACCCCGTGCACCGCCTCGGCGCCGAGTGGGTCATCGTCGACCCGCAGCGTGCTGAGCACCCCGAGACCGGCGCAGCGCTCGTCGCGATCGACGGCCGCACGGCTGAGCTGCAGGTGCCGCTCGCGCGTCCGTTGTCGCTGCGCATCTCGGTCGACGACGCCGTGCTCGCCGGTGCTGCCCCGGTCGTGACGACCGAGGTCGCTGCGTCGGCGATGTCCTCGCTCGTTGCCGGCGCTGCCGGTGGTGTCGTCCCCTCGGTCAACAACGGCCGCGCGACGGTCACCGTCGAGTGGGATCCCGACCTGATCGCCGACCACGCCGGCGTCACCGGTGCGCACACCCCGGTCCACCCGGTGCCCGACGTCCTCGTCGGCCTCGCCTGGCCGTCGGTCTTCGCCGTGCTCGGCGAGGCGACGACCCCGGCGGGCATCCCGGTCATCGAGGGCATGCTCGACCTGGTCCACCTCGACCACGCGATCGCCCTTCACGACGCGCTTCCCGTCGCTCCGTCCGCTCTGACGATCACCTCGGTCGTCGAGTCGATCGAGGACACCGGCTTCGGCCGGGTCGTCGCGGTCGACGTCACGGTCTCATCCGCCTCAGGGGAGATCGCGACGCTGCGTGAGCGCTTCGCGATCCGCGGACGTACCGGTGCTGGCGAGCTCTCCGACCCGCCACGCGCCGGCGGAGCACTCGGCGACCACGTGCAGGACACGCCGCGCAAGTCGCGCGGTGTGGCAACGCTGACGGCGCCGACCGATCTGCGTGGCTTCGCCGCCGTCACGGGCGACCACAACCCGATCCACACCAGCGTCGCCGCTGCCCGCCTCGCGGGTCTCGGTGCGCCGATCGTGCACGGCATGTGGGTCTCCGCCGCCGCACAGCAGGTGCTCTCCGGCCGCCGCATCACCGGCTGGACCACGCGCTTCCTCGCGCCCGTACGCCCCGGCGTCACGGTCGATGTCAAGGCGGACCGCATCGGCCTCGACAACGGTGCGGAGCTCGTCGACGTCACGTGCCGCGCCGAGGGCGAGGTCGTGATGTCGGCGACCGCCCGCCTCGAGGCGCCTCGCACCGCGTACGCGTTCCCGGGCCAGGGCATCCAGCACCAGGGCATGGGCATGGCGGCGTACCAGCGCTCCAAGGCCGCCCGCGAGATCTGGGACCGCGCCGACGCGCACACGCGCTCCGCGCTGGGCTTCTCGATCCTCACGGTGGTCCGCGACAACCCGACGGTCCTGGTGACCAACGGCGTGACGCACAAGCACCCCGAGGGCGTGCTGTTCCTGACCCAGTTCACGCAGGTCGCCATGGCGGTGCTCGGCGCCGCCCAGATGGCCGAGCTGCGCGAGTCCGGTGCGTTCGTCGAGGGCTCGATCCTCGCGGGCCACTCGGTCGGCGAGTACAACGCGCTCGCCGCCGTCTCGGGCGTCATCCCGCTCGAGGCCGTCGTCGAGGTCGTGTTCCAGCGCGGCTCCGTCATGCACACGCTCGTGCCCCGCGACGCCGAGGGCCGCAGCAACTACCGCCTCGCGGCGATCCGCCCGGCGCAGATCGGCCTCAACGACGACAACGTCACGGCGTACGTCGACCGCATTGCCGAGGAGTCCGGCGAGTTCCTGCAGATCGTCAACTACAACCTCCGCGACTCGCAGTACGCGATCGCCGGCACGGTGCGTGGCCTCGAGATCCTCGAGGACGACATCGCGCGGCGCCGTGAGGAGTTCGGCGGCAAAGCGGCGTACATCCTGGTGCCCGGCATCGACGTGCCGTTCCACTCCACGGTGCTGCGCGACGGCGTCCCGGACTTCCGGGAGCGGCTGACCGAGCTGCTGCCGGCGACCATCGACCCCGCCATCCTCGCGGGCCGCTACGTCCCCAACCTCGTGCCCAAGCCGTTCTCGCTCGAGCGCGCGTTCCTGCAGGAGATCGCCGATCTGGTGCCGTCCGAGCCGCTCAACGCGGTCCTGGCCGACTTCGCGACCTGGTCGGCCAAGCCCGGCGAGCTGTGCCGCGTCGTGCTGATCGAGCTGCTCGCCTGGCAGTTCGCCAGCCCGGTCCGCTGGATCGAGACGCAGGACCTGCTGTTCGGCGACCTCGGTGTCGAGCGGTTCATCGAGGTCGGCGTCGGCCAGGCCCCCACGGTGGCCAACCTCGCGTCGTCGACGCTCAAGCTGCCGGGTCGCTTCGGTGGCCCCGTCGAGGTGCTCAACTTCGAGCGCGACGGTGCAGCTGTCTTCGCGACCGACGAGGAGCAGGTCGTCGAGGAGGAGGACACGGTCGTTGAGCCTGCCGAAACGACGGCTGCCAGTGCTGCTCCGGTGGCTTCGACAAGCTCGACCAGCACTACCTCGAGCGGCCCGCGTCCGGCCGACCTCACGTTCGACGCCGCCGACGCCACCACGGTGCTGATCGCCTGGTGGACCAAGATGCGCCTCGACCAGATCGGCGCTGCCGACACGATCGAGTCGCTGTGCGACGGTGCGTCCTCGCGCCGCAACCAGCTGCTCGTCGACCTCGGTGGCGAGCTCAGCCTCGGCGCGATCGACGGGGCCGCCGACGCGGACCTGCCGACGCTGTCCGCCCAGGTCAAGGGCCTGGCCCGCGGCTACAAGCCATTCGGCCCGGTGCTGACCGAGGCCCTCGGTGACCACCTCAAGAAGGTCTTCGGCCCGACCGGCAAGCGCCAGTCAGCCGTCGCCGAGCGCGTCGCCGATGTCTGGCAGCTCGGACCGGGCTGGGCGAGTCACGCACTCGTCGAGCTCGCGCTCTCGAGCCGTGAGGGCTCGAGCGTCCGCGGTGGTGAGTACGGCTCGCTGAGCGGTCTCGCCTCCGGCGCCGACGTCGACGCCGCGATCGACGCGAGCATCCAGGCCGTCGCTGGACGCCACGGCGTCAGCGTCGACCTGCCGTCGACCGGTGGGGGAGAGGGCGCCACGATCGATGCGGCCGCCCTCGGCGAGTTCACCGCGCAGATCACCGGCCCCGATGGTGTCCTGGCCTCGTCGGCGCGCCTGGTGCTCGACCAGCTCGGACTCACCGACGTACCGGCTGTTGTCGAGACGGACGAGGCGGAGGCCGAGATCCTGGCCCGCGTCGAGTCCGAGCTCGGCAGCGACTGGGCCAAGCTCACGGCGCCGGCGTTCGACCCGCTCAAGGCTGTCGTGCTCGACGACCGCTGGGCCAGCGCTCGTGAGGACCTGGCGCGCATCGCCGCAGGCGAGACCGTCGAAGTGAGCTTCGTCGGCGCCGGCGAGGTCGTCGCGGCACAGGCCCGCTGGCACGCGGATCACTGCGATCCGCGCCTGTCCGAGCGCTTCACGCAGATCGCCGCGGACGCCGTGAGCCCCACGGACCAGACCTGGTCCGGCGAGCTCGCGGTCGTCACCGGCGCCAGCAAGGGATCGATCGCTGCCGGTGTGACCGGCAAGCTGCTCGCGGGCGGTGCGACAGTCGTCGCGACGACCTCGGGCCTCGATGCCAAGCGCCTCGCGTTCTACAAGGAGCTCTACCGCACGCACGCCGTCGCCGGAGCCACCCTGTGGATCGTCCCGGCCAACATGGCGTCGTACGCCGACGTCGATGCGCTGACGAGCTGGCTCACGAGCGAGCAGATGCAGACGCGTGCGGGTGTCACGACGGTCGCCAAGCCGGCCATGACGCCGACGCTGCTGTTCCCGTTCGCCGCCGGCCGGGTCGCCGGTGACCTCACCGACGCCGGCAGCCGCACCGAGGTCGACATGCGCATCCTGCTGTGGTCCGTCGAGCGCCTGATCGGGCAGCTCTCGGCCGGCATCCAGGACCGCGACCTGACCTCGACGCTGCACGTCGTGCTCCCGGGCTCGCCCAACCGCGGCATGTTCGGCGGCGACGGCGGATACGGCGAGGCCAAGGCCGCGCTCGACGCCGTGGTGGCCCGCTGGTCCGCAGAACGTACATGGGCCGACCGCGTCACGCTGAGCCACGCCATCATCGGCTGGGTCCGCGGCACGGGCCTCATGGGCGGCAACGACCCGCTGGTCGAGGCCATCGAGGCTCGCGGCGTCCGCACGTGGTCGCCTGCGGAGATGGCTGAGGCGTTGCTGGAGACGGCAACGGTCGAGGCCCGCGCAGCAGCACGCATCGAGCCGCTCACGGTCGACCTCACGGGTGGGCTCGCGGGCGTCAAGCTCGACATGAAGGCGCTCGCCGAGGGCATCACGCGTCCGGCTGCTGTCGAGGAGGACGAGACCGGCATGATCGCCGCCCTCGCCGCCTCACCGGCGCAGCTCGACCGTGTCGAGCAGCTCGACTGGGCCCCGGTCGACGCCAGGCCCGAGGACCTCGTGGTCATCGTCGGTGCCGGCGAGCTCGGCCCCTACGGCTCCTCTCGTACGCGCTTCGAGATGGAGGTGTCCGACGAGCTGTCGGCCGCCGGCGTCCTCGAGCTGGCCTGGACCACCGGTCTGGTCAGCTGGGACGAGCAGGGTGGCGGCTGGTTCGACACCGAGACCCAGGAGAAGGTCGACGAGGCCGATCTCGTGGAGCGCTACGAGGACAAGGTCCGCGAAGCCGTCGGCATCCGCCGCTACGTCGACGAGGGCAACATGGTCGACAACTCGGCTCCGCTGCTGACGTCGGTGTTCCTCGACAAGGACCTGTCGTTCACGGTCTCCAACGAGGCCGAGGCGCAGGCGCTGCGCGACGCCGATCCCGAGCGTACGGTCATCTCCGCGACGGCCGACGGCGACTGGACCGTGACCCGCAAGGCCGGCACCGAGATCCGCGTGCCGCGCCGCATGGCGCTCACGCGTACGGTCGGCGGCCAGATCCCGACCGGCTTCGACCCCACGGTGTGGGGTGTGCCGGCCGAGATGGTCGACTCGATCGACCGGGTCGCGCTGTGGAACCTCATCTGCACGGTCGACGCGTTCCTCTCGAGCGGGTTCAACCCGTCCGAGCTGATGCGGTGGGTGCACCCGGCTCTCGTCGCCAACACGCAGGGCACGGGCATGGGCGGCATGCAGTCGATGCAGTCGCTCTACCTCGACACGCTGCTGGGCGAGAGCAAACCCAACGACATCCTGCAGGAGGCGCTGCCCAACGTCATCGCCGCGCACGTCGTGCAGTCCTACGTCGGCTCGTACGGCGCTATGGTCCACCCCGTCGCCGCCTGCGCCACCACGGCCGTCTCGGTCGAGGAGGGCGTCGACAAGATCAAGCTCGGCAAGGCCGAGTTCGTCGTGTCCGGCGGCTTCGATGACCTGAGCGTCGAGGGCATCGTGGGCTTCGCCGACATGTCGGCAACCGCGGACTCCGCAGCGATGCGGGCGAAGGGGCTCGAGGACCGCTACTTCAGCCGCGCCAACGACCGTCGCTACGGCGGCTTCGTGGAGTCACAGGGCGGCGGCACGATCCTGCTCGCCCGCGGTGACCTCGCGCTGCGCATGGGCCTGCCGGTCCTCGGTGTCGTGGCGTACGCCGGCTCGTTCGCCGACGGCGTCCACACGTCGATCCCGGCTCCGGGCATGGGCGCTCTGGCGGCCGGTCTCGGCGGTCGAGAGTCCGCCCTGGCGAAGTCGCTGCGCACGCTCGGCCTCACCGCCGACGACATCGGTGTGCTGTCCAAGCACGACACGTCGACCGGCGTCAACGAGCGCAATGAGTCCGAGCTGCACGAGCGGCTCGCGACGGCGATCGGCCGCAGCGAGGGCAACCCGCTCTACGTGATCTCGCAGAAGAGCATCACGGGGCACACCAAGGGTGGCGCGGCGGCGTTCCAGATCGTCGGGCTCTGCCAGGTCCTGTCCGGTGGGGTCATCCCGCCGAACCGCAGCCTCGACTGCGTCATGGACGACCTCGCCGAGCACGAGCACCTCGTCTGGCTGCGCAAGCCGCTGGCCACGGGTCAGCTCAAGGCGGGCATCCTCACGAGCCTCGGGTTCGGTCACGTCGCCGGCCTGATCGCGCTCGCGCACCCCCAGGCATTCCTTGCGGCCTTGAGCGACGAGGAGCGAGCCTCCTACGCCGCCCGTGCGGAAGCACGGCTCATCGAGGGTCGGATGCGTCTCGTCAGGGCCATGTACGGCGGAGCGTCGCTGTACGAGCGCCCTGCCGATCGGCGCCTCGGCAGTGAGGGAGTGCGGACTCGGGAGGCTGGAATGCTCCTGGATCCGCAGGCACGGCTGGGTGAGGACGACGTCTACTTCGGAGCGTCGTGCCAGTGACGGTTGTCGGTATCGGTGTTGATCTGGTCCACGTCCCTTCATTCGCGGACCAGCTGGAACAACCCGGAACCACGTTCGCCACGGCTTTCCTGCCCGGTGAGCGAAGTGACGTGCGGAGTCGTCCCTCAGATTCCGCGCGTCACTTCGCCGTGCGCTGGGCCGCGAAGGAGGCGGTCGTCAAGGCGTGGTCGGCGTCGCTCCACGGCGAGCCGCCGGTCATGGACGAGCACGTGCACCACCTCATCGAGGTCGTCGCCGATGCGTGGGGCCGTCCGCGCATACGCCTGCACGGTGAGGCGGCCAAGCACCTCGACGGTCATGCGCTCGAGGTGTCGCTGAGCCACGACGGCGACTACGCCATCGCGTACGTCGTCCTGTCCCGCGCCTGAGCCCTCAGGCGTGCTCGGCGCTCAGCAGGTAGGCCGTGACGAGCCGCTTGAGCTCGATGATCGACTCGGCGTGCTCCTGGCCGTCGCGGATCGAGAAGTTGAGCATCGAGTAGACGACGTGCACCAGCACCTCGGCCATGATCTGCCGGCGTTCACGCGGTGTGCCCGGAGTCAGCGGTGCCAGGGCCCGCGCCACCTCCGCAGCGAGCTCCCGCTCGGTCACCGCCGCGGTCGCGCGTGTCGCCGGCGTCGACTGCACCGCGAGCCACACGGCACGGCGTGACGGGTCGTTGACCCACAGCTCGGCCATGTGGTCGACGAGCCGGTTGAGGAACTTGAGCCAGTCGAGCGTCGGGATCGCCTCGGCGAAGCTCGCGAGCTCCTGGCGTACGGCGACCGCGTCGACCCGGTCGAGCTCGCACACGATGACGTACTTGTTCTGGAAGAACTGGTAGAGCGTGCCGATCGGCAGACCCGCGCGGTGCGCCACCTCCTCGCACGTGAACGACTCGAAGCCGACGTCGAGCAGCAGCTCGCGCGACACCTGCAACAGGTGGTCGAACTTCTTGTGGCTACGCTCCTGCGTCGGGCGGCGCCGGGGTTCGAGGATCTCGGCCGTCACGGGCGCAACCCTATCCCGTAGCGGCGCGTCCTGCGGCGATCAAGGGCACGATCATGTCGCCGATGCCGTCGAAGCCCGCCCCCACGGTCTGCCCGTGCGAGTGGCGGTAGTGGATGCCCTCGAGGATCACCGCGAGCTTGAAGAACGCGAGCGCGAGGTGGAAGCCGATGTCGCTGACGTCCCGCCCGGACTGCTGGGCGTACCGGGCGAGCACCTCGTCACGGCTGAGGTAGCCCGGGGCCAACGGTGCATCCGTGATCATCGCGGCGCCGTCGCCCGACGGGGGAGCGACCTCGGCGAGCTGCTGGTACGCCAGCAGCACCGCGACGTCGGTCAGCGGATCGCCGAGCGTGCTCATCTCCCAGTCCAGCACCGCCGTGACGCGGTCCTCCCCTGAAGAAGGATCAGTGTCGACGAGCAGGTTGTCGAGGCGGAAGTCGCCGTGCACGATCGTGCCGTCACCGGTTGCCGGGATGTGGGACTCGAGGTGTGCGACGAGCTCGTCCATGCCGGGCAGCTCGCGGCTGCTCGACGCCTCGAGCTGCTTCTTCCAGCGGGCCACCTGGCGTCCCAGGTAGCCGTCAGGACGGCCGAAGTCGCCCAGGCCCACCGCGGCGTAGTCGACGGCGTGCAGCGCGACCAGGGTGTCGACCATGCGCTCGCTGATGACGCGCGTACGTTCGGCGCCGAGCGGCTCGAGCTGGGACGCGCGGCCGTAGGGCGTGCCGGTGACCTTCTCCATGATGTAGAACGGCGCACCGATGACCTCGGTGTCCTCGCAGTGGGCGATCATCAGCGGCACGGGTACGTTCGTCGGTGCCAGCGCCGCCATGACGCGATACTCCCGCCCCATGTCGTGCGCCGTGGCGAGGACGTGACCCAAGGGCGGGCGGCGTACGACGTAGTCACGCGACCCGGCGCTCAGCGTGTAGGTCAGGTTGGACTTGCCGCCCGTGATGAGGCTCGCGGTCAGCGGCCCGGTGACCAGCTCGGGACGCTCCCGCTCGAGCCAGTTCTGCAGCGCCGCGAGGTCCAGACCCTTGGGTTCATCCGTCATGCCGACGTCCCCTTGAGAAAAGCACGGTACGGCGACATCGGCATGATGTCCCTTCGTTTCACGCCCCCTGCTCGTAGAACTCGCGGGGGGACCCCCAGCTGGCGCTCGCTCATGTCAGGCCTTGGGTCCGCCGGCGACGTAGATGACCTGGCCCGACACGAACCCGGCACCCTCGCTGACGAGGAACGACACCGTGTGAGCGATGTCCTCGGGCTGGCCGACGCGGGCCACGGGGATCTGCTCGGCATTCCACGTGATGAAGTCGTCGAAGGGGATCTTCATGCGCTCGGCCGTCGAGGCGGTCATGTCGGTCTGGATGAAGCCGGGTGCGATCGCGTTGGCCGTGATGCCGAACTTGCCCAGCTCGATCGCCAGGGTCTTGGTGAAGCCCTGCATGCCGGCCTTGGCGGCGGAGTAGTTGGCCTGGCCGCGGTTGCCGAGCGCCGAGGTGCTCGAGAGGTTGACGATGCGGCCGAAGCCGGCTTCCGTCATGTGCTTCTGGGCGGCCTTGGTCATCAGGAACGCGCCGCGCAGGTGCACGTTCATGACGGCGTCCCAGTCGTCGACCGTCATCTTGAACAGCATGTTGTCGCGGATGATGCCGGCATTGTTGACCAGCACGGTCGGCGCACCGAGCTCGGCGGCGATGCGTTCGAATGCGGCGGCGACCTGCTCCTCGTTGCTCACGTCGGCGCCGACGGCGAGGGCCTTGCCGCCGGCGGCAGTGACCGCCTCGACGGTGGCGGCGCAGGATGCCTCGTCGAGGTCGACGACGGCGACCTGGAAGCCGTCGGCGGCCAGCCGCTGCGAGACGGCGGCGCCGATGCCTCGTGCGGCTCCGGTGACGATCGCGGTACGGGGTTCGGTCACGAGATGCTCCTTCAACGGGCGCCTAAGCGCTTGCTTAGTGAATTCCTCCCGCACCGTATCGCACGAGGCTCGCGTGTGCGAGATCACCGTCGAAATTGCCGGTGTTGAAGATGAAGGATCCCTCATGTTTGTGTATAGTTGAGGAAAACCTCATGTTTTAGGAGTCCTCGTGACGCAGCTCGACACCCCCTCGGTGGTTTCAGCGCCGGACCAGGCCGATCACCGCTCGACGCTCACGCAGCGCCGACAGGATCGGTTCGCCCGGGTCGAACCCAAGGGCAAGCGCGTCTTCACGGCGCGCGAGCGGGCCGAGATGCTCGTCGACGACGGCTCCTTCGTCGAGATGACGCCGTTGCGCACGGCGGGCGGTGGCGCCGGCAGCGGCGTCGTCGCCGGTTGGGGTACCACCGACGGGCACGCGGTCGTCGTCGTCTCGCACGACGCGGCCGTGGCCTCGGGCGCGATCGGTGCCGTCATGGCCGACGCGATCATGAAGGCCCAGCGGTTCGCGATCGACAAGGGCTACCCGATCGTCTACATCAACGACTCGGGCGGCGCCCGCATCCACGACGGCATCTTCGCGCTGCACGGTTGTGGCGGCATCTTCGCCAACAACATCGAGGCGCAGCAGCGGATCCCGCAGATCTCACTGATCATCGGGCCGTGCGCCGGTGCCGCGGCATACTCGCCGGCCCTGACGGACTGGACCATCATGGTCAAGGAGCAGGGCCAGATGTTCCTGACCGGCCCCGAGATCGTCAAGGCCGCGACGGGCGAGGACGCCACGGCCGAAGAGATCGGCGGCTCGGCGCTGCACACCAAGGTCAGCGGGGTCGCGCACCTCGAGGTCGACAGTGAGGAGGAGGCGTTCCACGCGACTCGCCTCCTGCTGTCGTTCCTGCCCACGCACAAGGGCGGCCCGCAGAAGCGGCACAGCTCGGTGCCGGCCAACCCCGGTGCGGTCGAGCGGCTCCCCGGTCTGGTGCCGGACAAGTCCAGCGTCGTGTTCGACATGAACGCGCTGCTCGACGGGGTGCTCGACAACGGCGCACGCCTGGAGCTCATGCCGACGCACGCCCCCAGCATCCTCACCCTGTTCGGCCGCCTCGACGGCCATGCGGTCGGCATCCTGGCCAACCAGCCCAACGCCCGCGGCGGCATCCTCGACGCCAAGGCGTCGGTCAAGGCCGCTCGCTTCGTCGAGTTCTGCGGTCGCTTCGACCTCCCGGTCCTGACGTTCGTCGACGTGCCCGGCTTCCTGCCCGGCACGGTCGAGGAGGGCCGCGGCGTCATCACGCATGGCGCCAAGCTCCTCAAGGCGTACGTCGAGACCAAGTCGCCCAAGCTGACCGTGGTGGTCCGCAAGGCGTACGGAGGCGCCTACATCGCGATGGGCTCGGCCTCGCTCGGTGCCGATGTCAACTGGGCCTGGTCGGGTTCGGAGATCGCGGTCATGGGGCCCGGTGGCGCCGTGGCCCTGCTGCACCGCCGCGCGCTCAAGGCGGCGGAGGAGCCGGCCAAGCTGCGCGACGAGCTCGCCGCGGTCTATCGCGAAGAGGTCGCCCGCCCCTACATCGCGGCCGAAGCCGGTATCGTCGACGACGTGATCCTGCCCGAAGAGACCCGCGACCGCATGGCTGCCGCCCTGCGCATGCTGACGCACGAGTCGTCCCTCTGATGTTCGCTGCGCGAGCCGAGATCGTCGCGAACGTCTGGAAGATCGTCGCCCGTGAGGGCGACCAGGTCGGGGTCGGCGACGTGCTCGCCGTCCTGGAGAGCATGAAGATGGAGATCCCCGTCTACGCCGAGGCGTCCGGGTTCGTCAGCAAGGTCCTCGTCGAGGTCGGGCAGATCGTCCAGGAGGGCGACCCGCTCATCGAGATCGACGAGAGCCACGCCTGACCCGTCTGGCATCATCGGCGGGTGTCCTCCACCGTCGTCCATGAGCTGCCGATGCGCTGGGCCGATCTGGACTCGCTCAACCACGTCAACAACGTCGTCTACCTCGACTACGCCGCGGAGAGTCGCGCGATGCTCGTCGAGGACGGGGTGCTCGACGAGCGGCCCGTACGCCGGGTCGTCGTCGAGTTCCTGCGCTCGCTGCTGCTGAGTCGCCGTCCTGTCCACATCACGTCGACGATCGACGGTGACGAGCTGGTGCAGGAGATCCGGCCGGTCCCGGATGCCTCGCCGTTCGCGCGCGTCACCACGACGTTCGGGGCGCCGGAACGGCTGCGGGCTGCGCCGTCGTACGGCGACACGCTGCCGTGCCGGGTGCGGCGCAGCGATCTAGGCCCCGACGGTCTGGTGACGGGCGTCAAGGTGTTCGAGCTGGTCCAGGAGGCGCGGATCCTGTTGATCGCCAACCGGCTCAAGGCGCTCTCCGCCGGTCGCTTCGTCCTGGGTCGCACCGACGTGACGTACGGCGATGGGATGCCGTGGCGCCGTGAACCGTACGAGGTCTCGTCGTGGGTCAGCCGGCTCGGCACGTCCTCGGCGACGATCGAGGCCGAGATCATCGGCCCCGACACGGTGCATGCCAGGGCCAGCGCGGTGCTGATCGGCTTCGACCTCGAGACGTCGCGCTCCCGGCCGTACAACCACGAGGAGCGCGAGGCGTTCGCGTCGCTCAGCCGGCCTGGTTGACCATGCGATGTTGTCGCTTCATGGCCCAACACCGCTTCGCTTCGCTCAGACCGCGGTGTTGACCATGAAGTTGGCAGCGTGCTGGACGTACGCCCAGAACTGCGCGTCGAGCTCGGGGGAGAGCTTGGCCTGGTCGAGCCCCTCGCGGAAGTGCACGAGCCAGCGGTCGCGTGCCTCAGGAGTCACCGCGAACGGTGCGTGACGCATGCGGAGGCGGGGGTGTCCACGCTGGTCGGAGTAGGTCGTGGGGCCGCCCCAGTACTGCTCGAGGAACATCCGGAACCGTTCGTTGGCGGGCCCGAGGTCCTCCTCGGGATAGAGCGGCCGCAGGACCTCGTCGGTTGCGACGCCCTCGTAGAACGTGTCGACGATGAGCCTGATCGTGTCGTGCCCACCGATCGCGTCGTAGAACGTGATGGTCTCGTCGCTCACGTCGCTGCCTCCGTCATCAACCCACGATACGGAGACAGCGACGTGATCCCTGCCTCATGGTTCGCTCGCTGGCGCTCGCTCACGGGGTCGGCTCCTCGTCGGTGATCGTGGTGGCCACGGGGAAGGTCGTCGGCATGCGGATGCCTGCGCGGTCGAACTCGGCCTTGATGCGTTGGCGCATGGCGCGGGCGACGAGCCACTGCTGTGCCGGGGCGGTCTTGAGCACGACGCGTACGACCACACCGTCCTTGTCGAACCGCTCGACCCCCCACACCTCCGGCTGTTCGATGATGACGTCGTGGAAGCGCGGGTCCTCGTAGGTCGAGGTGGCGACGTCCTGGAGGATCTCCTGCACCCGGTCGAGGTCGGCGTCGTACGAGACGGTCACGTCGAGGACCGTGCGGGCCCAGTTCTGGCTCTGGTTGCCGACGCGCAGGATCTCGCCGTTGCGGACGTACCAGACCGTGCCGTTGACGTCGCGCAGACGCGTGACGCGAAGGCCCACGGCCTCGACGGTCCCGGTGGCCTCGCCGAGGTCGACCGTGTCGCCGACGCCGTACTGGTCCTCGAGGATCATGAAGATGCCGGACAGGAAGTCCTTGACGAGGTTCTGCGCACCGAAGCCGAACGCCAGGCCGAAGATGCCGGCGCTGGCGATGATCGGCGCGATGTTGGCGCCCAGCTGGGACAGCACCATCACGATGACGATGGCCAGGATCACGCCGGTGGCGACGCTCTTGAGCAGCGATCCCATCGTCTGGGCGCGCTGCTCCCGGCGCTGGTGGCTGCCCTGCTTGAGCCCGTCCAGGAACTCGCCGGCCTTGGAGTTGGCGATGACCCCGGGCACGGCGCCCTTGCTCGCCCGCGAGACGAGCCGATCGATGGATCTGCAGACGAACCACCGGAACAGCAGTCCCGAGACGATGATCAGCAGGATCGAGAGCGGCGCGGCGACGAACCAGTCGTACGCCTTGCCGGCTGGCAGGTCCCAGTTGACGTCGAGGGGTGACATTCCTCCAGCCTACGGGTGGATACGATGGGATCCATGAGGACTCCCGCCCGCCTGCTCGGACCCGCGCTTGCCTTCGTCATCACGTTCTTCGCCGGATCGGCTGCGGCCTTCGCCGATCAGCCCACCGGCGGTGCCTGGCCCGACGGCAAGGAGCGCAGCGACCTGTGGTTGCTCGTCCTCTTCGGCGGCGGCACGGTCGGCCTGTTCATCGTCATCTCGCTGTTCGCCCTGCTGACGGCCCGCAACAACTACGTACCGCCCGCGCCCGGCAAGGAGATCCACGTCCGCACGGACAACAGCCCCACCCCCCACCACTGACCCGGGGAGTCTTCTCGCTGAGCCTGACGTTTCTGTTGCGAAACGCCGCGTGAGATCAGCAGAAACGTCAGTACCAGCGGGGGCTGTGGATGGCGAAGAGCGAACGGCGGCGGCGTCGCGCACGATCTGCGGATGGACCACATCGATCCCACGCTGGTGTCACTGCGTGTCAAACGCGCCCACGAGCTCGGGTTCACTGCAGGGCAGTTGCGTGGCGACCAGTGGCAGCACGTTGCGCACGGAGTCGTACGCCCTGCCTTCTTCGCGGTTGATCCGACCTCTGCTCGGGTGGCCGACGCAGTAGCCCTGATGGGGCGAGCGAACGTCCTGGGCGGCTGGGCGTCGCTCTGGGTGCAGGGCAACAGGTGGTTCGACGGGTCTGACCGCAGCGGTGATCCTCGCGAGGTGTTGATCCATTGCCTGGTTGGTTCACAACTGCGTGTGCGACCGGGCATCCTGCCGAGTCAGGCAGATCTGCACCCAGACGAAGTTGAATCGCTCGGTCACTACGACGTCGCGACCCTCGCCCGTTCGGCCTACGACGAGATGCGGGTGGCGAGGAATCTCCGCGAAGCAGTCGTGGTGCTGGACATGGCCGTGAGTACGACTTCCGAGGTGGCTCACACCACGCTGGCCGCGGTCAGGCGTGTCGTCGAGTCTCATCACAAGACGCGCGGGATCGTGCAGGCACGGAATGCACTGGAACTCGGGACGTCCCGGTCGGGAAGCCCTTGGGAGACTCGCACGCGTCTCATGGCTCAGCTGGACGTCGGAATCAGGGGCCTTGAGGTCAATGTCCCGGTGTTCGACCTGTCCGAGAACCTGCTGGGCGTCGCAGATCTGATCGAGCCCGAGACCGGTCTGGTCATCGAGTCGGATGGCGCGGATCATCGAGAGCTCTCAAGGCATACCGACGACAACGTGCGCGAGGAGAAGTTCGAGCGGGCCGGGCTGGTCGTGTGCCGGGTGACGTCGCTCGATCACGTCAACAGGTGGGCGACCGTCGGGCGCATCAACAGGGCTCGGATCGATGCAGCTCGCGCGCGCAATCGCCAGTGGACGCTGGACAAGCCCGACTGGTGGACGTCGTGGTCGCCTGCCCGTCGCTGGGCCTGACGTTTCTGCACCTGCGACACGGCGTGTTGCAGCAGAAACGTCAGGCCCAGCGGGGAGGCGACCTAGAAGGCGGCTTGGGCCTTCAGGGCGCGGGCGAGGTCGTCGCGGCCCTCGGAGACGTAGCGCTTCGCCGCCGGGTTGGCGTCGGTCGACGAGAGCCACGCATCGACCTTGTCGAGGGTCGCCTGCGACGGGTTGGCCGACGGGAACAGGTAGATCAGGGCGACCTGGCCGATCCACACGCCCATGTCGTCGATGATCGTCGCGGCCATCTCGAGGTAGCGATCGACGTACGGCTCGAGGACCTCGGCCTGACCAGCGACCTGGAACGCCAAGGCGGCCTGGCGGCGCGTCTCGTTGGGCGTCGAGGGGTCGACCGCGGCGATCTGCCACGCCTCGGCCTTGGCCTCCGCGACCGGCCGGATCGTCCGGGCGGCGACGGCGTTCTCCTGGCCGGAGATCGTGTTGTCACGCTCGAGCTCCGCGGCGATCTCGGCCTCTTCAGCAGCGCCGATGCGGGCCAGGGCCGTGACGATCGTCCAGCGCAGGTCCGTGTCGACCGACAGGCCATCGAGCCGTCCGTCGAGGATCTCCCGCAACCGCTCCGGACCGGAGGCCGCCGAGGCGTACGCCCGGACGAGCGCCAGCTGGTGGTCGCTGCCCGGCTCAGCCGCCTCCATGAGGGCGCGTACGCCGGACTCCCAACGCTCCTTGAGCTCGGGCCGCGCCCCGTCGGGCGTGAACAGGTTGACCGCGCTGAGCCCCTGGCGCAGCAGCGAGCCGACGGCGGTGAGGTCGGTCTCCGACCCGACACCGGCGAGCACGAGGGTGACGAAGTCCGACGACGACAGCTCGGCGTCACGCGTCATGTCCCACGCCGATCCCCAGCACAGCGCGCGGGGGAGCGAGTCCTCGAACGTCGCGATGCTCTCGATCAGCGTCGCGAACGACCTCTCGTCGAGCCGGATCTTGGCGTACGTCAGGTCGTCGTCGTTGAGCAGGATCAGGTCGGGCTGCTTGGTGTCGATCAGCTCGGTGATCTGCGTCGACGCTCCGCGGATGTCGGTCTCGACGCGCTCCGTGCGCACGAGCTTGCCCTCGACCTGGTCGTAGAGGCCGATCGCGATGCGGTGGCGGCGCAGGGTCGGGTAGGCGTCGATCGCGGTCTGCTCGACCGAGAACGACGTGAAGTAGCCCTCGTCGTTGGTCTCGAACGATGCGCGCAGCGTGTTGACGCCCGACGTCTGCAGCCACTCCTCGGCCCAGGCCGTCAGCTCACGGCCGGAGGCCTGCTCGAGCTCGACGAGCAGGTCCTTGAGCTCGGTGTTGCCGTATGCGTGCTTGCCGAAGTAGGCCCGCAGACCGGCGAAGAAGTCCTTCTCGCCGACCCATGCCACGAGCTGCTTGAGCGCCGAGGCGCCCTTGGCGTACGTGATGCCGTCGAAGTTGGCCTCGACCGCGTGCAGGTCGTAGTTGTCGGCCGCGATCGGGTGCGTCGACGGGAGCTGGTCCTGCCGGTAGGCCCAGTTCTTGCGGGCGTTGGTGAAGCTCGTCCACGAGTCCGTGAACCGAGTCGCGTTGGTCGCGGAGTGCGACGCGGCGAACTCAGCGAACGACTCGTTGAGCCACAGGTCGTCCCACCACTTCATCGTGACGAGGTCGCCGAACCACATGTGCGCCATCTCGTGCAGGATCGTGTTGGCCCGCTGCTCGTACGCAGCGACAGTCTGCCGGCTGCGGAAGATCATCTCGTCGCGGAACGTCACGGCGCCGGCGTTCTCCATCGCGCCCATGTTGTACTCCGGGACGAACAGCTGGTCGTACTTGCCGAACGGGTAGGCCATCTCGAACGCGCCCTCGAAGAACTCGAAGCCCTGCTTCGTGACGAGGAAGATGTCGTCGGCGTCGAGGTGCTCGACGATTGACTGGCGGCAGAAGATGCCGAGCGGGATCTCCTCGTACGCTCCGCGGTAGGAGTCGGTCACCGAGACGTACTCGCCGGCGATCAGCGCGGTGATGTAGGTCGACATGCGCTTGGTCGGCTCGAAGTGCCACGTCGACGTGCCCTCGGCGGCGGCCACGGGCTCGGGCGTGGGGGAGTTGGACACGACGGCCCAGTCCGTCGGCGCCGTGACGTGGAACGTGAAGACGGCCTTGAGGTCGGGCTGCTCGAACGTCGTGAACACGCGGCGGGCGTCCGGCACCTCGAACTGCGTGTAGAGGTAGACGCGCTGGTCGACGGGGTCGACGAACCGGTGCAGGCCCTCGCCGGAGCGTGAATAGGCACACGTGGCGTCGACGACGAGCTCGTTGCTCTCGGCGAGGCCGCTGAGCGCGATGCGGTTGTCGGCGTACGCCGAGACGTCGACCGGGTCGCCGTTGAGCGTGATCGAGGAGATCTCGGCGTCGACGAGATCGACGAACGTCGAGGCGCCGGGGGTGGCGCCGAACCGGATCGTGGTGACCGAGCCGAAACGGGTCTCGGAGTCGAGGGTGAGATCGAGCTGCACGTCGTACGTCTCGGTGGAGACGACGGAGGCGCGCTCGCTGGCTTCTTCGCGGGTGAGGTTGGTACCAGGCATGTTCGCCATGCTTTCACGCTGTCGTCCATGGGACGAGGCGGGTGGACGGTCGGATCTCGGGCAGGATGGACACATGAACGAGCGCAGCGAGCGAACCATGAGGCAGTCATGACCCGGCCTCCGTATCGTGGGCTCTTCTTGGAGGCCGTGTCATGAACATCCCCTTCGCCGAGTCCGAGCGCTCCACCGTGGGCATCGAGTGGGAGCTTGCGCTCGTCGACTCGGACTCCGGCGACCTCCGCCAGGTCGCGCAGACCGTGCTCGACGCGGTCGCGCCGGCCGGTGGTGGCGAGCACCCGCACATCCGGCAGGAGCTGTTGCTCAACACCGTCGAGATCGTGTCGGGAGTGTGCCACTCGGTCGGCGAGGCCGGTGCGGACCTCGAGCGGGCGATCGAGGAGATCCGGGCGGTGACGGATCCGCTGCGCGTCGAGCTGATGTGTGCCGGCACGCATCCCTTCGCGGCGTGGGACCACCAGAAGGTCACCGACAAGGAGCGCTACGCGACGCTGATCGACCGTACGCAGTGGTGGGGCCGGCAGATGCTGATCTACGGCGTCCACGTGCACGTCGGCATCGAGGACCGCGACAAGGTGCTGCCCATCAGCCGAGCCCTGCTGACGTACTACGGCCACCTCCAGGCGCTCAGCGCCTCGTCGCCGTTCTGGGGCGGCAAGGAGACCGGTTACGCCTCCAACCGCGCGCTGATGTTCCAGCAGCTGCCGACGGCCGGGCTGCCGTTCCAGTTCGAGGAGTGGAGCCAGCTCGAGGGTTACGTCGACGACATGATGCACACCGGAGTCATCGACGTGTTCGACGAGATCCGCTGGGACCTGAGGCCGTCCCCCAAGTTCGGCACCCTCGAGGTACGCGTGTGCGACGGCATCCCGTCGATGGCCGAGCTGCTCAGCATCTCGGCGCTGACGCACTGCCTCGTCGAGTTCTTCTCGTCCGAGCTCGACGCCGGCCGTGAGCTGCCGACCGTGCCGCCGTGGTTCGCCCAGGAGAACAAGTGGCGGTCAGCCCGCTATGGCATGGACGCGATCCTGATCCTCGACAAGCACGCCGATGAGGAGCTCGTCACGACGCACCTGCATCGCGTGCTCGAACAGCTCGCACCCGTCGCCGAGCGACTCAAGTGCACCGAGGAGCTCGGCGGCATCCACGACATCATCTCGGGCGGCGCCTCCTACCAACGACAGCGCAGAGTCGCTGCGATGAACGGCGGAGAGCTCGACGCCGTGGTCGGATCCCTCGTCGAGGAAATGCGCGCGGGTCGTCCGTTGTTGAACTTTCCATGACTTCCACAGACACCGTCACGTCCACGACCGCCCCGACCTCGACCGAGGCGGTCGACTTCTGGTTCGACCCGTTGTGCCCGTTCGCGTGGATCACGTCGCGCTGGATGCTCGAGGTCGAGCAGGTCCGCGACGTCACCACCACGTTCCACGTCATGAGCCTGTCCGTGCTCAACGAGGACAAGGACGTCGAGCAGCGATACAAGGACATGTTGGAGCGCGGTTGGGGCCCGGTCCGTCTCGCGATCGCCGTCGAGCAGGCGCACGGCTCAGAGGCGCTGCGGTCGTTCTACACCTCGATCGGCACGAAGCACCACAACGAGAAGCGTGAGTTCGACAAGGCGCTGTACGAGGAGGTGCTCGAGGAGATCGGCCTTCCGCTCGAGCTCGCCTCGGCTGCTGAGGACACGACACTCGACGCCGCCGTACGTGCCTCGCACAAGATCGGCATCGACCGCGTGGGTGAAGAGGTCGGCACGCCCGTGATCGCGATCGGCGGCACGGCGTTCTTCGGCCCGGTGCTCCAGAGCATTCCTCGTGGTGAGGTCGCCGGTTCGGTGTTCGACGGCGCCCGGCTGCTGGCGAGCTACCCGGACTTCTTCGAGCTCAAGCGCACCCGCAAGGGCGAGCTCAGCTTCGACTGAACCATGGGGTCCTTGAGCTTGTCGAAAGGACGTCCTCTCGGCAAGCTCAAGGACCGCTGTGCGCCACTAGGCTCTTGCGCATGAGTCTTCACCCGCAGTCCCGTGAGCTGCTCGACGTGCTCGGACCCTCTGCGTACGGCTCGCTCGCCGAGACGTACGCAGAGGTCCGGGCGACGGCCCGCGCCGCCGCCCTCGCGAGCACCGACCGGATCGGGCTCGACCACGTCAGCGACGTCGACGCCGACGGCGTGCCCTGCCGGCTCTACCGTCCCCGTCAGGGCGCTCCGGTGGCGCTCTACGTGCATGGCGGCGGCTGGGTCCTGCACGACCTCGAGACGCACGACAGCTTCTGCCGCTACCTCGCCCACACGACGGGCTGGGCGCTGCTGGCGGTCGACTACCGCCGAGCTCCGGAGCACCCCTATCCGGCGCCGCTCGATGACGTGCAGACCGCCGCGGCCTGGTTGCGTACGCATGACCGTGAGCACCGCGTCGATGCCTCGTTCCTGCCCGCGGTCGGCGACTCGTCCGGCGCCAATCTCGTCGCCGGCCTCACGGTGCGGCAGCCGGCAGCGATCGACTTCCAGGTGCTGATGTATCCGCCGGTCGACCGGCGCGCCGATCTGGGCGGACCCGACGGCAACGCGGCCCTCGAGCACGACGCGATGGAGTGGTTCTGGGAGTCGTACGCTCCGGGTGGCACCGGGGACCTGCCCGAGGTCTCGGTCGTCAACGCGACCAACCTGGCCGACCACCCTCCGGCGTTCCTGGTGACCAACGAGCACGACCTGCTGCGGGACCAGGGCGAGGCGTATGCCGCGCAGCTGGCCGAGGCCGGCGTCGACGTGACCGCGTTCCGCGCGCTCGGCATGGTGCACTCCTACTGGCGGCAGCCGGCGGTGTTCGACGCCGCCCGGGCCACCGTCACGATGGTCGGTGCGCTGCTCGACGCCCGTCGGTCGCGCGCACGCTGACTGGCATACTGAGCGCGTGACCGGGGACGTGCGGAAGCCGAGCAAGCGCTCCCAGACCCTTCGCACGCAGGTCGCCGAGCGGCCCCGACTGGTCGTGCTGCCGCTCGTCGGAGCTGCGCTGGTGGTGCTCCTCGTCCTGTGGCCCGACGCGGGCACTGTCGCGTCCCTGCTGGTCCTGCTGGCCGGCACGCTTCTCGTCCCGAGGATCTCGGAGTCGCCCTCGTACGCCTACGGGTTGCCGGGCGTCCCCGACGGCCCGCCGAGGCCGAGCCGCATCCCGGTCGAGGCGCACACGTGGGTCAGCCTCGGTGCGGCCGCGATCGCAGTGCTCCTGACGGTCGTGGGTGCGTCGTGGCCGGCGTTCGCTGCACTCGCCGCCGTTGCCGTGGCCGCCTGGCTGGCGTGCGCGGCGACGATGCTGCGCTACCTGCGCCACGGTCGACGCGTGCGCCAGGCTCTCGAGGCGTACGCGCCGACGATCGCGATGGGCTTCGCGGGTCGCTCCGGAGGGCCGTGGCAGCTGCGCATGTGGGAGCCCTATCTGCTGCGTTCCGGCGAGCGTTGCGTCGTCATCACGCTGCACGAGAAGTACCTGCCGCTGATCCTCGACGGTGCCGACCTGACATCGCCGCTCGTCCAGCTCGGCTCCCGCGGCACGCGTGACCTCGACTCGCTGTTCGTGCCGTCGATCCGCGCGGTCTTCTATGTCCAGAACGCGCAGGCCAACAAGGGCTTCATGGCGCACACGGACCTGACGCACGTGTGGCTCAACCACGGCGACTCCGACAAGCCGGCCAACTTCAACCCGCGTCATGCCCTGTACGACGTGCTCGTCGTGTGCGGGCAGGCGGGGATCGACCGCTACGAGCGTCACGGCATCCACGTCGCGCCCGAGAAGTTCCGCATCCTGGGCCGCCCGCAGGCGTCGGGTGTACGTCCGGCCCGTGGACCCATCGCGGAGCTCGAGTCCAAGGTCGTGCTCTACGCACCGACGTGGCAGGGGCTCGACGAATCGGTCAACTTCTCGTCGCTGGAGAAGGGACCCGAGATCGTCCGGGCACTGATCGACCGCGACGTCACGGTGATCTTCCGTCCCCACCCGCTGAGCCATCGCTGGCGCATCCGCCGGGCCGTCATCCAGGAGATCCACGCGATCCTGCACGCCGACAAGCAGAGCTCGCACCGCCGGCACCAGTGGGGCAAGACGGTGGGCAACGTGTGGAGTGTCGTCGACTGCGCGAACCGGTCCGATGCGCTGATCTCCGACGTGTCGAGCGTCGTCTCGGACTTCCTGCAGTCCGAGAAGCCGTACGTCATGACGAGCATGCGCGCCGGCATCGAGGCGTTCCGTGCGGAGTTCTCCGTCGCCGAGACCGGCTACGTCCTGCTGGGTGACCTCTCCAACCTCGACGAGGTGCTCGACGACCTGTTGGTGCGCGATCCGCTCGCGACGGCGCGCGCCGAGCGCAAGCGGTACGTGCTCGGCGACTTCGTCGGCGAGGAGTCGGCCGACGCGTTCGCGGGCTTCGTGCGCGAGCTCGTCCGAGGTGCGTGACCGTGTCGTCGTACGGACTGGAAGACTGAGCACATGCGCGTCCACATCGGTTCCGACCACGCCGGCTTCGAGCTCAAGACCCACCTGATCGCCTGGCTCACCGACAACGGCTACGAGCCGGTCGACCACGGTGCCCACGCCTACGACGGGGAGGACGACTACCCGCCGTTCTGCATCGACGCCGCCTCCGCCGCCGTGGCCGAGCCCGGCTCGCTCGGTGTCGTCATCGGCGGCTCCGGCAACGGTGAGCAGATCGCCGCCAACAAGGTCAAGGGGGCGCGTGCGGCCCTGGCGTGGAGCACTGAGACCGCGTCGCTGGCTCGCCAGCACAACGATGCGCAGGTCGTTGCCGTCGGCGCGCGCATGCACACCGCGGACGAGGCGACCGCGATCGTCGAGACGTTCCTGACGACGCCGTGGAGCCACGCCGAGCGTCACCAGCGCCGGATCGACATGCTGCTGGCCTACGAGGAGACCGGCGAGCTTGCCTGAGGGGCACACGCTCCACCGTCTCGCGGACGAGCTCCGCACCGCCTTCGCCGGCCGTGCCGTCGCGTCGTCGAGCCCGCAAGGCCGGTTCGCCGCCGAGGCGGCACGGATCGACGGCCGCGTCCTCGAAGGTGCCGAGGCGTGGGGCAAACACGTCTTCGTGTCGTTCGCCGACGCGCCGGAGCAGGTGCACGTCCACCTCGGTCTCTATGGCTCGTTCCTCGTCACCCCGGGAGTCGGTCGCCCGGTCGTCGGCCAGGTGAGGTGGCGGCTGGAGGCAGCCTCGACCGCCGACCTGCGCGGCCCCAACGCCTGCGAGCTCCTGACGCCCCCGGAGGTCGACGCGCTGATCGGCCGACTCGGACCGGACCCGCTGCGCGACGACGCCGATCCCGAGCGTGCGTGGCGCCGTATCCATCGCTCGTCGGTGCCGATCGCCGCGCTGCTGATGGACCAGGCGGTGCTCGCCGGCGTCGGCAACGTCTATCGCGCCGAGGTGCTGTTCCGCAACGAGGTCGCGCCCATGACGGCCGGTCGTCGCGTCACTCGCAAGAGGTGGGATGCGATGTGGGCCGACCTCGTCGAGCTGATGCGCGAAGGCGTACGGACGGGGCGCATCGACACCGTCCGACCCGAGCACGAGCCAGAGGCGATGGGGCGCGAGCCACGCGCCGACGACCACGGGGGAGAGGTGTACGTCTACCGGCGCGAGGGACAGTCGTGCCTGGTCTGCGACACGCCGGTCCGCCGCCGCGTTCTCGCCGGCAGAAACCTGTTTTGGTGCCCGACGTGCCAGCATCGTGGATAGGCTCGATGACGTGATGACCGGCCTGAGGCGTGCCCTGCCCACTGTGGCGCGCTATGTCGACGACCGGATCGTCCGGTGGCGCACGGGTGCGAGCGAGGGCCAAGTCGTGGTCCTCTCGGCCCTGATCACGATGTCGGCCGTCATCATGCTCGCGTCGCTGCTCAGCTACAACACCTTCCCGGCGGCGTCCTTCGTGATCCCGATGCTGCTCGGCACGATGGCGCTGCGCTACAAGCCCTTGCTGGCGCTCGTGCTGTTCATCGTCGTCGCGACGGCGACCACGGTGACCCACGAGACGATCAGCAGTGGGATGACCACGGGACGGATCAGCACGCTGGTCGTCATGGCGATCGTCGCGGTCATCGTGCTGTTCGAGTCAAGCCGCCACCGCAGCGGGCTGCCCGGTCCGCTGGGCGAGGCGATGCTGGTCGAGCTCAAGGACCGGCTCCAGGCGCAAGGCGTCGTGCCACCTTTGCCTGAGGGCTGGAAGTCGCAGTCGGCCATGCTGTCGGCGGGCGGCGCCAAGTTCGCCGGTGACTTCCTCGTCGCCAACCTGTCGGAGGACGAGACCAGGCTCGAGATGGTCCTGGTCGATGTGTGTGGCAAGGGGGTCGCCGCCGGCACCCAGTCGCTGCAGTTCGCCGGTGCGCTCGGCGGGTTGATCGGTGCGCTGCCTCCGCTCGGGCTGTTCGCGGCGGGCAACGACTTCTTGATCCGGCAGGACTGGGACGAGGGCTTCGCCACTGCGGTGCACGTCCTGGTCAACCTCGCGACCGGCGACTACTCGATCATCAACGCCGGGCACCCGCCGGCGCTCCGCTGGAACGCCGCGAGCAGGGTGTGGGAGATCGACGGCGCACGGGGCACGGCGCTGGGCATCATGAAACGCCCCGACTTCCACCAGACCACTGGTCGGCTCGAGGACGGCGAGGCGCTGATGTTCTACACCGACGGGGTCGTCGAGTCCCGCACGCAGGACTTCACTGCCGGCATCGAGTGGCTGCGGACCGAGGCGGCTGCGGTCGTGTCACATGGCTTCGACCAGGCGCCTCGACGCATTCTCAACCTGGTCACCTCCGGCGACGACGACCGGGCGGTCCTGATCCTCAGTCGATCCGCGGTTCGGACCCGGTTGGCTGCGGAAACTGAGTCTTCAGCATCGCATCCCAAGCTCTCGCTCCCATGAGGCTGCGGGTCCTGATCGACAGGCTGGCCGACGGCGTCACGGTGTAGCGGATGTGTGGCCGGCGGGCCGTCAGCGACTTCTCGATGACCTTGGCGACGGCGTCCGGCCCACCGCCGAGTCGGCGCATCGGTCCGGCGTACACCTCCTTCGTCGCCTTGGCGACCTCGGCGTTGAACGTCGCGTACGGGCCGTCGGCGTTGCCGTCCATCGACGCGACCGCAGCGTTCTCGAAGTTGGTCGTGATGAGCCCCGGCTCGACGATGACGACCTTGACGCCGAAGCCGGCGACCTCGAAGCGCAGGGCGTCGGACAACGCCTCCACGGCGTACTTGGTCGCGTGATAGGCCCCGCCGCCGGGGAACACGAGCCGGCCGCCCATCGACGAGATGTTGACGATCCGTCCGCTGCCCCGCGCGCGCATCGTCGGCAGGACGAGCTGGCACATCCGCACCAGGCCGAACACGTTGGTCTCGAACTGCCGGCGTACGTCGTCGAGGTCGAGGCTCTCGACGGCTCCGGACTGCGAGTAGCCCGCGTTGTTGACCAGCGCGTCGATGCGGCCGGACTCGGTCAGCGCGGCGTCGACCGCTGCGGCCATGGACTCCTCGCTCGTGACGTCGAGGGCCAGCGTGCGACAGCCCGCTGCCTCGAGACCGGCGAGAGTCTCGGGCTTGCGGGCCGTGGCATAGACGGTCCGGCCCGCGCCGGCCAGGCGGGCGGCGGTGGCTTCCCCGATGCCGGACGAGCAGCCGGTGATGAGCACGGTGCGAGCGGTGCGATCGGTCATGCCGCTCAGTATGGCCGCGCGACCGTGATTACGATACGGAGATGGCTGACGAGCCCGTGCCCATCCGATTCGCCGACGTGGCCGAGGCCGAGGCCTGGTACGACTCACACCACGCGGACACCGATCGGGCCTGGTTCGTCATCGCCAAGAAGGGCTCGAGGCTCAGCACCCCGACCTTGGCGGAGCTGCTCGACCTCGCGCTGGCCTTCGGGTGGATCGATGGGCAGCGCCGTTCGCTCGACGACGAGGCCTACCTGCAGTCGTACGGGCCGCGGCGTCCGCAGAGCCCGTGGTCGCAGATCAACCGTGACAAGGTCGCGGCGTTGACGGCTGCTGGTCGGATGCGCCCCGCCGGGCTCGCGGAGGTGGAGCGGGCCCAGCAGGACGGCAGGTGGGACGCCGCGACGGCGAGCCCATCGACGGCCGAGGTGCCCGAGGACTTCCTTGCGGCACTCGAGGCCAACCCAGCCGCCAAGGCATTCTTCGCAACGCTCAACAAGCGCAACACGTTCGCCGTCTACTATCAGCTGCACCACGCCAAGCGGCCCGAGACCCGCGCCCGCAGGATCGAGAAGTTCGTCTCGATGTTCGAGCGCGGCGAGACCTTGCACTGACCTACACGGTGCGGTCAACCCTGCGGTGATAGTGCGTGCCGGCCTTGCCTCCGGCCAGCGCCGCGAGCAGCGTCGCGAAGATTGCCGCCGCGATGGTGATGGCACCGCCGAACGTCAGGTCCTCGGTCGGGATCGGCACGTCGGGGATGTCGACGCGGTTCATGACGTCGTACTCCGAGCCGTACGCTGCGCCGATGATCGCCGCGATCACGACGACCACGAGGCTGATGAGCCACACGGCCCAGCCCTGTCGCGTGCCGTCGAAACGCGACATCCGGCCGGCCACGTAGCCGCCGGCGTAGAAGCTGATCAGCAGCACCACGAGCAGCACGATCGCCGCCGCGACGCTGATCTCGCCACCCTGGCGCTCGATGTCTGACTGGGTGATGTCGTTGGCGTCCCCGATCGCGGCCGCAATGGCGCCGATGATGCTCGACAGCAGGACCGCCATGCCGACCGCGACGAGCCAGCCGAAGAACCCGGCACCCAGGTTGATGCCGCCCCAACGCTCACGCTGGTGCTCCTCGACCTCGGCGTCGCGCTGGCCCGGGTCGACGTAGGCCGTGCGGTCCTCGTCGTGCGTACGTGTGTCGGTGTCGACGTGGTTGCCCTTGTCCTTGTTCCAGATCATGGCCGTCTCCTGTCGTGCAGGTCCTCATGAGGAGGCTTGCCAGTCGACGTACCCGTTTCGCCGTGGTCTCAAGCGAATGGCCGCAGCGACGCGGTGATGGGAGCGGACGACGATCCCTTTGAGGGCGCCTTCGGCGCGACGGAGGGGCCCATGAGTCTCGCCGTCCACTGACTGGCGCCTACGGCGCGAAGAGCGGACGACGAGACTCGAACTCGCAACATTCTGCTTGGAAGGCAGAGACTCTAACCAATTGAGTTACGTCCGCGAAGCCTTGCGGCAACGACGTCCATCTTGCCACATGGCCCGCTCTGATCAGGCGCCGGTGTGCACCACGACGTCGGCGTGGCGGCGGGTCTCCTCGGCTGCGAAGTGGGCTGCTTCCTGCGCTGCCCAGACGTCCCAGTACGGCGCATAGACCCCACCGTCCCGTGCCAGCGCCCGCTCCTTGCGTACGTCAGCAGGCGCCTCGACCCAGATCAACAGGCTGAGGAACGGCCGAAGCATCGCGGCACCACTGCCCACACCGTCGAGGATCAGCAACGGTGCCGGCGGAACATGCAGCAAAGGCCCGGGCCGGTCGTCAACCCAGTCCCATCGCGCGGCCGCACCGACGTTGCCGACCGCGATCGCCCCGAGGATCCCGTGGACGATCGGGGGAGTGGCGTCGAGCCCGTGCCAGCCGGGGTAGAGATCCTCCAGGTGCAGCACCCGCGCGCTGGCTGCGTCCGCCAGTCCGCCGACGAGGCTGGTCTTGCCCGAACCACTCGGCCCGTCGACCGCCACGACGGTCGTGGTGCCGCATGCGGGCTGTCGTTCGCGGATGAGCGCGACGAGGTCGTCGTACCGATGGGAGGACACGGGCCAAGTGTCCACTAGACTGGCGCGGCTACGGGATGTAGCGCAGCTTGGTAGCGCATCCGCTTTGGGAGCGGAGGGCCGCAGGTTCAAATCCTGTCATCCCGACTCTTTTCGCATGGTCGACATCGGCACCAGACGTACGTCTGACCGCCGCATGACGTTCACCCTCCACTGGAGGGTTGGTTCCGCCGCCCCTGACCGAATAGGGGTGTGAGAACGGGGCGAAGGCAGTTCCTGGTCGGCGGCGTTGGCCTCGCCGCCGGGCTGAGCGTCCTCGGCTCCGAGATCCTGTCGACGCCCGCGGAGTCGTCGACCGTGTCGCCGTTCCGGCACGGGGTGGCGTCGGGCGATCCGCTCCCCGACGCCGTCGTGCTGTGGACCCGGGTGACGCCGACCGAGCAGTCCCTGCCGGGGTCCGGTCGTGGTCCGCGGGTCACGGTGCGCTGGGAGGTCGCCCTCGACGAGGCCTTCACCGACGTCGTACGATCCGGCGCCGTCGAGACCGACGCCACGCGCGATCACACGGTCAAGCTCGACGCGACCGGACTCGCGCCGGCGACCGACCACTGGTTCCGCTTCACGTACGGAGAGGCGGTGTCGCCGACCGGCCGTACGCGGACCGCTCCGGCACCCGGCAGCACGCCCGAACGACTGAGGTTCGGAGTCGTGTCTTGCGCCAACTGGCAGGCCGGCTGGTTCAGCTCCTACCGGCACCTCGCCGAGCGCGGCGACCTGGACGCCGTGATCCACCTCGGCGACTACCTGTACGAGTACCAGCCCGGCAAGTACTCGTACGGCCACCGCAACGAGGACGTCCGCCGGCACGACCCGCCGCGAGAGATCATCAGCCTCAGCGACTACCGCCGCCGGCACGCCCAGTACAAGACCGACCGCGACCTGCAGGCGTTGCATGCCGCGGTCCCGTTCATCGTGACGTGGGACGACCACGAGGTGGCGGACGGGAGCTGGGCGCACGGCGCGTACGAGCACCAGGCGCGCGAGGGCTCGTACGCGAAGCGGGCACGGGCGGCTCGCCGGGCGTACGACGAGTGGATGCCGGTACGGATCTCGGGCACGGCCGTGGTCGGTGACGGACGGCGGATCTATCGGCGGCTGCAGTTCGGCCGTCTGGTGGACCTGTCGATGCTCGACCTTCGGAGCTATCGCAGCAAGCGCGTCGCGGAGACCGATCCGGCGATCGACGATCCCGGGCGCACGATCACGGGGGAGCACCAGCTCGCCTGGCTCTCGGGCAACCTCGCCACGTCGCCCTGCCGGTGGAAGCTCGTCGGCAACCCGGTGATGATCTCGCCCGTCACGGTGCCGCCACGACCTGCGGCCGAGGAGTTCGCGCTGAGCCAGACCGTGAGCCTCACGCCACTCAGGTCCTCGGCACCGAACACCGACGAGTGGGACGGCTACCCGTCCGATCGCAGGCGTCTGCTGAGCCGGGTCGAGTCGGACGGGACCGCCGACGTCGTGTTCCTGACCGGCGACGTGCACACCGCGTGGGCCAACGACGTTCCGGGACCGACCGGCGGCATCGTGGCCACCGAGTTCGTCTGCAGCTCGCTCACGAGCAACAACGTCGACGACTTCATCGGCGCACGTCCTCGCACGGTCTCGCTGACGCTGGAGGCCGCGATCCAGGCCGAGAATCCCCACGTACGTTTCGTGAACCTCGACGACCACGGGCACTCGGTCCTCGAGGTGACACCCGCGCGGATCCAGATGGACTGGTACGCCGTTGACGATCGCCGGGACCCGCGCTCGGGGTCGCGGCGCCTCGCGTCCTGGGCCGTGAAGGCGGGCACCGCGCGGGTCGAACCGGTGGGGCGGTCGCTCGGGGCCTGATCGCTGCCGAGACTCGATTCGGGGCCTGTTGGGCTCCCATGAGAGACTGGTACGTCGCTGTATTCGCCGCGCGCATGCCGGCTGCAGCCCCCAACCGTCAAGCATCGAGATCATGCAGGAGTCAGTCACGTGAAGAGCACCACCGAGACACTGAGCCCCACCCGGATCAAGCTCACCATCGAGGTGCCGTTCGAGGAGTTCAAGCCCAGCCTCGATGCTGCCTACAAGACGATCGGCTCGCAGATCACGATCCCCGGCTTCCGCAAGGGCAAGGTCCCCGCGGCGATCGTCGACCAGCGCGTCGGCCGCACCGCTGTCCTCGACGAGGCCATCAACTCGGCGCTTCCCGGCTGGTACAGCCAGGCACTGCAGGACACCAAGATCCAGCCGCTGAGCCAGCCCGACATCGACCTGTCGAAGTTCGAGGACGGTGAGCCCATCGAGGTCACCGCCGAGCTCGACGTACGTCCTGAGCTCGAGCTGCCCGACGTGTCGACCATCGAGGTCACGGTCGAGGACGCCGAGATCAGCGACGACGACGTCGAGGAGCAGCTCACCGCGCTCCGCGAGCGTTTCGCGACGTTCGCCGAGGTCGACCGCGCCGCCGCCGAGGGCGACTTCCTGACGATCGACCTGTCGGCGTCGCAGAACGGCGAGGACATCGAGGCCGCTCAGGCCGAGGGCATGCCTTACACGATCGGCCGCGCGACGATGCTCGACGGCCTCGACGAGGCCCTGATCGGCCTCAAGGCGGGCGAGTCCAAGACGTTCACCACCAAGCTGGTCGGTGGCGAGCTCGCGGGCCAGGACGTCGACGTGACCGTCGTGGTCAAGGACGTCAAGGAGCAGCAGCTCCCCGAGCTCGATGAGGAGTTCGCGCAGACCGCTTCTGAGTTCGACACGATCGAGGAGCTCCGCGCCGACCTCACAGACCGAGTGACCCGCGGCAAGCGCATGCAGCAGGCCAACGAGGCCCGTGACCTCGTCCTCGACGAGATCGTCAGCAAGATCGACGCCCCGCTGCCGGAGAACCTCGTCACCGAGGAGATCGACAGCCGCCGCCAGCAGATCGAGCAGCAGCTCGCGATGGCCGGCGTCGAGTTCCAGACCTACCTCGACGACGAGAAGCAGACGATCGACGAGTTCGAGGCCGACCTTGAGAAGCGCGTCCGCGACTCGCTGATCGCGCAGTTCGTGCTCGACCAGATCGTCGCCAACGAGGAGTTCGGCATCGACGACGCCGAGCTGTCGCAGCACATCATGCGCCGCGCCCAGCAGTCCGGCGAGGACCCCAACGCCTACATCCAGCACATCATGGAGCACAACCACGTGCCCGAGATGGTGAGCGAGGTGCTGCGCGGCAAGGCGCTCGCGTCGCTCGTGGAGTCCGCCAAGGTCACCGACAAGTCTGGCAACGCGATCGAGCTCTCCAAGCTCCAGGCCGACGGCACCTACGCGGACGAGGCCGACGACGCAGAGGCTCCTGCCGAGGCGTGACCCATGACTCCCCGCGTGGGAGTTCATTTTCGGTTCGGATACCGGCAGTATGTACTCATGCCCGATGAACCTGCACGGACGACTGACGTCGCGGCGCTGGCTCTCGACTACAGCGACCGCCTGATCGTCGGCACGGTCCGCGACCTGCACTCCGCCGTCACCAAGCGCATGTTCAAGGCGACCCGTGTGGTCGGTGGACACGTGCCGGAGTCGCTGCACGACGCCGTCGTGACGTCGGTCTACGGCGCGATCTCCGGTGTCCTGCGGGTCTCGAGCGGCTCCGTGCGCGCGCTCGCGACGCGTGGCGTCGGCCGCCCGATCGAGGACACGAGGCGCGGCCGACTCGTCGTCGCGGCGGTCAACGGGCTCATCGGCGACGAGCTGCGCATGCTCGACGACCCCCAGGCGATCACGATGGCGATCCGCCACGAGGGTCAGGACGTGCCCGCCACGTCGTGGCCGCTCGCCGAGGCGTTCCGCGAGGGCACGAGCCACCCGGTCGTGTTCCTCCACGGCCTGTGCGAGAACGACGAGTCGTGGGCCAACGGCGCGAAGGTGCACGGCACGACGTACGCCGAAAGGATCCTCGCCGAGACCGACGGCACGCCGGTCATGATTCGCTACAACACCGGCCTGCACATCTCCGAGAACGGCAAGCACCTCGACGCGCTGCTGCAGCAGGTCGTCGAGTCGTGGCCCGTCCCGGTCACCCGCATCACGCTGATCGGACACTCGATGGGTGGCCTCGTCGCCCGGGCCGCGACCAACCATGCGACGGCCGCCGGCCAGACGTGGCAGCACCTCGTGCGCGACGTGGTCTGCCTCGGTACGCCCCACGCGGGCGCCAACCTCGAGAAGGTCGCTCACCTCGGCTCGCGGCTGCTGCGTTTCTGGCCTGAGTCCGCGCCGTTCAGCTCGATCCTCGAGAGCCGTTCGGCCGGCATCGTCGACCTGCGCCACGGCTACATCACCAAGGACGAGTGGGAAGGGCAGGACCTCAGCGGTCAGTGGGGGCTCGACCGCATCGCCGCGGCTCCGCTGCCGCACGCGGAGTACCACTTCGTCGCCGCCACGCTCGGGGCGTCGCAGCGCCATCCGCTGAGCGCGGTGCTCGGCGACCTCCTCGTGCACTTCTCGTCGGCGACCGGTGTCGGCCGCGCGGGTCCGATCGTCGACGGTGCGACGTTCGAGTACCTCCCGAGCGCTCACCATTTCGCCCTGCTCAACCATCCGCGGGTGGGAGACTGGCTCGTCGAGTGGCTCAACTCCCGGACGCGCAACGTGCGGGCCCTGCCGGCCGCGCCGCGCCGTGCCTGAGCCCGTCCGAACCACGAAAGGCCTGACCATGGGGCAGCCCCCGCTCGAGTCGACCACCCGGATCTCCGCAACGCCCGACGAGGTGTGGGCGGCCGTGTCGGACGTCAAGGCGATGCCTCGACGCAGTCCTGAGCTGGTCGGCATGTGGCTGTTCGGCAAGCCCAAGGCCGGTCGCCGCGGCATCAACCTCAACAGGCGCAAGGGCTTCGTGTGGCCGACGACCAGCCGCATCGTGCAGTGGAAGCCGCCGGCCAACGACAACGGCAGCGGGGCGTTCCGGTTCCACGTGTGGCCGACCAACGTCGACTGGTCCTACGAGATCGAGCCCGACGAGGGCGGCACGCGCCTCACCGAGCGGCGCACCGCGCTGCCCAACCCGTCGCCGAGTGTCCGGTGGGCGGCGCGCTTCGCCCTCGGCGGTGCGGACGCCCACGACTCCGAGCTGTGCGACGGCATGGACCGTACGCTGGCCGCGATCAAGTCCGAGGTCGAGGCCCCGCTGACGAGTCACTGAGCGCCCGGTGAGGAGTCGCTCCGGAGGTGGTGACGAGTCAGCGGTAGAGCTCCTCGTCGATGCTCGCGAGGCGTGAAGGGTGGACCCGGTCGCCGAGGCCGTAGAAGTGCTGGAAGCTCATGATGAGTGGCCGCCACAGGTCCGGGTCGATGCGGTGGTCCGTGCCCGCCATGCGGATCGTGTCGTGCACGTGCACGCGGCTGACCTGCACCTCGAACATCAGGATTCCGTCATCGACGGGGTGCATGTCGACGACGTGCGCCTCGAGGTTGACCGGGCACTCCGCGATGCGGGCTGCCGCGACGGTGTCGGACGACAGCTCGGTCAGGCCGGCGCGAGCGAACTTGTCCGGCTCGTACCGGTAGCCGCGGTCGGCCTTGGCCGGCGGGACGTCGGGCCGTCCTGTCGTCAGGGCGAGCCGGTCGACCTCCGTCACCAGGTCGACCGACGGCAAGTTGAGCACGCAGCCCAGATTGCGCTGCAGGTTGGCTGCTGTCTGCGACCGGGCACCGATGCCCAGAACGCCGGTGTGGCCGAGCCAGAACGCGGATGACATCGGCATGATGTTGCTGCTGCCGCCGGGGTTCACCGACGTGACCAGGACGACCGGTGTGCCGAAGTAGAGGATCGCCGGATCGATCACGGTGTGCGATTCGCGGGTCTGCGTCGTGATGGTCATATGTCCATCGTCCGGGACTTCCGATGCCTGGACCGGCGGGTTTCGGACGTGACGTTCGCACCAGAAGTGACTCGTCACGGGTGCACAAGTGACTCGTCAGCGGGGTGCGAGCGACTCGTCAGCGGTCGACGAGGGTGAGCTCGAAGGCGTACAGGTCGGGGCGGTAGGCATGCCGGCCGTACTCGACGGCGCGGCCGGCGTTGTCGTACGCCGTGCGCTGCATCGTCAGCAGGGGAGAGCCCTTCTTCTCACCCAGCAAGGCGGCCTCCTCGGCACCCGCACCGCGTGCTCCGATGCGCTGTCGGGCGACGCGCATGAGGATGCCCGACGTACGCATGTGCGCGTAGAGCCCGACCGTCTCCAGGTCGACCGCGTCGAGGTCGACGACGTCAAGCGGGATGAAGTTGTGCATCACGGCCAGCGGCTGCTTGCCGACGAACCGCAGGCGCTCGAGCGACCAGACGTCGTCACCGATGCTGAGCTGCAGCTCGTGCGCGACGTCCTCCTCGGCGGCGACCTTGCCGACCGCGAGCACCTCGGTGCGGGGCTTCTGGCCAGCGGCACTGAGGTCGTCGAACAGGCTCGTCAGCTCGACCGAGCGGCGGATCTTGCCGTGCACGACCTGCGTGCCGACGCCGCGCTTGCGCACGAGCATGCCCTTGTCGACCAGCACCTGGATCGCCTGGCGCATCGTGGGCCGGGACAGTCCGAGGTCCTTCGCCAGGGCGATCTCGTTGTCGATCCGCTCGCCGGGGGCGATCTCGCCGCTCAGGATCGCGTGCTCGAACTGCTCGGCCACCTGGAAGTACAACGGGACGGGACTCGACCGATCGAGCGTGAACCTGGGGCCTGGCATGCGGACAATGTATCGACTCATGACTAGACGTCAATATGTCAGGACAAAGGGTTGACATGGCGTGTGAGGGCCGACACACTCTTCCTTGATAGTTTGTCAGCACAAACCCGCAAAGGAACAGCATGACCGCGAGCGAGCTCCGCCCGACCGGCCCCCGTGTGGCCGGTGCCCCCATCTCCTGGGGGGTGTGCGAGGTCCCCGGCTGGGGCTACCAGATGCCACCCGAGCGGGTCATGACTGAGATGGAACGTCTCGGGCTGGCCGCTACGGAGTTCGGTCCCGACGGGTTCCTGCCCGAGGACCCCGAGGCCAAGGCAGCCTTCCTGTCGACGTACGGTCTGCAGGCCGTCGGCGGGTTCCTCCCCGTCCTGCTTCACGACCCCGAGCACGAGCCGATGCCAGCAGTCGACGTCTTCATCGACAGCTGCCTCGCGACCGGCGCCGACGTCGTCGTGCTGGCCGCGTCGACCGGTCACGACGGCTATGACGAGCGTCCCGTGCTCGACGACGTGCAGTGGAAGACGCTGCTGACCAACCTCGACCGCATCGCCGACCACGCCGCTGAGCGTGGCGTGCTCGCCGTGATCCACCCGCACATCGGCACGATGGTCGAGGACGCCACTGACGTGCAGCGGGTCGTCGACGGATCGCACATCGGCTTCTGCATCGACACGGGGCACCTCAAGGCCGCCGGCGCGGACCCGGTCGCGATCACCCTGGCCAACCTCGACCGGGTCAAGCACGTGCACCTCAAGGACGTCGACGCCGCCAAGGCCGCCAAGGTCGTCGCCAAGGAGATCACGTTCTCCGACGCGGTCGCCGACGGGATGTGGCAGGTGCTCGGCGCCGGTGACGTCGACGTCAAGGCGATGGTCGAGGCGTTGCAGGGTGCGGGCTACGACGGCTGGTACGTCCTGGAGCAGGACGTCATGTTCAAGGACGGCGAGCCCGAGGGCGAAGGCCCGATCGCCGATGTCCGCGCCAGCCTCGACTACCTGAAGGCTGTCTTGGCGTGACCGGCTTCGAGCTCATCACGATGGGGCGCGTCGGCGTCGACATCTATCCCGAGCAGGTCGGGGTCCACCTCGAGGACGTCACGACGTTCGCCAAGTTCCTCGGCGGCAGCTCGACCAACGTCGCCGTGGCGGCGTCGCGGCTGGGTCACCGGGTCGCCACCATCACGCGCACGGGCGACGACCCGTTCGGTCGGTTCATCCACACGGCCTTGCAGGGATTCGGCGTCGACCACGCGTGGGTCACCCCGGTCGCTGGCCTGCCCACACCCGTGACGTTCTGCGAGATCTTCCCGCCGGACGACTTCCCGCTCTACTTCTACCGCGAGCCCAAGGCGCCGGACCTCGAGATCAACGTCGACGAGCTCGACTACGACGCGATCCGTGCCGCAGACGTCTTCTGGGTCACTGGCACCGGGCTGTCGCAGGAGCCCAGCCGTTCGGCCCACCTCGCCGCCCTCGAGGCGCGCGGCAAGCGCGGCATCACGGTGCTCGACCTCGACTACCGCCCGATGTTCTGGGAGTCCGCCGAGGCGGCCACCGCCCAGATCCAGGCCGCACTCCCGTACGTATCTGTGGCCGTCGGCAACCGCGAGGAGTGCCAGGTCGCGATCGGCGAGACCGACCCGCAGGCCGCCGCCAAGGCACTGCGCGCCACTGGCGTCGAGCTCGCCGTCGTCAAGCAGGGCCCTGCGGGCGTGCTGGGCGTACGTGGTGACGAGTCGGTCGTCGTCCCGCCCGTGCCGGTCGACGTCGTCAACGGCCTCGGAGCCGGCGACGCGTTCGGCGGCTCACTCGTCCACGGCCTGCTCAGCGGTTGGGACCTCACGACCACACTGGCGTTCGCCAACGCCGCAGGTGCCTACGTCGCCGGACAGCTGTCCTGCGCCGATGCCATGCCCACCGCCGACCAGGTCGCCGCGGTGCTCGAACGGGGGAAGGTCTGATGACCACCGTCAACGCCGAAAGCATTGCGAGCGTCGTTGCGACGCGCGCGCTCCATCCCGAGCGGATCGCTGAGCTGGCCGCCGCCCGCCAGCAGCCGACCGGGCTCGAGGGGGAGACCGGACGGCTGTTGCTGGTCGCTGCCGACCACCCGGCCCGTGGCGCGCTGCGCGCGGGCGACGACGCCCTGGCGATGGGTGATCGCGCCGAGCTGCTCAGCCGCATGGTGCGGGCGCTCGAGCGGCCGGGCGTCGACGGCGTGCTCGGCACGGCCGACGTCATCGAGGACCTGCTGCTGCTGGGTGCGCTCGAGGGCAAGGTCGTCATCGGCTCGATGAACCGTGGCGGCCTGGCCGGCACGGTGTTCGAGATCGACGACCGGTTCACCGGCTACGACGCGGGCGCCATCGCGGCGTCGGGCTTCCAGGGCGGCAAGATGCTGTTCCGCATCGACCCCGAGGACCACGCGACGCCCGCGACGATGCAGGCATGCGCCAACGCCGTCGACGAGCTCGCCGCCCAGCAGGTCATGGCGATGGTCGAGCCGTTCATCTCGCGCCGCGACGCCGAGGGCCGCATCCGCAACGACCTGTCCACCGAGGCCGTCGTCCGGTCGGCGACGGTCGCCGCTGGGCTCGCCAGCACCTCGGCCTACACGTGGCTCAAGCTGCCGGTCGTCGACCACATGGACGCCGTCCTGGCCGCCACGACGCTTCCGGTCGTGCTGCTCGGCGGCGAGGTGTCGGCCGACCAGGAGGCGCAGTTCGCTGCCTGGTCCAAGGCGCTGGCCAGCCCCAACGTCCGCGGCATGGTCGTCGGTCGCACCCTGCTGTTCCCGCCCGACGGCAACGTCGAGGCCGCTGTCGACGCGACAGTTGAGATGATTCGTTCATGACCGCAGTGCTGCGCTCAGTCGAGGAGATCACGCCGGAGTCGGCGGGGTGGGGCTACTCCGGGCTGCGGATCCTGCAGCTCGCCGCAGGCGAGAGCGAGACCGTCAGCACCGACGGCTCTGAGTACGTCGTCCTGTCGCTCGGCGGCTCCGCCGAGGTGACGGTCGACGGTCACACGTACGACCTGGAGGGCCGCAGTGACGTGTTCGCGGGCCCCAGCGACGTCGTCTACGCCCCGCGCGACGCCGAGCTGACCGTGACCTCCGCCGCCGGCGGCCGCTTCGCCCTGGCCTCGTCCCGCTGCGACAACCGCCTCGAGCCCGCCCATCTGGCCAAGGCTGACGTGCCCGTCGAGATGCGCGGCGCCGGCCAGTCGAGCCGGCAGGTCAACAACTTTGGCATCCCCGGCGTGCTCGACGCCGACCGCATCATCGCGTGCGAGGTGCTGACGCCCGGCGGCAACTGGTCGTCCTGGCCGCCGCACAAGCACGACGAGGAGCGCGACGGCGAGACCGCGCTCGAGGAGATCTACTACTTCGAGGTCGCCGAAGGGCCCAACGGACCCGGCATCGGCTTCCAGCGCGTCTACGGCCACGAGGGCGCCGACATCGACGTGACGGCCGAGATCCGCAGCGGCGACGCCGTGCTGATCCCGCACGGCTGGCACGGACCGTCGATCGCTGCGCCGGGCTACGACCTCTACTACCTCAACGTCATGGCCGGACCCGGCGCCGAGCGCGCCTGGCTGATCTGCGACGACCCGGCACACACCTGGGTCCGCGACACGTGGGCCGACCAGGCCGTCGACCCGCGACTGCCTTTCGGGAGGACAGCATGAGCGAGCGCAGCGAGCGAATCAAACAGGCTTCATGCCGGTGCCTCCGTACCGTGGGCCCTTCATCGGAGGTGACGGCATGACTTCCACACGTCTGACAGTCGCCCAGGCGCTGGTGCGCTTCCTCGAGGCGCAGCACGTCGAGCGCGACGGCATCGAGAATCCGTTCTTCGCCGGCTGCTGGGGCATCTTCGGCCACGGCAACGTCGCCGGTGTCGGCCAGGCGCTGCTCGAGCGTGAGGTCGCAGGCGACCCGTCGCACCTGCGCTACCTGCAGGGCCGCAACGAGCAGGCCATGGTGCACGCCGCCGTGGCGTACGCCCGACAGCGCGACCGGCTCGCGACGATGGCGGTCACCGCCTCCGTAGGGCCCGGGGCCACCAACATGGTCACCGGCGCCGCGCTCGCCACGATCAACCGTCTCCCGGTGCTCCTGCTGCCCGGCGACACGTTCGCCACCAAGGTCGCCAACCCCGTCCTCCAGGAGCTTGAGGACCCGGCCAACGGCGACATCTCCGTCAACGACGCGTTCCGCCCGGTCTCGGCCTACTTCGACCGCGTGCACCGCCCCGAGCAGCTGGCCCCGGCCCTGCTCCACGCGATGCGCGTGCTGACCGATCCCGCCGCGACCGGCGCCGTGACTCTCGCGCTGCCCCAGGACGTACAGGCGGAGGCGTGGGACTGGCCCGACGAGCTGTTCGCCCGCCGCGTGTGGCACGTCGCCCGGCCCGTCCCCGAGCCCGCAGCGCTCGACCGCGCAGTCGCCGCGATCCGCTCGGCCCGCAAGCCACTGGTCGTCGCGGGCGGTGGTGTCACCTACAGCCGCGCCAACGATGCGTTGCGCGCCTTCGCCGAGGCCACCGGCATCCCGGTCGCCGAGACCCAGGCCGGCAAGGGCGCTCTGGCGTACGACCACCCGCAGGCCGTGGGTGCGATCGGCGCCACCGGCACGACGGCCGCCAACGCCCTCGCGTCTGAGGCGGATCTCGTGATCGGTGTCGGTACGCGCTACAGCGACTTCACGACGGCGTCGCGCACGGTGTTCGCTGCCGAGGACGTGCGGTTCGTCAACCTCAACGTGTCGGTCTTCGACTCGCACAAGCTCGCCGCGACCAGCCTCGTGGCCGACGCACGCGAGGGTCTGAACGCCCTCACGCCGGCCCTCGAGGGCTGGACGGCCGACGCCGCCCACACTGCCCGGGCGACGCAGCTCGCGGGGGAGTGGGACGCGATCGTCCAGGCGGCGTACGACCAGGACCATCAACCGCTGCCGGCCCAGTCGCAGGTCATCGGCGCCGTCAACGAGCTGTCCGACCCGCGCGACGTCGTGCTGTGCGCGGCCGGCTCGATGCCCGGCGACCTGCACAAGCTGTGGCGCACGCGCGACCGCAAGGGCTATCACGTCGAGTACGGCTTCTCCTGCATGGGCTACGAGATCGCCGGCGGACTCGGCGTCAAGCTGGCCGCCCTCGACGAGCGGGACGCGCGCGACGTGTTCGTCATGGTCGGCGACGGTTCCTACCTGATGATGAACACCGAGCTCGTGACCGCGGTCGCCGAGGGCGTCAAGATCATCGTCGTGCTGGTGCAGAACCACGGCTTCGCCTCGATCGGCGCGCTGTCGGAGTCGCTGGGATCCCAGCGGTTCGGCACCCAGTACCGCTACCGCACCGAGACCGGCCTCGACGGCGACCGCCTCCCGGTCGACCTCGCCGCCAATGCCGCGAGCCTCGGGGCCGACGTCCTGTCGGTCAACGGCATCGAGGACTTCCGTGCGGCCGTCCTCAAGGCCAAGCAGTCCAGCCGGACGACCGTGATCCACGTCGAGACGGACCCGCTGGTCCCCGCTCCGGACAGTCCGGCATGGTGGGACGTCCCGGTGGCCGAGGTCTCTGCTCTCGACAGCACCCAGCAGGCCCGCACGGCATACGACGAGCACAAGACCCACCAGCGCAGCCACCTTGCGCCCACCGACAACGACAAGGACGACGCATGACGACGTACGACCACTGGATCGCCGGAGCGAGTGTCTCCGGCGAGAGCGACCGCTTCGCTGACGTGTACGACCCGGCAGTCGGCGCGCCGAAGTCACAGGTACGCCTGGCGACCGCCGGTGACGTCGATGCCGCGGTGCAGGCCGCCGCCGCGGCGTACGAGACGTGGGGGGAGTCGTCGGTGACGGCTCGTTCGCGCATCATGTTCGACTTCCGCCAGCTGCTGGTCGAGCACGAGGACGAGCTCGCGGCGATCATCTCGTCCGAGCACGGCAAGACGCTCGACGACGCCAAGGGCGAGGTCGTGCGTGGCCGTGAGGTCGTCGAGTTCGCCGCGGGCATCCCGCAGCTGCTCAAGGGCGAGTTCAGCGACCAGGTCTCCGGTGGGGTCGACTCGCACACGTTCCGCCAGGCGATCGGCGTCGTCGCCGGCATCACGCCGTTCAACTTCCCGATCATGGTGCCGCTGTGGATGCATCCCGTCGCGATCGCGTGCGGCAACACGTTCATCCTCAAGCCGTCCGAGCGCGATCCCGGCGCCTCCGACCTGGTGGCCCGCCTCTACCAGCAGGCCGGCCTGCCCGACGGCGTGTTCAACGTCGTGCACGGTGACAAGGTCGCGGTCGACGCAATCCTGGAGCACCCCGGCATCGCCGCTGTGTCGTTCGTCGGGTCGACCCCGATCGCCAAGTACGTCCACGAGGGCGCCTCGCGCACGGGCAAGCGCGTCCAGGCGCTCGGCGGCGCCAAGAACCACGCCGTCGTGATGCCGGATGCCGACCTCGACTTCGCCGCCGACCACATCGTCGCGGCGGGCTACGGCTCGGCGGGGCAGCGCTGCATGGCGATCAGCGCCGTCGTCGCGGTCGGACCGGCCGCCGACACGCTCGTCGACAAGATCCGCGAGCGCTCGACCGGCCTCAAGGTCTCGGTCGGCACTGACCCCGATGCCGAGATGGGCCCCGTCGTCACTGCGGCGTCCCGCGACCGCATCGTCGACTACATCGGCCAGGGTGAGGACGCCGGCGCCAAGGTCGTCGTCGACGGCCGGGACCTGGTCGTCGAGGGCCACGAAGAGGGCTTCTTCGTCGGCCCCACGCTGCTCGACCAGGTCACCACTGACATGTCGGTCTACACCGACGAGATCTTCGGACCCGTGCTCACCGTGCTGCGGGTTCCGACGCTGGACGCTGCCATCGAGCTCATCAACTCGAATCCGTACGGCAACGGCACAGCGGTGTTCACTTCCTCGGGCGAGGTGGCACGAACCTTCCAGCGGAAGGTCCATGTGGGCATGATCGGCATCAACGTGCCGGTCCCGGTCCCCATGGCCTTCCACTCCTTCGGAGGCTGGAAGGACTCATTGTTCGGCGACCACCACATCCACGGTCCCGAAGGAGTGAGGTTCTACACCCAGGCAAAGGTGGTCACCACCCGGTGGCCGCACGTCAGCGAGGACTCCCTCGCCCAGCTGAACTTCCCGACAGCACACTAACCCCGACCATCCATTGACGCCGGGACCCGAGAAGAGAAGGAACACCACCACATGAAGAGAATCAAGATTGTTGGCGCGATCGTTGCCGCCGGCGCTCTGCTGGCCGCATGCAGTGGCACCGGCAGCGACGAAGGCACGGACAAGACCGCCAAGAAGGACTACACCTACGCGGTCGTGACGCACGGTTCGCCCGGCGACGCCTTCTGGGACCGGGTCAAGTCCGGCGCGGAGCAGGCCGGCAAGGACTACGGCGTCAAGGTCGAGTACAGCTCCGACGGCGATCCCGCCAAGCAGTCGCAGCTGATCGACGGAGCAGTCGCCGACAAGGTCGACGGCATCGTCGTGTCGATGGCCAACCCCGACGGCATCGAGGACAGCGTCAAGAAGGCCGTCGCCGCAGGCATCCCGGTCATCACGATCAACTCCGGCGTCGACAAGTTCAAGGCGTTCGGCGCGATCACCCACATCGGTCAGACCGAGACCATCGCGGGCCAGGCGGTCGGCGAGCGGCTCAAGGCCGAAGGCCTCAAGAACGCCATCTGCGTCATCCAGGAAGCCGGCAACATCGGCCTCGAGGAGCGCTGCAAGGCGGTCGCCGAGACGTTCGGCGGCAAGGTCCAGAACCTTCAGGTCGACGGCACCGACGACAGCGCGGTCCAGTCGACGATCACGTCGAAGCTCCAGGCCGACAAGTCGATCGACACCGTGCTGACGCTCGGTGGCCAGTACGCGATCGACGCGGTCGGAGCCGTCAAGGACTCCGGCAGCAGCGCCAAGGTGGCGACGTTCGACCTCTCCGAGGACGTCATCAAGGACATCCAGGCCGGCTCGATCCTGTTCGCGGTCGACCAGCAGCCGTACGTCCAGGGCTTCCTGGGCATCACGGGTCTTTACCTGAAGTCGATCAACGGCAACGACATCGGCGGTGGACAGCCGATCAACTCCGGCCCGGCCTTCATCACGAAGGACAACGCCGCAGCCGTCCTGAAGTACGCCGCAAACGGCACACGCTGAGCTGACCGGGGGCCCGGCGAACGTCGGGCCCCCGGCCCTCACCCCACATTTCCTTGCAGGCTCGACGATCACGACACGGCGTCGACGAACGGAGTCACCCATGACCACAGCCACCCTGGCCGACGAACGCATCGCGCGTACGTCGACCCTGACCAAGCTGCTGAAACGCCCGGAGATCGGCGCGCTCGTCGCGGCCATCGTGATCTTCGCCTTCTTCGCCCTGACGACCGATGCGTTCGCCACCCCGAGTGGCTCGAGCACCTGGCTGCGCGGCGCCTCGACGATCGGCATCATGGCCGTCGCGGTCGCGCTGCTGATGATCGGCGGCGAGTTCGACCTCTCCGCCGGCGCCATGACCGGCTTCACCGGACTCGTCGTCGGCGTGCTGACCCGTGAGTACGGCGTCAACATCTGGGCCGCGATCTTCATCTCGCTGGGCCTCGCCCTCCTGATCGGCGCGATCAACGGCATCCTCGTGATGCGCACGGGGCTCCCGAGCTTCATCGTGACCCTCGGGACGTTCTTCGTCCTCCAGGGCATCGACCTCGCCGGCACCAAGGCCCTGACCGGCCAGGTGGCGATCCAGGGCATGACGCAGGTGCCGTTCTACTCCCAGGCCAAGCGGGTCTTCGGCTCGGCGCTCGAGGTCCAGCCGCACTGGTTCAACCTCAATCTCGGCTTCATGCGCCTCGACTTCGACTGGTCGCGTCCGCTGACGATCAACGCCTCGGTGTTCTGGTGGGTCGGCGTGACGGCACTCGCGACGTGGATCCTCCTGCGTACGCGCACCGGCAACTGGATCTTCTCGGTCGGCGGCGCGCAGACCGCCTCCCGCCAGATCGGCGTGCCGGTCTTCAAGACCAAGGTCGGCCTGTTCATGACGACCGCGGGCGCCGGCTGGCTCGTCGGCATGCTGCTGATCTTCACGACGTCGACGGTGCAGAGCAACACCGGCGTCGGCCAGGAGTTCATCTACATCATCTGCGCCGTGGTCGGTGGCTGCCTGATGACGGGCGGCTACGGCTCGGCGATCGGTGCCGCCTTCGGCGCGCTGATCTACGGCATGGTCAGCCAGGGCATCGTCTATGCCGGTTGGGACAACAACTGGCTCAAGGCGTTCCTCGGAGTCATGCTCCTGGGAGCGGTGCTCCTCAATGAATGGGTTCGCAAGCGGGCGGAGACAGCCAAATGAGCAACGACAACGAGACCGTGGAAGAGACGACGGCAGAAGCAGCATCGCCGGTCACCAACGTCTACGCCCCGCCGCCGCGCGGCACCGCGATCATCGAGGTGCGCGACATCGGCAAGCGCTACGGCAACATCATCGCGCTCAGCGACGTCTCGACGTCCGTACGCGCGGGTGAGGTGACGTGTGTGCTCGGCGACAACGGTGCCGGCAAGTCGACGTTCATCAAGATCCTGGCGGGTGCGCACGAGCACACCGACGGACAGCTGTTGATCGACGGCGAAGACCACACGCTGTCGAGCCCCCGTGCCGCGCTCGAGCTGGGCATCGCGACGGTCTACCAGGACCTCGCGGTCGTCCCGCTGATGCCGGTGTGGCGCAACTTCTTCCTCGGCAGCGAGATCACCAAGGGTGTCGGGCCGTTCAAGAAGCTCGACATCGACTTCATGAAGCGCACGACGAAGTCCGAGCTTTCCGCGATGGGCATCGACCTGCGTGACGTGGAGCAGCCGATCGGTACGTTGTCCGGTGGCGAGCGGCAGTGCGTCGCGATCGCCCGCGCGGTCTACTTCGGTGCCCGCGTGCTGATCCTCGACGAGCCGACGGCGGCGCTGGGCGTCAAGCAGTCCGGTGTCGTGCTGAAGTACATCGCCAAGGCCCGCGAGCGTGGGCTCGGCGTCGTGTTCATCACGCACAACCCGCACCACGCCTATCCGGTCGGTGACCGGTTCATGCTGCTGCGTCGCGGCAAGAGCATGGGCGACTTCCCCAAGTCGGACCTGACGCTCGAGGACCTCACCGCGATGATGGCCGGCGGCGAGGAGTTGGAGTCGCTCGCCCACGAGCTCGCGGAGACGATGGGTGCGGACTCGGCGATCGCCCAGGAGCTGAAGGCCGACGTCACGTGACGGCAGAGCTCCGCGTCGGCATCGTGGGCCTGGGCTGGATGGGCCAGGTCCACGCCCGGGCGCTGAGCCGGCTGACGCAGCACTACACCGACAGCCCGTTGCGGCCGCGGCTCGTCGCCGTGGCCGACCCGGCGGACGACGACCGTACTGAACGCGCTGCGCAGGCGTTCGGCTTCGAGCACCAGGTCACCGACTGGCGTGAGCTGGTCGCGCGGGACGACATCGACCTGGTGTGCGTGACGGGTCCCAACTTCATCCACCACGATGTCGCGGTGGCCGCGGCCCGGTCCGGCAAGCACGTGTGGGTCGAGAAGCCCGCGGGACGCAATGCCGAGGAGACCGCCGAGATCGTCGCGGCGGTCGAAGCGGCGGGCGTCCAGTCGGCGGCCGGGTTCAACTACCGCAACCCGCCGGCCGTCGAGCTGGCGCGGGAGCTGGTGGCGACCGGACGCCTCGGCACGGTCGAGCACACGTCCGTACGCTTCGTGTCCGACTACGCCGCGCACCCCGACGGCGCGTTGTCGTGGCGGTTCCAGAACGAGTTCGCCGGCAGCGGCGTGCTTGGCGACCTGGTCAGCCACGCGGCAGACCTCGTCCGCTACGTCGTGGCCGACATTGACGAGCTCATCGCCGACCGGGCGACGTTCATCCCCGAGCGGCCCGAGGCCAGGCCCGGCGCGATGCACTACGAGCGCGGTGCCGGCGCGATGGGCGCCGTCGAGAACGAGGACTACGTCTCCGCGCTCCTGCGGATCGCCGGCGGCTCACGCGGCATTCTCGAGGCCAGCCGCTCGGCCGTAGGGGAGCAGAACACGTATGGCATCGAGGTCCACGGCACGACCGGCGCACTCAAGTGGGACTTCCGCCGCATGAACGAGCTGCAGGTCTGCCTCGACCAGGACTACCAGGACGCGTTCTACGCGACGCGCTACGCGACGCCGGGCGACGGTGAGCTTGGTGCGTTCCAGCCCGGTGCCAACAACCCCATGGGCTTCGACGACCTCAAGGTCATCGAGGCTCGCAGGCTCGTGCAGTCCATCGCCGACGGCAAGCCGCACGGCGCCACCATCCATGACGCGCTGATCGCAGCGCGCACCGTCGACGCGATGATCGTGTCGGCCGACGAACGAAAGTGGGTCAGCCTGTGAGCCTTCGCGTAGGCGTCATCGGTGTCGGCGCGATGGGCGCTGACCACATCAACACGATCTCGACAGCCGTCCCCGCCGCCCGGGTCTCCGAGGTCTACGACTTCGACGTCGACCGTGCCTATGCGGTCGCGCAGCCGGTGTCTGCGGGTGTCGCCGGCTCTGCTGAGGCCCTGATCGACTCGTCGGCGGTCGATGCGGTCATCATCTGCTCTCCCGACCACACCCACGCCGACCTGGCGAAGGCCTGCATCGCCGCAGGCAAGCCCGTGCTGTGCGAGAAGCCGCTCGCGGTCACCGCGGAGGACTCGCTCTCGGTCGTTGACGCCGAGCTCGCCGCGGGCCGGCAGCTCGTACAGCTCGGCTTCATGCGGCGCTATGACCCCGGTTACCGGGAGATGCGCGACGCCCTGCGCAACGGCGACATCGGCGAGGCGCGCATGGTGCACTGCGTCCACCGCAATGCGTCGTCGCACACCAGCTCGACCAGCGAAGGCATCGTCACCGGATCCATGGTGCACGAGCTCGACATCGTCCGCTGGCTGCTCGACGACGAGATCGCGACGATCCGGGTCGAATCGCCGGTCGCCGAGGGACTGCGCGATCCGCAGCTCGCGACGATCCAGATGCGTTCGGGTGTGTTGGTCTCGGTCGAGGTGTTCGTCAACGCGGCCTACGGCTATGACGTGCGCTGTGAGCTCGTTGGCACGTCGGGCACCGTCTCGCTCGTACCCCCGAACCCTTCGAGCATCCGCAAGGCGGGCATCGACGGCGTGCGGGTGCGGGACGACTTCATCGGGCGGTTCTCCGACGCCTACCGTCTCGAGCTCAGCGCATGGGCCGAGGACGCGCTCAACGGCGTTGTCCACGGACCCAGCGCGTGGGACGGCTATGTCGCCAACGTCGTCGCGGCCTCCGGTGTCGCGTCACTCGCGACGGGCGGGCGCCAGAACGTCCCGCTCGATCCCCGACCCAACCTCTACTCCTAGGAAACCGTATGTCCTTCACACCCGTCCGTATCGGACTCATCGGAGCAGGACGCATCGGCGCGTCCCACGCCTCTGTCATCGCGCGTCGCGTGCCTGAGGCCCAGCTGGTTGCCGTGGCAGACCCGCGGCCCGGCGTTGCGGCGGATCTCGCCGAGCCGCTGGGCGCTCGGGGTGAGACGTCACCCGAGGCGATCTTCGCCGCCGACGACGTCGACGCAGTCGTCATCGCGGCCTCCTCGACGGCACACGCAGAACTGATCGTCGCCGCCGCGGACGCTGGCAAGCACGTGTTCTCCGAGAAGCCGGCCGGCATGAGCCTCGCCGAGATCGAGCAGGGCATCACGGCGACGGCGAAGGCCGGCGTGGCGTTCCAGGTCGGCTTCAACCGCCGGTTTGCCGCAGACTTCCGGGCTGCGCACGACGCGATCGCCGCTGGTCGCATCGGCACGGTCCGTCAACTGCGTTCGGTGACGCGCGACCCGGGCTCGGGCCCCGCAGACCCCGACGTGGTGCCGCCGTGGACGATCTTCACCCAGACCCTGATTCACGACTTCGACACGCTCAACTGGCTCAACCCCGGTGCGCGGGCGGTCGATGTCGTCGCGACGGCTGACTCGCTCACCGCGCCCGGCCATCCGACGTTGCTGGACCACGCGAACGTGGTGATCCGCTTCGACAACGGCGCGATCGCCACCGCCGAGGCGAGCTTCGCCGCGGCCTACGGCTATGACGTACGTGGTGAGGTGCTGGGGTCGGCCGGCATGGTGACCGCGGGCGAGGGTGCCACGTCGTCGATGCGCCTCCATGACGCCTCGGGACGCCTGGCCGCGACGGCTCACGGCGACGTTGAGCTGATGATCGACGCCTACACGGCCGAGTTCGCCGAGTTCGCGGCGGCGATCCTCGAGGGGCGTACGCCCTCGGTGACGGGCGACGCTGCCCGAGCTGCTTTCGCGATCGCGCAGGCGTGCATCGAGTCGTACCAGTCCGGCACCCGAGCGAAGGTCCAGGGATGACCTTCACGTTGGCGGTGTGCGCCGAGATGGTGTTCACCGAGCTCCCGTTGCTGGACCGCATCGAGCGGATCCACGACGCCGGGTTCGCCGCTGAGATCTGGGGGTGGACCGACAAGGACGCCGCTGCCTTGGCGGCCACGGGCGCGACGTTCACGTCGATGACGGGCTACGTCACGGGTGACCTGATCACCGTCGACGGCGCCGACGACCTGCTGCACACCGCAGAGCAGTCGATTCCGTTCGCCCAGGCGATCCGCTGCCCGACGCTCAACCTGCACGGCACCGGGCTGGGGGATGGCGGCATCCCCGTACGCCCGGTCGAGGTCGTGACGGGCGACATGTGGCTGGCCGCCGAACGTACGCTCTCGCGCGTCGCGGAGCTGGGGGAGCGGCATGGCGTGACGTTCGTGCTGGAGAACCTCAACACCGAGGTCGATCACCCCGGCACCCCGTTCGGTCGCGCCGCCGACACGCTCGCCTTGGTCAGCGCGGTCGACAGTCCACACCTGAAGATGAACCTCGACCTCTATCACGCGCAGATCGGTGAGGGGAACCTCGTCGAGCTCATCCAGCGTTCTGCGCCGCACCTCGGCGAGGTGCAGGTCGCGGACGTGCCGGGGCGGTGCGAGCCGGGCACCGGAGAGGTCAACTGGCCGTTCGTCGCGCGGGCGCTCGCCGACGCAGGCTACGACGGTGTCGTGGCCATGGAGGCGTACGCGAGCGGCGACTCCGACCTCGCCCTCGAGCGCTTTCGCGAGGCGTTCACCGTCTGACGTCCTCGATCTCTCGCTGACGGTTCACGCTGTCAGCGAACAGCCGTGTTTTCGCGTGTGTTCGATCGCTGGGCCGTCTAGGTTTGGGGACGTGAACACACCGGATACCCCCAGCCCCATGTCGCCGAGAATGGCCGGCGAGGCCGGCCCCTCGGATCTCGACGGCCACATCTACCAGCGGCTGCTCAAGGAACGCATCGTGTTCCTGGGCTCCGAGGTCCGCGACTCCAACTCCAACGCGATCTGTGCGCAGATGCTGCTGCTCAACGCCGAGGACCCGCAGGCCGACATCTACCTCTACATCAACTCGCCGGGCGGCTCAGTCGACTCCGGCATGGCGATCTACGACACGATGCAGTTCATCTCCAACGACGTCGCCACGTTCGGGATGGGCCTGGCCGCCTCGATGGGCCAGTTCCTGCTCGCAGCGGGCACGGCCGGCAAGCGCTACGCCCTGCCGCACGCGCGCATCATGATGCACCAGCCCTCGGGCGGCATCGGTGGCTCGGCGTCGGACATCAAGATCCAGGCCCAGCAGAGCCTGCTGCTCAAGAAGCAGCTCAACGAGCTGCAGGCCCAGCACAGTGGCCAGACCGTCGAGCAGATCGAGCTCGACTCGGACCGCGACCGGTGGTTCACGCCGGCCCAGGCCAAGGAGTACGGCCTCATCGATCACGTCGTCGCGAGCGCAGGAGACCTCACATCATGAGCTATTACATTCCCCAGTGGGAAGAGCGCACGTCGTACGGCTTCAGGCGCATCGACCCCTACGCCAAGCTGTTCGAGGACCGCATCATCTTCCTCGGCACGCCGATCAGCGACGACGTCGCCAACGCCGTCATGGCCCAGATGCTGTGCCTCCAGGCGATGGACCCCGACCGCGACATCAGCATCTACATCAACAGCCCCGGCGGCTCGTTCACGGCGCTGACCGCGATCTACGACACGATGCGCTACCTCAAGCCCGACGTGCAGACGATCTGCCTCGGACAGGCCGCCTCGGCCGCTGCGGTGCTGCTCGCCGCCGGCACGCCGGGCAAGCGCCTCGCGCTGCCCAACAGCCGCATCCTGATCCACCAGCCCTACACCGAGGGCACGGGCGGCCAGATCTCCGACCTCGAGATCCAGGCCAACGAGATCCTGCGCATGCGTGAGCTGATGGAGAAGATGATCTCCGACGCGTCGGGCAAGCCCGTCGAGGAAGTCAGCCGCGACGTCGACCGCGACAAGATCCTCACCGCCGCACAGGCGCTCGAGTACGGCCTCATCGACGAGGTGCTCGAGACGCTCAAGGTCCCCGCGATCTAGGCGACACGCACGACGACATACGGCGCCGTGACCGAGACGCAGGGCACATTCGCCGCTAGGGTGAAAATGTTGCTCTCTCGGTCACGGGCCGCGCCAGGCTCCAACCGCGCAAGTCGAAGAAGGGACTCTCCACGTGGCACGCATTGGTGAAACCGCCGATCTGCTGAAGTGTTCTTTCTGCGGAAAGAGCCAGAAGCAGGTCAAGAAGCTGATCGCCGGCCCCGGCGTCTACATCTGCGACGAGTGCATCGACCTCTGCAACGAGATCATCGAGGAAGAGCTCGCCGAGGGAGCCGAGCTGAGCCTGGGCGAGCTGCCCAAGCCCCACGAGATCTACGACTTCCTCAACGGCTACGTCATCGGTCAGGACGGTGCCAAGAAGTCGCTGGCCGTGGCCGTCTACAACCACTACAAGCGCGTCCAGGCCCAGGTCGGCAGCTCGCGGAGCAAGGACGACCAGGTCGAGCTGGCCAAGTCCAACATCTTGCTGGTCGGCCCGACCGGCTGCGGCAAGACCTATCTCGCCCAGACCCTGGCCCGCATGCTCAACGTGCCGTTCGCGATCGCCGACGCCACCGCGCTGACCGAGGCCGGTTACGTCGGCGAGGACGTCGAGAACATACTCCTCAAGCTCATCCAGGCCGCCGACTACGATGTCAAGAAGGCCGAGACCGGCATCATCTACATCGACGAGGTCGACAAGATCTCGCGCAAGAGCGAGAACCCGTCGATCACGCGTGACGTGTCGGGTGAGGGCGTGCAGCAGGCCCTGCTCAAGATACTCGAGGGCACGACCGCCTCGGTGCCTCCGCAGGGTGGGCGCAAGCACCCGCACCAGGAGTTCATCCAGATCGACACGACCAACGTGCTGTTCATCGTCGGCGGTGCGTTCGCCGGCCTCGACCAGATCATCGAGCAGCGCAGCGGCAAGACGAGCCTCGGCTTCAACACCGGCCAGGTCGACATCGGCGCGAGCGTCGCCCCCGAGAAGCTCTACTCCAAGGTGCTGCCCGAGGACCTGCTCAAGTTCGGCCTCATCCCGGAGTTCATCGGCCGTCTGCCGGTCATCGCGGCGGTCGACAACCTCGACAAGGAAGCGCTCGTCGCGATCCTGACCGAGCCCCGCAACGCCCTGACCAAGCAATACGTCCGACTGTTCGAGATCGACGGGGTCGAGCTCGAGTTCAGCACCGATGCCGCCGCCGCGATGGCTGACCTGGCGCTCGCCCGGGGCACCGGCGCTCGTGGGCTCCGCTCGATCATCGAGGCCGTGCTCGAGCCGGTCATGTACGAGATCCCGAGCCGCGACGATGTCGCCAAGGTCATCGTGACCGAAGCCACGGTTGCCGGCACCGAGGGCCCGACGATCCTGACCCACGACGAAGTGGCCAAGAAGGCATCCTAGGGCTCCTGGGTTCTGCTCCAGCCATACCGTCGGTAGGTTGGGCGCATGACCTCAGTCGACATCGCCCTGCTCGGGGCCACCGGATTCACCGGCGGCCTGACCGCCGACTACCTCGGTGAGCACCTGCCGCCGGGCGGCACGTGGGCGATCGCCGGCCGCAACCAGAGCAAGCTCGAGGCGGTCGCCGACCGCATCGAGCGGCTCGGCGGCGTACGTCCCGAGATCATCTCCGCCGACATCGGCAATGCCGACTCGATGGCCGCGCTGGCCAAGAGCACCCGGGTGCTCGTCACCACGGTCGGCCCCTACCTCAAGTACGGCGAGGCCGCGGTCAAGGCGAGCGTCGAGGCCGGCATCGCCTACCTCGACCTGACCGGCGAGCCGCAGTTCGTCGACGACATGTGGCTCAAGTACCACGAGCGAGCGGTCGAGACCGGCGCGCGGATCATCCACGCGTGCGGCTTCGACTCGATCCCGTACGACCTGGGTGTCCTCTACGCCGTGGAGCAGCTGCCCGAGGATGTGCCGATCCACGTACGCGGCTACATCCGGGCCAACGCGGAGTTCTCCGGCGGCACCTATCACTCGGCGATCAACCAGTTCTCGTCGATGCGCGAGTCCGGCAAGATCGCAGGTGCCCGCCGCAAGGCTGAGCCACGCCCCGAGGGACGCAAGGTCCGCGGGTCCGGCAAGCTCGGCAAGGCGCCCGAGCTCGGCGGCTGGGGCGTGCCGATGCCCACGATCGACCCGCAGATCGTGCTCCGATCGGCCCGGACGCTCGCGCGTTACGGCCCGGAGTTCACCTACTCACACTTCGCACACTTCAAGACCCGTCGCATGCTCGCCGCGTCGGGACTCGGCCTCGGCGTTGCGTTCCTCGGCGCCCAGCTGCCGCCGACCCGAGCACTGCTGCTCAAGGTCAAGGACCCCGGGGCCGGCCCGTCGGAGGCCAAGCGCGAGAAGTCCTGGTTCAGGTTCAGCGTCTTCGCCGAGGGCGGCGGCAAGAAGGTCCATGCCGAGGTCACCGGTGGCGACCCCGGCTACACCGAGACGTCGAAGATGCTCAGCGAGTCGGCGCTCTGCCTGGCGTACGACGACGTGCCCCAGGTCGCCGGACAGACCACGACGGCCGTGGCGATGGGCGACGCGCTGATCACGCGGCTCCAGAAGGCCGGCATCACGTTCCGCACCGTGGCGTAAAGGTCCGCGATGTGACCAATTCGTCGCACAGACCTTCTCACACCATCCACACGTGATTCGGCGGTGTCGCGGACGTAGGGTCAAGTCATGGACTTCGCCGGAGTCATCACCACCGTCCTGACCTCGAGCGATGCCCCTCCAGGGCTCCTCCCAGCGCGTGAGCAGATGGCGCTGTCGCTCGGTTGGCACATCATCCTCGCCTGCTTCGGCGTCGCCTTCCCGACGATGATCTACGTCGTCCATCGACGTGGCATCGTGCGCGACGACCCGGTCGCGCTGGGGCTGGCCAAGCGCTGGGCCAAGGTGTCGGCGGTGCTGTTCGCGATCGGCGCGGTCTCCGGCACGGTGCTCAGCTTCGAGATGGGCATCCTGTGGCCGGGGCTGATGGGCAGGTTCGGGGACGTCCTCGGCCTGCCGTTCGCCTTCGAGGGCCTGTCGTTCTTCGTCGAGGCGATCTTCCTCGGCATCTACCTCTACGGCTGGGACCGCATGCCGCCGCGTCGGCACCTCGCGATGCTGATCCCGATGGGCCTGGCCGGCATCGTGGGCACGTTCTGCGTGATCTCGGTCAATGCCTGGATGAACAACCCGACGGGCTTCAAGCTCGTCAACGGTGAGGTCACCGACGTCAACCCGTGGCGCGCGATGTTCAACGACGGGGTCTACCTGCAGTTCGCGCACATGTGGTTCGCCGCGTTCATGGTCGTCGGGTTCGTCGTGGCGGGCGTCTACGCCGCGGGCATGCTCAAGGGCCGCGTCGACGCGCACCACCGGCTGGGCTTCACGGTGCCGTTCGTGTTCGCCACGATCGCCGCCGTCGTGCAGCCGTTCATCGGCCACATCCTGGGGCTTCGGGTCGGCGAGACGCAGCCGTCGAAGCTTGCGGCGTTCGAGCTCGCGACGACGACGGAGCAGCCCGCGCCGCTGCGTCTCGGTGGTGTCCTGATCGACGGCAAGGTGCACGGTGCGATCGACATCCCCAAGATCGGCTCGCTCATCGCCCGCAACTCGTTCGACAAGCCCGTCCCCGGCCTCGACACGGTGCCCGTCGCTGACCGCCCGCCCGTCAACATCACGCACTTGGCGTTCCAGTCGATGGTCGGCCTCGGCACGCTGCTCGCGATCGTCGTGGTCGTGTTCTGGGCGGCCCGCTGGCGAGGCCACGACCTGCTGCCCAAGCGCTGGTTCCTGCGGGGCGCGGTGATCGCCGGCCCGCTCGCGATCCTCGCGATGGAGGCCGGCTGGATCGCGACCGAGGTCGGCCGGCAGCCGTGGGTGGTGTGGGGCATCCTGCGCACCGAGGATGCGGCGAGCCAGAGCGCCGGGCTGTGGTGGAGCTATGCCGCCGCGGTCGTCGTCTACGTCGGCATGACGATCGGCGCGTTCGTCGTGCTGCGGTCGATGGCCAGGCGATGGCGTGCGGGCGAGGAGGACCTGCCGAGCCCGTACGGTCCAGGCGCCTCGACCCTCGATGAGGGGGCCCGATGAGTCTCGCAGTCGTCGTCGCGATCGCGATGTTCGCCGGCATCGTGCTCTACGCCCTGTTCGGCGGTGCGGACTTCGGATCGGGATTCTTCGACCTCACGGCGGGTGGGTCCGAGCGCGGCGGCGAGCTGCGAGTCCTGATCGACCACAGCATCGGCCCGGTGTGGGAGGCCAACCACGTGTGGCTGATCTACATCCTGGTGATCTGGTGGACCGGCTTCCCCGAGACCTTCGCCGCCGCGACGACGACGCTCACCCTGCCGCTCGCTCTGGCGCTCGTCGGAATCGTCCTGCGCGGGGCCAGCTTCGCGTTCCGCAAGTACTCCGCCACGCTGGCCCAGGCGCGGCTGTTCGGGGCGGTCTTCGCGGGATCATCGTTGATCACGCCGTTCTTCCTCGGCGCTGCTGCTGGCGCCGTCGCCTCGGGTCGAGTGCCGGCTGAGGGCAACGGCGACCAGCTCAGCTCGTGGCTGCACCCGACGTCGTTGTTCGGCGGCCTCATCGCGGTTGGCACCTGCGCGTTCCTCGCCGGCGCCTTCCTGACGGCCGACGCGGCGCGTTCGGGTCACGACTCGCTGAGCGAGACGCTGCGCATCCGTACGATCGGCGTCGGCGTCGTGACCGGCATCGTCGTGTTCGCGGCGCTCGTGCCGATCAAGCACGACTCGCCGACGCTCAGCGACCGCCTGCTGGGCCCGGCTGCGCCGTTGATCGTGGCGTCGGCCATCGCCGGGCTCGCGACGCTCGTCCTGCTCCATCGCAGGCGGTTTGCGCCGGCGCGCTTGACGGCGGTCGCCGCCGTGGCGGCTGTCGTCATCGGCTGGGGCGTGGCGCAATATCCGTGGATCCTGGTCGACCAGGTCAAGATCTCGGCCGCGGCGGGCGCCGACGCCACGCTCGCCGGCCTCCTGGTGGTCGTCGGGCTCGCCGGCGTCATCGTCGTGCCTGCGCTGGGCTACCTGTTCTGGCTGACCCAGAGCGATCGCTGGACCGAGAGCCCGCACTGACCGACGGTCAGTCGACGAGCGCGGGCGTCGCCTCGACCGCGAAGCCGTCGACGGTCTCGTCGGCGACGTAGGTCGGCTCGGCGACGACCCGGCCCGCCGCGAGGACGTCGCCGATCGCGAGTCGCACGAGGTCGAGTCTCGCCTTCGTGGCGCTGATCGTGAGATTGCTGATCTCGGTCTTCTGGCTGACCTTGGCGGTCGACTTCGCGCCGCGGATGTCGGCCAGGACCGACGCGGCGGAGCTGAGCAGCGCCGGATCGTGGCGGTCGGTGGCCAGGTCGACGTCGTTGACCGGCCACGTGGATCGGTGGATCGAGCCCTCCTGCCACCACGACCAGACCTCTTCGGTCACATAGGGCAGGAACGGCGCGAGCAGACGCAGCTGCACCGAGAGCGCGAGCACGAACGCGCTGCGTGCCGACTGGCCGGCGGCGTCGTCGCGGCGCGAGCGCTCCTTGACCAGCTCGAGGTAGTCGTCGCAGAAGTCCCAGAAGAACTTCTCGGCGACCTCGAGAGCAGTCGCGTAGTCGTACTCCTCGAACCGGGCCGTGGCTTCGTCGACGACGAGCCGCAGGCGGCTGAGCATCGCGAGATCGATCGCCTCGGTGACGCGCGACGGGTCGAGGTCGCTCGCACCGGCACCCAGGCCGTACGCCTCCTCGGACGCGAGCACGAACTTGCTCGCGTTGAGGACCTTCATCGCAAGGCGGCGACCGACCTTCATCTGTGCCTCGTCGAACGGGGAGTCGGCCCCCGGCCGGGCGCCGGCTGCGCGCCAACGGACCGCGTCGGCGCCGTACTTGTCGAGGATCTCGTCGGGGACCACGACATTGCCCTTGGACTTGCTCATCTTCTTGCGATCGGGGTCGACGACGAAGCCTGAGAGGGCGGCATGCGTCCACGGCGCCACGCCGTGCTCGAGGTGCGCGCGCACGATCGATGAGAACAGCCAGGTGCGGATGATGTCGTGGCCCTGCGGGCGCAGGTCCATCGGGAACGTCCGCTCGAACAGGTCGGGGTCGCGCTCCCAGCCGCAGATGATCTGCGGCGTCAGTGACGAGGTCGCCCAGGTGTCGAGGACGTCGGGGTCGGCGAGGAAGCCTCCGGGTTCACCGCGCTGCGACTCGGTGAATCCTGGCGGGACCTCTGAGGACGGGTCGACCGGCAGGCTCGCCTCATCGGCGAGGATCGGGTCGTCGTAGTCGGGCTCGCCGTCGGCGTCGAGGCGGTACCAGACCGGGAACGGGATGCCGAAGAAGCGCTGGCGCGACACGAGCCAGTCGCCGTTGAGCCCCTCGATCCAGTTGGTCAGGCGCGACTGCATGTAGGCCGGCACCCAGTCGATCTCGTCGCCGCGTGCCACCAGCTTGCTGCGGAGGTCAGCATCGCGACCGCCATTGGTGATGTACCACTGGCGGGTCGAGACGATCTCGAGCGGCTTGTCGCCGCGCTCGTAGAAGTTGGCCATGCGCTGTGTGGGGGTCGGCTCGCCGTCGAGGTCGCCGGTCTCGCGGAGCGCGGCGACGACGGCCTCGCGGGCGGAGAACGTGGTCTTGCCGGCGATCTCCTCGTAGCGGCCGACGCCGTCTGCCGTGATCCACTCCGGTGTCTCACGGAGCACGCGGCCGTCGCGGCCGATGATCGTCCGGTTGGGCAGCTGCAGCTCGCGCCACCACTGGACGTCGGTGAGGTCGCCGAACGTGCAGGACATCACGATGCCGGACCCCTTCTCGGGATCCGCGAGAGTGTGCGCGACGACGGGCACCTCGACGCCGTAGAGCGGGGACGTCACGGTGGTGCCGAACAGCGACTGGTAGCGCTCGTCATCCGGGTGCGCGATCAACGCGACGCACGCCGCGATGAGCTCGGGGCGAGTCGTCTCGATGATCACGGGGGAGTCGCCGCCGTGGAACGCCACGCGGTGATAGGCGCCGGGATATTCGCGGGCCTCGAGCTCGGCCTGGGCGACGGCGGTCTGATAGGTCACGTCCCAGAGCGTCGGCGCGTCCTGCTGGTAGGCCTCGCCGCGGGCGACGTTGCGCAGGAACGCGCGCTGCGAGACGACCTGGGAGGCGTTGCCGATCGTCGTGTACTGCTGCGACCAGTCGACGCTGAGGCCGAGCGTGCGCCAGAGCTGCTCGAAGACCTTTTCGTCCTCCTCGACGAGCTCGTTGCAGAGCTCGACGAAGTTGCGCCGGCTGATCGGGATCTGCCGCTTCGCGTCGGGCTTCTCGGGAGGTATGAAGTCGGCGTCGTAGGGCAGCGACGGGTCGCAGCGCACGCCGTAGAAGTTCTGGACCCGGCGCTCGGTCGGCAGGCCGTTGTCGTCCCAGCCCATGGGGTAGAAGACCTCTTTGCCGCGCATGCGCTGGTAGCGGGCGATGAGATCGGTGTGGGTGTAGGAGAACACGTGGCCGACGTGCAGGGAACCCGAGACGGTCGGCGGGGGAGTGTCGATCGAGTAGATCTGGTCGCGGGTCTTCGTACGGTCGAACGTGTAGGTGCCCAGCTCGGCCCAACGGGCGGACCAGGTGGCCTCGAGGCCTTCGAGGACGGGCTTCTCCGGGACTGTGTTCACAGCAGGCAAGTCTATGTGCGGACGGTTGGCGCTCAGGCATCGGCGTCGCGGGCCACCGTGGTGGTGACCCGCGACGCCGACAGCTGGAACCTAGGCGTCGACCTTGGAGTGGACGGCGTCGTCACCGGGCTGGCTGATCGCGACGTCTTCCTTCTTGGCCAGCTGGCTCGGCCACCAGATGTGGCGGCCGATGTCCAGGTTGAGCGCCGTCACGAGCACCGAGCGCACGATGATCGTGTCGAGCAGGACGCCGACCGCGACCGTGAAGCCGAGCTCGGCCAGGAACACGATCGGGATCGAGCCCAGCGCCGCGAACGTACCGGCCAGGACGAGACCTGCGGAGGTGATGACGCCCCCCGTCGCGCCGAGGCCGATCAGGGCTCCTCGGCGGGTGCCGAACCGCAACGACTCCTCCCTGACTCTCGTCATGAGGAAGATGTTGTAGTCGATGCCCAGCGCCACCAGGAACACGAACGCGAACAGCGGGAACGAGGAATCCGCGCCGGCGAAGTCGAACACGTGCCGGAACACCAGCGCGCCGATGCCGAGGGCCGCGCCGAACGACAGCACGACGGTGCCGAGCAGGATCAACGGTGCCGCCAACGCCCTCAGCAGGATGGCCAGGATGATGAACACGGCGACCAGCACGATCGGGATGATCAGCCTGTTGTCGGCCGCGGACGCCGACTGCACGTCCTTGTTGATCGCCGTGTTGCCGCCGACCAGCGCGTCGGCGCCTGGCACCTTGTGCACCGCATCGCGGACCCGGTCGACCGTGTCGAACGCCGTGGTGGAATCCGGCGCCGACGTCAGCGTGCCCTCGAGGTAGGCGACACCCTTGGCGCTGTCCTTGACCTCGACGCTCGCCGGGTCGATGCCCTTGACGGACGCAAAGGCTGTCTTGACGGCGTCCGCGTGATCGGCCTTGGCGACGACCGCAACTGGCGAGCCGGCTCCGCCGTCGAAGTGCTTGGCCAGCTCCTTGTCGGCCGTGATCGACGGCTGGGTCTTGGTGAAGCTGTCCGCGTTGGTCAGACCGTTGGCGTCGAGCTGGAAGATGCCCAGCGAGAACCCGCCGAGGATCATGGCCGTGACGATCCAGACGAACCGGGGCTTCTTGGCGATGCCGCGGCCGACCCGGCCCCAGACGCCCGACTCGTTGCGCTCGGGGTCGCCGAAGTGCGGGATGAACGGCCAGAACACCCAGCGGCCGAAGATCACCAGCAGGGCCGGGAGCAGGACCATCATCATGAGCAGTGCCATGACGATGCCCGCCGCGGTCACCGGACCGAGGCTGCTCGTGGAGTTCATCTGGGCGAAGATCAGGCACAGCAGCCCGATGATCACGGTCGCGCCACTGGCGATGATGGCCGGGCCGGCGCGGTGCAGGGCGTGCGCCATCGCCTCGTGCCGGTCGGAATAGTGGCGCAGCTCTTCGCGATAGCGGGCCACGAGCAGCAAGGCGTAGTCGATGCCGGCACCCAAGGTCAGGATGCTCAGGATCGCCGCGCTCTGGCCGTTGACCGTGAGCCCGAAGGCCTTGGCCAGCAGATAGACGAAGCCCTGGGCCGTCAGGACGCTCGCGACACCACAGAGCAGCGGAATCAGCCACAGCACGGGGCTGCGGTAGGTCAGCAGCAGCAGGATCACGACCACGCCCAGTGCCGAGTACAGCAGGATGCCGTCGATGCCCGCGAACGCCTTGGCCTGGTCGGCGCCCAGAGCTGCGGGACCGGCGATCTTGACGTCGAGACCGTTGGAGTCCTTCTCGGCGACCTTGCGGATGTCCTTGACGGCGTCGGGCAGCTTGTCCCAGCCGTCCTCATCCATCGTGATCGTCGGGATGACCTGGAGCGCCTTGCCGTCCTTGGACGGAATGGGACCGACGACGTCCTGGTCGACCAGCTTGACGTCGGCGAACGCCGCCGCGTCGGCCTTGGCCTTGGCCAGGTCGGCCGGCGTGATGCCGGAGTCGCGCACGTAGAGCACGACCGCTGGGGCACTGTTGGGGTCCGAGAATGCCTCGGCCTTGTTGATGACCTGGGTCGACTCGGCATCGCCGGGCAGCCACGACCCGATGTCGTTCTCCTGGATGCCGGTGAGCTTGAAGCCCAGGATCGCCATGATGACGATGAAGATGAGTGAGACGACCAATGTGACCCACTTGGCCCAGCGGTGGGCGATCCAGCCCGCGATCTGGCGGTTCATGAATTTCTCCTCGGGTGAGCGTCCGATCGGGACGCGAAACACGGTGACAACATCATGACGTAATGCACCGACAAATGTGACATAGGTGGTGCCCCTGATCGTCCCCTGAGGTCCTGCGACAATGGACGACGATGACAGTCACCTATGCGGAGGTCGAGCGCGCGCTTCTCGGCCGGTGGCCCGAGACACGTCTCGAGCCGTCTCTCGACCGGATCGCTGCCGTCTGCCGGCTCCTCGGAGACCCGCAGCGTGCCTATCCGGTCATCCACCTGACGGGCACCAATGGCAAGACCTCGACGAGTCGCATGGTCGACACGCTCCTGCGGGCCCTCGACCTGCGTACGGGCCGGTTCACGAGCCCGCACCTGCAGTCGATGACCGAGCGCATCTGCCTCGACGGTGTCCCGCTGACCGAGGAGCTGTTCGTCGATGCGTTCGCGGACGTCGCGGCATATGCGCAGATCGTGGACGACTCGTCGGAGCACCCGTTGTCGTTCTTCGAGATGATCACGGCGATGGCGTTCGCGGCGTTCGCCGACGCCCCGGTCGATGCCGCCGTGATTGAGGTCGGGATGGGCGGTTCGTGGGATGCGACCAATGTCGCCGACGGCCAGGTCGCGGTCATCACGCCGATCGGTGTCGACCACGAGCGCTACCTCGGCGACCGTCCCGAGATCATCGCGGTGGAGAAGGCGGGCATCATCAAGCCCGGTTCGCACGTCGTCGTCGCGCAGCAGACCGACGCCGTCATGGATGTCCTGATGCGTCGCGCGGTCGAGGTCGGCGCGATCGCGCTGCGCGAGGGTGTCGACTTCGGTGTCAACCATCGCACGACGGCGGTCGGCGGCCAGCAGATCGACCTGCAAGGCGTCGCTTCGGCCTATTCCGACATCTTCCTGCCGTTGCACGGCGCGCACCAGGCCCACAACGCGGCGTACGCCTTGGCGGCCGTCGAGGCGTTCACCGGCACCAAGGAGCTCGATCCGGACCTGGTGCGTGAGGCGTTCGCGCAGGTCACCTCGCCGGGGCGGCTGGAGGTCGTACGTCGCAGCCCGACCGTGCTGCTCGACGCGGCGCACAACCCGCACGGCGCGCAGGCGACGGTCGAGGCCATCCAGGACGCGTTCACGTTCAGCCCGCTGATCGGTGTCGTCGGCGTCATGGCCGACAAGGATGTCGAGGAGATGCTGCGGACGTTCGAGCCGGTCATGGCCGAGATCGTCTGCACCCAGAACAGCACCCCCCGCTCGATGCCGGCCGCAGAGCTGGCCGAGATGGCCGGCGACATCTTCGGCGCCGAGCGCGTCATCCTCGTGCCGCGACTCGACGATGCGATCGAGCGTGCCGTGGCCATGGCGGACTCCGCCGAGGGCAACGAGGACGCGATCGGCAGCGGCGGCGTGCTCATCACCGGATCGGTGATCACCGTCGGGGAGGCGCGCGTGCTGTTCGGGGGAACGCCTTCGTGAGGGGCATGTGCTCGGCGATGCTGACCCTCGAGGCCATCATCCTGGCGCTCGCGGTCCCCGTGATGATCTCGGTCGAGGACGTCAGCAAGCCGCTGGCCCTCATCTCCGGTCTCGGCCTTGCCCTGCTCTGCATCCTGACCGCCGGGTCGCTCCGCCGCCCTCAGGCGTACGTGCTGGGGCACGCGATCCAGGCCGGCGCGATCGCGCTGGGCTTCCTCGTCACGGTGATGTTCTTCGTCGGCGCGATCTTCGCGGCACTGTGGTTCGGCGCGTTCTTCGTGGGCCGGCGCATCGAGGAGGACAAAGCCCGCTGGGCCCGCGAGGCCGGCGACGCCTGAGGCGTGTCAGTCACCTCGTCCCGCGCTAGTGTCGAGGTCATGGTGCGCGTGTTGGCCGTTGCCGACGAGGAGGTCCCCGCGATGGAGTCGCGGGCGCGCGACCTCGAGGTTGACCTCGTCGTCGCTGCGGGCGACCTGCCCTGGGGCTATCTCGAGTCGCTCATCTCGCTCGTCGACGCACCGGCGGCGTACGTGCCGGGCAACCACGACCCGAGCACGGCCGGTGGCAAGGGTCCTCGCGGCTTCCTCGACCTCGACGGTCGGGTCGCCACGGTCGGCGGATTGCGCATCGCGGGGCTCGGGGGCTGCGTCGTCTACAACCACGGGCTGCACCAGTACACCCAGAAGGAGTACGACCGGCGAGCCGCCAAGCTCCTCAAAGGCGCTCGCGCGGGTGGACCCGTCGACGTCCTGCTGACGCACGCACCGCCGCTCGGTCTGGGCGACGAGCCCGACGGGCCGCACGTCGGCATCTCCGCACTGCACGGGGTCCTCGAGACCTTGCAGCCCGCGTGGCACCTGCACGGCCACATCCATCCGTACGGCATGCGCAAGCCCGATCGCGAGCTCGGCCGCACGACGATCCGCAACGTCATCCCGTGGCAGGTCATCGAGATCGAGGCCGCGTCGGCGCCGATTGTGGCCGGGCCGGGGAGGCGGGGCTGACATGATGCGCGACTCGGGCTCGCCACGCGTGGACGCCGAGAGCGACTTCATGCGCGCCCGGAGGCAGCAGTTCCTCGCCGCACTGGCAGCGCGGCTGCGCAACGACACCGACGACGTCGTCCAGTCCCTGTCGTTCGACGAGGTGGTCGAGGCGCTGGGCCGGCGGGCCGAGCACTATCTCGGCATCAAGGTCATCCCGCTTGACGCGATCGTCGGGTCGGTCGACAAGATGCGTGACTTCGATCGCCGGTTCCGGCCCACCTCGGCGGTGAGTCGCCAGCGCTGGGAGCGGCTGTCGCGCGCCAGCCGGACGGGTGAGGACATCCCGCCGATCGACGTCTACCAGATCGGCGACTATTACTTCGTACGCGATGGCCACCACCGCGTCTCGGTCGCGCGCAGCCTCAAGCTCGACGTCATCGAGGCTCGGGTCACCGCGATCGAGACCTTCCTGGCGCCGGTGGGCATAGCGGCGCGGTCCGACCTCGAGCTCAAGTACTGGCGTCGGATCATGTTGCAGCGCGTCCCGTTCACCGGTGAGGCGCGGGCGGCCGTCGCCGTCGACGACCCGTTCGACTACGGCGTCATCGCCGAGACCGTCGAGGCGTGGGCGACGCGCACGATGCACGCCGAGGGCGCCTACATGGACAAGCGCACGATGGCGGCGCGCTGGTACGCCGAAGAGTTCGCGCCGGTGGTCAAGCTGATCGAGGAGGCCGGCGTGCGCGGCGACGACGAGCGCCCCGCCGAGGCCTACCTACGGGTCGCGGGGGAGCGCTATCGGCTGATCCGCGACCACGCCTGGGACGCCGAGATCATGGACGCCGTCCGCCACAAGGGCAAGAAGCGCCGCTGAGTCCGTCGAAAGGACGGAGTCAGAGCCCGACGGTGAGGTTCTCCCCGGTCGACGGGTCGAACAGGTGCATCTTGTCGGTGTCGATGAACAGCGTGGCGTCATCGTCCTCGGCGACCTTGCTGTCGGAATCGAGTGAGACGACGAGCTGCGTGCGCAGCGAGTCGCTGTCGGCCTCGCGGGCCAGCTCCTTGAGCTGCGCCTGCACCTCGGCTTCGGCCTCGTAGGGCACGTAGGCGTACTGCTGGTCGCCGAGCCACTCACGGACGTCGATGTGCGCCTTGAACGTACGCGAGGTGTCGACGTTGCCGGACTGGATCACCGAGACGTCCTCGAAGTGCTCGGGCCGGATGCCGGCCATCAGCAGGCCCTTGCCGGCCGTCTTCTCGGCCTTGGCGCTTGGGATCGAGAACGTGCCGAACGGCAGGGTGACCTGGTCGCCCTCGACCGTCGCGGGCAGGAAGTTCATCGGCGGTGATCCGATGAACCCGGCGACGAACAGGTTGACCGGCTGTTCGTAGAGCTCGCGGGGGCTGGCGAGCTGCTGGAGGATGCCGCGCTTCATGACGGCCACGCGGTCGCCGAGCGTCATGGCTTCGGTCTGGTCGTGCGTGACGTAGACCGTCGTGATGCCGAGCCGCTTCTGCAGGCGGGCGATCTCGGTGCGCATCTGGCCGCGCAGCTTGGCATCGAGGTTGGACAGCGGCTCGTCGAACAGGAACGCCCTGGCCTCGCGGACGATCGCGCGACCCATGGCGACCCGCTGGCGCTGACCACCCGAGAGGTTGCCGGGCTTGCGCTGCAGGTGCTCGTCGAGGTCGAGCGTCTTGCTGGCGTCGCGGACCTTCTCGTCGATCTCCTTGTTGCTCATCTTGGCCAGCCGGAGCGGGAAGGCGATGTTCTCGTAGACCGTGAGGTGTGGGTAGAGCGCGTAGTTCTGGAACACCATCGAGAGGTTGCGGTCGCGGGGAGCGAGGTCGTTGACCCGATCACCGCCGATGATCATGTCGCCCGACGTGATGTCCTCGAGGCCGACGATCATTCGCAGCAGCGTCGACTTCCCGCAGCCGGAGGGCCCGACCAGGATCATGAACTCGCCGTCGGCGACGTCGATGCTGACGTCGTTGACGGCCGGGAAGCCGTCGCCGTACTTCTTGACGATGTTTTTCATCTCGATGGCAGCCATGGATCAACCCTTCACTGCGCCGGCGGTCAGGCCGGCGACGATCTTGCGCTGGAAGAACAGGACGAGGACGACGATGGGGACCGTGGCGACGACGGCACCCGCGGCCAGCAGCGATGCCGGCCGGTTGAACGGATCGGCCCCGACGAAGAACGACAGGGCGGCGGGGATGGGACGCGCTCGCTCGGTCGACGTGAGCGAGATGCCGAAGACGAAGTCGTTCCACGCGAAGAAGAACGTCAGGATCGCCGCGGTGAACACGCCAGGAGCGGCGAGCGGGACGATGACCTTGCGGAACGCCTGCCACGACGTGGCGCCGTCGACCTGGGCGGCCTGCTCCATCTCCCACGGAATCTCGCGGAAGAACGCCGACAGGGTCCAGATCGCCAGAGGCAGCGTGAACGACATGTAGGGGATGATGAGCCCGATCCACGAGTCATAGATGCCGAACGTGCGCCACATGTCGAACAGCGGGCCCACCAGCGAGACCACGGGGAACATCGCGATGACCAAAGCGGTGGTCAGCACGAACTTCTTGCCCTTGAACTCGAGCCGTGCAATGGCGTACGCCGCCAAGGTCGCGAAGATCACGGACAGCGCGGTCGCGATGAGCGAGATGCCGATCGAGTTGATGATCGCGTGCCGGAACTGCTCGTCGTCGAGAACGTCCGTGTAGTTCTTCCACCCGGCACCCCCACCGTCCGAGGGAAAGAATCCAGGACTGCCGTTGGTGACGGCCTCCTGGGACTTGAACGACAGGGAGATGATCCAGGCGACCGGAAGCAGGCACCAGAAGAGGATGAAGACCACACCGATTGCGGTGAGGATGCGGCCGCGAATGTCCTTCATCTCAGTTCTCCTGTCGCGCGGCCGACAGATCGACCTTGAAGAGCTTGACGATCGCGTAGGCCAGGACCAGCACGGACAGGAACAGCAGCACGGAGAGCGCTGAACCGATGCCCAGCTGGAACTGCTCGATCACCTGCCGATAGGTCAGGAACGAGATCGACTCGGTGTTGTTGGCGCCGGCGGTCATGACGAAGATGTTGTCGAAGATGCGGTAGGCGTCGAGCGCTCGGAACAGCACCGCCACCATGATCGCCGCCCGCATGTTGGGCAGGATCACCTTGTAGAGCCGTTGGATCCACGTCGCGCCGTCGACCTTGGCGGCCTCGAGCATGTCCTCGGAGACCTGGGCAAGCCCGGCCAGCAGCAGCAGCGACATGAACGGCGTGGTCTTCCAGATCTCCGACGCCATGATGGCGATCATCGAAGAGTCGTACTTGGCGAACCAGTTGAAGTCGTCGCCGATGAAGGGCAGCCAGCTGTTGACGAAACCGTTGGTGTTGGAGAACGCGAACTGCCAGGCGAAACCCGAGACGACGGTGATGACGCCGTAGGGGATCAGGATCGACGTGCGGATCGTGCCGCGAGCGAAGATCAGCTTGTGCATGACCATCGCGAAGGCGAAGCCGATGATCAGCTCGATCGTCACCGTGACGATCATGACCATCACGGTGTTGCCGGTGTCTCGCCAGAACAAGGGGTCGCTCAGGGCGGTCCAGTAGTTCTGGAAACCGACGAACTCCTTGTCGTCAGGGGCCGTCAGTGAGTAGCTGAACATCGACAGATAGAGCGCCCGGAGCATCGGGAACGCCGTGACGACCAGCATGAGCACGACCGCCGGTGCCACGAGCTTGCGGGCCAAGGAGTTCTCGGCGCGGGTGCGGTCGGAGTCCACCGCCTTGGGCGCCTCGTCCGGAGCCGCCGTTTGTACGTACGTACTCACAAGAGCGCCTTTCCCTTGAGGATGGCTGTCAAGAAGTCAGCGGACTTCTTGGGGGTGCCCGGGCCGACCGAGTTGGGCGAGTGCCACCGCGACTGGATCGCGCTCGAGATCTGGCTGTAGAACGCGCTCTTGGGTCGCGGTCCGCCGGTGTCGACGCTCTCGCTGAAGAGCTTCAACAGATCGGCAGGGTAGGCCTTCTTGAGCTCGGCGGAGTCATAGACCGACTGCCGCGACGGCATCAGGCCCTCGTTGACGGCGAGCGCGGTCTGCGCCTTGGCGTTGGTCACGCAGACGGCGGCAGCCTTGGCGTAGTCGAGGTGCTTGGAGTAGGCGCCGACTCCGATGTCGATGCCACCGATCGGGGGCTTGGACTCCTCACCCTCGACTGTCTCCGGGTAGCGCGCCCAGCCGAGGTCCTCGAAGCCGGTCTTGCCCTTGGGGCCGCTCGGCTTGTCGATGAGTCCTTCGTAGTTCTTGTAGACGAACGTCCAGTTGGTCATGAACTCGCCGGGCCCCTTGGAGGGGAACATGGACCCGAGACTCGTGCCCTCGTTGGATGTCGTGAAGTCGGGCTGGGCGGCCTTGGAGTCGGCGAGCTTCTTGATGACCCCGGCCGCGTCCTCACCGGCCTCCGAGTCGATCGTGACCTTGGCGTCGCGGCCCTTCTCGACCGTTGACGGATCGAGGATGTTGCCGCCGGCGCCTTGAATGAGGGCATTGATCCACACGACGTAGGCCTCGTACTTGTTGGCCTGGACGCCGACCGTGGCGCCGTTGTCGCTGGCCGCGTCGATGACCTGGTCCCACGTGACGGGCTTGGTCATGTCGAGCCCGGCCTTCTCGGCGAGGGAGCGGCGGTACCAGAGCACCTGCGTGTTGGCCCACTGTGGCGCCGCGACGACTTTGTCGTCCCACTGCACGGTCTCGGCGGCGCCCTTGAGCACGTCGTCGTCGAGGACCTGGTCGGCCTGCTTGCCCTCGAAGGGGGCGAGCCACTCGGCATTGGCGAACTCGGGCACGAAGACCGGGTCGAGGCTCATCAGGTCGGTCGAGCTGTCCTTGGCCGCCAGGCGCCGGGCGAGCTGCGTGCGCTGGTCGGTCGCGCTGGCCGGCAGGAGCTGGATCTTGATGTCGTACTTGCTGGTGCTGCAGGTCTTGGCGAGCTTGTTGAGCGTGACCTGTCCGTCAGGGTTGATGTACCAGTTGAGCGTCGCCTTGCCGCCGCTTCCACCGCCGCAGGCGGCCAGCACACTCATGGACAGCGCCGCCGCAGCGCAGCCGGCAACGACTCGTCGAACAGAACGTACGGCCATTCCTCCCCCAACCCGATCCCGTTCGTGGCCGGCACGTGATGCCGGTCACAGGGACGAGTTGAACGTATCCGCCTCCTCGGGGGAGCGCAACCGGGAGGTGGTCAGAGCGTGAGCCAGACCGAGGCGTCGGTGCCGAGCTGCGCGCCGGGATCGACGGGCTGGCTCGACGCGAGGACAGTCGCACCCTCGGGGAGGGGCACGGGCACCTCGCCGAGGTTGGCGAGCACCGTGACCTGCCCGGCCCTGGACGTCACCGTGAACGCCAGGACGGTGTCCGGGAAACCGTCCAACCACGTCAGAGTGCCGCGGCCGAGCCGGAGCGCCCGCCGCAGTGCCAGCAGCGTTCGGTAGAGCTCCAAAGTCGACCCGGGCACCCCGCGTTGCTGGTCCGCGGCGAGCGTTTCGTACTCGGGTGGCTGGGGCAGCCAGGGGTGCTCGCCGGGGCCGAAACCGTACGACGGGGCGTCGGCTTCCCACGGCACCGGCACGCGACAGCCGTCGCGGCCCTTCGAGGCGCCTTCGGTACGCGCGAAGGTCGGATCCTGGCGTGCTTCGTCAGGCAGGCGAGTGGCTTCGGGCAGGCCCAGCTCCTCGCCCTGGAACAGGTAGGCCGAGCCCGGCAGTGCCAGCATGACCGCTGTCGCGGCGCGGGCGCGACGCAGTCCGACCTCGGCGTCCGGCTGTGGGTCGTCGGCACCGATGCCGTCGACGCGATGCAGTCCCGGTTGCTGCGGATAGCCGAGCCGGCTCGCATGGCGTACGACGTCGTGGTTGGACAGCACCCAGGTCTGGGGCGCGCCGACCGCCTCGGCCTGGGCGAGCGAGTGGGTGATCGTCCGGCGCTGGTCGTCAGCCAGCCACGGCGTCATGAGGTATTCGAAGTTGAACGACTGGTGGAGCTCGTCCTCACGGACGTACCGTGCGAGAGCGCCGGCGGGCAGCACCCAGGCCTCGGCGCACAGGATGCGATCGGCGTCCTGGTCCTCAACGGCGTACGAGTCGGTGATCCGGCGCCAGTTGCGGTAGATATCGTGGACGCCGGGCTGGTCCCACATGGGCGCCAGGCCCGTCGGCTCCGACCATTGGTCGTACTCGCTGTCGGGCAGTCCGTCGGCCTTGACCAGGCCGTGAGCGACGTCGATCCGGAACCCGTCGACGCCCCGATCGAGCCAGAATCGCAGAACATCTTCGAGCTCGGAGCGCACCTCGGCGTTGGTCCAGTCGAAGTCGGGCTGGCTGGTGTCGAACAGGTGCAGGTACCACTGGCCGAGAGAACCGTCCGGCTCCGTGACCCGGGTCCACGCGGGGCCGCCGAACAGGCTCTGCCAGTTGTTGGGCGGCAGGTCCCCGCCGTCGCGGCCCTCGCGGAAGATGTAGCGTGCCCGCTCCGGGCTCCCGGGTTCGGCGACCAGGGCGGCCTGGAACCAGGGGTGCTCGCTCGACGAGTGGTTGGGCACGATGTCGACGATGACCCGCAGCCCGAGGTCGTGCGCGCGAGCGGTGAGGGCATCGAATGCCGCGAGATCGCCGAAGAGTGGGTCGACGTCGCGGTAGTCGGCGACGTCGTAGCCGGCATCGTGCTGGGGTGAGGTGTAGAACGGCGAGAGCCAGACGGCATCGACGCCCAGGTCAGCCAGGTGGGGGAGCCGCGCGGTGATGCCGGGCAGGTCGCCGATCCCGTCGCCGTCGGAGTCGGCCCAGGACCGCGGGTAGATCTGGTAGATCACTGCGTCGCGCCACCACTGCTCGCCCATGTGTCTCCCTTCGAGGCGCCGTCGTGGCCCTCCACCTCATGAACGTACGCAGGGGTGGTGGGGGCGTCCACGTCGGGAGTGAGATGCGTCGCAGGATAGGTTTTGGCCATGTCGCAACGCACCCTCGTCCTGATCAAGCCCGACGCCGTACGCCGCGGCCTGACCGGTCAGATCCTGTCCCGGTTCGAGGCCAAGGGTCTGACGATCGTGGCGCTCGAGCAGCGGACGATCGACGCCGCCCAGGCCGATGCCCACTACGCCGAGCACGTCGACCAGCCGTGGTACCCGCCGCTCCGTGAGTTCGCGATCTCCGGTCCGCTCGTCGCGCTCGTGCTCGAGGGTGACGAGGCCATCGCGGTCGTACGCCTGCTCAACGGCGTCACCGACGGCCGCCAGGCTGCGCCCGGCACGATCCGCGGCGACCTGTCGCTGTCGAACCGCGAGAACCTCGTGCACGCCTCGGACTCCGAGGAGTCGGCCAAGCGCGAGATCGACCTCTGGTTCCCCGAGCTGTCATGACCTCGATCGGGGTGCTCGGCACCGGCATCGTCGGCCGTACGTTCGCGGCGCGGCTGGCCGAGCTGGGTGTCGACGTCCTCGTCGGCGCGCGTACGGCTGACTCCCCGAGCCTCGAGCCGGTTGCCGCGCTCGGCGTGCGCACTGGCTCGTTCGCCGATGCGGTGGCCCACGCCGAGGTCATCGTCAACGCGACCAACGGCCTGCACTCGATCGCCGCGCTCGAGAGCGTCGGCGCGGAGGCTCTCGCCGGCAAGACCCTCATCGACGTGTCCAACGAGCTCGAACCTGTCGAGGGTGGCTTCCCCAAGCCGTTGGCGTCGGCCGACGACTCGCTGGGCCAGCGCATCCAGACGGCATTCCCGGAGTTGCGTGTCGTGAAGGCGCTCAACACCATGAACTGCACCGTGATGGTGGACCCGTCGATCGTCGAGGGTGACCACGTGGTGTTCCTCAGCGGTGACGACGCCGCGGCCAAGGATCAGGCCCGGGAGCTCCTCGCCACGCTGGGCTGGCGACCCGTGCAGGTCGTCGACCTCGGCGGCATCGACACGGCTGCCGCGGTGGAGATGACGATGTCGCTGTGGATGCGGGTGACGATGGCGCGCGGCTCGGACGCCCCGCGGTTCAACTGGGCGATCAACTCCGGCTGACTCAGGCGTACGTCGGCTGGCGCAGGTGGTGCACAACCTCGTGGAACTGACCGCGTACGTCCTCGGGCAGCCAGATCACGTGGTTGGACACCGAGGCGAGGTCGACGTCCTCCTGCAGCGTGACGACGTCGACGACCTGCCTGGGGAAGTCGCGCTCCCGCTCCTCGAACTCCAGGAGCGACACGCGGACGGTCACGCCGAACGAGTTGGGGTTGACCAGCCCGATGCCCCAGAAGTCGGCGGGCTCGTCCGTGGCCTTCTGCTCCAGGTCGATCATGACGCTGCGGGTGTCCTGCTCGAGCGCCGGATGGTCGATCTCCTCGACCGCCGCCAGCTCGACCCGCACGCCGCGGACCTGGCGGCTGCCGGGGCCGTCGAAGCGCAAGATGTCGCGCAGCGTCCCGCCGGCCGGCAGCAGCGGTCCTCCGAGGTGTGAGCCGTTCACGGTCTGCGTCACGACATGGGGCAGCTCGTGCCCGTAGACGCTGATCGGCGTGAAGGCGAGCGTCGGCAGGACCGACACCTCGGTGTGGTTCTCGATCGTGAGGACCTGGTCGGGACCGCCGTCGGTCGCGACCGGTACGTACTTCAAGGAGAACGGGCGCTTCTCGCGGGGTTTGCGTCTCACACGTCGAGCCTAGGGTGTCCATCCGAGTGTCTGCGCCCCGGTTTGGACCGATCTTCATGCGTTTGCGCTGTGTTGGCGACGCGAACGCATGTTGATCGGTCCGCCCTCGACTCCGCTTCGACGGAACTTCATGCGTTTGGGGTGCTGCAGCGCCCGCAACGCATGGAGATCGGGCTCAGGTCCGGTCCACCCGCAAGTTCTGGCCATCCGGAACAGCTGATCGGCGACCGCGACCTGTTCGTGGCGAATCGCGTACGAGGAGAAGATCAGCAAGCGGTCGCCGCCGATGACGATCTCATTGGCCCGACGGAGATCGGCATCCCATTGGCGCACCGCGTGGTGCGGGATCCCATGGATCTCTGCGGACATGCCCAGCGACTCCCACGATGCATCGAGGTAGTAACGCCCGTCCGTGCCGCGTACGCGACGCTGCCGGGTCGGTCGCGGCAGTCCGGCCGCTCGCCACAGTGCGTCGAAGTCGCGTTCGGGGAGTGACTGTATGCCGCCGGCGGCATCAAGGATCGACTCGATGATCAGCCCGCGCCGTCGACATGGACCTCGTCGAGTGAGGGCATCCCGCATCCGGGCAGTGTTGGCGAGGCCCTGCTGCAGCGCTGCTATGACTGCCGCGCGGGCGTAGCGATCGTTGGTGCACCAGCTCGCCAGGTCGATGACGCTCCGGGCGACTCGGGTTCGCCGGGGCTCCTCCAGCGGATGAACGTCAGCGTTGCTGAGCTCGGTGCTCTCGTGGACGACGAGCCCTTCCCAGGAAGGCGCGCGACCACCTGCGGGGATCACAACGTGGATCTGATCGTCCTTGAAGCCGTCCATCCCGTGCACCTCGAGCGCAGTCGGCCCGGCGAGAGCCGACCGGGGCGGAGCTGACGCGAGCGCGACCGCCCAGGCTTGTTCACTGGTGAGTGGGCCATTGTGCGTGACGATCACGCCGCGACAGGGCCTTTGCCACATGCCGCGATCGACCCGGTGCCGTACAACACCCTTGCCATGTCGGGCGTTCGCCTCGGCGACGCGCATGACGGACTCCATACATCAAGACGTTCGCGGTCGGCACCGGTGCGCGCACCGTCAGGCGTACGTCCTGTGGAGCCTTCCGAGGTCCGGTCAAGCCTGTGGATGGCGACGGATCTTCATGCGTTCTTGGTGTTCGGACGACGCAAAGGCATGGATATCGGTCGACCTGCACGGCGACCCACCTGCGTTTGCGATGTCGGGGCAGCGCGAACGCATGAAGATCGGTCCCCACGAGCGACGTTTTCGCGCCGTGCGGTGCAGCGCCTAACCTAGGGGCATGCCCGTCGAGTCCCTCTTCCCACGCCTGGAACCGCTGCTGCCGTCTGTCGGCAAGCCCATTCAGTACGTCGGCGGCGAGCTCAACGCGACGAGCAAGGAGTGGGACTCCGCCCAGGTGCGCTGGGCCCTGATGTACCCCGACGCGTACGAGGTGGGGCTGCCCAACCAGGGCGTGCAGATCCTCTACGAAGTCCTCAACGAGCGCGACTGGATCCTGGCTGAGCGTACGTACGCGGTGTTCTCCGACATGGAGAAGGTCATGCGCGACAACGGCATTCCGCAGTTCACGGTCGACGCACATCGCCCGGTCCGGGCGTTCGACCTGTTCGGCGTCTCGTTCTCGACCGAGCTCGGCTACACCAACTTCCTGACGGCGATCGACCTCGCCGGCATGCCGCTGCACGCGGTCGACCGCGGCGATGACGATCCGATCGTCATCGCCGGTGGCCACTCGGCGTTCAACCCCGAGCCGATCGCCGACTTCCTCGACGCCGCGGTGCTCGGCGACGGCGAGGAGATCGTGCTGGCGATCAGCGAGGTCGTCCGTGAGTGGAAGGCCGAGGGGCGCCCCGGCGGTCGCGACGAGGTCCTGATGCGTCTCGCGAAGTCCGGCGGCGTGTACGTCCCGAAGTTCTACGACGTGGCCTACCTCCCCGACGGTCGCATCCAGCGGATCGTGCCCAACCGCCCCGGTGTCCCGTGGCGCGTCGCGAAGCACACGCTGATGGACCTCGACTCCTGGCCGTACCCCAAGAACCCGCTGGTCCCGCTCGCCGAGACCGTGCACGAGCGCTTCAGCGTCGAGATCTTCCGCGGCTGCACGCGTGGCTGCCGGTTCTGCCAGGCCGGCATGATCACCCGGCCCGTGCGCGAGCGCTCGATCGAGGGCATCGGCGCGATGGTGCAGAACGGGCTCGACAAGACCGGCTTCGAGGAGGTCGGGCTGCTGTCGCTGTCCAGCGCCGACCACACCGAGATCGGCGAGGTCGCCAAGCAGCTCGGCGACCGCTACGAGGGCACCAACACCTCCTTGTCGCTGCCGTCGACCCGCGTCGACGCCTTCAACATCACGCTGGCCAATGAGTTCAGCCGCAACGGTCGCCGCTCCGGCCTGACGTTCGCGCCCGAGGGCGGCAGCGAGCGCCTCCGCAAGGTCATCAACAAGATGGTGACCGAGGAGGACCTCATCCGCACGGTCGCCGCTGCCTATTCGCACGGCTGGCGTCAGGTCAAGCTCTACTTCATGTGCGGCCTGCCGACCGAGACCGACGACGACGTGATGCAGATCGGCGAGCTCGCCAAGCGCGTCATCCAGACCGGCCGAGAGGTCTCCGGCCGCAACGACATCCGCTGCACCGTGTCGATCGGCGGGTTCGTGCCCAAGCCGCACACGCCGTTCCAGTGGGCCTCGCAGCTCGACCACGAGACGACGGACGAGCGGCTCAAGAAGCTCCGCGACGCGGTCCGCGCCGACAAGCGCTACGGCAAGGCGATCGGCTTCCGCTATCACGACGGCAAGCCCGGCATCATCGAAGGACTCCTGTCCCGCGGCGACCGTCGCGTCGGCCGGGTCATCGAGGCGGTGTGGCGTGACGGCGGCCGGTTCGACGGCTGGAGCGAGCACTTCTCGTACGACCGTTGGGCCGACAAGACCGCTGAGGCGCTGGCCGACGAGCCGGTCGACCTCGACTGGTACACCGTCCGCGAGCGCGAGTACGCCGAAGTGCTCCCGTGGGACCACCTCGACGCCGGCCTCGACCGCGACTGGCTGTGGGAGGACTGGCAGGACTCGCTCAATCCCGATGGCGCCCTCGAGGTCGAGGACTGCCGCTGGACGCCGTGCTTCGACTGCGGCGTGTGCCCGCAGATGGACCTCGAGATCCAGATCGGGCCCACCGGCAAGAACCTCCTGCCGCTCACCGTCGTCTGAGCGCCTTAGGGCAGCTCAACTGCAGGTCAGGACGAAGATAGGGCATTCGTCCGATGTGCCGACCCCACCTTAGAAATCACGATGGAGACATCGAGATCGAAGGAGTGGTCACCATGACTGCATCGGAATATGTGGAGTCCACGCTCTACCGTCAGCGCGAGCAGGAGCTGAACCTCCGCAACGAGCGTCGGCGCATCGTCCTGGAACGCCAGGGCGCACGCGCGAAGGCTCGTCGGGCGCCGGGCGGTCGAGGTCTCTCCTACACCGTGCGGCACCGGCTGGCGGAGCTGTTCTCGGACGCTCCCGCGCATGGCTGAAGGCCGCGGCGAACCACACGATTCTGTGGGCGGGAGGTGGCACGATGAAGGCGTGCACCTCCCGCCCTCCAGTGCCGCTTTGATCGGCCGTGATGCCGACCTGCGCGAGCTCGACGCACTCTATGCGCAGGTTGTCGCCGGCGAGCCGAGGGCCGTCGTGGTCGCCGGCGAGGCCGGCATCGGCAAGAGCCGGCTGCTCGCTGAGTTCACGGCCCGCAACGCCGATTCTGCGCGCATCCTTCGCGGACAGTGCGTCGACCTCGGCGAGGTCGCCACGCCATACGCACCGATCACCGCGGTGCTGCGCGAGCTGGTCGACCAGGCGGGCACCGAGCGCGTGCTCGAGGCGGCGGGCCCGGGGTGGGACACCATCGGTGTGCTGCTGCCCGAGCTCGGCGACCACGTCGCGGGCGGAGCCAACGAGAACCGGCTCCACGAGGGTGTGGCTCTGCTGCTCGAACACTTCGCGCGCGAGCGCCCGGTGATCGTCGTGATCGAGGACCTGCACTGGGCCGACGAGGCGACCCTGACGGTGCTGCGATTCCTGCTGCGCGCCGTGGCATCCGGCCCGATCATGATCGTCTTGACCTATCGCAGTGACGACGTCCACCGTGGCCATCCGCTGCGCGTGTTCCTGACCGAGATCGAGCGTGGCCGACGTGCCAAGCGGCTCGAGCTCCGTCGGCTGACGCGTGCACAAGTACGCAAGCAGGCGCAGTCGATCCTCGGGCGTACGCCTGACTTCGATCTGGTCGAGAGCGTCTTCGAGCGCAGTGAGGGCGTGCCGTTCTTCGTGGAGGAGCTGCTCGCGAGCGAGGACTCGATCCTTCCGGAGACCCTGCGCGATGTCCTGCTCGCCCGCTACGAGCGCCTCGACGATGCCACTCAATACTTCCTCCGCGTCGTCTCCGCAGGCGGCCAGCGGGTCGAGCACGACCTCGTCGAGGACGTCTTCGACGGCGGTCCCGAGCAGCTTGACGCCGCGGCCCGCGCGGCAGTCGTCGCCAACGTCCTCATGGTGGACGACAGCGCCTACACATTCCGGCACGCCCTCGTGCGCGAAGCCGTGCACGGCGACCTGCTGCCGGGGGAGCGCACCCGCTTTCACGGCCGCTATGCCGAGGCACTCGCCGGCCGGGAGAAGCCCGGTGACATCACCGAGATCGCCTATCACTGGCACGCTGCCAACAACCACGCCAAGGCCTTTCCTGCCAAGATCGCGGCGATGCGAAGCGCCTCGCAGGCCTACGCCTACGCCACGGCCGCCCAGATGGGGGAGCGCGCCCTCGAGATCTGGGATGCGATCGATGACGCCGAGTCGGTCGCCGGCATGCCGCGGTCCAAGCTCATGGGCAAGGTCGCCGCCTACCTCCACACGGCAGGTGAACCCGAACGCGCTCTCGGCACGATCACCCTGGCCATCGCGCTCGGCGACGTCGATGGTCCTGACCTCGCCCGTCACCTGATGCTCAAGGCGCAGTGCTTGCAGAACACCGCCAAGCTGGGCGCGATCCCGTTGCTCAGGGAGGCCCTCGAGCTGGTGCCGCCGGGCGCCAACGAGTCGCTGAGAGCGACGATCCTCTACCGCCTCGCCGCGCGCTACATGATCGAGGGCGCGCAGCCCAACGCGGTCGACATGGCCACCCAGGCACTCGAGCTCGCGCAGGAGATCAGTGACCCCGAGGCTGCATCGGTGGCCTCCAACATCCGGGGCGTCGCCCGGGCGCACGGGGGCGATGTCGAGGGCGGACTCGCAGACCTCGAGCAGGCCAAGGACCTCGCCGAAGGCAACTCCGACGCGCTCCTGCGTTTCCGCGTCAACTACTCCGACATGCTCAACCTGCTGGGGCGCTACGACGAGTCTGTGGCGGTCGCCGACGAAGGACTCGACCGCTCGCGCGAGCTGGGCGTCGAGCGCAGCTCAGGTGCCATCCTCGCGTCCAACATGATCGACCCCCTGTTCGCCCGGGGTGAGTGGGAACGCGCGAATCGCCTGCTCGACCGCGTGATCGCGCTGTCGCCGCCGCTGACATTCCGGGTCTACCTCCTGCGGGCCAAGGTGTGGTCGACCCTGTGGCGGGGCGATCTCGAGGCCGCAGAGCGCATGTTCAAGCACTGGAGTCCGCACATGGTCGCGTTGGCCGAGGTGGAGGTGCAGACCCGGCTTCAGTACGTCCGACTCGCCGGTGAGCTCGCGCTGGCCCAGGATGATGCGGCTGCGGCCTGGGGCCACCTGTCCCACGTGATCTCCGCCGAGTTCCGCTCCCTGCCGGGTCACTCGGTCGTGATCTACGCAGAAGCCGCGCGGGCGCTCGCCCGGCTGCGGGCGGACGGCAGCACCGAGGTCGACGTCGACGATGCCGAGAAGCGGCTTCGCGAGGCGATCGATGCCGATTCGTTCTGGCCCAACTCCCACCATTGGCACGCGGTCGTCGATGCTGAGCTCGGCGGCCCCACCCGCACCGGTGACGGGGTGGCCGAGTGGCAGCGAGCGCTCGAAGGTGCCGAGGCGCTTCTGGCGCAGACCCGGCCTTACCTGCTGCTGAGGCTCGGCATGGCGCAGCACGGTGCGGGTCAGAGGTCAGAGGCGGTGGAGACCCTCGAGCAGGCCATCGACGCCGCCAACACGCTGGGCGCCGGGCTGATCACGAACCAGGCTCGCACGTTCGCCCAACGGGCTGGGCTGCCGCTCGGAGGGGCCCCCGGCCGCCATGAGACTGGATCGGTCGAGCTCACCGCCCGCGAGCAGCAGGTGCTCGACCTGATCGCGGAGGGCCTCACCAACCGGCAGATCGGCGAGCGGCTGTTCATCAGCGTCAAGACCGCGAGCGTCCACGTGTCGGCGATCCTGCGCAAGCTCGGCGCGTCCAGTCGCACCGAGGCGGCCATGATCGCCGAGCGGTCCACCATCCGCGTCTAGGTGTCCCTGCCGCCCAGCACGCCGGCGCCTAGGTAGGTCTGAGGTACCTCAGACCTACCTAGGTCCAGGACCTGCGTGGAAGTTAGGGCATCCGCCCGATGTGAGGGGCCCACCTCAGCGACGAACGTAGGTCATGTCGAAAGACACCTCCACCGAAAGGGACCATCATGATCACCGACTTCATCGCCCAGGTCGACAGCCAGCAGCGCGAGCGTCAGCTCGTCCAGACGATCGAGCGTCGCCGCGCGACCGCCGAGCGTGTCGCCGCCCAGCGTTTCAATGGCGACCGCCTGGCCCTCATCGCCCACCTGGCCCGCACGGCGCGCGCCACCCGCGCTGTCGCCGCCCGCCCCGTCAGCTGCTGAGTCCGCGCGGCCCGTGACCGAGGGTGTCCTCGAGCATCACGGGCCGTGCGACGATCCAGCCGGCCACGGCAATCACGACAGCAAGTGCCATGAGCGCCACCAGGGGTACGGTCCACGAGTCCGTGGCCTCGTGCAGGGCCCCCACACCGAGCGGCCCCGCGCCAGCAATCAGATAGCCCGGGCCCTGCGTGAAGACCGACAGGGCCGTCGTCCCGGCCGACGTCCGGGACCGCTTCCCGATCATCGTCAGCGTCCACGTGAAGGCTCCGCCGCCGATGCCCAGCATGACCGCCCAGAGCCACGTGAACGTGGTGGGCGCCAACAGGACTCCCAGCCAGCCCCCGGCAGTCAACGCGGCGAAGGCGACCGGCAGGACCGGTCGCTCGCCCACCAGGCGCATCAGCCATGGCAGGCCCAGCGTCAGCGGGATCCCCACCCCGCTCAACAGCCCCAACATCGCGCCGGCATGTGCGTCGCTGAGACCGGCGTCGGTGAGCATCTCCGGGAACCAGCCGAACTGGGCGTACGCCCCAGCCGCCTGGGCTCCGAAGCACAGCACCATCGCCCAGGCCACAGGTGAGCGTACGAGCTCCCGCATCGCGAGCCGGTCCGAGGACATCGGGTCGGTGCGGACGTCTCGCCGGATCTGCCCGAGCCAGGGGAGGAGCGCGGCGATCGCCAGCAGGGACCACAGGCCGAGCGCCTCCCGCCAACCACCGAGGGCATCTGACAGGGGCACGGTGGCGACCGAGCCGAGCGTGGCGCCGGTCATCAGCGCCGCGCCGTAGAGCGCACTCAGGAGGGCGAGCCGGTCCGGGAAGTGCACCTTGACCAGCGGCGGAAGGATGATGTTGCCCATCGCCGCGCCGGCCAGCGCGATGGTCGTGCACAACAAGAACAGCGCAGACGTGTGGACCAGGGCCCGCAGCACGAGCCCTGCCACGATCATCGCGAGGACGAGGGACGCCGTCCGGTGAAGGCCGAGCCGCTTGACGACGCCGTGCGAGCCCACGCCGAACACCGCGAAGCACAGCACGGGGATCGTCGTCAGCACGCCACCGACGACAGCCGACATGCCGAGGTCGTGACGCACGGGGCCGAGCACGACTCCGAGGCTGCCCACCGCGATCCGCAGGTTGAGCGCCAGCAGCACGATCGCCGCGCCGACGAGCAGCCTGCCCTTGGTCGACGGGGAACGAGGGACAGTCACGAGGCACCATTCAACTCCTCCGAAGCGCGGGTAGCCTCGTCGGGTGACAACCCTCGAAGGGACGCCCAATCCCGAAGCCCCCAACCCGCAGCTGCCGATCGTGCAGAAGCTGCGCATCCGCTACGCCAAGCGTGGCCGCCTGCGGTTCACGAGCCACCGGGACTTCGCCCGGGCCTTCGAGCGGGCGGTGCGTCGTGCCGGCATCCCGATCGGCTTCTCCTCCGGATTCACGCCCCACCCCAAGATCTCGTACGCCAACGCGTCGCCGACGGGTGCGGCGAGCGAGGCGGAGTACCTCGAGATCGGCATGACCCGGCCGTGCGACCCCGATGAGGTACGCGCATCGCTCGACTCAGCGCTGCCTGACGGCCTCGACATCGTCGACGTGGTCGAGGCCAAGCCGGGCTCCTTGGCCGACCGTCTTCAGGCGAGCTCATGGGAGATTGCCCTGCCCGAAGTGAGCCTCGAGCACGCTCAATCGGCGGTCGACGCGTTCCTCGCCACCGACGAGGTCTTGATCGAACGGATGATGAAGCGTGGCCTCCGTACGCTCGACTGCCGCGACGCGGTGCTGGCCCTGTCCGCGCGTTCAGACACCACCCGCAGCGGCCCGTGTGCGATACTTGCCGTGGTTGTACGACACGACACACCGTCGATACGACCAGACGACGTTCTCGCCGGACTCCGATCCAGCGGTGGCCTCGAGCTCGAGCAGACGCCCATCGCGACTCGCTTGGCCCAGGGCCCTCTGGACACAGAGACCGGCACGGTGGGCGATCCATTTGCCTTCGACCGCGACGCATCCTGACGGGTGTCGACCGCGGCGGTGAGTGTGGGAGCTGATGTGACAGACCAAAGTTCGCCGTCAACTCCCCGGCGCGTGGCGCTGGGGTTGACCGAAGGCTTAAGGCCCGCTTGCCGGGCCGCAGACGTGCCCAGGCCGATCTCGATCGGCCTCGGGCGAAGGAGAGCACATGCTCGACGACAACGAAACATCGGCTGAATCCACTACCGAAGCACCGCCCGCGCGACGCCGGGCCGCCGGCCGCCCCGCCGGTCCGCCCGCCGCAGTCAGCTTCTCCGCACCGGTCGCGCCGGCCAAGGCCGAACCTGCCAAGGCCGAACCGGCCAAGGCCGAGGCGCCCGCCGAGCCTCGCGCGAAGAAGGCCGCCGCCAAGACCGCTGCCAAGGACGAGCCGGTCGTCGAGGACACGGCCGAGGTTCCCGCCAAGCGAACGGCCAAGAAGACCGCCGCAAAGAAGGCCGAGCCCAAGGCTGACGCCGAAGAGGCCGCACCGGTCTCCGCGACCGCGGCGATGTTCAAGGCTCCCGAGCCGGGCCTGGCCCCCGCTCGCCCCAAGCCCGTCCAGAACGAGTCCGACGCCGATGCGGACGACGAGGACGACGACGATCCCGACGCGCCCAAGCGGCGCCGTCGCAGCCGCGGTGGCCGCCGTCGTCGCAAGGGTGACAACGACGGCGACGAGTCGTCGAACGACAACGACTCCGAGGGTGACGACGACGCCGAGGACGACGGCAACGGTGGCACCCGCCGCCGTCGTCGCCGGGCCCGCGCCGGCGAAGGCGCCGACGCCTCGCCGGATGATCCCGAGAACACCGTCGTCCGGGTCCGCAGCGGACGTACGGCCGAGGACGAGATCACCGGCGTCGCCGGATCGACGCGCCTCGAGGCCAAGAAACAGCGCCGCCGCGAAGGCCGCGAGGCCGGTCGCCGCCGCGCCCCGATCGTCTCCGAAGCCGAGTTCCTGGCCCGCCGCGAGTCCGTCAAGCGCGAGATGGTCGTGCGCCAGCGCGACGACTACACGCAGATCGCCGTCATCGAGGACAACGTGCTCGTCGAGCACTACGTCGCTCGCGAGTCGCAGATCTCGATCATCGGGAACGTCTATCTCGGCAAGGTCCAGAACGTCCTGCCCAGCATGGAAGCAGCGTTCGTCGACATCGGCGCCGGCCGCAACGCCGTGCTCTATGCCGGTGAGGTCGACTGGACCACGTTCGGCAATGGCAAGCAGCGCAAGATCGAAGATGCGCTCAAGCCCGGACAGACGATCCTCGTCCAGGTGTCCAAGGACCCGATCGGCCAGAAGGGCGCCCGGCTCACGAGCCAGATCAGCCTGCCCGGACGCTTCCTGGTCCTCGTGCCCGGCGGTCAGACCAGCGGGATCTCCCGCAAGCTGCCCGAGAACGAGCGGGCTCGCCTCAAGACCCTCCTCAAGGAGGTCCTCCCCGACGACACGGGCGTCATCGTGCGCACCGCTGCCGAAGGTGCGACCGAGGAGCAGCTGACTCGCGACGTCACGGCGTTGTCGGCGCGGTGGGAGGTCATCGAGGGCAAGGTGGCGGCCGGCAAGGCGCCCGAGCTGCTCTACTCCGAGCCCGATCTCATGATCAAGGTCGTCCGCGACCTGTTCAACGAGGACTTCCACGGCCTCGTCGTCGAGGGCGACGACGCCTGGGACATGATCAAGGGCTACATCGACCACGTCGCGCCCGACCTCGCCGACCGGGTCAAGCGCTGGGAGCACCCTGAGGGCCAGGATGCGTTCACGGCATACCGGCTGGACGAGCAGATCCACAAGGCGCTCGATCGCAAGGTCTTCCTGCCGTCGGGCGGCTCTTTGGTGATCGACCGCACCGAGGCCATGACGGTCGTCGACGTCAACACCGGCAAGTACACCGGCTCCGGGGGCAACCTCGAGGAGACCGTCACCAAGAACAACCTCGAAGCCGCCGAGGAGGTCGTTCGCCAGCTCCGGTTGCGCGACATCGGCGGCATCATCGTCGTCGACTTCATCGACATGGTGCTCGAGAGCAACCGCGACCTGGTGCTACGGCGTCTCGTCGAGTGCCTCGGTCGCGACCGTACGCGCCACCAGGTCGCCGAGGTGACCTCGCTGGGCCTCGTCCAGATGACGCGCAAGCGCATCGGCACGGGCCTGCTCGAGTCGTTCAGCCACGAGTGCGAGCACTGCCACGGCCGCGGCGTCATGATCCAGGACGCGCCGGTCGAGCCCAAGAAGGACGAGCAGCGTCGCGGAGGCCGTGGAGGCCGTGGTGGCGGTGGTGGTGGCGGCCGTGGAAATGGCAACCAGGGCGGCAATGGCAACGGCAACCAGGGCGGCAACGCCAAGGGCGGCGACTCAGCCAAGAGCGAGGCGCCCGACGCCAAGTCTGCGGACAGCAAGCCTGCTGACGCCAATCCCGCGGATACCAAGCCTGCCGACGCCAAGCCTGCAGACAGCAAGCCTGCCGACGCCAAGCCCGAGGTCGAGGCTGCGACCCCGGCCAAGAAGACCCCCCGCAAGCGCGGCTCGGCGTCCAAGCCGGCCGGCCCTCCGCCGTCGGTGGAACCGCCGTCCACGCAGGCGGACAGCACGACTTCTGAGCCTTCTGGCCAGGCGGGGGACGCCCCCGTTTTGACCAGCGAGGGTCAGGCTCCGTAAACTAGTCCTTCGGTGCGCTCTGCGTGCCGTTCTCGCGCGTCCCGCTCTTCGAGTGGGCGTGCCCCCAGAGCTGAAACGAGTGAGGAATCCCGTGGTGTACGCAATCGTCCGCAGTGGCGGCAACCAGCAGAAGGTAGCCGTCGGCGACGTCATCCAGATCGACAAGGTCGCACAGGCCGAGGGCGAGACGCTGTCCCTTCCCGCGGTGCTGTTCGTCGACGGCGACACGGTCACGGCCGACGCCGACTCGCTCGCCAAGATCACGGTGACCGCCGAGGTCCTGGGCCTGTCCAAGGGTCCCAAGATCGTGATCCAGAAGTACAAGAACAAGACCGGCTACAAGAAGCGTCAGGGTCACCGTCAGAAGTACACCCAGGTGAAGATCACCGGGATCAAGAAGTAGGGGACTGAGCACATGGCACACAAAAAGGGCGCAGCCTCCACCAAGAACGGCCGCGATTCCAACTCACAGCGCCTCGGCGTCAAGCGCTTCGGCGGACAGCTCGTCAACGCCGGCGAGATCATCGTCCGCCAGCGTGGCACGCACTTCCACCCCGGCACCAACGTCGGCCGTGGCGGCGACGACACGCTGTTCGCGCTCTCCGCGGGTGCAGTCGAGTTCGGCCGTCGTCGTGGACGCAAGGTCATCAACATCGTCCCGGGTGTCCCGGCGGAGTAATCCGAGCGAACACTCTCTTTGAAGGGGCAGTCCGCAGCTGCGGACTGCCCCTTCGTTTCATTTCAAGCCAAACAGGCAAGTTCTGGCCCTGATCGGGGCCTCCACGAAAGGAGCGGCCGGTGGCTGTCCCCAGCTTTGTCGACAAGGTCACGCTCCACGTCACGGCCGGTTCCGGCGGTGACGGTGTGGCCTCGGTCCATCGCGAGAAGTTCAAGCCGCTTGGCGGTCCCGACGGCGGCAACGGCGGGCACGGTGGCGACGTCATCCTGCGCGTCGCCGCCGACGTGACGACCCTCGTCGACTACCACCACGAGCCCCACCGCAAGGCCACCAACGGTGCGCCCGGTGCCGGCAGCAACCGCAGCGGCAGCAACGGCGAGGACCTCGTGCTGCGCGTGCCCGAAGGCACCGTCGTACGCAGCGAGCAGGGCGAGGTGCTCGCTGATCTCGTCGGGCCCGGCACCGAGCTGGTCATCGCCGCAGGCGGCCGTGGTGGCCTGGGCAATGCGGCACTCGCCTCGTCCAAGCGCAAGGCACCCGGGTTCGCGCTCAAGGGTGAGCCCGGCGACGAGCTGGTCTTCACGCTCGAGCTCAAGGTCGTGGCCGACATCGGCCTGGTGGGATTCCCCAGCGCCGGCAAGTCCAGCCTGATCGCGGCGCTGTCCCGTGCCCGGCCCAAGATCGCCGACTACCCGTTCACGACCTTGGTGCCCAACCTCGGCGTCGTCTCGGCCGGCTCCACGACGTTCACGGTCGCCGACGTGCCGGGTCTCATCGAGGGGGCGAGCGAAGGTCGCGGCCTCGGCCACGACTTCCTCCGCCACGTCGAGCGGTGCGCTGCGCTGGTCCACGTCATCGACTGCGCCACGGTCGATCCGGGGCGTGATCCGTTGACGGATCTCGACGTCATCGAGGCGGAGCTCACCAAGTACGCCGAGACGACCGGCAGCGACCTCAACGACCGCCCGCGGCTCGTCGCGCTCAACAAGACCGACGTCCCGGACGCTCAGGAGATCGCCGGGTTCGTCCGCGCCGATCTCGAGGCGCGCGGGCTCGACGTCTTCGACGTGTCCGCGGCAAGCCACGCCGGTCTGCGCGAGCTGTCGTTCGCGATGGCCGAGATCGTCGCCTCCCGCCGCGCCGCCACACCGGTCGCCGAGGTCACCCGCATCGTCCTGCGGCCCAAGGCCGAGGCCGGGGTCGGGCGTGAGTTCACGATCACGCAGCGCGACGGCCAGTGGGTCGTACGCGGTGACAAGCCCAAGCGCTGGGTGCGGCAGACCGACTTCAGCAACGACGAGGCCGTCGGATTCCTCGCCGACCGGCTCAACCGGCTCGGCGTCGAGGACGAGCTGCTCAAGCTCGGTGCCAAGGCCGGTGACGACGTCATCATCGGCGACGAGAACGACGCCGTCATGTTCGACTTCGACCCCCAGATCCCGGCCGGCGCCGAGGTCCTGGGCCGTCGCGGCGAGGACCTGCGCATCGACCAGTCCGACCGGCGCACCAACGTGCAGCGCCGCGAAGAGCTGGCCGCCCGACGGGCGTACGAGGCGGAGAAGCGCGAAGCCCGCGCCGAAGGCCGTGAGCCTGGCTGGGACTTTCCCGAGGACGATCCGTCCCTCATCGATGAACCTGCGGACGGTGAGCTCGACACCGAGGACCCGCGCTGATGAGCCGGATCGTCGTCAAGGTCGGCTCGTCGTCGCTCAGTTCGGCTGAGGGCGGCCTCGACGGGGAACGCGTCGATGCGCTGGTCGACGCCTTGGCCGCCGGCCGTGAGCGGGGTGACGAGATCGTCCTGGTCAGCTCCGGCGCCATCGCAGCCGGACTCGCGCCGCTGTCGCTGCCTCGGCGGCCGCGCGACCTCGCGACGCAGCAGGCCGCCGCAAGCGTGGGCCAGGGCGCCTTGATCGCCCGATATGCCCAGCGGTTCGAACACCACGGGCTCGTCGTCGGCCAGGTGCTGCTCACCGCCGACGACGTGACGAGGCGCAGCCACTACCGCAACGCCTACCAGACGTTCGCGCGCCTGTTGGAGCTCGGCGTGGTGCCGATCGTCAACGAGAACGACACGGTCGCCACGAGCGAGATCCGGTTCGGCGACAACGACCGCCTCGCGGCGCTCGTGTCGCACCTCGTCCACGCCGATCTGCTGGTGCTGCTCTCGGACGTCGACGGCCTCTACGACGGTGATCCGCGCCGTGAGGGTGCTGCGATCATCCGTGACGTGCACGGCGAGGCCGACATCGCGGAGCTCGACATCGTCCGCCCGAGCGCCTCGGCGATCGGCACCGGCGGCATGGTCACCAAGATCGAGGCGGCCCGCATCGCGACCGGAGCCGGGATCCCGGTGGTGCTGACCGCCGCCCCTCAGGCCGCGGCCGCGCTCGAGGGCCAGGCGGTCGGCACGAGGTTCCATCCCACCGGCCGTCGCCGGCCGACCCGCCTGCTGTGGCTCGCCCACGCCAGCAACACCAAGGGCGCCGTGCACCTCGACGCCGGAGCCGTACGCGCGCTCACGGTCCGCAAGGCATCGCTGCTTCCGGCCGGCATCACAGGAGTCACGGGCACGTTCGTGGCCGGCGACCCGGTCGACCTGGTCGGCCCTGATGACGTCGTGATCGCTCGCGGCATCGTCAACTACGACAGCGCAGAGCTGCCGTCGCTGCTGGGCCGGTCGACGCGCGATCTCGCCGCCGAGCTCGGTGCGGAGTACGAGCGAGAGGTCGTGCACCGCGACGACATGATGGTGATCTGACGATGGCTTCTAGGATTGCCGCATGAAGGAGCAGGTCCACACCGCAGCCCGGCGCGCCCGCATCGCCGCTGCGACCCTCGCCGTGACGCCGCGAGCCGGCAAGGACGCGGCGCTGCAGGCCATGGCGGATGCGCTGGTTGACGGCACGGATGCGATCGTCGCCGCCAACGATCTCGATGTCGAGGCCGCACGCGCCGCAGGCACGGGCGAGAACGTCATCGACCGGCTGCGTCTCGATCCCTCACGGGTGGCGGCGTTCGCCGACGGGCTCCGTCACATCGCCGCGCTGCCGGATCCGGTCGGTGAGGTCGTACGCGGTGCGACCCTGGCCAATGGCCTGCGGATGCAGCAGATCCGGGTCCCGATGGGCGTCATCGGCATGATCTACGAGGGTCGTCCCAACGTGACCGCCGACGCCGCCGGGATCTGCCTCAAGGCCGGCAGCGCCGTGCTCCTGCGTGGCTCATCGTCGGCCGCCCGTTCCAACGCCACGATCATCGAGATCATGCGCGGTGCCCTCGGCGAAGCGGGACTGCCGCCTGACGCGATCCAGATGATTCCTGCCGACGACCGTTCCTCGGCGACGCACCTGATGCAGGCTCGGGGCCTGGTCGACCTCGTCATCCCGCGTGGCGGCGCCGGGCTCATCCGCGCCGTCGTCGAGGAGTCGACGGTGCCGGTCATCGAGACCGGTGTGGGCAACTGCCACGTCTATGTCGACGCCGACGCGGATCTCGACATGGCGCTGGAGATCGTCCTCAACTCCAAGACCCACCGCACGAGCGTGTGCAACGCCGCCGAGTCATTGCTCGTGCACAAGGCCGTCGCCGACACGTTCCTGCCCACGGTCGTCGCGGCTCTGCAGCATGCCGGGGTCACGATCCACGGCGACGAGTCGTTCTGCGCGGTCCAGGCCGACATCGTGCCCGCGACCGAGGACGACTACGCCGCTGAATACCTCTCGCTCGACATCTCGGCCCGTGTCGTGGACTCGATCGACGACGCGATCGACCACATCCGTACCTACTCGTCGGGGCACACCGAGGCGATCGTCACGTCGTCGCTCGCCGCCTCGACCCGCTTCACCTCCGGAGTCGATTCCGCAGCTGTCATGGTCAATGCCTCGACCCGGTTCACCGATGGCGGTGAGTTCGGGTTCGGGGCGGAGATCGGCATCTCGACGCAGAAGCTGCATGCGCGGGGGCCGATGGGGCTGACCGAGATGACCACGACCACCTACGTCGTCACCGGCGCCGGACACGTGCGATAGATTGGGGCCATGTTCTCGAACCTCGTGGCGGCCGAAGAGCCCCTTCGCGACATCGGCATCGACCCCTACGCGGTCGGCGGCATCGCCCTCGCGATTCTGATCGTCCTGATGCTCGCGCTGCTGTCCTTCGGCAAGGGTCGCGAGCACTCCTGAAGGGCATGGCCCGCCGCGAGGGCAACGAGCGCCGACGCATCGGCATCATGGGCGGCACGTTCGACCCGATCCACCACGGCCACCTGGTCGCCGCGAGCGAGGTCCAGTCGTGGTTCGACCTCGACGAGGTCATCTTCGTGCCCACCGGCGAGCCCTGGCAGAAGGCCGACCGTGAGGTCTCGCCGGCCGAGCACCGCTACCTCATGACCGTCATCGCGACGGCCGCCAACCCGCGGTTCGAGGTCAGTCGCGTCGACATCGACCGCAGCGGCCTGACCTACACGATCGACACGCTGCGTGAGCTGACCGCGTTGCACCCGGACGCCGATCTCTACTTCATCACCGGCGCCGACGCCATGGCGGCGCTGCTGACGTGGCAGGACCATGAGGAGCTGTTCGAGCTGGCCCACTTCGTCGGCTGCACCCGTCCCGGCCACGAGCTCACCGACGTGACGCTCGAGGGGCTCCCGCGTGATCGCATCACCCTGGTCGAGATCCCAGCCCTCACGATCTCGTCGACGGACTGCCGTCACCGCGTCGCACGCGGCGAGCCGGTCTGGTACCTCGTGCCGGACGGCGTCGTCCAGTACATCGGCAAGCACGAGCTCTACTCGAAGGATTCGGCATGACCGAGCGCCAGCGAGCGAATCATCAGGCACTCATGCCGACGCCTTCGTATCGTTGGCTCTTCAGGAAGGCTTCGGCATGACCGCGACAGAACGTGCCGTCGAGCTGACCCAGGCGGCAGCCGCGGCGGCCGAGGACAAGCTCGCTCAGGACATCATCGCGTTCGACGTCTCCGAGCTGTTGGCGATCACCGATGTCTTCCTGCTGTGCTCGGCCTCCAGCCCGCGCCAGGTCCGCGCTGTGCAGGACGCCGTCGAGGAGCGCATGATCGAGCTGGGCGCCAAGGCCGTACGCCGTGAGGGCGAGCGCGAGGGCCGCTGGGTCCTGCTGGACTTCGCCGACGTCGTGGTGCACATCCAGCACCAGGACGAGCGGGTCTTCTACGCCCTCGAGCGGTTGTGGAGCGACTGCCCCGTGGTGCCGTTGTCATGACGACCCGCCAGGTCATCCTGTGGCGCCACGGCCGTACGTCCTGGAATGTCGAGGGGCGCGTGCAGGGGCAGAGCGACATTCCCCTGGACGAGGTCGGGCTGGAGCAGGCCAAGGCCGCTGCCGCGCGCCTGGCCGCCCTGCGGCCCCACCGCATCGTGAGCTCAGACCTCGTACGCGCTGCCGACACCGCACGCACCCTGGGTGACCTCACCGGTACGGCGGTCGAGCTCGATCCGCGGCTGCGCGAGCTCAACTTCGGCGAGCGTGAGGGGCTCACGTGGCGGGAGGCGTGGGATGCGTTCCCCGACGGCATGAAGGCCTGGGTCGAGGGCGACGAGACGCAGATCCCCGGCAGCGAGACGCACCGTCAGGCGGGGGAGCGGTTCGCGGCTGCCCTGCGCGACCTGCTCGAAGACCTGCCGGCCGACGGCGTCATGGTCGTCGTGGCGCACGGAGCGGTCCTGCGCACGGGCGCGTGCGCGTTCCTCGACATTCCCGAGGCGCACTGGAGCACGTTCGGCGGGCTCGGCAACTGCGCGTGGTCGGTGCTCGAGGAGTCGCGTCACAAGGACTGGTTCCAGTGGCGGCTCACGGAGTGGAACGCGGGGACGCTGCCGGAGCCGGTCATGTCCGACGACGAGTGACCCGGTTTGGGCATGCGGCGGGTCAACGGCTAACATTGGCGAGGCCCAACACACGGGCTGCAGCGGGGCATTGGCGCAGTTGGTAGCGCGCTTCCATGGCATGGAAGAGGTCAGGAGTTCGAATCTCCTATGCTCCACAGAACGACATCGGACCCGGAGCGCACGTTGCTCCGGGTCCGATGTCGTTCTGGACGTCCAATGATTCGGCGAGGAGCGCGCGCGAGGGAGTGTCTTCTGCTCGATCGTGGCTCCCGCGCGGTCAGTCGCCGCGTACCCTGATCCGCTGTCGATTGAGAGGCAACCCCTAGGCTGGTCCTCGCCCACGTCGTACCAGGAAGGCCCCGCCACCCGTGCTCGCCCGCATCAGCCTCGGCATCGCCGCCATGATGGCCGGGGTGATCATCGTCGCGGCGTACGCGCAGGACCGCGACGACGAACGCAGCCTCATCCCGGTGGCGACGGGGGAGAAGGCGCCGGCAGGTCTGGCCAGGTTCTACGACCAGAAGCTCACGTGGACGGACTGCGAGGGGTCACTGTGCACCTGGGTACGCGTACCCCTCGACTACGACAAGCCCGCGGGCACGACGATCCGGCTCAGGGTCAAGCTGCGCCCGGCCGCGTCGGGCAAGGCCGACGGCAAGGTCTTCATCAACCCGGGTGGTCCCGGTGGCTCGGGCGTCGGCTTCGTCGACACGTTCGCGTCGCTGACGTCCAGGGACGTGCTCGAGAAGCGCGACATCATCGGCTTCGACCCGCGCGGCGTGGGGCAGAGCGATCCGCTGAAGTGCGAGTCGGACACGTCGTTCGACAAGCTCGTCGCGCTGGATCCCGACCCCGACACGCTCAAGCTCGTCGACAAGCTGGGTGACGGCTTCCGCAAGCTGGGCAAGGCGTGCGTCAAGCACTCGGGTGCCCTGGCCTCACACGTCTCGACCGAGGAGGCGGCGCGCGACCTCGACGTGCTCCGCGCGCTCATGGGTGAGCGGAAGCTCGACTACTACGGCGCCTCCTACGGCACCCAGCTCGGCGCGACGTACGCCGACCTGTTCCCGCGCCACACCGGGGCGATGATCCTCGACGGCGCAGTGGATCCCTCGTTGAGCAAGGAGCGCCAGGGCTACGACCAGGCCAAGAGCTTCCAGCGAGAGCTCAAGGCCTACGTCGCAGCCTGCCTCGAGGACGGCGACTGCCCACTCGGCGAGGACCAGAAGGCAGCCAGCGACAACATCCTCGAGCTCCTTGCAGCGCTCGAGGAGAAGCCGATCCAGACCCGCTTCGACCGCAAGCTGACCGAGGGCGCGGCCATCTATGGCATCGCCTACGCGATGTACGACCCCGACAGCTGGAGCGTCCTGACCACCGGACTCGTACGCGCGGGGTTCGGCGACGGCAGCATCCTCCTGACGCTGAGCGACCAGTACTACGGACGGCGGCAGGACGGCACGTATCGCGACAACAGCGCGCAGGCGTTCTTCGGGATCCGCTGCCTGGACTTCCCCAAGGCGCCGAGCGACGGCGACATCGCCCGGCTGCTCCCGGACTATCAGGACGCGTCGCCGGTCTTCGGTGGTGTCATGGCGTGGTCCGCAGCTGAGTGCCAGGACTGGCCGGCCAGGTCCAAGCATCCGCAACGGCCCGTCCATGCCGAGGGCGCGGCTCCGATCGTCGTGATCGGCTCGACCCGCGATCCCGCCACGCCCTACGCATGGTCCGAGACGCTGGCGAGGGACCTGTCGTCGGGCATCCTCGTGACCCGCAAGGGTGACGGCCACACGGGATACGGGGTCGGCAACGCCTGCGTCGACGGCGTGGTCAACCGCTACTTGCTGTTCCGCGAGCAGCCGACCGGAGCGGTGACGTGCGATGACACGGAGTGAGGGCGGAGCCAGGCGGGCGCCCAAACGGCGTGATGCCCCTGTCTCGTCGCACACTGGAACCATGAGGGCCCGCCTGAGACTCGCGCTGCTCGCGACGTTCGTCATCGGCCTCGTGCTCTCCGGCCTCGGCTCCGTGGTCGCCAAGTCGCCGGAGCAGCGTGATCAGATCAACGACGCCGATCGTGTGGCGCAACGCTTCGAGGCGGTCATCGACGCGTACGTCGTCAAGGCAGCAGCGAAGGTCAAGAGCGAGCATGACGCCGACCAGGACGGCTACCCGGCGCTCCTCGACGTCGTGCAGAACCGCATCGCGGACGCACCACGCCTGCGAGCGGGCTCGACGACGGCGTACGGGCGAGAGCACAGCGGCGCCTATGAGGACGCCGGCCCCCACCGGGCCTCGGCGCTCGCACCGCTGAAGGACCTCGAGCTCTACCTGCGGACGCAGGCGATCCCCAACTCGAGGTTCATCGCCGCCGGCAAGAAGCTCGTGGCATTGCGCCCGGGGACGCTCCTCGGTGACGAGGCCGTCGTCAACGGCGACCCGCTTCGCGAACGCGTGCTCCCGGCATACGAGAAGGCCCGCAACCGCCTGAAGAAGCAGAACGCGCCCGAGGGTGCCGAGCTGCTGCGGCTCGACCTCATGACGTACGCCAACGACATCGTGTCGATGACCAAGGACGGGGCCAAGAAGATCGACGAGCAGAAGGCGTTCTTCTTCCAGCTGGGGGACCGCCCCGTCGAGCTCTTCAAGCGCCTCGCCGCGATGGAGACAGCCATTCAGGTCCAGGTGTCACAACAAGTCGAAATTGTCGCGGCCGCCCAATAACCAGCGGGCGGGGCAATCGTTGATTACTGTGTAAGAACTCCGCGTGGCGATTTTCGGTTTCGACATGCGGACTGGATGTCTCGGAACTGACGCGTGTGTGGTAATTTTTCAGCGCTCGTGTTGCCCTCGGGGCGCCAACACACGTAATGCAAGTCCCTGAACTCCCGTTGACACGCAGAATGACGAGGAAACGCATGAAGATCCGCAAAGCCACCATGGCACTCGGAACCCTGGTTCTGGCTTCCGGTACATCGATCGGTTTCGCCGGTAGCGCCAGCGCTGCCCCCGCGAGCCTCGTCACTGCTGACAGCTGTGTCGACAACAGCGCAGACACCAGTGCCGACACGAACGCCGACACCGACGCCGACGCCGACACGGATGCTGACACCAGCGCCGACACGGACGCGACGGACTCGACGTCGGTCAACGTCGACGCCGACGGCGACGAGACCGACGGTCAGCTCGTGACCCTCATCGACGGTGTCGCGGTTTCCGCGCCCAACGCGATCAACTCCGAGGCCGGTCAGCTCACGACGGGCACCGAGACCGACGGCAACCTGGTCACGCAGAACACCGACATCCAGGCTGTCGCCAGCACCAACTCGACGATCACCGACGGTGTCGTCGCGACGAGCCAGAACACCGACGGCGGACTGGCCCTCGGCACCGACGACGACGCGCTCGACATCGACGCGGTCGCCTCGACCAACTCGATCGCCACCGACGTCGGCGCCAACGAAGCGGGCACGATCGCCACCGGCACCGAGACCGACGGCGAGCTCGTCACCTCCAACACGGACATCGACGCCGTCGCCTCGACCAACTCCGTTGCGCTCGACGGCATCATCGCGACGAGCACCACCGGCACCGAGACCGATGGTGAAGTCGCCGCCGGCCTCGACCTCGATGCTGTCGCCGCGACCAACTCGATCGCGACGGACGTCGACGGCACGACCGGCCTGGAAGCCGTCACCGGCACCCAGACCACGGGCGAGCTCGTCACCTCCAACACCGACATCGACGCGGTCGCCTCGACCAACTCGATCGGCATCGAGGGCATCACGGCCGTCACCAGCACGACCGGCACCGAGACCGATGGTGAAGTTGCCGCCGGCCTCGACCTCGACGCCGTCGCCGCCAACAACTCGGTGGGCGTTGAGGGCCTCGAGGCCGTCACCGCTGACGCCGCCGTCAACGGCGACGCCGGCGCGACGACCCAGGGCGAGCTCATCGACACCGGCCTGGACATCTCCGCGGTTGCCAGCCCCAACTCGGTCGGCGTCGCGGGTCTCCTCGCGACCGGCACCGAGACGGACGGCGGCGCGGTTGCCAGCCTCGACATCGACGCGGTGTCCAACACCAACGCGATCCTCGGTGACACGGACCTCGACGCGGTTGCGACTGAAGGAGCCCTCGACGGCCTCCTGACGACGGGCCTCACGGGCACGAGCACGACGAGCGTCCTGAGCGCGACCCAGTTCAAGGCCGCTTCGGACGACTGCGACGACGACGCCCTGCCGGACACCGGTGGCTCGAACCTCGGTCTGCTCGCTGCCGGCGGAGTTCTCGTCGCTGCGGGTGGCGCGGTCATCTTCGGTGCACGTCGCCGCCAGCAGGCCTGAGTCAAACGAGCGACACGAGTTTCACAACACGGCACCTGACGCTGTCCACGGCTACGCTTCGGCGTAGCCGTGGACAGCGTCTGTCACGTAAGGACACTTGAGTGGAAGAGTTGAAGCCCTCGCGTCACGCGACGCCCGTTCCTTCGATCGCGCGGCGCCTGGTGGTCGTCACGATCGGCGTCGTGTTCGCCATCCACACGGCACTGATCACGATCTGGATCCAGCCGTCCAACCCGTTCCGTGACGCGGTGGGTCAGAAGAACCTCTACTCCTACATCAACAACAAGGTCTTCCCGTTCGAGCAGTCATGGTCCGTCTTCGCGCCGACGCCCCGGCGCGGCGGTGAGAACGTCAAGATCCGCGCCTACTACGGCAGGCCCGGCGATCCGGACACGCGCGTGACCGAATGGTTCGACATCACGGGCAACGAGGACCAGCGCATCAAGTACCTCGTCAACCCGTCGCGCTTCCACTCCGCGACGCGACGGCTCGGCGGCAACATCAACTCGACCGTGGGGCAGTTCAACGACAAGCAACGGCTGATCATCGCCGGCGCCCTCTACACCTCACCGCGCAGCAAGCTCGCCGACCTGCTCAGGCAGACCAACACGCGAGGCATCGCGGGCTTGCAGGCGATCAGTCAGTATCTCGACAACGACGAGATGCTGACCCGCTACGGCACGATGTACGCCACGGCTCGCTGGGGCAAGGGAGTGACGGCCGTCGAGTTCCAGGTCGGCCACCGCTCGGTGCCCAACTACACCCAGCGCAACAAGGAGAACTTCCTCGACGTCCCGTTCACCTACTACCGCGTCGGTGTTCGCAAGGCCATGCCGGGCAACGCCGACGCCCAGGCGGCGTTCAACGGCTACGTTCCCAAGGCACCCAAGAGCTCGAAGGACGGTGAGTAGTCGTGTCGCAACCGTCCGTCGCATCGCGGGGTCTCGACCTGGTCAACGAGTGGTACGACCGGTTCGAGTCATGGCTCCTGACCGACAAGCGCTCGCTCTATGGCGCTTCGCTCGCGCGGATCCTGTCGGGCTGCTCGGTGATGGGCATCCTGATCACCAACTTCCGCGTCCGCAACCTGATGTTCGGCCAGGGGTCGGTGTGGAACAAGCCGGCGCAGGACGGCAACGACATGTACTGGCCGCCCCGGCTGATCGTCAGCCACATGGGCAACACGACGTTCCTGTTCTACTACCTGCTCGTGATCTTCGTGGCGCTGCTGTTCGTCCTCGGCTGGCACACCCGGCTGGTCGGCGCCCTCATGCTGATCGGGCACATCTCGATCATCGAGCGGATCCCCGTCCTCGGTGACCAGGGCGACAACATCCTGCGGATCGGCACCCTGCTCATCCTGTTCCTGCACACCAGCGAGTACTGGTCGCTCGACGCGCGACGGCGCGCCCGCACGAAGGCCGAGCCCATGGGCTCCGGGTCGGGCGGCATCATCGCGGTCGTCAAGAACCTCTACAACAGCCAGCGCGTGCTGCCCTCGTGGTTCACCAATGGCCTGCACAACGTCGTCCTGATCGCCCTGGGCTGGCAGCTCATCATGATCTACTTCTCGGCCGGCTGGTTCAAGGCTCAGGGCCCGCTGTGGTTCCACGGGACCGCGATCTACTATCCGATGCAGCTGCAGGAGTACAAGCCCTTCCCGTTCCTCACCGACGCCATGACGCACTTCGGCGTGATGGTGGGCCTGGGGACGTACGTGGCGATGGTCGTGCAGATCGGTTTCGGTTTCGCGTTGCTGCACCCGATCGCCCGGCGTATCGCGATCTTCTGCGCGATCATGTTCCACCTGTCGATCGCGGTGTTCATGGCGCTGCCGTGGTTCTCGCTGTCGATGATCGCGTTCGACTCGATCTTCGTGAGCACGACGACCTTCATCGTGTTCGACAGGTGGATACGGTCGAGGCTTCGACCCGTTGCCGACCTGTTCTGGGACGTGGCCGACCCGATCGTCGACAGGCTTCCGGGGCGGAACAGGCAACCCAGCCCGGTGTCGTCAGCTGCTGCCGACTAGGCGACTGACGCCGCGACGCGGCGACCTGACAGCACCAGGGCGATGACCGGCACGGTCAGCACCGCCGCAGCGGCGTTGAGCGTGCCGAAGCCGCTCAGCGCGACGACGATGCCGGCCAGCAGGCCGCCCAAGGCACCGGCCAGGTTCATCGACAGGTCGGAGAAGCCCTGCACGACCGGTCGATCGGCAGGCTCGAGCGACTTGGTCAGCATGGCGGCACCAGCAATGACCGAGGCCGACCAGCCGATCCCGAGGATCGTCAGACCGATCGTGATCTGCAGCTCGGACTCGCCGGACGTGCCAGCGACGAACGTGGCCAGCAGCAGGACCGACTGGCCGAGCAGGATCGTGCGGTCGGCGCCCCATCGGTCGCTCAGCACGCCCATCGGCGGCGACAACGCGAACATCCCGGCGATGTGCAGGCTGATCGTGAGGCCGATGACGTTGAGGCTGGAGCCGTGGTCCTTCATGTGCACGGGCGTCAGCGCCATGACGGAGACCATCACGGCGTGCGACGCGGCGATGGCCAGGATCGCTGTGGCCGTACGCCCGCGGACGTGGGGGAGCGCGGCGCGTACGCCACGAGCGGCCGGCGCTGAGCCGGAGGCGTGCACCAGGGGATCAGGACGCAGGAGGGCGACGGTCAGCAACCCCGCGATCGTGAAGCCCGCAGCGGAGAACAGCATCGGGCCGGCGAGGTCGGGCAGCCCGACGGCATCGGCGATCGAGGCGCCTGGACCCGTCAGGTTGGGCCCGATGACGGCGCCGACGGTCGTGGACCAGACGACGAGAGAGAGCGCAAGGCCCACCTGACCAGGGGCGGCGCGGTCGACAGCGGCGAATCGTGACTGCAGGTTCGCGGCGGTGCTGGCGCCGAACAGCAGGAGTCCGGCGAGCAGGATCGGCAAGGACTCGACCTCGGCGCCGAGGATGACGACGCCGGCGCCCGATGCCCCGAACAGCCACCCGAGCGTCAGGGCGGGGCGGCGACCCGTACGCGCGGCGATCGAGGACAGCGGCATCGTGAATGCCGCGGCACCCAGGGTCAGCATCACGACGGCCATGCCGGACCAGCCCGACGAGCCGCTGACGTCCTTGACCAGCAGGGCGCCGACCGCGAGGCCCGCACCGTTGCCGACTCCGCCGATGACCTGGACGAGGGAGAGGACCGAGACGATCCTGCGTTGAGCGGGGTCAGGCGTCTCGGTCATCCGAGCAATTTAGCGGAACTGCCCCTTGAGCTTGTCGAAAGGATCCGCAGCGTCCTTTCGACAAGCGCAAGGACCGGGCTCACCAGATCGAGACGCGGGCGTCCTCGTCGAGCCACAGCTGGTCGTCGGCGGTGACGTCGAACGCGGCATAGAACGCGTCGATGTTGCGGACGACCTGGTTGCACCGGAACTCCGGCGGCGAGTGCGGGTCGATCGTGAGCCGGCGGACGGTCTCGGCCGGACGCACCTTGGACTGCCACGCCTGGGCCCAGGAGATGAAGAATCGCTGGTCAGGGGTCAGGCCGTCGATCTCGGCGTCGTCAGGGTTGGTGAGCCGGAACGCCTTGTGGGCGATGCCGAGGCCGCCGAGGTCGCCGATGTTCTCGCCGATCGTGAGCGAGCCGTTGACCGTCCGGGCGTCAGCGCCTTCGGGCGACAGTGCGTCGTACTGGGCGATGAGGGCCGTCGTGAGCTTCTCGAACGACTCGCGGTCGTCGTCGGTCCACCAGTTGCGCAGGGCGCCCGTGCCGTCGTACTGCGATCCCTGGTCGTCGAAGCCGTGACCGATCTCGTGTCCGATGACCGCACCGATCGCGCCGTAGTTGACCGCGTCGTCGGCGTCGGCGTGGAAGAACGGCGGCTGCAGGATCGCGGCCGGGAAGACGATCTCGTTCATCGTGGGGTTGTAGTAGGCGTTGACCGTCTGCGGTGTCATGTACCACTCGTCACGGTCGATCGGGGAGCCGATCTTGGCGAGCTCGCGGTCGGTGGCGACGGCGATCGCTCGGCGGGCGTTGCCGAGCAGGTCGTCGGGAGCGGTCTCGAGTGCCGAGTAGTCCTTGAACTCGTCGGGGTGGCCGATCTTGGGGTTGAACGTGTCGAGCTTCTCGTGTGCCTGCTTCTTGGTCTCGTCGCTCATCCAGGGGAGCGCGGAGATGCTCTGCCGGTAGGCCTCGAGGAGATTGTCGATCAGCTCGGTCATCCGCTCCTTGGAGGCCGGCGGCAACTCCGTACGGACGTAGATCTTGCCGACGGCCTCACCCATGGCGCCCTCGACGAAGCCGACGCCGCGCTTCCAGCGGGGCCGTAGCTCGTCGGTGCCGCTGAGCGTCTTGCCGTAGAACTCGAAGTTGGCGTTGACGAAGGCCGATGACAGGTAGGGCGAGGCGCTGTGGACGACCTGCCAGCGCAGCCAGTCCTTCCAGGCGTCGAGCTCAGCAGGCACGAGCAGCGTCTCGAGCCCTTCGAGGTAGGACGGCTGGGCCACCACGACCTCGGCGATGACGGGTGCCGGGATGTGGGCGGCGTCGGACCAGCGTGCCCAGTCGAACGACGGCGCGAGCGCCTGCAGCCCGTCGAGCGCCAGCAGGTTGTAGGTCTTCTGGGCGTCGCGCGACTCCACGCGGTCCCAGTGGAACGCGGCCAGGCGGGTCTCGAGGTCCATGATGCGCTGGGCGCGCCCGGCTGCGTCGTCGAGCCCGGCGAGACCCAGCATCGTCGTGAGGTGCGCGACGTACGACTCACGGATCGCCGCCGACTCGTCCTCGCGGTAGTAGGCCTCGTCGGGCAGGCCGATGCCGCCCTGGCCGAGGTGCGTCACGTAGCGATCGGGCTGTCCGCTGTCGGGGCCGATGTACATGCCGAAGACACTGCCGACGCCCTGGCGGTCGAGGTCGCCGAGGGCCGTGATGAAGCTGGGGATGTCGGTGATGGCGTCGACCTGAGCGAGCTCGCCCTCGAGCGGGGTGCCGCCGAGAGCCTCGACGCGTTCCTCGTCCATGAAGCTGGCGTAGAGGTCGCCGATCTTGCGCTGCTCGTCGTCCTGAGGCGCCTTGCTGGCCGTCTCGATGATCTCGCGGACCTTGGCCTCGGCCTCGTCGACAAGGGTCACGAACGAGCCGGCGGTGGCGCGATCGGGCTTGATCTCGGCGGTGCGCAGCCAGGGGCCGTTGACGTGTCGGAACAGGTCGTCTTGAACGCGGATGGAGGGGTCGAACTGCGTCATGTCGATGCCGTGGGTCACGCCAGTAGGCTACACAGGTGAGCAAGATCCATCCCGCCCAACTGACCGTGATCCGCACCGAATCCGTGGCGCCCTCGATGCGGCGTGTCGTGTTCGGCGGTGACGGATTCGCGGAGTTCCAGAGCCGGCATCTGGCTCTCAGTGGCTCGTTCACCGACGAGTACGTCAAGCTCGTCTTCCTCGCCGAGGGATACACGTATCCCGAGCCGCTCGATCTCGACGTGGTCCGCGAGACCATGCCCCACGAGGCGTGGCCGGTGCTGCGGACCTACACGATCCGCTGGATCGACCCTGAGGCGCAGGAGCTCGCGATCGACTTCGTGGTGCACGGCGACGAAGGCGTCGCCGGCCCGTGGGCGGCCCACGCCGAGCCCGGTGACCTCATGCACCTCCGCGGGCCCAATGGGGCGTACGCGCCGGATGCCTCGGCCGACTGGCACCTCTTCGTCGGCGACGAGGCCGGCCTGCCCGCGATCTGCGCGGGACTCGAGGCCCTTCCCGCTGGTGCCCGTGCCGTGGCCTTCATCGAGGTCGAGGGTCCCGGCGACGAGATCGCCATCGCGACGGTCGCCGAGCTTGAGATCCACTGGCTGCACCGGGGCGACGCGCCCGCAGGCACCACGACGCTGCTCGACGACGCCGTCCGCGCGTGGGACTGGTGGCCCGGCCGCGCCCAGGCGTTCATCCATGGGGAGTCCGCGCTGCTCAAGAGCGTGCGCCCGTACGTGCTCAACGATCGCGCTGTGGCCCGCGCGGACGTCTCGGTGTCGGCCTACTGGCGGCGCGGCACGACCGAGGAGGGCTTCCGTGAGTGGAAGTCGGCCCAGAAGGACGCGGTCATGCGACCGGGGGCGTCCTGACGCCCGTGCTGACGGTAACCTCGTCGGGTGACTGAACTCCGCAATGTGGCCGTCATCCTGGCAGGTGGCACCGGTACGAGGGTCGGCCTGTCGATCCCCAAGCAGCTCATCAAGATCGCCGGCAAGACGATCATCGAGCACACCGTGGCGGCGTTCCAGGCGTCCTCGCTGGTCGACGAGATCGTGATCCTCATGGCTCCCGGCCACCTGGATCCCGTACGCGCGATCGTCCAGAACGGCGGCTACGACAAGGTCACCCAGATCGTCGAGGGCGGCGAGACCCGAAATGAGTCGACGAGCCGGGCGCTCGAGGCGCTGGGCTCGGAGGAGTGCAACGTCCTGTTCCACGACGCCGTGCGCCCGCTGGTGTCGCAGACGATCATCCGCGACGTCGTTGCCGCGCTGGCGACGCACGAGGCGGTCGACACCGCGATCCCGTCCGCGGACACTGTCGTGCAGGTGCACGACACCCCCGACGAGGTGCACACGATCTCCGACGTGCTGCCGCGTCACCTGCTCCGCCGCGGCCAGACCCCGCAGGCGTTCCGCCTCTCGGTCATTCGCAAGGCGTACGAGCTGGCGTGGCAGGACCCCGACTTCACCGCGACCGACGACTGCACGGTCGTGCTGCGCTATCTGCCCGAGGTGCCGATCGCGGTCGTCGCGGGCCACGAGCGCAACATGAAGGTCACCGAGCCGATCGACGTCTACATCGCCGACAAGCTCTTCCAGCTGCACTCGGCCGACACGCCGGACCAGCTCACCGATGAGCAGTACCGCGCCGCGCTCGAGGGCAAGACCATGGTCGTGTTCGGCGGCTCGTACGGCATCGGCGGCGACATCGCCGAGCTGGCGCGTGGCTTCGGTGCGACCGTGCACTCGTTCTCGCGCTCGTCGACCAACACGCACGTCGATCGCCGCGAGGACATCGCGGCGGCCGCCACGGCGGTGCTCAAGGAGTCCGAGTCGATCGACTTCGTCGTCAACACCGCCGGCGTACTGGTGATCGAGGACCTCGCCGACACGTCTGAGGAGACGATCTTCGCCGCGACCGAGATCAATTACCTCGCGCCGATCTTCATCGCCCAGGAGTTCTACCCGCACCTCGCGCGTACGTCGGGCTCGTTGCTGCTGTTCACGTCGTCGTCCTACACCCGCGGTCGCGGTGGCTACTCGCTCTACTCCTCGGCCAAGGCCGCCGTCGTCAACCTGACCCAGGCCCTGGCCGACGAGTGGGCGGGCGAGGTGCGGGTCAACTGCGTCAACCCCGAACGTACGGGCACGCCGATGCGCACCAAGGCGTTCGGCGAGGAGCCCGAGGGCACGCTGCTGAGCTCGATGGAGGTCGCGCGCCAGTCGCTCGACGTCCTGCTCGCTGAGCAGACGGGGCACATCATCGACATCCGGCGCGAGGACGGCCCAGCGGCCGTCGGCGGCGGCTCCTAGACCCTCGACGCCCGGCCTCGTGCGGTGAGAGGCTGTTCAGATGGGGCAGCCGGAGGATCCTGACCAGTGGGTCGTCGACTCACCCGCCATCGGGACCGGCCTCCAACCCCAGCGGTTTCGCGGTGACAAGCCGCCCCGCAAACCGCCTCGGTCGGCGGCGCCGGTCGCGCTGACGATCTCCGGCGGAGGGTTCCGCGCCACACTGGCGGGCCTCGGTGCCATTCGCCTGCTCGCGGACGCCGGTCTGCTGCCGGATCTTCGGTACGTCTCGTCGGTCTCGGGCGGGTCGCTGGCGAACGGCCTGCTCGCGTCGCGCTGGCCGCTGCTGCGGGAGGCCGATTTCACGGGTGCGGCCGTGCAGGAGCACCTGATCGACCCGTTCCTCGCGCAGATCTCGTCGCAGTCACTGAAGTGGTCGCTGGTGCGGGGGATCTGGCGCACGGTCGGGTCGTCGACGCGTACGGACCTGTTGGCGCGACGGTTCGACGAGTGGTGGTTCGACGGTGTCGAGCTGGAGCAGCTCGATCGCGGGGTGCGCTGGATCATCAACGCGGCGAACCTGACGACCGGGGTGCGCTTCGGCTTCGAGCGCGACACGGTCGGTGACTACACGATCGGGCACGTGCCGACCGCTGGGACAGGGCTGCGACTGAGCACCGCCGTGGCGGCCTCGGCGGCGGTGCCGGGTGCGTTCGCGCCGGTGGTGCTGACGTCGCCGGAGTTCCCCGGCGCGGGTCATGCGCCGGTGCTGATGGACGGCGGGACGTACGACAACACCGGGCTGCAGGCGCTGGACGACAAGGCGTACCGCGACGTGTTCCTGGTCGCGCTCAATGCCGGAGGACTGCTGCGACCAGGACCATACGGGCGGTTGCCGGTGATCCGCGACCTCGCCCGGGCCAACTCGCTGCTCTACCGGCAGAGCGTGGCGCTGCGCACCACGAGCCTGGTGGCGCAGTTCCAGCGTGGCCGCAAGGCCGGGGCCGGCTCGCTGCCGGCGGACGGGCGCCGCGGGGTGCTGACCGGCCTCGTCACGGCACTGCCCGACCCCGGCCCGGCACCGCTGAGGGCGTGGCGCGCTCGGTTTCCCGAGGCGCGTACGTACGGCGGTCGCGACCTTGCACTGGTGCCGACGGTGTTCGACAAGCTCGAGCCGGCGCTGTGCCGCGCCCTGGTGCACCGCGGCTGGTGGACCGTGGGCGCCGCACTGGCGACGTTCTTCCCGCGCCGCCTGGGCGACTTCAGCGAATGGGCCGCGCCAGAGCTCTGACGGCCGACTCGCTGAGACTGACGTTCTTGCTGCGACACGCGGCGTGTCGCAACAGAAACGTCAGTCTCAGCGAGTCCTACGGCAGGGGGAAGAATCGGACGTCTTCTCCCGTGACGAGGATGACGCGGCCGTCGGGCAGGCCGAACGTGCGGACCTGGGCGGCATCGTCGCCGTACTCGACATTGGTCAGCGTCGTGCTCAGCTTGCCGTGGGTGACCTTGACTGCGGCGACCTTGACCCGGTTGCCCTTGCGGAGCACCGTCAGCGCCGTGTCCTGCTTGGGCAGCCAGGTGAAGGCCCGCGGGTCTGTGGCGGCGATCGTCTCGGTGCCCGGGAACCTCTCCACGGCGGTACGCCTGACGTGTGCCAGGTCGGACGTGTTGAACAGCGCGATCTGCGCCCCGCCGTCGTACCCGATGCCCAGCAGCCACGCATCGCTCAGGGGGTGCAGGTAGTCGCTGTAGCCCGGGATCTTGAGCGCGCCGAGCAGCCGTGGCTTCGAGGGATCCGTGAGGTCGATCGTGTAGAGCGGATCGACCTGCCGGTACGTGACGACGACCGCGAGCCCGTCGAACCAGCGAACTCCCTTGAGCTGCTCGTGGCGGCCGAGGCCGTCGACGCGGCCGATCTCCTCGAGCTCCGTGCCCTCGCGGCGGAACGTGACGACGGAGTTGAAGTCGCCGGTCTCGCTCGACGGCCCGACCGCCACACGCAGGACGTCGTCGGCCTCGTCGAGCGACCACCGGTCCGCCAGCAGGCCCTCGACCTCGCCGGACGCGACGTGGATCGCGTCAACCCCGTCGAGATCGAAGTCATAGAGATGCGTCGTCCCCGAGGCCTCACGGACGAGCGGGGTCCCGATGCGGTCGTCGAGCTGGCACACGTCGCAGCCCCACGTCTGCGGGCCGTCGGCGAGGTAGAGGTGATCGGCCGACTCGTACGCGATCGTGGTCGAGGCGGCGAGCCCAATCGCGTGGGGGTCATCCGGCGCCTTGGCCGAGAACCCGACCACGCTGACGGTGTCGAGACCGGCGGCGTCCGGCGGCACGGCGACGTTGGTGCACTTCAGCAGCTGCTGCGAGTCGGCACCAGCGTCGTACGAGGGCAACCAGTCCTTGATGGTCGACTCGCGGACCGCGCGGCGGTTGGTCGCCAGCGCCTCCCGCTCGGTCACCTTGTCGCCGGGAGTCACGAAGTCGAGCGTCGGCAGTCCCGCGGCCAGCACGAGCCGGACGGTGCTGCCGTGCTGCCGGGCGGAGATCACCCGCGAGGAGTACGTCACGGTCGACTCGATCTTCGGCGCGCCGGACTTCGCGATCGACACCGTGATGACGCGGGTGCCCCGGCGTTCGCCGGTCTGGTCGTCGCGGGGACTCAGTGCATCCGTGCCGATCGCCACGACCTTGGAGCCGGACAGCAGGATCTCGCCGTCCTCGAGCCGGGGGAGGTGGATCGTGGCGCGCTGCACGACAGAGTCGCCCGTCGCGTCGTAGACCATGAGCTCGCGACCGCGGAGCCGCACCACGAGCTCGCCGTCGGTCTTGACGGTGTCGGGCTCGTCCACTCCGGTCTCCTGCACGTTGGTGCCGGTGTCGCTCGAGACCTGCGATCGTTGATCGAACGTCTCCCGCCGCTGCAGCGTCGAGTCAAGGCTGCTCAACGGTGACGTCGTGTACGCGACCGGTGTGCGCTGCCAGCCCCACGCGGTCACCAGCTCGAGCGCCCGGTCCTGGTAGGACTCGAGCAGCTGCGCGCAGCTCTGCGCGGGCTCGAGGTCGGCCTGGAACGCCGCCGGGCTGGCGTCGCTGTGTGGGCGCGCCGTGGTGGGACGGTTGCCGACCGCCGCACCGGCGACAAACGCACCGACGACGGCCGCGGTGGCCCCCACGGCGACCACGGTCTGCCGGAGCCTGCGGCGCCGAGCCGCGTCGGCGCGACCTGCGGCGACGATCGCGTCGACCGGCGGCTCGCTCGTCGGCAGCCCGTCCCAGGAGTCTTCTAGATCGCTCATCGGTGCTCCTCGGAAAGCTCGGAGAGGTGGTGGGACCCGGCCAGGGCGGCGAGCGCACGCGAGAGGCGACTCTTGACCGTGCCGGCCGGGATGTTGAGGGCCGTGGCGGTCTGCGCCTCGGTCAGCTGGACGAAGTAGCGCAGCACCACGACGTCGCGCTGCTCCTTGGTCAAGCCGTCGAGGGCCTGGTGGACCGCGTCGGCAAGCACGACCTGGCTGCTCGCGTCATCGACCCGCCCGTCGGCCTCGACGTCGACCCGGCTCCGCCACCAGCGCGTACGCCTGACGTCGCGCAGCTGGTTGAGCAGCATCCGGTAGACGTACGCGTCACGGTTCGTGGCATCCGTGACTCGCTGCCAGCTGGCGTAGCAGCGCACCAGGGTCTGCTGGGCGATGTCCTCGGCCTCGTGGGGCCCGGCGCCGAGGAAGATCGCGGCGCGCACGAGGTCGCGCCACTGCGCGCGTACGAACTCCGCAAAGCTCGCCTCGGACGTCGCGTCCACGCCGCCTCCTCAGATGACCTGTCACCTTACGACGGATCCGGAGGCTGTTCGGTTCCCTCGGGTGTCAGGTTTCGACGGGCGTGCGCGGGTGGGCCCGCTCCCACCAGCTGCAGCCGATCATGACAACGGCCGCGAGGGCCCAGCCGGCGAGGATGTCGATGACGTAGTGCTCGCCGGCGTAGACGAGGGCGATGCCCATCAACAGCGGATAGAGGACCATCAACCAGCGCCAGGGGCTGCGCAGCCGGCTGATCGCGTAGAGGGCCACGAGCATCGACAGGCCGCCGTGCAGCGACGGCATCGCCGCCACGGGGTTGCCGACCTTGGCCAGCAGGATGTGGAACCCGCCGAGCCCCAGGTCGTCCCAGCCGCGACCGGTGAGGCGCGGGACGTGCTCGGGGAGGTAGCCCTCCTTGGAGGCCAGCCACGGGGGAGCCATCGGATAGACGATGTAGATGACCAGCGCCGAGAAGTTGATGACCAGGTAGCGCCGCATCCACCGGATCCACGCCTCGCGGTTGCGCAGCCACAGCACGACCGCGATCGTCAGCCCGGTCACGAAGTGCGAGAAGTAGACCGTCGTGAGCACCGCGTCGTACCAGCGCGGATCGGTCGAGCTGGTGCACGGCGCCGCACACCACGCGTCCTGGAGCCGGGCCGTCGGGATCTCGCCGCGCCCGATCCACTCGTCGACCCGGATCGGGAACGTCCAGTGCACCGACACCGGCAGCAGGTTGTCCGACATGCCGCGGCTGTAGAGGTAGAGGACCAGGCCGACGAAGATCAGCCACCAGTCGCGCACGAATGCCAGGTGCGATCGGGGCGGCGCCTGGATGTTCCAGACGATCGTGGCGAGCCACAGCCACCCGAACATCTGGTAGGGGTCGGTGGGTACGCCGATCAGCACGATCCACACGCCCAGCGCGATCGCGTACGCCGCCAAGGCCGGGCCGCGCCACTGCCACGTGGTCCTGGGCAGCTGCTCGGTGCGGGTCGTCATGGGCACACCTTCGGGACTGCTGGCAGGGTACGTTCTTGGGTCGTCAGCAACCAGATCGACCTCCCGCAGATCGTCGCCACCTGACGATAGCCGTCACGCAGCACCGACTCCGTGCGGCCGGGCTCGATGCCCCAGGAGTTGAGCCCCGACCAGTTGACGACCCAGGTGGGGCGCTGCGGCGACGCCATGACGGCGGCCAGCTCGCGCAGGTGCGGGTCCCTCGTGCGTACGGGCAGGCTCCAGAGGTACTGGTAAGGGCTCGCCATGTCGGCCTGGTAGAGCACGTTGGCCTGGCCGAACGTCACGACCCCGGTGTCGCCGGGCTGACGCGCCTCGCGCAGCCAGGTGCCAACCGTGTGCTGCTGCCCGTTGTCGTCGGGCTGGAAGCCGACCGCCCACACCAGGTTGGCCAGCGTCACCGTCACGGTCGCGACGGCGAGGCGGCGCATCAGACGCGCCGGCACGCGGCTGGCCAGCAGGCCGATGCCGAGGCTCGCGGCGGGCACCATCTGGATCAGGTAGTGCGCCCAGTAGCTGCCGCCGAACAGGGCGACGACCAGGCTGCACAGCAGTGTCGCGGCCGTGGCCAGGAGCAGCGGGTCCTTGCGACGGGCGCCCTGCCATGCGGTGAGCGCGGTTGCCGCACCCAGCCCGCTCACAGTCCACGTACCCATCATGACAAGCAGACGCAAAGGTGTCGCATCGCTGGCTGATGACCGGATGACCTCGCCGGCCTCGGCCCGGAACCGGATCACCGCGTCGAACAGGTCGGACGGCGAGGTGCCACGGGTCTCGGCGCCGAGCAGCACCGCAGCGAGCGTGAGCAGAGCGCCCAGGACGCCCCAGGCCAGCACGCGTACGACGACGGGGCGGGCCTCGCGGCGCTGCACGACCATCGCCAGGCCGAGCGCGAGGGCGAACACGAACGCCTCGATGACGCTCTGCTTGATCGACAGCGCACAGACCGCGAGCACGCCGGCGCCGATCGCTGCCGGGGCGCGCCAAGGCGTACGCAGGACGGCATGCAGTGTCAGCGCGATGCTCCACGCGACGAACGGCGCGGCCAGCATCTCGCCGTTGACCCGGGCGATACCGAGCCACTGCGCGCTGCCGAACAGCGCCGCCGCGCCTGCCGCCCAGCGCGCGGCCCGGGCACCCCCGGCGAGTTGCGCGGCCCATGCAGCGCCGAGCACCGTCAGCACCGATGCGGCAAGACCGAGGACCCGCAGCGACGTGACGCCGCTGGCCAGCTCGTTGAGCCAGAGCAGCAGAGGTGGGCGGTCGACCCAGTAGTTGCCGTACAGCGACGTGCCGTCGTGCCAGCGATGGGCCACCATCAGGAATCCGGCCTCGTCGCCCCCGACGTACGTCCGGAACATCACGAGTCGTGCGAGGACCAGCGCGCCGATCGCAGCCGGGATGACCGCCCATGGCGGGACCACGCGACGTGCTGGTGTCGACACGCCTTAGACCCCGTTGGCGCCGCGGGTCTTGGCGGCGGTCCACTCGCGGTCGCGGATCGCCATGACGTCCTCGCACGCCGCGATGAACCTCGCGGTCGCCACGCCGGGAGTCGGGTCGCCGAGGTAGTGCGCCACGAGAGCCTCGCGATCGGCCTTGGTCGGGTCTGCCGACAGGTGCTCGGCGACCACCGACGCGAAGTCGTCGGTCGCGGCCAGCTGGGGCACGACGTCCATGAGCCGGCTCGGCGGATAGCTGACGAGGGGCTGGGTGACCAGCAGCGGCTTGCCGGTCGGCAGCCAGTTGAGCGTCACCGCCGAGACGTCGGTGATCAGCAGGTCGGAGTCGGCGAACGACTGCTCGAGCGTGACGTCGGTGTCGACGCGGTCGGCCAGCGACCGCACGACCGCATCCGCTGCGGCGTACGACGGCCGGATGACGCCATTGAGCGGGTGGGGCCGGTAGACGACCCGGTAGGTGCCAGACAGCGCGCGCAGGAGCGCCTCACCGTGGGTCTCCAGCGATCCGTAGGACACGGACGGCTGCGAGGCCTCCCACGTCGGGGCGTAGAGAACGGTCTGCCGGCCGTCGGGCGACGGCGTGCCGGTGACGACGGCGGCGCCGTCGAGCTGTGGCTGGCCGATGAGGATGCTGTGCGCCGCGGCGTCGTAGAGCATGACGGCCGACGCCGTACGGTCGAGCGCCGCCTGGCCGGCGAGGAAGCACCAGTCGTAGGCCTTGACCTGGTTGGACACCGACACGCCCTTGTCGCTGTCGCCGTGGCCGAGGTAGACGTGCACGAGCGACGTGAACCGCAGCGACTCGAAGTTGATCGGGTCGTGGTTGACGTAGAGCGCGAGCTTGACGTCGGAGAGCGACAGGATCTCGTCGAGCTGCCCGTAGCGCGCCAGCGTCACGCAGTCGAGTCCGGTCTCCGCACGGACGACCTTGGCCGTGCGTGAGTCCTTGAAGACACAGACGATCGGATGGACCTCGTCGAGCGCCTTCAGGGCGTGGTACCAGGGCCGCAGCTGATAGAGGCTGTCCTGCGGCGTGGGGAAGTAGAGCATGACCTGCTGCGTGAACGGCATGCCGAGCCGCGCCTCGTCGGTCAGCTTGTCGGGCATGCCGACCGGCAGGAACCGGGAGCGCCGCAGCCGGCCGATCGCCCACAGCTGGAGGCGGCGGACCAGCCCGACACGGGGCTCAGAGGCCATGATCGGCGAAGGCCTTGCCGTCTCGGAAGTGTGGCGCGAGCTTGTTGTCGTACATGCTCAGCGCCGAGCCGATCGCCATGTGCATGTCGAGGTACTGGTACGTCCCGAGGCGCCCGCCGAACAGCACGTCGGCCTCGCCCTTGGCCAGCTCGCGGTAGGCCAGCAGCCGCTCGCGGTCCTGCGGCGTGTTGATCGGGTAGTAGGGCTCGTCGGAGTGCTCGGCGAACCGGCTGAACTCGCGCATGATGACGGTCTTGTCGGCCGGGTAGTCACGCTCGGGGTGGAAGTGGCGGAACTCGTGGATGCGGGTGTAGTCGATGTCGGTGTCGGCGTAGTTCATGACCGTGGTGCCCTGGAAGTCGCCGACCGGCAGCACCTCGGTCTCGAAGTCGAGGGTGCGCCACGACAGGTCGCCGTGGGCGAAGTCGAAGTAGCGGTCGACAGGCCCCGTGTAGACGATCGGCACCTGCCCGACGGTCGCCGCCTTGTGGTGCGGCTGCGTTTCGTCGAAGAAGTCCGCCTCGAGCGTCACGGTGATGTTGGGGTGGTCGGCCATGCGCTCGAGCCACGCGGTGTAGCCATCGACCGGCAGACCCTCGTAGGTGTCGGAGAAGTAGCGGTTGTCGTACGTGTAGCGGACCGGCAGGCGAGAGATGATCTCGGCGCTGAGCTCGCGCGGATCGGTCTGCCACTGCTTGGCGGTGTAGCCCTTGATGAACGCCTCGTAGAGCGGCTGGCCGATCAGCGAGATCGCCTTCTCCTCGAAGTTGGCCGGCTCGCCGGTCAGCATCGAGGCCTGCTCGGCGACCCATGCCCGGGCCTCGGCGGGGGTGAACGCGGACCGGTTGAACTGGTTGATCGTGCCGAGGTTGATCGGCATCGAGAAGACCTCGCCGCGGTACGTCGTGTAGACGCGGTGCTGGTAGGGCGTGAAGTCAGTGAACTGGTTGACGTAGTCCCAGACCCGCTGGTTGGAGGTGTGGAACAGGTGCGCGCCGTAGCGGTGCACCTCGATGCCGGTCTCGGGCTCGACCTCGGTGTAGGCGTTGCCGCCAAGGTGATCGCGGCGGTCGATGACCTGCACCTGCAGGCCGAGCTCTCGGGCGCACCGGTCGGCGATCGTCAGCCCGAAGAACCCGGAGCCGACGATCAGGAGGTCAGCGGTCATTCGTCAATTGTGCCGGTACGTCCGCCGGATCCATCGGACGCCACGACTTGTCCCGCCACAGCGCCCGGTTGGCCCGGAATCCCCGGGCGAGGTCGCCGAGTCCCTTGAGCGTGTGCTGCACGACCACGAGGCGGAAGACCTCCTTGGCCAGCGTCAACGCCGTGCCGATGCCGAACCCGACGCGGTTGAGCTTGCCGTACTCGGCGAAGTACTTGCCGACGTACGCCCGGTTGCGGATGACGTGGAAGCGGAACAGCGGGCTGCCGTCGTTGAGGTGGCGGATGCCGAGGTTGACCTGCTTCTGCTCGCGCTTGCGCTTGAGCACGAACGCGTCGACGTAGACGACGTCGGTGTGCTGCGCGGCGAGCCAGGCGTAGGCGGCGTCGTCCCACGAGATGAAGAACCGCGGGTCGGGGAGGCCGATCTTGCGCACGATGTCGGCGCTGATCAGCATGCCCTCGAACGTGCCGGAGTTGGTGACGGCGTAGCCCTCGCGGCCGAACTGCTTGCCGCTGTAGGGGAGTGGCACGCCGAGGAACTCGTTGAACTTGGCCTGCCAGTAGAACGGCGTGCCGTCGAAGTCGTAGCGGCGCCCGTGGATGACCTTGAACCGCTGCATCCACGGCGCGAACTGCTCGAGTGCGTCGGGCAGGATCTCGACGTCGTCGTCCATGAGCCACACCCAGTCGGCGCCCTGCTCGAGCGCGACCTTGGTGCCCTCGCTGAACCCGCCGGAGCCGCCCGTGTTGGTGTCGAGCCGATGGTTGATCACGAGGCCCTCGGGGAAGTCCTTGATCGCCGCGGCGAGGACGTCCTGGGTGTCGTCGGTGCTGGCGTTGTCGACCACGACGATCTTGAACGGCGGGGTGTCCATCGCTGCTGCGCTGGCGAGGAGCTCCTTGAGGTACGTCGATCGGTTGAACGTCACGATCGCGATCGCGATCTTCTCAGGAGCCGAATTCACCCGGGCAACCTTACCGTGCGGTGCAGTGCTCACCGCCTGCCGTCGCTGGGCTCGTGACGAGCGTCTCGCGCCGTTCGACGAGGGGACGTCCTACAGCACGGCTTCGTCGTCGGAGTCGCTCGGCTCCATGGCGTACGAGGTGCCGCGGTAGTCGGCGCGCTCCGCCTCGGAGCGAGCGATGAACGCGTCGACCGACGCCTTGAACGACTCGAGGGTGCGCCGTTCGGGTGGCCCGAGGAGGTACGTCGCCAGCTCGGCGCGGGGCTCAGCCTGCCGGTCGGGCGCCTGCTGCGTGACGACGTCGATGAGCTCCGCGATGCCGCGGCCGTCCCGCCCGATCGTCGTGCCCGCGCCGGTCGAGGGGTAGTCGGCCCGGAACGTCGCATCGTCATCGTCGGTGTGGTTGAACACGGCGTACGGCTTCTCGCTCGCGAGGAAGTCGCTGACGACGCTGGAGATGTCGGTGATGAGCGCAGACGCCCGGTTGAACCACTCGTTGATCGAGCCGCCCTTGATCACGCGGTGGTCGATGCCCGTACGTGCTGACGCGTCGTCGAGCAGGCCCGCGATGCGGGCGAGCACGGCGCGATACTTGGCGTCGCGCTGGCCGGTGAACGGGTGTGCCTTGAACACGACACGGATCGGCGGGTCGGCGGCGAGCAGCGCCTCGACGATGCGGACGCCCACCGCGGAGACCGACGAGTACTCCTGGTCGTGGTTGACGCCCTCCCACGTCGGCGCGTAGAGCACCGTCGGGATGGCCTCGTCGCCCGGCCGGGGCTCGCGCGAGATGCCGTGCACCTGGGGCCGACCGACGAAGCGGTACTGGTCGTCGTGAACCCCGAGCTTGGAGCGGCGGTAGCGATCGGCGCCGGCCTCACCCGCGACCCACAGCTCGTCGTACGCGCGGGAGAACGGGTTGTTGGATGCGCTCTTGTCGCTGTCGCCGTGCCCGATGAACGCGCTCATGAGGGTCGGCAGGCGCAACAGGTGGATGTTGTTGCCGGTGTTGGACGGATAGAGCGCGACGCGCGCCGACGAGAAGTCGAGCATCAGCAGCTCGCCGGGATCCTTGAGCTCCAGCGTCGGGATCGACGTCGACGCGAGCCGGGTGAACAGCGGGTGGTCGCGCAGCACGATGAACACCCGCCGGTCGAGGGCCTCGAGGCTCTCGAGCCAGGTGTTGATCTGATAGCCGGCCTCCGCGGGCCCACTCAGGTGCACCACGACCTCGGGCCTGTAGTCGTCGAGGAACTCCTGGATCTGGCGCAACGGCGCCGTGAACCCGGTGGCTCGCTTCTGCTGGCGCAACGCCCACGAGGTGCGGGCATCCGGGATCGTGACGGCGGCGAGCACCGCGATCGCGACGACGCCGGCGAGGAGGACCGGCAGCCAGGGGGCACCGAACAGCACGGGTGCCAGCACGAGGAGCTGCGTCACGACGACCTCGAAGGCCCGCCGCGGCGGCGCGCCATGGATGCGCGGCGAGCCGGGGATGTTGCGGGTCTCCATCGGCTTGAGCGGCCCGACCTGGCGATACTCCTGGTGCAACGCGCGGGCGCCCAACATCAGGACGTACGAGACCGCGACCACCACGAACATGCGGACCGCGCCCTCACCGTCGAGGTGGTCACTGACCACGAGTCCGGCGAGCACCCGTAGGACGAATCGCATCGGCAGGCCGAACTCGGCCTGGTCCAGGAGCTCCGAGGGCTGGGACGAACGCACCTCGAACGGCAGCTCGCCGACGACCGACAGGAGCAGGAAGGCCAGCGCGCCGATCTCGAGTCCGAGTACGGCGCAGAGCAGCGCGAGGAAGAGGCAACCGACCGACAGCAGGAATCCGGGAAGCTCCTCGGTCCGGCCCAATCGGTGGAATGCCGCCTGAGCAGCACGAACGGGCGAGACCATGCCGACGAAATTATCACGCGTCCCCGCGGCGCCTCCTGCGGTAACGTCATCGCGTGCCCCGCCCCCGGAGCCTCCGCATCCCTGCCGAGATCGCGCATCCTGTGCGCCTGCTGCCGCTGACGTTCCTCGCCCTCATCATCATCGGCACGGTCCTGCTCCTGCTTCCGTTCGCCCGGTCGGGCGAGGGCTCGGCCGGGTTCATGCCGGCGTTCTTCACGTCGGCCTCCGCCGTGACCGTCACAGGGCTCGCGACGGTCGACACCGGGACGTACTGGTCGCCGGCCGGGCAGGGCATCATGCTCGCGCTCGTCGAGATCGGCGGCCTCGGCATCATCGCGCTGGCCACGGTGCTCGGCCTGTTCATCGGTGGCCGGCTCGGGCTGCGCACGCGCCTGGTGGCGCAGGCCGACATGCACGTCGTGAGCCTCGGCGAGGTGCGGCCGCTGTTTCGCCGCGTCGCCGTCACGATGGTGTTCTTCCAGTCCGTCACCGCGCTGGTCCTGACGATCCGCTACCGCGCGCACTACTTCGACGACCTGCCCACGGCACTGTGGCACGGCGTCTTCGACTCCGTCATGGCGTTCAACAACGCCGGGTTCTCGCTCAACCGCGACAGCCTCACGGGCTACGCCGGTGACGGCCTCATCATCATCCCGATCTGCGTCGCGGTGTTCGTCGGCGCGATCGGGTTCCCCGTGCTCGCGGAGCTGTTCCAGGAGTGGCGTACGCCCGACCGCTGGACGATCCACACCCGCCTGACGGTGTGGGGCTCGATCGGTCTGCTGCTGGTGGGGGCGATCGCGTTCCTCGCCCTGGAGTGGAACAACGCCGACACGCTCGGCGGGCTGTCGTTCGGCCACAAGATCGTGTCGGGCATCGAGGGCGGCATCATGCCGCGCTCCGGCGGCCTCAACAGCTTCGACTGGGGTTCGGTGCGGCCCGAGACGCTCAACATCGGCGTCGTCATGATGTTCATCGGCGGTGGCAGCGCGAGCACCGCCGGCGGCATCAAGATCACGACGTTCCTGTTGCTGGCCTACGTGATCCTCGCCGAGCTTCGCGGGGACCCCGACGTCACGATCGGCAACCGCTCGATCGGTTCGGTCGTGATCCGCTCGGCGATCACGATCGCCCTGCTCGCGGTGATGCTCGTGTCGGCGACGACATTGCTCGTGATGCTCATGACCGACGTCTCGTTTGACGCCGCACTGTTCGAGTGCACCTCGGCGTTCGCGACCGTCGGCCTGAGCACCGGGATCACCCCCGACCTGCCCGCCGACGCCCAGGTGGTGCTGATCGGCTTGATGTTCCTGGGCAGAGTGGGCACGATTACGGCGGCGTCAGCGTTCGTCCTCAGACGACGCGTGCCGAGGTACCACCTTCCCGAGGAGCAACCGATCATTGGCTAAGAGCGCACAATCCCCGACTGCTCCTGTCCTGGTCATCGGCCTGGGGCGCTTCGGCTCGTCCGTCGCCAAGTCGCTCGTACGCCTCGGGCACGAGGTGCTGGCTGTCGACGAACGGCCCGACATCGTGCAGAAGTTCGCCGGCGACTTCACCCACGTGGTCTCCGCCGACACGACCGACACCGAAGCGCTGCGGCAGATCGGCGCCGAGCAGTTCCGGCGCGCGGTCGTGGGCATCGGCACCGACATCGAGGCGAGCGTTCTGACGGTCCTGAGCCTCTCCGACCTCGGCGTCGCCGAGATCTGGGCCAAGGCCATCAGTGGCAAGCATGCCTCGATCCTCGAGCGCGTCGGCGCCACGCACGTCGTACGCCCCGAGGCCGACATGGGCAAGCGTGTCGCCCACCTGGTGACGGGCACGATGACGGACTACATCGAGTTCGACGACGGCTTCGCGATCGCCCGCACGCGGACGCCCCAGGTGGCGTGCGGCAAGACGCTCGCCGAGTCTGGGCTGCGTCAGGCGTACGGCATCACGGTCGTCGGTGTGAAGACCCGTGGCGAGGACTTCACCTATGCGCGGCCCGAGACACCGATCTCGCACGCCGACGAGCTGATCGTGTCCGGCCCGACCACCAAGGTCGAGGCCTTCTGCGCCCTGCCCTGAAGCCGGCTGCCGACCTGCTGCCGGATTGTTGACACGGCGGCCGGCTGACCCGCCAGCACACCGCCGAGCACCAGGACGACGCCGAGGAGCTGGGCGGCGCCGAAGGCTTCGTGCATCACCACGACGCCCAACGCCGTGCCGACGACGGGGTTGACCAGGCCGACCAGGGCCGTCGAGCCCGCTGGCATCCGACTGAGCCCGTGGAACCAGCAGACGTACGCGAGTCCGGTGCCGATCGTGCCGAGGTAGACGTACGCCGCGATGTTCGTGCCGTCCACGTGCGGAGGGCGACCCTCGACGAGCAGCGCGATCGGCACGAGCACGAAGCCAGCGGCGGTGAGCTGCCAGCCGGTGACCGTGATGAGGTCGGTCGGCCGCTCCCAGCGCTTGACCAGCACGAACCCGATCCCCGAGACCAGCACGGCGCCGATCGCCGCGAGCAGCCCGATGGGGTCGACCGACGCGTCGGACCGCAGCACCAGCAGGGCAACGCCTGCAACCCCGACGATGCCGCCGCCGATCCCGGCGACCGTGGCACGCTCGCGGATCAGCACCGCAGCCAGCAGCATGACCGCAAGTGGCGACATCGCGGTGACGGTCGAGGCGAGCCCGCCGGGCAGCCGGTAGGCGGCGGTGAACAGCAGCGCGAAGAACAGCCCCATGTTGCACGTGCCGAGCACGAGCGACTTCCACCACCACGAGCCACGGGGGAGCTGGCCACGGGCCGCGACGATGACGAGCCCGATCGGCAGGGCGCGCACGGCGGCGGAGAACAGCGGCCGGTCCGGCGGGAGGAAGTTCTCCGTGACGACGTACGTGCTGCCCCACGCGACGGGGGCGACGACGGTGACGGCCGGCGTGCGCCAGGTCCACGAAGTATTTTCCATGGAAGAGATTATATCTTCCGAGGAAGGTATAGTGCAAGCATGACCAGTGAGGAATCCGACCACGTGGACGCGATCGTGGCACAGTGGGAGCGCGAGAGGCCCGACCTCGACTCGTCGCCGTTGCACGTCATCGGCCGCATCTCACGGCTCGCCGGCTCCGTCGACGAGCTGCTGCGGCCGGTGTTCGCCGCCCGAGGCCTCGGCGACGGCGACTTCGACGTGCTCGCGACGTTGCGTCGCAGCGGTGCGCCCTACGAGCTCACGCCTGGTGAGCTCGGCGCCAGCACGATGGTGACGTCGGGGGCGGTGACGAAGCGGGTGGACCGGCTCGAGCGCGCCGGCCTGGTCGAGCGGCGGGTCGACACCTCCGACGCACGGGGTCGCCGCATCCGCCTCACCCAACAGGGCATCGCGATGATCGACGAGGCGTACGCGGTCCACATGGACAACGAGGCGCGCATGCTGGCCGGTCTCACAGCCGACGAGCGGGCCGATCTCGTACGCCTGTTGCGCCGGACGGCCGAGTCCTTCGCGGCCGGAGCGCCTCGCAATGCGCCGCTAGAGCTCCAGGGGTAACGTGCGCTGAGGGTCCCGCCAGGGGGTGGGGCGAAGCCCCTTCTGGAACGGAGACGTTTCCGTGATTCACACCGCCGACAGCACGTTCCGCCTCGACGCCAACGCGGTCGACTATCTCATCGTCGCGACCTACTTCGTCGTCGTCGTGGGCATCGGCCTCATGGCGCGCCGCCAGGTCTCGACGAGCCTCGACTTCTTCCTGTCCGGCCGCTCCCTGCCGGCGTGGGTGACGGGCCTGGCCTTCATCTCGGCCAACCTCGGCGCGGTCGAGATCATGGGCATGTCCGCCAACGGCGCCGAGTTCGGCATGGCGACAGTCCACTACTTCTGGGTCGGTGCCGTGCCGGCGATGCTGTTCCTCGGCATCGTGATGATGCCCTTCTACTACGGCTCCGGTGTGCGCAGCGTGCCGGAGTTCATGCGGCGGCGGTTCGGCACCGGCGCCCACCTGGTCAACGCCCTCAGCTTCGCCGTCGCCCAGCTGCTCATCGCCGGCATCAACCTCTATCTGCTGGCCACGATCGTGAACCGCCTGCTCGGCTGGCCCTTGTGGGTCTCCCTGGTTGCCGCTGCCGCGATCGTGCTGTCGTACACGGCGCTCGGTGGTCTGTCGGCAGCCATCTACAACGAGGTCCTGCAGTTCTTCGTCATCGTGGCTGCTCTGTTGCCGTTGACGATCGTGGCGCTGCACAAGGTCGGTGGCTGGGAGGGCATCAAGGACAAGGTCCAGCCCGGTCAGGAGCAGCTCTCGTCGTGGCCCGGCACCGACCTGACCGGCATCGACAGCCCGGTGCTGTCGGTCATCGGCATCGTCTTCGGCCTGGGCTTCGTGCTGTCGTTCGGCTACTGGACGACCAACTTCGTCGAGGTGCAGCGCGCCATGGCCTCCGACTCGATCTCGGCGGCCAAGCGGGCCCCGATCATCGGCGCGTTCCCCAAGATGTTCATCCCGTTCATCGTGATCATCCCGGGCATCATCGCCGCGATCGTCGTCCCGGAGCTGGTCAAGCTGAAGGCCGGGGAGGCGGCCGGCGACGTCAAGTACAACGACGCGATCCTGCTGCTGATGCGAGACCTGCTGCCCAACGGCATGCTGGGCATCGCGATCGCCGGCCTGCTCGCGTCGTTCATGGCCGGCATGGCCGCCAACATCTCGGCGTTCAACACGGTCTTCTCGTACGACCTGTGGCAGCAATACGTGAAGAAGGACGAGGACGACTCCTACTACACGCGCATCGGTCGCCTCGCGACCGTCGCGGCCACGATCATCGCGATCGGCACGGCGGGGATCGCGTCCAACTACTCCAACCTCATGAACTACCTGCAGACGCTGTTCGGCTTCTTCAACGCACCGCTGTTCGCGACGTTCATCCTCGGCATGTTCTGGAAGCGCATGACGGCGACCGCCGGTTGGACCGGGCTCGTCTCCGGCACCGCCGCCGCAGTTCTCGTGGCCTTCCTGAGCGAGGACTCGTTCGGCTCGGCGAGCTGGGGCGTGCTCGGGCTCAAGGGCCAGGGCGCGAGCTTCGTCGCCGCCGGCGCAGCGTTCGTCGTCGACATCCTCGTCAGCATCATCGTCACGATGTTCACCAGACCCAGGGACGAGGCGGACCTTGAAGGCCTGGTCTATTCGCTGACGCCCAAGGAGTCGCTCGTCGATCCTGACGAGGTGCACCTGCCGTGGTACCAGTCGCCGCCGAAGCTGGCCGGCATCGGGCTCGTCCTCGTCATCGTCCTCAACGTGATCTTCTGGTAAGGAGCACCTCATGAACGCATCCGGCAAGAAGACAGTGGGCCTGTTCGACATCCGGTTCATCATCGGCGGGCTGATCGGGCTCTATGGCGTGATCCTGACGTTGCTCGGCATCTTCAACGCGAGCGACAAGGAGCTCGCCAAGGGCGACGGGCTCAACATCAACCTCTGGGCCGGGCTCGGGATGCTGGTCGCGGGGGTCGCCTTCATGGTCTGGGCGAGGCTCCGCCCCGTCATCGTCCCCGACGACGTGGAGCCCAACGACGGTCCGTGACCTGCTTTCAGGTCCTAGAGCGTGTCGAAAGGACGTCAACCGCCGGACGAACGCTCCTCACGATTTCGCGCAAGGTTCGGCAATGCGGCGTAGTCGCCGCGAATCACGGCTTCGCGCTTCGCGCGTCACCAGCCATGGAGCGTGCGTTCGACACCCCAGGCCTCGACAACCCTCGCGAACTCACACGCGTACACGAGCTTCACTGGGAGTCGGGAGCTCGTGTACCGCCGCCGAGTGACGTTCGACGCTGCTCGTCACCCGAGATTTCCACAAGTCCCTTTCGACAGGCTCAAGGGGCGTGTGGTCCTGTGTGCTTTCAGCGAGTGCGTCACCGGTAACATTCGGGCAGTGACCACGCCTGACCAGACCCCGGCTTCCTATCGCTACACGAGCGCGCTCGCGGGCCAGATCGAGCAGCGCTGGCAGGACCGTTGGGAGTCCGAGGGCACGTTCGAGGCGCCCAACCCGACCGGCGACCTCGCGGGCGAGATCACGGGCGACAAGTACTTCATCATGGACATGTTCCCGTACCCATCTGGCTCGGGCCTCCACGTCGGTCACCCGCTGGGTTACATCGCGACCGACGTCGCCGGCCGCTACCGCCGCATGCGGGGCGACAACGTCCTGCACGCACTCGGCTTCGACGCATTCGGCCTGCCGGCCGAGATCCACGCCGTCGAGACTGGCGAGCACCCCCGGACCAACACGCTGTCCAACATCGTCAACATGCGCCGGCAGCTGCGCCGCCTCGGGCTGGCGCACGACCCGCGCCGGAGCTTCGCCACGATCGACGCCGACTTCATGCGCTGGACGCAGTGGATCTTCGTGCAGATCTTCGAGTCCTGGTACGACGAGGAGCAGGCCAAGGCCAGGCCGATCAGTGAGCTGCGCGCCGAGTACGAGTCCGGCGCCCGTATGTCGCCCGACGGCACCGCCTGGGCCGACCTGACGCCGATCGAGCGCAGCGTCCTGATCGACGGGGTGCGCCTGGCGTACATCGACGACTCGCCGGTCAACTGGTGCCCCGGTCTCGGCACGGTCCTGGCCAATGAGGAGGTCACGGCTGAGGGCCGCAGCGAGCGTGGCAACTTCCCGGTCTTCACCCGCAACCTGCGGCAGTGGAAGATGCGCATCACGGCCTACTCGGACCGCCTGATCGACGATCTCGAGCGGGTCGACTGGCCCGAGTCGGTCAAGAGCATGCAGCGCAACTGGATCGGCCGCTCCCACGGTGCGCGGATCAGCTTCCCGGTCGAGGGGCTCGCGACGCCGATCGACGTGTTCACGACCCGGCCCGACACGATCTTCGGCACGACCTACATGGTGCTGGCGCCCGAGCACGAGCTGGTCGACCAGCTCACCACCGCGGCATGGCCCGACGAGACGCCGCTCCAGTGGACCAACGGTGCCGCCTCGCCCGCCGAGGCCGTCACGGCGTACCGGGCCATGGCTGCCGCCAAGACCGACCTCGAGCGCCAGGAGAACAAGGAGAAGACCGGCGTCTTCACCGGCTCCTTCGCGATCAACCCGGTCAACGGCGCCGAGCTCCCCGTGTTCATCGCCGACTACGTCCTCACGGGCTACGGCACCGGCGCGATCATGGCGGTGCCGGGCGGCGACGAGCGCGACCACGAGTTCGCCGAGTCGTACGCGCTGCCGATCATCCACACCGTCCAGCCGCCCGAGGGTTTCGAGGGGGGTGCCTACACGGGACAGGGCGTCGTCATCAACTCCTCGAACGACGAGCTGAGCCTCGACGGCTTGGAGATCGACGACGCCAAGTCTGCGGTCATCACGTGGCTGCAGGAGCACGCCGCGGGCGAGGGCACGACGACCTACCGGCTGCGCGACTGGCTGTTCAGCCGGCAGCGCTATTGGGGTGAGCCGTTCCCGATCGTCTACGACGAGCTCGACCAGCCGATCGCGCTGCCCGACTCGATGCTCCCGGTCGAGCTGCCCGAGGTCCCTGACTACTCGCCCAAGACCTACGAGCCCGAGGACGCCGACAGCAATCCCGAGCCTCCTCTGGCGCGCGTGCCCGAATGGGTCCACGTCGAGCTCGATCTCGGCGACGGCCCCAAGACCTACCGGCGCGAGACCAACACGATGCCCAACTGGGCCGGATCGTCGTGGTACGAGCTGCGCTACGCCGACCCGCACAACCCCGACCGGCTCGTCGATCCCGAGAACGAGCGCTACTGGCTCGGCCCGCGCAAGCCGGGGGAGACCGGCGGTGTCGACCTCTACGTCGGCGGCGTCGAGCACGCGGTGCTGCACCTGCTCTACGCACGTTTCTGGCACAAGGTGCTGTTCGACCTCGGCCACGTGTCGAGCGAGGAGCCGTTCCACAAGCTGTTCAACCAGGGCTACATCCAGGCGCACGCCTACACCGACGCCCGTGGCGTCTACGTCGACGCAGCAGGCGTCGAGGAGCGCACCGATGACGCGGGCGCCACGACGTACTGGTCCGGCGGCGAACAGGTCACGCGTGAGTTCGGCAAGATGGGCAAGAGCCTCAAGAACGCCGTGACACCCGACGAGATGTACGAGACGTACGGCGCCGACACACTGCGGGTCTACGAGATGTCGATGGGTCCGATGGACGTGTCCCGCCCGTGGGAGACCCGTGCCGTCGTCGGCGCGCAGCGGTTCCTCCAGCGCGTGTGGCGGTTGCTCGTCGACGAGGACTCCGGCGAGCTGCTGGCCGACGATGCCGAGCTCGACGCGGCGACACTGCACATCCTCAACGTGACGATCGACGGCGTCCGGTCCGACATGGAGCACATGCGGTTCAACACCGCCGTGGCCAAGCTGATCGAGCTGACGAACCACCTGACCAAGGAGGGTCTGCGCAGCCGCGCCGCCGTCGAGCCCCTGGTGTTGATGCTGGCACCGCTGGCCCCGCACATCGGCGAGGAGCTGTGGGCCCGCCTCGGGCACACGGAGTCACTGACGCACGAGCCGTTCCCGGTCGCCGACCCGGCGCACCTCTCGGCGGCGTCCGTGACCTGCGTCGTGCAGGTGCTGGGCAAGGTCCGCGGCAAGATCGAGGTCAGCCCCGACATCTCCGACGAGGAGCTCACGGCGCTCGCTCTCGCCGAGCCCAACGTCGTACGTTCGATCGACGGCCGCGAGGTCCGCAAGGTCATCGTGCGGGCCCCCAAGCTCGTCAGCATCGTCGTCTGACTCGATTTCACCGATAGTCTTCGGTCATGCCTCGGATCGGGATCGTCACGGACTCGACGTCCTCGTTGTCGCCGACCGATGCCGAGCGCGAGGGTATTGCCGTCGTGCCGCTGCAGGTCATCATCGGTGCCGAGACCTACACCGAGGGCGTCGACGTCACGGCGGACATGATCGCCGAGGCGCTGGCGTCGTTCGTACCGGTCAGCACGTCGCGGCCCACCCCTGACGACTTCCTCGCGGTCTATGAACGGCTGGCCGCCGAAGGTGCCGAGGCGATCGTCTCGGTGCACCTCAGCGCCAAGATGTCGGGCACGCTCGACTCCGCGGTCCTGGCGTCCAAGCAGGCGTCGGTGCCCGTGACCTGCATCGACTCGATGCAGGTGGGCATCGCGACAGGCTTTGCCGCAGGCCGGGCCGCCACGGCTCGTGACGCCGGCGAGGACGCGATCGGCGTCGCGGAGGCGGCTCAGCGGGCCGGCGAGTCCTCCACGGTGCTGCTCTACGTCGACACGCTCGAGTACCTCAAGCGCGGCGGACGCGTCGGCGCTGCAGCCGCCTTGATCGGCTCCGCACTCGCGGTCAAGCCGATCCTCACGATCACCGATGGCCTGGTCGTGCCGCTGGAGCGCGTACGCACGCAGGCCAAGGCGCTCGCCCGGCTGGAGGCGCTCGCGGTCGAGAAGGCAACGGCGTGCGAGCAGGGCTTCGACGTCGGCGTGCAGCATCTCGCCAGTCCCACCGTTGCCACGGCGGTCGCCGAGCGGCTCGCCGGCGCTTTGGGCCTCGAGTCCGTCGGCGTCGACGAGGTCGGCGCCTCGATCGGCGCGCACGTGGGCCCCGGCATGATCTCGGTGACCGTCACCCCACGCTGACCCCATCGGGCGGTGACCTGGTCGCCCTTCCGCCTGCGGAGCGGTGACCTGCTCGCCCAACGACGACCCTGATGGGCGACCACGTCACCGCTCCACCCGCGCGACGAGGTTTTCCACGGGACGTACGCCGCTCGCTGCTGTCCACAGTCACTCGTCGACGGCACCCTTGACGCGGGACGCCGGCCTAGCGTCGACACGTGAAGCCCAGGCGCCCTTCTCCTCCGACCGACGAGACGCGTGCCGAGATCGCCCGGCGTCGGCTGGCGCAGCTCGCGGCCTCGTTCGACGCCGAGCTCCCGCCTGCCGACGAGCCCGAGCAGGAGCGCGTACGTCGGGCCCTAGAGCTCCCACACGCCAAGGTCCTCGCCACGATCGCAGTCGCTGCGTCGGTGCTGCTGGTCTGGTGGCTGCTGTCCGGGCGCCCCAAGACGACCGAACCCGCAGCGCCGCTGGCCTTCGGCACCTCGACTGCACCCGCCGGTGCCGCCAAGACTCCTGAGGCCGAGCTGATCATCGATGTCGTGGGCAAGGTCCGCAAGCCCGGGATCGTCACGGTGCCCAAGGGCTCGCGCGTCTATCAGGCGATCGAGGCGGCCGGCGGCCTCAAGGGACGGGTCGACACCGCCTCGCTCAACATGGCCCGCGTGCTGGACGACGGCGAGCAGATCCTCGTCGGCATCGAGCCCGTCGCAGCGCCTGCAGCTTCTGGCCCCGCCGGCTCCGGCGGGCCGGCCGGCGGCAAGGTCAATCTCAACACCGCGACCGCCGAACAGCTCGACATGCTGCCTGGAGTCGGTCCGGTCACCGCGCAGGCGATCCTCGCCTGGCGCGACGAGAATGGCCGGTTCGGGTCCGTCGAGGACCTGCTCGACGTCAAGGGCATCGGCGATGCGACGCTCGCCGAGCTGCGCGACCTCGTGACCTTGTGACGCACGACCTGCGGATGGTCCCGCCGGCGCTTGTCGCGTGGGGCGCTGCGGCGTGGCTCGTCACGGCCAGCTCGTACGTCTCGGTCGTCGTCGCAATCGGCAGCATTGTCATGGCGGGTGCCCTGGCCAGGTGGCGACCGCACCGCGGGCTCGTCTGGGTCCTCACCGCCGTGTGCCTCGCCGCGATCGCGGTGTCGTGCGCCTGGCGCCTGACCACGATCGAGCACTCGCCCCTCACCGATCTCGCACGCGAGCACCGCCTCACGACGCTCGACCTCGAAGTACGCCGGGACGCCCGCACGTTCACGCACCACGGTCACGATTCCGTCGTGGTCGAGGTGCTCGTGCGCCGGGCGGTCAGCCGGGATGCGGACATCACGACGCGCGATCATGCCACGGCGTTCCTCGACGGCGACGCCGCGGACCTGGTCGTCGGCCGTCGGTTCACGGCCACGGGCCGGCTCGCACCGTCGGACAACTCGGACGAGGCAGCCGTCATCGACGTCGTCCGGCGTGGGCCGGCCGATCGCGCGACGTGGTGGTGGGAGGCCTCCGAACGCGTGCGCGAAGGTGTACGCCAGTCGGTGACTCCCGTCGGAGACGAGCCGGAGGCGCTCGTCCCCGCTCTCGTCGACGGCGACGACGGGCGCGTCAGCGACAAGGTCGAGGAGGACTTCCGCCGCAGCGGGCTGACGCACCTCATGGCGGTGTCCGGCACCAACCTGACGATCGTGCTCGCCGTCGTGATGGCGATCGGACGAGCCGCCGGAGTACGCCGTCGTGGGCTCTGGGTGCTGGGCGCCGTCTCGATCATCGCGTTCGTGCTGCTCGCGCGGCCGGACCCCAGCGTCGTACGCGCCGCGGCGATGGGGGCTGTCGGTGTCGCAGCACTCGGCTTCGGGGCACGCGGAGGCGTACGCGCGCTGGCGTGGGCGATCGTCGGGCTGCTGTTCCTCGATCCGTGGCTGGCCCGATCGGCGGGCTTCGTCCTCTCTGCGACGGCGACCGGCGGCATCCTGCTGCTGGCCCCACCGTTCGCTCACAGGCTCGAACGCTGGATGCCGCGGTGGTGTGCCCTGGCGATCGCGGTGCCGATCGCCGCTCAGCTGGTCTGCACCCCCGCGATCGCTGCGCTGTCCGGCGAGATCTCGCTCGTGGCGGTGGTGGCGAACCTCCTGGCGGCTCCAGCGGTGGCCCCGGCCACGGTCGCGGGTCTGGTCGGCGGGATCGTCGCGCTGGTGTCGGTGCCGCTGAGCCACCCCCCGGGCATCGTCGCGGGCGCCTGTGCGAGCTGGATCCTGACCGTGGGACACCGTGCCGCAGCCCTCGACTCCGCGTCGCTGGAGTGGCGATCGCCATGGCAGTGGCTGCTGGTGCTCGTCCCGCTGGTCACCGCGGTGATCATGGCGATCTCGTCGCGCCCAGTCGTGTTCATCGGCCTGTCGGCCGGTCTGCTGATCGCGGTGTGGCGTCCGCCGCAGACCGGTTGGCCGCCGGCCGGCTGGGTCATGGTGGCCTGCGACGTCGGTCAGGGCGACGCCACGGTGCTGAACGCCAGTGGTGGGTCAGCGGTCGTCGTCGACGCCGGGCCCGACCCGACGGCGATCGATCGGTGCCTCGACCGGCTCAACGTCCATCGCGTACGCCTGATGGTGTTCACGCACGGGCACGCCGACCACATCGACGGCTGGCCGGGCGTGCTCGACGGGCGACAGGTCGACCAGGTCGCGGTGGGACCGACCGGAGGGCCCGGCAGAGCGGACATCCCGCAGCATCTGGCGACGCCGGGGGAGTCGTTCACCGTCGGCGACGTCACCGCCCGCGTGCTGTGGCCGGCCGCCTCGGGCCCGATCCGGGTCGCGGGCAGTGAGGGGTCGACAGCCAACAATGCCAGCATCGTGCTCGCCGCCCAGGTTCGTGGCGTACGTCTGATGCTGTCCGGCGACATCGAGCCGGAGGCACAGGACGGGCTCCTGCGTGAGCATCCCGATCTGTCTGCCGACGTCCTCAAGATGCCGCACCACGGCAGCGCCCGGCAGTCGAAGGCGTTCTTCGACGCCGTCGGTGCGCGGCTCGCGACGATCAGCGCGGGGGAGGACAACGACTACGGCCATCCGGCCGCCGCCGCGCTTTCGCTGCTGCGTGAGGAGGACATGCAGTGGTGGCGCACCGACACCGACGGCGACATCGCGATCGTCGAGCGTGACGGGCGACTTCTCGTCGTGACTCGCGACTAGTCTGTCTCCGTGGCCACGGCATTCGGCAAGATCCTGCTCATCACCGGCAACGCCGAGTTCCTGGCCGATCGGACCCGCGCTAGGGCGGTCAAGGCCGTCACCGCCGAGCATCCGGAGTGCCAGGTCGCCGAGGCCAGCGCTGCGGGCCTGCAACCCGGAGAGCTCGCCGGCCTCACCAGCCCTTCGCTGTTCAGCGACGTCAGCGCACTCGTGCTGACCGACCTGCAGGACCTGCCCGACGTCGCGCAGACCGAGCTGTTGGCCTACGCCGGTGACACCTCGCCCGACATCGCCGTCGTGCTGGTCCACCGCGGTGGCGCCAAGGGCAAGGGCCTGCTCGACAAGCTCCGCAAGATGAGCACCGTCAGCGAGGTCAAGCTCGAGCAGCCCAAGTACGAGCGTGACTACGCGCGCTGGGTCTACACCGAGATCCGTGACCTCGGCGCCCGCATCGACGAGGAGGCCGCGACGCTGCTCGTCGCGGCCGTCGGCCAGGACCTCCGGGCGCTGGGGGGTGCCGCCGACCAGCTCGTCTCCAACCTCGAGAAGGGCGCCGAGATCAGCGCCTCCCTCGTACGCCAGTACTTCGGCGGGCGTGCCGACGTCCGTGGCTACGAGATCGCGGACGCGGCGATCGACGGCCGCATCAATGTGGCGCTCGAGGCCGCGCGGTGGGCCGAGACCGCCAAGGTGGCTCCCGTGCTCATCACGAGTGCGTTCGCGAGCGGGCTGCGCTCGCTGGCCAAGCTCGCCAGCGCTCCGGACGGCATGCGCGACAACGACCTCGCGGCATTCGTCGGGGCGCCACCGTTCAAGATCCGTTCGATGCGCCAGCAGCTGCGCTCGTGGGAGCAGGACGGCCTGGCGCACGCGCTCGGCGCCGTGGCGCAGGCCGACCTCGACGTCAAGGGTGGCTCGGCCGATCCGGCCTACGCGATCGAGCGCATGGTGCTCCAGGTCGCGGCGCAGCGCCGCCGCTGATGGCGACCGAGGTCGCGCAGGCCGCCCCGCCGGTCGCCCGCGCCGGGCGGGTCGAAGCGGTCGACCTCGCGCGAGGATTCGCCCTGCTCGGCATGATGCTGGTGCATCTTGCGGCCTACTGGATCGATCCGGACCCGCCGGTGGGCCACATGCTCATCGGCGGCCGCGCTGCGCCGCTGTTCGCCCTGCTGGCCGGCACCGCGCTGATGCTCGTCCACGAGCGTGAGCCCCGCGGCGCCGGATCGTGGCGAGCCACCCTGATCCGCGCCGTCCTGCTGATCGCGCTCGGGCTCGGTCTCGGGTCCCTGCACGACATGCCGGTGCTGATCATCCTCGCGTTCTACGGACTCCTGATCGTGGTGGCGCTCCCGTTCCGGCGGCTCTCGACGCGGACGCTGCTGGTGCTCGCCGGCTTTTGGGCCATCGCCGCACCGGTCGTCGTCTTGTGGGCGAAGATCGAGCACGCGCCAGTCCGGGCCGGTCAGGCTGAGCTGTCGGACCTGAAGCACCCCGTCGACCTGGTCATGGAGATCCTCGTGTGGGGCGCCTACCCCGCGGCGGTTTGGTTCGCATACGTCCTGGTCGGGCTCGCCGTCGGGCGACTCGACCTGCACCGGACTGCCGTGGCCTGCTGGCTCGCCGGTGTGGGTGCTGCGCTCGTGGCCGTGACCCTGGTGGCGGGGTGGATCCTGATCCGCAACGGAGCAGTGGACGATCGCTACGACATGGGCTGGCGGCAGCTGTTCGCCGAGAGCTTCTGGCCGTTCGAGCCGACGCGCTGGAACGATCTCCTCCAGGTGGGTCAGCACACCTCGACGCCGCTCAACGTCTTCAGCTCGATCGGATCGGCGATCCTCGTCGTCGGTCTGTGCGCTCTCGTCATCCGGGTGCCGTGGGCACGGCTGCTGCTGACCCCGGTCCGGGCGGCGGGCGCGATGACCCTGACGCTCTACACGATCCACGTGCTGTGGACCTGGCGCCTGCGAGTCGGCTTCAACGAGGACCATCCCAACGACTTCGCGCCGGGCAGCTATCGCGACTGGGCCCTCCAGGCCGTCGTGCTGTGCCTGGTCGCGACGTTGTGGCAGCGGTTCGTCGGCAAGGGGCCGCTCGAGTGGGCCATGCGCCGGCTGTCGGTGTGGGGCAGGCGCGCGCGGGCATGAAAAAAGCCGCCCCGTGGGGCGGCTGTCCTCATGGCACACGTCAGAGCGACGCGGCCTTCTTGGCAATGGCCGACTTGCGGTTGGCTGCCTGGTTCTTGTGGATGACCTTCTTGGAAGCGGCCTTGTCGAGCTTCTTGGTGGCCTCGCCGGCGAGCTTCTTGGCGTCGTCGGTGTTGCCGGCCGTCACGGCCTCCTCGAAGCGACGCACGGCGGTCTTGAGGGCGGAGCGCACGGACTTGTTGCGCTCGCGAGCCAGCTCGTTCTGCCGGTTGCGCTTGATCTGCGACTTGATATTCGCCACGGGGCAAACCTGTTTCTCTCGAATGTGTGGATGCTGCGAAAAAGTTGTTGGACATGCCGAGGCACGCGACCACCAACTCTATCAGTGAGCGGCGCGTCCCTTCAAATTCCGCAGGGCGAGCGAGCTCTGCGAGCGAGCGCCGGAGGAGGTTGAGCGATCGCGGCGAAGCCGCCAGATGACGAAACCCGGTGAGATGACCGCCCAAGGCGGGGACCGCCCAACGCGGGGAGGTTTCCTTTCGACGGCTCAAGGAGCGGGCACCACCCACATGGCACGAGCATGCCCGGGGTGATGGGACAATGGACGCATCATGAGCACCAGCCCCGTTCCCCAGCCCGGGGCCACCGACCCGAAGGTCCTGCGCAACTTCTGCATCATCGCGCACATCGACCACGGCAAGTCGACGTTGGCCGACCGCATGCTGCAGCACACCGGTGTCGTCGACGGTCGCGACATGAAGGCGCAGTACCTCGATCGCATGGACATCGAGCGCGAGCGTGGCATCACGATCAAGAGCCAGGCCGTACGCATGCCGTTCACCAAGACCAGCGGCGACGACGCCGGCACGGTCTACATCCTCAACATGATCGACACCCCTGGGCACGTCGACTTCACGTACGAGGTCAGCCGCAGCCTCGAGGCGTGCGAGGGCGCGATCCTGCTGGTCGACGCCGCGCAAGGCATCGAAGCCCAGACGCTGGCCAACCTCTACCTGGCGATCGACGCCGACCTCGACATCATCCCCGTGCTCAACAAGATCGACCTGCCGGGCGCGCAGCCCGAGAAGTACGCCGCTGAGATTGCCGGCATCATCGGCGGCAACCCCGACGACGTGCTCCGCGTCTCGGCCAAGACCGGCCAGGGCGTCGAGGAGCTCCTCAACCTGATCGTCGACGAGGTCCCGCCGCCCAAGGGTGACCCCGATGCCCCGCCGCGCGCACTGATCTTCGACTCGGTCTACGACACCTATCGAGGCGTCGTGACCTACGTACGCGTGGTCGACGGCAAGCTCTCGCACCGTGACCGCATCAAGATGATGTCGACCGGTGCCGTGCACGAGATGCTCGAGGTCGGCGTGATCTCGCCCGAGCCGGTCAAGGCCAAGGAGATCGGCGTCGGCGAGGTCGGCTACCTCATCACCGGCGTCAAGGAGGTCCGTCAGTCGCGAGTCGGCGACACCGTGACCTCCAACGTGCATGGCGCGACCGAGCCGCTCGGTGGCTACAAGAACCCCAACCCCATGGTGTTCGCGGGGCTCTATCCCATGGACGGCGACGACTACCCGACGCTGCGCGATGCCCTCGAGAAGCTGCAGCTCAACGACGCGGCCCTCGTCTACGAGCCGGAGTCGTCCGGCGCGCTCGGGTTCGGCTTCCGCATCGGCTTCCTGGGCCTGCTGCACCTCGAGATCGTCCGTGAACGCCTCGAGCGCGAGTTCAACCTCGAGCTGATCTCCACCGCGCCCAACGTCGTCTACCGCGTCGAGATGGAGGACGGCAAGGAGCACCTCGTCACCAACCCGTCGGAGTATCCCGACGGCAAGATCGACAAGGTCTACGAGCCCGTCGTCCGTGCCACGGTGCTGAGCCCGACGGACTACATCGGCACGATCATGGAGCTGTGCCAGGCTCGCCGCGGCCAGCTCATCGGCATGGACTACCTGTCGGAGGATCGCGTCGAGATCAAGTACACGCTCCCCATGGGCGAGATCATGTTCGACTTCTTCGACGCGCTCAAGAGTCGTACCAAGGGCTATGCGTCGCTCGACTACGAGCCGACCGGCGAGCAGGCCTCCGACCTGGTCAAGGTCGACGTGCTGCTGCAGGGTGAGGTCGTCGACGCGTTCAGCGCGATCGTGCACCGCGACAACGCCTACGCGTACGGCGTCTCCTTGGCGTCGAAGCTCAAGGAGCTCATCCCGCGTCAGCAGTTCGAGGTGCCGATCCAGGCCGCGATCGGCGCCCGGGTCATCGCCCGCGAGAACATCCGCGCGATCCGCAAGGACGTGCTCGCCAAGTGCTACGGCGGCGACATCTCCCGCAAGCGCAAGCTGCTCGAGAAGCAGAAGGAGGGCAAGAAGCGTATGAAGATGGTGGGTCGCGTCGAGGTCCCCCAGGAAGCCTTCATCGCCGCACTCTCCACGGGCGACGCCGACAAGTAGCACGACGCCTGCTTTCACAGGTTCTGCACATCTGGGAGCCAGCGGGGTCTTGGCCGGCGGCCGCAGCATCATGCTGTGTCGATCTCGAGCAACGCCCAGCACCTCGCCTCGCATCTACGACCACGGTCTCGCCGGCAGTACGTCATCGCCGCCGTGGTCGCGCTGGTCCTCGTCGGAGGAGGTGGATGGTGGTTCCTCGGGCGCGCCGACGGTGCGGAGGCGGAGTCGATCACCGCGACGGTGTCAGCAGGTACGTTCCAGCAGACGGTCACCGGGTCGGGCACGATCCAGCCCGCCCGTGAGGCGGACCTTGACTTCGAGGTGTCCGGCCGGGTCACGAGCGTCAAGGTCAAGGCCGGAGACACGGTCGCCAAGGGCGACGTCGTCGCCACGCTCGACACCGCCTCGCTGGATGCCGCGCTGGCGTCGGCCAAGGCACAGCTCGAGGCGGCCGAGACGACGGTCGCGAACGACAGCAGCGAGTCGAGCACGCAACAGGCATCGAACAGCGCCGCGTTGCTGAGTGCCCAGGCCGACGTCACGCAGGCCAAGGACGACCTCGCTGCGGCGACGCTGCGCGCGACGTTCAGCGGCACGGTCGCCAGCGTCGACGTCGCGGTCGGCGACCAGGCTGGCAGCTCGTCGTCGGGCTCGGCGGACGCTGGCGGCCAGGGCGGCACAGGCGCAGCGACGGGCGGTGACACCTCGGCCGCAACGACCTCCACGGCTGCCGTGACGATCGTGCAGCCTCGGACCTTCGTCGTCGATGCCGACGTTGCCGCCGACGACATCACCCAGGTCAAGAAGGGCCTTCAGGTCCAGATCACGCCGACCGGTGCCACGACCCCGATCTTCGGCACGGTCAAGGAGGTCGGGCTGGTCGCCGAGACCGGCACCTCGGGCGCTGCGACGTTCCCCGTCACGGTCAGCGTCACCGGAGCCCAGAAGGACCTGTACGCCGGAACGTCCGCCGACATCTCGATCGTCGTCAAGCAGGTGCAGAACGTGCTGACCGTGCCGACGCTGGCGCTGACGACCACGAACGGCAAGACGTACGTCACCAAGGTCGTCGGGTCCTCGACCAAGAAGACCGCCGTGACCGTCGGCGAGACGTACGGAGCATCGACCCAGATCACGAAAGGCCTGAAGTCGGGCGACAAGGTCGAGATCACGACGATCCGGCGAAGCCCGACCGGCACCACGAACCGTGGGACACGGGGCGAAGGCGGCTTCGGCGAAGGTGGCTTCCCAGGCGGGGGAGCGCCGCCGAACCTCAGCGGCGGCGGCTTCCCGGGCGGCGCGCAGTGAGCGCGATCATCGAGCTCGAGGCGGTCCGCAAGACATATGAGACCGGCATCGTCCGGGTCGATGCCCTCCGCGGGGTCGACGCGGAGATCGCCGAGGGTGAGTACGTCGCGGTGATCGGGCCGTCGGGGTCGGGCAAGTCGACGCTCATGCACATCCTGGGCTGCCTGGACGTGCCGACCAGCGGGTCGTACCACCTGGCCGGCCAGGACGTGTCCGCGATGACGGAGGCCGAGCTGGCGGAGGTGCGCAACCGGCGGATCGGCTTCGTGTTCCAGCAGTTCAACCTGCTCGCGAGCATGCCCGCATGGCGCAACGTCGAGCTGCCGCTCGTGTATGCCGGGGTGTCGCGCCCCGAGCGACGTGAACGTGCCCTGGCCGCGCTGGAGCGAGTGGGCCTGGCGGACCGCGCCGACCACAAGCCCGGCGAGCTGTCCGGAGGACAGCAGCAGCGCGTCGCGGTCGCCCGTGCGCTGGTCACCGAGCCGGCACTGCTGCTCGCGGACGAACCCACCGGCAACCTCGACTCCGAGTCGACCGTCGACGTGCTCAACCTGTTCGACGAGCTGTCCCGGCTCGGCCGCACGATCGTCCTGATCACGCACGAGCACGATGTCGCGGCCCGCGCGAGCCGGCGCCTCGTCGTGCGCGACGGCAACATCATGACGGCAGGTGCCGCGTGAACTGGCCGGAGACCTTTCGCACGGGCGCCGAGGCCGTGCAGGCCCACCGTCTGCGGTCGATCCTCACGATGCTGGGCATCATCATCGGCGTCTCGTCGGTGATCCTGACGGTGGGCCTCGGGCAGGGCGCGCAGGACGAGGTCAAGAAGCAGATCGACTCGCTCGGCAGCAACCTGCTGGTGGTCTCGCCGGGCAGCACGACGTCGACGTCGGGCGTACGCGGTGGTTTCGGCTCGGCGTCGACCTTGACGCTGGCGGACGCCCAGGCGATCGCCGACCGCTCCGTCGTGCCCGACGTCGAGCGCGTCGCGCCGGTGACCTCGTCGTCAGTCTCGCTGGTCAACGGGACGACCAACTGGACGACGACGCTGGTCGGTTCGACGGCCGACTGGCTGCCCGTACGCTCGAGGACCCTCGAGTCGGGCCGATTCTTCACCCGGGCGGAGGTCGCCTCGAGCGCTCCCGTCGTGGTGCTCGGCGCCGACACGGCCAGTGAGCTGTTCACCGGGAGCGCGGTCGGGCAACGGGTGACGGTCAATGGCACGTCCCTGACCGTGATCGGCGTGCTCGCCACGTCCGGCTCGTCCTCGTCGGAGGCCAGCCAGGACGACACCGCGGTCGCACCGCTCGGTCTGGCGAACTCCGTCACCGGCGGCACCGGGGTCTCGGTCTCGTCGATCTACGTCGAAGGTGCCCAGGAAGCGACGCTCGGCGCTGCGTACCAGGAGATCCAGGCGCTCCTGGCCAACCTGCACGGCGTCACCACCGCCGACGCCGACTTCACGATCACCAGTCAGGAAGCCCTGATCGACACTGCCAACTCGACCAACCGCACGCTCACCGTGCTGCTCGGCGGCGTGGCCGCGATCTCGCTGCTCGTCGGTGGCATCGGCGTCATGAACATCATGCTCGTGTCGGTCACCGAGCGGATCCGCGAGATCGGCCTGCGCAAGGCACTTGGGGCGACTCCACGGTCGATCCGCCGCCAGTTCCTCGTCGAGGCGTCGATGCTGGGCTTCGCCGGCGGTCTCGTCGGCGTCGTGCTGTCGGTCATCGGGGCGCGGGTCCTGCCGCCACTCATCGACCAGCCGGTGTCGCTGTCGCTCCTCGCGATCGCGGCCGCCCTCGTCACGGCTCTCGCGCTCGGCATCGGCTTCGGGGTATACCCCGCGAGCCGGGCCGCCCGTCTCACCCCCATCGAAGCGCTGCGCAGCGAATGAACCCCAACCAGGAGTCCCGTATGAAACACGTCCTCGCCACGTCCGTCCTCTGCGTCACGATCGGCCTGGTCGCGGCCGGCTGTGGAGGATCCGACCCGTCATCGGCAGCGCCGTCCTCGGGCAACGCTGAGGCGGCACAACCGGCCGGCGGACGTATGCCAGGTGGATCGGGCAAGGTCACTGAGGTGTCCGGATCGACCGCGCAGGTGCAGGGCAACGACTCGCAGGTCGCGGTCTCGTGGACCGGCAGCACGACGTTCACGACTCAAGTCAGCACCGATGCCGCGGCGGTCACGGTCGGTTCGTGCGTCATGGTGACGTCCGACGAGCAAGGTGCCTCGACGACGAAGGTCGCCGCAGCGTCGGTGCGGATCACGAAGGCGACGGGCGGCACGTGCACCCTCGGCCGGCCGGGCGTCGCGGGCCGGCCGTCGGGCGAGGCGAACCGCCCGCGGCCGACCGACCTGCCGTCGGGCGTCCCGTCGGGCGCTCCCGGGGGACGGTTCGGCGGGTTCGCCATCGGGAAGGTGACCGCGGTCTCCGACTCGGGCTTCACCGTCGCGTCGAGCCGGCTCGGCAGCGACGACTCGACGACCTCGGTCAGTGTCATGACGTCCGGCTCGACGACGTACACGACGACCAAGGCCGGCACGGCCGCCGAGGTCAAGGTCGGGGCATGCCTGACGAGCCGTGGCAAGGCCGACGACACCGGTGCGATCGCCGCCACCACGATCGAGGTGACCCAGCCGGTCGAAGGCGAGTGCGGGTTCGGCGGGTTCGGCGGCCGCGGAGCGGGTCGCTCGTGAAGCGTCGACTGCTCGTGGCTTCCACGGCCGCGGCCGTGGTGGTGGCGGGCGGTGGGGTCGCGTACGCCCAGGCGCAGGGCCCGTCCGGCGCCTATCGCACCGCCACGGTCACGGTCGGCGACGTCGACCGTACGCTCACGCTGTCCGGCACGATCGCGGCGTCGTCGCGACAGGATCTGTCGTTCGGTGTCGCGGGTGCGGTCACGAAGGTCGGCGTCGAGGTCGGTGACGTCGTCAAAGCGGGGACGGTGCTGGCGACCCTCGACGACGCCGACCTGAAGACCGCGGTGACCAAGGCCCGGGCGACCCTGGCCAAGGCTCAGGCTCAGCTCGCCTCGGACCAGAGCAGCCAGTCCTCGACGGTCACGACGGCTGCCACGGGCGGATCGGGCTCGACCGGCTCGTCCAAGCAGCCGTCTAGCGGCTCGTCGTCGACCGTCTCGCCGAGGCTCAAGGCGGCCCTCGCCGCGCTCAAGCAGCAGCAGGGTGCGGTCACGGCCGCGCAGACGGAGGCGACGACCGCGATCGCGGCCGCCAAGACGGCCCTCGCGGCCCAGTCCGACGCCTGCAAGACGCCCGACGGCACCGATCCACCGTCCGATGCCGCCGACCCGGCATCAAGTGGGGGGTCGGACGCGTGCACCACGGCGCTTGATGCGGTGCAGGCCGCGCAGGACGTCGTGGCCGCCAAGCAGGACACCTTGCAGGCCGCGCTCGGGGCTCTGGCCAAGACGCTCGGTGCCGCCGTGACGGAGATCCAGAAGTCGTCCACGCCGGCGCCGGGCTCGTCGTCATCACCGAGCGGCTCCGGTACGTCCGAAAGTCGCAGCACGGGCTCATCGGGTGCGGGAGCCGGTGGTGGGAGCGGCGGAGGCACCGCGACCGCGGCGACCCTCGCGCAGGACCAAGCCGCGATCGACACCGCCAAGGCGGCACTCACCGAGGCCAAGCGCAACCGCGACGCGGCCGACCTGACCGCACCGTTCGGCGGCAAGATCCTCTCCGTCTCGGCGGCCAAGGGCGACTCCGTGAGCGCAGACGACGTCGTCGCCGTGATCGTGGGCACCGGCGGCACGACGGCGAAGACCACCGTCACAGCCGCCCAGGTCGCCGACGTCAAGAAGGGGCAGACGGCTTCCGTCAGCCCGGCCGGCGGCAAGCCCGTCACCGGCACCGTCACGTCGATCGGCCTGCTGCCCGACTCGAGCACCGACTCCGCCACCTACCCGGTGACGCTGGACCTGAGGGGCAGCGTCGCGGCTCCTGAGGGTTCGACGGCATCGATCGCGCTCGTCATCGGCACGGCGAAGAACGCCCTCACGGTTCCGTCGTCAGCCGTCTCGACGACCGGGCGCACGACAGTCTCGGTGCTGACCGACGGCAATCCCGTACGTACGGCCGTCACGGTCGGCGTCGTCGGGCCCACTCGCACGTCGATCACGCAGGGGCTCACAAAGGGGCAGGAGGTCGTCATCGCCGACCTCGACGCCGCGTTGCCCTCAGGCGACAGCACGACGACGCGGTTCCCCGGCGCCGGCGGGTTCGGCGGCGCGCCCGGGGCCAGGCGGCAGCAGCGCGCGGCGGGGTGATCGGTAGCCTCTGGCCATGTCGTTCGTCGAGTCGGTCAACACCGGGTCCACCGTCGACGTGCCGTGGGGGCAGCTCAAGCGGTCGGCGATCGACAAGCGGCCGGCCCAAGGGGCGGTTCACGTGCATCCGCTCGGTGTGGGCGACGACGAGATCGCCGACCTGAAGCATCACGGCGGCCCCGACCAGGCGGTCTACGCGTACGCCCGTGAGGACCTCGATGCGTGGGAACGGATCCTCGGCCGTGAGCTCCGGGCCGGCCTGTTCGGCGAGAACCTCACGACGCAGGGCATCGACCTCAACGCCGCCCGCGCCGGCGAGCGATGGCGGATCGGCGGGACCCTCCTGGAGCTGTCGGGCGTACGCATCCCGTGCTCGGTGTTCCAGGGATTCGTCGACGAGCCGCAGTGGGTCAAGCGCTTCACGCTGGAGGGTCGGCCGGGCGCCTATTTCCGCGTCCTCGAACCCGGGGCGGTGCAGGCGGGCGACCGGATCGAGGTCGTCGAGCACCGCACCCACGATGTGACGGTTGATCTGCTGTTCCGCGCCTTGACGACCGAGCGGCACCTCATCCCGCTGCTGGCCGACGAGCCGCGTCTCGACTCGTTCGTGGCGCGGCGTTTGGGTGCGCGGAACAACAACACTGCGACGTGACTCGGCAGTAAGTTAGGGTGATCGGCACCACAGCCCCCGCTCTCCGTACGCTCGCGCCAGAGGACTCCGCCATGACCGTCACCGTCGCCACCCCTGAACAGATCGAGATCGTCAACGACCGGGCCCCGAGCATGGGCGCCGCGTTCTTCTCGCGGGTCGAGCAGTCGGGCCCGCGCGAGGCCTACCGCTATCCCGACGAGGACGAGAACTGGCACTCGATGACCTGGTCCGAGACCGGCGAGCGGGTGACCCGCCTCGCCGCCGGCCTCGTGTCGCTCGGCATCGAGCCCGAGGAGCGGGTGGCGATCGCCTCCGGCACGCGCCTCGAGTGGATCCTCGCCGACCTCGCGGTCCTGGCCGCCGGCGCAGCCACGACCACGGTCTACCCGTCGACGATGTCCGACGACGTCGCCTACATCCTGGCCGACTCCGACAGCCGCATCGTCTTCGCCGAGGACGACGAGCAGGTCGCCAAGCTCCGCGAGAAGCACTCCGAGCTGCCGTCGATCATCAAGGTCGTGGTGTTCGAGGGCACGACCGACGGCGACTGGGTCATCGGCTTCGATGAGCTGGAGAAGCTCGGCGAGGCCTACCTCGAGCAGCACCCGACGGTCGTCCAGGATCGCGTCGCCGCCACCAAGCCTGATTCGCTGGCGACCCTCATCTACACGTCCGGCACCACGGGCCGGCCCAAGGGCGTACGCCTGAGCCACGACGGCTGGACGTACGAGGGTGCGGTCATCGTCTCCGGCGGCTTCCTCAGCGAGGACGACCTGCAGTTCCTGTGGCTCCCGATGGCGCACTCGTTCGGCAAGGTCCTGCTGTCGACGCAGATCGCGATCGGCTTCCCGACGGCGATCGACGGTCGCGTCCCCAAGATCGTCGACAACCTGGCGATCATCAAGCCGACGTTCATGGGCGCCGCGCCCCGCATCTTCGAGAAGGCCTACGGCCGCATCGTCGGCATGGCCGAGGCCGAGGGCGGCGCCAAGCTCAAGATCTTCCGCTGGGCCGAGAGCGTCGGCGTCGAGTACTCCCGCGCGGTGCGCTCCGGGAAGTCCGTCTCGCCGGTGCTCAAGGCCAAGTTCACCGTCGCCGACAAGCTCGTGTTCTCCAAGGTGCGTGACCGCTTCGGCGGCCGCGTGCGCTTCTTCATCTCCGGTGCGGCCGCGCTGTCGCCCGAGATCGCCGAGTGGTTCCACGCCGCAGGCGTCCTGATCCTCGAGGGCTACGGCCTGACCGAGACGTCGGCCGGGGCGTTCGTCAACCAGCCGACCAGCTTCAAGCTCGGATCGGTCGGCACACCGTTCCCCGGCAGCGAGGCCAAGATCGCCGAGGACGGCGAGATCCTCATCAAGGGCCCGCACATCATGCAGGGCTATCACAACCTCGACGCCGAGAGCGCCTCGTCGCTCACCTCCGAGGGCTGGCTGCACACGGGCGACGAGGGGCGCATCGACGAGGACGGTTTCCTGTTCATCACGGGCCGCAAGAAGGAGCTGTTCAAGACCTCGGGCGGCAAGTACGTCGCCCCGCCGCACATCGAAGGCATGTTCAAGGGCATCAGCTCGCTGACCAGCCAGATCGTCGTGCACGGCAACGAGCGCAACTTCTGCTCGGCGCTCATCACGCTCGACCCCGACGGGGTCGCGGAGTGGGCCGGCAAGCACGGCATGGCCGGCAAGTCCTACGCCGAGGTCGTCGCGTCGCAGGAGATCCACGACCTGCTGCAGAGCCAGATCGACGAGCTCAACTCCAAGCTCAACCGCTGGGAGACGATCAAGAAGTTCGCGATCCTCGACCACGACCTCAGCATCGAGAACGGCGAGATCACGCCCAGCCTCAAGGTCAAGCGCAACGTCGTCGAAGCCAACAACAAGGACATCCTCGACGGCTTCTACGCTTGACGGTGTGCCCCTGACCGAACGATCCCTGTCCACGCTGGGGGAGCGACCGTTCGGCGTCTACGTCCACGTGCCGTTCTGCTCGGTGCGCTGCGGCTATTGCGACTTCAACACCTACACCGCCGACGAGCTGGGCGAGGGCGCCACACGGGCGTCGTACGCCGACACGGCGATCCTCGAGATCGAGCGCGCCGGCCGCGAGCTCACCGGCGCGCCGGCGGTCGAGACGGTGTTCTTCGGCGGCGGCACGCCGACCCAGCTCCCGTCGGCGGACCTCGTCCGCATCCTCGACGCGATCCGCCGTACGTTCGGCCTCGCCGACGACGTGGAGGTCACGACCGAGGCGAACCCCGACAGCGTCACGCCCGACTCGCTCGCGGCACTGCGAGCCGGCGGCTTCACCCGCATCTCGTACGGCGTGCAGTCCGCCGTGCCGCACGTGTTGGCGACCCTCGACCGTACGCACGACCCTGCGGGCGTGCCCCAGGCCGTGCGATGGGCGCGTGAGGCCGGGTTCGAGCAGCTCAGCGTCGACCTGATCTACGGCACGCCGGGGGAGTCGATCGACGACTGGCGGGCCAGCATCGAGCAGGCGATCGCCCTCGAACCCGATCACATCAGCGCATACGCCTTGATCGTCGAGGACGGCACGGCGTTCGCGCGCAAGGTCAGGCGTGGCGAGGTCGTCATGCCCGACGACGACGAGACCGCCGACAAGTACGTCCTCGCCGACGAGCTGTTCTCCGCCGCGGGACTGGGGTGGTACGAGCTGTCCAACTGGGCGACCGACGACGCGGCCCAGTGCCGGCACAACGTCCTCTACTGGCACAGCGACAACTGGCTCGGCATCGGCCCCGGCGCGCACTCCCACATCGGCGGCGAGCGCTGGTGGAACGTCAAGCACCCGGCGGCGTACGCCCAGAGGCTGGCTGCGGGGGAGTCACCTCGCCACGATGGCGAGACGATCGACACGGCCACCGCACGCATGGAGCAGATCATGCTGGAGATTCGGCTGCGCACCGGGTTGGACCTCGACTCCCTCGGTCCCGAGGCCAGTGCCGCGGTGCCGGGCGTCGTGTCGCGCGGGCTCGCGACCCGCGAGGGCGACCGGCTCGTCCTGACCCGCACCGGCCGCCTCCTTGCGGATGCCGTCGTGCGCGAGCTCGTCGAATGACGCCGATTCGCTGAAGTAACGCGAAGTTACGGCCTACGCTCCGAGCAGGGAGTGGGTCTATGGGAGTGGACCCTGGGAGCTCGGGGGGAGAAACGGCGAGGGAGTTATGCGCCACGCGCATGGGCCGGTGCGACTGGTGGTGGTTGTCGTCGCGCTCGTCACATCACTGTGGGCCGCACCGGCCCAAGGAGCGACGATCACCGTGCTCTGCACGGGTTTCACCGGCTGCCTGACGGTCGGTCGTACGGACGGCGGCTACGGGACCGTCTATCAACAGTCGTTCTGGAGCATGACGGGCGGCCACAACTGCACCAACTACGCGGCATACCGGCTGACCCATGGCCGACTCGTCGCACGGCCGCCGGGCACCAACAGTGCCCTGACGTGGGGTCCGGCGGCGATCCATGCCGGCATCCCGGTCGACGACGCGCCGGTCGTCGGGGCTGTTGCCTGGTGGGACGCCGGGGTTGGGGGAGCCTCGGCGACGTCGGGTCATGTGGCGTACGTCGAGGCGGTCCTCCCGGGTGCCGTGCTGGTCTCGGAGGACAACCTCAACGGCGACTTCCGCTGGCGCCTGATGACGCGGCTCGACGGGACCTGGCCGTCCGGCTTCATCCACTATCCGGAGTCCGACGGCTCGCCGTCGGGGGAGTTCACCTCGGTGACGTCGCCCGATGCCGGCACGCTCGACTTCTGGGGATCGGCGACGGACCCCGATGCCGCCGCCGGCAGCCGGACCTACCTGGTGAGTCTCGGCGGGCCGCGCGGCACGGCAGGCGCCGAGACGTACACGTTCGAGAGCGAGTACTTCCGGTTTCACCGCATCAGCCATGTGGGCACCAGGGGACCGATCTCGATGTTCCTGTATGCCCTCAACACCCCGGGCACGGCCGGCGATGACGTCCTGCTCGGACAGCGGGACGTGACGATCCGCGCGACGTCGGTGACACGTGCCTCCTTCGTCGACTCGTCGATCGCCCGGACCCAGCACCCCAAGGTCCGGATCAGCCTCGCGCCGACCCAGGCGAGCGGCGTGGTCGACGTCATGCGCGGCACGACCCTGCTCAAGCGGGTCACGATGACCAGCGGCACGCGGCAGACCGTGACCCTGCCGCGGCAACGCAAGGGACGCTGGACGATCAGCGTGCGCTATCGGCGATCGGTGGCGTTCACTGCGAGCAGCCGGACGGTCTATCTCAGGGTGCGGTGACGAAGTCGATGAGCTCCTCGACGCGGCCGAGGAACGCCGGCTCGAGGTCGGCGTAGGAGTCGACCCGGCCGAGGATGTGCTTCCACGCGCGCGAGATGTCGGCCTGGTCGCGGTGGGGCCAGCCCATCGCCTCGCAGATGCCGTGCTTCCAGTCCGTGCCGCGGGGAATGACGGGCCACGCGGCCATGCCGAGGCGGTCGGCCTTGACCGACTGCCACACGTCGACGTACGGATGGCCCACGACGAGAACGTGTGGCCGTCCGGAGACCTGCTGCGCGATGCGGGTCTCCTTGGAGCCCGGTACGAGGTGGTCCACCAGGACGCCGAGCCTGCGGTCGGGCCAAGACGCGAACTCGTCGACGATCGACGAGAGGTCGTCGATGCCGCCGAGGTACTCCACCGCCACGCCCTCGATGCGCAGGTCGTCGCCCCACACCTTCTCGACGAGCTCGGCGTCGTGGCGTCCCTCGACATAGATGCGGCTCGGCAATGCGACGCGCGCCCTGGCGCCGGCGACGGCCCGAGAACCCGATGCCGTACGCCCGGAGGTGGCCTTGGTCGCAGCGGACGGCGGCCGCAGGTTGACCGGCTTGCCGTCGAGCAGGAATCCGGGGCCGAACGGGAACGACCGGCGTACGAGCCGGCGATCTTCGAGGATCATCATGCCGAGGTCCTTCTCGATGATCATGACCTCGCCGCAGAACCCGGTCGTGGCGTCCTCGACGACCATGCCGTGCTCGACGACGACCTCGGTCGTGCGACCTCGCGGCGGCTTGCGCCAGTCACTCGACAGGACGTCGGTGCCGTATCGGTCAACCATGCAGTGCCCCCAGAAGTCGTTGATGCAGCGTCTCGACGTCGTCCTTGGTGATGTCGGCGCCGACGACGTGGACGTCGCCCTCCATCAGGCCGAGTGCGAGGTCGACCGCGACCGGCCAGCTCGGCGGTACGTCCGAGGGCAGCTCGTCGGCCCACAGGTCGCCGATCGTCACGTAGCGAACCGTCTCGTCGAGACCGATGTGGGTCGCGGTCATCACGAGCTCGCCGCCGACAGGCCCGTCGCCGAGGTGCGCCACCTCGACGAACCAGTCGCCGCCGAGATCAGTCGCCCAGACCGATGACATCTCGCCGCCCTGCGACTCGTGCGCCACTGTCGTGCCGTCGTCGAGGGTCACGAGACGAGGTGCGTAGGTCAGGGTGCGCTCGGCGCCCTCGACCACGATCGTGCCGTCGTCATTCGTCTGGATTCCCCGCACATCGCTAGACTGGCACTTGACCAGGGAGAGTGCCAGCAGGCTCGCGGAGAGGGGATTGCATGTCTGACGACCGTCGCCTCGACGTGCTGCGAGCCATCGTCGAGGACTACGTCGCCACGCAGGAACCCGTCGGCTCCCGCTCGCTGCTCGACCGGCACCAGCTGGGCGTGTCGCCCGCGACGATCCGCAATGACATGGCAGCCCTCGAGGACGAGGGCTACATCATGCAGCCCCACACGAGCGCCGGCCGCATCCCGACCGACAAGGGCTACCGGATGTTCGTCGACCGGCTCGCGACCGTCAAGGCGTTGTCGCCGGCGGAGCGCCGGGCCATCGAGACGTTCCTGACCGGTGCGGTCGACGTCGACGATGTCGTGCAGCGGTCCGTACGCGTCCTGGCCCAGCTCACCAACCAGGTCGCGATCGTGCAATACCCCTCGCTGACCCGCTCCACGGTGCGGCACATCGAGGTCGTCGCGCTCGAGGGCGCCCGTGTCCTGCTCGTGGTCATCACGAGCAGCGGCCGCGTCGAGCAGCGCATCATCGAGCTCGTCGAGACCCCCACCGACCAGCTGGTCGGCGACATCCGCTCGCGGATCACGCAGGCCACCGTCGGCCAGCGGCTGCCCGAGGCGTCGCTGCGGCTCGCCGACATGATCGAGACGTTCGCCCCCAACGACCGGCCGATCGTCACCTCGATCGTCACGACCCTGTCGCAGACGTTCACCAACGAGCGGTCCGACGAGCGCATCGCGGTCGGCGGCACGGCCAACCTCGTACGCTTCGGCAGCGACTTCGACACCGCGATCAAGCCCGTGCTCGAGGCGATCGAGGAGCAGGTCGTCCTGCTCAAGCTGCTCGGTGAGGCCACCGGTGGTCTCACGGTGCGCATCGGCAGCGAGACCGGCCACGAGAGCCTGTCGAGCACGGCCGTCGTCTCCTCGGCGTACGGGCTGGACGACCAGGCCCTCGCCACGCTCGGCACCGTCGGGCCGACCCGCATGGACTATCCCGCAACGATGGCCGCCGTCGGCGCCGTCGCCCGCTACGTCGGCCGCATGCTGGCCGACAACTGAACCCACGTGATCAAGGAACCCCACGACTGATGGCCCAGGACTACTACGCAACGCTCGGTGTCGGGCGCGATGCGACCGCCGACGAGCTCAAGAAGGCCTACCGCAAGCTCGCGCGTCAGCTGCACCCCGACGTCAACAGCGCCGAGGATGCCTCCGACCGCTTCAAGGAGGTCACGGTCGCCTACGAGGTGCTCTCGGACCCGCAGAAGCGGTCGACCTACGACCGTGGTGGCGACCCGTTGAGCGCCCACGGCAGCGGCGGCTTCGGCGGTCAGGGCTTCAACTTCGACGACATCATGGATGCGTTCTTCGGCCAGAACGCGAGCCGCGGACCGCGGCCCCGCACCCAGCGCGGCCAGGACGCCCTCCTGCGCCTCAATGTCGACCTCGCCGAGGCGGCGTTCGGCGTGACCCACGAGATCAAGGTCGACACGGCCGTCACCTGCACGACGTGCCAGGGCAGCGGCGCGGCCAACGGCTCACAGCCCGTCACGTGCCGCACGTGCCACGGCCACGGCGACGTCCAGCACGTGCAGCGTTCGCTGCTCGGCGACATCCGTACGTCCCGACCCTGCCCCACGTGTCATGGGTTCGGCACCGTCATCCCCGACCCGTGCCCCGAGTGCGCCGGCGAGGGTCGGGTCCGCTCGCGCCGCTCGATCTCGGTCACGATCCCGGCCGGCGTCGACCAGGGCACCCGCATCCAGCTGTCGGGCGAGGGCGAGGTCGGACCCGGTGGGGGACCGGCCGGCGACCTCTACCTCGAGATCAACGTCGCCCGCCACGCGGTCTTCCAGCGCAAGGGCGACCAGCTGTTCTGCCAGATCACGGTGCCGATGACGGCAGCCGCGCTCGGCACGCATCTCGACCTGCCGACGCTCGAGGCCGATCTGCCCGAGCCGCCCGAAGGCTCCACCACGGTCGAGCTCGACGTCGCGCCCGGCACCCAGTCCGGCGACACCCTGACGATCAAGGGTCACGGCGTGCCGCGCCTGCGTGGCTCGGGTCGCGGCGACCTCAAGGTGCAGGTCATCGTCGAGACGCCGGCCCGGCTCGACGACGAGCAGCGCGAGCTGCTGGTGCAGCTGGCCAGGCTCCGCGACGAGGAGCGTCCCGAGGCGTTGATCGCCAACAACCACAAGGGTGTGTTCGGCAAGATCAAGGACGCGTTCAAATGAGCGCCTCTGATCCGGACTGCATCTTCTGCAAGATCGTCGTGGGTGACATTCCCGCCGAGATCGTGTCGACCACCGACCACACAGTGGCGTTCCGCGACCTCGACCCGCAGGCGCCCACTCACGTGCTGGTGATCCCCAAGCGGCACGAGCCCGACATCGGCAGCCTCGCTGCGGCCGACGCCGAGGCGACGATCGCACTGCTGGGCGAGGCGAAGCGGATCGCCGAGACAGAGGGCAATGGGTCCTACCGACTGGTCTTCAACACTGGTGCCGACGCGCACCAGACGGTGTTCCACTGCCATGCCCACGTGCTCGCCGGCCGCGCGCTCGGCTGGCCTCCCGGCTAGTCCTGCTCGGCGAGCCAGGTGGCGAAGTCCGGGCCGGCGATGACCGCGTCCGGGCCAGGCAGGCAGGCGCCGTCGGCCATGGCCTGGCTCTCGACCCGCGTCTCGATCTTCACGTCGACTCCTCGGTGCGCGGCGACCTGACGGACGAGGTCGGCGAGCTCCTCCGGCTTCGGCCCGGCGAGCTCGACGTGCGTACGCGTCTCGGTGCCGTCGGCCAGCGCCAGCAACAGTCGTGCGATCTCCTCGACGGCGACCGGCTGGGTCTTCATCTCCGGCAGCGTGACGACGTCGCCCTGGCGTGACCACTCGAGCATCTGCGCCGGGAAGTTGAGGAACTGGGCCGCGCGGAGGATGCGCGGGCCGGGAGCGTGCTCGATGACGGCTTGCTCCTGCGCCAGCTTGGCCTCGTAGTAGCCGTAGTCAGGCATCGCGTCGACGCCGATGATCGAGAGCACGACCGAGCGGGAGACGCCGGCCGCCGTCGCGGCCTCGCCCAGGTTGCGGGCGACGGTCGTGAAGAACGTCCGGGCCGCGTCTCCCTCGATGCCGGGACTTGCCGTCACGTCGATGACGGCGTCCACACCGGCGAGGCGCTCGGCCAGTCCGTCGGGGGAGGTGAGGTCGATTCCGTTCTCGCGGGCGAGCCCGACGACCTCGTGCCCGGCGGCGGTGGCCGCGGCGACGACGTTGCGTCCGACGAGTCCGGTCGAGCCGGCGACAGCGATGCGCATGGTGTGATCCTCTCGTTGAGTCGGACACATGTTGTCCGAGTAATCCCGATCATACTCAGATAACTCGTGTCCGGGTATAGTTGGGGGCATGAAGATGTCGGCCGGAGTCGAATGGGCCCTGCACTGCTGCACCGTGCTCAGCACCGCGACCGCACCGGTGCCGGCGCACCGGCTGGCCGAGCTGCACGGTGTCTCCAGGACGTACCTCGCCAAGCATCTGCAGGCCCTCTCCAAGGCAGGGTTGATCCATGCGGTCGAGGGTCGTGATGGCGGCTATGAGCTGTCGCGGCCGGCGGCGGAGGTCACGGTCTACGACGTGGTGCGTGCGGTCGACGGCCCCGAGGCGGCGTTCCGGTGCACCGAGATCCGGCAGCAAGGGCCGCTGCCGGCCACGGGCGAGGCGTGCAAGGTGCCCTGCGGCATCGCCAAGGTCATGGCGACCGCTGAGCGTGCGTGGCGCGACTCGCTGCGGGGCGTCACGATCGGCGATCTCGCGGCGACGGTCGACACCAACCTGCCGGGCACGTGGGACAGCGTGCGCCACTGGCTGGGAGCGGGCACCGCGTCGGAGCCGGTTCGCTGAGCCGACGAGGGAATTCCTGGCCCGCAACCTTGTTGAACATTGAAGTAGTTGGCCGACTGGCCACTCGTCACCACGACAAGGAGTTCACGTGCCCGAGGTATTCGAGCCGATCAAGGTAGGCAGCTGGGAGCTTCCCCAACGCTTCGTCATGGCGCCACTGACCCGCAACCGCGCCGGCGAGGGCCAGGTCCCACAAGACATCGCAGTGACCTACTACGCACAGCGCGCCGGCGCCGGCCTCATCGTCACCGAGGGCACTCAGCCCAGCGCCGTTGGCCAGGGCTACCTCAACACTCCGGGCATCCACACCGCCGAGCAGATCGCGGGCTGGCGTGCCGTCGCCGATGCGGTGCATGCCGAAGGCGGTCGAGTCGTCGTCCAGCTGATGCACGTCGGGCGGATCGCACACCCTGACAACAAGAACGGCCTCGAATCGGTCGCCCCCAGCGCGATCCAGCTCGACCAGAAGACCGTCACCGCCGAGGGCGAGAAGGACTCGGTCGTCCCGAGGGCGCTCGAGACCGACGAGATCAGCGGGGTTGTCGAGGAGTTCGTGCACGCGGCGAAGTCGGCGATCGAGGCAGGTCTTGACGGCGTCGAGCTGCACGCTGCCAACGGCTACCTGCTGCACCAGTTCCTGGCACCGTCCGCCAACGAGCGCACCGACCAGTACGGGGGATCGCCGGAAAATCGCGCGCGCTTCTCGATCGAGGTCACGAAGGCGGTCGTCGACGCCATCGGAGCCGACCGTGTCGGTATCCGCATCTCGCCCGCCCACAACGTGCAGGGCGCCGTCGAGTCCGATCCTGACGACGTTGCTGCCACGTACGGCGCGTTGATCGACGCGATTGCCCCGCTGGGCCTGGCCTACCTGAGCGTCCTGGCCGACCCGCGGACCGAGCTGTTCCAGGATCTTCGCCGTCGCTTCGGCGGCCCGGTGATCGCGAACACGGGCTTCTTGAGCGTCACCGATCTCGATGAGGTCCAGGAGATCGTCGACGGAGACCTCGCCGACCTGGTCGCAGTGGGTCGACAGTTCATCGCCAATCCCGACCTCGTGACTCGCTGGAAGACTGGTGCTGAGCTCAACGAGCCCGATGGTTCGACGTTCTACGGCGGCGGCGCCGAGGGCTACACCGACTATCCGACGCTGGAACAGCAGAGCGCTTGAGCGCGACGTCGCTCGGATGGAGCGGGCACCGTTTCATCCGGGCGACGTGCGTGAGATGTGCACGTGCGTGAACCCATCAAATACACTTGATCCCACATGACTGAAGACACCACGCCTGCTCACACGTTCACGATCCCGTCGAGCGTTCCGGCAGTTGCCCTGCTCGGGCCCGCCGACGAATTCCTGCGCCTCATCGAAGACTCCTTCGAGGCGCGCATCCACGCGCGCGGCAACACCATCACGGTGACCGGATCGCCTGCCGAGGCAGCGATGGTCGAGCGGCTGCTTGACGAGCTCGTGACGATCGTGCGCACGGGCCAGAACCTCACTCGCGAGACGGTCGAGCGCAGCATCACGATGCTGCGCACCGAGACCGAGGAGAAGCCGGCCGAGGTGCTCAGCCTCAACATCTTGTCCAACCGCGGGCGCACGATCCGGCCCAAGACGGTCAACCAGAAGCGCTACGTCGACGCGATCGACAACCACACGATCGTGTTCGGCATCGGCCCTGCCGGCACCGGCAAGACCTACCTCGCGATGGCCAAGGCCGTCCAGGCGCTGCAGGCCAAGGAAGTCACCCGCATCATCCTCACCCGGCCCGCCGTCGAGGCCGGTGAGCACCTCGGCTTCCTGCCCGGCACGCTCGGCGAGAAGATCGACCCCTACCTGCGCCCGCTCTACGACGCGCTGCACGACATGATCGACCCCGAGACGATCCCCAAGCTGCTGACGTCGGGCGTCATCGAGGTCGCCCCTCTGGCCTACATGCGTGGCCGCACGCTCAACGACGCGTTCATCATCCTCGACGAGGCGCAGAACACGACGCAGGAGCAGATGAAGATGTTCCTGACGCGTTTGGGCTTCGGCTCCAAGATCGTCGTCACCGGTGACGTCACGCAGGTCGACCTGCCGTCCAGCACCAAGAGCGGCCTCCGCGTCGTGCAGGACATCCTCGACGACGTGCGCGACATCCACTTCTCGCAGCTGACCGCCAACGATGTGGTCCGGCACAAGCTGGTCGGCCGCATCGTCGCGGCCTACGACTCGTTCGAGGCCGACCGGCCCCAGCGCAGCCGCGTGGCCGAGGCGGGTGCAGAGCCGCATGAACGTCGACGTACTCAATGAGTCCGGCGCCGACGTCGACGTCGTCGGCCTGACCCGGCTGTGCCGCTTCACGATGCGGCGCATGCGCCTCCATCCGGCGACCGAGCTGACCGTACGCCTCGTCGACCCCGACACGATCGCGACGCTCAACGAGCAGTGGATGGGCAAGAAGGGGCCGACCGACGTGCTGTCGTTCCCGATGGACGAGCTGACGCCGGGCCGCGACGACGCCGAGAGTCCCGAGGGCTACCTCGGCGACATCGCCCTGTGCCCTCAGGTCGCCGAGCAGCAGGCGCCCGCAGCCGGTCACACGACGCAGGACGAGGTCGACCTGCTGACGGTGCACGGCATCCTGCACCTCCTCGGCTACGACCACGCCGAGCCCGAGGAGCACAAGGAGATGTTCGGCATCCAGGGCCGGCTCCTGCTCGAGTGGCAGCAGGCGGCCGAGGGCAAGGACCCCGAGCAACCGTGACGAGCCCACGATGAGCTGGGCGCCGATCGTCGTGTCGGTCGTCCTCGCGCTGGTCGCGGGCACGCTGGCCAGCGTCGACGCGGCGATCTCGGCGTTCTCCAAGGCCCGCGCCGAGGAGCTCGAGGACGAGGGTCGCGGGGGAGCGGGCCGCCTCGCGCAGATCCTCGAGGACCCGGCGCCCTACCTCAACTCGGTGCTGCTCCTGCGCGTCGTCGCCGAGACGTCGAGCGTCGTGCTGGTCGCGCTGTTCGTCGCCGACCAGGTCGACGGGCTGTGGAGCCGGCTGCTCATCGCCGTCGGCATCATGGTCGTCGTCAGCTTCGTCCTGATCGGCGTCGGCCCCCGTACGCTCGGCCGTCAGCACGCCGAGTCCATCGCGCTCGCCTCGGCACTTCCGGTCATCGGCCTCACCCGTCTGCTCGGCCCCATCCCACAGCTGCTGATCCTGCTCGGCAACGCCGTCACACCCGGCAAGGGCTTCCGCGAGGGCCCGTTCGCCTCCGAGGTCGAGGTGCGAGAGCTTGTCGACCTGGCCGCCGCGAGCTCGGTCATCGAGTCCGACGAGGGCAAGATGCTGCAGTCGGTGTTCGAGCTCGGCGACACGATCGCCCGCGAGGTCATGGTGCCCCGCACCGACCTGGTGTTCATCGAGCGCAACAAGACCCTGCGGCAGGCAATGTCGTTGGCGTTGCGCAGCGGCTACTCCCGCATGCCGGTCGTCGGCGAGAACCTCGACGACATCGTGGGGATGGCCTACCTGAAGGACGTGACCAAGCGCGTCTTCGACAAGCATGATGCCGAGACCTCCGAACGCATCGAGTCGATCGCCCGGCCGTGCCTGTTCGTGCCCGACACCAAGCACGCGGACGACCTCCTCAAGGAGATGCAGGCCGAGCGCACCCACGTCGCGATCGTCGTCGACGAGTTCGGCGGCACCTCGGGGATGGTCACGATCGAGGACATCGTCGAGGAGATCGTCGGCGAGATCACCGACGAGTACGACACCGAGCCCGAGGAGAGCGAGCAGCTGCCCGACGGCTCGTGGCGGCTCAGCTCGCGGTTCGAGGTCGACGACCTCGAGGACCTGTTCGACATCCCGATCGAGGATGAGGACGTCGACTCCGTCGGCGGACTCATGGCCAAGCACCTCGGCAAGGTCCCGATCCGCGGCAGCGTCGTCGAGGTCGAGGGGCTGAGGTTCGAGGCCGAGGGCCCTTCGGGGCGACGCAACCGCATCGGCCGCGTCCACGTGAGCCGCATCGACCAGCCCGCAGACACCACAGCATCGAGAGGTTCGGACCATGGAACTCAGTCCTGAGGACGCCAAGCTGGTGACGCTCGCGCGTGCCTCGCGGGCCCGCACCGGCGCCGTGGAAGGTGCGGCGGTGCGCGACCTCGACGGTCGTACGTACGCGGCATCAACCGTGGCGCTCGACTCGCTCCAGGTGGCGGCGCTCGACCTCGCCGTCGCGATGGCGGTGTCGTCCGGTGCCAAGGGGCTCGAGGCCGCGGCGGCCGTGACCGATGCCGAGGTCGTCGACACCGCAGCCGTACGCGACCTGGCCGGCTCGGGTGTGAGCGTGTTCGTTGCCGATGCGAGCGGCACCGTCGGGGCGGTGCACGAGTCATGACCGAGTTCAAGTCGGGCTTCGCCTGCTTCGTCGGCCGTCCCAATGCCGGCAAGTCCACGCTGACCAACGCCCTCGTGGGCGGCAAGATCGCCATCACGTCGTCCAAGCCGCAGACCACCCGCCACGCGATCCGCGGCCTGGTCAACCGCGAGGCGGCGCAGCTGATCCTGATCGACACCCCGGGGCTGCACAAGCCGCACACGCTGCTCGGTGAGCGCCTCAACGCGCTGGTCCGGTCGACATGGTCCGAGGTCGACACGATCGGCATGTGCCTGCCGGCCAACGAGTCCGTGGGTGAGGGCGACAAGTTCCTGATCCGTGAGCTCGCGCAGATCCGCCGCAAGCCGGTCTTCGCGATCGCCACCAAGACCGATCTCGTCAAGCCCGACAAGCTGCGTGACCACCTGCTCCAGATCCAGCAGGCGGGCATCGACGCGGGCCTGCAGTGGCAGGAGATCATCCCGGTCTCGGCGGTCGCCAACGACCAGGTCGACCTGCTCGCCGACCTGCTGATCGGCACCCTGCCCGCGGGCCCTGCGCTCTATCCCGAGGGCCAGCTCACCGATGAGCCCGAGGAGACGCTGATCGCCGAGATCATCCGCGAGGCGGCGCTCGAAGGCGTACGCGACGAGCTCCCGCACTCGATCGCCGTCGTCGTCGACGAGATGGTCCCTCGGCCCGACCGCCCCGAGGACAAGCCACTGATCGACGTACGCGTCAACGTGTACGTCGAGCGCGACAGCCAAAAGGGCATCATCATCGGCAAGCAGGGTGCCCGACTGCGCGAGATCGGCACCAATTCGCGCTCACAGATCGAGAAGCTCCTGGGCACGCCGGTCTATCTCGACCTGCACGTCAAGGTCGCCAAGGAGTGGCAGCGCGACCCCAAGCAGCTGCGCAAGCTGGGCTTCTGACCGTGGGTCATGCACAGCCGCTCATTGAGCGAAATGGTGTCCGGCTGCGCGACTTCAGACCCGAAGACGCAAATCTGGTCATCTCTGCGTCGACGGATCCGCTCATCCCGCTCATCACGACGGTGCCGACGACCCCGGACGCAGCGGGCGCGCAGGCGTACATCGCGCGGCAGAGGACACGTCAGCCGTCCGGCGTCGGCTATGCCTTCGCGATTGCGCGGCCACCTGACGACGTCGCCGTCGGGTACATCGGCCTGACGTTTCGTGAGGACGGGCGAGCTTCGGTCGGCTACTGGATCGGACCCGAGCATCGCGGTCACGGGTTTGCCGCGAGTGCCCTGAGCACCTTGGCTGAATGGGCGATCGCCGATCTGTCGATCCCCAGACTCGAGCTTTACGTCGAACGGTGGAACGAAGCGTCGATCCGTACGGCCGAGAAGGCCGGGTTCCAACGTGAGGGCCTGATGCGATCGTGGCAGTTGGTGGGCGAGACGCGCCGCGACATGTGGATGTACTCGCGCATCGGTGACGGGTGAAGGTCGAATTCAGGCTGCTTCGGCCTTGCGCAGCACCGACGTGAACTGCTTGCCGAGCGCGCTGGCGCCGACGACCGGGATGAGGGCGCCGATGAGCCGGCCCTTGAGGGAGCTCGCCTTGCGGGTCAGCACGACGTGGACGTCCGTGCCGCCGTCTGCCGGCTTGAGCTCGTACAGCCATCCGCTGCCGGGTCCCCACAGGTTGGACTCGACCGTGTCGACCTTCACCGTTCCAGCCGCGCTGTCCCAGGCGTAGTGGCTGCGTTCCCAGCCCATTGACGTGCCCTCCGTGACATCGGCCGTGGTGGCACCGAGCTCGTGCACCGTGAAGTGCGCGGCGTCGATGCTCGGCCACTTCTCCGGCCGATCGGGGCCGAAGTCGGTCAGCAGGCCGAGGACCTCGCTCGGCGACAGCGTCGTGTGAACGGTGAACTGCGTCTTGGGCATGCTGGGTCCTTCGCATCGAGCGGCGGAATGTGCCGGTGCAGTAGATCCTCTCGCAGATGCGGCTGTCCTGGAGGCGGATCTCACCGTACGTCGAAGCCGCGGAGGCCCTCGGGTTCTTCTTCGCTCACCTCAACGGCGTCGACCTCGGCACGCGGCGGACCCTGTCGGCTCCACTCGATCAACGCCTCGACAGCCACGTCCTCACCCTCGAACGTCGCTTCGACCGCGCCGTCCGGGCGGTTGGCGACCCAGCCGGCGACGCCGTGCTTCGCAGCCTCCTGCTGGCACGATGCCCTGAAGAAGACGCCTTGCACAGTCCCGTGCACCACGATGCGCCGGCGGATCATCGCTCCAGCGTATTAGGCTCCCCCGCGTGGACCGCCGCCTCGAGCTCGTCGCCGACTGCAGCAGCTGTTTCGGGCTGTGCTGCGTCGCGCTGGCGTTCGAGAGGTCAGCGGACTTCCCGGTCGACAAGCGGCCCGGCGAGCCCTGCGTCAACCTTGCGACCGACTTCACCTGCGGGATCCACGCCTCCCTCCGCGACGAGGGTTTTCGCGGCTCCGCCGTGTACGACTGCTTCGGCGCCGGCCAGCGCGTCGCCCAGCACACGTTCGGCGGTACGAGCTGGCGCGAGGCGCCGGACATCTCGGTCGCGATGTTCGCCGCGCTCCCCGTCATGCGCCAGCTGCACGAGATGCTCTGGTACCTCGCCGAGGCGCTCACCCACCCGGCCGCCGAGCGGCTGCGCCCAGACCTCGAGAGCGCGTACGCCGCGACCGAGGCCCTCGCACGTACGGACGCCGGGGCGCTGGCGGCGCTCGATCTTCCTCCTCACCGAGCGGTGGTCGATCCGTTGCTGCAGCGCACGAGTGAGCTCGTACGCTCCGAGCACTGCGGGCCCGAGCGTCGCGGCGCCGACCTCATCGGCGCCAAGCTCGCGACGTCCGACCTCCGTGGCGCCAACCTGCGCGGTGCGTTGCTCATCGCGGCAGACCTGCGTGACGCGGATCTCCGTGCGGCGGACCTCATCGGCGCCGACCTGAGGGACGCCGACCTCGGTGGGGCGGACCTGACCGGCAGCCTGTTCCTCACCCAGACACAGGTCAACTCGGCGCGAGGCGACGTACGCACCAAGATCCCCGACGTGCTCGTGCGACCTGAGCACTGGGCAGGTTAGGAAGGACGCATGGAGGCTGTCGAGGCGCTGAAGGAGATCGGGTTCTGGCTCGAGCGGGAGCTCGCCAAGACCTACCGGGTCGAGGCCTTCCGCAAGGCTGCCGCCGCGATCGAGCCCCTGTCACCGGACGAGCTCGCCAAGCAGGTGAAGGACGGCAGCCTCAAACGCCTCAAGGGCATCGGCGACCGTACGTTCGGGATCATCGCCGAGGCCGTGGCCGGTGAGGTGCCCGGCTACCTCGCCGATCTGCGCGAGCGAGGTGAGAAGCCACTCGCCGTCGGCGGCGCCAAGCTGAGGGCCAAGCTGCGTGGCGACCTGCACAGCCATTCCAACTGGTCCGATGGAGGCTCGTCGATCGCCGAGATGGCCCGGGCGGCGGTGTGGCGCGGCCGGGAGTACCAGGTCGTGACCGATCACTCGCCGCGGCTGACGATCGCGAACGGGCTGAGTGCCGAGCGCCTCGCCGAGCAGCTCGACGTCATCGCGGAGGTCGATGCCGAGCACGACGACCTGCGGCTGCTCAGCGGCATCGAGGTCGACATCCTCGACGACGGCCAGCTGGACCAGACCGATGAGATGCTGGGGCGACTCGATGTCGTCGTCGCGAGCGTGCACTCCAAGCTCAAGATGGACCGCGACCTGATGACCCGGCGGATGGTGACCGCGATCGCCAACCCGCACACCAACGTGCTCGGCCACTGCACCGGACGCCTCGTCGCCGGGTCGCGCGGTGGGCGCGACCAGTCGCGGTTCGATCCCGAGATGGTGTTCGCCGCCTGCGAGAAGTTCGACGTCGCGGTCGAGATCAACTCCCGGCCGGAGCGTCGCGATCCGCCGAGCCGGTTGATCCAGATCGCGCTCGACTACGGCTGCCTCTTCGCGATCAACACCGACGCACACGCGCCCGGGCAGCTCGACTTCCTCGACTACGGCGCCGAACGCGCCTCGGCCAACAAGGTGCCGGCATCGCGCATCGTCACGACGTGGCCGGTCGAGCGCCTGCTGGAATGGTCAAACGCGAAACACTGACGCATTTCGTCCATATACTGATCCGGCTCGTCTCGGGGAAGTCGTCGGTCCGGGCAGCGCCGACCATTCATGACGACACTCCCTGGGAAGCACCATGTCTGATCCGATCCTGCCCGCTCCTGAGCCCGAAGCCACTCCTCGTCGCCGCCGCAAGATCGGCCGGAAGTGGATCGTCGCCCTTGCCGTGGTGCTCTTCCTCGCGCTCGGGCTCGGCGGAGCGGCGTACGGCGTCAAGGCCAAGGGCGATGCGAAGGCCGAGGACTACGCCAAGGCTCTCGACGCCTGGAGCAAGCAGCGGAACGACCTGCTCGGCGCCCCGGGGGAGGCCAACAGCGAGCTGTGGGACTTCGGCGACGCGTCGACCAAGAAGTCGTTGGTGAAGCAGAAGGCTGCCTGCGCCCGAGTGCTGACGCTTCGCGAGTCCGCCGCCAAGAACGCCGCAGCGGTCCCGGAGGCGCCGGACTCCTTCTTCAAGCTCCTGAGCTCCGACGAGCGTCAGGCCATCAAGGACTCGGTCAAGCGCAAGAAGGCTGTGAAGGCCTATGCCAGAGCCGCCGACAAGGTGTTGCTGCAGCTGCGCAAGGACTGCGCGTGGAACATCAAGGTGAACTCCACCAAGGACGATGCGCCGGGTGCCAAGAAGCTCTACAAGCAGGCCAAGGACATGCTGCTGAAGCCGGGCCAGACGGCCGGCAACTACTACTGCCCGTCCACGGCGAAGGGCCCCTGCCTCCCCGCGACGGTCCAGGAACGGACCACGTACGTCGAGCTGATCCTCAAGGGACTCAAGGTCAGCAAGGCCTACTACTCGAATCGCTACTTCGGCGGAGGCGCGTGCGAAAAGACCTCGTACGCCGAGCTGTGCGCCGCGCTCAAGACCAACCTGTCGTCCTACTACGCCAACATCGGCGACTATGGCGACGTCATCAAGTCGGTCGCTCCGTCGACCAGCAAGCTCCGCAAGGAGTACGACAAGATGGTCAGGGACAACAAGGCGGTCGACAAGTCGTTCAAGAAGACCCTGCTCAAGGCGCGCCCCAACCTCAAGTCTGACTACCGCGTCGCGAAGTACCCGTTCTGGCAGGAGGCCTATTTCAGCGCCACTGCCGTCGAGTCCATCAACAAGCTCGACAAGCTGAGGGAGGCCGTCCTGTCCGGGACGGGGAGCACCGGCTCGGACTCAGTGGAGGCTCTGGGCCAGCTCTGACACGGTCACCTGGGTGGGCGGCGTCGCCGCTCGCCCGGTGACCTCGTCGTACACGTCGATCAGGCGCGTCAGGTCCTTGACCATGCGCCGGGCCCGTGCCGGTTCGTTGCCGCAGTCGGCGCGGCACTCGCCCGAGGCCGCGACGAGGTGTGCGACGACCAGGGCCTTGGCGGCGTACGCCTCGGCGGGCTCGAGCTCAGGCGTCATGACGAACGCGAACACCCGCGACGCATTGAGGTGGAAGCTCGTGTGCGCGGCGTCCAGATCGCCCGTGTGCCGCGGGTAGGCCATCGCCTCGTCGATCGCCTGGCGTACGTCGGTGGAGTCGCCGTCGCGATGCAGCCAGGACTCCGCCTGCTCGACGGCGCCGGTGACCCGGCTGCGTGCACCCGGCTCCAGCAGTGCCATGACCTGGCGCGCCTGCTCGATGCGGAGGCTCGCGCGAAGCTCGGCGGAGTCCTCGGTCGTCCCGAACAGTCGGCCGATCAACGGCACCAGACGCGGACGGTCGCCGTCGCGCAGGAGGTCGTTCGTCGTGCGGGCCTCGTGGGCCAGCATCGGGTGGGTGCACTCGGGTCGGTCGCTCCACGCCTCACCGGCGAGCAGGGCGACGTACTCCATCACGCACGCCTCGCCGTGGTCGGCGTCGTGGGAGCCGGCGGACAGTGTCGGCAGGGCCTCAGGCACGTTCATGGTCACCCCTCCAGTGTCCCGCCTGCGTCAAGCGGCGATCAGTCCATCAGCAGCGCGGCGAGCGTGCCGCCGAGATCGCGTGCTGCTTCGAGGTCGGCGCCCGTGACGTCACCCATCACCTCGAGGACCTCGGCGGACTGTGTCCACGACAGCGCCTGCACGATGCTCTGCACGGATCGCACGGCGCCGGTGGTGTCGTAGCGGCCGTGAACCCACAGCCCGTACGGCTTCTTGCCGTCGGCGCCCTTGCCCGCGGAGCCGTCCTCCGCGAGGGACCCGCCGGCCTCGAGGAAGATCGTGTCGAAGAAGTGCTTGAGCGCCCCGCTCATGTAGCCGAAGTTCGCGGAGGTCCCGAGCAGGTAGCCGTCGGCGGCAAGCACGTCCTCGGCGTTGGCCTCCAGCGCCGGGCGTACGACGACCTCCACGCCTTCGATGGCGTCATCCGATGCGCCCGCGACGACCGCATCGGTGATCCGCTGCAGGTTCGGCGTAGGGGAGTGATGGACTACGAGCAGACGTGCCATGGCCGGACACTAGCAATCCGGCCCACCGGGCGGTGGGGCCTGCCACGATGAGCCATGCGCCGCTACTTCGCCATCCTCGCGATGTTCATCATGCTCGCATCGTTGATCTGGGGCGTCTGGATGCTGAGGTCGGACATCACACCGTCCTCCGTCAAGGGCACCGAGCTGACCTGCGGCAACGCCATGGGAGCCCTCGAGGGCAAGCCGCTCTACGGCGGCGAGCTGCCCTACCCGCGTGACTGGGTCGACCAGTGCCGGGACGCGGCGAAGGAGCGGATCGACTGGATCGCCGTCCCCGCGATCGCCGGGCCGCTGGCGCTGCTCTACCTCATCGGCGCACTCGTCGTGGAGGGACGTCGTGCCAAGGCGGAGGGCCGCTCCGCCGGCGGGACGTACGCCTAGGGCGTACCAGGGACGGCGCTGCCAGGACACGCAATGGATGCCCTGCCGCAGGTGAATATCCACTGCGCATTTGGCGACATATGACTACCATCACATATGGAGTTCGAGACAGCTGCGCGGGCCATTCTCGCCAACATCGAGAAGGTCATCGACGGCAAACCCGAGGCCGCAGAGGCCGCATTGGTCGTATTTCTCGCCGAAGGTCACCTCTTGATCGAGGATGTGCCCGGGGTCGGCAAGACCGTCCTCGCCAAGGCCCTGGGCCGGTCGGTGAGCTGCTCGGTGCGACGCATCCAGTTCACGCCTGACCTGTTGCCGTCCGACATCACCGGCGTCTCGGTCTACAACCAGGCTGACCGGGAGTTCGAGTTCAAGCCCGGCGCGGTGTTCGCCAACATCGTCATCGGCGACGAGATCAACCGCGCCTCGCCCAAGACCCAGTCGGCGCTGCTCGAGGCGATGGAGGAGCGTCAGGTCACGGTCGACGGTACGACGTACGTCCTGGCCAGTCCCTTCACGGTCGTCGCCACGCAGAACCCCTACGAGATGGAGGGCACGTACGCGCTGCCGGAGGCTCAGCGCGACCGCTTCATGGCGCGCATCTCTATGGGCTATCCCGACTCCGACGCCGAGCTCGCGATGGTGCGCGGTCGCGACGCCGAGAACCCGTTCGACGGCCTCGAGTCGGTTGCGTCGATCGAGGACGTGCAGTCGATGATCGCTGCTGCCAGGGCGATCTACGTGTCCCCGGCGGTCGAGCACTACGCCGTCAACATCACCCAGGCGACCCGTGTCGACGCCGACCTGCGCCTTGGTGCCAGCCCTCGCGCGACGCTCCAGCTCGTACGCGCGGCCAAGGCCCGCGCGGCGATCCAGGGTCGCGACTACGTCCTGCCCGACGACATCGACGCGCTCGCGCCGGTCGTGCTGCCGCACCGGTTGATCCCGATGCGGGGTGCCTCGAGCGTCGAGGACGTCGTCGATCGCATCATCGCCGAAACTCCGGTCCCGGCCGGCGCCGTCCAGCCGAGCTGACCATCATGACGAGCGAGAGTTCTGCCGGCCGCCTCAGACGGGCGGCGAGCTCGGTCGTGCTCACGCGGCGTGGTGTCGGGTTCCTCATCGCGGGTCTGGCGAGCTTCGTGGCCGCCCCGATGCTGTCGTTGCCGGCATTGCTCTACGTCACGGGGCTGCTGATCGGGCTGGTCCTGTTCTCCGCCGTCTTCGTCTTCGTGGGGCATTCACGCGTACGCATCGAGCGCTCGTTCGCGCCGCAGGTCGTGCCGCCCGGCCAGATGTCCCGCTCGACCGTACGCATCACGAACCTCTCGGTCCTGCCGTGCCTCGAGGCCAGGTGGTCCGACGACCTGCCGCACGGCATCTCGGGCGATGCCTCGGGCATCCTGCCCGCGCTGGGCGGCAGCCACGGCACCGACTCGCGGGTGTCCTTCTCGTACGCACTGCAAGGCCTGCGGCGGGGGCGCCACCCGATCGGGCCGTTGCGCGTCAACGTCCTGGATCCCTTCGGCCTGGTCTTCCGCCGGCACAAGTTCGGCAGCCCCGAGATGCTGACGGTGCTGCCGAAGCGGGTCGACCTGCGGCCCATCGCGCCCCGCGGGACGAGCGAGGACGGCGCGACCCGGCCGGCGCCACAGCACGTCGGGCTCGGTGAGGACGACGTCATCGCCCGCAGCTACCTGCCCGGCGACGCCATGAAGCGGCTCCACTGGAAGGCCACGGCCCACCGCGGTGAGCTGATGGTCCGACAGGAAGAGCAACAGCTCACACCGCGTGCTGCTGTCGTGCTCGACTGCGATCCCACCAGCCAGGGCACCGCCAAGGACCGCCAGGGACAGTGGGAGTTCTCCTCGGTGTTCGAGTGGTGTGTCGTTGCCACCGCCTCGATCACCGCGCACCTGGTCAAGGCCGGCTACGTCGTGGTGCTGCAGTCCAACGGCACCGGGATCGACCGCTTCATCGCCGACGGGCAGGACACGCTCGAGGACGCCATGGTCGACCTCGCGGTGATCGACCCCGAGGAGCACGACAACGACCGGCACGTCGCGCCCGAGCGGGCCGTGTTCATGGTGCTGGGCCGATTGAGCGTCGAGCGAGCGCAGCACTGGGCCCAGGTCATGGCGACGTCGCGCGCCGTGCTGGCACTGGTCACGTCCAACACGTCGCCCGAGGCGCGGGGCATCCTCGAGGACGCGCGCTGGCGCGTGGTGACCTACGGCCCCAAGGATGACATCGGCGAGCTGTGGAGTGAGTTCGACGGGGCGCGTGCGCATGCTGCGGGCTGAGGCGTCGACGCAGCGCGTCAACAACCGCACGGCGCGTGACACCTGGTTCGACCACATCGTCATCGGCGTGGCGTTCGCCCTGCTGCTGTCGGGATTCCGCAGCGTCATCACGGGCAACGACTGGTGGATCACGACGATCCTGGTTGCCGCACTGACGGGACTCGCGTGCGCCGTGCTCCGCGCGGTCGGTCTGCGCTGGGTCGCCCCGATCGCCATCGTCGTCGAGCTGCTGGCACTCGCCTGGATCTTCGTGCCCGGCACGCTGATCGGGATCATTCCGACGTGGGACACGTTCCGCGAGCTGGGCCACCTGGCGTCGGCGGCGCAGGACATCATCATCGAGGAGCAGGCCCCGGTTGCGGCGGCGAAGCCCGTCGTCCTCGTGATCGCCAGCTCGTTCGGCCTGCTCGTGATCGTCGCCGACGTCCTGCTCCAGCGCCGCCACGCGGCATCGGGCATCGGACTGCTGATGCTCTCGGTGTTCGCGACGCCGGCCCTGATCTCCGGCGACACTCCGTCGATGTGGTTGTTCGTCGTGGTCGCCGCCCTGTGGCTCGTGATCCTGCGGTCCAGGACGGCACTCGGAGGTACGCTCGCCCGCCGCCAACGCGGCCCGGCCCTCGTCCTGGCCACCGCTGCGCTCGCGGCCTCGATCGCGTTCCCGCTGGTCTCGCCCGACGTCAGCGCGGTCGCGACGTCGTGGGGCAAGCCGCCGCCGGCGGTCTTCGGCCGTGGCATCAACCCCATGCTCGAGCTCGGCCAGAATCTGCGGCGCAACGGCACCACGACTGCCCTGACCTACACGACTGGCCTGTCGGAGGCGCCCTATCTCAAGGTCGCGACGCTGCGGAACTTCACCGGCAAGACCTGGAAACCCGGCACCAACCAGCAGTTCGCCGCTCCCGAGGGGGAGGAAGCGCTCAAGAACAACCCCGCCATCAAGGTCGAGAAGGAGTCGACGACCATCACGATCCGGCAGCTCAAGACCACGATGCTCCCGGTGCCCTATCCGATGACCAAGGTCACGGGGCTCGAGGGCAAGTGGCTCGATGGTTTCGGCCTCACGATGATCTCGACCGACGACGACACCCGCGGTCAGACGTACTCCGTCACGAGTCTCGACGTCCAGCCGACCGCCACCCAGGTGCGCGCCATCACGACCAGCCCGAGCGACCTGCTCCTGCAGGAGGAGACCAAGCTTCCCGACAAGACGCCGGCGATCATCGAGGAGACGGCGCGCAAGGTCACCGAGGGCGCCACGAACGAGTACGACCGGGCCGTCGCCCTGCAGGACTACCTCCGCAACGACGGGGGATTCGCCTACTCCGAGACCGCGCCGGTCGCCGACGGCTATGACGGCAACGGCGTCGACGTCATCGCGGAGTTCCTGAAGAAGAAGTCGGGCTACTGCGTGCACTTCTCGTCGGCCATGGCCGTCATGGCCAGGACCCTCGGCATCCCGTCCCGGATCGCGGTCGGCTACGCGCCGGGCAGCGTTGTCGGGATCAAGGACGGCCAGAACCAGTACGAGGCGACGTCGGACGATCTGCACGCCTGGACCGAGATCTACTTCGCGGGTGTCGGATGGGTGGGCTTCGAGCCCACGCCGAGCATCGGCTCCGCGACGTCGTTCACCGAGCCGGGCGTGCCGTCGACCAACACCGACGAGGGCGAGGTCGCCAGCAACCCTCGTGGCGCGGTGCGCGAGGAGACCAACAACGTCGACAGCACCGGCGCCACGACCACGGAGTCGTCGCAGACCGCACCCCGCACCGCGCTCATCACGTTCGCCGCACTGCTGCTGCTCGTCGGCATACCGGCGCTGCTCCGCTGGGCCCGGCGTCGCTGGCGGTTCAGCCGGGCCGCCTCGTCGGTCGAGCCCTTGTGGCGGGAGCTCGAGGACACGGCGCGCGACTTCGGCGTCCCGTTCTCGCCGACCGACACCCCGCGAGGGTTCGCGACGCGCCTGGGCACCCGCGACGGCATCGACCACGAGGCGCTCAACCGTCTGCTCCAGCGGGTCGAGCGGGCGCGGTTCGCTCGCTCGGCGGTCCGGGAGGGTGATGGCATCGATGACCTGCGTGCCGTCATCGACTCGCTGCATCGTGCCGCGTCCCGCAAGGAGAAGTGGCGCGCGATCGCGCTGCCCCGGTCGCTGGCGGGCCGCAGGGCGTACGTCCCCGACGGCCCCCTGCAGCCGGTGTCAACGCTCGGGTAGCGGCGCCGTCCCGTCACCGAAGGGGCGTCCGCCGAGCTCTTCGCGGCCGTGCGGCGCCAGCCAGAGCTCGGGCTCGGGGCCCTTGGGCACGATGCCGGTCGGATTGATGTCGGAGTGCACGACGTAGTAGTGCGTCTTGATCTGGTCGAAGTCGATCGTCTCCCCGAAGCCAGGAGTCTGGAACAGGTCACGCGCGTACGCCCACAGCACCGGCATCTCGGCGAGCTTCTGCCGGTTGCACTTGAAGTGACCGTGATAGACCGCGTCGAACCGCGCGAGGGTCGTGAACAGGCGCACGTCTGCCTCGGTGATCGTGTCGCCCATGAGGAATCGCCGGGTTGCGAGGCGTTCCTCGAGCCAGTCGAGCGCCGCGAACAGCCGGTCGTACGCCGCCTCGTACGCGGTCTGTGAGCCGGCGAAGCCGCAGCGGTAGACCCCGTTGTTGACCTCGGTGAAGATCCGCTGCATGACCTCCTCCATCTCGTCGCGGACGTCGTCTGGCCACAGGTCGGGGGCACCCTCGCGGTGGAACTCGGTCCACTCGGTCGAGAAGTCGTGGGTGATCCACGGGAAGTCGTTGGTCACGACCTGGCCCGTCGGCACGTCGACGATCGCCGGGACCGTGATGCCGCGCGGATAGTCGGGGTAGCGCTTGAAGAACGCCTGCTGCAGGCGCTCGATGCCGAGCACCGGGTCCACGCCGCCGGGGTCGAGGTCGAACGTCCAGCTGCGCTCATCGTGCGTCGGCCCGCAGTAACCGATCGAGATCGCGTCCTCGAGGCCCAGCAGCCGGCGCACGATGATCGACCGGTTGGCCCACGGGCAGGCCCGGGCCACGATCAGCCGGTAGCGGCCAGCCTCCACGGGCCACCCGTCGCGGCCGTCACGCGTGATGCGGTCGGGGATGTAGTTCATGTCGCGGTCGTAGCCCTTGCCGGGCTCGACGTAGGAACCTTTGGCGGCGTCAGTCGTCATGCTGATAAACTACCCATCACCATGCGGATCCAGAGCCTGCTTCTTCTCTGCCGCGTCGAGGTCCTCTAGGTCGGACCCCTCGGCGCGGAGTTTGTCACGTACCGGCCGCTCACCAGCCAGACAAACACCCCGAGGATCCCGATGACGACCTACGCCAACACCCCGCAACAGCCCAGCGGCATGCCGCACCACCGCTACCAGCCGTTCGTGCCGATCGAGCTGCCCGACCGTACGTGGCCGGGCACGACCATCACGCAGGCGCCTCGCTGGTGCGCCGTCGACCTCCGTGACGGCAACCAGGCCTTGATCGACCCCATGACCCCGGCCCGCAAGCTGGCGATGTTCCAGCTGCTCGTGCGCATGGGCTACAAGGAGATCGAGGTCGGCTTCCCGAGCGCCAGCCAGACCGACTACGACTTCGTACGCCAGCTCATCGAGGGCGACCACATCCCCGACGACGTCGTGATCCAGGTGCTGACGCAGTGCCGGGAGCCGCTGATCGACCGCACCTTCGAGTCGCTCGTCGGCGCCAAGCAGGCGATCGTCCACTTCTACAACTCGACCTCGACGTTGCAGCGACGGGTCGTGTTCGGGCTCGACAAGGACGGCATCACCGACATCGCGACTCAGGGCGCGCGCCTGTGCATGAAGTACGCCGAGATCCACACGCCCGACACCAAGATCTCCTACGAGTACTCGCCGGAGTCCTACACCGGCACCGAGCTCGACTACGCGCTCGAGGTCTGCAGCCGGGTCATCGACGTCATCGACCCGACCCCCGACTGGCCGTTGATCATCAACCTGCCGGCGACCGTGGAGATGGCGACGCCCAACGTCTATGCCGACTCGATCGAGTGGATGAACCGCAACCTGCCGCGTCGCGACAGCATCATCTTGTCGCTGCACCCGCACAACGACCGTGGCACGGGCGTCGCCGCTGCCGAGCTCGGCTACATGGCCGGCGCCGACCGCATCGAAGGCTGCCTGTTCGGCAACGGCGAGCGCACCGGCAACGTCTGTCTGGTCACGCTGGGGCTCAACCTGTTCAGCCAGGGGATCGACCCGCAGATCGACTTCCACGACATCGACGCGATCCGTCGCACGGTCGAGTACTGCAACGAGCTGCCGGTGCCCGAGCGTCATCCGTACGGCGGCGACCTGGTCTACACCGCGTTCAGCGGCTCGCACCAGGACGCGATCAAGAAGGGCCTGGAGGCGTTGGCCAAGGACGCCGCGGATCAGGGCAAGCCCGTCGACGACATCGACTGGGCGGTGCCCTATCTGCCCATCGATCCCAAGGACGTCGGTCGTACGTACGAGGCGGTCATCCGGGTCAACAGCCAGTCCGGCAAGGGTGGCGTCGCCTACATCCTCAAGAACGACCACCAGCTCGACCTGCCGCGCCGGCTGCAGATCGAGTTCAGCCAGGTCGTGCAGGAGCTCACCGAGGGAGAGGCCGGCGAGATCGAGCCCAGCGAGATCTGGGCGGCGTTCGAGCGTGAGTACCTCGTGCGCCAGGAGCCGTACGACCTGGAGAGCTTCAGCTCCGCGACGGCTGAGGACGGCAGCGACCACCAGGTCGTCTCCCTGCGCGTGCGCGGTGAGGTCAAGGAGTTCCGCGGCGAGGGCAACGGTCCGGTCGCGGCCTTCGTCGACAGCCTGCGACAGGCCGGTGCCGACATCAACCTGCTCGACTACTCCGAGCACGCGCTGCTGCCGGAGTCGGAGGGTGCGACGACGCAGGCCGCGGCCTACGTCGAGTGTGATGTCGCCGGCGAGACCGTGTGGGGCGTCGGCATCCACAGCAACATCGTCACGGCGTCGCTGCGGGCCGTCGTGTCCGCTGCCAACCGCGCCGCCGCTCAGACGATCCCGGGCTGACCACGGGTGCCTGCCGCCGGTTCACTCCGGCGGCAGCACCCACCCGAGGGCATGGTCGACGGCGCGGTTCCACTGCGCTGACTCGCGCTTGCGAACCGCGGCATCCATCTGCGGGCGCCAGACGGCGGCGACGTGCCGTGGATCACTGCACCGGCCGGTACAGTAAATGGCCCTCGCACGCGATACGCTCGTGGGGACGCCGACCACCTTCGGCGGAGTGTTCCACCGGAGTGAGATCCACGCCGGTCGTGAGGAGGATTCGTGGCGCGCATCATCAACCAGGTCGCGGTTTTCGGGCTCGGCAAGGTCGGCGAGCTCGTCGCCGTCATGCTGGGGGAGTCGGGCTTCAAGGTCATCGGCTACGACTCAGCACCGCGTGACGACCTCGGGTTCGAGGTCAAGCCGCTCGACGTGCAGGACACCGCCGGACTGCGGGAGTCCCTGCGTGGCGTCGACGCCGTCGTGTCGTGCCTGCCCTATCACCTCAACATCGACGTCGCCGAGGCTGCGTACGACGCCGGCACGCACTACTTCGACCTGACCGAGGACGTCCCCACGACCAACCGGGTCATCGAGCTCGCCGGCGAGCAGGGTGCCCCGGGTGGGCGAGGTGCCGCGTTCGCCCCGCAGTGCGGCCTCGCTCCCGGCCTGATCGGCATTATCGGTGCCTCGATCGCCAAGACGTTCGACGAGATCCGCTCGATCGAGCTCAAGGTCGGCGCGCTGCCGCAGAACCCGACGGGCCTGCTCGGCTACGCGATCAACTGGTCGCCCGAGGGCGTCGTCAACGAGTACCTCAACGACTGCGAGGTGCTCCGCTCGGGCAACCGGCAGATGGTGCCGGCGATGACCGAGAAGGAACGCGTCTTCATCGGCGGCATCGAGCTCGAGGCTGCACTGACGTCCGGCGGACTCGGCACGATGTGCGAGACGTACGAGGGGCGTGTCCACCGCCTCGACTACAAGACGCTGCGCTATCCCGGCCACTTCGACCAGATGCACTTCCTGTTCGACGAGCTCAACCTGCGGGAGCAGCGCGATCTCGTCGGCAAGATGCTGGTCGACTCCAAGCCCCCGGTCAACGACGACGTCGTGTTCATCCACGCCGCGGTCGAGGGGGTCAAGAACGGTCACCCGTTCCGTGAGAACCACGTGCGCGCCTACAAGCCGCTCGACATCTCCGGCCGCACGTGGCGCGCGATCTCATGGACGACGGCCGCCTCCGCGGTCAGCGTCGTGGAGCTCGTCGCCGACGGCACGCTGCCGCACTCTGGATTCATCAAGCAAGAAGACATCACGCTCGAGCAGCTGTTCTCGACACAGGCCGGGCGCCACTTCGCCGAGCAGGGAGAGGTCTGACATGACCGACATCGCCATCCGTACGCAGGACATCCTCGACCGCCTCGGTGCGGGCAACCCGTTCGTCGCCGACGGTGACCTGGTCTGCCGGTCGCCGATCGACGGCAGCGAGATCGGGCGGCTCCGGTCGCACACCGCTGACGAGGCGGCCGATGTCATCGGTCGCGCCCAGGCTGCTTTCGAGCAGTGGCGCAGCGTGCCGGCGCCCGTACGCGGGCAGTTCGTCCGCGAGCTCGGTGAGCTGTTGCGTGAGCACAAGGACGACCTCGGCGCCCTGGTCTCGATCGAGGCCGGCAAGATCGTGTCCGAGGGCCTCGGTGAGGTCCAGGAGATGATCGACATCTGCGACCTGGCCGTGGGCCTGTCGCGCCAGCTGCACGGCCTGACGATCGCTACGGAGCGTCCCGGTCACCGCATGATGGAGCAGTGGCACCCGCTCGGTGTCGTCGGCGTCATCTCGGCGTTCAACTTCCCGGTCGCGGTGTGGTCATGGAACGCCGCGCTCGCGTTCGTGTGCGGTGACGCGGTCGTCTGGAAGCCGTCGGAGAAGACGCTGCTGACCGCGCTGGGCTGCCAGGCGCTGGCCGCTGAGGCCGGTCGTCGTGCCGGCGTGCCTGAGGGATTGTCGGCGGTGCTGCTGGGTGACTACCGCATCGGTGAGGTGCTGGTCGACGACCCCCGCGTGCCGCTGGTCTCGGCGACCGGATCGACCCGCATGGGCAAGCAGGTCGCCCCCCGGGTCGCGGCCCGCCTCGGACGTACGCTTCTGGAGCTCGGCGGCAACAACGCCGCGATCGTCGCACCGTCGGCCGACCTGGACCTCGCGGTCCGCGGCATCGTGTTCTCCGCGGTCGGCACCGCAGGCCAGCGCTGCACGTCGCTGCGCCGCATCATCGTTCACGAGTCGATCAAGGACGACCTCGTCACCCGCCTCAAGGCCGCCTACGAGACGCTGCCGATCGGCTCGCCGCTGGAGGCGTCCACGCTGGTCGGGCCTCTGGTCGACCAGCCCGCGTTCGATGCATTCGGTGCCGCGGTCGAGCAGGCCACCGCCGACGGGGGTGACCTGGTCACCGGTGGCACCGCCGCCGACGTCGAGGGCGACGGGTTCTACGTCCACCCCGCGATCATCGACATGCCAAAGCAGACCGAGATCGTCAAGGCCGAGACGTTCGCGCCACTGCTGTACGTGCTGACCTACTCCGACCTTGACGAGGCGTTCGCGTTGCACAACGAGGTCGCCCAAGGCCTGTCGTCGTCGATCTTCACCCTCAACGTGCGCGAGGCCGAGCAGTTCATGTCGGTCGTCGGCTCCGACTGCGGCATCGCCAACGTCAACATCGGCCCGTCCGGTGCCGAGATCGGTGGGGCGTTCGGCGGCGAGAAGGAGACCGGCGGCGGCCGTGAGTCCGGGTCCGACGCGTGGCGCGCCTACATGCGACGGTCGACCAACACCGTCAACTACTCCACCGAGCTCCCGCTGGCGCAGGGCGTGGAGTTCGTCTGACGGGTCGGTTTTGTCCGTCGACTGTTGCAGGGTGGGGTCATGGCGAAAGAAATCCAGGTCACGTTCGACTGCGCCGATCCCGGGGCTCTCGCGGAGTTCTGGGCAGCGGCGCTCGGCTACCAGGTGCAGGGCCCTCCACCGGGCTTTGCCACCTGGCCCGATGCGCTGACCGCCTGGGGCGTTCCCGAGGACCAGTGGAACAGCAAGTCGGCGATTGTCGACCCTGACGGCAAGGGATCGCGGATCTTCTTCCAGCGTGTTCCGGAGGGCAAGACCGTCAAGAACCGCGTGCACCTCGACGTACGCTCGGCGCCCGGTCTCGAGGGCGACGAGCGGCTCGCTGCGCTCGAGGCCGAGGCTGCCCGCCTGGCGCCGCTCGGTGCGACCAAGGTCGAGGTGCGCGAGGACATGCAGAGCATCTTCATCGTGATGCAGGACCCCGAGGGCAACGAGTTCTGCCTCGACTAGCGGACGCGGTTCTCCTTGCGCCACATGAGCTTGAGGCCCGACCAGTCGGTGTCGATCGCAGCGACCTTGACGTCGACCAGGCCCAGCTCGAGCGCGCCGTCGCGGATGGCGTTCTCGGTGACGTCGCTGACGTGCCCGGCGGCCTTGCGAGGCCACGCGATCCACAGCGAGCCGGCCGGGAAGATCCACTCGCCCCACTCAGGCAGTGGGTCGAGCTCGGCCGCAGAGCGTACGAAGACCACGACGACGTCGGTCGGTCCTTCGGCGATGAGCTCGACGTCGTCGAGTGGCTCCGCGAACCTCCACCCGGTGTCGGCGTTGACCACCACGAGCCGCAGGCCCGGCTTGATCCCCAGCTTCTTGAGCTGCGGGGTGCTCGAATATCCGGAGTCCTGCGTCATGTGACGAGACTAGGGCCCGACTCCGATCTGTCGGACGAGGCATTGCGCCGCTACACGGGCGACAACGATGCCGAGAAGCTCGACGATGCCGACGACAAGGCATTCGACGAGGTGCTGAGCAGCATCCAGGACCGCTGCCAAGTGTCGCAAGGCGCCGTGTGATCGCCTGAGAGACGCACCGCTATGGACGGCGCAGCCGCGATGCCCTACCTTGGCGACAGGGTGACACAGGTCACATCAGAATCCATCGGGGGTTGCGATTCATGTTTCGTCGTCTAGGTCTTGCCGCAGCCGTCCTGGCCGTGATTCCGAGCGTCATCTGGCAACCGGGTGCCAGTGCCGCAGCCGCTCCCTACGTGGCGCTCGGTGACTCGTACTCCTCAGGCGTCGGCACCCGCACCTACATCAGTGACGGCACCAGCTGTCAGCGTTCGGTCTACGCCTACCCGTCCCTGATCGCCTCCGCAAAGGGCTACGCCCTCAACTTCCGGGCCTGCTCCGGCGCCAAGGTCTCCGACGTCACGAGTGGCCAGCTGAGCGCCCTGTCGACCAGTACGAAGTACGTCACGATCTCGGTCGGCGGCAACGATGCCGGCTTCACCGACGTCCTCACCGAGTGCGCGCTGCCCGCCTGGGCCAGCAACTGCTCCGGCAAGGTGACGACGGCGCAGAACTACATCAAGAACACGCTTCCGGGGTCGCTGTCGACGCTCTACGCGAGCATCAAGGCCAAGGCGCCCAACGCCAAGGTCGTGACAGTCGGCTATCCGCGCCTGTTCAACGGAGAGGATTGCAACGCCTTGACGTGGTTCTCACCCGACGACGAGTCGCGACTCAATGCGACCGCCGACCTCATCAACTCCAAGATCTCCGCGGCAGCCACCGCGAAGGGCTTCACGTTCGTCAGCCCGGTCAGCGCCTTCATCGGTCATGCCGTCTGCGACAGCCCCGAATGGCTCAACGGCTTGTCCAACCCGGTCACGGACTCGTACCACCCCAACAAGCTCGGGCATTCCGGCGGCTACACGCCCTTGGTCAGCGCGAAGCTGATCGGTGCTGCGGTCGCGGTGAACGCGGCGGTCATGACGCGGGCTGAGTCGGCGAGCGGCAAGCTGGCCAAGCAGCAACGCGCATACGCGGCGACTGACACCACGATCCGCCCAGAGGTGTTCGAGGTGCCGGACCTGTCCAGTCCCGAGATCCGGGCGGCAGCGAAGCGTGCCGGTGTCGACCTGACCAGTCGCGCGAGCATCGACCGGGTCGATCGTGAGTACGCGAAGGCGCAAGCGACCAGGTAGGCGTGCCGCGTACGGCTTTCGTCCTCCCCTCACGGCACAATGGACAGGTGAGCCTCTACCGTGACGCCGGCATCGTGCTGCGTGTCCACAAGCTCGGCGAAGCCGACCGCATCATCACGCTCCTCACGCGTGACCGCGGCATCGTGCGAGCCGCTGCCAAGGGCATCCGCAAGACCACGTCGCGCTTCGGCGGCCGGCTCGAGCCGTTCATGCACGTCGACCTCCAGCTCGCCGAGGGGCGTTCGCTCGACATCATCACGCAGGTCGAGACGATCAACGCGTTCGCCAAGGACCTCGGCGGCGACTATGCCGCCTACACCGCGGGCACCGCGATGCTCGAGACCGCCGAGCGGCTCGTGCAGGAGGACGGCGAGCCCGCCGTGCCCCAGCTCCAGCTGCTCGTCGGTGCGCTGCGCGCGCTCACCGAGGGCCGCATGACGCCGAGCCTGATCCTCGACTCCTACCAGCTCCGGGCGCTGTCGATCGCAGGCTATGCGCCGACGTTCGACGCGTGCGCCCGTTGCGCCGCCGAGGGCCCGCACCGCAACTTCCACGCCGCGTCGGGCGGCATGCTGTGCGACGACTGCCGGGTGGCGGGGTCGGCCGCGCCGTCACCGTTCACCGTCTCGCTGCTCGCAGGCCTGCTGAGCGGCGACTGGGTTGCCGTCGGCACGTCCGACGACCGGTCCCGCCGCGAGGCCAGCGGCATCGTCAGCGCCTACCTCTCGTGGCACCTCGAGCGCGGTCTGCGTTCCCTGAGTCACGTCGACAGGTAGCGGCATGAAGCGTTCCGTACGCCAGCCGGTTCCGCACGCCTCCGGCGCGAAGCCGCCGGCCATACCCCTCGAGCAGGTGCCCCGGCACGTCGCGATCGTCATGGACGGCAACGGCCGTTGGGCCAAGCAGCGGGGCCTGCCCCGCACCGCCGGTCACGAGATGGGCGAGGCGGCGCTGTTCGACGTCGTCGAGGGCGGCATCGAGATCGGCGTCAAAGCGATCTCGGCCTACGCGTTCTCGACCGAGAACTGGAAGCGCTCGCCCGACGAGGTCCGGTTCCTCATGGGCTTCAACCGCGACGTCATCCGTCGGCGCCGCGACGAGATGCACGAGCTCGGCGTACGCGTCCGGTGGGCCGGCCGGCGCCCCCGCCTCTGGCGCAGCGTCATCAAGGAGCTCGAGACCGCTGAGGAGATGACCAAGCACAACGACGTCCTGACCCTCACGATGTGCGTCAACTACGGTGGCCGGGCCGAGATCGCCGACGCGGCGGCGGCACTGGCTCGCGACGTCGCGGCTGGCAAGGTCAACCCCGACAAGGTCAACGAGCGCACGTTCGCCCGCTACCTTGACGAGCCCGACATGGAGGACGTCGACCTGTTCTGGCGCACGTCGGGGGAGCAGCGCACCAGCAACTTCCTGCTGTGGCAGTCGGCCTACGCCGAGATGGTGTTCTCCGACATCGCCTGGCCCGACGTCGACCGCCGCGCGCTCTGGACCGCGATCGAGGAGTACGCCGCCCGCAACCGCCGCTACGGCAGCGCCTGACGCGCGATGCAACGCTTTGCCGCCGACGGGCATAAGCAAGGTGTGAGCATGCAGACGTCGGACGCCGAGCTTCTCGTCAGGTCCCGGACGAGCGTGGAGGCGTTCGGCGTCATCTACACCCGCCATGCCCCGGCCGTGCACCGCTACCTCTCCAGGCGTGCCGGAGCTGGCATCGCCGAGGATCTGCTCGCCGAGGTGTTCACCGTTGCGGTGGAGGCCCGCCTCCGGGTGAAGCCCCATGCCAGCGGGTCGGCGCTGCCGTGGCTCTACGGCATTGCTCGCAACGTGCTCCGAGCCCACCTGCGGCAACGCAGCTCCCAGAGCAGCCACGACGACTCGTTCGACCTCGACTGGGATGCCGTCGATGCGCGCCTCGACGCGTCATCGCTGCGGAGCCGGTTGCGCCACGCCCTCGAACAGCTGTCGCCGGGCGAACGTGAGGTGCTGCTGCTGGTCGGCTGGGAACAGCTCACGGTCTCCGAAGCGGCGGAGGCTCTCGGGATCAGTGGCGTCGCCGCCCGGAGTCGCCTCCACCGCGCACGTACGCGCGCCGAATCCCTGCTGTCAGCCATCTCCCCAGAACCCCATCGACAGGACTCATGATCATGCACATCGACGACCTCCTCGAGGAAACCCGCCCCACCACCGACCCGCGCCCTGAGGGTTTGGAGCTCTCCCGCGTCCAGTCGCTCGCTGTGGCCCAGGCCAGCGTCGACCGGATCACGCACATCGCGCGGCGGCGCACCCGGCGCCGGCGCACGGCCGGTGTCCTCATGGTCGCTGCAGCGACCGCCGTCGTCGTCATCGCGCCGCGGCTGGTCGACGACACCGCGCCCACAGCCGAGCCCCCGGGACGTACGACCGTGCCGGTGGCACCGATCCAGACGCCGGAGTTCCGCAACGCCTCGCAGGTCCTGCACGCTGCAGGGACGTCTGCAGCTGCCCAGACCCACGACACCGCCCGTGCGAAGTACTGGAGGGTCGACTCGGAGTACCACCAGAGCGGCGACAAGGTGTACCGGCGGACGTTCTGGCAGGGGCACACGTCAACCGGATATCTCTTCGACGAGGGCTTCGGCGACGGCGGTCTCGTCAAGATGGGCGTCGCGAAGTTCAGCTTCCAGCAGCAGAGCCTGACCTGGGACCAGCTGCTCCACCTCACGACCTCGAAGTCCGAGCTCCTCAGGCTGCTCCGTGCCGACACCGGTGGCCTCAGGGGCGGGACGCCGGACCACTACGCGTTCAAGACGCTCGGCGACCTGCTGGGCGAGAGCCCCGCGCCACCGGCGGTCCGCAAAGCGATGTGGGACGCAGCTGCCGAGCTCAAGGGCGTCAAGAACGACGGCCGGATGACGGACGCCAAGGGCCGGACCGGCTACGGCATCACGCTGGGCGACATGACGTACGTGGTCGAGCCGAGCACCGGTGAGCTGCTCGAGAGCCGCATGAAGCTGGCGGCCGGCGGGTCCTACCGGATGACCTATCTGTCGCAGGGCCCGACCGACGCCACCCCCACCGTGCCGACCGCTGCGTACTAGCGGGCTCGGTCGCGGGAGGGCGGGTGCCCGCGGAACGATAGGCTGGTGCATATGCGCATTGCCAGGTTCGCGGGGGACGACGATCCCCGCTTCGGAGTCATCGGGGACGACAACGGCGTCCCCACCATCGCGGTCCTGAACGGCGATCCTCTCTACGCGGGGCTCAACCTCAGCGGCCAGAAGATCCCGCTGGCGGACGTACGCCTGCTCGCACCGGTGATCCCGCGCAGCAAGGTCGTCTGCGTCGGCAAGAACTACGCCAGGCACGCGGCCGAGATGGGCGGCGAGGTGCCCGAGGAGCCGCTGATCTTCCTCAAGCCCAACACCAGCGTCATCGGCCCCGGTGAGCCGATCTTCTATCCCGACCAGAGCGAGAATGTGCACTTCGAGGGCGAGCTCGCTGTGGTGATCGGCCGGATCTGCCGCGACATCTCCGCCGAGGACGCCGCCAAGGTGATCTTCGGCTACACGATCGGCAACGACGTGACGGCGCGCGACCTGCAGGCCAAGGACGGCCAGTGGACGCGAGCCAAGGGCTTCGACACGTTCTGTCCGCTCGGCCCGTGGATCGAGACCGACTTCGACCCGTCCAAGGTCCAGGTCACGACCCGGCTCGGCGACGAGGTCAAGCAGGACGGCAACACGTCCGACATGGTCTTCAGTGTGCCGGCGATCATCGAGTACGTGTCGTCGTTCATGACGCTGCTGCCCGGTGACGTGATCCTGACCGGTACGCCCGACGGTGTCGGCCCGATGGAGGTCGGCGACGAGGTCAGCGTGACCATCGAAGGCATCGGCACCCTGACGAACAGCGTGGTGAGCCGCAATGACTGATCGTCCCGTCGTCGCCCGTTTCTGCCCGTCCCCGACCGGCAATCCGCACGTCGGCATGGCGCGCACGGCGTTGTTCAGCTGGGCGTTCGCCCGCCACCACGGCGGAAAGTTCGTGTTCCGTATCGAGGACACCGACACCTCGCGCGACAACGAGGAGTCCTACCAGCTCCTGATCGACGTCATGCGCTGGCTCGGCCTCGACTGGGACGAGGGCCCCGAGGTCGGCGGCCCCCACGGCCCTTATCGCCAGTCCGAGCGCATGGACATCTACGCCGACGTGGCGCAACAGCTGCTCGACGCGGGCTTCGCCTACAAGGCGTACGACACCGCCGAGGAGCTCGAGGAGCGCCGCAATGCCGCCCGCGCAGCCGGCAAGCCCAGCGGCTACGACGGCCTGCACCGCAACCTCACGGCCGAGCAGGTCGCGGCTTACGAGGCGGAGGGTCGTGAGCCCGTGATCCGGTTCAAGATGCCGGAGCGCACCTACACGTTCAACGACCTGGTGCGCGGCGAGATCACGTTCGACTCGGCCAACGTGCAGGACTACGTCCTCGTACGCGCCAACGGCCAGCCGCTCTACACGCTGACCAACCCCACCGACGACGCCATGATGGGCATCACCCACGTGCTGCGCGGCGAGGACCTGCTGAGCTCGACGCCGCGGCAGATCGCGCTCTACGAGGCGTTCGCCGAGATCGGCATCGGCGGCGGCTTCACACCCGAGTTCGGCCATCTGCCGTTCGTCATGGGCGAGGGCAACCGCAAGCTGTCCAAGCGCGACCCCGAGTCCAACCTGCTCGACTACAAGCCCAAGGGCTTCCTGCCCGAGGGCCTGCTCAACTACATGGCGTTGCTGGGCTGGTCGATCGCCGAGGACCGCGACATCTTCTCGATCCCCGAGATGGTCGAGGCATTCGAGATCGGCCGGGTCAACCCCAACCCCGCGCGGTTCGACATCAAGAAGTGCGAGGCGATCAACGGCTCGCACGTACGCCTGCTGTCCGAGCCGGACCTGCGTGATCGCCTGGTGCCCTACTTCCAGGCCGCCGGTCTGATCGACGACGAGCCGACGGTCGACCAGCTCAGCACGCTCGAGGCGGCGACCCCGCTGGTGCATGAGCGCATGACGCTGCTGACCGAGGCCGTCGACATGCTGCGGTTCCTGTTCGTCGCCGAGCAGGACTTCGCGATCGACGAGGCCGACGCAGCCAAGAACCTCGACGAGGCTGGCCTCGCTGTCGCGCGGGCGGCGCACGAGGCGCTGTCAGCGGTGTCGGACTGGACGACCGAGCCGATCGAGGAGGCGCTCCGAGGGGCGCTCATCGAGGGCCTGGGACTCAAGCCGCGACTGGCATTCGGGCCCGTACGCGTTGCGGTCACGGGCAGCCGGATCTCGCCGCCGCTGTTCGAGTCGCTCGAGCTGCTCGGACGCGAGACGACGTTGGCGCGGCTGTCGGCCGTGACGGCATCGTGAGCGGTGGTCCCGGTTTGGGCGCGAGAGGTGCGGTCGGGTAAAGTGTGACCTCGGCTCGGACCCCGTCCGCAGCCATTGGGATATGGTGTAATTGGCAACACAGCGGTTTCTGGTACCGCCATTCTAGGTTCGAGTCCTAGTATCCCAGCGAAACCCTCCGGGCAGCTCCCGAGCATGCTTTGGTAGGGTTTTGTGCGGTCGCAAGACCACCCATGGCCCCGTTGTGTAGCGGCCTAGCACGCCGCCCTCTCAAGGCGGTAGCGCGGGTTCGAATCCCGTCGGGGCTACCATGGAAAAAGACCCCCTGACCAGCGGAAACGCTGGTCAGGGGGTCTTCCTCATCCAGGTCCGTAAGGTGCTCGGGCAACACTCGGGCAACAGCAGGTTGAGCGCGCTCGGAAGTGCGTGCCAGATCCATCGCGTCGGCGACCTCGTCGAGGCGGTTCTCGAAGAGATGTCCGTACGTGTCGAGGGTCATCGTCGCCGAGCCGTGGCCGAGCATCTGCTGCACGACCTTGACGTCAGCACCGGACGCGATCGCCAACGACGCGGCAGTGTGGCGCAGCTCGTGCGGGTGCAGATCAGGAATGCCGATGGCCGTCGCTGCCACTCGGAAGGGTTTGCGGAACACGCTGACCCGCAGTGCCTCGCCACCGCGAATTCCTCCGAAGACGAGGTCTTCCGGTGCCTTGCCGGCGACGTGCCGGGCGAGGTCGTCGACGAGGAACCGGGGGATCGGCACCTCGCGACGACGATGGGACTTCGGTGCGCCCCAGACGAGACCGTGGCCCTGGACGGGGGTCACTGATTCCGCGATGACCGCGCGGCGCTTGGTGAGGTCGAGACGGCGCACACGGAGTGCGGCCATCTCGCCGAACCGCACGCCTGTGTAGGCGAGGAACAGGACGACGAGCCGATACATCTCGTTGCTGTGCTCGTCCAAGGCCCGGTGCTTGCTGACCTCGGCCGGGTAGCCGCACGCGTACGCAAGCTCGTCGACCTGGGTATGCGTCAGGTAGCGCTTCTCGTGCTTGATTGGTCGTGGCAGGTTGACCCCGGCGGCGACGTTGCGGGTGAGTCGACCATCCTTGACCGCCATGTCGAGGATCAGCGAGAGCACGCGATGGATCTTGCGGACCGAAGCCGGTGACTGGGTCTTGGACAGGCTGGTCACCCACACCTGTATGTCGGAGTGGGAGACGGCCGAGAGCCTGACGTGGCTCCACGCCGGCAGGATGTGCTTGCGCACAGCGCCTTCGTAGCGGTTGAGCGTGGTGAGCTTGACGTGGTTTTGTCCGTCGAGCCATGTCTGAGCCCAGTCACCGATGGTCACTCGGGCGAGTGACGGGTCGATGTAGTCGCCGGTGTTCTTGGAGCTCTCGACGCTGGTGAGGAACCTCTCGGCGTCTACTTTGCGGTCGAAGGTCTTGTTTCGCTGGTGTCCAGCGGGCGTGCGGTAGTGCGCGCGCCAGACCGTTCGTCCGTCCCTCGTCCGTTTCTCGATGCTGGCCATGGAGTTCCTCCTACGCTCAGTCTCGTTGCGTCAACGGGTGGGTATCAAGGCGCGGCGGCCCGCTGTGGATTGTTTGCTCGTTCAGCCAGGCAAGGACGTCTCGGCGCCAGTAGCGGACGGCACGGCCGACGCGGAAGCTGTGTGGGCCGGTGCCCAGGTGTCGCCAGTAGCGCAGGGTTGCCACAGGTGCGCGTACCAGGGCAGCGGCTTCGTCGATGGTCAGCAGTTCGTCGTCGGTGTCGACAGTGTCGGTGACGTGCTCGGTCATGATGTGCTCCTCGGTGAGGTGATTGATAGTCCTGAAGGCCGAGAAGCTATAGGCGAGAGGCCAGATGGCAGCAGATTTTTCGTCGGGGGAGTGAACTGTCCGTTCATCGTCTTGTCAGACGAAATGCATACAGATATGCTTCATGTGTAAACGATTTGTCCGATTTGGCGGAGGTGGGTCATGCCGAGCACGGAGTTGCCTACGATCATCCGTCGGTCAGAGCTGGAGAGCCTCGGTCTGACGCGGCATCGACTCTATGCCTTGCGCGAGAGCGGTGAACTCGAGCAGATTGCGCCAGGGATCTACCTGAGGCCCGGGGGCATGGACGACACAACTGCCGCATGGGCTGCCATAGCGCTGCGGAAACCGAACGCGACCATTTGTCTGCTGAGCGCACTTGCACTGCACGAGCTCACCGACGAGATTCCGCGCGCGACCGATATCGCCCTGCCCCGGGGCGAACGGACGCCCAAGACGAGATTCGCCCCGATCAAGTGGCATTCGTTCGATCCGGAGACCTTTCACCTGGGACGAGAGACCCACCACTTGCCCGGTGATATCGAGATCGGTCTGTACGGGAGCGAGCGAACGATCATCGACGCGTTCCGTATGCGCCATGAATTGGGCAGTGATCTCGCCCATGAGGCGCTGAAGCAATGGCTGCGGCGCCGGGGGAACAACCCCAGCAAGTTGCTGACGATGGCCACTCATTTCCCCAAAGCCAATCCGGCGCTGCGATCGGCCTTGGAGATCCTCCTGTGAAGTCCAAACCTCAGCACGGGAATCCGGCGGGAGACGCCTTCCTGGCCGTACAGAGCCTTGCCCGTGGAACCGGGGGAGACGTCCAAGAACTTCTGACGTTATACGTATTAGAAGCGCTGTTGAGTCGGGTGGCCGTCTCGAAGTTTCGAGAAGACTTCGTGCTCAAGGGCGGTGTGCTGCTGGCGTCGTTTCACTTGCGAAGGGCCACCAAGGACATCGACCTCCAGGCTGCTGGAGTTCCGAATGACGTCGATGCCATCACTACCCGAATCAAGGAGATTGCCGGCATCGAGGTGGAGGACGGCGTGGTTTTCGACCTCGCCAGCATTTCCGCCCAGACGATCCGTGACGAGGACGAGTACTCGGGGGTCCGCGTGCGCGTCGTGGGCAAGGTTGGACGCTCGAGACTGCCTATTGGAATCGATGTGAGCTTCGGCGACCCGATCTGGCCGGAGCCAACTGAGACAGTTCTGCCGCGTCTTCTGGACCTGGGACAAGACCCGGTGCGACTGCTGGGTTACCCGTTGCCCATGGTGATCGCAGAGAAGGCTGTTACGGCGATCCAGCGCGGCCAAGCGAATACACGTTGGCGTGACTATGCCGACATCCTCACGATCAGCCGCACGCATCGGATCGAAAGCACCGACCTCCTCGACGCGCTGGACGCGGTGGCCAACCACCGACAAGTGACCCTGACGACACTGCTCCCGAGCCTCGCCACCATGCCGACGTTGGCGCAACCCAAATGGGCCCCGTGGCGTCGCCGACAAGCGCACCAGAACACGCTGCCCCAAGCCTTTGCCGACGTCTTGGAAGAAGTGGCGTCGTTCGTTGATCCGGTCATTGCTCATCGAACCGTCGGCAGCCTATGGGACCCCGTCGCAAATCAGTGGCTGCCAACAGCTGACGTCCGGGAGAACGACTGACGGAGGCCAGCAAAACTGACTACGCCTCGGCTCACGAGGAATGGGTCACTCGACTTCGCGGTCGGGAACACGTGGATCGATTCCCTCTAAGACGCGGGGCATAGCGACCACAAAGAGACCGCTGTGGCTTGTCCGGCGCTCCTGCTTCTATCCCGGCTTTTTTGCTGTAAAGTCACGTCTTGGCGGGAGAGTTACGCCCAAGACAGCCCGGGACCTGAATCGGACCCGGGTTTTTTGCTGCCCTCGTTAGAGGACTGCCCCTGACTTCCGCGCTCGCATGTTGCACTGTCACGCAGTTAACCTCTGTTCAGAATGCGTGTCTACGAACTTGGCCGCGAACTGGGAATCTCCTCAGACGAGGTCGCCAGGTCTCTTCGCCTGCCGTCGCACTTGTCGAGTGTCCCGCCCTCGGCAGCCGATGCTCTTCGCGCCGCTAATCCCAGCCCCGCCCCACCGGGGAATCGACCTAACAACCGATTTCGACGGCGGCCGGGACCCCGCCTGGTCACGTTCGAACCGCCGTACGACGAGGACACGACCCTCGGCTGGCGTCGCGATCTCGACTACGAGCCTGTGTGGTCCACCCGCGATGTTGCGCACTACTTCGACGTGCGTCCGTCGACGGTGCGGCAGTGGGTAAAGCGTGGGTACCTGAAGCCCACGGGAACCGAGCGTGGCTCCAGCGTGTTCGACAGCCGCGCCGTGCGAATCGCCCACGATGAGATCGAGGCGCGCACACACCGGACGTCGGGACTTGGAGCCAGAATCCACCCTCGACACCACCACCGACTGATCAGCACCGCTGACGCCGCTCGTGCGGTGGGTGTCGCACCTTCAACCGTCCGCTCGTGGATCAGTCGCGGACGCCTAACAACTTCGCGCGACGAGAACGGTCAAGTTCTCGTGCGCGTGGCTGACGTGGCTCGACTTGCGCGTTAGTTAACCCGCCCCTTCGGGAGGGAGGTCAGACATGAGACCTCCCTAGGCGCAGCTCTGCCCTTTTCCCGTCCAAGTCCATTCCCCCCCCTACCCTCTTAGCCCGCTCGCGCGGGCTTTTTTTATGCCCGGAGGCGCTTTTCATGTCCTTGATCGCCATCTGCCGTGCTGCCTTGGAGGCAGCAACCGCCGTTCCCGCAATCGCCGCAATGACGTTGGTCCTGATGACCGTCGCGCTGCGTTGGTTCGTCCGTTTGAAGCCGCGTCAGAGGCGCGACGTCATCCGACTCGTGCGTGCTATTCGAGGACGTTGACGATGACACAGGTCCGATGCCGTTCGCCATGTAGGTCCTAGGCCACTCAGTGGTCGGGTCGGTCATTGTGGCCCTAGTCGATAGCTGGGCGACGTGGTCCTCCAATAGGATGCTGGCCGCTGACTTGGCGGCATCGTCACCGGCATCTGATCCCAAGAGGCGGTAGTTTGGGCGCCTGCGCACCTCCCGGCGGTCCACACTGGGATAGTGACTGACGACGCGCCCTACGTCTTCTCGGCCGATGTCTTCAAGTTGTGGATGGTCGACCGTCGCAGCCAGCAGTTCCGGGTGGTTCTTCAAAACGGAGAGACGCACACCGAGCCGATGAATCTCGACGAGGCGCTACGGACCTCCGAAGTAGCGATGATGATCTTCGACTGGGAGCGCTGGCGGAACATCAGCATCACGACACGTGAACATGCGATCGTCGCCGAGGCATACAGCCCGTTCCAGGAGGACCCGCTGCATGGGCGTGCGACCGTCTATCTGGACCAGAATCATTGGAGCACCGTGGCGCTCGCACGCGTCGCGCCCGAGCGGGTCAAGAACCGGGACGAGCTGGCCGCTGCTTGCGAACTGATTCGGTTGGCAACCGATGGCGGGATCGTGCTGCCGCTGTCGTCCGGCCACATGCTGGAAACGGCGGGACTATACGGCGACAAGCGATACGACCTTGGCGTGGCCATGGCGTCACTCACCGGCGGCTGGCAACTGCGGCACCCGATGAGTGTGTGGCGGCACGAAGCAGCGGAGATGTTCGCTGACGTGCTGGGGGAGGACCGACCGGGGTCTCCGCCCGTCATCACGCTGGAACCGAACGCCCTCATGTCTGAGGGGAAGCGTGCTGCCGACTTCGAGCCCGATAGCCAAGAGCTGTTTGAGTACGTGATGAGCAGCGCAGCAACGATCGCGGACATGCTGCTTCATCCTGAGACCTCGGAACGGGGTAACCCGACGGTCTGGTTGGACCGCCAAGTAGCGGTCACGGCTGAGGTGACAGCGCTATCCGGCACAGCATCCAAGCGCCGGCTAGCGCTGCGTCGGTTCTGGGAGGCCGACTTCCAGCCCTTCTTCAATGGGCACCACGACTTGAAAACGGATCAGCCCCTCCCGCACCTGAACGACCGACAGTTGGTTTCTAGCCTGGCCAGCATGCCGATGGTCGGTTACCTATCCGGCCTGTTCACGCAGCGCTACCTCAACGGGACGACTGTGTGGAAGCCGAACGATCTGGTGGACATGCTCTTCTTGTCCTGCGCGGCCGGGTACGCGGACTTCGTCGCGGCCGAGGCGCATACAGGTACGCAGTTGGCACAATTGCAGCGGACTCGAGGGAAACCGCAGACGGTATTCACCACCCTGCACGGCATGGTGGAAGCGCTGCTGGAGTCGGGGGCGCAGACGGCCACGGAACGCGGCGAGGGCTGACGGCAATGGATGGCACGCGTGATCCGTCTTCTGGTCGACTGATCTATCGGGCGCATCAACCTATGGAGACGGCCATTCGTCCTCGTAGTCCACGCGAATCTGCCTCAGGTTTCCGACTGCGTCCAGTGGCGGAAGCTCATTCACGGTCACTGACGCCTCGCACGCCTTCACGCCGTCGGCGACGAACAGGTTGAACCCGATAGGGAGCGGTGTGACAACCCACATCTGAAGTCGGCCGATCGAAATAATCGAGGCAGGCGCCGTGATGCCGTTCTTACGCTCGACGCCCCCGACAGTCATAACACCGGGTGTACCGAACTCGTACGCGAAGTCTGTAGACGCGCCGTTGATAGCCAATCCGACAGCCAGCTCCGCGAGGTCGTCGTACCGCTTCTCGTATATCGCTCGCGCCAAACTGAGGGGCGGGACAACCGCATCGTCAACGTCCGGATCTGCGAATTTGCCCGCGTTACCCTCGACGTAGCAGAGGATCAGGTGGGTCTTGAATGCCCAGTTTCGAACTACCTGCGCCCGATGCTCGCCCAGTGGCTCGTCGCTACTAGAAGTCCACAGGCTTGCTGTCGCCATTTCGTGTTCGAGAGCGTTCATCCATCCGTTGTTGCACGGGGCGCAGACGAACCGTCGTCCGATACCGTTGACAGTTGTCCAACGGATGCTGCCAACCTGTCCGCTGTCCACACGCGCGAGAGCGGCAGTCCTGTCGATACCGAATGCGTCAGCCACAGGACGGCTCATCAGGTGCTCCCGTGTCAGCGCTGGAAACGCAGAGCTCTCAGCGAAGCAGAAGGCGCAACGTGCGCGGTCGCCTGTCATGAGGTCATACTCACGCACCAATCAGACAATTGTGTGACTCAATGCCACGGACGCTCGGATACCAGTCCTCGTGGGCCGCCAACCTCTTGCGAAAGCGACCTGCAGTCACTCAAATGCTGGGCCCTCCTCGGGGTGGATCGAATGATCGCCGTGGCAGGGCAATGTTCTGTTGGCGGATGCGGCTGGAGACGCGGTTTTCGTCCGCGAGGAGTCGGGTGATCCGGGAGTCGAGGGCCGATGTCGCGTGGTCATCGGGTAGCGGTCCCTGGCTTCCTGCTGTCTCGAGGAGGCGGTGTGCGTCGTGGCCTTGCTGGACCAGTCGGGCGAGCCGTTCGGCAAGGACGGGCGTGTGGGTGTCGCGGTGTCCGACGAGCTCAGTGATTGGCCGGATCCACGCCGCGCCTTGCTTGTCGAGGTGATGATTGAGGCGTTGATCGAGACGTTGTTGATGTTCGCGGGCCGCGAAGTCCGCCTTCGGTGAGCCGGTCGGCCTTCGGTCGCTTTCGGGTATGCCGTGGGCGGCGCGCCACACTTCTATGTCGCTCGTAAGGCTGGCGGGGAGAGTGGAGTTAGGCGGCAACCACTCGTGCGGTCGCTGATCCGTGGATCTCCGGAGGTCGTCGGTGAGGGTGCTGACCTGCTCCGCGCGTTCGGCCAAGTAGGTGCCCCAGGTCGGGTCGTCAGTGAGGTTTGCAGGTGTGGCGGGTAGCCACGGCAGCGGCCCGCCGTCTGTTGGAGCGAGGGTATGGAGCCGCCAGCCGAGCACGAGTGCAGCGTCGTCAGCATCGTCAAGCGGGCGGTACGTGAAGGCAGTCTCGAGGAGATCGTGAGCACTCAGTCCGTTGGACTCAATCATGAGGAGCTGCGCCGACAGGGTCGGCCATCCAGTCGAGCCGGTGAGTCCGGGCAGCAGTTGTTCCGCTTGTTCTGCGATATCGAGAACGCGATCTAGGCCAAGCATGTCTTCGGCGGCGGCGACGAGTGCATCGGCGTACCTGGTGGTGGCATCGTGGAGCTGCGCCGACGGTGACGTCGCTTCGCGAGCCGTGGTCGTGGCGGAGACAGCGGCCCCGGTCCGGGCCAGGATCGCCTCCAGGATTTCGGTCGCGGTCGCCGGCTCGCGACTGTCCAGGTGGAGCAAATGGTGAAGGTCGCCGTCTCCGCCCATCGCGAGGTGTACGTGGTTGGCGTGACGTCCTCTGGTCACCATCGTGTAGAGCGTCTCGCGGGATTCCGTGCCGGTGACAACACCGTGCATGGTGTCAGCCGTGAGGCCCTGGGCGCTGTGGACAGTAGATGCGTACCCGAGCTCAACGTGCTGGCTAACGTACGACACAGGAAGGTTAACGTGCAGGCCGGAAGTGGCGTGGCGGGCCGTGAGCGATCCGCCGAGGACGTCGGTGACGGTCCACCGGTCGCCGTTCTTCACCCAGTCGGTAGGACTGACCGCGAGGGTTCGGTCGTTGCGCCGAGTGCGAATCGTGTCGCCGACCGACGCGCTGTTCCCATCGGACAGTTGGACCTCGGCGTGGGGCTTTGTGTTGGCGAGTCGCGCGTCTCGGGCTCGTTGATTCAGCTCGGTCACAAGGTCGCGCGTAGGCGCCAGCATCAGTGAATCCAGCCCGTCTGCGCGGTCGTGCGACCACGCATCGAACACCGCGTCGGTAGTGGTGCTGCCGATGTGAACGCGGTCATGGTCGAAGTAGAACCCGAGAGCCGAGGCGTCACCGTCGCGCAATGCCAGAGAGGCGACGGCCTCGGCGGGGTCGGAGAACCGCATCAGCTCGCCAAGCCGAGCCGCGCCGTGGCTGGCGGCGATGTCGCGCAGCACACCGCCGGCGCCGATGGCTGAGAGCTGTTGATCGTCGCCAACGAGCCGCACTGACGCCCCGTTCTCGATGGCATGGTCGATGACCCGAGCCAAGGTCAGTGTGTCGGCCATGCCCGCTTCGTCGATGATGGCGAGCGTGTCCGGACCGATCGACAGCGGTGGAGATGGGTTTCCGGTGTCGAGGTCGTGCACGAGTTTGGCGAGGGTGTCCGAGTTGATCCCGGTCTCGATCTGCAGAGCGGACGCTGCGGCAGCGGACGGAGCCAACCCCACGACTTGTCCTCCGGCTTCGTTCCATGCCCGCGCCAGGATTCGCATTGCGGTGGTTTTGCCTGACCCGGCCGCTGCAATGCCGAGGTGCACACGCCGTCCGCTGGTGGCCATTTCCCGGACCAATCGGGCCTGCCCCTGGTTGAGGGTGACGGTGTTCGCGGCACCCTCCAGCAGCGTGATCTCGACGGTTTCAACTGGGACGACGCGCCCGTCGCTGCGGCCTGCCGCTGCGGTGATCTGTTGCTCTGCGTCGAGGATCCTCGGGCTGGTGAACAGATCGCGGCCGCTGTGCCGATAGACACCTGAGTTATCGCTGCGTCGCAGCTTCTCGGGGTCGTTGATCGTGTCGAGGTCGGGAGTCAGATTGACCGACAACCGCTCAAGGACGTGGTCGATCACCCGGTCGACAGTTGCATCGAGGTGGCCGGAGTCGAATTCGATGTCGCGCACTTGACGCTGAACTTCTGCGCGCACATGGTTCGTCTTCCATGTCGCCCGGTGTGCTTCCAACTCGGCGACTACACGTTGCGCGGTGGCCGAAACCCAGGTCGCTGACACCGCTTGGCGCTGAGCGGCGACCGGGTGCAGGGCTTCGGCCACCATGTTGTCGACAGCGTTCTGCGATCCGAGCTTGCTCACCGCCTCGTCGTGCCAGACAGAACGTTGTTCGGCCAACGATCGCGGCTCATGCTTCGCGTCCCGCGTCTCGAGGTTCGCCTGCTGCGCCAGGCCGATCGCCTCTACTGGGGTCGGGGGACGCCCATGTGTCTGCTGAAAGTCGGCAGTGAGATCGCCTTGGCGCCTGTCGATGTCGCGGCGACGCTTCGACCATTCCTGGTTCAGCGTCGGGTTGACGCCCACGATCTCGCGCACCGGGCGCTTTCCTCGTGGGGCGTCGGGCCGCTCCGCGAAGCGGACGCCAAGTTTCTCGGACAGGTGACGCTCCAGCGCGGTGTTGTACGTCTCCGACGCGGCCACGGCCGACTCGTAGAGCACACGTCCGTAGATGGCGAGCCACTTGCCGCCTGTCGCCTGGACCTTGTTCGCGACCGCGACATGTGTGTGGAGGTCAGGGTCACCAGCTCGTGAATCGCGGTGGGTGAATGCTGCCGCTAGCAACCCACGCGTCTCGACCTGCCGAGCCCCGTTCAACCCTTCGCGAGTGAACAACGCCTCACGCTCCACGAACCTCAACGCGTCGGACACCGCAGCATGATGAGCTTGCTCGATCACCGCCGATACCTCCGGCGGGGCGATCGCCCACAACGTGGAGACTGATTTGACGGGGGAGAACGTCAGGTCGAAACCGGCGACCGCAGCGCGTGGCGGGCGCGAGTATCGCTTCAGAGCGGCGTCCAGCTCGCGAGGGTTCGCGGGTGCACGGCCGTGCTCCTCGACGAAGAATTCCCGGGCGACCTCCGTGCGCGCGCGGGCACGGATATCGGCTGGCGCAGCCGGGTGAGTGAGTTCGTTCCCGGCAGTCAGGGCGCGGGTGCGAAGTCCTACCTCCGCCCGAAAGTCATCGCTGAGACGGTTGTCGTACAGCCGGTACGGCCTGCCCAACCGCTCGCCCGAGACTGGGTCGAGCCCGTGGCCAAACAGCTGAAGCATCTGCTCGGCTGTCACGGTGTCGCCGGTCTCGATGCCAGCGATCCCTGCCAGCCCTGAGCCCATCCAGACGCCTGGCGACTCACCCTTCGCCGAGTAGTAGTCGGCCAGCGCGGCGTGACCCTTCTCGGTCGAATCCATCGCGGCGACCTGACGGGTCAAATACTCATACCCCGATCCAGCCGAGAGCTTGTGCAAGGTCATGGTCACGTTCCCCAAGGCCGAGAAATCAGCGCGAGTGGCCACTTCGGGCACCCTCGATGAAAGAGGTGTGTCGATGTTCGATCCTTCAAATTCGTGACTGGGGATCATTCGCGCCGCAATACGTCGGCGGTGGCGTGGATCATCAGCTACATGGCGAATGATTTGCAGGCGAACGATCCGCGAGTCGGGTTCTGCTGGGACCGCGGTGTCGATGACTACCCGGCCATGTTGCACGACACAGGCGCGGAAGTGCGTTTGGTGGTGTCCTACTTTGATTCGGAGGTTCTACGACGACGGTTCCTCGGTCGGACTGTTACTTGGGGAGACGATCCGGATTACACGCGCCACGAGTATCGAGTACCGGAGGTCGTGTGGTTCGCCGATCACTTGGGTCATGTGTGTCTGGTCGAACCGCGCAGGTCTGGTTCCACGCTGGGATCTTCGTCGCGGGTTGACCAAGGCTCAACGAGCTTTCGATTTGCGGTGGCATGTGGCCAGCAGGGACGAGCGTATTCACGTATCAACGGCATGCGGACGCATCTTCAGGGCCTCGATGAGTGGATTCCACTCGGAGCGGTCTCGCACGAGCGACAAAAGGACGCGGTTGAGAACCACAGGGACGTCATCACGCTCGAGGCGAAGCCGTCAGTCAAGGTTGGAAGGCGGCTGAACGCGTCGATTGAGAATTGGTACTCCTTCTCGATATCTCCGCATCCTGGAGGCAGCAAGATCAGTGATCGCGTGCACTTGCGGACGGAAGCGTCTTCAGCTCGGACGTGGGATCAGCACCTCGATGTTCACAACGCACTTCGTCAGTTGCTGGTGGTTGCTGGTTGGCAGCGCTACGGATTCACGGACGTTGAGGTGCAGCAGAAGAACGATCCCGAGACTGTTATGTCAGGAGACGCGATTGGGCCGCGGTGGGCACCCGTCTTCACCTATGCCCTCGAGCGACCCACCGAGGTGTCTCGGAGCCGATTCCTGTTCACGTTCGAGGAGATCGGAGCGGTGGGAGTCGGGCGATGGTTTGCATTGCGAGATCGCTTCGGACGTGGAGTCGCAGCGATGCTGCATACTGTCGGTCGCCCAGGCGGGGCGTTGGAGACAACGCTGTCGGAGGCTGCGGCAGCTCTTGAGCACATTGGGCATCACATCGGAGTTGAGGCGGGTGAGAACCCCGGGCAGCGCATCCGGGAACATTTGCGACGGGTGACTGGTCAGATTCGCTCAGACATCGGTTTCGATTTGGACGACTGGGTTCTGCGGCTCGCAGATGCCTACAGGCGAGTCAAGCACCCGGATCATGACGATCCAGACTCGCTCGAAATGTTGAACCTCCTGCGAGAAGCGCGTCTTGTCTTCAGAGTGTGGGTCGCGGGACGGCTCGGCGCGACACCATCGGTGATCGAAGGCAACCTCCGGTTCGATGCGATGCGCCGACCGTACGAGCGTCTCTAGGCCCGGTAATTGGATCCATCGACGATGTGGTTGTCTCGCGAGACGTGTCAGTCCGCCCGCCTAGCATGGCGGAGTGCCTCAGGATCAGCTCGTTGAACGCCGGGACGGCTTCAACTATGGCTACCGGATGAGGTGCGAGTGTGGACGGTCGTCGTTGCTGTCTGCGCGGGACTACGCGGATGAGATCAATGAGGCCCATCTCGACTGCGAGCATTGTGGTGCAGGTATTCATTTCGGTCGCGCCGTCATCGCGATCCGAGATGAGCATGATTTGGCCCTTGACGACGAGATGGTCTCGCGGTTTGCCTGGTACCACACCAGCACCTGGCCCAACTGGCCGTCGCCGGACTATGCCAATCAGACGAAGCTGAAGTTGAAGGAGTCAGCGGGGCGACTCGGGTTCAGCGTCGAGCGTGCCCTCGAGAAGGTCACGACCCAGGCCTTCCATCTCGGCACATACGAGGCCGCGGTAGAGAACATGTTCAGACGGATGCGCGATCAAGCCGACGGTGGTGCACAGTTCCATCTCTACCGGGTCAAGCTTCGACCGGGACTGCGAATTGAGGAGGGTTATCGCGACGAGAACCTTGATGAGGCGGCGCAACTGACTGTTCCTGAGCTCGAAGCATCGGGTGTCGATGTGGTCCGCTATCTCAACGCGCATGAGGCCGAGGGCACCCTCTCCGTCGCCGTGCAGCCAGACGCGCTGGCGAGCGTGCAGCAAATCGCCGTTCCAGTCGCACAGCTTGCTGATGAAGTCCCGGGTACCGATCCGGTCGGTGCATCCGACGTAGTTGTCGCTCAGCGTGAATCTGACCAGGCATCAGCGATGCTGCGCGACGTATCCGTGTATGAGCGCAGGCTCATGAAGTTCGGGCTGCGTCCCGATCCTGACGGCCTTGGCCGAGTTGCCGCCGATCGTCAAATGGAGGTCTACGAGAAGTGGACCGCCTTTGAAGATGAACTCGCGCGCCTCTACATGCCTGATATCTCACCGATGGTGGTTGTCGACTTCCAGCAGGGCCTTCGGAGCTGGCGAGGTGCCGTCGGGTGCGTCGAGCCAGATCGCTTCTCGGAGCGCGTCAGTCAGATGGCCGCGCTTGTCACCGAGCCCGAGAAAGTGATCCGCCTGTTGTCCCAGCAATCTTGGCGTGCCATCGGTCGTGGCGCCTGATGAGCCTGCAGCAGCTAGCGTGCCGAACATGAGCCTCTCCGCGACCAGGCAGCGTAACGCTGTGTCCGACGGAGTGGCGCTCGGGCTCCTCATGTGTGATCAGGGCGCGCTCCCGTACGACAAGGTCCGAATTGACCTCTCGTTCACCGGAGCTTGGCGTGGGTGGGAGTACAAGGCGCGCTTTCCGCAGGTGACCACCGACCTGTCCAAGGGGCTTGATGGGATCTGGGCGATGACCCGTGTCGACGAACGCAAGCGCAGCTTCAACCTGTACTGGCAGAACGATGGTGGTGAGTGGGTCATCTACCCGCGTGGCGTCTGGTCCGAGGGGCAGGTCGATGCCGAGCAGGCCGCAGATTCCATTGACGGAGACATCCCCGCAGATGGTTGGCGGAAGCTCGCGGCCGCGTTTCTGGAGCGGTTCTTACCGATCGCATGAGGGTGCAACTGCGACGCGAGCGCGTCGCAGTTGCCGAACGCATTCGCGCTGGTCTTGCTGTTCAGAACGCGAAGCCTGTCAGGACACCTTGAGGCCGTCGACAAGGCCCAACACCCGGCGTTCGATCTCATCGTGGCTGGGGTGCAGATACTCGGTAAGAGCGACTCGATGAGAGGCTTGAACGGGTTCGAAGATGATTTCCAGTAGGTCTACCCACGAGTCTCACTGATGTAGCAGCCAGATTTGCCACCGGCCCGGCTACGTCGGCGTGCTGCCGTTGGTTCACGGAGCGCTTCCGGGCGGAGTCTGGGTCGAGTGGCCTCCTGAGCTTCGATGTGCGCCATTGCTCAGGGGTTTTCGCCTCACGAGGACATGTTGGTGTCGGCCCACGCGGCCTTGGCGCCGCTCTCGCCAATCCGGACCACCTGGACTGTGGCGCCTACGACGACGATGAGGGTCAAAACCGCGAGCACGATCGGGATCGAACGGTGCACGGACTTGGCTCGTCCAAGTCGCTGGACTGCAAAGCTGATGGAAGCCACTACGGCCAAGCCGATCATCCATGGCAGCAGTCCGTCCGCAAGGTGGGTGTGTCGCTCGAGAAGCGCTGAATGGGCCACGTGTCGTTCGAGGGTCTCTCCGGTCGAGGTGGAGAGGGGCACCAACGCCAGTCCGACGAGGCTGAGACCAGTCGGCAGTGGGCCCGCCCATGCTCGGAATCGTGGCCACAGAGCGGCCAGGAGCACGGTCAACGCTGCAAGAGGAACGATGACGACCGTCGCATGGACGATCAGGGGATGCAAGGGCAGCCCGTGGAAGTCGTTCGGCATCAGACATACTCGGGGACGGGGGAGATGTTCAATGGCATGCGAAGGAATCTACGGCCTGATTCCTGATTGGAACCTGACCGGCCTTTGCTTGTCTGGGGCAACTGCAATCAACTCCACAAGCGGAGCAACTGGACGCAGATCAGGACGCACAGCAGTGCGGCACTGAGAAGCAGGTCGCGACGCACCCGCCGGCTCGCGCGACCGCGTCGGCCGCCAGTGTTTCGGAGTCGTCGCCCGCTGGCGTTCATCGTTCCACGATGCAGGCCGTGACCTGCACGCAACCTGATCGGTGAACCGGTCAGGGACCGGATGGCTCCTCAGACTCCTCCGGCGATCACGATGCCGTCGGTGATAAAGCCGGCGAGGATACCCATCAGCAGGCCGAGCGCGACCAGGTCGGAGCGTTTGGCCTTGGCGACGACGCCGAGCAGCTGGGCGATGACGTAGACGATCGAGCCTGCGGCCAAGGTGAGGAATGCGACGCTGACCGGCTCGGAGGTGAAGCTGTGCCCGATGCCGGCGCCGACGAATGTGGGGCCGCCGCCGATAGCAGCCATCGTCAAGAGGAAACGCCAGCTGGGCATCTGCGTCTGGCCGTCCTCGCTGAGGTCGCCCGCGAGGGGTGCGACGATGCCGAATCCTTCGGTGGCGTTGTGGAGGGCGAACCCGATGACCAGCACCGTGGCAAGAGCGATCTCGTCGCTGGCGGCGGCCTGGCCGATCGCGAGGCCCTCTGCGAAGTTGTGCAGTCCGATTCCTACCGCGATCATCAGCGACAGTTGTTTGGCCGTTGACCACCGCACGCCCGTTGCCGTCTTGGTGTCACCTTCTTGGAATGTGGAGGGAGCCTGGCTGCGCTGATCTCCGAGCGACGACCGGCTGGCGTGGCGGTCGAAGGCGACCAGGCCGAGCAGTCCGAGGGAGAGCCCGGCGACGAACAACGCTCCGTAGCCCACGATCGGGCCGGCGCTCCCGTCGCCCTCGTGCACCGCGGCGAGGGCGCTGTCGATGGGTTCCCAGGCTGCTGACATGACGTCCCAGAAGAGGAACAGGAGGACACCCACGGCCGATGCGCTCAGTGTGATGCGCAGCTGCGGGGCGGGGCGCTTGAGCCTGCCGATGGGGAGGCCGATGACGATCGCGCCGCCCGCGATCAGGCCGAGCAGCAAGGTGGTGGACAGGGTCATGCGTTCCTCCTGGACGTGTGCGCAGGTAAGCCTCACCTATGCATGACGCCAGAGCAAATCCGTCAAGGCGGCAGAGGTTGTTCGAAGTCGTAGAGCTCGCGCCCGAGGATCAGTTGATGGTGACTGGTCGGGTGGTGCCCAGCCATGTGGCCAGGGATCGCGCGGTCAGGACGGCCGCTACGGTCTCGGCAGCAAGCAGCCCAGCGAGGACGAGCAGCTGGACCTCGGCTGCTTCGCCTGGAGATGCGCCGCCCAGCAAGAGGCCGACGAAGGCTCCGGGAAGTGTGACCAGGCCCGCGCTTCGAGTTTGGTCAATCGCTGGTATCAGTGCCCTGCCGGCAGCGATGCGTCCGAAGTCGGCCACGGCTTGGCGGGGTGTCGCGCCGAGGGAGAGCCACGCTTCAATCTGTCCCCAGTCGCGGGCCACGTCGTCGCGCAGCCTCACGCCGGTGAGCGACGCGGCGGTCATGGATCCGCCGATGATCTGGGCGGTGAAAGGCACGATGGTCTCGGACTGCATCTGCAGGGCCCCGCTGGCGAGGACGGGGATCACTGCGCAAGTAGTGCCAGCGCCGATTGCCAGCCCGAGCAGCGGCGCCAGTGCCATGCCGCACTGGATCCGTCTGGCTGAGGTGATCGATGCGGCGACCAGCATCACGCCGAGATAGACGGCGACGCCTTCAGGGTGTCGAAAGACCCAACCGATGACCAGCGCAATCGCCACCATTTGAACGGCTCCGCGTGCAAGCGCGATCAATACGTCGGCTCGAATGCGTACCCGCGCCAAGCTCGACGTGGTGATCGTGATTCCGAGCAAGACCAGGACGGCTATCCCCGACTGCACTGCGTCAACCCCACTCATGGAGATAGTCTCCCGGCTGCTGCCACGCCGGACGACTTTCCTTAGACCGCGTCGAGCTCGTCCTCTGGAAGTTCGGCGTCCCGAACGGATCCGTGGGCACCCTCGGTGTCGCTGTGGGTGACAGCGACATACGTGACCAAGGCGGCGAAGATCAGCAGTGCCAACCCGGTGATGGTCCCGTCGCCCCAGCCCAGTCCACCTGCGGAGTGCGACTTGCCGAGCCAGTCGGCGACCGACGCCCCAAGGGGGCGAGTCAGCACGTAGGCCGCCCAGAACGCAATGGTGGCGTCGAGCCCGACTCGCCACAGCGCGAGTGGGACCAGGATGAGGATTCCGAACAGGAGGATCGACCAGGCGAACCCGAGACCCATCTCGATCGCTGTCGCGTCGCCGACCGCCGTGCCGAGGCCGAAGGTGAGCAGGACGGCGCCCCAGTAGAATCGCTCGCGCCGATTGGTGGTGATCGAGTGCACCGAGAGCGTGCCCTCGCTGGCTTTCCACCACGCCAGGAGTCCGCACAGCAGGACGAAATAGATCGCGGAGTCCACCGCGTACGGCGTGCCCAGCGCGACATGCGGTCCGTCGGCGATCATCGTGCCGAACAGTGCGACGCTCAAGACCGTGGTCCAGTAACGGACCGGGTGGTAGCGGTCGGCTCGCAGCTGCAGCCACAGGACCACGAAGAACCCACCGATCCCGATCAGGGCGGCCAACGGGATGCTGACAGACCCCAGGAAGTCGGATCCGGCTTCACCCATACCGGTCGTCAGCAGCTTGATGATCCAAAAGAGGAGGAAGACCTCGGGGACCTTGGTCGCGCGGAAGGTTCGTGTGGGCACGTGACAGGACGCTAGTTGGCTGCGCCTGATCGCAACCTGACCATCAGGCACGCACGGGACGCCCGCGACGGTTGCGCGCGTACGCGACGGTTGCCGGTACGACTGACAGTGCGGCGAGCCCGATGGTGATGAGCTCGATGTGGGCGGCGACGAAGGTGATGCCGCCGAAGAGGTAGCCGACCGTCACGATCGAGACCGACCACGCGGCGCCGCCCACCAGGTTGTAGATGCTGAAGCGGCGGCGGGGCATGTGCGCGACTCCCGCGACAGCCGGTACGCATGTCCGAATGACGGGGACGAATCGCGCCAGAATCACCGCGCCCGAGCCGTGGTGGTCGAAGAACTGGCTGGCGCGGTCTGCGTTGGCCTGGGAGAACAGTCGCGAGTCCGGCCGCGAGAACAGCCGCGGCCCGAGTCGCCGCCCGATCGAGTAGCCGACCTGGTCACCGAGCACAGCGGCCGCGAAGACACCGAGACCGAGCAGCCAGACCGGCAGCGAAATGACGTGCGATGCGACGAGGGCGCCCGCGAGGAACAGCAGCGAGTCGCCCGGCAGGAAGAACCCGACGAGCAGTCCACTCTCGGCGAACACTACTGCCATGATCAGCAGCAACGCGGCAGGGCCGAGGGAGTACAGCAGCGGCGTCAGGATGGCGATCATGGCGTCACGTTAGGTGCGGGAACCTGATCGGCGCCTGATCGATCGGTGCGGCCCGGCGTGCGCACCCAGATGGCGCTCACGAGCCCGACAAGAGCCAATATCGCGGCGGCCAGGAGCCAGGATGCGATGACGTCACTGGCCCAGTGATAGCCGAGGTAGACACGGCTGAGCCCGATCCCGACCGCGAGCAACGCTAGACAGCAGGTGACTGCGATGCGCTGGCGGCGCCTGTGCAGCAGGGGTACCAGCAAGATGACCACCAGTCCTAGGAACACCGCGGAGTTGAGGGTGTGCCCGGACGGGAAGGAGTACGTGCGATCGACAGCTCCGAGCCTGATTCCTGAGCCGGGACGGTGTCGTGCCACGAGTTGCTTGACCCCGAGCGTGAGGGATGCGGACACGCCCATGGCGGCTGCGGCGGACATGGCGAAGAAGGGTCCGCGCCGTTCGAGCAGGGCGATGATCAGCAGCAACGCCAACGCGCCGACGACCGCTTCGCTGCCGACTAGCGTCAGCAGCTTGGCGGCGGCCGTCAGGGGAGCGGATCTCGCGTTGACTGCGTCTGCCGCAACGTGCGGATCAACGGCTGCCGAGAGTCCGTCGTGTTCGCGGGCGGAGTCGGCGAGGAGGAACACGCCGGTAATCGAACCTCCGACCAGCGTGGTGGTCAGGGCTGTGAGTCGAGCCGGTGCGTGCATGTGGAGCCTCAAGTGGAGGGCCCCGCCCAAACCATCGGGGGCGGTCTGGGCGGGGCAGTTCGGGTGGTTAGACGGGTGCGGTCACCAGTTCGCGGTCCTCGCGCTTGGCTTTGACGGTGAACCAGGCAACGCACGCGACGATGATGGCGATGAACAGGGCGCTGGTGCCGTTGGTGCCCAGCCCCAGGCCGCCGCCCTTGGTAGGCGCCGTCAGGAAGTCGCCCATCGAGGCGCCGAACGGCCTGGTGATGACGTACGCAGCCCAGAACGCCAAGACGGCGTTGGTCTTGAAGCCGTAGTAGATCGCGGTGATCGCGGCGATGACTCCGCCGAAGATGAGCGCGGACGGGAAGTAGCCGACGGCGAGCTTCTCGGCGATCAGGTCACCGGCGGACGTGCCAAGCGCGAACGTGAACAGGATCGCGAGCCAGTAGAAAGCCTCCCGACGTCGGGTCACGATCGAGTGGATCGACAGCGTGCGCTCGCTACGGAACCAGGCGACGAATGAGATGGTGAGGCCCGCCCCGAAGATCGCTGTGGTGGTCCACAGACTGACTCCGAAGTTGTCGACGAGGTTGTCGGAGAACAGGGTGCCGACCACGCTGATCAGTACCACCGCAAGCCAGTAGATCGACGGAATGTAGCGCCGAACAGTGAACTGGACGACCAGCACGGCGGCCAACAGCAGGGCCATGATGGCGGTGGTGGCCGAGAGGCCGAGGCCGACGTTTTCGTTGAGGTAGTCGGCGGCGGTCTCTCCGACGGTGGTCGACAAGATCTTGACCACCCAGAACAAGATGGTGACCTCAGGGACTTTGTTGAGCAACGTGCGGGTCCAGGCTCTGCGGTCGAGATGGCTCGCCTCACGGCTGGACGTCGGTGCAGGTGATTGAGTCATGCGCTCCACCTTGTTCGGAGCCACCTGCCAACAACCTGACTGATGTTCAGGAGCGGGGAAGGGTGAGAGTGAATGTCGTCGGGCCATGCGGCGACGTCACGTTGACGTCGCCGCCCAGCGTTCGGGCGACGCGTCGCGACAACGCCAGGCCCAGCCCCGCCCCGGCTGAGCCGGTTCCCCGCTGGCCCGACCGGAAGACGGCCTCGAGGTCGTCCGCGGCGATCCCGGCGCCGTCGTCGCTGACTATGATGTCGATCGATCGCTCATGGGTGACGGTCAGGAACTCGACAGACGTGCGCGCGTGCGTGAATGCGTTCTCGACGATGGGTGCCAGCGCACGGACCGCCAGCTCGGTCGGCACTGACATCTCAATCTCTTCGACGCCATCGCTCGAGACGTTCAGTCCCGGCCTGTCGGGACGATGGTCGAGCACTTCGTTGACGAGGGCGATCGCTGTCGTGCGGGTCTCGATCCGAGCCTCATTGCGCGCGAGGGCCAGCAGCGACGTGATGGTGATGCTCATGCGGTCCACGAGGGCCACGACTCGGTCGAGCCGCTCGGTGATGGCCGGGCCCGGCGAGGCCATGATGGTGAGCTCTGCTTCACCGCGGATCGCGGTCAAGGGCGTCCGTAGCTCGTGAGCCAGCTCGGACGTCAGCTGCTGTTCGCTGCGCAGCGCGCCGGCGACCCGGTCCAGGAGAACGTTGAGGGTTCTGCCCAGCCGGCCGAACTCGTCGTCCGCCGCGGTCGTGTCGAACCTGGACTCGAGGTCGTGCTCGCTCCAGTCGCGAGCCTGGGCTGCCATCGACTCGACCGGCCCGAGGGTGCGCTTGACGGTCCAGGCGGCGATCGCCGCAGAGCCGCCAGTCACCGTCAGCGCGAGTGCGAGCAGACCCAGCAGAGTGAGGTTGCGGGTGGACTCGTACGGCTCGAGCGGGGCCTCGACGACCACGACCGCCTCGACTTTTCCGTTGCGGCGCACCGGGCCGGCCAGGAACGAGCGCTCGTGACGGTCCAGCCGGGTCTGCTTGCGGACGTCAGCCAACGACTCCGCAGTCGCGGTGAGCCGCTGGCCCACGCGGGGACCTTCAACGAGGGTGCCGTCCGCTGCATAGATCCATGTGGTGTCGTCGATGGTGTCGTCGGGTGCCTCCAACGCGGTGAGGCTCCCGTCGGGGCCGACCTTGACGGTCGAGGAGACAGCGGTGAGCTGATCGCGAAGCCTCGCCTCGATGTTCTTGTTCGTCAGAGCCGAGAGGACGAGCATGACCGTCACAACCATGGCGGTCATGGCTACCGCTGAGACGATCAGCGTCGTCCAGACGATCCTCGAGATGAGCGTGCGGTGCGAGAACCTCATCGGAGGGTGAACCCGACTCCGCGCACGGTCGTCAGCTCGACCGGCGACTCGATCGACGCCAGCTTGACCCGAATACGTCGCACGTACGAGTCGATCGTGTTCTCGCTGACCATGGCGCCGTCTGGCCACGCCGCAGCGACGGCAGCACGTCGGCGCGTGATCGCACTGGGATCTGCGGCGATCGCGGCAAGCAGCCGGAACTCCGTCGGCGTCAAGGTGCTCTCCCGACCGCCTGCCTCGACCGAGAGCCGGTCGGGGTGGAGGGTCAAGCCACTGATGGAAACGGGTTCGGGTCTACTACGACGGAGTAGCGCGGCGATGCGTACGAGAACTTCCGAGATCGCAAACGGCTTGACCACGTAGTCGTCGCCGCCGGCGTGAAAGCCCGCCACGCGATCGTGGACCCCGTCGAGAGCGGTGAGGAAAAGGACCGGAGCGTGTTGTCCACCGGCGCGTAGCGCCTGGCAGACATCGCGACCGTCGGCATCAGGTAGCCCGACATCGAGGATCAGCACCTCGACCCCGCTTCGCACGCCGAGGTTGTCCACCGCCTCGCGCCCGTTGCGAGCGATCACGACGGCGTGCCCACTCATCTTGAGCGCGTCGGTGAGGACGCGGCGGACGTCTGGATCGTCCTCGCAGATGCCGATCACCGTCATGCCGCCATCGTGCACCACGGGGCCTCGCCACGTCGCATGGTTCGTCCGCGTGGTCAGGTCGCATGCAGGTTCGGGGCAGCAATCTGGCCCCATGACAGCTTTGGCGCTTCCGGTTCCCCGGTCGCCGACTGCTCGTGCGCCAGTTCTTCCGACCTGGACGATCGGTGCCTCGGTCGCGGCCGCGGTGGCTGCCCGTTTGCCCTTCCTGGGGCATGCCGCGAGCCCGGACGAAGGTGGTTTCCTCGTCGTCGGCTCCCAGTGGCACGGGGCCGGCGGATCGTTGTACGGCAGGTATTGGGTGGACCGCCCACCTCTGCTCGTCACGATCTTTCGTGCCGCGTCGGCACTGGGAGGGCTGACGGCCCTTCGCCTCATCGGATGCATCGCGGTGGCGCTCGTGGTCCTCGGCGTGGCGCGCGTCGCTGGGATGATCGGCGGCCGGGTCGCCGCCCAGTGGGCGGCCGTCACGGCTGCCGGCCTCAGCATCAGTCCGCTCCTGGGCGGATATGAGGTCAACGGCGAGCTGCTGGCAGCACCCTTCGTGCTCGGGGGTGTCATCTGCGTACTGGCCGCGCTGCGTGCCGTTCACCACCAAGAGGCCGTGGCGCGGTCGGCAGCGGCGGGCGCTCTGGCCATGTCCGCCATGCTCATCAAGCAAAACCTGGCTGACGCGGCGATCTTCGGGTTCGTCGCGCTGGTCCTCGCCGTCTGGCGCGGCGAGCTCAATCGCCAGCGGTTTTGGGCCATGGCTGCCGGTGCCGTCGCCGGCGCTTCGGGCGTCATCTCCGTCCTGGCGATATGGACCATCGCGCAGGGGACGTCACTGGTCGGGGTCTTCGATGCGATGTACCCCTTCCGTATCCACGCCGCTGCGGTCCAAGCCGCCGAGGGCAGCGCCCACTCCTCCGCCAGGCTGCATGGGCTGCTGATCGCGGTCGCAGTCAGCGGGCTCGGACTCCTCCTCCTGGGGCTGGTCCACCACGTGGTGACCCGCCGCAGGCGCGACACGTCCTTCTTGGCGCTGGTGGCGATGACTCTGTTCGCCGGCACCTCGGTGCTGCTCGGCGGCAACTATTGGTACCACTACCTCGTCGAGCTCACAGCGCCGCTGTCCATCGCCGCCGGTGTCCTGGTGTCCCGCCACGGCTTCGCCGCCCGGAAGATCGTGGCGTACGTGCTGGTGGCCGGGTCTGTGGCCTGGAGTGTGAGCTTGGCCCGACCTCAGGGGACTGATGCAAGGTCCGTGGGACAGGCCATCGCTGCCTCCTCGATGCCGCACGACACGATCGTGAACGCCTGGGGGAACGCTGACCTGACCTTCGCATCGGGTCTGCCCTCGCCGTATGCGCAACTCTGGAGCCTCCCGGTCAAGACGATCGACCCGCAGCTCACCCAACTCGACGGCGTGCTCCGCGGACCTGAGCCGCCGACTTGGTTCGTGATCCGCAAGCATCTGTATTCCTGGGGACTCAACACCGCGCGGACCGGCTTGATCCTCGATCACGACTACCACCGCGTCGCCCGCCTGTGCGGTCACACCATCTTCTTGCGCAACGGGGTCGACCGGCCCACCCCTCGCATCGTCGGCGACTGCCGCGGTGCCACGACGCCACTCGCCACGATGAAGGAGCTCCTCCCATGACCCCAATTGTCATCATCCCGACCTACAACGAGGCGCTCGGCGTCAGGGTCACGCTCGACGCGGTGCTGCGCACGGCCCCGGACATCGACATCCTCGTCGTCGACGACAGCAGCCCGGACGGCACCGGCGAGGTCGTGAAGGCGCATCCGAGGTATCCCACCCAGATTCACCTCTTGACCCGGCCACAGAAGAACGGGCTCGGCGCGGCCTACCGCGCCGGGTTCACGTGGGCCCTGGATCACGGCCATGGCGTCATCGTTCAGATGGACGCCGACCTGTCACATCCACCTGCCAAGATCCCCGAGCTCATCGCCGCCCTTGAGCAGACCGACATCGCGATCGGGTCGCGCTACGTCAGTGGCGGTGGCGTCGGCAACTGGACCGTGCGACGACGTCTCATCTCACGGGCGGGCAACGCCTACGTCCGCATGATTCTCGGCCTGCGGGTCCGGGACGCCACAGCGGGGTTCCGCGCGTTCCGCCGCGAGGCGTTGGTGACGCTCGGGGCGTTGGAATCACAGTCGAACGGCTACTCGTTCCAGATCGAGAACACGTGGCGTGCCGCCCGCCTCGGCCTGACCACGACCGAGGTCCCGATCACCTTCACAGACCGCACCGTAGGCGTCTCGAAGATGTCATCTGACATCGTCCGAGAGGCGGTGCTACGAGTCCTGGCGTGGCGCTGGCAGAAGATCCGCCGTCAGCGGGGGGCTCCCTTGACGACCGCGGATTGGTCGCTCGATGCTCGGGTCTGACCGCCTTGCTGCTCGGCTGTCGAGTCCTGAGGTCGTCAGCTTCCTTGCCGTGGGCAGTGTCGGATACATCGTCGACATCGGTGCATTCAACTACCTCCGATCGGCGCCGGTCTTCGCCACCTTGGATCCGTCCATAGCCAAGAGCTTCGCGGTAGGGCTCGCGATGATCGTCACGTACATCGGCAATCGCGCGGTGACGTGGCGCGGCGCGGACGCCGGGGGACGGCGCCGTGAGATCGCGCTCTTCGTCGTCTTCAACATCATCGGGCTGGGATTCTCCGTGATGACTCTCGCCATCTCGCACGACCTGCTTGGTCTGACCAGCAGGTTCTCCGACAACATCTCGGCGAACGTCATTGGTCTCGGCCTCGGGACTCTCTTTCGCTATTGGTCCTACAAGCGGTTCGTCTTTGCAACGGCACAGCCTGGTCCAGACCTAGATGGGAATGCGATTCACGGCCGACACATGAAGTCCTGGTCATAGCGTGGCTTGAGCTCTGGTTTACGCATCAGGATTCGACCCAGATGCGTCGTCGCCGGTCAGCGTTGCCGACCAGGCGGACGAACCGAGCACCCCGCCCTACTATCCAGGGGAGAACGCAGGGCGGGGCGTCCGCTCTCGGGGGGCGGAGCCACCGATGATACTGAAGAGCGACTGTCTCAACCCCGATTTCACCGGGCATCACCATGTATCGATGGACGTTGCTGGTTCCCTTACGACGGCCGATTCCCAGCGCTGGCGTCGGCCGGTGTCGTGTCAAGCCGGAGAGGGCTCGGGACGGCTTAAGTCCAACCCGTGCGCCGGCCAATCGCCGTCGGACTTAGATCACGAATGCCGGAGCGGCAACAGCACCGTGAACGTCATGCGGTCGTCGTGGTCGCACTCCAGATCCAGAGCGGCTCCAAAGCAGTTGTGGTGACCGCCGAAGCACAGGCGAAGCTGTCCGCCCGCGGCCGCGACGATGCTGTCCGCCAAGGAGAGTCCGAGCCCTGAGCCAGGACGCGCTCGGGCATCGGGTGATCGGGCGAAGCGTTGGGTGGCGGTGCCGAGTAGGTCCGGGTCCATACCGGGGCCAGCATCGGCGACCACAAGCCGAGCCACCTTGTCGGTCGCGTCGACAGTGACCGTGACCGGGGGTGCGCCGTGGATTGCGGCGTTGTTGAGGAGGTTGTCGATGAGCCGGGTGAGTCGTGTCGCTCCGACTTCCACGAGAGCGGGCCCGGACGTGGCCACCTCCAGAGCCCCTGGCGCGCTGAAGGGCGCGTCCGGTGTCGCGAGTGAGCGACGGAGCTCGATCTGCCTGAGCGTGACTGCAGCGAGGTCTGAGGTCTCGGTTGAGGCGGGCGCGGACTGTTCGTTGCCGAGTGCGAGCAGCTGCTCGGCCAGCCGTGACAGGCGCGCAACGTCCGTGCCGATCTCCTCGAGGATGACTTCGTGCTCGGAAACGCTCCGTTGGCGGCGGAGGGCGAGCTGGACGCGGCTGGTCAACAGGGTCAGTGGAGTGCGAAGCTCGTGGCTGGCGTCGTTGACGAAGCGTCGCTCGTGCTCGAGCGCATCCTCGAGGGCCGACAAGACGTCGTTGAGGGTGTGACCGAGGCGAGTGACCTCGTCGTCGCGCTGTGCGGGCACGTCGAGTCGTACTCCCATCGCTCCAGACGCGATGTCCGCCGCCTGGGACCGGTAGCGCTCGACCGGTTTCAGTGCGGCGCGGGCCAGACGGTCGCCAACCACGGCGGTGATGATGAGCGCGCCGAAGCCGGCGGCCAGCAGTTGTCCGAGGAGTTCTCGGAGGGCCTCGTCGCGCTGATTGCGTTTGGTGGCCACCACGAGCACCGCGGCATCGCCCCCGGCGCGCGGCGGAAGGGCCTTGGCGTACACCCGCAGTGGCCGGGCACTGGCGGGGAGGAGCTCTCCGAGGTCCTTTCGAACGGGATGGCGGAGTGCGGAACGCACCTCCCCAGGGCGGAGGAGGGGAGATTGCCCGGCGGTCTTGTCTGCCGTCAGTACTCGCCCGGCGCGATCGAGGACCTGGTAGTGATCGCCGGCCGCACGCAACGCGTCGTCATCGGAGATCTCTCCGGTGGACGTGACCAGAGGTGTGACGACGCGAGCTGTCTTGGCGAGCTCGGTGTTGAGGCGGTGGTCGAGCGCGTACTGGACCCGCCAGAACACGAACGCGCCCGCGGCCGTCAGGACGAGCAGCATGGTGGCGGAGAAGCCCGCGACCAGCCGCACCCGCAGTGGCAGGCGCGAGAGCCGACCTCTTTCGCGGCTCATCGGGTGTCCGTATCGAGCCGGTAGCCGGCTCCGCGCAAGGTGGTGATCGTCTGGGTGCCGAAGGGTTTGTCGATCTTGGTTCGCAGGGTGGCGATGTGGACGTCGATCACGTTGCTCTTCAGATCCGTGTCGCCGTCCCAGACCTCGTCGAGGATCGCGAGTCGTGTCACGCATTGACCAGCCCGCTGAAGGAGCAGTGCGAGTATGTCGAACTCGCGTGCCGACAACTCGATCTCAGTTGCGCCGCGGTTCACTCGTCTGGAGCCCGGATCGAGCTCGAGGTCGCCAACGGTCAAGATTCTCGGCTGGTCCGGCGCTGACGCTCGGCGGTGCAGGGCACGGATCCTGGCCAGGAGTTCCTCGAGGTCGAACGGCTTCGCGAGGTAGTCATCCGCGCCCGCGTCGAGGCCGGCGATCCGGTCAGGCACTCCTGCGCGCGCGGTCAGCATCATCACGGGCGTGCTGACGCCGAGCTCGCGAAGGCGACGGCACACTGCCATGCCGTCGAGGCCCGGTAGCATCCAGTCCAGCAGCAGGACATCGAATTCGTGATCCGAGCCACCGGGCAGCGCTGCCTTGAGCACACTGCGGCCGTCGTGGTGGAGCTCGGGTTCCCAACCTGCCTCCGACATGGCCTGAGCAAGGACGCTCGCCAGTCGCGCATCGTCCTCGGCGATCAGGACGCGCCTGCGGCTGGTCACCGTTCCAGAGTAGTGCGCCAACGTGAAGGCTCGATGAAGTCGACCGGAGGGCGCAGGCGACCCAAGACTTCACTTCTTCTTCATCTGGAGTTCCTAGCGTTGAACCCAGACATCGGATCAACAGATCCGGTGAGGCACTGAAAGGGCCTGTGGGCTTTATGGGAACTGTCCTGACTTCGGACGCAGTCGGCCTTCTGGTCCGGCTCGGCATCGACGTGCTGGCGCTGTTCGTGCTGGTGGGCTGGCTCTATCGGCGTAGGCCTTCAGCACCGGCGATGCCGCTGGTGTTCGCGGTGCTCAACATCGGGCTCTTCGCGGCATTGTCGGCGATCTCGGCAGGCAGCTTCAAAGCCGGTGTGGGGTTCGGTCTGTTCGGTCTGCTGTCGCTCGTACGGTTGCGAAGCACCGCGTTCACGCTGAAGGACGTCGCCTACACCTTCATCGCCTTGGTGCTCGGCCTGGTCAACGGTCTGCAGGAACGGCAGCTGTGGCTGGTGGTCGTCCTCAACGTGCTGCTGGTGCTCGTCGTCGCGATCTCGGATGACTCCCGCACCGAGCCAGCAACGCGCGTGATGCGCCTGACCTTGGACCATCTGGTCCTGGATCCCGACGAAGCCCGCCTCGAGCTGACCGGTCGGCTGGCGGTGCCCATCGTCGCTGTGATCATTGACGACGTCGACTTCGTCCGCGAGACCACCCGGGTGTCGGTCAGGTACGAGGTCGCCGACCAGGTGTGGCAGACGCCGGACGGGGCTGACGCCAGCACCGCGCCGGATCCCGGGCAGGTGGACGCGTGACCACCCTCCGGCAGGAACCTGTGTTCGAGGAGAGCCTCGGTGAGCGTCTGGGCTTGTTCGGGCTTGAACCGGTCTCACTCGATGACGTGGTCGAGAACGCGGCGCTGCTGCATCGCGTGGACCGCAAGTACCTGGTCACGCTCGACACCGCCCGCAACCTGGCCGACGCGCTCGCGGCCAGTCACGGTGTCCTTCAGATAGACGGTCGCCGGTCAACGACCTACCGCAGCACCTACTTCGACACAGCCACCTACAGCTCATCACGTTCGCACGTGCAGCGACGGCGCCGGCGTTGGAAGGTCCGCAGTCGCCTCTATGTCGAGGACCAGCTGTGCCGCATCGAGGTCAAGACGAAGAACGGCCGCGGCGGCACCATCAAGACTGTCGCCCCCTCGGGACCCTCGCGCTATGCACGCCTCGATGGTGCTGAACGCGGATTCGTGGCCAAGGTTCTGGCTGATGCGCACCCAGAAGTCGAGATCGATGCGTTGATCCCGACGGCCGAGGTCACCTACGCCCGAGCCAGCCTCGCCGATCTCAAGGCTGGCGCCCGGGTCACCTTCGACTGGAACTTGCTGGCAACCCTTCGAGGTGGCGACGCCTGGGTCGACGAGAACTACGTGCTGGTCGAGACCAAGGGCGGGCAAGTCCCAGCGCAGGCGGACCGCGTGCTGACGGCTCTTGGCGCGCGCCCGCTGTCCTTCAGCAAGTACGTCGCCGCCACGGCGCTCATACGGCCCGACATCGCCGACAACGACCTGAGGCGAATCCGCGGCACCAGCCTGCACTACCGACTCCACCCCCAGACCCCGAACGGACACGCATGACCACCACGGCACCTCCCACCAAAGCCTCGCGCCGGATCCGCCTCCGCTACCTGATCGTCCTGGTGCTGGCGGTGCTCGCTGTCGCCGCAGGATTCGCGCGACCCCTCGTCGCCGACGGCGCTCCCAAGCTCTCTGCGACCGACCGCATCAAAGCCAGCCCGCCACCGGCGCTGTTCAGCGATGCGCAGACCGCCTCGATCTCGGCCGACATCGCCGCCCAAGACAAGACCGCAACCACCCTGATGGCGTCGTGGTGGAAGACCCACGGCAGCGCGCCAGACGACAAGGCCTTCTTGGCCTGGGTCGAGACCCAGGTGCCGAAGCCACCATCGGAGGCTGAGCGCCATCACGAGCTCACCATGGTGCAGGCACTCGACAAGCAACGCACGCCCGCCGGGGTCGCAGCCGCCACCTGGCTGGAGCTTCACGGCAAGAAGGACATCTGGAAGCTCTACCTGCACGACCAAAGGGAGCTCATACCCGCCAAGACCGGCAAGGCCGACAAGAAGCAGCTCAAGCTCATCCTCAGCATGGCCAAGACGGCAGCCGACGACCTCGGCACGAAGTATCAACAGTCGGCACCGTACGTACTCGACCCTTCCCTCCGCACAGACCACACAGTCAAGAAGGGCGCAGTCTGCCCTTGCTCATACCCGTCAAGGCACGCAGCCCGGGCCGCCGGCTCGCGAACCTACCTCGGCGGGCTCGATCCCCACCGCATCGCCGACTACAAGTGGATGGAAGGCCAGATCACCTTCTCCCGGCTCTACATGGCCGGCCACGTCAGCAGCGACATCGCCGCCGGCAGCCTCCTCGGCGACATGATCGGCGAATACGTACTGGTTACTCGCGGACACGAGTCCGTGGCTCGATGAGCCCCTCGTTGGCGCGTGCTGGCGTTTGGTGAAGCTACGTTGGCCAAGGCGCCCTTCTCGGCTCGTCGGGCAACACGGGGGCAACAGCAGAACCAAAATCTGTCGGTATCTGCCACAAATGGCCAACTACTGCGCGTCGAGAAGAGGCTGGAAAATCAACCAAAAACAGCAGTGACCACCACTGTCCCATCAGGTCTGGTTTCAACTCTCAAGGCGGTAGCGCGGGTTCGAATCCCGTCGGGGCTACCATGGAGAAAGACCCCCTGACCAGCGGAGACGCCGGTCAGGGGGTCTTCTGCGTCGTGGCCGTCAGACCGCTCGCCGAGCCGTGACCAGCCAGCACGCGGAGTCGAACCAGACCCCCTGACCGGTGTCGTGTGCCTCCAGCACCGTCAACAGTCCGTCACGGGCCCGGACGGTCGCGGCTTCGTCGAGGTCGGGCGCCAGGAACTCGATCATCCCCAGGTCGATCAGCGCCTCGTGGGCCGTGACCGCGTCGGGCCCGTACTGGATCGGCTCGCGGACGTCGGCGATCTCGACGTCGGTGAAGCCGGCCTCGGTCAGGACGCCGTCGATGACCGCGGGATCGGCCAGTGCGAATGGTCCGCCGAGGAGCTGTGGCGGCAACGGCCGATCAGCCGCAACACCCTCCCGGATGGCAGTGACCCAGGGCTGCCGGTCGGCCGATTGCCACACGACCTGCACCAGCCGTGCTCCTGGCCGCAATGCCGAGCCGATGTTGGTGAATGCCGCCATAGGATCGGCGAAGAACATCGTGCCGAACCGGCTGATGGCCACCGTGAACCGCTGCGGCTCGAAGGGGTGGGTCTGCGCGTCGGTGTGCTGGAAGACGACGTTGCCGACACCTTCATCCGCCGCCAGCCGCCGAGCGTGGTCCACCATCTCCTGGGACACGTCGACGCCCACGACGCTGCCCGCATGGGCCGATCGAGCGGCCTGGCGCGAGGTCTGCCCGGCGCCACAGCCGATGTCGAGAACGCGGTCGTCGGGCCCGATGTCGGCGGCGGCCTGCAGACGGACGTTGTAGCGGATCAGCTCCGCGTCGTAGTCGAACATCACACCGCTTCCGCCATCACCGGACCGTCGCGCAGGACGCCGCGCACCGTGTCGAGCGGCACGCCGGGCGGCACCTCCGGGAGCCACCAGGTGGCGCCCTGCTCCGCGTACGGGAGCGGGTCGACGTCGTACGGCAGGCCGACGGCGAAGTCGTACGGAGTGGTCCGGTCTGCGCGGAGGTCCGTGATCGTGGCCACGACTTCGGCGAGCTGGTCGGGATGCTCGAGATTGGCGGGGAAGAAGCCGTCGAACCGGGCGGCCCGGCGCATCGGCCGGGCGTTGCCGGGGAAGCCGGCAGCCCAGACCGGGATGCGGGGTTCCTGGACCGGCCGTGGCAGGAACGCGATGTCGTCGACGACGTAGTGCTCGCCGTCATGGTGGACCGGTGCGCCCGTCCAAGCCGAGATCAGGATCTCCATCGACTCGTCAAGCATCTGGCCGCGGCGTCGATCGTTGAGCTCCTCGCCGGTCCTCGACAGCTCGCCGGCGAACTGGTCACCGCCGAGGCCGACGCCCAGGGTCAGGCGCCCCCCGCTCAGCTGGTCGAGCGTCGCGGTCTCCCGGGCGACCTTGGTGGGCCGGCGGCGGGGGAGTGGCGTGACCATGGGGCCGATCCGCAGCCGCTCGGTCGCGGTCGCGATGGCGGCCAGCGTGATCCATGGGTCCGCGACGCGGCGCACTGGTGCCCGCCAGACGAGCTGGTCCCAGAGGAAGCAGCCGTCCCAACCGGCTGCTTCGGCATCGTCGGCAAGGCCAGCGACGACCTTGGGGTCTGCGAGCTCGTCGAACAGTGGAAGCCAGAGGGCCGAGCGCATCCGGGTCATCGGCCCGCCTCCGAAACGGCGAGGATCTCGCTGATTGCGGTGTCCCACACTTCGCTCGGCGGCATGCCATGTCCCATGCCCTGGAGGGGGACCAGGCGCGCTTCAGGAATCGCCCACGACAGCGCCTCGCCGTGCCCGTACGGGAGCAGGGGGTCTGCGGTGCCGTGCAGCACCAGGGTCGGTGCCGTGATCTCGGCGAGGCGATCGCTGACCGACTCGCCGTCGTCGAGCAGCCAGTGGTTCTGCGCCGACGCGAGCGACGGGCTGCGGTCCCAGGCCTTGCCTGCCACGCGGCGTACCCATTCCTCGTCGACCGGGATCGTGCCGGCGAACGTGTGCTCGCCGTCGGTGTAGTACGCGATGACCGCCTCGCGGTCGGCCCAGTCGGGCGCCTCGTCGCCGCCCGCGGCGAACTTCTCCGCCAGCTCCTGGCTCATCGGCGGCAGGTCGGTGCCACCCGGGCTGGTGGCCATGAGCGTCAGTGAGGTGACCCGCTCGGGGTGACGGACGGCCAGACGTTGAGCGATGTCGCCGCCCATCGAGACGCCCACGACGTGCGCAGCCGAGACGCCGAGCGCGTCGAGCAGGCCGACGGCATCGGCGAGCAAGGCGTCGCGCCCGTAAGTCGGGCTGCCCGGCGCGTACGTCGTGGAGCGGCCGGTGTCGCGGGTGTCGTAGCGGACGACGTGGCGTCCGCCGTTGGCGAGGCGCGAGCAGAACTCGTCGTCCCACCAGTCCATCGAGGCCTCGGCGCCGCCGATCAGGAGCAGTGCCGGTGCGGCGGGATCACCGAAGGTCTGCGCGCAGAGCGTGACGCCGTTGATGTCGAGCAGTTGCTCGTCGTGAGCGTGAGATGAGGTCATGTCGAGCACGCTAGGGTCAGGACCGACATCGTGAAAAGCGATGATTTCCGATCATTCTCATCGCCTGACGGAATCATCCGCTTTAGGGTGAGGGCATGCGAGATGTCGAGCTGCGCCACCTGGCCGCATTCGTGGCGATTGCCGAGGAGGGCTCCTTCGGCCGTGCCGCCGCCCGGTTGGGCTACACCCAGTCCACCGTGAGCCAGCAGGTTGCGGCCCTGGAGAAGACTGTCGGCGGATCCGTCTTCGATCGACCAGGAGGCCCCAGACCAGCACGCGTGACCCCGCTGGGAGCGGTGGTGCTCGAGCGCGGGCGCGAGCTGTTGGCGAGGTCGGCCGCGCTGGGTGAAGCTGTCGAACGGTTCAAGGCAGGCGACGGTCGCATCGACATCGGTACGTTCCAAAGCGTTTCCAGCGTGATCCTGCCGACGGTCATCAGGCGGCTGCGCGACGAGCACCCCGGCTGCGACATCAGGCTGTCGGAGGAGGAGCCCGACACGCCGCAGATCGGCCAGCTCGACCTGCTGTTCTATGACGGTCAGGTCGATGGCGACGTGGAGCGGGTCAAGCTGCTCGACGATCCGTATCTGCTGGTCGCCGGCGCGGGCGACTTCCCCGACGGCCCGGTTCGGCTGGCGCGGCTCGACCACGCGCCGATGGTGGCGTGGCCGCTCGACTGCGACCAGCCCGAGATGGAAGAGGCGCTGGCGCGAGGCGGTGCCCATCCGCGGATCGTGTTCCGTACCGCGGTCAACGACGCGCTGCTGTCGATGGTGCGTGCGGGCCTCGGGTGCGCCGTCCTGCCGTGGTTGGCGCTCCGGGGCGCCAACGTCGAGGCCGACCCGACGCTCAGCGTCCACGAGCTGCGACCGTCCCTGCCCGCGCGGGAGATCTACCTGCACTGGCCGGCCGGACGTACGCTGTCGCCCCTTGCCAGCCGGGCCATCGAGATCGCTGTCGAGGTGGCGGGGGACATTTCCGGCTCGGCCTGACGCCCGTTTGTGGCGTAGGAAGTGCGGCGCGGGTCTCGCGTCACGACCCCAGCCGTGGTCGTCGACCCTTGCGCCTGGATGAGACGTGTGCCACACTCCTCGAATTCACCTACCGAGCGATCGCTCGGTCGGATCTGAAAGGTCAAGGTATGTCGGTGCAGATGACCGAAGTCGCAGCCGGGCACGCGGAGCGCGCTTTTGCCTCGTGGCTCCACGACCATGCGACCGCGATGGAGTCCGGCTCTGCCGGCGCCGTTCTCGAGACGTTGGACAAGAACTGCTGGTGGCGCGACCTGCTGGCACTCACGTGGAACCTCGGGACGTCTCACGGTCACGGGCCGATTGCCGAGCTGCTGAACCAGCACCTGGCCACCGCCCGGCCGGCGTCGTTTGCGATCGACACCGGTTTCGGACCGGTCGACGCGATCGACGACAACGGCACGATCACCGGTTTCTTCCTGTTCGAGACCCCGTCAGCGTGGTGCCGTGGCGTGGCCACGCTGGCCGAAGTTGACGGAGCCTGGCGGGCCATCTCGATGATGACCGGCATGGAGGACCTGAAAGGCCACGAGCGTGCCATCGGCACGCGACGGCCGGTAGGGCCGCGGCACCTGCCGGGTGCGCGGTCGAGCCACAACTGGAAGGACCAACGAGCCGAAAAGGTCGCCTATCGCGACCGCGACCCTGAGACAGTCGTCATCGGTGCAGGCCAGGGCGGCCTGGCTGTCGCAGCCAACCTGGGCCTCATGGGAGTGGACACTCTCGTGATCGAGCGGAGCGAGCGCGTCGGTGACGGTTGGCGCAAGCGCTATCACTCGCTGGTCCTCCATGATCCGGTGTGGGCCGACCACCTGCCGTACCTCCCGTTCCCGTCGTCCTGGCCCATCTACTCAGCCAAGGACAAGATCGCGGACTGGTTCGAGTTCTACGCCGAGGCGATGGAGCTCAACGTCTGGACCCAGGCCGACATGTACGAGAGCTCGTACGACGCCGCGGCCGGCCGTTGGACGCTCAAGATCCGTACGCCCGAAGGCGAGCGGGTGATCCACCCCCAGGATGTGATCCTCGCGACCGGCGCCGCTGCCGAGGTCAACCTGCCCGAGTTCCCCCATCGCGAGGCGTTCGGTGGCGTGTCGTACCACTCCAGCGGGCACAGCTCGGGCGGTGACTGGGCGGGGCGGAAAGCCGTCGTGATCGGTGCGTGCAACAGCGCCCACGACATCGCACAAGATCTCTACGAGTCGGGCGCCGCCGTGACGATGGTGCAGCGCTCGTCGACCTACATCATGAGCCAGGAGTTCGGCATCCCTGCGCTGTTCGGCGCGAACTTCGTCGAGGGCGGGCCGCCCACCGAGTACGCCGATCTGATGGCGAGTGGCACGCCGTGGCCGCGCGTCCTCGAGCTCGCAGTGGAAGGTACCAAGGCGACGGCGGCGCTCGACGCCGATCTGCTCGCATCCCTCGACGCGGTCGGGTTCAAGCGCAATGACGGTCCGGGCGGCACTGGTCTGATGGGCTATGCGCTGGCTCGAGGTGGCGGCTACTACATCGATGTCGGATGTTCCAGGCTCATAGCCGAGCGCAAGATCCACCTGGTCCAAGGTTCGGGCCTCGCTGAGTTCACGGAGTCCGGCGTACGTCTGGAGGACGGTCGAGAGCTCGAGGCGGACCTCGTGGTCCTGGCGACCGGATACAAGAACATGCGCGAGACCGCCCGTCGGGTGCTCGGTGACGAGGTCGCCGACGCGTGCCCTGACGTCCTGGGCATCGGCGCGGACGGCGAGATCGGCGGCCTCTATCGCCCGACCGGCGCCCCTGGTTTCTGGTTCATGGGCGGCCCGTTGGCGTGGGTGCGGATCTACTCCAAGCACCTCGCGCTGCAGATCGTGGCACGGCAGAAGGGAGTCATCCCGCGTTGAGACGGACCGGCCAGGAGGGCCGGGCCGATGCACACCGGCGATCGGGCGCCACTGACCAGCACCACCATTCGATGAAGGAGCAATGATGTCGCACACCACTACCTGGCGCAGCGCGCTGAAGGTCGTCGCGATCGTAAGCAGTGCCGCCCTCATGCTGTCGGCTTGCGGGGGCAGCTCGGGGGGTGACGGTGACAGCAAGGCGGGCGGAAAGAAGCTGGTGTACTTCATGGCGCCCAACACGACGCCGACGCGATACATCCAGCAGGACGGCCCGGACTTCAAGAAGGCGATCGAGAAGCTCGATTCGGACATCGAGGTGAAGTTCGTGAATGCCGGTGGCAGCTCGGCAACCCAGCTGTCGCAGGCGAATGCGGCGATCTCGGCGGGTGCCAAGGCGCTCGTCGTGGTGGCTGCCGACCCCAACACCAGCGAGGGCGTTCTCCAGGCCGCAGAGGCGGCCAAGATCCCGGTGATCGGCTACGAGAACCCGCCACTGAAGGGCAAGATGTTCGCCCAGGTCGTGTTCGACCCGGAGAACGTCGGTGTCCAGCAGGGCGAGTACTTCGCTTCGCAGGTCAAGGACGGCGCGCTCGGTGCGACACCTGTCAACGTGGCGCGCCTGTACGGCAACAAGGGTGACGTCTACACGACCGAGATGCTCAAGGGGCAGGACAGCGTCCTGAAGCCGCTGATCGATGACGGCACGATCAAGGTGGTCTGCGAGGACTACGTCAAGGACTGGGCGCCCGACAATGCGCAGAGCGCCGCTGATCAGTGCCTGACCAAGACTCAGAACAAGGTCGGCGCGTTCCTTGGCTTCTACGACGGCATCACTGCGGGGGTCATCGCCGCGCTCAAGAGCAAGAAGGTCGAGGTTCCTGTCTACGGTGGTCAGAACCCGGAACTGACGGGCCTGCAGTACATGCTGACCGGAGACCAGCAGGACAACGTCCTCAAGGCGTTCTCGGTCGAGGCGGAGGCGGCAGCCAAGATCACGCTGGCCGCGATCAACGGTGAGCAGCCGCCGGCCGATCTCGTCAAGGACACGGTCGACAACGGCGGTTCGCAGATCCCGACCGCCAAGCTGCCCTCGACCTTGATCCACCTCGAGAAGGGCAAGGATCCCGGCGAGGCCGTTCAGAAGGCCGTTGATCTGGGGATCTTCACCTGGAAGCAGATCTGCACCGGGCCGGCGGCGAGCACGCCGACCTGCAAGGAGAAGGTCGGCTGACGCCGGCACGTCGAACCACGACTGGGCGGCCGTCCGCACGGACGGCCGCCCACCCCGACCTAAGGACAAGCATGTCTCCAGTTGCGCATGGCACCGTGGACCCACAAGGTGGGCCCGGCAGCGTGGAACCACCGATCTTGCGTCTCGCGGGCGTCTCGAAGCACTTCGGTGGTGTGCGGGCACTTCACGAGGTGGACCTCGAGCTGAGGACCGGCGAGGTCGTCGCTCTGGTCGGTGACAACGGGGCCGGCAAGTCGACGCTCGTGAAGATCATTGCGGGTGTCGAACGGCCTGACGGTGGCGAGATCCATGTCGATGAGCAGGAGGTCAAGCTCGACACTCCTCGTGCGGCCACCGGCGTCGGGATCCACACGGTCTACCAGGACCTGTCGCTGTGCGACAACCTCGATGCCGTCAAGAACCTGTTTCTCGGCCAGGAGCGCACGACCGGGTGGTGGCGTGGGCGAGCGGTCCGCCGAGGCGCCATGGAGGAGCAGGCCAAGGCCGTGCTGGACAGCATGTCGGTCAGGTTGCGCTCGTTCACGACACCGGTGGGCGGTTTGTCGGGCGGGCAGCGGCAAGGCATCGCGATTTGCCGCGCGTTGGTGTCCGACCCGCGGATTGTGATGCTTGACGAACCCACCGCGGCTCTCGGCATCACCCAACGCGCTGAAGTCCTCGACCTGATCCTGCGTCTCAAGGAGCAACGACGCAGTGTCCTCGTGATCTCTCACGACCTCAAGGACGTCCAACACGTGGCTGACCGGGTCGTGGTGCTCAGGCTCGGGACGAAGGTCGCCGAGTTCTCGCGCGGTCGCTACACGTCCAGCGAGCTCGTCGCCGCCATCACCGGGGCTCATGAGGGGGTCGCATGAGCGTCAGCGCAACATCCCGTACCCCCCTGGCGGGCCGGATCACAGCCGCGTTCGAAGACCGCCTCCGCAACGTTCCGGTGCTCATCGTGTTGGGTGCCATTTGGCTGTTCTTCGACACCCGTAGCGACGCGTACCTCAGCTCGCAGAACCTCACCAACCTCGTTCTCCAGATCGTCACGACGGCGATCCTGGCACTCGGAATCGTGTTCGTGCTCCTGGTGGGGGAGATCGACCTGTCGTCGGCAATCCTTTCGGGGGTGTGCGCGACCGTCGTCGCGAACTACGCCGTGACCTCTGGGTGGAACCTGTATGCCGCACTCGCCGTGGGAGTCCTGCTCGGCATGGTCGCCATGCTGGTGCAGGCGCTCATCATCGTGTTCGGTGTGCCGTCACTCATCGTGACGCTCGGCGGAATGGTCGTCTTCCAAGGCCTGTTGCTCGTCGTCCTGCCTCCGGAGTTCACGGTGAACGTCGGAGGGACGGACTACGCCAAGATCGCCAGTGAGCACCTGCCGACATCGCTGTCGTTCGTGCTGGCCGTGCTGATCCTGATCGCGTACGCCGGCAGCCGTTGGCGCGACATCATCGGCTCGCGTTCCGACCGCACGTGGGCGCTGGTGTCCATCGGTGTGATCGGTGTCGCCGTGCTGGGCGGCGTGACGGTCCTGACCCGTGGGAACGGATTGCCGTTCCCTGTGCTGATCCTGGGGGTGATGCTGATCGTGGCTTCGTACGCGACGACCAGCACGAGGTACGGCGTGCATCTGTACGCGGTCGGTGGGGATCGCGACGCCGCTCAACGAGCCGGCATCCCGGTATATCGCATGGTGCTCTACTCATTCCTGATCCTGGGCGCGTGCGCTGCCATCGCCGGAGTCGTCGACGCGTCGCGGCAGCTGGCCGTGTCCAACTCATCGGGTGGCGGTCCGCTGATGTTGAACGCCATCGCCGCCGCGGTGGTCGGTGGCACTAGCCTGTTCGGTGGCCGAGGCAGCGTGTGGTCCGCCTTGTTGGGCGCACTCGTCATCGGCTCGATCAACAACGGGGTCCAGCTGTTGGGCTACTCGCCAGAAGTTCAGTTCTTTGCGACAGGTGGCGTCTTGGTGGTTGCAGTCGCGATGGACGTCGTGATCACTCGCGGGTCCCTGTGGCCTCGGCGGGCTTAGTGGGTACGGGCGCATGACCAGGACTGGGGTTCCGGGGTCGGTCGAGGGAGGGGAAGCGATGGGCAACGTCGTCCAGCCGTCGTGGGTGCCGACCGCCGAGCAGGTCGAGGGCTCGCGCATCGTCGCCTACGCTCGTTGGCTCGTCGGCGAGGGCGTGGCGTCTTTCGCCGACGTGACCGATTTTCACGAGATCCAAGCGTGGTCCGCCGCACATCCTCAAGACTTCTGGTCGTCGGTCGCGCGCTATTTCGACGTCGCGTTCCACGAGGAGCCGACTGCGGTCTGGGAGAGCCGGAAGATGCCTGGGACCAAGTGGTTCCCGGGCGCGAGGCTCAATTTCGCCGAGCACCTCCTTCGGACGGACTCCGACCGTGACGCGATCGTCATGATCGTCGAAGACGGCACGACCACGACCATCACCCACCGCGAGCTGCGCAGGCAGGTCAAGGCGCTCGCAGGCAGCCTGCGGGAGATGGGTGTGGAGCAGGGCGATCGCGTCGTTGCCTACCTTCCGAACTCGATCGAGGGCGTTGTCGGCTTCCTGGCCACCGCGTGGATCGGCGCCACCTGGTCTCAGGCGGGGCTTGACCTCGCCGCCCGTTCGGCGGCCGACCGGCTGTCGCAGCTCGACCCCAAGGTCCTCATCTGCGGGGGCGGCTACTTCTTCAAGGGCCTGGTGCACGACCGACGCAACGAAGCGCGGCAGCTCCGGAGTCTCCTGCCGAGCGTGGAGCACACCATCGCGGTGTCGACGGCCGGTTTGTCGCTGGCTGGAACCGCCGATGAGGTCGTCGAGTGGGAGTCGGCCCTCACGGGTGCCGATCCGGTCGACGTGGTCCCTGTGGAGTTCGATCACCCGCTGTGGGTGCTCTTCACGTCCGGGACGACGGGCAAGCCCAAGGGCATCATCCATGGTCACGGAGGCGCGCTGCTCGAGCAGCTCGCCTCGCCAGGATTCCACCTCGACCTGGGCCCGGAGGACGTGTTCTTCTGGTACACCAGCCCCAACTGGATGATGTGGAACGCTCAGGTGTGCGGGCTCCTCCACGGCGCGACGATCGTTCTTTATGACGGCAATCCGGTCGATCCCACGGCGGACCGGCTCTGGCGCATCGCAGCGCAGCACGGTGTGACGGTGTTCGGCACGAGCCCCGGCTACCTCAAGGTATCGGAGCAGGCTGGCTGTGTGCCGGGCCGCGACCTCGACCTGTCTCGCATGCGGATCGTGGCGGTCACCGGGTCGATCCTGCCGCCGGCGGCCAACCGCTGGGTGCGCGAGAACATCAGTCCAGACGTCCAGGTCGGTTCGACCAGCGGCGGCACCGACATCGTCGGGATCTTCGTGTCCAGCAACCCCGTCCTCCCCGTGTACGACGGCGAGATCAGTGGGGTCGCGCTCGGGGTCTCGCTCCAGGTGTGGAACGACTCCGGACAGCCGCTTCCAGCGGGGGCCGCTGGCGAGATGGTCATCACCGAGCCGATGCCGTCGATGCCGATCGGGTTCTGGAACGATCCCGACGACGAGACATACCTCGAGACGTACTTTGCCGATTTCCCGGGCGTTTGGCGGCATGGTGATGCGATCACGGTGACCGATCGCGGAACGATCGTGATCCATGGGCGCACCGATGCCACTCTCAACCGCAACGGGGTGCGTCTGGGCAGTGCGGAGATCTACGATGCGGTCGAGTCGTTGCCGGACGTCGCCGACACACTCGTCGTGGGAGTCGAACGCCCCGACGGCGGCTACTGGATGCCCATGTTCGTCGTCGTTTCCGACAGCTCGGTCGACGGAGAGGAGATTGGTCGGCGGATCCGCGATCGCCTACGCGAACAGACGTCTCCTCGTCACGTTCCGGACGAGGTCATCGTCGTTCCTGCCCTGCCGCACACGAGGACGGGCAAGAAGCTCGAGGTGCCGATCAAGAAGCTGCTGGCGGGCCAGCAGACCGGGGACGTCATCAGTGCGGGCGCGGTCGACGACACGTCCGCGCTCGAGTGGTTCGTGGAGTTCGCCCGGCAGAGAGCCGCGTCGGTCGGTGAGGACGACGTCGAGCCGACAGACGACTACCGCAACTGGCGGGTCTATTCCGAGCAGCGCATGTCTCGCATCCTGTCCGCCGCTCTGGAGACATTCTCCGAGAACGGCTATCACGGCACGACGACTCGCCAGCTTGCCGAACGTTCGGGACTGTCGGTGCCCGGGATCTACCACCACTACAAGTCGAAGCAGGACATCCTCTTCGACCTGATGATGGTGGTCGTCGACGAGTTGATCGAGCGCAGCCGGCACGCACTCGCCGAGGTGGAGGACGATCCGCGAGCGCAGTTCGACGTCCTCGTGGAGGCGCTGCTGCTCTTCCACATGAACCGGCAGAAGGGCGCTGTGCTCTCGGCCAATGAGCTGCGGAAGCTCGACCCGGAGTACCGCGTGCGCTACACGGCTCGGCGCGAGGAGCAGCAGCGCATGCTCGACGTCGTGGTCTCGGACGGCGTTGCCAGCGGGGTCTTCCACACCCCTTATCCCGTCGATGCCAGTCGGGCCATTGCGTCGCTGTGTCTCGGCGTCGCCAGCTGGTACCACGCTGACGGCGAGCTGCCCGAGGACGAGTTCCTCAAGCGCTATCGCGCCATCGCGCAATCGATCGTCGGCGGCGTCTGAATTCACCTGCGGCGTGCGGCTGATGACACGATTCGGTCGGCCGACGCCCTGTTGGCGATAGCATTCGACTCGCCGATCCTCGATCTTCAGGAGATTCCATGACCAGCTCGGGCCAGGGTTCCACCGAAAGCTCCGCCAACGACTCGACGTGGAAGGCCTCCGCGGAGTCGAAGTCACAGGCCAAGAAGCTGCGCCTCTACGCCGTCGGGCTGTGGGCGCTCGGCATCGCGATCGAGATCGGCGCGATCTTCGGGCTGCTGCTCAACAAGTCGATCCTCACGGAGAAGGCCTCGGTCAACGCCAAGGGCGAGCTGATCACCGACAACGCGTTCCCGACCTGGGCATTCGCGCTGCTGATCGCATTGCTGGTGCTTGACGGCATCGCCGTGGTCGTCGGCTCGATGCTCTGGAAGAAGGCCAACAAGCTCGACCCGGCGTCGGAGAAGGAACCGTTCAGGTTCTTCATCCAGAACCAGCTCGGTGCGTTCATCCCGATCATCGCGTTCCTGCCGATCATCGTCCTGATCTTCCTCAACAAGGACATGGGCAAGACGCAGAAGGGTGTGGCCGGCGCTGTCGGCATCGTGGTGGCCCTGGTCGCGGTGGTCATGGGCATCGACTTCAACCCGGCCTCGGTGGAGAAGTACACGGCAGAGAAGCAGGCCGTGATCCAGCTCCTCGGTGAGGACAAGGTCTACTGGGCCGGTGGTGGCGAGGTCTACCACGTGTGCGGCACCGTTTCGGACCTCTCGGACAGCACAGTCGAGTCCGGTACGACCGCGGACGCCGTCGCAGCGAACAAGCCGCGGCTGACCCTGAAGCTCGGCTCGGAGTTGCGGAAGTGCGGTCGAGCGGTGCCGAACAACCTCGATGCGATCGTCGCCGCGATCCGCGACGTTCAGCAGGGCAAGGCAACTGAACAGGTCCTGCCGTCGCCCGACTGGACCGGTGTGGAGAACGCGCCGACCGGAGGCGACCTCGACTCGCTCAAGGACGCCCTCGACGAGGTGAAGGACGCCGCCTGACGCTGTCGGCGTCCATGTCTGAAACCCGCCGGTAAGTGTCGGTGTGCGCCGTCATGATGGATGTATGCACACCGACCACGAACGCTGCTACCGGGCCGCGGAGTCGCGCGACGCGCGGTTCGACGGGGTCTTCTATGTCGGCGTCAGGACGACCGGCATCTACTGCCGTCCGTCCTGCCCGGCGGTGACCCCGAAGCGCGAGAACGTCACGTTCTACGCCTCGGCCGCGGCGGCCCAGGACGCGGGTTTCCGCGCCTGCCGCCGGTGCCGCCCGGACACCACGCCGGGATCGCCGGAGTGGAACGTACGCGCCGACGCCGTGGGTCGCGCGATGCGCCTGATCGCCGACGGTGTCGTCGAGCGCGAGGGTGTCGAAGGGCTCGCAAGCCGCCTCGGCTACAGCCAGCGCCACGTGACCCGCATGCTGACCCAGGAGCTCGGCGCCGGTCCGTTGGCGCTGGCCCGCAGCAATCGTGCGCACGCCGCCAGGGTCCTCATCGAGACCACCGAGATGCCGATGTCCGACATCGCGTTCGCCGCAGGCTTCGCGTCGATCCGGCAGTTCAACGACTCCGTCCGCCACGTCTACGCCCTGTCGCCGACCGAGATGCGCGGCCGTCGCCGCAGCACGCCGACCGGCCGCGTGACCCTTCGGCTCGCAGTGCGCCAGCCGTTCCACGTCGACGGCCTGCTCGAGTTCCTCGGCGGCCGGCTGATCGCCGGGGTCGAGCGGATCGACGGCCGGACGTACGCCCGGGTGATGCGGCTGCCGCACGGCCTCGGCGCGGTCCAGCTGACGCTGCAGGACGACCACGTTGCCTGCGAGCTCGAGCTCGCCGACCTGCGCGACACCGCCGTGGCCGTGCAGCGTTGCCGGCGCCTGCTCGACCTCGACGCCGACCCGCTCGCGATCGACGAGGTGCTGTCGGCGGACCCGCTGCTCGCGCCGCTCGTCGCGGCCGCTCCGGGTCTGCGACTGCCGAGCCAGGTCGACGGCTTCGAGGTCGCCGTGAGGGCGATCGTCGGCCAGCAGGTCTCGGTGGCCGGCGCCCGTACGATCCTCGGCCGGTTCGCCGAGACCTTCGGCACTCCGGTGACGTTCGACCTCGCTGCCTCGCACGGCCTGACGCACGCGTTCGCCACGCCCGAGGCACTCGCCGAGGCCGACGACACGGCCCTGAGCATGCCGCGCAGCCGCGCCCGGGCGTTGATCGGCGTCGCGCAGGCGGTGGCCGACGGCAAGATCGAGCTCGATCCCGGAGCCGATCGCGAGGCCGTACGCGCCGACCTGGTCGCGCTGCCGGGCATCGGGCCGTGGACCGCCGACTACATCAGCATGCGGGCCCTCGCGCATCCTGACGTGATGCTCGAGACCGACCTCATCATCCGCCGCATGCTCGAGCGCCACGGTGTGGAGCCCGAGCGCACGGAGCGTTGGAAGCCATGGCGTTCGTACGCCGCAATGCACCTCTGGCGCGCGAGCGCCGACCTCGAAAGGACCCTGAGATGACGACACGTTGGATGGACTCGCCGATCGGCGGCCTCCGCATCCATGCCTCCGCAGGACTCATCACTGCGATCGACTTCGGCGCCGGCAAACCACGCCGAACCCGGTCGAGCGATCCGCTGCTCGACCGCGCCGAGCAACAGCTCAGCGAGTACTTCGCGGGCGAGCGCACGACGTTCGACCTGCCGCTCGCCAGCGAGGGCTCGGAGTTCCAGAAGAAGGTGTGGGCCGAGCTGCAGCGCATCCCCTATGGCGAGACCGCCAGCTACGGCGACATCGCGCGGCGGCTGGGTTACGAGCCGGTGATCTCGCGCGCGGTGGGCGCCGCCAACGGGGCCAACCCGATCCCGATCCTCGTGCCGTGTCATCGCGTCATCGGCGCCGACGGCTCGTTGACCGGATATGCCGGCGGGCTCGAGCGCAAGAAGACGCTGCTCGACCTCGAGGTGCCGGGTCTGTTCTGAACCGACCTTCTGTTCACCCTGACGTGGCACCATGACGAGCCAGTGTCGTTCGAGCGCAGGAGAAGGTCATGGCCGCACGTAGCAAGTCATCCAAGAAGTCGAGCAAGGGCAAGGGTTCGCTGGACTCGGAGCTCGCGGCCGCCCAGGAGGCGATCAAGAACCTCCGGGCGACCGTGGCCAAGCTCGAGAAGAGCGTCGGCAAGCTCGAGAACAAGCTGGAGAAGCGGGTCAGCGAGCTCAAGCGTGACGCCAAGAGGCTGCGCGGCGCTGCTGAGCAGGCCGGCAAGTCGGCGGTCAGGTCCGCGCGCGACGCTGGCAAGTCCGCGGCCAAGACCGCGCGCACATCGACTCGCAAGGCCACGGGCAGCAAGCCCGCGCCCGCCGCGAAGGTCGAGGTCGTGCCCGTCCAGGCTGCGCCGAAGTCGGAGATGACGGTCGCGCAGCTGCGCGCCGCTGCACGTACGCAGGGCGTCGCGGGCTACTCCCGCATGACCAAGGCCCAGCTGGTCGCTGCGCTCAAGGGCTGAGCCGGCGGGCGGGCCTCTGACCAGCGCGTTCTTCCTCCGTTCACCACGGTCCGCCACGGTGTGTGGCACCCGCACCGGAGGTGAACATGGCCGCCAAGCCCGGCAAGACCCGCCCGACCAAGTCCGACAAGAAGCTCGCTGCCGCGACCGCGAAGGTCGAGGACCTGACCGCCGAGATCGTGGTGCTCCGCGACCGCGTCAAGACCCTCGAGGTCGAGGCCTCGACCTGGAAGAAGCGCGCCGAGAAGCAGCGATCGCGCGTGCAGAAGGTACGTGCCAAGGCCGAGCAGGCGATCGCCGAGGCCAACGCCAAGCGCAAGAAGGCCAAGGCGCGTGCCCGTCAGGTGATCGCCGATCACCCGAGCGCCGAGCCGCTCGCGCTCCGGAACGCCCCGAAGGCGCCGGAGCCGACCTGGACCGTGACGCAGCTGCGCGCAGCGGCTAAGGACCAGGGCATTGCGGGCTACTCCCGCATGCGCAAGGACCAGCTCCTCGCCGAGCTCATCTAGGGCTGTGGACGATGCGTTCGACGTCTGCGGCGGCTCCCGGTGATCGTTGGAGCATGACCTCAACTGACCTCCCCGACGTCCACACCACAGCCGACCTCGAGCGGGTGTGGCGCCACCTCATCGAGCCTCTCGGCTTCGGCAGCCGACAGATCTTCGCGATCATGCTGGATCGTGACGGCCGGGTGCACCCGTCGATCGTCAACGTCACGGACTGCCCGGCCGCACCGGACGGTCAGATGCTCGTCAACCTGGCACGTTCGCTGCGGAGCGTGCTGGACGAGGCAGATCCGGACGGCTCGATCGCGCTGCTGTGGGCGCGGCCCACGCACGCCGGCACCCGCGCGTCCGACATCCAGTGGGTTCGGGCGATCACCGCCGTATCCGCGGCACACTCGCTCGGTGCGTGGCCGCTGCACACGGCTGACGACTCGGTCCTCCGGGTGATGTCACCCGACGACCTCGCCGCCTAGTTCGACCGGCGGAGGCTCTGCGAGAGGCGCTCGGCGGCAGCGACGACGGCCGGAGCGTGCATGCGGCCGGGCTGGCGGGTCAGGCGCTCGAGCGGGCCGGACACCGACACCGCGGCCACGACCTTGCCGGAGGGGGAGCGGACCGGCGCGGAGACCGAGCCGACGCCCGTCTCGCGCTCACCGACGCTCTGGGCCCAGCCGCGACGGCGCACGGCTGACAGCTCCGCGGCCGAGAACGTGGCCTTGAGCAGCCCCTTGTTCATGCGCTCGGGGTCTTCCCACGACAGCAGGACCTGGGCGGCGGAGCCGGCACTCATGGTCAGCTGGCCGCCGACGGGGATCGAGTCGCGCAGGCCGGTCGGCCGGTCGGCGGCGGCGACGCACACGCGGAAGTCGCCCTGACGACGAAACAGCTGTGCCGACTCGCCGGTGATGTCGCGCAGACGGGCGAGGACGGGTCCGGCAGCCGCGAGCAGACGGTCCTCACCGGCGGCGGCGGCGAGCTCGCCGAGGCGGGGGCCGAGGATGAAGCGTCCTTGCATGTCCCTGGCGACGAGCCGATGATGTTCGAGTGCCACTGCGAGGCGGTGTGCGGTGGGCCGGGCCAGCCCGGTGCTCGCGACGAGACCGGCCAGTGTCGCGGGTCCGGGCTCGAGCGCAGCGAGCACGAGAGCGGCTTTGTCGAGAACGCCGACTCCGCTAGAGTTGTCCATGTCTTGATACTGCCGTATCGCATTGTGAGACGCAAGTGCATACTGGTGGTGGTGCCGAGGGGCACTGCAACGCAGCTGAGGAGAGCGCCATGGGCAAGACCCTTGCCGAGAAGATCTGGGACGAGCACGTCGTACGCAGCCACGAGGGCGAGCCCGACCTGCTCTACATCGACCTCCACCTGATTCACGAGGTGACGAGCCCTCAGGCCTTCGACGGGCTCCGCATCGCCGGGCGCACCGTGCGCCGCCCCGACCTCACGCTCGCGACCGAGGACCACAACATCCCGACGACCGACCTCGACAAGCCGATCGCCGACCTCGTGTCGCGCACGCAGGTCGAGACGCTGCGTCGCAACTGCGGGGAGTTCGGCGTACGCCTGCACCCCATGGGCGACATCGACCAGGGCATCGTGCACGTCGTCGGCCCGCAGCTCGGCCTCACGCAGCCCGGCATGACGATCGTGTGCGGCGACTCGCACACGTCGACGCACGGAGCGTTCGGCTCGATCGCGTTCGGCATCGGTACGTCCGAGGTCGAGCACGTCCTGGCGACGCAGTCGCTGTCGCAGGCCAAGCCCAAGATGATGGCCGTCGAGGTCGTCGGCGACCTGCCCGTCGGCTCGACCGCCAAGGACCTGATCCTGTCGCTCATCACGCAGGAGACGACCGGCGGCGGCCAGGGCTACATCGTGGAGTATCGCGGCGAGGCCATCCGCAAGCTGTCGATGGAAGCCCGCATGACGATCTGCAACATGTCGATCGAGTGGGGCGCCAAGGCCGGGCTCATCGCGCCGGACCAGACGACGTACGACTACCTCGAGGGCCGCCCGAACGCACCGACGGGCGCCGACTGGGATGCCGCCGTGGCCTACTGGGACAGCCTCGTCACTGACGACGACGCCGAGTTCGACAAGGTCATCACGATCGACGCGTCGACCATCACGCCGTTCGTCACCTGGGGCACCAACCCCGGCCAGGGCGTGCCGCTGTCGGGCAACGTGCCCGACCCGGCCTCGTTCGAGGACGACAACGAGCGCATCGCCGCTGAGAACGCCCTGCGCTACATGGGCCTCGAGGCCGGCACGCCGATGAAGGACATCAAGGTCGACACGGTGTTCATCGGCTCGTGCACCAATGGTCGCATCGAGGACCTGCGCGTCGCCGCCAGCCTGATCGAGGGCCACAAGGTCGCCGCCGACACCCGGATCCTCGTCGTGCCGGGCTCGGTGCGCGTACGCCTGCAGGCCGAGCAGGAAGGCCTCGACGTCATCTTCAAGGACGCCGGCGCCGAGTGGCGCGGCGCGGGCTGCTCGATGTGCCTGGGCATGAACCCCGACCAGCTCACGCCGGGGGAGCGCAGCGCCTCGACGTCCAACCGCAACTTCGAGGGCCGGCAGGGCAAGGGTGGGCGTACGCACCTGGTGTCGCCCGACGTCGCCGTCGCGACCGGAATCCTCGGACACCTCGCCGGTCCCGCCGACCTGGCCGAGCTCGCAAAGGCAGGAGCCTGACCCATGGAGAAGTTCCTCAATCACACAGGTGTGGGCGCTCCGCTGCGGCGCAGCAACGTCGACACCGACCAGATCATCCCCGCCGTGTGGCTCAAGAAGGTCACGCGTGACGGCTTCGAGGAGGGCCTGTTCTCGGCCTGGCGCAGCGACCCGTCGTTCGTGCTCAACCAGGACGCGTACAAGAACGCCACCGTCCTGGTCGCCGGTCCTGACTTCGGCACCGGCTCGTCGCGGGAGCACGCCGTCTGGGCGCTGCAGAACTATGGCTTCAAGGTCGTCATCTCGCCGCGCTTCGGTGACATCTTCCGCGGCAACTCCGGCAAGGCCGGGCTGTTGGCCGCGCAGGTCGACGACAAGGTCGTGCAGCGGCTCTGGGACTACCTCGACACCAACCCGGGCGCAACCATCACGGTCGATCTCGAGTCGCGCACGGTCAAGGCCGGTGACGGCGTCGACGCGATCGAGGACTCGTTCACGATCGACGACTACACCCGCTGGCGCCTGCTGGAGGGCCTTGACGACGTCGGCATCACCCTGAGCCACGAGGACGACATCGTCACCTACGAGAAGTCGCGCCCGAGCTTCAAGCCCGCCACCCTCTGACCCCCCACGCTGACGAGTCACTCCCTGCACCCTGAGGAGTCACTCGTGCGGGAGTGAGGAGTCACTCCGCATGTGTGGAGTGACTCGTCAGCGGGTCGGGAGTGACTCGTCAGCGCTATTGCCAGATCTTGATGGCGGTGACGTCGCCTGACGGTGCCGTCTCGACGAAGACCCGCTGACCCACCCTCAGGTGACGGATGTGCTCGGCGAGCGACTCCGCGGGGAACTCCAGCGGCATGCCCTCGTCGGTCAGGAGGCTCCCGGCCCGCGTGGACTGGTCGAAGCTCGCAACGGTGCCCTGCATGGCAGTCACCCTAGTCGGCTCCGGAAGGTTTAGGCTCGCCCTCATGGTGAAGCGCCCTGTTCCATTCACGACCAAGGTGATCAAGTTCTTCGTCCGGCCGATCCTGATGTTGACGACCAAGCGGGACTGGCAGGGCATGGAGAACCTGCCCGACGGCGGATTCGTCCTCGCGCCCAACCACGTGTCGCACGCCGACCCGTTCCTCATCGGGCACTTCATGCTCGACAACAACATCGCGCCGCGATTCCTCGCCAAGGACACCCTCGTCGGCGCCAAGTGGTACGGCTGGATCCTGCGGAACGCCCAGCAGATCCCGGTCTACCGCAGCACTGAGGGTGCCGCCGAGTCGTTGCGCGCCGCGTCGGCGGCTGTCGAGGCCGGTCAGGTCGTCACGATCTACCCCGAGGGCACCATCACCCGTGACCCCGCTGCGTGGCCCATGAGCGGTCGTACGGGCGCCGTACGCGTCGCGCTGAGCACCGGCAAGCCCCTTGTCCCGCTGATGCAGTGGGGTCCGCAGGAGATCCTGTGGCCGTACGCCAAGAAGCTGCGGCTCTTTCCCCGCAAGACGATCCACATCCGCGTCGGCACGCCGGTGGACCTGTCCGACTTCGAGGACAAGGAGCTCACCGAGGAGGTTCTGCACGAGGCCACCGACCGGCTGATGGACACGTTGACTGCCATGATGGCCGAGGTGAGGGGCGAGCTGCCCTCGACACCTCGCATCGATGTGCATACCCTCAGCAAGCCGAAGACCAACTACAAGCACTCGATTGAACCGAAGAGACGGGATTCGTGAATGGCGCAGACTGCCGTGATGGGCGCAGGTTCGTGGGGCACGGCCTTCGCCATGGTGCTGGCCGATGCCGGCAACGACGTACGCCTGTGGGGACGGCGGCCCGAGCTGTGCGAGACGATCAACGCCAAGCACGAGAACTCCGACTACCTCCCGGGCATTGCGCTGCCCAAGGAGATCACCGCGACGCACGATCCGGCTGAGGCCATGGCCGGCGCCGAAATCGTCGTGCTGGCGGTCCCGTCGCAGCAGCTGCGCGACAACCTGGTGTCGTGGAGCGAGCACGTGCCCGCCGACGCCGTCATCGTCAGCCTCATGAAGGGTGTCGAGCTCGGCACCCACAAGCGGATGAGCGAGGTCATCGCCGAGATCACCGGCGCCGGTCCTGAGCGCATCGCCGTTGTCTCCGGGCCCAACCTGGCCCGCGAGATCGCCAACCGCGAGCCGGCCGCCAGCGTCGTGGCCTGCGAGGACCAGGGCGTCGCCGAGCGGCTGCAGAAGCTGTGCCACACCGCGTCGTTCCGGCCCTACTCGATGACCGACGTCGTCGGCTGCGAGCTCGCCGGCACCGCCAAGAACATCATCGGCCTCGCAGTCGGCGTGTGCGTCGGCCTCGGCTACGGCGACAACACCAAGGCCTCGGTCATCACCCGCGGGCTCGCCGAGACGGCGCGCCTGGGAGCGGCCATTGGCGCCGACCCGGTCACGTTCATGGGTCTCGCCGGCATGGGTGACCTCGTCGCCACCTGCTCGTCACCGCTCTCGCGCAATCGTACGTTCGGCGAGAAGCTCGGGCAGGGCATGAGCGTCGAGGAGGTCATGGGGCAGACCAGCCAGGTGGCCGAGGGCGTCAAGTCCTGCGTGTCCGTCAGTGAGCTGGCCAAGCTGCACGGCGTCGAGATGCCGATCGTGGAGCATGTCGCGGCCCTGATCGCCGGCGAGATGAGTCCCGACGAGCTGGTCTCGCGGCTGATCTCCCGGCAGGCCAAGCCCGAGACGGTCTAGCTCGAGGATAGGTCAGGCGAACGCCGCGAGCACGTTCTGGATGTCGATCCAGAGATCCTCGACGTCCTCGATGCCGACGGAGAAGCGGATCAGGCCCTCGGGCACGGACTCCGGCTCCTGAGGGTGCCGGCGACGACGCTCCCAGGTCGACTCGACGCCGCCGAGGCTCGTGGCGTACGTGATGATGTCGCTCTGCTCGGTCATCTTCTGCGCGACCTGGGCGCCGCCGGCGACCTCGAACGCGATGATCGTGCCGAAGCCCGGGTAGCGCGAGTAGACGATGCGGCTGGAGGCCGAGAGCCGCTTGTGCAGCTCCTTGGCGTTGGCCTCGGCGCGGTCGAGCCGCACGTGGAGCGTACGTATGCCGCGCGCGGCGAGCCACGTCTCCATCGCGCCGGGGATCGCGCCGAGCACCGAGCGACGCTTCTCGATCGCGGCATAGGCCCGGTCGCTGTTGGTCACCACGGCGCCGAGGATGACGTCGCTGTGCCCCGACAGCAGCTTGGACGCTGAGTGCACCACGAAGTCGGCGCCGAGCTCAAGCGGCTTCTGGCGCAGGGGAGTGGCGAACGTGTTGTCGACCGCGACGGCCGTGCCGGCGCGGGATGCGGCCTGCGAGATCGCCGCGATGTCGGCGATCTCCAGAGATGGGTTGGTCGGCGACTCGATCCACACCAAAGCGGCACTCTCGGCGGCATTGATGACCAGCTGGGTGTTGTCGATGTCGACGAGCTTGAGCTCGATCTGGCCACGACGGGCGCGCTCGTGGAGCTGGGTGAGGGTCCCGTAGTAGGCGTGCCGCGGCGCCACGACCGTTGCCTTGCTGGGCACCAGGTCGAACAGGGCGCTGGTCGCGGCGGTGCCGGAGGCGAAGGACAGGGCTCGTCCGCCCTCGAGCGCGCCGAGCACCGTCTCGAACGAGTCCCAGGTGGGATTGCCCGCCCGGCCGTACTCCGACGCTCCGCCGGGAACCAACGCGCTCGCGAGCGTGATGGGCGCGTTGAGTGGTCCCCCCGGGACGCGGTTCGGCCGCCCTGCGCCAACAGCGATGGTCGAGGGCGAAAGTTCGTGTCCGGGCATGAGGACATCATGCCTTGACCGGTATCGTGCTCCGCAATGAGCCTCTCGGTGGACACCTCAGTCGGCAAACCAAGACTTGCTGTCATTTTTGGCGGCCGTTCCAGTGAGCACGGGGTCTCCTGTCTCACCGCACGCGAGGTCATCGCGGCAATAGACCAGGATCGCTATGAGGTCCAGCCCGTCGGCATCACCCGCGCCGGGGCCTGGGTCCAGGAGACCGCCGAGTGGCCGGAGCTCGTCGCCGGTCAGCTGCCCGAGGTGCGCGACGACCGTCCGCCGTTCTCGTGGGAGGACCTGCGCGGGTTCGACGCAGTGTTCCCGCTGCTGCACGGCCCCTGGGGCGAGGATGGCACGATCCAGGGCCTGCTCGAGATGGCTGACGTCCGCTACGTCGGCGCCGGGGTGCTCTCCAGCGCGGTGAGCATGGACAAACCGTTCACCAAGACCGTCTTCTCCGCCGCCGGGCTGCCACAGATCCCCTACGTCACGGTGCTCCCGTGGCAGTGGAAGGGCGAGCGCGAGCGGGTCGAGGCGCGCATCCGTGCGCTGGGCCTGCCGGTCTTCGTCAAGCCCGCGAGAGCCGGCTCGAGCTCGGGCGTCACGATGGTCGACACGTGGGAGGAGCTCGACAGCGCGGTCAACAAGGCGCGCGACTTCGACCCCAAGGTCATCGTCGAGGCCGGAGCCAAGGGCAAGCGCGAGCTCGAGTGCGCTGTCATCCAGGAGCCCGACGGCAAGCCCGTCGCCAGCCTCGTCGGCGAGATCACGGTCGAGGCGGACTCAGCCCACGAGTTCTACGACTTCGAGGCCAAGTACCTCGACGGCACGAGCCGCAACGTCGTGCCCGCGGACATCTCGGTCACGCTGAGCGAGCGCATTCGCACATACGCCGTGCAGGCGTTCGAGGCGGTCGGTTGCGAAGGCCTGGCTCGTGTCGACTTCTTCCTGACCGACGACGGCCTGGTCATCAACGAGATCAACACGATGCCGGGCTTCACGCCCTACTCGATGTTCCCCGTCCTGTGGCAGGCGAGCGGGATGTCCTATCCAGAGCTCGTCGACCGGCTGATCCAGCTCGCCCTGGGACGCGAGACCGGACTGCGCTAGACGCAGGGCTTCTTGACCGGGTCGTGCCGCGCGACGGAGTCGGCCAGGTCGGCGAGGGCGTCGGCCTCGGGCGCATAGTCGTCCGGCACCTCGACGCTGACGTAGTAGTCACGGCCGATCGTCGTGAACAGGTAGCCGTCGGAGGTCGTCTCGCTGAACCATCCGACGTCGTCGACCATGTCGCACCGCGACGCCGGGCCGAGGTCCTTGGGCTTCTCGACGCCGCACCGCAGGATGATCGCCGGGTCGCCCCAAGCCGACGCGTTCTCGTCCTTGACCAGGCGGTTCTTCTGACCGGCGACCTTCAACGGCCGGTCGGCGAACAGGCCCTTGCAGTTGACCTCCGTGCCGCGCACGGTCGGGTACTCGTCGACCGAGAGCTCCGATCCGCAGCCCGCCGTGACGAGTGCGGCGCAGAGGGCCGTGGCGAGGAGAAGACGCCGACCCACTGCTAGATGCGCACGATGGGGCAGGTGAGCGTACGGGTGATGCCGGGAACGTTCTGGATCGTGGTGACGACCAGCGCGCCGAGCTCGTCGACGCTGGGGCCCTCAGCCCGGACGATGACGTCGTAGGGTCCGGTCACGTCTTCAGCGAGGGTGACGCCGTCGATGGCGGCGATCGCGGTCGCGACCTCGGCGGCCTTGCCGACCTCGGTCTGGACGAGGATGTATGCCTGCACAGCCATCGTGGAACTCCTTCAGTAGACCGGACTGTGCCACGCTACCCGATGCGCCTCCTCACGTGCGCCGCTGCCTGCGACACAATGGCGCGTATGGCGACGAGTGCTCCGGACGAACCCACGATCGGCGACATCGGCGAGTTCGGCCTGATCGACCGGGTACGCGCCGAGATCGGCGACAACCGGCACGTCCTGCTGGGTCCGGGCGACGACGCGGCACACGTGTCGACCAAGGACGGCAGCTTCCTGGTGTCGACCGATCTGCTCGTCGAGGGCCGGCACTTCCGCCGCGACTGGTCGTCCGCGCACGACATCGGCCGCAAGGCGGCGGCCTGCAATCTCTCCGACATCAACGCCATGGGTGGGGTCGCGACGGCCCTGACCTTGGGGTTCGGTGCACCCGCCGACCTGCCGGTGTCGTGGGTGCTGGAGATGACCCGCGGGTTCGAGGTCGAGTGCGCGCACGTCGGCGCCCACATCGTCGGCGGCGATGTCACGGCGTCGGACAAGATCGTCATCGCCGTCACCGCGATGGGCGACGTCAGCCGCCCCGTGCTGCGTTCCGGTGCGCTCCCCGGCGACGTCGTGGCGTACGCCGGACAGCTCGGCCTGGCCGGTGCCGGCTTCGCCGCCCTGAGCCGCGGCTTCCGCTCGCCCAAGGCCGCCGTCGACGCCCATCGCGTGCCGCACCCGCCCTATGCCGCGGGTCCCCAAGCAGCCGGCGCCGGCGCGACGGCCATGACCGACATCAGCGACGGGCTGCTCGCCGACCTGGGCCACATCGCCGAGGCCAGCGGTGTCGCGATCGACCTCGTCTCGTCGACGTTCGTCATCCCCGAACCGGTGGCGACGGTCAGCGAGGCGCTCGGCGTCGACGCCCTCACGTTCATGCTGACCGGCGGCGACGACTACGCGTTGGTCGCCACGTTCAGCTCACAGGCGTCGTTGCCCGAGGGCTGGACCGCGATCGGTGCGGTGTCGGACGGCGCGGGCATCCTGGTCGACGGCAAGACGTACGAGGGCCCGGCAGGTCATCAGCACTTCAGGTGATATGTCATGGTCGGGTGACAGATCCGCGACCTAGCGTTGCCGTATGAAGTCAGCAACGACAGCCAGCCGCACCGCCGTTCTGGTCTGTCAGGGCAGGGCCGTCGCCGACACCTGGGATGACGTCGAACGGTTCGCTGACCCGACGGCGGCGCGACTGCTGCTCGACGACGAGCAGGCGGCCGTCGACCTGGCGAGCGATGACGCACCTCCGCCCGGCTGGGGTCTGCGCGTGGAGTGGGAGATGCTGCGCGCGACCGCCGAGGTGATCGTGCCGAGGACCGTGGCGATCGACGACGCGCTGCGTGAGCAGGTCAACGCCCAGGTCGTGATCCTCGGCGCCGGGCTGGACGGTCGAGCGTGGCGGATGACCGAGCTGGCCGGGTCGGACGTCTTCGAGGTCGACCATCCAGCGTCACAGCAGGACAAGCGGTCGCGGGCCCGGGACCTGTCGCCGGTGGCGCGAGACGTCCGGTTCGTGCCCGTCGACTTCGGTCGCGATGACCTCGGCGAGGCGCTGACCGCTCAGGGTCATCGCGTCGAGGTGGCGACGACATGGGTGTGGGAGGGCGTCGTGCCCTATCTCAGCCGCTCGGAGGTCGAGGCCACGATGCGCGTCATCGGGGACCTGTCGGCCGCCGGAAGTCGCCTGATCGTCAACTATCAGGTTCCCTCGGCCAAGGCGGCACTCGGTCGCCTGGTGATGCGTGCGATGACCACACTGAGCCGCCGGCCCGACCCGCTGGCCGGTGAGCCCACCCGGTCGACCTGGACCGCATTGACGATGCGAGAGCTGCTCGAGGTGCACGGGTACGCCGTGGTCCGCGACGTCGACCTGTTGACGCTGGCCACGGACACGGGTCGGCCTGTCAGGCAGCGCCGCTCGCTGGCCAACGGCCGCGTCGTGGTCGCCGAGCTCAGCTGACCCAGTAGCGCCGCTTGGGCATGTCGGCGACGCCCGGCACCACCGCTTCCAGGACTACGCCGTTGGCCTCGATGACCTTGGCCGAGGCGACATTGTCGTCGTCGCAGGTGACGAGCGCCGGGCTGATGCCTCGGGCTCGCAGCAGGTCGACCGACTGCCGCAGGATCTCCGTGGCACGGCCACGACCGCGGAACTGCGGGCGTACGGCATAGCCGATGTGGCCGCCGAGTGTCCGCAGGAACTCGTTGAGCTCGAAACGCAGGGACGATCGCCCGACGACGACCCCGTCGACATCGGCGACGAGATCGGCGTTCGCGACGAAGTCGCCCGGCAGGTCGCGGCCGACCTCCCAGCCGTGCACGAGGTCGACGTACGCCGGCCAGGGCAGGTCGGGGCGATAGCGGTAGGACCAGTGACCGCCTTCGGCGGCCATCTCGGCGACCGCAGCCACGGTGTCGGCCTCGTCGCTGAGCGCGAGGCGGCGAAGGACCAGGTTCAACGGTGAATCTCAGCGAACGGCTGGGCGGCCTCGAGCTCGTACGCGAGCTCGAGCAAGGTCTGCTCGTCACCGTGGTCGGCCGAGAAGTGCACACCGATCGGCATGTCGGCCGACGAGCGCCCGAGCGGCAACGAGATCGCCGGGCCGCCGGAGGCGTTGTTGAGCGGGGTGAACGCGGCGTAGTGGACCAAGCGCTCGAACATCACCTCGAAGTCGACCGCGGGGGACAGGTAGCCGAGCTCGGGCGTCGCGTATGCCAAGGTCGGCGACAGGACCACGTCGACGTCGGCGAACGCGGCGCGGTAGCGCTGCTCGGAGCGCTTGAGCCCGCGGATCGCGGTCGGCGTACGCCAAGCTTGGCGCACGAACCGTCGGGCGAGGCCGCGGGTGAACGGATCCGTGAGCGTCTTGTCGAAGTCGGGGCTTATGACCCGGCGGCCGAAGTGCTGCGTCGAGAACGCCAGCATGCCCCAGTAGTGCTTGAAGTCCTCCATGAACGCCTTGCCGACCGGGAGCGGCACCTCGACGACGTCGTGACCCAGCGAGCCCAGCAGGTCAGCGCTGGCCAGCACGGCCTTGCGAGTGTCCTCGTCGGTCGGCTTGCCGGTGATCGAGTCGACGATCAGCCCGACCCGGAGGCGCCGGTCAGAGGGACCCTCGACGAGACCCAGCGGCTTGAGGCCCATCGCCGGGCGGTAGGCCTGCGTGGCAGCCATGAAGTGCGCCGTGTCGCGGACCGTCCGCGTGACGACTCCGTTGGAGATGATGTCGACCGGCAACTTGGCCGCCTCCGCAGCGGGCACGACGCGGCCGCGGGTGGGCTTGAGCCCGACGAGGCCGCAGGCGGCGGCGGGGATGCGGATCGAGCCGCCACCGTCGTTGGCGTGTGCGATCGGCACGACACCTGAGGCGACGAGAGCCGCGGCGCCGCCGGAGGACGCCCCGGCGGAGTATCCGGTGTTCCACGGGTTGCGGGTCGGCGGCAGCGTCGCGTACTCGGTCGTGGCGTTGAAGCCGAACTCGGGCATCGTCGACTTGCCCAGGACCGTGAAGCCGGCGGACAGGAACTGATCCGTGAACGGTGCGTGCGCGGCGGCCGGGCGCGACTTCACCGCGAGCGAGCCCTGGTCCGACGGCAGACCGGCGAAGTCGGTGTTGTCCTTGACGAATGTCGGTACGCCCGCGAACACACCCTCGGAGGGCTGTTCGGACGAGGCCAGCCCGCGTTCGAAATCAGGATGCTGGATCGCGTTGAGCTCAGGATTCACCCGCTCGGCACGGGCGATGGCCGCCTCGGCCGCCTCGCGGGCGCTGATCGTTCCCGCGGCAACAGCAGCGGCGACCCCGACTGTGTCGAGGTCGCCGAGTGCGTCGTCACCGAAGGCGTGGACGCGAATGCTTTTCTCAGTGGTCACGAGATGACTCTAGAGTCACATCGCAACCGTGAGCCAGAGGTCTAGCGGGAGACCTTGCCGGCCTTGATGCACGACGTGCACACGTTGAGGTGCTTGGGGGTGCCCTCCACCACGGCGCGGACGCGCTGGATGTTGGGGTTGAAACGACGCTTGGTGCGTCGGTGCGAGAAGGAGACGTTGTGGCCGAAGCCAGGTCCCTTGGCGCACACGTCACAGACCGCAGCCACGGCGAACTCCTGAATGTTGAGACAACTTGGATGAATGGGGCCGTCACCGCGACCTGACGGTGCGACGACAACCGCTCAAGAATAGCCGAAGACCCGACGCCGACGCGAATCAGCCCGGACGCTCCCGTCGATCCACGGTGCCGACCGATAGCCTCGCCCCATGGGCCTCACCCTCAATCCCACGGCGTTCCGTGCGTGGACGCAGCTGTGTGCCGGGGCCCTGTCGTCGGCTCGCGCGGAGATCGACGCGCTCAACGTGTTCCCCGTGCCCGACAGCGACACCGGCACCAACGCCTACCTGACGTTCGCGTCGGGCGCCGACGCCGTCGCGGGCATGCCAGCGGACGTGTCGTTCGCGGAGCTCGTCAAGGCATACGTCGACGGGCTGCTGACCGGGGCCAAGGGCAACACCGGGGTGATCCTGTCCCAGCTCGTACGCGCGTGCTTCCGCGACCTCGACCTCGAGGGTGGCGATGTCACCGCGGAGGATGTCGCGAAGTCGTTCGCCGCCGCCTCCGACGCCGCGTGGGCCGCGGTCGGTGCGCCGGTCGAGGGCACGATCCTGTCCGTCGCCAAGGCGGCAGCCGCAGGTGCGACGGACTCGGCTGCGGCCGGGGTCGACGGACGTACGGTCTTCGGCGAGGCCGCGCGTGCCGCACGCGAGGCACTGGCCCGTACGCCCGAGCAGATGCCGTTGCTGGCGCGCGCGGGTGTCGTCGATGCCGGCGGTCGCGCGCTCGTCGTGGTGCTCGACGCCACGGAGCAAGCCCTGACCGGCCGCATCCCCAAGCCCGCAGCGAGCACCATCCCGGTGCCGGCCGTGGGGGCCGGCGACGACCTGAGCGCCGACGGCCCGTCGTACGAGGTCATGTATCTCCTCGAGGCCGACGACGACCACATCGCCGGGCTGCGGGCTGCGCTGCTGCCGCTCGGCGACTCGCTCGTCGTCGTGGGCGGCGACCGGCTGTGGAACGTGCACGTGCACGTCGACGACGTCGGCGCCGCGATCGAGGCCGGCATCGCTGCCGGCCGCCCTTATCGCATCGCCGTCACGCACTTCGCCGACCAGATGGCTCAGTCGCCCCGCAGCGGCCGCGTCGTGATCGCCGCGACGACCGGCGAGGGTCTGACCGCGCTCTGCAGCGAGGCCGGCGCGATGACGCTCGAGTTCACGCGCGACCGCCCGCTGACGATCGCCGAGATGAGCGCGTCGCTGCGTGATGCCGGCGCCGACGAGGTCATCGTGCTGCCCAACAACCAGCGCTACGTCCGACAGTTCGAGGCGGCCGCACAGGCTGCGCGGCAGGACGGCATCCGCGTCGCGGTCATCCCGACCCACGCCCAGGTGCAGGGGCTGGCCGCCCTCGCGGTGCACGACCCCGGACTCGGGTTCGACGAAGTCGTCGTGGCGATGTCGAGCGCCGCCGCCCATACGCAGCACGGCGCCGTCACGATCGCGACCGAGCCCGGCATGACGATGGTCGGCCCGTGCGACGTCGGCGACGTGCTGGGCGTCGTGGCGGGCGACTTCGCGGTCGTCGGGCAGGACATCCTTGCGGTGGCCTACGAGGTCATCGACCGCATCCTGTCACCGGCCGGTGAGATGCTGACCGTCGTGATGGGTGAGGGAGCCGAGGGGCTGATCGAGCAGTCGATCTCCCAATACCTGCGCACGCTGCGCCCCGACGTCGACCTGGTGGTCTACGACGGCGGCCAGGAGAACTACCCGCTGTTCATCGCGGTGGAGTGATGGTCGAGCTCTCGACCAAGCTGGTCAACGTGATCGGCGACAAGACCACCAAGCCGCTCACCAAGGCGTTCGACATGGTCGTCGTCGAGGACCTCCTGCGGCACTATCCGCGCCGCTACGCCGAGCTCGGCAAGCTCACGGACCTGTCCAAGCTCGAGGTCGGCCAGCACGTCACGATCATGGCGCGGGTCGCGTCGGCCAAGAACTACTCGTTCGGCCCGGGCGGTCGCCGCACGCGCACCGAGGTCGTCGTCTCGGACGGCACGGGCCATCTCACGCTGACGTTCTTCCAGCAGGCCTGGCGGCTCAAGACGATGGAGCCGAAGTCGCTGGGCCTCGCGGCAGGCGTCGTCACGATGTTCAACGGCAAGCTCCAGCTGACGCACCCGGACTGGGAGCCGCTGGAGGAGTCGGCCGATCTCATGGACAACTCGCGACTGGGTCGCGGCGTCATCCCGATCTACCGAGCCACCGCAGCGATGCCGTCGTGGAAGATCGAGCACTGCGTCGGGATGTGCCTCGACGCGCTCGATCCGCTCGACGACCCGCTGCCCGAGGACGTACGCGCGTCCCGTGGCTTCTTCGACCTCAAGGGTTCGCTCGAGGCGATCCACCGGCCCCGCAACGCCAAGGACTGGCAGGGCGCCCGCGACCGGTTCCGGTTCGAGGAGGCGTTCGTCGTGCAGACGATCTTCGCCCAGCGCCGCAACGCGCTCGAGCACGAGCGCGCGGCATCGCGTCCCGTGGTGCCCGGTGGTCTGCGCGAGCGCTTCGAGCAGCAGCTGCCGTTCGAGCTCACCGCGGGCCAGACGACCGTTGTCGCGGAGATCTCGGCCGACCTCGGGCGTACGCACCCCATGCACCGGCTCCTGCAGGGCGAGGTCGGCTCCGGCAAGACGATCGTCGCGCTGCTGGCGATGCTGCAGGTCGTCGATGCCGGCGCACAGACGGCGCTGCTGGCGCCGACCGAGGTGCTCGCCGCGCAGCACTACCGCGCCATCACGGCGATGCTCGGTGATCTCGCCAAAGGCGGCATGCTCGGCGGCGCCGACGGAGCCACCCGCGTACGCCTCCTGACTGGCTCGCAGGGCGCCAAGGCGCGCAAGGAGTCGCTGCTCGACGCCGCGTCGGGAGAGGCCGGCATCGTGATCGGCACCCACGCCCTGATCCAGGACCACGTCCAGTTCGCCGAGCTGGGCCTGCTGGTCGTCGACGAGCAGCACCGCTTCGGCGTGGAGCAGCGCGCGGCACTGGTCGACCGCGCCGAGGTCACGCCCCACGTGCTCGTCATGACTGCCACGCCGATCCCTCGCACGCTCGCGATGTCGGTGTTCGGCGACCTCGAGGTGTCGACCCTGCGCGAGCTGCCCGCCGGTCGTCAGCCGATCCAGACGACCGTCGTGCCCTACAACGAGCGGCCGCAGTGGCTCGAGCGCGGCTGGGAGCGCGTACGCGAGGAGGTCGGCCGTGGCCGGCAGGCGTACGTCGTGGTCTCGCGCATCGGCGAGGGCGACGACGGCGGCGAGAAGGACACGACATCGCTGCTGGAGCTGCGTGAGGAGCTCGAGGGCGGAGCGCTGCACGGCCTCAGGCTCGGCAGCCTGCACGGCCGCATGGCACCTGACGAGAAGGACGCGACGATGAACGCGTTCGCGCGCGGCGAGATCGAGGTGCTCGTCGCGACCACCGTCGTCGAGGTCGGCGTCGACGTGCCCAACGCGACGGTCATGGTCGTGATGGACGCCGACCGGTTCGGCATGTCGCAGCTGCACCAGCTGCGGGGCCGCGTCGGGCGTGGCTCCGAGGCGGGACTGTGCCTCCTGGTCACCGCCTCCGAGGTCGACTCGCCGGCTCGCGAGCGGCTCGATGCGGTGGCGTCGACGTCTGACGGGTTCGAGCTGTCGCGCCTCGACGTCGAGCTGCGGCGCGAGGGCGATGTCCTGGGTGCCCGGCAGTCGGGCATCCGGTCGAGCCTGCGACTCCTGTCGGTGGTCAAGGACGGTGAGGTGATCGAGGAGGCCCGGCGAGTGGCGGATGCGATCGTCGAGGCCGATCCGACGCTGGCGTCCCACCCCGGCCTGGCCGCCGCGGTGCAGGAGCTCGAGAAGTCCGAGCAGGCCGACTACCTGGAGCGCACGTGACACGCATCATCGCCGGCACCTATGGCGGGCGGCGGATCCAGACGCCCAAGGGCGACGGCACCCGGCCGACCTCTGACCGGGTCCGCGAGGCGATGTTCTCCTCGCTCGAGTCCGAGTTGGGTGGTTTCGAGGGTCTGCACGTCCTCGACCTGTTCGCGGGGTCCGGTGCTCTGGGCCTCGAAGCGCTCTCGCGCGGAGCGACCCATGCCGTGTTCGTCGAGTCCGACGCTCGAGCGGTCGCCGTCATCAAGGGCAACATCAAGGAGCTTGGCGCTGCCGGATCAGCCACGCGTATGAAGGCCGGCGCGTACGTGGACTCCCCGGTTGACCCCCGGTTCGACCTGGTGTTCATCGATCCTCCCTACGACCTGGCCACCGATTCGGTGACGGGCCTGGTGCGGCGTCTGCAGGAGCACAGCGCCACGGGCGCCTTGTTCGTCGTGGAGCGAGCGACCCGCGATCCGTTCACCTGGCCGGAGGGTGTCGAAGGTCTCCGTCACAAGAAGTACGGCGAGACGACCGTTTGGTACGGTCGCTGACATGACGAAGGTCGTGTGCCCCGGCTCGTTCGACCCCGTGACCAACGGTCATCTCGACATCATCGGGCGCGCTTCACGGCTGTTCGACGAGGTCGTCGTCGCGGTGCTCGTCAACGAGAGCAAGCGTGGCCTCTTCACGATCGACGAGCGGCTCGAGCTGCTCGACCGTGCCACCTCGCAGTTCCCCAACGTCTCGACAGCCTCGTTCAACGGCCTGCTCGTCGACTTCTGCAGCGACAACGGCATCTCGGCGATCGTCAAGGGGCTGCGCGCCGTGACGGACTTCGACTACGAGCTGCAGATGGCGCAGATGAACTCCAGCCTGACCGAGGTCGACACGTTGTTCATCCCGACGACCCCGGAATACTCCTTCCTGGCGTCGAGCCTGGTCAAGGAGGTCGCCAAGCACGGCGGCGACGTCTCCCGCCTCGTCCCCGACTTCGTCCTCACGGAGCTGAAGGCGAAGTACGCCTGAGATCAAGCAAGCTCTGTGGCTTGCGAGGTCTCGGCACACCCTCCTCGCAGAGCTCGTCGGGCTGCTCGACCGGCGAGTGCCCGCCGATCGAGCAGCACGCTTGCCCTGCAAGCGGCGTGTCGAGATCTCGTGAGCTGACTCAGTCGGGCAGCTGGGGGACGGCCAGGTGTTCGCGCTTGCCCAGCTGCACCGCGCGACGCAGCGACTTCGAGCCGTACTTGTCGCGCACCGCGTCGATCGTCTCGTCGAGCTGCGCGCCACTCGTGACGTCGAGCGGCAGCGCCAGCTGTGCGGGGTTGTCGTCGAGCGACCCGACGGAGACCCCGATCAGCGTCAGCCCGCGCTCCTTGATCGCCCCGGCGCGTGACGCCAGCAGCAGCCGGGCGACCTCGAGCACCGTCGTGTTGTGCGCCGTCGGCCGGGCCAGCGTGTGCGAGCTCGTCGACCGGGTGAAGTCACCGAACCGCAGCCGGATCGTCACGGTGCTTCCCGTACGCCCGGCAGCGCGCATGCGGCGCGTCACGCGATCGACCAGCGTCAGCAGCGCCAGGTCGATCTCGTCGGGGGAGTGTGGACCACGACCGATCGCGTGCTGGGCACCCATCGACCCGCGCCGCTTGCCGACGACGACGGGCCGTGGATCGCGGTTGTGCGCCAGGGCGTAGAGGTGGTGGCCCGACCCGGGCCCGAGCAGCTGCACGAGCTCGATCTCGTAGAGGTTGGCGACGTCGCCGACCGTGACGATGCGGGCGTCGCGAAGCTTCTGGGAGGTGACCTTGCCGACGCCCCAGAGCCGTTCGACCGGCAGTGCGTGGAGGAACTCGAGCTCCTTCTCGACCGGCACGACGAGCATGCCCTCAGGCTTGGACACGGCGCTGGCGACCTTGGCGAGGTACTTGGTCCGTGCGACGCCGACCGAGATCGGCAGCCCGACCTTGGTGCGAACGTCGTCACGCAGCTGCTGGGCGATCGACGACGGCAGCCCGCGGATGCGCCGCAGGCCGCCGACCTCGAGGAAGGCCTCGTCGATCGACAACCCCTCGACGACCGGCGTCGTGTCGCGGAACACGTCGAACACGTCTCGGCTCGCCTGCGTGTAGGCCTTCATCCGCGGCGGCACGACGACCGCCTCGGGACACAGCCGGAGCGCCTGCCGGCCACCCATCGCCGTACGAACTCCGCGCGCCTTGGCCTCATAGCTCGCCGCCAGCACGACACCACCGCCGACGATGACGGGACGACCGCGCAACGACGGGTCGTCGCGCTGCTCGACCGACGCGTAGAACGCGTCGAGGTCGGCGTGCAGGACGGTACCCTCGGTCATACCCGCATCGTGTCATCCGACAGGGACAAACCGGCCTCTCTGGGTGAAGGGCGATTGGCCTCGGCCGGGCCCGGCGGGTTACGATTCTCTTCGGCCTGTTCGCAGGTTGAAGTTTTGTCGTGCACTTGGACAGATGGGCAAGCCGTGCTTTCGGGACCATTGGTTTTCGACACCCACGAGATGGGTCGCAAACCGGGCGCTGAACGTACGCACACCCTGACCGTCCCGGCGCCGGCAGACATGGGTTACGACGTCTACAGCGTGCCCGAGGATTCCCCGATGGAGATCGAGCTCCGGCTCGAGGCCATCATGGAAGGTGTTCTGGCAACAGGCACCATCTCGGCGCGGGCCGTGGGCGAGTGTGTGCGGTGCCTGGACCCGATCGACGAAGGTGTCGTGGTGGGATTCCAGGAGTTGTACCTCTACGAAGCTCCTTCTGATCCAGAAGAGGCCGAAGAAGAGGAGTTTGTCCTCGAGGACGACCTGCTCGACCTCGAGACCGTCCTGCGGGACGCGGTGGTGCTCGCACTGCCGCACAACCCGTTGTGTGGTCCGGACTGTCCGGGATTGTGCCCCGAATGTGGAGCACGGCTCGCGGATGATCCAAATCACACACACGGTGAGGCGATCGACCCGAGGTGGGCATCGTTGAGCCAGCTGGCGGAGCAACCGGTCCCGCCAGCCGACCAGACAGGGTCGGACATCACGTCCGACGACAGCAAGGAGTAGATCGTGGCAGTCCCGAAGAGGAAGACATCGCGCAGCAACACGCGCCATCGTCGTGCACAGTGGAAGACCACCAAGACTGCGATCGTGGACTGCGCGAACCCCGCGTGCGACTCGAAGGTGCAGCCGCACCACGCGTGCACCAAGTGCGGACAGTACGGAGCTCGCGGCGAGCGTCGCCAGGTCCTCTGATCTCTGCAGCATTCAGTGCTGATGGGCTCCGGCAGGTTCTCGGTGTGGAGGACCTGGATGCGGGGCTCCTTCAGCATGCCCTGACACATCGCTCGTACGCCTACGAGAACGGTGGGGTCCCCAACAACGAGCGGCTCGAGTTCCTCGGCGACTCGGTCCTGGGGCTCGTTGTCACGGACACGCTCTTCACCGAGCACCCCGAGCTCCCTGAGGGCCAGCTCGCCAAGCTCCGCGCTGCGGTCGTCAGTGCCAAGGCCCTCGCCGAGGTGGCCCGCACGCTCGGCATCGGCGATCACGTACGCCTGGGGCGTGGCGAGGAAGCCACCGGCGGCCGCGACAAGGCCTCGATCCTGTCCGACACCGTCGAGGCGCTCCTTGGCGCGATCTACGTGCAGTTCGGCATCGAACGCTCCGCCGAGGTCATCCACCGCATCTTCGACCCGGTGATCGCCGTCGCCGCCGAGCTGGGCGCGGGCCTCGACTGGAAGACCTCCCTGCAGGAGATCGCCGCCAACAACGACCTCGGCGTCCCGCACTACGTGCTCGAGGGCACCGGCCCCGACCACGACAAGTCGTTCACCGCCGAGGTGCATGTCGGCGAGCGGGTCTTCGGCGGCGGCAGCGGCCGCTCCAAGAAGGAGGCCGAGCAGATGGTCGCCGAGATCGCCTGGCGCTCCATCAACGCCGGCCTCGAGAGTTCTGTCGCCGACCACGTCTAGGCTCTGACCCGTGCCAGAGCTGCCTGAGGTCGAAGTCGTCCGCCTCGGCATCGCCGAACACGTCGTCGGCCGCACGATCACGCATGTCGTGGTCCACGACGTACGTTCGGTGCGCCGGCACCTGCCCGGCGCGCGCGACTTCGCCGACCGACTCCAAGGCCGTACGGTCGTCGGTGCCGCCCGGCGAGGCAAGTACCTCTGGATGCAGCTCGACCACGGCGACGCCGTGCTCTGCCACCTCGGCATGAGCGGCCAGTTCCTCATCTCCGAGGCCGAAGCTCCGCCGCCCCGGCACCTGCGCATCGCCCTGACCCTTGACGACGGGCGTGAGCTGCGGTTCGCCGACCAGCGCATCTTCGGCGGCATGTCGTTCAGCGAGGACGGCGCCGAGCTGCCGCCCGAGATCGCCCACATCGCCCGTGACCCCCTCGACCCGCTGTTCGACGCCGCCGAGTTCGCCGCGCGCCTGCGCAGGCGCGAGACCGGGGTCAAGCGTGCGATCCTCGACCAGACCTTGATCTCGGGCGTCGGCAACATCTACGCCGACGAGTCGCTCTGGCGCACGCCGTTGCACTACGCGCGCAACACGCGTCACCTGCGCTCCCGCGAGGTCGAAGGGCTGCTCGTGCACATCGGCGAGGTCATGCTCGAGGCCCTGGCGCAGGGCGGCACGTCGTTCGACACGCTCTACGTCAATGTCAACGGCAACAGCGGCTACTTCGAGCGGTCCCTCCAGGCATACGGGCAGGAGGGCCAGCCGTGCCAGCGTTGCGGCACGCCGATCCGCCGGGACGCGTTCATGAACCGCTCGTCCTACTGGTGCCCCAGGTGTCAGCCGCGACCGCGCAACGGCAAGTTCTGACGACGTCGTAGATCTCGCTAATTGTCTGCGTCAGGGTGATCGCCGCGAACGTGAACACGGCCGTCAGGGCGAGCCTCCCGAGCCAGGGCAGGACGGCCTCGGCGCGGGAGCCTCGGGGAGCGGGCATCGATCGGATCGCCACCCAGCCGAGCGCAAGGGCGATCGCGGCAGGGGTCAGGGGGAAACACCCACGGCACGAGGGGCACGACCAGGAGCCGGCTCCGCGTTGTCATCAGCGCGGAGTCGTCGCGGAGCCATCGGTCGGCGAGCGGTGGGAGCGCCAGCGCGAACACGAACGGGATGGCCAGGGTCAGGCCGATCGCGGCCCACGTGGGTTCCAACAGGGTGAAGTCGACGCCGTCGGAATGCACGAGACCCGCGCCGACGACGACCATCGCGCCGACCGCGAGGCTGGCGGCCCGGAACCATCCAGGGCCGATGCGCAGGTCCCTGACCGCGAGGTGGATCCCGCCGCCCAGGACGCCGAGCACCGTGCCGACCAGCAACAGGTTGAGGGTGCCGCCGAGGGTGACCTGGCCCATCGTGAAGCCGTCATCGCTGAGAGCTCCGGCGTCCTCGGCGTTGAGGCCGGCGAGGAGGCCCATGATCAGGCGGCCGCCGACGCCGCCGACCAGGAAGCCGACGACCGCACCAGCGAGAGTCGCCACGGCCAGCTTGCGCAGAGCCTTGATCGCCGCGGGGCGCCACGCGTACGAGAGGTCGGTCATGCGTCTGTCCTCCGGGCCATGCCCCCAGAGCCCGATCATCGCACGGGCGCGGGCAACTACGCTGGCGTCATGACTCTCGCGCTCGAGCCGATGTCCGGCGACTACTTCGCGGCGTGGAACGAGCGTCTGGTCGTCGAGTACGCCCGCGAGAAGGTCGAAGCCGGCCTCTGGCCCGAGGAGCACGCGCTCGACCTGTCGAGGGCGGAGCAGGCCGAGACCCTGGCCGACGGCATGGCGACCCCCGGACACGACCTGTTCGTCGGCGTGGTCGACGGAGTGGTCGCGGGCAATCTCTGGCTCTACACCGATCCGAAGCAACCCGTGCAGAGCACGTACATCTACGACATCGAGATCCTCGAGCCGCACCGCGGCCGCGGGCTCGGACGCGCGCTGCTCGCGGCGGCGGAGGCGTGGTGCGCCGAGCGCGGCAGCGCATCCGTACGCCTCAACGTGTTCGCGCCCAACGCCACCGCCCGCGCGCTCTACGACTCGGCGGGCTACGAGCCGACCAGCACGCACATGATGAAGCGGATCCCACAGGCGTGACCGACGCACCTTACGGCGACGAGGCCCGGGCACGCTTCGTCGACGAGCCGCCGAAGCGCTCGGGACGTACGCCGTTCGAGCGCGACCGGGCGCGCGTCGTCCACTCCGCGGCGCTGCGCCGGCTCTCGGCCAAGACGCAGGTCATGGGTGCCGGCTTCGACGACTTCGTCCGCAACCGGCTGACACACACGCTCGAGGTCGCCCAGGTCGCGCGCGAGCTCGGCAAGGCCCTCGGCTGCGACCCGGACATCGTCGACTCGGCAGCGTTGGCGCACGACCTCGGGCATCCGCCGTTCGGCCACAACGGTGAGACGGCGCTCGACGAGGCCGCGGAGTCGTGCGGCGGCTTCGAGGGCAATGCGCAGACGCTGCGGATCCTCAGCAGGCTCGAGTCCAAGGCGTTCGCCGCCGATGGCTCCAGCGTCGGCCTCAACCTGACCCGTGCGACGCTCTCGGCGTGCGTGAAGTATCCATGGCTCCGCGGCGAGGCGCCCGACGCCAGCGGCAAGTTCGGCGCGTACGCAGATGACGTCGCGGTCTTCGAGTGGCTCCGCGAAGGAGCGCCCGCGATGCGCCGCCCGATCGAGGCGCAGGTCATGGATCTCGCGGACGACATCGCGTACTCCGTGCACGACGTCGAGGACGGAGTCGTCGGCGGCTGGTTCGTGCTGCGGTCCGGCGAGCTCGACCGCGAGGCGATCCACGGCGTCGCGCGCGACTGGTATGACGCCACGGCCTCGGACGAGCGGCTCGACGCGGCACTCGGCCGCCTCCAGGAGCTGCCGGAATGGCCGACGACGCCGTTCGACGGCAGCCGCGCCGCCCGGGCCGTCCTCAAGAGCCTGACGAGTGCGTTGATCGGCCGGTTCGCGCACGCCGCCGAGCTGGCGACGGTCGAGCGATGGGGCGGGGGACCGCTGATCCGCTTCGCCGCCGACCTCGAGGTGCCGGACGCCACCCGCGACGAGATCACGGTGCTCAAGTCGATCGCAGCGCACTACGTCATGCGGTCGGACGATCGAGCCGGCCCGTTGAGCCGCCAGCGCGAGCTGCTGCTGGCGCTGGTCGAGGTGCTCGACACGTCCGACGGTCAGGAGCTCGAGGCCGAGTTCGCCCTCGACTTCGCCCACGCACCTGACGACGCGGCCAGGCGCAGGGTCGTGATCGATCAGGTCGCCAGTCTCACCGACGCGTCGGCGCGCACGTGGGCCCTCCGCCTGCTCAACTGAGATCGGTCAGCGGCCGACGGTCCTGAAGTCGACGTAGTGCAGGTAGTGGTCCGACAGCGTGTTGTTGACCAGCTGGGAGTACGCGTCGACGGTGGCGTTGTGCCGGAACAGGTCGACGTCGATCGGCTTGCCACGCCGCTTCGGGCCCCACTTCGTCGCCGTCATGAGGCCGTAGTTGGTCCGCTTGGGCGCGTGCTTGCCCGCCGACATCCAGTTGAACTCCTCGACGACGTCCTCGGCCGTCGGCAGGTTGCCGTCGCCGGTGACGAACAGGTTGGACCATGGCACCTTGTGCTTGTTGGCCAGTGCCAGAGCACGGTGGAGCACCTCGGCGAGCTGTTGTCGCTGGACCGCATGACCTTGGTTCTCGTTGTGGAACGACACGGCCATGCATCGCGTGCCCTTGAACGTGTACGCCGTCCAGGCCCACGGCTTGTCGTCGTCGTCCAGCTCGGTGCTGACCCGTTCGAGGCCCGACGCAATCTGTGAGCAGCCCTTGCCAAGGTAGATCTCGCGGCCTTTGCCACCCCGGCTCATCCGGCGGTAGCCGCCGGGCCGGAGCGCCTTGTCCATGTCGTTCAGGCTGTGGATCTCCAGCTCCTGCAGGCAGATGACGGTGGGCTTGAGGGTGAGAATCTTGGCGCCAATACGCCGTGCCCTTCGCTCCGCCGTCGCGGCGCCGTGGCCCACGTGGTCGTACCCGGCGCAGTTCATCGAGAGGCCGCGTTGCGCGACCATGAAGTGGTCGGTGGTCGCCACCATCGCCAGCGCCCTGATCGGTGTCGGGCCGGGTGCGCGAGCCAGCCGGAGCAGCGTCGTCGGTCCCGGGAAACCGTCCGCGTTGTCCCCGATCCAGCCCTGCGCCTCCTGGAACAGCATCACCGCGGCGCGATCGACCTCCGTGAAGTGCGGGCCGGGCCCCAGAGCGTACGGCGAGGGGATGCCCAGCGCCGCGAGGTGCAGCACGAGCCGCTCGCCGAGCCAGGTCACGTGCGGGCCACGCGCGTCCAGGAAGTACGCCGCGGGGTCCATCTTGTCGGTCGAGATCGAGCCGGGCCGGTCGGTCAGGGTGATCCCGTCGCCGGTCACGACGACGTAGCCGAGGAGCTTCTTGGTCCACGCCTGCTCGACCGAACGGATCGACACCTTGCCTCGGCGGCCGTCGTGCGGCCGGTCCGTGGAGTACTCCTTGCCGCCGCCGGCGCCGATCGCCACGTGGCCGGCTCGCCCACCGACAGACTTCGCCTTGGGCCGTGGCGCGTGGAACACCATGGCTCCCGCCGGGATCTTCCGGGGATCCGAAGTCTTCACGACCTCACCGTGCTCGACCGCCGCGAGCCAGAAGTTGATGGCCCACTTCCTGCCGTTCCCACCCCACCTGAAGGGACCGGTCAGGCCGTAGATCTCCGCGACCTCGGCCAGGCACATGCCCACCTCGTTGCGGTGGCCGTCGAGGTGCTTCGCCCGCGCGAGCGCCTCCGACATCGTCCGTCGTGCGTACGTCACCATGAGAGCCTCCATGAGCCCCCCGGCGAATCCCCTGCCGTTTCAAGGAGAAGTGAGGGTCACGCTACTCCTGCGGATGCGGTGTGTCAGAGAAATCACCGCTCTGCTGACGCCGCGTGCCATGACCCGGCTCGGGCGTGGGTGGCGGCGACTAACATTCACCCCATGGCCGGACGCATCAAGGACGACGACATCCAGCTCGTCCGCGAACGCGCCCGCATCGACGAGATCGTCGAGCAGTACGTCACGCTCAAGAACGCCGGCGGTGGGTCGCGCAAGGGCCTCTGCCCGTTCCACGACGAGAAGTCGCCGTCGTTCAACGTACGACCCGTGCAGGGGTTCTATCACTGTTTCGGCTGCGGGGCGTCCGGCGACGTCTACAAGTTCCTCATGGAGATCGAGGGGCTGACGTTCGTCGAGGCCGTCGAGCGCCTGGCCGTCAAGGTCGGCATCACGCTGCACTACGAAGAGGGCGCCAGCACAGGGCCCCGTCGCGACCCGCAGCAGCGCCCTCGGCTGCTCGAGGCCCACCGCGAGGCCGGAGCGTTCTATGCCGCCGCGTTGCAGAGCTCCAACGACGCCGAGGTCGGTCGCCAGTTCGTCAAGGATCGCGGTTTCGACCAGACCGTTGCCGAGAAGTTCGGCATGGGGTTCGCGCCGCGCGGGGGAGAGGCGCTGGTCGCCCACCTCAAGGCCAAGGGCTTCACCGACGACGAGCTGTTGGTCGGCGGCCTCGCCGCTCGTGGCTCGCGGGGCCTTTACGACCGGTTCCGTGGCCGCCTGCTGTGGCCGATCCGCGAGATGACCGGCGAGATCATCGGCTTCGGCGCCCGCCGCATGTTCGACGACGATCGGGTCGAGGCCAAGTACCTCAACACCTCCGAGACCCCGATCTACAAGAAGAGCCAGGTGCTCTACGGCCTCGACCTCGCCCGCCGGTCGATCTCGTCGTCAGGCCAGGCCGTCATCGTCGAGGGCTACACCGACGTGATGGCGTGCCACGAGGCCGGCGTCACGACCGCCGTGGCGACCTGCGGCACGGCGTTCGGTGAGGACCACGCCCGGGTCATGCGGCGGCTCATGCTCGACGACCAGGCATTCCACGGCGAGGTCATCTTCACGTTCGACGGCGACGAGGCCGGGCAGCGCGCTGCCCTCAAGACGTTCAGCGGCGACCAGCAGTTCGTCGCCCAGACCTATGTCGCCGTCGAGCCACGCGGCATGGATCCGTGCGACCTGCGCCTGGCCGACGGTGACGCCGCGGTGCGCGAGCTCGTCGCGTCGCGCATACCGCTCTATCGCTTCGTGCTCGACAACATGCTGAGCAAGTACGACCTCGATCGCGGTGACCAGCGGGTCGACGCCGTGCGCGAGGCCGTCTCGCTGGCGTCGGCGATCCGCGACAAGTCCAAGGTCGACGAGCTGCTGCGCGAGATCGCCGGCCGGGTCGGCACCGACATCGAGCAGGTGCGCTCCGAGCACCGCAAACGTACGAGTGCTGGGCCGGCCAAGGTCGTGCAGTCCGTGACGGGTGAGCCCGCCGCGCCGGCCGAACCGCCGAGCCAGGCCGTCAGCTTCGGCGCTCCGCAGTTCTCCGACGAGCGCGAGGCGCTCAAGGCGATCGTGCAATATCCCCACCTCGCCAGCGAGTATGCCGACGAGCTCGACGACAACGACTTCACCCACTTCGTCTCCAAGTACCTCTGGAAGCACATCCAAGGCATGACCTGGCCGACCGGCCCTGACTCCAACTGGCTGCCCAGGCTCGCCGAGTCGGTCCAGGACGAGGACGCGCGACGTGTGCTCTCGGTGGCCGCCGTCGAACCCATGCGCGCCCGCGAGAGCAACACGGCCGCGGTCGTGGCATCGGTGATCCTCCGCCTGCAGATGCTGACCTGCGGCCGCCGGATCACCGAGATCAAGTCCAAGCTGCAGCGCACCAACCCGATCGAGCAGGCCGAGCCCTACAACCGCATGTTCGGCGAGCTCATCGCCCTCGAGCAGCAGTTCCGCACCCTGCGTGATCGCTCGCTCGGCGGCGACATCCCCAGCTGATCCGCGCACGCCTGGCGGTCCACAGGCCGCGCTCACGGCACCGCCCGCCACCGCTCCGTCGTCGGACGCTGGTGGCATGGACCGATTCGTACGCGAGCTGCTCTCCCTCCCGCCGATGGACGCCGCCGAGGAGCTCGCGCTCGCCCGGCTCGCCCGACGTGGAGACCGCAACGCTCGCGAAGCGCTCATCACCGCCGGGATGCGCTCGGTGGCCATGCGGGCGCGCCTCCGGGGGTTCACCGGCGAGGAGCTCCGCGACGCGGTGCAGTCGGGAGCGATCGGACTGATCCGAGCCATCGATCGGTTCGATCCCGATCGCGGTGCCCGACTGGCGACGTACGCCTGGCACTGGATCGGCTCGTCGATGACCGTCCAGCACCGTCCCGAGCAGCCGCTGGGCGACGAGGATCGCCCGGCCCCGCAGGCCGAATCGGATGATCCAGATCTGCTCGACGGCATGCCCGACGAGCTTGCCGACGTCCTGCGACTGCGCTTCGGTCTTGGCGATCCGCTGGCCGTCCCGATGCCTCGGCGGATCGTCGCCGAACGCCTCGACCTGACCGTCGCCCAGGTCCGCAACGTCGAGGCCAAGGCGATGCGACAACTCCGCAAGCGGCTTGCTAAAGTAGTTGACCGTGCTCCTTCGCAAGAGGAGCCTATCCCCCATAGCTCAATTGGCAGAGCATTCGACTGTTAATCGGAGGGTTCTTGGTTCGAGTCCAAGTGGGGGAGCATCACCCGAACGGCGCCGATCTCGGCGCCGTTTCGTGGTTTCCGGGGCATCGACTCGCTGAGCGTGACGACGTGCAGGGCGACACGCGGTGCGAGCCTGCAACCCGTCACATCCATCGTCATTCGCCCCAGGTCATCGAGAAGACCTCGAACGACGTCGCATGCGTGACGCCGAGACGTGATCCTGTCGGCCGGGACATGCCTTCGAGCATCTCGGCCGGGTCGAAGTTCTCCCAGCCCAGACCATCGATGTACGCCTTGTGGGCTTTCAGCGACTCGACTCCGCGGTCGAACGTGTCGGTCGTGTCGATGCCGTGCTTGCCGTCGGGTGAGCCGGCCGCCCAGACCTGCGTGACGCCGCCCCACGGCTCGAGACCGTCGACGAGCTGCTCGGGGAAGATCCAGCGGTTGCCCGCGTCGCCGGCGGTGTTGAGCGCTGCGCGGCCCACCGCCATGTGGTCGGGCTGGTTGGGCATCGAACCGCCCCACGTCTCGCGGAAGTTGTTGGTGATGATGATCTCCGGACGATGCCGGCGTACGACCTCGGTGATCGCCCGCCGCAGCGCCACGCCGTACTCGATGGTCCCGTCCGGCAGCCCCAGGAACTCGACCGAGTCGACGCCGACGATCTTGGCCGAGGCAATCTGCTCGGCGATGCGGATCTCGCGGCACTCGTCGGGCGCGATGCCGTCGATGCCCGCCTCGCCGCTCGTGACCATGCAGTAGACGACGGTCTTGCCCGCGTCGGTCCAGCGCGCGATCGCGGCCGCGGCTCCGAACTCGACATCGTCCGGGTGCGCCACGACAACGAGGGCGCGTTCCCAGTCCTCGCTGACGGGCTCGAGTGGTGTGGGTTCCATACGGTTAGGCTAAGCCCGCATTCCCTAGGGGAGGTAGCTCAGCTGGTCAGAGCAGGGGACTCATAATCCCTGGGTCGCGGGTTCGAGCCCCGCCCTCCCTACGAACGTCCGATCACATGCCCTCGGACAGCGCGAGGATGTTGCCCTCGGAGTCCTTGAACCACGCAGCGCGGCCATCATCGTCCGCAAGGACGCCGTTCTCGGTCTTGAAACCCGGGAAGTCGTAGTCCTCGAAGACGACCCCGCGACCGCGGAGCTCGGACATCTCGGCATCGAGGTCCTTCGTAGCCCAGTTCATCGCGGTGTTCTGCGCGGTGCCGGCGAATTGCGTCTCGTAGAGCAGGAACTTCGTGCCGCCCGCGCCCTGGTAGATCAATCCTTCTCGGCGTTCCTCGATGGGCTCGAGGCCCAGCTTGTCCTGGTAGAACTCCCGTGCCCGGCCGAGATCCGAAGCGGGGACGACTGCGTAGATTTCCAAATCGCTCAACATGACTTCTTCCTCTGCTTGTACCCCAAATCCGACGGTACGCCGGTCAGTTCGCGAAGGCGATAGTCCGGTTTGCCCAGCCGATGCGACACAATCGGGGCATGCGCGACGCGGTGATCTTCGACATGGACGGCACGCTGTGTGACACGACGACGATCGAGCACTTCATCACCGGGGCCGACAAGGACTTCCATGCCTTCCACGCGGCGTCGGCAGCGTGTCCGCCTCGGCCCAAGGTGGTCAGGGCCGCGCGTGCCGAGCACGACAAGGGGCGGGCGGTCCTCGTGGTGACGTCACGCGAGTTCATCTGGCGCGACCTGACGCTCGACTGGCTCGTCGAGCACGGCATCCCGTACGACGCGCTCTACATGCGGATCGTGGGCGACTATCGCAAGGACGTCGTGATCAAGAAGGAGATCCTCGCGCAGATCACCGATGACGGCTTCACGGTGCTGGAGGCGTGGGACGACAAGCCCGCCGTGATCGACCTGTGGCGCGACAACGGCATCGCCGTGCACGTCGTCGACTGAATCAGTTGCGGCGGCGCTCCACGTCCTCGACGATCTCGGCCGCGATGAGTCGCAGCTTGACGTTGCGATGCTGCGAGAGGCGGGTGAGGAACGCGAACGCGCGCTCGTCGTTGAGCTCGTAGCGCTCCATGATGATGCCGACGGCCTGGCCGATCGTCGTACGCGTGTTGAGCGCGTCGTTGAGGTCGTCGATCTCGCGCGCGTAGTTGATCGCGACGGCCGCCTGATGGGAGAACAGGTCGGCGAGAGTGGCGAAGTCCTCGAACGCGCCGGCTCGGTGCGAGTAGATGTTGAGCGCGCCCTGGGAGGCCGGTGCGTCGAACAAGCGCAGGCCGGCCTGTGCATGGATGCCCTTCGAGACGACATAGGGCCCGTACGCCGGGAACCGCTCGTCGGTCGCGATCTCGGGCGAGATGACGTGCGCGGTCTTGACCGCGGCGTCGTAGCACGGGCCCTCCCGGAGCTCGTACTGCTTGGCGTCGAGGTCGAGGACGAGGTCATCGGTGGGCGCGACGGTGTCGATCGTCTCGTCGGCGTGCTTGACCGTGATCGACGCGTAGTCGACGTCCGGCAGGACCTCGACCGCGGCGGTGGTGATGGCGTGCAGGGTCGTGTCGAAGTCGCCGGGCCTGAGCGCCTCGGCGAGGCGTCGGATGCTGTCGTGCAGAGGTTCGTCCATTGGTTGAGGCGTACCCGCATTGCCCGAAGCCATGCGCCTGTTGCCGTCCATCCAACGTTCACCCGGTGTTGGGGCGAGCGCCGGATGCCCTCCCTAGCGTCAGGTCCAGCACCCGTCGTCACCTTCGGAGGACCCCGCATGTTCACGATCGAACCTCGCCAGAAGCACCCCGAAGCATCTCCGCACCGGCCGGGCCGGTCGTCGGTGACCTGCCTCTACCGGTGCGGCAACGCCTGCGCCCAGGCGGCGCCCAACTGCTCTGACAACGAGTACTTCGGCGACATGATGCGCGCTGCGGTCTCGCGGCGGGGGCTGCTCAAGGCGGGTGCCGTCGTCGGGGTCGCCGGCCTGGTCGCACCTACGGTCGGCAGCGCGCCTGCGGCGGCCGCGGCGCCGTCGGGGCGGACGGGATTCGCGCCCGGCCTCGACTTCACGAGCGTCCCGCCCAACGTCATCGACGACGTCGTGGTGCCCACCGGGTACGACAAGAAGGTCGTCATCGCCTGGGGCGACCCGCTGTTCCGGGGCGTTCCGGCGTTCGACGTGCACGCCCAGACCGCGGCGGCGCAGCGCGGCCAGTTCGGCTTCAACAACGACTTCCTGGGTCTGCTGCCGTACGGGCGGGACACCAAGCTGCTGGTGATCAACCACGAGTACACCAGCGAGACGCTGATGTTCCCGGCGTACGACGCGGCGAACCCCACCCGCGAGCAGGTCGAGATCGCCTGGGCGGCACATGGGCTGAGCGTCGTCGCGGTCAAGGAGTCCGACCGCGACGGTTCGCTGTGCCCGATCGTCGGCGATCGCAAGAACCGGCGGCTGCACACGGGCTCGGAGTTCGAGCTGACCGGCCCGGTCGCCGGGCATCCGTTCGTACGCACGACCGCCGACCCCGACGGGCGGACCGTGCTGGGCACGCTCAACAACTGCTCGGGCGGTCTGACGCCGTGGGGCACGTGGCTGACTGCCGAGGAGAACATCAACCAGTACTTCGCCAACGCTGCGACGGTGACCGAGCCGGTCCAGGCCGCGCGCCTCAAGCGCTACGGCATCTCCGGCACCGCCACCGAACGCAAGTGGGAGCGGTTCGACGACCGGTTCGACATCGCCAAGGAGCCCAACGAGCCCAACCGCTTCGGCTGGGTCGTCGAGGTCGATCCGTACGATCCTGAGTCGACGCCCAAGAAGCGCACGGCCTTGGGCCGGTTCAAGCACGAGGCGGCGCAGCCCCGCATCACGAGCGACGGTCGCGTCGCGGTCTACATGGGCGACGACGAACGGTTCGACTACTTCTACAAGTTCGTGTCGGACAAGAAGGTCGCTCGCGGTCACACCGCCGCGGCCCGTCGCCACAACGCGACGCTGCTCGACGAGGGAACGTTGTACGTCGCGAAGTTCACGGGTGACTCCGGTCCCGTCGACGGTTCGGGCACGCTGCCCGCCGATGGCCTGTTCGACGGCAAGGGCGAGTGGATCCCGCTGGTGCGCGGCACCCACTCCTACGTCGACGGCATGACGGCCGAGGAGGTCCTGCTGTTCACGCGGCAGGCGGGCGACAAGGTCGGCGCGACGAAGATGGATCGTCCCGAGGACGTCGAGCCGAGCCCCAAGAGCGGCAAGGTCTACATCGCGCTCACGAACAACTCCAACCGGGGTGCGACAGGCGCCGCAGGCCCCGACGAGGCCAACCCGCGCACCAACAACAAGAACGGCCACGTCATCGAGCTCACCGAGTCGTCGAACGACTCTGCTGCCACGACGTTCGGCTGGAGCGTCCTGCTCCTGTGCGGCGATCCCCAGGACCCCTCGACGTATTTCGCCGGCTTCGACAAGAGCCAGGTGTCGCCGATCTCGTGCCCCGACAACCTGGCGTTCGACGGCTACGGCAACCTGTGGATCTCGACCGACGGCAACGCGCTCGGCTCGCACGACGGGCTGTTCGGCCTCGCGCTCGAGGGTCGCTATCGCGGTCAGGTCAAGCAGTTCCTCAGCGTGCCGAACGGTGCCGAGACGTGCGGACCCTACGTCGATCGGGAACGCGTCATGGTGTGCGTCCAGCACCCCGGCGAGGTGTCCGGGGCGACCGTGGAGGCGCCGGCGTCGACCTGGCCCGACGGGCCGGGATCCGTGCCGCGTCCCGCGGTCGTTGCGGTGTGGCCCAAGCGGCGGCGACGCGGGCGCTAGGTCACACCTAGAGCCCGAACGTGTCGCGCTGGTCCTTGGGCACGAGCTCGAGGAACTCGGGGTGGTCGCGGATGACCTTGGGCACGAACGGACAGTAGGGGAGTGCCGTGCCGCCGCGCTCGGCGATCTCGGCGAGCGCACCGCGAACCAGCTCGGTGCCGAGGCCACGGCCCTCGAACTCGGTGTAGATCCGGGTGTGCGGAAGGGCGTACTCGTCGCCGTCCTTGCGGTAGTCGAGGAATCCGGCGAGCTCGCCGTCGACCGTGATCTCGAACCTCGACGAGGCGGGATTGTCCGCCACTGTGGTCGTCATCCGACATTCCCTTCGGCTGAGATGTTGTCCGTACAGGAGAACATGCGTCACAATGGTCTCAGGTGCTCCCAAGACGCTGGGGAAGGCGACACTAGGGAGGCACCGATGAACATGTCTTCGCCGACCACCCCGACCCGGGGTGTTCTTTTCGTGCACTCAGCTCCGTCTGCGCTCTGCGCGCATGTCGAGTGGGCTGCTGCCGGCGTGCTCGGCGGCACTCCCGACATCGCCTGGGTGCCGCAGGCCGCCGAGCCCGGCACCTACCGCGCCGAGCTGTCGTGGCAGGCCGCTGCTGGCACCGCCGCCGCGATCGCCTCTGCCTTGCGCGGGTGGGACAAGCTTCGCTTCGAGGTCACGGAGGAGCCCACGGCCTCGACCGAAGGGGCGCGCTACTCCTACACGCCGTCGCTGGGCATCTTCCACGCGATGGCCGGACTGCACGGCGACATCCTGATCCCCGAGGACCGCATCAAGGCGTTCCGCGTCAAGGTCGCCCTCGGTGAGGTCGACATGGAGACCGCCCTCGACGGCCTGCTGGGCACCGCGTGGGACGCCGAGCTGGAGCCGTTCAGGCACGCCGGCGACGGTGCGCCCGTGCGCTGGCTCCACCAGGTGATCTGAGGCCGGTCAGCCGATCTGCACCGTGACCGCGGGCGTCGCCTCGTCCGTCTTCTTGTTGAGCAGGCGGAACTGGCGATCGCCCGAGCGCGACGTGTAGAGCTCGGTCTTGAACCGGCCGCCGCCCTTGGTCGTCGTCTCGATCGGGAAGTCGTCCCAGTCGCTGCCATCGTCCTTGACCTGGACCTGGAGCTCGGCACCTGCGCCGACGGCGGGGAACGCGCCCTCGATGACGAACCGCTCGCCGGGGGCGACCTGGGACTTCGACGCCCTGATCGTCGGCTCCGGCTCGTCAGGGTTGGGCTCGGAGGTCTGGGTCGGCTCCGGCTCGGGCGTGGTCGTGGGGGTCGTCGACGGCGCTGTCGTCGGGTTGCTGATGGGCGCGAGGTTGACCGAGCCGAGTCCGGTCGCCTCGACCAGGGCCGAACCGCCGAAGCCGAGGACCGCGCCCAGAACCGCGCCGACCACCACGAACCAGAAGACCAGCCGTTCCGCGAGTCGCCGACGGCGTACCTGCTCCTCGTCGCGTACGGGCGGTGCCGGGGACTCGAGCGTGGTGGGCACGCGGCCGCTCCTCGCGGGCGGTGTCGAGCCGTCGTGGTCGACGATCGCGTCGATCGCGTCCTGCACGGTCACCAGGCTGTCGACCGTGTCATCGGACAGATAGAGATCGAAGCGCCGTCCGAGCTCGTCGGCCAGCTCGACGATCGTGAGCGAGTCGGTGCCGAGCTCCTTGAGGATCGCCTCAGGCACGACTGCGTCGGCGGGGCACCCGACCAGTCGGACGAGAATGTCCGTGAGTTGTTCGTGGACTGATGAGGGAGACGGCACGCGTCGAGTCTAACGAGCGGTGTGTGCGTTCCCGCACACCACGCAGGGCCAGCCCAGCGTCCTCGACAGGACAGCCCTAGGATGTCCGGATGGAAAGCGTCGAGGACGTTCAGTACCTGGTGGTGCATGGCTACCGGCGCGCATTCCGCATCTCCGGCTCCGGACCTGCGCTGCTCCTGCTGCACGGCCTCGCCTGCGACTCGTCGACGTGGCTCGACGTCATTCCGACGCTGTCGGAGCACTTCACCGTCATCGCTCCTGACCTGCTGGGCCACGGCGAGTCGGACAAGCCTGACGCCGACTACTCGCTCGGCGGCTACGCCAACGGCATGCGTGATCTCCTGACGGTGCTGGGCATCGACAAGGTCACGGTCGTGGGGCACAGCTTCGGTGGCGGTGTCGCGATGCAGTTCGCCTACCAGTTCCCTGATCGCACCGAGCGCGTCGTGCTCGTGTCGACCGGCGGGCTCGGCAAGGAGGTCACGCCGCTCATCCGCTTCCTCACGGTCCCGGGCAGCAGTGCAGCGCTCGCAGCGGCGACGTTCCGGCCGTGGCGCCCTCTCGTCGCCGCTGGCATGCGTGCGCTCTCCCGTACGCCGTTGACCGCGACACGCGACCTCGACGAAGTGGCTCGCATCTACGAGTCACTGGCCGACCGGGCGACCCGCCGAGCCGTCCAGCGCGTGACCAGCCACGTCCTGAACTGGAAGGGTCAGTTCGTGACGATGACGGATCGCAGCTATCTCGCCCGGCTCATGCCGGTGCTGGTCGTGTGGGGCAGTGACGACATGGTGATCCCGGCCAAGCACGCCGACTTCGCACCGACCCAGGTCTCCGATGTTCACGTGCTCAACGACGCCGGGCACTTCCCGCACAAGGACCATCCGGAGGAGTTCTGCAACCTCGTGACGGCGTTCATCGCCGCCAACGAGCCCGCGCACTACCACCGCGGTCGCTGGCGCGCGCTGTTGCGCCGAGGCGACCAGTACGCGCTCGAGAGCGTACCGGCGGCCGTCGACCAAGGCGTCGAGCCGGCGATCAGCTAGAGACGGCCGGGCGGGGCTCGACCACGGGGTCGGCCTCGAGCAGGGCCGCTTCTTTTCGGCGTTGTCGTTTGGTGTTGCCCGTCGCCCAGGCGCCGACCACCACCGCGGCCCAGCCGATGAACGCACCGGCGACGTCATCGGCGATGAAGTGCCAGCCGAAGTAGATCGTGGCGAGCACGACGAGTCCGAGGTAGACCCAGGCGATCAGCTGCACGACCTTGCGCTGGTTGGTCGCGCGCAGGAACAGGGCGGCCGAGACGACGACCGAGACGTGCAACGACGCGAAGCCCGCGATGCCGTAGGTGCTGCCGCCCGCAGGGTCCTCGTAGAACTTGGTGGCCGCCCTGAAAAGGCTGCGTTGGAGCTGGGCGGCACTGGTGTCGGGCAGATCGGCGAACATCGACGGTTGGACGAACGCCGGGCCGAACGTCGGGAAGATGTAGTAGCTGACGACGCCCAGCACCCAGTTGAGGCTCAATGCGGTGGCGTACCAGGCGCCGAGCGAGAGGTCCTTGCCCCACACGAGGAATGCGCCGAGGGTCAGCGGGATCAGCGGGAGGTAGGCCACGTAGATGACCGAGAGGACCTGGGCGGCGAATCCGGTGCCGAGCAGGTCGTGCAGCACTGGCGCCGGGTTGTGGTTGAAGAACAGGAAGTAGTCGATGTCGAGCATCTGCTTGTCGAAGTGCACGCCTTCGCGGGCCAGCGGCAGGTCGCTCTTGAGGTTGCGATAGCTGACGTAGCAGATGTAGAACGACACCAGCCCGAGCACGATGTAGAAGACGCGCTTCCACGTCCACTCGTCGCGGATGATGTCCATGAACAGGAACAGGCGCGGGCGTACCTTCAGGGCGCGCAACGGTTCGAGGTCCGCGGGGATGCGGTTGGCCTCGAAGCGCCGCGCGGCGACGAGCCGGTCGGCGCCGTTGGTCATGAGCCACAGCGGGATGAGCAGGACACCGAGCCAGGCCCAGTCACCGATGTAGGGATGGGCGTAGCCGGCCACGGCGCGCACGGCCAGGAGCGGCAGCACGATGCGCACGGTCTGGCGGGCCAGGGCACGGCGCCAGGAGATCGGGCGCAGCGTGGACTCGTCGAGCACCACGATCTCGGTCAGTCGCGAGATCGTCGTCATGCCCGTGGTCGTCTGGCTGCGCAGCTCGAGGGCGGCGAACGCCGCCACCACGGCCAGCGCGACCGCGACGACCGAGATCCGGCCGATCGTCGAGCCACCTGCTGCCGTCCAGCCGATCGACGCGATGCCGGCGACGAGGCCCCAGAAGAACGTCGTGACGAGGGCGTCGAGCAGGCGGCTGGTGATCGGCGAGCTGTAGTCGAGCGAGCGGCGCCACTGCGGCGTGCCCGTGAACGTACGCCTCGAACGGCGGAACGCCGGGGGAGCGATGCCTGCAGCGAAGAACAGCAGGCCGATCACTGGCAGACGGATGTAGGCCGGACCGAGGAATCCGTCAGGGTCGCGCAACGGGACGTCGTACTTCTTGGAAGCCACGACCGCAGCCAGCCCCACGACAATCGAGAGACAGACCGCGAAATGGTAGGGCCGTTGACGCATGGTCGCCATCCTATTGGGCGACCCTGAGGGTTCCTTGTGAGGGTTTGTCTCGGACCGGGATCAGGCGTCGCCGCCCACCTGCGGGACGTCGGCGACGGCCGTCGGGTCGTCGATGCGGAACCGGTTGAAGGCCTCGCGTACGGTCTCGGGCCGCACCGAGCCCCGCTGCGACAACGTCTGCAGGACCGACACGACGATCGACTCGGCGTCGACCTGGAACGTACGCCTGGCAGCGGCGCGCGTGTCCGCGAAGCCGAAGCCGTCGGTGCCGAGCGACTGCCACGGACCGGGCACCCAGCGGGCGATCTGGTCGGGCACCGCACGCATGTAGTCGCTGACCGCGACCGTCACGGCGGACGTGTCCATGAGCTTGACCGTGATGTAGGGCATCCGGCTGTACTCGCCCGGGTGGTTGAGGTTCCACTTCTCGGCGGCGATCGCGTCGCGGGCGAGCTCGTTCCACGACGTCACGGACCAGACATCGGCCTCGACGCCGTAGTCGGCGGCCAGGATCTCCTGCGCCTTGAGCGCCCACGGCACCGAGACACCCGACGCCATGATGCGCGCGGATGCCTCGCCTCCGGTCGCCTTGCGGTAGACGTAGGCGCCCTTGAGGATGCCCTCGACGTCGACGTCCTCCGGCTCGGTCGGCTGGTTGATCGCCTCGTTGTAGACGGTGAGGTAGAAGATGATGTCCTCGCCGTTGGGGAACGTCTCGGTCGAGCCGTACATGCGCTCGAGGCCGTACTTCATGATGTGGCTGATCTCGAAGCCGTAGGCCGGGTCGTAGTGCACGACCGCGGGGTTGGTCTGCGCGATCAGCGGCGAGTGGCCATCGGCGTGCTGCAGGCCCTCACCGGTCAGCGTCGTACGACCGGCGGTGGCGCCGATCAGGAAGCCGCGCGCCAGCTGGTCGGCCATCGCCCAGATCGAGTCGGCGGTGCGCTGGAAGCCGAACATCGAGTAGAAGAGATAGACGGGGATCATCGGCTCGCCGTGCGTCGAGTAGGCACTGCCGGCCGCGATCGCCGACGCCATGGCACCGGCCTCGCTGATGCCCTCGTGCAGGAGCTGGCCCTGCGCCGACTCCTTGTAGGCGAGCAGCAGCTTGCGGTCGACCGACTCGTACGTCTGGCCGGCCGGGTTGTAGATCTTGGCCGACGGGAACATCGAGTCCATGCCGAACGTGCGATATTCGTCGGGCGCGATCGGGACGATGCGGTGCCCGATCTCGGGATCCTTCATGAGATCGCGCAGCAGGCGTACGAACGCCATGGTCGTGGCGATCTGCTGCTTGCCCGAACCCTTCTTGAGCTCGTCGTACATCTTGTCCTCGGGCAGCTTGACGCTGACCGGGTTGACGACGCGCTTGGGCAGCGAGCCTCCGAGCGCCTCGCGCCGGGCGCGCATGTACTGCATCTCCTCGCTGTCCTCGCCCGGGTGATAGAACGGCGCGATGTCGCTGCCGTCGATCTGGGCGTCGGAGATCGGGATGTTGAGGCGGTCGCGGAAGCCCTTGAGGTCGTCCTTGGTGAGCTTCTTCATCTGGTGCGTCGCGTTGCGGCCGGCGAACGACTCCAACAGCCAGCCCTTGATGGTGTGCGCCAGGATGACCGTCGGCTGGCCCGTGTGCTTCTGGGCGGCGTCGAACGCCGCGTAGACCTTGCGGTAGTCGTGGCCGCCGCGGGGGAGCCGCTCGATCTCCTCGTCGGACAGGTGCTCGACCATCTTGCGGAGACGCGGGTCAGGACCGAAGAAGTTCTCGCGGTTGTAGGCGCCGGACTCGACCGACAGGGTCTGGAACTCTCCATCGGGCGTGCGGTTCATCTGGTTGACCAGGACGCCGTCGGTGTCGCGGGCGAGCAGGTCGTCCCACTCGCGGCCCCAGACGACCTTGATGACGTTCCAGCCGGCGCCACGGAACGTGGACTCGAGCTCCTGGATGATCTTGCCGTTGCCCCGGACGGGGCCGTCGAGCTGCTGAAGGTTGCAGTTGACGACGAACGTGAGATTGTCGAGCTCCTCGCGGGCGGCGATGCCGATCGCGCCGAGCGACTCGGGCTCGCCCATCTCGCCGTCGCCGAGGAACGTCCAGACGTGCTGCTGGCTCGTGTCCTTGATGCCGCGGTTGTGCAGGTAGCGGTTGAAGCGCGCCTGGTAGATCGAGTTGATCGCGCCGAGGCCCATCGAGACCGTGGGGAACTCCCAGTAGTCCGACATGAGCCGCGGGTGCGGGTAGGACGACAGGCCGTTGCCGGCGCCGTGCGAGTGCTCCTGGCGGAAGCGGTCGAGCTGCGTCTCGCTGAGTCCGCCCTCGAGGAACGATCGGGCGTAGATGCCGGGGGCCGCGTGGCCCTGGAAGTAGATCTGGTCACCGCCGCCGGGGTGGTTCTTGCCGCGGAAGAAGTGGTTGAAGCCGACCTCGTAGAGGCTGGCCGCCGACTGGTAGGACGCGATGTGTCCACCGACGCCCAGCCCCGGGCGGTTGGCCCGGGACACCATGACGGCAGCGTTCCAGCGGATGTAGGACCGGATGCGTCGCTCGATCGCCTCGTTGCCGGGGAACCACGGCTCACGCTCGGGCGGGATCGTGTTGATGAAGTCGGTGCTGCGCAGGGCGGGGACGCCGATGTTCTGCTCGCGGGCACGCTCCAGGAGCTTGAGCATGACGTAGCGCGCGCGACTGCGTCCGCGGCTGTCGATCATCTCGTCGAGCGAGCTGACCCACTCGGAGGTCTCGTCCGGATCGATGTCGGGCAACTGGGTCGGCAGACCCTCGTGAATGACAGCGGGTCGTTCGGGGCCGGATTGCGGCATGGTTGCTCCCTATGAGTCTTGTGGACGTGTCCATCATTCCACCCCGGGTTCGCTACTGTGTTAGCGGCAACAGTGCTGACGAACCTACTTTTCAGTAGGTTTTCGACGAACGTAGGGAGACATCGCGGTGGACGCGGGCAAGTTGGGCTTCGGTCCTGACACCGTCATCCAGGAGCTGGGCTGGGATGAGGACGTCGACGAGGAGCTCCGTGTCGAGATCGAGCGTGTCACCGGCAACAACCTGGTCGACGGAGACCATGGTGATGTCGTCGACGGCGTGATCGTCTGGTGGCGCGACAAGGACGGCGATCTGATCGATGCGCTGGTCGACGCGTTGCAGGACCTCGCCGAAGGCGGCTCGGTCTGGCTGTTCACCCCCAAGGTGGGCCGACCCGGATACGTACCCGGTGCCGACGTCGTGGAGGCAGCTCCGATCGCGGGTCTGTCGACGACGACCACGGCATCGGCGTCCGACGACTGGGCCTCGACCCGCCTGACGGCACACAAGCGCTGAAACCGAACGAGCTCTGCGAGTGAGCGTCGACGTCGGATCTGCTGCGCCGGACTTCAGTCTTCGGAGCCAGCACGGCGAGGACATCGCCCTGTCCTCGTTCCGGGACTCGCGAAATGTCGTACTCGTGTTCATCCCGTTCGCGTTCAGCGGCACGTGCACGAGCGAGCTCGGCGAGATCCGCGACCACCTCGACGCGTTCGCGGCCCACGACACACAGGTGCTCGCGGTCTCGTGCGACCACTTCTTCTCCAACCGGGCCTTCTCCGACAGCGAGGGCCTGACGTTTCCCGTCCTCAGCGACTTCTGGCCGCACGGCGAGGTCAGCAGGGCCTACGGCACGTTCAACGCCGAGGCCGGAGCGCCCAACCGGGGGACGTACGTGATTGATTCCGAGGGAATCGTGAGGTGGATGGTGCAGGTGGGGATCGGCGAGCGTCGCGACCTGTCCGACGTGCTGGCCGCATTGGCCGAACTTTCCTGAATTCTTCCCAAATTACCTGCGGGTGAACCTGTCGATACGGTTTGATTGACGTGCCGCGGCTGCCAGGGACCCGAGACCTTGGCAGCCGCGGTTCGCGGTTGTCCCGCCGCGTTGCGGATACGGCTCGTGCGGGTCGCTTCCGGGCGAAGCATCCGGAGGCTGCGGGCGATCATTACGTCTACCTCCCGGAGGCGGCGGGCTGAACCTCTTCGTCGTGTGCACAGACAATCTGCTGCCTTATGGGCTCGTCATCTCGCCCCAGGCCGGCCTCGAGGTCGAGATCGGCGGCGGCTGGGGAGCGACGTACACCTGGTTCTGAGGCGCGACCCGACTCGGAGCACGCCCTTGCGGTATCGTTCCGCTGGTCCTGCGGGCGAATAGCTCAGTTGGTTAGAGCATCCGGTTTACACCCGGAAGGTCGGGGGTTCGAGTCCCTCTTCGCCCACATCAGCCGTGACCCCGACTAGTCTTTGGTCGGGGTCGCGGCAGTTCCGCCCACCACCGACGTGAGCCGAACGGAGTCTGCGTGGCAAGCGTGTACCGGCGTGGCAACGACTGGCTGGTCGGTTCGCCCGAGCAACCGTTCACACGGCTGCGGGCCCGCGTCCAGGTCCTGCTGACGACGCTGCTGATCCTGACCAACGTCATCGGCGCCGGCATCGTGTTCGGCCTGACGTTCCTCATCACGCCGGGCGAAGGGCCGTCCAGGTCGTATCTCACGGCCTTGGCGATCGCGGTTCCTGTGTACGTCGTCGGCGCGGTGGTGATCGGCGCGAGCACGGTCACGGTGAGCGCCCTGCGAGCACTGCGCTGGGCGTTGGAGGAGCGCGAGCCGACCGACGCCGAGCGTCGCACGGCGTTGCGCCTGCCGTTGCGGCTCACCTTGATGCAGTCGCTGCTGTGGTTCGGTGGCGTGATCGTCTTCGGGACCCTCGCGATCGTCATACAGCCGGGCGCTGCCGTGAGCGCGTTCTTCGCTGTCGGCATCGCCGGTGTCGTGGTCAGCGCGATCGCCTACCTCGTCACGGAGTTCTCGCTCCGGCCGGTCGCGGCCCGGGCGCTCGCCGGCCGGTCGACGACCGATCGGCTCGGCGCCGGTGTCCAACGCCGCATGATCGTGTTCTGGAGCCTCGGCACGGGTGCGCCGGTGCTCGGTCTGGTCGTTGCGGCATTCATCGCCCTGACGATCGACGATCCGAGCGTGAAGCGCCTGTCGTGGGTCGTGGCCGGCCTGGCCGTGGTGATCCTGGTCTTCGGGCTGCTCGTCACGGTGCTCAACGCCCGCGCGGTCGTCGGACCCATCAAGGCGGTGCAGGCGGCGTTGACCAAGGTCGGCGAGGGCAACTTCGACGTCGAGGTGCGGGTCGACGACGGCACCGAGCTCGGCCTGCTGCAATCGGGGTTCAACGAGATGGTGCAGGGTCTGCGCGAGCGCGAGCGCATCCGGGACCTGTTCGGCCGGCACGTCGGTCAGTCCGTGGCCCGGGCGGCGACAGTCGGCGATGTCGAGCTGGGTGGCGAGACCCGGATCGTCTCGGTCCTCATGATCGACCTGATCGGCTCGACGACGTACGCGGAGAACCGGCCGCCCAGCGAGGTCGTCGGCATGCTCAACCGGTTCTTCGAGGTGGTCGTCGAAGAGGTCGATCGGCGCAACGGGCTGGTCAACAAGTTCATGGGTGACGCCGTGCTGGCGATCTTCGGAGCGCCCGTGGACCTCGACGACCACGCCACCGCGGCACTGGCATCGGCCCGGGTGATCGCTGCGCGCCTCGCGGCCGAGATGCCCGAGATCGGTGCCGGCATCGGGGTGTCGACGGGCCAAGCCGTTGCGGGCAACGTGGGTCACAGCTCGCGCTTCGAGTACACCGTGATCGGGGACGCCGTGAACGCGGCGGCACGTCTCACCGAGCTGGCGAAGGACGTCGAGGGACGCGTCCTGGTGTCGTCGGCCAGCGTGTCCGCCGCGAGCCCCGAGGAGAAGCCGCTCTGGGCCGAGCACGAGAGCGTCGTCCTGCGGGGGCGCGACGAACCCACGGACACCTTCCGCCTGGCCTGACCTGCCAGGTCAGGCGACAGCTGTGCCGATCCGCTCGGAGAACTCCACGAGGCGGTTGGAGAAACCCCACTCGTTGTCGTACCAGCCGAGCACCTTGACCTGCCGGCCGACCGCTTCGGTCAGCGGTGCGTCGAAGATCGACGAGTGCGGGTTGCCGACGATGTCGGCGGAGACGAGCGGCGCCTCGGAGTACTGGAGATAGCGTTCCAGCGCCTCCGACGCGGCCGCTTCGCGGAACGCCGCGTTGACCTCGTCGGCGCTGGCTGCCTGCTTCAGCACCACGGTGAAGTCGGTGATCGAGCCGACCGGCACCGGGACGCGCAGCGACGCCCCGGTCAGGAGGCCGTCGAGCTCGGGGATGATCTTGCCGATCGTGCTGGCCGCACCCGACGACGTCGGGATGATCGACAGCGCGGCCGCGCGCGCCCGTCGCAGGTCCGAGTGCGGTGCGTCGTGCAGCCGCTGGTCGCCGGTGTAGGCGTGGATCGTCGTCATGAGGCCCGACTCGATGCCGAACGAGTCGTTGAGCACCTTCGCCAGCGGCGCCAGCGAGTTCGTCGTGCACGAGCCGTTGGAGAAGACGTCGTACGAGTCCGGGTCGAGCGCGTCGTCGTTCACGCCGAGGACGAACGTCGGCACGTCGCCCTTCGCCGGTGCCGAGACGATGACCTTCTTCGCGCCGCCCTTGAGGTGGGCTGCTGCGGTCTCGCCGTCGGTGTAGCGGCCGGTCGACTCGATCACGATGTCGGCGCCGACGTCACCCCACGAGATGGCAGCCGGATCGGGCTCCGCGAAGACGGTCATGCGCTTGTCGCCGAGGGTGATGGCGCCGTCGTCGGCTCCGACGCCATCGAGGTGGCCGGAGATCGAGTCCCACTCGAGCAGAGTCGCCAACGTACGCGCGTCAGTGAGGTCGTTGACCGCGACGACCTCGACGTCCGCGTCGTTGGCGAGGGCGGCGCGCAGGTAGCTGCGGCCGATCCGGCCGAATCCGTTGATGCCGATGCGTACGGTCATGTCAGGGTCTCCTTGGGATCGTGGTGCTGGGCGCTGCTGCATGCAGCAGGTCGATGGCGCCGGCGCAGGCCTGCTCGAACGGCGCCGGGTCCTGTTGGGCGATGGCGAGCACGTAGCCGCCCTGAATCACCGACATCAGGGTCCGCGCGAGCCGTTCGGGGTCGAGGCCGTCCTGCAGCTGGCCGGCGGCGATCGCCTCGCGCAGCACGCTCGTCCAGCTGGCGTGCGTCTGGGCGAAGGCGCGCGCCACGGGAGCGAGCAGGACGGGGTCCTCGCGAACCTGCGGGTCCTGCGTCATGCGGCCGACCTTGCAGCCCTTGAGGGCGTCACGCTCGCGGGTCAGATAGGCCTCGATCCGTGCCAGCGGATCGCCCGGACCATCGAGGTCCGAGGTCGCCGGCAGCGCGTCAGCGACATTGCGCTCAAGGGCCGCGAGCGCGAGGTCCCGCTTGGTGGGGAAGTGGTGATACATGCTGCCCTGTCCCACGCCCGATCTCTGGCGTACGTCGCGGGGACTCGTGTCGGCGTAGCCGCGCTCCCACAGGAGCTGGCTCATGGTCTCGACCAACAGGTCACGGGAGCTCATGCGGACAGCCTATACATACCAGTAGGTACAGAACCAGTCAGTCCGCCAGCTCGCGACTCGGGTGCGGTCCTGCGTGGAACGATGTCGCCATGACTCAAGCCGGACGCGCGAGCGACATCGCTGCGCGGCTTCGCGCGGCGGGCAGCGTGTTCGCCGAGGACGAGGCCGCGCTGCTCGTCGCCGAGGCGCGAACGCCCGAGGATCTGGAGTCGATGATCGAGCGGCGGATCACCGGCCTGCCGCTCGAGGTCATCGTCGGCTGGGCGGAGTTCTGCGGTCTGCGCATCGCGGTGGAGGCTGGCGTGTTCGTGCCGCGGAGGCGTACTGAGGTGGTGGTCCGCGAGGCGGTCGCTGTCGGGCGTACGGGCGCGGTCGTGCTCGACCTGTGTTGCGGGACGGGCGCGGTCGGCGCTGCGATCCACGCTGCATTGGGCGGCGTGGAGCTGTATGCGTCGGACGTCGAGCCCGCCGCCGTGAGGTGTGCGCGCCGCAATGTCGAGCCGCTCGGTGGGCGGGTGCTCGAGGGCGACCTTTACGAACCGCTGCCGGCATCACTGCGGGGACGCGTCGACCTGCTCGTGGTCAATGCGCCGTACGTGCCGACCGAGGCCATCGCGCTCATGCCGCCGGAGGCTCGCGAGCACGAGCCTCACGTGACGCTCGACGGGGGAATGGATGGCGTCGACATCCAGCGGCGAGTCGCCGCCGGCGCGGCTGAATGGCTGGCCCCCGGGGGACGCCTCTTGATCGAGACGAGCAGGGAGCAGGCGCCCCTGACGGTTGCGGCATTCCGTGAAGGTGGACTGACGGCGGAGGTGCGGCGCGCCGACGACGTCGATGGAACTGTCGCGATTGGCGTACGAGCCCGCTGAATCGGTGCCACGATGCGGCATGCGTGTGCGTGAGCTTGTCATCGGCGCCGTGGCGGTTGCCTGCCTGGCTGCATGCACGTCCGGCTCCGATGCGGCTCCCCGGCCGAAGCCGAACAAGCCGGTCGTGCGCACGATCGATCCCGCCAAAGCCGCGACGCTGAAGCTCGGCGCGGACCTGAAGGTCGTCGCAACGCTGCCGAGCACGTTCCACCAGCAGGACACGTACTTTCGAGGCTTCACGGCCGACGGGAAGGTCTTGGGAAGCGTTTCGCTGCCAGAGGACCCGGCGAGCGGTGGGATGGATGGCTTCTCGTCCCAGGCGTCTGCAGTGCTCTACGACCTGGCGACGAAGGAGTTCACGGTCCTGGACTCCCGCAGGCGCGAAAGGAACACGCAGATATGGAGCATCGTCAGCTCGGGTGACTTCGTGGTGTGGCTGGAGTCGCCCGAGACCACCGCCAGCAGCTCCGCGGTCGCGATCTACTCGTACGACAGACGCAGCAAGAAGGTGGCGCAGCTGTTCAGCGCGGACGACCCGGCCGGAATCATGAACGGAGGCGAGGACCTGGTCGTGAGGGGCGACACGGTGTACTTCAGCAGGTTCGCGTGCTGCCGGACGCGCGATCGCGGGAACGCCGCGGTGCACGCCGTGCCCGTCGACGGCTCGGCTCCGGCCAAGGTGCTCGTCAAGGGCGGAAAATGGGTGACGCTTGCCGCCGACTCCCTGACGTACGAGGTCAAGGACAAGCAATTCAGCCGCGACCTCGAGACCGGCGAGACGAAGTCGGCGCCGGTCAGCCCACGTGCGAAGGAGCAGGGCTTCTGCGGAGCCGAGTTCACCGAGTCGTTCGAGACCTTGTGCATGGGCGAGCCGTACAACGTGGAAGGTGACACCTTCGTAGATGACGCCTTGCTCACGATCACCGAGACGGCCGGCAGGACGACAGTCCTTCAACCGTTCCCAGTCGAGGCGGACGCCGACTCGGTTCCCCGTGACGTCTTGTCCATCGGTCCCTGGATCGGTGTCACGATGACCGATGACGGTGGCGCTGGTCGAATGTTTCTCGTCGACCTGGAGTCCCGCGCCGTGAAGGCGTTCCCCAGCAACACCGCGTTCGACGCGATGAATGACGACAAGACGCAGGCGCTGCTGAGGATCGAACGCACGGGGCAGCGGGCTTGGCCGCAGGTCATCGTGCAGATCCCGCCGATCAGCTGAGGGCCGCTGTGGACAGCCGGAGCGCGGTGTCGGGGTCGGCTGACACAGTGGGGTCATGCCTTCGACGACGAGCACCGAGCTGGATGCCACCACTGCGCTGCGCAAGCTGACCGGGCGCGACGACGCGGTCTTCCACGACGGTCAGCTCGAGGCGATCCAGGCGCTCGTCGACGACCGGCGACGGGCGCTCGTCGTGCAGCGGACCGGTTGGGGCAAGTCGGCGGTCTACTTCATCGCGACGCTGCTCCTGCGACAGCGCGGTGCCGGGCCGACCCTGCTGGTCTCGCCGCTGCTGGCGCTGATGCGCGACCAGGTCGCGGCTGCGTCACGCGCGGGCGTACGAGCCGTGGCGATCAACTCGGCCAACCCGCACGAGTGGGAGGACACCCAGGCCAAGCTCGCCGCCGACGAGGTCGATGTGCTGCTGGTGTCGCCCGAGCGGCTCAACAACCCGCGTTTCCGTGACGAGCAGCTGCCCGCGCTGATCGACCGCATGGGCATGCTCGTGATCGACGAGGCGCACTGCATCTCCGACTGGGGTCACGACTTCCGGCCGGACTATCGCCGGCTTGCCGAGCTGATCGGCCGGCTGCCTGACGACCTGCCAGTGCTCGCCACCACGGCGACGGCCAACGCCCGCGTCGTGACCGACGTCGCGGAGCAGCTCGGGTCCGTCGACCAGGTCACGACGATCCGCGGCTCCCTCGCCCGTACGTCCTTGCGTCTCGGTGTCCTCGAGCTGACCGGTTCGCGCGACCGGTTGGGCTGGCTGTTGAGCCACCTCGCCGAGCTGCCGGGCAGCGGCATCATCTACGCGCTGACCGTCTCGGCGGCCGAAGACACAGCGCGACTCCTGCGCGAGGGCGGTCACGCCGTGCGTGCCTACACCGGCCGCACAGACCCCGAGCAGCGCGAGGAGCTCGAGCGACAGCTCAAGGGCAACGAGCTCAAGGCCCTGGTTGCCACCAGTGCGCTCGGCATGGGGTTCGACAAGCCCGACCTCGGCTTCGTGATCCACCTCGGCGCACCGTCGTCGCCGGTCGCCTACTACCAACAGGTCGGCCGTGCGGGCCGCGCCACCGACAACGCCGACGTCCTGCTGCTCCCGGGGCGCGAGGACGCCGAGATCTGGCACTACTTCGCCACCTCGTCGATGCCGAGCGAGGAGCGGGCCGCCGCGGTGATCGGCGAGCTCAGCGACACCCCGCTGTCGACGCCTGCGCTCGAGGCACTCGTCAACATCCGGCGCACGCCGCTGGAGCTGCTGCTCAAGGTGCTCGACGTCGACGGGGCCGTGCGCCGCGTCCAGGGCGGATGGATCGCGACCGGGCAGCCGTGGACGTACGACCGGGAGCGCTACGAACGCATCGCCGAGGCGCGCGCCGCCGAGCAGAAGTCGATGATCGACTACGAGCGCGCCTCGACCTGCCGCATGGAGATCCTGCAGCGCGACCTCGACGATCCGACGGCCGCGCCGTGCGGGCGATGCGACAACTGCGCCACACCGTGGTTCCCCACTGACGTCGCCGACGATGCGGCACGCGTGGCCTCCAGCACCCTCGACAAGGTCGGTGTCGAGATCGAGCCGCGGGCCCAGTGGCCGACCGGTGCCACCCGACTGGGCGTCGAGGCCAAGGGCAAGATCCCCGAGGACGAACGATTCGAGCCCGGCCGCGCGGTTGCCCGACTGACGGACCTCGGCTGGGGTGGCGTGCTGCGTGAGCTGTTCTCGCCCGGCGTTGCCGACGCGCCGGTCACTGACGAGCTGCTCGGCGCGTGTGTCCGGGTGCTCAAGGACTGGGGCTGGGTGCAACGACCCGCCGCCGTCGTCAGCATGCCGTCGAGGTCGCATCCCGAGCTCGTCGACTCACTGGCGCGTGGCATCGCGCGGATCGGGCGGCTCGAGGACCTCGGATCGCTCGACCAGCTCGGGGAGGGCTCGCGCGGTGGCCCGGGCGGCAACAGCGCCTACCGGCTCGCCGACGTGTGGGGAACGTTCGGCGTCAGCGATCAGCTCGCGTCTGGCTTGTCGGCTCTGGCCGGCCAGCCGGTGCTCCTGGTCGACGATCGCATCGACAGTCGCTGGTCGATGACGGTCGCTGCGCGAGAGCTGCGCCGCCACGGTTCCGGCTCGGTGCTCCCACTGGCCCTTGCGGTCGTCGCCTGAACTGTCGGCGCCCCAGATGACCACCGGGTGAACGCTTGCCGAAGGGTCGGCGAGAAGGCCCGTTCTGGTTTGGAAAGCCGTGGTTTCGTCCTGCAACCTTCTTGTGGCAGTCAGCCATGAGCTCTCGGACAGGACGAAATCAGGATGCGGTCGATCGACTCTCGCAGGGGAGTTCTGGCGGGGATCTTCGGCGCGACTCTCGCGCTGACGGCGTGCGGCGGGCCGAGCGAATCGGCCGCTTCAAGCGCCTCGTCGGCTGTGCGCATCTCGGCGGGCGTCGACGACTGCGGCAAGGGCTGGGCGTCCCCACACGGTGGGCGCCAGACGTTCGAGCTGCACAACACGACCGTCGCCGGCGAGGAGGTTCATCTCGAGAACGCGGCCACAGGTGCGCTCTACCTCGACGTCGAGAGCCTGGGCGCTGACGCTCGCCAACAGGCCACTGTGACTCTCGGGAACGGGACCTACCGGTTCGTGTGCCTGCCGTCGGACGGCGAGGCCGCCCTCGGCGCCAAGGTCACGATCACCGGCTCCAAGGACGTAGCCGGTGCGACGCCTCCGTTGAAGCCGGTGACCCGCAACGAGCTGATCCCGGCGCTGAAGTCGTACCAGACCTGGGTCCGAGGCAGGCTGCCCGTGCTCCAGACGCAGGTGCAGCAGCTCGAGACGGACCTCAAGGCCGGCGACCTCGCCTCGGCCCGGGCCAGCTGGCTCGCCGCCCATCAGACGTACGAGACGTTGGGCGCCGCCTATGGCGCGTTCGGCGACCTCGACGGAGCAATCAACGGGCTACCCGCGCCCGGCAAGACAGCGAGGCAGGACCACCACCTCGAGGGCTTCCATCGCATCGAAGCCCTGCTCTACGGTGGCGCGCCGGCGAGCGACATCACCCCGTACGCCTCCCGGCTCGTGCGGTCGGTCTCGGACCTGCGGTCGGCGTTCGTGAGCGGGCGGGTCGATCCGGTCGACATCGGTCTGCGGTCGCACGAGATCCTCGAGAACGCCCTCGAGTTCGAGCTCACCGGGCGGACCGACGCGGGCAGTCACACCGCCCTGGCGACCGTCGACGCCAACCTGACCGGCACGCGCGAGGCCCTGGAGCCGCTCCGCACGATCCTCGCGGAGCGCTATCCCGACCTCGCGGCGACCGAGCGCGCGCTCGACACCTCCCAGCACCTGATTCGTACGTTCCAGGGCGCCGACGGTGAGTGGACCCCGCTCTCGGCCCTGACCCGCAGCCAGCGGGAGAAGGTCAACGCCCAGATCGACGCGACGCTCGAGCTGCTCGCACCCGTCGCGGCGATCTGCGACCCGAGGAGGACCTCGTGAGGCGCGATCCCGAGGTCACCGGAGTCAGCCGTCGCAACCTCCTCGGCGGGGCTGCGGCCGGAGCGGTCGCTGTGGCGGCGGGCTCAACGCTCCTGCCGCGATCGGCGAGTGCGGCGACCGACACCGCCTCCCATCAGTACGCCTTCGAGGGCGTGCACCAGCGCGGCATCCTCACGCCGGCTCAGGCGCAGGCGAGCTACGTGGCGCTCGACGTCACGGCGTCGTCCAAGGCGGAGCTCGTCGACCTGTTCCGCACGATCACGTCGACGGCCCGCTCGCTGACGAAGGGTGGGACCCCGCCGGACACCGGTCTCGCCACACCGCCGTCGGACTCCGGTGTGCTCGGCCCGGTGGTCCCGTCCGACGGGCTGACGATCACGACGTCGGTCGGCGCGTCGCTGTTCGACGACCGATTCGGCCTGGCCGACCGCAAGCCCGCACGGCTGCGCCGTATGGAGGACTTCCCCAACGACGACCTCGACCGCGCGGTGTGTGACGGCGACCTGCTCCTGCAGATCTGCGGGCACCACCAGGACACGACGCTGCATGCGCTGCGCGAGATCACCCGCGCCACTCGCGGGGCGATGCAGGTGCGCTGGCGCCGCGACGGCTTCCACTCGCCGCCGCGACCGGCGGGCTCGTCACGCAACCTCATGGGCTTCCGCGACGGCACGGCCAACCCGTCGACCGCGGACGCCTCGCTGATGAACCAGCTGGTCTGGACCCGGTCCGGCGGCGACGAGCCGGACTGGGTCGACGGCGGCAGCTATCACGTGGTGCGTCAGATCCGGATGCTCGTGGAGTTCTGGGACCGCATCTCGATCCGCGAGCAGGAGAACATCTTCGGTCGCCGGCGCGACAGCGGTGCGCCGCTCACGGGCTCCAAGGAGCACGATGTCCCCGACTACGCCGCCGATCCCTCCGGCGAGGTGATCCAGATGGACGCGCACATCCGCCTCGCCAACCCGCACACGGCGCACGCCAAGAAGCAGCAGATCCTGCGTCGCGGCTACAACTACGACGGCGGCACGGATGCCAACGGCAACCTCGACATGGGCCTGATCTTCACGTGCTTCAACGCCGACCTGGAGCGCCAGTTCGTCGCGATCCAGAAGCGCCTCGCCGACGAGCCTCTCGTCGACTACGTCTCGCCGTTCGGGGGTGGCTACTTCTTCGCCCTCCCCGGCGTACGGGATCACCAGGACTGGCTGGGCCGACGGCTGCTCACCTGAGCCCGTCGCCCAGCCACACGCAACACCCACCCCCCGAGAAGATGAGGAAGAAACATGGTGACAAGGACCAAGCGTCTGCGTCAGGGCGCGATGGCGCTCATGGCGACAGCCGGCCTCGTGGCCGGCGGCGTGCAGCTGTCGGCCGCAAGTGCCCATCCGCGCGTGGCGCACCAGAGCGGGCGCACCTCCCGCACCAAGACCCCCATCAAGCACCTGGTGGTCCTGTTCGACGAGAACGTCTCTTACGACCATTACTTCGGCACCTATCCCAAGGCCGCGAACTCTGACGGCGTGACGTTCCACGGCTCGAGCCGTACGCCCAAGAACAACAACCTCGTGACTTCGGGTGCGCTGACCAACAACCCCAATGCGTACGCACCGAGTCGCCTCACGCACGCGCAGAACGCGACGTGCAGCCAGAACCACAACTACACGCCCGAGCAGAAGGCCGTGAACGGCGGTGCGATGGACAAGTTCGTCGAGTCGACCAGCGTCGACACCTGCACCGGGCTCTACGGCAGCCCCGGCCTCGCGATGGACTACTTCGACGGCAACACCGTCACCGGCCTGTGGAACTACGCGCAGAACTACTCGATGAGCGACAACAACTGGGACTCCACGTTCGGACCGTCCACCCCGGGCGCGCTCAACCTCATCTCGGGCCAGACCCACGGCGGCACGGCGTACGACCCCAACACCGGCGCGGCACTGACCGGGTCCACCGCCGTTGCCGGCGCCAACGCCTCGGGTGTCGGCACGGTCATCGGTGACCCCGACCCGGCCTACGACGACTGCTCCGACAACGACCACACCGCGACTTCCGCCGTGGTCGGCATGTCCGGCAAGAACATCGGTGACCGGCTCAACCAGCAGGGCGTCACATGGGGCTGGTTCCAGGGCGGCTTCACCCCGTCGACGGCCTGGGACGGGACCAAGGGGCACTACGCGAAGTGCGAGACGACCACGACGAACAGCATCGGGCAGAACGTCCGTGACTACTCGCCGCACCACTCGCCGTTCGAGTACTACAAGTCGACGTCCAACCCGCACCACCTCGCACCGACGTCGCTCGCCGAGGTCGGTCACAACGGTCGCGCCAACCACAACTACGACCTCAGCTACTTCGACAAGGCGGTCAAGGCCAACACCCTGCCCGCGGTGTCGTTCGTGAAGGCGCCTGAGGCGCAGGACGGCCACGCTTCGTACTCCAGCCCGCTGGACGAGCAGAAGTTCCTCACCCGCGAGATCAACGCGATCCAGAAGTCGAAGTCCTGGTCGAGCACGGCGATCGTCGTGACGTACGACGACTCGGACGGCTGGTACGACCACGTGGCGCCGACGATCCTCAACGGCTCGGCCGATCCCGCCACCGACCAGGCGGTCTGCACGACGGCTGCCGGGAAGTCGGCGACGGCTCCCGCCGGTGGCTACGCGGACCGCTGTGGACCGAGCCAGCGTCTGCCGTTCCTGGTGATCTCGCCGTTCGCGAAGCGCAACTACGTGTCGCACACCAGGCTCGAGCAGCCCTCGGTGCTGAAGTTCATCGAGCAGAACTGGGGCGTCTCGAGCATCGGTGATCACGCGTTCGACTCCCGGGCGAACACGTTCACGGCGATGTTCGACTTCCGGCACCCGCAGCAGCACACCGTGCTGATGCGCTCGGACGGCACCGTCAGCTCGACGCCGCCGGTCAAGGTCAAGGCCGGCTGATCCGCTCAACGCCGTCCCGCACGAGGCCCACACGGCTCGTGCGGGACGGCGTTGCCGGTTCACTACAGTGACGGCATGCCCACACTGCGTGACGTCGTCAGCGTCCTCGACGGCTTGTACGACCCGCGGTGGGCCGACAGCTGGGACGCCGTCGGCACCGTCGCCGGCGATCCCGACGCCGAGATCACCAAGGTGCTCTTCGCCGTCGACCCCGTGCAGGCAGTCGTCGACGAGGCGGTCGCCTGGGGCGCCGATCTCGTCGTGACGCACCACCCGCTGTGGCTCAAGGGGGTCACGAGCGTGGCGGCGACCTCGCCCAAGGGGCGTGTGGTCCACACCCTGATCAGCAACGGCATCGCGCTGCACACGTGCCACACCAACGCCGACAGCCCCGTCCTCGGGGTCTCGGAGTCGATGGCGCTGGCGCTGGGACTGTCGGACGTACGCCCGCTGGAGGCTGATCCGGCAGGTCCGACCGACAAGTGGGTCGTGTTCGTGCCCGAGACAGACGCCGACCGGGTCGTCGCCGCGATGCACGCCGCGGGCGCCGGGCGGATGGGCGACTACGACTCCGCACAGTTCCGGTCGACCGGCACCGGATCGTTCCGCCCGCTCGAGGGCGCCGACCCGGCGATCGGTGAGGTCGGCACGGTCGAGCACGTCTCCGAGGCGCGGATCGAGATGGTGGCCGAACGGCGACTGCGCGACGACGTGCGGGCTGCGCTGCTCAGTGCTCATCCGTACGAGGAGGTCGCCTACGACGTCCTCGAACCCGCCGCCCAGGCGACGGATCGCGGCAGTGGCCGTATCGGGACGCTGGGCTCGGAGATGACCCTGGCGGCATTCGCCGCCCACGTCTCGGAGCGGCTGCCGGCACACCACAGTGCGACCCGGGTGGCCGGCGATCCGGAGCGATCGATTCGCACGGTGGCACTGTGCGGGGGATCGGGCGACTTCCTGCTGGCCACGGCCGACGCGGCCGGCGCCGATGTCTACGTGACCTCGGACCTGCGGCACCACCCGGTCAGCGAGCACCTCGAGAAGCCTGGCGCCTGCGCCGTCGTCGACGTACCCCACTGGGCAGCGGAGTGGACCTGGCTGCCCGTGGGATCGCGTGCGCTGGGCGAGCGGCTGCCCGGCATCGAGACCAAGGTCTCGACCATCGTGACCGATCCCTGGACCTCGCACATTTCGTGAAGGCCCGGCGGATCGAGCGGCCCGTGACGGGGAACTCTGTGCCGGTACGGTAGCCCTTGTGAAAGCCGACCCCACCGCCCAGTCCGCCCTGCTCGACCTGCAGGCTCAGGACTCCGTCCTCGCCCAGCTCCAGCACCGCAAGAACTCGCTCCCGGAGCACGCCCAGATCGCTGATCTGCAGGCCAAGGCGAACGACCTCGACGGGGCACGCATCGAGGCCGACACCGAGGTGTCCGACCTCACCCGCGCGCAGAAGAAGGCCGACGCCGAGGTCGAGCAGGTCAAGACCCGGCGCGCCCGCGACGAGGAGCGGCTCAACTCCGGAGCGATCAGCAACCCCAAGGACCTCGAGAGCCTGCAGCACGAGCTCGTCGCGCTCGAGCGCCGCATCTCGACACTCGAGGACGACGAGCTCGAGGTCATGGAGAAGCTCGAAGAGGCGCAGACCCGGTTGACCGCCCTCGAGTCGGACCTCACCGCCATCAACGAGGACCTCGCGCAAGCTGTCGACGCCCGCGACGCGGCGATCGTCGTGCTCGACGAACAGGCCGCCGCGGCTCAGGCCGACCGGGCACAGGCCGCGGCCGGGGTGCCCGACGAGCTCATCGCGCTCTACGACAAGGTGCGTGCCCAGTACGGCGGCCTCGGTGCGGCTGCCCTGCGCGCCCGCAGGTGCGAGGGCTGCCGGCTCGAGCTCAACGGCGCCGACCTGCGAGACATCGCGGCGGCTCCGGAAGATGACGTCCTGCGCTGCCCCGAGTGCGGCCGCATCCTCGTACGTACGGCCGAGTCCGGGCTGTGACCTCGCGGATCATCATCGAGGCCGATGGTGGCTCACGGGGCAACCCCGGCCCCTCGTCCTACGGTGCGCTGGTCCGTGACGCCGACACCGGGGCGGTCATCGCCCAGCGGGGCGAGACGATCGGCATCGCCACCAACAACGTCGCCGAGTACTCCGGACTGATCGCCGGTCTCGAGATGGCCCGCGAGCACGCTCCCGAGGTCACCGACGTCGAGGTGCGGATGGACTCCAAGCTGGTCATCGAGCAGATGGCCGGCCGGTGGAAGATCAAGCACGCCAGCATGCAGCCGCTCGCGGAGCAGGCGCGCGCCCTCCTGCCGCGCGGCACGGTGACCTGGACCTGGGTGCCGCGCGAGCAGAACACGGCGGCCGATGCGCTCGCCAATGCCGCACTCGACGACGAGGCGGCCGGTGGGCCCGGCACGGTCGGCGGCACCGCTCCGCAGGCGCCAAGCGCCCAGCTCGGCTGGCGGGGTGGGGCGTCGGGCGAGCCCACGACGATCGTCCTGTTGCGCCACGGCGTCACGCAGGCGACCGAGCGCAAGGTGTTCTCCGGCAGCGGGGGAGACGACCCCGGGCTGACTCCGACCGGCGTCGAGCAGGCCCGACGGGCCGCCGCGTGGCTCAAGCGGCTGGGTGGCGTCGACGCGATCGTCACGTCGCCGATGCAGCGCACGCGGGAGACCGCGGCGGTCGTGGCCGGCGAGCTCGGTCTCGACGTCGAGCTCGAGGCGGGCCTGGCCGAGACCGCGTTCGGCGAGTGGGACGGCTTCACGTTCGGCGAGATCATGGAGCGATGGCCGAACGAGCTCGACGACTGGCTCGGGTCCACGGCGGTGGCGCCGCCGGGCGGGGAACCGTTCGACACCGTCGCCGAGCGGGTGGCGGCTGCTCGCGACCGGATTCTCGAAACGTACGGCGGCAAGACCGTCGTCGCGGTCAGCCACGTCACCCCGATCAAGCTGCTGGTGCGGCTCGCTCTGGGTGCACCGATGCAGGTGATCTACAAGATCGAGCTCTCGCCCGCCTCGATCACGACGATCCAGTGGTATCCGGACGGCGCGGCATCGGTCCGCAACGTCAACGTCGTCCCGGAGTAGCCGCTCAAGGATCGAGGGGCTCAGACCTCGGCGACGACGATGTCGAGGCGCTGACCGGCGCGCTCGACGGTCCAGCCGAGATCGGCCAGCACGCTCTGCAGCTCATCGACCGTATGAGGATCGGCGCCCGACTCCAGCAGGCCGCGCACGATGCGGCCCTTGGTCGCCTTGTTGAAGTGGCTGACGACCTTGCGTACGCCGCGGTGCTCGTGCAGGACCCGCATCGTCGCGGTGCGCTCGGCCAGCCCCGCGGGGGGCTTCCCGAGGGCGGTGTACGTCCCGGAACGCAGGTCGACCAGCAGACCGTCGCCGGCCACCTCACCCATGACGCGGGGGAGCGGGGCACGCCACCGGCCCGCGACGGTGCCGAGCCGAGGCAGCGTCACGTTGCCCGACAGCCGGTAGGCCGGGATCAGGTCGTCGGGTCGCAGCAGGCCGAACAGTGCGCTGGCGATCGCGAGGGACTCGTCGGCTCGTTTGCGCGATGCGTCGTCGAGGCTCGGCAGGTCGAGCTCGGAGAACAGCACGCCGGTGTAGATCTCGTCGGCGCGGGCGGTCGGCTCCTGGGGCAGCACCGCGTTGACGGCGATCGCGTCGGCCTGCGTCGCGCCGAGACCGAGCACCTCCATGGCCCGCTTCGGGTTGCCGTTGCAGAGCTTGACGAGCGTACGCAGCAGCTGTGCGCGTACGGGCGTGAGCCGGCCGAAGGAGAGCGTCTCGAGGTCGAGAGGTGCGCCGGACTCCGGGCGGGTCTTGCCCTCGGAGGGCGGCAGCAGGATCAGCACGGACCGACCTTACAGAGTCACCAGATGAGCGACGTCCACGCCCAGAGCATCACGGTGCAGACGACCACCAGTGCAGGAGTCGTCGCCAACCCCAGCAGGTGGAACTCGCGTACGGTCGACAGCGCCCGGCCACCCGACTGCCGCCACAACAGGTTGGCCAGCGACCCGATCATCGTCAGGTTGGCACCGACGTTGACGCCGATGAGCAGGGCCAGGATCGCCAGCGAACCGGCGGAGTCGGCCGCAGGCAGGAGCAGCAGGGTCGCCGGCAGGTTGTTGATGAGGTTGGCGGCCACCATGGCCACCAATGCGGTGACCAACAGCGCGCCGAGCCCGGTGCCGGCCGGCATCGCATCGGTGAACCACTCGCCGACGGCAGTCGTGCCCAACCAGGACACGACGAGCGCCCAGGCCAGGACCACGACCGCGAGCGGGAGGTTGGCAGCGTGCATCAGGTCACGCCACGACGCGGTGCGCCGCAGGAGGGCGTACGCGCTGACCAGCACCGCTCCGACTGACGCGGGGATCCAGGGCGTCGTGCCGGTCGCGAGGGCGAGCAGGACGGCCAGGACGACGACGAGAGGGAACCATGGCAGGGCGTGCGGCTCGCCGGTCGGCGTCGCATACGGTTCGCGGGTCTCCGCGCGGAACCACCAGCGCAGGACGGCGTACTCGCCTGCGACGGCCACCAGCCACACCGGCAGCATCGCCCAGGTGAAACCCACGAACGTCAGGCCGGTCGCGCTGAACACGAGCAGGTTGGTCAGGTTGGACACCGGCAGCAGGGTCGAGCCGGAGTTGGCCAGCCGCACCGTGGCGTACGCGTGAGAGCGGTGCGCGCTGGCGGCGATGAGGATCGGGGTCAGCAGCACCACGGTCGCGTCCAGGCTGAGCACCGCTGTGACCGTGGCTGCGAGGCCGACGCTCCAGGCCAGCAGCCTGACGCTCGACCCGCCGGCCGACCTCGACACCCGGTCACCGAGCACGTCGAACAGGCCCTCGTCGGCACACGCCTGCGCCAGCACCATGATCGCGACCAGGAAGCCGACGATCTCCGCCAGTGAGCCCAGGTCGTGTGTCACCCGGAGGAGGCTAGCCGACGAGCATCCACACCCCGACACCGGCGAACAGAAGAGCTGAGACGAGATGGACGGCCTTGATCGGCAGGACCTGCAGCAGGGCCCTGCCGACGAACACAGCCAGCACGATCGAGACCAGCATGCCGATCGTGCTGCCGATCCAGATCAGGATCCAGTGGTACTGCGTCGACAGCGTCATGGTCGCGAGCATCGTCTTGTCACCGAGCTCCGACAGCACGAACGCGGCCCCGACGACGAACACCGCGGCGCCGCCGGTCGCGGGCGGCTTCGGCTCTTCTCCGGCAGCGAGGTGGCGCAACGTCAGCGCGGCGAACACGAGGAACAGCACGCCACCGGCAAGGCGTACGGCGTGCTCCGGCAGCGCATCGCCGATCGCGTTGCCAACCAGTGCGGAGACCAGGTTGGTGAGCGTGCAGGCGAGGCCCGCGCCGAGGATCACGGTCCGCGCCCGGTATCGGGTCGCGAACGTCATCGACATCAGCTGGCTCTTGTCGCCGAGCTCGGCGACGAACACCAACGCTGCACTCAGCAGCACCGCGTACATGAAAAGGGCTCCTCGTCCACCTGGACGAAGAGCCGGGTGACAAGCCTTCGACCAGGCATTGTCATCGACAAATTCTGGTCGAAAGTCTCGTCCGCCACCGTGAGGTGGCCTGCTGCACCGGAACCCACAGTTTCGTGGAGTCAGTATGTCGACACAGCCGTTGGGGACTACTCCCTTTCGTGCCGCCAGTCTAGCGGACGGCACCGCGACACCCCGGCGGGCGGTAGGCTGGCGGACGCGAATGAGTCGGCCGGGCGACCGCGGCACCCCCGTGGTGTCGAGGAAAGTCCGGACTCCGCAGAGCGACGGTGGTGGCTAACGGCCACCCACGGCGACGTGCGGGACAGTGCCACAGAAATCAAACCGCCAACGGCCCTCCGGGGAACGGGTAAGGGTGAAACGGTGAGGTAAGAGCTCACCAGCGCTCCGGGTGACCGGGGCGGCTAGGTAAACCCCACCGGGAGCAAGACCAAGAGGACGTCACGTCGTTTCGGCGACGTGGGGTCTGCGCTGACGGGCTGCTCGTCCTATGTCAGCGGGTAGGTCGCACGAGGCGTCCAGCAATGGGCGTCCCAGATGGATGGTCGCCCGGGCCACTTCGGTGGCCCGACAGGATCCGGCTTACAGGCCGGCTCATTCGCCCCCGCCGCCTCAGCGCGCCGATATCCTGACAGCATGTCCACGGATGAGGTCGTCACGGCCAAGCAGGCTTCGATCGCCGGCCCGTTCGCGCGGCTGTTCTTCCGATTCAACGCCATCGCGTGCTGGTTGTTCATCCTGTTCTGGCCGGCGATGCTGATCTTCGACCAGGTCGACCAACCGTGGTGGGGTGTGGCGTTGACCATCGTCGGCTTCGTGCTCGTCATGGGCCTGCTCGGAGCGTGGATGTGGTTCGAGGCGAACCAGGCCCGCGACGACACCGAGCGCCTGCTGCGGGGCGGACACGACGCGACCGCCGAGATCCTCGGCCTCGAGGTGACCGATCCGGGGGACGGCTCGAACGATGTCGCCCGGCTCCAGCTGCGCATCAGCGGCAAGGACGTACCGGAGTTTCGCGCCGTCAATCGCGATGACCACGACAAGAAGGCATACGTCGTCGGAGCGAGGTTCAAGGCGGTCGTCGACCCTTCGGACAACCTCTTCACCCTGCGGCCGCTCAAGCGCGGCTGAGGCGTCAGCCGGCGTCGGCGAGGTGCAGCGAGTGCTGGATCGCGAGTGCGTCGAACTGCCACGTGATCTCGCGGACGATGTCGACGGCGTCGGGGTCCTCGGTCTGGATCGTCACGACGAGGTGGCGGTTGTTGTTCCAGCCGGGAGCGTCGATCGTGATGTCCGGAATCGCGCCCAGCGCGGTCGACACGGTCGTGAATGCCTCGTCGCTGCTCATCTGCATGTTGAGTACGACTCGATGCACGCCCGACCTCCTCGTCTAGGTCCCCACATCAAGAACGACGTGGGAGCCCGGAAGTTAGGCGTGCTGATCATCACGCTCCGCGTAGGCTGGTGAAGGCTGCCCAGCGAAGGCCTGCCACGGCCCTCGGACAGCGTGACCTCACCCACGATCTTCCAGGAGTCCTGCTTCATGAGCACTGTCCCCACGATCTCCCTGAACAACGGTGTGTCGATCCCTCAGCTGGGATTCGGCGTCTACCAGGTGCCGCCCGAGGACACCAAGGAGGCGACGCTGACGGCGTTCGAGGTCGGTTACCGTCACATCGACACCGCTGAGATGTATCGCAACGAGCGAGGCGTCGGCGAGGCCCTGCGAGAGTCTGGTCTCGACCGGTCCGAGGTGTTCGTCACGAGCAAGCTCAACAACGGGTTCCACGCCCATGACGACGCCCTCGCGGCGTTCGAGGAGTCCCTCGAGGTCCTGGGCTTCGACTATCTCGACCTGTTCTTGATCCATTGGCCGCTGCCGGGCATCGACGTCGACTTCGTCGAGACGTGGAAGGCGCTCGAAGAGGTCTATCGCGACGGCCGGGCCAAGGCGATCGGTGTGTCCAACTTCCAGGCCAACCACATCCGTCGCCTCGTCCAGGAGACCGAGATCGTCCCAGCGGTCAACCAGATCGAGGTGCACCCTTACCTGACCAACGACGACGTGCGCGCGGTCAACGCCGAGCACGGCATCGCGACCGAGGCGTGGTCGCCGATCGCGCAGGGGCTCGTCCTGGACGATCCGGTCATCACCGGGATCGCCAAGGCGCACGACAAGACACCGGCGCAGGTCGTCCTCCGGTGGCACGTGCAGCGTGGCGACATCGTCTTCCCCAAGTCCGTGACGCGCAGCCGGGTCGAGGAGAACTTCCATCTGTTCGACTTCGAGCTCTCCGACTCAGACCTCGGCCTCATCACGGCGCTCGACAAGGGTCAGCGGACCGGGCCCAACCCGGACGAGTTCAACTGGATTCCCTGACCAGCCACGAGGCGACTGTCACAAGCAGTTACAGCAGCCCTGTCGGGCGGATACGCTTCGGGTCATGAGCGAACACCACCCTCCCGAGCCGTCGTCCACCTACACGTACGCGGTGGGTGCGGGACTCGGGATCCTGGTCGGCGGAGCGGTCGGCCTGTTCGCCGGCGACGACCTGTTCCTCCCGGCAGCGCTGCTCGGCGCCGGCATCGGAATCGTCGTGGCCTTCCTGGTCAAGGCATTCCTGCGCTGAGCCTGTCAGGGCAGGGTCAGGATCTCGGCGCCGTCGGCGGTGACCAGCAACGTGTGCTCGAACTGGGCCGTGCGGGACTTGTCCTGCGTCGTGGCGGTCCAGCCGTCGTCCCACATGTCCCACTCGACCGATCCGAGGGTCAGCATCGGCTCGATCGTGAAGGTCATGCCCTTCTCGATGACGGTGTCGTAGGACGGGTCGTCGTAGTGGGGGATCACGAGGCCGTCGTGGAACGCCGGTCCGACGCCGTGGCCGGTGAAGTCACGGACCACGCCGTAGCCGAAGCGCTTGGCGTACGACTCGATGACCCGTCCGATCACGTTGATCTCGCGGCCCGGCTTGACGGCGCGGATCGCCCGCATCGTGGCCTCGTGCGTACGTTCGACGAGCAGCCGTGACTCCTGGTCGACGTCGCCGACGAGGTAGGTCTTGTTGGTGTCGCCGTGGACGCCGCCGATGAACGCGGTGATGTCGATGTTGACGATGTCGCCGTCCTCGAGGGGGCGGTCGTCGGGGATGCCGTGGCAGATGACCTCGTTGACGCTGCTGCACAGGGACTTCGGATAGCCGCGGTAGCCGAGGGTCGAGGGGTAGGCGCCGTTGTCGACGAGGAACTCGTGTCCGACGCGGTCGAGCTCGTCGGTCGTCACCCCCGGAGCGATCGCGGCCTCGACCGCGTCCAGCGCCTGGGCGGCGATCCGGCCGGCGATGCGCATCGCCGCGATCGTCTCGTCGTCGCGCACGGAGGAACCGCGATAGGGCAACGGCGCGATCTGTCCGACGTACTCAGGACGTTCGATCGATGCCGGGACCGCGCGCTCGGCGGACAGGCGGCCAGCAGTCAGGACAGTCACCCGCCGAGTCTAGAGAACGCACGCCAGCGCCGGTTGGGGCAGGATGGAGGCATGAGCGAGGGCAAGTTCTACTACTGCACGAAGCACAACACGGTCGAGGGCGAGGAAGGCTGCCGCGCAGCTGATCGCCTCGGTCCCTACGACACGGCCGAGGAGGCGTCGCACGCCTACGAGATCGCGGCCGAGCGTACGAAGAACTGGGACAACGACCCCGACTGGAACGACGACGCCGAGCAGCCGAAGGAGTGAGCCGCCGCAGGCTCCAGCTCGACCGCTCCGGTCCGTGGATCGCAGTCGTCGGGCTCTTCATGGTGCTGTGGTGCTCGGTGTCGACCGGGCTGTTCGCGCCGTGGTGGGGCGTCGTGATCGCGTTCGCTCTGCTCATCCCGCAGGTGTGGCTCGTGGCGAAGTGGGCGCGCACGCACCCGCGGCGCACGATCGTCGTGCCGGTCGTCGGGCTCCTGCTGTGGGCCGGGCTCGCGTGGTTCGGCGCTGTCGTCTGGGACTGGAGTCCTTAGGGTCTCGACACGCCTCCCCGCAGAGCTCGTCGGCTACTCGACCAGCGAGCACTCGCTGGTCGAGTGCCTGCGAGGAACGAGCAGGTGTATCGAGACCACTGATCTTCAGCTCTCGAAGCTGTGCTCGGCTGCCGGGAAGGCGCCGTTGGCGACGTCGTCGGCGTACGCCTTGGCGGCCTCGAGCATCACGCCGTGGAGGTCGGCGTAGCGCTTGACGAACCGCGGCGCCTTGCCCGTGCGCAGGCCCATCATGTCCTGCCACACCAGCACCTGGGCGTCGCAGTCGATGCCGGCGCCGATGCCGATCGTCGGGATGCGCAGCGCCTTGGTGACCTCGGCGGCGACCGGCGCCGGGACCATCTCCATGACGACCGCGAACGCGCCGGCCTCCTCGAGCGCCTTGGCCTCGGCGATGAGCTGCTCGGCGGCGTCGCCACGGCCCTGCACGCGATAGCCGCCGAGGTTGTGCTCGGCCTGCGGCGTGAAGCCGATGTGCGCCATGACGGGGATGCCGGCGTCCGTGAGCAGCTTGACCTGCGGCACCATCGGCAGTCCGCCCTCGAGCTTGACCGCGTGCGCGTTCGCCTCCTTCATGAAGCGGACGGCGGTGTCGAAGGCCTGCTCGGGGGAGCGCTGGTAGGACCCGAACGGCAGGTCGGCGACGATCAGCGCACGCGTCGTCGAGCGAGTCACGGCGCGGACGAGGGGGATGAGCTCGTCGACCGTGACCGGCAGCGACGTCTCGTTGGCGAAGACGTTGTTGCTCGCGGAGTCGCCGACCAGCATCACGGGGATGCCGGCCTCGTCGAACGTCGCAGCGGCGTACTGGTCGTACGCCGTGAGCATGGCCCACTTCTCGCCGCGCTCCTTCATCTGGAGCAGGTGATGCGTACGGATCTTGCGGATCTGGGTGCTTCCGGCCTGCGCAGCGGGCGCTGCGGCGGGTCCGGAGCCGTACGGGGCGGTCTCTTCAGGGGTGGCGTCAGCCATGGTGGTTCTCCTTGTCGTCTCGCAGCTCCTTGCGGAGTCCACGGATGTCTCCAGCGTGCCAGATCGCGGGCCACGCGCCACCGAGTGTGAACGAACTCACGGGCCGGCCAGGTCAGGACAGCGAGAGCGCCAGGCGGTGACCTGGTCGCCCATCAGTGGGCCGGAAGGGCGACTCAGGCACCGCCCGGCAAGCACCTAGCCGTCGAGCTTCTCGCGCCAGCGGTGGGTGATCGGCACGCGGCGATCGCGGCCGAAGTTGCGGCGCGACACCTTGGGGCCCGGCGGGTACTGACGGCGCTTGTACTCCGCGCGGTCGACCAGCGTGATGACGCGTTCGACCAGCGCGGGGTCGAAGCCCTCGGCGATGACGTCGGCGGACCCGAGATCACGCTCGACGTACGCATCGAGGACGGCGTCGAGCAGGTCATAGGGCGGCAAAGAGTCCGAGTCGTACTGCCCGGGGCGCAGCTCGGCCGACGGCTGCTTGGTGATCGTGCCCTCGGGGATCGGCGGCGTCTCGCCACGCTCGGCGGCGGCCTGGTTGCGCCACTTCGCCAGCTCCCAGACGAGCGTCTTGGGCACGTCCTTGATCGGCGCGAATGCACCGACCGCATCGCCATAGATCGTGGAGTAGCCGGTCGCGAGCTCCGACTTGTTGCCGCAGGCCAGCACGAGGTGGCCGTGCTGGTTGGACAGGCCCATCCAGATGACGGCGCGGATGCGGGCCTGCAGGTTCTCCTCCGCGAGGCCGTCGAGGTGCAGGGCCTCCTGGTACGCGTCGAAGATCGGCGCGATCGGGACGGTGTCGAGCGACAGCCCCGTGCGACGCGCCTGCTCGGCGGCATCGGACTTGGAGTGCTCGCTCGACCAGGCGCTGGGGTTGGAGACGCCGAAGACGTTCTCAGCTCCCAGAGCGTCCACCGCGATCGCCGCGACGAGGGTCGAGTCGATGCCGCCGGACATGCCGAACAGGACCGACTGGAAGCCGTTCTTGTGCACGTAGTCGCGCAGGCCCACCACGAGCGCGGTCCAGATCTCCTCGTGCCGGGGCATCCGCTCGTTGGTGACGGTCGGCAGCGGCTCGTACGCCTCGAACGGCTCGGCGCTGACGATCGTACGTTTGATGGCAAGGCCGCCGAAGCGCTCGTCGGCGCCCGGCATCGCCGGGGTCGCGGCCGGCAGGTCGAGGTCGACCACGAGCAGCTCGGGCTCGAACTGGCCTGAGCGCCCGAGCACCGCGCCGGCGGCGTCGACCACGATCGAGTCGCCGTCGAAGACCAGCTCGTCCTGGCCGCCGACGAGGTTGACGTAGGCCAGCACGCACTCGCCCTCGGCGGCACGACGGGCGCACAGCTCGAGGCGTACGTCGTCCTTGTCGGCCTCGTACGGCGAGCCGTTGGGCACCACCAGCAGCGCGGCGTCGGCCGCCTTGGCGGCAGCCGACGGACCGTCGCGCCACAGGTCCTCGCAGATCGCGAGCGCGACGTCGATGCCGCCGATCTGCACGACGTTGATCGTGTCGCCGGCGACGAAGTTGCGGATCTCGTCGCCGACGCCGTAGTTCCAGAGGTGGTGCTTGGCCTGCCGCGCGACGATCTCGCCACCGTGCATGACGGCGACCGAGTTGGTGGGGGCGTTCTTGGGGATGCCGATCTTCTCGGTGACGTCGTGCGCCTGGTCGAGGAAGCCGACCATCGCGACGAGCTCTCCGCAGCCCTCGTCCTTGAGGCGCACGGCGAGATCCTCGGCGGCGGCGCGCGACGCCTTGATCAGCGAGGCCCGCATGGCGAGGTCCTCGATCGGGTAGCCGGTCAGCATCATCTCCGGGAACACCACGAGGTGAACGCCGCGAGAGACCGCCTCCTTGCAGTAGTCGACGACGAGGTCGGCGTTGGCGGCCAGATCGCCGACCGTGGCGTTGACCTGGGCAAGGGCGAGACGCATCTGGGGCACGGGTTCAGCCTATCCGTGGCCTGTCGCGGCCCTCCGAACGCCGCCGGGGACCCTGTAACAAGCCCGTAACACGTCGTCGTCACACTGTGAGCATGGGAAAACAGGAAGACTTCGTGCTGCGCGCCCTCGAGGAGCGTGACGTCCGGTTCGTACGTCTGTGGTTCACCGATGTGCTGGGCTCGCTGAAGTCTGTCGCCATCGCACCGGCCGAGCTCGAGGGCGCGTTCGCCGAGGGCATCGGCTTCGACGGTTCGGCGATCGAGGGCTTCGCCCGCGTGCACGAGTCCGACATGCTCGCGATGCCTGACCCGTCGACGTTCCAGATCCTGCCGTGGCGCGGCGAGACGCCCGCGACGGCGCGCATGTTCTGCGACATCCTCATGCCCGACGGCACCCCGTCGTACGCCGATCCGCGGCACGTGCTCAAGCGCACGCTCCAGAAGGCTGCCGAGGCGGGCTTCACGTTCTACACGCACCCCGAGATCGAGTTCTACCTGTTCAAGGGCAAGCCGGGCCTCGGCGAGCAGCCGGTGCCGGTCGACGACAGCGGCTACTTCGACCACACGGCCCAGGGCGGCGGCCAGGACTTCCGCCGCGAGGTCATCACGATGCTCGAGAACATGGGCATCTCGGTCGAGTTCAGCCACCACGAGGGCGGTCCGGGTCAGCAGGAGATCGACCTCCGCTACGCCGACGCGCTCTCGACGGCCGACAACATCATGACGTTCCGCACCGTCGTCCGCGAGGTCGCGCTGAGCCAGGACAAGTGGGCGTCGTTCATGCCCAAGCCGTTCACGGCGCACCCGGGCTCGGGCATGCACACGCACGTCTCGCTGTTCGAGGGCGACGAGAACGCCTTCTACGAGGCTGGCGCCGAGTACCAACTGTCGCAGACCGGTCGCGCGTTCATCGCCGGTGTGCTCGAGCACACCCCCGAGATCACGGCGGTCACCAACCAGTGGGTCAACTCCTACAAGCGCCTCGCAGGCGGGGGAGAGGCGCCCAACTACGTCTGCTGGGGCCACAACAACCGCTCGGCGCTCATCCGCGTGCCGATGTACAAGCCGCACAAGGGTGGTTCGGCGCGCGTCGAGCACCGCGGCATCGACTCTGGCTGCAACCCCTACCTCGCGTTCGCGCTCGTGCTGGCCGCCGGCCTCAAGGGCATCGAGGGCAAGTACGAGCTGCCGGCCGAGGCCGAGGACAACGTCTGGGGCCTCAGCGAGAACGAGCGCAAGGCGATGGGCATCGCCCCGCTGCCCCGCAACCTCGACGAGGCCATCCGCACGATGGAGAGCAGCGAGCTCGTCGCCGAGACGCTGGGCGAGCACGTCTTCGACTTCTTCCTGCGCAACAAGCGAGCCGAGTGGCAGGACTACCGGTCCCAGGTCACCCAGTTCGAGCTCGACCGCCTCATGCCGATGGTCTGAGGCTCACGTCAGGTCGAATCGGAAGGCGTACGTCTCGTAGGGCAGCCGGACCGATCCGTCGGCCCCGGCGCGCTCCTCCCCCAGCTCCCGTACGGCTGACAGGACCCGGTCCCGCTCGCTCGGCGGCCGGACGATGACATAGCTGCGCGATGCGGCCAGCGCGACGAGCGTGTCGACGTCGATGACGTGGTCCCAGGCGACGACGAGTCGCTCGTGCGCGCCGAAGGGGCTCTCGACCGACGGACCTTGCGTACGGATCTCGTCCATCAGGCCCGCCGAGTCGGCCCCGCCGAGCGCCGCGCTCAGGCGTACGACCCACTCGTCGGCGGCCGACCGGTAGTTCCACACGAGCCCGAGCCGACCGGGCCGATCCAGGACCCTGGCCAGCTCGGCCGACGCCCGCGGGACGTCGACCCAGTGCCACGCCTGCGCCATCGTCACGAGGCTTGTGGCGCCGTCGCTGACCGGCACCTCCTCCGCAGATCCGGCCCGCGCGTCGATGCCAGGGATGCGCGCCAGGAGCGACCGCATCCCGGCATCTGGCTCCACGGCGACGATGCCGTCACGACGCGCAGCCAGCGCTGCGGTGAGCTTGCCGGTGCCCGCGCCGACGTCGACGACGGGTCCGGCCACGCCGTCGAGGAGCCAGTCCACGACCTCGTCGGGGTAGGGCGGGCGCGCTCGGTCGTACGTATCGGCGGCGGCGCCGAACGAGAGGGCAGGATCGTCTGGGGTCACGACCTCCATCGTGCATCACGGCGTCGAGTAGCCTCGACGAGTGGCAACTGACGCGCGTGAGCTCGCCCTGGCACTTGCCCGCAAGGGGTTCCGCAACGGCGAAGGCGCCGTTGCGGACCTGACGAGGCTGGGCAACGTACCGGACACCCTTGTCGACCAGATCGCCGGCGTGGCGAGCCCCGACACGGCGCTCGCCTCGCTGACCTCGATCGCCGATCGGTTCGGTGCGCGCAAGCTGCTCGACCTGCTGGCCGGCGACGCCGATCTGCGGCAGCGACTGCTGGTGGTCCTCGGCACGAGCCAGGCGCTCGGCGACTTCCTCGTGCGTCACCCCGAGCACGTGGTCGACCTCAGCACGGACGAGCTCTCGACGACACCGATCGGACTCGACGTCCGTCGCCGGCAGATGGCGGAGGCGACGACCGCCGACGAGCTTCGCGTCGCCTACTACCGCAAGCTCCTGCACATCGCGGCGCGCGACCTGACGGCACTGACATCGTTCGAGGAGTCCTCGGCGGAGCTGGCCGACCTCGCTGTGGCAACGCTGGGAGCGGCGCTCAAGATCGCCGAGGCCGCCGACGAGAACGCTGACCTCTGCCGGCTGACGATCATGGCGATGGGCAAGACCGGGGGGCGCGAGCTCAACTACGTCAGTGACGTCGACGTGATCTTCATCCACGAGCCCGCCGAAGGTGCCGATGACGGAGCCGCGATCGCTGCGGCGACCCGGCTCGCCGCCGCGGTCATGAAGCTGTGCCACGAGCACACGAGCGAAGGCACGATCTGGGAGGTCGACGCCAACCTCCGCCCAGAGGGCAGCTCGGGCCCGCTCGTACGTTCGCTGTCGAGCCACATCGCCTACTACGAGCGCTGGGCCACGACGTGGGAGTTCCAGGCGCTGCTCAAGGCCCGCTACGCCGCGGGTGATGAGGAGCTGGCGCAGGGCTACCTCGACGCCCTCTCGCCGATGATCTGGATGGCGAGCACCCGCGAGAACTTCGTGACCGACGTACGTGCGATGCGTCGCCGCGTCATCGAGAACATCCCGCCCAACCATCGCGAGCGTCAGCTCAAGCTCGGTGCGGGCGGACTGCGCGATGTCGAGTTCGCGGTGCAGCTGCTGCAGCTCGTGCACGGCCGCGCAGATGTGTCGCTGCGCAGCTCGACGACGGTGCACGCGCTCAAGGCACTGATCGAGGGCGGCTACGTCGGCCGCCGCGACGGCGCAGCGATGGAGGAGGCGTACGAGTTCCTCCGCACGCTCGAGCACCGCATCCAGCTGTTCAAGCTGCGACGCAGTCACATCGTGCCGGACGACGCCGAGGACCTGCGGCGCATCGGCCGCAGCATGGGGTTCCGGCAGAATCCCGCCGAGAACCTGACCCGTGAGTGGCAGGCGCACCGGCGCATCGTGCGGCGGCTGCACGAGAAGCTCTTCTACCAACCCCTGCTCGAGGCGGTTGCCTCGCTGCCGACCGACGGCCTGCGGCTCACCCCGCTGGCGGCCGAGCAGCGGCTCACCGCGCTGGGCTTCGCGGACCCCAAGGGCGCGCTCGCGCACATCCAGGCGCTCACGTCGGGGGTGTCCCGGCGCGCGGCGATCCAGAAGTCGCTGCTGCCGGCGATGCTCGCGTGGTTCGCCGAGTCGCCCGATCCCGACGGCGGCCTGCTGGCGTTCCGCAAGATCTCCGAGGGACTCGGCGAGACGCACTGGTATCTCCGCAAGCTGCGCGACGAGGGCGAGGGCGCCGAGCAGCTCGCTCACGTCCTGTCGTCGAGCCGCTACGTCACGGACCTGATCTTGCGAGCGCCCGACTCGGTCGCGCTGCTGGGCGACGATGCCGAGCTGAAGCCCCTCGAACGCGAACGCTTGCGCACGGAGGTCGAGCTCGCGACCAGCCGCCACAAGGACCCGCGGGACGCGATCCGCGCGGTACGCCGGGTGCGGCGTCGTGAGCTCTCACGCATCGGCATCGCCGACGTGCTCGGGCGTCTCGACATCCTCGAGGTCGGTGAGGCTTTGACCGACGTGTCGACGGCGACGCTCGACGGTGCGCTCAAGGCCGCCACCGCAGCCGTCGAGGCGGAGCGCGGCACGATGCCCACACGCCTGTCGATCGTGCTGATGGGCCGACTCGGTGGTGGTGAGGCCGGCTACGGTTCGGACGCCGACGTGATGTTCGTGCACGACCCGGTCGAGGGCGCCGATGAGACCGAGGCTGCTGAGGCGGCGATGGCGGTCGCGCAGGGGCTGCGCAAGATGCTGGCCGCTCCCGGCGACGACCCGCCGCTCGACGTCGACGCCGACCTGCGACCCGAGGGCAAGAACGGGCCGCTCGTGCGGACGTTCGCGGCCTACAAGGCGTACTACGAGAAGTGGTCGGCGGTGTGGGAGGCCCAGGCGCTGCTGCGGGCGAGTGCCGAGGTCGGCGATCCCGACCTGAACCAGCGCTTCACGGCACTGATCGACCCGTTGCGGTGGCCCGAAGGCGGCGCGACCCCGGCCGAGATCCGCGAGGTCCGCCGCATCAAGGCCCGCGTCGACTCCGAGCGGCTGCCACGCGGTGCCAATCCCAACACGCACCTCAAGCTCGGTCGGGGCGGGCTCGCCGACGTCGAGTGGACCGTGCAGCTGTTGCAGATGCAGCATGCCCACGCCGTGCCGGAGATGCGGACGACCCGCACGCTCGACGCCCTGCACGCTGCGCTCAAGGCTGATCTCGTCAGCCACGACGACGCGCAGGCGCTCGAGGCGTCGTGGCGCCTCGTCAGCCGCATTCGCAACGCCGTCGTCCTGATGCGCGGCAAGCCCGCCGAGTCGATGGTCGAGCAGGCCAGCGAGCGCGCCGGCGTGGCGCACCTGCTGGGCTACGGCATGGAGCAGAGCGAACGGATGGTCGACGAGTACCTCCGCACGACCCGTCAGGCCCGCAAGGTCGTGGAGCGCATCTTCTACGAGTGAGTCAGGGCGTGATCGAGTCGACGTAGGTGTAGGCGGCGTCGAGCTGTTCGGCCCAGGTCGCGTCGTCGGCGTCGTCCGGCACCAGCACCCACTCGCGGCGCGGCACGCCGCCCATCACCATACGATCGGCGACGCCGGACTCCATGAGCGCGTCGGCATGTGCCTCGGGCACCTTGATCAGCAACCCGCCGGCATGTGCTGCGACCGCGAAGATCTTGCCGCGTACGCGCAGACCGGTCGACCCGAACATCCGGCCCCAGTCGACGCCGGGCAGCTTCTGGTGCTCGGCCGAGAGCTCCTCGAGCCGCGCGTGTGCGGCTTCCTGCCGTTCATTTCTCGCCATGACGTCAGCATGCCAGCGCCCACCGACAGCTCGTGGCGGAACGCTAGGCCGTCTTGCGGTCCTGCAGCAGGTGCTCGCGCTCGTTGATGCTCAGCCCGCCCCAGACGCCGTACGGCTCGCGGACGGCGAGAGCGTGCTCCAGGCACTCCCGGATCACCGGGCACACGGCGCACAGCGCCTTGGCGGCGGCTTCGCGCGCGCGGCGGCTCGGGCCGCGTTCAGCATCGGGGGAGAAGAAGACCGACTCGTCGACGCCCACGCACGCCGCGTCGTACTGCCACTCGTAGACCTCCTGCAGAGCTTTGGGCAGGCGGCCGATGCTCGCCACCGGTCAGCCCTTCGCGGGTCGGGAGATGGAGAGCTGGAAGACGTCGAGATAGCCGGTGCGGAAGCCGGCCTCGCAATAGGCGAGGTAGAACTCCCACATGCGGCGGAACGTCTCGTCGAAGCCCTGGGTCCTGATGGCGTCCCAGTTGGCATTGAAGGTGTCGCGCCACTCGTGCAGCGTGCGGGCGTAGTCCTGGCCCAGCGAGCGGCGGTTGGTCACCGCGAGCGACGTGTGCTCGTGCAGCGTCTGGTCGATCGCGTCGAGCGAGGGGATCAGCCCGCCGGGGAAGATGTACTTCTGGATCCATCCGTACGAGTTGCGGGTCGCGAGGTAGCGGTGGTGGGCCATCGTGATCGCCTGGATCGCGACGTGTCCTCCGGGTGCGAGCAGCTTGTCGATCGCCGCGAAGTACGTCGGCCAGTACTCTTCGCCGACCGCCTCGATCATCTCGACGCTGACGATCGCGTCGTACTCACCGGTGACCTCGCGATAGTCGACCAGCTGCAGGTCGACGTCGACGCCGGCCTCGGCGAAGCGCTCCTGAGCCAGCGCCGCCTGCTCAGACGACAGCGTGATCGTGGTGACCGTCGCACCGCGCTGCGCGGCGCGGATCGCGAGGGCGCCCCACCCGCTGCCGATCTCCAGCACTCGCGTGCCGGCCGTGACGTGCGCGTCGTCGAGGATCGCGTCGATCTTGCGCAGCTGTGCGGCTTCGAGGTCCTGCTCGGCCGACTCGAACCAGGCCGAGGAGTAGGTCATCGACGGGTCGAGGAACTGCGCGAACAGGTCGTTGGACAGGTCGTAGTGCGCCTCGATGTTCTGGCGCGATCCCTTGACCGAGTTGCGCTGGTGATGGGGCAGCTTCTTGTCGACGAAGACGCGGAACTTCTGCAGCGGCACCGGCACGATCGTCGCCATCCGTGCCGCGAACGGCTCGAGCAGGTCCGCGAGGTCGGTGCCGTCGCCGGTCGTCCAGTCGCCGGCCATGTAGGCCTCGCCGAACCCGATCTTGGTGTCCGCCCCGAGCCGGGCGAAGAACGCCTTGGGGCGTACGACGCGCATCTCCGGAGCGTCAGCGCCGCCGGCGCCCCACACGCGACCGTCCGCGAACCTCAGGCGTACGGGGACGTGGTTGACGGTCGGCTTGAGGATCGCCTTGGCGGCTCGCGCCTTGAGCGGAGTGCGTGGAGCGCGTGAGACACCGAAGGAATGGGCTGGTGGCCGGTCGGCAGAGATGCTCATGCCAGTGGTTCGTTGCTACTCGGCAGCCGGATTGGTGCCGTCGCCATCCTGACCGGCCCGCTTGCTGGCCTCGGTGATCTCGAAGATCTCGGTGCCGAACGCACCGATCTCGGTCGTGATCTTGCGCGCCGACTCGAAGAGGATCGCCACGACGTGCCCGGCACTGGCTATCGCCGCCTCGGTCGACTGCTGGAGGACGTCCTTGGCGATCTCACGCCGGCTCAGTGCCATCGGGTGTACCTCTCGGTCGCAGTCGACTACGAGGTCAATTGTGGCGCACGTGCCTGTTCTTCGCGAAGGGCGGCTGCCGCTTCGCGCTTGGCACGACGCAGTGCCTTCGACTCGGGGCTGTTGCCGATCTTGTAGGGATCGTCGGGCTTGTGGCCGAGCTTGGCGAGCTGACGGATGACGCTGGCGACCTGCTTGGACAGGCGACCGGTGTTGTACTGCAGGCCGTACTTCTCGACCAGCAGCTTCACGTCCTCGGCGACCTCGGGGTAGCGGCGCGCCGGGATGTCGGGGAACAGGTGGTGCTCGACCTGGTAGCTCAGGTTGCCGGTCAGCACGTGGAACGGCTTGTGTCCGCTGATGTTGGCCGAACCGAGCAGCTGGCGCAGGTACCACTGGCCGCGGGTCTCGTTCTGCGCGTCCTCCTCGGCGAAGGTCTGCACCTCGGCGGGGAAGTGGCCGCAGAAGATGATGATGAACGACCACACGTTGCGGATGACGTTGGCGACGATGTTGGCGCCCAGGATGGCGACGGGTGCCCACCAGCCGACGAACGGCACGAGAGCGAGGCCGAGCAGCGGCCAGGCGACGTAGTCCTTGAAGACCTGCTTGCGGATCTTCTTGAGCGCGCGCTTCTTGCGGCCCTGGAAGTCCTCCTTGGTGATCTTGCCCTGGAGGTACTGGTCCAGCTCGACGCCGTGGTACATGATGCCCCACTCGAACACGAGCATCAGGATGAACGCGAGCGGCAGGTTGAAGCGGTGGCTGGCGTACCACGGCTGGTCCTCGTCGATGCGGAACATGTTGTAGCCGATGTCCCGGTCCATGCCGTGGATGTTGGTGTAGGTGTGGTGGATGTAGTTGTGGCCGTGCTTCCAGTCCTTGGAGGGGGCGATGTTGTCCCACTCGTAGCGGCTGGCGTCGACCATCGGGTCGTTCATCCAGTCGTACTGGCCGTGCATGACGTTGTGGCCGATCTCCATGTTGTCGAGGATCTTGGCCAGGCCGAGGAACAGGATGCCGGCGATGAACACGGGCGGGAAGAACGGCATGAAGATGCCGATGCGGCCCAGCACCTCGCTGGCCTTCTGCACCTTGATGACGCGACGGATGTAGTCGGCGTCCTTCTGGCCGAGGTCGTCCAGGACGCGCTGGCGCACGGTGTTGAGCTCCTCGCCGAACTCCTCGAGCTGCTCGTACGTCATGTACTCCAGGCCGATCGTGGCCTTCTTGTCGCTGTGGGTGTTGACCAGCGACAGGGGCGCGGCGTTGTGGTTGCTCGCGCTGTGCGGCTTGATGGGCGGGTTCTTGGCCTTGGTCATGGGTTCCCTCTCCTAGAGTGCGACGTTGACGTCGCCGACGGGGACGTGCACGCAGATCTTGATGGTCTCGTCGGTGTTGGCGCTGATCTCGTTGCTGATGACGTGGCGCACCGCGCCGTGGTTCTTCTTGACGACGCACGTGTTGCAGACGCCCATGCGGCAGCCGAACTCCGGCTTGAGCCCGGCAGCCTCGGCCTGCTCGAGGATCGTGGCGCCGGAGTTGTCGGCCTCGATCTTGGCGTCGTCGAACGTCAGGGTGCCGGTGGCGTCCGCCGCGTCGAGGTCGACGGACGGGACCTTGAAGTACTCGAGGCGGAGCTGGTCGGCGGCACCGAGCTCTGCGTAGGTGTCGCGAACGGTGGCGATCAGCCCGGCCGGACCGCAGACGTACGTCAGGGTCTCGGTCGGGTCGATGCCGAGGTGCTTGAGGTGGTCGACGTGGAAGCGGCCCTTGAGCTCGGCTCCCGGTGCGGGCTGGCGCGTGTAGACGCGCATGACGGTGACGTTGGCTGCCTCGGCAAGTGCGTCGAGGTCGGCGGTGAACATCTCGTCGTCGCGCGAACGGGCGTAGTGCAGGAACGTGACCTGACCCTGGTGACCGGAGTCGCGGAGCGTACGGATCATCGACATGACCGGTGTGATGCCGGATCCGCCGCTGACCAGGAGCAGGTTGTCGGGCACGACGCGGGGGAGGACGAACTCGCCCTCGGCCTGCGACAGGTAGACGATCGTGCGCGGCTTGAGCTCGTGGTGCAGGAACTGTGAGACGTAGCCGTCGGGGTGCGCCTTGACCGAGACGCTGAACGTGCCCTTCTTGGCGGCACGCGAGCTCGACACCGAGAAGCAGCGGACGCGGCGGGTGCCGTCGACCTCGACGCCGAACTGGACGTGCTGGCCGGGCGTGAACCCCTTCCACGCGCCGTTGGGGCGGAGGATGACGGTGCTGGCGTCGCCGGTCTCCTGCACGACCTCGACGACCCGGGCGCGGACGTTCTCCGCTGCGAGCATCGGGTGGATCTGGTCGAGGTAGTGGTCAATCGTGTGCGGGGAGGTCAGAGAGGCGACCGGGCGCGAGCTGAGCGCCTTGCGGATGATGCCCATCTGTTACCTCCTCGAAATCAGTGAACATGCGTACACTCAAAGTGTGCACGACCCGAGGCCCACGCGCAACAGGCGCGCCGAGTGACCTCGACCACGAGAGATACGCGTGTGCACCGAAAGGGGTGACTTAGGCTGTGAAGGTGACCGAGCCCGCGCAGTCAGCCTCGCGCCAGGCGCAGAAGGAGCGGACCCGTCAGGCCATCCTCGCGTCAGCCCTGGAGCTGAGCCACGAGAAGGGGTTTGCGCAGGTCAGCCTCCGTCAAGTGTCACGGCATGCCGGTGTGGTGCCGACGGCGTTCTATCGCCATTTCGAGTCGATGGACCAGCTGGGCCTCGCGCTGGTCGAGCAGTCGTTCTCGACGCTGCGTCGCATGATTCGCGACGCGCAGCGCGATCCGCACGTGTTCGACAACATCATCGACGCGGCCGCCGACGTACTGGTCGAGGCGGTCAAGCAGAGCAAGGCGCACTTCGCGTTCGTCGCCCGCGAGCGTGTTGGCGGCCCTGAAGTCGTACGCACGGCGATCCGCCACGAGCTCGACCTGTTCGTCAGTGAGCTGGCAGTCGTGCTGGCACGGCTGCCCAACATCGAGAACTGGTCGACCGAGGACGTGCAGATGGTGTCGCGGCTGTTCGTCCGCAACATGGTCTCCAACGCCGAGGAGGTCGTGGAGATGCCGGACGGCCGCCCCGACCTCGAGGAGCAGATCAAGGAAGGCGCCCGCCGCCAGATGCGCCTGATCGTGGTCGGCTTCCGCGACTGGCGCAGCTGAGCCGATGATTCAGCTGGCGCGGGTGACCTGCTGATTGCCGTACTCGTCCTGTGCGTACGTCGCGAGGTTGTCGAGTGCCTTGGCGAAGACGTCGTCGCCGATCGAGTCCTCGAGCTCCTGAAGGACCTCGGGCTCGGCCGTGAAGTCGGCCTCCCACGTGACGTACGAGCAGGAGTGGCCGGCGTCCTCGACGAGGATCGTCGCGCGGTGGTTCGCGATCGGGAACGGCGGATCGGGGATGTGGTACGACAGCGTCATCGCCTCGTCGTCCCGCGACACGATCGTCACGACGACGTCGGCCGGCGCCTCGGGGCCGTTGGCGTAGATGCGGAGCGTTGGGTGCCATTCGGCAAAGTTGCCGGCCAGCTGCCACACGTGCGGGGCGGGGGCGGCGACGAACGTACGACGGGTGATCCGGGGCATTGACTTCCTTCGGCACGACAGCAGACGTATCCGACCATTGTCGCGTGCGAACAACCTCGCGCGGTCATCAAAGTCGTGAGGGATTGCTCACTCGGCGAGCCCCAGGTCCCCGGCGAGGCGCAGAACCGTCTGCTCGAAATAGCCCTCGTAGTCGCTGACCGAGCCCTTGAGGTGCCCGAAGAGCTCGAAGGACAGCGTCCCGAAGATCGCTGACCACACCATGAGGGTGCGCATCACGAGCTCCGGCAGTGCCTCTAGGTCGACGTCGCTCCGCTCGGCGATGAATGCCATGGCGTCGGCGACGACCCCCGATGGATCGGCGGCGGTCGCGGGCGGCTGTGTCGACTCGGCAGCGGTGCCCGACCCGTGCGCGGCGACGATGATCTCGACCAGACGGACGATGACCCGGGTGGCCGGCATGACGGTGTCCTGTGGGGCCGCATAGCCGGGCACGGGGGAGCCGTAGATCAGGGCGTAGTCGTGAGGATGGCTGATCGCCCACTCACGGGTCGCCCGGCACGTCGCCATCCACCGGGCGAGGTGGTCAGTGCGGTCCTCGACTGCCTCTTCCGCGGCCTCCGCCGCAGCGCCGAGCTCGTCGTACGCGGCGATGATCAGTGCCGTCAGCAGCTCGTCGCGGCTGGCGAAGTAGCGGTAGACCGCGGACGAGACCATGCCGACCTCGCGAGCCACTGCCCGCAGGGACAGCTGGCTCGGCCCGACCTCGCCGAGCTGGGCGCGCGCCGCGGCCAGTATCTCGGCGGTGATCTCGACGCGGGCCCGTTCGCGGGCTGTTCTGGCTACGACCATGCCCCTACTGTGGAGCATTGAGAGAGCATGCGCAACAAATGAGAGCACTGCTCTTGCAATGCGGCTGAACGTCTGACATGCTCACAACCGAGAGCGGTGCTCTCCACAACTCGGAAGGACCACCATGTCTGATCGTCACCTCATCGTCGGAGCCGGACCCGTCGGCCGCCACGTGGCTCAGCTGCTCGCTGCGCGAGGCTCGGAGGTCACCGTCGCCACGAGGTCGGGCACCGACACCGGCATCGACGGCGTGACCCACCTGAAGCTCGACGCCTCGGACGCCGACGCGCTGAGCGCTGCCGCCGAGGGGTTCTCGGTGCTCTACAACTGCGCCAACCCGGCTGACTACACGACATGGGACACGTTCTGGCCGCCGCTCGCCGCCGCGTTCCTGGTCGCGGCCGAACGCTCGGGCGCCGTGTACGCGATCACCGGCAACCTCTACCCGTACGGACCGGTCGACAAGCCCATGACCGAGGACATGCCCGACGCGGCCACTGACCACAAGGGCGTGCTGCGCGCCTCGATGTGGGCCGAGGCGAAGGCCCTGCACGACGCCGGCCGGATCCGCACCGTCGAGGTCCGCGGCTCGGACTACATGGGCACGGGTGTCGGCGGCAACGGCCACATCACGCGGCAGATGCCCGGCGCCCTCAAGGGCAAGCGTGCGTGGGTCTTCAACGCCAAGGACGTCCCGCACACGTTCACCGACGTGCTCGACACGGCACGGCTCCTGATCGCCGCCGCGGAGGACGAGTCGGCGCACGGCCGCACGTGGCACGTGCCGAGCAACCCTCCGCGTACGCAGGAGCAGGCCATCACCGAGGTCCTCACCAGCGTCGGCAAGCCCCCGGTCAAGGTCAGCCTCGTCCCAAACGCCGTGTTCGCGGGGCTGTCGAAGGTCGTGCCGCTCATCCGCGAGCTGCGAGAGCTGTCGTACCAGTGGACAGCGCCCTACATCCTAGACGACAGTGCTGCTCGTGAGCACTTCGGCATGGAGCCGACGCCGTGGGACGAGGTCTGTCGCCGCAGCGCGATCGTCTGACGATCAGTCGGAGTCGACGGCGCCCATGAGCGAGAGCATGTCGAGCTCGGCGTCCCAGCCGAGTGACTCGTAGAGCAGCCGCCCCTGGGCCGAGGCGGCCAGGACACCACGGCGTGCGCCCGACTCCAAGGCGTACGCCGTGAGGGTCGCCATGACATGCCGGCCGAGTCCGCGGCGCTGGAAGGCGGGCGTGGTCTCGACCGCGTCGAAGGTCGCGTCCTCGCCGAGGATGCCGATCGTGCCCTCTGCGGCGACCCGGTCGCCGGCCTCGACGAAGTAGCGAGCGCGGTGGTCCTCGATGTCCCAGCGCGAGGTGAACCGTGATTCGAGCGGCGGAACCTCGATCGGGCGGAACGTCGTCGCCATGAGGGTCTCGTCGTCACGGTCGACGCGTACGCCCGGCGGCAGGGCGAGCTCGGCGTACGGACTCGCGTCGTCGGCGATCACCGTGAGCATGGCACGCTCGTCGCCCTCGATGTGTGTGAAGAGCTCGGCGAACGCCTCGAGCCCGGGATCGGTGCAGATCAGCTCGGTCTCGCGGGTGCGGGAGCGTACGTGCACGAGGGGCCAGCCGTCGACGGTCGACGTCTCGAGCCCGCGCGCGTGCGCCCACGTGATGATCCAGCGATCGATGAGCTCGTGTTCGGTGCCGACCGTCATGCGGCCATTCTGTCAGCGCCACGTGGCCGGGTCGCCGGTGTCACTCCGAGTGCCTGCGAACGCGGCTCTGTCTGCGCCATGATGAGGAGCACCCGCGACAGTGAGGAGCCCGAGATGGCCACGCATGCGGAATGGGTCGAGCTCAGGGTGCACGGTGTCAGCGGCACGCCACCGGAGGCGATGCTCGCCAGGCCGCACGTCCTCCAGGTCGACGGTGACGACAAGTCGCGGTTCTTCCGGGCGGTCGACGACGAGGGGCGGGAGATCCGGGCCGAGGACGGTCACGTCGTCGAGGGATTCCACTGGGGCAACTACACGTCGGGGTCGTGGCGCAAGGCGTTGTGGCTCGCGCTGATCCCGTTCGGCTTGATCAACGCTGCGGCGTTCATGTTGCCGCCGGTCGAGGACCACGAGGGCAAGGTCGACCCGTTGGCGCGGCGGCTGCGGATCGGGGCGATGGCCGGACTGCGCCTGCAGGCCGTGTTCCTGACCGCCACGTTCGCGTTCGCGATCGGCATGGTGCTGATCGACATCATCGGCACCCGGTGGGCCTACCGGCACCTCTCGGCGATCCCGGACGGGTTCGAGAACCTCGTGCCCGCCGCAGCCACGGTTGTCGCCGCCTTGATCATCCTGCCGCTCGGCCTGTCCCTGCGACCCAGGCCGTTGCTCGAGGGCCCGCCGGCCCGACCCGACCCCGACCCGGCGCTCCAGCCGGTCGATGCCTCATCGCCCCGGCCCACCGAGAAGGTCGAGCACGTGCAACGGCGTACGCCGTTCGCCCGACCGGAGTTCTATCGCGGCGACTCCGACACGTCGGCGTTCCGGGCGCTGCACGTCGCGATCGGCTTGTTCACGATCGCGCTGATGGCTCAACGGTTCAGCGCCAGGCAGCTCTGGAGCGTGGATGCGTCGGAGGGGCGCCCGGGCCTCGGAGTCGTGATCCTCATCCTGCTCGGCGTCGCGATCGCGGCGACCGTCGGCCTCGGTGATCCGGAGCGAGGGGCGACGACGCTGCACGGCGGGGCCAGCAGGGGATGGGCACTGACGTGGCATCGCTGGATCTCCCGGCTGTCCCTGGTCCTCCTGCTGCTGTCGATGCTGTCGATCGCCCTTGCCGCCCGCGCTCTGCAGCTGCGGGGCCTGCCGCGTGAGCGTGCCTTGGACGGGCTCGACCGGTTCCGCATCCCGCAGTTCATCAGCCGGGTCGTCGAGTTCGACGTGATCGGACGCTGGCTCGTGATGCTCGCCGGCGCCGGAGCCCTGGTCGCCGGGCTGTTCGCCGTCGGACTGGCCGTACGTACTCGCAGGTGGCGGGCGAGCCGTGATGACGAGGCGTGGGCCTTTCGGCCGTACAGCTGGGGTCTGACGTCGATCGCCGTCGCCAACCTGGCCGTCATCCTCGGCGTTGGGTTTGCCGCGGCACTGGTGACCGGGGTGTCGACTGCGCTGGGTCAGCGGGAGGTCAAGGCCGGGGGAGACAGCAAGAAGACCGCGCTGGGCTCGACGCCCTTGATCGACCGCGTGGCGTACGCCTGGGGCCTGGGCATCATCGTCGTGGCCCTGGCGGCCGCGATCTGCTTGGTGGTCAGCCGGATCGTGAGCCGGCAACGACTCCTCGCGCACGTCGAGGTCGGCTATCCCAGTGGTGTGGCGTACGTCGGCCGGCGCGAGGATGCCGAGCCCTATCCCGCGCCGCGGGCAGCCGGGTGGCGCCATGCGCTCGCCAGTGCGGTGTGGGAGGCGAGGCTCAAGAACCAGATCCAGCTGACGATCTGGTCCATCGTGATCGTCGGCGCCGTGCTCGCCCTGTTCCTCGGCTGGTCCGAGCTCGCGCCCCTCAAGCACATCGCCCGGCCGCCGGAGGACCTGAGGGTTCTGAGCGTCGCGTCGGACGAGGTCAACGAGCTGCCGGACCGGGTCGAGTCCTGGGCGCCGGTGCTGGCCCAGGTGGGCGCGTGGACGCTGCTCGGTCTGATCGCCCTCCTGATCGCAAAGGGCCGGCAGGCGCTCGGCGACGAGCAGACCAGGCGCGGCATCAACATCGTGTGGGACGTCGTCGCGTTCTGGCCCCACGCCGTGCACCCGTTCGCACCGGAGCCCTACTCCCAGCGTGCCGTGGTCGACCTGACCGAGCGGATCCGCTATCACGTCGCCGCCGTGCCCGATGATGCGCCGGGTCGCTCCGTCATCGTCTGCGGGCACAGCCAAGGCAGCCTGGTCTCGTTCGCCGCGCTCAACCTGCTCAGCGACGACGAGCTCTCGAAGATCGGCCTGCTCACGTTCGGGTCACAGCTGCGGGTCATCTTCCCGAGGGCCTTCCCGGCGTACGTCAACCACACCGCGATCGTGTCGACGCGTGGGTTGCTCGACGGCGCGTGGATCAACCTGTGGCGTGACACGGATCCGCTCGCGGGTCCCGTTCTGTCCTGGAACCACGACATCCACGTGAAGCCGCCGCGGGAGTCGCACTTCACGGTGCCGGAGGGCCGGCTCGAGCCGATCGGTGGCAGCATCCCGACGATCGGCCAGGTCGATGAGATCACGACCGCGTTCGCGGTCTGGCGCTGCGGTGACGACTGGCGCCTGACCGACCCGACCCGTCGTCCGGTCGAGCTGCCGTCCGGTGTCGACCCGATCGTCGAGGCGCCGATCAACGCGCTCCGCGGTCACAGTCGCTACTGGTCCGACCCCGTGTGGGGAGCGGCGCTGACCACGTTGCGGCACCGGCGCGCCGGGGGAGAGTGACCTAGCGCTTCGGCGTCTCGTAGCCCTTGGCCGGTACGAGCTGGTCCGCCTTGTGCCACTGGACCGTCAGGCTGTTGCCGACGCCGCCCGTCACGACGGCGACGAGTGCCAGCCACTCACCCGAGGACGTACGCCGCCACTCGATGAGCAGGCCGGCCCACGGCGTCATGGCGTACTGAGCCGACGGCTTGACCCAGACGTGGCGGGCCGGTTGCTTGACGGGGTCGCGACCTTCTGGGAACTCACTCTCGGACCGGTCGACGAACCCCATGAGGCACAGGATAGAACATATGTTCGACTGGCGAGGATGCTCAGCGGGCCGCGGGTACGCCCCACAGTGCCGCGACGTGCCGGCTGTCCGTGCCGCAGCAGCCGCCGATGACCGCGAGTGCCGGCGTCTGCTGTCGCATCGAGGTCGTGGACTCGACGAGCAGGCCGAGGTCGCCCGAGTCGAGCACCTCCATGGCGTCGAGCTCCTCGTGGGACATGGTCGACGCGTTGGGCCGGAAGAACGCGAGCTTGTGCTGCCACTCGGCACCGTCCAGTCCGGCCACGACGTGGGTGGGATGGGCGCAGTTGACGCCGTACCAGTCGGCCGGGTCAGTGGCCTCGAGGGCGGCGACCGCGTCGGCCAAGGTGCTGCCGTCCGGGAGCCGTCCATCGGTCTCGACGGTGAAGGAGATCGCCACAGGAAGGCTTGCTGCACGGGCAGCGCGTACGACGCCCTTGGCCTCTGCGGGCTCGGTCATGGTCATGGCGTGGACGAGATCGACGCCTTCGGCAGCGAACGAATGTACCTGGGCGGAGTGGTAGTCGGCGGCTTCATCGGCGTCCGCGCCGGCAGCGACGTAGCCGTCGCCACGCGGGCCCACGACACCGCTGACCCGGGTCCTCGACACCGCGGACGAGTCCGCGACACCGTGAGCGAGGGCGACCGCGGCGCGGTTGGCGCGGTCGAGACTGGTGGCGTCATAGCCGAGGATCGCGCCCCAGTCCGGGTTGGCCCGCCACGTCGGCGTCTCGACGATCAGGCCGACGCCAGCCGCCGCGGCGATGGCTGCGTACTCGCCGTAATAGGTCTTCAGCAACGTGGATCCCTCCTCGGTCTCGATGAGCGGGAACGAGGCGAACTCCGGGAGGTCGACGCCGTGGTTGAAGAGCAGGTCGGTCTCGAGGCCGCCGTCAGTGACCCACTCGCCGCCATCAAGAAGGTTGCTGGGTTCCATGGTCGCTCCTCGGTAGGTGTTGAGTCTGTTGTACTCCTGACGGGTCCGATGCGCCCGAAGCGCTGCTCCAACGCTGGGTGATGGGCCAGAATCGTCGGAGTCTGCAGAAGGAGCGACAGGGTGAGCGGTACGAAGCTCGTGATGGGCGCCAGCGGTTTTGTCGGGTCGCACGTGACGCGCCAGCTCGTCGAGCGCGGCGACCAGGTCCGCGTCTGGATCCGGGAGTCCAGCTCGACGGTGGGGTTCGACGACCTCGACGTCGAGCGGCACCACGGCGACCTCGACGACCTGGCTGCGCTCCGCACGGCGATGAAGGGCGTCGACACGGTCTTCTACTGCATCGTCGACGCCCGCGCCTGGCTGCGCGATCCGGCGCCGCTCTACGCCACCAACGTCGAGGCGTTGCGCAGCGTGTTGGACGTCGCCGTCGAGGTCGGGGTGCCGCGATTCGTCTTCTGCAGCAGCGTCGTCACGATTGCGGTCGCCGAGTCCGGCTTGGCCGACGAGACCATGCCGCACAACTGGCGGCACCTCGGCGGCGCCTACATCGACTCGCGGATCCAGGCCGAGGAGCTCGTCCTGCGCCAGCACCGCGAGCACGGCCTCCCGGCGATCGTGCTCAACGTCGGCACGACGTACGGGCCGCGGGACCACGGCCCGACCCCGCACGGCAAGCTGGTCAGGGCCGCTGCGCGCGGCAAGGTCCCGGCGTACGTCAAGGGCGTCTCGATGGAGGTCGTCGGCATCGAGGACGCGGCCCGTGCCTTCCTCCTCGCCGAGGAGCACGGCCGGCCCGGCGAGCGCTACATCATCTCCGAGCGATATCTGCCCATCAAGGACCTGTTCGACATCGCGGCCGCCGAGGGCCACGCCAAGCCGCCCGGGATCGGCATCCCGCTCCCGGTGATGCGGGTCATCGGCGTCGTCGGCGGAGCGACGTCCCGGCTGCTCCGCAAGGACACGGTGGTGACGTCGACCAGCGTCCGCCTGATGCACATCCAGACCGCACTGGACCACGGCAAGGCAACCCGCGAGTTCGGCTGGGAACCCGCACCGATCGAGGACTCGATCCGCGCCGGCGTGCGGTGGTTCCTCGACGGACAAGCCGAACGCCCCTGACCTTGGTGGTCAGGGGCGTTCGGTCACGTCATCGTGACCGGCGCTTCAGCGTGGTGCCGGCTTGGCTACGAAGGGGTCGCCCTGCGTCGTTCGCCTGCCCAGCTGAATCCTCCGGTCAGATGTCGTAGTAGAGCTCGAACTCGTGCGGGTGCGGGCGCAGCTGCACGGGGAGGATCTCCTCGTTGCGCTTGTAGTCGATCCACGTCTCGATCAGGTCGGGCGTGAACACGTCACCAGCGGTGAGGAACTCGTGGTCGGCCTCGAGCGAGTCGAGCACCGCGTTGAGGGAGGTCGGCACCATGTCGATGGCTTCGTACTCCTCGGGCGGCAGCTCGTAGATGTTCTTGTCGATCGGGGCCGGCGGCTCGATCTTGTTCTTGATGCCGTCGAGCCCGGCCAGCAGCAGCGCCGAGAAGGCGAGGTACGGGTTGGCCGACGGGTCGGGGCAACGGAACTCGATGCGCTTGGCCTTGGGGTTCGAGCCCGTGATCGGGATACGGACACAGGCCGAGCGGTTGCGGGCCGAGTAGACCAGCGCGATCGGCGCCTCGAAGCCCGGCACCAGGCGGTGGTAGGAGTTGACCGACGGGTTGGTGAACGCGAGCAGCGACGGCGCGTGCTTCAGGATGCCGCCGATGTAGTGACGCGCCAGGTCGGACAGTCCGCCGTAGCCGGCCTCGTCGTAGAACAACGGGCTGCCTTCGTTCCAGATCGACTGGTGCACGTGCATGCCCGAGCCGTTGTCACCGAAGATCGGCTTCGGCATGAACGTGACGGTCTTGTCGTTGGCCCACGCCGTGTTGCGGACGATGTACTTGAACTTCATGACGTCGTCGGCGGCCTTGAGCAGCGTGTCGAAGCGGTAGTTGATCTCCGCCTGACCCGACGTGCCGACCTCGTGGTGACCACGCTCGAGGATGAGCCCGGCGTTGGTCAGGTTGGTCATCATGTCGTTGCGCAGGTCGGCCGTCTTGTCGGTCGGCGCGACGGGGAAGTAGCCGCCCTTGTAGCGGACCTTGTAGCCACGGTTGTCGTCGATCGAGTCGCCGGTGGACCAGGCGGCCTCGGCCGACGTGATCTCGTAGAACGACTTGTTGGCGCTGGTGCCGTAGTTGACCCGGTCGAAGATGTAGAACTCGGCCTCGGGCGCGAAGTAGGCGGTGTCACCGATGCCGGTCGTGGCGAGGTAGGCCTCGGCCTTGCGGGCGATGTTGCGGGGATCGCGCGAGTACGCCTCGCCGGTGATCGGGTCGTGGACGAAGAAGTCCATTGCGATGGTCTTGCGGGCCTTGAACGGATCGACGTACGCCGTCTTGATGTCCGGGAACAGCACCATGTCGGACTGGTCGATGGTCTGGAAGCCGCGGATCGACGAACCGTCGAACGCGACGCCGTTGGCGACCATGTCGGCGTCGAACGTCGAAGCCGGCAGCGTGACCTGCTGCTGGATGCCGGGCAAGTCGGTGAAACGGACGTCCAGGTACTCGACACCTTCGTCCTTGATGAACTTGAACAACTCGTCGGCATTGCCGAACATGGGGCCTCCTCGGCCGCTGGGCGGCCTGTGTTGTCGATGACAGGTGAGTGCGTCGCTGCACCGTACCGTTGACGCTAGGCTCGGGCAGTTTCCCGGTAGTCACTGGATTGTTTCAGGAATGTTACAAGTGCCCGTGACGAGCGTGATCACGGCGTCTGTAGGCTCGCCGCGTGCAACCTCCTTCGCTCCTGCGACGCCTCGGTGCTCTCCTGATCGACTGGGTCGTCGCCTCGCTCAGCGCTGCGGCCGTCGCCGGCACGCACTACCCGCCCAAGGACATCAAGGAGAACCTCGTCATCACGGCGTTCTTCGTCGTCGAGATGTCGGTGCTGACCGGGCTGCTCGGCTACTCGATCGGCAAGCGAATCCTCGGCCTCAAGGTCGAGAACGTCGAAGGGCGACCCATCGGCATCCCTCGTGCGCTCGTGCGCTCGCTGCTGATCTGCCTCGTGATCCCTGCGATCGTCATGAACGACGACAAGCGCGGCATCCACGACCTCGCGGCAGGATCCCGCGTCATCCGGGCCTGAGGTCTGACACACCTTCGAGCGGTGGATCGTCCACCGTATGACCCCTCAAACGGTGGAACATCCACCGCTCGCGGCGAGAGTGGGAGTCAGCCGCGCATGGCCTTGCGGGAGCCCTTCATGCTCGTCGGCACGGGGCCGCGCGGCATCGGCGCTGCGGGACGCATCGCGTCGAGCGCCTTGAGCTTGTAGAGCACGCTGGTCATCTGGGCCGGCTTGATGCTCTTGGGCAGCTTGCGGACGTGCTTGACGAGCTTGGTGAGCTTGACCTCGCCGGGGCCGTCGCCGACCACGATGTCGAGCACGGGGATCTCGTCGCCACCGATGCGGGCGTGCTTCTTCTTCTCCGCCGTCAGGAGGTTGCGGACCCGCGTGGGGTTGCCCTCGCCGACCAGGATGATGCCGGGACGACCGACCACGCGGTGCACGACGTCCTGGTTCTTGGTGAACGCGACGGCGGGCTTGAGCTCCCAGCCGCGGCGCAGCATCTGCAGGGCGCCGGCTGCAGCGCCGACCTGACCCTCGACCTGGGCGTACGCAGCTTTCTCGGCGCGCCGGCCGAAGACGATGAGCACCGAGAGGATGCCGATCAGGATCGCGAAGACGATCGTGATGATCAGCCCGAACATGCCGGTGCCGAAGACGAAGTAGCCGAGCGTCGCTGCGACACCGCCGCCCACCAGGAAGGTCAGCAGCAGGATCAGACCGATGTTGCGGTCACTGCGCTTGGTGATCGTGTACGCCTGGCGGATCTGGCCCAGGCGACCCTTGGCGGGTTCGGGGGTGGCATTCGACATGAGGGTCAGTCTACGTCGCGTTGCGCAGTGCGACGCTGCCGCGTCCTGACTCGATGGCCTGCTTGTAGAGGGTGCCGGCGCGGTAGGACGAACGTACGAGGGGGCCGGACATGACTCCGGCGAAACCGATCTCGTCGGCCTCTGCCTTGAGCTCGACGAACTCCTCGGGCTTGACCCACCGCTCGACGGGGTGGTGACGCACCGAGGGGCGGAGGTACTGCGTGATCGTGATGAGGTCGCAGCCGGCCTCGTGCAGGTCGACGAGTGCCTGGGAGACCTCTTCGCGCGTCTCGCCCATGCCCAGGATCAGGTTGGACTTGGTGACCAGGCCGTAGTCGCGGGCCTGCGTGATGACGTCGAGCGACCGCTCGTAGCGGAATGCGGGACGAATGCGCTTGAAGATGCGCGGCACGGTCTCGACGTTGTGTGCCAGCACCTCGGGGCGGCTGTCGAAGACCTGCTCGAGCAGCTCGGGAATGCCGTTGAAGTCGGGGATGAGGTTCTCGACGCCGGTGCCGGGGTTGAGCTCGTGGATCTTGCGGACCGTCTCGGCGTAGAGCCACGCGCCGCCGTCGGGCACGTCGTCACGGGCGACGCCGGTGATCGTGGCGTAGCGGAGCTCCATCTGCTGGACGGACTCGGCGACGCGGCGGGGCTCGTCGCGGTCGATCGGGTCAGGCTTGCCGGTGTCGATCTGGCAGAAGTCGCAGCGGCGGGTGCACTGCTCGCCGCCGATGAGGAACGTCGCCTCGCGGTCCTCCCAGCACTCGAAGATGTTGGGACAACCGGCCTCCTGGCAGACCGTGTGAAGACCTTCGCCCTTCACGAGCTTCATGAGCTCGTTGTACTGGGGACCCATCTTGGCCCGGGTCTTGATCCACTCGGGCTTCTTCTCGATGGGGGTCTCGGCGTTGCGGACTTCCAGACGCAGCATCTTGCGTCCCTCAGGAGCGATAGTCACGGTGCCAGCCTACGCCCGTGCCCCAGCCGTCACGCCGAGGACCGGCACGCTGGGATGTTCGTCGCTGGCCGTGTCGGCGGAGGGCTCGTACGGCTGCCACTCGAGCAGCTCACGCAGGTGCGGGGCCATCGCATCGGCGGCCTCGCGGACCGTCACGTCGCGGCCCAGCTCGGCGCTGAGGGTCGTGACCCCGGCGTCGGCGATGCCGCACGGCACGAAGCGGTCGTAGAACCCCAGGTCGACGTCGGCGTTGAGCGAGAACCCGTGCATCGTGACACCTCGGGAGACGCGGATGCCGATCGCACCGACCTTGCGCTCGATGCGTCCCTGACCGGCGGCGAGCCACACGCCGGAGCGACCGGGAACCCGGCCGGTCGTGACGCCGAGGTCGGCGCACGCGCGGATCATGGCTTCCTCGACGCGGCGCACGTAGTCGACGACCAGCACGTGGGAGGGCAGCTTGGTGATGGGGTAGCCGACGAGCTGGCCCGGGCCGTGGAACGTGATCTTGCCGCCGCGATCGACATCGACAACCGGGGTGCCGTCGAGCGGTCGCTCGTGCGGCTCGGTCCGGCGCCCCGCGGTGTAGACCGCCGGGTGCTCGAGGAACATCGCGGTGTCGGGGATCTCGTCGGCGACGCGCTGCGCGTGCAGCTCGCGTTGGAGCTCCCACGCATCGACGTAGTCGATCGCACGTTCGCCGTACCACTCGTCCAGGATCTGCAGCGTCACGTCTCCAGACTAACCGGCCTGTGGATGAACCCCAGCGGACCGGTGGCGTATGACGGCACAGTGGCCCGATGGACTGGGTGTGGGTGCTGATCGCCGTCCTCCGGGCCGCGTCGCCCGCTCCGGACGACCAGTGGGTGACCCGCCTCAGTGCGCTCGACGAGGTGCGGGCCGAGGCGTTCGCGACGACCGACGCGGCGCTGCTCGACCGAGTGTACGTCCGGGGGAGTCGAGCGGGCGAGGCTGATGCGGCGACCCTTGCGGACTATCGGCGTCGGGGCGGCCAGGTGCTCGGCGCCGATCTGCGGGTGATCTCGTGCCGGGTCCTGTCGGCGTCGTCGTCGCGCGCCCGGCTCGACGTGGTCGACCAGCTCGGTCCGGCGCGGGTCGTGTGGGCCGACGGGTCGGCCAGCGAGCTGCCACGCGACGAGCCGTCGCGCCGGGTGATCACTGTCGTCCGTACGAGCGAGGGGTGGCGGATCGCCGGGGTCAGCCCTCGCCCGTCGTCCCGTCGATGAGCTCGCGTACGACGTCGAGGTGGCCCATGTGGCGGGCGTACTCCTGCATGACGTGGAACAGGATCGACATGAGCGTCGGCGCCGGCTCGCCCTCGGGGAACCGCCCGCCGGTCGCGGCCCGGTCGTGCAACGCGTGACTCGCGACGATCTCGCGGGTGCGGCGCCCACCCGCGTCGAGGGCGTCGAGCATCTCGTGGACCGGTCCAGTGAGCGTCCAGCGGCCTGGCTCGTCGGACTCGTCGCGCTCGCCCCACGGATCGGCGAGGTCCTCGCCGAGGAATCCCCAGACGAACCATCGCCGCTCCATGTGGACCAGATGTGACACCAGCCCAGCCGGGGACCAGCCCGACGGCACCCGGCTGGTGCCCAGGTCGGCGTCGTCGAGGTCGGCCACCTTGCGGCGTACCTCGGCGCGGAAGTAGTCGAGGTAGTCGAGGAACCTCGCAGCCGGGTCCACAACGGCGGGACCGGGCTCCGGGAGGTTCATCGCAGTGCGGCCTCGAGGGCCGTCGTGAGGTCAGGCTGTTCGAACGTGAAGCCGGCGTCGGCCAGCGCCACGGGGGAGACCCGCATCGAGCCGAGCAGGTCGTCGGCCATGCTGCCCAGCGCGCCCTTGATCGCGAAGCGCGGCGCGACGAGGAACGTCGGCCGGTGCAGGACGTCGCCGAGGGTGTCGGTGAACTCGGCGTTGGTCACCGGGACCGGCGCGCCGAAGTTGAACGGGCCGCTGAGCTCGGGGGACTCGATCAATAGCGTCGCGGCGCGGATCCAGTCGTTGAGCGAGATGTAGGACATGTAGTGGCGGCCGGGTCCGAGGCGGGCGCCGAGCCCCAGCTTCCAGGCCGGGAGCATGAAGCGGAGCAGTCCTTCGTCGCCCTTCAGCACCAAGGTCGTACGCGTGAAGCAGACCCGTCCTCCGGCCGCGACTGCCGGGGACGTGGCGGCCTCCCACGCCTGGACGACACCGGGAAGGAAGCCCGAGTCCGCGGCGCCGGTGCTCTCGGTGAGCACCTCGTCACCGCAGTCGACGCCGTAGTAGGACATCCCCGAGGCCGAGATCAACGCGGGCGGGTTGGGCGACGCGGCGACGGCCTTGGCGAGCGTGCCGGTGGCCGCCGTGCGCGACTCGAGGATGAGCGTGCGGTGCTTGGCCGTACGCGGCCACCGTGCGACGGACGCGCCCGACAGGTTGACGACAGCGTCGGCGCGGTCGATCACGATCTGGTCGATGCGCCCTGTGTAGGGGTCCCAGACCGATGCGTCGTCGCCGGAGTCAGCCGAACGTACGAGCCGCGTGACCTGGTGACCGCGCTGACGCAGGTGCTGCGTCAGCGCGGTACCGAGGAACCCTGAGGCGCCACCGATGACGACCTGCATGGTCAGGACCCGAGCTCACCCTCGAACTGTCCACCCTCGAGGCGCTGCTTGACCGCCGTGAGGAAGCGACCGGCGTCGGCGCCGTCGATGATCCGGTGGTCGTAGGTCAGCGAGAGGTAGGCCATGCTGCGGACCGAGATGCTGTCGCTGCCCTGCGCGTCGGTCACCACGACCGGACGCTTGACGACCGCGCCGACACCCAGGATCGCGACCTGCGGCTGGTTGATGATCGGCGTGTCGAACAGGGCGCCGTTGCTGCCGAGGTTGGTGATCGAGAACGTCGCACCGGAGAGCTCGTCGGGCGAGATCTTGTTGGTGCGCGTGCGCTCGGCGGCGTCGGCGATCTTGCGCGCCAGACCGGCGATCGACAGATCGCCCGCGTCCTTGATCGTCGGGACGATGAGGCCACGCTCGGTGTCGACCGCGATGCCCAGGTGCTCGCCGGCGGGGTAGGTGATCGTCCCCTCCTCGAGGTCGAGCGCCGCGTTGAGCTTGGGGTAGACCTTGAGCGCCTCGATGACCGCCTTGGCGAAGAACGGCAGGTAGGTCAGCTTGACACCCTCGCGCTCGAGGAAGGCGTTCTTGTGGCGGGCCCGCAGACGGGCGACCTCGGTGACGTCGACCTCGTGCACCTGCGTCAGCTGGGCCGAGATCTCGAGCGACTCCACCAGGCGCGAGGCGATGACCTTGCGCAGGCGGGAGACCTTCTCGGTCTTGCCACGCAGGGCCGACGGCTCGGCCGGAGCCGCGGCTGCGGGGGCAGCAGCGGGTGCGCCTGCGGCGGGTGCGGCAGCCGGAGCAGCCGCGGGCTTCGCGGCGGCGTCGAGGACGTCCTGCTTGCGGATGCGGCCGCCGACGCCCGTGCCGGTCACGGTCGACAGGTCGACGTCGTGCTGCTTGGCGAGCTTGCGGACGATCGGCGTGACGTACGTGTCGCCGGTCGCGCTGGGCGATCCCGCGGGCACCGGAGCGGGCTCGGGTGCAGGCGCAGGTGCCGGGGCGGCAGGCGCGGCCTGCGCCTCGGCGGGCGGCGAGGACTCAGCCGGGTTGGCCTGGGACTCGGGGTCGGCCGGAGCTGGCTCCGACGCCGGTGCCGGTTCGGGCGCCGGGGCGGGCTCGGGTGCCGGTGCGGCCTCAGGTGCCGCAGCAGCCTCGGGCGCGGCAGGTGCGCTCTCGGCCGGAGCTGAATCAGCGGTGCCGATGATCGCGAGCTCGGCGCCGACCTCGACGGTCTCGTCCTCGGCGACCTTGATCTCGAGGAGCTTGCCGGCGACGGGGGACGGGATCTCGGTGTCGACCTTGTCGGTCGAGATCTCGAGGAGCGGCTCGTCGACGGCGACGTCGTCGCCGACGGCCTTGAGCCACTGAGTCACGGTGCCCTCGGTGACGCTCTCGCCCAGGGCAGGGAGGGTCACAGCGGTGCCACCACCTGATGCGGGTGCGGTCTCGGGCTGCGGTGCCGGGGCATTCTCGGCGGCGGCCTGCTGAGCCTCGGCACTGTCGGCCGGGGCGGGGGACCGCTCCTCCGACGCGCTCTGTGCGACGGGCTGCTCGGCGGGCGCCTGGGGAGCGGGCTCGGCTGCCGGCGCCTCGGCAGCAGGTGCCTCAGCTGCGGGTGCCTCGGCGGCCGGGGCGGCGTCACCGGCGGCGCTCTCGCCTTCCTCGCCGATGATCGCGAGCACGGCGCCGACCTCGACCGTGTCGTCCTCGTTGGCCTTGATCTCGAGCAGGACGCCCGCGACCGGGGACGGGATCTCGGTGTCGACCTTGTCGGTCGAGATCTCGAGCAGCGGCTCATCGACAGCGACGGTGTCGCCGACGGCCTTGAGCCATTGGGTGACTGTGCCCTCGGTGACGCTTTCGCCGAGAGCGGGAAGGGTGACAGACGTAGCCATGATGTCCTCTGGTTCTCCGGGTCAGGCGTGTGAGTGGAGCGGTTTGCCGGCGAGTGCGAGTGCCGCCTCGCCGAGTGCTTCGTTCTGGGTGGGATGGGCGTGGATGAACTGCGCCACGTCCTCGGGGTAAGCCTCCCAGTTGACCATGAGGGACGCCTCTCCGACCTGCTCGCCGTAGCGGGCGCCGATCATGTGGACGCCCACGATGGGGCCGTCCTTCTCGCGTACGAGCTTGACGCTGCCCGCGGTGCCGAGGATCTGGGACTTGCCGTTGCCGCCAAGGTTGTAGTCCTGGATCTCGACCTTGTCGTCGCCGTACTTCTCGCGGGCCTGGGGCTCGGTGAGGCCGACGGAGGCGATCTCGGGGTCGCAGTAGGTGACGCGCGGGATGCCCGAGTCGATGACGGGCTGCGGGTTGAGCCCGGCGATCTCCTCGGCGACGAAGATGCCGTGGGCGAAGCCGCGGTGCGCGAGCTGCAGGCCGGGGACGAGGTCACCGACCGCGAACACGCCGTCGACGTTGGTCGCGAGGCGCTCGTTGGTGGGCACCCAGCCGCGATCGACCGTGATGCCGGCTTCCTCGTAGCCCATGCCGGCGGAGTTGGGTCCGCGGCCGACGGCGACGAGGACCAGGTCGGTGTCGATCGTCGTGCCGTCCTCGAGCGAGACGGTCACACCGGTCTCGGTCTGCTCGACGCTGCTGAACTTGACGCCGGTCTTGAAGTTGATCTTGCGCTTGCGGAACGCGCGTTCGAGCTGCTTGGACAGGGACGGGTCCTCGAGCGGGATCAGCGTCGGCAGGCCCTCGATGATCGTGACGTCGGCGCCGAACGACTTCCACACGGATGCGAACTCGACGCCGATGACGCTGCCGCCGATGATGACGACCTTGTCGGGGACCTCGCTCATCGTGAGCGCCTCGGAGCTCGTGATGACCCGGCCGCCGATGTCGAGGCCCAGCGTGCGGGAGACCGAGCCGGTGGCCAGCACGACGTTGGTGCCGGTGTAGCGCTCACCATTGACCTCGACGGTCTTGGGATCGACGAGCTTGCCCTCGCCCTCGACGACCGTGATGCCGCCGGACTTGATGAGTCCCTGGAGGCCCTTGTAGAGCCGGTCGATGACGCCGTCCTTGTAGGCGTTGACGGCCGGCATGTCGACACCGTCGAACGTCGACTTGATGCCGTACTTGTCGCCTTCGCGGGACAGGTCGGCGACCTCGGCGGAGTGCAGTAACGCCTTGGTCGGGATGCAGCCGGTGTGCAGGCACGTGCCGCCCAGCTTGCCCTTCTCGATCAGCGCGACGGACTTGCCGAGCTGGACCGCGCGCAGCGCGCAGGCATACCCGCCGCTGCCGCCGCCGAGAATCACGATGTCGAAGTTGTTGCCGGCGACGTCCGCCACGGTTCCTCCCAAGGATGTCGTTCGCCCTCATCTTGTCACTTGCGGCAACCACGCTGCCACCGGGGTTGATCGGGGTATGCCCGACGATCGGGCACACTTGTCCCATGGGAATCTTCCGAGGCCGCAAGGCCAGGACGGACGGCGGCGCCGTGGTCTCGGACCGCAACGCGAGCCGTGCGGACCTCGACGCGCTGCGCGCCTTCGCCGAGTCACGCAAGGGCGTCGAGGCGTATGTCGAGCCCAAGACCTCGGTCACCCAGACGACGTTGCTGCTGGTCGCCTCGGACGGCGAGTCGATCCGCCGCCGGGTCGCGTCGGCGCAGGCCGCGTTCGAGTTCGCCCGCAAGAAGCTCAACATCCCGGTCTACGACGCCAACCTCGTGGGCATCCCGTCGCGCAAGCGTGAGTACGACCTGCGCAAGGCCAAGGGCGTACCGCCGCCGCCGTCCAGCCCTTCGGCGCCGCCGCCGGCGAAGCAGACACCGCGGGAGCTCGCCGCGATCATGACGCTCGAGTCGATTGCCGGCGTCGACCCGCTGCCGACCAACCCGTCGTTCGACGAGCTCATGCGGGTCTACCGCAAGGCCCGCAAGCAGGCACATCCCGACCGGCTCAACGGCGAGCGCACCAAGTGGGACACGGTCGAGGACGCCGCCAGGGCCCTGGGTCTGCCCGACTGACCTGCCCAGCGCGCCTGACCGCATGGCTCAGTGCCAGCGTGCGTCGTCGATGCCGCCGGGGATCTCGGCGCCGGGGTCGTAGGGCGTACGGGTGAACACGAACGACGCGAGCACCAGGCGGATCGGGTGGCCGGAAGCATCGCGCTCCACGGCCAGCGGCTCGCCGGTGTAGTAGCCGTCGAGGCCGATCCACACGTCGCCGTCGGGCCGGAACCGTGCGCCACGACCCTCGCCGGGCGTGCCGAGCCGGAGCTGGCCGTCGGGCGCGAGGGTCAGCCGGAACTCGTACGTTCCCCAGAACCACGGACCGACGAGGTCGAGGCTCGGCTGCTGCGAGGCGTCGGCGGTCCACGGCTTCGGGGCGACCGGCTCCTTCTCGGCGAAGAGGCCAAGCAGCTCCGTGGTCGCCTTGCCCAGGCCGCTCGTGGCGTTCGTCATCAGCACGATGCCGTCGCCGGACTCGACGTCGACGCGCAGGTCCGCGAGGAAGCCCGGCATCGATCCGCCGTGGCCCGCGTAGCGGCGCCCGTCCACGTTCCAGGTCTGCCAGCCGAGACCGTGCGCCCCGGTCCAGGGCATGCCGGCGACGTCGTTGACCGCGATCGGCCGCAACATCTCCTTGAGCGTCGCCGGCTTGAGGACGTCGCCGGTCTTGCCGCCGAGGAACGCCGCCCATCGGGCGAGGTCGTCGACCGTGGACCACAGCTGACCCGCGGGAGCCATCGAGACGGCGTCGTGCTCGGGCTCGACGTGCACGAGGTCGGCCAGCGGGTGCACGGCGAGGCCCGGCGCTGCGGGTGGGACGGGGCGCGTGGTCGTACGCGTCATGCCGAGGGGCTCGAGCAGACCCGTTCGTACGGCGTCCTGCCACGGATGTTCGCGCAACCGGGCCACCAGCTCGCCGAGCACGGCGTAGCCGAGGTTGGAGTAGTGGAACCCGGTGCCGGGCGTGGCACGCAGCTGGGTCCCCGAAGCCAGCAGTACCGCCCATGAGTCACCCGGGGTGCGCTCCCACCACTCACCGTCGGTCTCGGCCTGCAGGCCCGACGTATGAGTCAGCAGCTGCGCGATCGTGACCTGCCCGAACGGCACCTCAGGCAGGTGCGTGCCGATCGGGTCGCCGATGTCGAGGCGGCCCTCGTCGCGCAGGCGCATGACCTCGACCGCGACGAAGGTCTTGGAGATCGAGCCGATCCGGTACTGCGTGTCGGTCGTCGACGCGGGGCCGCCCGGGCGACCGTCGAGGGTGCCGACGGCGTCGGACCACACGATGACCCCGTCCCGCACGATGCCCGCGGCGATCGACGGGAGGCGTTGCTTCGACTGCTCGACGGCGAGCCGCTGCGACAGGGCTCGCGTCGTCGACGGATCGATCGTCATCGAGCCTCGGCCAGCTCCGTCGCGAGTCGGACGAGCGTACGTACGCCGACACCCGTGCCGCCGACGGGCGTGTAGTCGACCGCGCCGCCTTCGTTGAACGACGGCCCGGCGATGTCGAGGTGCGCCCATGGGATGTCGTTGACGAACTCCCGCAGGAAGGCGGCCGCGAACAGCGTGCCGCCGTACGGCTTGGGGTTGTGCTGGCGCAGGTCGGCGAGGCTGGACGAGGTGACCTTGCCCTTCATCTCCTCGGTGATGGGCAGCGGCCACATCGACTCGCCGGCGGCCTTGGACGCCGCGAAGACCTGGTCGCTGAAGTCCTCGTCGTTGCCGAGGATGCCGCTCGTGAGCTCGCCGAGGGCCACCATGCAGGCGCCGGTGAGCGTTGCGACGTCGACGATGCGATCGGCCTTGGACTCGGCGGCCAGCGCAAGACCATCGGCGAGGACGAGTCGCCCCTCGGCGTCGGTGTTGTGCACCTCGACGGTGGCACCACTGCGCATCGTCAGCACGTCACCGGGACGGGTCGCGCCGCCGCTCGGCATGTTCTCGGCGATGCAGGCGTACGCGGTGACCTTGATCGGCAGGCCGAGGCGGGCGATCGCGACGGTCGCCGCGGCGATCGCGGCCGCGCCCGCCATGTCGAGCTTCATCGTCTGCATCGACGCGCCGGGCTTGATCGAGAGTCCGCCCGAGTCGAACGTGATGCCCTTGCCGACGAGCGCCAGGTGGGTCACGGCGTTGGCCGGCGCGTACGAGAGCGTCACCAGGCGCGGAGGACTGTCGGAGCCCTGTCCGACGCCGAGGATGCCGCCGCAGCGCTCCTTGGCCAGCCGCTTCTCGTCCCACACGCTGACCTTGACGTCGGTGCCGGCGTGGGCCGTGATCGCCTCGGCGAAGTCAGCAGGCCGCAGGTCGCCGGGAGGTGTGTTGACCCAGTCGCGGGCGACGTTGACGGCGGCCGTGACGGTGGCAGCGCGCTCGACGGCCTTGGTCGCGGTGGTCTGGCGGGCGAACGGGCTCAGGATGACGGCGCTCTTGAGCTTGGGCTTCTTGGCGTCGCCCTTCTTCTTGGTCTTGTAGGTGTCGTAGGAATAGGACCCCAGCTGCGCACCCTCCGCGATGGCCTCGACCTCGTCGACCCCCGCCGGGTGCAGCGCGATCGCGACGCTGGTCGCGTTCTTGGCAGCGCGTATGCCCCGGGCTGTGGCGCGACGGAGGTCCTCGGCGGTCGGCTCCTCGGGCAACGCGACGGCGACGACCAGTGGCGCCTTGGCCGCGTCGCCGGCGGGGAACGTCACGGTCTGCCCCTTCTCGCCCGTGAAGCCCAGCAGGTCCAGTGTTGCGGCGAGGTCGCCCTTGTCGTCGTCGCCTCGGATCCCGAGGATCAGCGCGTCGGCGCGCGCGGTGGTCGGCTTGGCGGTGCTGAGGGTCACGGAAAGCATGTCCGCCACTCTAGGGTCGCCGGCCACACCCGCGCGAGGCCCCCGCACCCGTGCCTTAGGTTGGCTGCCATGGATCTGCTGCATTCGCCGTTGCACGACCGTCACGTCGCCCTGGGCGCCAAGCTCGCCGCGTTCGGTGGCTGGGACATGCCTCTTGAGTACGCCGGTGGTGGTGTGCTCGCCGAGCACAAGGCCGTACGCGAGGCCGTCGGCCTGTTCGACGTCAGCCACCTGGGCAAGGCGCTCGTGCGCGGCACAGGTGCCGCCGACTTCGTCAACGAGTGCCTGACCAACGACCTCCGCCGCATCGAGACCGGCAAGGCGCAGTACACCCTGTGCTGTGATGAGGACGGCGGCACGGTCGACGACCTCATCGCCTATCTGCGCAGCGACTTCGAGGTCTTCCTGATCCCCAACGCGGCCAACACCGCTGCCGTGGTTGCCCGACTGCAGGCTGCGGCACCCGAGGGCATCGAGGTGACGGACCAACACCGCGACTACGCCGTCCTCGCGATCCAGGGTCCGCTGAGCGACGAGGTGCTGACCTCCCTCGACCTGCCGGTCGACCACGAGTACATGTCGTTCGCCGACGCGACGATCGCGGGCCAGGCCATCACGGTGTGCCGCACGGGCTACACCGGCGAGCGCGGCTACGAGCTCGTCGTCCCGTCGGCGTCGGCCGGCGAGGTGTGGGACGCCGTCATCGCAGCGGGGGAGTCGTACGGCATCCGCGCCTGCGGCCTCGGCGCACGCGACACGCTGCGCACGGAGATGGGCTACCCGCTGCACGGGCACGAGCTGTCGCCCGAGATCAGCCCGGTCATGGCGCGAGCCGGCTGGGCCGTCGGTTGGAACAAGCCGGCGTTCTGGGGCAAGGACGAGCTCGAGCGGCAGCGCGCGGAGAAGACCGTGCGGACGTTGCGCGGCCTCCTCGCTCAAGGTCGCGGCATCCCGCGCCCCGGCATGAAGGTCCAGGACGAGGAAGGCGGTGAGCTCGGCGAGATCACGTCCGGCACGTTCTCGCCGACCCTGCGTCAGGGCATCGCGCTCGCGCTGCTCGAGCCGTCCGTGGCAGACGGTGCGACGGTGATCGTCGACGTGCGCGGTCGCCCCGAGGCGTTCACGGTCACCAAGCCGCCATTCGTACAACCGTCGACCAAGGAGGCGTGAGCATGGGCTGGACATGGACGTTGGAGGACTCGCTCGGCGAGGTCAAGGGTCGGTCCGAGGAGTTCGAGAGCCGGGGCGACGCGGAGTCGTGGGTCGGTGAAGAGTTCGGCGCGCTGCTGGAGCAGGGGATCGACCAGGTACGCCTGTTCGACGACGAGACCGAGGTCTACGGCCCCATGTCCCTGCACGCCTCGACGGATTCGTAGCGGCCAACCAGGCACACCCTCACGTTGAGGTAGCGGCACACCCTCACGTTGAGCTTGTCGAAACGTCCTTTCGACAAGCTCAAGGACCGGTTCAGTAGCGCTGGGCCAAGGGGGCGCCGCGCTTGACCTGCGGCTTCGGCAGCCGGAACCGGCGCAGCTGCGTGGTTCGTAGCACGGCGTACGCTGTGTTGCCCTTGACGTCGTCAGGCGAGAAGCGCTGCTTGATCTGTTTCTTGAGCCCACGCACCATGACGAACTCGTCGATGAGCGTGCCAACGATGACGACCGGGTAGATGATGCTCGTGAGGACGGTCTGAACGTTGGCGTTGGTGCTGCCGGCGATCATGATGAGGAATGCGACCACCAGGAACGGCAGCAGGAACTCGGCGAAGTTCCAGCGGCGATCGACGTAGTCACGGCAGAACTTGCGCACCGGGCCACGTTCGCGAAGCGGCAGGTACTTCTCGTCACCGGTCTTGAGCGCCTCGCGCTGCTTGAGCCGGATCTCCTCGCGAGCAGCCCGCTCGCGCTTGGCCTGCTCCTTGCGCGTCATGGGGACTTTCATCTGCTTCTTGCGCGCCGCTTCGGCCTCTTTGCGCGTCGGTGTGCGACGCCCCTTGCCGGCCTCTGTCTCGTCTACCACCCGCGCAACCCTACCCGTAGGCTTGCAGGCATGAGCATCGGCAAGCGCATCGCCCGGATCTTCCGTTCGCGGCGTTTCGGCGGCGATGATGTCGAGGACCTCAAGGACAAGCTCGACGAGACCTACCGCGCCCAGACGGCCATGCTCCAGCAGGTACGCCGCGGGGTCGCGGACGTCGCGACGAGCCGCAAACGCGTCGAGATCCAGCTCGCCGCGCTCGACCAGCAGGCCGCCCAGCTCGACGACGAGGCGCGGCAGGCCGTGGCGCACGGCAACGACGACGAGGCCCGCGCGATCCTGACCCGCAAGGTGACGCTCGAGAAGGCGGCAGCAGACCTCAAGACGCGGCACGCCGACCTCCAGGCCGAGGAGGCCAAGCTCGAGGCGACGGAGCTCAAGGTCGCGCAGGACGTCGAGGAGTTCCGAGTCCGCAAGGACACGCTGGCGGCCCGGCACACCGCGGCAGCAGCCCGCGCCGAGATCAACGGCGCGACCCGCGGCATCAACTCCTCGGTGAGCGATGTCGGCCGGGCGGTCGAGTCGGCCGAACGGCGCACACGCGAGCTCGAGGCCAAGGCCGACGCGGTCGACGAGCTCGTCGCCGACGGCATCATCAGCAAACCGGGAGAGAGCGCGGACGAGGCGCAGCGCCGGCAGTTCGACACCGCGCTCGACAGCGCCGAGGTCGACCGGCAGCTCGAGCAGATCTCCACCCCCAGGAAGGACGACGATGGCCCGGACCCGATTCAGAGGTGACAGCGGACTGACGCTGCGGATGGGCGGCGTCAGTCTCGGTCTCGGCGCGCTCTATGTCGCGTTCGGGGCGGTCCTGCTGACGACAACCAACCTCGGCGGCTTCGGCATCGTCATCGTCCTCGGCATCGCCTGGGGGCAGTGGTACTTCTCGGACTCGCTGGCCCTCAAGTCGATGGGCGCCAAGGTCGTCGAGCCCGAGCAGGCCCCCGAGCTGCACGCGATGATCGACCGCCTCTGTGCACTCGCCGACATGCCCAAACCTCGCGTCGCCGTCGCGGTGACCGACATGCCCAACGCGTTCGCGACCGGGCGCTCGCCCAAGCACTCGTCGGTCTGCGTGACGACCGGCATCATGCAGCGGCTCGACGCCGATGAGCTGGAGGGCGTTCTTGCGCACGAGCTGTCGCACGTCGCCAACCGGGACGTCACGGTCATGACCGTCGCCTCGTCGCTCGGCCTGCTCGCCGGCTTCATCACCCGCTGGGGCATGTACGCCGGCAACATCTTCGGCAGCCGCAACAACAAGAACAGCGGCGCCGTGTTCCTCGTGGTGTTCCTGGTCAGCATGGTCGTCTACTTCGTGAGCTTCATCCTGACGCGCTCGCTGTCGCGCTACCGCGAGCTCAGCGCCGACCGCAGCGGTGCCTACCTCACCGGCCGGCCGTCCAAGCTCTCCTCGGCACTCGTCAAGATCTCCGGCGACATGGCCCGCATCCCCAACCGCGACCTGCGTGAGGGCCAGGCGATCAGCGCGTTCTTCTTCGCCCCCGCGATCAACCGCGAGTCGATCGGCGCCATGTTCGCGACGCACCCGCCGCTGCAGCAACGCCTCGACCAGCTCGCCAAGGTCAGCGCCGAGCTGTCCGAGCAGGGCTAGGCCGTCGATGGGCATCTTCGACTCGATCCTCGGACGCACCAAGCCGCCGCAGGCCGACCTCGACGTGCTGTTCGCGGTGCCGCAGGCCGCGCTGTCGCTGCAGACCGAGAGCTTCACCGCCACCGGGTCGGGCTCGGTGTGCTTCCGTGACGTCGAGGGCGCCGCCGACGACACGGTCATGGCCGACGCCGAGAAGCTCATCACGACGAGCGCAGGTGCGACCGTGACCCGCAGCTCGGACCGGTTCGGCTTCCACTGGCTCACCGTCACACGTACTGACAAGGACGTGTCCGGCCTCGTGACCGACCTGCACGCCGTCAACAGCTCGCTCGCCGATGCGGGCTTCGGCTCGGCGCTGCTGTGCTCGACGATCGGCTTCGCCACGGCGGACGCCAAGCCGCTCGCGCTGGTCTACCTCTACAAGCGCGGCACGTTCTATCCGTTCGTCCCGCTCGACGGCGAGAAGCGCGACAACGCCCTCGAGCTGCAGATCCGAGGCATCGTCGGCGAGGACGTGCCGGTCGAGCCCGACCTGACGAAGTGGCTCGCGATCTGGGGCGCTCCCGGTCTCGGCTGACAAGCCGTGGCCGGATAGGTTGGACGGGTGACGTTCGACACCCTCTCCAGTGACCAGATCCAGGCTCTTCTCGACGAGCAGACCGCGGCCTACGAGACGCTCAAGGCCTCCGGGCTCAAGCTCGACCTGACCCGCGGCAAGCCGTCGCCGGCGCAGCTCGACCTGTCCAACGAGCTGCTGTCGATGCCCGGCGCGGACTTCGCGGACGCCGCAGGCACCGACACCCGCAACTACGGCGGACTCACCGGACTGACCGAGCTGCGCGAGATCTTCGCGCCGATCATGCAGGTGCCCGTCGAGCAGGTCGTGGCCGGTGACAACGCCAGCCTCGCGATGATGCACGACAACCTCGTGTTCGCGCTGTTCCACGGCGTCGCCGACTCCGAGCAGCCCTGGGGTGTCGAAGAGGCGGTCAAGTTCATCTGCCCCGTGCCCGGCTACGACCGGCACTTCGCGCTGCTCGAGGAGTACGGCATCGAGATGCTGCCGGTCGACCTGCTCGACGACGGACCGGACGTCGCGGCCGTACGCGAGCTGGTCAAGGACCCGGCGGTCAAGGGCATGTGGCTCGTCCCGACCTACAGCAACCCCACCGGTGCGGTCGTCAGCGAGGCGGTCGCCGCCGAGCTCGCGGCCCTCGAGACCGCCGCCCCGGACTTCCGGATCTTCTGGGACAACGCCTACGCCGTGCACCACCTCACCGAGCAGCACACCAAGACCGCGGACATCCTCGGCCTGTGCTCAGCATCGGGCCACCCCAACCGCCCGGTGATCTTCGCGTCGACCTCCAAGGTGACGTTCGCGGGCTCAGGCGTGTGCTTCCTCGGCAGCTCCGCGGACAACATTGAGTGGTACCTCAAGCACCTTGCCAAGCGCACGATCGGGCCGGACAAGGTCAACCAGCTCCGCCACGCCCGGTTCCTCAAGAGCGTCGACGGCGTGCACGCGCTGATGGACGGACACCGCGAGATCCTCGCGCCCAAGTTCCAGGCCGTCGTCGACATCCTCAACGCCCGGCTGGGCGAGCACGGCGTCGCGAGCTGGACCGAGCCCAAGGGCGGCTACTTCGTGAGCCTCGACGTCGTCGACGGCACCGCGTCGCGCGTCATCCAGCTCGCCCGTGAGGCAGGGGTCGCGATGACGCCGGCCGGGGCAGCGTTCCCGTACGGCGACGACCCGCGGGACCGCAACATCCGCATTGCGCCGTCATACCCCTCGCCCGAGGAGCTCGCGGCAGCGATCGACGTGCTCGCCACGTGCGTCCTGATCGCGGCGTGCGAGCAAGCCCTCGCCCAGTAGCCCCGGCATGAGGGTCCTGGTGGCGCCGGACGCCTTCGGCGGCACGCTGACGGCACCGGAGGCGGCGCGGGCGATCGTCGAGGGCTGGCATCGCCACGCGCCCGCCGACGAGCTGACCATCGCGGCGATGGCCGACGGCGGCCCGGGGTTCGTCGACGTCCTGCACGAGGGCATCGGCGGTGAGCTCGCGATCGTGACCGTACGCGGTCCGGTCGGTGGTGACGTCCCGGTGGCGGTGCTGCACGCCGACGGCACGGCGTACGTCGAGAGCGCCCAGGCCTGCGGTCTGCACCTCGTCGATCCGCAGGACCCGTTGCACGCGACGACGTACGGCGTGGGCCAGGCCATCGCTGCTGCGCTCGACGCCGGCGCCCGGCGGGTCGTCGTGGGACTCGGCGGCAGCGCGACCAACGACGGGGGAGCGGGGCTGCTCGCCGCCCTGGGTGCGACTGCCGACGTGGCACTGGACGCCGGGCCCGAGGGACTGCGCGGCGTGACCCGGGTCGATCTGGAGGGTGCACGCGCCAGGTTCGACGGTGTCGAGCTCGTCATCGCGGCCGACGTCGACGTGACCCTGCTCGGCATGTTCGGCGCCACCAAGACGTTCGGGCCGCAGAAGGGGCTGACCGACGACCAGATCATCGCGGTCGACGGCATCCTCGACCGGTTCGTCGATGCCACGTGCGGCCCGACTCCGGCCGAGCGCCGCCCGGCAGACGCCAAGGGCGCGGGGGCGGCAGGCGGCCTGGGCTTCGCCCTGATGCTGCTCGGCGGGACCGTCGTCTCGGGCATCGAGCTCGTCGCCGACGCGGTCGGACTCACGGCCCAGGCCGGCGCCCACGACCTCGTCGTGACGGGGGAGGGCACCTACGACTTCTCGTCCCGCGCCGGCAAGGCCGTGTTCGGCGTCGCGGTCGTGGCCGGCGCGGCAGCCCGTCCGTGCATCGTCCTGGCAGGGCAGGTCCTCGTCGGCTCGCGCGAGATGCGGGCCATGGGCGTGGAGAGCGCCTACGCGATGGCGGATCTCGTCGGCCTCGACGCCGCGATGGCTGAGCCCTATGCGAGTCTCGCGGCGCTCGCGGAGCGTGTCGCACGTACGTGGTCGCCTCGCGACGAGGACTGACGGCGTACGATGGAATGGAATCGGCACGGAGAAGGTTGACCACCGTGTCGAGACCAAAGACCACGCATGGGAGACCACATGACGATCGAGACTGAGCAGTCCACCGTCGAGACCGCACCCGCCACCGGAGTGACCCTGAGCGACGGCGCGGCCGAGAAGGTCAGCAGCCTGCTGGCTCAGGAAGGCCGTGACGACCTCGCGCTGCGCATCGCGGTGCAGCCCGGAGGCTGTTCCGGACTGCGCTACCAGCTGTTCTTCGACGAGCGTTCGCTCGACGGCGACCAGATCTTCGAGTTCGGCGGCGTCAACGTCGTGGTCGACCGCATGAGCCTGCCCTACCTCGGCGGCGCGACGATCGACTTCGTCGACACGATCGAGAAGCAGGGCTTCACGATCGACAACCCGATGGCCACCGGCTCCTGCGCCTGCGGCGATTCTTTCCACTAAGACATAAGACACACGACGGCCTCCTGCATTGCAGGAGGCCGTTGTCTATTGTGTGGGGGTGCACCTCGCCATCACCGGTTCGATCGCCACCGACCACCTCATGACCTTCCCGGGTAAGTTCGCCGATTCACTCGTGCCGGACCAGCTCGACAAGATCTCGCTGTCGTTCCTCGTGGACGACCTCGACGTACGCCGTGGGGGGTGCGCCGCCAACATCTCCTACGCGCTCGCCCGCCTGGGCCACCGAGCCCTGCTCGTCGGGGCCGTCGGCCGCGACTTCGAGGCCGAGTATCGCGGCTGGCTCGACGACGCGGGGGTCGACACCTCGGGCGTCCTGGTGTCGGAGACCCGCCACACCGCCCGGTTCGTGTGCACGACCGACACCGACCTGGCCCAGTTCGCCACGTTCTACGCCGGCGCCATGTCCGAGTCGCGCGACATCGACCTGTTCGCGATCGGCCAGGACTTCGACCTCGTCCTCGTCGGGCCCGACGACCCTGACGGCATGCTGCGGCACACCCGCGCGTGCCGTGAGCGTGGCGTGCCGTTCGCCGCCGACGTCTCGCAGCAGCTCGCGTTCGCCGAGGGCGACATGATCCGCGACCTCATCGACGGTGCTACCTACCTGTTCAGCAACGACTACGAGGCCGCGCTCATCGAGCAGAAGACCGGCTGGTCGTCCGCCGACGTGCAGGCGCACGTCAAGACGCGCATCGTCACCCGTGGCAAGGCCGGCGTCACGGTCTACCCGGCCGACGGCGACCCGATCGAGGTCAAGGCCATCGAGGGCGTCGTCGCCGTCGATCCGACCGGCGTCGGCGACAGCTTCCGTGCCGGATTCCTGGCTGGAATCGCAGCCGGACTCGACTTCGAGCGCTCGGCCCAGATCGGCTGCACGATCGCCGCGAGCGTCGTCGAGACCAAGGGCACCCAGGAGTACGAGCTCGAGCGCGAGGGCTTTCTCAAGCGCTTCGGCGCGGCCTATGGCGAGCAGGCCGAGGCCGAGGTCGGCGCCGCGCTGTCACTCGCGTGAACAGCCCTTCAGACGTACGTTCAACAGAGGCTGACCTCACCGCAGATGGCCGGTCTCGCTCCAGTAAGGTGCTTCACGTGTCATCACGTGACAGTCATGGTTCAGAAAGGCGCCCCGTGGGTCGGATGAAGCTGGCGGTTCTCGCCGTCGTCGCTGGTTTGCTCTTGAGCGGTTGTTCTGACATCGGTGACAACGATCTCAAGCGACTTGCGCTGCCCGTCGCCGGCAGCGACCGCTCGCACACCATGTGGAACGTCTGGCTCGGTGCCTGGATCGCCGTCCTGGTCGTGTTCCTGCTGGTCTTCGGCCTGATGGTCTACGCGATGATCCGCTACCGCCGGCGCAGTGCCGACGAGGTGCCGGTCCAGATCCGCTACAACCTCCCGATCGAGGCGCTCTACACGTTCGCGCCGGTCATCATCGTGGCGGTCTTCTTCTTCCACACCGTCACGTCGCAGAACGAGATGCTCGAGAAGGTCAAGAACCCCGACCACACCGTCGAGGTCGTGGGCAGCAAGTGGCAGTGGGCCTTCAACTACCTCGACGAGGGCGCGACGCAGGGCGAGGACGTCTACGACATCGGTACGCCCGAGGAGCCCACCGAGCTGTGGCTCCCGGTCGACGAGTCCGTGCGGTTCAACCTCATCTCGCCCGATGTCATCCACTCGTTCTGGGTTCCCGAGTTCTACTTCAAGATGGACGTCGTGCCCGGCAAGATCAACACGTTCGACATGACGCCGACCCGCGAAGGCGTGTTCACCGGACGCTGCGCCGAGCTGTGCGGCCTCTACCACTCGCGCATGATCTTCAAGGTCCACGTGGTGTCAAAGGCCGACTACGACGCGCACCTGGTCAAGCTCGAAAAGGCTGGCCAGACCGGTGCGCCCAAGGGCGCTGAGGAAGCGCACACCATCGCGGGCCTGAACGAGAGCGGAGAAGGCTGATGGCCACCACCACGGCGGCATTCGAGACACCTCGCGAGGCGACGCGCGAGCGCACCCTCGGCCAGAAGGTCGTCACGGTCCTCACCACGACCGATCACAAGGTGATCGGCAACATGTACCTCTTCACGTCGTTCGCGTTCTTCATCATCGGCGGCATCCTCGCGCTGCTGATCCGCGCCGAGCTGGCACAGCCCGGCACCCAGATCGTCGACGAAGAGACCTACAACCAGCTCTTCACGATGCACGGCACGATCATGCTCCTGATGTTCGCGACGCCGCTGTTCTTCGGCTTCGGCAACGCGATCATGCCCCTGCAGATCGGTGCGCCCGACGTCGCGTTTCCGCGCCTCAACATGTTCAGCCAGTGGCTCTACCTGTTCGGCTCGACGATCGTCGTCTCCGGCTTCTTCGTGCCCGGGGGAGCGGCGAGCTTCGGCTGGTTCGCGTATGCGCCGTTGAGTGACGCGGTCAACTCGCCGGGCATCGGAGGTGACCTCTGGGTCATGGGCCTGTGGATGTCGGGCCTCGGCACGATCCTCGGCGCGGTCAACTTCATCACCACGATCTTCACGATGCGAGCACCCGGACTCACGATGTTCCGCATGCCGATCTTCGTGTGGAACACGCTCGTGACGAGCCTGCTCGTGATCATCGCGTTCCCGATCTTCGCGGCCGCACTGCTGTCGCTCGAGGCCGATCGCCGCCTCGGCGCGCACGTCTTCGATGCCGCCAATGGCGGGCCGATCCTCTGGCAGCACCTGTTCTGGTTCTTCGGGCATCCAGAGGTCTACATCATCGCGTTGCCGTTCTTCGGCATCATCACCGAGATCCTGCCGGTCTTCTCCCGCAAGCCGATCTTCGGCTACATGGGCCTGGTCGGCGCGACCTTGATGATCGCGGCGCTGTCCGTCGCGGTCTGGGCGCACCACATGTTCGTCACCGGCTCGGTCGACCTGGCGTTCTTCTCGTTCATGACGTTCCTGATCGCGGTGCCGACAGGAGTCAAGTTCTTCAACTGGATCGGCACGTTGTGGGGGGGATCTCTGTCCTTCGACACCCCGCTGATCTTCTCGCTCGGCTTCCTCACGACGTTCCTCTTCGGCGGCCTCACGGGTGTCATCCTGGCCTCGCCGACGCTCGACTTCCAGCTGTCCGACAGTTACTTCGTCGTCGCCCACTTCCACTACGTCGTGTTCGGCACGGTGGTGTTCGCGATGTTCGCGGGGTTCTACTTCTGGTGGCCCAAGCTCACGGGCCGCATGCTCGACGAGAAGCTCGGCAAGATCCACTTCTGGCTGTTGTTCATCGGGTTCCACATGACGTTCCTGGTGCAGCACTGGCTGGGCGTCGAGGGCTTCCCCCGCCGCTACGCCGACTACAGCCCTACCGACGGCTTCACGACGCTCAACGAGATCTCGTCGATCGGCGCGTTCTTGCTGGGCGCATCGACGCTGCCGTTCTTCTACAACGTGTGGAAGTCGCGCAAGGGCCCGCTCGTCGGGCTCGACGACCCGTGGGGCTGGGGCCGCTCACTCGAGTGGGCGACGTCCTCACCGCCGCCGCGCCACAACTTCACCTCGCTGCCGCGCATCCGCTCCGAGAGCCCGGCGTTCGACCTGCACCACCCGGAGATCGCGCGGCTGGAGCTGCTGGACAACCCGGGGGAGACCTCCCCGATCGCTGACGCGCCCGATGTCGAGGGCAAGGCGCAGGCGGCGCAAGACGACACCGACAGCAAGGACGGTCACTGATCCATGAAGGCCGAGTACTGGACCATCGTCGCGTGCGGGATCTTCTTTGCGATCGTCGCGCCTGTCTACTGGGTCCTGACGCACGACTACACCGGCACGTCAGCACTGACCATGACGTTCCTGCTGACCGCGCTGCTGGGCTTCTACCTCGGCGTCATCGCCAAGCAGATCCCCGACCGTCCTGAGGACCGCAGCGACGGCGAGATCGCCGACGGTGCCGGCGAGCAGGGCTTCTTCCCGCCCTACAGCTGGTGGCCGCTGTTCTGCGCCTCCGCGCTCGCGATCGTCGTCCTGGGCGTCGTGATCGGCTGGTGGCTGTTCATCATCGGCGCGGGGCTCCTGTCGGTCGCTGCGATCGGCTGGATCTTCGAGTACTACCGCGGCATCCACGCGCACTGACGCGTGTCACGTCGGGCGCCGCGCGTCCGAAATGACGACCAAGCACCATCTAGAATGTCCTGGTGAGGGATCTTCGTCTGCCGGCCGCGCTCGCGTGCGCGGCTCTTGTGAGTCTGTCCGCCTGCACCGCCGATGGGGTCAAGGATGCCGTCACCCCTGACAAGCCCAAGGATCCCATCACCCTGTCGGCCAACGTCGCCCAGAAGGCGACCGACGTGCGGGTCGACACGATCGTCGCGGTCAAGGCGGCACACGGGTCGATCACGAGCGCGGCCCTGGCCAGCGACGACGGCAAGTCCACCGTCAAGGGCCGGGTCGCCGGCGACTCCTGGCTGGCGAGCGAGCGGCTCGAGCCCGGCACGGCCTACACGTTGCAGGTCAAGGGGACTGGCGAGGACGGCAAGCCCAAGCGCATCATCCGGCACTTCACGACCCAGCCCCTGACGCTCGCCCAGCAGACCTACCCGTCCGTCGCCCCCCTTCAGGGCGAGACGGTCGGTGTCGGCATGCCGGTCATCGTGACATTCGACGTGCCGGTCAGGAATCGCGCGCTGTTCGAGCGCAACATGAGCGTCCAGTCGACTCCGGCGGTCGACGGGTCCTGGACCTGGTTCTCGGACCGCGAGGCGCACTTCCGCCCGCGCACCTTCTGGCCGGCCCACGCCAAGATCAAGATCAACCTGCGGCTCAACGGGCTGCCCGCCGGCGGCGGCATCTACGGCCAGCAGGACCAGCTCATCGACTTCCGCACCGGCAGTAAGCGCGTCAGCGTCGTCGACGTCGCGAAGCACCAGCTGAAGTACACCGTCGACGGCAAGGTCGAGAAGACCATCCCCGTGACGACAGGCGACAACGGGCACCGCACCCGCGAGGGCGTCAAGGTCATCATGGAGAAGTTCTCCTCGATCGACATGGATGCAGCCACGACGGGCGTCGACTCCGAGGACCCGGGCTACTACAACATCTCGGACGTACGGTGGGCGATGCGGCTCACCAACTCCGGCGAGTTCCTCCACGCCGCACCCTGGTCGGTCGGCTCGCAGGGCCGCGCCAACGTGAGTCACGGCTGCACCGGCATGAGCACGGCCAACGCGAGTTGGCTCTACCACCACTCGCGCCGCGGCGACGTCGTCCGCTACATCCACAGTCCGCGGCCGCTGGAGGCCCGCAACGGGTGGACCGACTGGAACGTCTCGTGGTCGGCGTGGCTCAGGGGCTCCGCACTCCACAAGGCCTGACCTTCAGGTCAGCAACGACGAAGCCCCCGCCAGCGATGCTGACGAGGGCTTTCGTTCGTGTGCGGCGGGTCAGTGCACCCGGGGGACGCCCGACTCGGACACGCCCTGGAACTCGTCGCCGAGCTCGACCGGGTGACCGTCGTGATCGCGCAGGTGCTCCTCGGCGTGGTGGACGTCCTCGACGGTGGGCTTGTCGACCGAGCCGTCGTAGTAGATCTCCCGAGCCTTGGCGCGCAGCTTGGCCATCCGGCTGTGCGGCGCGGCGACGCCGTTGTGATCGGTCTCCGGAGGAGCCTCGAGCACCGGCAACCGGTCGTGGTTGGTCAGCGAGTACTGCGAACCGACCGGCAGGGGAGCGTGGCGCTCGGTGAAGCCGCCGTCAGGCGACCGCTCGATGACACCGGTCTCGTAGCCGTGCAGGATGCGGTTGGCGTCGGCCCGCTGCAGCCCGATGCAGATGCGCTTGGTGATCATGAAGGTGACGACCGGCAGGACGAACAGTCCGATCCGGCAGAACCACGTGATCGCGTTGAGGCTCAGGTGGAACTTGGTCGCGATGATGTCGTTGCCACCACCGATCCACAGCACGCCGTACGCCGTCATCGCCGCGACGATGAACGCCGTGCGGAACGGCGCGTTGCGTGGGCGCTCGAGCAGGTGGTGCTCGCGCTTGTCACCCGTGATCCACTGCTCGATGAACGGCCAGGCAGCACCGACGCCGAGGAAGAGACCCGGCAGGACCGCGGCCGGGAAGAAGACGTTCCAGCTCCACGTGTAGTTGAAGAACGTGCTCTCCCAGTTGGGCATGATGCGGACCGCACCCTCGACGAAGCCCATGTACCAGTCAGGCTGGGAGCCTGCGGTGACCTCTGAGGGGTTGTAGGGGCCGTAGGCCCAGATCGGGTTGATCTGCAGCACGGCGCCCATCAGCGCGGTGAAGCCGAAGACGACGAAGAAGAATCCGCCGGCCTTGGCCGCGTAGACCGGGAGCATCGGGTAGCCGACGACGTTCTTCTCGGTGCGTCCGGGCCCGCCCCACTGCGTGTGCTTGTGGTAGACGAGCAGGATCATGTGAGCCCCGATGAGCGCGAGCAGCAGCGCGGGGATCAGCAGGATGTGCACCATGTAGAGGCGCGGGATGATCACGTCGCCGGGGAACTCCCCGCCGAAGATGAAGTACTCGAGATAGGACCCGACGATCGGGATCGACCTCAGCAGGCCGTCGACGAAGCGGAGGCCCGTGCCGGACAGCAGGTCGTCGGGGAGCGAGTAGCCCGCGAAGCCCTCGACCAGTCCGAGCACCATGAGGCTGATGCCGATGAGCCAGTTGATCTCGCGCGGCTTGCGGTAGGCGCCCGTGAACATGACGCGCAGCATGTGCACGATCATGGCGGCGACGAACAGCGCGGCGGCCCAGTGATGGATCTGCCGGATGAGCAGGCCGCCACGGACATCGAAGGAGATGTCGAGCGTCGAGGCGTACGCATGGGACATCTCGAGGCCGTTGAGCGGCGTGTAGGAGCCGTTGTAGGTCGTCTCGGCCATGCTCGGCTGGAACCAGAACGTCAGGAACGTACCGGTCAGGAGCAGGACGACGAAGCTCCACAGAGCGATCTCGCCGAGCATGAAGGACCAGTGCTCGGGGAAGACCTTGCGAAGAAGGTGCGACCGCTTGCTGGCGCCGGCGAGACCGAGACGGTCATCCAGCCACCCGACCGGACCGGCTGCCTTCTTGCCGAACTCGGTGTCCTCGATGTTGGTGCGTTCGTCGACGGTGCTCATGACTTATCATCCAACCTCTTCTGGTCACGGGCCAGTTCTGGGTAGCTGGGGCCGACGACCTCGGGGAAGTCGCTCACCGCGATGAGGTAGCCCTCGGAGTCGAGTGCGAGCGGCAGCTGGGGGAGCGGGCGGTGTGCCGGCCCGAAGACGACCTTGCCATTGTCGGCCAGGTCGAACGTCGACTGGTGGCACGGGCACAGCAGGTGGTGCGTCTGCTGCTCCCACAGGCTGATCGGGCAACCGACGTGGGTGCAGATCTTGGAGTAGCAGAGGATGCCGTCGATGCCCCAGTTCTCACGGCCCTTGCTGGGCGTGATGGCCTCGGGCTTCATGCGTACGACGATCACGGCGGCCTTGGACTTCTCCTGCAGCAGCTCAGTGCCGTGGAGGACGGCTTCGCCGTCCTTGTCCTTCTCGTACATGATCGCGGGCTCGGCGTTGACGAGCTGGCCGACCTGGAGGTCCGACGGCTTGATCGGGGTGCCGGCGACGTCGTTGACGACGCGCATGCCCTTCTTCCACACGGTGTTCTTGTGGCCGTAGGGCAGCGGGCCCATGTCGCGCAGCATGATGACCGTGGGCAGCGCCAGGAAGCTCATCGAGAGGAACAGCGAGCGACGGATCAGCGGGCGGCGGCCGAAGCCCGACTCGTTGATGCCGGCGTTGAGGTCCTCGAGGGTCGCGGCGCGCTCCTCGGCGGTCGAGGCGGCGGGGTGGCGCAGCTCAACCATCTCGTCGTCGCCCATGAGCTTCTTGGCCCACTGGATGATCCCGACGCCCATCAGCAGCAGTGCGCCGCCGAGGGTCGCGCCGAGCGTGAAGTTCATGGCCGACCAGCCCAGGAACGTCTGGTCCTTGTCGATCATGATGTAGGCGACGCAGAACCCGATCAGCAGCAGCGATGCCACCGTGAACATGCCGGTGATCTGTCGCTCGGCACGCAGCTCCTGCGCCGGGTCGACATCGGTCGGCCGGTGCTGGTGCGCCGGCAGTCCTGGGTCCTTGATCGGCTCGGCGTCGGTCAGCTGATCCAGCTCGTCGCTCATTTCTTCTTCACTCTCGCTCCGTGCGCGCCGATCCAGATGGCTGCGATCAACAGGCCGCCGATGCCGATGAGCCAGGTGAACAGGCCTTCGGACACCGGGCCAAGACCGCCACCGGCCATGCCGCCGTAGTTGGGCTGGTTCTGCACCTGCTTGATGTAGGCGATGATGTTGCTCTTGTCCTCAGGCGTGATGACGTCGTCGGAGAACACCGGCATCTGCTGTGGGCCGGTCATCATGGCCTCGGCGATGTGCTTGGCGCTGACGCCGTCGAGCCTGGGGGCGTACTTGCCACCCGGCAGGGCGCCACCGGCGCCGACCGAGTTGTGGCAGGCCGTGCAGTTGGTGCGGAAGAACTCGCCACCCTCACGGATCTGCTCGATCGTCTTGCCGGAGATGTCGGTGTACTCGTCGTCCGGGATGGCCGGTCCGGCGCCCAGCGTGGCGATGTAGGCAGCGAGCTGCTTGGTCTCCTCGGCGGTGTACTCGGGATCCTTGGCCGGAGCCTGCGGCGCCGACTGGGCCATGGGCATGCGACCGGTGCCGACCTGGAAGTCGACGGCGGCCGCGCCGACGCCGATCAGGGACGGGCCGTAGTTGCCGCCGCGCTTGGTCTCGATGCCGCTGGCGTTCTTGCCGTGGCAGCTGGCGCAGCCGACGAGGAACAGCTTGCGACCGGCATCGACATCATTCTGGGATGCGGTCTCGGCGGCACTCGCGGGCTGGAACCTGACAGCTGAGTAGACCCCTCCGACAACGCCGAGCGCCAAGAGCAGAACGACGATGCCGGCAAGTGGATGCCGGCGTCTGGTGGACAGTTTCCGCACCGAGAACCTCATTCCTTGAAGTGCTGCTGAGAATACCTTCGGGCGGTGACCCGACATGCAGTGAGGGGAGCCTTATTTGATGAGGTAGATCGTGGCGAACAGCCCGACCCACACCACGTCCACGAAGTGCCAGTAGTAGGACACGACGATCGCCGAGATCGCCTGCTCGTGCGTGAACTTGCGGGCCGCGAACGTACGGCCGATGACCAGCAGGAACGCGATGAGGCCGCCGACGACGTGGAGGCCGTGGAACCCGGTGGCCAGGTAGAACATGCTGCCGTAGGGCGAGCTGGAGATCGTGACGTGCTCGGTGACCAGGTTGGCGTACTCGGTGGCCTGGCCCGCGATGAAGATCGCGCCCATGAGGTAGGTGAGGACGAACCACTCACGCATGCCCCACAACTTGATCTGGGAGAGCTTGCCGCTGCGTCCCGGCTTGCCGCGCTCGGCGGCGAACACACCGAACTGGCAGGCGACCGACGACAGCACGAGGATCGTGGTGTTGACCGCGGCGAACGGGACGTCGAGCTTCGCCGTCTCCTGGCTCCACAGGTTGGGGGAGATGTTGCGGATCGTGAAGTACGCCGCGAACAGCCCGGCGAAGAACATGAGCTCGCTGGAGAGCCACACGATGGTCCCCACCGTCACCATCGACGGACGGCCTTCCTGGCCATGGAGTCGGGAAGCAGGAATCACGGATGTAGTCGCCACGCGATCATTATGTACGATCAACTCGTGAGCGAGCACAAGCCCCTACGTGTCCTGGTCTACAGCGACGATCGTGACGTCCGCGCTGCCGTGTTGTCGGCCCTCGGAGCTCGCCCGCATCCGGACCTTCCGCCCTTCGAGTATGTCGAGTGCGCGACCGAGCCGGTCGTCTTCCAGCACCTCGACGAGGGCAAGATCGACCTGGTGATCCTCGACGGCGAGGCCGTGCCCGCCGGCGGTCTGGGCATCGCGCGCCAGATGAAGGACGAGATCTACCAGGCACCGCCCGTGCTGGTCCTCACCGGACGCCCGCAGGACGCGTGGCTCGCCACGTGGTCGCGCGCCGAGGCAGCGGTTCCCCACCCGATCGAGCCGATCCGTCTGGCCGAGGTCGTCATCGACCTGGCCCGCGGTGTGCTCCAACCCGGCTGACCTCATGTCGACGACATGGCCTGAGGTGCTCTCCGCGCTCGTGGCCAGGCAGGACCTCGACGCCGACTCGACGACGTGGGCGATGGAGGAGATCCTCTCCGGCAACGCGACGCCGGCGCAGATCGCCGGATTCGCAGTGGCCCTGCGTGCCAAGGGCGAGACCCTCGCCGAGGTGCAGGGCCTCGTCGACGCGATGTACCGCCACGCGGTGCCGTTCTCGGTCGAGGGCCGGGTGGTCGACATCGTCGGCACTGGCGGTGACCTCGCCAAGACCGTCAACATCTCGACGATGTCGGCCGTCGTCATTGCCGGCGCGGGGGTCCCCGTGGTCAAGCACGGCAACCGTGCGGCCTCCAGCGCCAGCGGTGCGGCTGACGTGCTCGAGGAGCTCGGCGTCCGTCTCGACGTACTGCCCACCCGCTTGGGTGAGGTCCTCGACTCCGTCGGGATCACGTTCTGCTTTGCACCGGTGTTCCACGCGTCCTACCGCTTCACGGCGGTGCCGCGACGTGAGCTCGGCATCCCGACGACGTTCAACTTCCTCGGCCCTCTGGTCAACCCGGCCAAACCTGCTGCCTCGGCCGTCGGTGTGGCTGATGCCCGTATGGGGCCGATCATGGCGGGTGTCCTGGGCGCGCGCGGAGCCGATGCGTTCGTGTTCCGCGGCGACGACGGGCTCGACGAGATCACCACGAGCACGACGTCACGCGTGTGGATCGCCGATGGTGCCACCGGTGAGGTCGTGGAGGACACGATCGACCCTCGGGCCCTCGGCTTCGACTATGCGCCGGTGTCGGAGCTGACCGGCGGCGACCCGGCGTTCAACGCCAAGGTCTTCGAACGCGTGCTGGGTGGTGAGCAGTCAGCCGTACGCACGGCAGTGCTGCTCAACGCCGGCGCGGCGATCGCGGCGCACGAGGCCGCGTCGGGCGACCTGGAGACAAGGCTGCGGGCCGGCATCGAGCGCGCGAAGGAGTCGATCGACACCGGCGCCGCCACGAAGGTGCTCGAGAACTGGGCGAGGACGACGCAGACGTTGGTCTGAACCTCAGAGCCCGATGGAGAAGGCTTCCTCGAGGTCGTGCTGGCTGAACGTCTGGAACGCGATCTGGGTCTGGGTCGACAGCACGCCGTCGACCTTGTTGAGCTGGTCTGCCACGACCGACGAGACGTCGTCGACCTGCCGCACGCGGACCATCGCCAGCAGGTCGAGGTCGCCGGTGACGGAGTAGACCTCGCTGACGCCGTCGATGTCGGCGATCTGCTCGGCGATCTCGGAGAGCCGCGAGACCTCGGCCTGGATGAAGACGATGGCAGTGATCACGTTCTGCACACTATCCCGGCCGCTGGAGCCCTTGCCACGACGCGCTGGCGTCCTCGAACGGCGAGAGGTGCCGGGCGGCGCCACCCAGTGGGGTGTGCCAGGAGCCGCGCACCATGCGCAGGCCGGGAGAGGCGAGCCAGCGCAGCAGGGTCTCGGTCTCCTCGGCGGTCGCCGCAGGGATCGGCCCGAAGCCAGGCTCGACCGACTCGGCGGTGGCCAGGAGCGCGTCGACCCAGCCGATCGGATGCGTGCCGCGGGGCATGACCCCCGCGGCGGCGAGCCGGCCGAACCGGATGACGTGGATCTCCCAGCCCTCGGGATGCGGCGCGGCGGCGACGAGCTCGTCGGTGGCGGTCAGCTCGCGGAGCCGCTGGGTGCGGGCGACGGCCCGGAGGAATCCCGTGAGGCGGTCGCGCCAGATCGCGGCGTCCTCGAACCGCTCGGTGCGCGCGAGGTCGAGCATGCGGGCCCGGATGGCGGTGACGAGCTCCTCGGGATCGCCGGTCATCGCCTTGCGAACGTGGGACACCTCGGCGGCGTAGGTCTCGAGGTCGACCGAGCCGTCGCAAGGGGACAGGCAGTGCCCCATCTCGGCGAGGGCGCACGGCGAGATGCGTGACTTCTTGGCGAGCTTGGTCGTGCACTGGCGGATGCGGAACGAGTCGTGGAGCGCCGTGAGCGCTCCCTCGGCCGCCGCGCGCCCGCGGAACGGACCGATGTAGTCGGCATCGTCGTCGAGGATCTTGCGGACGATCGACAGCCGTGGCCACGGCTCGCGCGTCAGCTTGAGCCAGCTGAGCCGTTCTGGGAACCGGGACCGCCGGTTGTAGGGCGGCCGGTGCTTGCCGATCAACCGCAGCTCGCGAACCTGTGCCTCGAGCGCTGTGGCGCACACGATGCCCTCGATGCGCTGGGCCAGCATGACCATCTCGCCCATTCGCGTGCGGGTCTCGGCCTTGGTGAAGTAGGACCGGGTGCGGACGCGCAGGTTGCGGGACGTGCCGACGTAGAGGATCTCGTCACGGGCGTCGCGGAACAGGTAGACCCCCGGAGCCTCCGGCAGGTGGTCGGCGAGGTGGCGCTTGCGCCGCTGCTCGGGCTTGACCTTGGCGGTGTAGGTCGACACCTCCTCGAGCGTCGTGACGCCCAGCGGCCCGAGGCGCTCGAACAGGCCGTGCAGGACGTCGACGGTGGCTCGTGCGTCGGAGAGGGCGCGGTGGTTGGGCGTCGTCGTGGCGCGGAACTTCGCGGCCAAGGTCGCGAGCTTGCAGTTGGGCACCTCCTCGCGCGACAGCACCCGCCGGGCGAGCGTCGCCGTGTCGAGGGTCTCGAAGCCGGGCCACGGGATGCCGAGCTCACGGCTGTAGTGCTTGAGGAAGCCGATGTCGAACGGCGCGTTGTGCGCCACCAGCACGCTGCCGCGCGCGAACTCGAGGAAGCTCGGCAGCACCTCGGCGATGCGCGGCGCGCCGATGACCATCTGGTTGGTGATGCCGGTCAGCACTGTGATGTAGGCCGGGATCAGCTCGTCAGGATTGACGAGGCTCTGGAACTCGCCGACGACCTCGCCGCCGCGGACCTTGACCGCGCCGAACTCGGTGATCTTGGAGCCCTTGGCGGCCGAGCCACCGGTCGTCTCGAGGTCGACGACGCAGAACGTCGTGTCGGCCAACGGACGGCCGAGCTCGTCGAACGAACCTTGAACTACCTCCATGTGGTTCACCGTAGGTGGGGGTGCCGACAGACTCGTGGATCCTGCAACGCGCGGCGTTTTTGTCCGGACCGGCTCCTAGCGTCATGAGTGTCCCGAACGGCGGGGCGTTGGCAACAGCAGGAGGTGCAGGCATGACTGAGAATTCCCCCACCGACTCCGTGGTCGTCGATTGCGACCGGTGTCTCGTACGCAGTCCGAGTGCGTGCGGCGACTGCATCGTCACGGTGCTGCTCGGCGCGCCGCCGGCCGGGATCGAGATCGACGCAGAGGAGATGGCGGCCCTCGGCGTGCTCGCCGATGCCGGCCTGACGCCGCCTCTCCGCCTTGTGACGCCCGTCACCGGACCCGAGACACAAGCTGGTTGAGAGTTGAACTGACCTCATCCGCCCCCTACAGTGGTGGCTTGTGTGACCGGTGAACGCCGTCCCCCCCGGGCGGCGTCGGGCGCACCGCCGAATTGCCACAGTCATGGGGAAGATGTCTGAGGCGAACCGGGGACCCATGTGTGTGGGGTGAATCGGAACGGGCTGGTCTGTCAAGGACTGGCGCGGACTGTAGGGCAGACCTTGGCCCGAACCCGTCAGCTCACCCGGTAGGCGTCGAGGCAACATAGGAGTCTTGCGTGCGCTTGCCCGCTATCTCAAAACGTCGTCAAGGATTCGCTGCAGCAGCGGCACTCGCCGTGATCGGAGGGCTTTTCGTCCTCCCGTCCGCCGGAGCCGACCCCGCCGTCACCCCCAAGGACGTCGAGGCCGCCTTCCACAAGGCCGAGGCCATGAACGAGCAGGTCAACCAGCTCGATGTCCAGGCCAAGCAGACACAGTCCGAGATCGATGACATCACCGGTGACATCAACCGTGATCTCGTCGACTACAACCGGCAGAAGGCCGAGCTCGGCGCTGCGATCGCCCAGCAGCAGATGGACGCCCCCCTCGGGCCGAGCGTCAACCTGCTCAGCAGCGGCGACCCCGACGAGTTCCTCGCGGGTCTGGGCGCCGTCCAGGCGCTCAACAGCACCCGCGCTGACGCCCTCGAGAGGTTCGGAGAGACCAGCAAGGAGCTCCAGAACCGTCGCGCCCAGCTGCAGGACCGCAAGGACTCGCTCGCGGCCGCCCGCAAGGACGCCGACGCCAAGCGCGACAAGATCCGCAAGCAGTACGCCGACGCCAAGGCCGAGCTCGCTCGCCTGACGGCCGCTCAGCAGGCGCAGTTCAACTCCAGCGACACGACGATGCCCGAGGTCGACGCCTCGGGTCGTGCCAAGGTGGCGATCGACTTCGCGCTCGCGCAGCTCGGCGACCCGTACGTCTACGGCGGCACCGGCCCCAACTCGTGGGACTGCTCCGGCCTCATCATGAAGGCCTGGGCCGCTGCCGGCGTCTCGCTGCCGCGCGTCGTCGGCCCCCAGATGGCGGCCACCACGCGCGTCCCGATGAACGCACTGCAGCCCGGTGACCTCGTCGCGTACGGCGACATGTCGCACATCGGCATGTACCTCGGCGGTGGCCGGGTCGTGCACGCGCCGCGCCCCGGCAAGAGCGTGGAGATCACGAGCCTGAGCGGCTTCAGCGTCGGCGGGCGGGTTGGCTGACCCAGCCCGAAGGCTGGGGCCCAACGCGGTCGCCGTCCTGGTCCTGATCGCTCTGGGCGCGGGGCTGCTGCTGTGGCAGCGGCCGTGGCAGGGGTCCGACGACGTCGTCGTCGGCATCCCGGCCGACGCAGCGTCGCAGCTCGCCACGCAGTTCCGTGCGCTCACCGATGCCGACTCCGAGTCGGCCTTCGTGACGGCTGCCGGTACGTCGGGGGCCGCCAAGGCGTTTGCGCGTCGGGCCTGGCGCGCCCGTACGGCTTTGGGTGCCGAAGCGGTCGAGCTCCGCTACGTCAGCGGTGGCGAGGTCGCCGACCACCCGGATGGCTCGGCGTCGGCCACGGTCGACGTCAGCTGGCGCGCCGGCGGCGAGATCGGGCTCAGCGACACCTCCGTGCACACCTCGTCCGTGACGTTCCGGGTGGCTCCGCAGGCTGACGGCCGGTTCTCGCTGGTCTCCGCGGCGCCCGACGACGGTGCGCTGCCGATCTGGCTGGCTGGCGACGTCACGGTCGAACGGAGTCCGGGATCCGTCGTCATCCAGGTCGACGGGGGAGACGCCGAGCTGCCGGTGGAGTCGATGGCCACGACGGCCCGTTCGGCCGTCGGTCGCGTCGTGCCCGGCACCAAGGGCGATGTCACCGTCGTCTCGCCGCACACGCAGAGCCAGATGGCACGGCTCGTGGGGCAGCCGCTCGACGAGGTGCGCCAGATCGCCGCCGTGACGACCCGGCTCGACGGTCGCGGTGGCAGCTCGGCCGACACTGTCATCGTGCTCAACCCGGCCGTGTTCTCGACGATGGATCGCCGCGCCGCCCAGGTCGTTCTGACGCACGAGGCGACGCACCTGCTGACCCACGCCGTCGGCACCCGCGCCGAGAGCTGGGTCGTCGAGGGATTCGCCGACTTCGTCGCGCTGCACGACGACACGGCGTCCCTGTCGATCAGTGCCGGTCAGATCCTTGCCGAAGTCAAGGCCGGGCGTGCCCCCAAGCACCTGCCGACGACGACGGACTTCGGAGCCGAGAGCCATGGCCTCGGTGCCGTCTACGAGTCGGCGTGGATGATCTTCCGCATGCTCGCCCAGACGTACGGCGACGAACGTGTCGTGGGCTTCTACGAAGCGGTCCTGTCGGGCACGGCGCTCGACAAGGCATTGTCGACCTCGTTCGGCCTGACGGTCGACCAGCTCACCACACGCTGGCAGGACTACCTCGCGAAGAGTGCCTCGACCGTGTCGTGAAAGTCGCGCAGCACGGCGTTGCGCTTGACCTTGAACGATGGCGTCAAGTAGCCGTTGTCCTCGGTCCAGTCCTCGGGCAGGATCACGAACTTGCGGATCGACTCGGCCTGGGAGACCTGTGAGTTGGCGTCGTCGATCGCCTTCTGCACCTCGTCACGCAGGGCCGGGTCGTCGAGGTCGCCGGTCCACGCCTCTGGATCGATCGTGACGAGTGCCGCGACGAACGGCTTGCCGTCACCGACCACGAGGCACTGGCTGACGTACGCGTTGGCGCGCACGCGGTCCTCGAGCACGGCCGGCGCGACGTTCTTGCCGCCGGCGGTCACGATGATCTCCTTCTTGCGGCCCGTGATGCGCACGTAGCCGTCGGCATCGACCTCGCCGAGGTCGCCGGTCGCGAACCAGCCCTCGGCGTCGAGCGCATCGGCGGTCGCCTCGTCGTTGTGCCAGTAGCCGGTGAAGACCTGCGGGCCCCGGAAGCTCAGCTCGCCGTCGGGTCCGACTCGGACCTCGGTGCCCGGCAGAGGGCGGCCGACCGTGCCGATGCGCTGGTCGTCCGGGGTGTTGACGCACAGGGCAGCGGTGGTCTCGGTCAGGCCGTAGCCCTCGAGGACAGTGACGCCGATGCCGCGGTAGAAGTGCGCGAGGCGGTCGCCGAGCGGCGCGCCACCGGAGATGGCCCACTCGGCGTGCCCGCCGAGCGCGTCTCGGAGCCGTCCGTAGACCAGCCGGTCGAACAGCGCATGGCGCGTGCGCAGGGCGATTCCGGGCTTCCCGGTGTCGAGTGCCTTGCTGTAGGCGATGGCGGTCTGCGCGGCCCGGTCGAAGATCTTGCCCTTGCCGTCGGCGTACGCCTTGCTGCTGGCGGTGTTGAAGACCTTCTCGAACACGCGCGGCACGGCGAGCACGAACGTCGGCTGGTAGGACCCGAGGTGGGTCACGAGGTCCTTGACGTCGGCGGTGTGGCCGAGCTTGGCGCCGGAGCGGATCGCGCCGACCTGGATGATGCGGGCGAACACGTGGGCGAGCGGGAGGAACAGCAGCGTCGACGCACCCTCGCGCTCGAACAGCTCGGGGAGCTCGGGGATCGCGGCGCCCAGCTCGTAGCGGAAGCTGCCGTGCGTGAGCTTGCAGCCCTTGGGGCGACCGGTCGTGCCGGAGGTGTAGATCAGGGTCGCCAGCGTGTCGCTCGTGAGGGCGCTCCGGCGGGCCTCGACGTCGGCGTCGCTGACGTCTGCGCCGCGAGTCGTGATCTGGTCGATGGCGTCGTTGTCGAGCACCCAGGTCTCACGCAGGTCCGGCGCCTCGGCCTCCTTGACCCTGGCGAGGTGGACGTCGGACTCGACGATCGCCGCGACCGCACCGGAGTCTGAGAGGATCCACTCGATCTGCGCAGCGGACGAGGTCTCGTAGACGGGGACCGTCGCGGCGCCGATCCACCAGATGGCGTAGTCGGCGACGGTCCACTCGTAGCGCGTCTTGGAGAGCAGCGCGACGCGATCGCCCGCCTCGACGCCGGCGGCGATGAGTCCCTTGGCGACGGCAAGGACGGTGCGGTGGAAGTCACCGAGGGTGACGTCGCGCCACTCACCGTCCACCATGCGGGCCAGCGCGACGTCATCGGCGTGCTCTGGGAGGCGGTCGAGGATGTCGTCGGAGAGGTTGCCCAGTTCGGGTGCATGCGCCTGTGTCACGTACGGCAGGCTACTCTCACGCGCTGCGGCGTACGGAATCGGTGGGCGTCCCGGCGGCGACCTCCCGGGGAGAGCGGTCACCGACAAGGCCACTAGCATGGGGACACATATTCGAGCCGGACGAGGAGGGGTGATGGCGCGAACCACGAGTGACATCGTCATCGACGCTCCAGCCGCCACGATCATGGACGTGATCGCCGACTTCGGGTCCTATCCGGGGTGGGCCACGGGCGTCAAGGCGGCCGACGTCGTCGACGCCGGCGACGGATCACGGGCCAAGCAGGTGCACTTCATCCTCGACGCCACCCCGATCCGTGACGAGTACGACCTGGGCTACACGTGGGACGGCAACACGTCCGTGTCGTGGAGCCTGGTCGAGAAGGGCTCGATGCTGAAGTCGATGGACGGCGCGTACATCCTCGAACCGGTTGACGACTCCAGCACCCGCGTGACCTATCAACTGGCGGTCGACGTCTCGATCCCGTTGCTCGGCATGCTCAAGCGCAAGGCCGAGAAGGTCATCATCGACACCGCCCTCAAGGGGTTGAAGAAACAGGTCGAGGCCCTGTGAGTGAACACAGCTCCAGCGCGGCCTCGGAACCTGTCGGTTCGGTCGCCGAGGAGGCGTTCAAGCTCTTCCGGGCGATGGCGTCCCAGCCGCACGCCGCCACCGATGGCGACGCTGCGACCCACGTGTGCACCAACGCCTGGTGCCCCGTGTGCCAGGTCGCCGGCTTCGTCCGCGACAACCCGGAGGCGTTGGCGAAGGTCGCCGAATCCGCTGCCCAGCTCACTCGCTCGCTCCGCGAGCTCATCGACACTGCTCTGACACCTCGGGACGAGACATGACACTGGCCGTTGGCGTCGACATCGGCGGAACCAAGATCGCGACGGGACTGGTGTCGGAGGACGGCAAGATCCTCGACTCGGTCTCGGAGCCGACCCCGGACGATGCGACCAAGATCCCGGCTGTCGTGGCCGACCTCGTCGAGCGCCTCGTCGGCGACGAGCAGGCTGCGGGCATCGGCATCGGAGCCGCCGGCTTCGTCGGCGAGGACCGCTCGACGGTGCGTTTCGCGCCCAACATCGATTGGCGTGAGGAGCCGCTCGGTGAGCGGGTACGCGCGCTGGTCGACCTGCCCGTTGTGGTCGAGAACGACGCCAACGCCGCGGCCTGGGGCGAGTTCCGCTTCGGCGCCGGCGAGGACACCGACGACCTGCTGCTCGTCACGATCGGCACCGGCATCGGTGGCGGCATCGTGCACCGCGGCCGGCTGTTTCGCGGCGGGTTCGGTGTCGCGGCCGAGATCGGCCACATGCGCGTCGTCCCCGACGGCATCCTGTGCGGCTGCGGCCAGCACGGCTGCTGGGAGCAGTACGCCAGCGGCAGCGCCCTCGTACGCAATGCTCGTGAACGCGTCGCCAACGAGGACGAGGGGTCAGAGGCGATCGCCGCCCTCGGCGATGGCGACCTGTCCAAGATCACCGGTCCCGCCATCACCAAGCTGGCGCAGCAGGGCGATGCCCTGGCGATCGAGCTCCTCGCCGAGCTGGGCCGCTGGATGGGCGAGGGCATCGCGGTCCTCTCGGCGATCCTCGACCCGAGCGTCATCGCGATCGGCGGTGGCGTCGGAGCCGCGGGTGACCTGCTGATGACGCCTGTCGTCGAGGCGTTCGAGGCTCACCTCCCCGCACGAGCCCATCGTCCCGAGGCCGCCCTGCGGCTCGCGGCACTGGGCAACGAAGCCGGCATCATCGGCGCCGCCGACCTCGCACGAGTCGAGCCCAACCATGGCTGACAAGCTCGCCGTCGGAATCGACATCGGCGGCACCAAGATCGCCGCCGGCGTCGTCGACGAGGACGGCCACATCCTGGCCCGGCTCAAGCGGGAGACCCCGACGACGGAGCCGCTCGAGGTCATCGACGCGATCGCCGACATCACCGAGGAGTTCCGCCGTGAGCACCACATCCGCGCGATCGGCGTGGGTGCCGCTGGTTTCGTCGACGCGACGCAGTCGACCGTCCTGTTCGCCCCGCACCTCGCGTGGCGTCACGAGCCGCTGCGCGACGCAGTCGCCCGGCGCACCGGCCTGCCCGTGCTGGTCGACAACGACGCCAACGCCGCCGGCTGGGCCGAGTGGCGCTACGGCGCAGCCCAGAACGAGGCGGACCTCGTCCTCATCACGCTTGGCACCGGCATCGGGGGCGCGATCGTCATCGACGGCCAGCCCTATCGCGGCCAGTTCGGCATCGCGGGCGAGTTCGGCCACATGCAGGTCGTACCCAACGGCAACCAGTGCGAGTGCGGCAACCGGGGCTGCTGGGAGCAGTACGCCAGCGGCCGGGTCCTGACTCGTCGCGCCCGCGCGGCCGCGACCGAGGGCACCGACTTCGGCAAGACGCTGCTGGCCGAGGCCGGCGGCGAGGTGACGGCCATCGAGGGCCACCTCGTCACCAAGCACGCACAAGCCGGCAACGACGAGGCGGTCGAATGGATCGCCGAGGTCGGCGACTGGCTCGGCGTCGGCATCGCCAACCTCGCTGCGGCGCTCGATCCCGGGATGTTCGTCATCGGCGGTGGGGTCAGCGACGCCGGCGAGCTGCTGGTCGACCCGGCGCGAGCCGCCTTCAGTCGTACGCTGACGGGTCGCGGCTATCGCGCCGAGGCGCGGATCGTACGGGCACACTTGGGGCCGGAGGCCGGCCTCATCGGCGCCGCCGACATGGCCCGGCTCACAGCACGGCGCCGTCGTCCGGCCAATCCTTCCGCGAGGGCCCGTGTTCGGGCAACTGCAAGATCAAGTAGATCGCGCACGCGACGAAAGTGAGCGAGGCGGCCGCCACGATCGGCCGGTCGAGGAAGACCCCGCTCAACGTCGCGATCACGAGCGCAAGCGGCGCGCCCAGCACGCCGGCCCAGGCCAGCATGATGCCGCGCCGTCGAGGGATCAACGGGGTCGGCTCGACCTTGCGGTAGAACGGCTCCTCGGCGTCCTCTGCGTCGACGTCGTCGTCGGTGCGCGGTGACCAGGCGGGCTCCGGCGTCTCCTCGACGGGCTCGATCGGCTCGTCGATGAACGAGAGGTCGAGGTCCAGCCCTTCGACGATCTTGTCGAAGTCGTCGCGCTCAGTCATCGAATGTCCCGACGTGCTCGGCGATGAACGTTGCCGTGCGATCGAAGATCAGCTGGTCGTCGTTGTCGATCGTCGCGACGTGGTAGCTCTCGGGGAGCGCCACGACGTCGAGGACCTTGGACGACACGCCGGCCCGGATGAGCTCGACGGACGTGGGGTCGAGCACGTGGTCCTCGTCGGACTTGAAGACCAGCAGCGGTTGCGTCACCTGGTCGAGGTGGGTGCGGACGTCCTTCCACATCACGAGCTGTGATGCGAGCGCCTTGAGGGGCGTACGGACGTAGCCGATCTCGTCCTGGCCGGGCTTCTTGATGTCGTTGCCGATGCCGGGCAGGGAGCGGGCGAGCCGCTTGAGGACCGGCAGGAGCTTGAGGTCGAAGCGGGCGAGGTTGATCGCGGGATTGACCAGCACGACGGCATCGACGTCGGCGGGGCGCTGCTCGGCGAGCCGCAACGCGAGGCAGCCACCCATCGACAGGCCGGCGACCACGACGTGGTCGCAGCGTGAGCGGAGCTCGGTCAGTGCTGCGTCGACCTCGGCGTACCACTGCTCCCACGTCGTCGTGTTGAGCTCCTGCCACGTCGTGCCGTGACCGGGAAGACGCGGCACCCGCACGGTGTGACCCAGGCCGGCGAGCTGCTTGCCCCACGGCGTCATGGACGCGGGGGAGCCGGTGAAGCCGTGGCTCAGGAGGACGCCGATGCGTCCACCGTCGGCAGAGAACGGCTCGGCTCCGGGCACCACGGCCGGGGACGTCGTCGGGGTCATGCGTCCATCTTCCCTCATCGTGGTTCCGATCGGGTCGCATCATGCGAAAGGGACGCGGTTCAGAGTAGTGTCCTGTCCGTGTTCTATTGGTTCCTGAAGTTCCTCGCACTGGGCCCGTTGCTCAAGCTGATCTTCAGGCCTTGGGCCGAGGGCACGGAGAACGTGCCCAAGGAAGGCGCGGTCATCCTCGCGAGCAACCACCTGTCCTACTCCGACTGGCTGTTCATGCCACTCGTGATCCCGCGTCGCGTCACGTTCGTGGCCAAGGCTGAGTACTTCGAGGGTTCCGGCATCAAGGGCTGGCTGCAGAAGACCTTCTTCTCCGGCGCCGGTCAGGTGCCGATCGACCGTACGAGCGGCTCGGCGGCTGCCGGAGCGATCAAGACGCAGCTGCGGCTCCTCAAGGACGGCGAGGTCTGCGGCATCTATCCCGAAGGCACCCGCTCGCACGACGGCAAGCTCTACCGCGGACGTACCGGCGTGGCCCGACTGGCGCTCGAGGCCGGCGTGCCGGTCATCCCACTCGCGGTCATCGGCACGGATGTCGTGGCGCCTCCCGGCAAGATCTTCGGCAAGTTCGCCCGTCCTGGCGTCCGGTTCGGCAAGCCGCTCGACTTCAGCCGCTACGAAGGCATGCAGGACGACCGCTACATCCTCCGCGCCATCACCGACGAGATCATGTACGAGATCATGCGGCTGTCGGGTCAGGAGTACGTCGACCTCTACGCGCAGGACTCCAAGAAGCGAGACCGTGACGCGGAGCGCGAGGCCGCCAAGGTCGTCGCCCGCGCCGAGGCCGACGAGGTCTGGGACGAGATCAAGCCCGAGTAACGCTCACCACAACGAAGGGAAGCTCGATGCGCGTCGGCATGCTCACTGGGGGAGGCGACTGCCCCGGACTCAACGCGGTCATCCGTGGCGCAGTGCGCAAGGGAGTGTCCACGTACGGGCACGAGTTCGTCGGATTCCGCGATGGTTGGCGCGGGCCGCTGGACAACGACACCATCACGCTCGACATCAACGCCGTGCGCGGCATCCTGCCTCGTGGTGGCACGATCCTGGGCTCGTCGCGGACCAACCCGTTCGCGATCGAGAACGGCGTCGAGCGCATCAAGGACAATCTCGCGGCCAACGGCTGTGACGCGTTGATCGCGATCGGCGGCGAGGACACCCTCGGCGTCGCCACCAAGCTCGCCGATCTCGGCGTCAACGTCGTGGGCGTGCCCAAGACGATCGACAACGACCTGTCCGGGACCGACTTCACGTTCGGCTTCGACACCGCGGTCAACATCGCGATGGAGGCGATCGACCGGCTCCACACGACGGCCGAGTCGCACCACCGCGTGCTGGTCGTGGAGGTCATGGGTCGCCACGCCGGATGGATCGCGCTGCACGCGGGTCTCGCCGGTGGCGCCAACATCATCCTGATCCCCGAGCGCCCGTTCGACATCGACAAGGTGTGCGCGCAGGTCGAGAGCCGCTTCGCGACGCACTACTCGCCGATCATCGTGGTCTCCGAAGGCGCCGTCCCTGCCGACGGCGGATCGATGTCGCTCGTGAGCGGCCAGAAGGACGCGTTCGGCCACGTACGCCTCGGCGGCATCGGCGACCGGCTGGCGTCCGAGATCGAGCAGCGTACGGGCCAGGAGGCGCGCGCGGTCGTGCTGGGCCACATCCAGCGCGGCGGCACGCCCACGGCCTTCGACCGCTGGCTCGCCACGAGGTTCGGCCTCCACGCGATCCAGGCGGTGCACGAGGGCGACTTCGGCAAGATGGTCGCCCTGCGCGGCACTGACATCGAGCGGGTCCCGCTGTCGGAGGGCACCAAGGAGCTCAAGGTCGTACGCCCCGAGCTCTACGAAGAGGCCGAGGTTCTCTTCGGCTGAGCGGCGCGTCCACGCAAGAACGCGTGGAACGAGCCACGATCGTACGCGGGTAGGATTGGCTGGTGAGCATTCCCAGCCTTGACGACCTCCATGCGATGGGTGCTGCCCAGCAGCCCACGTATGTCGATCCCTCTGCCCGCGACGCTGCGGTGCGGACGCTGCGCAAGATGCCACCCCTCGTGTTTGCCGGCGAGTGCGACGCCCTCCGTGACCGGCTCGCCGAGGTCGCGCGTGGCGAGGCGTTCCTGCTGCAGGGCGGCGACTGCGCCGAGACGTTCGAGGGCGTCACCGCCGAGAACGTCCGCAACAAGCTCCGCGTCCTGCTCTCGATGGCAGTCGTGCTGACCTACGCCGCGAGCGTGCCGGTCGTCAAGGTCGGCCGCCTCGCCGGTCAGTACGCCAAGCCGCGCTCGAGCGACTCCGAGACGCGCGACGGCGTCACCCTGCCGGCCTACCGTGGCGATGCGGTCAACGGCTTCGACTTCAACGCCGAGTCGCGGGCGCACGACCCGCAGCGGCTCGTGGACGTCTACCACGCCTCGGCGTCGACGCTCAACCTCGCGCGCGCGTTCACGACCGGTGGATACGCCGACCTGCGCCAGATGCACGCGTGGAACACCGACTTCGTCAAGAACAGCCCCGTCGGCGAGCGCTACGAACGCATCGGCGCCGAGATCGACCGCGCGCTCGCGTTCATGGATGCGATCGGCGTCGATCCCGACGAGTTCCACACCGTCGACTTCTTCTCGTCGCACGAGGCGTTGATCCTCGAGTACGAACACTCGCTGACGCGCATCGACTCGCGCACCGAGCGGCCCTACGACGTGTCGAGCCACTTCGTGTGGATCGGCGAGCGCACGCGGCAGCTCGACGGTGCACACGTGGAGCTGATGAGCAAGATCGCCAACCCGATCGGCGTCAAGCTCGGCCCCACGAGCACCGCCGATGACGCGATCGCGCTCTACGAGAAGCTCAACCCCGAGCGCACGCCCGGCAAGATCACGTTCATCACCCGCTTCGGCGCCGGCAAGATTCGCGACGGTCTGCCCAATCTCGTCGAGAAGGTCACTGCGGCCGGCATCGAGGTCGCGTGGGTGTGCGACCCGATGCACGGCAACACGTTCGAGACCTCCAACGGCTACAAGACGCGCGAGTTCGACGACGTCATCGACGAAGTTCGCGGCTTCTTCGAGGTGCACCGCTCGCTGGGCACCTGGCCCGGCGGCGTGCACGTCGAGCTCACGGGCGACGACGTCACCGAGTGTGTGGGTGGCGGCGCCAAGCTGTCGGCCGAGGACCTGTCGCACCGCTACGAGACGCTGTGCGACCCGCGCCTCAACCGGGCCCAGAGCCTCGAGCTCGCGTTTCTGGTGGCTGGCATGTTGTCCGAGCAGTCTTGAGTCTGCGACGGGGCCGGGGTCGATGACTGCTGTCGATTGTCGGCTCACCGTTGATCGACCTCATCGCGGCTTGGCTGATCGCTCCGAGGTGCTGCGGTCATTCCCAGCGCCTTGGTCCAGACGTTGCGTCGTGACGGAACCTTCGAGTGGTCGGGTCAGGGGTCGCCGGGTTCATGGCTGATTTGACCTACTCCGAAGTTGGGGCGACGGCTCGCGAGCTGCTGCCTGACGGCTATCACCACGTACGTGCCACGCGCTCGCTCGGCGTGGTGGACCTCGACGCGGTCGCTGAGATCCTGTTCAGCTGGAAGGTGCAGGAGCGAGCCGGCGTGCGGCGGATCGCCGGTCCTGATCGGGTCGGGCCGGGCGTCGACGTGACGTTCCGGTCCATGCTCCAGACCATTCCGTGCCGCGTCGTCGAGGTCGTTGACGAGCCCGACCGTCGCGGCTTCGCATACGGCACGCTGCCCGGCCACCCCGAGACGGGGGAGGAGCGGTTCCTGGCTCAACGCGACCCGAAGACCGGCGAGGTGACTGCGACGATCACCGCCTTCTCGAACCCGGCGACCTGGGTGACCCGGCTCGGCGGCCCCGTCGCCCGGCTCGTACAGCGACTGATGACTCGTCGCTACCTCGACGCGATGGTCCCTTAGTCCTCCGGCTGGACCTTCAGCGTCAGCAGCACCGTGGCCAGCGAGTCGTACTGGCCGCACAGCAGCAGGAACTCGATGAGCTCGGGCTCGCTGAGGTGCCGGCTCAGCGCGGTCCACGTCGCGTCGTCGATGTACTTGTCGTCGACGAACTGGTCGACCGCCGCGAAGAACGCCCGCTCGCGCTCGGTCCAGCCGGGCCAGGTCTCGTCGGCGAGGTGGTCGATCTGCGCAGGAGTGACCCCGGCCTTGCGCCCGATGCGTACGTGGTGGCGGCGCTCGTACTCGCACTCGCGGATCGTCGCGATGCGCAGGATCACGAGCTCGCTCTCCCGGCGCGGCAGCCGGCCGCCCGGCATGAGCTTGCCGCTGTAGTAGAGCCAGCCGCGGAACAGCTTGCGCTGCCGGCCCAGCGTCGTGAAGATGTTGGGCTTCCTGCCGCCGATGACGCGGCCGGCAACGGCGCTGACGCCGTAGTTGACGAGTCCGAGCTCCTTGAGCCCACCGGGCGCGATACGGGGATGGTCCATCGCGTCAGTCTAGGGGAACCTGTACGTGCGTCTCACTACGTCCAGAGGCCTCCGCGAGCACCATGGCGGCGAGCACGAGAGCGCCCCCGACCAGCAGTCGCCAGCCCAGGCCTTCGTCGCCGAACGTGATGGCGAACGTCGCCGCGAACACCGGCTCCATGGTCATGAGCAGGGCCGCCCGCGACGCGTCGAGCTGGCTCTGCGCCCAGGTCTGGGCCAGCATCGCCAGGGCGCCGGCCGCGAGTGCCATGTAGATCGTCGCGATCCAGTCGCCCGACCGCTCCGGCAGCGTCAGCCCGCCCGGCGCCGCGGCGACGAAGCACAACGCGGCGATGACGCCCATCTGGATCGTCGCCATCGCGTACGCGTCCTTGGCCGACGACCAGCGCGACAGCACCACGATGTGCACGGCGTAGAGGATCGCGCAGACGAACGTGATCGACTCGCCGAACCCCACGGCGAACCCACGCAGCGACAGGATCGCGAGGCCGAGGGTCGCCAGGGCGACGGCGACCCACACCGTGCGGGAGACCCGCTGGCGGAACGCCAAGGAGGCGAGCACCGGGGTTGCCACGACATAGAGGCCCGTGATGAAGCCCGACACGCTTGCGTCGGTGTGACCGAGGCCGACCGTCTGCATGATCTGCGCGACGCCGTAGATGCCGCCGGCGTACGCACTGCGGCGCCGCATCTCGGGGGAGAGGCGGCCGATCGCACGGGGTGCGAGCAGGAGCAGCGCCGCGAACGCGATGGCGAAGCGTACGGCGAGGAAGTCCGGCGCCGGTACGCGGTCGAGCAGGTCCTTGATCAGGAAGAACGTGGAGCCCCACACCGCCGTGACGCTGAGCAGCGCCGCGGCGGCGAGCCTGGTGCGCACGAGCTCAGAAGCCGACGATGGTGACGGTGGAGCCCTTGGGGCGCTCCGACCCAGCCCTCGGTGTCTGCGCCTTGACGGTGAAGTTTCCGGCCCCGAACGCCGTCATCTTGAGCCCGGCCTCGCCGAGCACCTTGGCGGCGTACTTGCGCGAGTGGCCGACGAGGTCGGGGACCGTGACGAGCTCGGGTCCCTTGGAGACCGTGAGCTGGATGTTGTCGTTCTTGAACTTCGTGCCCTCGAACGGGTCCTGTGTCACGACGATGCCCTTGGCGACGTCGTCGCTGAACACCTCGGTGGCCTTGACGTCGAACCCGAGCTTCTCGAGCGCGGCCTTGGCCTCCGTGAAGGGCTTGCCGCGATAGTCGACGACCGTGATCGGCCTGGGCCCCTTGCTGATCGCGAGATCGACCGTCTGGCCGCGCTTGAGCTGGTCCTTGTAGGTGTGATTGGTCGGCTTGACGACCCGTCCCTCCCGCACCTTCTCGTCGAAGACCTGCGTGGTCTCACCGACCTTGAGGTGAAGGTCCTCGAGCGCGGCTGTGGCCGCGGCGAGGGTCATGCCCTTGATGTTCGTCGGGATCTGGAAGCGTTCCTTGCCCAACGAGACGACTGCCTCGATCGTCTTGCCCGGCAGGATCTTGGCGTTGGGTTCGGGGTTGGTGTCGATCACCGTGCCCGCGGGCGCCGTCTCGGAGAACGCCTCCTTGACGACCTTGAACTTGAAGCCGTCCTTCTCGGCGGTCTGCTTGGCCAACGCCGTCGCGCTGCCCTCGAGGACAGGCGTCTGGTCGTAGCGGCCAACGCTGAACCAGTAGCTGACGACGAACACCAGGAGCGCCGCCAGGACCGCCAGGATCAGGAGGTTGCGGCCCCGGTGGGACGTCTGCTCGCCGCCGCGCGCCTTCTTGTAGTCCTCCGGAGACATCGGCGGATGAAGTCCAGCCGGCCGGTCTGCCGCTTCGGGCAGCTCGGGCGGGGCGTCGAGGCCGGCGCGGGTGATGGGGTCGACCGGCGTCAAGGGAGCCAGGCCTGCGGACCACTGCACGGTCGCCTCGTTGACATCGACCGACTCGGTGGCTTCGGAGTCCGAGGCGAACGAGCGGGACGCCAGCGGTGCAGGCGCGCGTACGGACACCGTGGGTGCCTCGTCCGGATCGACATGGCGTACGCCCGGCAGGAGATCGGCGACCAGGTCGGGGTCGTCGGCGAGACCCGCATCGAGCGCCCGTTGCACGGACCGGACCTGCTGCAGCATGACCCGCGCATCGGTGGACCGCTGGTCGCGGTCTCGCACCGTCGCCCGCGCCACGAGTGCATCGACGTAGGGCGGGATGTCGGGCCGGATCGCCGACGGTGCGCCGATGTCCTCGTGCACGTGCTTGTAGGCGACCTGGATGGGGGACTCGCCGGCGTGCGGCTTGATGCCCGTGAGCATCTCGTAGAGCATCGCGCCGCACGCATAGACGTCGGACCGCGCGTCGGCGCCGTCGTTCGTGACGATCTCGGGGGCGAGGTAGGAGACCGTGCCGATCAGCGTGCCGCCGGTCGCCGTCGTCGCGGCGCTGACGGCCCGGGCGAGGCCGAAGTCGGCGACCTTGACGTCGCCGTCGGGGGTGATGAGGACGTTCTCGGGCTTGACGTCGCGGTGGATGATCTTGGCGGCGTGCGCGGCCGACAGGGCGACGAGCACCTGCTCCAGCAGCTCGAGCGCGCGATAAGGCGGCATCGGCGCCTCGTCACGCATGAGGTCCCGCAGCGTGTGGCCCGGGACGTACTCCATGACGAGATAGGTGACGTCGCCGTCACGGCCTTGGTCGAACACCGAGACGACGTTGCGGTGGTTGAGCTGGGCGGCGGACTTGGCCTCGCGGACGAAACGGTCGGTGAACTGCTGATCGTCGCCCAGGCCGTGGTGCATGACCTTGATCGCGACCTCGCGGTCGAGCCGGCGGTCGACAGCACGAAACACGCTCGCCATCCCGCCGCGTGCAATGCGGTTGCCGATCAGGTAGCGGTCGTTGAGGACGCGCCCGACCAGGGCTTCGTCGCCCGTCACTGTCACGCCACCCTCCCTCGACATTGCTGGATCCCCCCGAACCCGTCCACTGATTCTAGAGACTCTTCCACACCAGGAACGTGACGGTGGGCGTGTCACGGTCTTGTCGTGACGTTCACCACGCCGCTGATGAGGGACGATGGGTGCCATGCGCCGATCCACGTGGGGACTTCTCGTCCTCGCTGTTGTGGGGCTTGCCATCATCGGCTTCCTCCAACAGCCCCGCGGCGGGGACGACCCAACCGGCGCCAGGCCCTCGACCGCGGCGTTCCCGCCCGAGGTCTTCGAGACGATCGCCCTGATCGAGTCGGATGGGCCGTTCCCCTACAGCCGCGACGGCGTCGTGTTCATGAATCGTGAAGGCTTGTTGCCGAGGCACGAACGCGGCTACTGGCACGAATACACCGTGCCGACGCCGGGTGAGTCGGACCGCGGAGCGCGCCGGATCATCGCCGGACGGGGCGGCGAGCTCTACTACACGGCTGACCACTACCGATCGTTCGTACGCGTGAAGGAGCCACGATGACCGCGACGTTCACATCGGTGCTCGCGGGTCTGGTGTCGCCCGGCGTCTACACGTGGCGCGGCCGCCGCGACCGCGACCTGGCGGCAGAGGCCACGGCGGCGGGCTGGCAGGCGTTGAGCCTCGACACCCGGGGCGCAGCGTCGTTCGAGGACTTCTACGACGAGGTGGCCACGTCGTGGGCGCTGCCGGACTGGTTCGGCCGCAACCTGGACGCGCTGTTCGACGTGCTCGCTGACCTCACCGCGCAGCGGACGCTGATCGTGTGGGACGGGCTCCGCGAGCTGGCCGACGTCGATCCGGTGCAGACCAGTGCCGTCGTCGAGGTGCTGCGCGACGCCACCGGCCAGGCCTCGACCCTCGTGGTGGTCGTGCGGGACGACCTCGACGTCAGCGAGTTCGACGGGTTGCTGTGAGGGCGAGCGGCCCGAGCACCTGACGCGCCTCCGAGCCGAGGCGGTCGATCGCCTCGTCGGCGGCCGTCTCGAGCCGGGCGATGTCGTCCTCGACGGCCTCGAGCGCCCCCGACGCATGGATGAGGTCGCGTACGGCGTCGACGCCTTCGGGCGTACCCAACGACGTACGCAGCAGGGTGCGGCCCGCATCGTCGGTCAGCTCGGCGGCGCGCGCCACGAGCACGGTGCGCTTGCCCTCGCGGAGGTCGTCGCCCGCCGGCTTGCCGGTGAGCTCGGGATCACCGAAGACGCCGAGCACGTCGTCGCGCAGCTGGAACGCCTCGCCGAGGGGGAGCGCGACCTCGGTCAGGGCGGCGATCAGCTCTGGATCGGCGCCGGCGAGGGCGGCGCCGATGTGGAGCGGCCGCTCGACGGTGTACTTGGCCGACTTGTAGCGGACGACCGTCATGGCCTCGGCGACCGAGAGCGACTCACGTGTCTGCCCCGCGACGTCGAGGAACTGCCCGGCGACCACCTCGGTCTTGCAGAGGTCGAGGAAGCGGAATGCCTCGTCGGTGTGCGCCAGCCCGTTGCTGCGGAACATCTCGTCACACCACGACAGCAACAGGTCGCCGAGGAGGACGGCGGCCGACGTGCCGAAGCCGACCGGGTCACCATGCCGTGCCTCGTCGCGATGGCGCGCCTCGAAGGCGCGATGCACGCTGGGCCGGCCGCGACGGGTGTCGGAGCCGTCCATGAGGTCGTCGTGCACCAGCGCGCTGGCCTGCAACCACTCCAGCGCGGCCGCCGCCGTGACGATCCCCGGCTCGTCGGGGGTGCCGCCGGCGACGAGCCAGCCGGCGTAGCAGAACTGTGGCCGCAGCCGCTTGCCACCGGCGACGAACCCGATCGCGGCGTCAGCGAGGTTCTCGACGTCGGGACCCAGCTCCGCGAGGATCGCTCGCTGCCCGTCGACGAAGGATTCGAGAGTGTGATCAATACGCGTCCGGAATTCGGGATCATCGGCACGTGCATTCACAGCCCGGACGATACCGTTGGACCATGCCTTCCCCTGACCAGTCCCTCGTCGACGCCATCCGCGGGCCGTCGCCGAGCTACTCGTTCGAGTTCTTCCCGCCCAAGGACGACGAGGGAGAAGCCGTCCTGTGGCAGACCATCGCCGACCTCGAGGCATTCGAGCCGACGTTCGTCTCGGTGACCTACGGCGCGGGCGGCACGAGCCAGGAGCGCACCGTCCGCATCACGGCGCGCATCGCCGAGCAGACCCGGATGCGCCCTGTCGGCCACCTGACGCTCGTCGCCCAGACCAAGGGTGAGATCGAGTCGGTGCTGAAGCAGTACGCCGCGGCCGGGGTCGACAACGTCCTCGCGCTCCGCGGCGATCCCAAGGGCGGACCCCGTGCCCCGTGGGAGCCGCACCCCGACGGCATGGACCACGCGATCGACCTCGTCGGCCTCGCCAAGGATCTCGGTGGGTTCTGCATCGGCGTTGCGGCGTTCCCCGAGGGCCACCCCGACGCAGCGAGCATCGATCACGACGCCCAGGTGCTGGTCGACAAGGCCGAGGCCGGTGCGGAGTACGCCATCACGCAGCTGTTCTTCCGCGCATCGGACTATTTCGCCCTCGTCGATCGCGTGCGCGCCAAGGGCTGCGACATCCCGATCGTCCCGGGCATCATGCCGATCCTCAACTTCGCGCAGGTCGCCCGCATGGCCGAGCTGTCGGGCGCCGAGCTGCCGCGTGAGGTCCTCGACCAGGTGGAGCCGATCCAGGACGACAAGGCAGCCGTACGGTCCAAGGGCATCGAGCTCGCGACCCAGCTGTGCCGCGACCTGCTGGCCGGTGGAGCGCCGGGGCTGCACTTCATCACGCTCAACCGCTCCAAGGCGACCCGCGAGATCTTCGAGGCTCTGCGCGCCGACGGTCTGGTTTAGGACACGCCCTGACGCGGAGCCGCGCCGACCGCCTCGGCGATCGACGCGGTCGCCATGCCGATCGCCTCGAGGGTCGCGCCGGGGTGCGCGTGCGCTCCGGCGAAGAAGAGGCCGCCGGTGGGTGCCACTCCGGGGACGTCGAAGACGCTGCTCCAGCCCCGGAGGGCCCATCCCCAGTGCCCGATCCCCACCAGGTCGGACGGGGTGAGGTCGATCTGCTCCTCGACATACGGCCGCAGGTCGATCCCGAAACGTACGAGAGCGCGCAGCGGGTCCTCGCCACTGCGGTGCTCGATCGTCCACAGGCCGTCGCCGCCCGACCACATCCGGATCGGGGGATTGGCGTGCACGAAGACCTCGTCGGGCATTGCCGGCGCGTCGGCGGACACCGCGATGAGGCTGCGCGACGCCGGGATGACCGGCATCAGGTCGACCGGCGGCAGGGGAGCGGGCCGGTTGGGCGCACACCACACGACGATGTCTGCGGGAACGGTACGCAGCGAGGTGACGACGCCACGGACCTCGCCCTCCTCGAGGATCAGCTCGTGGGCCGACTCGCCGAGCTCGACGGTGACGCCGCGCTGCTCGAGCCTGGTCTCCAGGGCGGTTGCGAGTGCTGGCAGCCCGCCGGCGAACCGCCACCGCCCGAAGGACCTCTCGACGTAGTGCGCCACCGCGACGAAGCCCGGCGTCACGGTGCGGTCCTGGCCGGCGAGTCGCGGAGGGTTGAGCACGAGCTTGCGGAGGCGGTCGTCGTCGAGGTCCTTGTCGGCGAGCGTCGCGAGACTGCGTCGGGGACGCAGCGCCTTGCGGACCGTACGGTCGACCGCCGGCTTGCCCGGGAACACCTGGTCGAGGGCCATGCGGCGGATGATGTCCCACGACTCGGCGAACGTGTCGACCCATGGGGACCACTCGTCCTCGCCGAACGCCTCCATGAGCGCCTCGTGCTGGTCGCCGCGGTTGCCGAGCGGGAGGTCGAGCACCGACTTGTCCTTGAAGACGTGACGTCGGCCCTCGGTCTTGGTCAGGTCGAGCACCTGCTCGAGCGGACGTCCGGACTTGCGGAACAGGTCGCGGAACACGCCCGGCAGCGTCACCGTGTCGAGCTCGAGCTGCCACGTGCGGTCGCCGACGGTCATGCCGTTGAGCCGTCCGCCCAGCACCTGGCTGCTCTCGAGCAGGGTCACGTGGTGTCGCAGCTTGGCGAGGCGCGCCGCGGCCGACATCCCCGCGAAGCCGCCACCCACGACCACGACGTTCGCCATGCGCGCAGACTAGGGCATGGTGCAGAACCCACCCCGCCGGACGCTGTCGGAATCCGCGACGGGCGCTGTGGCACAGTGTCCGTCATGGGTCCGGTCCGCACCGAGTTGATGTGGCAGTCCGTGGTGGACGCCGTCGACGTCGCGGGAGCTGGTGACGCGCTCGACGTGCTCGACCTCGGAGGCGGCACGGGCAGTGACGCCGTACGCCTCGCAGCGCTGGGGCACCGCGTCACGGTCGTCGATCCGAGCCCCGATGCGCTCGCGTCCCTGCACCGCCGCGGGGTCGAGGCCGGCCTCACCGAAGGTGTCAACGCTGTCCAGGGCGATGCCGCCGACCTGCTCGACCACGTGGCCCCGTCGTCGTTCGACCTCGTGATCTGCCACGACGTCCTCGAGCACGTCGACGATCCGGGCCAGGCGCTCGCGACGATCTCCACGGTGCTCCGCCCCGGTGGGCACGTCAGCGTCGTCGTCGCGGGTCGCAACGCGGCTGTTGCGGCACGAGCACTCGCCGGGGACTTCGTCACGGCACGGTCGCTCGTCGGCCGCTCGGCCGGCACGTGGGACGTCCGCTCGATGGGCCCGCGCCGGTTCGTCGTGGGCGAGGTCGAGGACCTGTTGACGTCCCGTGGATTCGTCCCGGTCGCAACCACCGGCGTACGCGTGTTCGCCGACCTGGTGCCCAGCGCGATCGTCGACACCGAGCCGGGAGCACGGGATGCTCTGTACGCCTTGGAGCGCCTGTTGAGCACTTCCGAGGACTTCACAGCACTTTCGGCTGGTCTGCACACGATCGCGCGCCTAGACTTGTCAGTAGCAACACCCGATCCAGGAGGCAAAAGTGCCGCTCTCTGATGAAGAGGCCCGGCTGCTCCACCAGCTTGAGCAGTCATTGGCCGCTGAAGACCCTGACTTCGCGTCCACCCTCCGTGGCTCGAAGTTCATGGCCCACAACCGCCGCGTAGCGATCCTTGCTGTCCTGGGATTCCTCGGCGGGCTGGTCCTGCTGTTCGCCGGCGCGGTGTCGGCGATGACCTGGCTCGGGGTCCTCGGATTCGTCACGATGCTCGGCATGGCCTATCTGTTCATGAACGCCTGGAAGCGCGGCATCGGCCGCAGCGACGAGGAGCCGGCTCGCGCCTCGGGCAAGCCGTCGAAGCCCACCGGCACGTTCGTCGACCGCATGGAGGAGCGCTGGCAGCGCCGCCGGGACGGCGACGAACGCTAAAACCTCCCCACTTCACTCCACTTTCACCACAACCGCCCCCTCGGGGGCGGTTTTTCTTTGCCCTGACGGCGTTGTGACGCCTCCCCACGCCGAGGAGCAGTTGCCCAGAAATCCGCTCGAACCTGCCCGAATGGGGTGCTGGGTGGGGGAACGTGGGGTATGGTGGAGCGAAATGGAGGAACTGGTCAGCGGCGAGGAGGAGAGAGGTGAACCCGGATGTCGCAAACTTCTTCGGCACCTACACCCCTCGTCTCGACGACAAGGGCCGGCTCTTCCTCCCGGCCAAGTTCCGTCCTCGCCTCGAGCACGGCATCGTGCTCACCCGCGGCCAGGAGAACTGCATCTACGGATGGACGACCGAGGCGTTCAACGCCTTCACCGACCGGGTCCGCGACACGCCGTTCACCAACCAGGCGGCCCGCAACTTCACCCGCATGTTCTTCTCCGGCGCCTCGTCGGAGGTCCCGGACAAGCAGGGTCGGATCTCGGTGCCGACGGTTCTCCGCGAGTGGGCCCATCTGGACCGCGACTGCACGGTCGTCGGGGCGATGGACCGCATCGAGATCTGGGACTCGGGCCGATGGACCGAGTTCTCGAACGCCCAGGAAGGTCCGTTCGCGGACATGTCAGAGGAAGTGATGCCCGGCATCTTCTGACGGTCGCGTGGCGAGATCTGCGCCCGCGTGGTTCTGACATCACTTCCCCGGTGTCAGACCCAGCGGACGCAGATCTGGCCACACGACAGCAGCCGGGCAGCACGACAAGCGGAGAGGACGAGGTGGCATGAGGATCGACACGGGCACGCGGCGCGTACGGCACGAGGTGGCCGACGGCATACGGCTCATGGCATTTTCTCTCGGCTCCTCCATCGCGATCGCCGCCGTCATCGCCCTCGTGCTGGGGTCGCTATGACCGAGGCGAGCCACGTTCCGGTCCTGCTCGAACGCGTCCTCGACCTGTTGGCTCCGTCAGTCGCCGTCGAACGTCCGGTCGTCATCGACGCGACCCTGGGACTGGGCGGTCACACCGAGGCGATGCTCAACCGCTTCCCCGATCTGCACGTCATCGGCATCGATCGCGATCCCGAGGCACTGACCCGGGCCAAGGCGCGCCTCGAGGCGTTCGGCGACCGGGTGACGTTCGCGCACGCGGTCTACGACGAGATCGCCGACGTCGTCGCCGGGGCAGGCTTCCGCACGGTGTCGGGCGTCCTGTTCGACCTCGGTGTCTCCTCGATGCAGCTCGACCTCGCCGAGCGCGGCTTCGCGTACGCACAGGATGCACCGCTCGACATGCGCATGAACCCCGAGGACGAGCTCACTGCTGCCGACATCCTCAACACGTACACGTCGCGCGATCTCGCCAAGGTGCTGCGGGAGTACGGCGAGGAGAAGTTCGCCAAGCGGATCGCCGACGCCGTGGTCGCAGAGCGTGCGCGCGAGCCGTTCACCGACAGCGCTCGCCTCGTCGACCTCATCCGTACGTCGATCCCGGCGGCTGCCCGACGCACCGGCGGCAACCCCGCGAAGCGTACGTTCCAGGCCCTGCGCATCGAGGTCAACGACGAGCTCGGTGTCTACCGTCGCGCGTTGCCGGCATCGCTCGAGGTGCTGGCGCCCGGCGGTCGGGTCGTCGTGCTGGCCTATCACTCGCTCGAGGACCGCATCACCAAGCGCGCGTTCACCGAGGTCACCACGACCGACGTGCCGCGCGACCTGCCGTTCGTTCCTGAGGGGCACGAGGCCCGCTTCCGCCTGGTCACGCGTGGCGCCGAGATGGCGACCGACGCCGAGATCGAGGAGAACTCCCGCGCCCGATCCGTACGCCTGCGCGTCGTCGAGCGGATCGCGGCATGAACGAGCGCCAGCGAGCGAACCATGAGGGACTCATGCCGTCGCGTCCGTATTCTCTGCCCTCCTCCACGGAGGTGACGGCATGAGCCCGCAGACGGCTCGCGCCGTCAACATGGGCGGGGCAGCTGCTCCGCGGTTCTCGCCCGAGGCGGCCAAGGCAGCGGGCCTGCGTCTGGTGCGTCCCGTACGCAGCAGGGCCCGCAAGGCGCCGTTCGTCGTCGTGGTGATGACGGTCCTGTCGATCGGCCTGGTCGGGCTGATCATCATGAGCACGGTCCTGCAGGCCCAGTCGTTCCAGGCCCAGAAGCTCAACAGCCAGGCGGCTGAGCTCGAGACGCAGCAGCAGCTGCTGTCCCGTGAGGTCGACAAGCTGCAGAGCCCGGCCAACGTCGCTCGTCGCGCCATCGCCTACGGCATGGTGCCCAACACCAACCCGGCGTTCCTGCGGCTGTCCGACGGCAAGGTCCTGGGCAAGCCGGAGGCGGCCAAGCCCGGCAACACCAACATCCGGAGCGTGACGCCATGAGCGCCAGCAAGACCGTGTCCCGCCGTCGCCTTCGCGTGTGCCTCGCGATGATCGTCGGCGTGTTCAGCGTCTTCGGTGTGCGCCTGTTCCAGATCCAAGGTCTTGACGCCAGCGCGTACGCCGCCCAGGCGATCGAGGACGGCACCGCCAAGAGCACCGTCCCCGCGCCTCGCGGCGACATCCTCGACCGCAACGGTGCGGAGCTGGCCACGAGCGTCGACGGACTGACGCTGACCGCGGATCCCTCGATGACCTCGGCGGATGCGCCGCAGATCGCTCGCATCCTGCGCGAGAAGCTCGGCAGCCGCATCGACTACTTCGACACGATCGACAAGCTCCGCACGCCGAACAAGCGGTTCGTCTACCTGATCCGCGACGTGCCCGCGTGGACCGCCAAGAAGGCGCTCACCGCGATCGCCGAAGCCAACCTGACAGGAGTCTTCAGCGAGAAGGAGACCCTGCGCACGTACCCCGGCGGCAAGCTCGCCGCGAACCTGCTGGGCTACGTCAACGGCACCGGAAAGGGCGTCGCGGGCATCGAGCAGGAGTACGACAAGACGCTGACCGGCACCGACGGCGCCAGCACGTACGAGGTCGATCCCAACACCGGCGTACGCATCCCGATGGCCGACAGCACCGTGACCAAGATGGTGCCGGGTCGCAACGTGACGACCACGATCGACCGCGACCTGCAGTGGTACGCCGACCAGCGACTCGCCGACGCGGTTCGTGAGTCGAGCTCGGACTGGGGCCTCGCGATCACGATGGACACCAAGACGTGCCAGATCGTCCAGATGTCGCAGGCGCCGACCTTCGATGCCGACGACGGCAGCGGGATGGTCGACTCCAACACCGTGTCGCGAGCCGTGCAGAACGTCTATGAGCCGGGCAGCGTCATGAAGACCGTCACGATGGCGGCACTCGCCGACCAGGGCAAGATCGCGTCAGACACGCCGATCGTCGTCCCGTCGGGCATGGACATCGACGGGTTCCACATCGGGGACTACTGGGAGCACGGCACGATCCACCTCACGGCGGCCGGCGTCATCGCCAAGTCGTCGAACCTCGGCACGATCGTCGCGTCGCAGCAGATGAGCAACGCGACGATGTACAACTACTTCCGCAAGTTCGGCTTCGGCCAGATGTCCGGTGTCAACCTGCCGGGCGAGTCCGACGGGATCCTCAAGAACGGCAAGGACTGGACCAAGGCCAATCACGCGACGATCGCGTTCGGCCAGGGCATCTCGGTCACCGCGCTGCAGATGGTACGGGCGGTCGGCGCGATCGCCAACGCCGGCAAGATGTGTGAGCCGTCCGTCGTGAGCTCGACCACCGGTGCCGACGGCAAGCAGGTCAAGATCCCGGCCGCACCCACCAAGCGCGTCGTCTCCAAGGACGCCGCGGCGACCGTCACCCGCATGATGGAGGCCGTCACGGCTCCCGACGGCACCGCCCCGGCCGCCGCGATCAAGGGCTACCGGGTCGCCGGAAAGACCGGCACGGCGTGGCGGGTCGACCCCGCGACGGGCCGCTACATCCGCGGGCAGAACACGGTGTCGTTCATGGGCTTCGCTCCCGCTGACAACCCGCGCTTCCTGACGTACATCGTGCTCGACAAGCCCTACAGCAACGCGGGCGGCGGCTCGACCGCCGGACCGGTGTTCCACGACATCATGTCGATGGCGCTGGAGCGCTTCGGTGTCGCCCCGACAGGCTCGAAGAGCCCGAAGGTTGCCCAAACCTGGTAGGTGCCAACGTCGCAACGTTGGTCGCCCTCCCTTGTCCTGTACTCGTTTCGGCGCGCCGAGCGACGCAGTCGCGTATGTGCTGGCGTGACGATCACCCGGCTGAGTGCGCAGTGATCGCATGGTCGGGACGTGGGTTGGCTCGCAACGATGTGGCGCGTCGCGAGCGGGCGCGTGGTTGCGTTGGCGGACGGATAGGGTCGGGGAGTGACTGAGGAGATGCGCGTACGGCCGCGGGAGACGCCACGATGGACCCTCACCGAGCTGGCGGCCGAGCTCGACGCCGTGGCCACGGCCGAGGCGATCATCACCGGCATCTCGCTCAACACCAAGGACCTCGAGCCCGGAGACCTCTACGCCGCGCTGCAGGGTGCCAACTCGCACGGCGCGGCCTATGTCGGCGTCGCCCGTGACCTCGGCGCCACGGCCGTCCTCACCGATCCCGAGGGCGCCGCGATCGTCACGGGACTGCCGATGATCGTCGTCGACGACCCGCGAGGCGTGCTGGCCGAGCTCAGCAGCACGTTCTACGAGCGGCCCAGCGATGCGTTCACGACGATCGGCATCACCGGCACGCAGGGCAAGACCACGACGACCTATCTCGCCGAGGCGGCGCTGGGGGACCGCCGGTCGGCCGTCGTCGGCACGATCGGCACCCGGATCGGTCGGGTCCCGGCCGCCTCGACGCTGACGACGCCCGAGGCGCCGCAGCTGCAGGCGTTGTTCGCGGTGATGCGCGAGGAGGGCGTCGAGCTGTGCGCGATGGAGGTGTCGAGCCACGCGCTGGTGAAGGGCCGGGTCGACGGATTCACGTTCGACGTCGGGGTGTTCCTCAACCTCGGGCGCGACCACCTCGACTTCCACAAGGACCTCGAGGACTACTTCCTCGCCAAGGCGGCGCTGTTCACCCCGGAGCACGCCCGCCACGCCGTCATCAACATCGACGACCCGCACGGCCGCAGGCTGCGTGAGCTGACGCCCTTGCCTGTCACGACGTTCTCGACCGACGGCAACCCGGCCGACTGGCGTGCGGTCAACATCCGGCCGCACCGGCTCGGCACGGACCTCGAGGTGCTGGGACCCGACGAGCTCGCGATCGACCTGTCGGTGCCGTTGCCCGGGGTCTTCAACGTCTCCAACGCGCTCTCGGTCATCGCTGCGCTGGCACAGGCCGGGTACGACCCCAAGGACCTGGCGGCCGGCATCGCGTCGAGCACGGGCGTCCCGGGCCGGATGGAGCGGGTCGATGCCGGGCAGGTGTTCACGGCGATCGTCGACTACGCGCACAAGCCCGATGCCGTCACCGCCGTCCTCACCGCGCTCCGCCCGGTCACGGCCGGGCGGCTGATCATGGTGATCGGCGCCGGCGGCGACCGTGATCACGGCAAGCGGCCGTTGATGGGCGAGGCCGCAGCGCGTCACGCTGACGTCGTCATCGTCACCGACGACAACCCGCGCACCGAGAGCGCAGCGTCGATCCGGGCCGCCGTGATGGAGGGTGCGGCTGTTGGGCCCGGCCTCGCGATCGAGGTCCCGGGACGTCGTGAGGCCATCGCACACGCAGTCCAGATGGCGCACCTCGGCGACACTGTCGTGGTCGCGGGCAAGGGCCACGAGCGCGGTCAGGAGATCAAGGGCGTGGTTCACCCGTTCGACGACCGCGAGGTCCTGGTGGAGCTGATCGGGGAGTCTGCGTGATCCCGCTGACGCTGCGCCAGATCGCCGAGATCACCGGCGGCACGGTCCACGGCAATGCTGCCATCGTGGTCGACGCGCCGGCGACCCTCGACTCGCGAGCCGCTGAGCCCGGCGGCCTGTTCGTCGCGATCGTCGGGGAGCACGCCGACGGTCACGAGTTCGCTGCCCAGGCTGTCGCTTCTGGCGCGGCGGCCGTGCTGGGCTCTCGCGAGGTCGATGCCCCCGCAGTGATCGTCGACGACGTCGTGACGGCTCTCGGCCGGCTCGCCCGCCACGTGATCGACGAGCTGGAGGACGTCACGGTCGTGGCGATCACCGGCTCGAGCGGCAAGACCAGCGCCAAGGACCTCATTGCTCAGCTGCTCGAGCCCGACGGGTCCACGATCGCCACGGCCGGCAACTTCAACAACGAGCTCGGCGTGCCGCTGACGGTGCTGCGAGCAGACGAGCTGACCCGCTTCCTCGTCGTCGAGATGGGCGCCCGTGCTCTCGGCAACATCGCCGACCTGTGCCGGATCGTCCCGCCGGACGTCGGCGTCGTGCTGAACGTCGGACATGCTCACATCGGCGAGTTCGGCTCGGCCGAGGTGATCGCGCAGACCAAGGGTGAGCTCGCCGAGGCGGTCGAGGGCGACGGCGTGGTGGTGCTCAACGCCGATGACCCGCTCGTGTCGGCGATGGCAGCGCGCACGGATGCCGCGATCGTGACGTTCGGGCAGGCCGGCGACGTACGCGTCAGCGACCTCGAGATCGACGAGCAGGGGAGCCCCCGGTTCATCCTGACCAATGCCGGCCGGAGCGTGCCGGCGTACGTACCGCTGATCGGGGAGTACCACGCGTGGAACGCCGCGGCCGCGGTCGCGACGGCGATCGTGCTCGGCGTCGACCTCACGACGGCGGCCGAACGGCTCGCGCGCGTCGGTCCCCGCTCGGCGATGCGGATGGAGCGCCACGTACGTCCTGACGGCGTCGTCGTGGTCAACGACGCCTACAACGCCAATCCCGAGTCGATGGCGGCGGCCTTGCGCGCCATCGCGGCTGTCGGCGGCGACCGCGCCATCGCGGTGCTCGGCGAGATGCTCGAGCTGGGCGGCGAGAGCCACGAGGCACACGTCGAGGTCGGCCGCCTGGCCGCGGAGCTCGGCTACTCCCGCGTGATCGTGGTGGGCGACGGCGCACGGGGCATCGCCGAGGGGGCCGGTGAGATCGCCGTCAGCGTCGACGACGTCGATGTGGCCGTTCGCACACTGTCCGCGAGCCTGTCAGGGCACGAGGTGGTTCTTGTGAAAGCATCGAGGGGCGGCCGCCTCGAACGGGTCGCGGACGCCCTGCTGCAGGGCTGACGGCATACTCGACCGCACCTGCCCAACTGCCCGGTGAAAGGACCAGCCACCCGATGAAGGCCATCCTGATCGCAGGAGCACTGTCCCTCTTGGGGACACTCATCGGCACCCGCTTCGCGATCTCGGTCCTCGTCAAGAAGGGCTACGGCCAGCTGATCCGCGACGACGGTCCCACGTCGCACCACACCAAGCGCGGCACCCCGACGATGGGTGGCCTGGTCATCATCGCGTCGGTGCTGATCGCCTACTTCGCCGCCAAGCTCGCGACCCAGACCGAGCCCAGCGCGTCGGCGCTGCTCCTGCTGTTCCTGTTCACGGGCCTGGGCGCGATCGGCTTCCTCGACGACTTCATCAAGGTCTTCAAGCAGCGCAACCTCGGTTTGCGCAGCAAGGCCAAGTTCATCGGCCAGGTCGTCATCGGACTGGTCTTCGCCTGGGCCGCGATCGGTTGGGAGGACGACACCGGCGAGACGCCGATCACTCACGCGATTTCGTTCACCCGTGACTTCAACGGCCCGCAGCTGCCGACGATCCTGCTCGTGATCTGGGTGCTGCTGATGATCGCCGGCACCAGCAACGGGGTGAACCTCACCGACGGTCTCGACGGCCTCGCCACGGGCGCGTCGGTCATGGTGTTCGGCGCGTTCGTCATCATCAACATCTGGCAGTTCAACCAGAGCTGCTCCGCGGTCAACGCCGGGGCGAAGTGCTACGAGGTGCGCGATCCGCTCGACCTCGCCGTCGTGGCCTCCGCTCTCACCGGAGCCTGTTTCGGCTTCCTGTGGTGGAACGCGTCGCCGGCCAAGATCTTCATGGGTGACACCGGTTCGCTGTCCCTCGGCGGCGCGATGGCCGGCTTCGCCCTCATGACCCGCACCGAGCTGCTCCTCGTCGTCATCGGTGGCCTGTTCGTCGCCATCACGGCATCGGTGATCCTGCAGGTCGGGTTCTTCAAGCTCAGCGGTGGCAGACGCATCTTCCGCATGGCGCCCCTGCAGCATCACTTCGAGCTGCTGGGCTGGGCCGAGATCACGATCGTGGTCAGGTTCTGGATCATCAGCGGCCTGTGCGTCGCCGCGGGCCTCGGCATCTTCTACGCCGAGTGGGTCACTGGCGCATGAGTGAGCGCCAGCGAACGAACGATGGGGGTGTCATGCCGTCGCGTCCCCATCGTTGGCTCTTCAGGAGGGCGCCGGCATGACAGTGGAGACTCTCGGTCGGGAGTCGTCGTGGGAGGGCGTACGAGCGGTCGTCGGCGGGCTGGGTGTCAGCGGGTTCGCTGCAGCAGACACCCTGCAGCACCTCGGGGCGAGCGTCGTGGCGCTCGACGACGGAGACGACGACGCCCTGCGCGAGAAGGCGACGCTGCTGGAGATCCTCGGCGTCGACGTGCGTCTCGGATCTGGCTCGACCGCACGCCTGCCCGAGGGTGACATCGACCTCGTCGTCACGTCCCCGGGCTGGCGCCCCAGCACGGCGATCCTGCTGGAGGCGGCCGCTCGCGACATCCCCGTGTGGGGCGAGGTCGAGCTCGCCTGGCGCCTCCGCGGCGAGGGTGCGGCGCCCTGGCTGGCGGTGACCGGCACCAACGGGAAGACCACGACCGTCCAGATGCTCGAGGCGATCCTGCGCGCCGAGGGGCTCAACGCCCTCGCAGTCGGCAACGTCGGCACGCCCGTGCTGGAGGCGGTCATGAACCCCGAGCCGTTCGACGTCCTGGCCGTCGAGCTCTCCAGCTATCAGCTGCACTGGAGCTCGTCGATCTCCGCCGAGGCCAGCGCCGTGCTCAACCTCGCACCCGACCACCTCGACTGGCACGGCGGCCTCGACGCCTACGCCGCCGACAAGGGCCGCATCTACGACCGCACGCAGCTGGCATGCGTCTACAACGTGCAGGACGCCGAGACCGAGCGGCTCGTCGAGGAGGCCGACGTCGTCGAGGGCTGCCGCGCGATCGGTTTCACCCTGGGCATCCCGGCGCCAGGCATGATCGGCCTCGTCGACGACGCGATCGCCGATCGGGCCTACATCACCGGCCGGCTCTCGAGCGCCGCCGAGCTCGGCAGCATCCGCGACCTGGCGGCCGCCGACGGCGAGCTGCCGGCACCGCACAACGTGGCCAATGCCCTCGCGGCTGCGGCGCTCGCGCGCGCACACGGCGTCGCCCCGCGAGCCGTACGTGACGGGCTCCGCTCGTTCACGCCCGATGCCCACCGCATCGCCGAGGTCGCGCGGATCGGCGGCGTCCGCTGGGTCGATGACTCCAAGGCCACCAACACGCACGCCGCCCAGGCGTCCCTGCAGAGCTTCGAGCACGTCGTGTGGGTTGCCGGGGGACTGGCCAAGGGCGCGAGCTTCGACGAGCTCGTGATCGCGACCCGCGACCGCCTCCGAGCCGCGATCCTGGTCGGCCGCGACCGTGCACTGGTCGCCGAGGCGCTCGCGCGACACGCGCCTGATGTGCCCGTCGTCGAGGTCGACACCGGGGAGACTGATCCCATGGATCGCGTCGTCGAGGTCGCGGCATCGCTTGCCCGTGAGGGTGACACCGTGCTGCTGGCTCCTGGCGCCGCCTCCATGGACCAGTTCCGCAACTACTCCGCTCGAGGCGACAGCTTCGCCGCGGCGGTGCACCGGTTGCGTGACAGGCCCTGACCTTCCTTCCCCGAGGCAGAGGACGACTCGACATGACGCGGAGCTGTGGCCGATGACCACGACCGCTGAGCGCCGATCACCGGCGATCGTCGAAGCCGCCCGCCGTACGCTCGAGCGTCCGCTCGCGTCCTACCAGCTCGTCCTCGGCTCGACCGCTCTGCTGCTCGGGCTCGGCCTGATCATGGTGCTCAGCGCGAGCTCGGTCTACGCGCTGCGCAACTACGGCAACTCGTTCGCGATCGTCGAGCGCCAGCTGATCTTCGCGGTCCTGGGCGTCATCGGCGCTGTCATCGCTGCCCGCATCCCGTTGCGGCTGATGCGCAAGCTGATCCTGCCGTTCCTGCTCGTCTCGGTCGCCCTGATCCTCGCGACGTTCGTCCCTGGTGTCGGCGTCGAGGTGCACGGCAACCGCAACTGGCTGCCCCTGGTCGGCGGTTTCCAGCTGCAGCCGTCGGAGTTCGCCAAGCTCGCTCTCGTCCTGTGGATCGCCGACCTCTACGCGCGCCGGCAGAAGTACCTCAGCACGCCGCGCTACGTGCTGACGCCGATGGTGCCGATCGCGGGCTTCGTGTCCCTGCTGGTCGTCGGACAGCACGACCTCGGCACGGCGCTCGTCCTGTTCGCGCTGATCGTCGGCATGTTGTGGGTCGCCGGACTGCCCGCCCGCCACATGGGTGGCATCCTCGCGGGCCTGTTCGTGCTGCTGGTCATCGCCGTCGCGACCTCGCCACACCGCGTCGCCCGCCTGCTCAACTTCACCAATCCTCAGTCCGATCCCGAGAGCGCCGGGTTCCAGGCGATCCACGGCATGATGGCGCTGGCCCGCGGCGGGTTCTGGGGCGTCGGGCTCGGCGGCAGCCGGCAGAAGTGGGGCTCGCTGCCCGAGGCGCACACCGACTTCATCCTCGCGGTCATCGGCGAGGAGCTCGGCCTGCTCGGCACCTTCGTGGTGCTGGTGCTGTTCATCGTGCTGGCGTTCGCGGGCATCCGCATCGCGAGTCGCACGCCCGACCCGTTCGTGCGCTATGCGGCCTCCGGCATCATGATCTGGATCATGGTGCAGGCCGTCATCAACATCGGCATGGTTCTGGGCCTGCTCCCGGTCATCGGCATCCCGCTGCCGTTGATCTCCTACGGCGGCTCGAGCCTCCTGGTGACGCTGGTCGCCATGGGCGTTCTGCTTAACTGTGCCAAGACCGAACCCGGGGCCCGGCGAGCCCTCGCCGCAGGCCGTGCCAACCGTGCGCGGGACCGCGTCTCACGGAGGAGCTGAACCAGTGCGTGCGTTGCTAGCCGGCGGAGGAACCGCCGGTCACACGTCGCCGCTCCTGGCCACCGCTGCGGTCCTGAGCGAGGCCGGCGTCGACATCACCTGCCTCGGGACCCCACGCGGCCTCGAGGTCACGCTGATCCCCGAGGCGGGCTATCCGCTCGAGCTCGTCCCGCCGGTCCCGCTGCCACGCAAGCCCGGCAAGGCGATGGTCCAGGTCCCCGGCAAGCTGCGGGCGGCGGTCAAGGCGACCGGAGAGGTCATCGACCGCGTGCGCCCGGATGTCATCGTCGGTTTCGGCGGCTACGTCTCGGTGCCGGCCTACCTCGTCGCCCGTCGCCGGCGCATCCCATTGGTCGTGCACGAGGGCAACGCGATCCCGGGCATCGCCAACAAGATGGGCGCGCGATTCACCGAGCACGTCGCGACAAGCTTCCCCGACACCGACCTGCCGCACGCGCACTACATCGGCCTGCCGATCCGCCGTGAGATCTCGGGCCTCGACCGTCCCGCCGTACGCGCTGAGGGCCGGGCCCACTTCGGCCTCGACCCCGACCGGCCGACCTTGCTCGTCACTGGGGGATCGCAGGGCGCGCGACGCATCAACCAGACGATCGCCGCTGCTGCCCGCGACCTGGCGGACGCGGGCGTCCAGGTGCTGCACGCCGCAGGACGCCCCGACGAGGTCCCCGTGCAGCCCAGGCCGAATGACCCGCCCTACGTCGTCCTGCCCTACATAGACCGGATCGACCTCGCCTACGCCGCCGCCGACCTCATCGTCTGCCGTGCTGGCGCCAACACCGTCACCGAGGTCGCCGCCGTCGGGCTGCCGGCCGCGTTCGTCCCGCTGCCGATCGGCAACGGCGAGCAGGCGCACAACGCGCATCCGGTCGTGCAGGCCGGGGGAGCACTGCTGATCGACGACGCGGCGCTGACTCCTGCATGGATCGACAACGTCGTGATCCCGCTCGTGTCGCACCCGGGACGGCTCGCCGCGATGTCGGCCGCCGCGTCGGGCATCGTGCCGCGCGACGCCGACCGCAAGCTGGCCGACCTGATCCAGAAGGCTGCCGGACGGTGAAGATCCCCTTCCCGCACGAGGTACCGGCGGCCGGAGACATCGGCGCCGTGCACCTCGTGGGCATCGGCGGCGCCGGCCTGTCCGCGATCGCGCGCCTCATGGCGCAGCAGGGCGTACGTGTCAGCGGCAGCGACGCCAACCAGTCGGCCGTCGTCGACGCCCTGCGCGAGGAGGGCATCACGTGCTTCGTCGGCCACGACGCCGCGCACCTCGAGGGCATCGACACCGTGATCGCCTCGACTGCGGTGCGTGACGACAACCCCGAGATCGTCGAGGCGCAGCGCCGCGGACTGCGCTTGTGGCCGAGGTCGGCCGGCATGCGCTCGCTCATGGCGGGGCGTCGAACCGTCGCCGTCGCCGGCACCCACGGCAAGACCACCACGACCGGCATGCTGACGTGCGCGTTGATCGCCGCCGGCGCGGAGCCCTCGTTCGCGATCGGCGCTGAGGTCGCCAGCTTGGGCGCCAACGCACGGCTCGGCCGCAGCGACCTGTTCGTGGCGGAGGCGGACGAGAGCGACGGCGCGTTCCTGCACTACGCACCCGAGGGCGCGATCGTCACCAACGTGGACGCGGACCACCTCGACAACTACGGCACGGTCGAGGCCTACGCGGCAGCCTTCGACGAGTTCATCTCCACGGTCGGCGGGTTCGTGGTGCTCAACGCCGACGACGCCGGTGCGCGCGCGCTCGTCGAGCCGGCGCGGCGTCGTGGGCTCGAGGTCCTGCTCGCGGGATTCGCCGACGACGCCGACCTGCGGGGTCGCGACCTCGTCGTCGACGGTGCGTCGTCGACCTTCGCCGCCTCGCTCCATGGCGTCGACCTCGGTCCCGTACGCCTGTCAGTGCCCGGCGCGCACTACGCGCAGGACGCGATGCTCGCCCTCGGCGCGGGGCTGCTGCTCGGTGAGCACGTCGACCTGCTTGCCGCCGGCCTGACCGCCTACACCGGCGCCAACCGCCGCATGCAGCTGCTCGGCGCCGCCGGCGGCGTCCGGGTCTACGACTCCTACGCGCACCACCCGACCGAGATCCGGGCTGACCTCGCCGCAGCGCGTTCGATCGCCGGGGGCGACCGGCTCGTCGTCGCCTACCAACCACACCTGGTCAGCCGCACCCGCCTCTACGGCGCCGAGATGGGGGAGGCATTGTCGGCCGCCGACCGGGTGTTCGTCGCCGACATCTATCTCGCGCGCGAGGATCCTGACCCAGCCGTCACGTCGGCCCTGATCGTCGACGCGATCCGCGGCACGGAGGCCACCCTCGGCGGTCCGGTCGGTGGCCTCGCCGACGTCGTGGTGCCAGAGCTACGGCCCGGTGACCTGTTGCTGACCCTTGGAGCCGGCGACATCACCACCGTTGGCCCAGCAGTCCTGACAGCGCTGGAAGCATGACCCTCACGACGGACGAGCGGTTCGAGGCGCGGGCAGCCTACGAGCGCCGGCGCCGGCTCAAGCGGGCCGGGATCGTCGTGCTCGTGGTCATCGTCGTCGCGACCCTCATCTGGCTCGTGATGTTCTCGAGTGTTCTGGCGGTGCGCCGGGTCGCGGTGGACGGCGAGACGACCCTCAAGGAGTCGCAGATCCGCCAGGTCGCCAACGTCCGCATCGGCCAGCCGCTGGCCCGCGTCGACGTCTCGGCGATCGAGGCCCGCGTGGCGTCGATGGAACGCGTCCAGAGCGTCACGGTCTCCCGTTCATGGCTCCACACGGTCCGCATCGAGGTGGTCGAGCGCACGCCCGTCGCGTGGCTGACGGTGGGCGGCACGATCCGGGGGCTCGACCGCTACGGGATCGACTTCCGGTCGTACGACCAACCGCCCAAGAAGCTCCTCGAGGCGGACGTGACCGAGACCAACCCGCGGCGTCGCCAGCAGACCCTCGCGGCGGTTGCGGCGGTCGTGCAGCTCATCGAGGACGAGGACCCGGCCCTGCGCAAGCAGGTGCAGGCGATCGACGCCGCGAGCAAGGACTCGATCGAGCTCAACCTGACCCAGGGCCGCACGGTCATGTGGGGGAGCAGGGCCGACTCGTCGCACAAGCTGACCGTCCTGCGGGCGCTGCTGCGCATCGACGCGAAGCGTTATGACGTCAGCGCGCCCGACCAACCCACGACGCGCCAGTAGGCCCGGCGTGTCGGACCGGCATGCCGGGTCCGCGCGCGTACCGTTTCACATGAGTCAGAGGTTGACATAACTATAAACCTCCACCTCAGGGTTAGAGTTCCACACATTCCGGAAGGACACACGATGGCGGTACAGAACTATCTCGCCGTGATCAAGGTCGTCGGCATCGGCGGAGGCGGCGTCAACGCCGTCAACCGCATGATCGAGGTGGGACTCAAGGGAGTCGAGTTCATCGCGATCAACACCGACGCCCAAGCACTGCTGATGAGCGACGCGGACGTCAAGCTCGACGTCGGACGCGACTCGACCCGCGGGCTCGGCGCGGGCGCCAACCCCGAGATCGGCAAGCGCGCCGCAGAGGACCACGCCGAGGAGATCGAGGCGGCCATCAAGGGTGCCGACATGGTCTTCGTGACGGCCGGCGAGGGCGGTGGCACCGGCACCGGTGGCGCGCCCGTCGTGGCCCGCATCGCTCGCTCGCTCGGCGCACTGACGATCGGTGTCGTGACCCGGCCGTTCAAGTTCGAGGGTCGCAACCGTTCGGGCCAGGCCGACGCCGGCATCCAGGCGCTGCGCGACGAGGTCGACACCCTCATCGTGATCCCCAACGACCGGCTGCTGTCGATCAGCGACCCCAACGTCAGTCTGCTCGACTCGTTTCGCCAGGCCGACCAGGTCCTGCACCAGGGCGTCTCCGGCATCACCGACCTCATCACGACGCCCGGCCTGATCAACCTCGACTTCGCCGACGTCAAGTCGGTGATGTCCGACGCCGGCTCGGCCCTGATGGGCATCGGCTCGGCCCGGGGCGAGCATCGCGCGGCCGTCGCCGCTGAGAGCGCCGTCTCGAGCCCGTTGCTCGAGGCGTCGATCGAGGGTGCACGCGGTGTGCTGCTGTCGATCGCGGGTGGTTCCGACCTCGGCCTGTTCGAGATCAACGAGGCCGCGGGTCTCGTGGCCGACGCGGTGCACCCGGACGCCAACATCATCTTCGGCGCCGTGATCGACGACGCGCTCGGTGACGAGGTGCGGGTCACGGTCATCGCGGCAGGCTTCGACGGTGGCGAGCCGATGCTGCGCGACGCGACCAAGCCCGCGCTGCTCAAGGAGACCGCCAAGCCGGAGCCGGCCAGCACGGTCGCGACGCCGCCGACGGCGCAGAGCTTCCTCGACCCGGATCCCTACCTCGACGGCCCCAAGGCCCCCGAGGACGGCGCCGGCAACGTCACGGTCCCGCCGGACCCCGTACCCACCGAGTACGGCGACGACCTCGACGTGCCCGACTTCCTTCGCTGAGTTGCTCTGGCACGCCGGAGAGCTCGGGCGGGTCGCGTTCGCCTTCACCGACCGCCGCGGCGGCTCGAGTGACGGTCCGTGGGCGGCGCTCAACCTCGGGACGTCGAACGGCGACGACCCGGACCGGGTGGCCCGCAACCTCGAACGGTTGAGGGTCGAGCTCGGCCTCGACCGACTCGCCCGGATGACCCAGGTCCACGGTGCCGATGTGGTGTGGGCCGACGACTTCGCCGACGACGAGATCCCGGTGGCCGACGCGCTGCTGACCGACACCGCTGGTGTCGGCGTGCTCGTCCGTGTCGCCGACTGCACCCCGATCGTCCTGGCCGCACCCGAGGAGCCGTTGGCCGGCGTCGTGCACTGCGGCCGCGAAGGGCTCGTCAAGGGGGTCGTCAGGTCGGCCGTCGAGGCACTGCGGCTGCGCGGAGCCACGACGATCGAGGCGTGGGTGGGGCCCCGAGCGTGCGGGCGTTGCTACGAGCTGCCCGAGGAGATGGCCGACGCCGTCGCGGCCGTGGTGCCCGAGGCGCGCTCGACGACCTCGTGGGGCACGCCTGCGGTCGACGTCGGCGCAGGTGTCGTCGCGCAGCTGCAAGGCCTCGGCGTCGCCGTGACTGACCTCGGCGCGCACGAGTGCACGATCGAGGACGAGCAGTGGTACTCCTACCGTCGTCAGGGGCAGGACTCTGGTCGCTTCGGCGCGGTTGCGATGATCAAGCCATGACCAGACTGGATGAGCTGCGCGACGGCCTCGCCGACACCGAGCAGCGCATCGCCGATGCCTGCACGGCGGCGGGTCGTGATCGCGACGAAATCACCCTGATCGTCGTCACCAAGACCTACCCTGCGTCCGACGTCGAGCTCCTGGCGGAGCTCGGGGTGCAGGACGTGGGCGAGAACCGTCATCCCGAAGCCGGTGACAAGGCCGCGGAGGTCGAGGCGGCGGTGCGCTGGCACTTCTTGGGCGGACTCCAGACCAACAAGGCGGGCGCCGTGGCGCGCTACGCCGACATGGTCCACAGCGTCGACCGGGTCAAGCTCGTCAACGCACTGTCCCGCGGAGCCGAGGCGGCCGGGCGTACGCTGCCGTGCCTCGTGCAGGTCGACTTCGATGCGACCAATCCGGGACGCTCGGGCGTTGTGCCGTCGGGCGTACCAGAGCTGGCCGCCGCGATCGCCGGGGCCGACCACCTGACGCTCGGCGGGCTCATGACGGTGGCACCGCTCGGGGAGGACCCGGCCCCGCACTTCGACCACCTCGTACGCCTCTCGCACGACCTCCGCACGGAGCACCCGGATGCCGTGATCGTCTCCGCGGGAATGAGCGGAGACTTCGAGGCCGCGGTCGCGGCCGGCGCGACACACCTGCGCATCGGGCGCTCGGTGCTCGGTGAGCGCCCTCCCGCGGGGTAATCTCAGTGATGTCATTTCCGATCGCACACACGGAGTTCTCATGGCTGGCGCAATGCGTAAGGTCGGCGAATACCTCGGCCTCGTGGAACAAGCTGACTTCGACGACGAGTTCGAGGATGACATCGACGACCCCGCACCCGTGAGCCGGCAGCCTGCTGTCGTGCGCCCGGCGCCGGTCTCGAGCATCGACGACCACCGCCGTCCTGAGCGTCGCCCCGAGCGCCGCGCATCGCAGGCGTCCGACCTCGCCCGCATCGAGACCGTGACCCCGCGGACCTACAACGACGCCCGCACGGTCGGCGAGCACTACCGCTCCGGCGTGCCGGTCATCATGAACCTCTCGGAGATCGACGACGACGACGCCAAGCGACTCGTCGACTTCGCCGCGGGTCTCGTGTTCGCCGTGCACGGCTCGATCAACCGTGTCACCGCCAAGGTCTTCCTCCTGTCGCCCGAGAACATCACGGTGACGGACGAGGACAAGCAGCGCATCGCTGCCGGCGGCTTCTACAACCAGAGCTGACGCATGGAGCAAGTTGGCGGAATCCTCCTTCTCCTCCTCTACATCGCGTTCGTCGTCCTGATCGCCCGGCTCGTGCTGGACTGGGTGCAGATGCTGGCGCGGCACTGGCGGCCGCGAGGACTGGTCCTGGTGCTCTGCGAAGGCCTCTACTCGATCACCGACCCGCCACTGCGTGCCGTGCGACGGGTGCTTCCGCCGTTGCGGCTCGGCAATGTCATGCTCGACCTGTCGCCGATGATCCTGCTGTTGGGCATCTACATCCTCCAGCGGATCGTCATCAACGTCTTCTGAGAGGTTCCCAAGAGTCCGTACCGCGACCCGCTGAGTTTGGGACTCCTGTGGAGGAAGTGAACTTCGGCAGAGTACGGTGGAGGCTCAGAGTCCCCAGGACTAACCCCAACCCCGAGGTGTACTCATGCCATTGACGCCAGAGGACGTGCGTAACAAACGCTTTACGCCTGTCCGTCTTCGCGAGGGCTATGACATGGGCGAAGTGGATCAGTTTCTCGACGAGGTCGAGGCCGAGCTCGAGCGACTCACGGTCGAGAACGAAGAACTTCGCGCCAAGGTAGCCGCCGCATCAACCGGCGAACCGACCGGTCTCATCCCCGCAGTCCAGCCGGCGACCCCGGCTCCGCAGGCTGCGCCGACACCGGCCGTCCAGGAGCCCGTGCAGCAGTACACGCCGCCTCCGCCGGCGCCCGAGCCGATCCCGCAGGCGCCTGTCGCCGCGCCGGAGCCGACTCGCAGTGCGCCGTCGATGGGTGACGCGTCGTCCGCTGCGGCCCGGCTGCTGGAGATCGCGTCGTCCAACGCCGACCAGCTCATGGAGGCTGCCAAGGAAGAGGCTGACCGCATCGTCGGTGAGGCTCGTGCCAAGGCCGAGCGTCTGGTCAACGAGGCGCGTGGCAAGGCTGACCGACTCGAGACCGATGCCCGCATCCGCGCGCAGAAGCTCGATGACGAGACCAACGAGCGCCGCCAGCAGGCCGTCGCCACGATCGAGCGGGATCGCTACGAGATCCAGCGCGAGGTGGAGCACCTGCGGGCTTACGAGCGTGAGTACCGCGCCCGGCTCAAGAACTACTTCCAGAGCCAGCTCGACCAGCTCGCGGCCAACGAGAGCACCAACAGCTCACAGCCTGTCCAGGCCCCGGCCGAGGCGGGTCCCCGCCGGCTCCGGTCCCTGCTGGGCGACGACGAGAGCTTCTGAGCAGGATCTGATCCACGAAGGGCCCCTCACCGCAAGGTGGGGGGCCCTTCGTCATACCTGGGGTCGGTCCTTGAGCGTGTCGAAAGGACGTCCTTTCGACACGCTCAAGGACCGCTGCCTGCCGCGGCGTCACGCCTTGGCGAGGGTGAAGCCGAAACCGAGCTCCTCGTCGGCGAAGTCCGACGCGTCGGCGACCTCGCTGATTGACGTCGCCAGCACCTCGTCGGAGATCAACGCCTCGTGGGTCCGGAGCGCCTCGGCCATCTGACCCGACGCCGTCCAGGACAGCGTGATGCGGTCGCTGATGTCGAGTCCGGAGGACTTGCGTGCCTCCTGGACGACGCGGATCGCCTCACGGGCGAAGCCGGCCAGCCGCAGCTCGTCGTCGAGCTCGAGGTCGAGTGCGACCGTCTCGCCCTGGTCGTTGACGACGGACCAGCCCTCGCGCGGGCGCTCGGAGATGATGACGTCGTCGGGTCCGACCTCGACCGACGAGCCGTCGACCTCGACCGTCGCAGCGCCGGTCGAGGCGAGTGACGCGGCGATAGCGGCGGCATCGGCGCCGGCGATCGCGGCCGCGACCTGTGGCGTCTGCTTGCCGAACCGCTTGCCGAGGTTGCGGAAGTTGCCCTTGGCCGAGTGGTCGACGAGGTCGCCGCCGGCGTCGGCGAGGGACTCCAGCGAGCCGACGTTGAGCTCCTCGCAGACCTGGCCGCGCAGGTCGTCGCCGAGCTGCTGCCAGGCGCCAGACGCGACGAGGGCGCGGCGCAGCGGCTGGCGCGTACGTACCTTGGCCTCCGCGCGTGCTGCACGGCCGAGCTCGGTGACGCGGCGAGCCAGGTCGACGCGGGCACCGAGGCCTTCGACGATGAGGGACTCGTCAGCGACCGGCCAGGTGGACAGGTGCACCGACTGGGGCGCGTCCGGCGTGACCGGCAGGATGACGTCCTGCCAGACGCGCTCGGCGATGAACGGGGTCAGCGGCGCCATGAGACGGGTCAGCACGTCGAGCGTCTCGTGGAGCGTCGCGAACGCGGCAGCGTCGCCGCGCCAGAACCGGCGGCGCGACCGGCGGACGTACCAGTTGGACATGTCGTCGACGAACGTCGCGATGCGGGCACCAGCGGCCTGCGTGTCGAACGTCTCGAGCGAGGCGGTGACGTCGCGGGTGAGGGTGTGCAGCTCCGACAGCAGCCACTGGTCGAGCACCTCGCGCTCGGCGACCGGTGGCACCTCGCCGTCAGCCGGCGTCCAGCCCTCCGTGCGGGCATAGAGCACATGGAAGGCCGCGGTGTTCCAGTACGTCAGCAGCACCTTGCGGACGATCTCGGACAGGGCGGTGTGCCCGATGCGGCGCGGCGACCACGGCGAGCCGGAGCACGCCATGAACCAGCGCAGCGCGTCCGCACCGTGCTCGTCCATGAGTGGCATCGGCAGCAGGATGTTGCCGAGGTGCTTGCTCATCTTCTTGCCGTCCTCGGCGAGGATGTGGCCCAGGCACACGACGTTCTCGTAGGAGCTCTGGTCGAACACCAGCGTTCCGACGGCCATGAGGGAGTAGAACCAGCCGCGGGTCTGGTCGATCGCCTCGCAGATGTATTGCGCCGGGTAGGCCTGCTCGAACTTCTCCTTGGAGCCCTCGACGTGCGGGTAGCCCCACTGGGCGAACGGCATCGAGCCGGAGTCGAACCACGCGTCGATGACGTCGGGCACGCGCCGGTAGGTCCCGGACTGGCCCTCGATCTCGAACGTCACCTCGTCGATGAACGGGCGGTGCGGGTCGAGGTCGGTCAGGTCGCGTCCGGTCAGCTCCGACAGCTCACGCAGCGAGTCGATGCACACGAGCTTGCTGGGGTCCTCGTCGTTGCGCCAGATCGGCAGCGGCGTGCCCCAGAACCGGCTGCGCGACAGCGACCAGTCGATGTTGTTGGTCAGCCAGTCGCCGTAGCGGCCGTTCTTGATCGTCTCGGGGAACCAGTTGGTGCCGGCGTTCTCGGCGAGCAGCTTGTCCTTGATCGTCGTGGTGCGGATGTACCAGGCGGGGAGTGCGTAATACATCAGCGGCGTGTGGCACCGCCAGCAGTGCGGGTAGGAGTGCTCGTAGGCCAGCTCGTTGAACATCAGGCCGCGCGACGCGAGATCGTCGGCGAGCGCCCGGTCGGCGGTCTTGAAGAACTGTCCGCCGACGAGGGGCACGTCGGCCTCGAAATGACCGTCGGGCGTGATCGGGTTGACGACCGGCAGGTCGTACGCCTTGCAGACCGCCATGTCGTCTGCACCGAACGCGGGGGACTGGTGCACCAGGCCGGTGCCGTCCTCGGTCGTGACGTAGTCGCCGAGCACCACGAAGTGCGCCGGTGCCGGGAACTCGACGAGGTCGAACGGCCGCTCGTACGTCCAGCGCTCCATGTCGGTGCCGCTGAACGACTCGCCGGTCGGCTCCCAGCCCTCACCGAGTGCCTTGGCCAGCAGCGGCTCGGCGACGACGAGCGTCTCCTCGCCGTTGGACGCGGCGACATAGGTGACCTCGGGGTTGACCGCGACGGCGGTGTTGGACACCAGTGTCCACGGCGTCGTGGTCCAGACCAGCATCGCTGCCTTGCCGGCGAGCGGGCCGGAGGTCAGTGGGAAGCGTACGTAGACCGATGGATCGGTGATGGTCTCGTAGCCCTGCGCGAGCTCGTGGTCGGACAGCGTCGTGCCGCAGCGCGGGCAATAGGGCGCGACGCGGAAGTCCTCGGTCAGCAGGCCCTTGTCGAAGATCGTCGACAGCGCCCACCAGACGCTCTCGACGTACGACGACTCCATCGTGCGGTAGGGGTTGGCCATGTCGACCCAGTAGCCCATCCGGTCCGTCATCTCCTCGAAGAGATCGACGTTGCGGACCACGGCCTCGCGGCACTTGGCGTTGAACTCGGCGATGCCGTAGGCCTCGATGTCGGGCTTGCCGTTGAAGCCCAGCTCCTTCTCGACCGCGATCTCGACCGGCAGGCCGTGGCAGTCCCAGCCGGCCTTGCGGTCGACGTGGTAGCCCTGCATGGTCTTGAACCGCGGGAAGACGTCCTTGAACACGCGTGCCTCGACGTGGTGCGTGCCGGGCGTGCCGTTGGCGGTCGGAGGGCCCTCGTAGAACGTCCAGCGAGGGGCATCGTCAGGGGTGTCGAGACTCGCTGCGAACGTGCCCTGGTCGGCCCACAGCTGGAGGATGTCGCGCTCCAGCGCCGGCAGATCGACGTGGGCGGGGACGGGGCGATAGGACGCGTGCTGGGTCACACCTTCAATTCTACGGGTGACCAGCGGCGACACGGCGGCGGTGCGAGTTGGCTTTGCCCCAGCGGGGGTCTAATCTTCGTGCATGCCAAACACCAAGCTCGCCGTTCGAGCCGACGAGAAGCCCTGGACCGCCGCCGAGACCAAGGCCGTCCGCGCCGAGCTCGAGGCCGACCTCGTGAGGTTGCGCGGTGAGCTCGACCAGTCGGCTCGCGAGCTGCAGGACCTGCTGCGTGACGGCGTCGACGGTGCCGGCAACGACCAGGCCGACGTCGGGTCCAAGGGGCTCGAGCGCGACGCCGAGATGTCGTTGGCCGCCAACCAGCGCGAGCTGCTGCTGCAGACCGAGAAGGCCCTCGATCGCCTCGAGAAGGGCACCTACGGCCAGTGCGAGGTCTGCGGGGAGCCGATCGGCAAGAATCGTTTGATGGCGTTCCCGCGTGCGACACTGTGCATGACATGCAAGCAGCGCGAGGAAAGAAGATGACGAACCTCCGCGCTCGCGCCTCCTCTTGATCGGTCTCTGGTCGTGAGCGAGACCGATCCGCGACGAGAGAGCCTCCTGCGTTCGGTTTGGCAGGAAATCCTCGCGACTACGCCGGACACCGTCCGCAATTTGCCGGCAGCCGGACGCGCGATTGACGCTGGCGCGCAGATCGACGACATGGTCACAGCCATGCGAGCCGCTTCGTACGAAACGGCACACCGGCTCTTGTACTTGATCGCCTTGAACCATGGTCCCGACGATGAGGCGGGCGAGCACGGTTGGGCGCTCGTCCCCTTCGATCAAGTCAATGAGGTCGTTGACCTGACAGAGCCCAACCCGCTCGACGGCGTCTCGGAAGATCTTCTGGAGTCTGACCCATCGGGTCGAGGCGCCGAAGATTTGTGGAACTGACGGTTGGCTCGGAACATGACGAAGAAGCCTCTGCCACCGCCCGAGTGGTTCGAGGAGTTCCGTCTGCTGCACCTCGAATACGGCGCGCGGATAGCTGAGCTCGACGCACAGGGCCTCCCCAATGGCGAACGAGAGCCTCTTGGCATGAGCATCTGGTTCGAGACTGAGGAGAAGCGCAAGCGGCTGATGAAGTCAGCAGTTCGAAAACTGCGCTGCACCGCGTTAAAGCCGAACGGTGACCGATGCACTCGGACTGCGCGCCCAGACTTCTTCGGGCAGATGTGCAGTTCGCACGCTCCTCACATCAGCGATTATCCATCGCTGGACGAGGTCCGTCGACTGTGGCCCGAGCATGAGTACAACCGACTTGAAGAGGGAGACGTCGAGGGTGGTGCACAGGTCTGATGTCGACACCCGAAGCCGAATTGATGGCGGAAGTGGTTGCGGAACATGCACCGCTTCTGAAAGCCGAAGGTTTCAAGAAGCGACGGCACTCGTTCAATCGCCGCACGGAGTCCGGGCTCGTGCATGTCGTGAACTTCTGGCAGCACCCCAAAGAGCCGCCCGCCTGGACCGAGGTGCCCGGGCTGCGCGAGCGACGGTACGGGACTTTCCGGCTCGACTTCGGCGTCTACGTTCCTCAGATCCGGCGCACGGGGACGCCTCGATCTGAATGGATCAACGAGTACAACTGCCACCTTCGCCGCACCATCGGGCAGTTGCAAGGGGCTCGCGAAGACCTCTGGTGGCCACTAGATGGCGACGGAAGCACCGAGCTCGCCCGTCGCGGTCTTGAGCACGATGGGTTGCCTTGGCTCTCACGGTTCACCAATCACGATGAGGTTCTCGACGCGTTCCGCGGGGGCGGGCCGTTCCCGATCGGAATGAGTCCGGCGGGCGGTCTCGATCTCGCGGATATGCTGTACGCGCTCAGCCGGGACCGAGAGGCGCGGGAAATCCTGGAAGACTATGTCGCAAAACCGGTACTTCGAAGCCACGCCGACTACCTCGCGAGCTTTCTTCGCAAGGCTGGCGAGCCCGACCTCGTAGAGCGGATCACCACGAGGGATCCCGAGGTCTGATCGGCAACCGGATCGGGATGCCTCGCGCGGGTGAGTGACTGTGCGTGCCGTGTGGGAGACTCGTCTATGACATGCAAGCAGCGCGAGGAGCGTCGCTGAGCCCTGGCGACGACCACGGCCCGACCGCCACACACACGTACGTACGCCTATTCGTGGTGGTTGCTGCCCTGACGCTCGTCGTGGACCAGGTGACCAAGGTGCTCGCGGTCGAGAAGCTGCAGGGGCGTGAGTCGATCGAGCTGATCCCGCACGTCCTGTCGCTGTCGTTCCTGCGCAACGGGGGAGCCGCGCTCGGCACCGGCGCCGGCTTCACGCTGGTGCTCAGCGTCGTCGCGGTCGCCGTATCGATCGCCGTCGCACGCATGGCCACGCGCCTGCGCGACCGCTGGTGGGCCGTCGGGCTCGGCCTGTTGTTCGCCGGCGCGGTCGGCAATCTGTGCGACCGCATCTTCCGCGAGCCCGCGCCGTTCAAGGGACACGTCGTCGACTTCATCGACTACGGCGTCTTCGTCGGCAACGTCGCGGACATCGCGCTGACCGTCGCCGCCGTCGTGATCGTGTGGCGCACGTGGCGTGGCATCGGCCTCGACGGCACCCGGCAGGTGAAGGCATGACCGCCGAGGACCTCGAGCACAAGGTCATCCAGGTCCCCGAAGGGCTCGCCGGCGAACGCGTCGACAGCGCCCTCGCCCGGCTGCTCGGCCTGTCCCGTACGCGCGCCAGTGAGCTGGTCGCCGACGGGCACGTGACGCTCGACGGCTTCGCGCCGGCCAAGTCCGACCGCGTGACGCCCGGCTCGATCCTCGAGGCGTCGATCCCGGCACCTCGTCGCATCGCGGTCGTGGCCGCCGAGGTCGAGGGCATGCGCATCGTGTTCCAGGACGACGACTTCGTGGTCGTCGACAAGCCCGTCGGTGTCGCCGCACACCCAAGCGTCGGCTGGTACGGCCCGACCGTCCTCGACCACCTCGCCGGAGCCGGCATCCGGATCTCGACCTCAGGAGCGCCGGAGCGCCGTGGCATCGTGCACCGCCTCGACGTCGGCACGAGCGGCCTCATGGCGGTCGCGAAGTCCGAGCACGCCTACACCGTGCTCAAGCAGGCGTTCCGCGACCGTACGGTCGACAAGACCTACCACGCGCTCGTGCAGGGCCACCCCGATCCGCATATGGGCACGATCGACGCGCCGATCGCCCGGCACCCCAAGCACGACTTCAAGTTCACGGTCAAGGACGGCGGCCGCGAGAGCGTCACGCACTACGACACGCTCGAGGCGCACCGCTACGCCAGCCTGCTGACGATCAAGCTCGAGACCGGCCGCACGCACCAGATCCGCGTCCACATGAGCGCGCTGCACCACCCGTGCGTCGGCGACCTGATGTACGGCGCCGATCCGACGCTGGCCAAGAAGGTCGGACTCGACCGCCAATGGCTGCACGCCAAGAAGCTCGGCTTCCTCCACCCGCGCACGGGGGACTACGTCGAGTTCGACTCCGACTACCCCGACGACCTCACCGAGGCGCTCGCCGTCGTACGCGACCTCGACTGAAACCGTACGCACGACGGCCCGGCTCGATCCACGAGCCGGGCCGTCGCCATGCGAGGCGAAACCTGAGGGTCAGCCGACGTGGACGCCTTCGGGCCCGTCAGTGGCCAGCTCCGTGTGCTTGACGTCGAGGAACACCCAGATGATCGCCGAGGCGGCGAGCATCAACCCCGCCGCGACCAAGAAGGCGTGGGTCGCGCCGTCGTGGAAGGACACGAAGAACAGGGCCCGTTCGACGAGGCTCGGATCGGTCGCGGCCCGCGACACGGGCCCGGCTGCCTGGTCCAGCGAGTTGCCGGAGAAGTGCAGCGCGACGGTGCTGAGCACGGCGAGGCCGAGCGCGCCGCCCACCTGCTGCATCGTGTTGAGCACACCGGAGCCGATGCCTGAGTCCTCGGCCTGCACGTGGTGCACGGCGGTGAGCGTGAGCGGCACGAACACCATGCCCATGCCGATCGCCATCACGAGCACGTACGGGAAGATGTGGCCCCAGTAGGAGACATCGGCCGATCCACGGGCGGCAGCTGCGAGCGCCCCCGCCGGGGAGTCGTCGATCGGGATCCTCGAGAACATGAACAGGCTGGCCGCGGCCAGCAACGTGCCGACTCCGGCGAGGAATCGCGGAGCCACCCGGCTGACCAGGTTGGAGACGAGGCCGGCGCCGATCACGATGCCGAACGAGAACGGCAGGAAGGCAAAGCCCGCCTTGAGCGACGAGTAGCCCATGACCTGCTGGATGAACAGGCTCAGGTAGAAGAACATGGCGAACATCGCCGCCGGCGCGATCATCATCGCGACGAAGCTCGTCGCCCGCGTGCGGTTGGCGAAGATGCGCGTCGGCAGCAGCGGGTGGTCGACCCGCGACTCGATGATCACGAAGCTGACCAGCAGGACGATGCCGACCGACAGCGAGGCGATGGTCTGGACGTGGTCCCAGCCGTACGCCTTCTCGCCGGCGCGCGACAGCCCGAAGACGATACCGAGCAGGCCCAGGGTTCCGGTGACGGCGCCCGGGATGTCGAGCCAGCCGGTGTGCTTCTCCGACTCCCGGAGGACGCGCGGTGCGGCAAGGGCTGCCAACAGGCCGATGGGGACGTTGATGAGGAACGTGAGGCGCCAGCCGTCGACCCCCAACGGCTGGTCGAGCCCGGTCAGCCAGCCCCCGAGGATCAGCCCGATGGCGGCACCGATGCCCGACATCGTGGCGTACGCCGCCATGGCGCGGTTGCGCTGCGGACCCGCCGGGAACGTCGTGGTGATCAGCGCGAGGGCAGCGGGGGCAGCCATGGCAGCGCCCACGCCCTGCAGAGCCCGCGAGCCGAGCAGCAGGCCCTCGTTCTGGGCGAGGCCGCCCAGCAGGGAGGCGATCGCGAAGAGCGTCAGGCCGCTCATGAAGAGCAGGCGGCGTCCGTAGAGATCACCGAGGCGACCGCCCAGGAGAAGCAGGCCGCCGAAGGCCAAGGCGTACCCGGTGACGATCCACGTCAGGTTGGCCTGCGAGATGTCCAGGTCGGTCCCGATGTAGGGCAGGGCGATGTTGGCGATCGTGCCGTCGAGCACGACCATGAGCTGAGCCATCAGGATCAGCACCAGGGCGAGTCCCGCGTGCGGGGCAGGGGCGGTCTCGGGGGAGCTCGGCTCCGCAGGATCGAGTGATTCGACGTCGGTCATGGGATTCCTTCGGTGTGGGTGGTGGCGAACGCGCTCAGCCGCTGGTGACGGCCGGCATGATGACCTGGTCGATGACCCGGGTGATCAGGTCCTCGGTGGGTGTCTCACCGAGGAAGAACAGGCGGTGCAGGACGATGCCGGGCAGGCACGGGCTGATCAGCGCGAGGTCGACGTCCGCGTCGATCTCGCCGCGTGCCTTGGCTCGCTCGAAGATCGCGTCGTTCACGGCGATCTTGGGGGCGATGACGTCGCGGCGATAGACCTCGGCGAACTCCGGGTCCCGGCTCACGGCGGTGATGAGGCTCCCGACGAGCGCCATCTGATGACGATCGGTCACCCCTCCCATTCCGCAGTAGGTCGCGATCAGGTCACCGCGCAGGGTGCCCGTGTCGGTCGTGACCGGCTCGCCCATGTGGGAGATCAGGGCGTCGATGACCAGCTGGGCCTTGCCGTTCCAACGGCGGTAGAGCGTCGCCTTGGACGCCTTTGCCTCGGCGGCAACCGCGTCGAGCGTCAGGCGGTCATAGCCCACCTCGGCCAGGACGTGGAGGGTGGCGTCGAGGATCTCCTGCTCGCGCCCACCTTCCACACGAGGGCGCGTCACGGTGCCGGCGGACGCCTGTTGGGCTGCTGGGGACACGGGACCTCGCTTGAACGGATGAAACGGTACGGTTTCGTTTCAAGAACGTACGACAGGTCCCGCCTCGGGCACAAGTTCCTGCGCCGTGCCAGATGTCACGGCGGCGGCACCTGCCCGGGCGAGTGCCGCGGTCGTGGACAATGAGTCCATGAGCATCGTGCGCCAGTCCGAAAAGCTGAGGGATGTCCTCTACGACATCCGTGGACCCGTCGCGTCACGAGCCGCCGCCCTGGAGGCCGAGGGCCACCGGATCATGAAGCTCAACATCGGCAACCCGCAGCCGTTCGGCTTCGACGCGCCGGCGGAGATCCTGCAGGACGTCATCGCGGCGCTGCCCAGCTCGGCCGGCTACTCCGACTCGCGCGGCATCCAGTCGGCCCGGCGCGCCGTTGTGCACCACTATCAGCTGCAAGAGGGCTTCCCGACGATCGACATCGACGACGTCTGGATCGGCAACGGTGTCTCCGAGCTGATCCAGATGGCACTGCAGGCCCTGCTCGACAACGGCGACGAGGTCCTCGTGCCGGTGCCGGACTACCCGTTGTGGACCGCGGTCACCAACCTCGCCGGCGGCGTGCCGGTGCACTACCGGTGCGACGAGGACAACGACTGGAACCCCGACCTCGAGGACCTCGAGTCCAAGATCACCGACCGCACCCGGGTCATCGTCGTGATCAACCCCAACAACCCCACCGGCGCGGTCTACTCCCGCGAGACGCTCGACGCGATCGCCGACCTGGCCCGCAAGCACGATCTCGTCCTCATGGCCGACGAGATCTACGACAAGATCCTCTACGACGACGCGGTCCACATCCCGTTGGCCAGCGTCGCGCCCGACGTCCTGACGCTGACGTTCAACGGGCTCTCCAAGGCCTACCGGGTGTGCGGCTACCGCGCCGGCTGGCTCGTCGTGACCGGGCCGCTGGAGCGTGCCGGCGACTACCTCGAGGGCATCACGCTGCTCGCCTCGATGCGGCTGTGCCCCAACGTGCCGGCCCAGAACGCGATCCAGGTGGCGCTCGGCGGTTACCAGTCGATCAAGGAGCTCATCCTGCCCGGCGGCCGCCTGCTGGAGCAGCGCGACACCGCCGTCAACGAGCTGCGCAAGATCCCCGGCGTCAGCGTCGTGACCCCCAAGGGCGCGCTGTACGCCTTCCCGCGCCTGGATCCCGAGGTCTACCCGATCAAGGACGACCAGCAGCTCGTGCTCGACCTGCTGCTGCAGGAGAAGATCCTGCTGACGCAGGGCACCGGGTTCAACTGGCCGGACACCGACCACCTGCGCATCGTGACGCTGCCGTGGGCCCGCGACCTCGCCGAGGCGATCCAGCGGCTCGGCAACTTCCTGAGCACCTACCGCCAGGTCTGAGCTAGCGCCCGGCCTGCTTGCGGGAGACGAACGCCGCGGCCTCCTCGGCACGGAACCGGGCGATGGCGTCGATGAGGTCGGCCGGCAGCGGCTGGTCGAGCGGCAGCTGGATCGCGGACTTGCTGGTCCGGTAGGGCGCGAGCTCGTCGGCGAACCGGGCGTACGTGGCCGCCGTCGGGAACAGGTTGAGCGACGTGTGCTCGGTGTAGCCCGCGAACTGGATCACGACGACCCCGTCCTGCTTGTAGGCCGGGATGTTGTAGCTGATCGTCTCCTCCGCATCGGGGAGCGCGGCGCGGATGATGCGGCGGGTCTCGGCGAGCCGTGGCTCGACGTCGTACGTCGCCGCGTCGATGTACTCGTCGACCGTCGTGAACTTCTGCTTGTCGTCAGTCACCACTCAGGTGTAGTCGAGATGCGGCCAGAAGGACAATTTCAGCGTGACGGCGGGACGACACGGCCGGCGTTGGTCGGGAGCGTCAGAGCCCTCGACTAGGCTGAAGCCCTTCCCCCACGATCGCGCCGAGGAGGCCATTTTTCGATGTCGAGCGACTCGCCATTCGTGCATCTGCACGTGCACACGGAGTACTCGATGCTCGACGGCCACGCCCTGCTCGACCCGCTGTTCGACCGCACCGCCGAGCTCGAGATGCCGGCGATCGCGATGACCGATCACGGCAACCTGCACGGTGCCTACGACTTCTACAGCAAGGCCAAGGCGCGCGGGATCAAGCCGATCATCGGCATGGAGGCCTACCTCACGCCCAACATCCCGCGCACCGAGAAGAAGGCCGTGCAGTGGAACAAGGGCGGTGACGACGACGTCTCCGGTCGCGGTGCCTACACGCACATGACGTTGCTGTCCGAGACGACCGAGGGCATGCACAACCTGTTCCGCATCGGGTCCTACGCGAGCCTCGAGGGGCAGTACCGCAAGCCGCGCGCCGACCGTGAGCTGCTGCAGCGCTACGGCAAGGGCCTCATCGCGACGACGGGCTGCCCGTCGGGCGAGATCCAGACCTGGCTGCGCATCGGCAACTACGAGAAGGCGCGGGCCTCCGCCGCCGAGTTCCAGGACATCTTCGGCAAGGAGAGCTTCTTCCTGGAGCTCATGGAGCACGGGCTGGAGATCGAGGCCCGCGTACGCGAGGGGCTGCTCCGGCTCAAGGCCGATCTGGGCCTTCCGGTCATTGCGACCAACGACTCGCACTACGTCGCGCCCGAGGACGCCGAGGCGCACGACGCGCTGCTGTGCATCGGCACCGGCACGACGCTCGCCGATCCCAAGCGGTTCCGGCTCGACGGCGGCGGCTACTACATCAAGTCCGCCAAGGAGATGCGCGATCTCTGGGAGGACCGGTTCGACCTCAAGGAGGCGTGCGACAACACGCTGCTGATCGCTGAGCGGTGCGAGGTCGAATTCACCGAGTCCAACGGCGGCTACATGGCGCGGGCCGACATTCCCGCCGGCGAGACCGAGGAGAGCTGGTTCGTCAAGGAGGTGTGGCGCGGCATCGAGTCGCGCTACCCCGGCGACAAGCTGACCCCCGAGGTCCGTGCTCGCACCGAGATGGAGCTCGACGTCGTCCGTGAGAAGGGCTACTGCGGCTACTACCTCGTGGTCGCCGACTTCATCAACTGGGCCAAGGACAACGGCATCCGCGTCGGGCCGGGCCGCGGCTCGGGCGCCGGCTCGATCGCCGCGTACGCCCTGCGGATCACCGATCTCTGCCCCCTGACCCACGGCCTGATCTTCGAGCGCTTCCTCAACCCCGAGCGTCCCTCGATGCCCGACTTCGACATCGACTTCGACGAGCGCCGTCGCGGCGAGGTCATCCGCTACGTCAGCAACAAGTACGGCGAGGAGCGCGTCGCGATGATCGCGACGTTCGGCCGGCTCAAGTCCAAGGCAGCGATCAAGGACGCCGCGCGCGTCATGGACTATCCGTTCGGCCACGGCGAGCGCATCACCAAGGCGCTGCCGCCCGACATCATGGGCAAGGGCGTCGCCCTGCGCGACATCTTCGACAAGGACCATAAGCGCTACGGCGACGGCGCCGACTTCCGCCGCATGTACGAGGACGACGCCGACGTCCGCAAGATCTACGACACCGCGCTCGGGCTCGAGGGCCAGGTGCGCCAGTGGGGCGTCCACGCGGCCGGCGTCATCATGTCGAGCGATCCGTTGATCGACATCGTCCCGATCATGAAGCGCGAGCAGGACGGCGCGATCATCACCCAGTTCGACTACCCGATGTGCGAGGCGCTCGGGCTGGTCAAGATGGACTTCCTGGGCCTGCGCAACCTCACGGTCCTCGACGACGCGCTCGAGAACATCAAGCGCAACCGCGACATCGACCTGGTCCTCGAGGACCTCACGTTCGACGACCCCGCGACGTACGACCTGCTGGCCCGCGGCGACACGCTCGGCGTGTTCCAGCTCGACGGCGGACCCATGCGCGCGCTCCTGCGCAGCATGAAGCCCGACAAGTTCGAGGACATCTCGGCCGTCGGCGCGCTCTACCGCCCCGGCCCGATGGGCGCGGACTCGCACAACAAGTACGCCCGCCGCAAGAACGGCCGTGAGCCGATCGACCCGATCCACCCCGAGCTCGAGGAGCCGCTCGCCAAGGTGCTCGGCGAGACCTACGGCCTGATCGTCTATCAAGAGCAGGTCATGGAGATCGCGCAGGTCCTGGCCGGATTCTCGCTCGGACAAGCCGACAACCTGCGGCGCGCGATGGGCAAGAAGAAGAAGTCCGAGCTCGACAAGCAGTACGCCGGCTTCCAGGCCGGCATGCTCGAGCGCGGCTACGGCCAGAAGGCGATCACGACGCTGTGGGACATCCTGCTGCCGTTCTCGGACTACGCGTTCAACAAGGCGCACTCCGCGGCCTACGGCGTCATCTCCTACTGGACGGCCTACCTCAAGGCCAACTACCCGGCCGAATACATGGCGGCGCTCCTCACCAGCACCCGAGGCGACAAGGACAAGTCGGCGATCTACCTCAACGAGTGCCGTCGCATGGGCATCAAGGTGCTGCCGCCCGACGTCAACGAGTCGGTCTCCAACTTCGCCTCGGTCGGCGCCGACATCAGGTTCGGTCTCGGCGCGATCCGCAACATCGGCGAGAACGTCGTGGCGGGCATCGTCGAGGGCCGCACCGAGAGCGGCGCCTACACGGACTTCAACGACTTCCTCGGCAAGGTGCCGACGCTCGTCTGCAACAAGCGGGTTCTCGACTCGCTGATCAAGGCCGGGGCATTCGACTCGCTCGGTCACCGTCGTCGCGCGCTGACGACGGTCGCCGAGGAGGGCGTCGACCTCTACATCGACCTCAAGCGCCAGGCCGCGATCGGCCAGGACTCGCTGTTCGGCGGCGAGGACGATGCGTTCGCCGGCGGCACGGTCGACGTGCCCGACACGATGCCCGAGTGGGAGAAGACCCAGCTCCTGGCGTTCGAGCGCGACATGCTCGGCCTCTACGTCTCCGACCACCCGCTGCAAGGGCTCGAGCACGTGCTGAGGGCCAGCAGCGACTGCACGGTCGGCGAGCTGCTCACCGATCTCGACCGGCCTGACGGCAGCACCGTACGCATCTGCGGACTCATCACGGGCGTGCAGCGCCGCATGAGCAAGAAGGGCGACTCGTGGGCCTCGGTCACGATCGAGGACCTCGAAGGCGGCATCGAGGTCATGGTGTTCCCGGGCGCCTACCAGCTGGCGATGCCGGTGCTGATCCCCGACACGATCGTCGTGGTCAAGGGTCGCGTACGCCGCAAGGACGAGGGCGTCGAGCTCAACGCCCTCGAGGTCACCCTCCCGGCGATGAACACCGGAGGGCCCGATCGTCCGCTCGTCGTGAGCCTGCCGGTGGCCCGCTGCACGGCCGACACGATCAGCACGTTCAAGCAGGTGCTCGCGGCGCACCCGGGTGTCTCCGAGGTGCACCTGCGACTGATCGGCAACGGCTCGACCAAGGTCATGCGACTCGACGACAGCCTGCGTGTGGCACAGTCGTCCTCGTTGATCGCCGACCTGAAAGAGCTGCTGGGCCCCCATTGCCTCTCGTGAGAAGACTTCTGCTCTCTGCCGCCGCGATGCTCATTCTGGGTGTCGCGGCAGGTTTCGTGTGGGAGCGGATCGCCGATCCCGCCAAGTGGGAGGTCACTCGGACGGGTCTCGCGATGGACGAGGCGGCGTCCAAGGGTCAGTTCGGCGTCATCGTGATGTTCGTCCTCGTCGGCGTGGTCGCCTGCCTCGCCTGGGGCGTGTTCGCGGCATTCACGCTGCGTGACCTCACGTGGGTCGTGACGCCGTTCATCGTGGTGCTGACGTCGATCGCGGCGGTGATCGCGTGGCGCCTCGGCATCGTGCTGGGACCGCCCGACCCGTCGACGGTCAAGAACCTGTCCGTCGGCGGCCACGTGCCGGCCCGACTGGCGATCGACGGCATCGTGCCGTTCCTGGTGTGGCCGATCTTCGGGCTGATCGGTTTCATCGTCACGATGCTCCTGGCCACCCGTCTGGACGAGTCCGAGCACGAACAGCAGTTCCTCGGCTAACGAGCGATCCGCGCCACGACCGCTTCGGTCAGCAGGATGAGGTCGCTCGGTTGCACCTCGGCTTCCAGCCCGCGGCGGCCACCGGACACGAAGATCGTCGGCCACTGCGCTGAGGTCTTGTCGACCACGGTCCGGTGCTTGCGCTTCTGGCCGAGTGGCGAGATGCCGCCGATGACGTAGCCCGTCGCCCGCTGCGCCTGCGCAGCATCGGCCATCTGGGCCCGCTTGCCGCCGAGGGCGTCGGCGAGTGCCTTGAGGTCGAGCGATCCCATGACCGGCACCACGCCGACGCACAGCTCACCGTCGACCTCGGCCATCAACGTCTTGAACACCCGCCCCGGCTCGACCCCGAGTGCGGCAGCCGCCTCCATGCCGAACGATTCGGCACGCGGGTCGTGAACGTACGTGTGAGGGGTGAACGGGATGTTGGCGCGATGCAGCGCGACGAACGCAGGTGTTGCGTCGGTGGGCTTCTTGTTGGCGGCCACCAGTCCACGGTAGCCCGTCCGTAGACTTGGCGTCGTGATGCGACGTCTCGACCTGAGAAATCTCGAGCCCGCTGCCGAGGAGTGGCAGTGGGTCTACAGCGCGGCCGTGCCGCGCGCCGAGGTGGACGTCGAGCACGCCATGGCTGCGGTGCAGCCGATCTGTGAGGACGTGAAGTCGCGCGGTGCCGATGCGGTGCTCGACGCGGGGGAGCGCTTCGACGGCGTACGCCCTGACCAGCTCCGGGTCCCGGGCGCCGCGATCAACCAGGCCCTCGAGTCGCTCGCACCCGACATCCGTGCCGGCCTGGAGGAGTCGATCCGCCGGCTGCGGCAGACCTGTGAGGCCGAGCTCGAGCACACGCTGGTCACCGACGTCGCGCCCGGTGCCACGGTCGAGCGCCGGATGGTCCCCATGCAGCGCGTCGGTCTCTACGTCCCCGGTGGCCTGGCGCCCCTGGTCAGCACCGTCATCATGAACGCGGTCCCGGCGCAGGTCGCGGGCGTTCCCGGCATCGCCCTGGCCAGCCCGCCCAACGCCGAGTTCGGCGGCTTGCCGCACCCCACGATCCTGGCCGCCTGCGGGCTGCTCGGCATCGACGAGGTCTACTCCGCCGGAGGGGCCCAGGCGCTGGCGATGTTCGCCTATGGTGCGGGGGAGTGCCGGCCGGTCAACCTCATCACCGGGCCGGGCAACATCTATGTCGCGGCGGCCAAGCGCTACCTGCAGGGCACCGTCAGCATCGATGCCGAGGCTGGTCCGACGGAGATCGCGATCATTGCCGACGACACCGCCGACGCGGCGTTCGTCGCGGCCGACCTGATCAGCCAGGCCGAGCACGACCCCATGGCCGCCAGCGTGCTGATCACCGACAGCGAGCAGCTCGCCGACGCGGTCGACTCGGCGCTGCTCGACCAGCTCGGCTCGGCCAAGCACGCCGACCGCATCCGCACCGCCCTCGATGGCCAGCAGTCGGCAACCGTGCTCGTACGCGACGTCGACCAGGCCGTCCAGGTCGCCAACGGCTATGCCGCCGAGCACCTCGAGATCCAGACGGTCGGTGCGGCTGATGTCGCGGCCCGCATCGTCAATGCCGGTGCGGTGTTCGTCGGCTCCCACACGCCGGTGTCACTCGGCGACTACGCCGCAGGCTCCAACCACGTGCTCCCGACGGCCGGCTGCGCGTGCCACTCCTCGGGACTCTCGGTACGCGCGTTCTGCAAGAACATGCACGTCGTCACCTACGACGAGGCTGCGCTGCGTGAGGTCGGCGATCACGTCGTGACGCTCGCCGAAGCGGAGAACCTGCCGTCCCACGGGGCTGCTGTGTCGATCCGGATGTCCCGCTGATGCCGCTGCCGGCCTGGGTGCCGATCCGGGATGAGCTCCGGGACGACGAGCCCTATGGTGCGCCGCAGCTCGACGTACCGGTGCAGCTCAACACCAACGAGAACCCCTACGCACCCAGCGAGCTCGTGGCCAAGGACATCGGTGAGTCGGTGCAGCGCGCCGCCCTGACGCTCAACCGCTATCCCGATCGCGAGGCGACCGAGCTCCGTACGTCCCTCGCGGCCTACCTCGGGCACGGCCTGACGCCGGACCGGGTCTGGGCGGCCAACGGATCCAACGAGATCATGCAGCAGGTGCTGCAGGCGTTCGGCGGCCCTGGACGCACGGCGGTGTCGTTCGCACCCACGTACTCGATGTATCCCGAGTACGCCCGCAACACCCACACCCGCTGGGTCGCGGGCCGCCGCCGCGATGACTTCGGCCTCGACGTGGACGCGGCGCTCGAGCTGATCGCAACCGAGCAGCCCGACGTCGTGATCCTGACCTCGCCCAACAACCCGACCGGCACGGCGCTCGATCCTGCGCACACCCGCGCCATCGTCGAGGCGGCACCGGGCATCGTCGTCGTGGACGAGGCGTATGCCGAGTTCCGCCGCGACGGGACGCCGAGCGCGCTCGAGCTGCTCGACGAGTTCCCCCGGCTGCTGGTGACCCGCACGATGAGCAAGGCGTTCGCGCTCGCCGGCGGGCGACTCGGTTACGTCGCCGCAGACGCCGCCATCATCGACGCCCTGCGCATCGTCCGGCTGCCCTACCACCTCTCCGCGGTGAGCCAGGCGGCCGCGACCGCGGCGCTGCGCCACGAGGACGAGCTGCTGGCCCAGGTCGACGCGCTCAGGGTCACCCGCGACGAGACTGCGACCTGGCTGCGCGAGCAGGGATTCGAGGTCGCGGAGTCCGATGCCAACTTCGTCCTGTTCGGCCGCTTCGACGATCGTCACGCGGTCTGGCAGGGCCTGCTCGACCACGGCGTCCTGATCCGCGAGGTCGGACCCCTAGAATGGCTGCGCGTGTCGATCGGCACGCCGGACGAGATGACCGCGTTCCGAGACGCACTCCTGGAGGTGACCCGATGACCCGCACAGCGCGCATCGAGCGGAAGACCTCCGAGTCGCATGTCGTCGTCGAGATCGATCTCGACGGGTCCGGCATCAACGACATCTCGACCGGTGTCGGCTTCTACGACCACATGCTGACCGCGTTCTCGCGGCACTCGTTGATCGACCTGACGGTCAAGTCCGAGGGCGACCTGCACATCGACGCGCACCACACGGTCGAGGACACCGCGATCTGTCTCGGTGAGGCGATCCGCGAGGCACTCGGCGACAAGGTCGGTATCCGTCGCTATGGCGACGCGCTCGTGCCCCTCGACGAGTCGATCGCCCAGGCCGTCGTGGACGTCTCCGGGCGGCCCTACTTCGTGCACTCCGGCGAGCCCGACCGGCAGATCACCGCGATCATCGGCGGCCAGTACACCGGCGCCCTGACCGCGCACGTCTTCGAGTCGATCGCGCACCACGCCGGGATCACGATGCACGTACGTCTGCTGGACGGCCGCGACCCGCACCACATCGCCGAGGCGCAGTTCAAGGCCGTCGCCCGTGCACTGCGTGACGCGGTCGCGATCGACCCGCGCGAATCGGGCATCCCCAGCACCAAGGGTGCTCTGTGACTGAGCGCCAGCGAAGGCACCCACAGAACATCACAGTGGTGGCTTCGTATGCTCGTGTCCTTTTCGTGAAGGCGCCGCTGTGACCCTGCCCCGCGTTGCGGTGCTGGACTACGGCTCTGGGAACCTGCGATCGGCGGTACGCGCGGTCGAGCGCGCCGGCGCCGAGGCGATCCTCACCAGCGACGCGACCACGGCGGTCGAGGCCGACGGACTGCTCGTGCCCGGAGTCGGTGCGTTCGAGGCCTGCATGCGCGGGCTCGTCGGTGTCGACGGCGTACGCATCGTCGAACGCCGACTGATCGCCAACCGGCCGGTGCTGGGCATCTGCGTCGGCATGCAGATCCTGTTCGGCGAAGGCATCGAGCACGGCGTACGCACGGAGGGGTGTGGCGAGCTGCCCGGCATCGTCGAGCGGCTCCAGGCGCCGATCGTGCCGCACATGGGCTGGAACACCGTGGAGTCCGGCACGGGTTCGCGCATGTTTGCCGGCATCGAGGACGAGCGCTTCTACTTCGTGCACTCCTACGGCGTGCGCGACTGGGTGCTCAGCCAGCCTCCCGCGATGCCGGAACCGGCCGTGACGTGGACCGAGTACGCAGGGGACCGGTTCGTCTCTGCCGCCGAGCACGGGCCGCTGTGGGCGACGCAGTTCCACCCCGAGAAGTCCGGCGACGCCGGCTCCCAGCTGCTTAAGAACTGGCTCGCGACGCTCTGACCTGGACGGTCAGACCGCGTCACGCAGGACCTCGGCGAGCTGCTCGGGCTTGGTGAACTGCGGCCAGTGGCCGGTCGGCAGCTCGATGATCGTGACGTCCTTGATCTTGGGCAGCTCGGAGAAGTAGTCCTCACCCGCGGCGACGTACTGGTCGATCTCGTCGCGGGTGAAGGTCGTGCTGATGAGGGTGATCGGCACGTCGAACCTGGCTTCGTCGGCCAGCACTTGAGGGTCCCGTGCCACGCCGACCGGGAGTGGGATCGCGCGGGCGCGGAAGTCGTCGAGCTGAGCCTCGGTGAAGTCGTTGAGGTCGCGCCCGCCGTCCTCGCGGAACAGCTCCCACGGCGGCAGCGGCACCTCGCCGTTGCCGTTGTCCGGCAGCCCGGCGTTGATGGCTGCGCCGTGCGGCAAGGGGCCGCTGTCGACATAGATCGCCCGCGCGACCTTGTCGGCGCGTTGGTCGACCGCGCCGTGGACCGCGGCGCCGCCGCCGCTGTGACCGACGAGCACGACGGGCTCCTCCGCCTCGTCGACGGCCGCGACGATCGCGGCGACATGGTCCGCCAGTCCGATGCCCGAGCGGTCGGCGTCGACCGACTCGAGTCCGGGCAGCGTGAGGGCGACGACGTCGTGCCCGGCGGCCTCGAGCGCGGGGGCGATGCGGTCCCAGGACCACGCGCCGAGCCAGAATCCGGGAACCAGGATGATCTTCATACCGACCACCGTAGGGGCGGGTGCCGACAGATACGATCGCCTGCGTGACCCTCGAACTCCTCCCCGCCGTCGACGTCGCCGATGGACAGGCCGTGCGCCTCGTCCAGGGTGAGCTCGGCAGCGAGACGACATACGGATCCCCGCTCGACGCCGCCCTGCAGTGGCAGACCGACGGGGCGGAGTGGATCCACCTGGTCGACCTCGACGCCGCGTTCGGCAAGGGTTCCAACCGTGAGCTCCTCGCGGATGTCGTCGACCGGCTCGACGTCAAGGTCGAGCTGTCCGGCGGCATTCGCGACGACGCCTCGCTCGAGGCTGCGCTCGCCACCGGTTGCACGAGGGTCAACCTCGGCACCGCCGCGCTCGAGAACCCGGAGTGGTGCCGCAAGGTCGTCAGCCAGTACGGCGACCAGATCGCGGTCGGCCTCGACGTGCGCGGCACGACGCTCGCAGCGCGCGGCTGGACGCAGGAGGGTGGCGACCTGTTCGAGGTGCTGGAGCGGCTCGAGCGTGACGGCTGTGCCCGCTATGTCCTCACCGACGTCACCAAGGACGGCACGTTGACAGGGCCCAACCTGGACCTGCTGCGTCAGGTGTGCGAGATCACCGACAAGCCCGTGGTCGCGTCGGGTGGCGTGTCGAGCCTCGACGACCTCCGCGCGATCGCCTCGCTGACCGGCGTCGGCGTCGAGGGTGCGATCGTCGGCAAGGCCCTCTACGCCGGTGCATTCACGCTGCCCGAGGCCCTCACCGCTGTCGCCGAGGTCTGAGGCAAGGCTCAGCAGCCGCTGCGCATGAGTTCCGGACGCTTGCCGTTCGTGACCTCGATGAACGAGACCTTCGAGGAGTCCTTGATCGTCGAGACGGTCGCGTCGCCGAACAGGAAGCCGATGTGGTCGTCCCCGACGGTGAGGAACGCGCCGGCCTGGTCGAACCCGGCCTCGCTGACCGGGGAGAGCTCGGGGTAGGCCGCCTTGACGTCTGCAAGCGTGCTGCCGACACCGATCCCTTCCTCGGTCTCGGGCCCGCCCGCCGTGACACCCAGCGCTGCGACGCTGCCGTCCTGGCGGGTCAGCACGTCGACGCCCGTGAACTGCTTCTTCCACTGCAGCGCGAACGTACAGCCCTCGGCCCCGGCGACGTCGGCGTCGAAGAGCCCCGTGGCGAGCGCCTCGTCCTTGGTGATGCCGGCCTTCACCGGTCCGATGGCGCCCGGCCTGACCACCAGGTCGCTGGCGCCGGCCGGCGGCGGGGTCGTCTCTTGCGTGACTGTGGGTGTGGGGGTCGTCTGCTCGACCGTGAAGTCGGTGTCACCGTTCGATGGCTCGCTGCCGCAGGCGGACGTGAACAGGATGAGCACCGCGACGGTGCCGAGCATGCGCTTCATGGAGGTCCTCCGACAGGCCAGGTTGTCTCGACCGTAGTGGTTACGGTCGCCGGTTCGCGGGATTTCCCCGAGGGATGAGACGTCCGTGCCGAGGGATAGGCTCATCCGGTGAGCCTCGCCGTACGTGTCATCCCATGTCTGGACGTCGACAACGGCAGGGTCGTCAAGGGCGTCAACTTCGTCAACCTGCGCGATGCGGGCGATCCCGTCGAGATGGCCAAGGTCTACGACGCCGAAGGCGCCGACGAGCTCACGTTCCTCGACATCACGGCGTCGTCGGACAGTCGCGACACGACGTTCGACGTCGTCGGCCGCACCGCCGACCAGGTCTTCATCCCGCTGACGGTCGGCGGCGGAGTCCGTACGCCCGAGGACGTCGACCGCTTGCTGCGCGCCGGCGCGGACAAGGTCGGCATCAACACCGCCGCGATCGCCCGGCCCGAGGTCATCGCCGAGATCGCCCACCGGTTCGGCAACCAGGTCCTGGTCCTGAGCGTCGACGCACGGCGCAGCAGCGAGCAGCCGAGCGGCTTCGAGGTGACGACGCACGGCGGCCGCACCTCGGCCGGCCTCGACGCCGTCGAGTGGGCGCGCGCCGCCACCGACCTGGGTGCCGGCGAGATCCTGCTCAACTCGATGGACGCCGATGGCACCAAGGACGGCTTCGACCTGGAAATGATTCGGGCGGTCCGTGGCGTTACACAAGTGCCACTCATCGCGAGTGGCGGCGCCGGCCGGCTCGAGCACTTCCCAGCGGCCATCGATGCCGGCGCTGACGCAGTGCTCGCCGCGAGTGTGTTCCACTTCGGCGACATGACCATCGGACAGGTGAAAGAGACGTTGCGAGCAGCAGGACACAGTGTCCGATAGGACGACGGCCGAGCCCGCCTCGGCCGCACCATCCGATGCGGACGAGCGTGACCTCGGCACGACCGATCACACCCATGTGACCGGCCGTGGCTTCGCGCTGCTCGGCCAGGGCATCCGTGAGCAGCGCTTCCTGTTCTCCCTCTCGGTGATCGGCAGCGTCCTCTACGGCGCCATGACGGTCGCCGACGCCTGGGTGCTCGGCTGGGCCACCGACCACGTGATCCGTCCGTCATTCGCCCGTGGCGAGATCGCCAAGGGTGCCCTGGCCGGCGCGATCGCGTTGTTCCTCGCTGTCGCGATCCTGCGCGGGCTCGGCGTCATCGGGCGCCGGCTCATCGGTGGCGTCGTGTTCTACCGGCTGATCGCGGACTACCGCCGCCGGGTCACCCGCAAGTACCTCTCCCTGCCGATGGCGTGGCACCACCGCCATCCCACGGGGCAGCTGCTGTCCAACGCCAACGCCGACGTCGAGGCGACCTGGTCGGTCTTCATGCCGCTGCCGATGGCCGTGGGCGTCATCGCGATGTTGGTCGCCGCGATCGTCGCGATGTTGGCCGCCGACGTGGTGTTGACGATCGTCGGGCTCATCGTCTTCCCGGCGCTGTTCGCGATCAACGTGTTCTACCAGCGCTGGCTCTCGCCCAAGGTGTCGTACGCCCAGTCGCTGCGCGGCGACGTGAGCTCGGTCGCCCACGAGTCGTTCGACGGTGCGCTGGTCGTCAAGTCGCTCGGCCGCGAGGCCGACGAGACCGAGCGGTTCACCAAGGTCACCCACGAGCTGCGCGACGCCAACATCGCCGTCGGCCGCATCCGCAGCATGTTCGACCCGTTGCTCGAGGCGCTGCCCAACCTCGGCATCCTGCTGGTGATCGTGCTCGGTGTCGGGCGCGTCGCCAGTGGCGCCGCCGACCCCGGCGACGTCGTCCAGGTGGCCTATCTCTTCACGGTCGTGGCCTTCCCCGTACGCGCGATCGGCTGGGTCCTCGGCGAGCTGCCGCGCAGCGTGGTCGGCTGGGAGCGGGTGTCGTCGGTGCTGGACGCCGAGGGCTCGATGGCCTACGGCTCACGCACGCTGCCCGGCGGAGGCCCGGTGGCGCTCGACATCGATGGCCTGACGTTCGGCTATGCCGACGGCGACCGTGACGTCCTGCGCGGCATCGACGTCGAGGTCGAGCCCGGCAAGGTCATCGCCGTCGTCGGCGCGACCGGCAGCGGCAAGAGCACCTTGACGTCGCTGTTGACCCGTCTCGTCGACCCGCAGCACGGCGCGATCCGCGTCGACGGGCACGACATCCGTGAGCTCAGTCATGCCGAGCTCGCCAAGGCGATCGCGGTGGTCCCGCAGGCCACGTTCCTGTTCGACGACAGCGTGCGCGAGAACGTCACCCTCGGTGGCGACTTCTCCGACGAGGACGTCTGGGCCGCTCTGCGCACGGTCCAGGCCGACGGGTTCGTCGCCCGCCTCCCGGCCGGCCTCGACGCCGAGCTCGGCGAGCGCGGCACGACGCTGTCCGGCGGGCAGAGGCAGCGCCTTTCGCTGGCCCGAGCTCTCGTACGCCGGCCGCGCCTGCTGGTGATGGACGACGCCACGAGCGCCGTCGATCCCGAGGTCGAGCAGCGCATCCTCAAGGCCCTGGCCGCGCACACCGCCGACGACGACGGCCCGACCGTGCTCGTGGTCGCCTACCGCAAGGCCACGATCGCCCTCGCCGACGAGGTCGTGTTCCTCGACGACGGCGTCATCGCCGACCGGGGCAGCCACGACGAGCTCGTCGCCCGCTCGGCCGACTACCGCAACCTCGTCAATGCCTACGACCACGCTCGGGAGGTGGAGTCATGAGCGAGCGCCAGCGAGTGAATCATGAGACAGCAGTCATGACGCTGCCTCCGTATCGTGGGCTCTTGACGGGGGCAGAGTCATGAGCGAGCGCCAGCGAGTGAATCATGAGGCAGCAGTCATGACGCTGCCTCCGTATTGTGGGCTCTTGACGGGGGCAGAGTCATGAGCGCCCAAGCTCCCGAAGAAGGTCGCCTGACCGGCATCGCGATCCTGCGCCGCGGCCTGGCCCTGTCACCGGCGATCAAGGAGGGTCTCGGGCTCACCCTTGTGCTGGCGATCCTCAGCACGATCGGCGGCTCCGTCATCCCGATCGTCATCAAGCAGACCGTCGACTCGGGCCTCGGCAAGGGCAACGGCACCGAGCTGAGCGACGTCGCGGGCTACCTGTTCGCCGCGCTGGGCATCATCGTCGTCTCGGGCCTGCTGGCCTACTGGATGCGCGTACGCCTGTTCGTCGCGAGCGAGCGCGGCCTGGCCCAGCTCCGCGTCGACGCGTTCCGTCACGTCCACGACCTCTCGATGCTGACCCAGAACGCCGAGCGCCGCGGCGTCCTGGTCTCGCGGGTCACGTCCGACATCGACCAGGTCTCACAGTTCCTGCAGTTCACCGGCATCATGATGGTCGTCAGTCTCGGCCAGATCGTCGTGGCCACGGCGATCATGGCGTGGTTCTCGTGGCAGCTGACGATCGTCGTCTGGGTGTGCTTCCTGCCCCTCGCGATCAGCCTCAAGTACTTCGCCGAGCGGCTCAGCCGGGCCTACGACATCGTGCGCGGCACGGTGGGCGAGATGCTCGCTGTCATCGCGGAGCCAGTCGTCGGCGCGTCGGTCGTCCGCGCTTACGCGATCGAGCGCCGCACGCAGGAGCGGGTCGACGCCGGCATCGGCCGCAACCTCGACGCCAACGTCCGGGCCCAGAAGCTCGTCGCCGTCACGTTCGCCTCCGCGGGCGTTGCCGGTGGCCTCGCCAACGCCGCCGTCATCGCGTTCGGCGTGGCGATCGGGCTGTCCGGGCAGCTGTCGATGGGCACCGTGATCGCGTTCGCCTTCCTCGTCGGCCTGTTCGTCGGTCCGGTCCAGATGGCCACGCAGGTGCTCACCGATGCCCAGAACGCGATCGCCTCGTGGCGCCGCGTGATCGAGCTGCTCGACACTCCCGCCGACGTCGTCGACCCGGGGGCGGCGGGCACGACGCTGCCCGGCGGTGTGCTCGGCGCACGGTTCGAAGGCGTGACGTTCGCCTACCCCGGCGGACCCGACGTGCTCAAGGACATCGACGTCGAGATCGCGCCGCGCCAGCGGGTCGCGATCGTGGGCGAGACCGGATCGGGCAAGACGACGTTCGCCAAGCTGCTCACCCGGCTCATGGACCCGACCGTCGGGGTCGTCCGGCTGGGTGACACCGACATCAGCCAGGTGTCGTTCGACGACCTCCGCCGGCACGTCCTCATGGTCCCGCAGGAGGGCTTCCTGTTCGATGCGACGCTGCGCGACAACCTGCTCTACGGCAAGAAGGACGCCGCCGAGACCGAGCTCCTCGAGGTCTTCGACCGACTGGGCCTGGCCGACTGGTACGCCTCGCTGCCTCGCGGGCTCGACTCGCAGGTCGGCCAGCGCGGCGAGTCGCTGTCGGCGGGGGAGCGCCAGCTCGTCGCCCTCGTACGATCGGCGCTCGCCGATCCGGAGTTCATCGTGCTCGACGAGGCGACCAGCGCGGTCGACCCCCAGACGGAGCTCCGGGCGACGCGCGCCCTCGACCGGCTTCTGGAGGGCCGGTCCAGCGTGACGATCGCGCACCGGTTGTCGACCGCCGAGAACGCCGACCGCGTCCTGGTGTTCGATGCCGGCCGGCTCGTCGAGGACGGCACCCACGCCGAGCTGGTCAGGCTCGGCGGCGTCTACGCCCGGCTGCACGCGAGCTGGGTCGCCCAGGCATCGCTCGCGACGCACCAACCGGTCGTCGACCCCGTGTGAGCGGGCCTGAGACACTGGTGGGCGTGAGCTCCCTCGACCCCGCCATCGCCGAGCGCCTCAAGCGCGACGCCCAAGGCCTCGTGACTGCCGTGATCCAGGACGCCGAGAGCCGCGACGTGCTCATGGTCGGCTGGATGGATGACGAGGCGCTCCACCGCACGTTGACGACCGGGCGCGGCACGTTCTGGAGCCGGAGCCGGCAGACCTACTGGGTCAAGGGGGAGACCTCCGGCAACACCCAGGCCGTGCGCGAGGTCCGGCTCGACTGCGACGGCGACACGCTGCTCGTCCTGGTCGACCAGACCGGTCCGGCCTGCCACACCGGTACGCGCACCTGCTTCGACGCGGACCGGCTGCTGTGAGCTCCCGCCGCCTCTACGGGCCCGTCGTGCTCGGCACGCTCGCGGCCGGTGGGCTGGCGTTCTTCGCGGCGTCCCGCACGTGGGCACACGTCAAGGTCGCGACCGACGGGCTGCCGTCGGACTCGGTCGACGTCACCGGGTCCGACGCACAGCCGCTCGTCTCGGCGCTGGCGTTGGTCGTCGTCGCAGCGGCCCTGGCGGTCCTCGCTTCGTCGCCTCGCGTACGTCGTGTGGTCGGCGGGTTCACGGTGCTGGTCGCTCTCGCGGCAGCGGCCGTCGTGCTGCTCGGCGGCTCGTCGCTCGACAACGCGGTCGAGCACGCCGTCAAGGAGTCGCCCGCCTACACGGGCACGGGCGACCACGACTTCACGACGTCGGCCTGGAAATGGGTCACCGCACTCGCGTTCCTCATCGCGGCCGCATGGGGCGCGATCACGGCTCGACTCGGAGCGACATGGCCGACCATGAGCAGCCGCTACGACGCCCCCGCGGCACGACCCGCGGTCACGGCTCCGCAGTCCGACGCCGAGATGTGGAAGGCATTGGACGAGGGGCGCGATCCCACCCAGTAGTCTGAGCGCAGTTCACGACCACGAGGAGAAACCACCCATGCACGGATCATCGCCCGCCGCCTGGACCGCCGTCCTGCTGTGCCTTGCCGGCATCACGATCGGTGGCGTCGCGCTGATTCCCGATCCGCACTGGCCTTGGTTCATCGTCGGCTGCGTCGTGACGCTCGCTTCGGGCCTGGTCGGCAAGTTCATGGCCGCCGCCGGACTCGGCGTGGACCGCGCCGAGCACGCTGAGCACTGAGGCGTACGCGATGAGCAACGAGCCGCCGGAGTACCCCCGCTACCCCGGGTCCGAGGGGTCGCAGCCTGAGCAGCCCGGTCAGCAGCCGCCCCCGCCCCCTCCGGGATACGGGCAGCAGCCGCCGCCACCCGGATACGGCCAGGCCCCGCCCGCGTACGGGCAGCAGCCGCCGCCCCCTCCGGGATACGGGCAGCAGCCCTACGGGCAGCCGGGTTACGGTCAGCCCGCGTACGGCCAACAGCCCTACGGCTACGCACCGGCGCCGCGGACCAATCAGAAGGCTCTGTGGGGGATGATCCTCGGGATCGTCTCGATCGTGTTCTGCTATCTCGGCCTGATCATCGGTCCGGCCGGCATCATCTTGTCGGTCCTGGGCCGCAAGGACATCAAGCGGAGCAACGGGGCCGAGACGGGTGAGGGCATGGCGACCGCCGGCTTGATCACCGGCATCGTCGGCACCTTGGTCCAGGCGTCGATCATCACCTTGCTCATCCTGTCCGAGGTCTACAACTGGTGACGATCACGCCGAGGGCAGAGATCGAGCGCCGCGTGGCGGCGTCCGGTCTTCGCGCCCCGGCGCTGGTCGGCGCGGCCGGTCTCGGCGCCGCCGTCCTGTTGCACCTCCGCGACCCGCACGACTCGGGGACCTACGGCTACTGCCCGTTCCTGACGCTGACCGGCAAGCCCTGCCCGGGGTGTGGGGGCCTCCGGGCGGTCAACGACCTGACCCGGGGCGACCTGGTCGGAGCTCTCAGCAGCAACCTCCTAGCGGTGGTGCTGGTGGGCGCGCTGGCGGCGGCGTGGGTCCTGTGGGTCGTACGTCGTGTGCGGGGCAAGGTCGACTCGATGATCACCCTCAACCTGCCGGCCGGTCTCGCTCTGATCGCTGTCGTGCTCGTGTTCGGTGTCGTCCGCAACACCCCGTGGGGATCCTGGCTCGCTCCCTGAGGCAGCAGCCCACCAGGACCCCGCGAGGGGTCACACGTTGGGCAGGTCCAGCACGCCCGTGGCGAACAGGATGATCCACAGGACCGAGAGCGCGGTGCCGACGATGCCGAGCACCAGGCCCGCGGTGCCCATGCCGGCACCCTTCTGCGTGCCCTGAGACGCCGCGACCTGACGACGGCCGGGAATCGCCAGGCCGATCGCGACCGGCCCGAAGATCACCCCGCACGCGCCGATCAGACCCAGCACGGCGGCGAGGATGCCGACGATCATCGACCACAACGCCAGCTGGTTCTGCCGTGGCGGTTGACCGTAGTTGCCGTATCCGCCGGGTGCCGGCGGCTGACCGCCGGGCGGGGGCGGGTAGGACCCTTCAGGCGGCTGGGTCGATCCGTAGCTCGGGAGCCCGGTGGTGGATGGAGTGGGTTCGCCGGGGTAGGCGGGTGGCTCGTTCGTCATCCCGCGAGCATAGGGGCGTGAGCCGACGGTGCAAGTCTGCCGGGCTCAATCCCTGAAGTACGGCGACATCAACCACATGAGGATCACGAACGCGATCGTCGTGACTCCGATGGTGAGCCCGATGACCGCGGTCATGTCGCCACCCTCCGTGCCCTTGGAGTCGCGGATCTCGCGGCGAGCGAACACGCCACAGGTCACCGACGGCACGGCGACGGCGAACGCGAGGAACGGGTAGATGAACAGGCACGGGAATGCCACAGCGCCGAAGATCACGCTGTAGACCGCCTTGGGATTGGTGGGAACGCTGGTCCCTCCGTCGCTCACGTCACCCGTCCGTCACGGTGCGACCGGCTGGCCCTGGAAGCGGCGGAACGCGTAGGCCGCGGCGAGCATGGCGATCGGGAAGGCGGCGAGGAGGCCGACGAGGCAGAGCACGGCGCCGCCCAGCAGCACGAGGAGCGCCAGCAGGCCGGTCAGGAGCCCGTTCCCGAAGTTGCGGCCGACGAGGGTGAAGCTGGCACCGATCGACGAGACCGGATCGTGCTTCTTGTCGACGACGAAGAACAGGGTGAAGAAGGCGAAGATCGAGAACACGATGCCTGGCAGGATGCACAGCAGCGTGCCGACCGTCGTGCCGAGGCTGACCAGGAGCCCGGCAACCAGGACGCTGCCGACGTTGAGAGCACCGAAGGCGCGACCGATGTCGAAACGGGCGCCGTCGACGACGTCGAGAGCACCGCGGGTCAGCATCGCGTAGAGAAGGTAGCCGACGGTGCCGGTGATGGTCTGGACGATCAAGGACGCCACGGATGCGCCGAGCTCGAGCTCGAAACCGTCGCTGGTGAACATCGATGGCGAGGGTGCGATGACCTCAGACAGTGCGCCCAACGCGATGGTCCCGGCGATGACGATCAGGGTCGCGAGGATCATCGCCCCGGCATTCTCCTTGAACTTCCGCCAGCCGTAGCCGATCGCCTCAGGTGCGCTGTAGGGCATGCCATAGCCGCCGGGCGCCGGATAGTGGCCGCCACCGGGCGGGGGCGGATAGCCACCCTGCGGCGGCGGATAGCTGCCTGGCGGAGGCGGCGGCGAACCGTATGCCGGCAAGTCGTTGGTGGGCGGGTTGGAATCGCCCGGGTACGGCGGCGGCTCGTTCGTCGTCATGTCGAGAGCATAGTGACACCGCGACTCCGGGGAACCCCTGCGAGACACGAGCCGCGCCGGGGATACTCTTGAGAAGTCCACTGCGAGTGAGGAGGAGGGGTTCCGTGTCCGTACTCGACGAGATTCTGGCCGGCGCCGCCGAAGACCTCCGCGAGCGCATGGACCAGACGTCCCTCGACGATCTCAAGGCGCAAGCCGCTCGTCAGCACGAAGCACTCGACCCGATGCCGGCGTTCCGCGGCGACGGCGTCTCGGTGATCGCCGAGGTCAAGCGCGCGAGCCCCAGCAAGGGCGAGCTTGCCGCGATCAAGGATCCGGCCGCACTGGCCGCCGACTACGCCGCGGGTGGTGCAGCCGCGATCAGCGTGCTCACCGAGCAGCGACGGTTCGGCGGCACGCTGGAGGATCTGCGAACCGTACGCGCCAACGTCGACGTCCCAGTGCTCCGCAAGGACTTCATCACGACCTCCTACCAGCTGTGGGAGGCACGGGCGGCGGGCGCCGACATGGCGCTGCTGATCGTCGCCGCCCTCGAACAGCTCGCCCTCGAGAGCCTCATCGAGCGGGCCCGGTCGATCGGGCTCACACCGCTCGTCGAGGTGCATGACGAGGACGAGGTCGATCGCGCAGTGGACGCCGGTGCCGACCTGATCGGCGTCAACGCCCGCAACCTCAAGACCCTCGAGATCGATCGCGGCACGTTCGAGCGCCTGTCGCCGCGCATCCCCGACGGCGTCGTCAAGGTCGCCGAGTCGGGCGTGCGCGGTCCGCACGACGTCATCGAGTATGCCAAGTTCGGCGCTCACGTGGTCCTGGTCGGCGAGACCCTCGTACGCGGTGACGATCCCCGCGCGAGCGTGGCGGATCTCGTCGCAGCGGGCGCGCACCCCGCCCTGCAGCACCGCTGGTGAAGGCGTCATCGTTCCGACGGTGACGCGCCTTCGCCCTGCCACTTCCACCTCATGAGGACCCATGTACGCACAACCTGACCCGACTGGGCACTTCGGGCGCTTCGGCGGCCGCTTCATGCCCGAAGCACTCATCGCCCCTCTCGACGAGCTCGACCGCGCCTGGACCGACGCCAAGGCCGACCCGGTGTTCGTGGCCGAGCTCGACCGCATGCTGCGGGAGTACGCCAACGTGCCGAGCCCGCTCTACGAGGCGCACCGCTTCTCCGAGGCCGCTGGCGCTCGCATCCTGCTCAAGCGTGAGGACCTCAACCACACCGGTGCCCACAAGATCCGCAACGTGATCGGCCAGGCGCTGCTCGCCAAGCGGATCGGCAAGCCGCGGGCGATCGCCGAGACCGGCGCCGGACAGCACGGCGTGGCGTCGGCGACGGCGTGCGCCTACCTCGACCTCGAGTGCGTCGTCTACATGGGCGAGCTCGACACGCAGCGCCAAGCCCTCAACGTCGCACGCATGAAGATGCTCGGCGCCGAGGTCGTACCCGTCACGACCGGCAGTCGTACGTTGAAGGACGCGATCAACGAGGCGCTGCGCGACTGGGTCGCGAGCGTCGACACGACGTCCTACCTGTTCGGCACCGCCGCCGGTCCGCACCCGTTCCCGAGCATGGTGCGCGACCTGACGCGCGGCATCGGCGACGAGGCGCGCGCCCAGGTCCTCGAGCTCGCGGGCGCGCTGCCCGACGCCGCGGTGGCGTGCGTGGGCGGCGGCTCCAACGCGATCGGCCTGTTCACGGCGTTCATCGACGACGCCGACGTCAGGCTCGTCGGCATCGAGGCCGGCGGTGACGGCGTCGAGACCGGACGGCACGCGGCGACGATCACGGGTGGCGACGTCGGCGTGCTGCACGGTGCCCGCTCGTTCCTGCTGCAGGACGAGGACGGTCAGACGATCGAGTCGCACTCGATCTCCGCAGGCCTCGACTATCCCGGTGTCGGCCCCGAGCACTCGTTCCTCGCCGACACGGGGCGTGCGTCCTACGTGCCCGCGACGGATGCGGCTGCGATGTCGGCGTTCGACCTGCTCTGCAAGACCGAGGGCATCATCCCGGCGATCGAGTCGGCGCACGCGCTGGCCGGTGCTCTGGAGCTGGCCAAGGAGCTGGGGCCGGACTCCACGATCCTGGTCAACCTGTCGGGACGCGGTGACAAGGACGTGCACACCGCCGCGGAGTACTTCGGGCTGATCGACGAGCCTGTCGTGCTCGAGCAGGGGGTCGAGGAATGACCACGATCGACGAGCTCTTTGTGCGTACGCGGGCCGAGAACCGCGCCGCGCTGGTCGGTTACCTGCCCGCCGGCTTCCCGTCCAAGGAGCTGTCGATCAAGGCGATCGAGGCCATGGTCGAAGGCGGGGTCGACCTGGTCGAGGTCGGCCTGCCCTACAGCGATCCGGTGATGGACGGCCCAACGATCCAGGCCGCCGCCGACCAGGCGCTCCGTGCCGGCACGCGTACGACCGATGTCATCGACGTCGTACGCGCCAGTGCCGCGACGGGTGCGCCGACCGTCGTCATGACCTACTGGAACCCGGTCGAGCGCTTCGGCGTCAACCGGTTCGCCGAGGCGCTGGCAGATGCCGGGGGAGCGGGCCTCATCACGCCGGACCTGATCCCCGACGAGGCCGCCGAGTGGATCGCCGCGTCGGAGCAGTATGGACTCGACCGGATCTTCCTGGTCGCCCCGTCGTCGACCGATGCACGCCTCGCCATGACCGCCGACGCGGCGAGCGGATTCGTCTACGCGACCGCGGTCATGGGCGTCACCGGTGCCCGCGAGCAGACCAGCTCGCTCGGCCCCGAGCTCGTTGCGCGTCTGCGCCAGGTGACCGACAAGCCGGTCGGTGTCGGCCTCGGAGTGAGCAACGGCGACCAGGCACGGGAGGTCGCCGCGTTCGCCGATGCGGTGATCGTGGGGTCCGCCCTCGTACGCTGTCTGCTGGATGCCGAGGACGAGTCCGCCGGGCTCGAGGCCATCCGCCGGTTGGCCCAGGACCTGCGCGCCGGCGTCGAGAGGACCCAGATCACGTGAGCGTCGCGTCATTCATCCCCAGCCCGTCTCACGGTGTCTGGGACATCGGGCCGATCCCCCTGCGGGCGTACGCCTTCGGCATCATCATCGGCGCCATCGTCGCGATCATGATCGGCGAGCGCCGGTTCCAGGCACGTGGCGGTCGGCAGGGCCTGATCGGCGACGTCGCGATCTGGGCGATCCCGTTCGGCATCGTCGGCGCGCGGATCTATCACGTGGCCACCGACCCCGAGCTCTACTTCACCGACGGCAAGCACCCGCTCAACGCGTTCAAGATCTGGGAGGGCGGCCTCGGCATCTGGGGCGCCATCGCCGGCGGTGCGCTGGGTGCCTACATCGGGTGCCGGCGCTACGGCGTGTCGTTCTCGTCGGTGGCTGACGCTCTGGCGCCCGGCCTGCTGGTCGCGCAGGCGATCGGCCGCATCGGCAACTACTTCAACCAGGAGCTGTTCGGCAAGCCGACGACGAAGCCCTGGGGCCTCGAGATCGCGGTCGACAAGCGTCCTGAGGGCTACACGCAGTTCGCGACGTTCCACCCCACGTTCCTCTACGAGCTGCTGTGGAACCTCGCCGCGGCCGCCTTGATCATCGCGATCGATCGCAAGCTCAAGCTCACCGGCGGTCGGGCGTTCGCGCTCTACGCGATGCTCTACACCTCCGGGCGCGTGTGGATCGAGGCACTGCGCATCGACGAGGCCAACCACATCGGTCCGTTCCGCCTCAACGTGTGGACCTCGATCATCGTGTTCGCGGTCGCGGCGACGTACTTCATCGCCACCCGCAAGCGGTTTGCTGGTGAATCCGCGATCGAGCCGGCGGCCGACGCCTCTGAGCCCGTCGACGAGCCGAACGACACGGAAGAAGCCCGCTGAGCGTGACGTTTGGGTCACGACTCGCCGTCTGACCCCGACCGAGACGTCACTGCCAGCGGCGCTCCGACATCAGGAAAGCCTGACCTTCGGTGACGGAGGCGCACGGTCGGACGTACGTTCTCACCATGACCGAAGCAGTCGAGAGCACCGAACCCCTGCCTGATCCCGCACACGTCCAGCACGAGCATCCCGATGTCACGGGTGGCTGGCTGCGACCGGCTGTCTTCGGGGCGATGGACGGGCTGGTGTCCAACTTCGCCCTGATCATGGGTGTCGTCGGCGGCAGCAGCGGCAACGACACCAAGCCGATCGTGCTGGCGGGTCTCGCCGGTCTGGCCGCAGGAGCGTTCTCGATGGCGGCGGGGGAGTACACCTCGGTCGCGAGCCAGAGTGAGTTCGCGCTCGCGCAGGTCGACATCGAGCGTGACGAGATCCTCAACAACGAGACGGCCGAAGAGGCCGAGCTCGCGGCGATGTTCATCGAGAAGGGCGTCGATGAGGACGTCGCTCGGCAGACGGCGGCGCAGATCCACCGCGACCCGGAGAACGCCGTCAAGGTCCACGCTCGGGAGGAGTTCGGCGTCGACGTCGACGACCTGGCCTCGCCGATGCTCGCCGCGGTGTCGTCGTTCTTCGCGTTCGCGGTCGGCGCGCTGGTCCCGGTGTTCCCCTACCTGATCGGCATCGAGTCGCCTTGGACCGCGATCGGGCTGTCGCTCGTGGCGCTGTTCGGGTGCGGAGCGATCGTCACGCGGATCACCGCCAGGTCGTGGTGGTTCGGCGGGATCCGGCAGCTCGTGCTCGGCGGCGCGGCGGCCGGACTGACCTACCTCGTGGGCGACGCGGTGGGCACTGCGATCGGCTGATGCGACGCACCGGCACCCGGCCGTGTAATCTTGTGATGCTGTCCGAGGCCAACGTCGTCCCCGGTACGAGAATTTTCGTGATCCTGATGACGTAAGTGAGGCCCATGGTGCGCGCCCCCCTCTTTTCGGCTCAGCCCGCTGCTCAAGGTCTGTACGACCCGCAGAACGAGCACGACGCCTGTGGTGTCGCGTTCGTCGCGACGCTGACGGGTGTGCCCAGCCACGAGATCGTCCTCCAGGGCCTCACCGCCCTGCGCAACCTCGACCACCGCGGAGCCGTCGGCGGCGACCCGGACACCGGCGACGGTGCGGGCATCATGATCCAGGTCCCCGACGCGTTCCTGCGCGGGGTCAGCGGCGTCGAGCTGCCCGAAGCGGGTTCGTACGCCGCGGGCATGGCGTTCCTGCCGACCGACGAGGCCGAGGCCGCCGAGGCGCGCCGCCGGGTCGAGGAGATCGCGACCGAGGAGGGCCTGACGGTCCTCGGCTGGCGCGAGGTCCCGGTCGAGCCCGAGGTGCTGGGCCACGGCATGTCGCGCGCGGCGATGCCGGCCTTCGTCCAGGTCTTCGTCACCGCATCGGGCGAGGCGCAGAGCGGCATCGAGCTCGACCGCACGGCGTACTGCCTGCGCAAGCGCGCCGAGCACGAGCTCGCGGTCTACTTCCCGTCGCTGTCGAGCCGCACGCTCGTCTACAAGGGCATGCTGACGCCCGAGCAGCTCGAGGGCTTCTTCCCCGACCTCGCCGACCCGCGCATGGAGTCGGCCATGGCGATCGTGCACAGCCGCTTCTCGACCAACACGTTCCCCAGCTGGCCGCTCGCGCACCCGTTCCGCTTCATCGCGCACAACGGCGAGATCAACACGGCGCGCGGCAACCGCAACTGGATGCGCGCCCGCGAGGCCCTGCTCGAGAGCGACCTGATCCCCGGCGACATGAACCGGCTCTTCCCGGTCTGCGACCCGCTCGGCAGCGACACCGCATCGTTCGACGAGGTGCTCGAGCTGCTGCACCTCGGCGGCCGCAGCCTGCCCCACGCCGTCATGATGATGATCCCCGAGGCGTGGGAGAACGACGCCGACATGGACCCGGCCCGCCGGGCGTTCTACGAGTTCCACTCCTCCGTCATGGAGCCGTGGGACGGCCCCGCCGCGATCGCGTTCACCGACGGCAACCAGATCGGCGCGGTCCTCGACCGCAACGGCCTGCGCCCCGGCCGCTACTGGGTCACCGAGGACGGCCTCGTCGTGCTCGCGTCCGAGGCCGGTGTCCTCGACCTCGACCAGAAGACCATCACCCGCAAGGGCCGCCTCGAGCCCGGCAAGATGTTCCTGCTCGACCTCGACCAGCACCGCATCATCGAGGACCACGAGATCAAGAACACGCTCGCCTCGGAGCACCCGTACGACGAGTGGCTCTACTCCGGACTCGTGCGCTTCGAGGACCTGCCCGACCTCGAGCACATCGTGCACACGCACGCCTCGGTGACCCGTCGCCAGCAGGTGTTCGGCTACACCGAGGAGGAGCTGCGGCTCCTCATCGCGCCGATTGCTCGCACCGGCGCCGAGGCGATCGGGTCGATGGGCACCGACACGCCCCTCGCCGCGATCTCCGACGGCCCGCGGCAGCTGTTCGACTACTTCTCGCAGCTGTTCGCGCAGGTCACCAACCCGCCGCTCGACGCGATCCGTGAAGAGGTCGTCACGTCGCTGGCGGGCACGATCGGTCCTGAGCGCAACCTGCTCGCGCCCAGCCCGGCGTCGTGTCGCATGCTGCAGCTGCCGTTCCCCGTGCTCGACAACGACGAGCTCGCCAAGATCCGGCACATGAACAAGGACGGCGACATGCCGGGCTTCTCGGTGCACGTCGTCCGTGGCCTGTACGACGTCCACGGTGGTGGCGCCGCGCTCAAGGCCAAGCTCGACGAGATCTGCGCCGAGGTGTCCCGCGCGATCGCCGACGGTGCACGGATCATCGTGCTGTCCGACCGGCACTCCAACGCCGATCTCGCCCCGATCCCGTCGCTCCTGCTGACCGGGGCGGTGCACCACCACATGGTGCGCGAGAAGCTGCGCACGCAGGCGGGCCTCATCATCGAGGCAGGTGACGTCCGCGAGGTGCACCACGTCGCGCTCCTGATCGGCTACGGCGCGACCGCGGTCAACCCGTACCTCGTGCTGGAGTCCGCCGAGGACCTGGCGCGCGAGAAGGTCTTCGTCGAGGGCGTCGAGCCCGGCAAGGCGCTGCGCAACGTCGCGTACGGCCTCGGCAAGGGCGTGCTCAAGGTCATGAGCAAGATGGGCGTCTCGACCGTGGCGTCCTACACCGGCGCCCAGATCTTCGAGGCCGTCGGACTGTCGAACGACGTCATCGAGGCCTACTTCACCGGTACGTCGTCCAAGCTCGGCGGCGTCGGCCTGGACGTGCTGGCCGAAGAGGTCCGTTCCCGTCACCTCAAGGCGTACCCGACGAGCGGCATCGCCGCCGCACGTCGCCACCTCGAGACCGGCGGCGAGTACCAGTGGCGGCGCGGGGGACCGGAGCACCTGTTCGACCCCGAGACGGTGTTCCGTCTGCAGCACTCCACGCGTACCGGCAGCTACGAGATCTTCAAGCAGTACACGAGCCGCGTCGACGACCAGTCCGAGCGACTCATGACGCTGCGTGGCCTGTTCGGCTTCAAGGAGGGCGAACGCCCGCCGGTGCCGATCGACGAGGTCGAGCCGGTCTCCGAGATCGTCAAGCGCTTCTCGACCGGTGCGATGTCGTACGGCTCGATCAGCCAGGAGGCGCACGAGACCCTCGCGATCGCGATGAACCGCCTCGGCGGCAAGTCCAACACCGGCGAGGGTGGCGAGGACCCCGAGCGCCTGTACGACCCGGAGCGCCGCTCGGCGATCAAGCAGGTCGCGTCGGGCCGCTTCGGTGTCACGTCGGAGTACCTCACCAACAGCGACGACATCCAGATCAAGATGGCGCAGGGTGCCAAGCCCGGCGAGGGCGGCCAGCTGCCCGGACCCAAGGTCTATCCGTGGGTCGCACGCACGCGGCACTCGACGCCGGGTGTCGGCCTCATCTCGCCGCCGCCGCACCACGACATCTACTCGATCGAGGACCTCAAGCAGCTCATCCACGACCTCAAGAACGCCAACCCATCGGCACGCGTGCACGTCAAGCTCGTGTCGGAGATCGGCGTGGGCACGGTCGCGGCGGGCGTCTCCAAGGCCAAGGCCGATGTCGTCCTGATCTCCGGCCACGACGGCGGCACCGGCGCATCGCCGCTGACGTCGCTCAAGCACGCCGGCGGACCGTGGGAGCTCGGCCTCGCCGAGACCCAGCAGACCCTGCTGCTCAACGGGCTGCGCGACCGCATCGTCGTGCAGACCGACGGCCAGCTCAAGACCGGCCGTGACGTCGTCATCGCGGCGCTGCTCGGCGCCGAGGAGTTCGGCTTCGCCACCGCTCCACTCGTCGTGAGCGGCTGCATCATGATGCGGGTCTGTCACCTCGACACCTGCCCGGTCGGCGTCGCCACCCAGAACAAGGCGCTCCGCGAGAAGTACGCCGGCAAGGCCGAGTACATCGTCAACTTCTTCCAGTTCATCGCCGAGGAGGTTCGCGAGATCCTGGCGCGCCTGGGCTTCCGCACGATCGAGGAGGCCGTCGGCCATGCCGAGGTCATCGACGCTCGCAAGGCCGTCGACCACTGGAAGGCCGACGGACTCGACCTGACCCCGATCCTGTACGTCCCGGAGCTTCCCGAGGGTGCGGCCCGGCACAACACCACGGGCCAGGACCACAGCCTCGACAAGGCGCTCGACAACGAGCTCATCGCGCTCAGCGCCGACGCCCTCGAGCGTGGCGAGCCGGTGCGCGCGCAGGTCGACATCCGCAACGTCAACCGTACGGTCGGCACGATGCTCGGCCACGAGGTGACCAAGCGCTACCGCGGCGAAGGTCTGCCGGAGAACACGATCGACATCACGTTCCTCGGCTCGGCCGGGCAGTCGTTCGGCGCGTTCGTGCCCAAGGGCGTCACGCTGCGGCTCGAGGGTGACGGCAACGACTACGTCGGCAAGGGCCTGTCCGGCGGCCGCATCGTGGTCCGCCCGCCCCGCGAGGTGCAGTTCACCGCCGAGGCGCAGATCGTCGCGGGCAACGTGATCGGCTTCGGCGCGACCAGCGGCGAGATCTTCCTGCGCGGCAAGGTCGGCGAACGGTTCTGCGTCCGCAACTCCGGCGTCAGCGCTGTTGTCGAGGGCGTCGGCGACCACGCGTGCGAGTACATGACGGGCGGCCGGGTCGTGATCCTCGGCCCGACGGGACGCAACGTCGCCGCGGGCATGAGCGGCGGTGCGGCGTACGTCCTGGACCTCGACGAGACTCGCGTCAACAAGGACATGGTGGAGCTGCGCCCTGTTGCCGGCACCGCTGCTGACGAGCTCAAGTCGCTGATTCACAAGCACCAGGAAGAGACCGGCTCGGTCGTCGCGGAGCAGCTGCTCGGCGACTGGGAGCAGTCGCTGGCCCGCTTCACCGAGATCATGCCGGTCAACTACCGGCTGGTGCTCGAGGCGCGCGACGCCGCCGAGTCCGAAGGACTGTCCGAGGAAGACACGACCGCACGCATGATGGAGGTGGCCGCACGTGGCTGATCCCAGAGGATTCATCACGACCCCCCGACAGGTCGCCGAACGGCGCCCGGTCGAGGAACGCGTCAACGACTGGAACGAGGTCTACCCGGGTGGACCCGGCCGCGCCCTGCTGCCGATCATCACCGAGCAGGCTGGGCGCTGCATGGACTGCGGCATCCCGTTCTGCCACTCCGGCTGCCCTCTCGGCAACCTGATCCCGGAGTGGAACGACCTGGTGTGGCGCGAGGACTGGGACGAGGCGCTCGACCGCCTGCACGCGACCAACAACTTCCCGGAGTTCACCGGGCGGCTGTGCCCTGCGCCGTGCGAGACCGCATGCGTCGTCGCGATCAACCGCGACGCCGTGACGATCAAGAACGTCGAGGTCTCGATCATCGACAAGGGCTGGGACGACCGGCAGGTCAAGCCCGAGCCGCCCGAGTGGCTCACCGGCAAGACGGTTGCCGTGGTCGGCTCCGGTCCGGCAGGTCTGGCCGCCGCTCAGCAGCTGACCCGCGCGGGCCACACCGTCGCGGTCTACGAGCGGGACGACAAGCCCGGCGGGCTGCTCCGCTACGGCATCCCCGAGTTCAAGATGGAGAAGATCCAGGTCGAGCGCCGCATCGACCAGATGCAGCGCGAGGGCACGGTCTTCCGTACGGGCGTGCAGGTCGGCGACACGCTGACCGGCCACCAGCTGCGCGACCGCTACGACGCCGTCGTCCTGGCGATCGGCTCGACCGTACGCCGTGAGCTGCCCGTTCCCGGCCGTGAGCTCGCCGGCATCCACCAGGCCATGGAGTTCCTCCCGCAGGCCAACCGGGTCGCGCTCGGCGAAGAGGTGGAGAACCAGATCGTCGCGACCGACAAGGACGTCATCATCATCGGCGGCGGCGACACCGGCGCCGACTGCCTCGGAACGTCCGTACGTCAGGGGGCCAGGTCGATCACGCAGCTCGAGATCATGCCCAACCCCGGCACGGATCGTCCCGAGACCCAGCCGTGGCCGACCTACCCGATGATCTACCGCGTCTCGTCGGCCCACGAAGAGGCGGGGGAGCGGGTCTACTCGATCTCGACCAAGGAGTTCCTCGGCGAGGACGGCCACGTCAGCGGCCTCCGGCTCGTCGAGGTCGAGATGGTCAGCGGGAAGTTCGAGGAGGTCGAGGGCTCCGAGCGGGTCGTCCCGGCGCAGCTCGTGCTGTTCGCGATGGGCTTCACCGGTCCTGAGCAGGAGGGCCTCGTCGACCAGCTTGGCGTCGAGCTCGACGAGCGCGGCAACATCAAGCGCGACAAGAGCTACATGTCCAGCATCGACGGCGTGTTCGTCGCCGGTGACGCCGGACGCGGCCAGTCGCTCATCGTGTGGGCCATCGCGGAGGGCCGTTCGGCTGCCGCAGGGGTCGATGCCTACCTGTCGGGATCCACCAACCTGCCGGCCCCGATTCCGCCCAACGCGCGCCCGTTGACGGTGTGACACCCGGTCTTTTGCGCTCTGACCTGACCGAAACCTGATTTGTTGCGCCAAACCACTTAAGTGACTCGCCGGTAGGCGAAGCACTGGATAGGCTCGTGAAGTGAGAAGAGCGAAGATCGTCTGCACCCTCGGCCCGGCCGTCGGTAGCGCCCACAAGATCCTGCAGCTGACCGAGGCGGGGATGGACGTCGCGCGGCTCAACATGAGCCACGGCGAGCAGTCCGACCACGAGCAGAACTACGCCTGGGTCCGCGAGGCGGGCGACAAGGTCGGCAAGGCCATCGCCGTGCTGGCCGATCTCCAGGGCCCCAAGATCCGGCTCGGCCGCTTCGCCGACGGACCTGTCCAGCTCGAGGTCGGCGGAACGTTCACGATCACGACCGACGACATCCTCGGCGACGTGAACCGTTGCTCCACGACCTACAAGGGTCTGCCGGGCGACGTCTCGGTGGGCGACGAGATCCTGATCGACGACGGCCGCATGCGCCTGCGGGCGACCGCCGTCACCGACACCGACGTCACCTGTGCCGTCGAGACGAGCGGTCCGGTCAGCAACAACAAGGGCATCAACCTGCCCGGCGTGATGGTCAGCGTCCCCGCGATGAGCGAGAAGGACATCGACGACCTGCGGTTCGCGCTGCGGCTCGGCGTCGACTTCATCGCGCTGTCGTTCGTACGCTCCGCCGACGACTACTACGACGTCAAGAAGATCATGGTCGAAGAGGGCATCATGCGCCCCGTCATCGCCAAGATCGAGAAGCCGCAGGCGGTCGACAACCTCGACGGCATCATGGACGCGTTCGATGGCGTCATGGTCGCGCGCGGTGACCTCGGCGTCGAGCTGCCGCTCGAGGACGTGCCGATCGTCCAGAAGCTCATCGTCGAGAAGGCCCGCCGCAACGCCAAGCCGGTCATCGTGGCGACCCAGATGCTCGAGTCGATGATCTCCGCCCCGCGGCCGACCCGCGCCGAGGCGTCCGACGTCGCCAACGCGGTGCTCGACGGCGCCGACGCCGTGATGCTGTCGGGTGAGACGAGCGTGGGGGAGTACCCGATCCACACCGTCACCACGATGGCTCGCATCATCGAGTCCACCGAGGAGCACGGCCTGCCTCGCATGGCCGCGTTCACCTGGAAGGCCAAGACCAAGAGCGGCATCATCTGCCGCGCAGCCGCCGACGTCGCCGAGGCCGTCAGCGCCCGCTTCGTCGTCGCGTTCACGACGAGCGGCGACTCCGCCCGGCGCATGACGCGTTACCGCTCCAAGGTGCCGGTCATCGCGTTCACGCCCGACCCGCTCGTACGCTCGCAGCTGGCGCTCAGCTGGGGCATCGAGACATTCCTCGTCCCCGAGGTCACGCACACCGACGAGATGGTGCTGCAGGTCGACAAGGCGCTGCTGGAGATCGGCCGCTGCGCCGACGGCCAGCAGGTCGTCATCGTCGCCGGGAGCCCTCCGGGCATCCCGGGCTCGACCAACGCGCTGCGCATCCACAACATGGGCGATGCGATCAACGGCGTCGTCCCGGCCTACCAGGACACCAAGGAGTAGCTCGCGGTACGCCCTCGAGCTCGCGCCGTGGGGTGCTGAGGTCGCCGCGGCAGGGCGCCGTGAGGTGGTGTGGTCGCTGCGGCAGGGCGCCGTGGGGTGCTGAGGTCGCTGCGGGAGGGCGCCGTGGGGTGCTGAGGTCGCTGCGGCAGGGCGCCGAGCTCAGGAGGCCGTTGTTGCCCGTCGACGAGCAGACGACGCAGCGCGACGGACCTGGCTGACGACGCTTGTCGATGGGCAAGAACTGACTCGTGAGCGTTCGTGCCCAGCAGCACCAGGGGAGGGGTGCAGGGCTCCGTGCTGACGTGGGCTGAGCCGCATCGCCACCTCACCGCGAGTGCGCGCTGTGACGTCGGCTCACGAGTGCCGGCAAGCCGGCACGGCGGCCTTCGGCCGTTGCTTCCCGGCACGGGTGCGAAGCCCGAGCGAAGCGAGTGGCTGAGCCACCCGTGCCGGGTGCGGGAGTCGAACCCGCACGCCCTTGCGGACAACGGTTTTTGAGACCGTCGCGTCTACCATTCCGCCAACCCGGCATGCGCACGCGTCTGTCGAGCTCAACCCGAGTTCATGTGCGGGATAACCTTCTCATGTGACTGCTCAAGGCCCTGAATCGGGACGGCCCGCACCGCGTGTCGTGATCGCCGAGGACGAGGCGCTGATCCGGCTCGACCTCGCCGAGATGCTCGCCGAGGAGGGCTACGTCGTCGTGGGCCAGGCCGGTGACGGTGAACAGGCCATCGAGCTGGCGATGGAGCACCGCCCCGACCTCGTCGTGATGGACGTCAAGATGCCCAAGCTCGACGGCATCGCGGCCGCCTCCCAGATCGCCCAGGCCCGCATCGCGCCGGTCGTCATGCTCACGGCGTTCAGCCAGCGTGAGCTCGTCGAGCGGGCACGCGACTCCGGTGCCATGGCCTACCTCGTCAAGCCCTTCACCAAGTCCGACCTCGTGCCGGCGATCGAGATGGCAATGAGCCGTTTCGCCGAGATCCGAACGCTCGAGCACGAAGTCGGTGACCTCACCGACCAGCTCGCGACCCGCAAGGCGATCGAGCGTGCCAAAGGCCTCCTTCAGGAGGCGCTGAGCATCAGCGAGCCCGAGGCATTCCGCTGGATCCAGCGCACCGCCATGGACCTCAGACTCACGATGCAGCAGGTCGCGCAAGGGGTCATCGACCACGGTCCCGAGCTCGGCTCGGCGGCCGATCCGCAGGCCTGATCCGCCCCGGGTTACAAATTGGCTACGTTACCGGCCGTAATTGGCTCGTTGACCCAATTGACCCATGGAAAGACTAAGTTCATGGGTACGTACACGCACCCTGGCACGCGCCATGGGCTTTCTACATATCCGGAGGATTGATGAAACGCAGTACCCAGACGATCCGCCTCGCGGCCGTCGTGGCCGCGAGCGCGCTTGTTCTCGCTGCATGTGGCGGCGGCAGTGACAGCGACGGCGACAAGCCCAAGGCGTCCGACGCACCCGCAGCCAAGGGCGACGGTGTCCTCACGGTCGGCACGCTCCTGCCGTCGACCGGTGACCTGGCGTTCCTCGGCCCCCCGGAGTTCGCTGGTGTCGACCTCGCGGTCAAGGACATCAACGACGCCGGCGGCGTGCTCGGCAAGCCGGTCGTGCAGTCCAAGGCTGACTCCGGCGACGGTACGCCGAAGATCGCGCCCGGCTCGGTCGACAAGCTCCTCGCGGCCAAGGCCGACGTCATCATCGGTGCGGCGTCCTCGAGCGTCTCGCTGAGCGTCATCGACAAGATCGTCGGCGCTGGTGTCGTGGAGTTCTCCCCGGCCAACACGTCGACCGCCTTCGACACCTACGACGACAAGGGCCTCTACTTCCGTACCGCCCCGTCCGACGTGCTCCAGGGCAACGTGCTCGGCAACCTCGTCCTCAAGGACGGCGCCAAGAACGTCGCGATCATCGCGCGCCAGGAGGCGTACGGTGAGGCGCTCGCCGACAACGTCGAGAAGACCATCAAGGACCAGGGTGGAACGGTCGCTGCCAAGGTGCTCTACAGCGTCGACGCGACGTCCTACACGTCCGAGATCCAGAAGATCAAGGACGCCAAGCCCGACGCGATCGTCGTGATCTCGTTCAACGAGGCCACCAAGATCATCCCCGGCCTCGAGGCTGCGGGCATCGGACCCAAGGACGTCAAGACGTACTTCGTGGACGGCAACACCGCCGACTACAGCAAGGACTTCCCCAAGGGAACCCTGAAGGGCGTCAAGGCGACCTACCCCGGCGCACAGCTGAAGGACGACTTCAAGGCCCGCCTTCTGGAGACGAACCCGAAGCTCAAGGACTTCACCTATGGTCCTGAGTCGTACGACGCGACGATCCTCACGGCGCTCGCTGCCGAGGCGGCCAAGAGCGACGATGGTGTCGCCCTGTCGAAGAAGATCCAGGAAGTCTCCGAGGGTGGCGAGAAGTGCACCACGTACGCGGACTGCCTGGCGCTGCTCAAGGACGGAAAGGACATCGACTATGACGGTGTCTCCGGACCGGTGGACATGAACGACACCGGATCGCCGTCGAAGGCCACGATCGGCATCTTCCAGTACGACGACAACAACCAGTACAAGAACCTCGAGTACGTCACCGGCGTCGTCGAGTAAGTACGCATCGCACCACAGCACGACCAGCAGGGCCCCGGCTTCGGCCGGGGCCCTGCTGCACGTCCCCGGCACGTTGGCGGTTTACCAAGAGGTCAGGGCAAACTGCCACTCCTCAGGGCTCGCGCCCCTTGAGGGGTGGCTGTTTGCCCGGTGGAGCGCCGTCCACACCCCTGGAGTCTCAGGAGTACGTCCACAGGCCCGGCGACGCTCACTGACGGTGGCGACGTCTGGCGATCTGATGGACCGATGGATGACCGCCTTCGCTCGCAAGCCATCGCTCGTGGATACCTCACCCGGGCACAGATCATCGACGCCGGATATCGGGACCGTGACATCAAGGTCGCCCTGCGCGTCGGGCTGCTCGTGCGGCTGCGGCACGGGATCTACGCGTACACCGACGACGTGGCCGGCCTGGACGAGCTGGCGCTGCATCGCCTGTTGTCCTACGCGGTCGTCGACCGGTTGGGCGAAGGGTTTGTCCTGAGCCACCAGTCTGCCTGTGCCGCACACGGGATCGACCTGTACGGACTGCCGGACCGGCTCGTGCACGTCACGAGGCTGGACGGCCGCGCAGGTCGCCGTGAGGCCGGCGTGGTGCACCATGTCGGCCACGTCCCACCCGAGGACGTGGTTGTCGTCGACGGGCGGACGGTCATGGTCCCCGAACGCGCGGTGTTCGAGCTGGCGACCATCGGGCGCACCGAGACGGGCGTGGTCGCGGCCAGCTCTGCCCTCCACCTCGGCCTCGTGAACGCGGAGGGACTGGCGGAGATGGCCGAACGCCTGGAACGCTGGCAGGGCGCCCGTCACGCAGCCTTGGCGTTCCGGTTGGCGGACGGCCGGTGCGAGTCCGTGGGGGAGTCGCGCTCACTCTTCATGGTGTGGCGGGGAGGCCTTCCGCGGCCAGAACAGCAGGTCTCGATCCAAGGGCCCTTCGGGGTGGTTGCGCGCGTCGACTTCGACTGGGACGCCTGGCGCCACACTGGCGAGTTCGACGGACTGTTCAAGTACGGCCGGCTCAACCCGTACGGCAGTGATCCGGGGCGAGTTCTCGAGGATGAGAAGGCTCGTGAGGACGCGGTCCGAGGCACCGGGCGGGGCATGTCCCGGTGGATCTGGCCAGACCTGCCGCTTCGACAGACCGTCGAGCGCCTGAGAGCCGATCTCGACCGATCGCGAAGCCTCTATTGCCGAGGGCGTATGTACATCAATCTCGGCTGAACCCCGCACGGCAAACTGCCACTCCTCATGGCGCGCGCGCCGTGCGGAGTGGCAGTTTGCCCTGACCTCTTGGTAAACCGCGAGGGTCTCAGTGCGCCTTGGCGAGCGTGCCGAGGTAGAGCTCGATGACCTTGGGGTCGGTCATCAGGTCGCGGCCCGAGCCGGTGTGGGCGTTGCGACCCTGGTCGAGCACGTAGGCCCGGTCACAGATCTGCAGGCAGCGGCTCGCGTTCTGCTCGACCATGACGACCGAGACGCCGGCGCTGTTGATGCGCTTGGTCTGGACGAACACCTCGTCCTGCAGAGCGGGGGACAGGCCGGCCGACGGCTCGTCGAGCAGCAGCACCGAGGGGGACATCATGAGCGCGCGGCCCATGGCGACCATCTGGCGCTCGCCGCCCGACAGTGAGCCGGCCCGCTGGTCCTTGCGCTCGAACAGCCGCGGGAAGATGTCGGTGACGTAGCCGAAGCGCTCCTTGAACTTCTTGGGGTCGAGGTACATCCCCATCTCGAGGTTCTCCGACACCGTCAGCGACGGGAAGACGTTGTTGGTCTGCGGCACGAACCCCACGCCCGACGCGACGAGCTGGTCGGCGCGCAGGTTGGTGATGTCCTTGCCGTTGAGCACGACGGTGCCCTCGTGGACCTTGACGAGGCCGAACATGGCCTTGAGCAGCGTCGACTTGCCGGCGCCGTTGGGGCCGATGATGCCGACCAGCTCGCCGTCGTGGCAGTGCAGGCTCGCGTCGTTGAGGATGTTGACGCCGGGAAGGTAGCCGGCGATCAGGTTGTCGGCGCGCAGGATCGCGCCCTCGGGTGAGGCGTAGTCGTCGACCATCAGCTGTTCTCCTCGGCTTCTGCTTCCGCTTCGAGCTCGGCCTCGGCTGCGGCCAGGATCTCTTCCTCGGTCTCATGGGTGAGCGCGGCGTCGTGGTGCGCGCCCAGGTAGGCGTCGATGACCGCCTGGTTGGCCATCACGGTGTCCGGCGGCCCTTCGGCGACGATCTTGCCCTGGGCCATCACGACGACCCAGTCGGAGATGTCGCGAACCATGTCCATGTCGTGCTCGACGAACAGGACCGTACGTCCCTCGTCGCGCAGTGACTTCACGTGGCCGAGGAGCGACTGCTTGAGCGCTGGGTTCACGCCGGCCATGGGCTCGTCGAGCATGATGAGCTCGGGGTCGACCATCAACGCGCGCGCCATCTCGAGGAGCTTGCGCTGGCCGCCGGACAGCGATCCGGCGAAGTCGTCCGCCTTGGCGTCGAGCTTGAACCGCGCGAGCAGGTCCATCGCCCGATCGGTGTTCTCCTTCTCCTGCCCGCTCCAAAGGCCCTTGAACAGGCTCGGGAAGAACTTCTCGCCGCGCTGACCGGTCGCTCCGAGGCGCATGTTCTCGATGACCTTGAGCCGCGAGAGCACCTTGGTGAGCTGGAACGTTCGGACCATGCCCTTGCGTGCGACCTTGTAGGGCGGCACGCCGTGCAGGCTCTGGCCGTTGAACGTCCACTCGCCGCTGTCGGGCTCGTCGAACCCGGTCAGCAGGTTGAAGAACGTCGTCTTGCCGGCACCGTTGGGGCCGATCAGCGCGGTGATCTTGCCGCGCTGGATCTCGAAGTGCTCGACGTCGACTGCGGTGAGGCCGCCGAACTTCCGGGTCACCCCGTCGGCCACGAGGATCGAGTCGGACTTCTTGCTCTGGGTGTCGCTGGACGGCTGCGTGTCAGTGGGCATCGATCGCCAGCTCCCTTCTGTCTCCGAAGATCCCTTGTGGCCGGTAGATCATGATCAGCATCAGTATCAACCCGAGGAAGATGAGGCGCATCAGGCTGGCCTGGTCGTCGGTCATGATCGACGCCGGGATGGTCGGGTTGGCACCCGAGGTCATCTTGTCGAAGAACAGGTCAAGACCGCTGATGAAGAACCAGAAGATCAAGGCACCGGCGACCGGGCCGAAGACCCGCGCGGCGCCACCGATCAGCAGCACGGTGTAGGTGAAGAACGTCGTGTCGGTCGCGAAGTCCGACGGTGCGACGTTGCTGGTCGCCAGGCCCGACATGATGCCGGCCAGGGCGCCGATGACACCACCGAGCACGAGCGCCTGCATCTTGTAGGAGTAGACGTTCTTGCCCAGGCTGCGCACGGCGTCCTCGTCCTCGCGGATGCTCTTGAGGACGCGTCCCCAGGGGCTTCGCATCAGGAGATAGACGAAGCCGCACAACAGCAAGGCAAGGGTCCAGCCGACGATCATGATGAAGAAGTCGTACGACCTGAAGTCGAGCCCCAGGAAGTGCACACCCCCTGACGGGACGAAGTTGAGCGACCGCATGCCGTCGACGAATCCGTAGCGGCCGTCCTGGCCGCCGAACTCGTCGTTGAGGGCGGCCGAGCCGAGGACCTGGCGGATCGCCTCTGCTGCCGCGATCGTCGCGATCGCGAGGTAGTCGGCGCGGAGCCGCAGCGTGGGCACACCCAGGACGAGGGCCAGGACGACCGCCATCAGGAGGCCGACGACGAGGCTCGGGAAGAGCGGCCAGCCCCACGTCTGGATGAGTGAGCCGAGGGCGTAGCCGCCGACCATCATGAACGCGGCTTGACCGAAGTTGAGCAGTCCGGTGTAGCCGAAGTGGATGTTGAGTCCGATGGCGGCGAGGCAGTAGATGATGGCGCTGGGGCCGATTCCCTGCTCGATCGCACCGGAGAGGACGCCTGACCATTCCATGGTTTTCTCCCTTCCTAACCGACGCGCTCTGCTCGACCGAGCAGACCTTGGGGACGGACCAACAGGATCAGCACGAGCACGACCAGCGCGGTGACGTACTTGAGCTCGGACGGCAGGATGATCGACGACATCTCCACGAGGAGCCCGACGATGATGCTTCCTGCCATCGTGCCCCAGATGGTGCCAAGACCACCCAAGGTGACTGCGGCGAAGACGAGCAAGAGGATCTTGTTGCCGACCTGGTAGTCGAACCCGTTCGTCAGGCCCCACATGATGCCGGACAGGCCGGCGAGGGCGCCGCCGACGATCCAGATCGTCGTGATGACCCGGTCGACGTCGATGCCGGAGGAGGCCGCGAGCGCGGGGTTGTCGGAGACGGCTCGCGTCGCCTTGCCGAGTCGCGTCCGCTGCACCGCGAGCGACACGACCACGAGGACCACGACGCAGACCACGGCGATGTAGAACGCCTTGGGTGAGATGCCGATCGAGCCGATGTTCCACAGCTTGCCGGCCGGAACGCCGGTGTACTGGTGGTTGTCGGCGCCGAAGAAGTACTGGTAGATGTTCCGCAGGAAGATCGACAGGCCGATGCTGACGATCATCATGGCGATGAGGCCCGTGCCCCGTCCGCGCAGCGGTTTCCACAGCAGCCGGTCATTGGCCAGGCCGAAGGCGCCCGACAGGATCACGGCCAGCAACGCGGCCGGGAAGAACGCCCAGCCCCATTGGTCCTGGAACAGGAAGGCAGCCAGAGCGCCGAACGTGATGAGCTCGCCGTGCGCGAAGTTGGTGAGGCCGGTGGTGCCGAACACGAGCGACAGGCCGAGGGCCGCGAGGGCCAGCAAGAGGCCGAGGAAGATGCCGTTGATCCCGCTCTGGCCGATCTCGGTCAGCTTGCCGACCGAGTTGTCGGTCGCCGGGCCGATGGCGTAGTTGATCTGGATGTCGGAGTCGGTCTTGATGGTGACCTTGTACGAGGTCTTCTTGGGATCTCGCAGGTCGGCGCCCTCCGGAAGTGTGTCGGTGTCGATCTTGACGGTGATCACTTCGCCGAGCAGATCGATCGGGGCACCGGGCAACGCGATCGAGAACGAGCCGTCGGCACCACTGGTGCCGGAGGCGATCTCGGCGCCGTCCTTCTCCACGGAGATCTTGACGCCTGGCACCGGTTTCGCCGGATCGGTGCGGGTGTCGGCGAGTTTTCCGGTGACGTCGATCGCTTCGTTGGTCGCCGCCTGGGCGGGCGACGTCAGGCCCATCAAGAGGACCCCCATCACGATCGAGAGCAGTGCCGCTGTTCGCAGTCGCACGCATGACTCCTGTCCGCTGATGCACGGGTTGGTTCAAATGTGATCCTCGGACTATAGCCACATGCGAGAGTCACACACGTCACAACGCGGGCTCCCAGGTAACAGTTGAGTTTCGAGACGCTGTGTCAGTGCACGACAACGGCGATCTGGCAGAGCACCGGCGCGATCACGAGGGCCGGCAACAAGTCCGCGACGTGGATCGACTTGAGGTCGAGCAGCCGGAACGCGACACCGATCAGGATCAGCCCGCCGGTCGCGGTGAGCGCCTCGAGGTGGGCGTCGGGCAGGAATGACCCGAGCAGGGCGCCCAGCACCGTGAGGGAGCCTTGGATGACCGCGACCGACACCGCCGACGCCATGACGCCGATGCCGAACGACGCCGCGAACGCCAGGGCGGCGAAGCCGTCGAGCGACGCCTTGAGCAGCAGCTGGTCGGCGCCGTTTCCGAGGCCCTCGTTGATCGACCCGAGGATCGTCAGTGGTCCGATGCAGAAGACGAGGGAACTGATGACGAAGCCTTCGATGAACCGCTGTCGGCCCTCTGCGGCTTCGCCCGGTGTCAGGCGGCGCTGCAACCAGCCGCCGAAGTCCTCGAGGCGGTCCTCGAGCCGAAGGACCGAACCGATGATCCCGCCGAACACGAGCGAGCCGAGGACGATCAACGTCGGGGCACCGCGGTCGACGGCATCGACGAGGTCCGGGGAGCTGACGGCCATCGCGGCGTCCGCGGCGATCAGGAGCGTGACGAGACCGAGCGCGGACGTGACCGTCGAACGTACGCGAAGACTCAGGCGGTGGCCGATCAGGAGTCCCAGTCCCGAGCCCGCGACGACGGTCGCCACATTGGTGGCTGTGCCGAACCCGACGAACATGTAAGGTCTCCTTCGACAATTGAGGTTTCAACCGGGTACGCCCGCAGCACCCCGCGCGTAGTGTGTCATTTCTACGCCTGCGCCAGGTGCGCGGGAGTTTCTGACTCGAGACAAGGGACGTGCATGTCGGCTCGACCGCACATCGTTCTCCGCGACGCCGATCGCGAAGACGCACATGCTCTCGTCACCCTCTGGGCGGAGTGCGCCGGAGCCAGCAAGGACGAGGGGTCCGAGGCGTTCACCCAGCAGGCCCTGTGGCGGGAGCCCGGCGTCGCCGAGGCGGCTGCAGCGCTCGAGCTCAACCTCGGACGTCACGACAGGCGCATCATCGTGGCCCTCGTCGACGGCGAGATCGTCGGTGCCACGGTCTGCACCGTCGGCACGCTGACCCCCATCAACCTGACGCGCATCCTGATCATCACCGAGATCCAGGTGTCGCCGCGGTTCCGCCGCAAGTCGGTCGCGTCGACGTTGCTGTCGGCCGCCGCGAGCTACGGCGAGGAGCACAACTGCGAGATCGTCGTCGCATCCGTGCCGGTGCACTCGCGTGAACCGCACCGTTACCTCACCAAGATCGGGTTCAACCAGATCGCGGTGCTGCGGGCGATCCAGGCCAGCAAGCTGCGGTCGCGCCTCACGATGAAGGCCACCAACTCACGTGACACCGGCAAGCTGATCGCCGTGCGCCGCACGCTTCGCCGGCGCACCGACGCCCGCGGTCACTCGCGCACCTGATGCGCTGACCGACCCCTCGCGGTTCGTCAGACCCGGCGACTAGAGTCGACCGGGTGGACCGCCTCCTGCTGATCGACGGCCATTCCGTCGCCTACCGTGCCTTCTTCGCCCTTCCCGTCGAGAACTTCTCGACGACGACGGGCCAGAGCACCAATGCGGTGTTCGGGTTCACGTCGATGCTGATCAACGTGCTGCGCGACGAGAAGCCGACGCACGTGGCGGTCGCGTTCGACGTCTCCCGCAAGACGTTCCGGCTCGATCAATACGCCGAGTACAAGGGCAACCGGTCGAAGTCGCCGCCGGAGTTCACCGGCCAGATCCCCTTGATCAAGGAGATCCTCGATGCGTTGCACATCACGACGTTCGAGAAGGAAGGCTTCGAGGCCGACGACATCATCGGCACGTTGACGACCCGCGCCGAGGCCGCAGGCATGGAGGTGCTGATCTGCACCGGTGACCGCGACGCGCTCCAGCTCGTCACCGACAGGACCACGGTGCTCTATCCCCGCAAGGGGGTGTCCGACCTGGCTCGCATGACGCCGGCCGCGGTCGAGGAAAAGTACGCCGTCACGCCGGACCACTATCCCGACATCGCCGCGCTGGTCGGCGAGACCAGCGACAACCTGCCGGGCGTGCCCGGCGTCGGCCCCAAGACCGCGGCCAAGTGGATCAACCAGTACGGCACCCTCGAGGCGCTCGTCAACGACGTCGACAACGTGCCGGGCAAGGCCGGCGAGTCGCTGCGCGAGCACCTCGACAGCGTTCTGCGCAACCGCAGCATCAACGCCTTGATCCTCGACCTCGACCTGCCGGCCGGCCCTGCCGACCTGGCGTTCGACACGGTGTGGGACCGCGAGGCGATCCACACGGTGTTCGACGCGCTTGAGTTCAATGCCCTGCGGGTCAGGTTGTTCGAGGCTTTCGGCGACGTCGAGCCCCAGGCCGAGGAGGGTTTCGACCTCGAGGGGGCGACGCTGGCGCCCGGTGAGGTCACGGCCTGGCTCGAGGCCCAGTCCACGTCCGGCGCGCGGCTCGGGCTCCACGTGCAGGGCTCGTGGGGCCGTGGCACCGGCGACGTCGTCGGTCTCGCGATCGCCTCGGACGAGTCCGCGGCGTGGATCAGCACCGACGACATCACCGCCGAGGATGACGCCGCGATCGCGGCCTGGCTCGCCGATCCCGACCGGCCCAAGGTGCTGCACGACGCCAAGGGACCGTCGCTGGCGCTCGAGGCCAAGGGCTGGCCGCTCATGGGCGTCGCCGCCGACACGGCGCTGTCGGCCTACGTCGTCCGCCCTGACCAGCGGTCCTACGACCTCGGCGACCTGTCGCTGCGCTACCTCAAGCGCGAGCTGCGCGACGAGTCCGACAACTCCGGCCAGCTGACCCTCGACACCGACACGGTCGGCTTCGAGTCCGGCATGCTGCGAGCCCGCGCGACGCTCGACCTCGCCGCGGTGCTCGACCAGGAGGTCGAGCAGGCCGGCGGCACGGCGTTGATCCACGACGTCGAGCTGCCGCTCGTGGCCACGCTCGCCCGCATGGAGCGCACCGGCATCGCGATCGACGACGACCACCTGATCGAGCTCGAGTCCGAGTTCGCCGCGCGGGCGCAGAACGCCGCTTCCGAGGCGTTCGCCGCGATCGGTGGCAAGGAGATCAACCTCGGCTCGCCCAAGCAGCTGCAGGTCGTGCTGTTCGACGAGCTCGGCATGCCCAAGACCAAGAAGACCAAGACCGGCTACACGACCGACGCCGAGGCCCTGCAGCAGCTCTACGTCAAGACCGAGCACCCGTTCCTGCAGCACCTCCTCGACCACCGCGACGTGACGCGACTGCGGCAGACCGTCGAGGGCCTTCGCAAGTCGATCTCCGACGACGGTCGCATCCACACGACGTACGCCCAGACGATCGCCGCGACCGGCCGGCTGAGCTCCAACGACCCCAACCTGCAGAACATCCCGATCCGCACGGCGTCAGGCCGGCGCATCCGCGAGGCGTTCTGCGTCGGCGAGGGCTTCGACACGTTGGTCACGGCCGACTACAGCCAGATCGAGATGCGCATCATGGCGCACCTGTCCGAGGACGCCGACCTGATCGCGGCGTTCAACTCCGGCGAGGACTTCCACACCGTCATGGCGGCCAAGGTGTTCGCCAAGGAGCCGAGCGAGATCGACGGTGGCCTGCGAGCACGGATCAAGGCGATGAACTACGGCCTCGCCTACGGCCTGTCGTCCTACGGGCTCAGCCAGCAGCTCAACATCTCGACCGGCGAGGCCCAGGGCCTGATGGACGACTACTTCGAGCGGTTCGGCGGAGTGCGCGACTACCTGCGCGGGCTCGTCGACGAGGCTCGGCAGACCGGCTTCACCGAGACGATCATGGGTCGTCGCCGCTACCTGCCCGACCTGCAGAGCGACAACCGGCAGCGCCGCGAGATGGCCGAGCGTATGGCCCTCAACGCCCCGATCCAGGGATCGGCCGCCGACATCATCAAGGTCGCGATGCTGGGCGTCGAGCGCGCCCTCGACACTGCCGGGCTGACTTCGCGCATGCTGCTGCAGGTGCACGACGAGCTCGTGCTCGAGGTCGCTGCGGGGGAGCGGGAGCAGGTCGAGCAGCTGGTCCGCGACCAGATGGCCTCAGCAGCCGACCTCTCGGTGCCGCTGGATGTGTCCGTCGGCGTCGGCCGCACCTGGCACGAAGCCGGTCACTGACCCGCTGCGGACTACCGCGGGTGGCTCGGGGCGAACACGAACACCGCGGCCGCCAGGCCTGCTGCAACCAGCGCGACGGTGAGGACGAGGCCGGTGATGCCGACCCCCAGCCCGTACGCCGCGGCGAGCACCGCGACCACCGCGCCCCAGATCATCACGACGATGCCGTGGGCGTGCCGGGCCAGGGCGTCGAACACCAGCAGGTGCACGATCGCGAGGCACGAACCGGCGACCGCGAACAGCCACAGCCGCCCCATGACCTCGTCGTACTGATGACCGCCGACGAGGATCAGCGCGACGCGGGGGAGCGCGGCAGTCGCGAGCACGGCGAGGGTGCCGAAGCCGGCGACCAGCGAGACCGCGCGCAACCTGGCGTGGTGCGTCGTCGCTCGAGCCAGGTCGGGGAACAGCACGACACTGACGAACTGCGGGAAGAACAGCGCCGCCTTCGCGAGGATGAGCCCCGAGGCATACAGGCCGCTCTCGTGCTCGTCGAATCGGTTGCGGGCGATCAATGAGTCGAGGTTGCTGAGCACGAAGTACGCCAGAAGTGCGTGCGTCGAGAACAGCGCCTCCTTCAGCAGCGGGCGACGGCTGATCGTCGCGCCGTTGCCATGACCGATCATCAGGCGGGCACCGGCGAGTGCGGGCAGCCAGGACCCGATCGCGATGCCGATCATCGCGGAGTTGACGCTGGGGGAGATGACGAGGGCGAGCGCTCCGCCGAGCAGGCGTCCCAGCCCGTTGCCGACGTAGATCGCGGTGAGGGCACCCCATCGGGCGGTCCCTTGTGCGATGCCGGACTCGGCGCCCATGACGGTCAGCGGCACGAGCGTCGCTCCGCACAGGAGCACCGCCCAGTGGCTGTCGAGCTTGAGCACGGGGGTGAGGACGACGGTCGACGCCGCGACGAGCAGGCCGACAGCAGACGCGACGATGACCGTGACCCTGACGGTCGCGTCGATGATGGCGTCGCGGTTCGCGGGGTCGATCGCGAGCCGTCGAGCCGTGACCGCCTGCAGGCCCAATGACGCCACGGAGCCGACCAGCAGGATGCCGAACAACGCCGTGAGGGCACCGAACTCCTTGGGCAGCAAGGCCCGTGCCGCGATGACGTTGAACCCGTAGACGGCGATGTTCATCGTCATCATCCCGGCTGCCACGAGGGTCCCGCCCGTCATCGTCGCGCGCGTGGTCCTCGAGGTCACCTCGACAGCGTACGGAACTCCTGCGGTCACAGCCGCATCCGGCGCGCCAACGACGAAAGTGCCCCGAGGTTACGCGGAGATTTCGTGGGTGACCCGCTGACATGGTCAAATACGTGCTGGAGGGAGTCAGCAGCTAGGACTCACGTGCGCTGAGGGGCGCCACCTAGTGCTGCACACAATCATGAATTCACGTGTCATCAAGGGAGCCGTGCTCGCGGTCTTCGGTGCGCTGACGATCGCGTTCGGGCATATGTTCGGCCTCGACCTCGATCAGGTCGCGCTGCTGGGGATCACGCTCGGCGCCGTCATCGGTCTCGTACCCGATCGCTCGCTGGTCGAGCGCCTGCTCGGCTTCGCCGCCGGCTTCGTCATCGCCTACGTCGGCTACGCCCTGCGAGCCGGCGTCCTGCCGGACACCGACACGGCCCAGGCCGTCGCGGTCTTCGGCGTGATCATCGTCGCCATGCTGGTCTCGGTCGCCACGGGCAGCCGCGTGCCGCTCTGGGCGATCCTGGTCGGTGGCGCCGCGATGGTCGGTGCCTACGAGCAGACGTACGCCGCTTCGCCGTCGTTGTTCCTGACCGATGCCCCGACCGCCGCCACCACCGTGCTGCTCGCATCGGCGATGGGTGTCGTCGGCTCGATCCTGCTCGGTGAAGAGGTCGTCGAGACCCGTCAGCGCGAAGAGGCGTCCCGCCACCGCGAGGAGGTGTCGTCATGAGGAACCCCATCCGCACGCGCAGCGCGGTCCTCGCGATCGGCGTCTTCTCCCTGTCGGCAGCCGCGTTGGCTCCGGGCGCGTACGCTGCGGGGTCCGACGACGTGAAGGTGTCCAACACCGAGACGGTCCAGGTCGCGATGGACGCGTCGGGCAAGATCGACGCCCAGCGCGTCTACGAGCAGCTCGTGCTGACCGGCAAGGGCAAGGTCGACGTCGCGAACCCGATCTCGACCAAGGGCCTGCGCAACCTCGACGGCTTCGGCGGCTACGACGTCCGCGACGGTGCGGTGCGCATCAAGACCGACGTCGACGGCACCAAGAAGTACCGCTCGGTCTCGGACTTCACCAAGAAGCTCCCGCTCGACATCAAGGTCACCTACACCCTCGACGGGAAGAAGATGGATCCGAAGGACGTCGTCGGCAAGTCCGGCACGCTCGAGGTCCGCTACGTCGTCACCAACGTCACCGGCACGACCGAGGACGTCCCGTACACCAACGGTGAGGGCAAGACCGTGACCTCGCCGCAAGAGGTCGTCGTCCCGATGGTCGGCACGCTCGACACGACGCTGCCGTCCAACTTCACCAAGGTCGTCCCCGATGGCGCCAACGCGGCCGGCGACGGTCGTGGCGGCACGATGCTGTCGTTCACGATGACGCTGATCCCGCCGATCGGGAAGGCGACGGCCGAGATCGGTTACACGGCCAAGGTCAAGGACGCGACGATCCCCAAGGCCGACATCTCGGCGCTGCCGGTCAACCCGCTCGAGAACGTCTCGTTCAAGGGTGGCGCCGAGGCATACAAGGGTGGCGCCGAGACGGGCCAGGACCTGACCGCCGGGGCGACCGAGATCAACGCCAACGTCCTCAAGCTGCGCGACGGTGCGAGCGACCTGGTCGCCGGCATCCTCAAGCTGCAGGACGGCGCCAACCAGCTCTCCGCCGGCGGCGGTGAGCTGAACGCTGGCGCGGCGAAGCTGCGGGCTGAAGGCACGAGCGAGGTCGCCGCAGGTGCCTCCAAGCTGCAGAAGGAGGGCACCGGGAAGCTGGCTGACGGAGCCGACCAGCTCAACGATGGCGCCGGCGCGCTGTCCGATGGCCTCGAGCAGGCCGGATCCAAGGCGCCGGCTCTGCTCGGAGGTCTCAAGACCGTCGCAGATGGTTTGGCTCAGGTCGACGCCGGACTGACCCAGCTCAACGGCCAGGTGGTTCCCGGTGCCAACCAGATCTCGGGCGGAGCGGCAGCGCTCATCAGCGCGATCGACAACCAGCTCGCCCCGGGGCTGGACCAGGTGACCGGAGCCCTCGATCAGGCGCTGGCTGTGGCTGCGAACGTTGCGGATCCCACACAGAAGGCGCAGCTGACCGCGCTGCTGAGTGGCGCCAAGTCGGGCGTTGCAACGGTCAAGGGCGGCCTCACGGGCTCGGTCAAGACCGGTCTTGCCGGCATCAAGGGTGGTGGCGATGCGATCTCAACCGGGGTTTCCGGAGCCACCGGTGATGGCGGATCGCTCAAGAAGGGCGTCGCGGCCCTCCGGAAGGGCGTCGACCAGCTCCAGGACGGTGGTGCAGCCTTGGCCGATGGTCTTGGAGAGCTCTCGGCGGGTGCCAACAAGCTCAAGGCGGGGACCGGCGACCTGAAGTCTGGCGCCGACACCCTCGACGGAAAGGCGACCGAGCTCAGCGACGGCGCCAAGACCGTCGACGGCAAGATGGGTGAGCTGACCGCAGGGTCGTCGAAGCTCAGCAACGGCCTGGTGGAGCTCAAGACCGGTCTCGACACCGCCGCTGAGGGTGCTCCGGCACTGCCCGAAGGTGCTGACCGGCTCTCCAAGGAGGGCACCAGCAAGGTCGTCGAGTCCGGCAACGAGACCGCGATGGACTTCGGCCAGCGCTACGCACTGCTCGAGGCCGGCGCCAAGCGCGCCACGTCCGCGCAGCCGTACGGCAGCCCCGAAGGTGCAACGGCTCTGACGGCGTACAAGTTCGAGATCGCAGGTGAGGACGGCGCGGACGCAGCCAACCTCAAGCGGGGTCTCGCAGCGATCGCGCTGATGGTCGCCGCTGGTGGCTTCGCCGCGATCCGGCGGCGCGGCCTGATCTAGGCACGCCCAGGACGGTGGCGTCGCGATGGGAGTCGCGGCGCCACCCCGTCCGGCGTGGCCGGGTGTTCTAGGGTGAGATTCCTATGACCGTCGCTCCCGCTGCCGCGCTGTGCACCTTCGTCGACCGCTCACCGACCCCGTTCCACGTCTGCGAGACTGTCGCGGCCGAGCTCGAGACGGCGGGCTACGTCCGGATCCGCGAGCAGGACACCTGGCCGACCGGGCCAGGGCGGCACTACGTCATCCGCGGTGGATCGCTGGTCGCGTGGTCGACCGAGGCGAGCCAGGCGCCAGGTGACGCCTTTCGCGTCGTGGGCGGTCACACCGACAGCCCCAACCTGCGGCTCAAGCAGCACCACGACCTGTCGCCCGAGGGCCTCGGCGTCGTGGCTCTCGAGCCCTACGGCGGCGCGTGGCTCAACTCGTGGCTCGACCGCGACCTCGGCGTCGCCGGCCGGCTGGCGCTGCGGGACGGCACCGAGCGCCTGATCCACATCGATGAGCCGGTGCTCCGCGTGCCGCAGCTGGCGATCCATCTCTCGGCCGAGCGCAAGGGCGTCGAGCTCGACCCGCAGCGCCACCTCAACGCGATCTGGTCGACCCAGCCCGGCGAGTTCCTCGAGCTCGTGGCCGGTCAGGCCGGCGTCGACCGCGGCGACATCCTGGGCTTCGAGCTCATGGCGCACGACGCCACGCCGAGCGCCTTGACCGGTGCGCGCACGGAGCTCGTCTCGGCGCCGAGGCTCGACAACCAGGTCACCTGCTTCGCCGGGCTGCGGGCCTTGCTCGACGCCCCGCCTGTGGACGGCATCCGGCCGGTCCTGGCTCTGTTCGACCACGAAGAGGTCGGCAGCACCTCGGAGCGCGGCGCCCAGTCGGACCTCATCGCCACCGTGCTCGAGCGCATCGTGCTCGCCGACGGCGGCACGCGCGACGACTACCACCGCGCGATCGCCTCCTCGGTCTGCGCGTCCGGCGACATGGCGCACGCGACGCACCCCAACTACGCCGAGCGGCACGAGGCCCTGCATCACATCGCGATCGGCGGGGGACCGGTGCTCAAGGTCAACGTCAACCTCCGCTACGCCACGGATGCGCCCGGCGCCGCAGTGTTCGCCCTCGCCGCCGAGCAGGCGGGGGTGCCACTGCAGCGCTACGAGCACCGCGCCGACCTACCGTGCGGCTCGACGATCGGCCCGCTCAGCGCCGCGCGTACGGGGATGCTGACGATCGACGTCGGCGCTCCGCAGCTTGCCATGCACTCGGCGCGTGAGCTCATGGGCGCGGCGGATGTCGACACCTACGCCCGTGCGCTCTCGGCGTTCTTGTCGCCCGCCTGACCCGCCTTCCCGTGCAGGACCCCCGTCGCGTACGATTGGAGGTGCGCTGATGGCCTGTACGTACCTCGGACAGAGCAGGCCCGTGCTCGTGCCCATGTCGGGCGAAGCCCGCAGAAACCTTGGTGGGCACCTCTTCTCGACTCATCACGATCCAAGGGCTGTCAGACGTGCCCGACAATTCCACCCATCCATCGGAGCAACTCCTCTATGTCAAGCAGTCTCGCCACACCCCACGTAGCACCACAGGTCGCCGTCAACGACATCGGCTCTGAGGAAGACTTCCTCGCCGCAATTGACCTCACCATCAAGTACTTCAACGACGGCGACATCGTCGAAGGTGTCATCGTCAAGGTGGACCGTGACGAGGTTCTCCTCGACATCGGCTACAAGACCGAGGGCGTCATCCCCTCCCGCGAACTTTCGATCAAGCACGACGTCGACCCCAACGAGGTCGTCTCCGTCGGCGACAACGTCGAAGCCCTCGTCCTCCAGAAGGAGGACAAGGAAGGCCGCCTCATCCTGTCGAAGAAGCGTGCGCAGTACGAGCGCGCGTGGGGCGACATCGAGAAGATCAAGGCCGAGGACGGCGTGGTCGAGGGCACCGTCATCGAGGTCGTCAAGGGCGGCCTGATCATGGACATCGGTCTGCGCGGCTTCCTGCCGGCGTCGCTGGTCGAGATGCGCCGCGTGCGCGACCTCGACCCCTACATCGGTCAGAAGATCGAGGCCAAGATCATCGAGCTCGACAAGAACCGCAACAACGTGGTCCTGTCGCGCCGTGCCTGGCTCGAGCAGACCCAGTCGGCCGTGCGCCAGAACTTCCTCACCGAGCTCCAGAAGGGGCAGGTCCGCAAGGGCGTCATCTCCTCGATCGTCAACTTCGGTGCGTTCGTGGACCTCGGTGGCGTCGACGGACTCGTCCACGTGTCCGAGCTGTCCTGGAAGCACATCGACCACCCCAACGAGGTCGTCCAGGTCGGCGACGAGGTCACCGTCGAGGTGCTCGACGTCGACATGGACCGCGAGCGCGTCTCGCTGTCGCTCAAGGCGACGCAGGAAGACCCCTGGCAGCACTTCGCCCGTACGCACCAGATCGGCCAGATCGTGCCGGGCAAGGCGACCAAGCTGGTCCCCTTCGGTGCGTTCGTCCGCGTCGAGGAGGGCATCGAGGGCCTGGTGCACATCTCCGAGCTCGCCGAGCGTCACGTCGAGATCCCCGAGCAGGTCGTCCAGATCGGCGACAGCGTCATGGTCAAGATCATCGACATCGACCTCGAGCGTCGCCGCATCTCGCTGTCGCTCAAGCAGGCCAACGAGACGGAGGCCGCAGTCAGCGATGACTTCGACCCGACGCTCTACGGCATGACGTCGTCCTACGACGCCGATGGCAACTACATCTACCCCGAAGGTTTCGATCCCGAGACCGGCGAGTGGCAGGAGGGCTTCGACGAGGCCCGCGCCACGTGGGAGAAGCAGTACGCCGAGGCGCACGAGCGCTGGGAAGCCCACAAGAAGCAGATCGAGGAGGCCGAGAAGGCCGGCATCGAGGCTTCCGAAGCGGCCAACTACTCCTCGGACACCGCAGCCGGTGACGACGCTCCGCAGCAGGAGGGCTCGCTGGCCTCGGACGAGGCGCTGCAGGCGCTCCGCGAGAAGCTCACGGGCGGCGAGTAACACCTCGCCCCACGCCAAGAACCCCCGGTCCACACGGACCGGGGGTTCTTGACGTTCGGGGCGTCACACGAAGCTGTTGGGCGGGAACGAGTCCAGGTGGCTGCGAGGACCGGGACGGGTTCCATACCCGTCTTTCGGGATCAGCACGGCGAGTGCGACCCCGGTGGCGATGACCAGGAGCGTGATCAGGAGGATGAGCATGGCAGTAATTCTCGTCCGTTGAAGATGCTGCCACCAGTGGCAGGAATGCCAGTGTGCGTTGATTTTCTGCCATCTGTCCGGGATGCTCGACCCATGAAGACCGTTGCAGTCGTGGTGCAGGACGGCGCCGAGCCCTTCGGCCTGGGATCGATCTGCGAGGTGTGGGCCGAGCCTTATCACCCCGAGGACGACAACCCGGTGTTCGACTTTCGCGTGTGCACGCCGCGGCCCGGGCGGGTGCGCGGACGTGCCGGCTTCGACCTGCACGTCGAGCACGGCCTCGACGCGATCGCCGACGCCGACCTCGTGTGCTTCTCGCCCAAGCACGAGTACCTCGACTTCGACCCTTTGGTGCTCGAGGCGGCCCGTGAGACGTACGAGCGAGGCGCCCTGGTCTACGCCCACTGCTCGGCGGCGTTCCTGCTCGCGGAGGCGGGCCTGCTCGACGGCCGCGAGTGCACGACGCACTGGCGCTACACCGATCGCATGGCGCGCATGTATCCCCAGGCGATCGTCCGGCCCGACGTCCTTTACGTCCAGGAGGGCAACATCATGACCGGCGCCGGGTCCGCCGCCGGCATCGACGCCTCGCTGCACCTCATGCGGCAGATGTACGGCGCCAAGGTCGCGACGACCACGGCTCGCCGCATCGTCGTGGCGCCGCACCGCGACGGCGGCCAGGCCCAGTTCATCCGTACGCCCATGGGACAGACCGAGGCCGACACGCTCGCACCGCTCCTGGCCTGGGCCAGCGACCACCTCGACGAGCCGCTCTCGGTGGAGAAGCTGGCCGCGCAGGCGCACATGTCGCCGCGTACGTTCGCCCGCCGGTTCCGCGACGAGACCGGCACGACGCCGCTGCAGTGGCTCACGAGCCAGCGTCTCGCCCATGCCGAGGAGCTGCTCGAGAACTCGTCGCTGTCGGTCGAGCAGATCGCCTCGCGGGTGGGCTTCGGCAACGCCGCGACCCTGCGTCACCACTTCTCGATCGCCCGTGGCACGACGCCTCAGCAGTATCGCAAGACGTTCACGTGCGTCGACGAGCCTGACCGCGTGGATGAAGCCGTCTGACGGCCCGAATCCGGCACTGCTACGGCGTGGGCGATACAGTCTGACCGTGCGCAGATCCGGTTTGGAGTTCAGCTCCGCCCTCGCCGTGGCGACTCTCGTCGCAGCTCTCGTGATGGCGCAGTCCCTGGGCCTCGGGTTCCACGACCCTGACGGTTCGGTCGGGCCGACCTTCGTCCTGCTGCCGCTGATCGTCCTGCTGGCCCTCGTGCTCGACGTCATCCCCAGGGCCGTCATCCGGGTCAGGTCGTGGCACGCGGTTCGCGGCGCCGTCGTCGAGGTGTGGCGCGAGCGCTGGCCGGCCGCCAACCTGCGGTTCATGGTCATCGGCCTCATCGGGTGGTACGTGACCTACGCGTCCGTGCGCAACCTCAAGGGCTTCGTGCCGTTCGCCAACCACCAGCTCTACGACCGCGACCTGTCCCGCATCGATCGCGCGATGTTCGGCGGCCGCGAGCCTGCCGTGGTGCTGCACGACCTGCTCGGCACGACCGTCGCGGCGCACGTGCTGTCGTTCTTCTACATCGTCTGGATCGTGGCGCTGCCGGCATCGCTGGCCATCGCGCTGGTCTGGGCGCGCCGCGACCGCATCAGCTCGTGGTGGGTCACCGCAGTGTCGGTCGACTGGGTCATCGGGGTCGCGCTCAACTTCGCGCTGCCGACGCTCGGGCCGATCTACGACCGGCCGGGCGACTTCGCCGGCCTCTCCGAGACCTCCACCACGGTGCTGCAGCAGTCGATGTGGACCGAGCGCCTCCAGGTCCTCGCCGACCCTGCGCACACCAACACCGTTCAGAACATCGCCGCCTTCGCTTCACTGCACGTCGCGATCGCGACGACGGCCTGCCTCGTCGCGCAGCGAGCCGGCCTGCATCGCTCGATCGTCTGGGGCCTGCGGGCGTTCCTTGCCATCACGATGACGGCCACGGTCTACTTCGGCTGGCACTACGTCTCCGACGTCCTCGCCGGGCTGCTGCTCGGGTTCGTCGGGGCGTGGGTCGGTGAGAAGTTCGCGGCGCCCGATCAGGTGGCCGAGCCCGAGGTCTCAGAGCTCAGTACGGCGGACCTTGCCAGTCGCAGTGCGCGGCAGTGACGCGACCTTCTCGTACGTCTTGGGCCGCTTCGGCGGAGTGAGCCGTTCGGCTGCAAGAGCCCGCAACGCCTCTTCGTCGACGTCGCCGACATACGCGGCGCACACGCGTTGGCCCCACGCGGCGTCCTGGCGGCCGAACACGGCGAGGTCGACCAGCCCGTCGGCGTCCGCCAGGGCTGCTTCCACCTCGGCGGGATAGACATTGACACCGCCGCTGATGATGAGGTCCTCACGCCGGGAGTCGAGGTAGACGTAGCCGTCCTCGACCCGGCCGAGGTCCCCGACGGTGAAGGCAGGTCCGTCCGGCGTCTCCCGCCACACCGCACGCGTCTTGTCCGCAGCATTCCAGTACGTGAATCGGGCCCATTCGGGCACGGTGCACCACAGTTGGCCGTCGCCGTCAGCGGCGACGACCCGGCCGGGCCGCGCGCGGCCGACCGTACCGGGGCGAGCGATCCACTCCGGAGCCGGGCACGCCGTGAACTGGCCCTCCGTCGAGCCGTAGAACTCCCAGACCACGTCGGCGCCGAACGTCTCGTGTGCTCGGCGACGCACGGGCTCGGGACACGGCGCGCCGGCATGGGCGACGAGGCGGAAGGACGACGCGTCGAGCGAGGCATCGTGCTCGTCGAGCCAGGCGAACAGCCTCTGGAGGTGCGCCGGCACGCAGAACATCGATGTCGGGTGCAGATCGTGCACCGCGTCGACGAACGCCTCGGGGTCGAACGCGGGCAGGACCGAGATGGCACCTCCGGCCAGCAGCGTTCCCATCGCAAATCGCAGCGGCGCGGAGTGGTAGATCGGCGACACCACGAGGTCGAGGTCGTCCGACGCAAATCCCCAGAGCTCGCGTTCCTCCGCGACGAGCGCGGCGGCGTGCTCGGCCGACAGCAGCCCGGACCACACGCCCTTCGGCCGGCCGGTCGTGCCGGACGTGAAGTGCATCGGCCGGCAGCGTGGCCAGTCGTCGAGCTCGATGGCGTCACCGCTGAACAGCGTCGTGAGAGCGGCCGCGTCGTCGATGACCAGTGCCGGCTCGACATCGCGGATGATCGCGTCACGCTCGTACGACGTCAGCCTGGGGTCGAGGGGGACCGGGACGACACCGGAGCGGGCCGCACCGAGAACCACGCTGACGTAGTCCGCCGAGCCCGGAACGGCGAGCACGACCCGGTCGCCATCGCCGATGCCGCGGGCTCCCAGCGCGCCGGCGACCCTGCGTTGCGCGGATTCGCTGTCGACCGCAGTGAGGACGTCGGGCACCCTGAACCTTCCACATCGTGAGACATCGGTCACGCCGGTCAGCGGGGATGTGCGCATCCGATGTGAACCGACGCACAAAGTATGCTTCACTCGAACGCTGAGTCAGACTTTCGTCTACGCACTAGGTGGTCCATCCGTGGCAGATCTTCGCCACCGGCATGCTCGCAAGGCGCCGCGTCGCCTGCACATGTCCCGCGCGATCCTCCCCACCGCCGGCCTGCTCAGCCTTGCTGCGGCCGGCGCTCTCGTGGTGTCACACGAGGGGGCGGCGCCCACAGAGGCAGCTGCGCAGCCCAAGCAGGACCTCTTCGCGGTGTCCTCGTCGCAGAAGTCCACCGACATCAGCCGCAGCGCCGAGCGCGCCCCGCTGACCAACGAGGCCGCGGCCGAGGCCAAGGTCACCGGCGTCCGCTACGCCGTGAAGGGCGTCGACGTCCACGCGGCGGCCAAGGGCTCGTCGCCTGTGCTCGCCAAGGTCGCCTCCGGCGAGACCGTAGAGATCACCGGCGTCACCAAGGGCGACTGGGCCCAGATCATCCACAAGGGCCTGCCGCGCTGGGTCGAGGCCAAGAGCCTCGCCAAGGAGATGCCGCTCGGCACCTCGCCGTGCGCCTCCGGCTCCAGCTCGGAGCGCGGCCTCCAGCCCGACACGATCAAGGTCCATCGGGCCGTCTGCGCCAAGTTCCCGTCGATCGTCCGCTACGGCGGCGTCTCCGGCCGCGGTGAGCACGCCACCGGCCAGGCCATCGACATCATGGTCGGCACCGGCAACCCCATCGGCTACGACGTCGCGGCGTTCCTCCAGGAGCACCGCGCCGAGCTCGGCATCGAGTACATCATCTGGCACCAGCACATCTGGCGCCCTGCCACGTCAGGCGCCTGGCGCAGCATGTCCGACCGTGGCAGTCCCACGGCCAATCACATGGACCACGTGCACGTCACGACCTTCGGCAACGCCGCAGGCTAGGCGCACGTGCTGAGGGTCGGACTCACCGGCGGAATCGGCTCCGGCAAGAGCAGCGTCAGCGCCCTCTTGGCTGCCCATGGCGCGGTCGTCATCGACTACGACCTGCTCGCGCGTGAGGCCGTCGAGCCTGGCAGCCCGGGCCTCGAGGCGATAGCGCAGCGGTTCGGCCCCGGCGTCATCGCGGCCGATGGCAGTCTCGACCGCCCGGCCCTCGCGGAGATCGTGTTCGCCGACCCGGCGGCACTGGCCGACCTCAACGGCATCACGCACCCGGCGATCTGGCAGCTCGCCGCCGCGCGTGAGGCTGCCGCGGGGGCGGACGACATCGTCGTGCACGACAACCCATTGCTCGTCGAGATGGGTGCCGCCAAGCACTGCGACGTCGTCGTTGTCGTCGATGTGCCCGAGGACGTCCAGGTCGCCCGGCTGGTCGAGTCACGCGGCATGTCGGAGGACGAGGCGCGCGCCCGGATCGCTGCGCAGGCGTCGAGACAACAAAGGACCGGTGCCGCCGATCTGGTGATCGACAACACCGGTCCGTTGGACGAGCTCGCCCGTATCGTCGGGGGCACGTGGGACGAGCTCGTGTCCAGGGTGGACTCCGCCTAGGCGGCGAGGTCCGGGTCGGCGATGCGCCGCAGTGTCGCCAGCGCCTCGCGTTCGAGCTGGCGGACGCGCTCGGCGGAGATGCCGTGCCGCTTGCCGATGTCGGCCAGCTTCTGCTGGCGTCCGTCGAGCAGGCCGTAGCGCGCTCGGACGATGTCCGCCTCACGCTCGCCGAGGTGATCGACCAGCGTCGAGATCAGGTGCCGCGACTCGTCGTCGAGCACCGCGAAGTCGGGTCCGGGCTGCGTCTCGCGGGCGATCAGGTCGCCCAGCGACGTGTCGCCGTCCTCGTCGACCGGGGAGTCGAGGCTGACGTGGTCACGTCCCCACGACATCAGGTCGATGACGCGGTCCACGTCCATGCCGAGCTCCAGCGCGATCTCCTGCGGCTCCGGGTCGTAGCCGAGCTGACGCTCCAGGTTGCGGCGCGCGGCCGTCACCTGGTTGAGCTCCTCGACCACGTGCACCGGAAGGCGTACGACGCGGGCCTGCTGCGCGATGCCGCGGGTGATCGCCTGGCGTACCCACCACGTGGCGTACGTCGAGAACTTGAACCCCTTGGCGTAGTCGAACTTCTCGACGGCGCGGATCAGGCCGGTGTTGCCCTCCTGGACCAGGTCGAGCATCGGCATCGCCGAGCGCCCGTACTTGCGGGCGATCGAGACGACGAGCCGCAGGTTGGCCTGGATGAACTCCTGGACAGCCCGGTCGCCCTCATCGGCGAGCCACTGCAGCTCTTCCTCGGTCGCGTACTTCGGCGCGCCGCCCTTGCGACGGCCCACGCGGCCCTCCTCGAGGAGGTGTCGGGCGAGCAGGCCCGCCTCCACGGTCTTGCTCAGCTCGACCTCGCGCTCGGCGTCGAGCAGGGGAGTGCGGGCAATCTCGGCAAGGTACATGCCGACGCTGTCCTTGCCCTCGATGTTGGTGTTCCCATTTCGTGCGCTCACCGTGCGCCTCCCATCAGTGTCTGTACTGATCAGAACGCTTTCGGTACCCCAAGGATTCCGCTCTCAGTGGCTTCTTAGGAGTGCCGTGCTAATGCGGTGGGACCGACGAGCGCAGCGAGGAGCGTCGAGGCAGGTTTGGGGGTCCCCGCACGAGCTCTGCGAGTAGGGGGCGCGATCGCGCCGAAGGCGCCAGATGACGAAACCTCGTGAGCCGAAAAGCTCACTCAACCAGCGAATTTCACCCGGTCGATGATCCAGGCGAGCTCCCACGCGCGTTCCTTCCATGACGCGTATCGACCGCTGACGCCGCCGTGGCCCGCGTGCATCTCGGTCTTGAGCAGGATCGGCGCATCACCGGTCGCCGTCGCTCGCAGCCGGGCGACCCACTTGGCCGGCTCGACGTACATGACCCGGGTGTCGTGAAGGCTCGTGACGGCGAGGATCGCGGGATAGGGATGTGCGCCGACGTTCTCGTAGGGCGAGTAGGACTTCATGTAGGCGTAGACGTCGGCATCCTCGAGCGGGTTGCCCCACTCGTCCCACTCGATGACCGTGAGCGGCAGGCTCGGATCGAGGATCGTCGTGAGCGCGTCGACGAACGGCACGCTCGCCACGATGCCGGCGAACGCGTCGGGCGCGAGATTGGCGACGGCGCCCATCAGGAGGCCGCCGGCGCTCCCGCCTTCGGCGATCAGGCGGTCCGTCGAGGTCCAGCCCTCGGCGACGAGGTGCCGGGCGCTGGCGACGAAGTCGGTGAACGTGTTGCGCTTGTGCAGCATCTTGCCGTCGTCGTACCAGTGCCGGCCGAGCTCGCCGCCGCCGCGCACGTGGGCGATCGCGAAGACGAAGCCGCGGTCGAGCAGCGACAGGCGCATGACCGAGAAGCCCGGATCCATGCTGGCCTCGTAGGCGCCGTAGCCGTAGATCAGTGCAGGGGCGGTGCCGTCGCGCGGCGTGTCCTTGCGGCAGACGACCGAGACCGGGACGCGCACGCCGTCATCGGCGATGGCCCAGGTGCGGTGCTGCTCGTACTCCTCGGGGTCGTAGCCGCCGAGCACCGGAGCCTGCTTGCGCAGGATCAGCTCGCCGGTCTCGACGACGTAGTCGTAGATCGATGCGGGCGTGATGAAGGACCCGACACCGACACGGATCAGCGGCTGGTCCCACTCGGCGTTGGCTCCGACGCCGCTGGTGAACAGCTCTTCGCCGAAGTCGATCTCGGTGAGCTCGCCGACGCCGTCAGCGCCCAGCGGCATGATGCCGATGCGGGACAACGCGTCGCGGCGGTAGGACACCACGATCTGCTGCGCGAACACGTCGACGTCCTCGAGCCGGGTCGATTCGCTGCCCGGGATGATGACCGTACGCTCGCTCGGATCGGCGACGCGTACGGCTGCGAGCTCGAAGTTGAGCGCGCCGTCGTTGTGCAGCACGAGGAAGTGGTCCTCGCCGCCGATGACGGCGTGCTCGAGGGAGTACTCGACGCCGTCACGGCGGGGGAGCACGACGCGGAACTCGCCTTCGGGGTCGTCGGCCTCGAGCACCCTGACCTCGCTCGTCACCTTGGACGACAGTCCGATGACCAGGAACCGCTCCGACTGGGTGCGACCGACACCGATGAAGTAGCGCTCGTCGGGCTCCTCGAGCACCAGGACGTCGTCGACTGTCGAGCCGAGCTCGTGTCGCCACACGCGGTGCGGGCGCCACGCCTCGTCGACCGTTGTGTAGAAGAGGTGGGTCCCGCCGACGGCCCAGGTCGCTCCACCGCTGGTCGCGGGGATCTCGTCGGGCAGCACCTCGCCGGTGCGCAGGTCCTTGACGCGGATCGTGTAGCGCTCGTCGCCCTGGGTGTCGACGGACCAGGCCAGGAGGCTCTCGTCGTCGCTGACGCTGAACGCGCCGAGCGAGAAGAACTCGTGGCCCTCGGCCTCGACGTTGGAGTCCAGCAGGATCTCCTCGCCGGGGACCTCGGCGCCGGCCTCGAGCACGGGCGGGTTCCAGTCGTCGGCGTCGTCGATGGGGCACCGGCAGCGGATCGCGTACTGCTGGCCCTCGACCGTGCGGGCGTAGTACCACCATGCCCCGCGGCGGACGGGGACGGACAGGTCGGTCTCGAGCGTCCGTGCCTTGATCTCGTCGAAGATCTGCTGGCGCAGCGGCTCGAGGTGAGCCGTGGCAGCGTCGGTGTGCGCGTTCTCGGCCTCGAGGTAGGCCAGCGTCGCCGGGTCCTCCTTGTCGCGCATCCACTCGTAGTCGTCGACGAAGTCGTCGCCGTGGTGACTGCGAGTGATCGGACGGCGCTCGGCAACTGGTGGCTCGTTCATGCGTCGAACGTACCGGTGTGCCCTGCGCCGAGTGCCGGGTCGTCCGCCAGGAACGTGTGGACCGGCCCGGGTGGGGTCCAGCGGGTCTCGAAGCGCACCGTGACGCGCCCGAGTCCTGAGCCCCACACCCAGCCGTCGCCGTGGTCGTCGTGGTGCACGTCCATGCCCGGATACCACCGGGTGGGGCGGGTCACGGTCTCCTCGACGACCTCGTCCTCGACGTCGTCGTCCTCGTCGGTGGCGAACAGGTCGTCCTGCACCCAGTCGGCGAGCCCGCTGACGCCGACCCCCAACAGCCGCAGCCCGTTGCTGATGTCCTCGCCGGCCAGCAGTCCTCGAGCGGTTGTGGCGAGGATGCGCGCATTGTCGGTGGGATTGGACAGCGTCGTCGAGCGGGTGTGCGTCTCGAAGTCGTGGTGACGCATCTTGAGCGTCACGGTGCGACCCGACAGTCCGTTCTTGCGGAGCCGGCCGGAGACCGAGCGGGCCATGCGCTCGATGATCGCCTCGAGCTGGACCCGGTCGGAGATGTCCTGCTCGAACGTGTCCTCGACGCTGACCGACTTGGTCTCGCGCGACGCCATGACGGGTCGGTCGTCGTCTGCCCTCGCCATGCGGTGCAGCGATCGCCCGGACGACTGACCGAGCAGGCGTACGAGCTCGTCCTCGCTGGGGGAGCGCAGGTCCTCGACCGTGAGGATGCCGACGCGGCGGAGGCGCTCGGCGGTTGCCGGGCCGACTCCAGGGATCACGGTGGCCTGCATGGGGCCGAGCACGTCGGCCTCGGTGCCGGGCTCGACGACGAACACGCCGTCGGGCTTGTTGATCTCGCTGGCGATCTTGGCCATGAGCTTGGACGACGCCACGCCGACCGACGCGGTGAGACCTCCCGTCAGGTTGGCGATGTCGGCGCGGATGGCGGCGACGATGTCCTCGACGCGGTCAGGATCGAACGTCGGACCCGCCCCCAGGTCGACGAAGGCCTCGTCGAGCGACAACGGCTCGATGACCTCGGTCTCCTCACGCAGCCGTTCCATCACGATCCGGCTGGCCTCTCGATAGGCGTCGAACCGGCCGCCGAGGAATGCCGCGTGCGGGCAGCGCGCCCTGGCCTCGGCCGTACGCATGGCCGATCGGACGCCGTGCACCCGGGCTTCGTAGGACGCCGTTGCGACGACGCCGCGCGGACCGATGCCGCCGACGATGACCGGCCGGCCACGCAACGAGGGCTTGTCGCGCTGCTCGACGGACGCGAAGAACGCGTCGAGGTCCAGGTGCATGATCGACGCCGTGGACCGCATGCGCCCAGTCTCTCGCGCGGTCCGGACACATCCTTCATGCACATGCCGAGGTCGGCCTCTCGGTGATCCACAGCCCCTCGTTGCCGGGGCTGACCTGAGGTCTCTCCACCAGCAGCGTGGAGTCATGACGCAGACGCCCTCGGTCTACACGGCCCACGACATCCCTGACCTGCTCAACACCTTGCCGACGCTCTTCGGCTTCTGGCCGCAGGAGTCGCTCATCGCCGTGGCGACCCGTGGGCCACGCCGCCGGTTCGGCTTTCGCATGCGGGTCGACATCCCGGCGCCCGATCACGTCGAGGACCTCGCCACCATCGTCGTCGGCCACCTCTCCAAGCAGGGCGCCGAAGGGGCGATCCTCATCGCCGTGACGCAGCAGCAGGAGACCGCCCGTGACCTGCTCGCCGCGATCGAGCGACAACTGCCGCCGATCGCCGTGATCGTCGCCGCGCGCGCCGACGGCGAGCGCTATTGGTCGGACGAGCCGGGATTCCCGGCCGACGGCGTCGCGTACGAGACTTCCGACCACCACCTCGCGGTCGTGCAGGCGATCGCCGCCGGACAGCAGATCCTGCCTGACCGCCAGGCGCTGGTCGACCGGTTCGCCGCCGTGCAGGACCCACGGCGGGCGTGGATGGAACGCGCGGCCGACGAGGTCCTGCGTGATGTCGTCCCGCTGATCGCCCATACGCCTGACAGTGACCTGGCCGCGGCCGGGATGCAGCAGGTGCAGCCGATCCTCGACCGCGGCCTGGCAGGGGAGCGGGTCGACGACAAGGACATCGCCAGGTTCTCGATCTGGATGTCCAGCATCGCGGTCCGCGACGAGGTCTGGAACCAGATCACGGCGGAGACCGCCGACGCCATGCTCGCGTTCCTCGCCCTCGTGTCGCGCAGCGTCGTCCCGCCCTTCGAGCCGGCGGTCCTCAGCCTGACGGCGTTCGCCGCATGTGGGAACCCGCAACAGGTCAATCTCGGCCGATAAGGGAACGTATGGAGTTCAATGAGACGACGCGAGCAGCGATCTACTGCCGGATAAGTGACGACCGAAATGACGACGAACTGGGTGTGAAGCGCCAAGAGTTCAATTGCCGCCGCCTTGCGGCCGATCACGGCCTCGTGAACATCGAGGTCTACGTGGACAACGACATCTCAGCGTCCCGGTTCACCAACAAGGCCCGGCCGGCGTTCGAGCGCTTAGTTGCAGCGATCGACACGGGGCAGGTTGATGTGGTTTTGGTGTCAGAGCCGCCCCGGCTCTACAGGCGGCCCAAGGAGTTAGAACGCTTCATCGACGTGTGCAGCGAAAGTCGGGACGTGCCGACCCTCACCGTCGAGCGTGACCGGATGGACCTTTCATCACCGCACGGCCGCGCTATGGCCCGGATGTCGGCGACGATGGCGGCGTTGGAGTCGGACCAGAAGTCAGCCCGTATACGCCGAAAGCACGAAGAGTTGGCTCGTGAGGGTGTTTGGATGTCTGGTCCGCGCTGCTACGGCTACGAAGCGGTCTTCGCGCTGAACGGCAACGGCAAACGCGAGATTTCCGAAGTGCGTGTCGTTGCGACGGAGGCCGATGTGATCCGCGAAGCGGTGACCCGCCTTATGGCGGGGGACCTGATCAACGCGATTGTTAGCGATTTCAACCGGCGGGGCATACCTGCGGCGAAGGGTGGCATCTGGCGGCCGGTCTCGCTTCGTCAGATTGTGTGTGCGGCGCGCAATGCAGGGCTCCGCGAGCACACTCCGGGCAAACGGGGGAGTCGTTTCCCTAGTCGTGAGAACATCACGGAGGGCTCTTGGGAACCGATCATTAGTCATGCGCAATGGACCGCGATGCAGGTGCTCTTCAGCGATCCGGCGCGACGATCCACGAGACCGGGGGCATGGCTGCTAACTGCGGGCATCGGAGTGTGCGGGCTGTGTGGGCACCACCTCAGGCGCGGGACGCGTGCCGGCAAACCCCTACTGGTGTGTCACAAGTACGGTTCGATCGGAGGATGCGGAAAGATCGCAGTGACTATGTCGCACGTCGACGGCTATGTGTCTGGTGTGGTTGTGAGTGCGTTACTGCGGGCAGAAGTTGGCGGACCGGACGTGACTGTCCCCGACGAGTCAGTGATTCTCTCACTGAAGTCGGCGCGGCAAAGGCTCGAGCAGGCGCAGGAGGACTGCTACGTCCTCGGTGTGCTTCCGCGGGATCGCTTTCTCGCAGAGATCAAGCCCAAGATTGAAGCGCAGATCTTGGACCTTCGCGCCCGCCTGGATGCCCCAGAAGCCCATCTGACGGCGCTTGACGGCCTTCCAAGTACTCGGCCGGCCTTGGAGTCATGGTGGGCTGCGCAGAGTCTTGAGCGGCGTAAGGCTGTCATCCGCTCGTTGGTCGTGCGGGTGGAGATCCACAAGCCGACTACGCCGCGGGGATCGAACCAGTTTGACCCAAACCGCGTGAGGATTGTGTGGCGGCGGCCAGCCCACAGTGCACCCGTAGTTCGGCAATGATCTCAGGGTCAGTTACTTCGATCGGAAGCCCCTGGTCCGCTCGTGAGCGCATGTATTCGGCCTCGTAGTTGATATCCATATGTGTCTTATCGGCAGACAATGGCGCCGAACTCGGGAAATCGGGACACGAACTTGTGGACAAGGTTCTTAGTAGCGTCAGTGTCAAGCAGTAGCGTGAATTGCGTGACGGCAGAAGCGCTCCGAGAATTCGATGACACGACGCTGCCAAACGGCAGTCGAGGTTGGACATCTTTCGTGGACTGGCTATGCGCTCAGACCGATAGCGCGGAGTCGGACTGGCTCGAACTGAAGTCTGAGATCGATCCTCACGCGCCCACCGGACTGGGGAAGATCGTCAAATTCATCCTCGGCGCCGCCAACCGGGATCCAGAAGTCGCGGGCAGGCATCTGAGCGGCCACGCGCTTCTCGTCCTCGGTATCCAGCAGGGACATCGGGCTGGCGTCCCATCGGTGGAGGATCACATTCTCGAACAGAGAATGCACAAGTTCCTCGGTCACGAAGGACCGGGCTGGGACACGGTGCGGCTACCGGGTCAGGACGGCAAGGAACTTCTCATACTGATCGTCAACCCTCCAAAGCAGGGCGACCGGCCCTACCCGTGCCGCGCGGACGGAGTGGGAGTGGCAACAGGTGATATCTACGTGCGCGCGAAAAGCCAGACTCGCAAAGCCACGGCCGCAGATCACGACATGCTCTACCGTCGCGGGCTTCCGGTGTCCTCTCCCACCGAGTTGCCTTCAATCTCAGTCGAACTCACATCTCCGCTGTCAACGTATACGCACGATGAGGGCGCGGTTGACTCCGCAGTCTCCGGATTCGAGAGCGCACTGCTTTATGACCTGCCAAGTGAAGTGGTGGCTCGAAAGGAGGCGGCGGAACGCCATAGGGTCCAGGTGAAGAATCTTCGAAACTCCGGCGGATCGCTGGCGGGTCTCGAACTGTTCAAAGGGCAAGACACCTTCGGGCTATTTGGTCTCGCGGATACTCGCGCACAATTGGCGGCTTTGAGACCGATCGCGTTTCCAGAAATACCGACCGTGAGGTCCATGAGCGCCATCGCAGCCAAGGCTCAAGCGTTCAGCCACATTGAAGAGGACCGGAGCGAGGATCAATTCAGATCGCAGGTGAGCGACTACATCGAAACTCTTCGGGAAGCGCTCGCGGACTGCCCTGACCTTGTGGTGAGACAAGTCGCGACGAAGTTCGAGGTCCTGGTCAGCAATACCTCAGACGAGCCGCTGGAAGATCTGACGGTCGTCCTTCATATAGAAGGTCCGATCGAGACGCTCACGCACCTGTCGGCTGGACGCGCCCGGCGCGAAGAGGACATGCCATTGGCTCCTCGGACTTGGGGACCGCGTCCGCGTCCGAAGTTCGACGTAACCTCCTTCAGCAACTACCGGGGCGTCCAGCCTTTCACTCCTGCAGCCCCACACGTCCCGGGTCCGAACTCCGCAACGGCCCGTACCACCGGATCCGTCACGCTGACGCTCGAACTTGCGAGCCTACGATCGCGCGAAAAGGTGCCAATCCATGGTGACGAGATTCTGATCGTTCGCGACTCATATGTGCGAACCCTGCACGGGACCTGGGAGGCACGAGCCAGGAACCTCAAGGGCGTCCTCAGTGGAAAGATCACATTGGCGGTCTCTGATCCGGTAGACATCACAGACGACCTAGTGGGCGCTCTTGAGGCGAGCCGGCAGGAGGGGATACTGGTGGTGCCGTCGAAGGACACGGCGTGACCCGTCCAAGGCGACGTGCCGCAAACGCGATTACGCGCACGGAGGCCGCCGGGCTGCTGGGTCTGAGTACCGCGCAGGTGACCCGTCTGAGGCGCGAAGGACTCCTGGGAACCCTGGACGGGTACCCGTCATACTCCTTAGCCGACATTGAGAACTTCATCGAAGATCCCTGGTTGACCGGCCTCCAAGCGGCGGAAGTCCTTGGTGTCTCACACGTCCGAGTCACGCAACTTGCCAACGCAGGCCGTATCCCCGTTCAGGTCAGCCCGTCTGGTCGACGCTGGTATAGGCAGGCCCAACTCGAAACCGTCGCCAACGCCCGCCGCGCACGGCGCGAGGGATTCTCGATCGGATGAGGGAATCGCTACGTCGACCCGAGGCGGCCAGGCTCATATTCGCAAGCAGGTTCGACGGCGGCGCTAGGCTGCGACCGTTGACTGTCGTTCGGACGGGTCAATGGGAGGAGTCAAGTGTCTGTTCAGAAGGTGATCGACGGCCTGCTTGCGAAGGGTCTCGACCGAACCGAGGCAGATATTCAAGCCCTGATCCACTCGCTCCTTCTAGAGGCGGACATTGGACTTCTTCCCGTCCACCTGGAGGAGCAGACGGGTGACGGCACCCGCCGCCGAATAGATGTCGCAGTTGGGCACTGCGTCATTGAGGTCAAGAAGTCACTCACGAATCCCGTCGTCCTAGAAGAGGCGATCGAGCAATTGGCGGGCTACGTCAGCACTCGAATAGGTCAGTACGGGCGTCGCTACGTCGGGATCCTGACCGATGGCGTCGAATGGCTGCTTTTCGATCTCATCGACGGCGAAATGGTCGAAGTAAGTCGCGCAAAAACGGAGACGACGGCTCCCGATCGCCTGATCGGCTGGCTGGAGGCCATTCTTGCGACCGAGGAACACGTAACTCCCAGCCCGGACGAAATCCGAGCACGACTTGGCGCCGACTCGCCGGCGTACCTGATGGACGTTCGCGAGTTGACGGCACTCTACGAAGCAAATGCTAGTAATCCAGAAATCGGTCTCAAACGAGAGTTGTGGGCGAAACTTCTCCGGACCGCGTTCGGGTCTGCGTTCAAGGACGAGGTGGGGCGGTTCGTCAATCACACGCTGCTCGTAGTAACGGCCGAAACCATCGCGCACGCGGTTCTCGGGTACGACGTGGGCCGAACTGGTCCGCTGACCGCCCGTACCTTAGTTACTGGCCAGGCGTTTGACGATGCGGGTATTCACGGGGTCGTGGAGGCAGACTTCTTCGACTGGGTTATCGAGGTGCCCGGCGGTGAGGCGTTTGTTCAGACTCTCGCTGACCGGATCGCCAAATTCGACTGGTCGAGCGTGCAGCATGACGTGCTGAAGCACCTCTACGAGTCGGTCATCCCGCAGGATGAGCGCGCTGACTTGGGGGAGTACTACACGCCGGACTGGTTGGCTGATCGTGTTGTAGCGCATGCCGTTACGGACCCTCTTCATGAGCGTGTTCTAGACCCAGCATGCGGAAGCGGCACCTTCCTCTTCCATGCGATTCGCGCCTATCTGAAGGCGGCTGACGATCAGGCTCTGTCTTCGAATGACGCGCTCACGTCGCTCACGTCTCATGTGATCGGCGTGGATGTGCATCCGGTATCGGTGACCCTTGCTCGGGTGACATATCTCTTGGCGATTGGCATGGAGCGTCTTCGCGGCGACCGACCTGAGATGTCGATCCCTGTCTACTTAGGCGATTCGCTTCAATGGGAGCAAAGGGTCGACCTGTTTGCGTCGGAGGACGTGGTATCGATCGCGACGGGTGGTCCTGATCTTGTAGAGGTAGACGTTGCATTGTCTGCTACAGATCTGGTCTTCCCGCGAAGTATCCTGCGCGACGCAGGTCGATTCGATCGAATTGTCACGGCCATGGCGGACGCAGCGCTCGACACAAGCAAGAAAGAAACCAGGACCCTGCTGCGCGATAGCGTTGTTGCTCCGTTCAAATTGACGGAGGACGAGTCAGCGGTACTCGGTCCCACACTTGCAACGATGAGGGCGCTTCATCGGGCGCAGCGAAACCACATTTGGGGCTTCTACGTGCGCAACCTCATCAGACCGATTTGGCTGGCGGAACCAGACAATCGTGTTGATGTGCTCGTCGGTAACCCGCCGTGGCTCCGCTACTCGAAGATGACGGGGGCGATGCAGGATCGCTACCTGGCTCTGGCAAGACCCCGTGGCCTCCTGACCGGCCCGCTCGGTGCATCTGCGCGAGACCTTTCAACGCTTTTTGTCGTGCGCGCGATTGAGATGTATCTCAAGGCTGGTGGGAGGTTCTCGTTCGTGATGCCGCACGGGACGATGACACGCAAGCCTCACACCGGATTTCGATCGGGTCAGTGGTCTCCAGAAAAGTCCACGACAGGACGCCTGATTGTCGCGTTCGGGGAGTCATGGGACCTGTCGAAGGCCCCCACAGGATTCCCGATGGTTTCGTGCGTGATTCACGGTGAGCACCTTCCGAACGAGCGGGCGAACGCAATCCCGATGGGATCAAAGGTCGAACTCTGGACGGGTCGATTCTCCAATCCGAACCATTCATGGGATGAGGTCGCCGATGAGTTTGAGATCACCGATCACGAGGTGATTCTGATCAACTCGGATGACGACACGCCGGTTTCCCCTTACGCGAAGATGTTCAGGCAGGGAAGCGTCTTCATTCCACGAGTTCTCTTCGCCGCTGACGAAATCGATGCCGGACCCCTCGGTGTCGGCGCTGGCCGTGTGCGGGTGGGCGTGCGCCGGTCCGCCAATGACAAGAAGCCCTGGAAGCATCTGACACCCGATCCGCGGGTGGTCGAGCGTGTCTTCCTGAAGAACGTGCATTTCGCAGAAACGGTGGTCCCATTCCGAACCCTTGCTCCGAGGACGATGGTGTTGCCGGTCACCGACCATTTGTTGACTCTCGACGAGATCAGCGAATTTCCTGACATGGCGAAATGGTGGGCAACGGCCGAGAAGTTGTGGCAGGAAAATCGCTCCGTCAATGAGACCGGTGACCTGTTGTCACGGGTTGACTACATGTCGCACACCACAGCGCAGGCATCTCAACAGTCGGCTCACCGAGTGGTTTATCCGAAGGCGGGCGCGAATCTGTACGCGGCCAGGATCAGTGACCCAACGGCGCTTGTAGACCAGAAGTTGTACTGGTCCGCCGTCGATACTCTCGACGAGGCCTACTACCTGCTCGGAGTCCTCAACTCAACAACGATGCGCGAGCGGGTCAGACCGTTGCAGGCCGTCGGACTGCAAGGTCCTAGGGACATCGACAAGTACGTCTTTCTCGTACCTTTCGATCGCTACGACGAGAAGAACGATGCCCACAGAACTTTGGCATCCATTGCCCGTGAGGCGGAGACGGCAGTTGCGGAGATCCAACTCCCGGATAGGCAGGCACTGGCGCGCGTCGTTGTCGAAGCCGCGCTCAAGGAACTGGGCCTGCAAGATCAGGTCAACGACGCAGCCGACGCAGTCCTGCCGGTGGTGGACCGACCAGTCTGATCGACCCAGGTCAGCGGGCCGGCTGCACTAGGAAAGAATTTGGAGTGTGAGGCGGGCAGGGTTCTTGATCTCTTTGAGCCGCTTGCGCCGCCCACTGAAGGCGTCGGCTTCGCCATTCTGGAGCGTGATTTCGACGAGCAGGTTGACCCCTCTGAGGAAGGCCAGCGACTGCGAAGTTAGCGGTTTGCCAAGTACCCAGTCCCAACTGTGACGCCTCGGCGCTAGAGGCGTTCCCCGCCATGTTGGTTCAGGAGCGTTAGAAGGGTGCGCTGACATTGTTGGGTTTGCCCGTACACGCAGGAAACCTATTGCAGGCCTTCGCAGACCGTCAGAACAGACACGCCGTGGGGTTCCCGGTATTGCTGAAAAGTTTCTTGCTCAATCGGTGAAGAGCGAGGCCCAAATGTGTCGATAGAGATGATGTCAGGGCAAAGCGTTCTGGCACGGAGCCGAACACCCACGGCCTCCGGTCACCTCCCCGGAGGACCTCATGATTCACCGCATCCGCAAGTCGATGGCTCAGAAGGAGCAGGGTTTCACCCTGATCGAACTCCTCGTCGTCGTCATCATCATCGGCATCCTTGCCGCCATCGCCATCCCCGTCTTCCTCAACCAGCGCAAGAAGGGCGTTGACGCGTCACTCAAGGCCGACGTGAAGAACACGGCCACCAACGTCGAGTCTTTCATCACCGATAATCCCACCCTCGTCGGGCCGAACTCCACCGCGTTCATGCAGGCCGATGCGCAACTGCCGCTTGGCAGGCTGGCCGACCTCCGGTTCTCGCCCGGCAACTACGTCGAGATCGCTACGGCACCCGGCGTGGGTTACTGCCTGCGCGCCATCAATCCCAACTCCAACCATCCGGACACTGCGCATGCGGTCTTCTACGACTCGGCAGGCGGCGGGCTGCTGGACGGCACCAACTTCCCGACCGGCGGCGCTTGCGCGCTAGTTACCCCCTGATTCATCGGCCGACCAGGGTCACACTTTCGTGTCCTTTCTAGGCCCCCGGTCGGCCGATGCCACGGGTGGCTCCGCCCTGACAGGGCTGGGGCCACGCGGAGTCCCGGCTCTCATCGCAGTGAAGCGGGGGTGAGGGTCGGGGCTCATCTTTTCCCATGGGGGCAACAAGGTCGTGTCTCGCCCGAGCGTTGATCAGGTTGGCATCGCGGGGATTCCGTGCACTTTCTGTAGTAGACAGACCCCATGGCATCCATCGCGGACCGCATCATCGCCGAACTCCGTTTCGGAAAGCCTCTCGATGACGATGTCCTCGCGAAACGTCTTGGTGTGAGCCAAAGGCAGTCCATCAACATCGTCGCGCGGCGTCTTGAATCTCAGGGTGTCCTGAAGCGTTACGTGGGCGTGGACGGCAAGATCGTGAATGACCTCGACGTGGACGCAGCCATCCCTGAACGCCGCACCGCTGTCGCCGCCGTGACGGGGGACCGGGTCAGCGAAGATGAGGTCAAGACGGCGCTCAAGGCATATCTCGAAGCGGACGGCTACCACGTTGAAGTCGCTTGGGGTCGCACCCAGGGCATCGACATCGACGCCACGCGGCCCGGCTCGCACCTCATCATCGAAGCCAAAGGCGAAGCACCCGCTGGCGCCCAGCAAGTCAATTACTTTCTTGGCGCGCTCGGGGAGTTGCTGCAACGGATGGGGGACGCCGAAGCCGAGTACGGTCTCGCCCTCCCAGATCACAGGCAGTACATCGGACTTGTGGACCGGCTCCCCGCACTTGCCCGCGAACGCCTCCACCTCCGTGTCTGGTTCGTTGGAAGGAGCGGCAATGGCCTTGTCGTACGCGAAGCCTAGAGTCACACCGGTAACGAATGCCTTTGCCGCACCCGGCGTCATCGTCACCTGTTGCCCAACACCGTTCGTTCGGATGCGCACGAGCGACTGAACATTGGAAGGCTGGTGTGGCCGGCGTTGCCGCACGCCATTAGAAAGACCTCCCCTCCGACGAATATGGAAGGTCTACTTCAGCGGCCCACGCTGGGTGCCAGTCGCCCCCACACGAACCGATGGGCGCAAGGCGAGAGGTATCTAGTCGCCCTCCAGCAGGCGCTCCCCATTGATTAGAGGCCGATCATCCCGGCGACTGATTTGGTCATTAGAGATTCGCGCCGTTCGTGATATTCCACTGCGCCGAGGCTGGTCAGTCCGGCCCGGCTGGCGACGTGAAGTTCTGACACGCCATCGCGTAAAAGCCCGCGAATGAAGCCACTTCGGAGGCCTGTGAACGTGTAGTCGCCGGTGAGCCGGGCTTGCTCAGCGCGCGCTTGGACGGTGCGGTTGAGAGCCACGTACGTCATGGGTTTGTCCCGGATGCGACTTCCGGACACGGCCCTGAAGATAGGGGAGTCTTTGCGGGTTTGGCCCTGCTCGTGGAGAAGGCCGGTCCAGACCTCCCACGCGTCTATTGGGCAGGATGGGGATCCCGGGTTCGCCCATAGGTGGACCGGTTCACGGCGCCCTTGCACCTTGACAGTGAGTGTGCGGCCGTCGCGGTGGAGGTTGCCTTGATATAGACGGATCGCCTCCATCCCAGTCAGGGCGGCTTGATGTGAGAGGACCACTAGGGCGAGGTCTCTGGCGGTGGCTGGTGTCGGTCTATTCGCCTCTCGAATCACTGCGGTGAGTTCTTCGGGAGTCATCTGTGGACGGGGCCATAGCCCAGTCGCGCGCCCAGGAATGTTGGCTAGAGATCGGGCTATACGCTGCATGTCGCCTCGGCCGCCGATCCCGTCGAGTACGAAAGGGCTCGGCTGCCGATCCGGTTTCAGTTCGCGCAACGCGGCGATGAGGCAAGCGCCGGGCGGCCCCTTGGCGACAACGATTGGTTTGTCGGGCCGTGGCACCCAACGTCCATAGGGTGGCGGGTCCACCTCCACCCATCCTTTGCTGGCCCGGATGCGAACATCGGACCACTTCAAACGTGCTAGCGAGATTGGTGGCAGTGCAGTGCTGTTCGCCAAGATCAGGGCGGCCGTTGTGAGTCGTTGTGATCGGGTTGGTCGCAAGCAAGCGGCCGCCAGCGCTCCCGCGTCCTCTTTATACAGAGGATCAGATCGCTGAGCGCTGGCTCCAATGGGGGCCGCACGGTGAAACCCGCGTAACCAACGACTAACGGCTTCTGACTCGCTCCACGGTTGCTCGCTGCGAATCCGCGCTCCGGCGTTGTGCCATCCAATGACTCTTTGGATCGTCCGCGCGTCAGCGCCCTGCTCAGAACGCCAGGTCAGGTAGATCGGCGCGGAGGTGATCGAAACCGCGACCCCGAAGTTCGAGCAGAACTCCTCGAAACGCTTGGTACCGATTGCGACTTCTCGCATCCTCCGGGCGGATAGATCTGTACTCATAGCCCGATTTCGCCCGCAGCGCTTCCTTGGATGGGATCGATCTGTCGGATGTAGAGCACGAGGCTTTCTAAGCGACGATGCCGTGACTGACGGGCAATCGCCTCTACTGGAATTCCAGAATCAGCCGCGGTCGAAATGAAGCCCGATCGAAGGGATCTACCGCCAAACGAGCCGACACAATTTGCTTCTTGGGCCCTGCGAGCGACCAATCTGGTTAGGCCCTCCGGTGAGAGCGGGGTCTCCGTAAGTTTCCCGGAACGTCCGACATGAACGAAAACCTTTCGCTCTGCCTGTACTGCTGACTCTCCCAATTGTTGGGCGACCCTGGCCCGCCAGGCGGCCAGTGCGGCAACGGGGTCGGTGAGCGATGACTTCCCGTGGGGGATGCCGAGAGTGACACCACGGCCCGACATATCGGTCTTCGATGAGCGAATGTGAACTTCCAAGCCTCCAGTGCGTTCGACGATGTCGCTCCACACAAGTCTCGTGACTTCGCCGCGTCGGGCTGCCATTGCGAACCCAATTAACAGCAACGCGCGATCTCGAAGAACCTCACTCGGCGTGCCGGACAACAAAGCAATTGCGTCTGGGATGGTGGCGAGTTGCCCGTTCGCCCCGAGCGAGGACAACCTGCTGTGCCGTGCCAGGAAGACGGCGCGCTTTGTGAGTGGTTCGGGCGATCGCCACCCGCTTGGTTCAATGGGACTGAAAACCGGCGGCAGGGCCTCTGTCGCTATGGCGCGCCAGGTGAGCAGAGTATTCAACGCAACAGTGCCGGATTCGGTGGACGTGTCGAATGTGAGCGTGGTGTCCGGGCCCCCACGTGGGGACACGAGCCTGATGTCCATGCTTTCGTCGTCGACCGTGAGGTCCGGCCAGGTTAGGCGTGAGAGTTGGCCGTCGCCGAGGCCAAGGCCGTGAAGAGTCAGGATGGCCGCGTCCCGCGCCGCTCGGGGATCAATCGTGAGAGAGTCCAAATGACGACAAACCCTGCGGAGTTCACCGATCCTCATGGCTGATGTGTTTGTGGGCTTCATGGGACGGGCTTCGGAATGGCGGGCGAGTCCGCGCATAAACTGATACGCGAGCGGGGACGAGGTGGGGGTCGGTACCCCTGCTTCCCTGTGGACACGCGACACAGCGGACGCGTAGCCCCGAGCCGTCGCGAGTGAGATACCGGCCTCCGAATCGATCTGAGCAGTCAAATACAACAGCAGTACCTCCGGCCGCATCGGGATCGACTCAAACCCGCGCGCCGTACACCAGGCTTCAACCTTCCTCCAACGTCTCGCGTAGTCGGCCCTGGTTTCGTCCGTAATCGCCTGAGAGTAGATCGCGGCAGTCCGCTTCAAAAGCGCATCAAGCCCAGGTTCTTCAAGCGGCGTGGAGGGCTCTTCGTCGGGTGCAAGGAACGAGGCGATCCTTGCCCGGTGGAGGCGGTCAGCGATGTCGTCCTCGGCGTCGGTCATGTCCCGACACTAGGGCAGGCGGCGGAGACGCTGAGGACCGGTTTTCCCCTGGTATAGCAGGTGTCAAGCGGTATCGGAGACCCGACGCAATGCCGGTTCGCGAACGGCTGGGAGTAGCCATTTGCGGACTGAGGCCGAGCCGCGGCTGATTTGAGCCGATAACAAATACGGACGTCAACGACGGCGTCCCTTAGTCGCAGGAGAGCGCGATGACCGAAGACTGCACGCCCGATCAGCAGGACATGACAGAAGCAATTCCCGCGCGACGCCCCGTGTTGGAAGCGAGGCACGGTGACACTACCCATTGGTTCTCTTCCTTGGAGGACTTCATCGCGACCTTCGGTCTCGGCGAGCACCACGACGTTGAGGTTGATGCTGTCTTCGCCGTCGATGAGAGCGACTTTCGATGGATGCATGCTGCGAACGCCAAGGCGTTTCTGCGAGGGCATGCCGCGCCGTTCACGCACGATGAGATCGTGCTGAGGGTTCAGGCCTTTCACGACGCCGTTGTCGCACAGCGTTAAGTGTGAGCCAGGACGATAGAACGCGAAAATGTCCCTTCTCGCGGGCTAAAATGACGGTGGACACGCTGGGCAGGACTGACCCCTAGGAGGGGCTGTGAGTGTCGTCCACGTGGTCCGGTTGACCGTCATAGATCCAAACACTCACGTGCACGTAGTTGTGCATGCTCTGTGCGCTGAGGATCTGCCGCTGGCCGAGTTTCCCGGCCAGCATCTGATAGTCGAGCCCATCGAGGTGGACCTCGTTTCCCCTGAGTACAGCGACGCCATCAGTCGGTCCTTCTTCGCGATCGTCGCCTCACTCCGGGTCCGACGATGACTGATCATCTCGAGTTGGCGGCCGAAGGGCTCTCGCTCGTCGACCGCGCCAGCATCGACGAAGCCATCCGTGCAGCCAGAGCACCAGGCACCCGCCGCACCTACGCATCAGCATGGCGGTCATGGGAGACCTGGTGTGTTGGACGAGGCGTGAACGCATTCCCAGCCGATCCGATGCTCGTCGCTGCGCACCTGGCTGAAAGACACTCGGCCGGTGTCTCAACGTCGCGGCTAGACGTGACCGTGGCAGCAATACGTGCACGGCACATTGACGAGGGGCTCGAAGATCCCACGGCGGTCCGCGGTGTGCAACTTGTCGTCCGTGGCCTGCGAAGAATCGACGCGGGGGAGCGCGCAGTCAAACAAGCCCACCCGTTGACGGTCGCCGAGGTGCGGCGAATGCTCGGAACCCTCGACCGAGCGACGCTTGCAGGCAAGCGAGACGCGGCGATCTTGCTGATCGGTTTCGCGGGCGCGCTTCGTCGATCCGAGATCTCAAACCTTCGCGTCAGTGACCTCTCCTTCAAGGCTGATGGTGTGGTGGTGCGCCTGCGAAAGTCGAAAAGTGACCAGGAAGGAGCCGGAGCGTTCGTCGGCGTTGTCCGGGGCGCGCACCAGGACACTGACCCGGTTAGCGCTCTTCGTGACTGGCTTGGCGCTGCGGGGCTCGCAACAGCCGGTCCTCTTTTCGTGCGGGTACGCAGAGGGGGACACGTTGATCGTGTCTCTCTGCATCCCGACACGGTTAATGCGATCGTGAAGCGGATGGCCTGCTGCGCTGGACTGTCTGACCTCCCAATCTCCGCCCACTCGCTGCGTGCCGGGCACGCCACCGTGGCCGCCGAAGCGGGGGTCCCCGCTAGCCGCCTCGCTCGGACCACAAGGCACGCGGACCTCAGGACGTTGGCCATGTACGTCAGACCCGGCGAAGTGCTGCGCGACACGAGCAGCGGCTCACTCGGGCTTTGATGGGCCAGGTTGCCCGCCGTCCTTTGGCCTAACGATGGCTCCTCTCGATCGCTTCGAATCGCTCGCGGAAGTTGGGATTTTGTCAACATTGGCCTGTAGGGTGCTCCATATGTCTACAAATGCCGAGATTGGCGCCCGTGTGAAGGGCGCCTTGGGCGGCCACACTCAGGCGTGGCTCGCGGAACAAATCGGGCTGACTGCTGACACGATGTCGCGTTCATTGAACGGGCACCGGGGATTCTCCAGTGTCGAGATCGCGGCAATCGCGGACCTTCTTGACGCGGACGTCCACTGGCTAATTACGGGCGATCGGGATCCACTGCGAGTCTCAATTGCGGCTCGTCATGACTACGACCCCGGGACAGGCGGACGTTCAAATCCAGGCCGGGAGACGGACGAGCGCGAACTGCAGTCCGTCGCATTGGCGTATCGGCAGGCTTATCCCCGCACAGACCATCCGACCGCACCTATCCCAACTACGGCGGCGGGTTTGCGCGGGGCCTTGGGTGAGGATTTTGTTCCCGTGTTCGCCAGCCGACTGGAAGAGCGCCTCGATGTCGATGTCGTAAGGGTCCAACACCTATCAACGGCCTATTCCTTCACCCTTGGTGGCCGCATGGTCATCCTGCTACCCGCGAATGTGAACTGGTGGCGAAGCAACTTTGACCTTGCCCACGAAGTCGCTCACCTTGCACTCGGACACCACGAGGTCGAAACAAGCAGCGAAGTGGATGAGCGTGAACTTGCCGCCAATCAATTCGCCAGCGAGTTGTTGATGCCCGAGACACTGATCAGGTCATTGGCTTGGGACACCATCACGTGCCCGGAGGTCGGCCAATTCTTGTGGGACCAGGGAGTAGGAACCACAGCATTGCGTCACCGCCTCGACAGTCTTGGACTCAGAACCAGTTCCGAGGTGAGCGAGATGCTTTCACGCCCGATGCCCGGGGCACTGCGACCGTGGCAGCACGAACTGGACCTGCCGCGCCCAGAGGGAACAGGATTCTTCGCTGCGCTTTTCGATCCGATCGATAAGCGGATGCAAGACGCCTCGCAGCGCCGATTCCCTCTTACATTGATCACCGCTCACCGTCGGCGTGTCGAGAACGAAGGGCTAACACCGGAGACGCTCGCCTGGATGTTGGAGAGCCCGGTCGAGGAGTTGGTTGGGGAACCTCAACCTGCAGGGAGCATCGAGGACCTCCTCGAAGCGTTCGCAGGCTGAGCCCCACCTGTGACTGCTGCATTCTTTTCCGACACCACCGTCCTCGTGAACTTTGAAGTCATCGACCGGTGGGACGTGTTGAGCACCTTGGTGAAGGACGGCGGAGCGTGGGTGGCGTCGGTCGAAAACGAGTGTCGCGATTGGGTTCGGGACTACCCGACGATCCATACCTCCGCTTCGGGAATTTTCGGAGAAGCCATCCGGCCCGACTCAGCAGAGCACATTGACACCCGGGTCATACGCGATGCGATGGCCAACCCGGCTGACGACCATCCCCGCAAGCATCTCGGTGAGGCTGAGACGATCGCAATTCTGCAGCGGCGGTTCCCAGAGGCGCGGTTTGTGACAGACGACAGGGCTGCGTTCATAGTTGCGACGGCCAGCAAGATCCGGTGCTACGGGACTGGCGACCTGCTTTTTGCCGCCCAGCGGAGCGGGCTTGTCACCGAAGCCGAGCGCGGGTCTTTCCTTGCTGCACTTCGTGACAACGGCAATTACCCGCAGTCGTACGTGTGAGGGCGGCAAGCGGACTTGAGACTGTAAGTGATCTGCGTCGTTTGCCGCTGCCGTCACATTCCCCAGCGGTCGGCTTCGCGGGCGACCTCGATGACAGGCTCGACCGCCCCGCCGTCGAGTAGCCACTCTCTGACTCCCACTTCGCACGCGAGGGTTGGATGGTCGATGGTTGCGTTTTCGATGAAGGCCCCGACCATGATCGGTGTCCTGTGATGTTTCGGGAACGCGGCGATGATCTCGTCAAGATGGGGGATGCCGTCCGGCATCCGGGCGCCCCGGGCCGCCAATCGCCCGGCCTCAACAATTTGCTCCACCTCGCCGGCGGGAAGAGGCTCGGTGCCGGAAAATCGATCGATGATCGCCTCCTCTCGAGGGCTGAGCCCTCCAGGTTGACCGGTCATATCAGTCGCCGTTCTCGACACCGTTGATGCAGGCGCTCATCGGTTTGGGCCGAGGTCGTCAGTAATGTCGTCGGCGAGGCGAGGGAGGTCCTCGCGGAGTCTGGGTCGGCGTGGCGGCTCGTGAGGAGTTCGAGGGCCTCTGTGTAGGTGAGAAAGCGGGGGTTTGGTGGCCCTTGCGGCGTTGATCGGACGGTCCTGGTCGTGGCTGCCCTCCACACCGTCCTCGCCCTCGTTCATGGTGCCGAGCGTACGGCTGGACGGAGGGCCTGTCGAGGGGTGAATACGCCCTGACCTGCGTAAACGTATAGCAATTGTCAAGTGCAACCATTGAGCATGGAGAGCGAATCCGGCGAAGATCACACGTCCACAAATTCCGAGTCAAAGCGGGTCGCAGGCGGTGCCGCTCTCGCTGCGGGACACGTAGCCGATGTCCTTTGGGCTGCAGCCGCAGACTCTCCGTGCCTCCGCGAGGATCTCGCGGCACTTGACCTCACCGGGCGACCCCGTGTGGGTCTAGCGGGGGACTGGCACGGGAACCTGGGCTGGGCTGAAAGATCCTTGAAGCGGTTATCGGGCCTCGGGGTCCGCACCGTACTTCACTCCGGGGATTTCGGGCTGTGGCCCGGAGAGCAGGGGGCCAAGTACATCCGCCGTGTGACGGCAGTCTGCGAGCAGCACGACCTCACAATCCGGATCACAGACGGCAACCACGACGACCATTCACGCCTCGCCATGATTGAACCGGTCGACGGCGTCCGGTGGGTCACCGACCGGATCGGATTCTTTGAGCGCGGACATCGATGGCTGTGGGCAGACACCACGCTCGTGTCCCTCGGCGGCGCACCCAGCGTCGACTTTGAGCACCGGACATCGGGAAAGACCTGGTGGCCGGAAGAGGTCATCACCGACGATGAGGTGCGTTCCGCCACTGCCGATGGTCATGCCGACGTGATGCTCACCCACGACGCACCAGAGCCTGCGCTCCCAGCCGTCCAGCGAATCCTGGACGGACCCTCCTACTGGTCTGAGGCCGCACTCGTTTACGCGGCCGAAGGGCGGGCGCAAGTCACCAAGGCCTTTAGCGGCGTCACACCCCGGCTACTCATTCATGGACACATGCACGTCGCTGACCGTGGTGCCGTGCGTATCCCCGGCGCACCATGGGACACGCAGGTCGTGTCCCTCAACTGCGATGAAGGCGTCGGGAATCTTGGCACCCTCGATCTTGAATCCCTCAATGTGGAGGTCATATGAACGGTGAAAACGAGCCGACGCCAGAGTGGCGAATCGCTATGGATTTCCACGCTGAGGGCGCTGAGGGTTCCTGGCGATTTTGGGCGACCGCCTGGCCAGAAATCGTCATCGACGATCCAGCGAAAGACCCCGTCCGGGCCTGGGTGACGCTGATGACGAGGCTGCTCGCCGAGGCCGACATGACTGAGGCGGACCGAGCGGAAGCCCAACGTCTCCTCGGATCCTCGCTTGCCTGCATCGCCAGGGAGCAGGCTAGAGACCTCGCAGACGAGAACATTGTGGGGGAGGTGTGACGGTCTGGTGGATCGAAGGCCTTCCTCCAGGCCCACCCTGGACGGCAACAAATTGGGTGGCCCGACGGCTCGAAGGGAGCGAAGCATCCGTGCAAGGCCGCCGAGGGGCCGCCGGGTTCTGGAGGACGTTACGCGCCCATCCCTCGGGGCGCGCGCGTAGCGTGGTTGTCAAGAACCTTTCTTCGAAAGTATGTTCGAGGAATGAGCAATGCCCGCCCGGCCGGTGACCGGGTGGCCCGCCTGGAGCCACCGATCGATGAGCCGAAGACCCGCCACGTATGGCTTCACGCCGAGCCTCGTTCAGGGCTGCCCGGCGAGCCCGCCTTCCTGGTCGCATGGTCTCGCCAGCCAGGCGGAGGACCATGGTGGGCCCAAGTCGTCCGTGTCGACGGCACTGGCGACTTTCGCGTGTGCTGGGTGCACGCCGACATGATCTCCCCGCAACGCCGTTTACCGGGAGGCCTCCGGGCGGAGGGCGACTAGCAAACCGATCTTCACCCCTGTTCTCGGCTACGACGATGTGCGTCCGGACCGGCACCAGCCGTGCGCCGTCAGATGCACCAAGGGTGTGACATCAAATGCTCTCTCCAGAGCGGGCCGTGCGTCACCAAATGCGCCTATCCAGCCCCACGCTGCGTCATCAAATGCGCTTAACGCGGCTCTTCCCTCGTTACGACCAATGCGCAATACGAGCGGCGCATTCAGTCAGTCCCTCTTGTGGCGCGCTGGAATCAGATGTCATCCACGACGCCAGTTTCGCGCGATCCTCAGGAGAGAACGTGCTTCATGCCGGACCAATGTTGTAACAGGCACACCTCCGAAAGCGTGGCGAAAGAGCAGGTATGCCGCCTCGACGAGTCCCGTGGAATGGAGCCCGACAACGGGCGTAGCAGGGGCGGTATCTTTGCCTGGCTGCCAAGCCGCATTGACGAACAACCCAAGGGCGCGAAGGGACAACGCTGCCTCGATGCGGGGCTTGTCGTCATCGGGTCCGAACCCATGCGCGAGATCGTGACGCAGGCTCCGGCCCTCGGGAGATACGAAGTACGTGAGCAGGAAGCGTTTCCAGTCCTCGTCAAGACCGTGCTTTTCCAGCAAATCGATCAAGGGGGCGATCCCGAGGTACACGGCCGGGGCGGTCTGACGACTCGTCACGTATGCGGCCTCGTCGAGCGCAACAGCGAGATGCCGAGCGCCTGTCTCCACGCGAAGGGCGGCTGTCATCAGAGCGCCCTCAAAGTCGCCACTCCAGTAGCGCAGGAGAGCTCTGGCGAACATGCCTGCGAGGGCAACGTCTCCCGCCCCATCGTGACTCAGGAGGAGTGTCAGATCTTCGACGTTGGGAGTCGCGTACTTCTTCCCGATCGCGTCCAGTCCCTCGGCGAGAACCAGTCCGTTGAAATTGACGGCAAACATTTCATGTCGTGCCAACTCGTGCTGGCGCCGTTCATCGTCGGTGCTGGCCGTCCAGCGCGGCAATCCGTCGCGCCCATAAACGATAGATGGCATCCCAAGTTGGCTGACCAACGAGACTTGAGCCAGAGCCTCTGCGCCTTCACGATTGGATTCCGCATTGCCAGAAGGTGAACCTGTTTGGAGCCAGGACGTTAGAGAATCGCGCCAGTCAGCCCCTTCACTGACCCGCTGAATCTCTGCGGCGAGGACTTCGGCTTGCAGGGGCGCTTCTGAAGAGAACGTTTGGAAGCCGAGATCCTCAGGTGAGATCCGCTGCATCTGCTTGATTGCTTCGTCGTGCAGGTCGCGAAACTGATGATTGCGTGCCAAGGTGGCCGCTCGTTCGAGATGAATCATCTTGACGCTGGCGTGGGGCTGAGACTCCGCGATGGTGAGGCGGGCCTGAACGCGGACTCTGTTGAGTTCGTCTGCGCGGCTGGGTTCGAGAAGGATCAGTTGAGCGACTAAGTCGTCGATAACGTGATCGCGGTCTTGGTGCTTGTGGAGCGCCTGCTCGATCGCCACCTTGAGGGCCTCGGACTGCTGGGGAGCTAGCGTCCGACGCCCGCGCGTCAGGAGTCGCACAAGCATCAAGAGGTCGCCGATATGCGGGGAAGGGTCCAGCAGGATTCGGTTTATACACCGCAAGGCGAGCCCTTGCACCTCTTCAACGAGGGCGGCGGACGCGGAGTCTTTCGCGACCACGTGACGCAATGAGAGCGCCCGACCCATTGCCATGTTTCGATTGTGAGCGGCCCACTTGAACTGACGCTCTTCCTCCTCGCCGACCTGGACTTCGTAGTGGTCCACTTTCGCGACTTCCATGTACGCATGGACCGCCTCAACCGCGTCATTCAGAGCGCGCGGTCCGCCCTTCTTGAACAGGAGATCGTAGAAATGCGCCTTGGCAGCAGGGTGAGTAACGTCCTTCGCGATTCTGCGCCATACGTCGAGGTCCTCAACCGGGACGCGCTTTAGCGCTAATGGAACGCCGTTGTGCAAGCCCGAAGGGGCCATCTCAACGTGCGCTCGGTCGTCCTCGGCAGTTAGCGCGAAGTTCAAGCCGCGTCTAAGGGGGATGGCGAGAGGATCCGATGTGTCTAGGCCGAGCCCTTGCATCATGGTCGCCAATCGTCCAGCGACGCGGTGCCAGTGCCCGCCCACTAGGAATGCGGAGTCCGCACACTGGATTAGTTCAGACCACGTCGCAGCGCGGAGTGGCGGCGCGTCCGATGTTGCAGGGTCAGACTTCGCCGGGCTCGTCGGGTCGTCTTCCGGCTCAGGAGACTCGCCTGCTTCGTCGGCAGTTTCTTCGGCCATCAGGTCTCCATGTGTAGTCGGATGTGTTCTGAACGTAGCGGTGTGGCCTGACACCATTCGAGGTTGGAACGAATTGGGAACAGGGAACACGGCAGAGCGGCTCGTCGGATCAGATACTTGACTCTGTCGAAGATCGGCCTGCCGCGTACGCCTGTAGTCGGGTCGCCGTCGGGGCGAAGATTGACCAGCCCCGGACGGTCTAGGCGCTTACCGCGATCGGACCCGGAAACGTTCAGGTTTTCGACAATGTCCACGAGGTCCCCTCCTCGGGCTACGCACATTGCAGTGATCGCCTCGCGTTGACGCGCTGCGGCGGTCGAAGCGTCGTTCTTGCCTCGATAGTCGCTCAGGCGGACGTAGCCGATCACGCGGAGTCGTTTGGTGCTGCGGGTCATGCGGTCTCCCATAGTTAGGGAGGGAAAGCGCCGGGGCGGGTGCTGTGCTCACGGTTTTACGTGTCGAACCGCGTCCGGGCTGCCCGATCCGGTTACAGCACAGGCAGGAACGTTGTGGAGTCCTACTGGAGCACCGTTCCTCGATGTGCGCCGATAACAGGGGCAGACCCCCTGACCGGAGAGCGACCGATGACCACCACTCTCAGCACCACCTGTGATCCATGCCATGGCACCCGCAGCGTCCTCGACGACGACGGGCGTCCCGCCCTCGATTCCCACGGGCACGAGGTCTGGTGCCCCTGGTGCCCAGTCAAGACCTCCGACACCGATGCGCGCCGATAACGCGTTCATAGACACCACCAAAGGAGAGCCCGCCATGCCAAGAGTCGCAGCCCAAACAGAGGACCTCGCAGTCCCTTGCCCTCGATGTGGCGGCTCGGGGTTCGAGCCGTCCAACGGCGACCAGGTCGACACACAGGGCCGCTCGTACGCCATCGACAGGGACACAAACTCGTACATCAACTGCAACTCGTGCGACGGCGAAGGACGAGTGACCCCGTCCAGGCGGCGACGCAAGCGCTGAACGTTCGCCCGCGGGTCACCAGCGGTCCGGAGTCTGCTCCCCGGGGTCAACGGCCTTCCAGTCACTGGCCCAAGCGTCGATCTCCCCCCCTTTCGTGAGCCATAGGGTTGTTTTCACGGCGTACGGAGAGAGCAGTCGTTGGTCGTGTTCGGTGATGCGTAGTGCACCCCGGTAGATGAATGTGACCTTCGGTCGCCCTCCTGAACCATCGGCGATACGGAGCGCCTCGATTCTCCGCTGCACGGTGGTTGAGGGTACCCCGCGTCGAAACTCAGTTCCAGACGCGGCGTTCGCGTCGAGCGCGTCAAAGAGGGTGAGTGCTGAAACGTCCTGGTAGGCCTGCTGATCGCCATCCGCTGCCTTGGTGATCCTCTTGTCAAACTTGGACTTGGCAGTAGCGGAGAGTGCCGTGCGGATCTTGAAAGAGTTGGGGGTGGCGTCGGCGCGGTCAAGGGACAACATCTCGCTGTCCATCTGTGCCGCCATGTAGGCCTTGGTGGCCTTTCGATATGCCGCTCGCGCGTTCGCTTCGGACCCAAAGTAGTCGGCAACTGTCTGGGGGATGTCCGGTTTCGGGATCGAGTTTGCCGCGTACGGCTGTACTTGCGCCGCTGCGACGGTTGCCGAGGTTGTCGGCTCGGGGACGTGACCGTCACTGCCTGCCCCGCAACCGCCGACGCCTGCGGCAACGGTGGCGGACAGCAGCATCGAGACGCCGGCCCGGCCGACCTGCGCCCATTCTCGACCGAGGGCAGCGCGCCATGCTGCCAGCGTGGCGCGATCGATCCGCAGATGGCCGATCGCTTCACGAAGGCGGGCAACGACGGCCACCTTTGTCCGCGTTCCTAGTGCTTCGCATGTTTCTGCCCGACTCGCGGCATCGGTCAAGAACGCGTCGATTTCCGCACGGTTGGCGGGCGAAGTGTCACCGGTCGTGCGGGCGTCCTCGATCTTCCTGCTCGCTTCTGCATGGGACAACGGTGACGTGGCCGCTGCGAGAGCGACTATCGAGTTCTGGGCTGCGGCGCGCCGGTGACCGTTGCACCGGACTCCACCGGCTGATTTCGCTTTGCACATGGCGTGCTCCTCTTTGAGACATGGCTTGGTTGTCCCATTGCTTCTAACGGCCGTCGATGAGTTTGTGCATAGGAGTGCCCCGGTACGCAGGTGGAGAGCGAATCGACCTGCGTACCGGGGCGGACTATGACCGCTTCAGTTGCTGGTGCGCGAGCGGGTGATCGCCAAGTTGGTACTCGGCGTGGCACAGGAGCCGGTCGAACGGGCCCACTTGGTGCTCGTCCTGTAAATGAGCGACCCGTCCGAGCGGATGCCAGTCACGATTGCGAACTGGTGCTTGAACTCCGCTGAGAACCGATACGTCACTCTGGCCTTAAAGTTCTGACCCGGGAGGCCCGCCCGGAACCACTGCCCATTCCACGTTGTTGGCCAGCCCGAGACGGCGGTTCCGTACGCCGGAACCGCCGAGAAATGCTGCGTGGAATTCTTCTGCGCATTGGCAACCGACGACCCGCTGATCGTCCGGAACGGCGAGCCCGAGACGTAATTGAGCGTCCCAGACTTGTCCCGGAACGCCCGTACGTCGCCGGTGGGCTTGGGTGCCTTGAACCGGATCGGCCGCCGCTTTGCGTCGTGGAATACTTCGATCTCCTTCGAGTTGCGGATGCCGGATAGGTACGGGGAGGCGGTCGGAGCAATGCCGCACTTCCATTCAGAAGTGGATGGTTTGCCTTGGCACCCGTTGCCGGAATAGTCGCGGTTCTTACGACCTTGCTCGACGCCGTAGCGGCAAGACTGGGACCACCAGACGGTCACCGGATTGACCTTTTGTTCCGGACCCATGGCGAGCAGGACTGGCCTGGGTGTCTTGCCCGATTTTGCGTGTGGGGTGGTGAACCGCTTGATTGTGGCGACGCGTTCAAAAGCGGCCGCGCGGCCCCTGTACTCGCCCCACACTTCATCATCGAAACTGAAGTGCTTCTGGTACTCGGACGTGCATTTCGAGAGGTCCTTATTGCCTGATTTTGCGAACGCCGTGGTTGTCGTGCCCAGGTTCCGCGTGGTAACAGGTTTCCCGTCCACGCGCTTATAGGCCCACGTAACATCGCCGGTGATCCGCGTGACGCAGCGGCGTGTCTCAATCACGAAATGCGGGGCGTCGATACAGGTGCGGGAGGCTCCCTCCATGAAGTTGTATCGATAAGAGCCGTTGTCGTTGCCCTGCGAGGTCCGGTGACCCCAACTCGACCAACGTTGCCCGAGGAACGGTCCCCATGCGTTCGACCCCGAGCATTTCAACGTGACCTTCTTCGAGCCGGAGGCGGCTGGGCTGGGTGCTACGGCCTTCTTGGTGGTCGGGTTGCCCCAGATGGTCCCCGACAGCGACCACCGGCCGCTCGTTCCTCCGGCGGTTCCGCCGGACCCGGATCCTCCTCCAGGGTTCGGGTCCCCGCTGTTGCCGGGGTTGTCGTCTTTGCCGCCGCCTGAGTCGCCGGACCCGGTGCCCCAGTCTCCTGCGGATGCCGGGACTGCGAGTCCTAGAAGGAGCGTCGCGGCCAGTGCCGCGATGATGATTTGTTTCATCACTTCTCCGCCTTCTTGTCGAGGGTCGGGGTGCCGTACGTCCACTTGGCCGACCACCCGTCGACCAGCCACGGATGGTCCTTGAGGCTGGTCTGCGACATGGCGTACGTGATTGTCCGGGTCACGGGGACCGATCCCAGCACGCCGTCGCTCTTGCGGGTCAGCAGCATCTGATCGGTGAACTTGATCGTCACGTCCACGCGCTCGCGGCCGGCTGCGTCGGCGGTCTTGTCGATCGTGAGGTCGGCGTCCCCCCACGACCGGTCGTCGACGATCAGGCTGCCTTCCTTGTCCTGTGCGCGCAGGTTCCAGTCGGGGTTGGTCAGATTGACCATCGTCAGCCCGATGAGGTCGTCGTCGGCGGCCCCGTCACCATCGGCGGACTTGACCGCGAGTGTGCTCGCGTTGTTCAAGGCTCGTTCGGTCAGCCATGGCCGGAGAGTTTCGGTGATGGCTTGGCCGCCCGACACCCTCACCGTATGGCCGGGAATGGCGAGGTCGGTCCAGCCGGCGTCGTATTGGAATCGGATCGCTTCGCATGCCGCTGCGGCGACCTCCTTTTGGGTGTAAGCGGCCGCCAGGTCCTCTGAGAGGTCGAACGTCGATGCGTCGACGTTCGAGCACACGTCGGCTTTGCCGTCGGCGTCGTTCTTGACTGCCGCCACCGGGCTCGGTGTCGTCGCGGTTGCTGGGGGGTTCGATGAGTCCGCCCGGACGGGCGCGTTGCCTGCCGAGCAAGCCGTGAGAGGCAAGATGAGGCCAGCGGCCAGGGTCGCTGCTATGAGTTTCTTCATTAGACACACCGTTTTCGCTCTCGCCGCCGAAGTCGCTCCCCGGCCCGCCGATCCTCTTATCGGCGCGATCCAGGCGGATCAAACCGAATGTCCCGGCTCGCCATCCCGGCAATCCGCGGTGTGTCTAAGTTGATTAGAGCAGGTGCCGCTGACGGATTTCTCGTTATGTGCCGAGGTGTTTTTTGAACATGGCTTGAAAGGACTACCTGGCGGACGTGGTCGCACGTGTGGCGGATTTGGACGGGAGAACTCGAGGTCGGTGGAATGCACCGATCTGATCGAGGAGGCAGTTCACTACCCGAACCGACGGCTGAAGGCGGGTCGAATCTCACGACCGGCTGGGAGGCGACTGGGGGAGCAACGCGTCAGTGACCGTCTGTCGGTCTCAGAAGTCGCTTGCCAGCGTGAATGTGTCTTCGAAGGCTTGGACGAGGAACCGACGTTGTGTGAGGTTCCGCAAGTAGCCACGGATTGCAGCCCGTGCGAGCGGTGACGACGCGTCGATCGTTCTCTTTGCCAGTTCCGCAACGATGTCGTCGATGGAGAACAGGTGGCCGTGCGGTCGGCCGTCGATGAAGTTGAGGTAGATGATGGCGTGCCAGTGCTCTGGGGTGGCGTCGATGAATGCGAACTCTTCTTCTGTGAGTGCTCGCCAAGCAACAAACTCGGGGACCCGATTGAAGCGGCTGATAAGTCTCAGTCGCTCTGCCGATACGGTCCACCGGGTAGCAGCCTCCGTGGGTGGTTCTGGACCAGGGGTCTGGGAGAGTCGCGGGATCGTGGGGATGACGGGTGGTGCTGTGGTGGCTGCTTGCTCGGTCACATCCTGTGTCCTGCGCCTTTGGGGCTTTGCGCCAATGTTGTGGCTTGCCGGTGTCAGGACGATGCCTTTGGATCGGTCAATTCGCAGTAGGCCTGCGTGGGCGAGATGTTCGAAGAACTGCATGAGGGATCTGAACCGTTGCTTCGTATCCGGATTGAGGGGAAGCCCGGTTTGCCGGATTACGCGCTCGACATCTGTCAGGCGGAACGGCTTGGTGCTGTCGTGGAGGAGCGCCTCATAGACGACCGCGTGCCAATGGGCCTCGCTGGCGAAAGCAGCGCCGGGGTTACGCATTCGGGCTGTTAGGACATCGGGCACGCGTCCCCAGCGTTCAAGGCAGGTCGCGTGCAGGGTTGATGCGAGCCACGCCTCGTCCTGTTCCTTTTGCTTGCGGCGGATGAACTCGGCGCGGCGTGCAGCGTACTCGGCGTCACGCGTCTCCGACTCTGCCCGCCGCTTGGTTTCATCCTCCTGGCGTCGTCGGGCTGCTTCGGCGGCCCGTCGTCGTTCTTCGATAGCGGTATCGATGCGTTGAGTGCCTGGTGTGATGAGCCCTTGGCTCGGGTCCAACTGGCAGTCGTCGAGCCTGTGAATCCACAACCACGCGGTCGGTGATGTTGCGGTGAGGCGGCTGGTGAAATCGCGGTCACCTGCCAGGGTTCCAACGAGTTGGTCGGTCGGGTTAATGACGAGGACGTGGTGACCGGCAGCCCCAATCACTTTGCCGAGTTTCGAGACTTTCACCTCTGTGGCTCCATCGGACGCCACAGAGTCGTGGACGCGTGTGACCTGGGTGTGCCCAAGAAGCCAGGAGCACACGATGCCGACTTGGTCGTAGTTCGCCTGCTTGGCGCGCCAGGATTCTGGTTGGAAGTTCTTGTACTCGACTTCGAGGGCTACAGTGCGTTGTCCGTCCGTGATTGCCACATCCGGTCGACGATGGATGGCCTGGTCTCGGTCCTTGATCGTCAACTCCTCGTGGACCTCACATCCGCCAGGGACGACGGAACGCGCCCACCCGAACAACATTGCTTTCGCCGCGAGATGCGCCTCGCTTTCTGCGGCATGGTCGACAGTGTTCAGGTGGTAAAAGTGGGCCCTTCGAGATTTGCCGCGTGTGTTGATCGGTCCGGTGCAGTCCGGGACGGGGCACTTCCAGTGCCGCTTCGCTTCGGCGCGGTAGTCGTCGGCTTTCCCGTCAGGTAGATATTGGTATTCACCGGTGCGCCGGTCGACCGCCCACACCTGACAGTAGTTGCCGTCGAGAAACGCTGACACATCCTCGATCGCATGACGCACGCCAGCCACCGATGTGATCTCCCTCTGAGCAGGCTCCCGGCTGCTGTACCAGCACCGTAGACCGCTTGGCGGACGCTTTGAGCGAGATTGGACGGAAACCCGCACATGCCGGAACAGTGTGGGGCTCTGTCACCCCGCTCAATCGTGCGGATCCCGTCCATCAACATCACCGACGTGACCGGTGTAGACCAGTCAGCCGCCATGTGGTGCGCATTGGGTGCTCGTCCGCCCTTTGCCCTGCGCTACCTGTGTTTTGGTGCTTGGCTGGCGCGTGGGTCGAACGCTGGGGAGGACCGGGGAACGTCGGCATCGCCGCAGCCTCGGTGTGCTCGTAGGTCACATCTGGTGCGATGCCCCTCGCGCCGAGCCCCACATGGCCGAGCGAACGTTGAAGTGGTCCGTGAGACCTTCGGAGTGACTCCGGCCCGTCCACAGCCCGACGGATTGGTGGTGGACAGTTCCGAGGATGTCCGCGTCTGGCTGGGCGGTATCACCGCCCGGTGGTGGCTGACCGACAGGTCAGGGGCCGTCCGCCCTTTCCGCTTCAGCCTTGAGCCATCGGATCTGTGGGTGCTTGCTGATGGATTCGAAAACGTTCGGCGGCGCTTGCGCGATCCGCAGGATGCAGAAGACGAACAGCCAGAAAAGTTGCTCTGAGACGACGTGCTCGATGGGTGTGGCGTTGGCGCGGAGCCGCTCGCGATGGTGAGCCAGGTCGTGGCGGATTTCCTTGACGTGCTTCGCCCAGTCGTCCGCACTAGTCGCGAGCATGTCTGTGAACGGAGTGCCGGCGAGAGCCGCGCATTGCTTGATGTGGTCGACGAAATTCTCGTCGCGCGACGTTCCGCGGCGGACTGCATCCAGCGATTCCAGGGCGGCACAGAGGTTCGTGATGCGGTCTTCGAGAAACATGGTGTCGCTGTACCGGGTGGCCATGGCCCGTCCGAGTTCGGTTCGGTACTGCATCGCCGTTATGAGCCACCTTTGCAGTCCGTCGATGCCGTCAAGATCGTCCAGCCTGAAGTAGTACTCGTGCTTGGTTACGAGATGTTCGTGAGATGACCGTTGTGACCACCGCGCCAGGTAGGGAATGTTCCTGCGGAATCCGTCGATCCTCTTCCCGCCTGCGGATTCGTCGAGTTCGGGATGCTGAAACTCAAACTCTTCAATGTCGGCTGTGCTTCCTGAAGCGATGGTGATGAGGTCCTGCATGTCGCTCATCACGTCAAGGAACCCCTGGATTCGCTGCACGCCTTCAACGCTGATGTCGAGCCTCCACCGCTGTTTCACGGTGGTGTCGTGGAATCGGTCACCTTCCTGTTCGAGCACATGGGTGAACGCAATCTTGCTGTCGCCAACCTCAACCTGGATGGGGGGAAGTGTCTTAGCGGTGATAACGGAGTAGCGGTCGTCATCTCCGTCTACGAATGGGTACTCGGATGCCACACCGTTCTGGCCGACGAACGCGGTCGCGTGCCGGAGGCTGACACGGGCGCGGTCGAATTGGAGGTCCTCCTCGTTTTCGAACCATGCTCCCAACAGGATTGTGTTGACCGTGACTTTCTCGGTCTCTGTGCCAGACATGTAACCGAACTGCCGCGCGCTCTGGAAGCACGAGACAAGCGTGAAAATCTTGTCTCCCTGTTGGCCATGAACCATCGGATAGGTTCGGCCATCAACCGAGTCGTGCTGTACTCGCACGCTCTGAACAGACCCGTCCACGAGAGCGTTGTCGTGCCACTCGGGTGGGCGGAGCGTGCCACCAAGCGTGAGGGTACCGCCGTTCACTTCGTCGAACGTCAGCCACCCGCCGACCTTGTGATCTGGTGAGTCGGGAAGCCACCAGACCCCTTGCGTCTCAAGCGATGTGCCCATTGCGTGTCTCCGAACATTCGTATGTCTTCGCACGACACGGTAGGCGGCTTTTCAGACAATGTCCGGACCCGGGGGTGGCGGCGGGTCAGCCGAATCCGGCGGGCGCCATTGGGGCTCGGCCTGCCTCGGGCCAACCGCCTTTGCGTTGGCGTTGGCGTTGCCGGTCCCGGCGCCCGTTGGGGGAGTCCGCCGTTCTGGACATCAATTCGGCGGGAGACTGCGGGTCTACCCGTGCGCATCATGCGGCGGGTGGCACCTCACTTCAAGCCAGTCCGCGGTTGCGTGCGGCGGGGCGCGGTGGCCGGCATGATCGACCCCGTTTCTCGGGTTCGGGGAAAGGGTTGGTGGTTTTCGCTGGGACTGCACGTCGGCCGTTTCTCGGATTCCGAGAACAGGGGGCGTGCTGGAAGGAGGCCGGCCCGTCGCCCTCACACTGTCCTCGTCTAAACCTGACCGGAGCATGCGCGCTAGCAGTACTGGGACTCCGCGGCACCCGAGCATCGATCGATCTCGTGTTGACGGCGTCAAGGGTCAAACTCACTGGCAGACTCTGGTGGGGGACATACAAGAGAGGTGTGAGCAATGTCAGGTGCAGGCAACGGTTCGTCAGGCGTGCCATTCACAGTGCTCGTGCCCCAGAGCGTGGCAGAGCCGATCACGATCTACGAGCCTCACGCTGCCCTCATTTTCGCCATCGTTGAACGGGATCACGCGCTGACGCTCGGCCCCGAATGGGAGGGCCCCGGCGCGTACATCCTTCTCGACCCGCCAGCCACGGACGGGTCCTATGGGTGCTATGTCGGTAAGGCAACCACAGGGGTTCGGGTCCGGCTAAGCGAGCACCTACGATCCAAGCCCTACTGGCGCCGCGCCTTAGCCATCAGGCGAGACACAACACACGGATTCAACTCTGCCCAAGTCGCATGGTTGGAGGGACGGCTGCACGACCTTCTGGCAGAGGCCACAAAGGCCCGGCTTCACAACGGGAACCGGCCGTCTGACGAAACTCTGCCAGCGTATGAGCGAGCCATGTTGGAAGGAGCAGTTCTTCCGATCGAGCGAGCCCTCCGCGTGATGGGATGCGACACAACATCCGGTCGACGCCCACTGCGTGCCCAGGCCGAGAAGCCGCAGCAGGCGGTGGTGCCTCACTCCATCCCTGTCCCACCCCCGGCGCCGCAACGGCCGATCCAGCGAGGCCGATCGGACAGATACAACGGCATCACGCTCCGCACTCTCGCCGATGCTGGCCTTCTTCACCAGGGTTGGCGCATTCGGTCCAAAGTTCAAAAATGGCCAGCAGAGGGCGTTGTCGGCGAAAACGGTGTGCTCCAGGTGAACGGGCAGTCATGGGCAAACCCCTCCCCACTCGCCAACACAATCACTGGCTCATCGACCAACGGATGGATCTTCTGGATCGTGGAGACTCCCGGAGGAGACGTAACGCTCTCCGACCTGCGAGACCGATTTCTCGAGTCGAAGCCTTGAAGAAGACTCCGGTGGCGTGAAGATCGCTCATCGGCGTTCCACAGCCAATGCGGTCACCGACCTCTTGGAGAGTCACAAGCGACTTGTGTACCCGAGATCGTCTTCGCCAGAAGGTCTACTTCGATTTGAACGACTCCAACTCGGAGTCCAGCATCATGCCCACCCGCTGCCCCGCACCGGGGGTGCTTGACCGGGGCCGGGGTGGCTCCGCACCGGGGGTGCTTGACTGGCCCCGCACCGGGGGTGGCCCCGCACCGGGGGTGCTTGACTGGCCCCGCACCGGGGGTGGCCCCGCACCGGGGGTGCTTGACCGGGGCCGGGGTGGCCCCGCACCGGGGGTGGCCCCGCACCGGGGGTGCTTGACCGGGGCCGGGGTGGCCCCGCACCGGGGGTGGCCCCGCACCGGGGGTGCTTGACCGGGGCCGGGGTGGCCCCACACCGGGGGTGGCCCCGCACCGGGGGTGCTTGACCGGGGCCGGGGATCTCCGCGATATGCCATGTCCACATTTGTGGACATGGCGCCCTGTCCAACCGGGATGCTGACCAAGGGCGCCAGCGCGGGAGTCCGCAAGTGTCTTCGTCGGGACCATGAGACGAGCACAGGTAGTGGTTCTTGTCTAAGCACCGCGGAACTCGAAAGCGCTGGCGTTGTAGTGGCGATTCATTGCAGACCCGGCTACCCGTGTGGCACCCAAAAGGGCCGGCCACGCAGCAGGCTCCCGACCTCACGCGTGACACGTCGTGTAGCACCGCACCCCTTCGCCGGCGTTAGAACCGACTCAGTGGTGGCTTTCGAGCGGCCTCGACTCGTCAGGAACGCACCAGGAGATCAAGCATGTCCGAACTGACTACACGTGTTGCGCTGGAACCGGTGCGTCGCCTCCCAACCAGGCCGCCCTCAGCATCGTCTGCGCGCCCAATCGGCGGGGCGTCCGTGCTCCCATCCAGTCCACTCACCAGGCCGCTTCTTCCGCTCGCGCCAGCGGTACCGCGCCGTGAGCGGGCACGGGTGTCAGGTACTGGCGCCGCGAGCCCGGACCCGGCGATGCCTGAGTACCGGCGTCAACGGTCGGGGCGACCGGCACGCCTCACATCGAGGGATGTCGAACTGCTCCGCTTTCTGGCGCGGTATCGCTTTGCGACCTTGGCGGAACTCGCAAGTCACTTTGATGTCGAGGGGCACATCCTCCGCAGGCGTATGCCGAAACTTCGTAGAGGCGGTTGGGTGACTTCTCACACGATGGGCCTCACCAAGTTCTTGCTCTGGACGGTCACAGACCTGGGTGCTGACGCATCCGGCCTGAACCTGCAAGCCCCCAAGTCAATCTCTCCGTCGACCATCCGTCACGACCTCGGGCTGGTGGACCTCGGCATCCGGTTCGAAGCGACCGGTGAAACGGTGATCACAGAAAGGGAGATCAGGGCCGCCGACACCCGCAACAGTGTGTCTGACCGGATGGCCGCGGCGCGACAGTCAAGCGGCCACGGGCCCGGTCCGGTGTACGCGGTGGCTACAGGCGCGGCCATCGGAAAGCGGCGGCGTACGTTGCACATTCCCGACATGGTGCTGCTGCGTGACCCGATCGAGGGCGCACCTCAGTCGATCGCCGTCGAGTTGGAGTTGCAGCACAAGACGCCCATGCGGGTTAGGGCCACCCTGTTTGCGTACAAGAACGCCACAAACATCGGGGCGGTCGTGTTCTATACCGACAAGGTGGCTGTACGGAATTTGATCAACCAGGCCGCCATCGACACCGGCACCACCAACATCGTCACGATCCGCAAATGGATGCCCGCCGCCGAATCTGGCGTTCTCACCTTGGGATTTGGTTGACCCCCCTACCGCGGCGGTGCAACGCCACCGTGCGGTCCGAGGAGTGCGAAGCATCAGATCTCGAGTGGGAGGACACGCTGCTGGGTCTCCATTTGGTCCGGAGCAGACCGGCCTCGGGGCCCGCCGCTCCGGACGATCGCCACTGGCGCCCACGTTGGGAAGCGATTGACCTCTGCTCAAGGCATAGCGAGCCGGATGATGCTTCGCGCCTCAGCCGCGATCTCGCAGACTCGGTCAATGTCTACGTCGGCAGTGACGTGGGTTGGAGCGAAGGCGGAAGTAATAGCCCAGAGCCGGGTCGCATGAGCCATCGCTTCGGGCACGGCGTCCACTGCCGCGCTGGCAAGGGAGGGCGACCTCGCGGCCCGCAGGAACTTCGCGCCGAGCGGAGTGAGGCAAAGGTTTGTGTTGTCCCAGAATCCCAGGGTCGTGGCCCACACGCATTCTTCGACGAGAACGCTCACTGCGGTCACGCGATCGGCCGCTCGCGCGTGCTCAGCGATTTCAAACATCTGCCACGACGACTTGACGGGCATCATGAGCCTCTTCGGCCGTGTCAGCGTTGTCTATCTGACTCACAAGGTCGCGCAACAGGATCTCACCCGCCACGAATGTCGGGGCTTCGGTTTTCCCCTCCTGGACGTCAAACCCTCGCTGCTCCAGAGCGGCTCCTACCTTCGTCCATCTCACAAAGTAGGTGGACGGCAAGAAGTACTGATTGCTCCGATTCGGCGCCCGGGTGACGGTCTTCAGCATCAACCCGGGGAGAATCTCGTCGACTGCTGCTAGGCGCTCCATGAACCGGGTGACATTCGTGCCTGCCCTGGCTGCAAGTTCCGCGGTTCCTACAAAACAGGGATGTCCCTTATCCCGGTTGAACGACGCAGACGCAAGGATTGTCAGCAAAGCCGCACATGCCTGCCATGAGCGCTTCGGATCTTGGCGCGGGCCCCCATGGCGGCGGTGTTCCCAGAAGGCCGCTTGATCGATCGTTACGTAGCCATCCGCTGAGTAGACGATCGGAACCAACGGCTCCTCACGGCCTTCGTCATCTCCTGCATCAGTGAGGGGTGCCCTCAGCACGATACGAATAGTTGCGGCGGCCCTGTGGGGATTTCCGCTGGGCCGGCCGTATCTGTAGTCATGGGGCTCTGACTGGGCAGCGTCTTCGGCTGATTCCTTCACCAGTTGCTCGATACTTAGGATGACTCCCACGGCTTTCAAGTTGCCTAGGGCCTTCGTCAGTGCAGAGCGACTGCAACCGACACGGCCCGCCAGGTGGCGGATACTTCCCTCATAGGCCCACCCTTTCGGTTCGGTCTTTTCAAGGATCCAGTATTCGGTGTCGTAACCAAGGTCGTAGAGGGCAACCGCGACGAACTTGTCGATGTCGGTGAGAGCGTGACGGGTCTCCTTAACTTCCTTGGTCTCCTTATCTTTCTTGACCCTTATGAGACGGGCGGACACGAGTGATCGCGGGACACTGAACGAGTCTTGGGCTGGGGTCAGTCTTCGCGGTGCTGCGGTGACGTTAACTTCCATTTCGCTCTCCTTGCTTGATGGCGCCGACCTGGCGCTTCCCTGAACCGTCGAGTGGCTAATGGGTTATCGGCACGATCGTGGCTTCGCATCGTCCGGCGCCTCGCTCATGTGCTCGCCCGCTGTCGCGCGCTGGCGCGAGACGAGTTGAGAACATGCGTTGAACGTGAGTTCGTTTTGCGAGTTGGAAGCGCCCGGTTGCGTTGTAAAGAAGCGTTGAGTTCTTTTGTCACCGAACTCGACAGGGGGCTGTCACCAGAACCGACAGGGAAAATCGTCGACGCCATCACCCATACCGACTGCCCCCATCACCCATGCCGACATGGGCTATCACCAAGACCGACAGAGGCTATGCCGAGTCCGTTTGGGCCGCCACGGGCATATCCTCGCTGCTGCTGCGGCGACCGTGAGGGGGCTCGGGGCCGCTCGATCTGACCGGCACTACGACCTGGAACACGCGGCGGGGCAAACCTGACACAACCAGACGCACTGGCAGGGCTGACTGGCGAACGGAGATACGGCATCGTCCGCGACGCCAAGCGGCGAGGGCCCACTGGTCGTTGGTTGCGCAGGTCAGCGCCCTGTCGCTCAGGCCGTGGGATGCCCGAAGAGGGTCTCGTAAGCGCGAGAGATCTGCGAGTGTCACGAATTCAGGGACAGCGGCTCCGCGTCCCCGTTAGATTTAACTTCAGGCCAGCCGTGGTCTCACCCCCCGAGGATCCCGGCTGGCTTCCTGTTTGCAGCAGCAAAGTGCCGTCGGCATACTGCCTGTCACTGGCGAAAGGCAGGATCTCGCGTGGAAGTCTTCACACTCACAATCGCCGTCGTCGGCCTCGCGCTGTCCGTTGCAAGTCTGACCTGGCAAGTCGTACAGCACTCGCTGACTGGCCCGCGTGTTCAAGCGGAGATCCTGTGGGGTGGCCTCGGGAGGGGAGGAGCCGCTATTGGTCCCATTCGCGGCGACCTTGACAGGACTTTGCAGCAAGGTTTCACCGAGCCGGTTGTTGCGGTGCGCGGTCGCAACCGCGGTCGGATGCCGGTGGACATAAAGGGCTACGGGGTGGAGGGACAGGCGGGGATGTCACTCTCGCGCTTCGCGTGGGATCCCAACCCGCCGCTCCCACACCGACTTGAATCGGGGTCGGAGGTGACGTTCTACGTGCCACTCGAAGACGTACACCGGTTGATCGATGCGTCCGAAACGCTGGGCCCGTACAACGGTCGTATCCGTGGGAGCCTTGACCTGAGTCTGGGTAAGACCGTGAAGAGCGGCTGGGAACCGTTCCCAAAGGTGTGACCTTGGCGCCCGCGGGGCCCCTGTCGTGCCGTCTTCAACCAGCGTTCGTTATGGGATTCGCTCGATCTCGGTCACTATGTCCAAAACGTCGGGCACGCTGCCCCGGACCGTGACCTCTGCCAGCGCTCCGTCCGGGCCGTGTGCGGCTCGGTGCTCGTCATAGCGGTAATCGCGGACAGGGACCCACGACTGATGTCCCCGAGGCGGATGGTTCTTCTGCGTGACCGCACCACTGTTGAAACGGCACAGTTCTATTAGTTCGCCGTACCGGTCAACGAGTGCTGACGTACTTACGTGCAGGACTACCTTGGGTTGGTCGGCGTACTCGCGGGAGCGGGTAAGCCTTTCGAGCCGCTCGCGTGTTGGCCAGAAGAACACCCGAGCGTTGATCGCCGCTAAGTACTGCTCCAACGTTGACCCGGCTTCGATCTTCTCGTGGATGAATTTCATCGGCTTCTGGTCGCGGACAATGGCCGGTGACATCCCGAGGCGCTTCAGGGTGATCGACTCCCGCCGCACCTCGCCCAGAAGGGCATGCCGTTTTGCACCGCGCACCCGGTAGAGGTCAGCAAGTCCCTCTGCTGAGAGTAAGCCGTGCTCCCGGATTGATGGCCACGCGGACTGGGCCGCCATGTGAAACACGGTCGGGTGCCGGATGATCAAGTCAGCCGCGTTCACGGTCAGAGGACCCGGTGCAAGGTGTATCGGGGGGATCGGCCGGGGTGTTTACTTGCCCAGCCGAGCGCTGTCAGTCGATCCCGGCACTCCGATCGGATGGCGTCGTTCACAGCGTGGATCCGGTTCTGGACAGGGACATCAAAGAGTTCATGGATGAGCCGCTTCATGGCGGGAACTTCGGGACTGTATCCGTCGAAGATTCGTTCGCCACTGGTCACATGAACACTGGAGAACGCCCACATCTCCCGGTAGAGACGATCAAGGTCGATCGTGTAGCCGTGCAATGTGAAGACCGTCTCGAAATCCATCTCGGTGGCCGGCTCGTCTGAACCGGGGGGCTCCGCCGCGGTGTCCTCTTCGAATGCAGCAATCTCGGCTTGGTCGAGCAACAGCCGGTTCTTCATGGAGACGCGGTTCCACAACCCGTGCGGACCGAGGAGTGCCTCGACCTCCGCTTCGAGAGCGAGGGCGGACGCCTTGTCGGCAGTAGCGGTCCAACGGATCTGCGGGTTAAGCCAAGTGATGGCCTCCCTCGCCCATTCCTTTGCACGTTTAGGTCCGTCGCTGCAAAGGTGGCGGAGTTGTTCGGAGATGAACGCTTCGTCGGCGAGGGCCCTGTCCAAGGCGGCTTCACCGAATCCGCTCACGGCTCCCTTTCCGCGCCGGTAGACGTTGAGCCGCCCGTGGAGCCCCTGCGGGCGACCGGAGCCAGTTCTCTCGCCGGCCATGCCGACATACACGATGGTGTGGTCGCCGGGGAGGCGGAACAGGTACACGCCGGGCTCGGTGGGCGCGACCGCGTGGGACGCGTCGAACGGTGTCCAGGGCGACCAGGTGGCCAGCGAATCGAGTCGCGCATACGCGTCGTCTTTGGTCACACCGTCCCCTCCGCCTCTGCGATTCGAGCGTCGGGGACTGGTGCCTGCTGGTCTGAGTGGGGGAGCGGACTGCTAGCAAGCGGAACGCCGCCAACGCTCGCTACGGCCGACCGCAGCCGGATGCCCTGTCTAATGAGCCAATCCACGTAGTCAGGCCAATGGGCGCGGTCGCTCACATCGCATTCGTCGTCGGAGTAGACCGCAATCCGTGTGGACTTCAAGCCTTCCCGTGGTTCCCACTGGATAGATGCACCGAAGGCCTCTTCGAGTTCGACACGGCGGGTCAAAAGCGCTTCGAAACGTGCGCTATTGAGATCGCTGTCGGGATCTTCGAACGAGAGTTGGACGGCGAGACGCCGGCCGGTGAAAGTGGCCACCCAGTTGGCGCCCTTCACACCGGCTGACATCGAAAACCACGAACTCTTCGTCGACGACGAGGATTTGCTCCACGTCGGATGCTCAACTAGAACACGCGAGCGGAACTGGTCCCAGAACTGCCAGTAGAGGCCTTCGCGCTCAGACACCTCGCCTGTTTGTGCGTTCGCCGCTTTGACGTGCTTTCCCCAGTCGTTCGGCTGCGCAACAAGTTTGAAGGCCGGCGCGAGATCAGAGTCACCGATCCGGATGACTTGGATCTCGACCGCGAAAAACCTGGTTTCTTCGTCTGTGCGCTCGTTCAACCAGTCGATGGCGGCACGGTGAGGCTCACGGAAACTTGTCGCCACCCACACGATCGTCGTCGCGTCCGTGCCGGCCGCATAAGTCAGGATCTGTCCCAGATGCATGTGATCGGACTGTTCAAGTTGGTTCTCAACGATCACGGTCTGCCTGGTCTGTTCGTCACGCCCCTTGAGGTCGAGACTGAACCCGCCGACGGGGTGCTCCGCCACGTCCAGCACGAGGTCCATGCCAAGGAGCGAGTTCAAAACGTCAACATTCGCCAGCAGCCACGGAGTGAAATCGTGAGCCTCATGAGGCCATACGGCCCTCGCGTCCACGTGAATGACACGGCCAAGTCTTGGAGGTGTCGAGGTCATATGGGGGCGCACCGATTGCTGGCGTAGGGCGGATGAATGGTTCTGGCGGTCAACCATGCCGTGCGCAACAACGAACTCATGTCGAGAATCCTGACACGGGTGAGGGACATCCGCCGGTGGTCCGGCACCTGTAGAGCACGCCGGGGGTTTGAGTGACCGGCCGGCAGTCGCTGCTATGTCTGGGCCTTGTGGACTCATCCCGGGCGATGCAAACCCGTTTGGCGCCGAGGCGATCCGGTGCGGACCTGCCTCGGCGCCTCAGGGCTCAGTGCGGTTTACCAAGCGGATTGGGCTGATTCGGCCCCGGAGTCGACGGCGGTTTGGGCGGGGGTTGCTGCTGCTGGCTCATGATTCCTCCTCTCGCAGGTCAATCGCTGCTACTTCTTCTGTGAGGTCTGTTGGGAACGCAGACGCATGTCGGCGGCTTGCGCTCGCTTACGCTCCTCCTCGCGTTTGATGCGCTGTTTGTCCTGTTCTCTCGCGTATCGAACCTCGGAGTGCGCGGGAGAACCGACCAGGTTGGGCGGAAGATCTGCTGCCATGATTTCTCCTCCTTGTAGAGACGTGACCGAGCGTAAGTTCAGGAAATCGTTGCACCATGGGGCAGCGTTGGAGTGTCCGAATACTCGGCGCTCCAGCCTGTCGCCGCACAGTTCGCGTGCCGTTCACTCCAGTTGCGAACGAGAATTCGTGCGGCTGGTTCGTCAATTCCGTCTCGCGCGCATCGTTCCTTCGATACGTTTCGCAGACCGATGCAGTGGAGGGTCTGGATGGCGATCAGTCGCGGTGAAGATCAGCGCATAGCGACGCTCGAAGGACGAACACGTTGGTGGGGGCGGCTTGAGTCCTTGGTTCAGCAGTCCGAGTTTGGGTCGCTGCCCGTTTGGGCGAAGGCTTCGGGGTTTCCTGTGAGCACTGTCCGGGGATATAAGGAGCCGAATTCGACAGTTCCGCCTCTTCGACTGCTCGTCGCCATCGGCGAAAGCTTTGAGTACTCAGTAATCGAGCAGATCGCGGATCTCACGGAGAAGAGGATCGAGGAACTCGCGCCTCCCAATGAATTCGATGCGCCCCACGTATCTCGGCTACACATTATGGGCAGACTAGAGACTGCATTGCGGGGGAGTAGCCAGCGTGGCCCGTCGGTCAGTGACTTGACCAGGAACGTTTTGGAGTCCTGCGAGCGAGAATCGACTTTCGGGTCATCCGGGCAGAGCCCGTACGGTCGCTGGCGTGCACGCCTGTTCGATATCCCTATGGGATGGGTGTTTCCTCACGTCGGGTACCACGCTGTTGAGTTCCTGCGTTGGTATGGACCCAATCGGGGAGAGAGTGAGGACGCCTACCCCTCTACCGCCTGGTGGGATCAAGCGGCCGAGCCGCGCTATTCCTTGGACAGAATCAGGGGTTCGACGACGCCCCGATGGTTCTTGAAAGAGCGACCGAAGAACTTCCAGGGGTCGGACGCTGAATGGAACAAGCACCGTCACGAGCGGCTCGAGATCGTGGCGCGGAGCGGGACCCAATTCACGCGAGCGCGCCTGTCGACCTATGGCTCGTTCGGCAAGCACTTTTCATCGATGCTTAGGCACAGCACGGAACCGGGCCATCGGCACATCTTCACGCAGCAATCGCCGCTAAACATCGCGGACCCGGTATACACAACTCCATGCGCTGACCCTGTCGTCAGGACGATTATCGTGGCCGGGCATGCGTCCGTCAGACCGATCCCAATCGCGAGCCGTTTAGGGGAAGCCTTGGGCTGGGAGGTCGTGGATTTTCGGACGATGGAGGCGATGCTGACGGGCAGGCGGCCATTCGCCGTAGAACACATCGAAGATCGCGATAGTGCGACTCGCACGTGGGAGCGATTGAAGGTAGTAAGCCGGCGGCGCGACGACGTGCTGGTCGTGCCGACAAATGTGCAGTATCTGCTGCGCAAAATCGGTAGCCAACAGGACTTCAGTCCAGCAGCCGAAGACCTTCTCAACGATCCGTCCGTAGCGATCGTTCTGTTGGATACCGATACCGGATCGGATCAGACATCATCAGACCTCTGGGAACAGAGGACAGAACAAACGTCTCCGGATTTGAACGTAAATGGCGTAGACAGCAGGGAGAACGCAGAAGCCACCTCACAACTCGTTCAGGACGCCGCGGACCGTTTTCCGAAGGCACTCGTCGCGACTGTGCTTCCGACCTACGTGCATTGGGGAGGGGCGTACGTTGCGCCAGAACACGACCTTGGTGGGGGAGACGACGATCTGCACCAATTCCTCTGGCACCCCTCTATCGGCGACGTTGACGTGCGAGTTGCGTACGAACTTGGGCGCACGCTCGTTGAAGGCGCGCCAATTGCCCAAACACCTCGGGTTGCCGTCGACAAGCGCGGAGAAGACTTCCGCTCATTCGTGCCAGGTTCAGTGTTGGACCGTCACTTGCGTCGACTGCGCGCTATCACCGGCGGGTCACACTGGAGACGATCTCTAGAGAGCCGCGATTGGCTCCGCCCCGGCGGGTGGAATGAGGTGTTTAGCCGCCCGCCCGCTGGGCCGGACGAAATGAAACGTCTTCACCAAGCACCATCGCTCGTGACACACGTGAGTTCACGGTCTTCATGGCTAACGGGCGGTCTAGTCCGGCGCTCGTAGAGGGGACTACGACGCCATATGGGTACACCGCAGCAGATTGCAGGTTCTCCATCGACGGGTCCTGTCGTCTAGAACGAACCGAACGGCCGCCGAAGTGCGGTCCTTCATCTTGTAGACGATCATGAGGTCATCTGGATAGCGACCGTTCTCGACGGTCGGGGAGACCAGGAAATACTCACTTCCTGCGCAAATGACCGTGGATCTACCTGCTTTTGCGGGTAACTCGTGGCAAGTCGTGCCACTCGAAACAACCGCGGTTCCGCTGGCAGTCGCAAGCGGTGTCGTTGCAGGACTTGCTTGATGCTTCGAGGCATCGTCGCCAGTCCAGGTCGTCGATTTCGTGCGCGGCTGGTTCGGCTTCCTATTCCAACGGGCGATCAACTGATAGTCGCCTTTGACGGCGTGACCCTTGAACTCATAATCGATGACAAGAGCGTCAACAGATCCGACGCGGACGACGCCCCACTTGTTGAGGTTGAACGAGATGGCCGTTTCATAAAGCGTGGGCTCTACCCCGGCGCGCGGCAGCGCGTCGTTCTCATCGAATGTCTCATGGCCCTTAGTCACGAGCCGGCTCACCATTTCGGTGTCAGCGATATGCAACGCCGTTGGGACCGTGAGTATCAGGCAGAGCGCGAAGAGGAACACAATTTTGGCTCGTTGTGTCCGAGAGCGGCGCTTGATGGTTGCATCGGCCGCCTCTCGCATTTCTTGGACCGCATCAGCCACTGTTCGTATACCCATGGAAGCAACCTCCTGATTCGGTCAACCTGCAGGATGGAGTCGGTCTATTGCATCGAGGGCAATGTCCATCACACGCCGTCCGACGGCGTCGTCCTCGCAATCCCTTAGAAGGTCGATCAACTCGGCCTGAATGGCGCCTGCGGCAATCAGGACATCGGTTGCGTGGCTGACTCGGGCGCTGAAGGTGTTCATTCGCCGACCGTCCGAAGTGTGCTGATCGAGCAGTCGATATCGGCCAAGAACGACTGGTCCGGGATGAAGGGTGGTTGATCACTCAACCGAAGGAGATCCCCATGTTTGCGTGCGGTATCGAGGTCCCATTTCGTTGACAGCAACGTCGGCAAAAGGTCGGGTTGGCGTGCGAGCGCGGCCGACACTTTGCTTCCGCCGGACAGATATACGTGGTCCTTCGTAAAAGCACCAGGTGCACTGAAGTCTTCCACTCCACGCTTCACTCTTACCGCGATCTGTGCCGCGGCCTCAGCACCAACTGAAGGCTCGAGCGCAGCGAACACCACGTCGATTCCCTCTTCTAAGGCGACTGCGACCCCGACTGCCCTCGCTGCATAGACCCGTTCCTGCATTGCGCTAGAAACCCCCAACAGCCGCTCCACGTAGAGGGCCAGGCCTTCCTCGGTTGCCATCGCATCGTTACCGAGCGGGACGGTTGTGAGGACGCCGGAGTGTCGGGCGGCGTTGTTGGTCCGGGTTACGTGACCACCGATTTCGTGGACCATTAGGCGCCGTATCGCGCTTCGGCGGAAGGGGTGGGCGACGTTGACAAAGACTGTCTTTTCGTCCGAATTCACGGCGACGAGCGCAGCGCCAGAGCGTGCCGCCACGGACCACTGCCCGTCAACATCCTTTAGAAGTGCCTCGAAAGCGGTGATAACCTCGCTGCCTTCGATGAGAACCTCGTCCTGCTCGTGAGCGAAGGTCCGCTCCAGCAACGCACGGGCGGCTTCCACGTCCGGCCCGCTTGGCACTCCCCACTGCCGCTTGGACCAATCAGTGAAATGCTCATTTCCGACTCGTCCTCGAAGAACGTCCCTGAGTATCGCGTGGCCCGCAAGCACGCGCCCGATGTGGTACTCCAAAGGCTCGGCCAACGGATGATCCGAATTTTGCACGAGGTCGATCACCTTCTCTACGGCGCCGAGGGACGGAGCGGTGGCCGAATGTTCGTCGTATTCCCATCGCATCCCGTCGGCGGTGCCGTGTCTGAGCAGAGAACATCGAACAGCCTGCAAGTTCGTGGGCATGGGGTACTGAGCCGCCCGGACATCTTGGATGCAGCGCTCAAGGATCTCGCCACCTCGGCGCCACCAAGCGTCGTGCATTGAGTCTCCGAGGCGTCTCGTCAAGGCGTCCTTCAGCGACTTTGCATCGGCGATGGCATGGCGACCCGTTTCGCGGAAGGCTTGGTGCGAATTTGAGTCGGTGAACATACTGCGTTGTTCGTCGCGATTCACAACTTCTCCTAGGTCCTGTTGGTCGTTGGCCGGGATCGGTTGTAGGCCGCGAGCGCCCTACTCGAATCGTCAGAGTGCGCGATGAGCGCGAGAAGGACCTCGGCTCTCTCTCCAAGGAGCCGCAATTCGACTACCGCCGCGCCAACATGAGCGTGGGCTTGCGCTGGGGTGGACAACTCAGCCATGGACGACACTCCTTGTTGACGTGATCGAGAACGGGGTGGGTGCGCGGGCCAACGCACCCACCCCGGACAATTAGCGTCGCCGCAATGCGGCTGCGTGACTGCTCGCAACGTTGTTGATCATCGGGGCCATCGCAGCGACCGTCTCCGCGATCAGGTTTTGCCCGATGGGTGACGCCGTCCGGTATGCCGAATCGGCGTGCGATGCGAAGTTTGCAACCACATCGATCGCGGTCTCCGCGATCAATCCCGCGCCGGCCGTTGTCACTTGGCCAAGCAAGGTGTCGTTGCGGGCTTCCATCATCTCCATCGCGTGCTGGTGCGTCGCTTGCACAACGTCACGCTGGCGAGACAGTTCCAACTCGGCCGATTCGCGGCGGGCCCGGAATGCTGCGGTACCTGGAACGTAGGCGAGGGGTGATTCGCTCACCTCTGAGGTACCGCCGGTGTAAGGCGTTAGCGACTGAGACATTTGATATCTCCTATCGTTGGTTGTTCAGTGAGTTCTGTGCCCAGATGGGCCAGTCAGCGAAGGCAGAGTCGAGGGCTGCCCTCCTGACTGCGTGCTCCATGGAAAGCGCTTCAAACGCGCGTTCCATGCGCTTCGATGAGGCTTGGGCATCGTCAAGTTCGCGATGCCGCAAAGCCGTTCTCGCCTGGTCAGCCTGCGCCGTCGCTTGCCCGGCCTGAGCCCCGGCGATATCCGCGGCGTATGCAGCCATCCGCTCTCTGTGTTGGGCTTGTCGTTCGTCGTCCATGGCGTCCACCTCCTGCTGCTTGATCTTGGGCAGAAGTGAATCACCGTCTTGGCGGGCGGCCGGGCATCGAACACTTGCGAGCGAAATTTCGCTGCTCAGTCGAACGTTTCAGCAGCACTTGACATAGAAATTGCTGAGATTGCAGAGAATCTGGGACTGCCTTGTGGGTGCACTTTAGAAATGCTGAATCCTCGGAATGCGCGAATTCTCGGTCAGGTTCCGAGCATTCGGGGCGCCTGATGTAGGCCTGGTCGCCACAGTCGAGGGTCGCGAGGCGGGCACGAGGATCGCGGTCTGTCGTACTTGGACTATGCCGTGACCTCTCGATAATCTCCTGATTCATACCTGTTGCGGTTCGCTGCTCGCGGCGTTCGCCGCGTGGCTGACCGGCGACGGGGCCCAGTCGCTCATCGCGGTCGAGCGCGCGCTGGACGCCGACGAGACGTACTCCATGGCCGGGCTCATCCTCCAGATGCTCGAAGGGGGTGTCTCACCCGCTCACTGGCTCGCACTCCAAGCCGCGAAGCCCGTGTCGCCCTAGGCTGTCTGCATGGGACAGGACGTGGACGCACGTGAGTTCAGCCGCGAGGACCGCACGCTTTACCGCGCCAAGGTGCGCCGGTGCCTCGATGTCTTCGCCCGAATGCTCAGCGAGCACGACCTGTCGTTCGAGCACACCCATGTCGGAATCGAGATCGAGTTCAACCTCGTCGACGACAAGGGCGACCCGGCGCTCAAGAACGCCGAGGCGCTCGAGGCGATCGCCGACGAGGACTTCCAGACCGAGCTCGGGCTGTTCAACATCGAGATCAACGTGCCGCCGGCGCGCATCGAGGGCACGGGACTCGACGTCCTGCAGGCGACGCTGCGCGACGACCTCAACTTCGCCCAGGCCAAGGCGTCCGAAGTGGGCGCGCACCTCCTGATGATCGGCATCCTGCCGACGCTGCAGGAGGGCCACTTCAGCCGCGACGTCATCTCGGCCAATCCGCGCTATCACCTGTTGTCGGAGCAGATCCTCAACGCCCGGGGTGAGGACATCGAGATCGTGATCGACGGCGTCGACCGCCTCGACACCACGGCCGACACGATCATCCCCGAGGCGGCGTGCACCAGCACGCAGCTGCACCTGCAGGTCGAGCCCGACGAGTTCGCCCCGATGTGGAACGCCGCCCAAGCGATCGCCGCCGTGCAGGTCGCGGTCGGCGCCAACTCGCCGTTCCTGCTGGGCCAGCAGCTGTGGCATGAGACCCGCATCGCCCTGTTCGAACAGGCCACGGACACCCGCAGCGAGGAGCTCAAGGCCCAGGGCGTACGTCCACGGGTGTTCTTCGGCGAGCGCTGGATCACGTCGGTCTTCGACCTGTTCGAGGAGAACGTCCGCTACTTCCCGGCGCTCCTGCCGATCGTCGACGACGAGGACCCGTTGGCCGAGCTCGAGGCCGGTCGGGTGCCCAACCTGCCTGAGCTCCGCCTCCACAACGGCACGATCTATCGCTGGAACCGGCCGATCTACGACGTGGCGGACGGGCGACCCCACCTCAGGATCGAGAACCGCTTGCTGCCGGCCGGTCCCACCGTGGTCGACACGATGGCCAACGCCGCGCTGTTCTACGGACTCGTCAAGGTCCTCGGCACGAGCGACAGGCCGGTCTGGTCGCAGCTGTCGTTCCGTGCCGCGGAGGACAACTTCCACCAAGCCGCCCGGGCGGGCATCGAGACCGAGATCTATTGGCCGGCGGTCGGCACGGTCTCGGCCCGCGAGCTCGTCCTGCGCCAGCTTCTGCCGCTGGCGCACGCCGGGCTCGAGGAGATGAACGTCGACTCCGCCGTGCGCGACCGGCTCCTCGGCATCATCGAGCAGCGCTGCATCACGGGCCGCAACGGTGCCACGTGGCTGATCGACGAGTTCGCCCATCACGCCGGCTCCTCGAGCGACCGGTCGGCCGCGATGCGCGCCACCACGCGGGCCTATGAGGAGCACATGCACGCGGGTGACCCGGTTCACACCTGGCCGACACGCGCCTGAGAGGACCCTGAGATGTCGGGGGTTGGTTGGTCGTGGCACACTGGAGTCAGAGGTTGACCACAGGCCTCATTGTTGCGCCCATCTACCGCTTGTGAGGTTGACGTGCCGGTGAATCCCGCAGCAGGATCGCCGATCCGAGCCGTCAAGAAGCTTCTCGGCGGGGCCAAGCAAGAGGCTGTGGACGACGCCCCCAAGGCCCCGGCCAAGAAGGCACCCAGCACGACAGCACCACGCAAGACGGCAGCCAAGAAGGCCGCCACCGTCAAGACACCGGCCAAGAAGGCCACCACACCGTCCCGTTCCCCGGCCAAGACAGAAGCGACAGTGACCAAGACCGCATCCAGCACCACCGCCAAGAAGACCGCCGCGAAGAAGGCTCCGGCCAAGAAGGCAGCGCCCAAGAAGAGCGCCGAGCCTCAGGACGAGGAGTCGAAGATCCCCGCGGGCATCGACCTGGCCGATGCCCTCGAGGTGCCGCCCGTTGCCGACGGCACCGTGATGGTCGACGCGCAGGGCAAGAAGATCCTGCCGGACATTCCTGACGAGGAGTTCGAGAAGGACCTCGCGACGGATCCGACGCTCAAGGAGGACGAGCAGTCGTCCTTCACGATCTCGGCCGCCGACGAGAGCGACGAGCCGGTCCAGCAGGTCATGGTCGCCGGCGCCACTGCCGACCCGGTCAAGGACTACCTCAAGCAGATCGGCAAGGTCTCGCTGCTGACGGCCGGCCAGGAGGTCGAGCTCGCCAAGCGCATCGAGGCCGGGCTCTTCGCCGAGGAGAAGCTCGCCAAGGGCGGACGCATCTCGGCCAAGATGCTCGAAGAGCTCGAGTGGATCACGATCGACGGCCGCCGCGCCAAGAACCACCTGCTGGAGGCCAACCTGCGCCTCGTCGTCTCGCTGGCCAAGCGCTACACGGGTCGCGGCATGCTGTTCCTCGACCTGATCCAGGAGGGCAACCTCGGCCTGATCCGTGCGGTCGAGAAGTTCGACTACACCAAGGGCTTCAAGTTCTCGACCTACGCGACGTGGTGGATCCGTCAGGCGATCACCCGCGCAATGGCCGACCAGGCCCGCACGATCCGCATCCCGGTCCACATGGTCGAGGTCATCAACAAGCTGGCCCGCGTCCAGCGCCAGATGCTGCAGGACCTCGGTCGCGAGCCCACGCCCGAGGAGCTCGCGATCGAGCTCGACATGACGCCCGAGAAGGTCGTCGAGGTCCAGAAGTACGGTCGTGAGCCGATCAGCCTCCACACGCCTCTCGGCGAGGACGGCGACTCGGAGTTCGGCGACCTGATCGAGGACTCCGAGGCGATCGTCCCGGCCGACGCCGTGTCGTTCACGCTCCTCCAGGAGCAGCTGCACGCCGTGCTCGACACGCTCTCCGAGCGTGAGTCCGGCGTCGTCTCGATGCGGTTCGGACTGACCGACGGCCAGCCCAAGACGCTCGACGAGATCGGCAAGGTCTACGGCGTGACGCGTGAGCGCATCCGCCAGATCGAGTCCAAGACCATGAGCAAGCTGCGGCACCCGTCGCGCTCGCAGGTCCTGCGCGACTACCTCGACTGACCGCATCGTCAAAGGCCCGCATCTCGCCGTTCCGGCCGGGATGCGGGCCTTTGACGTACGTGTCGGGGTAGCCTGTCGTGTGCGCCGAGAGACGCGGCCGCACCGATGTCGTAGGCATCTGTCCACCCGGACCGATTGCGTTAGACTGTCACGACCACGACGAGCCCCTCGGAGAGTAGACCTGTGCAGAAAACCGGCAGATCGACGCGCGTGCTGCGCACATTCGGGCTTGGCGCTCTTGCCTGCAGCCTCCTCCTCGGGTTCGGAACCGTGGCCTCCAACGCGGACGAGGTCCCGGTCGACAACACGACGACGGCCACGCCGACGACGCCCGCTCCGTCCGACACCGCCACCACGGGTGAAGAGGACGGCTCCCTGCCGCAAGGCGAGGTCAAGCCCGCCGCGGCAGGATTCTCCAACCCTTACGGCAGCGCGAAGCCGGTGACGCTGGAGACCAACTTCTCCCGTCCCTACAAGGCGATCTCGAGCTCGGCCAACAGCGACTTCTCACTGCTCAACGACCTCGAGCGGCTGATCCGCGGGTCCTACCGCAAGCCCACCGGCGGCCTGCGCTCCGACCGCGGGTCCCAGGCGGTCTACCTGTCGATCTCCCGCATGGAGAACTCGCACCGGGTCGGGCGTGAGCTGATCCGCGCCGCTCAGAACGGCGTCGAGGTCTACGTCATCCACGGCAAGGCCTCGCAGTCCAAGGAGTCGCGCTACCTGCAGAGCAAGCTCAATGCGCTCCCGCACGGCCACTTCAAGATCTGCTCCAAGGGCAAGAGCCTGGCCTGCCTGTCGAGCCTCAACGGCGCGATCATGCACTCCAAGATCCTGCTGGTCACGAGCACCTACACGCGGGACAACAAGCCGGCCAGTGCCGCCATCTGGTCCGGATCGGCCAACCTCGGTGGCCCCAGCGGTGAGCGCACCTACAACAACGGTCTGACGGTCTACAACGACTACAAGTTGTGGAAAGAGACTCGCCAGATGTGGACCGACATGTGGGCCGAGCGCAACGTCAACAGCAACTACACGGCGTACATCAAGGCTCACAACTCGCGCTACGGCATCACCGAGACCCAGCGCGAGCGCTACGGCTACACCAAGGCCGACCCGGTCTACGGGATGTTCTACTCCAACCTCGCCAACGTCACGATCTACCCGACCCCGATCCGGGCGACGCCGACCAACGGCAAGGACCCGGTGCTGATGCTGCTCAAGCGCGTCATCCCCGACGACCAGTGCCGCATCAGGCTGCAGGAGAACCGGTTCAAGTACCGCCGCATCGCGGTCGCGCAGCGACTGGTCGAGCTCGCGGAGGGCGGCTGCAAGATCTCGGGTGTCTACTTCGAGGACGACCTCAAGGTCAACCGGACGACGCACTGCCAGATCTACATCCGTGTCTGTCGGCCGATCCTCGACGTGTTCAAGACGTCGAGCCGCACGATCGAGGCCGCGTGGGCCAAGCCCCACGACAAGACGATCCTGGTCGAGGCCAAGCTGCGGCCCAACTTCTACAACCCCGAGGAGCGCCTGCCCAACGGCAGCGTGTGGCCCACGGACGGAGCCCGGGCGACGATCGTCCAGGCCGGCTCTGCGGCGCTGACCGGCTCCAACCTCGTGGCCAGTGACGAGATCACGACCGAGACGACCGACCCTGCGGTCTACGACGCGTACCTCGAGCACTGGAAGGCGATCCTCCAGTCCCACGAGTACCGCAACTACCCCTACTGAGCACAACGCGAAGGGCCGGCCAGATGATCTGGCCGGCCCTTCGCGGGTGTCTCGGGTGACGAAGCGGTCAGGCGTCTTCGTCCGCGAACGTCGACGGCGTCGCCGCGAGTCGCTCGCTCTCGTCGTGGATGAGGGCTGACATCTCGCGGAGCTTGTCCTCGTGCTGCCGTGCGTGGTGAGCACAGAACATCAGCTCACCACCGCCGCCGAGCGTCACGCGTACGTATGCCTGAGCGCCGCAGCGGTCGCAGCGGTCGAGGGAGCTCAGCATGGGGGCTGTCAGTGTTGTCACGGTGACCTTCTCTCTGAGCAATCGGCGGTTCTGACCAGATCAACATCCAATCACGGGGCGCTATTCCTCGTGGTCGTTCGTGACCTACGACATACATACTCCCCGAGCGGGACAAATCGACGCAGGCGCGCTGTGGGTCGCGTGTCATGGCGGGGCACGTCACACCGGGTCGATATCCTTGAGGCACAGGACCGATCCCGAGAGGCACCGACAATCGACAGCACGTACGACGCACGCAACCTCCTCGTCCTCGAGGGGTTGGAGGCCGTCCGCAAGCGCCCAGGCATGTACGTCGGTTCCACCGACACACGTGGTCTCATGCACTGCCTGTGGGAGATCATCGACAACTCGGTCGACGAGGCCCTCGGCGGCTTCGGCAGCCACATCCGTGTCGCGCTCAACGACGACGGCTCCGTCGAGGTGCAGGACGACGGCCGCGGCGTGCCGGTCGACATCGAGAAGAAGACCGGCCTGACCGGCGTCGAGGTCGTCTACACCAAGCTGCATGCGGGCGGGAAGTTCGGCGGTGGGTCCTACGTCGCGACCGGTGGCCTGCACGGCGTCGGCGCCTCGGTCGTCAACGCCCTGTCGTCGCGCCTCGATGTCGAGGTCGACAAGAACGGCGCGACGTGGGCCATGTCGTTCCGGCGCGGGGAGCCGGGCGTGTTCGCCGGTGACGGCCCCGACGCGGACTTCACCCCGACCAACGAGCTGCGCAAGATCGGCAAGGTCGCCAAGGCCAAGACCGGCACGCGGGTGCGCTACTGGGCCGACCCGCAGATCTTCATCAAGGGCGCCAAGTTCGCCTACGACGAGCTCGTGACGCGCGCCCGGCAGACCTCATTCCTCGTGCCTGGCCTCGAGATCGTCATCAGCGACCACCGGGGTGACGAGCCGCACGAGGAGAAGTTCCGCCACGACGGCGGCATCGCGGAGTTCTGCGACTTCCTCGCCACCGACGAGCCGGTCACCGAGGTGCTGCGGCTGCAGGGCGAGGACGTCTTCACCGAGACCGTCCCGCTGCTCGACAGCAAGGGCCACATGACGCCGCAGGACATCGAGCGCACGCTCGGCGTCGACGTCGCGGTCCGCTGGGGCACGGCCTACGACACCCAGGTGCAGTCGTTCGTCAACATCATCGCGACCCCCAAGGGCGGCACCCACCTCAACGGCTTCGAGCGCGGAGTCAGCAAGACGTTCAACGACGTGCTCAGGACGACCCGCCTGCTCAAGACGGGTGACCCCGACGTCATCAAGGACGACGTGCTCGAGGGCATGACGGCGGTGGTGACCGTACGCCTCGCGGAGCCGCAGTTCGAGGGCCAGACCAAGGAGGTCCTCGGCACGCCGGCGGTCACCAAGATCGTCAACCAGGTCGTGTCCCGTGAGCTCAAGCGGTTCCTGACGTCCACCAAGACGGCCGAGAAGGCCAAGGCGCGGCTCGTGATGCAGAAGGTCGTCGACGCGTCGCGCACGCGTCTGGCGGCGCGTCAGCAGCGTGACACGCAGCGCCGCAAGAACGCGCTGGAGTCGAGCGCGCTGCCGGCCAAGCTGGCCGACTGCCGCAGCAACGACGTCGAGCGGTCCGAGCTGTTCATCGTCGAGGGCGACTCGGCCCTCGGCACCGCCAAGTCGGCGCGCGACTCGGAGTTCCAGGCCCTGCTGCCGATCCGCGGCAAGATCCTCAACGTCCAGAAGGCGAGCATCGGCGACATGCTCAAGAACGCCGAGTGCTCGTCGATCATCCAGGTCGTCGGTGCGGGCTCGGGACGGACGTTCGACGTCGACGCCGCGCGCTACGGCCGCATCATCTTCATGGCCGACGCCGACTCCGACGGTGCCCACATCCGGTGTCTGCTCGCGACGCTGTTCTTCCGCTACATGCGCGAGCTGGTCGACGCCGGCCGGGTCTTCACGGCTGTGCCGCCGTTGCACCGCATCGAGCTGTCGAGCCCCAAGAAGGGCCAGGAGAAGTACGTCTACACCTATTCCGACGCCGAGCTGCAGCGCAAGCTCGCCGAGCTGCAGCGCAAGAACATCAAGTGGAAGGACCCGGTGCAGCGCTACAAGGGCCTCGGCGAGATGGATGCCTCTCAGCTGGCCGAGACCACGATGGACCCCCGACACCGCACACTGCGCCGTCTCACCGTCGACGATGGTGAGGAAGCCTCGTCGGTCTTCGAGCTGTTGATGGGCAACGAGGTCCCGCCCCGCAAGGAGTTCATCGTGCAGGGCGCCTACGAGATCGACGCCGACCGCATCGACGCCTGACCCTCAGTCGCGCCGCACGAGGAACAGCCGATCGTCGGCGATGACGAGGAGGGCGCCGTCCGGCGCCCCGGTCGTGCCGTAGATCGACTCGTGCATGAAATGTGCGACGGTCGTACCGCTGCGAGCGTCGAGGACCGTGATCGAGTGCTTCGGGTATGTGTGTCCCAAGGCCAGCGTCCGCCACATCCTGCGCGGCGCGGTGAGCACATTGACGGTTCCACCGGTGACAGCCACGGCGGGGTAGAGCTCGCTGCCGCCGTGGTCGGCGTAGCGCCAGAGCACCTTGCCGGTCGACGGTGAGATCCCGGTGAGCCTCCGCTTGTCCTTCTTGACGATGACGTTCTCACCCGCGTACACGTACGTCGACGACGTCCGGTCGCCGGAGCCGTAGGCATAGTCGAACCCGGTCGCGCGGCCAGTCGTGAGGTCGAGGCTGACCATGCGCGAATTGCCGGTGGAGGTCGAGTAGATCGCGTAGAGGCGGCGCGAAAACGCCAGGACGTACAGCGGCTCGCGATCGAACCGGGAGCCGCCGCGGCATGCCGTGCTGCTGGTCCACAGCTCACTGCCGTCTCGTACGGCCCGGTAGGTGCAGGAGTCGCCCTGGTGGCTGAGCTCGACCAACGTGTCGCCGATGATCGCCGCATCCTTGGCCTCGATCGACAGGCCGTGTGGGGACCCAGTGCCATCCAGCGCCGTGAGCCGGCCATCGATGTTCTGCACCGGAACCGAGGGTACGAGGCGCAGCGAGGGTCGGTCGTTCCTGGTCGCGGGTTGCTCGACGTCCTCGGAGTGCTCGTACGGGAACGGTGCATCCGCGTCGACCGACTTGCGCCAGACGGTCGAACCGTCCGCATCGAGCGTGACGAGCGCGCACGTCGCCGTGCCCGTGCAGTCCTTGAAGGTGACGGTTCGGTCGCCGATCGCCTGGGGGCGCACGGCGACAGGGTCCCGCTTGCCCAGCTGTCTGGTCCAGAGCTTCTTCCCGACCGGGGAGTAGAAGGTCATCTGGTCGAGATCGAGGACGGCGAAGTAGCCGCTTCGGCCCAGGTACATCCACGTCCCGAAGACCGGTTCGCCGGAAACCGGTTTGCCGTCGGCCATGCGGTGGATGCTCAGGCCGTCGTTGGGGTCGTACGTGTAGACCCTCCCGCTGGCGATCGCGGTGTCGCCCGTGACGGAGGGCGAGGACCACGCGACGTCGGCGGTCTCGAGCCGGTGCAGGCGCAGATGCGCGTAGCCGACGATCAGGCCACACACCAGGACGATCGAGCCGAGCACCGCCACCAGCCTGCGCCGGCCAGATGTGCGGCGTGGACGGGCAGTGTCATGGTTCCCCCCGGAGCTCATGCATCGAGCCTAGGGCAGAGGAAGGCGCCGATTCGCAGCGGCGTCGAGCACCGGCACCGAACCTCATTCGGGCGAGTTGTCCGCGTCGCCGCCGACGACGTACGGCGTGGTGACGCCTTCGTACATCAGATGCGCGATCAGACCGTCCGCAGCGTGCGTGAGGTTGTGGCAGTGGTCCATCCACACGCCGGGGTTGTCAGCGACGAACGCGATGTCGAAGCGCTCGTCGCTCCTGACGTTGAGCGAGTCGGTCCACCACGGACTCCCGGTCGCCGGCTCTCCGTTGCGGCTCAGGACCAAGGCATGATGACCGTGCAGGTGCATCGGGTGGACATCGCCCGTGTGGTTCTCGATGTGCATCACGACGACATCGCCCTCTGCGACCAGGAACATCGGCACGTCGGGGAACAGGTGGCCGTTGATCGACCACCACATCCCCGGCACACCGTCCACGAATCCGGGTTTGCGGCCGACGGAGTAGGTGAACTCGCGGTCCGGGTCGGCCGCGTCCAGACCGGTCGGGGTCGGCGCGCCGTACGTCAGCAGGTCGACCGGCTGCTTCGGGACAGGCGTCCCGGGCTGCGGCTCTGCCACGGATCCGATCGCCAACGTCGTCGCACCGCCGACGTGCACCCGAGCGGGGGAGACCACCGCGAGGTCGATGCGGCCGCCGGCCGTCACGGTCACGTACCTGCCCGACACCGGAGACGGCTGGTTGACCTCGGTGCCGTCGACGGCGACGACGCGGTAGGACGCATCGCACCACACCTGCATCGGTCCGTTGTCGGTGTTGATGGCCCGCACGCGCACGGTCTCGCCGTCGGTCGCGCTGACCGGCACATTGCCCTCTGCGCCGTTGAGCGTGCGGATGCCGCGGTAGGTGTGGGCGACCGCGGCGACGTCGCGATCCTGCTCGATGCCTGCGGCAGGGAGCACGGTGAGGGGGCCGAACAGGCCGCGGACGACCTGCACGTGCGACACCTGGTGCGAGTGGTACCAGTAGCTCCCGACTCGGTCGACGACGAACCGGTAGGTGTGCTCATCCCCGGGGCGGATGGCATCCTGCGTCACGCCGGCGACGCCGTCCTCCGCGTTGGGGACATCGATTCCGTGCCAGTGCAGGGCGATCCCGTCGGGCACGTTGTCGTTCGTCACGCGCACCTCGACGAGCTGCCCGACCCTCGCCGTGATCGCAGGTCCGGGAGACTGGCCGTTCAGCGTGAACCCGTCGACGGACCGTCCGGACGACAGCGAGATCCTGCCACGCTGCGCGGTCAGCTCGACGACGACGTCGGCCTCCCGCTGCGGATCCTCGACGAGGTCCTTCACGCTCGTCGTGTGGGTGCCGTGGTGACCACCGTGGGGCTTCGGGCCACCGCCGGCATCGACATGTCCCATGTCCATCACGGAGTACGTCGACGGCACCAGGCTGGCGTGCCACATCCACGCAAGTGGAACCAGCACGACCAACGTGGCTGCCGACGCAATGAGGAGCCGGCGACGCCTCAAGGCATCAGGGTGCGGTCGCCGGCGCCGTCACCGGTACGGGCTTGGCATTTCGAGCGGCCATCAGCGCGGCACCGAACAGGACGAACGCGTTGAGCCCGTGAACCAGGCCGAGGTAAGGCCAGTCCTCGGCGGTCAGCCCCGCTGCGACCTGCACCACGATCGACGCCAGGATGATCGCGGCCCACTTGACGCCGCCGTTGACCGCGGCGAAGAACGACACGATCAGCAGGGCGATGCCGAGCAGCGGGATCAGGAACTGGCCGTTCATGACGTGGATGAAGTGGCCGATCGAACCGGTCCAGGCCGGCGGGTCGTCCTCCCACCCGTCGATCACGGACTGGTCGAGGGTGGCACCGTCGCTGATCCACTTGAAGAGTCCTGCGATGGCGAACACCATCACCATCGCCTGGATCACGACCTCGATCGCGATGATGTCTGCGAGAACTCGATAGGTCTTTCTCATGGCGACTCCTGTGGGCTGGCCCCCACCTTCATCATGAACCCGTTGACGCCATTTTTCCGGTTTTGCAGGAGATTCAGGTGACGGGGTTGAGCAGCCCGGTGTCGACGTCGTAGATGAAGCCGCCGACAGCGATGTCGTCGGGGATCAGCGGGTGGCTGCGGACGCGCAGCACGTCGGCGCGGACGGTGTTCTGCTGGTCGTCGATCGCGCCCAGCGTCATCCACGACGCGTCGGTGCCGGCGGCGTCGCCGACCCGGCCCTTGAGCTCGTCCTCGGTCGACGACGCCATGGCGCAACGCGTGTGCTCGACGATGAGCACGCGCCGCACCTGGAGGAGCGTCACGCCCAGCACGAGGGCGACCAGCGCGGCGTCGGTGACGCGCCCGCCGGGGTTGCGCAGGATCTTGGCGTCTCCGGGGGCGAGGCCGATCATGCGGAGCGGATCGATACGGGAGTCCATGCAGGTCACCATGGCGATCCCGGCGTGGGCGATCCCGTCGAAACCCGAGAGACCGAAGTCCTCGGCGTACTCGCGATTGGCCGCCAGCAAGTCGTCGAATTCAGGCATGGGCGACAGGTTATCGGGTGGCTGTTTCGCGGTTGTCACGGAACACCAGCAACGCCAGCACGGCGGCTGTGAGGGCGCACACCGCGGCGCCGATGAAGACCGCGTGAAGCTGGGCGATGCCCGCGTCGCGGACGGCGTCCTTGTAGGCCTGGCACAGCGTCGCCTTGCCGTTGCACAGGTCCGCGGCGGGCGGGATCGTGTCGGACGCGCGATAGAACGCCCGCAGGCCGATCGTGGTGAGCGCTGAGATGCCCAGCAGCATGCCCACCATGCGCGCAACGATCAGCAGGGCGGACGCGACACCGTGCACGGCGTCGGCGGTGTGGGCCAGCAGCACGGCGTTGACCGGCGCGATCGCAAGTCCGAAGCCGAGTCCGCCGAGCACCAGCGACAGCGTCTCGACCGGATGGTCGAGCGAGTGCGCGTCCCATGTCGACATGTGCCAGAACGCGACAGCGCTCATCAGCATCGCGACGCACGTGAGGACGGATGCCGGAACCCTGTGCAACAGCCATCCGCCGATGACCGCGCCGATCGGCAGGGCAACCAGGAAGCGTACGAGCACCAGCGCGGCGTCGAGCTGGGAGTCGCGGTCAACCGTGAGCCGAGCGAAGAACGGGATGTCGACGAGCGCCGCGATGAGGGCCGCGCCCACGAAGAACGAGACGACGAGTGCGCCCCAGGCCGGCGTCGCCGCGAGAGCGCCACGTGGGATCAGGGGGCGAGGGGCGCGGCGTTGGCGCACCGCGAAGCCCGCGAACGCCACCACGGCCAACGGGATCAGCCACGGGGCGTGGTCGGAGATCGCCCCACTTTCGGGCTCGGCCGACGCGAACGTCAGGATGATCGCCCCGAGCACGGTCGTCAGCAGCAGGGCTCCGGAGATGTCGGTCTCGCGGGCCAGTGCCGGCCACTGGCGCCAGCCGACGAGGGGTCGGCGCGCGGTCGCCTGGCGCAGCAGGAACAGTCCGAGCAGCCCGTACGTCGTCAGGGCCAGCGGCGTGAGCCAGCGGGAGTCGCCGGTGACCGGCAGGAACGCCAGGCCGCTCGTCACGCCCTGGGTCAGCCGGTCTGGCTCGAGCATGACGACCGTGACCCCGACGAGCGTGAGCACGGCCAGGCCGGTGCCGATGAGGTCGAAGCGTCGTTTGGCCGGTGAAGCGGTCGCGGCGCCCTCGCGTACGTCCGACACGTGCAGGGACGGAAGCATCGCGGCGGCCAGCACGAGCCCGATGGCGCAGTTGAGCCAGAAGATCAGCCGCCAGTCGCCGAAGGCGAGCACCACCGCGCCGTAGAGCGGCCCCAGCACGCTGCCGAGCTCCTGAACGGCACCGACGACGCCCAGCGGCAGGCCGCGGCGCTGAGGCGGCCAGAGGTCCGCGACGAGCGCGAGGGTCGGCGGGATGAGGCCGCCACCGCCGATGCCCTGGATGAGCCGGCCGAGCACGATGCTCTCGAGGTTGTAGGCCGCCGCGGTGACCAGGGAGCCGACCGCGAACACGACGAGCGACCCGAGCAGCACCGGCACGCGGCCCCGGAGGTCGGAGATGCGCCCGATGAGCGGCAGCACGCCGACGTAACCCAGCAGGAACCCCGACACGATGGGAGCGGCGCGCTGCAGGTCGTCGAGGTCGAGCCCGGTCGACGTCATCATGTCGGGCAGCGCGAGCACCACGACGTACGTGTCGGCGGCGGCGAACGAGATCGCGACAGCCGCCAGTCCGAGGAGAACCTTCGAGGCGGGGCTGATCGCCTCCCGCGAGGTCATCGACCGGCGGGGGTCGGCGGCTCGATGGTGATGGCGGTGTCGGAGGTGGTCAGCCTCACGGTGTAGGTCACGTCACCGCCGTTGGGGTAGAACGGCCCCTTGAGGCTGGCGTCGCGCAGGACGTTGTCGTCGTCGAGGCGGTAGGTCACGGCGAACGACTTGTCCTGTGCCGCCGATGGGATGATGTCGCGGACGAGGCTGCCCGGGAGTGTGCCGGTGATCGTCGTGAGGACGTCCTTGCCGTCGCGTGACTTGTCGCCCTCGGAGAGCTTCTGGGTCTTGGCCAGGATCTGCGAGATGCCGGTGTCAGGCGCGAGCAGCCCGGCTGGATCCGGTGCCTTGAGCGATGCCGGGTTGATCGTCAGGAACGTCGGCGAGAAGCCGGTCTTGGCCCAGACCTTGCCGTCAGCCGCGATGACGTCGGCGTCGAGGCTCGCACCGCCCGTGACGACCTTGACCTTGCCCTTGAACGCGGGGGAGTGGTTGCCCTGGCCCTTGGCCGACAGCAGGCCGGTGACGCCGGACGGCAGCTTGGTGGTGGCCAGCGAGATGGTGACCGTCTCGGCGTCGTCGAGTGCGGTCTTGGCCTCGGTGAGGCGCGCCTGCAGCTTGGCCGGATCGCCCTTGGTGCCGCCGTCGTCGCCGGAGGACCCGGTGCAGCCGGAGACGACGAGGGCGGAGGCAGCGAGCGTCAGGATCAGGTGTCTTGTGCGCACGGCTCAGTCTTGCACGGTGCGGCGCTCAGATCGCGAGCGAACCGGCCGGACCCGAGACGGCCAGGATCGGCTGTGCGGCGGGCACGCCGGAGCCGTCGCGACGATCCGTGCGCTCGGGCAGATCGACGGGCGACCCGCTCGTGGCGCACGCCATGGGCGCGCCGTCGCCGACCCAGGCCAGCAGCAGCCCGTCCTCGCCCTTGAGCAGGCGTTGGCACCGGACACCGCCGGTGGCCCGACCCTTGGCCGGATAGATCGCCATGGGGCTGACCTTGACCGCGCCGTTCTGGGTGCCGGGCAGGGCGTCGCCGGACCCGGCGATCGTCACGACGCTGGCGGACTCGATGTCGCGCACCGCGCCGAACGAGACAACTCGGGCGCCCGGGGTCAGCTTGATGCCGGCGACGCCGCCGCCGGCGCGACCCTGAGGGCGTACGAGCGACGCCGAGAAGTGCAGCAGCTGGGCGTCCGACGTGACGAACGCGAGCTGCTCGTCGCCGGTCGCCAGCTCGACCGCGCCGACCACGACATCGCCCTCGTCGAGGGAGATGATGTCCCACGAGTCACGCGACAGCTGTTCGGGCTTGACCCGCTTGACGACGCCCGAGCGGGTGCCCAGCGCGAGGCCCGGCCCGGAGTCACCCAGGCCGGTGAGCGCGAGAACCGTGCCCTCGAGACCCGGGATCTCGCGCAGCGGCATGCCGCCCTGGAGGTTGGGCGACTGGGCCGTCGGTGGCAACGCCGGCAGCTCGAGCACCGAGATGCGCTGGATGCGGCCGTCGGCCATCACCACGCCGATCTCGCCGCGGGCTGTCGTGCGTACGGCCGAGACGATCGTGTCGTGCTTGACCCGGCGATCGACGTCGCCGAGCGGCGAGTCGTCGGACGTACGGGCCAGCAGTTCGGTCGCGGACAGCAGCGCCCAGCACGGGTCGTCGGCGACCTCGAGCGGCGACGCGGCCGTGGCGGTCTGTCCTGACGACTCCAGGAGGACGGTGCGCCGCGGCGTGCCGAACTTCTGGGCGATGTCGTTGAGCTCGTCGCCGACGACCCGGCGGAGCACCTGCTCGTCGGCGAGGATCGCGTCGAGGTCGTCGATGAGCTTGCGGAGCTCGGCGATCTCACGCTCGACCTCGATGCGGTCGTACTTGGTGAGCCGGCCCAGCGTCAGGTCGAGGATGTAGGTCGCCTGGATGTCGGACAGGTCGAACACCGTCATGAGGCGCTCCTTGGCCTCGCTGCGGTTCTCGCTCGCGCGGACCAGCTGGATGACCTCGTCGATGTCGACCAGGGCGAGCATCAGGCCGTCGAGCAGGTGGAGCCGGTCGGCGGCCTTGCCCCGGCGGAACTGCGTGCGGCGCCGGACGACGTCGATGCGGTGCCCGAGGTAGACCTCGAGCATGTCCTTGAGCCCCAGCGTGCGGGGCTGGCCGTCGACGAGCGCCACGGCGTTGATGCCGAACGAGCTCTCCATCGGGGTGCTCTTGTAGAGCTGCTCGAGGATCGTCTCGGGGATGAAGCCGTTCTTGATCTCGATGACGAGGTTGAGACCCTTGTGGCGGTCGCTGAGGTTCTTGATGTCCGAGATGCCTTGGAGCTTCTTGGCCTGGACGAGCTTCTTGATCGCCTCGATGACCTTCTCCGGACCCACGTTGTAGGGCAGCTCGGTGACGACGATGCCCTTGCGGCGGGCAGTGACGCTCTCGACACGGGCCGAGGCACGCATGCGGAACGAGCCGTTGCCGGTCGCGTACGCATCACGGATGCCCTCGAGGCCGACGATCTTGCCGCCGGTGGGCAGGTCGGGGCCGGGGATGAACCGCATGAGGTCGTCGAGGTCGGCCGACGGGTGCTTGATGAGGTGGCGCAGCGCCTGGACCACCTCGATCAGGTTGTGCGGCGCGATGTTGGTGGCCATGCCGACGGCGATGCCGCTGGCGCCGTTGACGAGCAGGTTGGGCAGAGCGGCCGGCAGGACGACCGGCTCGGTCTCGCGGCCGTCGTAGTTGGGCTTGAAGTCGACCGTGTCCTCGTTGATCGAGGCCGTCATGGCCTCGGCGGCCTGGTCCATGCGGACCTCGGTGTAGCGCATCGCCGCAGGCGGATCGTCCTGCGAGCCGAAGTTGCCGTGACCGTCGAGCAGCGGCAGCCGCAACGACCAGGGCTGCACGAGTCGTACGAGCGCGTCGTAGATCGCGCTGTCGCCGTGCGGGTGCAACCGGCCCATGACCTCACCGACGGGTCGCGCACTCTTGGCGTGCCCGCGGTCGCTCCGCAGGCCCATGTCGTCCATCGTGTAGAGGATGCGCCGCTGGACGGGCTTGAGACCGTCACGCGCGTCGGGCAGGGCGCGCGCGTAGATCACCGAGTAGGCGTACTCGAGGAAGCTCGATCGCATCTCGTCGCTCACGTCGGTGTCGACGATGTGCTCCTCGAAGTCCTCCTCGGGAGCTTGCTTGCTGCTGCGGGCCATTCAATCTCCTGTGTTGCGCTGCTCAGTTGTCCATTTTCGCCGCTCTCACCTGCGGACTTCTCGCGCCACGCCGTGGGCCACCCGATAGGTTGGGGGGGTGACCAGTGAGGTGCAGCCCGTCGAGCACTGGGAAGCCGATGTCCTGCTCAAGGACGGCCGGGTGGCGCAGCTCAGGCCGATCCTGGAGGCTGACGCCGAGCGGCTCGTGGAGTTCTATTCGCGAGTCTCCGAGCAGTCCAAGTACTTCCGCTTCTTTGCGCCCTATCCGACGCTTTCCGACAAGGATGTCACGCGGTTCACGACCGTCGACAACGACCGCAGGGTCGCGTTTGTCGTGACCTTGCACGCCACGATCATCGGGGTGGGCCGCTACGACGCGATCACCGACGACGAGGCGGAGGTCGCCTTCCTCGTCGAGGATGCGCACCAGGGCCGCGGTGTGGGACAGCTGCTGCTGGAGCACCTCGCGCAGGCCGGCCGCGAGCGGGGCATCCGTACATTCGTCGCCGACGTCCTGCCGTCCAACTCCCGGATGCAGCAGATCTTCCGCGAGATGGGCTACCAGGTCGACGGCATGGTCGACGGCGGTGTCACCCGCCTCACGCTGCGGATCGAGCCCACGGACCTGGCCGTCGGGGTCATGCGGGCGCGCGAGCAGCGCGCCGAGGCCGCTTCGATCGAGCGGATCTTCCGCGCCCGCAGCATCGCGGTCATCGGCGCCAGTCGCCGGCAGAACTCGATCGGCCAGGCGATGGTGCGCAACCTCGTCCTGGGCGACTTCAGCGGCAGCGTCTACGCGGTCAACTCCCAGGCCGAGGCGGTGTCGGGTCTCCCGGCCTACAAGACCGTCCAGGACATCCCGGGCGAGGTCGACATCGCGATCGTCGCGGTGCCGGCCGAGTCGGTCAACGACGTCGTGCTCGACTGCGCTGCCAAGGGTGTGCATGGGCTCGTCGTGATCTCCGCAGGGTTCGCGGAGGAGGGCCCGGAGGGGCGCCAGCGCCAGCGCACGCTGCTGGGCCTCAGCCGGTCGTACGGGCTGCGGCTCATCGGCCCGAACTGCCTCGGCTTCATCAACACCGCCCCTGACCTGCAGCTCAACGCCTCGCTGTCGCCGTCGATGCCGCCGCAGGGCCGCGTCGGGTTCTTCTGCCAGTCCGGTGCGCTCGGCACCGCGATCCTCGAGTCGGTGTCCCGACGTGGCCTCGGCCTGTCGACGTTCGTGTCGGCCGGCAACCGCGCCGACGTGTCGGGCAACGACCTGCTGCAGTACTGGCAGGAGGACGACTCGACCGAGGTCGTCCTGCTCTACCTGGAGTCGATCGGCAACCCGCGCAAGTTCTCCCGCATCGCCCGCCGCGTCTCTCGCACCAAGCCCATCGTGGCGGTCAAGTCCGGGCGCTCGACCCAGGGCGTACCTGTCGGCCACACCGTCAAGCGCACGTCGGCGCCGCAGTCGGCCGTCGATGCGATGTTCCGCCAGGCCGGCGTCATCCAGGTCGACACGCTGGACGAGATGTTCGACGTCGCCCAGCTGCTGGCGCACCAGCCGCTGCCGCGCGGCAACCGCATCTCGATCGTCGGCAACTCCGACGCCGTAGCGCTGATCGTGGCCGACGCGGCCTCGGCCGCCGGTCTGCAGGTCGCCGAGCCGATCTCGCTGGGCGCCGACGCCAACGCCGACGACTTCGAGGCGGCGATCGAGCACGCCATCGCGAGCCCCGACATCGATGCACTGGTCGCGGTCTACGTGCCGCCGCTCAACACCAGCGGCGAAGAAGTCGCCAACGTCCTTGCCGCCGTCGGTGAGCAGTCCGACAAACCGATCGTGTCGACGTTCCTCGGCAGCGAGGGCGTGCCCGTGCTGCTGCGCGTGCCCGACCTCCTCGGCGGCTCGGCGGGTCGCGGGTCCGTGCCTTCGTACGCTGCGCCGGAGTCGGCGGTCCGCGCCCTCGCGCGCGTCGTCAACTACGCCGAGTGGGCCGCCAAGGACCACGGCGAGTTCCACATCGCGCTCGACCACCGCACGGGTGACGCCCGTACGCTCGTCCGTCAGGTGCTGGACGCTGCGCCGCGCGGAGCGATCCTGTCCACGGACCAGGTGCACGCGCTGCTCGCCTGCTACGGCATCGACCTGTGGACCTGGATCAACGTGCACTCGCGCGAGGAGGCGATCGCGGCGGGGGAGTCGCTCGGCTGGGACGTCGTCCTCAAGGCCGGCAGCGAGCATCTCCGCACCCGGCCCGACCTCGCACACGTGTGGCGCAACATCCACGGACCCGACGAGATGGGCGAGGCGTGGGACGACCTCACGACGTGGAAGGGCATGCGCAAGGACACCAAGTTCTTCGTGCAGCGCGCAGCCGCCGACGGCATCCAGGTCTCGTTCAGCGTCACCGAGGACCCGTTGTTCGGTCCTTTGGTGTCGTTCGGCCTCGCCGGCGCACCCAGCGAGCTGCTGGGCGACCGGTCCTACGGCATCCCGCCGCTGACCGACCTCGACGCCGAAGCGATGATCCGCGACCTGCGCTCCGCGCCGCTGCTCTACGGCTACCGCGGCTCCGACGCCGTCGATGTCGACGCGCTGCAGGACATCATCGTCAGGCTCGCGGCGATGAAGGACGACCTGCCGGAGATCGCCGAGCTCGACCTCGAGCCCGTGCTGGTGCACGGCAAGGGCTACACCGCCCTGAGCGCGCGCGCCAAGGTCGTACCGTCCGCGGATCGCCGTGGTGAGTGGTACGTCCGGCGCCTGAGTCAACCTGCCTCGATGGGAGATACGCTGGCGTGATGGCCACTGACGACACGAAGTCCCTGTTCGACGAGGTCTCCACGAGCGGCTACTACCCCGAGATCGTCGCTGACGGCCTGCGCGACGCGCTCGCCGACGAGCCGGTCGCGGCCTACGTCCTGCACCACGAGCCGACGTTCGACCACGACGAGATCCGCCGTCACATGACGGTGCTGGCACTGACCCCGAGTCGCCTCGTGCTGGTGCACACCGACGAGCACCCCGGCGATGACCTGCTGCCCAAGCCCTACACGTCCACGACCTCCGAGGCCGTCGCACTCGGCCAGGTTCGTTCCGTCGTCGTGACCCGCATGGTGACGTCGAAGTCCAAGGAGCTCGAGGAGGCCGTGCTGACCGTCGGCTGGGGTGCCGTGTCGCGCGTCGAGCTCGAGCCGGCGCGCTGTGCAGACCCCGAGTGCGAGGCCGATCACGGCTACACCGGCAGCCTCACGGGTGACGACTTCTCGTTGCGCCTCGCCGCTGCCGCCGACGGCGGTTCGGCGGTGCAGCGGCTGCTCGGCTTCGCCCGTACGCTGTCGGCCGCGACCGCCGGCCGCGGCGCATGACGCTGGCGGGACTCGGCGGTCGAGCGACGATCGACCAGATCCTGCCCTCGGTGGGTGCCGCAATGGGCGCCCCGGGCTTCACCAACTCGCTGATGCTGCCCGAGGCGGCGCGCTACGTCGTGTTCCTCGTCGACGGGCTCGGCCTCGAGCTGCTGCGCGAGCATGCCGACGCGGCGCCGTTCCTCAGCTCGCTCACCAATGTCGACGACGTCGTCTGCGGCGTGCCATCGACCACCGCCACGAGCCTCACGTCGCTCGGCACGGGGCTGCCGGCCGGCCAGCACGGGATGGTCGGCTACACGTCGCGCGTGCCCGGCAGCGGTCAGCGGCTCAACTCGCTCAAGTGGGACCAGCCGGTCGACCCGCTGATCTGGCAGCCGCACCGCACCGTGCTGGAGCAGATGCAGGACGCCGGCATCGCCGCGTCGTCGGTCAACGACGCGACGTTCGCCGACTCCGGCCTGACGCTCTGCAGCCAACGTGGCGTGCCGTTCCACGGCATCAGCTCGATCTGGGAACGTCTCGACGTCGTCCTGGAGGTCATCGAGTCGTCGCCACGCGCCATGACGTACGCCTATGAGTCGCGGCTCGACCACACCGGGCACGGCAAGGGCTGCGCGTCGGAGGAGTGGCGCACGATGCTCACCACGATCGACACGGAGCTGGCCGACCTGCGTGAAGAGCTGCCACGTGACACGGTGCTGCTGGTCACGGCAGACCACGGCATGATCGACCTGCCCAAGGCCAACCGCTTCGATGTCGACTCGTCGCCGACGTTGCTCGACGACGTCACGCTGCTCGCCGGCGAGGCCCGGTTCCGCCACGTCTACACGCGTTCAGGTGCTGCGCTCGACGTCGCCGCACGCTGGCAGGCCGAGCTGGGTGACCGTGCCCTCGTACGTACGCAGGACGGCATCGAGGACTGGTTCGGGCCCATCACGGCCGACGTACGCGGCCGGATCGGCGACGTCGTCGTCGCGGCGCTCGGCGACTTCGCGGTGTTCTCGTCCCGCGAGTTCGGCATCGAGTTCAAGATGACCGGCTTCCACGGCTCGGTCAGCGAGGCCGAACTGCGCATCCCGGTCCTCGTCGCACCATGACCCGGCTGGCAGGATGGTGGCCGTGGCGGAGCTGAACTTCTATTCAGGGACGATGGACTGCGGCAAGAGCACCTTGGCGCTCCAGATGGACCACAACCACCGAGCCAGGGGGCGTGTCGGGCGGGTGTTCACGTCGCACGACCGCGCCGGCGCGGCAACGCTCTCCAGCCGGCTGGGTCTCGCGGTCCCGGCGATCGAGGTCGATGACGAGTTCCATTTCTGGCAGTACACGGTCGACGAGCTGACGCAGGGCGGGCGCATCGACTACTTCGTGTGCGACGAGGCGCAGTTCTACACCTCGGACCAGATCGACCAGCTGGCCAAGGTCACCGACGAGCTGGCGATCGACGTCTTTGCGTTCGGCATCCTGACGGACTTCCGGACGCAGCTGTTCTCCGGATCGGCGCGGCTCATCGAGCTGGCCGACCACGTGCACACACTGCAGGTCGAAGCGCTGTGCTGGTGCGGCGAACGCGCGACGCACAACGCGCGCACGGAGGACGGGATCATGGTGACCGAGGGCGACGTCATCGTCGTGGGCGACGTCGACCACGAGCTGACGCCGGACGAGGACGACCTCGTCGTCGGCTATGAGGTGCTGTGCCGTAGGCACCATCGCCGCCGGATGACGGCCGCATCGGCGAAGGCGTCAGCCCTGTCGCCGGATGTCTTGCCTTTTTGACGCTGCGCGTTTCTGCGCTGGGGAGTGATCTCACGAGGTTTCGACGCTTCGGCCGCGGGGCGGCCTTCGCACCTCAACCAAGTCGACCGGTCGCGCGCTGAGCGCGCTCGGGCCTCGCTCAGTCGGACTTGTCGCCGAACATGATCTCGTCCCAGCTCGGGACGCGGCGGCGCTCGTGGCGCTTCTTGCGTGGGCCCATCGTGTCGGGGACTGCGACGTCGTGCTCGAGAGACTCCTCGAAGTCGTCGACCTCGTGCTCAAGCGCAGCCGACGTGTCAGCGTCCTCGGTCTCGACGATCGCCAGCTGCTCGAGCACCTTGCGGTCGCGGGCCTCCTTGAGCGAGGCGACCCCGACCTGGGGGCCCTCCTCGATCTCGGGCGCGACGGCCTCGACCTCGTCGTCGACGACCTCGACGGAAGGCTCGGCCGGCTGTGACGGCGTGCGTACGGCATCCGCGATCGCCATGTCGGCGGAGTCGGGCAGGGCGACGTCGCCGACCAGGTCGTGGGCGAACTCGTCAGCTGGTACGACGTAGCGGCTCTTGACGTCGAACAGGAAGCTCGCGGGATGCGCGGCGCCCTCCGGGGTGACCTGGACGTTCCAGCGGCCGTCCTCGCGCCGCCAGGAGTCCCAGGCCGCGGACTCCGGCACGCCACCGTTGGCGGCGATGTTCTCCGACACGAGGGTGCCGAGCAGGACGCCGGCACCGCCGACGTGCTTGCGGCGGATCGAGGTCTTGCGAGCCTGTTCGCACATGTACTCACGCTCGGCGAGCACGGGCCCGGCGAAACCGAGGATCTGCTCGACCGGCACGCCGGCCGAGTCGGCGACCGCCTGCGGGGTCTCACCGCGGCGGATGCGGGTCTGGATGTCGCGCGGGCTGAGAGAGCTTTCCATGCGGATCTCCAACTGGCCGGAGGTGTTCCCAGGGTGGGACGGCTTGCCGATCAGGGAAGCGAGGCGGTGATCAGCGGGGATGCGGAACTGTTCACCGGTGGACGTGTCACGCGCAATGAGGAACCGTCTGTCCTCGCTCAGTCCGTCGAGACCGAGATCACGCATGTCATCGCCTCCGATGTGACACCGGCTGCGAGTGGGCGTTCACCCGCAGCGTGTTCTCATCCTAGGCGCGCAGGTGGCGAACCTGCGGTGACGCGCCGATACCCGATAGCGTCGTCGCCGTGTCCGACACCCTGCTCCTGGTCCTCGATCTCGCCGGAATCGCGGTCTTCGCTTCGACTGGTGCCTTGGTGGGCGTACGCAAGGAGCTCGACGTCTTCGGTGTCACGGTGCTGGCCCTGATCACCGGGCTTGGTGGCGGTGTGCTGCGCGACGTGCTGATCGGCTCCGTCCCACCGGCGGCGCTCGAGGACTGGCGCTACCTGGTCGTCCCGGCCGCGACGGCGCTCGCGGTGTTCGTGTTCCACCCGGCGTTCGGCCGCATGGAACGCCAGATCATGGTTCTCGACGCCGTCGGCCTCGCGCTGTTCTGCGTCACGGGCGCGGTCAAGGCCGACGAGGCAGGTCTCAACGTCCTCGCCGCCTCGGTGCTCGGCACGTTGAGCGGCATCGGCGGCGGGATGCTGCGTGACGTGGTGGCCGGCCGCGTACCGGTCATCTTCCGTGGCGAGCTGTACGCGACGCCGGCCTTCGCCGGTGCATTCGTCGCGACGGTCGTGCACCACGAGGGCTACTCCGAGTGGTGGTACGCCCTCGCGTTCGCGGTATGCCTCGGCTGGCGACTCATCGCCCTGAAGCGCGGCTGGACGGCGCCGCTCCCACCCGGCATCGACCACGCCTGAACCCCGCTCCCAGCGTTGGTCAGCGCTTGCGGGGGAGGACGAGCTCGAACTCGGGATCGTGGTTGCCGAAGCGGTGGTTCGTGATCGTCACCGACTGCTCCTGGAGGAACGGCAGCGCCTCGACGCGGCCGGACTGGGTGACCGGACCTGCGTAGATCGCGACGTCAGGATCGCCGTCGACGGCGACCGAGACGTCGCGGGCGTCGGACCCGACGAGACGGAGCCGGGTCGGACGGGTCGCCGCGATGTGGGCGAGCCACTCGTCGTGGGTCTCGATGCGCGCCTTGGGCGCCAGCCCCGACGGCAAGGGCGTCCGGGAGCTCACGGCGACGTGTGATCCGGTGCGTGCGGCAGCGAGCAGCACGCGGATGAGCTCGGGCAGGAAGGTGCCGTCGAAGCGGATCGCGACCGGCACGGAGACGTAGCGGAACACGTTGCGCTCGACGCCGAGCTTGGAGACGTCCTTGAGCACGCCGTACTCGCGAGTCCATGCGACGTGATCGGACGACGCGGCCGCGACCAGGTCGCGGTGCTCCACTCCGCTCACGTGGGGGCGTGCGGCGTCGAGGAGGCGGGAGACCTCCCGCGAGAGGTCAGGTGTCTCGGCCGAGCGCAGCGGTCGTGGCTTCCACGTGCCGAGGTGCGTCAGGTAGTTGGGCCCACCGGCCTTGGCGGTCGTGCCGACGGAGGACCGCTTCCAGCCACCGAACGGCTGACGCTGCACGATGGCCCCGGTGATGCCGCGGTTGACGTAGAGGTTGCCGGCCTGGACCGAGTCGATCCAGGTGTTGACCTCCTTGGCGTCGAGCGAGTGGATGCCGGCGGTGAGGCCGTAGTCCGTCGCGTTCTGCCACTCGATCGCCTGCTGCAGAGACTTGGCCTTCATGATGCCGAGGACGGGGCCAAAGTACTCCGTCGTGTGGAAGCGGCTCCCGGGGCGTACGCCCGTGCGGACGCCCGGCGACCAGACCCGGGGATCGGAACCGAGCTGGCGCGGTGCGAGGAGCCACTCCTCGCCGTCGCCGAGTGCGGTGAGGCCCTCGGCCAGCTTGCCGAGGGGCGGCTCGATGATCGGGCCCATCGTGACCTCGGGATCGTGCGGGAAGCCGACCTTGAGCGACGAGACTGCGTCGACGAGCTGACGCTCGAAGCGCTCGGAGTCGCCCACGGACCCGACGAGGATCGCCAGGCTGGCGGCCGAGCACTTCTGCCCGGCGTGCCCGAACGCGCTCTTGACGAGGTCGGCCACCGCGAGGTCGATGTCGGCGCTGGGCGTGATGACGATGGCGTTCTTGCCGCTCGTCTCGGCCAGCAGCGGCAGGTCAGGGCGCCACGAGCGGAACAGGTTGGCGGTGTCCCAGCCACCCGTGAGGATGACGCGGTCGACGTCGGAGTGCGAGATCAGGGCCTTGCTCAGCGGGCCCTCGTCGATCGTGACGTAGCGCAGCACGTCTCGCGGCACGCCGGCCTGCCACAGGGCCTCGACCATCACGGCTGCACAGCGACGGGTCTGAGGTGCGGCCTTGATGACGACGCCGCTGCCCACGGCCAGCGCGGCGAGCACGGAGCCGGCCGGGATGGCGACCGGGAAGTTCCATGGGGGAGCGACGATCGTCAGGGTGTCGGGGACGAACTCGGCGCCGTCAACCGCCTCGAGGCGACGTGCCGACTCGGCGTAGTAGTGCGCGAAGTCGATCGCCTCGCTGACCTCGACGTCGGCCTCGGCGATCGTCTTGCCGGCCTCGACGGCCATGACGGACACGAGATCGCCGCGGCGCGCGCCGAGAGCGTTGCCGGCCTGGTGGAGGATCCACGCACGTACCTCGGAGCCGCGACCCTGCCACGCCGTGGCCGCCGTGCGGGTGTCCTGGATGACGCTCTCGAGGCTCGCCGGGCCGGGAATCTTGTTGCTGCCAACCGTCTCGGCGCCCAGCTGCGTGTAGGCCGAGCGGGCCAGCACGAGCCGGCCCCACTCCCGGTTGCCCGCCGTCGAGGGATCGGTGTCAGGGGTGTTGGCGAACGTGTCGGGGTGCACCGGCACGACCTCGGTCAGCCGGTTCTGGATGCGGTGCGGCTCGGGCACGCTGTCGTCGAGAGCATCGACCGAGGAGAAGAAGCGACGGATCTCACGGTTGAGCAGGTCGGGCTCGTCGGCGAGCTCGAACGCGGCCGACATGAAGTTGTCGCTGCTGGCGTTCTCCTCGAGCCGGCGTACGAGGTAGGAGATCGCGACGTCGAACTCCGACGGATGCACGACGGGGGTGTAGAGCAGCAGCTGGCCGATGTCGTCGCGGACCGCGTCGACCGGACCGCTGTCCATGCCGAGCAGCATCTCGAAGTCGACACCGTCCCGGACGCCGCGGTCGCCGGCGAGCAGCCAGGCGTACGCGATGTCGAACAGGTTCTGGCCGGCGACACCGAGGCGTACGGCGTCGGTGCGCTCGGGCGTCATGGACCAGTCGAGCACGCGCTTGTAGTTGGTGTCGGTCTCCTGCTTGCTGGACCAGGTTGCGAGCGGCCAGCCGTGCATCGCGGCGTCGACCCGCTCCATGGCGAGGTTGGCGCCCTTGACGACCCGCACCTTGATCGGTGCGCCGCCCTTGGCGCGGCGCTGGGTCGCCCACTCCTGCAGGTCCTGCATCGCGCCGAGAGCGTCCGGCAGGTAGGCCTGCAGGACGATGCCGGCCTCGAGGTCGGGGAACGACTCGAGGATCGCCTTGAACACCGCGACCGTCAGGTCGAGGTCGTGGTACTCCTCCATGTCGAGGTTGATGAACGTCGGCTCGCCGCTGGAGGCCCGCTCGTAGAGCGGCGTCAGCTGCTTGACGACGCGGGCGACGGACTCGTCGAACGCCCACATCGAGAGCTGGCTGGCGACTGACGAGACCTTGACCGAGACGTAGTCGACGTCGTCCCGCTCCAGCAGCTCCATGGTGCCGTCGCGGCGATGCGCCGCCTCGCCCTCGCCGAGGACGGCCTCGCCGAGCAGGTTGAGGTTGAGCCGGTCGCCGCCGGAGCGCAGGCGCTTGATCGTCTTGCCGAGCTTGTCGGGCCGGGCGTCGACGACGAGGTGGCCGACCATGCGGCGCAGCGTGCGCCGCGCGATCGACACGACGAGCTTGGGGAACACGACCGCCGTGACGGCACCGAGCTTGAGCAGGACGCGCTGGGACGCCGGGAGGAATGACGGGGTGTGCAGCGCGAGCCGTCGCAGGTTGCGGGCCGCCACGCGGTGGTCGTCGGGGCGTACTACGCGGTCGACGAACCCGATCGTGAACTCGAGCCCGTGCGGGTCCTTGAGCAGCTGGGCGAGGCGTTCGGCGGACGGATCAGCACGGCATTTGGAGGTGCGCTCCGGATCGATCCAGGTGCGCACGAGCTCGACGCTGCGTTCGGCGAGAGTGAGTTCGGTCATGTCGTGCCCAAGGTTAGTGCCACACTGCCCCGAAGTTCACCCCGCGGCACCCCGCGACGGCGTCCGAATGCTCCACGCGACGGCAGCAGCGGCCAGACCCGAGATCAGGGGGACCAGGAACCCTGCCGATGCGCCTTGGTGATCGATGACCCAGCCGGCGATCGCGGAGCCCGGAGCCACTCCGACGGCGAGCCCCGTGGTGGTCCACGTGAGGGCCTCGGTGAGGCGCGACGAGGGCATGCTGCGCTCGATCAGGTTGACGGTCGCGATGAGCGTCGGCGAGATCATGAACCCCGTGAGGAACATGCCGACGGCGATGAGCGGTATGCCCGAGAGCACCGCGAGCGGCGCGAACAGCAGGGCGAGTGCCAGCAGCGACGCGCGGAGCCGGTGCAGCGGTTCCGCGGGCTGGGGGAGTGCGCCGACCACGACACCCGCGATGAGGCTGCCGGTCGCCCAGATCGCGATGACGAACCCGGCGGCGCCGCGGTTGCCCTCCTCGGTGCAGAACGCCACGACGATGACCTCGGCCGAACCGAACAGCATGCCGAGGCCCACGGACGAGGCCACCACGGGTCCGAGCAGCCCCCAGCCGATCGGCGGGCGCGCGCCCTCGACGTGCTCGACGAGGGGCGGTTCAGTACGTCGTTGGGTCGCCAGCGCCCACGATCCGAGCGACGCAGCAGCGGCCGCCGCGATCAGTCCGGCGTAGTCCGAGAGCTGCAGCGTCAGCACCGTCACGAGGACCGGGCCGACCATGAACACGACCTCGTCGAGCACCGCCTCGATCGAGAAGGCGGTGTTGAGCTGGCTCCGGTCGGCCACGGCGTGCGTCCAACGCGCACGCACCATGCTCCCAGTCTGCGGGGTCGCGAGACCGGCGATCGCCACGCACACGTGCGGCAGCGGTGTGGCCCAGTCCTCGCCGATCGCGACGAGCGTGAGAGCCATGCCGAGGGCGTACACGGCGCCGACGACCCACAGCACGCGCGACTGGCCGAGGCGATCGGCGAGTCGGCCCTGAGTCGGGCCGAAGACGGCGGCTGCGAGGACGTAGACCGCGGCGAGCACACCCGCGCGGCCGTACGATCCCGTGCGCTCCGAGACCAGCAGGACGATGCCGAAGCCGGCCATCGACAGCGGCAGCCGGGACACGACCGCGGTGGAAGAGAACAGCACGGCACCGGGTCGTGACAGCACGTCCCGATAGGTCGTCAGCATGAAGGGCCTCCCAGCATGCCGACCATATCGGTGGCGGTGGGATGATGAGCGCATGGATGCTCGCCCCTTCGATGCACTTCTGCTCGTGTCGTTCGGCGGTCCGGAGCATCCGGACGACGTCGTCCCGTTCCTCGAGAACGTCACGATGGGCCGCGGCATCCCGCGGGAACGGCTCGAGGAGGTCGGCCAGCACTACTTCCTGTTCGGCGGGAAGTCGCCGATCAACGAGCTCAACCTCGAGCTGCTCGACGCGCTCCGCAAGGACTTCGCCGAACACGGGGTCGACCTGCCGATCTACTGGGGCAACCGCAACTGGGACCCCTACCTGCGAGACGCCGCCCGCCAGATGGCCGCCGACGGCGTACGCCGAGCAGCGTGCTTCGTCACCAGCGCCTACTCGTCATACTCCGGCTGCCGGCAGTACCGCGAGGACCTCTACGACGCGGTCAGCGGCCTCGGCATCGAGCTCAGCCGACTGCGGCACTACTTCAACCACCCGGGGTTCGTCGGGCCGTTCATCGAGGCGACGTCGGAGGCGCTCGCCAGCGCGCCGGACGGCACGCACGTCGTCTTCGTCACGCACTCGATCCCCGAGACCATGAACCTCGCGAGCGGCGGCCCGGGCCGTGAGGCGTACGTCCGGCAGCACGAGAGCGTCGCAGCCATGGTCGCCGAGGGCGCCGGTACGCATCGCTGGTCGCTGGCCTACTGCTCGCGCTCCGGCTCCCCGCACATGCCGTGGCTCGAGCCCGACATCAACGACCACCTGCGCGAGCTGCACGAGTCCGGCACCACGTCGGTCGTGGTCGTGCCGATCGGCTTCATCTCCGACCACATGGAGGTCATCTACGACCTCGACACCGAGGCCAAGATGACCGCCGACGGACTCGGCATGACCTACGACCGGGTCGACACGCCTGGCGCTCACCCCGACTTCGTCGCGATGGTGCGCGACCTGCTGCTCGAGCGCGCTGCGGTCGAGCGGGGGGAGCAGCCCGAACGCTGCTCGCTCGGCGAGCTCGGACCGTCCCACGACGTGTGCCCGGTCGACTGCTGCCTCAACCCGCGATCGGCCCTGCCGACGATCGGCGGCGTCGGCGACGCAACCGCGACGGCAACCGCATGACCGAACAGTTCCTGACGCTGGCCCGAGAGGTCGGCCGCGAAGCCGCCGCGTTCGTCGCAGACAAGCGCCCGGCCGGACGCGTCACGATCTCGGCCACCAAGTCGAGCCCCACCGACGTCGTCACCGAGATCGACGAGGCCTGCGAACGCCTCATCCGTGAGCGCATCTTCGCCGCTCGGCCCGATGACGGTTTCGTCGGCGAGGAGGGCAACGACGTCGTCGGCACGACCGGGGTCGACTGGGTCGTCGACCCGATCGACGGCACGGTCAACTTCGTCTACGGCATCCCGGCCTACGCCGTCTCGATCGCGGCGCGCCAGGACGGCGAGGTCGTCGCGGGCTACGTCGTCAACATCGCGTCCGGCGCCGAGTGGGGCGCACTACGCGGTGCGGGCGCCTGGCGCTACGCAGGCGAGTCACGCCAGGTGCTCACCGCACCGCAGCCGGAGTCCGTGGCCCACGCGCTGGTCGCGACCGGCTTCAACTACATACCGGCGGTCCGCACGGCGCAGGCCGCGGCGATGGCGACGTTCCTGCCACAGGTCCGCGACATCCGCCGGATCGGCTCGGCGGCGCTCGACCTGTGCGGTCTGGCCGAGGGCCAGTTCGACGCCTATCTCGAGCAGGGACTCAAGCCTTGGGACCTCGCCGCAGGCGGCCTGATCGCGGCCGAGTCGGGCCTTCTGCTGAGCGGCATCGACGGCGGCCCGGACGAGCGTATGGTGATGGCTGCTCATCCTGCGATTGCCGAGGAATATTTCGCCCTCGTACGTGCTTGTGGGTTCTGACGAACGGAACATTTGGGGCGTGTGGCACAATCACGCCGGTTGTTCCGCACAAAGGGAGATTTGATGGCTACCGATTACGACGCACCGCGCAAGACCGAAGAAGAGCAGTCCGAGGACAGCATCGAGGAGCTCAAGGCGCGTCGGCACGAGAAGAGCTCGGGCAAGGTCGACGAGGACGAGACCGAGGCTGCCGAGAACTTCGAGCTGCCCGGTGCGGACCTGTCACACGAGGAGCTCGCGGTCCAGGTCGTGCCCAAGCAGCTCGACGAGTTCACCTGCTCGTCCTGCTTCCTGGTGCATCACCGCAGCCAGCTGGCATCGGAGAAGAACGGCGTGCTCATCTGCCGCGACTGCGCCTACTGACCTTCTTCTTGGTCGAACGTTCGGGAGCCGGATCCGCAAGGACCGGCTCCTTTGCGTTGTCCGGGACCGAGTTCTCGAGGGGCTTCATGCCGGGCGGCAGCTGACCAGTCGACCTCACCCAATAGTTCGCGGTGCCGCGGCGTACGCCGACCTTGACGAGCTCGATGATCGCGCCGCCCACAACAGCCCATGCCACGGCCTCACCGGTCGTGACGTCGGGGTGGCGGCCACTGCTCGGCGGCTTCTTGCCGGTCACGGCACGCCACGCGAGCACCGACGCCCGCTGCGCGAGCAGGCCCGCGACGATCGACGAGCCACGATCCATGAGTCGCCAGGTGCTCTTGCCGGGCGCCTTGGTCTTGGGCGTCGTGGCGGCCTCGGCGAGGAGCTGCTCTGAGTGCTTAGCCTTCTTCTTCGCCACGGGGCGTGTCTCCGTTCGGGTCGTACGCCGGTGTGGCCGGCGCATTCTCAGTGTGGCCCAGAGCTGCGGCAAGCGCGTCCGGACGGCGGCTCGACACGAGCCAGTAGGGCGTGGGGTCGCTGTCGTCGGCGAGCGGGATGAGCACGCCGCGATCGATGTAGGGGCGCGTCACGAGGTAGGCCCGGGCGTCCGCGCCGGTGCCGAGCTTGAGCCGGTAGTCGGCCCGGTGCAGTGGCTCGACCGCACCGACGTGCGCACGATCGATCGACGCGCGACCGACCCGCAGGCCGTCGGCGTCCACCGCGATCAGCAGAGAGCCGTAGCGCCACACGACGTAGAGACCGGGTCCGGCGACGATGGCCGTCGTGACGACCGCGATGGGCCAGTTGGTCGCGACGAGCATGATCCAGCCCCAGGCGGCAGCGAACACGAGCGCCGCGAGCCACCAGGAAGCGGGCGCGGTCAGTCGTTCGCGGTACGTCGTCACGGTTCAACCTTGCCTCATGCCGGACGGCGGCCCGACGCAGGTAGGGTCGCTGCCATGTTCGAGGTCACCGTCACCCGGCTTGATCCGGGAGTGCCGCTCCCGACGTACGCGCATCCCGGCGACGCCGGTGCCGACCTCGTGACGACGATCGACGTCGATCTCGCACCGGGGGAGCGGGTGCTGGTCCCGACCGGCATCGCGGTCGCCCTGCCCGACGGCCTCGCCGCGTTCGTGCACCCGCGCTCAGGACTCGCTCTGCGCCACGGCCTGTCGATCGTCAACACCCCCGGCACGATCGATGCGGGTTACCGTGGAGAGATCAAGGTCCTTCTGGTCAACCACGACCCCCGCGAGTCCGTACGTCTGACGCGCGGCGATCGGGTCGCGCAGCTCGTGATCCAACGCGTCGAGCGCGTGGCGTTCACGGAGGCCGAGTCGCTGCCGGACTCGGTGCGTGGGGCCGGAGGGTACGGTTCGACCGGCGGTCACGCGATCGCCGAGCCCCAGGGGGAGAGAAGCTGATGGTGCGCCGACGCAAGCAGGAGCAGTCGCAGGACGAGGTCGAGTCCGAGGAGACGACGCCCGACGTACGTGCGAACGGTCCGTGGGACATCTCGGAGAAGACGCCCGACGGCGACGATTCCTATGTCGACCTCGGGCCGCTGCTCGTACGGGCGCGCGACGCGTACTCGATCCAGCTCCCGGCCGAGGGCGAGGCCGGGCAGATCGCCTCGGCGGTCCTGGTCGCCGAGGACTCCGCGCTCGAGCTGCGCGCCTTCGCCGCGACCCGCTCGGGCGGTCTGTGGGACGAGGTGCGCGACGACCTGATCCTCGAGGTCGCCCGGCTGGAGGGCGAGTGTGAGCAGGTCGACGGCCTGTTCGGTCCCGAGCTGCGCGTCAGCGTGCCGGTCGACCTGTCCGACGGCGAGAAGGGCTTCCAGCCCAGCCGCATCGTCGCCGTCGAAGGCCCGCGCTGGCTGCTCCGCGGCACGTTCCTCGGCGAGGTCGGGCTCAATCCGGTCGACGACGGACCGCTCATGGACGCGTTCAAGGACGTCATCGTGGTCCGCGGCGTCGAGGCTCGGATTCCGCGGGAAGCGTTGTTGCTCACACTGCCCGACAACGCCGTCGCGACCCCGGACGAGGAGTAGAATTTCAGCATGGGACGCATCAGCAGGACCCTTGAACGACTCTCGACCGAGAACATCGAGGCCGAGGAGCTCCAGAGCGACGCAGCCAAGGCCGGCTGCAAGCTCATCGCCTCTCAGGCCGACCGCTCCGTCGTCACGATCCACGGCGTCCTGCGCTCCGTCACGCTGCGCCCGGTCGACGGCGTCACGGCCCTCGAGGCCGAGCTCTACGACGGTTCGGACTGCGTGACCCTCATCTGGCTCGGCCGCCGCAAGATCGAAGGCGTTGCCGCCGGCCGGCAGCTCAAGGCGTACGGCCGCATCGGGATGCGCAACGGCACCCGCGTGATCTACAACCCACGTTACGAACTCGAGGCATGACCTCCGCCCACGGATCGAATCCGGGGACTGACGCTTACGAGACCGTCGAGCAGCTGGTCCGCGGCCAGCTGGCCAAGGCGCTGGGTGGCCGGCGCGGCATCGTCGAGAGTGCCGTCCCGACCGCGTTGTTCACGCTCTCCTGGATCATCAGCCACGAGCTCAAGCTGTCGCTGGTCATCAGCGTCGTCGCCACGGTGCTGCTGCTGGTCGTACGCGTGGCCCAGCGTTCCACGGTCCAGTTCGTCCTCAACTCACTGTTCGGCATCGGCATCGCGGCGGTCTTCGCCTCACGTTCGGGCGAGGCGCGTGACGTCTTCCTGCCCGGCATCATCTACAACGGCGCCTACGCGGCCGTGTTCGTCCTGTCGATCCTCGTGGGATGGCCGCTGCTCGGCTTCATGATCGGCAGCGTCACCGGTGACCCGACGGCGTGGCACTCAGACCGTGGCTTGGTGAAGCTGTGCTCGCAGCTCACGTGGGTGATGGCGGCACCGTGCGTCCTGCGTGTCGTCGTGCAGTATCCGCTGTGGCTCACCGATCACGTCGCGCTGCTCGGCACGGCCAAGATCGCCCTGGGCTGGCCGTTGCAGCTCGCGTCCTTCGCCGTGATGGCCTGGCTGCTCGGCCGCAACCACACCCCGCTCGAGCCGGACGAGGCTTGAGCCTCAGCCCTTGGGGGAGAGGAGCTCGCCGAGGTGGTCCTCGGCCTCCTCGGGCGTCACGAACAGCAGCTCGTCCCCGGACTCCAGCGAACGGTCCGCGTCAGGTGTCTGGATCGCGTTGTCCCGCAGGATCGCCACGAGGACGACATCATCGGGCCACGGCACCTCGCCGACGCGCTTGCCGACATAGGGCGAGTCCTCGGGCATCGTGAGCTCGACGAGGTTGGTGTTGCTCTGCCGGAACGTGAACAGGCGCACCAGGTCGCCGACCGAGACTGCCTCCTCGACGAGCGCCGACATGATGCGGGGAGTCGAGACGGAGACGTCGACGCCCCACGACTCGCTGAACAACCACTCGTTGCTGGGGTGATTGACCCGGCCGACGGTGCGGGGGACGGCGAACTCGGTCTTGGCCAGCAGCGAGATGACAAGGTTGGCCTTGTCGTCGCCGGTCGAGGCGATGACGACGTCGCACGACTCGAGCTGCGCCTCCTCGAGGGACGACAGCTCGCACGCGTCGGCGAGCAGCCACTGGGCCTCGGGCACGGCATCGGCCCTGATCGACGCGGGGGACTTGTCGATCAGCAGCACGGAGTGGCCGTTGTCGATGAGCTCTTGGGCGACGGAGCGGCCGACAGCGCCGGCTCCCGCGATCACGACGCGCATCAGTCGTCCTCCGGTCCGGCCTCGAGTGCGGCGAGCGCGCTGCTGGCGTGGTCCTCGCGCATGAACAGGCTCAAGTAGTCGCCCTCCTGGATGACGGTGTCGGGAGTGGCGATCACACCGGTGCCGAGGCGGCGGAGGAACGCCACACGCACGCCGGCGGCGTCCTCGAGCTCGGCGATCTTGCGGCTGATCCACGGCGTGGGCGCGTAGACCTGGTCGAGGCGGACCTCGCCGGTCTGGTCACGCCACGCGGGCTCGGTACCGGCCGGCACCACGCGACGCAGGACCTGGTCGGCGGCCCACGGCACCGTGGCCACGGTGGGTACGCCGAGGCGTTCGTAGACCTCGGCGCGGCCCGGGTCGTAGATGCGGGCCACGACGTTCTCGACCTTGAACTGCTCGCGGGCGACACGCGCGGAGATGATGTTGGAGTTGTCGCCGCTCGACACGGCGGCGAATGCATCGGCGCGCTCGATGCCGGCCTTGATCAGGACCTCGCGGTCGAACCCCATGCCGGTCACCGTGATCCCGCTGAATCCCGGGCCCAGGCGGCGGAAGGCGTCCGGGTTGGAGTCGATGACGGCCGTGGTGTGGCCGCGCTCCTCGAGGCTGCGAGAGAGGGTCGAACCGACTCGGCCGCAGCCCATGATCACGATGTGCACGCAGGCGACGCTACACCGCAACGGGACGGCTCGCGCAGAGACTCAGTGTGAGGTCTAGCATCGTCTCTCGTGGGAATCACCGAGGTCGCCAAGCGCGCGCTGGTCGGCCGCAAGCTACGCAGCACCCAGCTCGGTGAGACTCTTCTCCCCAAGCGCATAGCGCTGCCGGTGTTCGCGAGCGATGCGCTGTCGTCGGTGGCGTATGCCCCCGACGAGATCTTCCTGACGCTCTCGCTCGGCGGACTGTCGGCGTACGCGTTCAACTGGAAGATCGGCATCGCCGTCGCCTGCGTCATGGCGATCGTGGTCATGTCCTACCGGCAGAACGTGCACGCCTATCCCAGCGGTGGTGGCGACTACGAGGTCGCGACGGTCAACCTCGGGCCCACCGCCGGCTTGACCGTCGGCAGTGCACTACTCGTCGACTACGTGCTCACGGTCGCGGTCTCGATCTCCTCCGGCGTCCAGAACGCAGCCTCCGCGCTGCCGTGGCTCAACGGTCATGAGGCCACCGCTGCTTCGGTGCTGGTCTTCGTGCTGATGGCGATGAACCTGCGCGGCACCAAGGAGTCCGGCAAGGCGTTCGCGGTGCCGACCTACCTGTTCATGATCGCGATCATCCTGATGGGGCTGTGGGGTTATCTGCGCTACCTGACCGGTGACCTGCCGGACGCGGAGAGCGCGAAGTACTCCATCTCGCCGGAGGGCCAGTTCGAGAACGGCTTCACCGGTGTCGCGATGGTGTTCCTGCTGGCCCGCGCGTTCTCGTCGGGCTGCACCGCATTGACCGGCATCGAGGCGATCAGCAACGGCGTGCCGGCGTTCAAGAAGCCCAAGAGCAAGAACGCCGCGACGACGCTGTTGTTGTTGGGCTCGATCGCCATCACGATGCTCATGAGCATCGTCGTGCTGGCCGACCTGATGAAGCTGCACTACGTCGAGGACCCGGCTCGCCAGCTGCTCAAGGCCGACGGCACCGCGGTGGGCAAGAGCTATGAGCAGAACACCGTGATCGGCCAGCTGGCCAAGTCGCTCTACAGCGACTTCACGCCGCTGTTCTACTTCACGATCGCCTGCACCGGCATCATCCTGGTGCTGGCCGCCAACACGGCGTTCAACGGCTTCCCGGTGCTGGGCTCGATCCTGGCCCGCGACGGCTTCCTGCCCCGTCAGCTCGACACCCGCGGCGACCGGCTCACGTTCAGCAACGGCATCATCCTGCTGGCGGTCGCAGCGGTGGCGCTGATCCAGGCGTACGACGCAGAGGTCACGAGGCTCATCCAGCTCTACATCGTCGGCGTGTTCGTCTCGTTCAACCTGAGCCAGCTCGGGATGATCCGCCACTGGAACCGGCACCTCAGGACCGAGCAGGACCCGGCCGCACGATCCCGGATGAAGCGCTCGAGGGTCGTCAACTCGATCGGCCTCGGCATGACCGCGACGGTGCTGGTCATCGTGCTGATCACGAAGTTCCTCGCCGGCGCATGGATCGCCATCGTCGCGATGATCGCGATCTTCCTGCTGATGCGGGGCATCGGCCGGCACTACGACCGGGTCTCCGCCGAGCTCGCGATCGACGACTCGGACGTCGCGCTGCCAGCCCGGGTCCACGCGATCGTCCTGGTCAGCAAGCTGCACAAGCCCACGATGCGCGCACTCTCGTACGCCCGGGTGTCGCGGCCCAACTCGCTCGAGGCGTTGACGGTCGAGTTCGACCCGGCGCAGACCGCGGCCTTGATGAAGCAGTGGGAGGACCTCGAGATCCCCATCCCGCTCAAGGTCGTCAACTCGCCCTATCGCGAGCTCGTGCGCCCCGTGATCCGCTACGTCAAGGAGCTCCGCAAGTCGAGCCCTCGCGACATCATCACGGTCTACATCCCCGAGTACGTCGTCGGCAAGTGGTGGGAGCAGCTCCTGCACAACCAGACCGCGCTTCGCCTCAAGGGCCGCCTGCTGTTCATGCCCGGCGTCATGGTCACGAGCGTGCCCTACCAGCTGAGCTCCGCCGGCCGCGCCAAGAAGCGCCTTGCCCGCAGCCGTCCGGCACCGGGTGACGTCCGCCGCGGCTTCCGCGACCGATGACCGACCCGATCGTCGACGTCGGGCCGATCGCCCATGGCGGCCACTGCGTCGCCCGCCTCGACGGGCAGGTCGTGTTCGTGCGCCACACACTGCCGGGCGAGCGCGTTCGCATCCACATCACGGACCGGTCGAAGTCGTTCCTGCGGGCCGATGCCGTCGAGATCATCGAGCCCGCACCGGGCCGAGTCGAGGCGCCGTGCCCCGACGCCGGACCCGGCAGGTGCGGCGGCTGCGACTTCCAGCACGTCGATCCGGCCGCGCAGCGAGAGCTGCTCGGTGACGTCGTACGCGAGCAGCTCCGCCGTCTCGCCGGCATCACGTGGGACGGCGAGGTCGAAGCTGTCGAGCCCGAGGCACTCGGGTGGCGTACGCGCATGCAGTTCGCCGTCGACGCCGATGGCCGGCCCGGACTCCGCAAGCACCGGTCCCACGAGATCATCCCGGTCGATCGCTGCCTGATCGCCCACCCTGACCTGCCGGACGTGCTCGGGCGCAGGTGGGACGCCGAGTCCGTCGAGGCGATCGTGTCCTCGACCGGGGACACGATCCTCGTCACGGATGCGTCGATCCCCGATGACGTCGAGGCGGCCGTCGACGGGGTCGTCGCGGTCGACGGCACCGTGCGCGGCGGACGAGGTGCCGTGACCGAACGCGTGCTGGCCGCCGACTTCCGGGTCTCCGGCTCTGGGTTCTGGCAGGTGCACCCCGACGCTGCGGCGACGCTCGTCGAGGCGGTCATCGAGGCCGCCGAGGTGGCCGAGGGCGACACGGTGCTCGATCTCTATGCCGGCGTCGGCCTGTTCACGACGTTCCTCGCCGACGAGGCGGGGGAGGAGAGCGTCGTCTTCAGCGTGGAGTCGGACCGGGGGGCCTCACGTGACGCCCGCCGCAACCTGCACGACTTCCCGCAGGTCCGCCTCGTCGGCGAGACCGTCGAGCGGGCCCTCCGCAGCGGATCGCTGGGGGACTCGGCCGACGTCGTCGTCCTCGACCCACCGCGTACGGGCGCCAAGAAGGCCGTCGCCGGCATCGTCGACCTGGCTCCGCGGCGGATCGTCTATGTCGCGTGCGATCCGGCGGCGCTGGCCCGCGACCTGGCCTCGTTCTCGGCTCGTGGATACGCCCTCGACGGGCTGCGGGCGTTCGCCCTGTTCCCGATGACGCACCACGTCGAGTGCGTGGCGGTGCTTGTGCGGGAGTGACGGTCAGGACACAGTGAGGCCATGCGCTTCGCAGACCCGCAAGCCTGTCCGGACTGCCGCGGCGCAATCGCCGGTCAGTCGACGTGTCCGCACTGCGGCCTCGACCTGACGTCGGCCGAGGTCCGGCAGCTCTGGCAGACGCTCCTCCAGGCCGACGAGCTGCTCGCGCGCGCCGCCCTCAGACGCGACCGTTCCGTGCAGGCGCCGCCACCGCCTCAGGCCGCCGACCCGTTCGCGACCGCCGCGCCACCTCCACCGCCCCCCGCTGCCCCCGCACCCGTACCACCGGCGACGCCGCCACCGCCTGCCCAGTCGCCGACCGTCGGTCCGCTCCCGTCGTATCCCCAGCCCGGGCCCGTTCCGGCTGACTATGCCCTCGGCGGGTTCCTGCAGTCGGGACAGCTCCGGGCCGGAGAGCGGACGCCGCCCAAGGAATGGTCCGTCGGCACGATCCTGCTGACTCTCGGCGCCTTCGGCCTGATCGTCGCCGGGTTCATCTTCGTGACCCGATCCTGGGGCGACCTGGGACTCGTCGGTCGTACGCTCGTGCTGCTCGGCGTGACCGCGGGCTTCGCGGCGCTCGGCGTGTGGGTCACCCGCCGGACGTTGCGCGCATCGGCCGAAGCGGTGTGGACCGTCGTCCTGGCCCTGCTGACGCTGGACTTCTTCGCCGCCCGGCACGAGGGCATGCTCGGCCTCGACGGCATGAGCATCGCGTGGGCCTGGGTGGTCTGGGGCGTCGTGCTGGTCGGTCTCGGCATCCTCATCGGCCGGTTCGCCCGCGCGTTCCTCAACGCCGACCTGCTCTCGACGGCACTGGTCGGAGGACTCGGCATCACGCTCGCCGGGATCGGCGCCGCCAACGTGCCCGCCGACTGGGACATGCCGTGGCGATCGATCCTCGCCCTGGTCGCCGCCGGCCTGCTGGCCCTGGCGACCCGACCGGCCGGCATACGCCCGTTGACGATCACCGCCCGAGTCGTGGTCGCTGCGTTCTTCACGTGGTCGTACGTCGTGGCGGTGATCGGGCTGGTCGACCATCCCAAGGTCGACGAGCTCGTGGGCGACGGACACGGCTTGCCGCTGGTCCTCATGGCCGTCGCCGCCGTGGTCATTGCCTGGCTGGTCGCTCCGGTACGCATCTGGGCCGTCGCGCTCGCGGTCTTCGCGGTGTGCGCGCTGGTCGCGGTCCCATCAGGTGACGCCTGGCGCCCGGAGGGCGCCTGGCTCGCGGTCGCTGGTCTCGCCGCAGTGCTCGCCGTCGCGGCCTCACGCGGTACGAACGCCTGGGCCAAGGGACTGCGGGGCGGCGCCACACCCGTCGTGGGCGGGCTGGTGCTGCTGCACCTCGGGCTGCTGGCCGACGTGTTCAACGCCATCGGCAACGGGTTCGACGCCGCCTGGTCCGGGCCCTGGGACGGCCGTCTCGACCCCGTGTGGGCGGAGGACACCGCAGCGTGGGTCGTCATCCCGATGGTCATCGGTCTTGTCGTGGTGGCGTGGTTCGTACCGCGCTGGCCAGAGCTCAAGGCGATCCATCGGCACGCGTCCTCTGCGGTCGCCGTCGCGCTCGCCCTCGGCGCCCTCGTTGCCGTGGTCGAGGCGAGGCTGCAGTTGTGGGCCGGCGTCTCAGCGCTCATGGTCGTCGCCGCGGCACTGCTCGCCGCCCATGTCCGCAACCTCGGCGTGCTCGTCGGGCCCACCGCTGCCGTCCTGGTCGGCTTTGCCGCCGCGCTGGCCGCGCCCAACCAAGGTGTCTCGGCATCGGCGTATGTCGCCGGCGCCGTCGTGCTCGCCGGCCTGTCGTACGCCAAGGGCGCCGACTGGGCGCGTCAGACGTACGCCATCGCAAGCGTCATCGCCTTCGTCGGTGGCCTCGTCGCGGCTGCCGACCTGCTCGATCCGCCCCACGCCGTGCCGGCCCTCGTCGGCGTCGTCGTCTCGTTGGCGCTGGTGGCGGCCACTGGAGTCGTGTTGCGCGACCAGCCCGTACGCATCGGCGTCGAGGCCGCCGCCGGGTTCACGATGTTCGTCGCTCTGATCGCGGAGGGCTCGACGTCCGAGGCGGCAGTCCGCTGGACGATCGTCGGCGTCGTGCTGATCGGCCTGAGCTTCGTCGTGCCGGACCGCCAGTGGTACCTGTGGCTCGGCGGTGCCGCCCTCGCTGTCGCGTACGTCCTGCTCGTCGTGGACAGCGGCTTCTCGTTCGTCGAGGCCTACACGCTGCCGCTCGGTGCGATCGCGCTGGCTGTCGGCTTCTACTTCGTCCGCAAGAAGCCCGACATGGAGACCTGGCTGCTGCTCGGACCCGGACTGACCCTCGCGCTGGTGCCGAGCGTGCCCCAGGCGCTCGCCAATCCGACGGACCTGCGGGCCCTGCTGCTCGGCATCGGCGCGGCCGCGGCGCTGACGCTCGGCATCCGCTTCAGCTGGCAGGCGCCGTTCGTCTTCGGCGTCACGATCCTCACGCTGCTGGTGCTGTTCAACATCGGCCCGTACGCCAACGCGGCTCCGCGGGTCGTCCTCATCGCCGCAGTCAGCGCGATGCTGCTCGGTTTCGGAATCACGTGGGAGGACCGTGTCAGGGACGGCCGCAAGCTCGTCGGTTACGTACGATCGATGCGTTAGGAGTCGTCATGGCCGACTACAGGACGATCAGGCAGCTGAGGCGTGAAGCCTTGGGGCACGATGCCCTGCTGTTCAGCGCCGCGTTCTCGGCAGGCGCGCTGCTCTACTTCCTCGGCCGGGCGATCCGCGAGGGGCTGTCGGACGGCGGCAACACGGACTTCTGGACCATCAGCCTCTCCGACGACCTGATCCTCAGCGGACTGATCGTGGGGGAGCTGTTCCTTGTCTGGAACAACGGTCTGCGCCAAGGCTTGCGAGGCCACAGCATCGGCAAGCATCGCGTCGGCCTCGCCGTGGTCGACGTCGGTGACGAAGCGCCCACCGGTGCCGCGCGGGGCATCCTGCGCGGCCTGATCATGGCGGTGCTGCTCGACCTCGCGGTCGCGGCGATCCCGATCGGCCTGCCCACGACGTTCCGCCGCCTGACGCCGGACAGCTGGCACTTCGGCGGCGCCGCCTACCTGGCGCTCATCGTCCTCGTCGTGCCGTTGCTGCTCTCGAGCGACCGGGGCTTCGCCGACCGCATCGCCCGCACCAAGGTCATCCGCGCCACCGGCGACGGAGCCACCACGACCGAGGGACGCCAGCGCATCCTGACCGCGATGGACGTGGCCGGGGTGGTCGGGCTGCTGGCCGTCGCGATCATCTACATCGCTTACTACTCGCCGCTGCTGCGCTTTCCCGAGCCGTTCTGACCGCGGGTCGGGGTGTCCGACGTCTCGATATCATGTATCTTGATGTCAAGAGACATTCGCGCATGAAGTTAGGACAGCCTGACCGTGCGCTGCGCAGCGATGCTGGGCAGGATGGAAGACGACGCGAAGGAGAATGACGATGGCCGTCGACAGCTTTGGATCGAAGGACTCCCTCACAGTCGGGGACTCCACGTACGACTACTACCGCCTCGACGCGGTGACGGGCGACGGACTCGACGTCTCGACCCTCCCGTTCAGCCTCAAGGTGCTCCTCGAGTCGCTGCTGCGCACCGAGGACGGCGCCGACATCACCAAGGCCGACATCGAGGCGCTCGCGGGCTGGGACGCCAAGGCCGATCCCAGCAAGGAGATCCAGTTCACGCCGGCCCGCGTGATCATGCAGGACTTCACCGGCGTCCCTTGCGTCGTCGACCTCGCCACGATGCGTGAGGCCATGGCCGACCTCGGCGGCGACGCGACCAAGATCAACCCGCTGGCACCGGCCGAGATGGTCATCGACCACTCCGTCATCGCCGATGTCTTCGGCACCCCCGAGGCGTTCGAGCGCAACGTCGAGATCGAGTACGAGCGCAACCGCGAGCGCTACCAGTTCCTCCGCTGGGGCCAAGGCGCGTTCGACGACTTCAAGGTCGTCCCGCCGGGCACCGGCATCGTGCACCAGGTCAACATCGAGAAGCTCGCGCGCGTCGTGTTCGACAAGAACGGGACGGTCTACCCCGACTCGTGCGTCGGCACCGACTCGCACACCACGATGGTCAACGGCCTGGGCGTCGTCGGCTGGGGTGTCGGCGGCATCGAGGCCGAGGCGGCCATGCTCGGCCAGCCGATCAGCATGCTGATCCCGCGCGTCGTCGGCTTCAAGCTCTCTGGTGAGCTGCCTCAGGGCGCCACCGCGACCGACCTCGTCCTCGTCATCACCGAGCAACTCCGCAAGCACGGCGTCGTGGGCAAGTTCGTCGAGTTCTACGGCTCCGGCGTCGGCGCCGTTCCGCTGGCCAACCGCGCCACGATCGGCAACATGAGCCCGGAGTACGGCTCGACCATCGCGGTCTTCCCGATCGACGACGAGACCACCAAGTACCTGCGCCTGACGGGCCGCGACGAGCAGCAGATCGCGCTCGTCGAGGCATACGCCAAGGCCCAGGGCCTGTGGCACGACCCCGAGCACGAGGCGCGCTACTCCGAGTACCTCGAGCTCGACCTCGGCGACGTCGTCCCGTCGATCGCCGGCCCCAAGCGTCCCCAGGACCGCGTCTCGCTCACCGAGAGCAAGGCCTCGTTCCGCTCAGCGCTCCGTGACTACGTCGACCACGACGAGCAGCAGCTCAACGGCTACGACGAGTCCGTCGACGAGTCGTTCCCCGCGTCCGACTCGCCGACGTCGTCGCAGCACAACGGCGCCGACGAGCCGCACGCTCCGCACGGCAATGGCGAAGATCGCGTGCGCAACCCGCAGAAGGTCACGCTCGAGGACGGCACCGAGTTCGAGGTCGACCACGGCGCCGTCACGATCGCCGCGATCACGTCGTGCACCAACACGTCCAACCCGTCGGTCATGATCGGTGCCGGCCTGCTGGCCAAGAACGCCGTCGAGAAGGGTCTGCAGCGCAAGCCGTGGGTCAAGACGACGCTGGCACCGGGCTCCAAGGTCGTGACGGACTACTACGAGAAGTCCGGGCTCAACGTCTATCTCGACAAGCTCGGCTTCAACCTCGTCGGCTACGGCTGCACGACGTGCATCGGCAACTCCGGGCCGCTGATCCCCGAGGTCAGCAAGGCCGTCAACGATGGTGACCTCGCCGTCACCGCGGTGCTCTCGGGCAACCGCAACTTCGAGGGCCGCATCAACCCCGACATCAAGATGAACTACCTCGCGTCGCCGCCGTTGGTCATCGCGTACGCGCTGGCCGGCTCGATGGATGTCGACCTGTTCAACGATCCGCTGGGACAGGACCAGGATGGCAACGACGTCTTCATGAAGGACATCTGGCCGTCGCCCACGGAGGTCGAGGACGTCATCGCGTCGTCGATCGACTCCGGCACGTTCACCAAGGAGTACGCCGACGTGTTCGCCGGGGACGAGCGCTGGCAGAACCTGCCGACGCCTGACGGTGACGTGTTCGAGTGGGACCCCGACTCGACCTATGTCCGCAAGGCGCCCTACTTCGACGGCATGGCTCTCGAGCCCTCGCCGGTCGAGGAGGTCACCGGAGCGCGCGTCCTGCTCAAGCTCGGCGACTCGGTCACGACGGACCACATCAGCCCCGCTGGTGCGATCAAGAAGGACAGCCCCGCCGGCAAGTACCTCTCGGAGCACGGCATCGAGCCGCGCGACTTCAACTCGTACGGATCGCGTCGCGGCAACCACGAGGTCATGATCCGCGGCACGTTCGCCAACATCCGCCTGCGCAACCAGATGGCGCCGGGCACCGAGGGCGGCTTCACGCGCAACCTCATCGACGGTGGCGAGGTCACGAGCGTGTTCGAGGCGTCCGAGGCCTACCAGGCCGCCGGCGTGCCGCTGGTCGTCCTGTCCGGCAAGGAGTACGGCTCCGGGTCGTCGCGTGACTGGGCCGCCAAGGGCACCGCGCTGCTGGGCGTCAAGGTCGTCATCGCCGAGTCCTACGAGCGCATCCACCGGTCCAACCTGATCGGCATGGGTGTCCTCCCGCTGCAGTACCCCGAGGGCCAGAACGCCGAGTCGCTCGGACTGACGGGGGAGGAGACGTTCGACTTCACCGGCATCACCAAGCTCAACGACGGTGAGACCCCGCGGACGGTCCACGTGAAGGCCGGAGACGTCGAGTTCGACGCCGTCGTGCGCATCGACACGCCGGGCGAGGCCAACTACTACCGCAACGGCGGCATCATGCCGTACGTGCTGCGCAGCCTGCTCGACTGAGCAAAACCGCAGGTCAGGGGCATCGCCGACGCGGCGGTGCCCCTGCTGCGTTGCAAGGTCACCGTCCTGTAACCCATTTGTTGTCGCAACCGCTGGACGTGACCCCAGTCACGGTATACGTTGTGGCAAACAACAAACGCGTCACGTGGACGAAATAATGTCGGCCCCGGCGCACTACTGGAGGAAATAGGAGGCGGTCTGTGTGAAGCGGACACGCAATCTCGTACTTGTAGGAATCATGGGTGCGAGCCTCGCGCTCAGCGCCTGCGGTGGCAGCAGCGACGGCAGCGATGGCGGCGGCAGCAAGGACAAGGCCGGCAAGATCGGCGTCATCCTGCCCGACACCAAGTCGTCGGTCCGCTGGGAAAGCGCCGACCGTCCCGCCCTGGAGAAGGCCTTCAAGGCTGCTGGAGTCAAGTACGACATCCAGAACGCCGAGGGTGACGCCGACAAGATGGCCACCATCGCCGACGGCATGATCACCGACGGTGTCACGGTCCTCGCGATCGTCAACCTCGACTCGGACTCGGGCGCCGCGATCGAGGCCAAGGCGGCCAAGCAGGGCGTCAAGACGATCGACTACGACCGCCTGACGCTGGGTGGCTCGGCCGACGTCTACATCTCCTACGACAACAGCAAGGTCGGTGCCCTTCAGGGTGAAGGCCTCGCCAAGTGCCTGGGCGACAAGCCGGCGAACATCATCTACCTCAACGGTTCGCCGACCGACAACAACGCGACGCTCTTCTCGCAGGGTGCTCACAGCGTCCTCGACAAGATCTCGAACTACAAGAACGTCGCTGAGCAGGCCGTCCCGGACTGGGACAACGACAAGGCCGTCACGATCTTCGAGCAGCTCTACACCCGGGTCGACGGCAAGGTCGACGGCGTCTACGCGGCCAACGACGGCCTCGCGGGCGGCGTCATCTCGATCCTCAAGAAGAACGGCCAGAACGGCAAGGTCCCGGTCACGGGCCAGGACGCCACGGTCGAGGGTCTGCAGAACATCCTCACGGGTGACCAGTGCATGACGATCCAGAAGTCCGCCACGGGTCAGGCCGGCGCACTTGCCAAGGCAGCGATTGCCATGGCCAAGGGTGACAAGCCTGAGACCACGGGCACCGTCAAGGACGACACGGGCAAGCGTGACGTCCCGGCGATCCTTCTGGACCCGGTTGCGATCGACAAGTCGAACGTCAAGGCTGTCATCGACGCGGGCGACATGAAGGCCTCTGATCTGTGCACCGGCGCTTACGCCAAGCTGTGCACTGACGCTGGCATCAGCTGATTGCTGAGGGTGCGGTCCTCCGGGCAATCTCCGGAGGACCGCACCCGATGCTGTCTTCGCACCCCCCATCTCGGACCATGCACCCCCCCGAAAGGCTCACGATGAGCGAATCGACCCCCCTCCTCGCGCTGCGAGGAATCAACAAGAGCTTCGGTGTGGCCCACGTCCTCCATGACGTCGACCTCGCCATCTATCCCGGACAGGTCACCGCGCTCGTCGGTGACAACGGCGCCGGCAAGTCCACCCTCGTCAAGTGCCTCGCGGGCATCTACCCGATCGACACCGGCGAGTACATCTTCGACGGCAAGCCCGTCTCGGTCCACGGCCCCAAGGACGCCGGTGCCCTCGGCATCGAGGTCGTCTACCAGGATCTCGCCCTGTGCGAGAACCTCGACATCGTCGAGAACATGTTCCTCGGCCGCGAGAAGAAGAGCGGCATCGTCCTCGACGAGACCACGACGGAGTCCAAGGCGCGCGAGGCATTGACCTCGCTGTCGGTCCGCACGGTCAAGTCCGTACGCCAGAGCGTCGCCAGCCTCTCCGGTGGCCAGCGGCAGACCGTCGCGATCGCCAAGTCGGTGCTGTGGAACTCGCGCGTCGTGCTCCTCGACGAGCCGACCGCTGCTCTCGGCGTCGCGCAGACGCGTCAGGTGCTGGATCTCGTACGCCGCCTCGCCGACTCCGGCGTGGGCGTGCTGCTGATCTCGCACAACCTGACTGACGTCTTCGAGGTCGCCGACCGCATCACGGCGCTCTACCTCGGCCGCGTCGCTGCCGATGTCGCCACCAAGGACGTCACGTCCCGCCAGGTCGTGGAGCTCATCACGACCGGACATTCATCCGACCTCGACGGTGCCGCGGCCCCGTCCACCACGGCCTGATCGGGAGACATCATGACCGATATCATCACTGAATCCGAGGAGGCGGGCTTCGCGTCCGACCTCACGCAGTCCAACACGCTGGGCGAGTCCGTCCAGGCCTACATCAGTCGCGTGCGTGGCGGTGACATGGGCGCGCTGCCGTCCGTGTTCGGCCTCGTCGTGCTGTTCATCGTGTTCGGCTTCGCCAACGACCGGTTCCTGTCGAACCTCAACATGGCCAATTTGATCACGCAGGCCGGGCCGATCATCATCCTCGCCATGGCGCTCGTGCCGGTCTTGCTGTTGGGCGAGATCGACCTGTCCGCAGGCGTCGCCGGAGGTGTGGCGGCATGTGTCATGGGCGTGCTCATGGTCGAGCACGACCAACCATGGGGCCTCGCGGTGCTCGCCGCACTGGCGACAGGTGCCGTGATCGGCATCGTCATCGGACTGATCGTCGCGAAGCTCGGGATTCCGTCCTTCGTCGTGACCTTGGCGTTCTTCCTCGGCCTCCAGGGTGTGACCTTGAAGCTGATCGGTGAAGGTGGATCCGTCCGGATCAACCAGGAAGTCATCGCCGGTATCGCCAACAACAACATGAGTGTCGCGGCTGGCTGGATCCTCGCCGTGGCTGTCATCGCTGCCTATGCCGTCCTGGCACTGCTTCGCCACAGGCGAAAGGTCGAACGTGGCCTCCAGCACCAGCCGTTCGCGGTCGTGGTCGCCCAGATCGTCGCCCTCGGCCTCGTGACGCTCGGAGTGGCGTTCGTCCTCAACCAGGACCGCAGCGTCAACCCGACGTTCCCGATCAAGGGCATCCCGTACGTCCTGCCGATGATCGTCGTGCTCCTGATCCTGTGGACCTTCGCGCTCGGTCGGACGACCTGGGGCCGGCACGTGTATGCCGTCGGTGGCAACCCTGAGGCAGCGCGTCGCGCCGGCATCAGCGTCGATCGGATCCGCATCTCGGTGTTCATGGCGTGCTCGACGATGGCGGCGCTCAGCCTGATCGTCCAGGCGTCCGTGAGTGGCAAGGTCTCGTCCTCGTCGGGTGCCGGCAACGCCCTGCTCTACGCGGTCGGCGCGGCCGTGATCGGCGGCACGAGCCTGTTCGGCGGCAAGGGCAAGGCTCGCGACGCCGTCACCGGTGGTCTCGTGATCGCCACGATCGCCAACGGTCTCGGGTTGCTCAACCAGGCGTCGTGGATCAACTTCGTCGTGACCGGTGGCGTGCTGCTCCTCGCCGCCAGCGTTGACGCGATCTCGCGCAGGCGACGTTCGGCGACAGGTATCTGACCATGGCAACAGCCGGACGCTCGGGGGTCGGCACGAATCAGGAGGACGTCCGCCGGCACAATCTCGGGACAGCTCTCGGGCACGTGCATCGTGCGGGCCGTATCTCTCGTGCCGAGCTGACGGCTCGCATGGGTCTCAACCGCAGCACGATCGCGGGTCTGGTGGCCGAGCTGGAGTCCCTGGGGCTGGCCGATCAGGCCAAGCCCTCGGGGACCCGGATCGGCGCCGGACGCCCGTCGGTCGACGTGAAGGCGCGCACCGGTGCGTACGTTCTCGCGGTCGACCTTCGGGTGGACGGCCTGACGGTCGCTCGTGTGGGGCTCGGAGGAGTCGTGCGGGCACGGGCGACAGGTCCCGTTCCACCTGACCACGACCCGTACGCCATCGCCGATTCTGTCGTCGACCTCATGCGTCTGGTCGTCCGTGACGTCGAGCCCAACGCCGCACTCGTCGGCGTCGGGCTCGGCGTGCCGGGCATCATCCGCGGTGACGACGGGCTCGTACGCCTGGCGCCCAACCTCGGGTGGCACGACGTGCCGTTCACCAAGATCCTGTCCGAGCGGCTGGGCCCGATCGCCATGCCGGTGCTGGGCAACGACGCCGACCTCGGCGCTCTTGCTGAGCACCTGCGCGGTGCTGGCGTCGGCGTCGACGACCTCGTCTATCTCTCCGGTGAGGTCGGCGTGGGTGCCGGCGTCATCGTCGGCGGCCGCAAGCTCGAGGGTGCCGGCGGCTATGCCGGCGAGATCGGCCACATGCCGTTCCTGCCCGAAGGCAAGCTGTGCCACTGTGGTGCACGCGGCTGCTGGGAGACCGAGATCGGTGCTCCCGCGATTGCACTGGCCGTCGGCTGCCCGGCCGAGCAGGTCGGTGCGCTGGGGGAGTTCCTCGAGGGTGTCCACGAAGCCACTCCTGATCTGCGCGTCGTCGGCCGCCACCTCGGTCGCGGCCTCGCCGGTGCGGTCAATCTGCTCAACCCTCGCGTCATCGTGCTCGGTGGCTACCTGCGTTCGTTGTTCCCTCTCGTGCGCGAGGACGTCGACGCCGAGCTCCAGGTGCACGGCCTCGCCGCACCTCGTGAGCAGGTGCTGGTCACGCTGCCGGGCCTCGGCGGCGACTCGGTGCTCCATGGCGCCGCGGAGCTCGCGTTCGAGCCGCTGCTGGCCGACCCCGTTGGCCGCCTGGCGACGGCGTGCCTCGACGTCGACTCGGCACTGGCCGGCTGATCGGTCGTCTCTGCCGACGGCTGCATGTGTCGTCCGACACTTACGATACGGACCCGTTCCGTTTCGTGTTAAGGTCAGAGCGTGGAGACCATCAGCACGCCGGCGACCGAGCCCAAGCAGGGTCGCCCGCGCGACCCCAGTCGCGACGACGCCATCATCGATGCCGCGATCGGCACCCTCATCCGTGAGGGTTATGACCGCATGTCGATCGAGGGCGTCGCCACCGCGGCCGGCGTCGGCAAGGCGACGGTCTACCGCCGCTGGAACAGCAAGGCCGAGCTGGTCGTCGATGCGATGGCCACACTCAAGCCGTCCGTCGACACGATCGACACCGGATCGCTGGACGGCGACATCGATCTGATGATCGCGGTCTCCTGCAGTCCGCACTCGGAGCGGTTGCTCCAAGTGATGGTCAGCATCTGCTCGGCGCTTCCCCGAGAGCCCGAGCTGCTCGAGGCCTTCAGGACCCGCTTCACCGCGCCCCGCATCGCGCGCATCAGCGGGATCCTCGAGCGCGCAGTGGCCCGTGGGGAGCTCGACCATGACATCGACATCGCCATGGCCGCGAGCCTGATGCCGTCGCTGATGCTCCAGCGAGTCCTCACGACCGGTCAGCCGGCCGGCCGCGCCTATGCCCAGCAGGTCGTGGGCAGCGTGCTGCTCCCGGTGCTCGGCCGCCCCGCACGAACCTTTTCGAACACTGACACGGAGACACCTCAATGACTGAAGCACCACCCTCGACAGCAACCCGCAACGGCGGGCTGGCCCTGGCCGTGATCTGCGTGGCGCAGCTCATGGTCGTGCTCGACGCCACCGTCGTGAACGTCGCGCTGCCCAGCATCCGCAACGACCTCAACTTCTCGCTCGACAACCTGACGTGGGTCGTCACGGCGTACTCGCTGGCCTTTGGCGGCCTCCTGCTCTTCGGCGGACGCACGGGCGACCTGTTCGGTCGTCGACGCATGTTCATGATCGGCATCGGGATCTTCGCCGCCGCATCGCTCGTCGGTGGGTTCGCCAACAGCGAGGCGATGCTGATCATCGCCCGCGCAGCGCAGGGTGCCGGCGGAGCAATCGCCGCTCCGACCGCGCTCGCGCTCCTGGCCACGACGTTCACCGAGCCTGCGGCTCGCGCTCGCGCCTTCGGCGTGTTCGCGGCGATGGCAGCGTCCGGCGGAGCGCTGGGCCTGCTGCTCGGCGGCGTGCTGACCGACTACGCCAGCTGGCGCTGGGCCCTGTTCATCAACGCCCCGATCGGCGCGATCGTGCTCTTCATGGCGCCGCGCGTGCTCAACGAGTCGCAGGGCGACGGCACCAAGCTCGACCTGCCGGGCGCCATCTCCGTCACCGCGGGCATGTCGACGCTGGTCTACGGCCTGACCAAGGCCGCCAGCGACGGCTGGGGCTCCACGACGACGCTGGTGACGCTCGCCATCGCTGCAGCGCTGCTCGTCGCGTTCGTGGTCATCGAGCTGAACTCGAGCCACCCGCTCATGCCGTTCCACATCTTCAGCAACCGCAACCGCAGCGGCGCCTACCTGATCATGCTCTTCCTCGCGGCAGCGCTGTTCACGACGTTCTACTTCCTGGCGCAGTACCTGCAGAACGTGCACGGCTGGAGCCCGTTCCACACCGGCATCGGCTTCCTCCCGATGCCCGCGACGATCATGTTCATGTCGATAGTCGTGGTCCGGCGCCTCATCCCCAAGATCGGCATCCGTCCGTTCCTGACCGTCGGCCCGATCCTCGCGATTGCCGCGATGATCTCGTTCGCCCAGCTCGACGCGAACAGCAGCTACTGGCCGTTCCTGGGATCGATCCTGCTCCTCGGCGTCGGCATGGGCTGCAGCTTCGTGCCCTTGACCATGACCGCCGTCAACGGTGTCGCGCCGCACGAGACGGGCCTCGCCTCGGCGCTGCTCAACACCGGCCAGCAGGTCGGTGGTGCGATCGGTCTCGCCGTCTTCGGCACGATCTTCGCCCATGCCTCGGCTGATCGCGCTCGCGAGCTGGGTGCGCAGGCACGTACGGCGGCGGGCCAGTCCGACGTCTTCATCAACGGCCAGCACCACGCGTTCGAGGCCGCGATCGTCGTGACAGCCCTGGCACTCATCGCATCGCTGGCGCTCATCCGCGTCAACAAGGTCGCCCCGCCGGCGCCGGCCGCCGCCCCTGCGATGGCGGAGTAGCTGCTCTGATCTGGCGAGCGGGCGGGCGGCATCAGTCCAGGCAGGTGCCGCCCGTCCGTTCGTAGATCGCGCGGACGCCGGCAGCCAGCCGTTCGACCCGTGGCCCCTCGACCTCGAGGCCGATCAGCATCATGCAGCGGCCTTGGGTCCAGTAGACCTGGCCGATGGCGTTGCCGTGCAGGTCAGGCCCCGTCCAACCGTGGGCACCCGGGACTTCGGCGACTGTGAACCGCTTGACCTTCGAGTCGGGGAGCTGGGCCTTGATCCCGGCGTCGCTCGTCTCGTACGCCATCCATTCGCGCGCGCCGGCCGGGGTCTTGAACAGCATCACGCTGCTGACTCCTGCGCCGTCGTCACCATCGGCGGGTTGGAAGGTCGTCGAGATGAAGCCGCTGTGCTTCAGGTGCCGGGTGCCGTCCTCCTGCAGCAGGAACGGATCCCTTGAGTCGGTCTGCGGCGACGCCACCGGTGTCAGGTCAGGGACCTCGTCTGCCTGCAAGAGGTAGTCCTCGACGGTGGGCGCGGCGGTCTTTGTCGTGGTCGGCGCCTTGGCCGGCGAATCGGATCCACCTCCGCACCCGACGACGAGCACGCCGACGAGCCCCACGATGGCCGTACGGCATCGACCCGGCGCCATCCTTCAGAGTCCACCCGGACAGCCTCACACTGCAAGCGTCACGACGTACCGAACGACAGGACCCGCCGGCGTGATGCCGGCGGGTCCTTCGCTTCATCCTCGCGTCAGTCGTTGTCGGCAGACGGGATCGCCGCCCCCGGGACGTCGTTCGGGAGGTAGAGCTTCGCATCACCCGGGTACGGCTTGGTCCAGTTGTGCGCCTGGTACCAGGTGTAGCGGTTCATCTGCTCCGGGTGCGCGTAGTCAGCGCGGGCTTGACGGCCCGTGAAGTGCTGCTTCTGCGCCCAGGTGCCCCAGGCCGTGGCGAGCGGAGTGGCACTCGCTGGGACCTTGGGCGCTTCGACTCCGGAGGCCGTCTTGTCCGGACCGCACGCCGGTGCCGGCGTGACGTTCTCGGTCAGCGGGATCTGGTTCGGCACCGCGGTGAACGGCGTCAGGTTCGCCTTGGACCGGAACGCGTCGTACATCGGCGTCGCGGCGGCGACCTTCTGGTTCAGCGGCTCCGCACCGAGGATCTGCTCGATCGTACGGACCAAGGAGATCTGTGAGTAGTACGTCGAGACCGTCGTGCCGTGGGCGGCCCACGGGCTGATGACCTGGACCGGGGCCCGGTGGCCGTCGACGTGGTCCACGCCGGCCTGGCTGTCGTCCTCGACCACGAAGATCGCCGAGCTCTTCCAGTACTTGCTGTGCGAGATCTCGTCGACCACCTTGCCGACCGCCAGGTCGTTGTCGGCCACCGCGGCGCGCGGCGTCGACGGACCACCCGTGTGGTCGCTGGAGAGCCACATCATCTGGAAGTCGGCGGGACCCTTCTTCTCGAAGTCCTGCTTCCAGATCTGGTAGCGGTAGATGTCCGGGATCGACAGGTCGAACGGCGGCGACAGCGGATCGCTGATGGCGTTCAGGGACGGGATCACTGATCCGTAGTCGCCCTTGAGCTCGGGGGTCGTGAGCTGCGTGGGGTCGCCGCCACCGTCGACGCTGTCCGCAGCGCAGTAGTACTGCTGCCACGTCCCCGAGGGCTTGCCCTCCGGGTACTCGAACTCGCCGTAGTTGCGCGCGGTCTTGCGAGCCGACTGGATCGCGGTCCACAGGAAGCCGGAGCGCTGGTGGCCCAGCACGTCCTCCTCCGTGTCGTACGAACGTGTGTACTCACCGGCGCTGGACTCGGTGTACTCCGGGTCGTCACCCTGCATCAGCCAGTTGTGTCCCTCGGCCGAGTTGGTGCCGACGTCGTACGTGTTGTCGTACAGGCCGAACTGGCGTGCCAGCGCGTGCTGGTTGGGCGTGGTCTGCTCACCGAACTGGGCGAGCGACGCGTCGCCGTTGCCCTCGGGCATGTCGCCGTAGAGCTGGTCGTACGTGCGGTTCTCCTTGACGAGCAGGAACACGTGCTTGATCGTCGACGGATCGCCGATCCGCTTCGGCACCGGCACGGCAGCTGCGTGGCTGCCGCTCGCGCGCTTGGTGCTCGCGGAGTCCCAGCCGTTCTGGCTGAACACCCTCTCGGTGTACGTGTCGCGGATCTGCCGGTCGCTGGGCAGCGTGAAACGGGTCAGCGACGCCGTCGTGCCGTGGGTGCCCCACGCGGTCGCCGGGGTGGTGCCCAGGCCCTGGTTGGAGGTGATCTTCTGCCCGCGCGCATCGATGCCGCGGCGGTTGGCCACGACCGTCTTGTCGCCGACGGCGAAGACGTCCTCGGGGTAGTAGTCGGTCGGGAGCAGGCCGACGTAGCTGACCGGGTCCAGGGCGTTCTTGCCGAGCTTGTAGACGGCGACCGCATTGGCCCGGCCCAGGCTGACGAGCAACCGGCCGTGCTGGACCGTGATGCCGTCCGGCTCGTATCCGATCGCGGAACCGTGCCACGGCTGGGTGGCGATGGTCTGCACGACGTGCCCGCTGGCGGTGTCGAGCACCGAGACCGTGTCGTCGTTGGTGTTGGCGACGTAGAGGACCCGCCCGTTGGCGTACAGCGCGGTGGGGTGGAGGCCGACCTTGACCGTGCCCACGTCGGTGCCGGCGGGATCGATGACGCTGAGCGTGCCGGTGGTCGACGTGCCGCGGGTCCCGTCGGCGACCACAGCGGTGCCGTACGAGTCCATCGTCGTCTCGCCGGGCTTGGCCGTGCGGCCGCCCTCGTTGCTGACGTAGAGCTTGCTGCCGACGAACCGGAGCTGCCGCGGTGCCACGCCGACGTTCCAGGTTCGGGTGACCGTGCCGGCGACGGGGTCGATCGCGACGACGGTGTTCTGGCCGTTCACAGCGGCATACAAGGTGCCGTCGGGCGCGAACGTGAGTCCGGCGGTGAGTGCCTGCTTGCCGTCGACCGTCGGGATGGCGATCGGCGTGCCGGCCGCGAGGGTGCCGTCGGCGTTCACCGGGAACCGGGTGATGCCGGTGGCGTTCGGCATGAACAGGAACTTGCCGTCGGGGGAGTAGGCCGGGCCTTCCTGGCCGACGGTGTTGTCCGACAGCTTCATGTCGACGCCTGCGGCCGAGCCGCCGCGCCAGATCAGCTTGTAGGTCGGGAGGTCGTAGATCTGCAGAGAGACCGAACGGTCCGTGGCGGTGGCCGCCAGGAAGCGGCCGTCGGGGCTGATCGTCGAGCCCATGATCTTCCCGTACGACGTGGAGAGGCGGTCGCCGAGCGGCTTGAGGATCTGGTTGGAGGAGACCTGGAGACCGTTGGCGTACTCGGTGCCGACCTGGTTGTGCCCGAACCCCGTGGTGGCGGCGACTGCGGTGCCGGTGCCCACCACCGCGAGCGTGGTGGCGCCGACGACGAGGATCTTGAACCGGTGTTTTGCGAGGAGCCCTGACTTGCCCTGGGGGCGAGTCCGTTGGCGCACGACGTGCATGGTGTTCCCTTCTCAGTTGCGGTCGAGCAGGTCGACATAGCCGTCGAGCTGCCACAGGGGGTTAGGTGTGTCGCCGGTCGACGTGCGCACCTGGAATGAGCCGTTCACCTCCTTCGGTCCGTCTCCGTCGGCGATGTACCGACCGTCAGCCGTGACGTCGAGCTGATAGATCGCGGAGCCTGTCGCCGACGCGCCCGGCAGGCGCCAGGTCACGACGCAGCGCCAGTCGTTGCCGGGGCCGTGGTCCTGGACCCGCGATCCGCCCTTGTCGCACGCGGTGCTCGTGTCGAGCTGCGCCTCGGTGACCGAGGGACGATGCAGCTCCTGCGTCTGCAGCACGTAGAGATGCGCGAACGCGGTCGACAACGAGGTCTCGAGCTTGGCCTTCTCGACGCCGGTGCCGGTGCTGCCTGGGGAGGCGACGGCCAGGACGAGCGCGGTGGCGCCAGCCAGCGCCGCGAGCGGCAGGGCCGCGGCGACGAGCGTACGCCGGGTGGCTCCGTCGTTGGACAGATCCGTGAAGTCGCGACGTACGAACATCACATATGCGAGTCCCGTCGCAACTGCGGTCCAGAGCAGGCTGACGACGATGCCGATCAGCAGTGGCCCGGTCGAGGCGGGCTCGGTGAACAGCCCGCGCCAGGCCAGGAAGGCGTTGCTGGGCAGGGCGAGGCGGAGCGCGACCGGCACGGGCAGCAGGAGCGCCAGGTTCATCGCGAGAGCCAGGACGGCCGGCACCAGAAGGCCCATCGGGGAGCGGCCAAGCAGCACCGATCCGAGCAGGCCGATCGCGCCGAACGCCAGGGCGGGCGCCACCACACAAGCCCACGCGAGCAGCACGGTCCGCGCCGCTGCACCGGGCGTCAGGAGATGTCCGTCAAGGCCGACCAGCGGGTGGTTGCCGACAGCCGCCAGACCGCCGATCGCGCTCGAGGTCACCAAGCAGGCGATCAGCAGCAGCGTCACGGTCAGGCTGGCCAGCGCCTTGGCCACGAAGATCCGCCGAGGTGAGCGCACCGCGACCATCAGGTGCCGCCAGGTGCCCAGCCGGTCCTCGATCGCGAAGACGTCGCCCGCGACGAGCGACACGAGCAACGGCAGTCCCCAGCTGCAGGCGAAGGCGAGGACCACCAGTGAGCCGGCCCATCCGGTCGCGTTCATCCAGCGACCGAACACGGTGTCGGTCGGCAGCGAGCTCTGCTGGCTGATCACTGCGACGAAGGCGGCCGGCGCGAGGAGGCAGACCAGCAGCACGGCCCGGGTCCGGCCCTGGACGAGCAGCTTGACGAGCTCGAAGCGGTACGCGGGCATGAACGGTGCGGCCGGCGGAGCAACCGGCCGTGAGAGCGTGGCGCTCACAGCGGTGGCTCGGTATGGGTCAGCGCGAGGAACGCGGCCTCGAGCGGCGACATCACGGGAGTGAGCTCGCGGAGGGCGACACCGGCTCCGACGAGCCGGATGACCAGGTGATCGATCGCGAGCACCGGTCCGCGTACGACCAGCGTCTCCCCGGACTCGATGATCCTGAGACCAGGGGTGTCCGCCGCGACGACCGCGGCCTTCGCGGCGTCCGACGTGAGCACCCGGTAGTCGGTCTCGTCGCTCTCGGCGGCGAGCTTGGCCAGTGGTCCCGTGAACACCACCCGGCCGGTGGCCAGCAACGTGACGTCCGTGCAGAGCGCGGCCACGTCATCCATCCGGTGGCTGGAGAGCACGACTGCGACGCCGTCGTCGGACAGCGTGCGAATGACCTGGTGGACGTGTTGCTTGCCGGCCGGGTCCAGACCGTTGGACGGCTCGTCGAGGATCAGCAGCCGGGGGTTGGTGAGCAGCGCCGCCGCCAGGCCGAGGCGCTGCCGCATACCCAGTGAGAATCCACGAGCGCGGTTGTCCGCGACATCGCTCAGACCGACCTGCTCGAGGGCGTCGTCGACGGCGGATGCCTTGTACGTACCGCGCAGCGAGGCAAGAGCTGCGAGGTTCTGTCGGGCGGAGAGCGCCGGGTAGAGGCTCGGCCCGTCGACGAACCCGGCGACGCCCACCGGGACTTCGAGAGTGTGCCGCGTCGGCGACCCAAGGATCTCGAGGGCGCCGGCATCGGGACGTGCCAGGCCGAGCAGCAGACCGAGCAGCGTGGTCTTGCCTGCTCCGTTGGGCCCCACCAGGCCGTGCACCTGCCCGGCGGCGACGTCGAAATCGACTTCGTCGAGCGCGATCACCTGTCCGAACCATTTGCTGATCCCGCGAGCCCGAGCCACCGGGGTCGATCTCATAGCTACGTCCTTCCCGAGGAGAGAAACGCTAGGCAGCGCGGTTGTCCGGGACCGGTCCGACAGACGAACAATCGACGAACACGCGGGCGAAGCTGTGAGACGGGCAGTATGACGTTCGAGTCCTGATGTCTCGAACCCGTAGGGTGGGGGCCTATGAGTGACGCGCTTGACGAGGGTCCGTTCTTCCATGGCACCAAGGCCGATCTGCAGGTGGGAGACCTGCTGACAGCGGGCTTTCGGTCGAACTACCGCCCCGAGATCGTGATGAACCACATCTACTTCACGGCGCTGGTCGACGGCGCCGGCCTCGCCGCCGAGATCGCGGCCGGTGACGGAGAGCCTCGGGTGTATGCCGTCGAGCCGACGGGGTCGTTCGAGAACGATCCGAACGTGACCGACAAGAAGTTCCCCGGCAACCCGACGCGGTCCTATCGCAGTACCGAACCACTCGTGGTCCTCGGCGAGGTGCACGACTGGACCCGCCTGACCCCGGAGGCCCTTCAGGAGTGGCGCGACCGACTCGCCGCGATCCTCGCGGACGAACGCGGCGAGATCATCAACTGAGGCAGGCGACGGTGGTCAGGTCGTACCGCGTCTTTCCAGCTTCTCCTTGGCGAGCCAGGCCGCCAGCGTTCGCGCGTTGGCCCTCGTCGTCGAGGGGATCGCGTACGAATCCCCGCTCGAGGCGCGGGACGGCATCTCGATCAGACGGAGAATGAGTGGACGTGCCGCGAAGTCCTGTGCGTCAAAGGTCGGCGTCACGCGAATGATGACGTTGGCTTGCCGGGCAGTGCTCTGGAGCACCTCGACGTGCTGCACGGCGGACCATGGAATCGTCAGACGTCCCCAGCGCGCGATCTGGATGCCAAGAGCGTCGACCTGGACCGCCGGCTTGCTGCCGGTGACGAACTGGAAGTGGGGGACTAGTCCAAGGAACGCGAACATGATGAACACGACGAGTCCGATCACGACGCCAACAGGGTCGCCGCTGCGGAGGACCATCAGTCCTGTCACGACGAGGACTGCCGTGATCCCGACGAACGTGAGGAGGACCTTGAGCGGGCTGAGTGCGACCTCCACGCGTCCGCTCGTGCGCATGGCTGCGTCCCAGTCGGCCATCGCGTCGGTGTCCGCCGAGGCGATGCTGTCGTACGTGCGGACGGGACGACTCAGGTGGACCACGACAAGCAGCATGATCCCGAAGCTCAGCGCGCTCACGAGACCGCCGAGCACCTTGGCCCGCCATCGGCCGTCGTCGACGATGACGCCGAGGCCGACCAGGAACGCTGTCGCAATCACGAGCGCTCCGCCTGCCCAGAGCCTGGAAAAGCTCACCTTCGCACGGGGACGACGCCACCACGCCGTGCGCTGCTCATCCATGAGCGTGAGTATGACCGACGGTGCGCCTTGAGTCGTGCAGGCATACCGGATGAGCGGTAGATGGGGAGCTGCACCCGATGTCTGGGAGCGCGCTGGTTCCTAACGTCGGGGCATGACTTCGACCAGCCTGCCCGTGCTCGCGGGGATCGTCTCGACGGCGATCTTCGCCTGCAGCACCCTGCCCATGCTCACCAAGGCTCTGCGCACCCGCGACCTGGCCTCGTACAGCCTCGGCAACCTGGTGCTCGCGAACGCTGGCAACGCCGTCTATTCGGTGTACGTGCTCAGCCTGCCGGTCGGGCCGATCTGGCTCCTTCACGCGTTCAACCAGCTGAGCACGGCGTTCATGCTGGTCTGGTTCCTCCGCTTCGCACGCCCGACGGAAGGGTCAGACGAGGCCGAGCTCAGCAGCCTGGACCACGACTGCGCGCCGAGTCGGTAGTCCGATCTTCGCGAGGATCGCCGACACGTGGTGATCGGCGGTCTTGGGGGAGATGTACAGCCTTGACGCGATCTCCGCGTTCGAGAGTCCGCGCGCGACGAGCTTCGCCACCTCGAGCTGCCGGTTGGTGAGGCCGGCCGGGTTCGCCCTCGTGCTCTCGCGCGGCCGTTGGGGGACTGCTGCGTGACCCTCGGCGCGCATGACCACGCGGTGGCGGTCGGCAGTGCCGATGGCGCCGAGTCCGTCGAGCAGCCTGATCCCGCGCACTCGTTCCTCTGATCCAGCCGAGTCGGCCCACGACATCGCTTCGGCGAACGGATCTCCAGCCAGGTTCCACCACCGAGCGGCGTCGGCGTGGCGGCCTTCGAGGGCGAGCCGAAACGGCTCGGCAAGCTGATCGAGGGCATCGACTGGAAGCTCGAGCCGGCGCAGCCACACCGCCAGCTGCCCAGCGCCCCACGCCGCGCCCGGTTGAGCCGCGAGCGTGGGGAGCTGGTCGACAGCGAGTCCCGCCACTCGCTCATCGGTCCTTTCGGTCATCCAGGACACCTCGGCCAGGGCGGTCAGCACGCCGAGTCGCCGCAGTGGCTCGTCGATCCGGTCGGCGAGAGCCCAGATCTCGTCCAGTGCGTGGAGATCGACCTCCTCGCCGCGGCGCAGCGGCACCAGGACGTTGACCAGGTGCGGCCAGAGCTTGGCCAGTGGCATGCCTTCGCTGCTGAGGACCTCCTCGGCGTCCTCGAGGGCGGCGCTCCAGTGACCCTGGTGAAGGTGAAGTCGTGAGCGTACGGCGGTCTGCCAGTGCCGGCAGATCGGGATGTCCCGTTCGACGGTGAACGGGATTGAGAGCTGAAGCAGGTTCTCCGCGGCACGGAACCGGCCGTGCTCGACATCGAGGTTCGCGATCTGCGAGTAGCCGGTGGAGGCGAGCTCGTCCCAGCCGCCATCGCGCGCGGCGTCGATGTGGTCCAACAGGCTGGTCCGTGCACCGTCCTCCTCGCAGACCAGCTCGGTGGTGGCGTGGAAGAGTCCGCTCTTCAGTGACAGCAGACCGTCGTGGTGCTGGGCGGCGACCTGGGTCGATTCGGCGAAGAACTCTCGAGCTTGGTCGATCTCGGACCGCATCATCGCCAGATAGCCCTGCAGCGCCCGAGCGGTTCCGAGTGCAAGGCTGGCCGCTGGTGCCGCGGCGATCTCGGCGGCGCGGCCGGAGTACGTCTCGGCCTGATGGCGTCGAGCGCTGTAGTACTCATAGAGCGCGACCGCCTCGTGCGCGGCGGCGAGCCCGGCTGGGTCGTCTGCGCGCTCCCAGAGCGGGAACGTGGCGCGGACGTTGTCGATGGCCTCCACCAGCCTGCTGGTCATGTATTGCTGGTACGAGAGCTGGAGCAGCAGCGCGGCTCGTTCGCGCGGGTCCTGGGAGTCGAGATGCTCCAGCGCGGTGGCGAAGAAGGCCGCGGCCTCGGTGTGAGCGCCCGCCCGAGCAGCGTCTTCCGCGGCCATGCGGGCATACCGGGTCGCACGCGCTCCGTCGCGAGCGCCCACCGCGTGGTGGCTCAGCACCGCTGGATCGCGGGTCTCCACCTGCTCGAGCACGTCGAGCAACACGGCATGCAGCCGGGAGCTGCCGCCCGGCGGGATGGTGGTCTCGATCGCCTGTCGGGCGAGCTCGTGTCTGAAGACGATGCCGTCTCCCGTACGAGAGAGCAGCGACGTCGCGTCGAGCCGGCGAAGCGTCGGGAGGTCCACGCCGAGCAGCGGCAGCGCACGGTCGTCGAGACGGTCCGGCGCTGTGGCGATCAGTTGCAGCACCTCGAAGTCGTGCGAGGTGACGTCGGAGAGGTGCGCCAGGACGGCGTCGCGCACCGAGTTGGGCAGCGGGAGGTCCGGCTCCTTGGCGACCTCGGCGGCGAAGAACGGATTGCCGCCGGTGATCGCGTGCACCCGCGCGGGCTCGAGGTCAGTGTCCTCGAGCAGCCGGCCGACGCTCTCGACCGACAGGGGCTTGAGGGTCAGCTGCGTCAGTCCGTCGAGCGACGCGATGTCGCCGAGGAGGCGGCGGGCGGAGTGCCGCGGATCGATCTCGCGGTCGCGATAGCTCACGATCAGAGCCAGGGGCATCGACTCGATGCGGCGAGCGAGGAATCGCAGCACGTCGATCGACGCTGCATCGACCCAGTGCAGGTCCTCGACCACCAGCACGGTCGGCTCGGTCGAGAGCGCGGCGTAGACCTGCTCGCAGAGATCGGAGAGCAGCAGGTCCTCACGACGTTGAAGGCCCACCAGCTCGAGCTGGCGCAGGTCGCGGAAGGGTCCGAGCGGACGTGGCGTGTCCAGCGGGTCGCACTGCGTGCGCAGGACGCGCGCCGCGGTGGCGTCTGCGCAGAGCGCCTCGATCAGTGTCGACTTGCCGAAGCCGCTGTCCCCGGCAAGTGCGATGCCGGAGCCCTGTCCTTGCACGGCACCGTCCAGAGCGGCCCGCAAAGCCGCCAGCTCGTTCTCGCGTTCGAGCAGCTGCACCGCTTCAGTGTAGGTACGCGCCTCGAGGCTGCCAACCGATTTGCGCATAGTCACAATTCACTGCCAGAACGGCCAAGAACCGGCCCGGACCCGCTGTTCCGGGCCGGTCCTTGGGTGGCAACACCCGAGGTCGGGCGACGGCTCACGACACCGGCGCCGGCGCGGACTGGGGCCCGAACTCGTTGGCGACCTCGGTCACCTTGTTGGCCGGGAAGCCGCCGCGCCGGGCGTGCTCGAGGATCGTCTCGGCATCCTCGGCCTCGTGGACGCAGTAGATCTTGTCGCCCGCCACGTAGCTGTTGACCCACGTGTAGGGCACGCCGAGGGAGGCCACGGCCTCGTTCGACGTCTGGGCGATCCCGGCCAGCTGCTCGGTGGTCAGGTCGCCGGCGTTCTCGATCTCACGCTCGATGATGAATCTCTTCACTTCATGCTCCTTGTGTCGTTCGGCGACGGTGCCGCCGGGTGTCTCCAACACTCGCGGCGCGGCACGGCCCCGACATCGGGAGCAGCTCCCTACATTTCTCTTGACGTACGCAGGCCACTGCACAATAGTTAGGTGTATGCCTAAGTATCACGACCAGCTCGACGTCGTGCTCCGCGCTCTCGCGGATCCGACCCGTCGCGCAGTCGTGGAGCGGTTGGCAAAGTCCCCAGCCGTTGTGTCCGAGCTCGCGGCGCCGTTCTCGATGGCGTTGCCGTCGCTGATGCAGCACCTGCGAGTGCTCGAGGACGCCGGCGTGGTGACCTCGCAGAAGCACGGGCGCGTCCGAACCGTGAGTCTGCGACCCGGCGCTCTCGACGTGCTCCACCTGTGGCTCGGCGAGCAACGGACACCCGCAGAGCACCAGGCCGACAGGCTCGGCCTCCACCTGACCCGCACCACCCCGAAGGGAACCTGATGACCCGCATACGTATGGACCTGTTCACCTCGCTCGACGGCTACACGCCGGCCGACCAGACGGCTGAAGACCCGATGGGCGCCGACTGGGGACGCCTCACCGAGGCGTACGCGGCGACGCGTACGTTCCGCAAGAACGTCTTCGGCGACACCAGCGGCGAGGGCACGACCGGCGTCGACGAGCGGTACGCCGCCGCGTTCACGGACGGGGTCGGCGCCGAGATCATGGGCGCGGCCATGTTCGGCCTGCACTCGTTCCCCGACGACCCGGACTGGAAGGGCTGGTGGGGCGACACGCCACCGTTCGGCACCCCGGTCTACGTGCTCACCCACACCGCGCCGCGACCGTCGATCCCGATGGACGGCGGCACGACGTTCCACTTCCGCAACGCGGCGATCGCGGACGTTCTCGCCGAGGCGACCAACGCCGCCGGAGGACAGGACGTACGCGTCGGCGGGGGATACCGCACCGCGCGCGACTTCCTCCGCGCCGGCCTGGTCGACGATCTGCACCTCATGGTCGCCCCGATCTTCCTGGGCAAGGGCCACCGGCTCTGGGACGAGCTGGCCGGCATCGAGGCCACCCACACGGTGACTTCAGAAGTCGCCGAGAGCGGCACGATCCACGTGACCCTGAGCCGCGCATGACGATCGAACGCCGCCTCGCTCGCAGCGACTTCACCCTGACCCGCGACTACCCGGCTCCCGTCGAGCGCGTATGGGACGCCTTCGCGGACGAGGAGCAGAAGCTGAGCTGGTGGGGCGCTGGCGACGCCATCGAGCACCGCGCATGGGCGTTCGACTTCCGCGTCGGCGGGCGCGATGTCGCCGAGGGGAAGTTCCACGACGGACCCGTCTCGCGCTACGAGGCGACGTACACCGACATCGTCGAGCATTCCCGCATCGTCACGACGTACGACATGTGGATCGACGGGATCCACATGTCGACGTCGGTGGCGTCACTCGAGTTCGAGCCGATCGCGGACGGCACCCGGTTCACCCACATCGAGCACGGTGTCTTCTTCGACCAGTTCTGGGCCGACGGGCCGAACCGCGAGTCCGGCACCAGCGGCATCCTCGACGCCCTGGGCCGCTACCTGACCTAGGGTCCGCGATTGGCTACCCGGTCGGTCCGGAGTCCGGGACACCTGCGTAGTCGGGCAGCTCCGGGCCGCCGACCGCCCGCTCGACGAGGGCCATGAGGGCATCCACGTCGGGCTCGGGCGCCGGCGCGGCGTCAGGGTCGGCAGTGAGCATCTGGACGTGCATCCGACCGATCTCCTGGTTGTCCTCGACGTACGTACGCATGCGCTCCTCGTATCGGGCGAAGCCGACCTCGGGGTCCCAGCCTGCAGCGGCGAGCTCTCCGGCCAGCATGTACGCGCCGACCAGCGCCAGCCCGGTGCCCGCGCCGGACATCGGCGACGCGCTGAAGGCCGCGTCGCCGAGGAGGCCGACCCTGCCGCTGGACCAGTGGTCCATCACCACCTGCGCGACCTGGTCGAGATAGAAGTCCGGGGTGCTGTCGACGTGCGCGAGGATGCGCTCGGTCTCCCAGCCGACTCCGGCCATCTGCTCGCGCAGCAGCCGCTTCTGGCCCTCGACGTCGCGGTAGTCGACGTCGAACTCGGGGGAGGGGAACGAGAGCATGGCGATCGCCCGCTCGGCGTCGTGGACCGGTCGCAGGCCCGCGGAACGCCCTGCCTGGTGGTAGTCGATCATCCAGCGATCGAGCCCGAACTCGTTGGGAACGGTGTAGAACGCCAGCACGAGACCGAGGTGACGGACGAACTGCTCGCGCGGTCCGAAGACCATCCCTCGCAACGCCGAGTGCAGCCCGTCGGCACCGATGACCAGGTCGAATCGACGCTGGTCTCCGCCTGCGAAGGTGACGTCGACCCCGTCGGCGTCCTGGCTGAGCTCGGCGATCCGGTCGCCGAAGACGTACTCGACACCGTCGCGCGTGTCGTCGTAGAGGACCTGCGCGAAGTCTCCACGCAGGACCTCGATCTCCGAGATGTAGCCGTCGCCGTCGTTCTCCTCCGCGCGATGGGTGTCCAGGACCTTGCCGTCGGCGTCCACGACGTACGCGCCAGCGGTGTCGGTGCAGACCGCGCGGATCTCCGCGTCGAGGCCCATCCGGCGGATGACCTCCTTGGCCACGCCACGTGCGTCGACCGCCTGACCGCCCGGGCGCAGACCGGGGGACTGTTCGACGACCGTCACCTCGGCGCCTCGTCGGTGCAGCCAATGGGCCAGCGCCGGACCCGCGATGCTCGCTCCCGATACCAACACCCTGGTCTTGCTCATCGTGTCTCCTTCTCAACCGCGGCGAGGCGGTTCGGTGATCGTATGGCGGCTCGGTGGGCCGCCTTTCACAGACTCCACGAACGGGCGACGGCGAATACGACACTCGGCGCGCGACTGGGTGGTTCGACCGAATGCGACCTACCGAGGCTTTCGGACGGCCATGTAGGCCAGATGGGCGGTGGTCACGATCAGGGCGAAGCCGATGGCATAGAACCCCACGATCACCGGAACGAGGGGTGTCAGAGTGATCTGGTCTGGTTCGCCCGGCCCCGACCAGTCAAGGCGTGGATGGGCCGCAATCAGGAAAGCCATTGCGACCGCGATCGGCAAGGTGGCCACCCAGGCGAGCGTCGCCGCGTACGGTCCGCAACGGGCAGCTTGAGCGACGATCACGCCAAAGAGCAGAATCGCCGCGACGAGCGATCTGATGTCTTCATCATTGATCAGCAGGGCATAGGCGGCGACCACGGTCAGTACGTTGACCCCCACGAGAGCGAAGAAGGTCCGGGCGTAGGACGGCGTTGTCGTCGCGGTCTCAGCCACCGTGCCGCCTCTCGCTCGATAGCGACCGATGCTACCGCCGACTGCCGCTCGCAAGCGGCGAAATGAAGCCTTGCGAGCAGGTTGGAGACAATGGGCGCATGACCCAGCCGACACTCGAAACGTCGCGGCTCGTCTTGGCGCCCCTTGCTGATGAGCATCTGGAACTTGAGGTCGAGCTGGACTCAGATCCTGAGGTGATGCGTCACCTCGGTGGGTACGCCCGCTCCCGGGTCGAGACCGAGGAAGCACACAAGCGCCGACGGCGTGCCGGTCAGAAGGTCCCAGGATTGGGGTTCTGGGTCGGATTCGTTCACGGCGAATTCGTCGGCTGGTGGATCCTTCAGCCGCCCCGTGGGCCCGACCAGCCAGACGTCGACGGCGAGGCAGAGCTGGGCTACCGACTGCTGCGGAAGTTCTGGCGCCTCGGCTATGCGAGAGAGGGTGCGCGCGAACTCATTCGCTACGGGTTCGCCGAGGTCGGTTTGACCCGGATCTTCGCTCAGACCCTCGCCGTCAATCGTGCCTCACGGGCCACGATGACCAGTGCAGGGCTCACCTTTGCGCGGGAATTCGCCTCCAGCGAGTCGATTCCCGGCGCGGAGCACGGTGAAGTCGAGTACGAGATCACCCGGGACACGTACGAGAGCGTCCACGTCGCCGGTGGTACTCATTCCGGGAGGACGTGACCGTGGAGCACAGCCCGAAGTCCGGAACCCTTCTAGGGTCCGCCACCGCACGTGCAGCGGTGCCGTATGACCAGGTCAAGCAGCACATCAATGCATCAGATGCGCGTCGACTGATCGGCGTTGGCTCAGAACCATCGGTGATCGTGGGCGCTACGCCTGACGAATCAATGGTGTGGATGCATGGCGGGTTCTGGTATCAGGGAGAGTACGTCTTCGAATCGGCTGACGCGGCCCAGACGGCGGTCACGTACCGCATCCGCAATATTTCCGGGTTGCCCGATCGGTTCATCCGGGTGTGGCAACGTGCCCAACTGAGATCACAGCAGGACGTGGTGGATCGGTTCGCGGCTGGGCTGCCTGGTCGCGTCGAGTCTTGACCGAGGACGAAATGCGCTGGAGCCCCCCACAGGCCGGCCAACACGAGTCACCGTCGAATGACCCGCGTGAGCGTTCCGAGGGCCAGGAGCATGAGTACGGCGTCGATGACGGCGAGCCAGGAGATGTTGGCGACGTGAGCGATCGGGAACAGTGCGGCTCCCAGCGAGAGGAGCGCCGGCCACCACGCCGGCGTGCGCGTACGCAGCGCGAACGCTGCGACCAGGAAGGTCAATGGGAAGAAGAAGCCCAAAGTCTTGAAGACGTTTGCAGGACCGTTCGCGTCGAAGAGGTCATTCCCACCGAGAGCGACGTGAAGGGTGTTCTCACCGACGCCAGCGTTGCCAACGACTCCCAGGACGGCCACCACCAGGAGGATCGCCTGGGTTCGCCCGCTGGTCATGCTGACCAGCTTGATGGCGGCAATGCCGTACAGGGCTGCGGCAATGATGTGCATCGCGGCGGTGGGTCCGTCGTCCCACCCTCTGACTGCGTAGCTTGAGTCCACCGCGATGTACGCGAGCGGCGCGAGCAGGAGCGAGGCGTTGAGCAGCCGTTCGGTAAGCGCACTGTCGAGTGTTGGTGGTGTGGTCGTGCGAGTCGGTATGGACATGATGCGCCTTTCGGGTTCGGGTGTTGAGAGATCCAGCGTCCGATCCGGTCGCTGGTGCCCGCACCGGGGATTCCCCTGGAGACGGTCTACGCCGCACATTCCAGGGTTAACCCTGTGCGGCAGGGGCGCCCGCTGCGCCACGATGGACCGGTGAGCATCAACGAGCCCCAGGCACGAGATCTGCTGGTGCCGTTGCTGCTGTTGGGTGCTGTCGTCTCCTTGGTCTCGGCTGGACTCGCGCAGGGCTTCTGGTTGGCCAACGTGCACAACGGTCTGCTGGCGCTCGCGTTTGGTGGCGTGGCCGCATGGACGCTCTTGCTGCGGCCGAATCATCGCGAGGCACTGCTGTTCGGCGCCGCCGGAGTCTTGGAGGGAGTCCTCTTCCTGGGACGTCAGGTCGCCCACCAAGCGGTCGGCGACACCGATACGTGGTGGGGATGGATCGGGGTTTGGCCCTTGGCGCTGGTGCTGGCCGTCATCACGTGGGCGGTGCTGTGCTTCCCCGAGGGGCGTTTCCTGTCCGCGCGGTGGCGCTGGCTCGGTATCGCGATCATGACGATCGCCTTCTGCTGCTCGCTGCTGTCGGCGCTGTGGCCCGTGGAGTACGCCGCCGCTGGTATCGACCTGCCTCATCCCTTCCGGGTAGGAGGGCTGGGCGCCGCACGCGACATCTGGAACGTCACGGCCCACACGGCGTACGCGTTGTTCCAGGTGGCGTGGGTCGTGGGGGTCACCGCGCGTTGGCGCAGAGCGAACGGCGTTCTGCGTGATCAGCTTGCGCTGCTCGGGGCGGCCGTCGGACTCACAACCGTCGCATTGCTGGTCGGCCTGATGGTCTGGCATTCGCCTCGCCTTGGGCTGGTGATGACGCCGTTGGTTCCCGTGGCCGCGGGATGGATCATGATCCGTCTCAGCCTGACCCGCGTCATCGAGAAGACTCGCGCCTCCGGCGGACTTGCCGGCCTCTCGCCGCGAGAGAACGATGTCCTGGACCTCATCGCGCAGGGATTGTCGAACAAGGCAATTTCCGAACAGCTCCACTTGAGCATCAAGACCGTCGAACCGGTCGTCAGCTCGATCTTCACCAAGCTCCAGCTTCCGGCCGACGCAACGATCAATCGTCGCGTCCTGGCCGTGCTCGCCCTCCTCGGGGACTGACGCCCGAGGTCGGCGGCAAACCCAATCGAGCTCGCTAGCGGCGAAGGCGGCGCGAAAGCTGGGCCCCGCAACCCAGCAACCCGATCAGACGGTGGGCTTTCGCAGTCGCGCTGCCCTCCATGCAAAGCAGCAACATGACGCAGGTTCCGGCCCGCAGGAACGGCACGCGGTGGGTGAATGCGAGCGCCTTTGGCCGCCTGGTCTTCTGGTTGCGAGACTTTGCGGTGCAGCCCACCACACCGTTCGCGTCTTCGGCGCTTGCGCAGCCTACTTCTGTGAGTCGGCTCGGAGTCCGTCGAGGATGAGCGCGAGCATGCGGGGGGACCGATCTTCTGTTCCCGACGCGGCGCGCCAGAGGGCGCCAGTGAGCTGGAGAAAGTCGCCCGCGTCGGCGTCCATCCGAATCGTGCCGTCCTGCTTCCCGGCGTCGAAAAGCTCCGTGATGGCGGTGATCACAGGGCCGTACGTCTGTTCCGTGATCTCCTTGTGCGCGCTGGGGCTGAGAGCCTCGCCCAGTCCGTGCTTCTTGCGCATGGCTTCGACCAGGTCAGTCGTCCAGTGGCGCAGCGCCTCGAGCGGCGACTTCTCGGCAAGGAGGCCGGGAACGCTGCTGACGATCCGTTCGACCTCGTTCTGGTAGACGGCGAGGACCAGCGCCTCGCGGGTCGGGAAGTTGCGGTACAGGGTTCCCGCGCCGACGCCCGCGCGTTGGGCGATCTGGTTCATGGACGTCTCATCGTCCTCGGCGAATGCCTCGCGGGCAACGGCAAGCACACGTTCCCGGTTTTCGCGCGCATCTGATCGGACCATGGAGCCTCACCTTGTTATGTGGAGAGTTCTCCACTACGGTAAATGGAGAACTCTCCACATACCTTAGAGGAGCATCATGCACTACCGCAAACTTGGCACGACTGGCATGGACGTGTCGCCGATCGCAATCGGCGCAATGACGTATGGCGAGCCCGACCGTGGGCACCCTGTCTGGTCAATGGGCGAGGAAGAAGCGCGCCCACTCATCAAGTACGCACTCGACGCGGGGATCAACTTCTTCGACACCGCGAACATGTATTCCAACGGGTCGAGCGAGGAGATCCTGGGCCGCGCGCTCAAAGACTTCGCGAATCGCGATGACGTGGTGATCGCGACGAAGCTGCGCCATCCCATGCGGCCGGGACCGAACGGCCGAGGGCTGTCGCGCAAGGTGATCATGACCGAGGTCGAGCATTCGCTTGAGCGTCTCGGCACCGACTACATCGACCTCTATCAAGTGCACCGCAACGACCACGCAACCCCTCTCGAGGAGACCCTCGAAGCGCTGCACGACCTGGTGAAGGCCGGCAAGGTGCGCTACCTGGGCGCATCATCCATGCACGCGTGGGAGTTCGCCAGGGCGCTGCACCTGCAGAAGCAGAACGGCTGGGCCCGGTTCGTCTCCATGCAGGACCACTACAACCTGCTCGCGCGTGAGGAAGAGCGAGAGATGATCCCCCTCGCCCTTGATGAGGGCGTCGGCACCATTGTCTGGAGCCCGCTCGCCCGAGGTCGGCTCGCCCGTGCCTGGGACGAGGCGAGGTCAACCGCACGCTCCGAGAGCGACGGCGCGTACGCCGACCTGCTCTACTCGGCGGCTCACGAGGACGCGAACCACGCCATCATCGACGCCGTTGGTGACGTTGCCGACGCGCACGGCGTGAGCCGAGCGACGATCGCGCTCGCCTGGCTGCACCGTCAACCCGTCGTCACCGCGCCGCTGGTCGGCGCCGGCTCGGTGGAGCAGATCGATGAAGCGATTGCTTCGCTGGACGTCAACCTGACCGATGACGACCTGCAAGCGCTGGAATGGCCCTACACCCCGCGCTACGACTTCCAAGGCATCTCGGACGAGGCCGAGCTCGACGCGATCCGCGCCCGCATCCCGGGGATGGCCCTGTGAACTTTCGCGCGCAAGCAATCCTCAGACTGCGCCGGTTGCGGGGGAGGAGCAGCCAGCCCGGAGCATGTGGCGAACCGAGTCGCCGTGACTGGCACCGGTTCCGCAGGCTACGAGTCCTTCCGGCGGTAGCCTGAGGTGTGGCCGATCTGGATCTGCGCAGGCTCCGGTACTTCTTGGTCCTTGCCGATGAGTTGCACTACGGACGGGCCGCCGAAAGGTTGCACATCGCGCAGCCGGTCCTCAGCCGCCAGATCTCGGTCCTGGAGCGGGAGCTCGGTGTGGATCTGTTCGAGCGGTCCAAACAGGGGACCGTGCTGTCTGAAGCCGGCCAGGCCCTCCTCGAGCGTGCCCGCGGCCTGGTTGAGTCCGCAGGGGCACTCCAGCGCCAAGCGCGCCGCATGCGTGGGAGGCTGCGGCGACTTGTCATCGGGTTCATGCCCGGTCTGATCGTGACCCCCGTCGTCAGACTCCTCAATGACACATTCCCGGAGCTCGTTGTCGACGTCGTGCGGACCTCGTGGGACGACCAAGTGACCGCGGTGCAAGAGGGTCGCATCGACGTCAGCTTCGTACGCCTTCCTGTCGCTGGCGGCGGGCTCACGGTGATCCCGCTGTTCGAGGAGCCCCGGGTCGTCGCGCTGCCGGTCGACCACCCGCTCGCGGCACAGCCGGAGGTTGTGATCGGTGAACTGGCACCCCTGAATCTGTTGCAGCCTGCAGACGCGGTGCCCGAGTGGCGCGATCTCGCACATCGACTCCGGCCCGCAGCGGGCATTCCCGGATCGCCTCCCGCGTTGACGGTCGAGGAGAAGCTGGAGATCGTGGCCTCCGGGCGGGGCATCGTCGTCCTCCCGGAGTCGACAGCCCAGTACTACCACCGACCTGACATCGCCTACCGCTCCATCGCGGACATCGGCCCCAGCAAGGTCGGCCTGGCCTTCGAGGCGGCGCGCACTGAGGCCGAGATCGAAGCCGTGTCCGAGATCGCCGTTCAGCTGTTCGCCCGCGCTGCGGACGTCGTGGTCTGACGCATCCGCTCGGCACGTTCCGCAGGTCGACGTGCACCACCCATGTCCGTTCCTGGAGTTGCTGTCTCCGTCATGCCCGGCGGGTATCAGAAACCGTTGAAAGAGGTCTTGGACGTCAGCAGGACGAGACCCGCAGAGTTGTACGTGCTGGCCCAGACGGAGCCACACGGATGGAAGGAAGATCATGGGACTAGCCGCGGCGCGGGTCGTCATCTTGGGTGGAACGAGCGGCATCGGCCTGGCCACTGCCAAGGCAGCCGCCGCGAAGGAGGCGGATGTCGTCGTTGTCTCCAGCCGAAAGGCGAGCGTTGACTCGGCGCTGCAGCAGCTACCCGCGAGTGCAGAAGGTCGCGTCGTCGACATCAGCTCCGTGGCTGCTCTCGAAGAGTTCTTCGCAACGGTCGGCGAGTTCGACCACCTTGTCTACACCGCCGGAGAAGGGTTGGAGATGACCCCATTGGCCAGCTATGACATCGACAAGGCGCGCCGATTCTTCGATCTGCGGTTCTTCCTCGCCCTCGAAGCGGTCCGGCTGGCGGTTCCTCATCTGCGCGCGGACGGCTCGATCGCGCTGACCAGTGGCACGGCGGCGCTTCGTCCCAGCGCAGGCTGGACGTTGGGTGCCGCCGTCTCGGGCGCGATGGTGTCGGCGGGCAAGGCTCTGGCCGTCGAGCTCGCCCCGCTCCGGGTCAACGTGATCGCACCGGGCGTCGTCCGCTCACCCTTGTGGTCGGCCATGTCAGACGAGGATCGCTCGGCAATGTACGAGTACGTTGGTTCACAGCTTCCGCTGGGCAGAGTCGCCGAAGTCGACGACGTTGCCGCGGAGTACGTGCACGTCATGGAGCAGGAGTACGCGACTGGCACGGTCACCGTGATCGACGGTGGATCCGTACTGGTCTGACAGTCGCCCTAGGCTGTGGGGCCCTTGGCTCGTACGTCGGACACGGTCGTCATCGCGTCGCGCAGCTCGGTCAGCCAATCGTCCTCGTGCTGACCGACCAACCGCACGCACCAGGCCAGCGCCTCCGACCGCGACCGGGCGACCCCGGCCTCAACCAACGTGTCGAGCACCTGTCGCTGTGGCTGACGCAAGCGGGTCATGACGGGCGCCGCCACGTGGGTCCAGAGCTCGCGGTGGTCGCCCACGACGACTCCCCAGGACACCTTGGCCCCGAACCGGTGCTCGGCCTCGCGAGCGATCTCCATGCGCCGACGGCGGGTCTCCTCACGGAAAGCCTTGGCACGACCGATTCGGGCCTCCGCCAACGCGACCTCAGTCGGGTCGGCCAGCTCCACATCGGGCTGGGTCAGCAGGACCACGATCTCCTCGCGGTCACGGGTGATGTCCGCCGGCGTCGCGCGCCACTCTGCAGGCAGTCGGCCCTCGAACCAGCCGACGACCTTCTCAGTTGCACTCTCATTGCTCATGCTTACATGATTACACCATTACACAACCTGTGTGCCGACATTGCCCACGCGGCCGACCCGGGTGCAATTCGCCCTATGCCCGATGAGTGGCTCGAGGAGTCCTCCGCAACCGGATGATCGAGACGCCGCCGAGGATGGCGATGAACCCGATAGTCAGGACGAGCATGTTCGGTCCGCCCGTGTCGGGTAGGTCCGTGTCCGTTGCTTCGGTGCCGCTGCCGTTCGGCGGGGTTGTGACGTCGTCGCCGGTCCCGCCACCAGTATCGGTGCCAGAGTCAGCCGCGGAGTCGGTCTGGGTGCCGGTGTCGGCATTCGTGCCGGCGTCTGTTCCCGCTGTGTCCGTGCCGACATCGGTTCCCTCCGAGTCGGTGTCAGTGCCAGTGTCGGTCGCGTCGGCATCGGTGCCTGTGTCAGTTCCCGCGTCGGTTCCCTGCGTATCGGTGTCCGTGCCGGCGTCGGGAGTGGTGTCGCATGTTGGGGCGCTGATGGTGTTGGTGTCGAGCGTCACGGCGCCGTTGTTGGCGAGAAGGCGTCCCTCGAAGACGGCGCCGGTCTTGGCGCTGATGCTCGTGTGGGCCAGCACGTTGCCGACGAACGACGTGCCGGTTCCGAAGGTGGCCGAGCTGCCCACTTGCCAGTAGACGTTGCACGGCTGCGCCCCGTTGACGAACCTCACCGTCGCGTTGGACGCGGTCGTCAGCGTCGATGCCGGCGCCTGGAAGATGAACACGCCGTCCTTGCGGCCGCCTCCATCCAAGGTCATCGCACCGCTGAGGAGCATGCTGCTGCTGGCGCGATAGATGCCGGGCAGGTAGGGGTCCGTACGGGCGAGCTCTTCCGGGACCGCCGTCGGCGGCAACGCTCCAGCCGCCATGTTGTAAGCGCTGAGCAGGTCCGACTTCGCTGTCTGCGTGACGCCGTCGCCGGCGTGGTTCACAGCGTCGGCGCCCGTGAAGTCGAACGGAGTGTCCGTCGTGACGGTGGGGGTCTCGTACGTCCCCAGGCTCCCGGCCACGTGTGTCATCCCGGTGTTGGTGATGCCGGAACCCGCCAGGACGGAAAAGCCCTTGGCGGTTCCCAGGTCCATCGCGGGGTCCGCGGCATCGGCGGAGTTCACCCGGCTGACTGCCAAGGAAGCAAGGGCGAAGGCCCCGATTCCGATCGCCAGCCGCTTCGCGAGACGTCCTCGTACGGGACCGGACCGAGTGGCTGTGGGCAGGTTCACGGTCGCCTGGCTTCTGCGAGGGCGGGACGGAGTGCGGTCGAGTGTCAGGTCTTGGGAGCGGGCCACGGTTCGTACACCTCGAGTCGGGAGCTGACAGGCCACCCGAAACTAGAGATCGGACCGAGTGTTGTACCAAGACATCCCCCGACGAGCCCCAGATTCACACACACCGCGAATCTTTTGTTCCCTGAGCGTCAGATCGCCGTCTCCCACCAGAAGGGGCTGGTGTTTATCCCACTGAGCGCGACCAATTCACCCTCGGCGCGGATTGATCCTGTGAGGGGTGACTGGAGCCAAGTGGCCGTGATGAACGGGCATGAAGACAACACGATTCATCTCAGTCATCGTCACCACCATCGTCCTATCGACAGTCGCGCCGGCTTTGTCCAGTTCTGCCAGCGCTGCCGTGTCACCCTCCAAGTCCCTGAGCCAGTGCGACGCAGGCTACCTCTGCATCTGGTCCGGCACGAACTACAGCGGTTCGTTCCAGAGGTTCAGCGCCACGGGAAGCTACCGACCGATCAGCCTGTACGCCGTCAACTCGATCTACAACCACCGGAGTGCTCGCGCCTTCCTCCATCAGGATGCCGCCGGGAACGGCTACTACACCTGCCTCAATCCCGGCCAGAAAATCGCGGACCTCGTCGGTTGGCGTGAGTCGTCACAGGCCGTCTACCTGTCCACGGTCGCCGCCTGCTAAACACGCCGATGGAGCGTAGTCTCACTAGGTGGGAGACGACGAGTTCAAAGAGCTCTACGGTCGAATGAGGCAGCAGGTCTTCTCATTCGCCGCTGTTCGTCTCTCACCTGAGCAGGCCAAGGACGTCATCAACAGCACGTTCGAGATCGTCTGGAAGAAGCGCGACTCCGGACCATCAGATCCGGCCGAGTGGCCAGCGTGGGTGTTCGGCATCGCCAAGAACCAGATCCTGCAAGAGGCGCAGCGCATACGCCGCAAGCACCACGACAATCGCTTCATCGATGAGTCCGCCCTCGACATGGCTCGCGACCCTGACATCGCCGAGATTGTGGCAGTATCCGACACAGCCCGGTGGGTGTGGCGTCAGCTGACGCCGGCCGAGCAGCATCTACTGAACGTCGCCTTCTTGGGGACGCTCGACAAGACGGGAGCCGCCGGCTTGCTCGGGATCAGCGTGACGGCGTACACCACCCGCGTCACAAGACTGCGTCAGCGGATCGCCTCGCTTCACGCTGACAACCAATCTGGCGAGGAGGCGCGACGAGCGTGAATCGGGAGAGCTGGTCCACGGGCACGGACGAATCAGCGGAGCTGCGTCGTACCGCCCTCGCTGCAGGCATCGACCTCGATGTGGCGCCAGAGCGCTTTGGGATCGATCTGGACAGCGCCGACGACTTCGTCGCTCGTATGAAGGCGGCCGACGGCGATCCCAGGCGCAGAACGCCTCGACGCCTGATCATCGCCGTGGGATCGATGGCCGCTGCTGCGGCCATCGCACTCAGCGTCCTGCAACCGTGGGGCTCCACTCCGGCTTCAGCAGACACTCCACCCCTGCTGCAGTACGAGTTCGCCGCCGCGGACAACATCGCCTTCGCGCCAGGCAAAGATTCCAGCGACGCCCTGACCAAGCTCGCCGACGCCGCCGCTGGACAACGCGTCGGCACGACGGCAGGTCAAAGAGATCAGCACGTCGTCAGCGACAACTGGTTCGCCGCGATCGATGACGATGCCGCGGACAAGTCGATTGCGGTCATCCCCACGATCAGAGAGTCCTGGGTCTCGCCCGACGGTTCACAACGTTTCGTCGAACGACGAGGCGCCCCCTTGGCAGCGGACGGCCGAGGCTTGCCGAACGACGGGGCGTGGAGCAACTTCCCGGCGAGCACGGATGAGACCCAACCCCCGGGTTCTGTCGACGCGACGATGCTCGAGCGTCTGCCGAAGAATCAGTCAGCTCTCAGACCTGCGCTTCTCAAAGTGAGCGGGTGCGATCAGTCACCCAGCGGACCAGAACGGGCAAGGTGCCTCTTCACACACATCGATACCTACAGCAACACGTACGTCGTGCCTGCGCGCGTGATGTCGGCACTCTGGAGCCTTCTCAGTGAACAAACAGGCCCCCGGCTCCTCGGCGCCGTGAAGGACCGGGCCGGCCGCGAAGGGGTCGGGATTGCCATCGTCCCAGCTGACCGTGCGAACCAGCGCCTCGTCCTGATCGCAAGCCCGAAAACCGGGCAGCTGCTGGGCTTCGAAGTCGTCCTCATCAAGCCGGACGCGAACCTTGCACTCAAAGCGCCCGCGATCCTCCGGTTCTCCGCGTTCTTGGCGGCCGAGCACACCGACCCGACCAGCTCGCGCTCCGAAGGTTAGGACCATGACAGCACCAACGCACCCTCGGGCAGTCGAGTTGCTGGTCGAAAATACTGGGGCCTTGTGCGTGAATTGCCGGCTCCGGTTGCGATGAGTAGGTATCGCCCTCGGAGAGATGGTCTGTGGATGGGAGTTCCGGACCTCTCCCGGGGGTGCTCGCGGGAACCGGGCGAGGCCGCGCCCCACAGCGCGCGGTCCCTTTCAGCTTCGGATGGTCGCAGCGCGACGCGCCCTTAACCTGAGGACCGGATGCGACCGCCTTGACCCTTGAGCCGATCTTGAAAGTGGGCGCGATTCTCGCGTTCGTTCGTATCGGCGCAACGCCGAGCGCGGAGAGACGTGAGGCGGCATTGGAGCACGGACCGCATGCGGCGGTAAGACGCAGGTGCGGGGCGCGACTGCGGATCGAACGCGGGCACGCACACGCGGGCTTGGCTGCGGGATTGATCAGTGGCGCGGCAGAATGACACTCATGGGCGCATGGGGCACCGCGATCTTCTCCGACGACACTGCGGCAGACATTCGCTCGGAGTATCGAGAACTGCTCGAGGACAAAGTGCCCGATCAGGAGGCGACGCGGCGGGTGCTGAGCGCCTACGAGCATCTAGATGACGACGAAGAGCATCTCCTGTGGTTGGCACTCGCCGCTGCGCAGAGTCAGGTCGGACGCCTGGACGACGAAGTGAAGGCCAAGGCGCTCGACGTCATCGAGAGCGGTCGCGGCCTACAGCTTTGGGCTGAGGCGGGAGCGCCGGAGCTGGCGAAGCGAAAGGCAGCCCTGCAGAAGCTTCAGGCCGCGCTCACTGGTCCACAGCCCTCACCAAAGACGCTGAAGCGGCCTTGGCGACATATCACCAACCTAGGGCCCGGTGATGTCCTTGCTCAGACCGCGAGCAACGGTCAGTTGGCGCTCTTTCGAGTTGTTCGGGTAGACGACCACCGTGTCGGAGTCGCTCCCATCATCGAGCGACTTGACTGGACCGGCAGTTCACCGCCCAACGCTTGGCGACTACGACGGTTGAAGGTTGCCAAGCTTGAGCAGACCTCGTCGCCTTCACCAGAACGTCCTGCCGTCTACCGCGTGGCGGTCCATCGGAAGAAAGACCCGGATTGGCAGCAGTGCGGGTTTGTGCTCGTCGCCAACCTTCCGGCCCGTGCTGGCGACGAGCACGTACAGGCTTGGCAGTACTGCTCCTGGGGCCAGCTCCAACGCGAGGTCGAGCGTAGGTTCACGACGTAGCACCCAGGTGAAGTCGCGGCGGTATGACGCAAACAAGGTTGGGGTGACTCGGCACTCCGAACACCGCGCAACGGCGTGTGCTGCAGCCATTCGGATCGATCCCAATGTCAGGATGTGCGCGTGACCTCCTGGCGTGACACAACCTCAGCTCTCGCGCAGAACGACATGGATGGCTTGCTGAACGCGGTCCTCCCATTTGCCGAGGAGTCGCTGGGCAAGCACGGCGAGTTCTATCCCTTTGGGGCGGCCGTCTCTGCCGATGGCCAGACTTCTTTCTTGGGCGGCGATCCTGCACTGGGCGAGAACCCAAACTCTGACGCGGTACTCGGGACCCTTTATGAGGGGGTTCGCAGTGAAGCCGCCGGGTTGCGCGCGGCCGCGTTCGTCGCGGATGTCCGGGCCGGCGGGTCCGACGCGGTACGTGTTGAGCTCGAGCACGCCGAGGGAGTCTCGCTCGTTGTGTTGCTTCCCTACACGCGCAGCAGGTTCAAGCGGACCCTCGAGTTCGGGCAAATGAGTGTTTCGGCGGCAGATCTGAAGGTCTGGACCAAGGGCGTTAAGGATTCGTAGATCCCGACGCGCTCGGCCTCGCCGAATAACGCGGCGGAATGTCGCGGGTCAGCTCGCCGACGCTTTCCTTCACGGCGCTCGGCATCGTCCCCGGAATTTCGCCCCCACGATCTTGGCCGCTGGGAGGATACGTCGGTTTCGTCAATGCCCCCGGTCTGTTGTAGGCGTTCCGGTGCACTTAGAAATCCGCTGGACCGCATGGACACCGAGTCCCTGTGTGGACATGTGGGAAGTGGGCGAGACCATCCCGAGGAGGAGCTCCATGGACGATCAAGTCCGTTCCCGCTCTGCCGACTGCCACCAACGTGATGGCCCGGGTACAGCTAGATCGCTAAATGCTTCGGATGGCTCGTCTCGTAGGCTCAGGACATGTCGGTTGCGCTCGGATTCGTGCTGGGTCTCTTGAGCGGGGTCGTGCTGTCCTTTGTGCTTACGTTTCTGGAGCCGGTGCAGCGGTTCCTGCAACAGAAGGGGCGCGCGACCTTCAAGGAGGATCCGGTCGACGTCCACGTCCAGACCGACCGCGCAGTTATCTGGTCGGGCCTGCCGCCGTGGATCAGCGGGCGCTACTACTTCGACAACGCCCTGCCGACCGACAACCCGCCAGACGCCTGCGTCGATTGGAGCGCCTGGTCGAAACAGCACGACGGTCGACCGTGCGGCGAGTTCGAACTCCTGATCACCATCCAGGCGAAATTTGACGTCGCCGTGGTGGTGGACACCCCCGTTGTGCGCATCGTCAACAGCCGCGAGTTGAACGGCGTGACGGCGACTTGCCTAGCGGCTGGCGGACCTTCGGTGACACCTCGCAGGTTCGAGGTCGACCTCGATGCCTCCGACCCGCCCATGATCTTCTTCGTCGACGAAGGCGCGGAGTCGAGCGGTCCAGTTGGATTCAGCCTCACTAGGGGCGAGGTGGAACGGTTTCACATCTGGGTGCGCGCTGAGCAGGCGCGCGAATACCAGTGGTCGTTGGATCTGCCCATGATCGTGAATGGGCGAGAAGTCCGGATGGACCTCGGCACCTTTGTCATCGTTGGAAGCGGGGCAGGGTCGAGCGAGTTCCTCTGGCAAGAGGGTGACTGGGTGCCCTACGAGACGCCCACACACGGATGATTTGGTGCAACTCCCGTGAATTACCTGGCACGGCCGCGGTTGATGAGGAGGGAGTACCGGTCGGGCATGGCGGTGACAGGGTGTGACCAACGTCGGCCGACGATGTCATCCGCGGCCCTGCCGCCCGCGTCGGGGCTGCCTACTGCTGGTAGCTCTTGATGCGCTTCTGCCATGCCTTGAGGCGCTCGTACTCCGCTACAAGCTCGTTGGGCTCGGGCGGCACGTAGTTTGTCTCTTCGGCCTTGTCGTGCCGTAGTGCCCACTTGGAGGTCCTGCTGTAGCCCTCTTGGTACTCGGTGTTGTCGGCCTCGGTGATCTTGGCCAGCATCCGCACCATCTGCGGGCGTACCTCGGACTTGCTCCGGTCGTACACGCGGTTGATGATTTCGCTCGTCACCGTGCGCTCCCACGTCTCCGACAGGTGCCCTGCGATCTCGTTGACACGCTTCTCGTACTCGTCATCGCCAAGGTTCTGGCGGTCCTTGGTGAGCTTGGTGATCTCACCCTGGATCGTGTTCATGCGCTGGCCTATGTCCTGTGCCTTCCACGGAAAGCCATCTGCCACATACCCAGGCACGTCGCCACGGCGCTGGATCGTGCGGGCGGTTACCTTGATGTCGGCGGAGCCCGCCGACTTGAGTAGGTCGGTTAGAAATGCGACATCGTGAGTAAAGACAATGACCTGCCGCGACTTGGCGAGTTGGGCAAGCCCGTCTGCCACCTTGTCGCGTCGCACGTGATCCAGCGACGTCACGGGGTCGTCAAAGACGACGGCAGACCTGGAGGCGTCAAACTCGGCTTCCGTGAAGAAACCAGCCAGGCCGAGCACTGTCTGCTCGCCCTCGCTCAGCACAGCACGGGCAGTCCCGTTCTTGTGTCGAACACCGACGAGGGCCGGAATCTGCCGAACCTGACCTTTTTGCCCACCCAAATCCCTGAGCGTCACCTTGTCCAAATGCATACGAGCGGTTTCGCGGGTGAAGTAGTCGCGGATTTGCTCCGTTGCATAGGTGCCCGTGAGGTCGGTTGCCTTGCGCGTAATGCCCTTGGTGTCAGTCGCGGAATGGGCGTCGTTGAGGTTGGCGAGATCCTTGCACCGTCTGACCTCGGCCTTGAGCTGAGCCTTGTTCTGACTCAGTGTCTGGGAGGCTACCAGCGCGTCGCGCCTGGACTTCGCAGCAGTGAGCGCCGCTTGGAAGCCTGCGACGTCGGTCGCCTCTGCCTTGGCGGTCAGGGACGTGGCAAGCTCGCCAAGCTGTGCTCCGATGGCGGTTGCGGCGATCGGTGCAACGGCTGCTTCGCTTGCGGCGAAGCGCTCCAGCGCTTTGTCACGGCGACCTTCCAGCGTGCTTAGCCGTTGCTGGACGGCGGCAGCAAGCGGCTCATCATGGCTGTGGAGCGATGCCAGCGCGACGGTTGTCGTTTGGGTCGCGAAGTCCAGCGACCGGAGTTCGTCCAACGCTTGGGCGTACAGGCTCTCAGCCACCACCGCGTCACTCTCGGTGGTGTCGGTCATGTAGGTGTTGAAGCGCGTAAAGCGGTGCTTGGCATCGTCGCCAAGGGGCTGCTGGCAGAGCACGCAGCGCGCACCGTCACCAACCTCAGGGAACTCGTGCTCGTGGTCGGGCATGGAGACGGCATAGTCACGGGCAGCGCGCCACAGCGTCCGCCAGGTCTGCGACCCAACTCCCGCCAGCGGCTCGTCGTCGAAGGAGGTCGCAGCGGCGACCGTCGCGGCAGAGCGCTTGGTCTCGGCCTCGTCCTTGAGCTTGCCGACAGCAGTGAGGCGGCCAGCAGATACGGCGTTCTCTAGTTCGTTGAGCCGCATCTCCAAAGCCCTAATCTGGCGGGCGTCGGTCTGCAGGCGTCCACGTTCTTTGGTGGCGTCGCTCGTTTCCAACCGGGCGACCTCCTGAATCGCCTTGCCGAGATTGTCGGCGTCCTCAGACGTGAATGTGCAGGCTTCGTCAATCTGCTGGTCGGTTGTGTTGAGGGACAGCCGAGCGTAGAAGGCGCTTGCGGTAGTAGCCTGCGGCAGCGTGAGATTTAGGCGCTTCAGGTTGCTCTCGGCGATGCGCCGCTGCAGTTCCTGGCGCACCTTGCCACAAACGGCGATGAGCCCGTCCAGCAGCGTGAGAGCGGACGGGCGGTAGGTGACGCTGGATTCGTGGCTCAGGTACTCGTCACCGCAGTGCTCGTCGTAGAAGCGCACGCGCCGGAGGTCGGGCACGGGCGGATTGGCCGGGAACTTCTCCGAGAGCGCTTGGTCGTCTACCGAGTAGTCCAGTTCGGCGCTCGGGTCTGGCGCGCCGTCTTGGTAGACATCCGGCAGCACGAGCGAGGAGTGGCGGGCGCTCACCATTGCCTTGATGATGCGGGCGTAGCCCGACTTGCCGCCCCCGTTGTTGCCGTAGATGATCGTGAGGCCGTCAGGCGAAAACGAAAGCGTCTGGTCCGCGGCAAGTGCGTTGACGCCCTTGACGTTGCAGACGTTCTTGAGTCCGACCTGTTTCGGCTCCGCCGCGCCGAGCGTCAGGTTGTGGGCAGCAGCGTTGGGCGTGGCGCTGTCCGGCTGGAGGAGACACTCGGCCAGCTCGGCGATGGCTATCGGGTCGTCGTACGTCTCGCCGCGCGACAGTGCGACCAGCACGTCCTGCTGCCACGCAGGCCTCGTCAGCGCCCAGCCAGTTATGTCCTGTTCAATCGTCACTTCGACCATCTTCCCACGGCTGCGCGAGCAAGCCATGAGCGAAACGCGCCCTCCGCTGGGCGCAGCTACCGCTCACCGTCGGGACCTCAGTGAAGATCCGGCCACCGAAAGATCCCGCTGTTTCACACGATTCTCACCGATCGTTGCGCTAGCCCGCATCCGCATGCCTGCCCCCGTGGACGTATGCGTGGATGGTCGGATCGGAGACGCACCTGCGTCTAAGCGGGCGCTATGCACGTGCGTCTTAGTGGGCGGTTTGACGCGGGCAGATTGCGTCGCTTAAAGCGCCAGCGTGCCGGCGTAGACGTCGGCGAGGGCGTCTTCTGCGGCGCCGAGGGCGGCGGCGTGGATGCCCAGGGAGCTGAGGCGGATCTGGGGGAGGTGGATCGACGCCGAGGGGAGGCGCTCGGCGAGGACCTGGCCGGCGGCGGGGACGACATAGGCGCCGAGGGGGACGAAGTAGCCGCCGAGGACGATGGCGGCGGGGTCGAGGACGGCGGCGAGGGTGGCGAGGCCGGTGCCGAGCTCGTGGCCGAGGGTGGCGAGGGCTGCGCGGGTCGAGGCGTCGCGGGCGGCGAGGTCGGCGACGGCGAGGGCGGTCTGCAGGGGAGTGTCCTCCTCATCGATGCCGACCGTGCTGAGCATGGCGCGCAGGCCGACAGAGGCCTCCCAGCAGCCCATCCGGCCGCAGCCGCACACGCGTGACGGGTTGCCGATCGGCATGTGGCCGACCTCGCCGGCGAACCCGGCGCCGCCGCGCACCAGCCGGCCGTCCTGGACGATTCCGGCGCCGATGCCGATGGTTCCGGTGATGTAGAGGGAGTGGCTGACGTCGGTGGTGACGCCGTGGGCGGCCTCGGCGAGGGCGGCGCAGTTGGCGTCGTTGTCGATCGTGGTGGGACAGTCGGCGCCGAACGCCTCCTCGAGCTCGGCGGCGAGGTGCCGGCCATCCCAGCCGAGGTTGGGTGCCCACGAGACGGTGCGATTGTCGTGGGCGACGAGGCCGGGCACGGCAACGGTCGCGCCGACGACGGTGTGGCCGTCGGCCATCAGCGCAGTACGTACGTCGGTCGCCAGCTCGATGAGCTCCTCGGTGCTGGGCGGCGTGCCTGCGGTGGCGACGGGACGGGTCTCGACGACACGGACGTTGCCGCCGAGGTCGAGGGCCACGGCGGCGACGTAGTCGACGTTGACCTCGAGCCCGAGCCCGAGGATCGACTCACCCGTCAGCGCCACCGGCCGCCCGGGCCGGCCGCGACCCGACGACACCGAGTCGTCGTCCTGGGTCACGGCGCGGGCCGCTTCGAGCTCGGCGACGATCGTGCCGACGGTCGCCTTGGCGAGCCCGGTGCGCCGGGCCAGCTCGGTACGCGTCGCCGGCCCGTGGGCCCGCAGGGCGCGCAGCACGAGGCCGGTGTTCTGCCGGCGTACGTACTCCGTCCCTGTCGGGACCCCGGTGAGGCTCACCCTCAGCGCACCCCGTAGAGGTGCTCGAGCGCCAGCTGGTCGAGGTGCTCGAACCCGGCGCCGCGGACAGCGAGCGCGTCGGGGTCGGCGAGCTGGGCGGCCTCCAGGTCGGCCCAGCCCTCGCCTTCGGACAGTGTCGGCTGCGAGAGCTCGGGGAGCTTGGCAGCGGCGAGCGCCTCTTGCACGTCAGGATCGGCGCGGAACGCCTGAGCCTTCTCGCGCAGGATCAGGTAGTTCGTCATGCATGCCTTGGCCGCGACCCAGACACCCTTGTCGTCCTCGGTGCGCGGCGTCTTGAAGTCGAAGTGCACGGGTCCGTCGTAGCCACCAGCGAGCAGCGTGTCGACGATCCAGAACGCGCCGCGTACGTTTCCGACACCGAAGCGGAAATCCTGGTCGTAGCGGGGACCGGTCTGGCCGTTGAGGTCGATGTGGAACAACTTGCCCTGCCACATCGCCTGGGCGTATCCGTGAGCGGCGTTGAGGCCGGCCATCTCCTCGTGCCCGATCTCGGGGTTGACGCCGACGTTCTCGGGCCGGTCGAGGGTCTCGATGAACGCCAGCGCGTGGCCGATCGTCGGCAGGATGATGTCACCGCGGGGCTCGTTGGGCTTGGGCTCGATCGCGAACTTGATGTCGTAGCCCTTGTCGTGCACGAACTCGCCGAGCACGTTGAACGCCTCGCGGTAGCGGTCGAGCGCCGCCTGGATGTCCTTCGCGGCGCCGGACTCGGCACCTTCACGGCCGCCCCAGCAGACATACACCTTGGCGCCGAGCTCGGCGGCGAGGTCGATGTTGCGCATGACCTTACGGATCGCGAAACGGCGGACGTCGCGGTCGTTCGACGTGAAGCCGCCGTCCTTGAACACCGGGTGGGTGAACAGGTTGGTCGTGGCGGTGGTGACGACCAGGCCGGTGTCGGCGAGGCCCTTCTTCCAGCGCTCGATGATCTGGTCGCGGGTGGCGTCGTCGGAGCCGAACGGGATCAGGTCGTCGTCGTGGAAGTTCACGCCGTACGCGCCGAGGCTCGCGAGCTGCTCGAGCGCATAGATCGGGTCCATCGGCTCGCGGGTGGGCTCACCGAACGGGTCGCGGCCGGGGTAGGCCACGGTCCACAAGCCGAACGAGAACTTGTCGGAGGGTGATGGGGTCGGGATGCTCATGGAAGCCCTACTTCTGTGACGGGGTGGTGGATGTGGACCACGGGATGGTGCGGTCGCGCAGCTGTGCGTAGGCCTCACGCACGAGAGGGGTGGGTTCTGCGTCGTGGGTCTCGGCGGTGGCCGAGCTCCAGGTCGGGGGTTGGCCGCTGCCGCTGAGCGCCCAGGCGGCCTGGCGGGCGGCGCCGAGGGCGACGTACTCGCCGGGCGCCGGCACGGTGACGGGACGGCCGAAGATCGCGGGTGCGATGGCATGCACGGCGGGGTTGGCCGCGGCGCCGCCGACCATGAGGATGCGGCCGACCGTGATGCCGGTCTTGGCGACGAGGTGGTCGACGCCGTCGGCGAGGGAGCAGAGCAGCGCCTCGAAGGCAGCACGGGCGAGGTCCTCGCGGCTGGTCGACGAGGTCAGGCCGTTCCAGGTGCCACTGGCGTCGGGCAGGTTGGGCGTACGTTCGCCGTCGTAGTAGGGCACGATCGTCAGCCCGTTGGCGCCCGGGGGAGCGGCGAGGGCCAGGCGGCCGAGCTCGTCGTGGTCGACGCCGAGCAGGCGGGCCTGCAGGTCGAGGATGCGGGCGGCGTTCATCGTCGTGGCCATCGGCAGGAAGCGCCCGGTGGCGTCGGCGAATCCGGTGACCGACCCGGTGCCGTCGGCGATGCGGGACTCGCTGATCGCGGAGGCGACACCGGACGTACCGATGGACACGACGACATCGCCGGGTCCGAGGTCGAGGGCGAGCGCGGCGGCCATGTTGTCACCGGTGCCGGCGCCGACGATGAGGCCGCCCGAGGTCTTGGCGGCGACCTCGGACGAGGCGACGATGCGGGGGAGCTCGACGGCATGGCCGATCGCCGACTCGGCGAGCTCGGGCAGCCAGTCGTCCTTGCCGGTGGAGAAGTAGCCGGTGCCGGACGCGTCGCCGCGGTCCGTGAACGACTCGCCGCCCGTGAGGTGCCGCGAGACGTAGTCGTGGGGGAGCAGCACCCGTCGCGTACGCGCTGCGGCGTCCGGCTCGTGATCGCGGAGCCAGCGCAGCTTGGTCGACGTGAAGGACGCGACGAGCACGCTGCCGATCGTCTCTGCGCAGGCGTCAGGCCCGCCGAGCTCGTCGATGAGATCACGGGCCTCGCCGCTGGAGCGGGTGTCGTTCCAGAGGATCGCGTCGTGGACCGGCTGATCGGCGTCGTCAAGGGCGACCATGCCGTGCTGCTGGCCGCCGACGGCGACCGCGCTGGCGCGATCGAGGAGTCCAGAAGTGGCCTGGTCGAACGCCTCGAGCCACGCCCGCGGATCGACCGACGTGCCGTCGGGATGCGGGGCGGACTGCTGCGCGACGACCTCGCCCGTCGCGGCGTCCACGAGCAGCGCCTTGGTCGACTGGGTGGACGAGTCGATGCCCAGTACGAGGTCGGATGCCATGGGTCAGGTTTAGTACGACTCTTGAATTAAGTCAAGACCCAGAGTGGAACCCCGGGAATGCAGGGCGGAGGACCGAACTCTTCACGGTCGCGCAACACGCTTGAAACAGCTGCCGTTCGAGACTGGACGGGATATCTGTCGCGCGACAGGTAGTGGCTCACCCTCCGCTCAAAGGACGCCCCATGACACTCACCGCTCCGCCTTCATCCCCGCCGTCGGCACCACCTTCTGAGGTCCACGACCTCGGCGCCCTCGGCTATTCGCAAGAGCTTCGCCGCGGCGTCGGCAGCTTCGCCTCGTTCGCCGCGGGCTTCTCGTTCGTCTCGATCCTGACGACCGTCTTCCAGCTGTTCGGCCTCGGCTTCAGCCTCGGCGGTGCGGCGTTCTTCTGGACCTGGCCGATCGTGTTCGCCGGCCAGCTGCTGGTCGCCCTGTGCTTCGCCGAGCTCGCCGCCCGCTATCCGATCTCCGGGTCGATCTTCCAGTGGTCGAGCCGCCTCGCCGGCACCGACTTCGGCTGGTTCACCGGCTGGATCATGGTCATCGGCCAGATCCTCACGGTGGCGACCGCGGCGATTGCGATGCAGGCGGTGCTGCCGGCGATCTGGACCGGCTTCCAGCTCGTGGGTGGCTCCGGCGCCGACTCGTCGCCAGTCAGCCCGACCGGCGCGCAGAACGCCGTCGTGCTCGGCCTGATCGTCCTGGCGCTCACCACGGCGATCAACGTCATCGGTGTACGCCTGATGGCCGTCGTCACCTCGGCGGCGGTCGTGATCGAGATCCTCGGCGTCATCGCTCTGGTCACGGCGCTGTTCTTCCACTCCGAGCGCGGGCTCGGCACGGTCAACACGACCGCCGGCGCCGCTCCGGGGCACTACCTGCCGCTGTGGCTGGCCTCGTCACTGATGGCCGCGTACGTCATGGTGGGCTTCGACTCCGCTGGTGAACTGTCGGAGGAGACCCACGCGCCTCGTCGCACCACGCCGCGCACGATCATCCGGGCGCTCGTTGTGTCCGGCATCGGCGGACTCCTGCTGCTGCTCGCCGGCCTGCTCGCCGCCCCCAGCCTGACCGACGGATCGCTCGCGACGTCCGGCCTTGCCGGTGTGCTGACCGCGCGCCTCGGTGACGTCGGCGGCCGCTTCCTGCTCGCCGCCGTGGCGATCGCGGTGTTCGCGTGCACCCTCGCCGTGCAGACGGCCGGCTCGCGGATGATGTTCTCGATGGCCCGGGAGCGCACCCTGCCGTTCTCGTCGGTCCTCGCCAAGGTCTCGCCTCGCACCGGCACCCCGATCGCCACCTCCGTCGTCGTCGGCGTAGGCGCGGCGATTGCCCTGGCGGTCAATTGGAACCAGAGTGCGGTCTTCCTCGCGCTGGCGTCGCTGTGCATCGCGATGCTCTACCTCGCCTACCTCGGCGTCACGGTCCCGCTGCTGGTCTCGCGGATCCGCAATCGTGGTTTGGCCGACGGCGTTGACGAGGACGGCAACCCGCTGTTCTCGCTCGGTCGTTGGGGCATCCTCGTGAACGTCGTCGCGATCGCGTACCAGATCGGCATGGTCATCAACCTGGCCTGGCCGCGCAAGGAGATCTACGACCTCGAGGGCCGCGGCTGGTGGCTGCAGTGGAGCGCCCTGCTCTTCATCGGCCTGACGCTCGTGGTCGGTGCCGTGATCCATTGGCGCACCCGCATCCGTCACGGCGGCGCGATCAAGCTGCCCACGCTGCACACGACGGCCGACACCACCGCGGAGGCGATCGCCTGATGGTCGGCGCACGCGACACCGCCAGCGTCCTCGCGGCCCGGGCCGACGCCCGGGCCCAGGGGTCGAACGTCTCGGACTGGATGCCCTACCTGCCGGCCGCCAGCTCACCGTTCGCGCCGGAAGGCGTCGACCCGTCGGCGCTCGTCTGGGCCGAGACGGTGGCGCCGGGAGGCTACACCCACAAGGTCGTGGCGCGAGGCACCCGGCTGCGGCTCGAGGACGTCACCGGTGACGCGTGCGCGCACGTGCTGGTGTTCAACGCGCTCGAGCCGTGGGAGCGGCTCAACGTCGCGGACACGCAGAAGATCCCGTGGCAGGCCTATCTCGGCGCCGGCCACCCGTTGCTGTCGGGCGAGGGTCGGGTGCTGGCGACCGTCGTCGCGGACACGTCCGCGCACCACGACGCGTTCTGCGGCACGTCGTCGGACGAGTGGAACGTCGTCAAGTACGGCGACGCCGCTCCGCAAGGCCCGAGCCCGTCGGGCCGGGCGTTGTTGACCCTCGCCGGGGTCAAGCACGGGCTCACCCCGCGCGACCTGCCGCCGTCGGTGTCGTTCTTCCAAGGCGTACGCGTCGAGGATGACGGCGCGCTGGCGTGGCAGGGCTCCGCAGGGCCGGGCACGTACGTCGACCTGGTCGCCGAGATGCCGCTCATCGTGCTGGTCGCCAACGTCCCGCACCCGCTCGACCCGCGTACGGACTACGTCGTCGGGCCGTTGCGCGTGCACGCCTGGCGCGGCGATCCCAGCGGCCCGGCCGACGAGCACTACAGCGCGTCGCCCGAGCGGGAGCGCGCCTATCTGAACACGACCGACTACCTGGAGGCGAGGGGCCTGTGAGCACCGACACCGTCGAAACGATCCGCACCACCGTGCCGGTCGGCGCGCAGTATGCGCCGGGCTCGCTGCTGGACTGGAGCGAGGCGCTGGTGCCCGGCGACATCGTGCTCGACGAGCGCGTGGCGCCCAACGCGCCGTGGTCCGCAGTCGTCCGCGCCGGCGACGTGCTGACGATCGTTGACGTCGGGGGCAACCAGTCCGCCGACTGTCTGATGTTCAACGCGCACGACACCTCAGAGCGCTACAGCGTGCCCGACACCCTCACGTGGCAGGGCAATGCGTACGTCCGGGAGGGCACGGTGCTCAGGTCCGGGCTCGGTCGTCCGCTCATGACCGTCGTCGGCAACGAGATCGACCGACAGGACACGATCGGCGGCGCCTGCAGCAAGGAGTCCAACACCCTCCGCTACGGCCACCACACGGCATATCAGCACGGGTGCCGAGAGAACTTCCTCGCCGAGGCGAGCCGGCACGGGCTGACGTCGCGCGACCTGGTGTCCAACCTCAACTGGTTCATGAACGTCCCGGTCGAGGCCGACGGTGCCCTCGGGATCGTCGACGGACTGTCGGCACCGGGCCGCCGAGTCGCGATCCGCGCCGACATGGACGTGCTCGTGATCGTCTCCAACTGCCCGCAGATGAACAACCCGTGCAACGAGTTCAACCCCACCCCGTTGCGCATGATCGTGACCCGGAACGAGGACACCGTCCGATGAGCTTCGACACCCTGCTGATCGCCAACCGCGGGGAGATCGCCCGCCGCATCGTGCGCTCGGCGAAGGACCTCGGCCTGCGCACGGTCGCGGTCTTCTCCGAGGCCGACCGCGCCGCGCCGCACGTGCGTGAGGCGGACGAGGCGGTGCTGCTCGGGCCGGCCCCGGCGCGGGACTCGTACCTCCGGATCGAGGCCGTCCTCGAGGCGGCAGCGCGTACGGGCGCCGGCGCGATCCATCCCGGCTACGGCTTCCTGTCCGAGAGCGCCGACTTCGCGCGGGCCGTGGAGGACGCCGGCATGGCGTTCGTCGGGCCGACGCCGCGCCAGATCGAGTGGTTCGGCAGCAAGCACACGGCGCGCGAGCTGGCCGAGAAGGCCGGCGTGCCGATGCTCGTCGGCACCGGGCTGCTCGACTCGGCGGAGGACGCCGTACGCGAGGCACAGCGGGTCGGCCTGCCGGTGATGCTCAAGGCGACCGGTGGCGGAGGCGGCATCGGGATGCAGGCCTGCGCCACGGTCGAGGAGGTGCGATCGGCGTACGAACGGGTGGTCCGTCAGGCCGAGGCGTCGTTCGGCTCGTCCGGCGTGTTCCTCGAGCGCCTCGTACGCCCCGCGCGGCACGTCGAGGTGCAGGTGTTCGGCGACGGCGACGGCCGGATCGCCGTGATCGGCGACCGGGACTGCTCGCTGCAGCGCCGCAACCAGAAGGTCATCGAGGAGGCACCAGCACCCGCGTTGCCCCACCACGTACGCACGGCGATGCACGAGGCGGCCGCTTCGCTGGCTGCGTCGGTCGACTATCGCTCCGCCGGCACCGTCGAGTTCGTCTACGACCCGGTGCGCGAGGAGGCGGCGTTCCTCGAGGTCAACACCCGGCTCCAGGTCGAGCACCCGGTGACCGAGATGGTCTACGGCGTCGACCTCGTCGAGCTGATGCTCCGGCTGGCGCGCGACGGTGCTGAGCATCTCGGTGCCGAGGTCTTCGACCGCACGTGGTCGGCGGACGGTGTCGCGGTGGAGGCTCGCGTGTATGCCGAGGACCCCGCGAAGGACAGCGCACCGTCGAGCGGGCTCGTGACCCGCGCGGTGTTCCCCGGTCAGGATGCTCCCGCACTGCCGGACGTACGCGTCGACAGCTGGATCGAGACCGGTCTCGAGGTCTCGCCGTTCTACGACCCGATGCTGGCCAAGGTCATCGCCCTGGCACCGTCAAGAGACGCGGCACTCGACCTCCTCGGCGAGGGCCTCGCCACCAGCCGGATCGACGGGGTCGTCACCAACCTCGGGCTGCTGCGTGACCTCACGGTCGGCGACGCGCTCCGCAGCGCGACGCACTCCACCTCGACGCTGTCGACGACGGAGGACCCGGACCCGCGGATCGATGTGCTCGAAGCGGGCGCCATGACCACGGTGCAGGACCTACCCGGCCGCGTCGGCCACTGGCAGGTCGGGGTGCCGCCGTCGGGACCGATGGATCCGGTCTCGTTGCGCGAGGCCAACCTCGCCGTCGGCAACCCCGAGGGTGCTCCGGGGCTCGAGGTCACCGCGACCGGCCCCAGCCTGCGGTTCTCCTACCCGGCGGTGGTGTGCGTGACCGGCGCGCCGGCCGAGGTCACGATCGATGGCGAGGCGGCACCGATGTGGGAGCCCATCGACGTCGGCGCCGGCTCCGTGCTCGCGATCGGCACGGCACGGGGGCCCGGCCTCAGGCTGGCGGTAGCCGTGCGCGGTGGCATCGACGTGCCGACATACCTCGGCAGTGCCTCGACGTTCACGCTCGGCGGCTTCGGCGGCCATGGTGGTCGGGCGCTCGTACCCGGTGACGTGTTGCGCCCTGGATCGCAGGACGCGGAGGCTGATCACCCGGCGTTCGCCGAGGGGGAGACGCTGACCCGCATAGGTGGCCCGACTCCGCCGGAGCGCCGGCCGCACCTGACGTCGTCGTGGCAGGTCGGAGTCACGGAGGGCCCGCACGCAGCGCCCGAGTTCTTCACCCGCGCCGACATCGACACGCTGTATGCGACCGACTACGAGGTGCACTTCAACTCCGCGCGTACGGGGGTACGTCTCGTGGGTCCGCGGCCGACGTGGGCGCGCAGCGACGGCGGCGAGGCGGGGCTGCACCCGTCCAACATCCACGACACGCCGTACGCGGTCGGCGCCCTCGACTTCACCGGCGACACCCCGATCATCCTGGGACCTGACGGGCCCTCGCTCGGCGGTTTCGTGTGCCCCGCGGTCGTCGCGAGCGGTGAGCTGTGGAAGCTCGGCCAGCTGCGCCCGGGCGACACCGTGCGGTTCGTCCCGGTGCGTGAGGCTGACGCCGCGGCGCTCGACGCGCACCGGGGTGCGGCCAGCGTGCCGACGCGTGGCGGTGACGGTGACGACGGCGTCATCGCCCGGCTCGACCCGACCGGTGGCGCGGGCGGACGACCCGCCGTGACGTATCGCCGTGACGGCGACGACAACCTGCTCGTCGAGTACGGCACGCAGGTGCTCGACCTCGGTCTGCGCATGCGGGTCCATGCGTTGATGACCCGACTGCAGGAGGTGGCACCGGCCGGCATCCTCGACATCACGCCCGGCATCCGCTCGCTGCAGGTGCACACCGACGCCACGGTGATCGGCGCCGCCAGGCTCGCCGGTCTCATGCAGGAGATCGAGCACGACCTGCCGGCCACCAACGAGCTCGTCGTGCCGTCGCGGCGGGTCCGGCTGCCACTGTCGTGGGACGACCCGGCGACCCGGCTGGCGACCGAGCGCTACATGGCCGGCGTACGCGACGACGCGCCCTGGACGCCGTGGAACATCGAGTTCATCCGTCGCATCAACGGCCTGGAGTCGGTCGATGACGTGCACAGCACGGTCTTCGGCGCGAGCTACCTCGTGCTGGGCCTCGGCGACGTCTATCTCGGTGCGCCGGTGGCCACGCCGCTCGACCCGCGGCACCGCCTCGTCACGACGAAGTACAACCCGGCGCGTACGTGGACCGCGGAGAACTCGGTCGGGATCGGCGGGGCGTACCTGTGCATCTACGGCATGGAGGGTCCCGGCGGCTACCAGCTCGTCGGGCGCACGACCCAGGTGTGGAACAGCTTCCGCCGCGGCGGTTTGTCGGACGAGCAGCCGTGGGCGTTGCGGTTCTTCGACCGCATCGAGTGGTACCCGGTCTCGGCCGAGGAGCTGCTCGAGCTGCGCGCCGAGACCGCAGCCGGGCGTGGACCCGTCGACACCGAGGACGGCCTGTTCGCGCTGGCCGACCACGAGCGCTTCCTCGCCGACAACGCGGAGTCGATCGCCAAGTTCCGGGCGCAGCAGGCCGAGGCGTTCGAGGCCGAGAAGGACCGCTGGCGCGCGTCGGGAGAGTTCGACGTCAAGCCGGAGCCACCGGCTGCGGTTGCTGGAGCCCCGGTGGACATCCCGCCGGGCAGCACCCCGGTGCTGGCGCCGTTCGTGTCCAGCGTCTGGCAGGTCGCGGTCGAGCTCGGCGCCGAGGTGCGAGCAGGCGACCGGGTCGTTGCGCTCGAGGCGATGAAGATGGAGACCCCCATGACCTCTCCGGTCGACGGTGAGGTCGTCGAGATCTATGTCGCGCCCGGCGAGCAGGTCACCCCCGGACAGGTACTGATGGCGATCAAGGAGGAGGCATGACAGCGACCGAGCGGGTCACCGCGGCGTACGAGCGGATCTCGACGATCGACCGGCCCGAGGCGTGGATTCACCTGCGGCCGCTGGACGACGCGCTGGCCGACGCCGCGGCCGTCGATGCGCGGGTCGCGGCGGGGGAGTCGCTCCCGCTGGCCGGGCTCACCGCGGCGGTCAAGGACAACATCGACGTCGCGGGCATGCCGACGACCGCAGGCGCGGCGTCGTACGCCTACCTGCCGGACGCCGACTCCACCGCTGTGGCGCGGCTGCGAGCGGCGGGTGCTGTCGTGCTGGGCAAGACCAACCTCGACCAGTTCGCGACCGGGCTCGTCGGCACTCGCAGCCCGTACGGCGCGGTCCGCAACGCCTGGGACCCGAGCCGCATCTCCGGCGGGTCGAGCTCCGGCTCGGCGGTCATGGTGGCGCTCGGCGTTGCCGACATCGCGCTCGGGACCGACACCGCCGGCTCCGGACGCGTTCCGGCTGCCCTCAACGGCATCGTCGGGGTCAAGCCGACCAAAGGTCTCATCCCCACCACGGGGGTCGTACCGGCGTGCCGCAGCCTTGACTGCGTGACGGTCTTCGCCCGCGAGCTGGGTCTGGCGCGTATGACGGTCGAGCTGCTGAGCGGACCCGACGGGTTCGACACCCGGGCACGCGACGACCGTCCAGGTCGGCTCGCGGCGACGCCACTGCGGATCGCGGTGCCTGCGCCGCACAACCTGGAGGGACTGGCCGATGGCTGGGCTGAGGCATTCGGTGTCGTCGTCGAGCGGCTCGTGGACGCCGGCGCCGAGGTGGTGGCCGTCGACATCACGCCGCTGCTGCGGGCCGCCGAGCTGCTGTACGGCGGAGCGTTCGTGGCCGAACGCACGGCGGCCGTCGGCGATCACATCACGAAGCACGCCGATCTCATCGGCACCGACCTCGACCCGACCGTCGCGGCCATCGTGCAGGGCGGCGCCGACGCGACGGCGGTCGACTACTTCCACGACCTCGAGCAGTTGGACCAGCTCGGCGCCGAGGGCCACGCGCTGCTCGACGGGTTCGCCGCGTTGCTGACGCCGACGACGACGTGGCATCCGACGCTGGCGGAGGTCGCGGCCGATCCGGTGGGCGCCAACAGCCGCATGGGCCGCTACACCAACTTCGCCAACCTGCTCGACATGTCGTCGCTGGCCGTGCCAGCCGGCAGCGTCGACGGACTGCCGTTCGGCGTGATGCTCACCGGTCGGGCGTTCGACGACCGGTTGCTCGCCGAGATCGCCGCCTCGGTGCCGGGCGTGACGGTCGACCTGCTCGTCGTCGGCGCGCACCTCAGCGGTCAGCCGCTCAACCACCAGCTGGTGTCGGCGGGCGGGACGCTGGTCGCGGACGTACGGACTGCGGCGACGTACCGGCTCCACGCCCTGGACACCCAGCCGCCCAAGCCCGGCCTCGTACGTGTCGCAGACGGCGGCGTCAGCGTCCCGGGCGAGGTCTGGCGCATCCCCGCTGCGGGCTTCGGCCGGTTCGTGGGTGCGCTGCCTGCGCCGATGGCGATCGGGACGGTCGACCTCGACGACGGCACCTCGGTCACGGGATTCCTGTGTGAGCCGTACGCGCTGGATGGCGCCCGCGACATCAGTGACCTCGGTGGCTGGCGCGCGTACGTCTCGGCCGTGACAGGATCCGGTGCATGAGCACCGACTCGGGCACGCAGAAGGTCGGCCGGCCGCGCGCGAAGCCGCAGGGCAGCTCCGACCTCGCGCCGAGGGACCAGATCCTCGGTGCGGCGGCTGCCCTGTTCGCCGAGCACGGTTATGCGGGGACGACCACGCGGGCGATCGCCGAACGCGTCGGCATTCGTCAGGCCTCGCTCTACTACTACTTCGCCGGCAAGGACGAGATCCTTCTGGAGCTGCTCGAGATCTCGGTGCGACCCAGCCTCGCGTACGTCACACCGCTCCTCGCGGAGCCGGATCGACCGGCCGCGCTCTACGCCCTCGCGCTGATCGATGTCGAGACCCTGATGGCGACACCGCACAACGTCGGCGTCCTCTATCTGTCGCACGAGGTGCAGCAGCCGCGCTTCGACACGTTCCGTGCGCATCGCGACGAGCTGGCTTCGGCCTACAAGCGCCTGGTCGAGGGCCTGGTCGATGATCCGCAGTTCATCGGGGCGTGCTGCATGCAGCTCGTCGAGATGGTCATCACGCTGCGCCGCGACGGCGAGCCGGACGCGTCGACGGCGCCCGCGATCGCCACGGCATGCCTGCGACTGCTCGGGCTGCCCGAGGACGAGGTGACCAGGGGCGTCAGCGCCGGTGAGCGCTTGTTGGCGGCGCTGGCGGACTGACGCGCCGCGCCGGTGCCGCACAATGAAGGCGTGACGATCCACTCGGACCACCCGTTCGTACCCGCTGAGGGCGACCGCGACCAGCTGCGCCGCGTACGCGGGCGGATGCCGGCACCCGTCACGGTGTGGGCGACCGGCGATGGCGCCCAGCGGCGCGGGCTGACCGTGTCGTCGCTGCTGCTCGCGGCGGGGGAGCCGGACCGGGTTCTGGGCCTGATCGACCCGGACTCCGACTTCTGGGAGTCCGAGCCGGCGACCTGGACCGTCAACGTGCTCGGCGCCGAGCACCGGTTCCTCGCCGACGCGTTCGCCGGCACCGCACCGGCCCCCGGAGGACCGTTCACGCTGGGGGACTGGACGGACGGCGAGTGGGGTCCCGTGCTGACCGGCACCGCAGGCTGGATCGGCGTACGCCGGGACGAGTCCGAACCCCGTCAGGTCGGCTGGGGGCTGCTGGTCGAGGGCATCGTCGAATCCGTGAGCGTCGGCGACGCCGCCGCGCTGGTGCACCTGCGCGGCCGCTACCGCGACCTCGACGCAAGCGACTGAGGCCTGCCGACTCGGCGCAGATGGCCCACGTCGATAGACTGACCGCTATGGCTGAGAGCGGGGAGGAGACATCGATGAGCGTTCTCGCGAACCTGACCGGACCCTCCGACCTGCGCGGCATGAGCGACGACGACCTGGCCGCGCTGGCGACCGAGATCCGCGAGCTGCTGATCACGTCGGTCGCCTCCAACGGCGGACACCTCGGACCCAACCTCGGCGTCGTCGAGCTCGGCATGGCGATCCACCGGGTGTTCGACTCACCCCGCGACCGGGTCGTCTGGGACACCGGCCACCAGGCGTACGTCCACAAGATGCTGACCGGCCGCGCTGGGCAGTTCGGGACGCTGCGCAAGGAGGGTGGGCTGTCGGGATACCCGAGCCGCTCCGAGTCCGAGCACGACTGGGTCGAGAACTCGCACGCGTCGACGAGCCTGTCGTACGCCGACGGCATGGCCAAGGCCAACCTGCTGCTGGGCAAGGACGACCACGTCGTCGCGGTCATCGGCGACGGCGCGCTGACCGGCGGCATGGCCTGGGAGGCGCTCAACAACATCGCCGCCGACAACGACCGCCGCCTTGTCGTGGTCGTCAACGACAACGGCCGCTCCTACACCCCGACCGTCGGCGGGCTCGCCAACCGGCTCACCGAGATTCGCACCAATCCCAAGTACGAACCCGCGCTCGGCGCGATCAAGGAGCGGCTCAACCGCTCCCGCATCGTGGGCCCCGCAGCGTACGAGGCACTGCACGCGATCAAGAAGGGCGTCAAGGATGCTCTGGCGCCGCAGGGCATGTTCGAGGACCTCGGGCTCAAGTACATCGGCCCCGTCGACGGCCACGACCGGCCCGCCGTCGAGCGCGCGCTGACGCAGGCCAAGAAGTTCGGCGGCCCCGTGCTCGTGCACGTGCTGACGACCAAGGGCCAGGGCTACGACATCGCGGTCGCCAACGAGAACGACCAGATGCATCAGGCCAACCCGTTCGACCGGGCCACCGGCGAGGCGGTCAACGTCGCACCGGCTGGCTGGACCTCGGTGTTCCGCGACGAGATCGTCCGCATCGCCGACGAGCGCCCCGACATCGTGGCGATCACCGCCGCGATGCTCTATCCGGTGGGCCTCGACGCGTTCGCCGACAAGTTCCCCGACCGCGTGTTCGACGTCGGCATCGCCGAGCAGCACGCCGTCACCAGCGCCGCCGGGCTCGCGATGGGCGGCCTGCACCCCGTCGTCGCGGTCTATGCGACGTTCATCAACCGCGCGTTCGACCAGGTGCTGCTCGACGTGGCGCTGCACCAGTGCGGCGTGACGTTCGTGCTCGACCGCGCCGGCGTCACGGGTGACGACGGTGCCAGTCACAACGGCATGTGGGACATGTCCCTGCTGCAGATCGTGCCGCGCCTGCGGCTCGCGGCTCCGCGCGACGGCGCCCAGCTGCGTGAGCTGCTCCGCGAGGCTGTCGAGGTCGACGACGCACCGACCGTCATCCGCTTCGCCAAGGGCGCGGTCTGCGACGACCTGCCGGCGATCGAACGCATCGGCACGACTGACGTCCTCTCGCGCGACGAGGCCAAGGACGTCCTGATCGTCGCGATCGGCTCGTTCGGCCACCTCGGCGCCGACGCGGCCGAGATCGTACGCGCTGCCGGCCACGGCGTGACCGTCGTCGACCCGCGCTGGGTCAAGCCGATCGACCCAGCCTTGGTCGAGCTGGCCTCCGGCTACGGCCTCGTCGTCACGGTGGAGGACAACGGCCGTCACGGTGGTGTCGGCGCCGCGTTCACCCAGGCCGTACGCGATGCGGGCCACGACGTGCCGATCCGCGTGCACGGCGTCGAGCAGGAGTTCCTCGACCACGCCAAGCGCGACGTCATCCTCGAGCGGCTCGGCCTCACGCCGCAGGCCGTCGCTGACGACACGCTCGCCGCGCTGTCGCGGAATAGCACCGACGGGTGAGTGGTTGACCATGGCGATGAAATGGCTACCGCGACGCGAACCTGACGAGACCCCCCGCGAAGGCGACGGTCCGATCCTCATCCATGCCCTCGACGGGTTCCTGGGTGCCGGTTCGGCCGCGCGCATGGCCGCAGAGCAGCTGCGTTCAGGCCACGGCGAGGTCGTCTACGAGTTCGACATCGACGCGATGCTCGACTACCGCGCGCGGCGCCCCATGATCGCGTTCCGCGAGGACCACTACGCGGAGTACGACGACCCGAAGCTGCAGGTCGTCCTCGAGCATGACGACAACGGCATGCCCTACTTCCTGCTGGCCGGCCCGGAGCCGGACTTCCACTGGGAGCAGTTCATCGCCGAGGTCCACGGCTTCATCGAGGAGCACGACGTGCCTCTGACGCTGGGGCTCGGCGCCGTGCCCATGGGCGTGCCCCACACCCGTCCGGCCATGATCACCGCGCACGGCACGCGTCCTGACCTCGTCGACCGCCAGAACCTCTGGTCCGCGCAGGTCATGGTGCCGTCGTCGGCGCAGTCGCTGCTGGAATATCGCCTCGGCCAGTGGGGCCACGACGCCGCGGGCTACGTCGTGCACGTGCCGCACTATCTCGCGCAGATCGACTACCCGACGGCGTCGCTCGCGCTGATCGACGCGTTGGTCGACCGCACGGGCCTCAGCATCAACGTCGACTCACTCAAGGCCCGCCAGGAGGCTGCGCTCGCCGAGATCGAGCAGCAGATCGAGGAGCAGGGCGGGCAGAGCCTGCTCGGCGGCCTCGAGGAGCAGTACGACGCGTTCACCCGGGGCGCGGCCCAGTCGCTGCTCGCCAGCGACGAGGACCTCCCGAGCGGCGACGAGCTGGCCGACCAGTTCGAGCAGTTCCTCGCGAGGCAGCGCAAGAACGAACAAGGCTAGGACTCGCCTCGAGGTCATAGGGCTGACGTCACAAACGCGGGAGCCCTACGCAACGCGACCACCGATAGGGTTGCGGTGTGCCTGCATCCCTGGAAGACGTCGTCGGCCTCCTCAATCTCGAGCAGCTCGAGGTGGGCCTCTACCGGGGCTCCCAGCCCGAGGCGTCGGAGCTGCCGCGGGTGTTCGGCGGCCAGGTCGCCGCGCAGGCGCTGATGGCGGCGCAGCTCACCGTGCCCGAGGAGCGCCACGTGCACTCGTTGCACCTCTACTTCATCCTCGGCGGCGACCCGAGCATCCCGATCGTCTACGACGTCGAGAACGTCCGCGACGGTCGCTCGTTCACCACGAGGCGCGTCGCGGCCCGTCAGCACGGCGAGATCATCTTCTACATGACCGCGTCGTTCCAGGTCGTCGAGGACGGCTGGGACCACCAGGACGCGATGCCCGACGTCCCGTCACCGGACGAGTCCATGCCGCTGACCGACGTCATCGGCGGCCGCGGTTCCGAGGCCGCAGAGTTCTGGAACCGCGAGTGGTCGTCGTTCGACATGCGCTACATCGGCGACAACCGGGCCGAGGACGACCCGCAGCGCCAGCTCGTGCCGGTCGTGCAGCGGCTGTGGTTCCGTGCCGACGGCACGCTCCCGGACTCGCGGATCGTCCACAACGCGGCGTTCACCTACATCAGCGACCTGAGCCTGCTCGGCGCGAGCCTCGTGCCGCACAGCACCTTCATCGGAGCGCCCGACGTCCAGGCCGCCTCGCTCGACCACGTCATCTGGTTCCACCGGCCGATCGCGGCCGACCAGTGGCTCCTGTACGACCAGACGTCGCCGTCGGCGTCCGGGGCACGCGGGCTGAGCACGGCACGGGTCTTCACCGAGGACGGCACGCTCGTCGCGACCGTCGCCCAGGAAGGCCTGATCCGCCGGGTCACCCCGCGCACCTGACTGGTTCCTTGAGCGTGTCGAAAGGACGTCCTCTCGACAAGGTCAAGGAACGAGCGTCACTTGACAGTCGGCAGCGTCCCGACGCTGGGGAAGTTGATCGTCGACGGGTACGTTGCCGAGTTGTGGATCGTGAGCACCGTCAGCGTGCCGAGCAGCTCCGGCAACGTCGGCAGCAGGTGCGGGACGTCGAACGCCTGCACCGCGATCCGCAGCTTGTGACCGGGCAGGATCTTGGCCCGCGTCGGGAAGATCTCGACGTCGATCGGGGCGACCTCGCCCGGCGCCAGCTTCTTCTGCGCCGCCTTGGTGAACGGGTGGAACGGCTGGATCAGCACGCCGTCGAGGTAGCGGGACTTGCTGGTGTCGAGCGCGCGGTGCGAGATGACCTGCCAGCCGCCGGTCAGGCGCTTGACGGTGCCGTCGGGTGCCTCGTCCTCCAGCGCGACCGACAGCATGCCGTCGCCGCCGGCGCTGGAGGCGTACAGGTGAGCGTTGATCGGACCCTGCAGCGTGATCGACTGGGTCAGGGGCTTGGTCGAGAACACCGCGCCGGTCCTGTCGTTCAGCTGGTTGTCGGAGAAGCAGGGCAGCTGTGGGATCAGCAGATTGGGCACCCCGGCGGTCCACTGGTTGGCCGACCGTGTGCACAGTCCGGCCGCCGGGATCGGCAGGATGCTCGACGTGCCGGCGGTTGGCGTGCCGGACGTGAGTCCGCCGGGAGCGCCGAGCAGCGCCGACGTGCCGGAGAGCCTGAGCTTGGCGCCGGTCAGCGACGGCCCGATCCACTTCGTGCTCTTGCGCCACGCGCCGGTGCCCTGCTCGTAGTACGTCAGGTTGGCGATGTCGCTGTTGAGCGTCGGGTCGCTGACGCCCTTGAGGTAGTGGTCGAACCAGCGCAGCTGGAGCTCACCCAACGAGCCGTAGCCGGCCTTGCCGATGTCGGCGCCGCTCGAGGCCTGCAGATGGTCCCACGGGCCGACGATCATCTTGGTCGGGATGCCGCGCTTGTTGAGGTTCTCGAACAGCAGCGGCGTGCCGCGCTGGAACAGGTCGTACTCGCCGGACACGAAGAATGCCGGCACCTTGACCTTGTCGATGACGTTGATGACCGAGCGCTCCTTGTAGAACGCGCCGTCGTACGCCGGATCGCCGCCGAGGAACGCGCTGAGCAGCAGCGGGACCGTGAACGTGCCGGCGCCCGTGAGGTGGTCGAGGAGCTCCTTGATCGCCGAGTCCGGGCTGGTCGCCAGCACTGACGGCGGGATCAGGCCGGTGGACGTGACGAGTCCGAGCCACAGCGGGATGAAGCCGACGTCGAGCTGGCCACCGGAGGCGACGACGTCGCGATAGACGTCGGCGCCGGGCACCTGCGGGAAGATCGCCTTGAGCCCCGGTGGCTGTGCGGCGGCGGCCCACAGCTGGCTGATGCCCATGTAGGACGGGCCGGTCATGCCGGTGATGCCGTTGCTCCACGGGCGCGCCGACGAGTGCGCCCAGGTCATGATCTCGCCGCCGTCCTTGTTCTCCCGCGCGTCGAAGGCCCTCCAGATGCCTTCGGAGCTGCCGGTGCCACGAGCGTCGACGGTGAGCTGCACGTAGCCACGCTTGACCAGGTAGTCCGACCCACCGCCCAAGAACCCACCCGCCGAGGCGATGACCGCCTTGTTGTACGCCGTGATGGTCACGATGACCGGGAACCGTTTGGCGATCGCCTTGCCGTCGGCGCCGGCCGGGCGTACGACATCACCGCGCAGGATCGTGCCGTCGGACATCGGGATCGCCACGTCCCGCTCGGTCACGGTCTTGGGATACTGCTCGGCCCGCGGCGTCCAGGTCGTCGCGGCCGTGGCCGCGGTGGTGCTGAGCGTGAGCGAGGCGGCGATCAGCCCGAGCGCGAGCCCGACGATGGCCAGCAGACGATGAACCGATGTACGAGCGTGCACGAAGAACTCCCAGTGTCGTTGCCGTGATCAACGACACAGAGTAAATCGGAGTTACGCTTCGGTAACAACCCTTCCGACCAGGTGGGTCACGGGCTTCTTGGCGCCCTTGACGCCGAACTCCAGGTCGGTGCCCTCGGACCGCGACCCGAACACGACGGTGCCCGGCAGCAGGATCGGCTTGCGGAACTCGACGTCGACGGCGAACGCGTCGGGCAGCTTGTTCTGCAGGGCCGACAGGCTGCGCGCCAGAGTCCACATGCCGTGGGCGATGTTGGTCGGGAAGCCGAACGCCTTGGCGGTCAGCGGGTAGAGGTGGATCGGGTTGCGGTCACCCGACACCGAGCCGTAGCGGCGGCCGAGGTCGCCCGCGAGCTTCCAGTGGACGACGCCGTCAGGTGCCTCGACTCCAGCCAGGGGAGCGGGCGAGGTCTCTGCCGAGCCGCCCTTGTGGCGCGAGAACAGGGTCGTCACCTCGTCCCAGACGAGCTCGCCCTCGACCGAGATCTCGGTGATGAGGTCAACGAGCGAGCCCTTGGGGTGCGGCCGCAGGTCGGCAGCGCGTACGGACACGTCGAACGTCTCCGCAACACCGAGCGGGCGATGCTGGCGGATCGTGTTGCGCAGGTGCACGAGGCCCATCGGTGCGAACGGAAACGCCGTGTCGGTCATCAGCGCCATGTGCAGGCCGAACGCCGCCATGTGCGGATAGGTCGCCGGGAGGTGGTCGCCGCGAGGGAACCCGCAGACCTCGTTGTAGGCCTCCAGGTGCTTGAGGTCGGTCACGACGCCCTTGCGCTCCAGGACGATCTCCGGCACGGAGCCCTTGGCGTGCTTGATGCCGGGCAGCCCGCCGATCACGGGGAGCGCGGGCAGCACCGCCTTGAGCATCAGCGGCGCGGTCGAGGGCGCCTTGTCGAACGTACGCGTGACCATGTCAGGCTCCGATCAGTGCCTGGCCGCAGACCCGGACGACGTTGCCGGAGATCGCCGACGATCCCGGGTTGGCGTACCAGGCGATGGCCTCGGCGACGTCGATCGGCTGGCCGCCCTGCGACAGCGAGCTGAGCCGGCGGCCCGCCTCGCGGATGCCGAGGGGCATGGTCTTGACCATGTCGGTCTCGATGAACCCGGGGGCGATCGCGTTGACCGTGATGCCGTCCTTGGCGACCCGCTTCGACAGGTCGTTGACGAAGCCGATGACGCCGGCCTTGGCCGTGCCGTAGCTCGTCTGGCCGTTGTTGCCCGCGATGCCGGCGATCGACGAGATGCCGATGACGCGGCCGCCGGGGCGGATGAGCTTGCGCTCCAGCAGCTCCGCGGTGATGCGCTGCGGCGCGCCGACGCTGATGTCGATGACGAGGTTCCAGTTCTCGGTCTTCATGTTCTTGAGCCGCTTGTCGCGGGTGATGCCAGCGTTGTGCACGACGATGTCGACGCCGCCGTGTGCCTTCTTGACGGCGTCGGCGATGACCTTGGGCGCATCAGGAGCGGTGATGTCCTCGGCTATCGCGGTGCCGCCGAGCTCGGCCATGACGGCCTCCAGCTCGGCGGACAGCTGTGGCACGTCGAGGCCGACGATCTGGGCGCCGTCGCGGTGGAGCGTACGAGCCATGGCCTCGCCGAGTCCGCGCGAGGCGCCGGTGATCAGAGCGACCTTGCCGGCGAGCGGCTTGGCGGGATCGGCGACGGGGTCGGCGTCGACGAGCTCGGTGAGCCCGAGGCGGATGACCTGGCCGTCGACGAACGCCGACTTGGGGGAGAGCAGGAACTCCAGCGTCGAACCGAGGGCGTCCTCGGCGCCGATGCCGGCGTAGACGAGGTTGGCCGTGCTGCCGTTGCCGCCGACCTCCTTGCCCGCGGAGCGTACGAACCCTTCGAGGGCGCGCTGCGCGATCGCGGCGGTCTCGGACCCGGCCTGCTCAGGCAGCGTGCCGATCACGACGAGCCGGCCGGAGCTGGCGAGGCTGCGGAGCGCCGGGGTGAAGAACTGCTGCAGGTCGGCAAGTCCTGCAGTGTCGGTGATGCCGGTGGCGTCGAACACGAGGCCCTTGTACGTCTTGCTGTCGGCGCGTACACCCACCGAGGTGATGCCGCTGGACTTGAGCGTCGCGGCGAGCTTCTTGCCGAGCCGGCTGCCGGGAGCGGCGCCAATCAGGACGGTGCCCTTGACGAGCGGAGAGCCCTCTGACCAGCGCTCGAGCACCGGGGGATTGGGCAGACCCAGGTTCTTGACGATGAACTTGCCGATCGGGTTGTGAGCAAGGGACTGATAGCGGTCGGCCATGACTTGGGTGTGTCCTATCTCTCGGATACCATTGGTATCTGGAATGCTCCTGAAACTGTAACCTCATGAAACAGCCCCGTCCACCAGCGTGGATGCGGCGCTCATCACGTTCCAGAACCATCGTTCACGAAGATCGAGGAGACCGCCATGGCGGACACGACACCAGCCAAGAAGGCGCCGGCCACCAAGGCTCCGGCCAAGAAGGCACCCGCGAAGAAGTCGGCCGCGACCAAGGCCGCCGAGACCGTGTCGAGCGTCGCCTCTGCCGCCGCCGGAGCCCAGACCGTACGCCGCGTCGCCGTCATCGGCGGCAACCGCATCCCGTTCGCGCGCTCCAACACCGTCTACACCAACGCCTCCAACCAGGACATGCTCACCGCGGCCCTCGACGGCCTCGTCGAGCGGTTCGGCCTCGAGGGTGAGCGGGTCGGCGAGTTCGCCGCCGGCGCCGTCCTCAAGCACAGCCGCGACTTCAACCTCGCCCGCGAGACGGTCCTCGGCTCCAAGCTGTCGCCCGACACCCCTGCGTACGACGTGCAGCAGGCCTGTGACACCGGCATTCAGGCCGCCGTGCTGGTCGCCAACAAGATCGCGCTCGGCAAGATCGAGTCCGGCATCGCCGGTGGCGCCGACACGACGTCGGACGCCCCGCTGGCCGTCGGCGACAAGCTCCGCAAGATCCTGCTGGAGGCCAACCGGGCCAAGGACAACAAGGGCCGCCTTGCCGCTCTCGCCAAGATCCGCCCGGCCTATCTGGCGCCCGACCAGCCGCGCAACTCCGAGCCGCGCACCGGGCTGTCGATGGGTGACAGCCAGGCCATCACGACCAAGGAGTGGGGCATCACCCGCGAGGCTCAGGACGAGCTCGCGGTCGCGTCGCACCACAACCTCGCCAAGTCCTACGACGAGGGCTGGCAGGACGACCTGATCACGCCGTTCCTCGGGGTCACCAAGGACAACAACCTTCGCCCCGACTCGGCGCTCGACAAGCTCGCCAAGCTCAAGCCGGTGTTCGGCAAGGGTGAGGGCGCCACGATGACCGCGGCCAACTCGACGCCGCTGTCAGACGGCGCCTCGACGGTGCTGCTGGCGTCGGAGGACGAGGCCGCGAAGCACGGCTGGACCCCGCTGGCCTACTTCGTCGACTACGAGACCGCCGCTGTCGACTACGTGTCGGGTGCCGAGGGCCTCCTGATGGCTCCCGTCTACGCCGTGCCGCGCATGCTCGCCCGTCAGGGCCTGACGCTGCAAGACTTCGACTTCTACGAGATCCACGAGGCGTTCGCGAGCCAGGTGCTCACGACGCTCGCGGCGTGGGAGGACCCGATCTTCTGCAAGGAGCGCCTCGGCCTCGACGCCCCGCTCGGCTCGATCGACCGCAGCAAGCTCAACGTCAAGGGCTCGTCGCTCGCGACGGCGCACCCGTTCGCAGCGACCGGCGGGCGTATCGTCGCCAACCTCGCCAAGCTGCTGCACGAGAAGGGCTCGGGCCGTGGCCTGATCTCGATCTGCGCCGCAGGCGGCCAGGGAGTCGTCGCGATCCTCGAGGCCTGATCCTCGCTCCTAGAGCTGCCTCGTGCTCCTTGAACGGCCCTCTGCTCCTTGAGCGGCCCTCTGCTCCTTGAGCTTGTCGAAAGGACGCCACTCACCCTTCGGGGTGGGTGGCGTTCTTCGTTCTTCGGGGTTGCGTTGGAGCGCGCTCCAGCGCCTAGCGTCGATCGCATGACGACATCGACCACCGCTCAGCAACCACTTCCCTCCGGCTTCGACGCCACCACGACCACCGACGACGTGCTCAAGGGCGTCGACCTCACGGGTCGGCTCGCCCTCGTGACCGGGGGCTACTCCGGCATCGGGATCGAGACGACCCGAGCGCTCGTCGATGCCGGCGCGGAGGTGATCGTGCCGGCGCGCCGGGTCGAGACGGCTCTCGAGCAGCTGGCTGGCCTTGACCGGGTGGCCGTCGACGCACTCGATCTCGGCGATCTCGAAAGCGTACGAACGTTTGCCGAGCGCTTCCTGGCAACGAACCGAACCCTCGACATCCTGGTCGACAGCGCCGGCATCATGGCCGCACCCGAGACGCGAGTCGGCCCGGGCTGGGAGTCTCAGCTCGCCACCAACCACCTCGGTCACTTCGCGCTCGTCAACCGCCTCTGGCCCGCGATCGAGCCGGACGGCGCGCGCGTCGTCTCGGTGAGCTCGCGCGGGCACCACTTCTCGCCGATCCGGTGGGACGATCCACACTTCCAGCAGGGCTACGACAAGTGGCTCGCGTACGGCCAGTCCAAGACCGCGAACTCGCTGTTCGCCGTCCAGCTCGACGCATTGGGCCGTGACTCCGGCGTGCGTGCGTTCGCGGTGCACCCGGGCGCCATCCTCACGGGGCTGGTCCGCCACATGTCGATGGCCGAGCAGGTCGAGGCCGGCTATCTCGACGAGCAGGGCAACCTGATCGATCCACGGTTCAAGTCGCCGGAGGCAGGTGCCGCGACGCAGGTGTGGGCGGCGACTTCGCAGCAGCTCGACGACAGGGGAGGGCTGTACCTCGAGGACGTCGACATCGCCGCGCCCTGGACGGAGGATCAGGTCTACACGGGCGTCAAGGACTGGGCGATCGACGAGGGTGAAGCCGAGCGACTCTGGACCTGGTCGGCCGAGCTGACCGGAGTCGACGCCTTCGCCTGATCTGGCGAATGCTCCCGGCGGCGGCCTAAGGTGTCGCAACGGGGAATCACCCAGGGAGCCGAGCCCATGACGGCACGCAGTGAGACGTACGACGAGTCGCTCGCCAAGGCGCACGAGCACGTACGCCGCTGGCTGTCCTCGATCGACGACCGGCCGATCGGGCCGCGGGTCACCGCCGGCGAGCTGCTCGCCAGTGTCGGCGGGCCGCTGCCTGACGGCGGCCTGGATCCCGCCGGTGTGGTCGACGAGCTCGCCGCCAAGGCCGACCCAGGGCTCATGGCGATCGCTTCTGGGCGATTCTTCGGCTGGGTCATGGGCGGGACGCTGCCGGCCGGGCTTGCGGCCGACTGGCTCGTCAGCGGCTGGGACCAGAACGCCGGCATGCGCTACTCGACGCCGGCCACCGCCGCGCTCGAGGAGGCGGCCGCGAGCTGGCTTCTCGAGCTGTTGCGCCTGCCGCCGACGGCCGATGTCGGCTTCGTCACCGGCGCGACGATGGCCAACTTCACGTGTCTCGCCGCGGCTCGGCATGCCGCGCTGGCCACGGCGGGCTGGGATGTCGAGCGCGACGGACTGACCGGCGCACCACAGGTGCACGTCCTCGTCGGCGCGGAACGACACGACACGATCGACCTGGCCTTGCGCTATCTCGGACTCGGACAGCCGTCGCCCGTCGCCGCCGACGAGGAGGGACGCATCCGCGTCGATGCCCTCGCCGAGGCGCTGGCGGCGATCCCGGATGGCGCCCCGATCGTCCTGTGCCTGCAGGCCGGCAACGTGCACTCCGGCGCGTTCGACCCGTTCGCCGAGGCAGTCCGCCTCGCCCATGCACGCGGCGCGTGGGTGCACGTCGACGGCGCGTTCGGGCTCTGGGCTGCGGCAACACCGGCACTGAGTCATCTGGTCGAGGGGCTCGCCGTTGCCGACTCGTGGACGACGGACGCGCACAAGACGCTCAACGTCCCGTACGACTGTGGGCTCGCGATCGTCGCCGACTCGGCCTCGATGCGGGCGGCGATGGGCGTGCACGCGAGCTATCTGGTGCCCGACGAGACGGGTCCCGGCGATCCGTATGAGAAGGTGCCGGAGCTGTCGCGCCGGGCGCGTGGCGTGCCGGTCTGGGCGGTCCTGCGGTCGCTGGGGCGCAGGGGAGTGGTCGACCTGGTCGACGGTCTGACGACGAATGCCCGCGCCATTGCCGCCGGGCTCGCCGAGATCGACGGGGTCGAGGTGCTCAACGACGTCGTCTACACCCAGATCTGCGTGTCGTTCGGCAGCGACGAACGTACGCGGGAGGTCACGGCGCGACTGATCGCCGACGGCACGACGTGGATGTCGGGCTCGCGCTGGCACGATCGGGACGTGCTGCGGATCTCGGTCAGCAACTGGTCGACGGATGCCGAGGACGTACGGCTGTCGGTCGACGCCGTGCGGGCCGCTGTGTCAGCGTGACGGCTCGGCGCGGGCCATCGCGACCGCGGCGTGCTGCAGATAGGTCTTGACCTCGTCGAACGGTACGGCGTCGACAGCCGGCAGGCCGGGGTTCTGCTCGCGGACGGACAGCTGGAGCGTCGTGAGGTTCATGACGCCGAGGGCCTGCGTGTAAAAGATGTTGGCCAGCAGGTTGGGATCGCGTACGTGGAACTCGCCGGCCTTGACCCCGGCCTCGAGCACGTCGACGACGTGGTTGAGGCACGCCGCCATCGCCCTGCCGAGGTCGAACATGACCCGCTCGCTGACCTCCTCCATGAGCTCGTCGCCGCGGCGACGCAGGAGAGTCTGGGCGCAGTCGACGAACGCCGGATAGGTCGACCCGAAGTCGAGGAACACCACGACGAGGTGCTCGAGGCGGGCGACGGGCTCGAGCGTCTCGTCGTCAGAGGTCTGGAGCGTCTTGGCGAGCTCGTCGAGGTAGCCGACGAGGGTCTCGGCGAACAGCTCCTCCTTGCCGGAGAAGTGCCGGTAGATGATCGCCCGGTTGATGCCGACGGCCCGGGCGATGTCCTCGATCTGCGCGTCGCGGACGCCTCGTTCGTCGAAGAGCGCGCGCGTGGCGTCGAGGATCTCCCTCTTGCGCTCAGCGCGGCGTTCCGAGACGGGCATGACAGTCACTTTAGAGGGCTTTGTCGGTGGCGAGACGTAGGCTCGTAGGTATGCGTTCCGTGTCAGAGCTCCAGCGCCAGGTGGCGCCCATCGAGGTCGTCTCCGACTACCAGCCCGCCGGTGACCAGCCGGCGGCGATCGCCGAGCTCGAACGCCGGATCAACGCCGGCATCAAGGACAACGTGCTGCTCGGCGCGACCGGCACCGGCAAGACCGCGACGACCGCGTGGTTGGCCGAGCGGCTGCAGCGGCCGATGCTCGTGATGATGCCCAACAAGCTGCTTGCGGCCCAGTTCGCCAACGAGCTGCGTGAGCTGCTGCCCAACAACGCGGTCGAATACTTCGTCTCCTACTACGACTACTACCAACCCGAGGCCTACATCGCGCAGAGCGACACCTACATCGAGAAGGACTCCTCGGTCAACGAAGAGGTCGAGCGTCTGCGCCACTCGGCGACGTGGTCGCTGCTGACCCGTCGCGACGTCATCGTGGTGGCCACGGTGTCCTGCATCTACGGTCTCGGCTCGGCGCAGGAATACCTCGAGCGCATGATCGGCTTCAAGGTCGGCGAAGAGCTGCCGCGCGAGCAGCTGCTGCGCACCCTCGTGCAGGCCCAATACGTCCGCAACGACGTCGCCTCGACGCGTGGCACGTTCCGGGTCAAGGGCGACACGGTCGAGATCTTCCCGGTCTACCAGGAGCATGCCGTACGGGTGGAGTTCTTCGGCGACGAGATCGAGCGGCTCATGACGTTGCACCCGCTGACCGGCGAGGTGCTCAGCGACGACCAGGAGCTCTATGTCGGCGCTGCGACGCACTACGCCGCCGGCCAGGAGACCATGAACCGGGCGATGCGCACGATCGAGGTCGAGCTCGAGGAGCGGCTCGCCGAGCTCGAGGGCGAGGGCAAGCTGCTCGAGGCCCAGCGGCTGCGCATGCGCACGACCTATGACCTCGAGATGATGCAGCAGGTCGGCACGTGCGCCGGCATCGAGAACTACTCACGCCACATGGACGGTCGCGGTCCGGGCACGCCGGGTCACTGCCTGCTCGACTACTTCCCCGACGACTTCGTCCTGGTCGTCGACGAGTCCCACGTGACGATCCCGCAGATCGGTGCGATGTACGAAGGCGACATGTCCCGCAAGCGCTCGCTCGTCGAGCACGGCTTCCGCCTGCCGAGCGCGATGGACAACCGGCCGCTCAAGTGGGCCGAGTTCCTCGAGCGCATCGGCCAGACGGTCTACCTCTCGGCGACCCCGGGCAATTACGAGATGGAGAAGGTCCAGGGCGATGTCGTCGAGCAGATCATCCGCCCGACCGGCCTGATCGACCCCGAAGTCATCGTCAAGCCGACCAAGGGCCAGATCGACGACCTGATCACCCAGATCCGGCTGCGCACCGACCGCGAGGAGCGCGTGCTCGTCACGACGCTGACCAAGAAGATGTCCGAGGACCTCACCGACTACCTCCTCGAGGCCGGCATCCGCACCCGCTATCTCCACAGTGAGGTCGACACGCTGCGTCGCGTCGAGCTGCTGCGCGAGCTGCGCATGGGGGAGTACGACGTGCTGGTCGGCATCAACCTGCTCCGTGAGGGACTCGACCTGCCCGAGGTGAGCCTCGTCGCGATCCTCGACGCCGACAAGGAGGGCTTCCTGCGCTCGGGCCGGTCTCTCATCCAGACGATCGGTCGTGCGGCGCGCAACGTGTCGGGCCAGGTCATCATGTACGCCGACACGATCACCGACTCGATGGGCTGGGCGATCGAGGAGACCAACCGGCGCCGCGAGAAGCAGGTCGCCTACAACACGGCCAACGGCATCGACCCGACGCCGTTGCGCAAGAAGATCGGCGACATCACGGACATGCTGGCCCGTGAGGACGCCGACACCGCGACGCTGCTGGCCGCGACCGGCGACAAGCGGCGCAAGGGTGCTCCGGTCCCGCTCGGACACACCGCCGACCTCGCCAACCTGCCGTCGGGTGAGCTCGCGGATCTGATCGAGCAGCTCAGCGAGCAGATGCGGGCCGCGGCGGCCGAGCTGCAGTTCGAAGTCGCGGCGCGCCTGCGCGACGAGATCGGCGACCTCAAGAAGGAGCTCCGCAGCATGCTCCAGGCCGGCGTCTGAGGCTGGGTCTCGATACACCCGCTCGTCCCTCGCGAGCACTCGACCAGCGCCTCACGTAAGTGGCTGGTACGGGCACAATGACCTCGTGACCGATGTCCTGCTCAACGAGCGTGTCCGTGCCGTCATCGACCCCACCAGGGGTGCCCGGCTCACGAGTCTGGCCATCGACGGTCATGAGGTGCTGGGCCGGGCGACCAGCTCCGCCATCGACCCGGCGATCGCCGACGGCTGCTTCCCGATGGTCCCGTGGGCCGGCCGGGTCCGCGACGGCCTGATCGCGCTGGACGGCACGACGTACGAGCTGCCGCATACCGACGGGACCCACGCCCTGCACGGACTCGGCCATGTGGCGGCGTGGGAGCGCGTGGCGCAAGGGGCGTACGAGCGGGGGATCGGAGACCCTTGGCCGACCGAGGGTGTCGCCACGCTGACCTACGAGCTGCTCGACGACGGCGTCCGCATCGAGCTGTCGTGGGACGACGACACCGAGGCGCCGTGCTCGATCGGCCTCCACCCGTGGTTCAGGCGCCGGCTCGACACCGGCGGCGAGCTCATGGCGTCGCTGCAGCCCGAGGTCATGGTGGAGCGCGGCGCCGATGGGCTGCCGACCGGAGCGCTCGTCGACCCGACGTCAGGACCGTGGGACGACTGCTTCCGTCTTGCCTCGTCGCCCGTGCTGACGTGGCCCGGAGCGTTGGAGCTGACGCTCGAGTCCTCGGCTGCCTGGTGGGTCGTCTACGACGAACCCCGCGACACCGTCTGCGTCGAGCCGCAGACCGCCCCGCCCGACGCGTTCGGTCACCGAGCGCTGCAGCCCGACGGTCCGTGGCCGCGCGGCGTCTGGCTCGAGATGCGCGGCCGCGCCCTATAGCAACGTTCGGCAGATCCTGCCCGGCGTGTCACCTCGTGGTACGCCGCCGGTGGGCGACGGAATCGGGTCATCGTGGGAGGACACCCCGACCACCAAGGAGACATCCCATGACCGTCACCGACGAGTTCATCGAGGCCAACAAGTCGTACCAGGAGGGCTTCAACGGGCCGCTCCCGCTGCCGCCGGCGCGCAAGGTCGCCGTCGTCGCGTGCATGGACGCTCGGCTCGACCCTGCGAAGGTCCTCGGCATCAACGAGGGTGACGCCCACGTGATCCGCAACGCCGGAGGCGTCGTGACGGAGGACGCGCTGCGTTCGCTGGCGATCAGCCAGCGGCTCCTGGGCACCGAGGAGATCGTCCTGGTGCACCACACGGACTGCGGCATGGTCACGTTCACCGATGACGGCTTCCGCCAGGACATCGAGAAGGACACCGGGATCCGGCCGACCTGGGCGGCGGAGGCGTTCCCGGACGCCGCAGAGGACGTCAAGCAGGGCATCAACCGGATCAGGTCCAACCCGTTCATCCCCCACAAGGACAACATCCGGGGTTTCGTGTTCGACGTCGCCACTGGCTCGATCGACGAGGTCTGAGCTCCGCGGCACGACGCATGGTTCGAGCACCCTCCAGCGTCTGCAAGAATGTTGCGTGGAGGGGAGTATTCCCCGATCGCAACGTCGTCATCACGGAGACTCCCAGCAGTCGCCCGGTGTTGCGGGCCGCATCGCGCGGCGGAAGAGACCTCCGGCGTCCTGACGACCGGAGGTACCCCCTGTGATCCTGCCCTTTGCCGAGAGCTCCGCCGACACCGTAGGCATGTCGGTCTCCCAGACCGAGTGGTTCGTGACGATCGGCGTGACGGTCGCCGTGCTGCTGTTCGACGTCATCATCGTGGCGCGCAAGCCGCACGAGCCGACGCTCAAGGAGTGCGCGATCTATCTCGCCGGCTACATCGGCCTCGCGGTCGCGTTCGGCATCTGGGTGACGGTCCACCACAACGTCCCTGAGAAGGGCGGCGACTTCGGCCTGCAGTTCTTCGCCGGCTGGTTGACCGAGTACAGCCTCTCGATCGACAACCTGTTCATCTTCTTGATCATCATGGCGAGCTTCAAGGTGCCCAGGAAGCTGCAGCAGGAGGCGCTGCTGGTCGGCATCATCATCGCGCTGGTGTTCCGCGGCATCTTCATCGCACTCGGCGCGGTCGCGATCGAGAACTTCTCGTGGATCTTCTACATCTTCGGCGCATTCCTGCTGTGGACCGCCTACACGCTGGTCAAGGACACCGACCACGACGACGACGGCGAGAACGGCGTCGTCCGCTTCGCCCGCCGCTACTTCAACACCAAGAACGAGTGGCACGGGCTCAAGCTGTTCATCAAGGAGAACAAGAAGACCTTCATCACGCCGATGTTCCTGGTCATCCTGTCGCTCGGCACGACCGATCTGCTGTTCGCGCTCGACTCGATCCCGGCGATCTACGGTCTGACCAAGGAGCCCTACCTCGTCTTCACCGCCAACGTGTTCGCATTGATGGGCCTGCGCCAGCTCTACTTCCTGCTCGGCGACCTGCTCAAGCGTCTGATCTACCTGTCGCAGGGCCTCGCGCTGCTGCTGGCGTTCATCGGCGTCAAGCTCGTGCTGCACGCCCTGCACACCAACGAGCTGCCGTTCATCAACGGTGGCGAGCACTTCGACGTACCGGAGATCCCGACGCTGCTGAGCCTCGGTGTGATCGTCGCAATCCTGTCGATCACCGCGGTGGTCAGCCTGACGGTCTCGTCGCGACGAGAGCGTCAGGGCTGACCCAGCGTCACGGCAGCTCGTGGGGCGGGATGTCCTCGGGATCGGTGATCTCGAGGTCCTCGCCCTGCGCTCGGCGGTGCAGGTAGATCGGCACCGACAGGATGAGGCCGAGCGCCAGCAGCAGCCCGGCGACGACGTACTGGTCGCCGTCGCGCCCTGACAACGGCGTCACGAGGTAGAGGCATGCCGCGGATCCGACGAGCGCTACCGCCGTCTTGGTGCGGAAGTGCTCGTGCTCGACCCGGTCGTGACGCAGGACCAGCACCGCGACATTGACCACGGCAAAGACCCCCAACAGCAGCAGTGCTGTGGTGCCGCCGAGCACCGCGACCGCGTCGTCGCTGGCGTTGGCAACGTACGCGATGAGGGCCAGTGACAGTGCAGTGGTGAAGATGATCGCTGCCCAGGGGGTCTGGTTCTTGCTGTGCACCTTCGCCAGGCCCTTGGGCAGGACGCCCTGGCGGGACATGCCGTAGAGCAGCCGGCTGGCCATCATCATGTTGATCAGAGCTGAGTTGGCGACCGCGAACATCGAGATGAACGGCAGGATGTCGTCGGCCGGGAGGCTCGGTGCCGCGGCCGTGACGACCTGGACCAGCGGGGGAGCCTTGCCCGGGTCGGAGAGGGCGCCGACAGGCACCAGCGCCACCGCGCAGATCGACACGAGCACGTAGATGACGGCGGTGATGCCGAGGCCGGTGAGCATCATGCGCGGGAAGATCCTGCTGGGCTCGTGGCACTCCTCAGCCATGTTGACGGAGTCCTCGAAACCGACCATCGCGAAGAACGCCAACGACGTCGCCGTGGTGACGGCCAGGAAGACGTTCTTGTCGTCCGGGGTGTCGAAGGCGACGACGCGCGACCAGTCACCGTCACCTCCCGCCAAGGCATAGAACCCGAGCAGGATGACGAGCACCAGGCCCGACAGCTCGATGAGGGTCAGGACGACGTTGGCCTTGACGCTCTCGCTGGCGCCACGGAAGTTGACCACTGCCACGAGCAGCATGAACGCCATCGCCATGAGCATGATCTCGGAGTCGCTGGCATCCCAGTTGACGCCGCTGGCGAGGTTGTCCGCAAATGCGTTCGATGCCGTCGAGGCCGACGTGATGCCCGAGCACATGACCGCGAACGCCACGATGAAGGTGAAGAAGTGGACGCCGAAGGCCTTGTGGACATACAGGGCCGCGCCGGCGGCCTGGGGATACTTCGTCACGAGCTCGAGGTAGGAGAACGCGGTCAGGAGGGCGACGAAGAACGCCACGAGGAACGGCAACCAGGCAGCACCACCCACCTCGGCGGCGACCTGGCCGGTGAGTGCATAGATGCCCGTGCCGAGGATGTCGCCCACGATGAAGAGCAACAGGAGCTTGGGTCCCATGACCCTTCGGAGCTCGGTCTCGGGTCTCGGATTCGACGTGTCAGTGCTCATGGTGGCCCCCTTGTGCCCGCGCCCGGTCGGACGCGACCTGGGTCTCAGCCTTCCCCGAGTGACCCGTGGCCGCAACCGGGCAGTGTAGTTTCGACCCGTGGTTGACGTAAGGGGAAGAGTCTCCGGATGGATCGGCAAGCTGGTCGTGCGACGCATCCAGAAGAAGGGCATCGACCTCTCACGCATCTCCTTCATCCCTGAGCCGACCAAGGTCCCGCTGCAGCGCAACGGCCTCGACCCGGTCCCGAGGATCGCCGAGATCCGCGCCACCGAGCCGATGCACCAGCTCGACCTGCCCTTCAACTTCCGGGCCTTCCTGGTCACCGGTTACGAGGAGTCGCGCCGCATCCTCACGGACCGCGACTCGTACTCCAACGACATCCGGCACATGTTCCACGGCGACGGACCGGCCACCTCCGACGACATCGGCGGGCTCGGGTTCACCGATCCGCCGCTGCACACGCGGCTGCGCAAGATCGTGACGCCTGAGTTCACGATGCGCCGGCTGGCGCGGCTCGAGCCGATGATCAGTGAGATCGTCGACCGGCAGCTCGACAATCTCTCGAGCGAGGGTTCGGGCGCCGACCTGGCCAAACACGTCGCATTCCCCGTGCCGTTCCAGACCATCTGCGCCCTGTTGGGCCTCGACTACGAGGACCGCGACGCGTTCGAGAAGCTCGGCAGCGCCCGGTTTGACGCCACGAACGGCGGCGCCGCTGCGTTCGGTGCGGTGTCGGAGCAGCGCGAGTTCCTGTTCGAGGCCGTCGCCAAGCAGCGCAAGGAGCCCGGACCGGGCCTGATCGGGCAGATCCTGCGCGACGAGGGCGACACGATCTCCGACGTCGATCTCGCGGGTCTGGCCGACGGGGTGTTCACCGGCGGGTTCGAGACGACTGCCGGCATGATCGCGCTCGGCACGATCGTCCTGCTGCGCGATCCCGCCTACGCCGAGCTGATTCGCAAGGGTGATCCCGACGATGTCGACCGCGTCGTCGAGGAGCTGCTGCGCTATCTCGCGGTCGTGCAGGTCGCGTTCCCGCGCTTCGCCAAGCAGGACATGATGCTCTTCGGCCAGCAGCTCAGGGCCGGTGACGTCGTCCTGGCCTCGCTGAGCGGAGCCAACCGCGACCCGAGTTCAGCAGGGGAGCGGCCCGATGAGTTCGATCCCTACCGCACGCCGTCGAGCGGTCATCTCGCGTTCGGCCACGGCATCCACCGGTGCATCGGCGCCGAGCTCGCCCGCATGGAGCTGCGCATCGCGCTGCCCAAGCTGTTCCAGCGGTTCCCGGACCTCGCGCTCGCCAAGCCGCAGGAAGAGCTGAGCTTCCGCCAGCTGTCCTTCGTCTACGGCGTCGACGAGCTGCCCGTCACCTTCTGACGTGGCCGCCACCCACGCGCGTACCGCCGCGGAGATCGAGGACTGGTTCGACGACCACGGGCTGCCGTACTTCACGGGTGATCACGCGGACCAGATCGAGAAGTGGCTCTCGCGCAAACGCATCACCGCCGTCATCGCGTTGATCGTGGCGACGTCGATCGGCGTCGCGGTCGCGGTGGGAGTGCTTGCCGACGACCCCAAGTGGGGACCGGCCGCCGGCATCGCCCTGTTCCTGGCGTCCCTCGGGCTGTTCGCCGGACGGCTGCTCCGGATGGGCACGATGCTTCGCTGGGCCGCACGACGTACGTTCGGGTCCCTGGGGCTGATGTTCCCGCTGCTGACCCGGGCCTTGCCGCTGCTGCTCCTCGCGGTGACATTCCTGTTCATCAACGCCGAGGTCTGGCAGGTCGCCGCGCTGATGTCGCGCAACGTGCTGTGGTCGGCGGTGGCGTTCTTCGCGGTGATCGCGACGGTGTTCCTGCTCGTACGTCTGCCGGAGGAGGTGCGTCGCGTCGAGCGTGAGGTCGCCGGCGAGCGGCTCGCCGACTGCTGCGTGGGCACACCCGCCGCCGAGGCGGCTCGCTCGATCACGGCTGCACCGGCTGAGCTGCCGCGCGTGGCCAGGGTCAACCTCGTTCTCGTCCTGTTGTTCAACCAGGCGATCCAGGTGTTGCTGCTGAGCCTCGGCTTGTTCGTCTTCTTCGTCGTCTTCGGCCACCTCACGATCTCCAACGACACAGTGATGTCGTGGACGCAGCAGGACCACGTCACCGATCTGCCGTCGCAGTTCGGCAAGCACCTGCCGGTGACGAACGAGCTCTTCCAGGTCGCTGTCTTCCTCGCGTCGTTCGCGGGCCTCTACTTCACGGTCTACGCGGTCACCGATGAGACGTACCGCTCGCAGTTCTTCGAGGGCCTCTCGACCGAGCTCGAGCAGGCGGTGGCGGTCAACGCCGTCTACGTCTCGCTGCCCAAGGACGAATAGCTGTTGCGCGCATCGCATCGCGAGCGCACGATGAAGGCATGGCGCGCAGGAAGCTGACGCTCCACGAGCATCACCGGCGGTGGGGCATCTACACCGCACTCGTCGTCTTCATCGCGGCGGGCGCGGCGATCATCATCGCCATCGCGCGTGACGGCGAGATCGACCGCGAGCCATGGGGCTACGTCGCGGTCGCGGTGGCGATCCTGTCGGCGGTCGCAGGCCTGGTGCTGGCGTTCGCCCAGGCGGCGTACGAGAGCCAGGGTCACCACCGCTGAGCCAGTTATGATCCGGAGCATGCGCCGTGTGCTCCTCGCAGCCGTGACGGCCGTTGCGGTGGCAGCGGTGTCGTTCGGTGTGGGCTGGGTCGCGAGCGGTGCTGATGAACGTACGGGCGTGAGTCGTCCGGCGTCGGTCGCGCATCTCAAGCCGCTGCCGGTGCCGCGGGTCATCATCCCGGACGGGCCATGGGCCGACCCGCATCCGCCTCTGCCGGCACCCGTCGCCATGCCGTCGATCGCCCGGGGCTTCGTCGGCGAGCTGTTCCGAGCGCTCGGCGTTGACCTGGACACTGACGCTTTCGTCGCCGGCTGATCGATGCGCCCGTTCCTCGCTGTTCTGGTCGCGGTGGTCGCGCTCTCGGGCTGCTCGGGCCCGGTTTCGTACGAGCAGACGTGGCCAAAGTCCTACGAGAGGACGACGTGTGCGGAGTGGCAGCGCACGATGAGCGACGAGCAGCAGTTCGCCGCTGCGGGCGACCTGTTGCGGGCACACCTCAAGCGTAACGGCGGAGACGAGCGGCCGAGTCTGGCGTCGATTCAGGACTTCGCGGCTGTGCTTGGCCAAGGTTGCGCCAACCACTCCACATCGACGGTCGCCGAGATCGGCAACGGCATCGCCTTGCCGGACTGACGTGCGGGGAGATGCCCAGCTCTCGCTGGCTCAACGTTGTGACTGTGGCGCGTACGCTGACCGGATGCTCACCGCCGCGATCATCGTCGTCGTCCTGATCGTTGCTGTCGTCTTCGGCATCCCGTTCGTCGCGGGCCGGGCAGAGCACAGCTCGGCCACCGGTGCGTCTGGCACCTCAGGTGCGTTCGGGATCATGGAGGAGATCTTCCATCCCGCCGCCCACGACGCGAACATCGTCAAGATGGAGATCCAGCGCAAGAAGGACGTCGCCGAGAGCGGTGACGGCGACGTGCCTGAGGCTTAAGAGGCGCCCTTCACCAGCCGCGCTCGCGCCACTCACTGAGGTGCGGGCGCTCAACGCCCAGGGTCGTGTCGTGGCCGTGACCCGGGTAGACCCAGGTGTCGTCCGGGAAGCGGCTGAAGATCTTGGTCTCCACCTCGTCGATCAGCGTGGCGAAGTCCTCCGATGACCAGGTCTTGCCGACGCCACCGGGGAACAGCGAGTCACCGCTCAATCTCGAAGCCGAAGTGATTCGACCCACTTGTTTGGGCGGCCTTCTCGGTGATCGCGAAGCCTGTCTTCCACGTGCTCGGGATCCCAGACGGCCGCCCGTTCGAGGCCGTCGCACTCGGTTCGCGTGGCATCGTCCTCACCCCACGCCCCCTTCGCCGGACCCGACCAATAGATGCTGAGTTTGCCACTGATCGGGTCCTGCTTGAACGCCCGATAGATCTCACTCGCCTCATCCACGGAGAGGGGCACCACGTCGAGAAGGTCCCATTGCCCGGTGCGCTTGAATGCGTAGTCCATCACTGGAACCCGAAAGGCAAAGTCGTTCGCAACGAGACGCAAGAGATCTGGATACTCGCTGTCAGGTGCGAAGTAATCGTAGAACCCGACAAGCACCCCATTGAGCTGGCGGCCAAAACCGGCCGATCCGTCACCTAAGGGAATTCGCACGACTCGTCCCGGCTCTCGATTCCGCCGAGACGTCGTCGGTTCTCGCACCTCGCCTACCATCCGCGCTCGCGCCACTCGCTGAGGTGCGGGCGCTCGACGCCCAGGGTCGTGTCGTGGCCGTGACCCGGGTAGACCCAGGTGTCATCCGGGAACCGACCGAAGATCTTCGTCTCGACGTCGTCGATCAGCGTCGCGAAGTCCTCCGGTGACCAGGTCTTGCCGACCCCGCCGGGGAACAGCGAGTCGCCGGTGAACAGGTGCACGACGCCGTCGGGATCGTCGTACGCCAGCACTATCGAGCCGGGCGTATGACCGACGATCTCGATGACCTCGAGCTCGCACGATCCGACGCGCACGCGGGCTCCCGTACGTACGCGGGTCGTGACGGGCACGGGCAGCTCGTCGGCGTCGTCCTCACCGGCGACGGTCTCGGCACCGGTGCGCTCGACGATCGTCGCGAGGGCTTGCCAGTGGTCGCCGTGGCGGTGTGTCGTGACGACTCGGGCCAGCCCGTCGCTGCCGATCAGGCCGAGGAGCGTCTCGTACTCGTTGGCGGCATCGATCAGGACCTGCTCGCCGGTGAGGACGCAGCGCAGCAGGTAGGCGTTGTTGTTCATCTCGCCGACCGCGACCTTGGTGATCATCAGGTCACCCGCGACCTGTACGTCGGCCGGACCGCCGACCTCGACCTCTCCCGTGTACGTCATGGGTTCAGCGTGCCAGATCCGCCGGTAGCGGTGACCTGGCGTCCACCGGAGCACTGCTGCTGGACGCCAGGTCACCGCCCGGACGGCAACGCTGTGAGCGAACGTACGGTCGCTCGGCAGGTTTCTGTCGGACCCGCTCCATACAATGGAGTGGGCCAAGATTCTGCCCGCAACCACCAATCATTTCAGGGGAGCCAGTGACCGACCGCCTCGTCATCCGCGGCGCACGAGAGCACAATCTCAAGGACGTCTCGCTCGACCTCCCACGAGACTCGCTGATCGTGTTCACGGGACTCTCGGGGTCCGGCAAGTCGTCCTTGGCCTTCGACACGATCTTCGCCGAGGGCCAGCGTCGCTACGTCGAGTCGCTGTCGGCGTACGCCCGCCAGTTCCTCGGCCAGATGGACAAGCCCGACGTCGACTTCATCGAGGGTCTGTCGCCGGCGGTCTCGATCGACCAGAAGTCCACGAGCCGCAACCCGCGGTCGACCGTCGGCACGATCACCGAGGTCTACGACTACCTCCGTCTGCTCTACGCCCGCGCCGGCCGGCCGCACTGCCCGGTCTGCGGCGAGGCGATCGCGCGCCAGACCCCGCAGCAGATCGTCGACCGCATCATGGCCGGCGACGAGGGCACGCGGTTCCAGGTGCTCGCGCCGATCATCCGCGGCCGCAAGGGCGAGTACGGCGAGCTGTTCCGCCAGCTGCAGTCGCAGGGCTTCAGCCGGACGATCGTCGACGGCGAGACCCACATGCTCGCCGACGAGCCGCCCAAGCTCGAGAAGCAGAAGAAGCACACGATCGACGTCGTCGTCGACCGCCTGCAGGTCAAGGGCAACCAGAAGCAGCGCCTCACCGAGTCGGTCGAGACGGCACTCGGGCTGGCCGACGGCCTGGTCATCATCGACTACGTCGACCTGCCCGAGGACGACGAGCACCGCACGCGCCGGTTCTCCGAGAAGCTCGCGTGCCCCAACGACCACCCCCTCGAGGTTGACGAGCTCGAGCCGCGCTCGTTCTCGTTCAACGCCCCGTTCGGCGCCTGCCCCGAGTGCCACGGCCTCGGCACCCGCATGGAGGTCGACCCCGAGCTGGTCGTTCCCGACGACGCCAAGTCGCTCAACGAGGGCGCGGTCGCGCCGTGGTCGTCGGCCCATGTCGCCGACTACTTCTCCCGGTTGATCGGCGCGCTCGCCGACGAGCTGGGCTTCAGCGCCGACACTCCCTGGGGCGACCTCCCTGAGGACGTACGCGAGGCGATCCTGCGCGGCCACCCGACCAAGGTGCACGTCAAGTACAAGAACCGCTACGGCCGCGTCCGGTCCTACTACACCGAGTTCGAGGGCGCGATCACCTATCTCGAGCGCCGGCACGACGAGACCGACTCCGAGACCAACCGCGAACGCCTCGAGGGCTTCATGCGCGAGGTACCGTGCCGGGTCTGCAACGGCACCCGCCTCAAGCCGGTCATCCTGGCCGTGACGCTCGAGTCGGAGAAGTTCGGTGCCAAGAACATCGCCGAGGTCTGCGCCCTGTCGATCAGCGAGGCGTCCGACTACCTCCAGACGCTCGAGATGAGCGACCGCGAGCGCCAGATCGGCGAACGCGTGCTCAAGGAGATCAACGAGCGGCTGCGGTTCCTGCTCGACGTCGGCCTCGACTACCTCGCGCTCGACCGGGCCGCCGGCTCGCTGTCGGGCGGCGAGGCCCAGCGCATCCGGCTCGCGACCCAGATCGGCGCGGGACTCGTCGGCGTGCTCTACGTCCTCGACGAGCCGTCGATCGGCCTGCACCAGCGCGACAACCACCGCCTGATCGAGACGCTGCTGCGCCTGCGCGACCTCGGCAACACGTTGATTGTCGTCGAGCACGACGAGGACACGATCCGGGCCGCCGACTGGGCCGTCGACATCGGCCCCGGTGCCGGCGAGCACGGGGGACAGGTCATCGTCTCGGGTCCGGTCGACGAGCTCTACGCCAGCAAGGACTCGCTCACCGGCCAATACCTCTCGGGCCGCAAGTCGATCCCGCTGCCCGACAAGCGCCGCAAGCGGGTCAAGGGCCGCGAGCTCACGGTGCACGGCGCCAAGGAGCACAACCTCCGCGACATCGACGTGACGTTCCCGCTCGGCATGTTCGTGGCTGTCACGGGCGTCTCCGGCTCGGGCAAGTCGACGTTGGTCAACGACATCCTCTACACGCAGCTCGCCCGTACGGTCTACGGCGCCCGCACGATCCCGGGCCGCCACCGCAGCATCACCGGGCTCGACGAGGTCGACAAGGTCATCCACGTTGACCAGTCGCCGATCGGCCGCACCCCGCGGTCCAACCCGGCGACCTACACCGGCGTGTTCGACCACGTCCGCAAGCTGTTCGCGCAGACGCCCGAGGCCAAGATGCGCGGCTACCAGCAGGGTCGATTCTCGTTCAACGTCAAGGGCGGCCGCTGCGAGGCGTGCTCCGGCGACGGGACGATCAAGATCGAGATGAACTTCCTGCCCGACGTCTACGTCGCGTGCGAGGTCTGCCACGGCGCCCGCTACAACCGCGAGACGCTCGAGGTCCACTACAAGGGCAAGACGATCGCCGAGGTCCTCGAGATGCCGATCGAGGAGGCCGTCGAGTTCTTCGAGGCGATCCCTGCGATCGCGCGCCACCTGCGCACCCTCGTCGACGTCGGCCTGGGCTACGTACGCCTCGGGCAGTCCGCCCCGACGCTGTCCGGCGGCGAGGCGCAGCGCGTCAAGCTCTCGGCCGAGCTCCAGAAGCGGTCCACCGGACGCACGGTCTACGTGCTCGACGAGCCGACGACCGGCCTGCACTTCGAGGACATCCGCAAGCTGCTGGGCGTGCTCCAGCGCATCGTCGACACCGGCAACTCGGTCATCGTCATCGAGCACAACCTCGACGTCATCAAGACCGCCGACTGGGTCATCGACATGGGCCCCGAGGGCGGCAGCGGCGGCGGGTTGCTGATCGCCGAGGGCACCCCGGAGGACATCGCCAACAGCCCTGACAGCCACACCGGCACGTTCCTCAAGCCGCTCCTCGTCACCTCGTAGGCTGGGTCGGTGGCAGATCCCGCAAGCTATCGACCCGCACCCGGTGAGATCCCGGTCGAGCCGGGCGTCTACCGGTTCCGTGACGCCGAGCGCCGGGTCATCTACGTCGGCAAGGCCAAGTCGCTGCGGCCGCGCCTGAGCTCGTACTTCCAGGACATCACCAACCTGCACCAGCGCACGCAGCAGATGGTCCTGACCGCGAGCTCCGTCGAGTGGACCGTGGTCAGCACCGAGGTCGAGGCGCTGGCCCTGGAGTACTCCTGGATCAAGGAGTTCGACCCGCGTTTCAACGTCAAGTACCGCGACGACAAGTCATACCCGTGGCTCGCGGTCACGGTCAGCGAAGAGTTCCCGCGCGTCACCGTCATGCGCGGTGCCCAGCGCAAGGGCGTGCGCTACTTCGGTCCCTACGGCCACGCGTGGGCGATCCGCGACACCGTCGACACGCTGCTGCGGGTGTTCCCGATGCGGTCGTGCTCGGCCGGGGTGTTCCGCCGGTCCAAGGCGATCGGCCGGCCGTGCCTGCTGGGCGACATCGGCAAGTGCGCCGCGCCGTGCGTGGGCCGCGTCGACGCCGACGAGCACCGCGCGATCGTCAACGACTTCCTGGCGTTCATGGGTGGGCAGACCGCGGGCTTCACCAAACGCATCGAGCAGCGCATGCGCGAGGCGTCCGACAACGAGGAGTACGAGCTCGCCGCCAAGCTTCGCGACGACCTGGGCGCGCTCCACCGGGTGCTCGAGAAGCAGACCGTGGTGTTCGGCGACGGCACCGATGCGGATGTGTTGGGGTTTGTCGACGATCCGCTCGAGGTCGCGGTGCAGATCTTCTCCGTGCGCGGCGGCCGCATCCGTGGTCAGCGCGGCTGGGTCGCCGACAAGGCCGACGAGGCGCCGTTCCCCGAGCTCGTGCAGGCCGCCCTCATGACGCTCTACGAGGACGCCGCGCCGTCGGCGATCCCGCGCGAGGTGCTCGTGCCGACCCTGCCGGCTGATGCCAACGCGGTCGCCGAGCTGCTCAGCGAACGCCGCGAGGGCCCCGTCCACATCAGGGTCCCCAAGCGCGGCGACAAGCGCGCCCTCATGGCGACCGTCGAGCAGAACGCCAAGCAGTCACTCGTACGCCACAAGCTCAAGCGTTCCGGTGACCTCACCGCCCGCAGCAAGGCGCTCGAGGAGCTCCAGGAGGCGCTCGACCTCGAGACCGCGCCGCTGCGCATCGAGTGCTACGACATCTCCAACCTCGGCGCGACCGAGACCGTGGCGTCGATGGTCGTGTTCGAGGACGGGCTGCCCCGCAAGTCCGAATACCGCCGCTTCACGATCCGCAACGAGGGCCAGAGTGATGTCGCGGCGATGCACGAGGTCATCACCCGTCGCTTCACCCAGCTGCTGCGGGCACGTGAGGGCAACGACGAGGACGGTCCCGGCATCGACCCCGAGACCGGCAAGCCTCGCAAGTTCGCCTACACACCGGCCCTCGTGGTCGTCGACGGTGGCCCGCCGCAGGTCGCCGCGGCGCATGCGGCGATGCAGGAGCTCGGCATCAAGGACGTCGCGCTTGTGGGCCTGGCCAAGCGGCTCGAGGAGGTCTGGCTCCCCGACGACGAGGACCCCGTGATCCTGCCCCGCACGAGCGAGGGCCTCTACCTGCTGCAGCGCCTGCGTGACGAGGCACACCGCTTCGCGATCACCCACCACCGCGGCCGGCGCAGCAAGTCGATGATCGAGAGCGTCCTCGATCCGGTCGCCGGTCTCGGCCCGACCCGGCGCAAGGCGCTGCTCAAGACGTTCGGCTCGGTCAAGAAGCTGCGCGCCGCGACAGCAGAAGAGATCGCAACCGTGCCCGGCATCGGCGCGGCTACGGCACAATCCATCGTGGAGGCGCTCGCGACCGGCGAGCACGCACCGGCCATCAACACCGCAACCGGCGAAATCCTGGAGGACAGTTGACGACCTTGACGCAGTTCGTGCTCATCACCGGCATGACCGGGGCGGGGCGCGGCTCGGCCGCCAAGGTGTTGGAGAAGCTCGGCTACTACGTCATCGACAACCTGCCGCCCGATCTGCTGGCCCAGGCCGTGACGACGATCCAGGAGTCGAAGGACATCGACCGCCTCGCCGTGGTCGTCGACGCCCGCTCACGCCAGTTCTTCGGCGGCCTGGTCGAGGCGCTCGAGGCGCTGCGCGACGACGGCATCCACACCAAGATCCTCTACCTCGAGGCGGCCGACGAGGTCCTCGTACGCCGTCAGGAGGCCGCGCGACGCCCGCACCCACTGAGCCTCGAGGGCCGCCTGATGGACGGCCTGGAGCGCGAACGCGAGCTGCTGAGGCGCATCCGGGGCCGGGCCGACATCGTGGTCGACACGTCCAACCTCAACGTCCACCAGCTCGGTCAACGCGTCCGCGCGGCGTTCGAGGACCCCGACTCCGGCGGACTACGTGCCTCCGTGATGTCGTTCGGCTTCAAGTACGGCCTGCCGATCGACGCCGACATGGTCGCCGACCTGCGCTTCCTGCCCAACCCGTTCTGGGTCGACGAGCTGCGCCCGTTGAGTGGTCTCGACGAGCCGGTGCGTGACTACGTCCTGCGCCAGCCCCGCTCGACGGAGTTCCTCGAGCAGTACGAAGGCCTCGTCGCGCTGCTCACCGACGGCTACCTCCGCGAGGACAAGCACTTCCTGACGATCGCGATCGGCTGCACCGGGGGCCGCCACCGCAGCGTCGCGATGTCTGAAGCGTTCGCCGAACGACTGCGGGCCCACGGCGTCCGTACGCTCGTGGTCCACCGCGACCTGGGGCGCGAGTGAGCACGACGCGTCCTGCGCACGTTGCGGGCCGTGCCGAGGGCGACCTCAAGGTCGTCTCGCTCGGGGGAGGGCACGGCCTCGCCGCGAGCCTCTCCGCGCTTCGCCGCCTGACGACCGACCTCACGGGCGTCGTCACGGTGGCCGACAACGGCGGGTCGTCGGGCCGCATCCGTGCCGAGCTCGGCGGGTTGCCGCCGGGCGACCTGCGCATGGCCCTCGCCGCCCTGTGCGGCGACGACGACTGGGGCCGCACGTGGGCGGCCGTGCTGCAGCACCGCTTCTCCGGCGACGGCCCACTCAAGGACCACGCCGTCGGCAACCTGCTGATCGCCGCGATCTGGGACCAGGTCGGCGACCACGTCGCCGGCCTGGACCTCGTCGGCGAGCTGCTGGGTGCTCAGGGCCGGGTCCTGCCGATGGCGGCGGTCCCGCTCGACATCGAGGCCGACGTGCACCTGCGCTCGGCTCCCGACCGCTTGACGCTCGTACGCGGGCAGGTCGAGGTGTCGTCCACCGACGGCCAGGTCGTCAGCGTCCGGCTCGACCCCAGTGACCCACCGGCGTGTCCCGAGGCGGTCGCCGCGGTCGAGGCCGCCGACTGGGTCGTCGTCGGGCCGGGCTCGTGGTTCACCAGCGTCATGCCGACGCTGCTCGTGCCCGGCCTCCGCGACGCCCTGACCAAGACCAAGGGCAAGCGCATCCTGGTGCTCAACCTCCACGAGCAGGAGGGCGAGACCGAAGGACTCACGCCGACGGATCATCTCGAGGTTCTGGCCGCACACGCGCCCGAGTTGGGGTTGGATGCTGTCATCGCCGACACCAGCCTCGTTGACACGCGTGGCACGCTGGAGTCGACGGCCCGGTCGCTCGGTGCGCGCTTGTACGTCGCGGACGTGGCGGCCAGCCCGGGATCGGATCAGCACGACCCAGGACGCCTCGCAGCCGCGTTCGGCAGGGTCATGAGGACGGCATAGAGTGACACTCTTCTCCACGACAGTGACATCGACAGACAGGGGTTCGGCCGCATGGCAATGACGGCTCAGGTGAAGGCGGAGCTCGCCAACACCACGATCACGAAGTCGTGCTGCCGCAAGGCCGAGGTCTCGTCGATCCTGCGTTTCGCGGGCGGCCTGCACATCGTCTCCGGACGCATCGTCGTCGAGGCCGAGCTCGACACCGGCGCCGCGGCTCGCCGCCTCCGCAAGGACATCGCGGAGATCTACGGTCACGACAGCGAGGTGCTGGTGATGCAGAACGCCGGCATCCGCAAGGACACCCACTACGTCGTACGCGTCTCCAAGGACGGCGAGGCCCTGGCCCGCCAGACCGGCCTCATCGACGGCAGTGGCCGGCCGATCCGCGGACTGCCTCCGCAGGTCGTGTCCGGCTCGTCGTGCGACGCCGTCGCCGCGTGGCGTGGCACGTTCCTCGCCCACGGCTCGCTGACCGAGCCCGGCCGCTCGTCGGCGCTCGAGGTCAGCTGCCCCGGGCCCGAGGCAGCCCTCGCCCTCGTCGGCGCCGCTCGTCGGCTCGGCATCAGTGCCAAGGCCCGTGAGGTCCGTGGCGTTGACCGTGTCGTCATCCGCGACGGCGAGGCCATCGGTGCGCTGCTGACGCGCCTGGGTGCGCATGAGTCCCTGCTCGCGTGGGAAGAGCGCCGCATGCGTCGTGAGGTACGAGCGACGGCCAACCGGCTCGCCAACTTCGACGACGCCAACCTCCGCCGCTCCGCACGCGCCGCCGTGGCCGCCGGTGCGCGGGCCCAGCGGGCTCTGGAGATCCTCGGCGAGGAGGTCCCCGACCACCTCAAGATGGCTGGCACGCTGCGTGTCGAGCACCGCCAGGCCAGCCTCGAGGAGCTCGGCCAGCTCCACGACCCGGCGCTGACCAAGGACGCGATCGCCGGCCGCATCCGCAGGCTGCTCGCGATGGCCGACAAGCGGGCCGAAGAGCTCGGCGTGCCGGACACCGAGTCCACGCTCGGCGATGAGCGACTCGCCGAAGGCTGACCGTCTCATCGGGCTGAGGTGACTCGCCGGTAGTGAAGGCAACTCGGTAGGGTTACGCATGTCACCCACACCGACCCGCAGGAGACACGTTCCCCGTGACCGTACGCGTAGGCATCAATGGATTTGGCCGTATCGGCCGTAACTTCTTCCGCGCGGCTCGTGCCGCCGGTGCAGACATCGAGATCGTCGCCGTCAACGACCTGACGGACAACAAGACGCTCGCCCACCTCCTCAAGTACGACTCGATCCTCGGCCGTCTCGACGCCGACGTCACCTACGACGAGGGCTACATCTACGTCGGTGATCAGAAGATCGCCGCGTTCGAGGAGCGCGACCCGGCCAAGCTCGACTGGGCCAGCGTCGGCGCCGACATCGTCATCGAGTCGACCGGATTCTTCACCGATGCGACCAAGGCCAAGGCCCACATCGACGGCGGCGCCAAGAAGGTCATCATCTCGGCCCCGGCCAAGAACGAAGACGTCACGATCGTCATGGGCGTCAACCACGAGCTCTACGACCCGGCCGCGCACAGCGTGATCTCCAACGCGTCGTGCACGACCAACTGCCTCGCGCCGATGGCCAAGGCGCTCAACGACGCGCTCGGCATCGAGCGTGGCCTCATGACGACGATCCACGCCTACACGCAGGACCAGAACCTGCAGGACGCGCCGCACAGCGACCTGCGCCGGGCCCGCGCCGCCAACCTGAGCATCATCCCGACGTCGACCGGCGCCGCCAAGGCCGTCAGCCTCGTGCTGCCGGAGCTCAAGGGCAAGCTCGACGGATACGCGCTCCGCGTGCCGGTGCCCACGGGCTCGGCGACCGACCTGACGTTCACCGCCTCGCGCGAGACCACGGTCGAAGAGGTCAACCAGATCGTCAAGGATGCTGCCGAGGGCGCCATGAAGGGCTTCCTGGTCTACACCGAGGACGAGATCGTCTCGGCCGACATCGTCACCGATCCCGCGTCGTGCATCTTCGACTCGGGCCTGACCAAGGTCATCGGTGACCAGGTCAAGGTCGTCGGTTGGTACGACAACGAGTGGGGCTACTCCAACCGCCTCGCCGACCTGGTCGTCCACGTCGGATCGTCGCTCTGACCTGTGAAGACGGTTTCGGACCTGGGAGACCTGCGCGGCAAGCGCGTTCTCGTCCGCAGTGACCTCAACGTGCCGCTCGACGGCACCAAGATCACCGACGACGGTCGCGTCCGCGCGAGCGTGCCGACGATCAAGCGTCTTGCCGACGCAGGGGCCCGCGTCCTCGTGACGGCCCACCTGGGTCGTCCCGATGGCGTCGCCAACCCGAAGTTCTCCCTGGCGCCGGTCGCCGAGCGGCTCTCGGAGCTGCTCGGCGCACCGGTCCTGTTCGCCAACGACACGGTCGGTCCCGAGGCCCACCGCATCGCATCGGCGCTCCAGGACGGCCAGGTCGCGGTGCTGCAGAACGTACGGTTCAACGCCGAGGAGACGAGCAAGGACGAGGACGAGCGCCGGGAGTTCGCCGGCAAGCTCGCCGACCTCGCCGACGTGTTCGTGTCCGACGGCTTCGGCGTCGTGCACCGCAAGCAGGCGAGCGTCTACGACATCGCCCGCGAGCTGCCGGCCGCCGTCGGTGGACTGGTCGAGGCCGAGGTCGACGTGCTCAAGCGCCTGACCGAGAGCCCCGAGCGGCCCTACACCGTCGTGCTCGGCGGATCCAAGGTCTCCGACAAGCTCGGTGTCATCGACAACCTGCTCGACAAGGCCGACAACCTGCTGATCGGCGGGGGCATGGTCTTCACGTTCCTCAAGGCGCAGGGTCACGAGGTCGGCAAGTCGCTCCTCGAGGAGGACCAGCTCGACATCGCGCGCGGCTACATCGAGCAGGCAGCCAAGCAGGGCGTACGCCTGGTGCTGCCGACTGACATCGTCGTCGCACCGGAGTTCAGGGCCGACTCGCCCGCCACGACGGTCGCGGCCGATGCCATGCCGAGCGATCAGCTCGGGCTCGACATCGGTCCGGACTCGGCGGCAGCGTTCGCCGAGATCATCCGTGGCTCCAAGACCGTGTTCTGGAACGGGCCGATGGGCGTGTTCGAGATGGCGGCGTTCGCAGCCGGCACCAAGGCCGTCGCCCAGGCGCTCACTGAGGTCGACGGCCTGTCGGTCGTCGGCGGCGGTGACTCGGCCGCGGCCGTACGCCAGCTGGGCTTCGCCGACAGCGACTTCGGACACATCTCCACCGGGGGAGGCGCGAGCCTCGAATACCTCGAGGGCAAGACGCTGCCCGGCCTCGACATCCTCGAAAGGGACGATGCATGACCGACCGCAAGCCGCTCATGGCCGGCAACTGGAAGTCCAACCTCAACCACCAGGAAGCCGTGGTCCTCGTCCAGAAGCTCGCCTGGACCCTGCAGGACAAGAAGCACGACTTCGACAAGGCCGAGGTCGTCGTGATCCCGCCGTTCACCGACATCCGCAGCGTGCAGACGCTGGTTGACGGTGACCACCTGGCGATCGGCTACGGCGCACAGGACGTCTCCGAGCACGACGGCGGCGCCTACACCGGCGAGATCGCCGCGTCGATGCTGGCCAAGCTTGGCTGCTCCTACGTCGTCGTCGGTCACTCGGAGCGGCGCGAGTACCACGCCGAGAGCGACCAGGTCGTCAACATCAAGGCGCTCAAGTCGCTCGCGGCGGGCATGAGCCCGATCGTCTGCGTCGGCGAAGGGCTCGAGATCCGTCAGGCCGGCGACCACGTGTCCTACACGCTGGCGCAGATCGACGGCTCACTGGCCGGCTTCACCGCCGAGCAGATGGCCTCGGTCGTCATCGCGTACGAGCCCGTGTGGGCGATTGGCACCGGTGAGGTCGCGACGCCGGAGGACGCCCAGGAAGTCTGCGCAGCGATTCGTTCGCGTGTTGAAGAGACCTGGTCGCCCGAAGTCGCAGCATCATTGCGTATCCTTTACGGCGGATCAGTGAAAGCGGCGAACATCGCCGCCATCATGGCGAAGTCGGACGTCGACGGAGCCTTGGTCGGCGGAGCAAGCCTCCAAGCGGAGGAGTTTGCCGGGATCGCTCGGTTCTATGCCATGCCGGATCTGTCCGGCGCCTGACAACGAAGGCCCCAACTCGTGATTTTGACGTTCTCCGTAATCCTGGCGATCAGCAGCGTGCTGATGATCGTCCTGGTTCTCATGCACAAGGGACGCGGGGGCGGTCTCTCCGACATGTTCGGTGGCGGCGTCTCCAGCTCGCTCGGCGGCTCTTCGGTCGCCGAACGCAACCTCGACCGGATCACGGTCGGTATCGCAGTCGTCTGGGTCGTGTGCATCTTCGCGCTCGGCCTGCTACTGAAGGTGAGCAACTAGTGGCAGCAGGTGCTATCCGGGGCAGCCGCATCGGCTCGGGCCCCATGGGTGAGGCAGAGCGTGGCGAGGCCGCACCGCGGCAGTTCGTGACGTTCTTCTGCATCAACAACCACACGACGGAGCTGCAGTTCGCGATCGAGGCCGAAGTGCCCGAGTCGTGGGACTGCCCGCGCTGTGGCATGCCGTCCAGTGTCGACGCCGACAACCGGCCGACCGCCAAGAAGATCGAGCCCTACAAGACGCACCTCGCCTACGTGAAGGAGCGTCGCTCCGAGACCGAGGCCGACGAGATCCTCAAGGAAGCCATCGAGCTCCTGCGCACCAAGCGCAAGACCGGCGAAGTCATCTTCTGAAAGTCTTCGCTGACGAGAGGGTTATGACCTGCCGACGAGAGGCTTGTGACTCGTCCCGGTACGTCATAACCCTCTCGTCGCTGCGTCACAACCCTCTCGTCAGCGTCGGGCTCAGAGATGGGAGGCGGCGGACTCGTCGAGGAGCCACGTCGTCTCGCTGATGCCGTGGGCGCCGCGCGCAGGGGTGTCCTCGAGCGTGCCGTTGCCGAGCGCGCGAGCGACGGCTTCGGCCTTGCCCTCGCCGGCGACGATGAACCACACGGCGTCGGAGTGGTTGATCGCCGGGAACGTCAGCGAGATGCGTACGGGCGGCGGCTTGGGGGAGTCGAACACCTCGACGGCTCGGCGCTCCGACTCGTGCAGCTGCGCGAAACCGGGGAACAGCGACGCCACGTGCCCGTCAGGGCCGACACCCAGCAGCGTCACGTCGAAGGGCTCGGACGGCAGTGCAGCGGCGTACTGGTCGGCCGCCTCGGCCGTGCTCACGTCGCAGCCGTGCGCCGGCATGGCGTGGATGCTCGACGCGGGTACGCCCAGGCGGTCCAGGAACGCGTCTCGCGCCTGCTGGTCGTTGCGGTCGGCGTGACCCTCGGGGACGAAGCGCTCGTCGCCCCAGTAGAAGTCGACCTCGGTCCAGTCGACGAGCCCGCTCTGGATGAGCTCGTAGGCGTCAATGGCGATCGTCCCGCCGGTCAGCACGACCTTGGGACGGCGCCCCTCGGCCTGGATCAGGGCGATCCGGCCGGTGAGGCGCTCCGCGATCGCCGCCGCCAGCGCCGGCGCGTCAGGGTAGACCTCCTGGGTCACCGTCATGCCTCAGCCAGCATGTGCTTGATCGTCGCTTCGTAGACGTCGTCGGCGTCGAGGCGGCGCAGGTCCTCCGCGAGCAGCTCGGCGAGCGTACGGGGGCCGAGCGGCACTTCGCGCGGGGACGACCCAGGCACGCTGAAGTGGCACGAGTGGTCCGTGATCCGCTCGATCAGCACGTCACCGTCGGGCGTATGAAGGACGACCGACATGATCTGCGCCCCGGTGTCGCTCTTGCGCGTCTTGATGTCGACCTTGAGCCGGCTCTCCAGCCACGCCACCAGCAGGGTGGCCGCCGGGTTGCCGCTGCCTGCGATGACCGTGCCACCGGTGACCTTGCCGGAGGACTGGTCCAGCGCCGCTGCCAGCAGGGCGCGCCACGGCGTCAGCCGGGTCCACGACAGGTCGGTGTCTCCGGCGACGTAGTGCCGGGCGACGTTCTTGAGCGAACGGATCGGCGAGTCGGTGGCCTCCGCGTCGGTCAGGCGGCGACGAGCCAGCTGGCCGATCGCGTCCTGGGACGGGTCCGTGGGCGGTTTCCCGGGCCACCACACGACGACGGGGGAGTCGGGCAGCAGCAGCGGCAGCACGACGGACTCCGCGTGCTTGGTGAGCTCGCCGGAGATGCGCAGCAGGATCGACTCTCCGCTGGAGTTCTCGCCGACTCGCACCTTGGCGTTGAGCTCGGGCGCTCCGCGACCGTCGCCCAGGATGACGCCGATCACGCGCGACGGGTGCTCGCGCGACAGTGTGGTCGCGGTCTTGAGCGCTTCGCTGACGTTCTCGTCGTCAGTGACGACGAGCAGCGTCAGCACCATGTCCATCGCGGGGCTGCCCGCAGCCACACGGGCCTTCACCATCGCCCGCGCGATGCGGGACGAGTTGGTCTTCTCGAGTGCGATCTCCATCAGGGACGCCTCCACGTACGGCCGTCACGGGCCAGCATCTTGTCGGCCGACTCAGGGCCCCAGGTGCCGGACGAATAGGTGTCGATGTCCTTCTGCTTGTCCCAGTGCGCGATGACGGGATCGAGGATCTTCCACGACAGCTCGACCTCCTCGTGCTGCGGGAACAGCGGCGGATCGCCCAGCAGCACGTCGAGGATCAGTCGCTCGTACGCCTCGGGGCTGCTCTCGACGAACGCGCCGCCATAGGCGAAGTCCATGTTGACGTCGCGGATCTCCATCGTCGTGCCGGGCACCTTGGCGCCGAAGCGCAGCGTGACGCCCTCGTCGGGCTGGATGCGCATGACCAAGGCGTTCTGGCCGAGCTCCTCGATGTCGTTCTTGTTGAACGGCTGGTGCGGGGCCCGCTTGAACACCACGGCGACCTCGGTGACACGGCGGCCGAGGCGCTTGCCGGCCCGCAGGTAGAACGGGGTGCCGGCCCAGCGCCGGGTCAGGACGTCGATGCGCATCGCCGCGTAGGTCTCGGTCATCGACGACTGCGGGATGCCCTGTTCCTCCTTGTAGCCCAGCACCTGCTCGCCACCGGCCCAGCCGCCGACGTACTGCGCGCGGGCGGTGTGCAGGTCCATGCGCGCCGGAGGACGGGCGTTGGCGAGGATCTTCTGCTTCTCGATGCGCAGCGAGGACGCGTTGAACGAGACCGGCTCCTCCATCGCGATGAGCGCCATGAGCTGCAGCAGGTGGTTCTGGATGACGTCGCGCGCGGCGCCGATGCCGTCGTAGTAGCCGGCGCGGGAGCCGATGCCGATGTCCTCGGCCATCGTGATCTGCACGTGGTCGACGTAGTGGTTGTTCCAGATCGGCTCGAACATGCCGTTGGCGAAGCGGAACGCCAGGATGTTCTGGACCGTCTCCTTGCCGAGGTAGTGGTCGATGCGGAAGACCGAGCGGCGCGGGAAGACCTCGCCGACGATGCGGTTGAGCTCCTCGGCGGACTTGAGGTCGTGGCCGAAGGGCTTCTCGATGACGACGCGGCGCCAGCCCTCGGACGACTCGGCGAGCCCGTGCTTCTTGATCTGCGACACCACGACGGGGAACAGGCCCGGCGGGATCGACAGGTAGAACGCGTGGTTGCCGCCCGTGCCCTGCTGCTCGTCGAGCTCGGCCATGGTCTTGCCGAGCTGCTCCCACGCCTCGTCGTCATCGAACTCTCCGGGTACGAACCGGATGCCGGCGGCGAGCTGCTTCCAGACCGTCTCGCTCCACGGCGTACGCGCACCGTCCTTGGCCGCCTGCTTGATCATGTTGGCGAACTTGGCGGTGCCGAAGTCGTGCCGGGCGAAACCGACCAGGGCGAAACCGGGTGGCAGCAGGCCGCGGTTGGCGAGGTCGTAGATCGCCGGGACGAGCTTCTTCTTGGCGAGGTCGCCCGTGACGCCGAACAGGATCAGGCTGCAGGGACCTGCGATGCGGGGGAGCCGGCGATCCTTGGGGTCCCTCAGCGGGTTGTCCACCAAGCTCATTGGCCCAGCACCGCCCGTACGCGCTGCAGGCCCGGCCCGATGTCGCTGAGGTGCAACCGCAGCACGGGCCGGCCGTGGTCGCGCAGCACGGCGGCGTCACCGGCGGCCTGCGAGTCGATGAACGAGCCGAACGTGAAGTCGCGGCCCGGGACCGCGAGATCCTCGGCCGGCGTGCCCGTGACCTGCAGGAACACTCCGTTGGGGGTGCCGCCCTTGTGGTACTGGCCCGTCGAGTGCAGGAACCTCGGCCCCCAGCCGAACGTCACCGGCCGGCCGAGCCGTTGCGCGAGGACCTCGCGCACACCGGCGAAGTCGGCGTAGGCGATGCGGTCGAGGTAGACCTGCACCGCGAGATAGCCGTGCTGCAGGTCGAGCTTGCCGAGCAGCGCCGTGACGGCGTCATCGACCGTCGAGCCGTCGCCGTAGATGTCGATGCCGTTGTCACTGGCATCAGGCGTCGGGACCTCGCCGCCGCCGGACAGCAGCTCGCGAGCGGCCTGCTTGGCGCTCTCGACATCGGGCTGGTCGAACGGGTTGATGCCGATGATCCGGCCGGCCACCACGACGGCGACCTCCCACAGCAGCATCTGCGCGCCGAGGTCGACGTCGAGCGCCGCGGCGTAGCCGGACTGCGCCTCGGGAGCGTCCGTGCCACCGATCGACACGAGGATCGAGTCGGCCGTGCTGGGGTTGAAGTTGACCGCGTTCTCGAACGGCACGACGACCGGGAGGACGCCCTTGCCGAGCTTGCCCGTCGACTCGGCCACGAGCTGCTCGATCCAGTCGCCGACACCGTGCCGGGTCTGGTCGGCGAGCACGAGCTTGTCGACGCGGTGCCGATTGGCGACCCCGATCAGCACGCCGAGTCGCAACGCGGGATTGTCGGCGTCGTCGGCATAGAGCGCCGCCTGGGCGCCGGCCGCCTGGTCGAGGAGTCCGCCGATGTCGGCACCGGCCAGACCGCTCGGGACCAGCCCGAACGCCGTCAGCGCCGAGTAGCGGCCGCCCACGTGCGGGTCGGCGCGGAACACGCGGTAGCCGGCCTTGGTCGCCTCGTCGTCGAGCGGCGAGCCGGGATCGGTGACCACGACGATGTGGTCGACGGGGTCGAGCCCGGAGTCGGTGAACGCCTGCTCGTACGCCCGGCGCTGGCTGTCGGTCTCGACCGTCCCGCCGGACTTGCTCGACACCACGACGATCGTGCGCTCGAGGCCGTCGGCGATCGCGGCCCGAACCATGTCGGGCTGCGACGAGTCGAGCACCGTCAGTGGGACGCCTGCGGTGTCGCAGATGACCTCGGGCGCGAGCGAGGACCCGCCCATGCCGCACAGGACGACCCGGTCGAGACCCTTGCTCGCGAGCTGCTCACGCAGCTCGATGATCTCGGCGACGAGAGGGCGGGAGGCGTCGGCGAGCTGCGTCCAGCTGAGCCGGATGCTCGCCTCGGGCTCCGCATCAGGACCCCACAGCGTGGCGTCCTGAGCGGCGATGCGGGACGCCACGCGTTGCTCGATGGCTTCGCGGAGGGCCGTCTCGAACTCGTGCTGGACAGGGACCGTGAGCGCGATCTGCACCACGGTTCAGGCCTTGTCGAGCTCGGTCTGGACCGTCTCGAGGAGCTCGGTCCAGGAAGCCTCGAACTTGTCGAGGCCCTCGACCTCGAGCAGCTCGACCACCTCGTCGTAGCCGATGCCCTGCGCCTCGAGGTCGGCGATGACCTGACGCGCCTCGTCGTACGTGCCGTGCACGGTGTCGCCGCGGACCTCACCGTGATCGGCGAACGCCTCGAGCGTCTTCTCCGGCATCGTGTTGACGGTGTCGGCGACAACAAGCTCGCTGACGTACATCGTGTCGGGGTAGGCCGGGTCCTTGACGCCGGTCGAGGCCCACAGTGGACGCTGTGTGTTGGCGCCCTTGGCGGCGAGCGCCTTGAAACGGTCGGAGCCGAAGACCTCCTCGTACGCCTCGTAGGCCAGGCGCGCGTTGGCGATGGCGGCCTTGCCGCGCAGCGGGCTGTCGTCGGCGAGACGCTTGTCGACCTCGGAGTCGACGCGGCTGACGAAGAACGACGCGACCGAGTAGATCGACGAGAGGTCCTTGCCGTTGGCCGCGGCCTGCTCGAGACCGTAGAGGTAGGCGTCCATGACGCCGCGGTAGCGCTCGAGCGAGAAGATCAACGTGACGTTGACGCTGATGCCCTCGGAGATCGTCGCGGCGATGGCCGGGAGGCCCTCGACCGTGGCCGGGATCTTGATCAGCGTGTTGGGCCGGTCGACGCGCTCCCACAGTCGCTTGGCGAGCTCGACGGTGCCGTCGGTGTCCTTGGCGAGGTCGGGGTCGACCTCGATCGAGACGCGGCCGTCGACGCCGCCCGTGGCGTCGTAGACCGGCCGCATGATGTCGCAACCGTTCTGGACGTCGGTCGTGGTGAGCTCGAACACCGTGGTCTTGACGTCGGCGCCCGATGCCTTGAGCTCCTTGACCTGGGCGGCGTAGCGCTCACCCTTGGAGATGGCGGCGGCGAAGATCGTGGGGTTGGTGGTGACGCCGACGACACCGGACTCGGCGACGAGCGCGGCGAGGTTGCCAGTCTCGATGCGTTCGCGCGAGAGGTCGTCGAGCCAGATCGATACTCCCGCGTCGGCGAGAGCCTTCAGACGGTCGTTCATGATGTCTCCTTGGAATTCAGTTGTGCAGGTCAGTGGGAGTGGACGTCGGCGTTGTCGCCGGGACCGACAGGTCCGGCCGGCCGGGCGTGGAACGGCGCCGACGGCTCGCCCGCGGCAGCCGCGATCGAGTCCTTGGCGGCGGCGACGACAGCGTCGGCGGTGATGCCGAACTTGTCGTAGAGCGTCTCGTAGTCAGCCGAGGCGCCGTAGTGCTCGAGGCTCACGATGCGGCCGGCGTCGCCGACCACGTCGCGCCAGCCGAACGCCACGCCGGCCTCGACCGACACCCGGGCGCGAAGCTGCGGCGGGATGACGCTGTCGCGGTAGGAGCTGTCCTGCTGCTCGAACCACTCACGGCACGGCATCGAGACGACTCGCGCCGAGATGCCCTCGGCGGCGAGCTGCTCGCGGGCCTTGACCGCGATCTGCACCTCGGAGCCCGTCGACACGAGGATCACGTCGGGCTCACCGTCGGCATCGATCAGCGTGTAGGCGCCCTTGGCGACGTCGGACGCGGGCGCCCAGCCGTCGGTGCCGCGCGGGAACGTCGGCAGGTTCTGCCGGCTGAGCGCCAGTGCGGAGGGTCGATCGGTGTGACCGAGCACGGTGCGCCATGCGGCGATGGTCTCGTTGGCGTCGGCGGGCCGGATGACGTCGAGGCCAGGGATCGCGCGCAGGGCCGCGAGGTGCTCGACCGGCTGGTGCGTCGGTCCGTCCTCGCCGAGGCCGATCGAGTCATGCGTCCACACATACGTGACGGGCAGCTCCTGCAGGGCGGCCAGGCGCACGGCCGGCCGCATGTAGTCGCTGAACACCAGGAACGTGCCGCCGTACGGCCGGGTCAGCCCGTGCTGGACCATCCCGTTCATGATCGCGCCCATGGCGTGCTCGCGGATGCCGAAGTGCAGCACGCGGCCGTACCAGTCGCCCTGGAACTTGGCGGTGGAGTGCTCGGGCGGCAGGAACGACGGCTCGCCCTTGGGCGTCGTGTTGTTGGAGCCCGCGAGGTCGGCCGAGCCGCCCCACAGCTCGGGGAGCTGGGGTGCCGCGGCCGACAGGAACTCACCGGAGGCGACTCGCGTCGCAACGCCCTTGGCGTCCTCCGGGTAGGTCGGCAGGTCGGCGTCCCAGCCGTCAGGCAGCTGGCGCTTGGTCAGCCGCTCGAGGAGAGCAGCACCGTCGGGCGAAGCAGTGGCCCACGCGTCGAACGTCTTCTGCCACGCCTCGTGCTCGGCGACGCCACGGTCGCGAGCCTTGCGGGTGTGCTCGATGACGTCGTCGTCGACGATGAACGACTTGTCGGGGTCGAAGCCGAGGAGCTCCTTGGTCGCCGCGATCTCGTCGGCGCCGAGAGCCGAGCCATGCGAGCCGCCGGTGCCCTGGGCCGTCGGAGCGGGCCAGGCGATGATCGTGCGGAGCTGGATGAAGCTCGGCTTGTCCGTGACGGCCTCGGCGGCCTGGTAGGCCTCCCAGAGAGCCTGGACGTCCTCGACGTACCCGGTGCCGCCGTTGGTCCAGTCGACGGTCTGCACGTGCCAGCCGTAAGCGGCGTAGCGCGCGGCGACGTCCTCGGTGAACGCGACGTTGGTGTCGTCCTCGATCGAGATCTTGTTGTCGTCCCACAGCAGCGTCAGGTTGCCGAGCTTCTGGACTCCGGCCAGCGACGACGCCTCACCCGAGACGCCCTCCTGCAGGTCGCCGTCGGACGCGATGGCGTAGACGCGGTGGTCGAACGGGCTCTCGCCGTTGGCGGTGCTGGGATCCAGCAGGCCACGCTCGCGACGGGCGGCCATGGCCATGCCCACGGCGTTGGCGACGCCCTGGCCCAGCGGACCGGTGGTGACCTCGACACCGGGGGTGTGGTTGTACTCGGGGTGACCGGGCGTCTGGCTGCCCCAGGTGCGCAGGCTCTTGAGGTCGTCGAGCGTCATCGGGTAGCCGGCGAGGTAGAGCTGGATGTACTGCGTGAGGCTCGAGTGGCCGCACGAGAGGATGAAGCGATCGCGACCGGCCCAGTGCGGATCGGTGGGGTCGTGGCGCAGCAATCGCTGGTAGTGCAGGTAGGCGACGGGGGCCAGGCTCATGGCGGTGCCGGGATGGCCGTTGCCGACCTTCTGCACTGCGTCGGCGGCCAGGAGACGGACGGTGTCCACGGCCTTCTTGTCGAGGTCTGTCCACTCCAGCGAGGGGGTTCCGGACGTCACAGCTCTGGCTCCTGTTGTTCGAACGAGGGTCTGGGTCGGGCGGCTTCGTAGGCCGTCACGTCGAGCCTACTCGCGTCCTTTAGACTGCTGCACGTGACCGCCGTGGACGTGAGACGAGCCAATGGCGCTGACGTACCCACAACGCCGAGTTACACCGACGTCCTCAAGTCGTACGTCGCGCTGACCAAGCCGCGCATCATCGAGCTGCTGCTGCTCACGACCGTTCCGGTCATGTTCCTGGCCGAGCGGGGCGTGCCCTCGGCTTGGCTCGTCGTCGCCACGGTCGTCGGCGGAACCCTGTCGGCCGGCAGCGCCAACGCGCTCAACTGCGTCGTCGACGCCGACATCGACCAGCTCATGCGCCGCACGTCCCGCCGGCCGCTGCCACGTCATCAGGTCGGCACCCGTGGCGCGCTCTGGTTCGGCCTCGCCCTCGGCGTCGTGTCGACGGTCTGGCTGTGGATGCTCGTCAACCCGTTGTCGTCGATGCTGGCCCTGGCCGCCAACGTCTTCTATGTCGTCGGCTACACCATGATCCTCAAGCGCCGCACGACCCAGAACATCGTCTGGGGCGGCGCGGCCGGTTGCTTCCCGGCGTTGATCGGCTGGACCGCGATCACCAACGAGCTGGCGTGGGCACCGGTCGTGCTGTTCATGGTCGTGTTCTTCTGGACGCCGCCGCACTTCTGGTCGCTCGCGATGCGCTACCGCGAGGACTATTCGGCGGCCAGCGTGCCGATGCTGCCGTCGGTCGCCACCTCTGCCGAGGTCGCCAAGCAGATCGTCGCCTACTCCTGGGTCATGGTCGGCACGTCGCTGCTGCTGTGGCCGATCACCCCGACCGGCTGGTTCTACCCGGCGGTCGCGATCACGCTCGGCATCGTGTTCCTCGTCGAGGCCTACGACCTGAAGTCCCGTGCGATGGACACCGAGGACCTCGCGATCCTCAAGCCCATGCGGCTGTTCCACTACTCCAACGCCTATCTGGCGCTGCTGTTCGTGGCCGCTGCGGTCGACCCCTTCCTGCGCTAGTCCTGTGGCCGGAGTGACGGTCCGCCTCGCGGGTCCCGACGACTGGGCCGACTGGCGCGAGCTGCGGCAGCGATCGCTGAGCGAGGACCCGGACGCATTCTCGTCGTCGACGGCGATGTGGACCGGAGCCAACGACACCGAGGAGCGCTGGCGGGCCCGGCTGGCCGACGGACCGTGCTTCATCGCCTACGACGACGAGCGGCCCGTCGGCATGGTCGCCGGCCGTGTCGTCGGCGGTGCCGCGGAGCTGATCTCGATGTGGGTCGCCCCAGAGGCGCGTCGTCGTGGCATCGGACGGACGTTGATCGAGCGGGTCGTCGCCTGGGCTGACGGACGCCCACTGAGCCTGCGGGTCATGGACGGCAACGCGCCGGCGGTCACGGCGTACGAGCGACAGGGCTTCGTGCTGCAGGACGACATCGACGGCGAGGGCTGTCGCCGGATGCTGCGCCCGGCCTGAATGCGTACGCTGGCCCGGTGAGCTCACCGGGGTACCGTCTCGTCGCCGCCGCACGCGAGCTCAATCTCTCGGACGGGTTCTTCCGCAGATTCCGTCGAGTCGGCCTGCGCGGTGTGCTCGCCGACCTCAACCGCACCGGCGCCCACGCGGACGTACCCGGTGAGGCGGCGATCGCCGGGATGACGTGGCAGGACGACGACCGCGACACCGAGCGCTGGTACCCGCAAGGCATCACGACGTCCGCCGATGCATACGGCGCCGACCCGAGCGGCGGCATGTTCGAGGGGCACGACGTCGTCATCGCGAGCTGGTACGCCCATGGGTGGCGCGGCTGGCTGCAGCTCGGCTCGCGGATCTCGGTCATCGACTGGAGCGACGACGACCCGCCGCGCTATCGGCACGTCCTGCTCACCGCGCCCAAACGGTTCGGCTTCTTCCACCGGCTGCGGCCCGTACGCGTGCATGCCGGCGGCATTGTCTGGTACGGCGACCACCTGTTCGTCGCCGGCAGCTCGTCGGGCGTGCGGGTGTTCCGTCTCGACGACATCGTGCGGGTGCGCAACCGGCTGCGGACCAAGGGCTATCGCTACGTCCTGCCGCAGTACTCGTTCTACGCCGCCGAACACGACGACGACGGCGACCGCATGACGTACTCGTTCATGTCGCTCGACCGGGCCGGCGACGAGGACCATCTCGTGGCAGGGGAGTACGGCCGCAAGGGCGGCAGTCACCGGCTGATCCGCTACGCGATCGACCGGGACACCCAGCTGCTTCGGAGCGACGACCGGGGCTGGGCGGTCGCCACGGAGCTGCACGACCGGCAGATCGCCCGGATGCAGGGCGCCGTCGTGTTCGAGGGCACGTGGGCCATCACGTCGAGCAACGGCGAGGGCAATCCCGGTGACCTGTGGGTCGGCACGCCCGGCAACTACACGCGGCACCAGGGCGTCCTGCCGACCGGACCGGAGGACATCACCTACCTGCCGCAGCGCCGCTGGCTGTGGTCGTTGACGGAGTGGCCGGGTCGGCGCTGGGTCTACGCGATCGACGCCGACCGCTGGCGGTCTGCGCCAAACGACCCGTCCTGACGCCTGTTCCGCCCTAGGATGCCGGGCATGACGAGCCAACAGACGGTTGCCGTGATCGGCCTGCTGTTCAGCCTCGTGAGTGTGGTGCTCTCCGGCTGGTTCTCCGTGCGTACGGCCAAGATGGGCCACAAGCTGCGCATCGAGGCCGAGCGGCGCAAGGAGGAGGAGACCGCGATCAAGGCGGCCGAGAAGGTCTACGAACCGCTCGCCCAGGCTGCCGCGGAGCTGCAGTCCCGCATCTACAACATCGTGGAGACCGGCTGGGTCCCTCTGGTCAAGCGCTACGAGAGTCACGGCGACTATGCCGTGACCAGCACCGCGTTCCTGTTCGCGCACTACTTCGGCTGGATCGAGGCTCGGCGTGAGGCGGTGTTGTCGTCGAGCGGCAAGGGCCGGCGCGACGAGTCGGTGCAGCAGCTGATCGACGGCGTCACCGCGACGCTGCGCCGCAGCGAGTCCGGCGACGGCTTCTTGTTCTTCGCCGCCGAGCAGCGGGCGATCGGCGAGCTCATGGTGTCGTGGGAGTTCATCCCCGACTCCACGACCCGCCTGCCGCATGTCGACGGCTACGCCGCGTTCGTCAAGCGATACCGCAGCGACGAGGACTTCAGGGCCTGGTTCGCTCCGGTCGATGCAGGCATGGGCAAGGTGTCCGAGGGTGACAACCGCCGGCTCATCGAGATCCAGCGCGCGCTGGTCGACCTGATCCGCGAGCTGGACCCGGCGAACCGCTACACGTTCGGCTATCAGCTCGAGCCGATCGACCTCAGCGAGATCGGGTCGGTCGCGCCGGCCGAGAAGTCTCCCCGGTTCCCGGGGCGAGTGAGCTAGACACCACGGCCAGCAGCACGAACGTGCCGGTGGCGATCAGCACCGCCCCGCCGACCAGGTGGGCAGCGACGAGCGCGATCGGGAGGTCGGTGAAGTACTGCACGAATCCGATCGTGCCTTGGGCGAGCTCGACCCCGAGCAGCAGCAATGCCAGCCGGCCCTCCGGGAACTTGCGGAGCTCGAAGCAGAGCAACGCCGTCAGGACGACCAGGACATAGACGCTGGCCGCGTGCACGTGGCTCATGACGTGGGGGTCGAGCCCGTTGCGAGGTGCCTTGGCGTCGCCAGCATGAGGGCCGCTGCCCGTCACGACGGTGCCGAGGTAGACCACGACCCACAGGACGACGTACATCGAGATCACGCGACCGGTCGCGGCCCGGACCAGACCGCCGGAGGCGACACCGCGTACGCGGAACACCAGCAGGATCGACGTGGCGACCAGCAGCATCGACAGGATCAGGTGCAGCGACACGACCCACGGGTTGAGATCGGTCAGCACGCTGATGCCGCCGATGACCGCCTGGAACGGCACACCGAGCGCGATGACCAGGGCCAGGCGGCGCTGCTCGCGGGTGGAGCCCGACCAGCGCCGGACGGCGATGAACGTGCCCACGACGACAGCGACGAGGACGTACGTCAGCATGCGGTTGCCGAACTCGATGACGCCGTGGCTGCCGAGCTCGCGATGGGGCACGAACGAATTGTCGGTGCATCGTGGCCACGTCGGGCAGCCGAGTCCCGAGCCGGTCAGGCGTACGAGCCCACCGGTCAGGACGATCACGGTGTTGGCGACGACGGCCGCCCACGCCCACTTCTCGACGGATGACTGGACGGGCGCCCGAAGGCTTGCTGTCATTCCCACTTGAACGTCCTTGCGACTCCGAGGCCGCAGCAGACGGCCCACACGATCAGCACCACGATGGAGAAGGCGCCGGGTCCCTGACCGGCGAAGGTGTCGCGCAGGCCTTGGCCCAGCGCGCCGGACGGCAGCAGCTCGAGGACGTGCCGCGCGGCTTCGGGATAGCGGCTGAGCGGCACGAGGAGGCCGCCACCGACGAGCAGCAGGACGTACACGAGGTTGGCGACGGCGAGTGTTGCCTCGGCCCGGAGTGTGCCGGCGATCAGCAGCCCGAGCGAGCCGAATGCCGCCGTGCCGAGCACCGCCAGCACGATCATCTGGGCGAATGCCGTCGCACCGCCGTGCGGCTCCCAGCCGAGCAGCAGGCCGACGACCGACAGCAGTGTCAGCTGGGCGATCTCGACGGCGGCGATCGCGCCGATCTTGCCGAGCATCAGGCCCCAGCGGGGGAGCGGCGAGGCGCCGAGCCGCTTGATGACGCCGTAGCGACGCTCGAATCCCGTGGCGATGGCGAGGGACGTGAACGACGTCGACAGGACCGCGAGAGCGAGGATGCCGGGCGTGATGATGTCGATGGACCGGCCCTTGCCGAGGTCGACGACGTCGTTGGAATGGGTGCCGAGGACGAGCAGCATGAGCGGGATGACGAGGGTCAGGAGCAGCTGCTCGCCGTTGCGCGACAGCAGGCGCAGCTCCATCGCGACCTGCGAGCGCAGCATCGCCGGGGTCGCCGCGGCGCCCGGGCTGGGGGAGAGGTCCAGCTTCGTCATCGCAGCGCCTTGCCGGTGAGCTCGAGGAACCGGTCCTCGAGGGTCTGCCGCTCGACGAGCACCGACTCGGTCAGCACGCCCTCGCCGGCGCACCACGCGGACAGGGTCGCCAACAGTGCGGGGTCGACATCGCCGGCGATGACGTACGCGCCGGGGGACACCTCGTCGACCTTGGTGTCGTGGGGAAGCGCATGCATGAGCTTCACGACGTCGAGGCCGGGACGAGCGGTGAAACGCACGGTGTTCTTGGCGCCTGAGGACGCGAGCGCCTGGGGTGTGCCGGAGGCGATGACCTGGCCGGCGTCGACGATGTGGACCTGGTCGGACAGCGTCTCGGCCTCGTCCATGAAGTGCGTCGTCAGCACGGTGGTGACGCCGCTGTCGCGCAGCTCCGAGACCAGGTCCCAGGTGGCGTGTCGGGCCTGCGGGTCGAGCCCTGCGGTCGGTTCGTCGAGGAACACGAGCTCGGGGCGGCCGACGATCGCCATCGCGAGGCTGAGGCGCTGCTGTTGGCCGCCGGAGAGCCTGCGGAACGGTGTCGTGCCGTAGCCCTGCATGCCGAGCCGCTCGATCAACGCGTCGACATCCAGCGGGTTGGCGTGCAAAGAGGCGATGTGGCGCAGCATCTCGTACGCCCGGGCGCCGGACCAGGCGCCGCCGGACTGGAGCATGACGCCGACGCGCGGCTTGAGCTTGCGGCCGTCGGAGATCGGGTCGAGGCCCAGCACGCGTACGGTGCCGCTCTGGGGGGTGCGGAAGCCCTCGCAGGTCTCGATCGTGGTGGTCTTGCCGGCGCCGTTGGGTCCGAGGATCGCGGTCACGGTGCCCGGCTCGACAGTGAGGCTGAGCCCGTCCACGGCAGTCACCGAGCCGTACCGCATGACGAGATCGACGACCTCGACGGCGGGCACGTTTTTGGCCGGCTCTGTCACCTGCTCAGTGTAGATGTCGGCTGTCCGGCCCCAGCCTTAGGCTGTCGCTCATGGATCTCCCCGTCATGCCTCCGCTCCAACCCATGCTGGCCAAGTCGGTCAAGGGCGTGCCGGCTGCCGACTCGGTCGAGGGCGGCTTGTCCTACGAGCCCAAGTGGGACGGGTTCCGCTGCATCGTGTTCCGCGACGGTGACGAGGTCGAGCTGGCGAGCCGTTCGACCAAGCCGTTGACCCGCTACTTCCCCGACATCGTCGACGCGGTCAAGGCCGAGACCCCTGATCGGTGCGTGCTCGACGGCGAGATCTTCATCGCGATCGACGGGCGGCTCGACTTCGATGCGCTGTCGCAGCGCATCCACCCCGCCGCCTCACGTGTCGCGACCCTGGCCGAGCGCACGCCGGCGTCGTTCGTGGCGTTCGACCTGCTCGCGCTCGACGGGGAGTCCTTCCTCGCCGAGCCGTTCTCCGTACGTCGTTCGCGCCTCGAGGAGGCGTTGGCGTCGGCGGCTGATCCGATCCACGTCACGCGCACGACGACCGACGCGGCAGAGGCCGAGGAGTGGTTCGGCATCTTCGAGGGCGCCGGGCTCGACGGCGTCGTCGCCAAGGCACTCGCCAAGCCCTATGCGCCCAACGGCCGCACGATGCTCAAGGTCAAGCACTCGCGCACAGCCGACGTGGTCGTGGCCGGCTACCGGCTGCACAAGACCTCGACGCCGGAGCGCCCGTTGCTGGGATCGATGCTCCTCGGGCTCTACGCCGACGACGGTCAGCTGCAGCATGTCGGCGTCGCCGCGTCGTTCACCGAGGCGCGCCGGGCCGAGCTGATCACCGAGCTCGAGCCCTTGATCGTCGACACGTCCGAGCATCCGTGGGGCAAGTGGCAGGATGCCGACGCCCAGGCCGGCTCGCGGCTGCCCGGCGGGCAGAGCCGTTGGACCGGCACCAAGGACCTGTCGTTCGTGACGCTGTCGCCGACGCGGGTCGCCGAGGTCGGCTACGAGCACATGGAAGGCATCGGCGACGGCGCCCGGTTCCGCCACACGGCGCAGTTCAAGCGCTGGCGTCCCGATCGTGAGCCGGGCTCCTGCACGTACGAGCAGCTCGAAGAGGTCGCGAAGTACGACCTCAGCCAGATCCTGACCTGACCGAGTCGCCGAGATGTGGATGCCGTTGCACCACCGCATGGTGATCGGTGGTGCAACACGATCCACATCTCGGTCGGCTCAGCCGCTGAGGCGGCGTAGTCGCTCGATCAGCTCTGCGTCCGGGACGGCGTTGGTGTTCTTGGTCAGCTCGTCCTTGAGCGCCTCGGGCAGCTCGCCGGCGGTCTTGACCTCGGTGTGCAGCCGCTCCATCGTCGCGTCGAGCTCGCCGGCGGTCTCGGCCGCCTCCTTGAGCCCGTCGAGGAGTGACTGAGGCACGTCCTCGCGGTACTTGTAGTGGATCTTGTGCTCGAGGCTCGCCCAGAAGTCCATCGCGATCGTCCGCAGCTGCACCTCGACGAGCACCGGCACCTCACCGTCGCTGAGGAACACCGGTACCTCGACCAGCGCGTGCAGGCTGCGATAGCCGTTGGGCTTCGGCGTCTTGATGTAGTCGCGTACCTCGACGACTCTGACGTCCGACTGCCCGGTGAGCAGGTCGAAGATCGTGTAGACGTCCGACACGAAGCTGCACGTCACGCGTACGCCGGCGATGTCGGTGATGCGCTCGGCGATCGACTCGAACGTCGGCTCGCACTGCTTGCGGCCCATCTTCTCGACGATCGACTCGGGGTTCTTGAGCCTCGACGAGACGTGCTCGATGGGGTTGCTGTCGTGCAGGTGGGCGAACTCGTCGCGGAGGATCGACAGCTTGGTGACGATCTCCTCCATGCCGAACTTGTAGCGCATCATGAACCGGGTGAAGTCCTGGCGGAGCTGCTGCGCGTCCTGCGAGGCGAAGTCACCGTCAGCCCGTTCGATGAGTCGCCCCAGGTCCATCCGGGCAGGCGTCGGGTCCACCAGCCCACTGTAGGCAGACAACACCGGGTACGCCTGTGAGGGCCCCATGAATGTCGTGGTTCAGGCGTCCTCGACGACCTTCTTGGCCTTGCTCGGCTGGACGCGCTTGGGCTCGCCCGGCATCTTCGGGTATTCCGGCGGATACGGCATCTCGACCGGATGCGCGTCCCACAGGTCGAGCAGGGGCTGCAACGAGTGGTGCACGTCGTCGATCTCTGCCCACGCGTCACCGCTGGAGGCCAGACGCTCGGGCACGGTGTGCAGCGTGAAGACGCGCGGGTCGTCGAGAGTCGCCAGCTCGTCCCACGACACCGGCGTCGAGACCGGGGCGCCCGGAGCAGGTCGCAGGCTGTAGGCCGAGGCGATGGTCCGGTCGCGGCAGTTCTGGTTGAAGTCCACGAACACGTTGTCCTCGCGTTCTTCCTTCCACCAGGCTGTCGTGACGCCGTGCGTACGCTTCTCGAGCTCGCGGGCGATCGCGATCGCGCCGTGGCGTACGTCGGTGAAGGTCCACCTCGGCTCGATGCGTACGTAGACGTGGATGCCGCGCTTGCCGCTGGTCTTGGGGAACGCCCGGATGCCGAGCTCCTCGAACAGCTCCCGCGCGACACCAGCAATGCGTACGGCATCGCCGAACGTCGCCGAACCGAACGGGTCGAGGTCGATGCGCAGCTCGTCGGGGCGGTCGTTGTCGTCGCGGCGGGTCGGCCAGGGGTGGAACGTGATGGCGCCCATGTGTGCCGCCCATGCCGCCGTGGCGATCTCGGTCATGCAGATCTCATCGGCGACCCGGCCCGACGGGAACAGGATGCGCGTGCTCTCGACGTACGGAGGCGCGCCGCGCATCATCCGCTTCTGGTAGAACGCGTCGCCGTGGCTGTCAGCACGTGTCGACATGACCATGCCTTCACGTACGCCCTTGGGCCACCGCTCGAGGGCGACCGGACGGTTGCGAAGCGCCCGCATGAGGCCGTTCTCGACCGCGACGTAGTACTCCGCGACCATCAGCTTGGTGACCTCGGGGGAGAAGTCGGTCGCCTCGTAGATCACCCTCGTCGGACTCGAGACGCGGACGTCACGCCCGCCGGCCTCGATCTCGACCGCATCGCTCGCCATGGAGCCACTCTATGGGCGTGAGCACTTGGCGGGTGTCCGTCCACAGATCGCGTCGCTGCTCGTCGATCTCCACCGACTCCGACGGCGGATTTTCAGATGGCGGGCGATCCAGCAAGGATGGATCCATGGGGAAGAACAGCCGCGAACGCCGTGAGGCCCGTCGGCGATCGCACGGGAGCGCACCGCGTCACACTGCGCCGGAGGCTGGGTCCGTCACCTTGGCCGAGCTGAACGACCTGATCTCGATGGCCGCTCGCTATGCCGCCGCCGCGCCACGCGCCGCGGGGCCCCGCATCCAGCTGCTCAACGAGCTGGCGGCTGCGGCCGAGAGCCCTCAGCTCAACCCCGCCAGCCTGGTCGCCGGCGAGGTGCTCTCGCGCATCAGCCGCGCCTGGGAGTACGGATGGCAACCACAAGAGCTCGTGCACGCGCTCCGCCGGCACACCTCAGCCGCAGCCGCCGCATGGTTCTCCCGCGCAGTCCTCGTCGACGCCCGGCGATCCGACGCGATGCAGCAGGCACCTGACACGTGGCGCACCCAGCTCGGCCTGCTGGCCGCACGGCACGACGGCTCGGCGACGCTGCTGAGCCCCGACGGCGATGCGTCACACGCCGAGTGGGAGACCGCGCTGGTCGCCCTCGACTTCATCCGCGACCTGCCGCGCTCCCAGCTGCTCGTCCCGCCGCCATCCCAGTGGGGGCGCGTTCGACGACAGGCGTCGATGCACACGAACGAGGGGCACGCCAAGACCATCGTCCGGGTGCGCGCCCTGTTGGCCAAGGCAGAGTCGACCGAGTTCGCCCCCGAGGCCGAGGCCCTGACCGCCAAGGCGCAGGACATCATGACCCGGCACGCGATCGACGAGGCGTTGCTGCATGACGACGCGGGCGACCCCGTCGACGTGCAGGGCATCCGCGTGCTGATCGATCATCCGTACGCGTTGGAGAAGGCGCGCCTGCTCGACGTGGTCGCGCGAGCCAACCGCACCCGGGCGGTGTGGAACGACTTCGCCTCGTCGATGACTCTCCTGGGTGTGCCCACCGACCTCGAACAGGTCGAGATGCTGTTCACGTCTGCGCTGGTGCAGGCCACAAGGGCGATGACCCAAGCCGGTCAGGAGGCCAGGCCGAGCGCCGGCGAGCGATCGTCCGGGTTCCGCAAGGCGTTCCTCAGCGCCTATGCGACTCGCATCGGCGAGCGACTCGCTGCGTCGAATGCCGAGGCCACTTCTGCCTACGGCACGGATCTCGTGCCCGTGTTCCAGCGCCAGGCCGAGGCGATCGACGACGAGTTCGATCGGCTGTTCCCGCACGTCACGTCCGGATCCCGCCGCGCGACGTTCGACGCCCGTGGGTGGGACGCCGGCATGCGAGCGGCCGACGCAGCCGTGCTCCCGGCGGGATCGATCGAAGGCTGAGCCCTCAGGCCGCGTGGACCAGATCCAGGCCCGACGCCCGGACCAGCGGCACCAGCCCGGCGAGCAGCAAGCCCGAGGCGACGGGGAGCAGGTCCCTCACCGGACCCTGATGGTCAGTTGACCGCGATCTCCCGCGCGCCGGTCATCTGACGCAGCTCGTCGTACGTCGTCGAGAACACCGCAGCGGGGTGCCCGGCTGCGGCCCATATCTCGCCGTACGCCCGCAGCGCCGGATCCAGGAACGTCGGGATCGGCGAGGGGTGGGCGATGGGGGAGACGCCGCCGATGACCTGACCGGTGTGCTCGCGTACGAACTCCGGCTTCGCCCGTTTCAGCGCCGCCACCTCGATCGAGGCGGCCACCTTCTCGGTGTCGACGCGATGTGCTCCCGAGGTGAGCACGAGGACCGGCTCGGTGTCGCCTGCGAGGGTCGTCGCCGCGAACAGCAGGCTGTTGGCGATCGCGCCGACCTCGCAGCCCAGCGCATCGGCGGCCAGAGCGGCAGTGTGCACCGAGTCGGGCAGCACGACGATGCGGCCGGTCCCGCCGCGGCTCTCGAGCTCGGCCCGGAACCGGGTGATGGAGGCATGTTCGGTCACGATGCGAAACGTATCCTGACCCCACTCACGTCCGCGACACCCGGAACGATAGTTTTTGCGACATGTTCTCTGCACTCGGCCGTTTCGTAACCCGTCGTCCCTGGATCGTGCTCGGCACGTGGGTCGCTCTCGCCGTGGTCGTCATCACGACCGCGCCGGGGCTCACCGCAACGACGGACGAGGCCGAGTTCCTCCCGAAGCACTACGAGTCGATCAAAGCAGCCAACCTGCAGGAGAAGGCCTTTCCGAGCCAGGGCCAGCCCGGCGCGATCCTCGTCTTCGACCGCAAGGACGGCGGCAAGCTCACAGCCGAGGACAGCGCCAAGGTCGAGTCGGTGGTCGATGAGCTCAACGGCAAGCTGGACAAGGCGTTCGTGCCGGGCACGGTGCAGCCGCCCTCGGACAACAAGCTCGTCCAGATCGCCGTCGTGGGGTTGGCCGACAACGCGACGGGCTACGACACGCAGTCGATGGACGCGGCCAAGGACCTGCGCAAGGACGCGAAGCCGCTCGTCAAGGACACCGGACTGCAGCTCCGCATGACCGGAGCCGCTCCGCAGAGCGTCGACTCCGAGGACTCGTCCGCCAAGACCATGGAGATCGTCGGCCTGGCCACGATCGTGCTGATCGTGGTGCTGCTGGCCCTGATCTTCCACAGCGTGATCATCTGCCTGCTGCCGATCGTCGTGGTGACGCTCGTGTCATTCATCGCCACGGGTCTGATCGCCTGGGCCAACGACATCTTCGACCTCAAGGCCGACAGCTCGATCCAGGTCATCCTGATCGTGGTGCTCTACGGCATCGGCACCGACTACATCCTGTTCCTGCTCTTCCGTTATCGGGAGCGACTGCGCACCGGCGAGGACACCAAGATCGCCATCGGCACGGCTCTCGAGCGGGCCGGAGAGGCGATCGCGTCCGCCGGTGGCGCCGTGATCGTGTCGTTCATGGCGCTGGTGCTGTCGAGCCTGAGCATCTTCCGGTCGATCGGCCCGGCGCTGGCGATCGCGGTCGCGGTCACCCTCCTCGCCGCGCTCACCCTGGTGCCGGCCCTGCTGACACTGCTGGGCCGAGCCCTGTTCTGGCCGTCCAAGAAGTGGCGCGACGAGCCTGCGGGCACCCGTTTCGCCTCGATCGGCACGTCGCTCGGCAAGCATCCCGTACGTTTTGCCGGCGCCGCCGGACTCCTGCTCGCGGTGCTCGCCTCGTTCACGATCGGCTTCAACCCGTCGTTCGACTTCAACTCGAGCCTGCCCAAGGACGTCGAGTCCACCAAGGCGATCAAGACTCTCGAGAAGGGCCTGCCCGCCGGTGTGACCGACCCGACGACCGTCCTGCTGAGCTCTGACAACAAGCTCGACCAGACGACCGTCGACGCGTTCGCCGCCGACCTCGGCCGAACCAAGGGCATCGCCCAGGTCTCGCCGGGAACGCTGTCGGAGGACGGCCGCACCGCGGTCTACAACGCCCTGCTCGACCACGACCCGACCTCTGACGCGGCGATCGCGGACGTCAAGGGACCTATTCGCGATGCTGCACACGAGGCCGCACCAGAGGGCACCGAGGCGTTCGTGGGCGGCACCACGTCGGTGTTCGTCGACATGCAGAAGGCCATGAACCGCGACTACTCGATCGTGTTCCCGGTGGCCGCGGTGGTGATCATGATCATCCTGGCGCTGCTGCTGCGCAGCCTGGTCGCTCCGTTGTACCTCATGGTCTCCGTCGGCCTCGGCTTCGGCGCGACACTCGGCGCCACGGTCATTGTGTTCCAGCACATCCAGGGCCTCGACGGGCTGATCTTCATGCTGCCGATCTACATCTACCTGTTCGTCGTGGCCCTCGGCACCGACTACAACATCTTGATGATCGCCCGGCTCCGCGAGGAGGCTCGCGAAGGGCGAAGTCCCCGCGACGCGGCCGCGCAGGCCGTACGGCACGCCGGTCCGACGATCGCTGCGGCCGGCGTCATCCTCGCCGGCACGTTCGCGGCCTTGATGCTCGGCGGCAACTCGCTCATCACCTCGATGGGATTCGCGCTGTCGTTCGGCATCTTCGTGGCCGCGTTCGTCATGGCGATGTTCCTGACGCCTGCGCTCACAGCCCTCATCGGGCACGCGGCGTGGTGGCCGGGTCACGGTGACGAGACGGAGGAGGAGAAGGCGGTTCGCGTCGACGCACGGGGTTAGGTTGACCTTCGTTGATTAGCCTTGGTGAATAAAGGCACACTTGTCTTGTGAAATACACCGGTTCGGATGACGCGTCGGTGGTCGACGACGCTCCGACCCGGGAACGTGTCGCCACGACGATCCTCCAGAACGGCCCGTCGACGGCAGCGGACCTCGCGGTCCAGCTGCGCCTGACGCCGGCCGCCGTACGCCGGCACCTCGACCAGCTCCTGGCCGACGGTGTCCTCGAGGCGCGTGACCAGCGCGTCACAGGCCAGCGCGGCCGCGGACGTCCCGCCAAGGTCTTCGTCATCACCGACGCGGGCCGCGACCACTTCGGCCACGCCTACGACGTGCTGGCCGCCGGCGCCCTCCGCTACCTCGCCGAGACCGGGGGAGACGACGCCGTCATGGAGTTCGCCCGCCACCGGCTCACCGACATCGAGGCGCGCTACCGCCCGCTGCTCGCCATGGCCGAGCCGGACCAGCGCCCCCGGGTGCTCGCCGAGGCCCTGAGCTCCGACGGCTACGCCGCATCGGTCGGCTCGACCCCCGCCGGCACCCAGATGTGCCAGCACCACTGCCCGGTCGCCCACGTGGCCGAGGAGTTCCCCCAGATGTGCGAGGCCGAGACCGAGATGTTCGCGCGTCTCCTCGGCACCCATGTGCAGCGGCTCGCCACGATCGCCCACGGCGACGGTGTCTGCACGACCCACCTGCCCAAGAACAACCCAGCAGAGAGGCTGCCCTCATGACGACCACGTCAGAGACCAACGCACCCAATGCCATCGAAGAGGCCAATCCGGGCCTCAAGGATGTCGGCCGCTACGAGTTCGGCTGGGCCGACAAGACCGACGCCGGCGCAACGTCGCAGCGCGGACTCAGCGAGGACGTCGTCCGCAACATCTCGGCGCTCAAGAACGAGCCCGAGTGGATGCTCGACCTTCGCCTCAAGGGCCTGAAGCTCTTCGGTCGCAAGCCCATGCCGACGTGGGGCTCCGACCTCAGTGGCATCGACTTCGACAACATCAAGTACTTCGTGCGGTCGACCGAGAAGGTCGCTGCGACGTGGGACGACCTGCCTGACGACATCAAGAACACGTACGACCGCCTCGGCATCCCCGAGGCCGAGAAGCAGCGTCTGGTCTCCGGCGTCGCCGCTCAGTACGAGTCCGAGGTCGTCTACCACTCGATCCGTGAGGATCTCGAGGAGCAGGGCGTCCTCTTCCTCGACACCGACACGGCACTCAAGGAGCACCCGGAGCTCTTCAAGGAGTACTTCGCCACGATCATCCCGGTCGGCGACAACAAGTTCTCTGCGCTCAACTCGGCGGTGTGGTCCGGTGGCTCGTTCATCTACGTCCCCAAGGGCGTCCACGTCGACATCCCGTTGCAGGCCTACTTCCGCATCAACACCGAGAACATGGGCCAGTTCGAGCGCACGCTGATCATCGCCGACGAGGGCTCGTACGTGCACTACGTCGAGGGCTGCACCGCGCCGATCTACTCCAGCGACTCGCTGCACTCGGCCGTCGTCGAGATCGTCGTCAAGAAGGGCGCCCGCGTCCGCTACACGACGATCCAGAACTGGTCCAACAACGTCTACAACCTCGTCACCAAGCGCGCCGTCTGCGAAGAGGGCGCCACGATGGAGTGGGTCGACGGCAACATCGGCTCCAAGGTCACGATGAAGTACCCGGCTGTCTACCTCATGGGCGAGCACGCGCGCGGCGAGACGCTGTCGATCGCGTTCGCCGGCGAGGGCCAGCACCAGGACGCCGGCGCCAAGATGGTGCACGCCGCGCCCAACACGTCGAGCTCGATCCTGAGCAAGTCGGTCGCCCGTGGCGGCGGACGTACGTCCTACCGCGGCCTCCTGCAGGTGCTCGAGGGCGCCGAGGGCTCGGCCAGCACGGTCAAGTGCGACGCGCTCCTGGTCGACCAGATCAGCCGCTCCGACACCTACCCGTACGTCGACGTCCGCGAGGACGACGTGACGCTGGGCCACGAGGCCACGGTGTCCAAGCTCAGCGACGATCAGCTCTTCTACTTCATGTCACGCGGCATGGAGGAGGACGAGGCCATGGCGATGATCGTGCGCGGCTTCGTCGAGCCCATCGCGCGTGAGCTGCCGATGGAGTACGCCCTCGAGCTCAACCGTCTGATCGAACTGCAAATGGAAGGGGCTGTCGGTTGACCGCCACGCAAACCGTCGCCGAAGCGCTGGAGCTCTCGCCGGTCGAGTCGCACTTGCACCCTGCGGGGTCCTTCAATCTTGAGGACCACGCGGTCCCGTCGGGCCTCGAGGAGATCTGGCGATTCACGCCGCTCAAGCGCCTCCGCGGCCTGCACCAGGACACCCCGCTCGACGGCGAAGACTTCAAGGTCGAGGTCGACGCCGCTGAGGGCGTCACCGCGGTCTCCGTGCCCGCTGCCGACTCGGCTCGCGGTGTCTCGGGCTACGTGCCCGTCGATCGCGTGTCCGCACGCGCCTGGGAAGCCGCTCGTTCGGTCTTCGAGGTGACGATCCCGGCCAACGCCGAGATCGCCGAGCCCACCACGATCCGCCTGCACGGCGAGGGACTGGAGAAGGCTGCGGCAGGACACCTGCTCGTACGCGCCGGCCAGTTCTCCAAGGCCGTTGTGGTCGTCGACTATGACGGCTCAGCGACCTGGGCCGAGAACATCGAGGTCGTCCTCGAGGACGGCGCCCAGCTGACGTTCGTCACGATCCAGGACTGGAACGACGACAGCGTCCACGTCGTCACCCAGCACGCCAGGGTCGGCCGCGACGCCGAGCTCCGCCACATCGCGGTCTCGCTCGGCGGCGATGTCGTCCGCGCCAGCACGTCGGCCGACTACCTCGGCACCGGCGGAAGCGTCGAGATGCTTGGTGTCTACTTCGCCGACGCCGGCCAGCACATCGAGCACCGGCTGTTCGTCGACCACACGGCACCGCGCACCAAGAGCAATGTCGAGTACAAGGGCGCGCTCCAGGGCAAGGACGCCCACACGGTCTGGATCGGCAACGTCCTGATCCGCAAGGAGGCCCAGGGCATCCTGACGTACGAGAGCAACGACAACCTCGTGCTGACCGACGGCGCCACGGCCGACTCGGTGCCCAACCTCGAGATCGAGACCGGCGACATCGAGGGCGCGGGCCACGCGTCCACGACCGGCCGGTTCGACGACGAGCACCTGTTCTACCTGCAGAGCCGCGGCATCGCCGAGGAAGAGGCCCGCCGACTCGTCGTGCACGGCTTCTTCAACGACATCATCCGCCGCATCGGTGTGCCGGCCCTGCAGGAGCGCCTGGTCGCCTCCATCGAGGAGGAGCTGGCCGAGCACGTAGGACGCATCGGATGAGCTTCGTCGCCGCGGCCGCACTGGCCGACGTACCCCAAGGGGGGGTCCTCGCCGTCGAGGTCGACGGCGAGGAGATCGCCCTGCTGCGCGACGGGGACGATGTCTACGCGCTGCGCGACGAGTGCTCGCACGCGTCGATCCCGCTGTCGGAGGGCGAGGTCGAGGGCTGCGAGATCGAGTGCTGGCTGCACGGCTCGCGCTTCGACGCCCGCACCGGCAAGCCGGTCAACCTCCCCGCCACTGAACCCGTACCCACCTACCCCACCCAGATCGAGGGCGACACCGTCATGGTCGACCTCTCACCCAGGAGCTGAAGCACATGTCCACCCTTGAGATCAAGGACCTCCACGTCTCGGTCAAGACCGAGGAAGGCGACAAGGAGATCCTCAAAGGCGTCAACCTCACGGTCAACTCCGGCGAGGTCCACGCCATCATGGGCCCCAACGGCTCCGGCAAGTCGACGTTGGCCTACTCGATCGCCGGCCACCCCAAGTACGACGTCACGAGCGGCACGGTGACGCTCGACGGCGTCGACATCCTCTCGATGACGGTCGACCAGCGTGCCCGCGCCGGCCTGTTCCTCGCGATGCAGTACCCCGTCGAGGTCCCCGGCGTCTCTGTCGCCAACTTCCTCCGCACGGCCAAGACCGCGATCGACGGCGAGGCACCCAAGCTCCGCACCTGGGTCAAGGACGTCAACGAGGCGCTCGAGCGAGTCACGCTCGACAAGGAGTTCGCGCAGCGCAGCGTCAACGAGGGATTCTCCGGTGGCGAGAAGAAGCGCCACGAGATCGCCCAGCTCGAGCTGCTCAACCCCAAGTTCGCGGTGCTCGACGAGACCGACTCGGGCCTCGACATCGACGCCCTGCGCGTCGTCTCCGACGGCGTCAACCGCTACAGCACCCAGGGTGACCGCGGTGTCCTGCTGATCACGCACTACACGCGCATCCTGCAGTACATCAAGCCCGACTACGTCCACGTGTTCGTCGCGGGACGCCTCGCCGAGAGCGGTGGCCGCGAGCTCGCCGACCAGCTCGAGGCCGAGGGCTACGACAAGTACGTGAAGGCTGCGGCACAGGCATGACCGTCGTCGAGGGCACCCAGACGTACGACGTCGCCAGGATCAGGGAGGACTTCCCGATCCTGGGGCGTCGCCTGGCCGGCGACTTCCCGCTGGTCTACCTCGACAGTGCCAACACCTCGCAGAAACCGGTGCAGGTCATCGACGCGATCGACGACCACTACCGGCAGCACAACGCCAACGTCGCCCGCGCGATGCACCAGCTGGGTGCCGAGGCGAGTGCCGCGTTCGAGCTCGGCCGCGACAAGGTCGCCGCGTTCATCGGCGCACCCAGTCGTGACGAGGTCGTGTTCGCCAAGAACGCCTCCGAGGCGCTCAATCTCGTGGCCCGCGTACTGGGCGACTCCGGTCGCATCGGCCAGGACCACGAGATCGTGATCACCGAGATGGAGCACCACTCCAACATCGTGCCGTGGCAGCAACTGAGCCAGCGCACGGGCGCGAGCCTCCGGTGGTTCGGCGTGACGGACGAAGGTCGCCTCGACCTCGAGGGCATCGACCAGCTCATCACCGAGCAGACCGCGGTCGTGTCGGTCGCGTGGGTGTCCAACATGCTCGGCACGATCAACCCGCTCGAGACGATCATCGCCAAGGCGCACTCGGTCGGCGCCCTCGTCGTGGTCGACGCCTCACAGGCCGTCCCGCAGCTGCCGGTCGACGTCGCCGCGCTGGGTGCCGACTTCGTCGCGTTCACGGGCCACAAGATGGTCGGCCCGACCGGCATCGGTGTCCTCTGGGGTCGCTACGACCTGCTCGCCGAGCTGCCGCCGTTCCTCGGCGGTGGCGAGATGATCGAGACCGTCACGATGGCGCAGTCGACCTACGCTCCGCCGCCGGCACGCTTCGAGGCCGGCACACCGCCGATCGCGCAGTCGGTCGGACTCGGGGCAGCGGTCGACTACCTCTCGGCGATCGGCATGGACAACATCGCCGCCCACGAGCAGGCCATCACGGCATACGCCTTGGGTGCCCTGCAGGAGATCGACGGCCTGACGATCGTCGGGCCCAAGGAAGCCGTCGACCGCGGGGGAGCGATCAGCTTCACGCTCGGCGACATCCACCCGCACGACGTGTCGCAGCTGCTCGACTCGCGCGGCGTCGCCGTACGCGCCGGCCATCACTGCGCCAAGCCGGCCCACCAGCGCTTCGGGGTGCAGTCGACGACCCGCGCGTCGTTCTACCTCTACACGACGACTCAGGAAATTGATGCCCTGGTCGAGGCGTTGCACCATACGAAGAAGTACTTCTCGTGAACGGCACAGCGGAGGTTGAGTCATGACTGATGCCATGAACGTGGATTCGCTCTACCAGGAGATCATCCTGGACCACTACAAGCGACCCCACGGCGCAGGACTGCGCGAGCCCTTCGAGGCCGAGGTCCACCACGTCAACCCGACGTGCGGCGACGAGATCACGCTGCGTGTCCACCTCGACGGCAACACCGTCTCGGACGTGTCCTACGCCGCCCAGGGCTGCTCGATCAGTCAGGCGTCGACCTCGGTGCTCAACGACCTGATCGTCGGCAAGAACGTCGAGGAGGGCATGGCGATCCTCGACGAGTTCAACACGCTCATGCACGGCAAGGGCAAGATCGAGCCCGACGAGGACGTCCTCGAGGACGGCATCGCGTTCGCCGGCGTCGCCCAGTTCCCCGGCCGCATCAAGTGCGCGCTGCTGGGCTGGATGGCCTGGAAGGACGCCGTCTCGCAGGCGCTCGTCACCACATCTTCAGACACTGCAAGCACGGGAGACCCGAAATGACCACCGATCACAGCGATCTGCCCGACGTCGAGCTGACCCCTCAGGGTGGCACGACCAAGGAGGACGTCCTCGAGGCCATGAAGGACGTCGTCGACCCCGAGCTCGGCATCAACGTCGTCGACCTGGGCCTTGTCTACGGCGCGGATGTCGACGAGCACAGCAACACGGTGCTCTCCATGACCCTCACCTCCGCGGCGTGCCCGCTGACCGACGTCATCGAGGACCAGACCCGCGCTGCCCTGGACGGCATCGTCAACGACTTCCGGATCGAATGGGTCTGGATGCCGCCGTGGGGCCCCGACAAGATCACCGACGACGGCCGCGAGATGCTGCGAGCCCTCGGCTTCAACATTGGTTGAGGTCGATTCGCGCTCAGCGCGCGTCGCGCCGAGACCAGATTGAGCGATCGCGGCCAAGCCGCCAGATGACGAAACCCCGTGAGCTGACTCCCCAACGCCAGCTGAAGGCTCAGGGCGCCGACAGCCGGAAGCTCATCGTGCCGGTCATTCCGTCCTTCGGACGGACGACCAGCGTGTAGGTGCCGGTGGACTCCGGCGTCATGGAGCTATACGTGATCGTGGGGCCGACCTGCGTGCGCAGCAAGGTGCTGCCGAACGGCGTCTCGACCACCAGATCCGCACCGGACGGCGTGTCCAGACCCGGGAACGTCCCGTTCTGGGCGAGGGCCAGCGCGACACCCGCATTGGCGCTGAACGTGTACACGGCCGGAGCGCCCGCACGCGCCAGACTGACCCGCTTCGTCGTCACATCGACCGTGATCGGTACGGCACGCGTCTTGGACACGGTGAGATCGGCTGACATCGTCGTGGCCGCCGCCGGCTCCAGCTCGAAGCGGTAGGAGCCGTCCGCGGGGATCTTCCACGTCTCAAACGGATCTGCCTGGTACCTCTCGCCGGCACCGACGCGCCAGACGGACTGTCCTGTGGACGCGTTGACGAGGCGGACCTGTCGAGTGCTCCAGCGCACGCGATTGGCGAGGGCGTACGACACGTAGTCGTCCTTGCCGGCTGTGAACTCGGCCCACATCTCGCGCCCGGCGTTCTGCCCGGTCGTCATGGTCACCGGAGACCCGTCGAGCACTGCGGTCTTGCGCGCGGGCGTGGTGACGTCCAGGTGCAGTGGTGCCGCACCCGTCCCGCTGGACGGTCCCTGCACCACGAGGTTCACGACACCGGTCTTGGCGGCGACGAGCGCCTCACGCTCCGTCATGTAGAGCTCGGCATCGCCGGCTGCCCCGGAGACGTTGAGGTGGTAGCGGGACTCGTCGCTGCTGCTGATTGCGACTGCCAGGCGGTCACCCTTGGTGACCGGGACCGTGAACGCCTCTACCGCGCCGGGCCGGTCGATGGCCACGTTCGAGGTCGGACTGTTGGGATTCAACGGTTGGGGCACTGCTCGCAGGACCGACAGGTCGAATGTCATCGTGTAGGCCGAGGTGGGCGACCAGACCAGCCGATATTCACCGTTCAGGGGCACCTGCCAGATCGTGGTGTAGTCAGTCCGGCCATCGACGGGAGAGACGCCCTGGCCCGAGGCCACGTTGACGAGACGGACCTGGTCGAACACAGGACGACCTGGGTTCGTCGGCCCGTACGTGGCGTTCGCGGTGTGGAGCGAGATGACGTCGCCGGCATCGGCGGCGACGGTGCCTTCGACCACCCGCCCCGCGTGCACGGTCGAGACGTGCACCGGATCGCCGTTCAGCTCTGGCGCGATGGCGAGCGGAGTGGAGATGTCGAGGCGGAATGTCGGCGTTGTCAGGCCCTTGCCACGCAGGAGGAGCACATACGTGCCGGTCTCCCACACCTTCAGATCGTTGAGGCCCTGGGCACCCATCACGGAGCCGTAGGGGGCGTCTCCCGCGCCGCGGATCTCGACCAGGTACGCCGCGTTGTCATCCACGCCGTCGTATGTCACGCCCAGAGTCACCGTCTGACCTTCCGTGAGGTCGACGGCGTAGGCCTCGATGTCACCCGGTCGGTCGATCGATGCCTCGATCGTGGGCCCGTTGACGGTGGCCACAGCGGGACGTGACGCCGACACGGACAGGTCGCCGGCCATGGCGTCGGCCGCGTAGGGCTCGAGCTCAAGGCGGTAGTCGCTGTCGGCCGGGATCTTCCACATACCGAATTGAACGTCGCGCTCGACGATCTCGACCTCCTCGCCCGTGGCGACGTCCACCAGCCTCATCGCGTGCTGGTTCCATTGCACCGGGTTGCCGATGACGGACGACAGGTACTCACCGTTGTCCGCGGCAAAGGTGACACGAAGCTCGCGGCCGGGCAGGGGCGTGGCCGTCAGGGCCTGAGGTGCGCCGTTGACCGCGGCGGCGTGCGTCAGCGGAGTCGTCACCACGAGCCGGGTACTGCCAGCCCCGCCACCAGCGGCACTCAGCAGCACGGTGAACGTCCCGGAGCGTGGCGCGACGAACGACCACCGCGTGTTCATCGAGACGTTCCCGAGGGTCGCCAACGGGATGTCGACCCCGTCGGGATCCTGCACGGAGACCGTCGGCTGGGACATCCCGGCGATGTCAGCTGTCGCGAGTGCCACCTTCTCGCCCTCGTTGACGCTGAACGTGGCCCTCGCGACCGGGTCGGACGTCGTGACTGCCAGGGACGTGCCGGTGCCGTTCACCGTGACCACGGGGTCCACCGGCTCCGGCTTGTCAGAGACGGTGACCGTCACGGGAGTCGAGGTCGCCGCTGAGTAACGATCGGTCTGGGGCTTCACCGCGCGGAACTCGGACGTACCGAGTGGTGGCGTGAGGGCGGCCGCGGCTGTGCCGCCGGAGGTCAGGTTGAGAGTCTTGCTGATTGCCCACGCTTCGCCGGGTCTCCGGGTCTGGAGCTGCACGGTCTCGCCTGGTGTGTACGCGGAGGCCGGCGACTGAATGGTGAAGTCGACCGTTGCCCCCTCGGAGACTGCGGTGGATCCAGCCGTGAGGACGACGCTGCTGGTGATCCTGACCGACACGACCTTGACTGTCGTGGAGACTGCCTGAGTGAACTTCGTGGTGCGAGGCTTGAGGACCCGGTAATAGCCGGTGCCAAGTGCGGGTTTGACGCTCAGCGCGGTCCGGCCGTCGCTGCCCAGGGTGCGATAGGCGATGCCGCGCCAGGTGCCGCTGACCTTCCGCTGGAAGAGGACCTTGTCGGTGCTCGCGAACCGGCCACGGGGTGCCGCCGCCCGCAAGCTGACGCTCGAACCGACTGTGACCTTGGCCGCGGAAGCGGACAGCGAGACCGAGCTCGTTGTCGCTGCCTCCGCATGTGGGGCTTGAGCCACCGCAAGCACGACGGCCACTGCCGCCACGACAGCAGTGATGCCACGAGGTCTCACTGCTGCTCCTCGCCTGGGCGGACAATTGTGCCAGCCTATCGCGATGACGCGGCGGTCGTGGGTGCTTTGGCGATGCCCGCCTCGGCCTGTGGTCGGGGGCACACTCGTACAGTCTCGAGAACTCTCACTCAGCCCGTAGACTGGTGAGGTGAGTTTTCATCAGCGGGAATGAGTTCGGCGTACCAACGCCGCCTTTTCGCACACCCTGATCTGAAAGTCACCCCCATGCTCACCGTCTCCAATGTGGAGCTGCGCTTCGGCGCGCGCGTCCTGATGTCTGACGTCTCCTTCCGCGTCGACAAGGGCGACAAGATCGGCCTCGTCGGCCGCAACGGCGCCGGCAAGACGACCCTGACGCGCATGCTGTCCGGCGACGGCCAGCCCGCCGAGGGATCCATCACCTCGACCGGCAAGATCGGCTACCTCCCGCAGGATCCCAAGTCCGGTGACCTCGCGACGACCGCGCGCGACCGCATCCTCGGTGCGCGTGGGCTCGACGAGGCGCTCACGGCGATGCGCAAGGCCGAGATCGACATGGGCTCACCGGACCCGGCGATCGCCGAGAAGGCGATGAAGGCCTACACCCGCGCCGACACGGTGTTCGGCGCCGGCGGCGGGTATGCGGCCGAGTCAGAGGCGGCGACGATCGCCCACGCGCTGGGGCTGCCCGACCGGGTGCTGGAGCAGCCGCTGTCGACGCTGTCCGGTGGTCAGCGCCGCCGCATCGAGCTCGCGCGCATCTTGTTCTCCGACGCCGAGACGCTGCTGCTCGACGAGCCGACCAACCACCTCGACGCCGACTCGGTCGTCTGGCTGCGCGGGTTCCTCAAGAACTTCGGCGGCGGGCTGGTGATCATCAGCCACGATGTCGAGCTGATCGAGGAGACCGTCAACAAGGTCCTCTACCTCGACGCCAACCGCGCGACGATCGACATCTACAACATGGGCTGGAAGTCGTACGTCAAGCAGCGCGAGGCCGACGAGCACCGTCGCAAGCGTGAGCGCGCCATCGCGGTCAAGAAGGCCGACCAGCTGACCAGCCAAGCCAACAAGTTCCGCGCCAAGGCCTCCAAGGCCGCCACGGCTCAGCAGATGCTGCGGCGTGCCGAGCAGCTCGTTGCCGGGCTCGAGGGCGAGCGAGTGCAGGACAAGGTCGCCAACATCAAGTTCCCCAAGCCGGCGCCCTGCGGCAAGACCCCGCTGATGGCCGAAGGACTCTCCAAGTCGTACGGCTCGCTGGAGATCTTCACCGACGTCGATCTCGCGATCGACAAGGGCAGTCGCGTCGTCGTGCTGGGCCTCAACGGCGCCGGCAAGACCACGCTGCTCCGCATGCTGGCCGGCACGCTGACCCCGGACACCGGCGAGATCATCCCGGGACATGGCCTCAAGATCGGCTACTTCGCGCAGGAGCACGAGACCCTCGACACCTCGCGCACCGTGCTGGAGAACATGCAGGCCCAGGCTCCGCAGCTGACCGACACCGAGGCGCGCAGCGTGCTCGGCTCGTTCCTGTTCAGCGGCGACGACACCTCCAAGCCCGCCGGCGTGCTGTCAGGCGGCGAGAAGACCCGTCTGGCCCTCGCAAGCCTCATCGTGTCCAGTGCCAACGTGCTGCTGCTCGACGAACCGACCAACAACCTCGACCCCGCGTCGCGCGAAGAGGTCCTGCGGGCCATTCGTACGTATGAGGGTGCGATCGTGCTCGTCTCGCACGACGAGGGCGCGGTCCTGGCACTCGAGCCCGATCGCGTGCTGCTGCTGCCCGACGGCGACGAGGACCACTGGTCCGAGGACTACGCCGACCTCGTCACGCTGGCCTAGCGGTCGCTCGACGCACGCCGGAAGAGCTGCAGCGAGCCCAAGGCAACGAAGCCTGCTGACAGGAGTGCGCGCAGGCTCGCGGCGTTGCCCGGGGCAGCGGCCGCGACGACCAGCTCACCCTCGGGGACGAGCCTCAGCGCGTCCTCGATCAGTGCCGTTCCTTCGCCGCCGCGGTGCTCCGGGTCGAGCTCGAAGCTGATCTCGGGCAGCCCGGCCAGGCCGCGGGCCAGCACGACGACCGTCGACCGTTGTTGGTCCTCGAACCCGAAGACCTGCACGTCATCACGGTTGCTGGCTGCGAAGTGCACCCGAGGATGTGTCGCGAGGTCGGGCCGGGCCACCAGTCCGTGACCTGTGGGCCCCGCGCCCCTGCCGACCAGCAGGACGTCCAGGCTGTCGATCCAGCCATCAGGCCCGGCCAGCTCGGCGATGAGCCGGGGGTCGTGTGCTCCGCCGAAACCGTCTGCGCCCAGGTCGGCCAGGGTCTCATCGGTCGTCTTCGCGTCGACCGCGAAGACGGCATGGCCCGTGAACGCGACGACAGCCTCGAGCCCGGGCTTCCACGGGGTGACCCGGTGGTACTCTCCGTCAACAGGGAGGAAGCGACCTTCTGCGGCGTCCTTGATGATCCCGGCCAGCGGGTGGCTCATCGCGGGGGACTGCTGTCCGCGAATCCGTCGATGCGCGTGGGGTTGCGGCGCTCCTTGGCCTCCGACCTGGCGAACCAGAAGTAGCCGACGACGGCGAGCAGGGCGAAGAACCACCACTGCAGGGCGTAGAAGAAGTGCGGACCCTGACCGCGCTCGGGCTCCGGCTCGGCGGCGAGCTTTTTGGCCGCCGCGGGGTCCTCGGAGCGCAGGTTGAGGTAACCACCCAGCAGCTTGTAGGGCACGGAGTCCGCGAAGCCGATGCTCGAGATCGCCCTGATCTGGCCGGCGACAGGGCGTACGGCATCGTTGCCGGCGCCGTTGTTCTGGCGCAGCCACCCGGTGATCGTCACCTCGCCCGACGGGGGATCGGGCACGACGGGACGGGTCACGGTGTTCTGGGTCTCCTGCCAGCCGCGGTCGACCAGCACCGCATCGCCGGACGACAGCACGAACGGCGTGACGACGTCGACGCCGGGGGCACCGTCGCGCGTGGAGAACTTGACGGTCACCTGGTGCTCCACGTCATACGTGCCCGTGGCTCGTACGCGGGTGTACTCGCTCTGGTCATCGACCTCGCCACCGGGCTTGAGCACCTGGGTCAGGTCGACGGGGTCGGCCTTCAGGTGGGCCGTGATGATCTTGTTCTGCTCAAGACGATGCTCGAGTCGATGGATCTGCCAGAAGCCCAAACGGGTGCAGACGGCGGCGAGCACGATGACGAAGACCGCGAATCCGATCCACCGCATGCTCAGCAGGAAGCGGTACACGTGTCGACGGTAGTTGTGCGGGCCAACGTCTCGTCCCCCGGGTGGCGTGCGGCCGCCTAGGATGGTGTCCATGCAGCTCATCGACACGCACGGCAGAGTCGCCACCGACCTGCGCGTGTCGCTGACCGATCGCTGCAACCTCAGGTGTCAGTACTGCATGCCGGCCGAAGGCCTCGACTGGATGCCGAGCGAGGACACGCTGACGGACGCCGAGCTGATGCGCCTGATCGGCATCGGGGTCGAGATCCTCGGTGTCCGCGACGTACGTTTCACCGGGGGAGAACCGCTGCTTCGCCGAAGCCTGCCGGAGCTCGTCGCCGCGACCAAGGCGCTGCCGTCCAAGCCCCGCACGGCCATGACGTCGAACGGCCTCGGCCTCAAGCACACCGCCAAGGCGCTGGCCGCCGCAGGCCTCGACCGCGTCAACATCAGCCTCGACACGACGGACCCGGCGACCTTCGAGCAGATCACCCGTCGCAACCGGCTCCACGACGTCGTCGACGGCCTCGCTGCGGCTCGCGAAGCCGGTCTCGCGCCGGTCAAGGTCAACGCCGTGCTGCTGCGCGGCATCAACGACGCCGAGGCGCCGGATCTGTTGCGCTGGTGCATGAAGCACGACTACGAGCTGCGCTTCATCGAGCAGATGCCGCTCGACGCCCAGCACGGCTGGAACCGCGAGGCGATGATCACTGCCGACGAGACGTTGACGCTGCTCGGCGAGCACTTCCGGCTGACCGGGCTCGACGGTCGCGGCTCGGCGCCGGCCGAGAAGTTCCTGGTCGACGACGGACCGCACACCGTGGGCATCATCGGCTCGGTCACCCGGCCGTTCTGCGGCGACTGCAATCGCGTACGCCTGACAGCCGACGGGCAGATCCTCAACTGCCTGTTCGCGCGCGAGGAGTCCGACCTGCGGACAGCGCTGCGCACGGGCGCTTCCGACGAGGAGATCGCGCGTCGCTGGGCCGCCGCGATGATGACCAAGCTGCCGGGTCACGGCATCGACGACCCGACCTTCCTGCAGTCGTCGCGGCCGATGTCGTCGATCGGCGGCTAGACCGGCTGCGTCTCTTTCCAGAAGCCACGGGCCGACAGGAATGAGCGCAGCGACTCCTCGTGCTCGTCGCAGGCGAGCCAGATCTTGCGCCGGTCAGGCGTGTGGATCTTGGGGTTGTTCCACAGCAGCTGGTGCTGCGCCTCGACGGTGCAGCCCTTGGCCGAGCAGGTCAGGACGTCACTCACGGTCGAGCGGGGGAGCCGCGGGTGGTTCGATCTGGCCCTTGGCCTCCGGGCCGAACGGCGACGGTCCTGAGCCCTTCTTGCGCACGCCGGAGTTGGCCAGGACCACTGAGGTGTAGGGCAGGAACACCGCGCCGACGAACAGGATCCAGCCGAGACGGGACCACGGCGACGGCACGGCCGTCAGGACGATGACCCCACCGATGAAGCAGACGGTCCGGATGCCCATCGAGATCGCGTAGCGTCGCTCGCGCCGACCTCGGTCGGCACTTTGCGACTCGGCCGCAGTCGTGATCGAGAAGACCTGCTGCTTCCGCGGTTCTGTGGGCACACCTCCACTCTACGTCGCACAGGCGCGTCCGCCGGATGGAGTCCGGGGTCGTACGCTCGGGGCATGACTGATCGCACATACCGCGTGACCGAGATCGTCGGCACCTCTTCCGACGGCATCACCGAGGCCGTCGACAACGGCATCAAGCGAGCCGGCAAGACCCTGCGCCACCTCGACTGGTTCGAGGTCACCGACATCCGCGGACAGGTCACCGACACCGAGGTCTCGCACTACCAGGTGACGATGAAGCTCGGCTTCCGCCTCGAGGACGATGAGTAAACCGAGCGAGCTCTGCGAGCGAGCGTGAACTCAGGTTGAGCGATCACGCCGAAGGCGTCAGGTGACGAAACCTCGTACGCCGACGCCGCAGCGCAACCTCTAATCCGTCGACCCGAACCTGCGCAGACCGGCAGCGGCGGCTGACAGCACGACCACGAGGCCGCCGTACACGTACGTGGTGGTGGCCAGGCCGATGTGCGGCGCCGCGATGCCGGCAGCAACTGCGGGGATGCCGAACGCCAGGTAGCTCACGACGAACACGGCGGCGAACAGCTCGCCCCGCTCGTGAGGGCCGACGACCGGCGTGATCGACCGCATGATGCCGAGGAACGCCGTGCCGAAGCCTGCACCGCCGATGACGGCCGCAGCGAGGAACCCCCACAGGGATCCGGCGGCGAGGGCGACCAGCGACAGGACGGTACCGAGCGCGAGCGCCGACGTGCCGAAGATCGTGATGCTTCGCGACGGCGCTCGGCGAGCGACGTAGCAGGCTATGGCGCCGACACCGGTCAGCACCGTGACGACGAGCCCTTGCTCGATGTGGTCCGTCCCGCCGAGCTCGCGAGCTGCGATGGGTGCGCCGAGCGAGAGGTAGAGCCCACCGGTGGCCCAGCCGGCGACCAGCGCCGGGGTGCTGCGGAGGAAGGCCGGACGAGCGGCGACCGGGACGCCGACCCGGGGGCGCAGCGAGTGCAGCAGTCCTTCACGACGCGGCGAGGTCTCCGGCAGCAGCCACACGATCGCCGCGAGCAGGACGTACACGGCCGTCAGGGTTCCGAACACCGCGACCAGCGGCTGCGACGACTGGTCGAGGACGATGCCGCCGAACAGGGCACCGAGCGCCAGACCCGCGAGCGGGCTCACACTGTTGAACGTCGCCGCCGCACCGGGCCGGTGTTCGGGCTCCAGGTCGACGACCGCCGCGCTCAGCGACGACATCAGCAGGCCGCTGGCCGCACCCTGGGCCGTGCGCGCAAGGAACAGCGCCCCGACTGAGTCCGCGTGCCAGAACACGACCATGCTGAGGGCCAGCACCGCGAACCCCACCGAGATCATCGGGCGGCGGCCGATGTGGTCCGAGAGCGAGCCGGTCACGAGCAGCGTCACGAGGAGCGCGATCGCGTAGACCGCGAAAATGCCAGTCAGCGTGGCCGACGAGAAGCCGAGCTCCTGCTGGAGGACGGGGTAGAACGGCGACGGCGCGCTCGCGCCGATCATCATCGCGACGAAGGCGAACAGGCCCAGAGCGAAAGCGGCGCTGCTGCGGCGTACGAGCTGAGGGGCATCAAGCGTGACGGTCATGAATTCCTCTGGAGCAATTTGGTTCGAAAAGATTGGAACCATCACGTTACGCCGGTCGTCACAACTGTTCAAGTATTATCGAACCATGGCGACGTATGAGCTGGAACACCCGGCGATCGAGGACATCACGCTGACCGACGTGCTGTTCGCCCTCAGTGACCCGGCGCGGCTCGAGATCGTGCGGGAGGTCGCCGCTGGCCCTCTCGACATGGCGGCCTGCGGTGCGACCAACCCCGGCCTGCCCAAGTCCACCAAGTCGCACCTCATGAAGGTGCTCCGTGAGGCCGGCATCGTCCGCAACGTCCCCAACGGTCGCGGCCGCCTCGTCAGCCTCCGCAAGGACGAGCTCGACGTCCGGTTCCCGGGCCTGCTCGACTCCGTGCTCGGCAGCTAGTCAGCGGCGTCGGCGGCTTCGACCTCTTCGCGCGTGATGCCGAGCAGGTAGACGATCGCGTCGAGGTACGGCACGTTGACCGAGGTTCGCGCCTGGTCGCGGACGAGCGGCTTGGCGTTGAAGGCGATGCCGAGGCCGGCCGCCGCGAGCATGTCCAGGTCGTTGGCGCCGTCGCCGATGGCCACGGTGTTCTTGACCGAGATGCGTGCCTGCTCGGCGAAGTGCCGCAGCGCCTCGGCCTTGCCGGCCCGGTCGACGATGTCGCCGACGATCTTGCCGGTCAGTCGACCGTCGACGACTTCGAGCTCGTTGGCGGCGTAGTAGTCGATGTCGAGCTCGGCGGCGATCCTCTCGATGATGCGGGTGAACCCGCCGCTGACCAGCGCGAACCGGTAGCCGAGACGCTTGAGCGTACGGATCATGGTGCGGGCGCCCGGGGCGTATGTCAGGGAGTCGTAGACCTCGTCGAGAGCTGACTCGGAAACCCCTTCGAGCAACGCCACGCGTGCGTGCAGCGACTCCGTGAAGTCCAGCTCCCCGCGCATCGCCGACTCCGTCACGGCGGCGACCTCGGCCTCGAAGCCCGCATGGGCGGCGATCATCTCGATGACCTCGCCCTGGATCAGCGTCGAGTCGACATCCATCACGACGAGGCGCTGGGCGTGTCGCAGGATGCCGTTCTCCTGCACCGCGACGTCGACGCCCTGCTCGAACGCGACCGCGGCGAGATCGGCCTGCAGCTGGTCCGGATCCGCACCGGAGACCTCCATGCGGATCGCGGTCACCGGATAGCGGGCCATGCGCACGATGCGGTCGATGTTGCCGCCGTCGTCCTTGATCCGCTGGGCCAGCGCCGCCATCGCCGCGGGACGCAGGGGGGCGCCGAGGATGACGACCTGCGCGCGACCGACCCTGCGGGCCCGGTTGTCGCCGGTGCCGTACTCGACCGTGACCTCGAGCCCGAACGCCGCGCCGACCTCGTGGACCGTGACCTCGAGGTGCGCGGTGTCCTCGGGCACGGTCAGCAGGGCGCTGAGGATCAGGCGACCGCGTACGACGAGCTGCTCGACGTCGATGACCTCCACACCGTACGGCTCGAGGTCGGCGAACAGGCGCGTCGTCACACCGCTCTGGTCGGGGCCCGTGAGGGTGACCAGGACGGTCGGATCGTTGAAGTGCAGAGTGGGCACGGGATCAGTCATCGCACCCGAGGCTATCGCTGACGCCGAGCGTGGCCGCGATAGGTTGACTCCACCGCCACCAACTACGACCAGGAGTGTGTATGCCTGCCGCTTTCGAGCTCTCGAAGGTGAGTGTCGTACGGCCCGGCAAGGTCCTGCTCGAAGACGTCAGCTGGACGGTCGAGGAGGGCGAACGGTGGGTCGTCCTCGGGCCCAACGGCGCCGGCAAGACGACGCTGCTGCAGATCATCAGCGCCGCGATGCACCCGTCCAAGGGCAAGGTCCGCATCCTCGGCAGCAAGCTCGGCAAGGTCGACATCTTCGAGCTGCGCACCCGCATCGGCCACACCAGCACCGCGGTCGCCGACCTCATCCCGCCCACGGAGTCCGTCGGCAACACGATCGTGTCGGCGGCCCACGCCGTGCTCGGCCGCTGGCAGGAGCGGTACGACGAGGAGGACTACCGCCGCGCCACCCAGATGATGGGCGAGATGGGCATCACGGGGCTGGCCAACCGTACGTTCGGCACCCTGTCCGAGGGCGAGCGCAAGCGGGTCCTGATCGCCCGTGCACTGATGACCGATCCCGAGCTGCTGCTGCTCGACGAGCCCGCTGCCGGCCTTGACCTCGGTGCCCGCGAGGACCTCATGGCGAGCCTCGAGGTGCTGTCGCTCGCCAAGGACGCGCCGGTGCTGGTGATGGTGTCGCACCACGTCGAGGAGATTCCCGTCGGATTCACCCACGTACTCATGCTCCGAGATGGCAGGGTGGTGGCGCAGGGGCCGATCGAGTCGACGCTCACGGGCGAGACACTCAGCACGACCTTCGGGTCACGCATCCAGCTCCAGCACGAAGGTGGCCGCTACAACGCTCGCCGGGCAGCATACGGACATCGCGCGGATCGCGGCGATGGCACAGGGGAGGCATCATGAACGACTGGCTGATCGACAACGGTTGGGCTGTATGGCTCGCGATCGCGCTCCTGCTGGTCATCGTCGAGCTGCTGAGCCTCGACCTGGTGCTGCTGATGTTCGGCATCGGAGCGCTGGCGGCTGCGCTCGCCACGGCGTTCGGGGTCAATGTCTATCTCGCCATCGTGGTGTTCGCGCTGGTGGCCGTGGCGATGCTGTTCCTCGTCAGGCCTCCTCTGGTCGAGCGCCTGCACGACGGTCCGACGCTCATGACCGGGCATGACGCGCTCGTCGGCCGCTCGGCAGTCGTCCTCGAGCCCGTCGGCGGCACGCACGGCCGCATCCAGCTCGCCGGTGAGGTCTGGTCCGCCCGCGCGGCCGACGACCGTCAGACGTACGACACTGGCACCGAAGTCCTCGTCACCCGGATTGACGGCGCCACCGCCGTCGTCACCATCAAGGAGTCCTGAATGACAGCACTGATCGTGCTCATCCTCATCGCCGTCCTGGCGATCGTCTTCGTCTCGATGACGGTCAAGATCGTGCCTCAGGCGCGTGCCGGGATCGTCGAACGGTTCGGCAAGTACCGCACGACCCTGTCGGCCGGCCTCAACATCGTCGTGCCGTTCATCGACAAGGTGCGCTACGTCATCGATCTGCGCGAGCAGGTCGTCTCGTTCCCGCCGCAGCCCGTCATCACCGAGGACAACCTCGTGGTGTCGATCGACACGGTCATCTACTTCCAGGTCACCGACCCGATCGCCGCGACCTACGAGATCGCCAACTACATCCAGGCGATCGAGCAGCTCACCATGACGACGCTGCGCAACATCACGGGTGGCATGAGCCTCGAGCACGCCCTGACCAGTCGCGACCAGATCAACTCCGGCCTGCGTGGCGAGCTCGACAGCGCGACCGGCAAGTGGGGCATCCGCGTCAACCGTGTCGAGCTCAAGGGCATCGACCCGCCGCCGTCGATCATCGACGCGATGGAGCAGCAGATGCGCGCCGAGCGCAACAAGCGTGCCGCGATCCTCACGGCCGAGGGCGAGCGCCAGTCGGCGATCCTGACCGCCGAGGGCCAGAAGCAGTCCGCGATCCTCACCGCCGAGGGTCAGCGCCAGGCGCAGATCCTCACGGCCCAGGCCGATCGCCAGGCGCAGATCCTGCGGTCGCAGGGTGAGGCACAGGCCATCCAGACGGTCTTCCAGGCCATCCACGACGGCAACCCCGACCAGAAGCTGCTGTCCTACCAGTACCTCCAGATGCTCCCCAAGATCGCTGAGGGCGACAACGCCACGACGTGGATCATCCCGGCCGAGCTGACCAAGGCGCTGGGCACACTGGGCGGCACGCTCGGCAAGATCCCGGTCGACGGAGGCGGCAGCAAGACGCGGGTCGACTTCGACGCGCCGATCGTCGACGACGCTCCTGACGAGCAGGCCACCGCTGACGCCGTGCAGGAGGCGCTCGACGCCGCCAAGGCTGCGGAGAGCCCGGTGAGCCCCAGTGCGGGTGCGCCGCCGGCTCAGCCCGAAACCGGTACGCCTGAGCCGCCTGCGGCACCCGAGCCGCCGCAGGCCTGACCTCGTTCCTTGAGCCTGTCGAACGGACCTTTCGACAGGCTCAAGGAACGGTCTGCTCAGTGCTGGTAGGTGCCGTGGATGATGGCGCGGCCCAGCGTCTTGAACGCGAGGTTGAAGCCGACGACCGCGGGCGAGACCGACGCGTCGACGCCGAGGCTGTCCTCTCCGACGGCGTGCACGACGTAGAAGTAGCGGTGCACCTGGTCTCCGGCCGGGGGAGCGGCGCCCATGTAGCCGAAGCCGCCTCCGTCGTTGCGTAGGTGGAACGCGCTGCCGGGCAGCGAGTCGTCCGACGCACCGGCGCCTGCGGTGAGCTCGGTGACATCGGACGGGATGTCGACGGCGACCCAGTGCCAGAAGCCGGAGACGATCGGCGCGTCCGGGTCGAAGCACGTGACGACGTACGACTTGGTGCCCTCCGGAGCGCCGGACCAGGACAGCTGCGGCGACGTGTCGCCGAACTCGTTGACCTGGTCGTCCTTGAGGGGCTGGCCGTCGGTGACGTCAGAACTCGTCACGGAGAACGACTCCGTGGACGGCAGGAGCGGATAGGGATCGGGTGTGACGGGACGGTCAAGGCTCATGCTCGTTAGGCTAGCCCGGTGGCCGAGATCGTACTACTGGACGACCTCGAGGATCCTCGACTGCGCGACTACGTCGACCTGCGTGACGTCCAGCTGAGGCTGCGGCTCGAGGCGGACCGCGGACTGTTCCTCGCCGAGGGCGAGAAGGTCGTCCGCCGGGCGATCGAGTCCGGACACCAGCCGCGCTCGTTCCTCATGTCGCCACGCTGGCTCGACGGGCTCGCCGACCTGCTCGACGCCAGCGACGTGCCGTGCTTCGTGCTCGACGACGCGTCGATCGAGAAGCTCACCGGCTTCCACGTGCACCGCGGAGCGCTCGCTGCGCTCCAACGCCCGGAGCTGGCCTCGCCGCAGGAGGTGCTGGCCGACGCGCGCCGAGTCATCGTCATGGAGGACCTCGCCGACCACACCAACGTCGGTGGCGCCTTCCGCGCCGCCGCGGCGTTGGGGTTCGACGCCGTGCTGCTGTCGCCGCGCTGCGCTGACCCGCTCTATCGCCGCGCGATCAAGGTGTCGATGGGCTCGGTGTTCTGGCTGCCCTACGCGCGGGTCGAGGACTGGTACACCGCACCGGACGTGCTGCGTGAGGCCGGCTTCACGACGTACGCGATGACGCTGGCCGCCGACTCGGTGCCGATCGACCAGGTGCCGCACGACGTCGAACGACTCGCCCTCATCGTCGGCTCCGAAGGTCACGGGCTCAGCCCGCACTGGGAGAAGTCGGCCGATCACCGGGTGACGATCCCGATGGCGGCCGGCATCGACTCGCTCAACGTCGCGTCATCCGTGGCCGTGGCCTGCTGGGAGCTGCGCTCGCGCTGAGCGCCTCGGCGGTGGATTCTCCACCCCATGAGCTCGCAAGCGGTGGAACATCCACCGCCGCAGGCAGTGAGACCTAGCGGTCAATCACCGGGTCGTCGACGAGCACCGTGATGGGCCAGTCCTCCGGGTAGTTGTCGGCGAGCTCCTGGTGCTGCTTGTAGAGCTTCTTGCGGGACCGCTCGGGCAGCCGGTCGCCGAACACCGTGCCGAACAGGTGATCCGTCTCGTGCTGCAGGCAACGCGCCAGCAGCCCGTCGCCGACGAACTCGACCGGCGCGCCGGTCTGGTCCACGCCGGTGACGTGGGCCCGGTCAGGGCGGGCGCAGGACGTGAACGCGCCGGGGAGCGAGAGGCAGCCCTCGTCCTCGTCCTCGAGGTTGCGGTCCTTGCCCTCGGGCAGGTGCAGCACGGGGTTGCACACGACACCGGTGATCTGGTTGTTGTCGTCGTCGGGGCAGTCGAAGACGAACACCTTGAGGTCGACCCCGACCTGGTTGGCGGCGAGCCCCACGCCCTTGGCGGCGTACATCGTGGCGACCATGTCCTTGACGAGCGTCTCGAGCTCATCGTCGAACACCGTGACGTCCTCGAGCTCTCGGTGCATGACGGGCGTGCCCCAGCGGGTGATGGGGCGTACGGAACCGCCTCCGGGCAGCGGTCGGGACTGTGAAGCAGGCACGGGCTCTGGGCTCCTTCGCTCAGGACTGGACAAGGCTACCGATCCGCCGAGTCGCGGCAACCGCTGGTCCTGCGATGTGAGTTCGGATACCATGGGTATGTCAAACTGCAACTCGCAGTTACAGTTGGCGGAGCGGGTGGGCAACTCAGTCCAACCTCGCCCCTTCACATCCAGTCCGAGGAGTTCCTGTGGCCAGTCGCCGAGATCCCATGGGCATCGGTCTGGCGGTGCTCAACCGCATCGCCAGCTCGCCGACCATCGACAAGCTCAAGCTGCGCAAGACGACCGAGCGCGCCGTCTACCAAGGCGCCAAGAGCGGCTTCCGGGTCGCCGGCGCCACGACGCGCACGTTCAAGCGGGTCAAGAGCACGGGCAAGCCCAAGCGTCTCGCCCGTACGTCCGACAGCGGCGTGTTCGACCTCGAACCCACCGAGGACCAGCAGATGATCGTCGGGGTCATCAAGGAGTTCGCCGCCGAGGTGCTCCGGCCCGGCGCCGAGGCGGCCGAGTCCGCCAACGACACGCCCAAGGAAGTCCTCGCGCAGACCAGCGAGTTCGGGCTGACGCTGCTCAACATTCCCGAGAGCCTCGGCGGGCTGTCGGAGGATCGCTCGGCGGTCACCGGCGTGCTCGTCGCCGAGGCGCTCGCCGAGGGTGACATGGGCCAGGCCGTCGCGTGCCTGGCACCGGCCGCCGTCGCGACCGCGATCTCGCTGTGGGGCTCGGATGCTCAGCAGCAGACCTACCTCCCGGCGTTCGCTGGTGACGACATCCCGACCGCAGCGCTCGCGGTCGTCGAGCCCCGCCCCCTGTTCGACCCGTTCGAGCTGCAGACCAAGGCGGCCAAGACCGACACCGGCTTCCGGCTCAACGGCGTCAAGTCCGCAGTGGTGCGCGGCAGCGAGGCCGAGCTGTTCGTCGTCGCCGTCGACATCGAGGGCCGCGGCCCGACGCTGGTGCTGCTCGAGTCGAGCACCGACGGCGTGACGATCGAGGCCGATCCCGGCATGGGACTGCGCGCCGCAGGCCTCAGCCGGCTCGTGCTGACCGACGTCGAGATCCCCGCCGACGCGATCCTGGGCGACGGCACCGTCGACGACTACCGCGAGTGCGTTCGCCTCTCGCGCCTCGCCTGGGCCGGCCTGGCGCTGGGCGCGGCTCGGGCCGTCCTCGACTACGTCTCCGACTACGTCAAGACCCGCACGGCGTTCGGCGAGCCGATCGCCCACCGCCAGGCGGTGGCGTTCATGGTCGCCGACATCGCGATCGAGCTCGAGGGCATGCGCCTCACGACCCTGCGAGCCGCATCGCGGGCCGAGCAAGGCGGCGACTACGCCCGAGAGGTCGCCCTCGCGCGACGCCTGACCGCCGAGTACGGCATGAAGATCGGCACCGACGGCGTCCAGCTGCTCGGCGGCCACGGCTTCGTCAAGGAGCACCCGGTCGAACGGTGGTACCGCGACCTGCGAGCCATCGGCCTGATGGAAGGAGCAGTCCTCGTCTGAGGACGGAATCACTCATGATCAATCTCGAGACTCCCCGCAAGTTCCGCCCGTTCATCAAGCAGGCGCACCAGGTCGCCGAAGAGTTCCTGCGTGCCAACTCGCGCAAGTACGACCTCGCCGAGCACGCGTACCCCAAGGAGCTGGACCTGCTCGCCTCGCTGGTCGACGGCATGGGCGACTCCGGGCAGGGCCAGGGTGCCGGCGCCGCAGGCGTACGCCGTGACGACGCCGACGAGAACGACAAAGGCAGCAAGGTCAACAACGGCACCAACATGTCGTCCGTGCTCTCGATCATCGAGATGTGCTGGGCCGATGTCGGCCTCCTGCTCTCGATGCCCCGTCAAGGCCTCGGCAACTCCGCGATCGCCTCGGTGGCCAACGAGGAGCAGCTCGAGCGCTTCAAGGGCACCTGGGCGGCGATGGCGATCACCGAGCCGAGCTTCGGCTCCGACTCCGCCGCGATCACCACGACCGCGGTCAAGGACGGCGACGCCTACATCCTCAACGGCGAGAAGATCTTCGTGACCGCCGGCGACCGCGCCGACTCGGTCGTGGTCTGGGCGACGCTCGACAAGAGCCTCGGCCGCGCCGCGATCAAGTCGTTCCTCGTGCCCAAGAGCCTTCCCGGCATCAGGGTCGAGCGCCTTGAGCACAAGCTTGGCATCCGCTCGTCCGACACCGCGGTCATCGTGCTCGACAACTGCCGGGTGCCGGCGGAGAACCTCCTCGGCAACCCGGAGATCGACACGAAGCAGGGCTTCGCCGGCGCCATGGCGACGTTCGACAACACGCGTCCGCTCGTCGCCGGCATGGCCGTCGGCTGTGCCAGGGCGGCGCTGGAGGACATCCGGCGCCTGCTGGAGGACGCCGGCGTCGTCATCGACTACGACCGTCCCGTGCAGTCGCAGTCGTACGCTGCGGCGACGTTCATCGCGATGGAGGCCGACTGGGAGGCCGCCTTGCTGCTGACCCTCGAGGCCGCGTGGCTGGCGGACAACCGCAAGCCCAACTCGATGGAGGCGTCGATGGCCAAGGCGAAGGCCGGCCGGGTGGGCAACCAGATCACCCTGCGCTGCGTCGAGCTGGCCGGAACTCTCGGCTACAGCGAGACCGAGCTGGTCGAGAAATGGGCGAGGGACTCCAAGATCCTCGACATCTTCGAGGGCACGCAGCAGATCCAGCAGCTCATCGTGGCTCGCCGCCTGCTCAACCTCACCTCGTCCGAGCTGCGCTGAGGCTGAGCGAGCTCTGCGAGCGAAGGTCGAAGCGTGCCAGCGGAGCGGGAGGGCGCCACGGCGGAGCCGTCCCGTTCCGAGGTGCGCTGACCTGTCACGATTGCGCCGGCTTCTTCTATAGGCTGGCGGGATGAGCAACGATCTGCCGAACGACCTCGACGTCGAGTACGAGCTGACCCGGTTCGTGCGGCGAGTCCGTGCCCGCTCACTCCGCCAGATTCCCGAGATCCACCCTTCGCTCGACTATGGGCAGTTCTTGTTCCTCATCGCGATCTGCGACGCGCCTGATGGCATCCGAGGCTCGGAGCTGGCCGAGGGGCTCGGGGTGCACAAGTCGACCGCCAGCCGGGCGATCGCCGCGCTGGAGAAGCTTGGCCTGGTCGCCCGCGTGCCCGACCCGGACGACGGCCGGGCGCAGCTGCTCGTCGCCGAGCCAGAGGCACGCGCCAAGCTCGAGGCCTATCGCAAGCGCAGCCACCAGCGGTTCTCCGCGATCATCTCGGGCTGGACCGATGACGACATCAGCACGTTCGCCCGTAGCCTCGCCCGCCTCAACGACGCAGCCGAACAGATCCCGTGAGGATCTTCCACCTCGCGACCGACGACGCCTGGACTTCAGCAGTTGCCGCCGGTACGTACACCGTGTCGACCTTGGGGCTGGACGTGTCCGAGGTGGGCTTCATCCACTGCTCGCAGGCCGAACAGGTCGCCGGTGTGCACGAGCGGTTTTACCGCGACGTCGCCGAACCGCTGCGGCTGCTGACGATCGACACCGACCTGTTGACCTCGCCGTGGCAGCTCGATCCGGTCGAGGGGGAGGCGCTGCCGTTCCCGCACATCTACGGCCCGCTCAACGTCGATGCCGTGGTGTCCGCCGAACCGTTCAGAGCGTCAGCAGCGACTTGATGGCCGTACGCTCGTCCATCGCGCGATAGCCATCGGCGACCCGGTCGAGCGGCAGCGTCTGGTCGAAGACGCGCCCGGGGGAGACCGCGCCTGACAAGACGTCGGGCAGCAGCTCCTCGATGTAGGCGCGTGCGGGTGCGACGCCGCCGGCGATGCCGAGGTTGCGATAGAACATCCCGCGAACGTCGACCTCTACGCCGTGCGGGACGCCGACGAACCCGATCCGGCCGCCGGGCCTGGCGCACTGCATGGCCTGCGCCATGCTCTGCTCGGTGCCGACGCACTCCAGCACATGGTCTGCGCCGATGCCGTCGAGCATCTCCCGGACCTCGGCGGCGCCCTCCTTGCCGCGCGTCGCGACGATCTCGTCGGCACCGAACTCGCGCGCCAGCTGCTGCCGGTCGTCGTGACGGGACATCGCAACGATGCGGCCGGCGCCGAGGCGCTTCGCCGCGAGCACCGCCGAGAGACCGACAGCGCCGTCGCCGACGACCGCGACGGTGCTGCCCGGCTGGACACCGGCAAGCATCGCTGCGTGGTGCCCGGTCGGGAAGACGTCGGACAGCGTCAGGAGGTGCGGCACCATCGCCTCGTCGGGCTGCGCCGTCGACACCAGGGTGCCGTCGGCGAGCGGCACGCGTACGAGCTCACCCTGCCCGCCGTCCACCGGTCGACCCTGGCGGTCGTCGACGCCCCAGAAGCCACCGCTGACGCACGACGTGTGGATGCCGCGTTCACAGAGCTTGCAGGTGTTGTCCGAGTACATGAACGGCGCGATGACGAAGTCGCCCTCATTCAGCGACGAGACACCCGCGCCGACCTGCTCGACGACACCCACGAACTCGTGGCCGATGCGCATCGGCTCGCTGATCTCGTTGATGCCGCGATAGGGCCACAGGTCGGACCCGCAGACGCACGCGGCCACGACGCGCACGATGGCGTCACCGTCGTCGTGGAGCTGCGGAGCAGCCACGTCGTCGAGGCGGATGTCATGAGGGGCGTGGAGGACCGTGGCGCGCATCTGGCCATTGTTGCAGCGAACCCGTGTGACAGGATCGTGCACATGACTGACAAGCCTGAAGTTGACTTCATCGAGGGCCCTCCGCCCACCGAGCTCCAGATCAAGGACCTCATCGTCGGCGACGGACCCGAGGCGGTGCCCGGCGGACTCGTCGACGTGCACTACGTCGGTGTCGAGTTCGAGACCGGCGAGCAGTTCGACTCCTCGTGGGACCGCGGCCAGTCCGCGAAGTTCCCGCTGCCGCAGCTGATCGCGGCGTGGCAGCAGGGCATCCCGGGCATGAAGGTCGGCGGCCGGCGTCAGCTCGTCTGCCCGCCCGAGCTCGCGTACGGCCCGGCCGGCGGCGGTCACCGGCTCTCGGGCAAGACTCTCGTCTTCGTGATCGACCTGCTGGGGGTCTGACCCCTGGGGACGGTTTACCAAGAGGTCACGGCAAACAGCCACTCCTCAAGGCTCGCGCGCCTTGCGGAGTGGCTGTTCGCCCTGCGGAGTTCCGCCAGAGGCCGAAGTTTGCCCCGACCTCTTGGTAAACGGCCGAGCAGCGCTACAGCGCGTCCACCAGGGCTGTCACGCGCTTGACGGACACCGGGAACGCCGTCCTGAGGTTCTGGGCCAGCAGGCTCAGGCGCAGCTCCTCCAACGCCCAGCGCACGTGCTGGACGTCGGGGGAGAGGCGCGCCCAGGCTGACATCGCGGCCGTACGCTCGTGGAATCGTGCCTCGAGCTCCTGAGCGGCCAGCAGGTCGTCCGTCAGCGACGCTGTCAGTCGGCGGCGGGCGGCTTCGAGGTAGAGCGGGAGGCGGCGCAGCTGCGTCACCCCGGCGTCGCGGATGAATCCCGCATAGACGAGCCACGACAGCTGCACGCGGACGTCCTCGCCGGCCTCGGTCGCCGGTGTGGGTACGACCTCGCCGAGCGCAGTCAGTACGTCGAGCACGGTACGGACGGCCCGCTCGGTCTCGTCGTACGCCTCGGCGCGCACCTTCTCACGGAGCACGTCGAACGCCTCCTCGGTCCAGACCGGGCCGCCATGGCGTACGAGCAGCTCCTCGAGGGCAGCAAGCCAGCACTCCTCGATGACGGCGGCGGCGGCCCGGTGGGGACCGGTCGACAGCAACAGCTTGGCTCGCAGGTCGAGGGAGCGTCCGAGCTGCGGCACCGGTGTCGCCAACGAGAACGACAACAGGCGAGCCTGCCCACGACGCATCGCCGCGGCCTGCTCAGCCCTGGAGTCCAGCACCCGCAGCGCGACCGATCCGCCTTCGTCGACCAGGGCGGGATAGCCGGTGACCTGGCCAGCCTCGATCGTCCGGTCGATGTCGCCGACTGTCCAGGCGAGCAGTCCTGATCGCTCTTCCTGGCGGGCCACCGCCGTCAGGTCGGCCCTGACATGGCTCGCCAGCTCGGTGCGCAGCGTGGCGAGGTCCTTGCCGCGCGACAGCTCGACACCGTTCTCCACGACGCGGAACGTCACCCGAAGATGTCCGGGGAGAGCGCTGAAGTCGAAGTCCTCCGGGCGTACGACCGTGCCGTTGAGGAGCCGCATCTGCCGGGCCAGCTCCTCGCTGAGGTCCGGAGCGTCAGCGTCCATTGCGTCGACGAGCCGAGGCGCGAACTGGCCGGCCGGGACGAACTCCCGGCGCAGCGCCTTGGGCAGCGAACGGATGAGCTCGGTGACAAGCTCGACGCGGTGACCCGGCACGTGCCAGTCGAAGGCCCGGTCGTCGACGGTCAGCAGACGGTCGATCGGCAGGTCGACTGTGACGCCGTCGTCGTCCATCCCGGGCTCGAAGGCGTACGTCAGCGGGTAGGCCTCGCCGTCGGAGTGCCACTCGCGCGGGAACTCCTCCTCGGCGCTGTCCGCGTCGCGGCCGAGCATCGCGGGGTCGAACGTCAGCAGGTCGGGCTGGTCGACGCGCGTCTTCTTCCACCAGGAGTCGAAGTGTCGTGTCGACACGACGTGCTCGGGCACCCGCTCGTCGTAGAACGCGTACAGCGTCTCGTCATCGACCCGCAGGTCGCGGCGGCGCAGGCGTTCCTCGAGCTCCTCGACGTCGTGGATCATGGCCTGGTTCTTGGCCCAGAACTTGTGATGCGTACGCCATTCGCCCTGCACCAAGGCGTGGCGGATGAACAGCTCCCGGGAGACGACTGGATCGACCCGGCCGTACTGTACGAGCCGGTCGACGATGATCGGGATGCCGTAGAGCAGCACCCGTTCGCGGGCCATGACCGCGCCACGCTTCCGGGACCAGTGGGGCTCGCTGTAGGACCGGTTGACGAGGTGCTCACCGACGTCCTCGACCCATTCTGGGTGGATCTTGGCCGCGGTACGCCCCCACAGCCGGCTGGTCTCGACGAGCTCGCCGACCATCACCACCCGAGGCGGCTTCTTGGCCAGCCCGGATCCCGGGAAGATCATGAACTTCGCCTGCCGGGCGCCGAGGAACTCCCGGCCGTCCAGGTCCCGCAGGCCGACGTGCGAGAGCAGCCCCGTCAACAGTGCCTGGTGGACGAGATCCGGGTCGGCGCCGGGGTTGCCGGGCTTGAGCTTGAGGTCCTTGGCCGTGCGGCGCAGCTGCGAGTGCACGTCGTGCCACTCGCGGATGCGCAGATAGTGCAGGTACTCGTCGCGGCACATCCTGCGGAACGCCGAGCTCGAGAGGTTGTCGCGCTGCTCGCGGATGTACTTCCACAGCGTCAGCCACGACAGGAAGTCCGAGTCCGGCTCGACGAAGCGCTTGTGCTTCTCGTCGGCCGCCTGCTGGTGGTCCAGGGGACGTTCGCGCGGGTCCTGGATCGACATCGCCGAGACGATCACGAGCACGTCGGCGAGGCAGCCCAGCCGGTCGGCCGCGAGCAGCATTCGCCCGAGCCGAGGATCGGTCGGCAGCGTGGCCATCGACCGGCCGATCGCGGTCAGGCGCTGGGCGCCGGACTGGTGCGTGCCGAGGGCGCCCAGCTCGTACAGCAGGTTGAGGCCGTCGGTCACCGCTCGGGAGTCGGGCGGATCGAGGAACGGGAAGTCCTTGATCGCGCCGAGGTCGAGCGACGCCATCTGCAGCAGCACCGACGCGAGGTTGGTGCGCTGGATCTCCGGGTCGGTGAACTCCGGGCGGCCCTCGAAGTCCTCCTCCGCGTAGAGGCGGATGCAGATGCCGTCGGCGACGCGACCGCATCGACCGGCACGCTGGGCAGCGCTGGCCTGGGAGATCGGCTCGATCGGCAGTCGCTGCACCTTGAGTCGTTGACTGAAGCGCGAGACGCGGGCGAATCCGGGGTCGATGACGAAGCGGATGCCGGGGACGGTCAGCGACGTCTCGGCCACGTTGGTCGCGAGCACGATGCGTCGTCCGGGATGGTCGCTGAAGATCTTCTGTTGGTCACCGGCGGCGAGGCGGCCGTAGAGCGGCAGGATCTCGGTGCGAGGGAGCTTCTTGCCCGCGAGGAACTCGGCGGCGTCGCGGATCTCCCGCTCACCGGAGAGGAAGACGAGGATGTCGCCGTCACGGGGCAGCTCGGCAATCGCGTCGGCGATGCCGTCGAGCATGTCGCCCGCGTCGGACTCCGCGAGCGGTCGGTAGCGGATCTCGACGGGGTACGTCCGGCCGCTGACCTCGATGACCGGCGCATCGAACATCTCCGCGAAGCGCTCGACATCGATCGTCGCCGAGGTGATGACGACCTTGAGGTCGGGACGGCGGGGGAGCAGCTGCTTGAGGTAGCCGAGCAGGAAGTCGATCGACAGTGACCGCTCGTGCGCCTCGTCGATGATGATCGTGTCGTATCGCTCGAGCCGTCGATCGCCGTGCACCTCGGCGAGGAGCAAGCCGTCGGTGACGAGCCGGATCGCCGTGTCGGCACTCGTACGGTCGTCGAACCGCACGGCGTAGCCCACCTCGGCACCGAGCTCGACGTCGCACTCGTCGGCGATGCGCTTGGCCACCGAGCGAGCGGCGATCCGGCGCGGTTGCGTGTGCGCGATGCTGCGACGGCCCAGCTCGTACGCAATCTTGGGCAGCTGCGTGGTCTTGCCCGAACCGGTCTCTCCGGCCACGACCACGACCTGGTGATCGCGGATTGCAGCCGCGATGTCGTCATGGCGCGCCGTGATCGGCAGCGCCTCGTCGTACGCGATCTTCATACCGTCACAGCCAGCTCACGTGGTCGCGGAGGAACCCGTAGCCCACGAACGAGATGACATCGAGGATCGTGTGGGCGATGACCAGCGGCATGACGCGCTTGGTACGGGTGAACCAGTAGCCGAAGACCAACCCCATGACGAAGTTGCCGAACGCCTGGCCGAAGCCCTGGTAGAGGTGGTAGCTGCCGCGGAGCAACGCGCTCACCACGATCGTTCGCGGCACGCTCCAGCTCAGCTGCCGCAGCCGCGTCATCAGGTAGCCCACGACGATGAACTCCTCGATCACGGCGTTCTTGACCGCCGCGAGGATCAGCACCGGCACGGTCCACCAGTACGAGTCGAGTGGGCTCGTGACGATCTCGGCGGTGATCCCCAGCTTCCGCCCCGCGAAGTAGACCGCGATGCCGGGGATCCCGATCACGGCAGCCAGCAGCGCTCCCCAGACGACGTTGTCCCGTCTGCCGCCCCGGTCGAACCCGAGCCGCTCGCGCAACGGCGGCTGGCCCTTGTCGAGCGTCATCAGGTAGAGCGCGAGCACCACCGGGACGATCGCGAAGCCGATCCCGAGCAGCTGGTAGGTCAGGTCGAGCCACTCGCGGGAGTCCTGGCTGCCGTTGAGGGTCGCCGTCGCGTCCTTCAGGGATCCACGGCTCAGCGTCGCCGCCAGATCGACGACGGCATATACGGCCGATGCCCCCAGGGACAGACCGAGGACGATCCAGATCTCGAGCTTCAGCTTGCGGTCGGACACCGAACGATCGGGCACCGTCAGAGGTCGTTGGTGGCGAACGTGTCGCACTGGTTGACGGTGCCGCTGTCATAGCCGGTCATGAACCACTTCTGTCGGGACTCGCTCGAACCGTGCGTCCACGACTCCTGGTTGACCCGGCCGGTCGACGCTTCCTGGATGTGGTCGTCGCCGACGGCGGCCGCGGCCGACAGCGCCGACTTGATGTCGTCGTCGGTGATCGGCTTCAACAACGTCGTGCCGGACTCGTCCTTGGTGCTCGATGCGTGCTTGGCCCACACGCCGGCCATGCAGTCCGCCATCAGCTCGATGCGTACGCCGCCGCTGAGCGGGCCGGTCTTGCCGTCCTGCCCCTTGGCGAGGATGCCGAGCAGGTTCTCCACGTGGTGGCCGTACTCGTGCGCCACGACGTACTCCTGCGCCAGCGCTCCGCCGTCGGCTCCGAAGCGGCTCGTCAGCTCGTCGAAGAAGCTCGCGTCGATGTAGATCCGCTGGTCGGATGGGCAGTAGAACGGGCCGGTCGCGTTGGAGGCGACGCCGCACGCCGACTGCGCCGTGCCGGAGTAGATCACGGTGGTGGCGTCCTGGTACTGCCGCTGGACGTCGGCCGGCAGCGCCTCGCGCCAATAGGCCTGGACGCTGTTGACCGTGCCGATGATCCGGCAGGTGTCGTCGCGGTTGGCGTCGGCGCCGGTCTTGCACTGCGAGAAGTCCGTCGTCGAGGTGTTGCCACCGGGCTGGATCTGCGAGGTGTCGAATGGGTTGGTGCCGGTGCCGCCCGTCAGGTCGCCGCCGAAGATCAGGCCGAGGATCAGCAGGATGATGCCGCCGGCACCACCACCGATCACCGCACCGCCACGAACTCCGCCGCCACCGCCGGTCACCTGGCTCGTGTCCAGATCGGCGCCCTCGTTGAAGGTCATGCCGCGAAGTCTACGCAGAGCGGCGCCGAGCGGCCGCCGTTAGTGTCGTGGCGTGACCTCGACAGATGCAGGTACGAGCTTCCAGATGCCAGAAGGCCTGTCGGCCGGCGACACGGTACGTCTGAAGGGCCTGCGGCGAATGCGCGCCCTGGCCTTGTCGCTCCTGGTGCTGGCCGCCGTGATCTACGTGGTGACCCGCAACCAGGACGGGTGGCTCGACTACGTCAATGCCGGCGCCGAGGCCGCCATGGTCGGCGCGATCGCCGACTGGTTCGCCGTCACGGCGTTGTTCCGGCACCCACTCGGCCTGCCGATCCCGCACACCGCGATCATCCCCAATCGCAAGGAGTCTCTCGGCGAGAGCCTGCAGGAGTTCGTCGCGGACAACTTCCTGCGTGAGGACGTCGTCCGCGAGCGCATCCAGTCTGCGGGCGTCAGCCGCCGCGTCGGGGAGTGGCTCGTCACCGACGGCCACAGCGAACGCCTCGTCGCCGAGGGCTCGCGTGTGCTCTCCGACGCCCTCCAGCACGTCAAGGAGACCGATGTCGCCGCCGTCATCCAGGAGGCGCTGATCCCGCGGCTCAAGGAGGAGGAGCTCAGCCCGGTCGTCGGCCAGCTGCTCGAGGAGATCCTCCGGGACGACGCCCACCGGGGCCTGGTCGACCTGGCCCTCGACGAGCTCGGCCGGTGGCTGGCGATCAACGAGGACGAGGTCGCCGCGCTGATCGAGAACCGCGCTCCGTCCTGGACCCCACAGTGGCTCGACAAGCGCGTCGCGGGCTGGGTCCACGAACAGGTCGTGGAGTGGGTCGCCGAGATCGGCCGCACGCCGGACCACAACGCCCGCATCGCGCTCAACCGGTGGCTGACGGACCTGGCACAGGGGCTCCAGCACGACGCCGCCACACGTACGCGATTCGAGAACCTCAAGGAGCGAGTGCTGTCGCAGCCGCGGGTCGGTGTCACGTCCGTACGTCTCTGGGACGCGCTTCGCCGTGCGTTGATCGGTTCGCTTGCCGACGAGAGCGGACTGCTGCGTCGCCGCGCGCTGGAGGAGATCGAGCGGTTCGGCCAGCGCCTCATCGACGACGCCGAGCTGAACCGCCGCCTCGACGCCACGATCTCGGACGTCGCGGCGTACGCCGTCAACCACTACGGCAGCGAGGTCGCCACGATCATCTCGGCGACAGTCAACCGGTGGGACGGCAAGGAGACCGCCGATCGCATCGAGCTGCACGTCGGCCGCGATCTGCAGTTCATCCGGATCAACGGAACCGTCGTCGGCGGCCTGGCCGGCGTCGTGATCCATGCCATCTCGTCGTTGCTCTGACGATTTCGGCCGTCGCTGAGCCCACGAAATGTGGAAAACATGTGCATAACAACGCGTGACTTGTGGGTGACGTAGGTCACTCTGTGGGTAAGTGACACATTCTCCAGAAATACCCTAGAAAGTTCGGGAAATCCCTTGCGCGCCGAGTCGCCCGGGGCATACAAATGACCTACGCAATCCTTCGGGAAAGCGGGAAAGAATCCAGATTCGATCCCATGGCCAGCGACGCAAGTCAACGGCAGCCGGTCAGTGATGTGACTGGCGGGAAAGACGAAGGATTCTGGATGAGAGAGATCATCACGCTCGATCACCATGAGGCCCCGGAAACTCATACTTTCCGGGGCCTCGACTAATTGTGCCAAGGTTTTCCGCGCGATGCCAACGAGCGCGTCGAGATGGCACACCAGATGGCCGACCCGATTCGGATCGCCGCCGGGTCTTTGCTAAAGTTCAGTGCTGCACCGCGCCCGTCATACAGGCGCTTGTCCGGGTGGCGGAATGGTAGACGCGCTAGCTTGAGGTGCTAGTGCCCTGTAAGGGGCGTGGGGGTTCAAGTCCCCCCTCGGACACGCACGACCCTCACACTCTCGCCGGTGTGGGGGTCTTGTACTTTCCTGGACCGGCCTCCAGCGTTGCGCGTCGCAGTAGCGTTGTACGCGTGACCGCTCCCACCTTGGCAACCGTCGGCGAACTGCGAGCTTCGGGCCACGTGCAGAAGACGCTGCGCACCGAGATCCGCGACAACCTCCTCTCCGCCCTCCGCGAGGGCCGCGACCCGTGGCCGGGCCTGCACGGCTTCGAGTCCACCGTCATCCCGCAGCTCGAACGCGCGCTGATCGCCGGGCACGACATCGTGCTGCTCGGCGAACGCGGCCAGGGCAAGACGCGCCTCCTGCGCACTCTGGCGGGCCTGCTCGACGAGTGGTCGCCGGTGATCGAGGGGTCCGAGCTCGGCGAGCACCCTTACGAGCCGATCACGACGACCAGCCTGCGCCGCGCGGCCGAGCTCGGCGACGAGCTGCCGGTCAGCTGGCGCCATCGCGACGAGCGGTACGCCGAGAAGCTCGCCACGCCGGACACGAGCGTCGCCGACCTGATTGGCGACGTCGACCCGATGAAGGTCGCCGAGGGCCGCAGCCTGGGCGACCCGGAGACGATCCACTTCGGCCTCATCCCGAGGAGCCACCGTGGGATCGTCGCGATCAACGAGCTGCCCGACCTCGCCGAGCGCATCCAGGTCGCGATGCTCAACGTCATGGAGGAGCGGGACATCCAGATTCGCGGCTACGTCCTACGGCTTCCGCTCGACGTGCTGGTGGTGGCGAGCGCCAACCCCGAGGACTACACCAACCGGGGCCGCATCATCACGCCTCTGAAGGACCGGTTCGGCACCGAGATCCGTACGCACTACCCGACCGAGCTCGACGACGAGGTCGCCGTGATCCGGCAGGAGGCTGAGCTGGTCGCCGAGGTGCCTGACTATCTCGTCGAGATCCTGGCCCGATTCACCCGCGCGTTGCGTGAGTCGACGGCCGTCGACCAGCGGAGCGGGGTCAGCGCCCGGTTCGCGATCGCGGGCGCCGAGACCATCGCCGCCGCGGCGATCCACCGTGCGACCAGGCAGGGCGAGGACGAGGCCGTGGCCCGGCCGGTCGACTTGGAGACCGCCGTCGACGTGCTGGGCGGCAAGATCGAGTTCGAGTCGGGGGAGGAGGGTCGCGAAGACCAGATCCTCGACCACCTGCTGCGCTCCGCGACCGCCGAGACCGTACGCGCGCACTTCCGCGGCATCGACTTCACCGTCCTGGTGGACGCGATCGAGAACGGCACGATCGTCACGACCGGCGAGCAGGTCACCGCGGGTGACTTCCTGACCGGTCTTCCGGTGCTCGGCGAGTCCGAGCTGTACGACGACGTCTGCGAGCGCCTCGGCGCCACCAACGACGGTCAACGGGCGGGTGCGATCGAGCTGGCACTCGAGGGGCTCTACCTCGCTCGCAAGGTCAGCAAGGAGACCGGCGGGGGCGAGACGATATATGGCTAGAGCCAATCGCCGGCTGACCCGCGACGCCCGCTACGGCAAGTACGTCGACGGGCCGGATCCGCTCGCGCCGCCGGTCGACCTGGCCGAAGCGCTCGAGGCGATCGGTGAGGACGTCATGGCCGGCTACTCGCCCGAGCGGGCAATGCGGGAGTTCCTGCGCCGAGGGGGCAGGGACCAGTCCGGGCTCGACGACATCGCTCGACGGGTGGCCGAGCGTCGACGTGAGCTGACGCAACGGCACAACCTCGACGGCACGCTCAACGAGGTCAAGGAACTGCTCGAACGCGCCGTTCTCGAGGAGCGCAAGCAGCTTGCCCGTGACGTCGAGATGGATGACAGCGAGCGGGCGTTCGCCGAGATGCAGCTCGACAACCTGCCCCCCTCGCCGGCCGCGGCCGTCAGCCAGCTGAGCGACTACGACTGGCAGAGCAGCGCTGCCCGCGAGGACTACGAGAAGATCAAGGACCTCCTGGGTCGCGAGATGCTCGACCAGCGGTTCGCCGGCATGAAGAACGCGCTCGAGAACGCCACCGACGAGGACCGGGCCGCGATCAACGCGATGCTCGACGACCTCAATGAGCTCCTCGAGGCGCACCAGCGCGGCGAGGACACCCAGGAGCAGTTCGACGAGTTCATGGCCGAGCACGGCGACTTCTTCCCGGAGAACCCCAGCAACATCGACGAGCTGCTCGACTCTCTGGCTCAGCGCGCCGCCGCAGCTCAGCGCATGCGCAACTCGATGACGCAGGAGCAGCGCGACGAGCTCGACGCCCTGGCCCAGCAGGCATTCGGCTCACCGGACCTGATGTCGTCCCTCGCCCGGCTCGACGGCAACCTGCAGGCGGCTCGCCCTGGCGAGAACTGGGGCGGTTCGGAGCAGATGGGCGGCGACGAGGGTCTCGGTCTCGGCGACGGCACCGGCGTCTTCCAGGACATCGCGGATCTCGACGAGCTGTCGGAGCAGCTGTCCCAGTCCTACAACGGTTCGCGCATAGACGATCTCGACCTCGACAAGCTCGCGCGCCAGCTGGGTGACGAGGCCGTCGTCGACGCGCGTACGCTCCAGCAGCTCGAGCAGGCGCTCCGCGACTCCGGCACCATGAAGCGCGGCACCGACGGCCAGCTCAAGCTCACGCCCAAGGCGATGCGCCAGCTCGGCAAGGCACTTCTGCGCGACGTCGCTCGTACGATGTCGGGCCGCCAGGGCAACCGCGACCTCCGCCAGGCCGGCGCCGCAGGGGAGCGATCAGGAGCGACGCGGGAGTGGGCGTTCGGCGACACCGAGCCGTGGGACGTCACCCGCACGATCACCAACGCGATCACCCGCACCGCCGGCGAAGGTGGGGCGACAGATGATGGGGTCCGGATCGAGATCGGCGACGTCGAGGTCCAGGAGACCGAGGCGCGCACGCAGGCGTGCGTGGCGCTGCTCGTCGACACCTCGTTCTCGATGGCGATGGACGGCCGCTGGGTGCCGATGAAGCGCACCGCGCTCGCGCTGCACACGCTGATCACGAGCCGGTTCCGCGGCGACGACCTGCAGCTCATCGGATTCGGCCGCCACGCCGAGGTCATGGAGATCGAGGAACTCACGGGACTCGACGCGATGTACGACAAGGGCACCAACCTGCACCACGCCCTGCTCCTGGCCAACCGCCACTTCCGCAAGCATCCCAACGCGCAGCCGGTGCTCCTCATCGTCACCGACGGTGAGCCGACCTCGCACCTGGAGTCGAGCGGTGAGGTGTTCTTCAGCTATCCGCCGCATCCGGTGACCGTGGCGTACGCCGTGCGGGAGCTCGACACGTCGATGCGGCTGGGGGCCCAGACGACGTTCTTCCGACTGGGGGAGGACCCCGGCCTGGCCCGGTTCATCGACTCGATGGCCACACGCGCCGGAGGCACGGTGGTGGCCCCAGAGCTCGACGATCTCGGCGCTGCCGTCGTGGGCTCCTACCTCGGCTCCCGCAATCCGCGAGGCGGGTTCGGCGGCGGCTATGGCGACATGTTCGGCGGCGGCCGGGGCTTCTGGGTCGACTGACGGCCCGGCAGACATCCAGGGGACATACTTCGAGAAGGCACGAACCCCAGGAGAAACGCCATGACCGATCAGACCCCGAGCACCACGTCAGCACCTCGCCACCCGGCGGTCGTGGCGTTCCATCAGAGCAGGATCGACAACGTCCAGCTGCGGGTGGCCGACGCCATCACGTCGTTCGCCGGCTCGATGCCGTTCGTCTACCTCCATGCCGCGGTGTTCGTCGCGTGGATGCTGTGGGTCGAGTCGAACCCGTGGCCGACGCTCACGCTCGTCGTGTCGCTCGAGGCGATCTTCCTGTCGACGTTCGTGATGATCGGCCAGAACCGGCAGGCGGAGTTCCAGAAGATCAAGGCCGAGCACGACTTCGTCGAGCAGGAGCTGGAGCTCAAGACCAACACCGACCTCACCCGCGAGATCCACGTGCTGACGACCGAGCTGCACCGTCGGGTCATCGACGAGGCCCCGCGTTCGGGCTGATCACGAAGAAATCTCGTGTTGTGGTGTCGTATGCGGCGTCCATCGTTCGTGGACAGGGTGAAAGTTCCTCACACCTCAGAAGGAGTTCGCATCATGCGTGATCTCATCGTCAGCGCTTTCATGTCCCTCGACGGCGTCGTGGAGGCGCCCGGTGGCGAGCCCGGTTATCGCAATGCCGGATGGACGTTCCGGGACATCGAGCTTGATCCCGCGGTCTACGAGGGCAAGGGCCAGGAGCAGGAAGAGACCTCGGCCCTCGTGATGGGCCGTACGTCGTACGAGGCGTTCGCGCCGGTGTGGCCCTCGATGGAGGAGTTCGCCGGGTACAACGCGATGCCGCGCTACGTCGTCTCGACGACTCTCGAGCAGGACGATCCGCGTTGGCCGGCGACGATCCTGCGTTCGCTCGGCGACGTCGCCGAGCTCAAGCAGACGGACGGGGGACCGATTGCGATCCCGGGCAGCGCGACGCTGATCCGGAACCTGGCCGATGCCGGCCTGATCGACCGCTACAACCTTCTGGTGTTCCCCGTGCTGCTTGGAGCCGGGAAGCGTCTGTTCAGCGGCGCCGACCGGGACAAGACGATGCTGAGGCTCGTGGAGCAGCAGACCTACTCCAACGGCATCCAGAAGCAGGTGTACGACGTCGTCCGCTAGGCGCTCGGCGGGGTCATCTCGAGCCGTACGCCCAAGAGCCGGACCGGCCGCGCGCGCTGGTCGGGCTCGAGGCGGTCGAGCAGCGAGACCGCGGCATTGCTCAGGGCCTGGCGGTCGTTCGTCGGAGCCGGCAGCGTCAGGCTGCGGGTCACGGTGATGAACGGGGCCAACCGGATCTTGAGGCCGACGCGTGCAGCGGGACGGCCCTCCGCATCGATGTCCTCGAGCACGCGCACGGTCAACGCGCGCACCTCTTCGGCGATGGCGTCCCAGTCGTCGAGGTCGGTCTGGAATGTCGTCTCGCGCCCGTGAGCGCGGGGAACATATGGCTCGGGGTCGAGCGGTTGCGCGGAGTCGCCGGTCGCCAGTCCGCGATAGTAGGGACCCATCGTCGGGCCGAGCTCGGCGGCCAGCACGGAGGGGTCACTCGCCGCCAGCTGCGCGACCGTCTCGAGCTCGAGCGCAGCCAGCTTGGCGGCGGTCTTGCTGCCGATGCCCCACAACGCGCGGGTGGGGCGGTCGCCCATCACCTCGAGCCAGTTCGCGGCCGTCAGGGTGTACGTCCCGCGGGGCTTGCCGAAGTCGGTGGCGTTCTTGGCGCGCAGTGTGTTGTCGCCGATTCCGACCGAGCAGTGCAGGCCGGTGGCGGCGAGCACCGAGTCCATCACGAGCGCCGCCATGGCCTCCGGTGCACCGAGGTCACCGTGTCCGGGTCCCGGTCCCACGAACGCCTCGTCCCAGCCCATGACCTGCACCTGAACCGGCACGCCACCCCAGCTCAGCGAACGCAGCGTGGCCATGACCGTCTCGGACACCGCTTCGTACGCCGGCCCGTCGACCGGGAGGAAGACGGCGTCCGGGCACTTGCGCTTCGCGATGCGCAACGGCATGCCCGAGCCGACCCCGAACTGCCGCGCCTCGTAGGACGCGGTCGAGACCACGCCCCGCTCGCTCGGGTCGCCGCGGCCGCCGACCACCACGGGCATACCGGCCAGCTCGGGCCGACGCTGGATCTCCACGGCAGCGATGAACTGGTCCATGTCGACGTGCAACACCCAGCTCATGTCCTCACCCTGCCGGATCACGTCGGCGTGGTCGAGGATGCGTCTTCGGTGCCCGATGGGTGAGTCGGCTGCGCGTGGCCCCGGGATGCGAGTAAAGTGGAACGCGTAACAAACCCCGCACCGCTGCTCGTCGAACGAGTACGTCGCTCGACGATCGGTTCCGTGGCACCGGCTCCAGGCCGGATCACTCCACGAGGCGGGCGTTGCACCAGCCCGATCGCTCCTGTCGATCGGTAGTAGCGAGTCCCGACGTGACCGGGCCATTGGCCACGATCCGGCAGGGCTCGTCGGCGCTGACCCGGGTCGATGCCCGGATGCGGCGTTGCAGCATCGCCACGACCATCGTGCCGGGCTTTCGGAGGAGGAACCTTGGCCAGAAGAGGCCAGCGGCAGACGGGGACGACCCGTTCCGCACCACAGCGCCGTGCTCGCGTCGGCAATGACGGCATCATGTCGGTGCTCGCCCGCGCCGTACGCGAGGTCGAGGCCGGCGCCCAGCGTGGCCGTGTGTCGCCGTCGACCCGCACCAAGTTCCAGGTCGTCGCGCTCCTGGCTCGTGAGGAGCGCACCCGCGCCAAGGCCGACGGCGCCTTGACCGAGCCCCAGCGCGCAGAGAAGCTCAAACGGCTCGACGGGATCGGCACGATCCTCGCGCAGACCGCCGCTCGCGACACGTCGCTCCTCTCGCTTCTGGCCGAGGACGCCGAGGTGTCCGACGCCGCCATCGTGCTCAAGCACGACATGCTGCAGGCCGCCGGCGTCGAGGAGACGCCAGAGGCTGCCGCAGAGACGGAGGAGACCACCGTCGCCGCGCCGGTCGAGCGTCGTGTGGTGCCGCAGTCCGTCGTCTCGCGCCAGCTCGCCAACCCGTTCCTGCCGCCCGACTTCGAGGCCGCGCAGGCCGCCAAGCCGCAGACGCAGCGCCTCGCCACCTGGGAGCTCCTCGGTCCGCTGTTCTCGGCGTTCGAACGCGCTGCCGGCGGGTCCAAGGCCTGCATGGCGCTCCCGGAGCCCTCGGACACCAAGGTGCCGGTCGGGCTGGAGCTGATGCGTCACCAGGCCGAGGTCATCGCCGCCGCCGAGGACGGGCACCGGACGTTCCTGCTGGCCGACGAGCCCGGGCTGGGCAAGACGGCACAGGCGCTGCTCGCCGCCCAGGCTGCCAACGCCTATCCGCTGCTCGTCGTGGTGCCCAACGTCGTCAAGACCAACTGGGCACGTGAGGCGGAGCTCTGGACGCCCAACCGGCCCTCCACCGTGATCCACGGCGACGGCCACACGATCGATGGCTTCGCCGACATCGTGATCGTCAACTACGAGGTCCTCGACCGCCACGTCGGCTGGTTGGGTGACCTCGGGTTCCGCGGCATGGTGCTCGACGAGGCGCACTTCATCAAGAACAAGTCCTCCCAGCGGTCCCAGCACGTGCTGCAGCTGTCGGAGCGCATCCGGGCCCGCACGGTGCGACCGCTGATGATGGCCCTGACGGGCACCCCGCTGATCAACGACATCGACGACTTCCGCGCGATCTGGCAGTTCCTCGGCTGGATCGACGACAAGAAGCCGCGTGCCGAGCTCATGCGCTCGCTCGAGGAGACCGGTCTCACGCCGATCGACCCCGGCTTCTATGCCGCGGCCCGCTCACGCGTCATCGACATGGGCATCGTGCGTCGCCGCAAGGTCGACGTCGCGTCCGACATCCCCGCCCGTCGCATCGCCGACCTCCCGGTGGAGCTCGACGACGAGGCCGGCCGGTCGATCCGCGAGGCCGAACGCGTGCTCGCCCAGCGGCTCGTCAAGCGCTACGAGAGCGCGCTCGCCAACCGTACGTCCGGCATCACGGTCGAGGGCATCGACCACGAGCTCGTCCGCCGGGTGGCCGGCTGGGAGCGCGACGAGAGCTCGGGCAAGACCGACGAGAACGTCTTCACGATGATGCGGCGCATCGGCCAGGCCAAGGCCGGCCTCGCGGCTGACTACACCGCGCAGCTCGCGCGCAACGTCGGCAAGGTCGTCTTCTTCGCCAAGCACGTCGACGTGATGGACCTCGCCGAGGAGACGTTCGAACGGCGCGGCATCCGCTACTCGTCGATCCGGGGCAACCAGACGCCCAAGGTGCGCCAGCGCAACATCGACGCGTTCGTCGACGACCCCGAGGTCGCGGTCGTGGTCTGCTCGCTGTCGGCCGCAGGCGTGGGCATCAACCTCCAGGTCGCGTCCAACATGGTGCTGGCCGAGCTGTCGTGGACCGACGCCGAGCAGACCCAGGCGATCGACCGTGTCCACCGCATCGGCCAGGACGAGCCTGTCACCGCGTGGCGCATCATCGCCTCGCAGACGATCGACACCCGCATCGTGGAGCTCCTCGACAGCAAGGCCGGACTCGCCGCCAGGGCGCTCGACGGCTCGGACGACGAGGTCTCGGCATCGGCGGACATGCAGCTCGAGGCGCTCGTTGGACTCCTCACCGACGCCCTGGAGCAGCAACAGGACACGTGACGCCTGCCGCTCAGGGTCGTTGAACCTGCAGCAGTCCATGTCGGAGCTCGGGTGACGACGCGATACCCCGTACGTTCGCGGGGCCTCACGTGCAAGGAGCAGCCATGAAGCGTGCCCTGTCGATCGGTTCGGCCGTCCTGGCTGTCGCCGCCACCCTGTTGAGCGTGCCGCCGGCCACCGCTGCCACGCCTGAGGTCGCCACGGTGGCTCCGGGGCTGCGCGACGTGATGTTCGTCGGCAACAACTGGCAGGGCACCGCGTCGATCGTCGACGCGAACACCCGCGAGATGTTGAAGTCCGGCATCAACCTGATCCCCGACAAGACGCAGGAGCTCAACGACATCCGGACCAACCCCGTCAAGCTCGTGTTCTACCTCGTCGTGCAGGCCGGACCGGGTGAGGGCCACGACCAGTACGTCGACGACATGTTCACGACGAACGACGGCAAGTACCTGGCGGTGTCGCGGCCGAGCTTCGCCGACGTGGTGTGGATCGACATCGCCAAGGCCGTCGCGGGCGAACCCAACAGCATCGTCCACGAGGAGCAGATGGACGGCCACCGTACGGACCACATGGGGTTGTCGCCGGATGGGCGCCGGTTGGTGGTCTCGGACTCCATGAGCCGCCAGGTCATCGAGTACTCCATGGTCGACGAGGTCGTCGGCGGCAAGACCATCACGATGGGCCAGCGCCTGCGGACGTTCGTCTCAGGGGAGACACCGCACGAGAACACGTACAGCAAGGACGGCTCGCGGATCTTCCACGCGTCGATCGGCCGGGTCTACCTCCCGGGCGATTCGACGAGCCTCGGATCGCTCGACCTGAGCCTGGTGCACAACACGATCAAGGGAGATCGCTGGTTCCAGGTTGTCGACAACGCCAGCTTCGCCGTGAAGCAGCGCTGGGACATCGGCAAAGAGCTCGCCGAGGCAGGTCATCCCGGCATGAGCTCTGCCGTACGCCCGATGGCGGTCGCCCCCGGCGAGCGGTTCATCTACTTCCAGGTGTCCTTCTTCCACGGCCTGGTGGAGTTCGACACCCAAGCGCCCGACATCGACGGCAAGGTCGGCTACACGGCAGGCGGCATCGCCGAGCCGCGTGTCGGCGCCGTCAAGCGCGTGATCCCGCTGCCCAACCGGGTTCCGACGATGCCACGCGAGCAGTACGTCAACGACTCGGCTCACCATGGGTTGTCGATCAACGCGGCCGGCACGACGCTGTGCGCGGCCGGGACGATGGACGACTACGCGGCGCTCGTCGACCGCGCCTCGGGCGACTTCACGATCTTCGACACCGAGACGACCGGCCACTCGTACGGCAAGCCGTACTGGACGACCGAAAGCCTGAACGACACCTGCTGGATCTCGCTGAGCGAGGCGGACTCGGTCGCGGTGATCGACACCAACACCAAGCAGGAGATCGCCTACCTGCCGGTCGGCGACCACCCCCAGCGCATACGCCACGGGTACGTCCCGGAGGCGCTGGCGGCAGACCTGGCGTCCTAGGGCGCGCGCGTCTCGTCCCGCAGCCGGGGCTCGGTCGCGTTCGCCGGCTTGATGCCGTGCTTGTCGGCGAAGAACGCCCGTACCAGGTCCATGTCGGCCTTGACGTCGTCGGACGGGTGGAACGTGGGCCCGAAGCCCATCGTCTTGGTCGGCGGGTCGAAGAACGCAAGCGTGATCGGCAGACCGGTCTCGCGGGAGATTCGCAGGAACCCCGACTTCCAGTAGTCGCCCTTGGTCCGGGTGCCCTCGGCAGCGATGATCAGGCGGAACGGCTCACCGTTGCGGGACTCCTCGACCAAGTCGCTGACGACACCCGAGGCGTTGTCGCGGTCGAGGGGGACGCCGCCGAAGCGGCGCAGCAACCAGCCGAGCGGACCGCGGAACAGTTGCTTCTTGACCAGGACCCGCGGATGAGCGCCGTCGTGCCACATCACGAGGAGCATCGTCACGAAGTCCCAGTTGGACGTGTGCGGAGCGCCCACGAGGATGCCGGTCTCGGGCACCTCGCCGACCATCTCGTAGCCCGCACGGCGGACGATGAAGCGGGCGAGTCGCTGGCGGATCATCCCGCGATCCTATGGGTGCGCCATCGGGTCGGGGACCGCCAGGGCGGGTGGGCGGCACGGCATACGTGTGACAGCGCGTCGGAAGGGTACGAACGGATCGTCACTCCCACCGACCGAACGGAGCACCACCTGTGATCCCGAAGATCCTGCACACCCCTGTCTCGATCGCCCAGCACGTGGCCGGCGGAGTCGTCCGCGGCGGGCTGCGCGGAGCCGGTGCCGTCGTCAAGCGGGTCCTGCCGGACCATCAAGGCAGCCCGGAGCAGGATCCGTCGCCGCGGATCAAGACCGAGCCGGTCCGCCAGCCGCCGTCGCCGACCACGACGACCAAGAGGGCCACGACCAACACGATGCCGGCCAAGAAGGCGCAGGCGAAGCGAGCGGCCGCCAAGAAGAGTGCCGCCACGAGGTCGGCGCCGAAGAAGCCTGCGGCTGCGCTCAACGAGGATCGTGCCCCGGTCGATGCCGATCCCGTCGTCCACAGCACCGGTCCTGAGGTGACGACGAACGTGTCCAAGGACGACCTGCGAGCATGAGCTCACGCATTGCCCGCCGGGCCGACGGCTAGGGCCACTCCATGCATCAGCTCGAGTGGATCGGCATCATCAGGCACGGCGAGAGCGTCGGGAATGTCGCGGCGGCGACCGCGGAGGAGAAGGGCTCGGACCTGATCGACATCGCGGAACGCGACGCCGATGTGCCGCTGTCCGACACCGGTGAGAAGCAGGCGCAGGCGGTGGCGGGCTGGCTCGACGACCTGTCCGACGAAGAGCGGCCCGACGTCGTCATCGTGTCGCCGTACCTGCGAACCAAGCAGACTGCCGAGATCGCGCTCGAGGGACTCGACATCCCCACCGTGCGTGACGAGCGGCTGCGCGACCGGGAGCTCGGCGTGCTCGACCTCCACACGGTCCACGGGATCCGTTCGAAGTTCCCGGAGGAGTCGGAGCGGCGTCAGCGGCTGGGCAAGTTCTACTACCGCCCGCCCGGTGGCGAGTCGTGGGCCGACGTCCTGCTGCGCCTCCGTAGCCTCCTGCGTGACGTCGCCGAGGACCACCCTGAGCAACGCGTCCTGTTCATCGCCCACGATGCCGTCGTCTCGCTGTTCCGGTACGTCCTGGAGGGCCTCGACGAGGAGGAGCTCATGTCGAGCGCCAAGAAGTCGCCGATCGCCAACTGCTCGATCAGCAGCTGGCGGTGGGACGGCGAGTGGGTCAACGAGCGCTTCAACGACGTCCAGCACCTCCAGCAGGACGATGCGGCGCACCCGACGGCCGAGGAGGGCATCGATGCCCCGGCCGTCTGACGCCCAGGTCATCACGCCGCAGCTGCTGCGTGACTGGCCGCTCCCTGAGCCCGACGGCGGCAAGGAAGCGCGCGGGACCGTGCTCGTCGTCGGCGGATCGCGCTTCACGCCGGGAGCGGTGCTGCTGGCTGGCACATCGGCTCTGCGCGCGGGTGCCGGCCGCCTGCAGCTCGCGACCACGGACGACAACGCGCAAGCGCTGAGCATCGCCGTCCCCGAGGCGAAGGTCGTCGGGCTGCCGACCACGGACGGCGGCTCCGTCGAGGGCGACGTGCCGGAGCACCTGCTCGAGCTCGCCGCTCATGCGGACGTGGTGGCGATCGGTCCAGGCCTCGATGATCCCGAACAGACCGCCGCCATCGTGCGACGAGTCGTCGACGCCGTCTCCAGCGACGCGAGACTCGTCGTGGACGCGTACGCGTTGGGCGCTCTTGGTGAGCACCCGGACCTGCTCGGCAAGCACGCGCCGACGACGGTCCTGACGCCCAACGTGCACGAAGCGGGACGCCTGCTGGGCCGGGATCCCGGCGACGACCTCGACGCGGAGGCAGCGGCTGTGACGGAGCGCTTCGGCGCGGTGGTCTCGCTCTACGGTCACGTGGCCGAGCCCGGCGGGGGAGCGTGGCGTGACGAGAACGCCGACATCGGCCTCGGTACGTCCGGCAGCGGCGACGTCCTAGCGGGCATCATGGCCGGCCTGCTGGCGCGTGGAGCCGAACCCGCGCAGGCGGCGTGCTGGGGGACGTACGTGCACGCCATGGCGGGACAACGGCTCGTCCCCCGGATGGGGCGCACGGGCTATCTCGCGCGCGAGCTCGTCGACGAGGTCGCCGCCACCATCGCGATGGTCTAGGTGAGGTGGTCGAAGTCGCCGTTGACCCACGCGGCGTGCCGCTCCGCTGAACGGCGCACGATCGCCCTGGCGTCCGCGGCAATCGCGTTGTCGAAGTTGCCGTAGAGCCGGTCGTAGTCGAACCGGTCGACGTGCTCGGCCACGCGCTTCACGACGGCTCCCGAGAGAGGCAACCGGTTGGGATAGCTCCGCATGAAGCTGACCGACGTCCGGTCAGGGTTGGCGAAGATCGTGTCGCCCGTCAGCAGGACTCCACGTCCCTCCGCCCCGGCCCGCCAATGTGCGACAGCGCTGCCGGGGAAGTGACCGCCGGGCTGGCTCAGGGTGACGCCCGGCAGGACCTCGAGGTCGCCGGACCACGTCTCGATGACCGGATCGGGGCGCGCGACCCACTCGCGGTCGGCCTCGGCGACCAGGACCGGAGCGCCGCCGAGCAGGTGGCTCCACTCGACCTGCACGCCGTACATGTGCGGGTGGCTCGCCACGATCGCGCGTACGTCGCCCAGCGCACGTACGCGGTCGGCGATGTCGCCGTCGACGTAGCCGACCGGGTCCCACAGCAGGTTGCCCGCGGACGTGCGCAGGAGCTTGGACTGCTGGCCGATGCCCGTCGAGGGTGTCGTCGTGATCGCGTGCAGATCCGGCTCGAGGTCAGCGATCTCGGCGCGATGGCCGCCTGCGGTCAGCTCGTCCAGGGTCGTCCACAGTTGCCCCTCAGCGGGCACCCATTGCCGTTCGTCGGCGCAGATCGCGCACACGTCCACCTGCTCGGCGTGCTCCACGGCGCAGGTCTGACAGATCCAGAAGTCGCTCATGGGCCCACGGTAGAACACGGCGGACCGCGCGCACCGGGGCCAATTGATTCGCACGAACCATCGAATTGTGTCCGATCCCGCCACTACGCTCGTCGGTATCCAGCTTCACCTCGGAAATCCCCTCCATCTGCAGGGAGAAACCCATGTCCGACAGCATCCCCACCACCGGTTCGGGAGCACCGTCCGAGCCGCTCGACCCCAAGCGCTGGCTCGCGCTCGGCGTGATCGCCGTGGCGCAGCTGATGATCATCCTCGACGCCTCGATCGTCAACATCGCGCTGCCATCGGCGCAACAGGACCTCAACATCACCGACGCCGACCGGCAGTGGGTCGTCACGGCCTACACGCTCGCGTTCGGCGGCCTGCTGCTCCTGGGCGGACGCATCGCTGACTACACCGGCCGCAAGCGCACCTTCATCATCGGCCTGATCGGGTTCGCGGGCGCCTCCGCGCTGGGCGGAGTCGCGTCGACCGCCGGCCTGCTCTACGCCGCGAGAGGTCTGCAGGGCGCGTTCGCCGCGCTCCTGGCACCGGCTGCGCTCTCGCTGATCTCGGTGACGTTCACGCTGCCCAAGGAGCGCGCCACCGCGTTCGGTGTCTTCGGCGCGATCTCCGGCGGAGGTGCGGCGATCGGCCTGATCGTCGGCGGTGTGCTGACCGAGTACGCCTCGTGGCGCTGGTGCCTGGGCGTCAACGTCCCGATCGCCCTCGTCACGGCCCTCGCTGCAGTGCGAGTCGTCAAGGAGAGCAAGGCCCACGGCAACACCAAGTACGACATCCCCGGTGCGGTCCTGGTGTCCCTCGGTCTCGTGTCGCTGGTCTACGGCTTCACGCAGGCCGCCAAGCTCAAGGACCCGGGCAAGAGCACGGAGGTCCAGGGCTGGACCGACCCGTCGACGATCACGTTCCTGGCGATCGCCGTCGTGCTCCTGATCGCGTTCGTCGTCTGGGAGCGCCGCACCAGCACACCTCTGCTGCCGTTGTGGGTCGCGCTCGACCGCAACCGCGGCGGCTCCTACCTGGTGTTCTTCTTCGTCGGCGCGGGCCTGTTCGCGATGTTCCTGTTCATGACGTTCTACTTCCAGATCACGATGGGCTACACGCCGTTGGAGTCAGGATTCGCGTTCCTGCCGTTCAGCCTGGGCGTCATCGGCGCGGCCGGGTTCGTGTCCAACCTGCTGCCACGCATTGGGCCCATGCCAATCATGATCCCGGGTCTGGCGCTGGCCATCGTCGGCATGCTGATGCTGACGCAGATCACCGCCGACACGTCCTACTGGGGATACGTCCTGCCGTCGCTGCTGCTCATGAGCATCGGCATGGCGGGCGTCTTCATCACGGCGTCGAGCACCTCACTCGTCGGCATCGGCACCCACGACGCGGGCGTAGCGAGCGCGCTGCTCAACACGTCGCAGCAGGTCGGCGGCTCGCTGGGCACGGCCCTGCTCAACACGCTGTATGCCGGCGCGGTCACGGCCTACCTCGCGGATCACCTCAGCGAGTCGCCCAAGGCCGCGCCCGGCAACGCGTTGGTCCACGGCTATCACGTCGCATTCTTCTGGGGCGCGATGCTGCTGACGGTGTCGTTGCTGGTGGCGGTGTTCGTGATGAACGCCAAGAAGGAGGACGTGCCGGCCGACGTCGTCGCGCCGGGCTGATCGCCCTGGGCTAGGCGGCTGGCGCGACCTCAGGGACGAGTTCCTTGCGCCGTGCCAGCCGCTCCCGCACGTACGTGTCGGCCCTCAGCGACACCCAGAGCAGCGCGATGGCGACGAAGCCGTCGAGCCACCAGTGGTGCCCGGTTGCCGCCACCACGAAGATCGTGACCGGCAGGTGCAGCACGATCAACCACCGCCATCTGCTCGTCGTCACCGAGAACACGCCGAGCGCGACGACTGCAGCCCAGCCGACGTGGATCGACGGCATCGCGGCGAACTGGTCGGAGATGCCGGTGCCGACGTCGCCATAGACGTCGAATCCGTGCTTGTCCGACAGGTCGACGAAGCCGAGATCCTGCACGAACCGGGGCGGCGCCACGCGGATGAAGCGGATGACGAGGCAGAACGCCGTGAGCCCGGCCAGCCCGTTGCGCCAGTGCGGATACTGGTCGCGGTGCCGGATGAACAACCACACGAGGAAGATCAGCAGCGCCGGCACGTGCACCGTCGCGTAGTAGTCGTTGGTCGCCGCGGCGAGCCAGTCGTAGTGCACCACGAAGTGCTGCATCGAGATCTCGGTCGGCAGGTGCAGGAAGTTCTGCAGGCGATCGATCGCCTCGGCGCGCTCCATGGCGCCCTCGGGGTGCGTGAACGGCAGCTCGCGGGCCAGTCGCCAGACCGAGTAGAGCGCCGAGATCAGGGCGAACTCGCTGAACGCCGGCAGCAAGGCGTTGCGCACCCGGTTGGCGGGCAGCATCCGGAGGAGCAGCCAGGCGATGAGGCTCGCCGCCGAGGCGATGGCGGCCTGGTCCCAGGTCGCCCAGCTCATGGGAGCTGACGGGTTGTCGCACGGATCACGAGATGATCTTACGGACGCCTGTGGGATCGTAGGGGCCGACTCTGGATCAATCAGTGCCAGGAATCAGGAAAAGGACCGTTCATGGATGTGAAGAACTCCGTCGCCCTCGTCACCGGTGGCGCCTCAGGGCTGGGCCTCGCGACCGTCGAGGCACTCGTCGAAGCCGGCGCCAAGGTTGTCGTCCTCGACCTTCCCGGCTCACCCGGCGCGGATGTCGCTGAGCGGCTTGGCGACGTCGTGCGTTTCGCCGCCGCAGACGTCCGCGACGAGGCAGCCGTCAACGAGGCACTCGACGTGGCGGCCGAGCTCGGCGACCTCCGTGTCGCCGTCAACTGCGCCGGGACGGGCGATGCCATCAAGACCGTCGGGAAGCAGGGCCCGTACCCGCTCGACAAGTTCCAGCGCATCATCGAGATCAACCTGATCGGCACGTTCAACGTCCTGCGCCTGGCCGCCGCCCGCATCGCCGCGCTCGAGCCGGTCGGCGAGGAGCGCGGCGTCATCATCAACACCGCCTCGGTCGCCGCGTTCGACGGGCAGATGGGCCAGGCCGCCTACTCGGCCTCCAAGGGTGGCGTCGTGGGCATGACGCTGCCGATCGCCCGCGACCTCGCATCGATCGGCATCCGCGTCATGACGATCGCACCGGGCCTGTTCGACACCCCGCTGCTCGCGTCGCTGCCCGAGGACGCCCGGGCGTCGCTGGGCAAGCAGGTCCCGCACCCGAGTCGCCTGGGCGACCCGGCCGAGTACGGTGCCCTCGCCGCGCACATCGTGGCCAACCCCATGCTCAACGGCGAGACGATCCGCCTCGACGGCGCGATCCGCATGGCACCGCGCTGACTCAGACCGGCAGCAGCCGGGTGATGAACTTCGTCAGCTGATCGACGTTGCAGCACTCGTGCATCTCGACCACGTCGGCGTACGTCGGCGCGATCGAGTCGCCGAGGCCCCAGCGCATCGAGTGCTCGGGGTTGAGCCAGAACGTACGCCTCGCGCGCTGGTTGATCGCGTGGAGCGCGCCGAGGTTGGGGTCCTGGTTGTTGTTGCGAGCATCGCCGAGCACCAGCACGGCGGTGCGCGGGCCGATCGCCGTCATGTGGTCGGCGTGGAAGTCGGCGAACGCCTCGCCGTAGTCGCTGCTCGTGTGCCACTTGGTGATGCGGGCCTCGCGGGCGATCCGGCTCGCGAGGTCGTCGCCGCCGTCCTTGACGAGGTCGGTCACCTCGGCCATGGCATTGACGAACGCGAACACCCGCACCTTGCTGAACTGGCCGCTCAGTGCCTGCACGAGATGCATCGTGAAGCTCGAGAACCCCGACACGGAACCTGACACATCGCAGAGCAGGACGAGCTCGGGCCGGGACGGGTGCGGCTTGGCGTACACCGGGCGGATCGGCACGCCGCCGGTCGACATCGACCGGCGCAGCGTGCGACGGATGTCGATGCGCCCGCGGTTGGCCTTGCGACGGCGTGCAGCCAGCCGGGTGGCGAGCTTGCGCGACAGCGGTCTGACGATGCGGCTGAGCTCCTCGAGCTGTTGCTGATTGGCGCTGAGGAAGTCGATGCGATCACTGCCCGTACGGACCGCGTGCCGGGTCACGACCTCACGCCCACGCAGCTCGGCGGTCCGGCGGCGAGCCTCGCTCGCGACCATCGCGCGGAAGCGGTCGATGTTGGTGCGCACCTCGTCGCGCTCGAGGCGGTCGGTGAACCCGCCGCCCTGCCCCTGACTGCCGCCCTGCCCTTGGCCTTGACCGCCGCCGCCCTCACCGCGTTGCCCCAGCGCCTGCACCAGCAGTGTTTGCGGCCTCAGCCGCTCCAGGGTCTGGTACGCCGACCACCCGCCCGTCGGCGTGCCCTCGGTGCCGACCCCGCCGAGCAGGTCGACGGCGATCTCGGCCACCTGCTCCAGCGCCCGCAGGTCGTTCTCGGCCAACGCCATGGCCAAGAGGTCCCGCAGGTCGTCGAGATCGAAGTCCTCGTCGGTCTCCCGTGCCGCCTGCGGTGCACCGACACCGGCGGGGAAGAAGAGGTCGAACGTCATGTCGAACACGTCGCGCTGGCCGCCACGGCGCACGAGTGCCGACGCGAGGCCCTCGCGGAGCTGCGGCCGGTCGCTCATGCCCAGCACCTCGACGACCGCTGCGGCGTCGACCGTCTCGCTGGTGCCGGCCGGTATGCCCTTGGAGCGCAGCGCCGTGACGAACTCGACGAGTCGGCCGGCGACGTCCTGCGCCTCCGGCTCACCGACTCGTGTCGTGCTCATGACGCGCCGAGCACCTCGTCGAGGTCGAGGCGCGCGGTGGCCTTCTCGAGGTCGTCCTGATGCTTGAGGATCACGCCGAGGCTCTCCTTGACGACCTGGTCGTCGAGGATGTCGGCGCCGAGGGCCACGAGCGTACGAGCCCAGTCGATCGTCTCCGAGACCGACGGAGCCTTGCGCAGCGGCATGGTCCGCAGGGCGTTGATGACCCGCACGAGGGAGTCACCGAGCGTCGCGTCCAGCTCGGGCACCTTCAGACGTACGATCGCCTGCTCGAGCTCGGCGTCGGGGAAATCGATGTGCAGGAACAGGCAGCGGCGGCGGAGGGCCTCGGAGAGCTCACGGGTCGCGTTCGACGTCAGCACGACGAACGGCCGGCTCGTGGCGGTGATCGTGCCGAGCTCGGGCACCGTGATCTGGAAGTCGCCGAGCACCTCCAGCAGCAGTCCCTCGATCTCGACGTCGGCCTTGTCGGTCTCGTCGATCAGCAGGACCGTCGGGCCCTCGTTGCGGATCGCCGTGAGCAGGGGGCGGGCGAGCAGGAACTCCTCGCTGAAGATGTCGTTGCGCGCCTCGTCCCACGTCTCGTCCTTGCCCGCCGTGATGCGGAGCAACTGCTTGGCGTGGTTCCACTCGTAGATCGCCCGCGCCTCGTCGACGCCTTCGTAGCACTGCAGACGTACGAGAGCGGCTCCGCACGCCTGGGCGACCGCGCTCGACAGGGCGGTCTTGCCGACCCCTGCTGGCCCCTCGACGAGCAGGGGCTTGCCCAGCTCGCTGGCCAGGAAGACGGTGGTCGCCACGGCGTCGGAGGCCAGATAGCCCGCGCCGGCGAGCTTGTCCTTGACGTCGTCGATCGAGGTGAACGGCATGGTGCGCATGCCTACGATGATGCCGTGGCCCTCTTCGAGATCGTGCGCGAGGTGCACCTGCCGCCCGAAGAGACCTGGCGGCGGCTCACCGACTGGGAGCAGCACGGTCAACACGTGCCACTGACGCGCATCATCCGCACCGACGACGGATTCATCGCTCGTACGGGCATCTGGCGGCTCACGTTCGACGACCGCATGGAGATCGTGGAGTGGCGGGAGCCAGCGTTCTGCCGCCTGGAGAAGCGTGGGCGCGTCGTGACGGGATGGGCCGAGGTGCAGGTCGACGCGCTGCCGGCAGGCAGTCGGGTGACGTGGCGCGAGGACCTCCACGTACGCGGAGTGCCCCGGGCGTTCGACGGGTTCACCCGAGCCGTGAGCACACGGATGTTCTCGCGCGTGATCGACCGGTTGCTCGCACCCGCAGGCCCTTGATCCCCCGGCCCGCTCAGGGACCACTTGCCGAGCGCACTCCCACACGTACCATCGCCACATGGGGTACTCGCCGGAATCCGAAGCACTCGACATCTGCCGCGACCTGATCAGGATCGACACCTCCAACTACGGTGACGACTCCGGGCCGGGGGAGCGCAAGGCCGCCGAGTACGTCGCCGGATCGCTGGCCGAGGTCGGCATCGAGTCGCAGATCTTCGAGTCCGAGTCCGGCCGCGCCAGCCTCGTCGCCCGGTGGGGCAACCAGGACTCGCCGCGCCCCGGTCTGCTGATCCACGGGCACCTCGACGTCGTGCCGGCGCGGGGGAGTGACTGGCAGGTCGACCCGTTCGCCGCCGAGGTCGTCGACGGCTACCTGTACGGCCGCGGTGCGGTCGACATGAAGGACTTCGACGCGATGCTCCTGTCGGTCGTACGCGCGCGTCAGCGTGCCGGTGCGATCCCGGACCGGCCCATCACGCTGGTCTTCACCGCCGACGAGGAGGCCGGCGGTGTGCTCGGGGCGCACTGGTTGGTCGAGCACCACCCCGACCTGTTCGAGGGTTGCACCGAGGCCATCGGAGAGGTGGGCGGGTTCTCGACCGAGGTCGGTGGCAAGCGGCTCTACCTCATCGAGTCCGGCGAGAAGGGCATCGCCTGGATGCGCCTGCGGGCGCGCGGCACCGCCGGCCACGGATCGATGCGCAACGACGACAACGCCGTCATCCACCTCGCACAGGCGCTCGTGACGCTGGGGGAGCACCAGTGGCCTGACGAGCCCGGACCCTCGATGGAGCTGCTGCTGGGCAAGGTCCGTGAGCTCACCGGCAAGGAAGGCAGTGCCGATGAGCTGCTGGAGCAGTTCGGCCCGGCGATCCGCATGATCGGCGCAGGCATGCGCAACACCACGAACGCGACGATGCTGGAGGCCGGCTACAAGCACAACGTCGTCCCCGGCGAGGCGATCGCGTACGTCGACGGGCGCTACCTGCCCGGCCACGCCGACTCGTTCCTGCCGGCCGTCCAGGAGATCGTCGGAGCCAACGTGACGGTCGAGACGCACATCACCGACGCTGCGCTGGAGTACGCCTTCGAGGGCGACCTCGTGGACGCCATGACCGTGGCGCTGCACAGCCAGGACCCCGACGCGCACATCGCACCGTTCCTGATGTCCGGCGGCACCGACGCCAAGGCGTGGCACAAGCTGGGCATCACGTCGTACGGCTTCACGCCGCTGCGGCTGCCCGCAGACCTCGACTTCACCGCACTGTTCCACGGCGTCGACGAGCGCGTGCCGGTCGACGCACTGGAGTTCGGCTCCCGCGTGTTCGACGAGTTCCTGAACCTGATCTAGCGCGTCAGAGCGTGCTGCGCATGCGGAGGATCTTGCGGCGCAGGACGACGGTGCGCTGCCCGGTGTCGTCCTTGCGCAATCGGTCGAGCTCCCACCCCTGATATTCCGCAGCGTCGGTCAGCATGCGGCACACGGCCGTACGCGACTTGGTGCGGTCGATCGTGAGGTTCCAGAACTCGTACTCGATCATTGACTCACCTCTCATCTTGCGCTGTCCGACACGTCGTCGAGGGCCTGGACGATCTCGGGCGGCAGCTCGAGGTCCTCCGACGCCAGGTTCTCCTGCAGCTGTGAAGTCGTACGAGCTCCGACGATCGCCGAGGCAACTCCGGGCCGGGCGAGCAGCCAGGCGAGAGCGACGTGCGCGATCGTGACGTCGAGGCCCTCGGAGGCCCGCGCCAGAGCCTCGACGACCGCGGACTTCTGCGGGGTGAGGTACTTCCCGACGAACGCCTCCCACGCGGGATCAGCGGCGCGTGAGTCGGAGGGCACGCCGCCGCGATACTTGCCGGTCAGCACGCCGCGGCCGAGAGGCGACCACGCCAGCGCGCCCATGCCGAGGTGCCGCGCGGCCGGCAGGACCTCGTCCTCGGCCTCACGGCGTACGAGGGAGTACTCGACCTGTGTGCTGATCAACGGGAGCGCGTCGGCCCGCTCCGCGAGCCACGTGTGCGCCAGCGCCGTCTGCCACCCGCTGTAGTTGGAGATGCCGACGTAGCGCGTGCGCCCCGTCCGCACGGCGTGCTCGAGCGTGCCGAGCGTCTCGTCGATCGGGGTCTCTGCGTCCCACGTGTGGATCTGCCACAGGTCGAGGTGATCCGTGCCGAGCTGGCGCAATGAAAGGTCCAGCTGGTCGAGCAACGTCCGCCGCGAGCTGTCGCGATCGATGCGGTCGCCGCGCTTGATCAGCCCGGCCTTGCCGGCCAGCACGATGCGGCCACGCGCGTCGGCCTTGTTGATCAACGTGCCGAGGAGCTCCTCGCACGCGCCGTCGCCGTAGATCGGCGCCGTGTCGACCAAGGTGCCGCCTGCGTCGAGGAACGTCGACAGCTGTTCCTCTGCGTCGTACGCGTCGACAGCCGTGCCCCACGTCATGGTGCCGAGCGCGAGCCGTGACACTTCCAGCCCCGATGCACCAACGCGGCGATACTGCATGCCGCAAGGCTAGTCGGGCGGGTGAAGGCAGCCCGGTAGGCTCGCACAGTGGATTTCCTCCGTGCCGTGGTCCTGGGTCTCCTTCAGGGCCTGACAGAGTTCCTGCCCATCTCCAGCAGCGCGCATCTCGCGATCTTCCCCAAGTTCTTCGGCTGGGACGATCCGGGTGCGGCGTTCACCGCGGTGATCCAGATCGGCACCGAGCTCGCCGTGGTGATCTACTTCTGGCGAGACATCGTCACGATCGCCTCCGGCTGGATCCGCGGCCTGTTCAGCGCCAGCGCCCGCGAGGCGCTCGAGTGGCGCATGGGCTGGTTCGTCATCATCGGCTCCGTGCCGATCGTGATCCTCGGCCTGCTGTTCCAGGACGCGATCAAGCACGAGTTCCGCCGCGTCGCGCTCATCGCCGTCGCGTTGATCGTGTTCGGCCTGATCCTCGGCTTCGCCGAGCGCTGGGGCCTCAAGAACCGGCCGATCGAGAAGCTCACGACCCGCGACGCCATCCTGTTCGGCCTCGCCCAGTCGTGCGCGCTGTTCCCGGGAGTCTCGCGCTCCGGCGGCACGATCAGCATGGGACTGCTGCTGGGCTACGAGCGACGCGCAGCCACCCGCTACGCCTTCCTCCTCGCGATCCCGGCCGTGCTCGGCGCCGGCATCTACAACCTCAAGGACATCCCCGGCCAGGCCAACGCCTACGGACCGGGTCCCACGATCGTCGCAACCATCGTGTCGTTCGTCGTCGGGCTCGCCGTGATCCACTGGTTGCTGGAGTACGTCAGCCGCAAGTCGTACACGCCCTTCGTGGTCTACCGCGTCGCCCTCGGCGTCCTGGTCCTCGCGCTGGTCGCGACGGGTGTCATGACGTCAACCGTCACCGTGAGCTGACGGCTTCGGCACAGCTTGACGCACGCTGAGGGACTTGGGTCGCCAGGACGACCTCAAATCCTCATCGTCGGTCGCTAGCCGTACGACGAGATCATGACCACCCGTATGTCCAGGTGAGCTCCGGCGCGTGCTCGTCGGTCACGCATTTGTCTTCCCCGAACAATCCCCGGCAGTCCGACTCCGACCTATTGCATGTGCTCGAGCACCTCATCGCGCCCGAGCGTCTCGGCCATGTCCCTCGGGCTCTTGCCCGCATGGTTCACGTGATCAGGATCGGCCCCGAGGCTGATGAGTAGGCGAACAACCTCGCCGCCGAGCTGCGGTGAAGCGTTCGCCGCAAACACTGCTGTCCACAAGGCTGTGTTGCCGAACGTGTTGGCGAGTGTCACGTCAGGGTCCGCCTCGGCAAGTTCCCGTAGAGCGTCGACCGCCAGCTGTTGCGCGGCGAAGTGCATCGGTGTGAACCCCTGGCGGTCGACGGCGTTGACGTCTTCGCCCGCGGACAGGCATCGCCGAACCTCTACGGCGTCGTTCTCAAGCGCCGCGTAGTGGAGCTTGGAGCGACCTTCGCGATCAGGTGCTTCCGCTTCAGGCTCCGAACTCGCGCGCTTCTTGAACATGGGACAGATCTTGGCATGAAGTCCGTCCTGCGCGATTGTCGTCAACTACAGCCAACCGGAGCGCTTGAAGCGGCGGTAGATGTAGAGGCAGAGCCCGCCGATCACCGCGACGCAGATCGGATAGCCGTACGTCCACGTGAGCTCCGGCATGTGCTCGAAGTTCATGCCGTAGATTCCGGCGATCGCGGTCGGCACGGCGAAGATCGTGGCACCGGCCGTGAGCTTGCGCATGTCCTCGTTCTGCTGCACGCTCAGCTGCGCCAGGTGGGCCTGCAGCGCGTTGTCGAGCAGGTGGTCGATCGAGTCGATGGCTTCCGCGGCGCGGGAGAGGTGGTCACCGATGTCGCGGAAATACGGCCGCGCGTCCTCGGGCATCGAACCCTGCGCGAACCGCATGATCGGCTCCTTGAGCGGCAGCACCGCGCGGCGGAACTCCAGCGTCTCGCGCTTGAGCCGATAGATCCGGGTCGAGTCGTTGGACCGCTCCGCCGAGAACACGGAGGACTCGACCTCCTGGACGTCGATCTCGAGCTCTCTGGCGACCGCTTCGTAGTGATCCACGATGTTGTCGACGACGGCGTACAGCGCAGCGGTCGGCCCGTGCGAGAGCGGCTCGATCATGGCCTCCGCGGCGCGACGAGCCTCCTTGAGCGTCGGGCCGCCGTGGCGCACCGTCAGCAGGAAGTTGCGGCCAAGGAAGATGTTGACCTCGTGCGTACGGATGTCGTCGTCGCTGTAGGCCACCGTGCGGATCGACATGAACAGGTGGTCCTCGTATCGCTCGACCTTGGGCCGCTGATGTGCCTCCAGAGCGTCCTCGACGGCGAGCGGGTGCAGACGGAGCGACTCCGCAACGCGATGCATCTCGTCGGTGGTGGGGTTGCCGATGCCGATCCAGAGGAAGTCGTCCTCACCGAGGCCGGCCAGAGCGGCGTCGAGCGAGTGCTTGTCATCCTTGGTCGATTCACGAATTCCGTCGCGATAGACCGCGCAGTCGATGATCACGACGTCATTCTGCCCCCGGTCTCAACGGGTGACGCCGTCGACAGGCCGCAGCCAGCCAGCCGATACGCTCGCCTCATGCGCAGCTGGTCACGTCCCGATGTCCCGTCCTTGGGCGATCTCGGACTCGGTGAGGGGCCAGTCGTACGCGTCCACGACACCGCTTCGGGTGAGGTACGCCCGAGCGACCCCAGCGGCTCGGCCCGGATGTACGTCTGCGGCATCACGCCGTACGACGCGACCCACATGGGTCACGCCTCGACCTACCTCGCGTTCGACCTGCTCCAGCGTGCGTGGCTCGACCGTGGGCTCGACGTCGACTACACGCAGAACGTGACTGATGTCGACGACCCGCTGATCGAACGGGCGCAGGCGACCGGCGTCGAGTGGTCCGACCTCGCCGCACGGGAGATCGAGCTGTTCCGCCAGGACATGACAGCGCTGCGCATCATCCCGCCGGCCAGCTACGTCGGCGCGGTCGAGACGATCGACCTCGTCGTGGACCTCATCGACAAGCTGGACCGGGCCGGATCGGTCTACCAGGTCGATGACGACCTCTACTTCGACGTGCACGCCGACGCCGGCTTCGGCAGCGTGTCCGGACTCGACGAGGCCGAGATGCTCCGGATCTTCCCCGAGCGCGGGGGAGACCCCGATCGCCCCGGCAAGAAGCACCCCCTGGACTGTCTGCTGTGGCAGGCGGAGCGACCCGGTGAGCCGTCGTGGGAGACCCGCCTCGGCACGGGCCGGCCCGGCTGGCACGTCGAGTGCGCGGCGATCGCCTTGGAGCACCTCGGCGTCAGGTTCGACGTCCAGGGTGGTGGATCCGACCTCGTCTTCCCGCATCACGAGATGTCGGCGTCCGAGGCCACGGTCGTGACGCACGAGCCGTTCGCTGATGCGTACGTCCACGCCGGCATGGTCGGCTTCGAGGGCGAGAAGATGTCGAAGTCCAAGGGCAACCTCGTGCTGGTCTCGCAGCTTCGGGCCGACGGCCGCGACCCGATGGCGATCCGTCTGGCCTTGCTGGCGCACCACTACCGCAGCGACTGGGAGTGGTTCGACGACGAGATCACCCAGGCTGAAGTCCGGCTCGCGACGTGGCGTGACGCCGTCAGCCGTACGCTCGCCCCTTCGGGCACCGAGGTGCTGCAGGCCGTACGCGCCGCTCTGGCCGACGACCTCGACGCACCCGCGGCGCTTGCCGCGATCGATGCGTGGGCAGCTGACGACTCCGCCGCCGACCCTCAGGCCGGCCGCACCGTACGCACTGCGGTCGACGCGCTGCTCGGCGTCGCGTTGTGATGCGTCGCCCATCAGAGGAGCAGCTCAACATCCTGCGGTGGGCCATCACAGCTGTCATGGCCGTGGTCTACATGTTCACCGGCTTCGGGCCAGCTCTCGTGGTCGGCGTCATCGTGTTCTGGCTGCCGAGCCTCCTCAAGGTGGGCACCTCGTTCCGCGAAGGGCTCCGCGGACCGCGCTGAGCGTGACGCTCGGTCGTCCGCCGCGGCGTGTCGCCGCGCAAACGTCACTCCCAGCGAGCGTCTACTCCGGGTCGTCGCTGCGGCGGCGCAGGTAGCGCTCGAACTCACGCGCGATCGCATCGCCGGAGGCTTCCGGCAGGTCACTCGTGTCGCGTTCGTTTTCGAGCGCCTCGACGTACTCGGCGATCTCCTCGTCACGGGACGTGAGGTCCTCTGCTCCGCGCTGCCAGGCATCGGTCATCTCGACGAGTACGCCCTGGGGGAGCGGCAGGCCCATGGCGTCCTCGATCGCGCCGAGCAGGGCCAGCGTGGCCTTGGGGCACGGCGGCTCGGCGAGGTAGTGGGGGACCGCTGCCCACAGCGAAGCCGAGGCGATGCCCTCCTGCGACGCCATCTCGTTGAGCACCGACGTGATGCCGACGGGACCTGAGTACGTCGAGGGGAGCAGCGACATGCGCTCCATCAGCACGGGATCCGTCGTCGAGCCACTGACCGGCACGGGGCGCGTGTGCGGCGAGTCCGCCAGCAGCGCGCCCAGCGTGATCAGCTCGGTGACCCCGGCCAGCTTGGCGACACCGAGCACCGTCGAGCAGAACGCCTTCCAGCGGAAGTTGGGCTCGGGCGCTCGGAGCAGCAGCACGTCGCGCTCGCCGCGTTTGGGGCGCGCGTGATAGATCATCGGGGCCGGCCAGGTGATCAGCCGGTCGCCGTCGTCGCCGTTGTGCACCTGCGGCCGGTGCACCTGGAAGTCGTAGTAGTCCTCAGGGTCCAGCTCGATCAGCAGCTCGGCGTCCCATTCCTCGATGAGGTGGTCAACCGTGCCGGATGCGGCATCGGCGGCGTCGTTCCACCCCTCGAAGGCGGCCACCATCCACGGGTCTCTGAGCTGCGGGATGCTGGGTTCTGCGGTCACTCCTTCAGCCTAGCCCCGCAGCACGTACGCCGAGGGGACAGGCCGAAGGAGGTCGCGCGGCTTATTCGTTCTCCGTGCGGTAGCCGAGGTTGGGCGACAGCCACTTCTCGGCCTCGTCGACGCTCCAGCCCTTGCGCTCGGCGTAGTCCTCGACCTGGTCGCGGCCGATGCGCCCGAGCACGAAGTACTGCGACTCCGGGTGTGAGAAGTAGAGACCGCTGACCGCGGCACCCGGCCACATCGCCATGCTCTCGGTGAGCTCGATGCCGGTGTTGGCCTCGACGTCGAGCAGCTCCCAGATCGTCTGCTTCTCGGTGTGTTCCGGGCACGCGGGATAGCCCGGCGCCGGACGGATGCCGGCGTAGGACTCCTTGATGAGCTCCTCGTTGCTGAGGGCCTCGTTGGGCGCATGCGCCCAGAACTCCTTGCGTACGCGCTCATGGAGGCGCTCGGCGAAGGCCTCGGCGAGGCGGTCGGCGAGTGACTCCAGCAGGATCGCGCTGTAGTCGTCGAGCTCCTTCTTGAACGCCATGATCCGGTCGGTGATGCCGATGCCGGCCGTGACCGCGAACGCGCCGACGTAGTCACGCAGGCCGGAGTCCTTGGGCGCCACGAAGTCGGCGAGCGACTTGCGGGCAGATCCCTCGCGCCCCTCGGTCTGCTGGCGGAGGTGGTGCAGCACCGCCTTGACCTCGGTGCGCGTCTCGTCGGTGTAGATCTCGGTGTCGTCGCCGGCGACCTGGTTGGCCGGGAACAGCCCGAACACACCGTTGGCGCGGATCCACTTCTCCTCGATGACCCGGTCGAGCATGACCTGCGCATCCTCGTAGAGCTTGCGCGCGGCCTCACCACTCGTCGGGTTGTTGAGGATGTCGGGGTAGCGACCCTTCATCTCCCAGGCGTTGAAGAACGGCTGCCAGTCGATGTAGGGGCGCAGCTCCTCGAGCGAGTAGTCCGTGAACGTCTTGACGAACTGCGTCGGCCCACCTGACGCGTGGTAGTCGTCAGTGTGCGCGTCACGCACCTGCTGCGTCAGCATGCGTGGGCGCGGCGGGGTGTAGCCGCTCCAGTCGATCGGCGCCGCCTTCGCGCGGGCCGAGGCGATCGGCAGCAGCTTGCGGGTGTCCTGACGCGCAGCGTGACGCTCGCGCAGCTCGGCGTAGTCGGCCTCGGTCTCGGCCAACAGCTTGGGTCGCTGCTCGTCAGAGAGCAGGGCCGCGACCACGGGTACGGAGCGCGACGCGTCCTTCACCCAGATGACCGGACCGTGATACTTCTGCGAGACCTTGACGGCCGTGTGTGCGCGCGACGTCGTGGCACCACCGATCATGAGCGGGATGTCGAAGCCCTGGCGCTCCATCTCGGCGGCGAAGTTGACCATTTCGTCGAGCGACGGCGTGATGAGCCCGGAGAGCCCGATGACGTCGGCGCCCTCCTCCTTGGCCGCGTCGAGGATCTTCTGGGCTGGCACCATGACACCGAGGTCGACGACGTCGTAGTTGTTGCACTGCAGCACGACGCCGACGATGTTCTTGCCGATGTCGTGCACGTCGCCCTTGACGGTGGCCATGACGACCTTGCCGTTGCTGCGCTCGACGTCTCCGGGTTGCTTCTCGGCTTCGATGAACGGGATGAGGTAGGCGACGGCCTTCTTCATGACACGCGCCGACTTCACGACCTGGGGGAGGAACATCTTGCCCTCGCCGAACAGGTCGCCGACGACGTTCATGCCGTCCATCAGCGGGCCCTCGATGACCTCGATCGGGCGGCCGCCACGCTCGGAGATCAGCTTGCGGAGCTCCTCGGTGTCGGACTCGGCGAACTCGTCGATGCCCTTGACGAGCGCGTGGGTGATCCGCTCACCGACGGGCAGCGAGCGCCACTCCTCGGATGCGACCTCCTTGACCGAGCCGTCGCCGGCGAAGTCGGCGGCGATCTCGAGCAGTCGCTCGGTCGAGTCTGGCCGCCGGTTGAGGATGACGTCCTCGATGCGGTCGCGCAGCAGCTCGGGCACCTCGTCGTAGACCTCGAGGGCACCGGCGTTGACGATTCCCATGTCCATGCCGGCGTTGATCGCGTGATAGAGGAACACCGCGTGGATCGCCTCGCGCACGGGGTTGTTGCCCCGGAACGAGAACGACACGTTGGAGACGCCGCCGGAGACCAGCGCGCCGGGCAGGTTCTGCTTGATCCAGCGCGTGGCCTCGATGAAGTCGACGCCGTAGTTGGCGTGCTCCTCGATGCCGGTCGCGACGGCGAACACGTTGGGGTCGAAGATGATGTCCTCGGGCGGGAACCCGACCTCGTTGACCAGGATGTCGTACGCCCGCTGGCAGATCTGCTTGCGGCGCTCGAGGTTGTCGGCCTGGCCCTCCTCGTCGAAGGCCATGACGACGACGGCCGCACCGTACTTGCGGCACAGACGCGCTTCGCGGACGAACTTCTCCTCGCCCTCCTTCATGGAGATCGAGTTGACGATCGACTTGCCCTGGACGCACTTGAGCCCGGCCTCGATGACGTCCCACTTCGAGGAGTCGATCATGGTCGGTACGCGACAGATGTCGGGCTCGGTGGCCACGAGCTTGGTGAAGCGGTCCATGGCCGCGACGCCGTCGATCATGCCCTCGTCCATGTTGATGTCGATGACCTGCGCGCCGGCCTCGACCTGCTGGCGGGCGACCGCGAGCGCGGCGGTGTAGTCGCCGGCCTTGATCAGGTTGCGGAACCGTGCGGAGCCGGTGATGTTGGTCCGCTCACCGACGTTGACGAAGAGCGTGTCCTCGACGACGGTCACGGGCTCGAGGCCCGACAGCCGGAGTGCCGGGCTCGCCTCGACGGGCGTGCGCGGAGCCTTGCCCTCGACCGCCTGGGCGATCGCGGCGATGTGCGCCGGTGTGGTGCCACAGCAACCACCGACGAGGTTGACGAAGCCGCTGTCCGCGAACTCCTCGATGATCGCCGCGGTCTGGTCCGGCTCCTCGTCGTACTCTCCGAACGCGTTCGGGAGTCCTGCGTTGGGATAGCAGCTGACGTACGTGTCGGCGATGCGGGCCATCTCGGCGATGTAGGGCCTCATCTCCTTGGCGCCGAGCGCGCAGTTGAGGCCGACCAGGAGCGGGTTGACGTGCCGGACGGAGTGCCAGAACGCCTCGGTCACCTGGCCCGAGAGCGTACGCCCGGAGGCGTCCGTGATCGTGCCGGAGATGATGACGGGCCAGCGCCGGTCGTACTCCTCGAAGATCGTCTCGACCGCGAAGATCGCCGCCTTGGCGTTGAGCGTGTCGAAGATCGTCTCGATGAAGATGACGTCGGAGCCGCCGTCGACCAGGCCCTTGGCCGCGGTCTTGTAGGCCTCGACGAGCTGGTCGTAGGTCACGTTGCGGGCACCGGGGTCGTTGACGTCGGGCGAGATCGACGCCGTACGTGTCGTGGGTCCGAGCGCGCCGGCGACGTAGCGCGGCTTGTCGGGCGTGCGCTCGGTCATCGCGTCGCACTCGCGCCTGGCCAGCCGTGCGGACTCGTAGTTGAGCTCGTAGGAGAGCTCTTCCATGCCGTAGTCGCCGAGCGAGATCTCCTGCGCGTTGAACGTGTTGGTCTCGATCATGTCCGCGCCGGCCTCGAGGTACTCGCGGTGGATGCCGGCGATGATGTCGGGCTGGGTCAGCGTCAGGAGGTCGTTGTTGCCCTGGACGTCGGACGGCCAGTCGGCGAACCGTTCGCCGCGATAGCCCGCCTCGTCGGGGCGATCACGCTGGATCGCCGTACCCATCGCGCCGTCCAGCACCATGATCCGGCTCTGCAACAGCTCGGTCAGGGCAGACGTGGCGTCAGGACGAAGGTTGGGGGTGTGAGACACAAGCAATCCTCGAGGAGTTGATCGGTAGGAATGCTGGGGAGCTCCAGCCGGCGGCGGGCTCGCCTGGGCCTCGGGAGCTCCCGAACCATGTGCAGTCAGTATCTCACGATCGGCAAGGTCGTGTCGGAAGGCTGCCCCGCGTGGACGCAGTTGCTCAGAGGGACGCCAGCCGCCCCCTTTGGGTATGGTCGATGCGACGGTGACTAGCACAACTGGGGGAAAGCATGGTCGACCGCGAAACGGGTCCGTTCGAGTACTACAACGAGCTGCACGCCGGGGTCACTGGTGACAGCATCCGGGCGGATGCCGAAGATCCGGGACTCAACGCCGGCACCATAGAAGCCCTGGCAGGCGAGCTCGAGGGTGATTCCGTCAGGGTGGCCAACAGCCTCGACGGCGACATCACGACAGCCGTCCGGGCCAACGTCGAAACCGCTACAGCCGCAGCCAAGGCCCTCGCGATGAAGGGCCACTACGCGGTGGGACTGATCAACAGCTACGCGGACATGGTCGACACGTTCGACACCGAGGTCAGCGCGATCAACCACCAGTACCGCGTGGACCTCGCGTCGGCCCTGCGCTATGCCGGTCAGGCAGCAGCGGAGACCGAGACCGAGGACGACGACGCCAGTGCCACCGCAGGCGTGATCGGCCCGCGCATCAAGGCCAACCTGACCCCTCGCTACCAGCGCGCCGTGGGCAAGCTGGACGACGACGCCGACACCATCGCGACCAAGTTCCGTCAAGGCCCGACGACCGAGAACGTACGCGAGCTCATCCGGGCCGGGTTGATCCCGCTGACGGCGGCGGGATTCTGGCCGGACCTGAAGCTGACCGAGGACGACAAGCTGCAGTACTACCGCAACACGATCGGGAAGCTGTCGGACGAGGAGCAGCTCGCGTGGATCCTCGCGCACAAGGACGACCTGCCGGCGGGCCTCGGCGATGTCATCTCGCCGGCCGTCCAGGAGCAGATCGCCGATCGTGTCGCCGACGACATCGAGAATCCTCAGGACATCGACAACGAGACCGTAGCCCTGATGGCTTTCCTCCAGGGCGCAGCACCATTCGCCGAGCGCCTCTACAGCCGCGTGACGCCTCAGGAGATGAGCGACGCGATCGTCGAGCTCAACTACCAGGTCTTCGGTGCCGGCGAGCACGACGACGGCAGCGCTCGACAGCTCAACGGTCCGCCCCAGCTGGAGCTGTACGACACGTTCATGAACGCAGCCGGCGTCACCCTGGCGACCTACAGCCGATCCGACTCCGTCGATGGCAACGCCCTGGCCGACGACTGGTTCAGGTCCATCACTGACGAAGACCACCCGCAGAACGCGGCAGCACTCACCCTGCTGATCCGCGAAGGCGGCGAGTCCGGAGCCAACTACGACCCGGACTTCATCGACAAGCTCAGCAGCGACGTCCTCGACTGGGAACGCAAGGGCGATGGTCCCGTGTGGGGCCCGCTCAACGGCGCGGAAGGGACGTGGATCCGCGATCCCGACAAGGTCGAGATCACCGAGTTCGTCAACGAGAACGGCGATCCGGTCTACACCGTCTCCGGCGGACTGGCGACCGACGGCATGGCCAACCTCCTCGCCGGCATGGGCTCGTCTCCCGAGGGCGCGCAGCGATTCTTCATGGACTCGGACGGTCAGGTCGACGAGGATCGGCTCGAGTACCTCATGCTCCACCGGACGTTCTCGGACTCCGTCGACAGCGACGAGGGCGATGGCCTCGGCGAGGCCCTCCAGGCGGCCACGATCGGCGGCACCGAGGGCAAGTCCGGCGACTACACCGACGAGGAAGCCGCGCGCCTGGCGACCGACGTGTTCCAGATGATTGCCGACAACAGTGGCACCGGCGACCACGACAAGCTGGGCACTGCCGACGCCGGAGGCCCGCTCGACGGTGACATGGACAACGAGTGGCACGTCTGGGAGGACATGACCGACAGCCTGGGCGCCATCGGAGCGGGCTACGCCGACGACATCTACTCCACGGTCAGCGGTGCCACCGGCTCCGGGCGAGTGCTCGACATCAGTGAGTCCGATCTCCTGCGGGTGGTCGGCGAGATCGGCCACTCCGACTCCAAGGTCGGGCTCGAGACTCTCCTCGCCGGTGTGGCACGTGCCGGCATCGATCACGAGGTCGGTGGTCCGCTGGGCAACTTCGTGAACGCTCAAGGCAACGGCCCGATCGACATGACTGCGTTCCGTGACAGCGGGGTCAACCTCAACACCGCCAACATCGGCGACGTGCTCGGCACCCTGGTCAACGCGTCGGACGACGTCTACAACGACGAGGCGATGGCCGAGAAGACGCGCAACGCGTACGTCGCCAAGGCCTTCGAGATCGGTACCAGCTTCATCCCGGGTGCCGGCAAGATCGCGCCTGAGCTGGCCGACAGCCTCCAGACGGCGGTCGACCTCGGCAAGGGCGAGCTGATCAAGGCGGTGCAGAACCAGATCACGAGCACGCCGTCGGCCGCGGGGGGTGACTACCGCACGTCGGTCGAGGACAGCCTTCGCTACGCGCTCGGCAACGAGCTGCTGCAGCGGGGACTGCTGGGCGAGCAGCCCAACCCAGGCGGGCAGCCCGACCCGTTCCCCGGCGTCGACCGGTCGATCCTGACCACCACCGCGACGGGTCAGCGGGTGTTCAACCCCGACCTGTTCCTCGACCGCACCTCCGTCACCAACGATCAGTGGGACCAGTTCTTCAACAGCAACCCCTACAAGGACATGAACGACCTCAACGAGGAGATGGCCAACGCCTTCGACCGGGAGCTCAACAGCGAGCGAGAGCCGACCCAGGGATGATCCCGATCCCTTTCCGGGCTGGGCTGATGGTCCTTGCGTCAGCCGCCTTGCTGCTCGGCGCCTGCGACGGCGGGTCGCAGGAGTCGCCGCCAACCCCCACGCCGACTCCGACCGAGGTCGACGGCGCCTACTGCGGGCTGGTGACGACCAGCCTCATCACGCCGGTGCTGGGTGACGACGTGAAGGTCAAGGCACCGAACCTGGTCTCGGCGGCGCCAGGCACCGGTTCGGTCGAGTGCCGGATGTCGGCCAACACCACCGGAGTGTCCTACATCACGGTGGTCGCCGACCCCGACACCGGCAGCCCGACCCCCAAGAAGGTCGATCAGCGGTCGGATGGATGCCGACCCGTCACGGTCAAGGGATGGGGGCCGGTCACCGCCTGCTGGCGCGACAAGTGGGTCAGCATCGCGGCCTACCCGCCCACGGAAGGACGCTTCCTCAGCATCGCCGTGCGCCTCGATGAGCCGGGTGCCGAGCGCAAGGCCACGGACGGGCAGCTGCAGGAGATGACCGATCTCGGCGTCCGCGTGGCCGAGGACGTGAACAACAACCTCGACCGCTTCTGACCGACGACTCGGCCTGTTCTACGGTGGTTGGGTGACTCAATACGCAGCCGTCCTGTGGGATCTCGACGGCACCATCGTCGACACCGAGCCGCTGTGGATGGCCGCCGAGCACGCTCTGGCCGCGGAGCACGGGAAGATCTGGACCGAGGAGGACGGCCTCGCGCTGGTCGGCAACTCCTTGATCAAGTCCGGCCACTACATCCGCGAGAAGCTCGAGATCGAGATGTCGGCCGAGGACGTCGTCGACTACCTCGTCCACCAGCTCGCCTCGGCCCTGTCCGACCACATCGAGTGGCGACCCGGAGCCCGCGAGCTCATCGAGGCGCTCGACTCCGCAGGCGTGCCGCAGGCGCTCGTCACGATGTCGTACGCGCCGATCGCCGACCCGGTGGCCGCGTCGCTGCCGTTCAAGGCCGTCGTCACGGGCGACATCGTCTCGCGGCCCAAGCCGTATGCCGACCCGTACCTGCTGGCGGCGGAGCTGCTCGGCGTCGACGCCGAGGACTGCCTCGCGATCGAGGACTCCGGCACCGGTGCCGCCTCGGCCAATGCCGCCGGCTGCGACGTGCTCGTGGTGCCGCACTTCGTCAATGTCGACGAGGCGGAACGCCGGGTCCAGATCCCGACACTCGAGGGCGTCAAGCCGGATGACCTCGACCCCCTGTTCGTCTAGCGGTTGAACAGACCGCTGAGGAAGCCCTTCCTGCGGTGCCACCCGTGCTGCTCGAGGAACGTGAACAGCGGTTCCTTGATGCGCTTCGTCGAGAACGAGTAGGTCACCGGTGCCACCGAGACGCCGTCGTCGGTCTTGTTGACGCCGCCGAACTCGAAGCTGAACTCCTTGCGGGTGCTCTTGCCGGAGAAGAAGCTCTTCTCGAAACCGGCTCCTTCAGCGTCGACCGATCCGGCGGTCTCGGTGTGGAGCTCGTTGAAGTCGAAGGTGCCTTTGTCGACGTCGAACGTCACGGTGATGCGGAAGTCCTTGTCGATCGAGGTGATCTCGTCGGGATAGAGCGAGGTCGCCTTGACGATGTCCCACGTGCCGACGATCGTGTCGCCCTCGGCGGCGAACGAGAACGGTTCGCCCGGGTCGTTGAGCCTCGGGACTGCGGCGAGGACTTCGGCCAGAGGTGTTGTCATGTCCAGACGGTAGTGGGCTCTCAGGACGCCTGTGGCACGTTCACGATCTCGAACAGCGGCATCTCCGGGGGAGTGCCACCGAACTCGGGGCACAGCGCCTTGTGCGCGCACCAGCCACAGAGCCCGCTCTTGCGTGGCGGGAAGTCGCGCAGCTCGATCGCTCGCTCGATGGCCTCCCACAGGGCCACGAGCTTGCGCTCCGTCGCCAGCAGCTCCTGCTCATCCGGTTCGTAGGTCAGGAACGAACCGTCGCCGAAGTACATGAGCTGCAGCAGCGTCGGGATGACACCGCGGGTGCGCCAGATGACCAGAGCGTAGAACCGCATCTGGAACATCGCCTTGTCCTCGAACCGAGGATTGGGTGATCTTCCCGACTTGTAGTCCACCACTCTGATGCGACCGTCGGGCGCGATGTCGATGCGGTCGACGATGCCGGCGAACGTGACGCCGGACTCGAGCTCGTAGCCGACCCGCTCCTCACGCGACGCGGGCTCGAGCCAGCGCGGGTCCTCCATGTCGAAGTACGTGCGCAGGAGGTCGACGGCCGATGCCAGCCAGGCGGTCTCATCGGCGGCCTGGTCGGCGGTGAACAGCTCGGCGAGCCGAGGCTCCTCGGCGCGCAGCTTGTCCCACTCGCCGGGCAGCAGCTCGACGGCCCGGTCGAGCGTACGACCGGGGGCCGGCTCGCCGAAGAGGTCCTCGAGCACGGCGTGCACCAGCGTGCCTCGCACCATGACCGGGTCGGCCGGTTCGGGCAACCTGTCGATCGTGCGGAACCGATAGAGCAGCGGGCAGTTCTGGAAGTCGCCGGCACGGCTCGGTGACAGCGACCGGCGCACGGTCAGCGGGGTGTCGGAGTCGTCCATGCCAGCACAGTAGTTCGGCCCACCGACGAATCGAATCACGCCACGCAACCCGATAGGTTGTCTCGGTGAGCTCACCCCCGCAGCCCGGCACGTGGCGCCTCGGCCGCCTGGCCGGCGTCGACCTGCTGATCCGGCCGTCCCTGCTGATCATGGGCGTCGCGCTGGTGGTGCTGTTCGCCTCGCGGTTCGAGGACCGCACCGACTCCAATCCGTACGTCCTCGCGACGGCATTCGTGCTGGCGCTCTACGTCTCGGTGCTGATCCACGAGCTCGCGCACGTCGCGGTGGCCCGCGGGTTCCGCATGCGCGTCCACTCCGTCACGTTGCACCTGTTCGGCGGCGAGACGCTGATCGAGGGGGAGAGCCGCACCCCTTGGCAGGAGCTGTCGGTCTCGATCGCCGGCCCGCTGTCGTCGCTGGCGATCGGCCTCGCCTGCTTCGCCGTCGAACCCGCCCTCGACGGCACGTCTGCCGACGTCGTGCGCGCGGTCGCCCAGGTCAACATCCTCGTGGCGATCTTCAACATGCTGCCGGGCCTGCCGCTCGACGGTGGACGGGTGTTCCGGGCCATCATCTGGCAGGTCACCGGTCGCGAAGAGGTCGGCATCCGCATCGCTGCGTGGCTCGGCCGCCTCACCGCCGTCGCGGTCGTGGTGTACGCCTTCACGCGCACCGACGAGCCGACCTTCGGGATCGACGTCGTCATCGCCGTCCTGATCGCGTGGTTCCTGTGGCAGGGCGCCGGCGATGCCCTCAGCCACGCCGGACGCTCCGCGCGGATCAACTCCCTCGACGCGCGGAGCATCGGGTTCCCCGGAGCAACCCCACCTCCCAACGCCGAACAGCTCTCGGTCGACCTCCACGGCGCCGAGCTGCTCAAGGCCATGGCCGCGCGACCCGCCGAGGCGTACGCGCTGGTCGAGGCCGATGGAACGATCTACGGCGTGCTCACTGCCCGAGCCGTCGACGAGGCCTACAGAGCAGGACGACGATGACCTCCTTCATGCGCAGCGGACCCCTGGAGCCCGGCGAGTGGGTACGCCTGACCGACCCCAAGGGCCGCAAGCACAACGTGCAGCTCGAGGCCGGCACGGCGTTCTCGACCAAGAAGGGCCAGATCAGCCACGACGACATGATCGGCCACCCCGAGGGGATCGTCATCGAGTCGTCGATGGGCGCGCCCTATCAGGTGTTCCGGCCGCTGCTGTTCGAGTACGTCGTATCGATGCCGCGCGGTGTCGCGATCATCTATCCCAAGGACGCCGCGCAGATCGTCACCCAAGCCGACATCTATCCCGGTGCCCGCGTCGTCGAGGCCGGGGCCGGGTCCGGCAGCCTCACGTCATACCTGCTGCGCGCGATCGGGCCGCAGGGCACGCTCGGCTCCTACGAGATCCGTGAGGACTTCGCCGAGAACGTGGTGCGCAACGTGCACCAGGTCGCCGGCCCCAACCCGCCCGGCTGGACGCTCACGGTGGGAGACGTGCGCGAGGTCATCACCGAGACGGAGATCGACCGTCTGATCCTCGACATGGTCGACCCGTGGACCTGCATCCCGCTCGCTGCCGACCGACTCGTGCCGGGCGGAATCCTCTGCGCTTATGTCGCGACCACGACCCAGCTCTCGCGCTTCGTCGAGACCGTACGGGAGCAGGGCGGGTTCACCGAGCCCCGCGCCTGGGAGACCTTGGAGCGCGACTGGCACCTCGAAGGCCTCGCCGTCCGCCCCGACCACAAGATGAACGGCCACACCGCGTTCCTCGTGACCGCCCGCAGGATGGCACCCGGACAGACCTCGCTGGAGAAGTCGCGGCGGCCGGCACCCGGCGCGTACGGCCCGGACTATCACGGCCCGCGGCCGGCCGGCTTCGTCGCCGAATAGACCCTCGCTCACAAAGTCATCCAAAAGACACTCTTGCTGTGTCTGAGATGACAACCGCATCCATGGCGTTGACGGGTAGGGTCAGGTGTACGAGCAGGAGGTGGCCATGACCGACAACGAGTCCATCCAGTCGAGCGAATCCCAGCAGGAGCTCGCCTACTTGCGCGCGGAGGTCGAGCACCTCAGGCGCCGACTCGGGTCCGAAGGATCCACCGACTCGCGGCTCTCCGAGCTCGAGGCCAAGCTGGCTGCGACCAGCTCGCAGAACGAGCGCCTGACGTCGACGCTGCGCGAGGCGCGCGACCAGATCGTGACGCTCAAGGAAGAGGTCGACCGGCTGGCGCAGCCGCCGACTGGCTTCGGCACGTTCCTGCAGCGCAACGACGACGAGTCCGTCGACGTGTTCACCGGCGGCCGCAAGCTGCGCGTCAACGTCAGCCCGTCGGTCGACAAGGAAGCCCTGCAGAAGGGCCAGGAAGTCATCCTCAACGAGGCCATGAACGTCGTCATGGCGCTCGACTTCGAGCTCGTCGGCGAGGTCGTCTCGCTCAAGGAGATCCTGGCCGACAACGAGCGCGCTTTGGTCATGGGCAACGCCGACGAGGAGCGCATCGTGCGGCTCGCCGAGTCCCTCGAGGGCATCAAGCTGCGTCCCGGCGACTCGTTGCTGCTCGACTCCCGGTCGGGCTACGTCTACGAGCGCATCCCCAAGAGCGAGGTCGAGGACCTGGTGCTCGAAGAGGTGCCGGACATCGACTACGAGTCGATCGGCGGCCTGCGCCAGCAGATCGAGTCGATCCGCGACGCCGTCGAGCTGCCCTACCTGCACCCCGAGATCTTCATCGAGCACGAGCTCAAGCCGCCCAAGGGCGTGCTGCTCTACGGCCCTCCGGGCTGCGGCAAGACGATGATCGCCAAGGCGGTCGCGGCGTCGCTGGCCAAGAAGGTCTCGGAGCGCACGGGTGAGGAAGGCCGTTCCTACTTCCTCAACATCAAGGGCCCGGAGCTGCTCAACAAGTACGTCGGCGAGACCGAGCGGCACATCCGCCTGGTGTTCCAGCGTGCGCGCGAGAAGGCCAGCGAGGGCACCCCGGTCATCGTGTTCTTCGACGAGATGGACTCGCTGTTCCGCACCCGCGGCTCCGGTGTCTCCTCCGACGTCGAGAACACGATCGTCCCGCAGCTCCTGAGCGAGATCGACGGCGTCGAGGGCCTGGAGAACGTCCTGGTCATCGGCGCCTCCAACCGCGAGGACATGATCGATCCGGCGATCCTGCGACCCGGCCGCCTCGACGTCAAGATCAAGATCGAGCGTCCCGACGCGGAGTCGGCGACCGACATCTTCAGCAAGTACCTCACTGCCGGCCTGCCGCTGCACGCGGACGACCTGGCCGAGTGGAGCGGCGACCGCCAGGCCTGCGTGACGGGCATGATCCAGCGCACGGTCGAGCGTATGTACACCGAGTCCGAGGACAACCAGTTCCTCGAGGTCACGTACGCCAACGGCGACAAGGAAGTCCTCTACTTCAAGGACTTCAACTCCGGAGCGATGATCCAGAACATCGTCGACCGGGCCAAGAAGATGGCGATCAAGGACCTGCTCGAGCACGGTCAGCGCGGCCTGCGGGTGCAGCACCTGCTGCAGGCCTGCCTCGACGAGTTCAAGGAGAACGAGGACCTGCCCAACACGACCAACCCCGACGACTGGGCGCGGATCTCGGGCAAGAAGGGTGAGCGCATCGTGTTCATCCGCACCCTCATCTCCGGCAAGAGCGGCAACGAGCCGGGCCGGTCGATCGACACCGTCGCCAACACCGGTCAGTACCTCTGACCGAGCTGTCCGCTGAACCACCCGCAGTGAGCCTTGAGCTGCGCGCGGCGACCTACGACAGCGCCGACGCGCAGCTCCTCACCGCCGAGGTGCAGGCGGAGTACGTGCGGCGTTACGGCGGCGAGGGCGACACGGCGCCGGTCGACACGTCCGAGTTCGACGGACCCCACGGCCGGTTCTTCATGGTCTACGTCGATGACGCGCCGGCGGCCATGGGTGGCTGGCGCCGCCACGAGCCGCTCGCCGAGTGGGACGACGCCGAGATCAAGCGCATGTACGTACGCCCGGCGTTTCAGCGTCGCGGACTGGCGCGCCTGATCCTCGCCGAGCTGGAGCGGACCGCCGTCGAAACCGGCGTCACCCGGTTGATCCTCGAGACCGGGCTGGAGCAACCCGAGGCGATCGCCATGTATCGCTCGGCGGGCTATCGCGACATACCGGCGTTCGGCTACTACGCCGAGGCCGAGCTCAGCGTGCACCTCGGCAAGGTGCTCATCTGACGACGGACTCCTCGACGATCTCAGCGGCTACGGCCGCGTCGACCGAGTCGTCATGGACGTACTTCTTGCCCTGAAGCATCGAGGCGATCGCGGCGATGACCGACATCAGGGCCGCTGCGGTGAACACCACGATGAGCCCATGGTGGAACGGCTCGGAGATGAGGTGCGGGAAGAACGTCTTCCCGGTCAGAGTGTCAGCGTTGGCCTTCGGGATGGTCCCGAGTGCGCCGGACGGCCCGAGGAGACTCTCGATCGGGTTGTAGCCGAGGAATGCCGCGAACAGCGATCCGACGGGCGGCAGGTTGCCGATCTGCTCTGCCGTCGCATGGGGCACGTGCTGAGCCGTGAGACCGTCAGTGAGTGCCCGGGGGAGCGCATTCGCCAGGCCGACGATCATCAGCGAGAAGAACAGGCCGATGGACAGCGACGTCCCGGAGTTGAAGAACGTGCCGCGCATGCCTGACGCCGTACCGCGCTGGCGTGCCGGGACGCTGTTCATGATCGACGACGTGTTGGGCGCCGAGAAGAGCCCGGAGCCGACCCCGTTGAGCAGGATGAGCAGCGCGAACATCCAGTAGTGGAAGTCGGTCGGGATCAGCAGCAGGCCGACGAACGTCGCCGCGACGAGCAGCATGCCGCCGCCGGCGAACCAACGGGCGCCGTAGCGGTCGGAGAGCGCCCCCGAGATCGGGCCAGCGGCAAGGAAGCCGACGGTCAGCGGCAGGAGATAGATGCCGGCCCACAGCGGGGTGGACTCGAAGTCGTACCCGTGAAGGGGGAGCCAAATTCCCTGGAGCCAGATGATGAGCATGAACTGCATGCCGCCACGCGCGATCGAGGCAAGCAGCCCGGCGAAGTTGCCGGCGCTGAAGGCCCGGATCCTGAACAAGCTCATGTCGAACATCGGATCCGCGACCCGGGTCTCGATGATGCAGAACGCCCCGAGCAGGACCGTCCCACCAATCAGTCCGAGAAGCACCCACGGGTTGAGCCACCCCATGGTGTGCCCGCCGTAGGGCTGGATGCCGTACGTGATCGCGGCGAGGACAGCGGAGAGCCCGACGGCGAAGGTCAGGTTGCCCGGGATGTCGAGCTTGCCGGGGCGCCTCTCGCCCAGCTCCTGCAACGACTTCCAGGACCACACCGCGCCGAGGACGCCGAACGGGACGCTGACCCAGAACACCGCACGCCAGTGCCACTCGGACAGGAGTCCGCCGATGACGAGGCCGAGGAAGGACCCGGCAATGGCCGAGACCTGGTTGATGCCGAGCGCCATGCCGCGCTGCGTGGCTGGGAAGGCGTCGGCCAGGATCGCCGTCGAGTTCGCGAACAGCATGGCGCCTCCGATGCCCTGTAGGACGCGCCACAGGATCAACCACATGGCTCCGGCGCCGACGTCGAGAGGATCGAGCGCCGTCGCGACCGAAGAGATCGCGAAGACGATGAAGCCGAGGTTGTAGATCTTCACACGGCCATACATGTCGCCGAGGCGGCCGAATGTCACGACGAACACCGCAGACACGAGCAGGAATCCCATGAGCAGCCACAGCAGATAGCCGACGTTGCCGGGCTCGAGGGGATTGAGGTGCAGGCCACGGAAGATCGCCGGCAGGGAGATGATCACGATCGACGAGTTGATCGTCACCATCAGGACGCCCAGCGTCGTGTTGGAGAGCGCGATCCATCGGTAGTGCGGGTGATCGCGTCCCCAGCGACTCGTGGTCCTGCTCGATGCTCCGACGCTCACTCAGACCTCCAGATGGTTGCGTTGCGCAACTACCACCTTAGCGGTCTCCGAATCCGTTCACGAGCTCGCGCTCGCCGATGAGACCAAAGACGCATCGCGACGGGACCGGCTCGCCGACCTGAGCGCCACGATCACTCCGACCGCCGAGACGCCCATGCCGACCAATCCAGCACGCGAGAGCTGATCGCCGAACATCAGGGCTGCCCAGACCATCGTGGTCGGGGGTGTGAGGTAGAGCAGGGTGCTGGCGTGGGTGGCCCCTTGCGTACGACTGACGAACAGATACGTCCCGTAGCCCCCGAAGCTCGAGAGCAGGACGACCCACGCGATGGCGACCCAGAATGCCGGGGGAGTCGGAGAGCCCGCAGTCCCCTCGAGGAGTGCCAGCAACCAGAACGCCCCGGCGGCGGCGATCGTCTGGACCGTGATCGAGGCCAGCACCGACTCCTTGGGCCGCCATCGCTGCTGGAGCACCGTGCCCAGCGAGAGCGAGAGCATCCCGGCGAACGGGAGGCCGTACGCCCACCACGGCGCGTTGCCCGACTCGAGGTCGCCGCCGACCACCAGCAGCACACCCGTGAGGCCCAGGCCGAGTCCCAGCAACTGCGCGATGCGTGCGCGCTCGGCCAGCACGAGCGCCGCCAGGGCGATGACCACCAAGGGCTGCATCGAGGCGACCAGGGCAGACGTGCCCGACGGCACGCCGAGGCCGACGCCACTCACCGTCATGCCCAGGTAGGCCGCTTGGCACAGGAGACCGAGCACCACCTGCCGGCGGATGCCGGACCGGTCGATGTGTTCCCGCCGCCACACGCACAGTGCGACGAGGATCCCTCCGGCGACGAGATAGCGCCAGGCGAGCAGGGCCGAGGCGGGTGCCTGGCGCGTGCCGAGCTCGGCCCCGATGAAACCAGAGCTCCACAAGACGACGAGCGCGATGGATGGCAGGACCCGCGAGCGTTGATCTGTCGGCATGCCGTCACAGAAACATACCGGTCGGTATACTTGCAGTGTAGTAACCGAAGGAGTTCGTATGACCACTGTCACCCAGCCGACCATGACTCCCACCGCGCACCGCATCCTCGACACCGCAGCTGGGCTGTTCTACGAACACGGGCTGCGAGCCGTCGGGGTCGAGCGCATCGCCGAAGAGGCCGAGACGACGAAGAAGACGATCTACGACCGGTTCGGGTCCAAGGACGGCCTCATCACGGCCTACCTGCGGCAGCGGTGCGACCGGTGGCACGACTACGCGACGGCCTACGTCGAGGAGCACCAGCCTGTGCCGGGCCCGGACCGGGTCCTGGCGGTGCTCGACGCGCTGGGCAGCTGGATGGCGGTCAACTCCCGCGGGTGCGGGTTCGTCAACGCGTACGCCGAGCTGGCCGGCACGGGGCACGATGGCCTGCCGATCATCGCCGAGGAGAAGATCTGGACCCGCGACTACTACATCGGGCTCATCGGCGAGCTGGACATCCCGGACGCCGAGCGCCGGGGCCGCGAGGTCGCTCTGGTGCACGAGGGCGCCATCGTGCAGCTCACCGCCGGCGCGCAGCCCGAAGCGATGGCCGATGCCCGCGCCCTGGTCGGCCGCCTCGTCGCAGACGGTGTCACCGCGCGTGACGCCACCCCGGGGACCGTAGGCTGGGCGCATGACAGTGAGGCGCGTGCAGGGGAGTGAGGTCGAGTACGGCATCGCGGTGCAGGGCCAGCCGCACGCCAACCCGATGGTCGCGTCGACGCACGTCGTCAACTCGTACGCCGCAGCGCACGGGCTGACCCGCAGGGCGCGGTGGGACTTCGAGGAGGAGAACCCGCTGCGTGACGCCCGGGGGTTCGACCTGAGTCGTGAGGTCGCCGACCCGTCGCAGCTGACCGACGAGGACATGGGCCTCGCCAACATCATCCTGACCAACGGCGCCCGGCTCTACGTCGACCACGCGCACCCGGAGTACTCGAGCCCCGAGGTCACGAACCCGCTCGACGTCGTGTTGTGGGAGAAGGCCGGCGAGAACGTCATGCGCCTGGGTGCCGAGCTCGCGGCCAAGATTCCCGGCACCGCGCCGATCGTGCTCTACAAGAACAACGTCGACAACAAGGGCGCCTCCTATGGGGCGCACGAGAACTACCTCATGCGCCGCGACGTGCCGTTCGACCAGATCGTCGAGCACCTCACGCCGTTCTTCGTGTCCCGCCAGGTGTTCACGGGCGCCGGCCGCGTCGGTCAGAAGCAGGACGGCAGCGTCCACGCGTTCCAGATCAGCCAGCGCGCCGACTACTTCGAGGTCGGTGTTGGGCTCGAGACGACGCTCAAGCGGCCCATCATCAACACCCGCGACGAGCCGCACGCCGACCCCAAGAAGTATCGCCGGCTGCATGTCATCATCGGCGACGCCAACTGCTCCGAGACCGCGATCTACCTCAAGCACGGCACCACGTCGATCGTCCTCGCGATGATCGAGGCGGGCTTCCTGACCCGCAGCCTCGCCCTGTCGGCGCCGGTCACCGCGCTGCACGACATCTCGTACGATCCGACGCTGACGCAGAAGGTCGAGCTCGAGGACGGCCGCACCGTCACGGCGCTCGAGCTGCAGGGGGAGTACCTCCGCCTCGCCAAGGAGTTCGTCGCCCGCGAGGGATCCGACGAGCAGACCGACGACGTCCTGCGCCGGTGGGAGAGCGTGCTGGACCGGCTCGCCCGCGACCCGATGGAGTGCGTCCGCGAGCTCGACTGGGTCGCCAAGCTCGCGCTCCTCGAGCGCTATCGCGAGCGCGACGGCCTCGACTGGGATCACGCCAAGCTGCACCTCGTCGACGTCCAGTACCACGACATCCGGCTGCACAAGGGGCTCTATCACCAGCTCATCCGCACCAACCGCATGGACCGGCTGCTGACCGACGACCAGATCGCCGCCACCGTCACCGACCCGCCGCGCGACACCAGGGCCTACTTCCGCGGCATGTGCCTCGCGAAGTTCTCCAAGGACATCGCCGCCGCGTCGTGGGACTCGGTGATCTTCGACCTGCCCGGCCAGGACTCCCTGCAGCGCATCCCGACGATGGAACCGCTGCGTGGCACCGCCGAGCACGTCGGTCGGCTCTTCGAGACCAGCAACACCGCCAGCGAGCTGTTCGCCGCCATCACAGGGCGATGACGCCGTGTCAGACCAAGCAGCTCGTCGTGAGCGACGCATCTCCGCGTTGATCGCGCTGACCGCCGTGTGCGGCGTTGCCGCGCTCATCGTCTCGGCCGCCCTGCTCGCGAAGTCACCCTCGTCCGCCCCACGCGCGCAGCCGACGCCCACGACGACGATGGCGCCGGTCAAGCCCGTCTCCGAGCCCGTCGCACCTCAGCCCGAGCCGTCGGGGGAGCGCATCGCGGCGTCGTGGCTCACCACCACTTCACGGCAGACCGGCATCGGCACGGTGGCGCTCGAGGCGTACGCACTGGCGTCCGTACGCCTCGAGCGTGAGCAGCCGAAGTGCCATGTCGGCTGGACCACGTTGGCGGGCATCGGCGCGATCGAGTCAGGCCACGGCACCAATGGCGGCACCCGGCTTCGTGCCGACGGCACGACGACCCGCCCCATCGTCGGGCCGGCGCTCGACGGGTCGGCCGGCACAGCACGCATCCCGTCCGACGAGCAGTCCGAGCGATGGCACGGCGACACCGAGTGGGACCACGCGGTGGGGCCGATGCAGTTCATCCCGTCGACCTGGCGCACATGGGGCTCGGACGGCAACCACGACGGCACCGCCGACCCCAACAACATCATCGACGCGGCCTACGCAGCCGGGCGCTACCTGTGCGCCTCGGGTCGCGACCTCCAAACGGGCGAGGGCTGGACTCAGGCGATCTTCTCCTACAACCACTCCGAGGACTACGTGCGCAGCGTCGTCGCTCGCGCCAACTCGTACATCAAGCCGTGAGGTTGGAGGCGGGCGGGGGCCGTCTCCTGGATTGGTGCTCGGTCCCCGCCCGCTGACGTCGTGGCTGTGTGCTCAACCAGACGTTCTGTCATCCCGTACCCGACGATCCAGTGCCCAACCGTGCCTCAACCGAAACGTCGAGGTCACGCCGCGTCTGGCCTGACCGGGATAGGGTTGGGGTATGTCCGAACAGCAGCACAAGAGCACCCGCAAGGCGAGCGAGCCCGAGGCGCAGGCCGACACCACCGAGGTCGACGCCGAGCGCAAGGAAAAGCTCGATGACGACGTCGACTCGATCCTCGACGAGATTGACGACGTGCTCGAGGAGAACGCCGAGGAGTTCGTCCGCAGCTTCGTGCAGAAGGGCGGACAGTGATGCTGCCTGATGGCACTCGACTGTCCGAAACCTCGTCCTTCGCCGACTACCTCTCCGTCAGAGCTCCCGAGCTGCTGCCGGCTGCCCGCGTGACCGACGCCGGCAGCCTCGCGGGCGTCACCCACGGCACCACGATCGTCGCCGCGACGTTCGACGGTGGCGTCGTGATGGCCGGCGACCGGCGCGCGACGATGGGCAACGTCATCGCGCAACGCGACATCCAGAAGGTCTTCCCGACCGATGAGTACTCGTGCGTCGGCATCGCCGGCACGGCCGGGCTCGCCGTCGAGATGACCCGGCTGTTCCAGGTCGAGCTCGAGCACTACGAGAAGATCGAGGGCACGGTGCTGTCGACCGACGGCAAGGCCAACCGCCTCGCCGCGCTGATCCGCAACAACCTCGGCATGGCCATGCAGGGCCTCGCCGTGGTGCCGCTCTTCGCCGCCTACGATCTCGACGCCGGTGTCGGGCGCATCTTCGCCTTCGACGTCACCGGCAACCGCAACGAGGAGCGAGCGTTCCACTCCGTCGGATCCGGCTCCACGTTCGCGCGCGGCTCGCTCAAGAAGCTCTACCGCGAAGGCATGAGCGAGACCGACGCCGTGACCGCCGCGATCCAGGCTCTGTATGACGCCGCTGACGACGACACCGCGACGGGTGGCCCCGACCTGGCCCGTCGCATCTTCCCGATGGTCGGTGCGATCACCGCCAACGGCTACCGCGCCTATTCCGAAGACGAGACGGCAGCGATCGCCGACCAGGTCATCGCCGCCCGCATGGGCCGCCCAGACGGCCCCTCGGCCCCCCTGACGTGAGAGGACCGACCCGATGACGCAACCGTTCTACGTCTCGCCCGAGCAGCTGATGAAGGATCGGGCGGACTTCGCCCGCAAGGGAATCTCCCGGGGCCGCAGCGTGGCCGTGGTCCTCTACGACGACGGCATCCTGTTCGTCGCGGAGAACCCGTCCCAGGCCCTGCACAAGATCAGCGAGATCTACGACCGCATCGGCTTCGCCGCGGTCGGCCGCTACAACGAGTTCGAGAACCTGCGCATCGCCGGCGTACGCCTGGCCGATCTGCGCGGCTACTCCTACGACCGTCGTGACGTCACGGCGCGCGGACTCGCCAACGCGTACGCGCAGACGCTCGGCACGATCTTCTCCTCGGGCGGCGAGAAGCCCTACGAGGTCGAGATCTTCGTCGGCGAGCTCGGCGACGAACCGGCGCAGGACCAGATCTATCGACTGATGTACGACGGCTCAGTCGCCGACATCCAGGGCTTCGGCGTGATGGGCGGGCAGAGCGAGCTCGTGGAGACCTATCTCGGCGAGCACTACCGGCCCGGCCTGACGCTCGCTGAGGCGATTCGCGTTGCCGTCACGGCTCTGGGCCAGGACACGACACCGCCGCGCAGCGTCGAGTCGTCGGCGCTCGAGATCGCCGTCCTGACCCGTTCGCGCACCCAGCCGCGCAAGTTCCGCCGGCTCAGGGACGCCGACGTCGTGGCCGCGCTGGAGAGCTGAACGACTGGCGCATTCGCGTCACGTACACGAGCTCCGATCGAGGTGATCCACCTCACCTGTGTCGAAGTGGAAACCGCACTCCGGTTGTGCTTGGATAAGTGGAGACACTATCCGCATAACCCTGGAGTCCTTCATGACCGCCTCGACGATGCTCGAAGCCGACTGAGGCCTGACGATGTCCATCACCGCCTGGCACTCGCCATTCACGACCCCGAACCCTGCTCGACAGAGCGGTGTGGCGGAGCGAAGTCCTGCGGTACGAAATCGGCTACGGATCCATCCCGGCGTGCGCGAGGTCGTGCTGCTCGCAGCCCTGTGGTTCGGCTACAGCGCGAGCCGGCTGCTGGCCGACAAGGATCTCGGCATCGCTCGTCGTCGCGCCGCTGACATCCTCGACGTCGAGCGCTTCCTGCACATCAACCTCGAGTCGTCGATCAACTCGGCACTCTCAGCCGTGCCGTCGATCGCGGTGCCGATGTCGTTCTGGTACGCCTCACTGCACTATCTCGTGACGCCCGCCGTGCTGGCGTTCATCTTCTGGAAGCACCGCAGCGACTATCGCCGGGCGCGCAACGGACTCGTCATCGGCTCGGCGATCGGCCTGGCGGCGTACGTGCTGATCCCGACGGCTCCGCCACGCCTGATGGGTGGCTACGTCGACACGCTCGCGCAGTCGGCCGGGTACGGCTGGTGGTCAGGTCACGCCTCGGCACCGGCAGGTCTGGGCGGGCTGACCAACGAGCTCGCCGCGATGCCGTCACTGCACGTCGGCTGGACCGTCTGGGTGGCCTGGGCCATGTGGCGCTACGTCAAGCGCACCGGCCACATCGTCTCCCTGCTCTACGTCGCGGGCACGACTCTCGTGGTCATCGCGACCGGCAACCACTGGGTGCTCGACGCCATGGCCGGCGCCGCCGTGGTCGGGATCGGCATCGCCATCGCGACCCGACTGTCGCCCGTCCCATCACCGGAACCTGCTGAGCCGACGCCGTCATGGTGACGTCGCTGCTGGGATTCGTCTTCGCCCTTGCGGAGTCGGGCCTCGGCCTCGGCGCGATCCTGCCCGGGGAGGTGGCGATCTCGAGCCTGGCCACCAACGTCGATGGCGTGCTGCCGTTGCTGTTCCTCGGCATCGCCGTCGCGCTCGGCGCCAGCGCAGGTGACCACCTCGGCTATGTCATCGGGCGACTCAGCGGCCCTCGGCTGCGCAGCTCGCGGCTGATCGCCCGGCTCGGTCTCGACCGCTGGGACCGGGCATCGGAGCTCATGCAGGCGCACGGCTTCTGGGCGATCCTGGTGAGCCGGCTGCTGCCGTTCGTCCGCACCGTCATGCCGGCGGTCGCCGGTGCCGCACACCTGCGCTATCCGCGTTTTGCCCTGGCATCCGTGCTGGGCGCAGTCGCGTGGTCGAGCGTCTGGGTCGGGGCCGGAGCCGGACTCGCCGCGAGCGGACTGCTCAACAACACCCCGCTCGTCGTCGCCACGGTGGCGGGCGCGATCGTCGCCGCGGTCGCGATCAGGGTCGTGCGCAAGCGCCGCCGGCCTGCCGTGCCCGCCGATCCAAGTGCCCTCGAGGCGCTCGGTGAGCGGGTTCCCGAGCCAACCTGCGTCGGCTGACTCGTCGCGCTACAAGTCGATGACCTTCGCGCGCCGCACCGCGGCGGCTGGCGCGCGCGACTAGGCTGACGTCATGGACCGGCGGATCTTCGGTATCGAGAACGAGTACGGCGTCACGTGCTCGTTCAAGGGCCAGCGCCGGCTGTCGCCCGACGAGGTCGCTCGCTACCTGTTCCGCCGCGTCGTCTCGTGGGGCCGCAGCAGCAACGTCTTCCTGCGCAACGGCGCCCGTCTCTACCTCGACGTCGGCAGCCACCCGGAGTACGCGACGCCCGAGTGCGACGATCTCGTCGACCTGGTGACGCACGACCGGGCAGGGGAGCGCATCCTCGAGGGCCTCATGATCGACGCCCAGAAGCGGCTCGCCGATGACGGCGTCGAGGGCGACATCTACCTGTTCAAGAACAACACCGACTCGGCCGGCAACTCCTACGGCTGCCACGAGAACTACCTCGTCAGCCGGCAGGGTGAGTTCAGCCGCCTGGCCGACGTCCTGATCCCGTTCCTGGTGTCGCGCCAGATCATCTGCGGGGCCGGCAAGATCCAGCAGACGCCGCGCGGCACGATCTTCTCGGTCAGCCAGCGCGCCGAGCACATCTGGGAGGGCGTGTCGAGCGCCACGACCCGGTCACGGCCCATCATCAACACCCGCGACGAGCCGCACGCCGACGCCGAGCGCTTCCGCCGCCTGCACGTCATCGTCGGCGACTCCAACATGAGCGAGACCACGACGTTGCTCAAGGTCGCGACGACCGATCTGGTGCTTCGGATGATCGAGGGCGGCGTGTCGATGCGCGACATGACGCTCGACAACCCGATCCGCGCCATCCGTGAGATCGCCCACGACATGACGGGCCGGCGCAAGGTGCAGCTGGCCAACGGCCGCGAGCTGTCGGCGCTGGAGATCCAGGCCGAATACTTCGGCAAGGCCGCCGAGTTCGTCGACAAGCACGGCCTGCACACGCCGACGATCACCCGGGCCCTCGATCTCTGGGAGCGTACGCTCAAGGCCGTCGAGTCCGAGGACCTGTCGCTCGTCGAGCGCGAGATCGACTGGGTCATCAAGTACAAGCTGCTCGACCGCTACCGCAACGTCCACGGGCTCAGCTGGGGTGATCCACGCATCGCCCAGCTCGACCTCGCCTATCACGACATCCGGCGCGACCGCGGCATCTTCTATCTGCTCGAGAAGAAGGGCGCCGTCGCCCGCGTCACGAACGACCTCGACGTGTTCGCCGCCAAGTCCATACCGCCCCAGACCACCCGGGCGCGCCTGCGCGGCGACTTCATCAAGAGGGCCCAGGAACGCCGTCGTGACTTCACGGTCGACTGGGTCCATCTCAAGCTCAACGACCAGGCGCAACGCACCGTGTTGTGCAAGGACCCCTTCAGGTCGCACGACGAGCGAGTGCAGCGGCTGATCGACGGGATGTGACGACGGACGGCTTGTCCGCTGTCGTTAGGATGGCCGACGATCTGTTTTCCCACCGCGAAGGTCGTTCCCGTGCGTCGAATTCTCCTGGCAGCTGTTGTTGCCTCCAGCCTCGTTCTCGCTGGATGCGGTGGTAGCAGCGACTCCGGCGGCGGAGGTCTCGACGACATCAAGGTCAGCTCGGCCAAGACCCCCAAGCTCACGGTGGACAAGGGCTTCAAGGTCAAGAAGACGACGACCAAGGTGCTCAAGGAGGGCGGCGGCGACAAGGTGGTCTCCGGCGACTCGCTGAAGATCAGCCTCGCGGGCGTCAACGGCACGACCGGCAAGCAGTTCGACAGCACCTACGCCAGCGGGAAGCCCGTCACGTTCACCGTCTCCGACGGCGGTGTGCTGCCCGGGTTCGTCAAGGGACTCGTGGGCCAGAAGGTCGGCAGCCGCATCCTCGTGGCGATCCCGCCCAAGGACGGCTTCGGCGACGCGGGCCAGCCCTCCTACAACATCAAGAAGAGCGACACGATGGTGTTCCTCTTCGACATCGTCGCCAAGGTGCCCACCGAGGTCACCGGCACGAGCAAGAAGCTGCCTTCTGACCTGCCGGCGCTCAAGCTCGATGCCGACAAGCACCCCGTCAGCTTCGTCAAGACCAAGACGATGGACAAGAAGAAGACCAAGGAGAGCGCTGACGTCGTGATCCAGGGCAAGGGCGCCAAGGTCAAGTCGGGCCAGACCCTCACGGTCCAGTACGTCGGTCAGGTCTACCCGACCGGAACCGTGTTCGACGAGTCGTGGTCCAAGCAGCCCGCGTCCTTCCAGATCGGTGGCGAGGGCCTCATCAAGTGCTGGAATGACACGCTCATCGGCCAGAACGTCGGCAGCCGGGTCGTCATCGTCTGCCCGTCCGACACCGCCTATGGTGACAAGCCGCCGGCCAACAGCAAGATCGGCAAGGGCGACACGCTGATCTTCGCGGTCGACTTGCTCGACGCTTCCTGACATCCTCCTGACATGGCCGAACGCAAGACCGAGAGGTTGATGAACCTCATCTTCGCGTTGCTGGTCAGTCGCCAGTACCTCACGAAGGACCAGATCCGCGAGTCGATCGCCGACTACCGCGACTCGACGCCCCAGGCGTTCGACCGCAAGTTCGAGCGCGACAAGGAGGAGCTGCGCGAGCTCGGCATCACCGTCGAGATGGGCCAGAACGACAAGTACTTCAACGACGAGCCCGGTTATCGCATCCGCAGGGACGAGGCCGAGCTGCCCGATCTCGAGCTGACGCGCGAGGAGGCGGCGGTGATCGGGCTCGCGACGCAGGTCTGGGAGCACGCCGGCCTCGCAAGCGAGTCGACGACGGCTCTGGTCAAGCTCAAGGCCATCGGTGTCGACGTCGACACGAGTGTGCTGCGCATGGCCGAGCCCAAGCTGTCGACCGACGAGCCGTCGTTCGACAGCATGTGGGAGGCCGTCACGCGACGCATCCCGGTCTCGTTCGTGTATGCGCGACCCGGCCGCGAGCCGATGGAGCGCCACCTCTGCCCTTGGGGCATCATCTCGTGGCACGACCGCTGGTATGTCGGGGGATTCGACCTCGATCGCGAGGAGGTCCGCATCTTCCGGCTCTCGCGCGTCGTCGGCGAGGTCGAGACGATCGGTGCGCCCGGGTCCTACGAGGTACCTGAGGACGTCGACATGAAGGACATCGCCCGTGAGCTGTTCCCGCCGGCGTCCGACATCGCGGCGGTGCTGCGCATCCGCGCCGGCCGCGGGCAGTCGCTCCGTCGGCTCGCCGAGAAGGTCACGCCGTTGAGCGACGACCTCGACGAGGTGGAGATCCGCTACTCATCGCGCTGGGAGCTCGCTTCCGAGGTGGCGTCCTACGGCCCTGACGTGGTCGTGCTGTCACCCCCGGACGTACGCGAAGCCGTGATCGAGCGGCTCAAGGCAGCGGCGCACGGCAGCCTGGGGGCTCCCACGTGAGCCGTTCCAGGCAGCAAGTCGTACGGATGCTGGCGCTGGTGCCCTATCTGCAGGGCAACGACGGCATCCCCGTCAACGAGGTCGCCGCCGAGTTCGGCGTCAGCCCTCGGGTCATCCGCGATGACCTCCGTCTGCTGATGTACACCGGCACGGGGGAGTACGCCGGCGAGCTCATCGACTTCGACCTCACGGCCTTGGAGGAGGACGGCGTCGTCCACATCCGCGACGCCGAGTTCATGACGCGTCCGCTGCGCATCAGTGCGCGTGAGGGGGTGGCGCTGATCGTCGCGCTTCGCACGCTGCGCGCCTCCGCGAGCGGCTCGGAGCTCACGGTGATCGACAGCGCGCTGGCCAAGCTCGAGAGCGCGGTCGGCGACAGTGCCGCTGCGCCCGTGGACGTCGTCGTCGACCAGGTCGATCCCGCGATCCACTCGTCGATCGTGCACGCCCTGGCCAACGGCAAGCGCCTGCAGCTGACCTATGCGACGGTCGCGCGGGACGAGCAGTCCGTACGCGCCGTCGACCCACGCCGCCTGTTCACCGAGCAGGGCAAGCTCTACCTCGAGGCGTGGTGCCTCCGGGCCGAGGACCTGCGGTTCTTCCGGCTCGACCGCGTCATCGATGCGCAGGTCACCGAGGTCGACGCCGAGGACCACGACGTCCAGGAGCGCGACCTCTCCGACGGCATCTTCACGGTCGGCGAGGCAACCCCGTACGCGTTGGTCGACCTGCATCCGCGAGCGCACTGGCTGACGGAGTACTACCAGGTCGACCTGCTCGAGCAGAGCGACGACAACGTCTGGCGCGCCAAGCTCTACGGCGCCGACTGGGCCTGGCTGCGGCGCCTGGTGCTCCGCAACGCCGGATCCGTGACGGTCATCGAACCCCAAGAATTGGCCAATGAAGTGTCCAGTCACGCTTTACGCGCACTACGCGCGTATGATGATGAGTGAACCGTCCCCCAAGGAGTAGCCATGTTCCGCCAGATCGGCCCCACTGAGATCCTCGTCGTGCTCGGAGTCGTGCTGCTGCTGTTCGGCGGCAAGAAGCTCCCCGAGCTCGCCCGCGGTTCCGGCAAGGCGCTCCGCATCTTCAAGACCGAGGTCAAGGCGCTGCACGACGACGATGACGACGAGGTCAAGCCGGCGTCGCTCGAGACCGTGCAGGCTGTCGAGCCGGACAAGAAGCCCGAACAGGCCTGACGCTTGGCGCTTCGGCGCGGCAGTGCCACTCCACCCGGTGGCACCATGCCGCTGGTCGGCCATCTCCGCGAGCTGCGTCGGCGACTGGTCATTGGCGTGCTCGCCATCGTGGTGGGCACGATCGTCGGCTGGATCATCTATCCGCAGGCTTTCGACTTCCTCAAGCAGCCGTACGTCGACGGCATCAAGCCGCTCCTCGAACGCAAAGGATTCCAGGCTGACCTCGTCCTGAACGGGGGAGTGGGCAGCGCGTTCAGCTTCCGGCTCAAGCTGGCCCTGAGCATCGGGCTCGTGATCTCCAGCCCGGTGTGGATCTGGCAGATCTGGGGATTCATCCTTCCCGCGCTGCACCGCAACGAGAAGCGCTGGGCCTTCCTGCTGACAGCCACCGGCGCACCGCTGTTCGCCGGTGGCGTCGCGGTCGGCTACCTCGTGCTGCCCAAGGGCATCCAGGTGCTCATCAGCTTCGCGCCGGAGTCGGTCGACGTGCTGCTGTCGCTCGAGGACTATCTCAACTTCGTCATCCGCACCGTGCTGGTCTTCGGCGTAGCCGCCGAGATCCCGCTCGTCGTGGTCATGCTCAACCGGCTGGGGCTGGTCAGCGCGCGACAGCTCGCGCGGGCACGGCCGTGGACGATCATCGGGATCTTCATCTTCGCGGCAGTCGCCACCCCCAGCACCGATCCACTGACGATGCTGTTCCTCGCGGCGCCGATGACGGTTCTCTATCTCATCTCCGAGGTCATCGCGAAGCTGACGGATCGCAAGCGGGCCAAGGCGGCCCCGGATGAGCTCGCCGACGACCAAGTGTCCTCGCTCGACGAGGACTAGCCTCTACGCTTCTCGCATGCACTACGCGCTCGTCGTCAACCCGACCTCCGGCAAGCGCCGCGGGGAGGCCATCGCGGCGCAGGCGGCAGAACGCCTGGGGCACGCAGGACACGTGACGACCCGCATCCAGGGCGAGGACGCGTCAACCGCCCGTGACCAGCTCAAACAGGCGATCGACAGCGGTCTTGACGGGGTGATCGTCGTCGGGGGAGACGGGGCCCTGCACGGGGTGCTCGACCATGTCGCCGACTCCGACCTCGCCTTCGGCCTGATCCCCGCGGGCACGGGCAACGACACCGCCCGGTCGCTGGGCATCCCGGTCAAGGACGTCGATGCGGCGGTCGACCTGATCGTCGCCGGGCACGTCCGTACGGTCGATCTGGCCCGCACCGGCGAGGCGTACGTCGCCACGGTGATCGCGTCGGGCTTCGACTCCAAGGTCAACGAGCGCGCCAACGCCATGACCTGGCCGCGCGGCAACATGCGATACAACCTCGCGATCCTCGCGGAGCTGCGCAAGTTCGAGCCGCTGGCGTTCACCCTGACGCTCGACGGCCGCACGATCGAGCGCGAGGCGATGCTCGTCGCGGTCGGCAACGGCCCGTCGTTCGGCGGCGGCATCCGCATCTGCGAGGGTGCCTCGATGGACGACGGCCTGCTCGACGTCGTGGTCATCAACCCGGTCAGCAAGTCCAAGCTCATCCGGGTGTTCCCCAAGCTCTACAAGGGCACGCACGTCACGATGCCCGAGTTCGAGCGTCATCTGGTCCGCGAGGTGACGCTCTCGTCGCCCGGCATCGTGGCGTACGGCGACGGCGAACGCCTGGGCCCGCTGCCCATGACGACGACCGTGCAACCCCGTGCGTTGCGCGTCTTCGCTCCGCCCGCGCCGTGACCGATGGATCACCCCGCCCCGCGTAGTCTGGACATATGACCTCCCCGGCCGAGAAGTACGCCCATTCCCGCGCCGCCCGGGCCTATCCCCACTTGGCCGCCTTCCGCGGTCACTACGCGTTCGACCTCGACGACTTCCAGGTCGAGGCGTGCAAGGTGGTCGAGGACGGGCACGGGGTGCTGGTCGCGGCGCCGACCGGATCGGGCAAGACGATCGTCGGCGAGTTCGCGGTGCACGTGGCCCTCGAGACCGGTCGCAAGTGCTTCTACACGACGCCGATCAAGGCGTTGTCCAACCAGAAGTACGCCGACCTCGTCGCCCGTCACGGTGCTGAGAACGTTGGTCTGCTGACCGGCGACAACACGATCAACGGTGAGGCACCCGTCGTCGTGATGACGACCGAGGTGCTGCGCAACATGCTCTATGCCGGATCGCGCACGCTCGACACGCTCGGCTACGTCGTGATGGACGAGGTGCACTACCTCGCCGACCGCATGCGTGGCGCCGTGTGGGAGGAAGTCATCATCCACCTGCCGGAGTCCGTTTCGGTCATCTCGCTGTCGGCGACGGTCTCCAACGCCGAGGAGTTCGGCGACTGGCTCACCGAGGTCCGCGGCGACACCGTGACGATCGTCGAGGAGCGGCGCCCCGTGCCGCTGCACCAGCACGTGCTCGTCGGCCGCAAGATGTTCCCGCTGTTCGAGTCCAGCGCCGATGACGAGGGCGTCGAGGTCAACCAGGCGCTGACCCGCATCGCCCGCGACGACTGGCAGTTCACCCGTATGCACAAGGGGCGGCCGGGCAAGGGCGGCAAGCGGCCACGCAGCCGACATCGGACGGCGAGCCGGGTCGAGGTCGTCGAGCGGCTCGATGCCGAGGGGCTCCTGCCGGCGATCTGCTTCATCTTCAGCCGCGTCGGCTGCGACGCGGCGGTCAAGCAGTGCCTCGACGCTCGGCTGACCCTCACGACACCTGAGGAGCAGGCCGAGATCGGCGCCCTCGTCGACGCCACGTGCGCGCACCTGCCCGAGGACGACCTGCACGTGCTGGGCTACTACGAGTTCCGTGACGCGCTGGTGCGCGGCATCGCCTCGCACCACGCCGGCATGCTGCCGACGTTCAAGGAGTGCGTCGAGCTGCTGTTCAGCGACGGCCTGGTCAAGATCATCTTCGCCACCGAGACGCTGGCGCTCGGCATCAACATGCCGGCCCGCTCGGTCGTGATCGAGAAGCTGTCGAAGTGGAACGGCGAGACGCACGCCAACATCACGCCGGGGGAGTACACCCAGCTGACCGGTCGCGCCGGTCGCCGTGGCATCGACGTCGAGGGGCACGGCGTCGTGCTCTGGCAACCGGGGCTCGACCCCAAGCAGGTCGCCGGGCTCGCCAGCACACGAACGTACCCGCTCAACTCGTCGTTCCAGCCGTCCTACAACATGGCGGTCAACCTCGTCGGACAGGTCGGCCGCACGATCGCCCGCGAGCTGCTGGAGCAGTCGTTCGCGCAGTTCCAGGCCGACCGGGCAGTCGTCGGGCTCGCCACGCAGATCCGACGGGCCGACGAGGCGCTCGAGGGCTATCGCGAGCAGGTCGAGTGCGACAAGGGCGACTTCATGGAGTACGCAGCACTGCGCCGCGAGCTCAGCGACATCGAGGCGTCAGGCTCCAAGGCGCGTCGGGCCGCCGACCGCCAGGACGTCATGGAGTCCCTCGTGAAGCTCAAGCCCGGCGATGTCATCAACGTGCCGGTCGGCCGATGGGCCGGCATCGCGGTGGTGCTCGATCCGGGTCGTACGACCGACACCGACGGGCCGCGGCCGATGGTGCTGACCGCCAACCGGCACGCGCGCCGGCTCGCGATGGTCGACTTCAACACTCCGGTCGCGCCCATCACGACGATGCGCATCCCCAAGTCCTTCAACGCCCGCAATCCGCAGTCACGCCGAGACCTGGCGTCGCAGCTGCGCAACCGCGCCGAGGGCGTCGCCTGGCGGCAGGACAAGCCCTACCGCGAGAACATCTCGCGCGAGGACCCACGCATCGCCGCGATCCGCGACAAGCTGCGCAACCACCCGTGCCACAGCTGTCCCGACCGCGAGAAGCACGCCCGTTGGGCCGAGCGCTACTTCAAGCTCGAGCGCGACACGTCCAACCAGCGCGGCCGCATCGAGTCCCGCACCAACACCGTCGCGCGACAGTTCGACCGGGTCTGCGAGGTGCTCGACGTGCTCGGCTACCTCGATGGCGACCAGGTCACTGACGACGGCAAACGCCTGCAGCGCCTCTACAGCGAGCTCGACCTGCTCGTCAGCGAGTGCCTGCGCGGGAACGTGTGGAACGGCCTCGAAGCGGCTGAGTTCGCCGCGGTCGTGAGCGGCCTGACCTACGAGTCGCGCAACGCCGATGAGGCGCCGACGCCGCGCTATCCGACCGAGGCCGTGCGCACGGTCGCAGACACCATGACCAACCTCTGCACCGAGCTGCAGCAGCTCGAGCGGGAGCACCGGGTGAGGTTCCTGCACCAGCCCGACTTCGGGTTCGCGCACGCGGTGTGGCAGTGGAGCATGGGCGCATCGCTCGACGACGTGCTGGGCCAGATGGACCTCGCGGCGGGTGACTTCGTGCGCGCGATGAAGCAGCTGATCGACGTCGTGGCGCAGATCGCCGACGCCGCCGGACCCGGCCCGCTGCGGGACACCGCCCGCGAGTCGCTCGACCTGCTCCGCCGCGGCGTCGTCGCCTACACCAGCGTCACGAGCTAGCCATTCGGTCAGCAGGGATCTCAATCAGCGAGCAGGGCGGTCAGGGCTCGGTCGGTGGCGCCACCGAGACCCCACGTCTCGCCGAACTCCCGGAACGCCTCTTCCTGCACGGGCGCCGTCAGCACCTCGAAGTCGCAGGCATCGCGCTTGACCGCCACGACCGTACGTGCGGCGGCGATGTAGTCGCCCGAGTCGAGCAGCGACTGGCGTACGCGGGGCTTGATCGACGACCACCGGTCCTGCGCCGCGGCAAGGATGCCATCGATGTCGCCGAACTCCTTGAGCAGCACTGCCGCGGTCTTGTCGCCGATGCCGGCGACGCCCGGGAGGCCGTCGGACGCGTCACCCCGCATGACCGCGAAGTCGACGTACTGCGACGCGTCGATGCCGTACTTGGCCCGGATCCAGGCGTTGTCGACGATGTCGTGGTTGGAGACCCCACGAGCGACGTAGAGCACGCGTACGTCACGGTCGTCGTCGACGAGCTGGAACAGGTCGCGGTCGCCGGTCACGATGTCGACGGGTCCGTCCCACGTCGAGGCGAACGTGCCGATGATGTCGTCGGCCTCGGCGTCGGGTGCGCCGACGACAGGGATGCCCAGCAGCGCGAACGCCTCGGCGATCAGCGGGACCTGGGGACCCAGCAGGCCGCCGGTCGTGTCGGCCTCGCCGCCTTCGACGTCGAGGCGCTGCGTCTTGTAGGACGGGATGAGGTCGACCCGCCATTGCGGCCGCCAGTCGTCGTCCCAGCAGGCGACGATCGCCTCAGGCTGGTACTTCGTCGTCAGCGTCGAGGTGAAGTCGAGGATGCCGCGCAGGGCGTTGACGACGGTCCCGTCCGGGGACTTCAAGGAGTCGGGGACGCCGAAGAACGCCCGGAAGTACAGACTCGCGCTGTCGAGGAGCAGCAGTCGACCGTGTGCCATGCAGCCGAGCCTAGTGCGACGTGTCGCTCAGCCGGCGGTGCTGTCGCCCTCTTCGAGCTCGCGTCGCTGCCGCTCGGTGATCTCGCGCTGCTTCTCCCGGTACGTCCGACGCTGCTCCTCGGCGCGCTCGCGCAGCCCGCGCAGGAACGCCTCGTCGTCCTCGGGGTTCGCCGCGACGGCGCGCCCGGGACGGTCGTACTCGGGGAATGACGGATGACCCTGATTGCCCTTGTAGGGCATCGACGCCGTCGGGTTCGCCTCGGGCCGACCGGCCACGAGCCACGCGATCGAGCCGATGAGGGGGAAGAAGAGCACGAGGATGAGCCACCAGATCTTGCTCAGGTTGCGGCACGCGTACTCATCGGTCGAGATGACATCGAGCAGGCAGAAGATCCACAGGCCCAGGACGACCAGTCCCAACACTCCGTCCATCAGCAGCACGGCGTCTCCTCCCATTCAGCGCTCGCCACATCATGGCAGCCAGAGCTCGCGCGTTGGGGTGGAATGCAGAGATCGGCGCCACCACCCGGTCAGGTGATGGCGCCGATCCGCCGAGCCGGTCAGCGTACGAGCTGCGGCTCCTTGGCCGAGGCCCTGGACTTGCCTGCCTTGCCCTTGAGGCTGCCGTCGGGGAACAGGCCCGTCTTCGACATCGTCAACACGGCTGTCGCATGCGCCGCGGCATCGCCGAGCTCTTGCAACGCGGTCGTGTTGAGGTTGGAGATGTCGTCGCACGCCGCGTGATAGCACGCGTCGTACGGCTCACCGGCCGTGCCGCCGTAGACGGCGGCCTCCTCAGGCGTCTTGACGCCCTCGGCGCCACTGAACAGGCCACCGGCCGGGATGCCGGCATCGATGAACGGTCCGTAGTCGGACCGGCCGTCGAAGTCCGTCGGCTCGGATGCCAGGTTCTTCGCGCCGAAGTAGTCGGTGAAGACGTCCTCGATCGCATCCGAACCGGCCGGCCCGGCGTCGCCCCCGGCGGATCCGTCACCGTCATAGACGAAGCGGACGTAGTTGGGCGAACCGAGCATGTCGAAGTTGAGGTTGGCGTAGATCTTCGACAGCTCGGTGTCCGACAGCGAGGTGACGTAGTGCTCGGAGCCGAGCAGGCCGGCCTCCTCAGCACCCCAGAACGCGAACCGCACCGGGCGTTCGAGCTTCTTGGTCAGCTTGAGCGCCGACATCTGCTCGGCGATCTCGAGGATCGCCGCCGAGCCGGAGCCGTTGTCGTTGATGCCGGGCCCTGCAGCGACGCTGTCGAGGTGAGCGCCCACGACGACGACCTGGTCGGCGTTGGTCTTCTTGAGCTCCTTCGCCGGCAGGTCGGCGATGACGTTCTCGGTCTCGCGGTTGAGGTCGGTCTCGGTCCTGGTCGTCACCCTCGCCGTGACCCCGTCCTCAGCGAGCGCTGCGCCGTCCTCGTAGGAGACGCCGACGACCGGGATGTCGATCGGGTCACCCAGCGTGCCGGTGAGCAGCTCGTCGCGCCCCGGCTGTCCCTCGTTGAACATGATGACGGCGTCATAGCCGGCCGCCGCCGCGTTGACGGCCTTCTCCCCGAACGTGCACGTACCGCGCTGGATCAGAGCGATCGCCGGCTCAGCGGGGGCGGGGGCGAAGTCCGAGGCCTCGCAGCCCGACGTGCTGCTCGGCTCGGCCGCGGGCGGAATCATGACGTCGTTGGTCGGGATGACCGGCCCGGTCACGTCGCCCGTTCCGGAGTAGTCCATCGTGTGCGTTTCGACCTCGCGCTCGGTCGGGGTCAGCTGGGTCAGCGTCGCGGGCTCCAGCTCCCGGGTGAACGGGAAGGTGAACTTCTGCCGCTTCACCGTGTAGCCGGCCTGCTTGAGCTTCTTGGAGACGTAGTCGGCCGACTCGGTGTGGCCGGGCAGTCCGGACGCTCGCGTGCCCTCGTTGCGGTTGGCGATGACCTGCAGCTGGCGCAGGTGCTGGACGATGCCGTTGACCGTGACGGCCTTGGTGAGCTTGCTGGTGTCGACAGGTTTCGGCGTATGGCTTGTGGCCGTGGCCGGACCCGCGACGAGAAGGCTGGCCGTCATGGTGACGGCAGCGATGGATGGCAGGAGTCTGCGCATCTGTGATCCCCCGATCGTGAGTTGGTTTCCTCACAGTAGGTCGGGTCATGAGGGCTGTCACGTGTGGTTGCGGCGTGCACGGACTATGCCCGAGGGCACCGCAGGTATCGTCTTCTCGTGAGCAGATGGCGCAAGGCACAACAACTGGCCGCTTCGCAGGGCATCGACGCCCTCCTCATCACGCCGGGAGCGGATCTTCGCTACCTGACCGGCTACGTCGCACTGCCCCTCGAGCGGCTCACGTGCCTGGTCCTGCCGGCCGACGGTGACCCGACCCTCGTCGTCCCGACCCTCGAGAAGCCTGCGGCCATCGCCTCGGGTGTCGACATGCACATCGAGTCGTGGAACGAGACCGATGACCCGTACGCACTGGTCGCCACGCTGGTCGGCGATGCCGCCACGATCAGCGTTGACGACCACATGTGGGCCTCGCGGGTCTTCGCGTTCCGCGAGACGTTCCCGCAGGCGCGACAGGTGCTCGGCGGTGAGCTCGTCCAGCAGCTGCGCATCCGCAAGGATGCCGACGAGGTCGACGCGCTGCGCGAGGCCGGCCTGGCGATCGACCGGGTGCACTCCCGCATGGGCGAGTGGCTGCGCCCCGGCCGCACCGAGCGTGAGGTCGGCGCCGACATCGCCCGCGCGATCCTCGACGAGGGCCACGAGACCGTCGACTTCGTCATCGTCGGCTCCGGGCCCAACGGGGCGTCGCCGCACCACGAGGTCTCCGACCGCGTCATCGAGCACGGCGATCCCGTCGTCATCGACATCGGCGGCACCACTCCGGCCGGCTACTGCTCCGACTCGACGCGCAACTACCTCGCCGGTGGCACGGCCCCGGCCGCGTACGCCGAGGCGTACGCGGTGCTCGAGGCGGCTCAGCGGATACAACGCGAGCACGCCGGTCCAGGCGTCACCGCAGAGTCCATTGACGCGGTCGGTCGCGCCGTGATCGCCGACGCAGGCTATGGCGACCTGTTCATCCACCGCACCGGGCACGGCATCGGGCAGGAGACGCACGAGGAGCCCTACATCGTCGAGGGCAACGATCTGGTGCTCGAGGAAGGCATGGCGTTCTCGATCGAGCCCGGGATCTACTTCGACGGCCGCTTCGGCGCCCGCATCGAGGACATCGCCGTGTGCACCGCCGACGGACTCGAGGTGCTCAACAACACGCCGCGCGGGCTCGTCGTCCTGTGACGCCGAGCTGGGTGCTGCCGCGGCTTCTCGTTGCCAGCGCTTCGGCACCCGGCTCGAGGGCACTGACGCCAGCTGTCGGCGGTCGGGTCGCTTGGCCCGCGGCCATCGCCCTGGGCGTGTTGTCCTCGTTCAACTTCGACCCGGTCAACCTGCCGTTCGCCATGGTCGTGGCGATGGCCGGACTGATGTGGCTGGCGCACGCGCTGAGGGACGCCCGCAAACGTACGGTCATGGTCACCGGCGCGCTCTACGGCGTGTCGTTCATGGGGCCGCTGATCTGGTGGATGAACGCGGTCAGCCATGGTGCGTACGTCGGACTGGTGCTCGCCGAGACCCTGTTCTACCTGCCGATCATGCTGGCCCTCCGGGCTGCGGCGCGGTTGCGCTGGTGGCCGCTGTGGTGCGCCGCCGTATGGGTGCTGGGCGAGTGGGCTCGAGGCCGCTTCCCGTTCACCGGGTTCCCGTGGGGCCGGCTGGCGCACACCTCGATCGACACGCCCTTCGAGGCGTACGCCCGGCTGGTCGCCATGCCGGGCCTGAGCGCGGTGCTGATGCTCGTCGCCAGCCTGCTGGTCGTGCTGGTCACCTCCGCCGCGTGGCGTTCACGGGCCGTCTCCGTCGCCGGCGTCGTGGCGTTCGCTGGCGTCGGAGCGATCCTGCCGACCGGCATCGCCGGCGCCGACGGCACGCGGCAGGTCGCCCTGGTGCAGGGCAACGTGCCCGGCGTGTTCCTGACCTGGCCGCTCGGCGAGATCTTCACCCTGCACGTCGAGGAGACGACCAAGCTCGCCGAGCAGATCGAGGCCGGCAAGGTGCCGCAGCCCGACATGGTGCTCTGGCCCGAGAACGCGACGGATGTCGACCCGTACTACAACGAGTCCGTCCGCGACCAGATCCAGGCGCTCTCGGCTCGCCTGAAGGCGCCGATCCTCGTCGGCGGCATCTTCGACGGGCCGACCGCCACCACGGCGTACAACCAGGGCGTGGTCTGGACGGCGAACGGGCCGGGGGAGCGCTACGTCAAGCTGAAGCCGGTGCCGTTCGGCGAGTACGTCCCGTGGCGCAAGGAGGCGGGCTTCTTCGTCAACCGCCTCGCCCGGGACATCCCGCGCGACATGCTGGCCGGCCACGAGCCCGGTGCGCTGCGCATCGGCGACACGTTGATCGGCGACACGATCTGCTACGACATCGCGTACGACAGCGTCACACGTCGAGCGGTCGACGGTGGGGCGCAGATGATCGTCGTCCAGACCAGCAACGCCGCGTTCACCAACACCTCGCAGCCCGAGCAGCAGTGGGACATCTCGCGCCTCCGTGCGATCGAGACCGGCCGCTGGGTCGTCGTGCCGTCGACCAACGGCATCAGCGGCGTCGTCGACCCGCACGGGCACAGCGTCGAGCGTGCGCCGATGCACGAGCCGGCGTTCCTGAGCGCCAAGGTCACTCTCGCGTCCGGCAAGACTCCGGCACTGATCATCGGCGCACCGCTGGAGTACGTACTGGTCGTCCTGGGTCTGGGAGCATGGTGGTTCGGCACTCGACGAAGGACACCTGAAGGCGTGAGCGAATCCACCGAGGCGCGGGCATGACGCGCACTCTGGTCGTCATCCCGACCTACAACGAGGCCGACAACGTCGCCTGGATCGTCGAGCAGCTGCACCTCGCGCAGCCCGGCGTCGACGTGTTGATCGCCGACGACGGCTCGCCCGACGGCACCGGCGAGATCGCCGATGCATTGGCCTCCAGCGATCCGCGCGTCAACGTGATGCATCGCAGCGGCAAGCAAGGACTCGGATCGGCATACCGGGCCGGTTTCGCCTGGGGCATCGAGCGCGACTATGACGTGCTGGTCGAGATGGACGCCGACGGCTCGCATCGTCCCGAGGACCTCGGCAAGCTGCTAGCCGCGAGCGACGCGGGCGCCGACCTGGTGCTCGGCTCGCGGTGGGTCGACGGCGGGGGAGTCGTCAACTGGCCCTGGCACCGGCGGTTCATCTCCCGCGGCGGCACGTTCTATGCCCGATTGATGCTCGGCATCCCGGTCAAGGACGCCACCGGGGGATACCGCGCCTTCCGCCGGCAGACGCTCGAGAAGCTGCCGCTCGACGAAGTGGCCTCGCAAGGCTATTGCTTCCAGATCGACATGGCGCGCCGCGTGCTGGCGACCGGCATGACGATCGTCGAGGTGCCCATCACGTTCGTCGAGCGTGAGCGGGGCGAGTCCAAGATGAGCGGTGGGATCGTCCGCGAAGCGCTCTGGCGTGTGACGGTGTGGGGCGTCCAGCGGCTGCTCTCGAAGCCGGCGCGGCTGCGGAGGTCTTCCCCTCGCTGAGTCTTGGGCTTGGCCGATGGGTCAGCGCGAGGAGGCTTCGGTGGCTGGACTCCGACCGAGGAATGTGGAGCGGACGCGAGGATTTGAACCTCGACCCATTCCCTGGAAGGGAAGCGTGCTGCAACTACACCACGTCCGCGAAGCCAGCCTCTGTCGAGACCGACCAGTTCGTAAGTATGAACCACCTCGAGGACTCTTCAGGCGGCAGGGTGTCGGCGGACGGTGGGATGGTTGGGACCATCGAGGCGAGGAGTGACTGGAGATGACCGAAGTCCACGACGTACGGCCCGCGGTTCGTCTCCGGACCGTCGAAGACGGGGACATCGAGGTCTTCTTCGACCACCAGGCGGATCCCCAAGCGGTCGAGATGGCAGCGTTTCCTGCCCGCGACAGGGAGCAGGTCGCAGCGCACTGGGCGAAGCTCCGCAGAGACGACACCCTCTGGACGCGGACGATCGTCGCCGACGGCGTGGTGGCGGGCAACATCGGCAGCTGGCCAGACAACGGTCAGCAGCTGCTCGGCTACTGGATCGGACGCGAGTTCTGGGGCCGCGGGATCGCGACACAGGCACTCGCCCTGATGCTGGACGAAGTGTCAGTCCGACCGTTGTGCGCCCACGTCGTGGCGCACAACGTCGGTTCGATCCGTGTCCTCGAGAAGTGCGGGTTTCGCCGCGATCACTCGCAGGAGGCGAACGCGCCGGCGTCCGACGACGGCATCGAGGAACTCATCTACGTGCTGAGCGTCTAGGGTCCGCAGAACCCCTGCCTGAAGCCAGGCCGAGAGTGAATATCAGGAGAAATCAGTTCTTTTGCTGGTCGAGGTGTCGAATCGGGCCTCGCCCTTTCGTGGTCTTGGCAGAGGCGCCCATCACGGTCGCGCCAGTCAGAAGCGAATCAAGGAGGAATCATGTCACTCTCGGTGCTTGATATGTCGGTCTCGCTGGACGGCTTTGTCGCCGATGCCCACGACTACCTTGGTGGTGAGGATGGCGAGCGGCTCCACGCGTGGGCCGAGTCGCAGGATCCGTCACGACCGGTGAAGCAGTTCGAGGACGAGTGGAATGCAGCTGGAGCGATCCTCGCCGGCCGCCGGACTGCCGAACTCATGGACCACTGGGGTGGTTCACACGGCGGGCTTCCCATCTTCGTGCCCAGCCATCGCCCGCCCCCTCCGGCTGCCCGCTGGGGCTACCCCTTGGTCACCTACGTCTCCGATGGCATCGAGAGCGCCATGGCACAGGCGAAGGCTGCCGCCGCCGACAAGAATGTCCAGGTCCGCGGCGCCAACGTCGCACAGCGAGCCCTCGAGGCCGGTGTTCTCGACGAGATCCAGATCCACCAGATCCCGGTCCTCCTGGGCGAAGGTCGCCGCCTCTTCGACGTCTTGCCCGGGCTCATCGAGCTCGAGATCCGCCACGTGATCGACACCCCCGAGGCGACCCACATCCGGTACGGCGTCCGCCACTGAGCTGGTGCGTCACGCATGCCTGCCGACCCGAAGGGTGCACCACGCCCGGCATGAGCGGCGCTCCGCGATGGGCGCTTGGCTGCATTGTCGTCAGCCAGACTGCGCTCGCGCAGCGGACAGACTCGCTGGTCGCGATTGCGCATGGTGTCGCCGGGCGTGTGCGTTTGTGACTATTGCTGCCGTGACGCCGGCGAGCGTACCGTCGAGGCGGGGCACCTTCGAGAATCGGAGCGGACCGTGGCAGACGCACATCGCACTGACACAACACCGTCGAGAGCGCAGCTGGCCCTCGGCCTGGGGAGCGCCGCAGTCGTGGCCAATGTCGTCGGCATGTTCATCAGCGGCGACGACGACTCAAACGGCTGGATCTGGATCGTGATGGGCCTGCTGGCTCTCGCGGCCGTCGTGGTGGGTCTCATGGATGGGCGCGGGAGGCCAGCCGGACGAGCCTTGGTCGGCACAATCCTGGGTGGCCTGATCCTCCTGGAGTTCTTCCTTTTCGTGATATTCGCCTGACCCGGCGCCGAGGAAGCTGAGCTTGAGGAGCGCGCGTGCCCGTATGCCGGTGAGGCGTTCAAACTCGCGGTCGGGTACGTGACAGCGGTGGACGGCGTCTTGGGCTGCTTCGCAGATTGGAAGATCGACTACGTCCCGTCCGACCACCTCCTGAAGCTCGCGTGATGGTTGGCTGGCGATCAGGAGGCCAGTAGCACCAGTGCGCTGGCCGGGAGGTCGTACGAGCCGTCGTCGCGGCGGTACTGGGCGATGAAGTCCGCCGCCGTCGTACGGGCGGAAGCAAGCTGCTGGGGCGAGGCGCTCTTGAGGGCGGCCGCGATCGGGGGCGCAAGCACGCGGACCATGTCGAACAACTCGTCCGCGGAAGCGTACCGGCGGCTGTAGGAGACGACCTCGACCGAGACGTCGCCGAACCCGGCCTCGCGAGCGAGCTTCTCGAGCTGGTCGGGGTCCCCGAGTGAGAAGGGGCCGCCGGGCTCGGTCGGCATGGGTCCGTTGAGCAGGCCGGTCATCATCGTGGCGAACCCGACACTGACCATCCACGGGTTGTTGTCGGGTGTGCCCCAGACCGCTGCCGCGAGCCGGCCACCGGGCCGCAGGACGCGGCGGATCTCGCGCAGCGCTTCGACCGGCTCCGGGACGAACATCAGGCCCATCCGGCACACCACCACGTCGTAGGCCGCGGGTGGCCCTGCGATCGCGGCGGCATCGATGGTCGCCACGCTGGCATTGGGCACGTCCGTGAGCCGTTGCTCCAGCACCCGAACGAACGCCGGCGCGACATCGCTGGCGACCAGCGACCCCTCCGGCCCGACCAGGTCGGCCAAGTGGGCGCCGAGGTGCCCTGTGCCCGCGCTGAGCTCAAGCACGTTCTCGCCCGGCGCGATCGCGGCGGCGGCGAGCAGGGCCCTGGTCACGGTCGCGCTGGTCTCCTCGATGCCTGCGGAGTGGGCCTCCCAAGAAGCCGCCACGCTGGACCAGTCGGATGCCGTCATGTCAATCACCTACACTTTCGATGTGGTGTTACTACGTTCAATACAGCGATGGTGTATCTAATGAATGAATCTGTCAAGAGGCCCTACGACGCGACCCGACGTCGAGCCCAGGCTCGCGAGACCCAGCGCGCGATATTGCGCGCAGCGCACGACCTGTTCGTCGAGCAGGGATACGGGCGCACCACCATCGCGCAGGTCGCTGAGCGCGCGGGTGTCTCGTCCGAGACGATCTATGCCACCTTCAAGAACAAGCCGACCCTGCTGCACCGCACCTGGGACGTGACTGTCGGCGGTGACGACGAGGAGGTCGTCTTCCACGAACGGCCCGAGGTGATGGCGATACGGGCCGAGCCCGACCTGGCCGCACGGTTCATGATGCACGCGAGGTTCTCCACGGCGACCGCACGTCGGATGACGCCGTTCGTCAGGTCGGTGCTTGGCGCCGCTGCCAGTGAGGCAAGCGCCGCCCAGATGGCGGCCGAGATGGACGGACAGCGCCTGGCGGGACTGACCGTGATGGCGCGCGAAGCCGCGGCAACCGGGCAGCTCAAGGTCACTGAGGAGGAGTGCCGCGACCTGATCTGGGCGATGACCGACGGGCACCTTTGGCACCAGCTGGTGGTCGAGCGCGGCTGGAGCGACGAGCAGTACGCCGACTGGTTGGGCCGGACGTGGGTCAACCTGCTCGTGCAGGACCCGGTCCAGCCCCGGGGGTAGTCGGCCCACCGATCTTGCGGATGGAGCTGTTGCTGCTTGTCACCGCGACGAGTTGGAAAGGCGGGCCAGCGGGGGACGAGAAAGACCCCGGCCGGAGCCGGGGTCCTTGGTCGTGCCGGAGACGTGAGTCTCAGGCGCTCTTCTTGGTGGTGCTCTTCTTCGCGGCACTCTTCTTGGCGGGCCGGTGGAGATGCGGCGGACCGATCTCCCCACCACGGAGCAGCTCGAGCCGCTCAGTGAGGATCTCCTCGAGCTCGGCCTCGGAGCGACGCTCGAGCAGCATGTCCCAGTGTGTGCGGATCGGCTTCTCGGCCTTGCCCTCAGGCTTGACTCCGTTGGCGAGCTGACCGATCTGTCCGGTCTTGGGGTCTTCCCACTCGAACGGGATCTCCGCCTCGTCCGCCATCGTCACCGTGAACGTGTGCCCGTCGGGGCATACGTACTCGACCTGCTGACGGGGAGCCATTTCCACGCCGCGCTCGTCCTCGAAGCTCTGTGTCCCGAGCCGAGCACCTCGCAATGCACGTTCAGCCATGTGCGTCCCCTCTCGTGTTGCTTACCTCTTACAACGTAAATGACGCACATGAGATTCCCCTAAACGCGAAGGTGTACTCGTCAGCGGGGTCACACGATTGCGGGAGCCTGATTTCCGGCCTCGACGATGCCTTGTCGCGCGTCGAGCTTCCACAGGAGTGCGCCACCGACGACGAAGAAGATGATGAGGGCCAGGATCGCCGGCCGGTAGGAGTCGGTCAGCTGATGTACGACGCCGAAGACGAGCGTGCCGAGCCAGCTGGTGCCGCGTTCGCACGCCTGATAGAGGCTGAAGTACTCCGCCTCACGGCCACGCGGGATGAGCTGGGAGAAGAACGCACGCGACAGTGCCTGCGTGCCGCCCAGGACGAGTCCGATCGCCACCGCGAGCACCAGGAACGGGACGATCTGCTCAGCCGGCAGGAAGTAACCGAAGCAGACGACGAGGATCCAGACGCCGAGGCCGTACAGGATCGTGCGATGGCTGCCGATGCGCGCGGCGAGCCGGCCGAACACGAGCGCGCCGACCACGCCGACGAACTGCACGATCAGGATCGTCGCGATGAGGGTGCTGGTCTCGAACCCCAGCTGCTTGTCCCCATAGACCGACGCCGAGTAGATCACGGTCTGGATGCCGTCGTTGTAGAACAGGTAGGCCACGAGAAACAGCAGCGTCTGCGGATAGTTGCGGAGCTCGCGCAGCGTACGGAAGAGCTGGCCGAAGCTGCGCTGCATCAACGACGTGCCCTCCACGGGGACCACGCCGCGAGGCGCCCGGTCCTTGATGCCGCGATAGGGGATCAGCGTGAAGTACGCCCACCAGATCGCGGCGGACAGCAGGCTGATGCGCACCGCCATCTCCGTCGACAGGCCGAACGGCTTGACCGTGACGAGCGCGAGGTTGACCGCCAGCAAGAGGCCGCCGCCGAGATATCCCAGCGCCCAGCCGCGTGACGAGATCCGATCGCGTTCGTCGGGCTCGGCGATCTCGATCAGGATCGCGTCGTAGACCACGATCGACGAGGCGTAGAAGAGGTTGGCCACGACGAGCAGGCCGGCCCCGAGCTGCCAGTTCGTGCCGGTGACGAAGAACATCAGCGCGGCGACCGCCGCACCCGACCAGGCGAGACCGGCCATCAGGGTCTTCTTGGACTCCACGCGGTCGGCGATCGCACCGACGATCGGCAGCACGAACGCCGAGATGACGGTCGCCAGCGTGACGACGTAGAACACCAACGAACCGGCCGACACCGACAGCCCGAGCACCGAGAGGTGCTCGACGCACTTGCGGTCGTCATCGCCGACGAACCCGCAGGCGGCCCGCTCGGCCACGCTCGTCAAATAGGGAGCGTAGAGCACCGTGCCGATCGTCGTGATGTACGCCGAGTTGGCCCAGTCGTAGAAGAACCACGCCCTCTGCTCCGGATTGGCCTTGACCTTGGTCATGACGGGTCCCTCCACGTGCCTCGGGCGGTCAGTACGTCCTTGAGGACGTCGGTGCGGTCGGTGATGATGCCGTCGACGCCGAGGTCCAGCAGGGCGCGCATCTCGTCGGCGTCGTCGATCGTCCAGGCGTGGACCTGCAGACCGAGCGCGTGAGCCTTGCGGACCAGTCGTGGCGTGATGACCCGGAGCCCGCGAAATGACGCCGGCACTTGAAGGCACGCGGCCTTGGGCCTGAGCAACCAGCGGGGGAGCAGCTTGAGGGCGGCGACCTCACGCCTGGAAGCGGAGGTGGCCACGCGCGGCAGGCGCCGGCGGATGCGCGCCAGCCGGGAGTGGGAGAACGACGACAGGCACGTACGGTCGACGGCGCCTTGGGCCTCGACGATCGCGCAGGTTGCCTCCACGGCGTCGTCGGACTTCACGTCGATGTTGAGCCGGGCATCGGGGAACGCCTCGTAGAGCGCCTCGAGGCGGGCGAACGGCTCGCGCTCGTCGAGCCGCTGCAGGTCGAGCGCCTCCGCAGTGAGCGTGGCCACCGGATCGGCGCTGCCGGTCAGCCGATCGAGCGCAGCGTCGTGGATCGCGTACACGACCCCGTCGGAGGACATGCGGACGTCGGTCTCGAGATAGCGGTAGCCCAAGTCGTACGCGTGGGCGAATGCGGCGAGGGAGTTCTCGATGCCCACGTTGCCCGCAGTCCCGGCGCCGCCGCGGTGCGCGAACGCCAGAGGAGGGGCGTCGAGGAAACCGGTCACGCGCTCAAACTAAGCCCTCCCGGGGCCACCCGCATCGACCGCTCCCGCGCGTCGAGGCATGAGCCAATCAGTCGAGGAACTCCACCTCCATCGCGGCCGCCCGGTCGGGGTCCGCCGTGATGTCGATCGTGGCGATCCGGCCGTCGGCGAAGCTCGGTCGCAGCACCGAGATGATCCGCCCGTTCTCGACCGCCACGATGCCGACGCCGCCCTCGACGAGCACGGGCCTGCTCTCGCGCCCCGGCGTCCGGAACGAGATCGCGCCGCTGGCGACGTTGCGCGCGCCGCGCACCAGCACGGGCGGGCCGTGACCCGTGTCGGCCCGCAGCACCACGTCAGGATCGAGGACCGTGACCAGGGCCTCGAAGTCGCCGCCCCGCGCGGCCGAGATGAAGGCGTCGACGATCTCGCGCTGCTGGGGCAGGGGAGTGCCGGTCTCCGGATCCGAACCCTGCACACGTCGACGGGCGCGGCTGGCAAGCTGGCGAGCGGCGTCGGGCGTACGTCCGATCATGGCTGCGATGTCGTCGAACGGCACCGCGAACATGTCGTGCAGCACGAACGCGAGCCGCTCGGCGGGCGTGAGCTTCTCCAGCACCACGAGCATCGCGAGGCCCACCGAGTCGACGAGCTCCGCCTCGTGCTCAGGATCGATGCTGTCCGGCGTGCTGACCGGGTCGTTCGGGCGTACGTCGAGGGGTTGCTCACCTCGGGTCTTGCGCGACCGCAGCATGTCGAGGCAAACCCGTCCGACGACGGTCGTCAGCCAGCCACCGAGGTTGTCGATATCGTCCGCGTCCACGCGGCTCAGGCGGATCCAGGACTCCTGCACGGCGTCCTCGGCATCGGTCAGTGATCCGAGCATGCGATAGGCCACGGCACGCAGATGGTCGCGGTTGTGCTCGAAGCGCTCCGCCAGGAACTCGGTGTCGGACATCGGTCACATTCCCCTCTCGTGGTTCGTCACAGCCCTGACGGATCACACAACACGGATGTGACACGAACTGGAGGAGAACCATCATGCAGGCACGTATGGACAACCCGGCGATCGCCGTCCCCGGCGCCATGGAGGCGCTCCACAGCCTCACCAAAGCCGTCCTGAAGACCGGGATCTCGCCGACGACGCTCGAGCTCGTCAACCTGCGCGCGAGCCAGATCAACGGGTGCAGCGTATGCCTCCAAATGCACGCCAGCGACCTGCGCAAGGCGGGGGAAACCGACGAGAAGATCGACACCGTGGCGGGCTGGCGCGACGTGCCGTACTTCGACGACGCCGAGCGGGCCGCGCTCGGACTGGCCGAGGCGGTCACCCGGCTCAGCGACCAGTCGGACGCCGTTCCTGATGAGGTGTACGACGAGGCCGCCGCGCACTACGACGAGCAGCAGCTCGGCGCGTTGATCCTGTCGATCGCGGCGATCAACGTGTGGAATCGCGTCAACGTCTCCACGCGTCAGGTCGCCGGCGCCTGGGGCTGAGGCTGAGGCCTAGATGTCGCGGAAGGTCTCGATCTGGGCGCCGAGGGCGTTGAGGCGCTCGGCCAGGTCCTCGTAGCCACGGTTGATGACATAGACGCTGCGCAGCACCGAGGTGCCCTTGGCGGCGAGCATCGCCAGCAGGATGACCACAGCGGGCCGCAAGGCCGGCGGGCACACCAGCTCGGTGCCGCTCCAGTGGGTCGGGCCCTCGATCAGCACGCGGTGCGGGTCGAGGAGCTTGACCGACGCGCCGAGCTTGTTGAGCTCGGTGAGGTAGATCGCCCGGTTCTCGTAGACCCAGTCGTGCAGCATCGTCTGGCCCTCGGCCGTCGCGGCGATGACCGCGAAGAACGGGAGGTTGTCGATGTTGAGGCCGGGGAACGGCATCGGGTGGATCTTGTCGATCGGCGCGTGCAACGCCGACGGATGAGTCGTGATGTCGACGAGGCGGGTCTCACCGTTCTCGGCGGGATACTCCTCGCCGCGGTCGTACTGGAAGCCCATCTCCTCGAGCAGCGCCAGCTCGATCTCCATGAACTCGATCGGTACGCGACGCACCGTGATGCTCGACTTGGTGACGATGGCGGCCGCGATGAGGCTCATGGCCTCAATGGGGTCCTCGCTCGGGGCGTACTCGACGTCGCAGTTGATGACCGGCTTTCCGGTGACCCGCAACGTCGTGGTGCCAATGCCCTCGATGCCGACGCCGAGCTTGACCAGGAAGAAGCACAGGTCCTGGACCATGTAGTTGGGGCTGGCGTTGCGGATCACGGTGACGCCGTCGTAGCGCGCAGCGGCGAGCAGGGCGTTCTCGGTGACGGTGTCGCCGCGCTCGGTGAGCACGAGCGGTCGCTCCGGGCCGACGCCCTTGGCCGCGGTCGCGTGGTAGCTGCCCTCGGTCGCCACGACCTTGAGGCCGAACGGTCGCAGAGCCGTCATGTGCGGCTCGACGGTGCGGGTGCCGAGGTCGCAACCACCGGCATAGGGCAGCTCGAAGTCGTCGTAGCGGTGCATCAGCGGGCCGAGGAACATGATGATGCTGCGCGTACGCCTGGCCGCCTCGGCGTCCATCGCGGCGAGGTTGAGGTTCTCGGGCACGATCAGCTCGAGGTCGTTCTGCTCGTTGAGCCAGGTCGCCTTGACGCCGATGGAGGTCAGCACCTCGAGGAGACGGTTGACCTCCTCGATGCGAGCAACCTTGCGCAGGACCGTGGTGCCGGCGTTGAGCAGTGAGGCGCACAGCAGGGCGACACCGGCGTTCTTGCTCGACTTGACGTCGATCGAACCCGAAAGGGTCGTGCCGCCGGCGACGCGAAGGTGACTGGGCCCCGAGGTGCCCACCGTCACGAGCTCGGAGTCGAGCGCGTTGCCGATGCGGGCGAGCATGTCGAGCGTCAAGTTCTGCTGCCCCTTCTCGATGCGGTTCACCGCACTCTGGCTGGTCTTGAGCTCGGTGGCAAGCTCGGCCTGCGTGAGCCCGCTGTGCTGGCGGGCGTCACGGATGAGTGCCCCGATCCGGGAAAGATAGTCGTCGCGAACGGTCATGTCTTTCACCATATCTCAGTTATGAGATATTTCAATTCCTGCCGGATTCGGCGTGCCGAGGGTTCGTCAGGCGGTGGTGGAGTCGCTCTGACCCAGCTTGCGCGCGTCCTCGACGCCGCCGAAGTTCGCCACGTGACCCCAGTAGATGCCGTACGCGAGCTCGGCGATCGTGAGGTCGTGGATCGGGAACACGGTCGTGGGGGAGACCCGCTGGACGAAGTCGACGGTCTCGCTGACCTTGGCCCATGGCGCGCTCAACGGCACCGCAAGGACGTCGACGCCTTCTGGCGCGTACGCATACGTGTCGCCCGGGTGGAACAGGGTCGGCTCGCCATCGGCACTGACCGTGACGCCGACGTTGCCGACGCGGGGGAGCTCGGGCGTGATCACGGCGTGCTGGACGCCGACTCCGCGAAGCGTGACCCCTTTGACAGCGGTCTCCACGCCCTCGCCGTTCTCACGCCAGTCGCCGAACTCCAGCACGCCAGCGGTCTCGGGATCGCACAGCAGCACGGCTCCGGGATTGCGTTCGACCAACGCAGGCGCCCGGTTCTGGTCGATGTGATCGAGATGCTGATGCGTCACGACGATCGCGTCGAGACCCTCCAGCTCGAAGGGCGTGTCAGGGCTGAAGGCACCGGGGTCGATCAGGATGCGGGCGTCCGCTGTCTCGACGAGCACGGTCGCGTGGCCAAAGCGAGTGATCTGCATGCGGCAATCCTGCACCCGTGCTCAAACTGGTGCGGGGTGGCGGACGCTCAGCCGAGGTACTTCTCGACGACGTCCGGCGAGCGCTCGGCAGCGTCGTCGGGCGACTCGCCGTACTGCCGCTTGGCGTTGCGCTGCCGAAGCAGGTCCCACGCCTGGTCGAGCTCGACCTCGAGCTTCTGCAGCCGGGCGTGCTCCTCGCCCGGCGTCACCTCGTGCTTGCTGAGCTGCTCACGCAGCGCCTTCTCCTCGGCCACGAGTGCCGAGATGTGCTCGTGGATGCCCTGGTCTGTCGTCATGGCGCGAGTCTACGACTGACACGGGCGCATGGGCAGTGACAGGATCAGCGCATGGAGTTCCACAGCACGGTCGAGCTCGGCGGCAAGACTGCGACGGGCATCGAGGTGCCCGCCGATGTCGTGGAGATGCTCGGGGGCGGCAAACGGCCACCCGTCACGGTCACGGTCGGCGGCCACACGTATCGGACGACGGTGGCCCCCATGGGCGGCCGGTTCATGATCCCGCTCAGTGCCGAGAATCGAACGGCCTCGGGTCTCACCGCCGGCGACGAGGTGGACGTCGAGATCACCCTCGACACCACACCTCGCGAGATGAAGGCGCCCGACGACCTCGCCGAAGCACTGCGCGCGTCGCCGGAGGCCGAGGCGTTCTTCGAGTCGCTGTCGTTCAGCCACAGGCGCAGCTATGTCGACTGGATCGTCGGAGCCAAGAAGGACGAGACACGACAGCGCCGGGTCGCGCAAGCCGTCGAGCTGCTGCTCACGAAGCGCAAGCAGCGCTGAACGTACGCGGGCGAGGTCATGGCGCTCAGCCGCGCAGCTGGGCGGCCAGTGGGCAGTCGAACGGGTCGCGGGCGCGCAGCCCCACGTTGTTGAGGTAGCCGACCACGATCGCGTACGAGTGGAAGAGGCCGACCTCCATGTAGTCGATCCCTTCGCGTTCGCAGTACGCGCGCACGGTGGGCCGCGCCTTCTTGAGGTTGCACCGCGGCATGCTCGGGAACAGGTGATGCTCGATCTGGTAGTTGAGGCCGCCCATCGCCCAGTCGACGACGGGGTTGCCGCGGACGTTGCGCGACACCATGACCTGACGGCGAAGGAAGTCAAGCTTCATCTCCGGCGGCACGATCGGCATGCCCTTGTGCGCGGGAGCGAACGACGCTCCGAGGCACACGCCGAACACCGCCATCTGGACCGCGAAGAAGGCCAAGGCCTTGCCCAGCGGCAGGAACGCCAGCAGCACGGCGACGTACGCCGTCAGGCGGGTCACGACGATCGCCAGCTCGGTGCGGCGCCACGGCTGGGTCGACGTCTTGTCGCGGGCCGCCTGGACGCTCGCGGCGTGCAGGTTGAGCCCCTCGAGCGTCAGCAGGGGGAAGAACAGCCAGCCCTGGTGCCGGGCGAACCATCCGGCGAAGCCGGTGCGCTCGGCGACGATCGCGGGAGTGAAGGCAACGACACCGGCAGCGATGTCCGGGTCGATGCCCTCCTGGTTGGGCGCCTTGTGGTGCAGGTTGTGCTTGGCCCGCCACCACGCGAAGCTCAAGCCCGCAAACGCGCCCGCGAAGATCCTCGCCGCCCAGGCGTTCCACGTCGCCGATGCGAAGATCTGCCGGTGGGCGGCGTCGTGACCGAGGAAACCGAACTGGGTCACCACCAGGCCCAGTGCAGCAGCGAGCGCGAGCTGCCACCACGAGTTGCCGACGAGGACGAAGCCGACCCAGATCGCCGCGAAGGCACCGACCGCGAGGCCGATCTGGGTCCAGTAGTAGAGGTGGCGCCGCTCGAGCAGGCCCTGCTCGCGTACGTCGCGCATGAGGTCACCGAACAGGCTGACGTAGCGATCGGGTGGGCGTACGTCCTGCTGAGTTGTCATGCCTTCGACGCTATGGAGATTCGGAGGCGCGCACGATGGCGCTGGGACCCCGCACGGAGTGGGTCCAGACCCACCCCGGGCTCATCCCGCCTGCGTCAGGCGGCGAGTGGCTCCAGCTGCGGGGCGGCCGATGCAAGCCGGCCCATCCGCCAGAGCCGGTGCACCACGAGGGCCGCGACGACAGAGCCGCTGGTGCCGAGGAACAGGTCGCCGAGCGTGTCGGTATAGGCACCACGGCGCTCCGAGGACGTGCTGATGAACGCGTAGTACTCGGCGATCTCCCAGCCGATCGCCACGGTGGCGCCGAACGCGAGAGCCCGCTCGATCGTGGCTCGCAGGGTCGCCGTGCGGTGCAGCGTCAGCAGGATCACGCCGGCGGTGAGCAGGCCGGTGTTCATGAAGTGGATCCAGTCGTCGAACCACACGATCGTGTCGTACATGTTCATGCGGTTGCCGAGCGTGTCGGTGAAGCAGGTCACCGTCACCAGCAGGTCGGCGATCCAGGGGAACGACGCGCGGTCGCGCCAGAAGACGTACCAGAGCGCGGGGACCGAGAACGCGAGCAGGGGATAGGTGATGGCGCGCAGGCCGGCCGCCTTGCCGCGCATGTGACCGAGGTCGGGGAACATCAAGGCGATCGCCAGCAGGATCAGCAGCCCGGCCTTGGCGGTGATGTCGAGGCTGCGCACGACCGGCGGTGCGACATGGCGTGTCGCCAGCTCGGTGTCGGTCATGGGCCAAGAATAGTGGGCGATTCCTGCCGGTCCTGCCCATTTCGGCGCCTGCGCGCAGAGATGCGTTGCAGTTTGGTGTCACATTTTCGCCCTTCTGGACATATACAGGGTGTGAACGCCTCCACAACAGTTGTCGCGCGCCGGGTGCTGGCATGCGGTCTTCGCTGGTGGCGCACCGTCCTGCACGTGGCCGTCGCCTGCGTCGTGATCGCCGTGGTGGCCCAGAACGCGACCCACCCGAGCCTCGTACGCCCGACCGGCGGGACGTCGAGCGTCCCGAACATCCGGCCACTGCCGTGATGGGCCGACTGCTCTGACGCGGATCGGTCGCCGGCCCATGAGCTGGTCAGGAATCAAGAAGCGCTGCGTCCCCAGCCGCCGCTACGGTGACAGCCATGGACATCACGATTCACACCACCGTTCTTCCGCACACCGACCCCGAGGCATCCGTCGCGTTCTTCCGTGACGCGCTCGGCTTCGAGGTACGCCAGGACGTCGGGCAGGGCACGATGCGCTGGATCACGGTCGGCCCGGCCAACCAGCCCGAGACGTCGATCCTGCTCGCGCCTCCCGCCGCCGACCCCGGGGTGACCGACGATGAGCGCCGTGTCATTTCAGAGATGATGGCCAAGGGCACCTACGGCTGGATCCTGCTGGCGACCAAGGACCTCAACGGGACGTTCGAGAAGGTCCAGGCCACCAACGCCGAGGTCGTCCAGGAGCCGACCGAGCAGCCATACGGCGTCCGCGACTGCGCCTTCCGCGACCCCGCCGGCAACATGATCCGCATCCAGGAAGTGAGCTAGCCCCGTCATGAGCGCCACGAGCAAGCCGCACACGGCCGACAGCCACGACCTGATCCGCGTGCAGGGCGCCCGGGAGAACAACCTCAAGGACGTCAGCATCGAGATCCCCAAGCGCCGTCTGACGGTCTTCACCGGGGTCTCCGGCTCGGGCAAGAGCTCACTGGTCTTCGGCACGATCGCGGCCGAGTCCCAACGCATGATCAACGAGACCTACAGCGCGTTCGTGCAGGGATTCATGCCGTCGCTGTCGCGTCCCGAAGTCGATCTCCTCGACGGGCTGACGACGGCGATCATCGTGGACCAGGAGCGCCTGGGTGCCAATCCGCGGTCCACCGTCGGCACGGTCACCGACGCCAACGCGATGCTGCGCATCCTCTACAGCCGCCTCGGCGAGCCGCACATCGGGCCGCCGACCGCCTACTCGTTCAACGTGCCGACCCGCACGGCCAGCGGCGTCATGAGCACCGACAAGGCCGGACGTACGGAGAAGAGCGTCGTTCGCAACGCGGTCTATCTCGGCGGCATGTGCCCGCGGTGCGAGGGCATGGGCGCGGTCAGCGACTTCGATCTCACGGCGCTCTACGACGAGTCCAAGTCGCTCAGCGGCGGAGCACTGACGATCCCCGGCTACAGCATGGACGGCTGGTACGGCCGCATCTTCAGCGGTTCGGGCTACTTCGACATGGACAAGCCGATCGGCAAGTTCACCAAGAAGGAGCTCGACGACCTGCTCTATCGAGAGCCGACCAAGATCAAGGTCGAGGGCATCAACCTCACCTACGAAGGCATCATCCCCAAGATCCAGAAGTCGATGCTGTCCAAGGACGTCGACGCGATGCAGCCGCACATCCGCGCGTTCGTCGAGCGTGCCGTCACGTTCCAGACCTGCCCGGAGTGCGACGGCACCCGCCTCACCAAGGAGGTGCTCGCCTCCAAGGTCAAGGGCAAGAACATCGCGGAGGTCTGCTCGATGCAGATCAGCGACGTCGCCGAGTGGCTGCGCACCATCGACGACTCGTCGGTCGCGCCACTGCTCGCGGGGCTGCAGCACCTCTTCGACTCGTTCGCCCAGATCGGTCTCGGCTATCTCTCGCTCGACCGGCCGTCGGGCACATTGTCCGGGGGCGAGGCCCAGCGCACCAAGATGATTCGCCACCTCGGTTCGTCGCTCACCGACATCACGTACGTCTTCGACGAGCCGACGATCGGCATGCATCCGCATGACATCGAGCGCATGAACACGCTGCTGCTCCAGCTGCGCGACAAGGGCAACACGGTGCTGGTCGTCGAGCACAAGCCCGAGACCATCGCGATCGCGGACCACGTCGTCGACCTCGGGCCCGGCGCCGGCACCGGCGGCGGCACGGTGTGCTTCGAGGGCACGCTCGAGGGGTTGCGGGGGAGCGACACCGTGACGGGCCGGCACCTCGACGACCGGGCTTCGCTCAAGGAGTCCGTACGTACGCCGTCGGGCGCGCTCGAGGTCCGCGGCGCGTCGGCCCACAACCTCCGCGATGTCGACGTCGACATCCCGCTCGGCGTGCTGTGTGTGTTCACCGGTGTCGCCGGGTCGGGCAAGAGCTCGCTGATCAACGGGTCCGTCGCCGGGCGTGAGGGCGTCGTCCTGATCGATCAGGCTGCGATTCGGGGCTCACGGCGCAGCAACCCGGCGACCTACACCGGTCTGCTCGAGCCGATCCGCAAGGCATTCGCCAAGGCCAACGGCGTGAAGCCGGCCTTGTTCAGCTCCAACTCCGAGGGCGCGTGCCCCAGTTGCAACGGCGCCGGCGTCATCTACACCGAGCTCGGGGTCATGGCCACCGTGGCGTCGACGTGTGAGGAGTGCGAGGGCCGGCGGTTCCAGGCGTCAGTGCTCGACTACACCTTCGGCGGTCGCAACATCGCCGACGTGCTGGCCATGCCGGTCAGCGAGGCGCTGCCGTTCTTCGGTGAAGGCGACGCGCACACGCCGGCGGCGCACAAGATCCTGGCGCGGCTTGCCGATGTCGGCCTCGGCTATGTCAGCCTCGGGCAGCCCCTCACGACGTTGTCGGGAGGCGAGCGGCAGCGGCTCAAGCTGGCGACGCACATGGGGGAGAAGGGTGATGTCTTCGTGCTCGACGAACCGACCACAGGCCTGCATCTGGCCGACGTCGAGCAGCTGCTCGGCCTGCTCGACCGGCTCGTCGACTCCGGCAAGTCCGTCGTCGTCATCGAGCATCACCAGGCGGTCATGGCGCACGCCGACTGGATCATCGATCTCGGTCCCGGTGCCGGACACGACGGCGGCACGATCGTCTTCGAGGGCACGCCGGCCGATCTCGTCAGCGCTGAGTCCACGCTCACCGGCAAGCACCTGGCGGCGTACGTCAGTGGGTGAGGCGAGCTCGACACCCGGCGGTCCTCCAGGGAGGGACGATGCAGCGCTGGTCGCTGCCAGGGCCGCCCTGATCGAGCTTCGCGAGAACGGCTCGCCCGTTGTCGGCCACGAGAACGTCGACGAGATCCTGACGATCTCAGCGCGCCGATGGCGGTCGTACGAGCGGCGTCACTCCACGCACCCCGGTCACCTGGACACCAGGATCGAGGACCTGGCCAAGGGGCTCCGCGACCACTTCGAGGAGCAGCCGGGCCTCACCGGGCCGATCATGGAGGACTACCGGTTCTTGGCGAGCGTCCTTGCGGCCCACATGCCACGGCTCTAGCTGCGCGCAGGGCGGTTCGTTATGTCAAGTAGAGGCGGAATCCCTCGGCCTCAGGTGTGAAACCGAGGCTCGCATAGAGGTCATGCGCTCCGTCGGCTGCATGCCGTTTGTGGCTGAGCAGCTGGAGCTTGTGGCAGCCGGCTGACCTGGCGTCGCTGATCACGCGTTCCATCAGCGATCTGGCGACGCCTTGCCGCCGGTGAGCGTACGAGACGACGACGGCCTCGATGAACGCCGTGGGACGACAGTCGTACGTGATGTTGGGAAGGATCGAGAGGCAGGCGGTGCCGACAACGACACCAGGAGCGCTCTCAGCGACGTGATCGTGACGTCAGGCGAGGTCTGAATGCGTTCCCACATCGCAATCTGCTTGCTCGTCGTTGCCACACGCTCTGGCGCCAGCGCGTCATTCGCCGGCGGATCAGCGTGATTCTGTGCCAGAACCGCGAGGACGCTCGCGAGGTCTGGATGAAGGGCTGGGCGCACGTCGTATCGCGGGCTCACAGCTCGACCCTGCCAGACTGAGCATCGCCCAGCCCGCGTGTCCGATAATGCACATTATGTCAACTAATGGAGAATGTGGCACCAGTGAGGGCGCGACTGCACCGTCGCCCTCTCCCCGGCCGCCACGACCCGAAGCACGTCGGAGTCAGGTGAGCTCGGGCGGCGGCTCGTCGAACACCCGAACCTCCTGGTTGCACCTGCAGGCCGCAGCAAGCTTGGCCGCCCATCTGTGGGCCTCGTCCCGCGATGCGACGTCGACCACGACAAACCCGCCGATGAACTCCTTGGTCTCCGGGAACGGCCCATCGGTCACCATGCCTTCGGGTGTGACCGTGCTCGCCACTTGGGGCAGCAGTCCGCCGCCGAACACCCATACGCCCGCGTCCATGGCCTCCTGGCTGGCATCCCCTGCGGCCTTGGCGATGGCCGGAAGGTCTGGGTGCGACAGGTCCACCATCGCGCCCTCGCGGAATGAGATCAGGTACTTCGTCATCGCATGACTCCTCGTCGTGTGGGCAGCCGCTGTGGCCAACCCCTATCTACCCCACGAACGGCACACCGTCGATACGACAGGGAATCATGCACTTCCGCCGCGCTGAGCACATTCTGCCCTTCAAATTCCCCCTCAACCGCTCCCCTGGCCTACGCGTTGTCATGCTCGCGCCCAGCAACCGTAGCCGTCAGCGACGCGCTGTCTCGGTTCCCCTAGACTCATGGCCCTCCCCCGACGAGAGAAGGACGTCCCGTGCCCCATCACGCCCAGATCGCCGCTTCCATGACCTCACCGGAAGCACTCCTAGCCCTGACCGACGAGCCGAAGGTCATCGGCGCCAAGAAGCAGGCGAAGGCGGCCTTCGACCTCTGGAGCCAGGCCGACGCGCGCTACGTCGGGACCTACCGTGGCTTCCAGGCCCCCGGCGGCAAGGGCACCGGGTTCGTGATTCGCGTGTTCTGGGACCCAACCGCGACGACGCCCGATCTGGCCGCCATCGATGCGGCGATCAACTCCGCCCTTCCTGTGGACCTGATCCAGTCCGACGAGAAGTCCACCTACAAGGGCCGCAACAAGAAGCAGGCCGCGTTCTTCGGCTGGCAGGGCATGAGCTCCAGGCCGCTGTCCCAGTGGTTCCAGGAGCGCTTCGGCGTCGGCGCGTGCACCAGCCAGCTCTTCGACCGGTCGGACCTGACGCAGAACGTCGCCGTCGTCGCGGTCAAGGACGGCGTCGACCACCTCTGGTCGTTCACGGCGCCGGAGTGAGACTGCGGCGTGCCGCATGTGGCGCTGCCGGCTGGCTCCTGACGGCCGCAGGTGTGATTGCGATCGTTGTCGTGGTCAACGGCGACTATCGGTTCTCACGTGCCGCAGGCATCCTCGTCGCGGTGTGCGCGGGTCTCGCAGTGCTCGTGCCTTCCGTCGTGGGTGCGGCCTACCTGGCGGTACGCCAGCGCAACCGCGCGACCGGAGCGATGCCCTCCCCGCAGGCGCGCACCGTTCAGACGTCCCTCGCCTCGATGCTCGACCGGGTGAACGACTCGACGGACGACGCCCTGGGGCTGCGCCGCGTCGTGCTGGCCGACCGGCTCGAGCTCACCGCCACGAACCTCCGCGAGATCGACGACCCGTGGGAGGTGCTGTCCTTCATCTGGTTCGTACGCCCGTCCCAACCCGCCGACTTCCCGCGATCGCAGCAGTTCGACGGCCTGCCGGTGTGGGCGCAGGACGCCGTCGTGCTGCTGGATCTGCGCCGCAGCGTCCAGCTCCGCGGCATCGCCGGTGCTCTCGCCGACAAGACCGGCTTCTACTCTCACGACGCCCGTCGCATCACCCAGGCCGTCACGCGTACCGGAAGCGCCGAGCTGCGTGACGCATGGCTCACCGCACAGCGCGCGGATCAGCACGACGAGCACCTGCTCGAGCTGCTCGACGACAGGCGGGTCTGGGCGAACGTGGTCGCGGCCGGGCGCTGAAGCAACCCCCGGGCTCCGGCGAGCCTCCGGTCCGCGACGATGGTGCGATGAACGCGATCCGCCTCCTCACTCTCGAGGATGTCCCCGCTCTCGCGGAGCTCTTTCGTACGAATCGCGACTTCCTCGCGCCCTGGGAGCCGGACCGCGGCGTTGACTACTTCACGATCGACGGACAACGCGCGGTGGTCGAGGAGGCTCTTGAGCGGTACGAGCAGGGTCTGACCCATCCCCACGTGATTCTCGACGAGGGCGGCCACGTCGTCGGCCGCATCAACATCGGCAACATCGTGCACGGTCCGTTCCAGTCCTGCGGCGTCGGCTACTGGGTCAGCGAGCACGCCAACGGGCGCGGCCTTGCCACTGCCGCGTTGAGCGAGATCAAAGAAGTGGCGTTCGGCCGACTGGGCTTGCACCGGATCGAGGCGGGCACGTTGGCTGACAACACCCGGTCGCAGCGCGTGCTCGAGAAGAACGGATTCGCCCGATTCGGCCTGGCTCCCAGCTACCTCCAGATCGCGGGGAGATGGCAGGACCATGCGCTCTACCAGGCGCTCAATCCCCTGCACGACTGATCGCACTCCCCTGCCGGCTCTCGCGGGACGGTTACGTGCTGCATCCCGCCTTGAAGGCTGTCGGCCTGCCCGGCCCCAGCTTCCGGCCGTCCGTCGGGAACACCTCGTCGTGGGCTTTGGTCCGTTGCACCGTCCTTGCCGTGAGTGCTGCACACGTGCCGTTGTCGAACTGGAACTGCACACGGACCACCTGGCCGGCCGCCAATCCTTGCGGTACGACGAATCCCCCGGCGTCAGAGGCGTCCCCAGCCCGGCTGACCTTGCCGGGGATGATCGGCAGCCACATCTGGGTGCTCGCCACGTCGAGAGCGCCGGCCTTGGTGCTGATGGACACCGCCTTCAGCGCCATGGCCTCGCGGCCACCCGTGAACGTCGCGGAGAGGGTCGCGGACCCATCGGTGTTCGCGACCATCACCACCTCGGAGATGGCGAGCTCACCGATGGCGGCTGACTCGTCCGGTTCGTCGACCGCCGCTCCCCCGGACTCCGGCTCGGGGGTCGGGTCGGGGGCGGGCGCAGCTGCGAGGAACACGACGTTCGACAGGTCCGCCGAACCACTCGCCGTGCGCGCACTCGACGTGCGGACCTCGACGGCGTCAACACCGGCATCGGTCCGCGCCGACGGCGCAGCCAGCAAGGCTGCGACCGTCGCGATGGCGAACGGCGCGAGGCCCAGAAAAGTGCGCCGGCGCGGCGCAGAAACGTTCACGAGAGCTCCTGCATACCTAGGAGTGTCCACCACAAGTCCGTTTGTGACATCACCATCCCGGTGACGACTTCGGCACACCTTCAACAGGCTGTCCCGAAATGTCTCACGCGTGCTGCCTTTCCTCCCGCTTGAGCATCAATTCTTCGACAGCACTCGGCAGCGTCGTCTCGAAATCGATCAGCTTCGCCCAGGTCGGCGTGACGACGATCCGAACCATGCCGTCGTGATAGAGCGAACGGACCTCCGCCTCCCACTCGACGCGTTGCTCGGCGGTCATCTCGTACGAGCTCGTCATCTGGAGGTACTCGTCCGGGATGCCGTCGACGTAGTCCAGCTCGGCAACACCGCGGATCAGCAGGATCTTGGGTGGGTGCACCTCGGTGTCGATGGTGAGGGCCACTGCCGGATTGGCACGGAGGGCGGCGAGCTTCTGCGAGTTCTTGGCGGTCGACATCACGATGGTCGAACCGTTCCAGGCGAATGCGATCGGAATCGCACGGGGCGTGCCGTCCTTGCCGACGTACGCCAGTCGGGTCACGTCGCGGGCCAGCAGCTCCTGGCTGTACGGCTTGTTCAGAACGTCGAAGACGTCATTGCGGTTCATGGTCAGCTCCTCACTTCGTGATCGCGTAACGCATGAGCGCCACGCCGTTCTGGAATCCGGTGGCCCCGACGAGCGTGAGGTCCTGCCGATCCTCGAACACGCGAGTGCCCGTGCCTCGTGTGGTCGGGCAGACCATCAGCCGGACCTCGTCGACGACGCCGGCCGTCAGCAGGGAGTGCATGAGCGTCAGGCTCCCCCACAGCCAGAGGTCCTTGCCGCTCTGCTGCTTGAGCTCGCGGATCGTCGCGACGGGATCGCGTGTCACCGTCGCGGCCGGGAAGTCGCCCCACGGCGCGTCTTCCAACGTGGACGAGGCGACGACCTTGGTCAGCCTGTTGAGCTTCTCGCCGTACTCCCCCTGGTCGTCGGCGTTCGGCCAATAGCCGACGGACTGGGCGTACGTGTTGGCGCCGAGGATCAGCGTGTCGACCGAGTCGATGAGCCCCATGATCGTGTCCTTGTACGCCGGCTCGGTCCTGTCGGAGAACGGCTCGACGGTCACGAAGCTGAGCCCGCCGTCCTCCTCCGCGGCGATGTTGTCGACGGTGACCCACTGCTGGACGATGAGCTTGCGCTGGTCAGTCATTTCCCGATGTCTCCTTGCGTTGATGGTCGCTTCACATCAGGGACGGCGCCGATCACGCGTTCTCGACATCGCCGGGAGAAGTTCTTCGCTCAGCCTCGTATGGCGTCGTTCAGCCGGGCTGCCTGACGGGTCAGGTGATCACGCTCAGCGAGGTTGCTGGCAGCGCGGGCCGCGTCGGCATAGAGCCGCGCGGCGAGCGTGAGGTCACCGGCGCGTTCTCGGAGGTACGCCTCGGCGGCCCGGTGTCTCGGGACCTCGCAATCGACCAGCTCGAGCGCGGCCAGACCCGCCTGCGCCCCGTCCGCCTCCCCCACCGCGACAGCGCGGTTGAGCCGGATGACCGGGTTGTCGGTGAGGCGGTCGAGCTCGTCGTACCACTCGACGATCTGCACCCAGTCGGTCTCGCCGACGGTCTGTGCGTCGGCGTGCAGGGCGGCGATGGCGGCCTGCGCCTGGAACTCGCCGAGGCGGTCGCGCGCCAGCGCCTCCTGAAGGATGGCGACACCCTCGCGGATCATGCCGGTGTCCCACCGGGACCGGTCCTGCTCCGCGAGCGGCACGAGTGCGCCCTCGGCTGTGGTGCGCGCCGCGCGGCGGGCGTGGTGCAGCAGCATCAGCGCGAGCAGGCCCGACACCTCTTCGTGGTCGGTCAGCGCCCGCACCTGGCGGGTCAGCCGGATCGCCTCCTCGGCCAGGTCGACCTCGCCGCTGTAGCCCTCGTTGAAGACCAGGTAGAGCACCCGCAGGACAGTCGCGACGTCCCCGGCCTCGTCGAGGCGTACGTCCGAGACGATGCGCTTGGCCCGGCTGATGCGCTGGGCCATGGTGGCCTCGGGCACGAGGTAGGCCTCGGCGATCTGCCGGGTCGTCAGTCCGCCCACCGCACGGAGCGTCAGCGCGACTGCGGATGCCGGGGTGAGTGAGGGGTGCGCGCACAGGAAGTAGAGCTGCAGCGTGTCAGCTGAGTCGGCCGGTCCCGGGGCGGGCTCTGCGGCCACGCGGTTCTCACGCGCGAGCCGTGAGCTCTCCGCCCGGGTCGCGTCGAGGAACTTGCGCCAGGCGGCGGTGATCAGCCAGCCCTTGGGGTCGTTCGGCGGATCGGTCGGCCACGTCGCCAGCGCTCGCAGGAGCGCCTCCTGCACGGCATCCTCCGCTGTCGCAAAGTCAGCACCGCGGTGCACCAGCACGCCCGTGACCGCGGGAATCAGCTCCCGCAGGAGGCTCTCGTTCATGGCTCAGTCAGCAACCGTGGGCGGGGCGCCGTACGACGGGCGCACCTCGAGCCACTCGCAGAGCGGCACGCCGCCCGGCCCCGGCGCGGCCGAGTAGTCCCCCGCGATCTCGACCGCGCGCTCGTACGACTCCACGTCGATCATGAGCCAGCCGGCGATCAGGTCCTTGGTCTCGGCGAACGGCCCGTCGGTGACGGGTGGCCGGCCCTCGCCGCCGTGCCGGACGAACGCGCCCTCGGGCGACAGTGCCATGTGGCTGACGAACTCCCCCGACTCCTTGAGCCGCTCCGCGAAGTCGCGCATCCACTGCACGTGTGCCTCGACGTCAGCCGGTGCCCACTGCTCCATCGGCGGGTAGTCAACGACAGGAGCCGGACCGCCTTGGTAGTGCTTGAGGACGAGGTACTTCGCCATGTGTCTCCTCCGCGAGTCAGGGTTTCTCGACATCATCCCCCACGCGGCAGCCCGTCACGCGACGGGGAAGTCGAAGTACGTGTCCGGGTACGGCTCGTCCGTCAGCGTGTAGTGCCACCACTCGCAGGCGTACGAGGTGAAGCCGCAAGACTCCATGACGGAGCGTAGGTGTCGGCGGTTGCCGACCTCGAGTGGTGGGATCCCCGGCGCGTCGTGGTGCGAGACGGCGTCCATCAGGTCGTGGTCGCCGCCCATGGGTGCCAGCTCTCCCGTCCGGAGGTCGTAGAGCGTGAGGTCGACGGTGCTTCCCCGGGTGTGGCCCGACCTGGCGGCGACGTAGCCCTGGTCGAACATGTCGGCTCGCTCGATGTTCGGGTAGTGCCTGGCCTTGGTGCGGCCGTCCTCCGGCAGCCGCGACCAGCGCACGAAGGCGTCGACCGCGCGCTGGGGCCGATAGCCGTCCCAGATCAGCAGGCCGAAACCGTGAGACGCGGCTTTGTCCCGCGCGTCCTCCAGAGCGGCGCACAGCGATGTCGTGCCGACGATGCGATTGACTTCATAGCCGTCGACCGGTCTGCCGGTGAAGTTGTCCCACGTGGCGTACTTGGCGTCCCAGCGGATGCCCGGCACCAGCTCGTCGACGTGGACAAAGTCCTCATGATGGCTGTTCATGCCTCCCAGTGAAGGAAATCCGCTGTTGCCGGCCCGTATGGGGAAATCGATACGCCGACGATAGGCACCGACCCACATATCGTCGGCGTATCCAAAACTGCATACGCACCTGCAACGCGCGGCCGCCTTGACTCGACACATGATTCACCGGTCCTCGGTACGTCCCGCAGTCCCTCGCCTGCAGCACCGCTCCCCTGCCGTGGCCACCGGGATCACGGCGTACGGCTGCGGACCGCACGAGACCAGGTTGTTCCGCGAGCTGGCAGCCCGTCTCGGCGTCACGGTCACGATCGCCGAGGAGGCCCTGAGCAGGGACAACGTCGAGCTGGCGGCCGGCACCCGCTGCATCAGCGTCGGCCACAAGGCTCGGATCGACGACTCGCTGCTGCTCGCGCTCAGCACTGTCGGCGTGGAGTATGTCTCGACCCGAAGCATCGGTGACAACCACATCGACGTGGCCTACGCAGCCAGCATCGGCATCAGGGTCGGCACCGTCTCGTACTCCCCCGACAGCGTCGCGGACTACACGTTGATGTTGATGCTGATGACGCTGCGCCACGCGACCTCCGTCGTACGCCGTGCGGATGCCCACGACTACCGGCTGCACGACGTGCCCGGCAGGGAGCTCAGGGACCTGACTGTCGGGGTCGTCGGGACCGGTCGCATCGGCGCGGCGGTGATCGACCGGCTGCGCGGCTTCGGCAGCCGGGTGGTGGCCCACGACGTGCGCCGCACCACCGCCGCCGACTACGTCTCATTGGACGAGCTGCTGAGGGTGAGCGACATCGTCACGCTCCACACCCCGCTGACCCCAGAGACGCATCACCTCCTGGACCACCGTCGTCTCGGCCGGCTGAAGCCCGGCGCGGTCATCGTCAACACCGGCCGCGGCCCGCTGATCGACAACGCGGCCCTGGTCGCCGCCCTCGAGAGCGGCCGGCTCGGCGGCGCAGCGCTGGATGTCGTCGAGGGCGAGGAGGGCGTCTTCTACGCCGACTGCCGCGACCGGCCTCTCACGCGCACGTCGTTGATGCGGCTCCAGGCACTGCCCAACGTGCTGATCAGCCCGCACACCGCCTTCTTCACCGATCACGCCCTCGCGGATGCCGTCGAGGACTCGCTCACCCACTGCCTGACCTACGAGAACGGACATCCCGCATGAGCAAGACCACGATCGCCATCCTCTTCGGCGGCCGCTCCGAGGAGCACCCGATTTCGGTCAAGTCGGCACGGGAGGTCGCCGCCAACCTCGACCCGGAGACGTACGAACCGGTCTACGTCGGGATCACGACGAGCGGCGCCTGGACCCTGTGCGACAGCCCGGAGCCCGGCTGGGAGACGACGGGCAGTCCTGCGGTGCTGTCGCCCGACAGCTCGGTGCACGGGCTGCTCGCCCTGGACGGTGACACGTACCGGACGATCCCGCTCGACGTGGTGTTCCCCGTGCTGCACGGCAAGCAGGGCGAGGACGGCGCGATCCAGGGGCTGCTGGAGCTGACCGGCATCCCGTACGTCGGCTGCGACGTGCCGAGCTCGGCGCTCTGCATGGACAAGTCCCTCGCGTACGTCGTCGCTGCCGCGGCCGGTATCGCCACACCGCGCCACTGGATCGTCTCTTCGAACGAGAACGTCGAGCCCGAAGGCCTGACCTATCCGGTGTTCGTGAAGCCGGCCCGATCAGGATCCTCGTTCGGCGTCACGAAGGTGTCGTCGAAGACCGAGCTGCTGAGCGCGATCGTCACCGCCAAGCAGTACGACGCCAAGGTGCTGATCGAGGAGGCGGTCGTCGGCAGCGAGGTGGGCTGCGCGATCCTCGGCGAGCGGTTCGGGCTGGTTGCCGGCGAGGTCGATCGCATTGCGCTCACGCACGGGTTCTTCCGAATCCACCAGGAGGCCGAGCCCGAGCGCGGCTCGGACAACTCGACCCCGATCGTGCCCGCCGACATCTCCGACGACGCGCGCGCCCTCGTCCAGGAGACGGCGAAGGCGATCTACCGTGCCCTCGGGTGCAAGGGCCTGGCGCGGGTCGACATGTTCCTGAAGGACGACGGCACTGTCGTGCTCAACGAGGTCAACACATTGCCCGGCCTGACGTCATACAGCCGCTATCCCCGCATGATGGCCGCCGCCGGGCTGCCGCTCGCCGAGGTCATCGACCGGTTGGTGGATCGGACGCTGCAGGGCAAGCGGCGGTGATCGCGCTCGTCGCCGCGACGGTCGCGGTGTCGGTGGCCAGCGTCGTGCTGACCGCCGCGATCGTCATGGTGCTGGGCGACGTGATCGATCGCCTCCGCCGGCGCACTTAGGGCCCACGACCTCACCGCCGCATCCGAGGATCGTGGGTCGGGTCGGCATACCTGGGCGGGCAGCCGGTCCCAGCGGCCTCGGGCCGCAGCTCGTAGTGCCAGGGCTCGTTGTCGTAGATCTGGCACAGGCCGTACGCGGCACCGTGGGTCGACAGCCATGCCTGCGCCTCCGTGCCGCCGATGTCGACGGCCCGGCCACCCACGTGGAGCGAGGTGTCGGGGGTAGCCACCCAACGCGTCGCCTCCGACCTCGAGCCGTACTTCGCGATCGCGTCGTCGAGCAGGCCCTCCTGGTACGCCCGGGAGCGCCAGCCGCTGTTGACGGGGAACCCGATCCCGGCGTCCGTCGCGGCGCGGCGCAACGCAGTCCGCAAGTCCTCGTCGAGCTTGGCCACGCCGGGAACGTCGTCGAAGACCGTCGCACCGTTGGGCACCCGCCCGTCGGCGATCCCTCGCGCGTTTCCGGTCCTGGTGTCGGACTGCGGTGTCGCCGACGAGGAGCGGGCGGCGAAGGACTGATATCCGAGGTCGGCGACGAGCACCGCGCTCAGGATTGCGAGGGAGGCCAGGACCGTCGACCGGGTCCGGCGTCGCGTGCTTGTGGTCATGGCCACCAGTCAAGGAAATGCGGCGTCGCCAGCACGTATGTCGAAATCAATACGCGGACGATACGGTCCGGCTCGTAGCATCGAGGAATGCGTGTCTTGATCGTCGAGGACGAGCCCTACATGGCCGACGCGATTCGCGACGGGCTGCGACTCGAGGCGATCGCCGCCGACATCGCCGGAGACGGCGACACCGCGCTGGAGATGCTGAGCATCAACGCGTACGACATCGCGGTGCTCGATCGCGACATCCCGGGACCGTCGGGCGACACGGTCGCCGAGAGCATCGTCGCGTCAGGCAGCGGCATGCCGATCCTGATGCTGACGGCTGCCGACCGGCTCGACGAGAAGGCGTCAGGCTTCGAGCTCGGCGCCGACGACTACCTCACCAAGCCGTTCGAGCTGCAGGAGCTGGTGCTCCGGCTCCGTGCCCTCGACCGCAGGCGCGGCCACAGCCGGCCGCCCGTACGCGAGATCGCCGGGCTGCGTCTCGACCCGTTCCGGCGCGAGGTCTTCCGCAACGGTCGCTACGTCGCACTGACCCGCAAGCAGTTTGCGGTGCTCGAGGTCCTGATCGCGGCCGAAGGTGGAGTCGTCAGCGCCGAGGACCTGCTCGAGCGCGCCTGGGACGAGAACGCCGACCCGTTCACCAACGCCGTACGCATCACGGTCTCGGCGCTGCGCAAGCGACTCGGCGAGCCGTGGGTCATCGCCACCGTCCCAGGTGTGGGATACCGCATCGACACCGCTCCTGAAGACAGGCGCGACGAGCATGGATAGGGAGCCGGGCCTGAGCGTTCGGCTCAAGCTCACCCTGAGCTACGTCGCCTTCCTGATGGTCGCGGGCGGGTTGCTGCTGACCGTCGTGTGGGTGTTCCTCCTGCGCTATGTTCCCGAGGTCATGATCGGCTCCGGACCCAACCGCTCGGACCTGCAGAACGCCTTCGTCCCGAGGGCAGCCCAGATGTTGGTGTTCCTGCTCGTGTTCGGGCTCGTCGGTGGATGGCTGCTCGCAGGCCGCATGCTCGCCCCGCTGTCCCGTCTCACGCATGCCACTCGTCTGGCCGCGGAGGGCTCCCTGTCCCACCGGATCCGGCTCGAGGGTCGCACGGACGAGTTCCGCGAGCTCGCCGACAGCTTCGACACGATGCTGGCGCGCTTGGAGGCGCAGGTCGCCGAGCAGCAACGGTTCGCAGCCAACGCGTCCCACGAGCTGCGCACCCCGCTGGCGATCACGCAGACGTTGCTGGAGGTGGCACGCAACGACCCCGATCGTGACAACGGCGAGCTGGTCGAGCGGCTCCACTTCGTCAACGCCCGGGCGATCGACCTCACCGAGGCCCTGCTCCTGCTGAGCCGCGCCGACCGGCGGTCCTTCACCCGCGAGCGCGTGGACCTGTCCCTCATCGCGGAGGAGGCCACGGAGACGCTCCTCCCACTCGCCGAGCAGCGTGGCCTCGCCGTCAAGACGTCCGGCGAGACCACCTCCACCATCGGCTCGCACGCTCTGCTGCTCCAGATGACGGTCAACCTCGTGCACAACGCGATCGTCCACAACCTGCCGGATCAGGGCACCGTATGGGTCACGACGACGGTCGACCGCCAGAGCGCGGTGCTAACGGTCGAGAACACCGGCCAGCAGCTCTCGTCGCAGGTTGTCCCGACGCTCACGGAGCCGTTCCAACGCGGCACCGAACGCGCCCGCAGCGACCACACGGGCGTCGGGCTCGGACTGGCGATCGTCAAGAGCATCACGCAGGCGCATGACGGGTCCCTGACCCTCGCACCTCGGGCCGGTGGCGGTCTCACCGTGACCGTACGGCTGCCCGTCGCGCCGCCTGAGTCTGACGAGTGACGCTCGCGCCCCAGGGTTGATACGTTCGATCGCATGACGTCCAACCTCCACTCGGTGACCTTCGACGCCAACGACGCGGAGCGCCTGGCGCAGTTCTGGGCCGCATTGCTGGGCTGGGACAGCGTCCCGGACGACGACGGCTTCCAGCTCGTGCCCACGGACGGAACGGCGTACCGGGTCAGCTTCTACCCGAGCCAGGAGCAGAAGACCGGGCCCAACCAGACCCACTTCGACCTGACGAGCGCGACACCTGACGAGCAACAGCAGACTGTCGCCAAGGCGCTCGAGCTCGGGGCCACGCACCTCGACGTCGGGCAGACCCCCGAAGAGGGCCACATCGTGCTGGCCGATCCCGAGGGCAACGAGTTCTGTGTCATTCCGGCGGGCAACAACTTCCTCGCCGACACCGCCTTCATCGGAGCGATCAACTGCGACGGCACGCAGGCAGTCGGCTACTTCTGGAGCGAGGCGCTCGGCTGGCCCCTCGTGTGGGACCAGGACGAGGAGACCGCGATCCAGGCGCCTGAGGGCGGCTCGAAGATGTCGTGGGGCGGGCCACCGGTCAACCCGAAGACCGGCAAGAACCGGATCCACCTCGAGATCGCTCCGCCGGTCGGCACCGACCAGGACGCAGAGGTCGAACGGCTGATCGCGCTCGGTGCCAAGCACATCGACATCGGACAGGGCGATGACGTCAGCTGGGTCGTCATGGCCGATCCCGACGGCAACGAGTTCTGCGTTCTGTCCCCGCGTTAGCTCCCTTGGGTGGCGTTGCCCTGCGCTCGTGCGGCACCACGGCATACCGTTGAGGCATGACGACCGCCGAGCACCGAGGCACAGGGCCCAAGCGGCTCGCCGTCGTCCTGCTGCTCGTCGCGTTGCTGGTCGCGGCCGGACTCGCGTGGCTGCTGAGGCCTGACGACGCGGGGGGCCGGCCGTTCGCGATGGGCTCCCCCACGCTCCAGCCGGTCTCTGTCCCCCAAGCACCCAAGACGTGCGGCGACCCGGCGACCGCGCCGTTCACGCCGACCAGCGTCACGATCCCGCACGTGGTCAAGAACGCCGATGTTCTCGCGCTGCCCCGCGACGGCAACAACGTGCCGGGGGTCCCTCCGACCTCGGCCAAGTTCACGTTCGCGTGGGACCGGCCGGGCATCAAGCCCGGGTCGGATCGTGGAAACGTGCTGCTCAACGCCCACACCTGGCCCGATGGCTCCGCCGTCGGCAACGTGATGCTCGACAAGCTCCACGAAGGCGACCGCATCGTCCTTCGTGGAGCCAAGTCCGAGCTCTGCTACACCGTGAGCAAGCGGGTCGAGGTGCTGGCGAGCAAGGGCTATCCGCCCTACTACGCCCGGGACGGCGTTCCCCAGATCGCGCTGATCGTCTGCTCCGGCCAGCGGCTCGGACCGGGCCAGTGGACGCATCGCACGATCTGGTTCGCCGATCCGACAGCCTGACCCCTCAGTGCCAGTTGCTGACGCGCTCGTCGTCGGGCGCCGGTGCTCCTGTGCCGGTCTCCAACAGCGCCTTCAGGCTCATGAGGAATGTCGCCCACTTCGTGCTGCAGTGGTGCATGAAGTCGCCGGGCTGCTGCCAACCGCGGTGGGCGAACATGATGATCGTGTAGTCGTCCTCAGTCGTGAGGTCCCAGCTGACGTGCGTGCCGATCCACTCCTCCGGTCCCGCGACAACCTCCCAGAGCACACGGTCGGCCGCCTTGGCCTCCAGCACGCTCATGTCGAAGCCGTTCGGTTCAGGCGCACCCTCGAAACGGAACTGGAGCACGCCGCCGGCATCGCCGTCTCCGCGTACGTCTCTGGTCCACCAGCCGGCCAGGCCCTCGATCGTGGTCAGCGCCTCGTAGACCGCCTCTTGCGATGTCGTGATTCCCACCCGATGCAGGATGTCCACCATGGTTCTCTCCTTCTGATCTCGAGCGGCCGCGGGCGCGGTCGCCTGGTCGTTCACGGTTCTGTGGTCCGGCTCTTGGCGATCGCCTCGGAGATCCGCTTGATCCGGTCGAGTCGCGCATCCCACGTACGTCCGACGTCGTTGAGCTGGGCGACGGCGCGGGCGAACTGCGCCTCGTCGATGCGGTAGCGCTTCTCCCGGCCGGCCGCGGTGGCCCGGACCAGGCCGACGCGGTCGAGCACGCCGAGATGCTTCGCCACGGCCTGGCGGGTCACCGGCAGCTGCTCGCTGAGCGAGGTGGCGGTGCCGTCGCCGCGCAGCATCAGGTCGAGCATGCGCCGACGGGTCGGATCGCCGATCGCCGACCACAGGTCGTCATCGATCGCGGTCGTCATGCCGCCTCCAGCCCCTCCGCGTACGTCTTGATGATCGGCACGAACCGGTCCCAGCCCTCGCTGTGCGAGAGGTAGCGCTCTTCCAGGACAGCGGCCTCCCACCCCCGCTCCCGGAATCCGGTCTCGCTGAAGCGGAGCAACGTGCCGGCGCCCGACGGCTCCAGCTCGAACGTCACCAGGTTGGAGTTGCCCTCGACCGCGCTCTCCCCCGCCGGATTGGTCCAGCGGAAGCTGAACACCCGCGGCGGATCGGCGACGACGACGCTCAGCTGCTCGACATGCGCCCTGGGGTTGTCGCCATCGGCCCACACGAGCTCGCTGGTCGATCCCGGCGCCGGCTCGAAGTCCGTGTCCACGCTCCACCACTCCCGTACGTGCTCGGGGGTGCTGATCACCTCGAAGACCACCTCCGGCGGCGCGTCGATGTGGATCTCACGGTCGATGCTGGCGTACTCCATGCGTCCTCCTGATATAGCAACCTTTGGTTGCACAGCAAGGTAGCATCACATGTCCAAATGCGCAACCATCGGTTGCGCAGACGTGCGTGTCACATACCGGCGCGCCGTCTCGTCACACCTTCAAGGACAGATTTCACGACGAGAAGGGTGAAGACGATGCGCGTGTTCGTGGCAGGTGGAGCGGGAGTTCTCGGGAGGCGGCTGGTGCCCCAGCTCGTGGCGCGCGGGCACGATGTGACCGCGACGACGACAAGCTCGGCCAAGCTGGCCTTCCTCGGCCAGCTCGGGGCGGAGGGCGTCGTGATGGACGGGCTGGACGAGGCGTCGGTCGCCGAGGCGGTCGCCAACGCCAAGCCTGACGTGATCGTGAACCAGATGACCGCAATCGCGGGCAAGCCGGACATCAAGCACATGGATCGTTGGTTCGCCACGACGAACCGCCTGCGCACCGAAGGCATCGACCACCTGCTGGCCGCCGCTGAGGCCAATGCCGTCCCCCACGTCGTGGCTCAGAGCTACGGCAGCTGGAACGGCGAGCAGACCGGCGGCTGGGTCAAGACCGAGGCGGACCCGCTCAACTTGATGCCTGGCACGGTCGCCAACGCCGGCATGAAGGCCATCCAGCATCTCGAAGAGGCGGTCCTCCAGGCGGACGGCGCGATCCTGCGCTACGGCGGCTTCTACGGGCCCGGCGCGACCGACGACCAGGTCGAGCTGGTCCGCAAGCGGCAGTTCCCGTTGGTCGGCAACGGCGCCGGACACAGCTCCTGGGTGCACCTCGACGACGCGGCGAGCGCCACCGTCCTGGCCATCGAGCAGAAGGCCAGAGGTGTCTTCAACATTGCCGACGACGACCCGGCACCGGCCAACGAGTGGCTTCCCCATCTCGCGGAGTGCGCCGGCGCGAAGCGACCCATGCGCGTACCCGTCTGGCTGGCCCGGTTGCTCGCCGGCCAGGCCGCGGTCCTGATGATGACCGAGGGACGAGCATTCGACAACGCCAAGGCCAAGCGCGAGCTCGGCTGGGAGCTGCGCTATCCGTCGTGGCGACAGGGCTTCAAGGAAGACCTGACGTGAGCTGCGCCCAGGACATCGACGGTCGGGCCGAGCTGCGACTCATGCTGTGGAGCATGGCGTTGCAGGTCTCCCGCGACGAGCCGTCGGCTCAGTCCTCGAGCAGGTCGATCGCACCTTCGGGGCAGGAGTCCGCGGCGTTGCGCGCGTCGTCCACCTGGTCGGCGGGCACGTCGATGGCTTGACCACGCGGTGTCACGTAGCCGTCCTCGTCGTACGTCAGAAGGCCTTCGGCCAGCGAGTAGCAGCGACCGTGACCACGGCAGATGTTGACGTCGACCGTGAGCTTCATGAGGCGACCTCCCACGTCAGCGGCAGGCTCAGCAGCGTCATCATCGCCCCGCCGCCGCGCTCCATCAATGGCGTCTCGCTCGCGATGGTGAAGTCGGGGATGACCTTCAGCCATTCCTCGACGGCGACCTGCATCACGCGGCGGGCGAGGTGGGCGCCAAGGCAGCGGTGCGGGCCACCGGCGAATCCGAGGTGGTTGTTGGCCTTGCGGTCCACGACGAACTCGTCGGGGTTCTCGTAGATCCGCGGGTCCCGGTTGGCACCGGACACGAGTCCGTAGACCATGTCTCCCTTGCTGAGCGGGCAGCCGTGGAAGTCGGTGTCCTGGGCGACCTTGCGGCCGTCGCCGAAGATGATCGTGTACATCCGCAGGGACTCCTCGACCGCCGTCGGGATCAGCTCCGGCTCGGCGATCAGGCGCTGCCGGTCGGCCGGGTTCTCGGCGAGGTGCCGGAACAGGTAGCCGAGCTGGCCCCGCGTCGTGTCGAGGCCGGCCAGCACCAGCACCGTGAGGATGTCGAGGATCAACGCGTCACCGAGGGGCTCGTCGTCGACCGTCGAGTTGACGAGCAGCGAGACGAAGTCGTCCTCACGCGGGGCAGGGTCCTGACGACGATCCGCCAGCACGTCCTCCCAATAGCCCCGGATGCCGCCGAGCGCGGCGCCCATCGCGGCCTGCTGCTCCAGGTCGCCACCGAAGCCAGCGAAGAACTCCTCGACCCACGGCACGAACAGGTCGGCGTCGGAGTTGGGCACCCCGATGATCGTCAGGAAGATCTCGGTGGGCAGGCGCATCGCGAAGTCGGTGACGAAGTCGCACGCCCCCTTGGATGCCAGGTCGGCGACGAGCCGGCGGCCGATCTCATGGGCCTCCGGCGTGATCCGGTTGATCGCGTTGGGGGCGAACCAACGGCTGATCAGCTGGCGGTACTTGGCATGGTCAGGCGGGTCGATCTGCGTGGGCACGAAGCGGTAGACCGGGTCCGGCTCCCACGGGGTGATCGACTCGCTGGAGAAGATCTCGGGGTGCTGATACATCTCGCGGACCTCGTCGTAGCGCGTGAACATCCAGTAGCCCTGCGCGTGGCTGTTGAAGAACGCCGGGCTGGCCTCCCGCAGCTCATTGGCCTTCGCCCAGTGCGCCCCCGCCTCGAGCGGCGCCGATGCGTCGAGATGGATGACCGGACAACCGGTCGGCACCCTCTGGGATATCTCGGTCTGCTCTTCAGCCGGACTGGTCATCACGGTCTCGCTTCCTCGTGCGCCGCGCAGTGCGTGGCCGGTGAGATCTTGAACCTGAATTCGGTTCGGTTTGTCGATCAGCACTGTAACGCGCCTCACACCGGCCCGCAATACCCCTGCGAGCCCCACGATGTGAGGCGGCCTGACGCGAGAATCTGTCAGGAAACCGGTTCGGCGATGAGTCGAAGGATGCGGTCCTCCGAAACGCCCAGAGCTGCGCTGACCCGCGCCATCCCCCACTCGTCGACGAGCTCCACGAGCGAGTCGCGACGCAACGCCTTGACCATCAGGTTCATCGCTTGCAGCGTCTCGTGTACGGTGCCGAGCTCGTCGAGTCGTTCGCGCGGAGGGAGGTCGCGGAGCCAGGCCTCCAGGCGGGACCTGAGCTTCTCCATGTGATCGATGAGCTGATGGTCAGTCATGGGTGCCTCGTGAACGTGGGAGTGACGACATGTCTGCTTCCGAGTCAATCACACGGCACGTCCTCGCTCGTAGGCCCCGGTGGCTCGCCGCGATAGCGTCGTGGCATGACGTCCGATGCGGCCGATTGGGACGCGATGTACGCCGAGCGAGGCTCGATCTGGAGTGGCGAGCCCAACGCGCAGCTCGTCGCCGAAGTCACGACGATGACTCCCGGCACGGCCCTCGACGTGGGCTGCGGCGAGGGCGCCGACGCCGTGTGGCTGGCTCAGAGGGGCTGGGACGTGACCGCCGTCGACCTCTCCGGCGTGGCGCTCGAACGGGCGCGCGGACATGCCTCAGCGGCCGGCGTCGAGATCGCGTTCGAGCGCGCCGACCTGGTCGCCGCTCCTCCGCCACCCGGCGGGTACGACCTGGTGTCCGCCCAGTTCTTCCACCTCCCTGACCCGCCTCGCTCCCAGGCGTACCGCGGACTCGGCGCAGCCGTCGCGCCGGGTGGGCACCTCCTCGTCGTGGGCCACTACCCGTCGGCGCACATCGGCAAGGACCACCCCGAGCGACTCTTCACCATCGACGAGGTAGTCGCGTTGTTCCCCGGCTGGCAGGTCGTCACCGCCGAGATCCGCGAGCGCACGGCGATGCATCATGGCGAGCTCAGCGACCTCGTCGACGGCGTCGTGCTGCTGAGGCGCGACGGCTAGGCTTGAGGTACGACCTGAAGGAGTGATCCTGATGAGTGCCAGCGACCGCAAGAGGCACGAATACCGGTCGCGCCTCGAGGCGGAGGCCACGGCGTCGGACGATCACGAGGACGAGCAGTCCGAGGCCGAGGCGCGAGAGAACCGGCTCGCCAACCAGGCCCAATGGGTCGAGCTCCAGGTCCAGCAGGCGATGCGGCGCGGTGACTTCGACAACCTGGCCGGCACCGGCAAGCCGATCCCGGACCTCGACGCACCTCACGATCCCGACTGGTGGCTCAAGCGCCTCATCGAGCGTGAACGCATCACCGGCGTGCTCCCGCCGGCACTGGCTCTGCGCACCGAGGACGCCCGCATGGACGAGACACTCGACCGCGAGACCACCACGGAGGGCGTCCGCCGGGTGATCGACGACTTCAACGCGCGCATCGTCGAGGCACGCCGCCAGCTGCAGGGTGGCCCGCCGGTCATCACTCGCCTGCGTGACGCGGACGACGAGATCACGGCGTGGCAGGAGCGCCGCGTCGCGCGGGTCGCTCGCCAGAAAGTGGTGCTCGAGCAGATCCGACGCGACGAGGCAGCCACGGCTCGTTCGTCCTGGTGGCGCCGGCTCCTTTCCTGGCTCAGTCCTCGGCGACGCCGCCTCGTCTGATGCCCGTCGGTGGCGACAGGCACACTGGGCTCATGGTCGCGGCGTCCGAGGTCTCCCTCGTCCGCGAGCTGCGCCTCGACTCCCCCATCAACGTATGGCTGACCCTGAGCCTGCTCAGGCGCGGCCCGGGTGACCCGACGACCCGTCGCGACGGCAACATCCTCTGGCGCACGAGTCGCATGGCGAGCGGCCCGGTGACGTACGCCCTGCGGCAGGTCGAACCGACGCTCGTGCGCGCAGAGGCGTGGGGTCCCGGCGCAGCGGAGCTGCTCGACGGCCTGCCGGGTCTGGTCGGTGCCGAGGACGACCCTTCGGGATTCCGGCCTCAGCACCCGGTCCTGATCGACGCCTTCCGCCGCCACGCCGGGCTTCGGACGCCGCGCACGGGACGCGTCCTCGAGGCCTTGATCGCCGCCGTCATCGAGCAGAAGGTGGTCGGCCTCGATGCGTTCGCCGCCTGGCGCCGCCTGCTGCTCCGCTTCGGCGAACCGCCGCCGGGGCCTGCTCCGGCCGGCTTGCGCGTGTTCCCGGCTGCTGAGCAGTGGGCCGCGATCCCGTCGTGGGAGTGGCACCGCGCCGGCGTCGACCCGCAGCGCGCCCGGACGGCTCAGGCCTGCGCCCGCGTCGGCCTTCAGGTCGATCGTCTTGCAACGACGCACGCTGCCGACCACGAGGCGGTCTATCGAGGCTTGCGGAGCATCCCCGGAGTCGGGGTGTGGACCGCCGCCGAGGTCGGCATCCGGGCGCTCGGCGACTCCGACGCCGTGCCGTTCGGCGACTATCACGTCGCCAAGGACGTCGGCACCGCCCTGCTCGGCCGCCCGATCGACGACGTGGAGCTGGCCGAGGTGCTCGAGCCCTGGCGGCCCCACCGTTTCAGGGTCGTCCAGCTGATCCGTCTGAGCCCGTTCGCGACCCGCGAGCGGCGCGGGCCCCGGATGCCGCGGGTCGATCACCGGCACATCTGAGGAGCTCGCGGAATGAATGCCGATCGCAACTGGTTGGGGATGACATGACGACGACCGTGCAGGCCGTGACGCGCAAGCAGATCGACGCCGAGATCCGCCAAGCCCTTGCCGCGATCTACCTCGCCGCCTATGGAGATCCGAGCCTGCCCGAGAGCCAGCTCGATGCCGACAACTTCGTCAGCTCGACGATCCCGCGTCACTCACGCCGGGCAGGCTTCCGCCTGATCCTCGCGACGACGGACGGTCAGGCCTCCGGCTACGCCTATGGGTTCACGGGCAAGCGCGGACAGTTCTGGAGCGACTGGCTATCCGGCGCGGCACCGGCGGACATCGTCGAGAACTGGGTCGGCGACCACTTCGAGCTCGTCGACATCGTGGTCGACCCGAGGCATCGCGGACAAGGCATCGCCGGTTTGCTGCACGACCGTCTCGTCCACGACCTTCCGCAGCAGAAGGCGCTGCTGGCCACCACCCCTGACGGCGGTGCAGCGGCGCGGCTCTACGACGGCCGCGGCTGGCAGGTCCTGGTCCCCGAGATCGACGGCGCCAAGGCGCTCTACGGACTCGACCTCGCCGACCGCACGGCTTGACCGTGGGGTGGCACCCCTACAGTGACCCCGTGAGCCGCTTCCCTGCGTGGCTGCGGGTCGCCGCGGCCCTGTTCGCCGTTGGCTGGGGTGCCAATCAGTTCGCCGCGATGCTGCTGGTCTATCGCGAGGAGGACGGCGCCTCCAGCGAGGCCGTCACCGCATTGTTCGGGGCGTACGCGCTGGGTCTCGTCCCGGCGCTGCTGATCGTCGCACCGATCTCTGACCGGATCGGTCGGCGCCGCGTCATGCGGCCCGTGCTCGTCCTGTCGTTCATCGGCACGGTCATCCTGCTCGTCGGCGGCGGCCACCTCGGAGTGCTGCTCTTCGGCCGCCTGGTGGCGGGCATCGCCTCGGGTGCGGCATTCGCGCCCGGCAGCGCCTGGGTCAAGGAGCTGTCGGCCGACGGCCCGCCCGGCACGGGTGCTCGACGCGCGGCGCTGGCCCTGTCGGCCGGCTTCGGCTCCGGGCCACTCGTCGCCGGCATCTTCGCGCAGTGGCTACCCGGGCCCACCGTGCTGCCGTACGTCCCGCACCTCGTGCTGATGGTCGGCGTCATCGCGCTCGCGTGGCATGCTCCGGAGCCGTTCGTGCCGAGATCCAAGGACGAAGGCCGCCGCAGGTCGGAGGTCTGGCAGGCGATGCGGTCCCGGCGGTTCCTGCTCGGTGTCACGCTCACGGCGCCGTGGGTGTTTGGCGCCGCAGCGACGAGCTTCGCGACGATCCCGACCTTCGTCGACATCGGCGTCGCACCCGTCGCGGTAACCGGAGCGCTGACCGGCCTCACCTTGTGGACCGGCGTCGCCGTGCAGCCGCTGGGCAAGCGGCTCTCCGATCCGCGCCTGATCATCGGCGCCGGGCTCGCCGCAGGCGCCGCAGGGCTGCTCACGGGCCTGTTGCTCGCCTCGTCGGGCGCCACGTGGCTCGTCGTGCCTGCGGCGATGCTGCTCGGCACGGCGTACGGGCTGATCCTGGTCGGCGGGCTGACGACGGTCGAGAGCCTGGCCCACCCCGACGATCTCGGCACGCTCAACGCGGTGTTCTACAGCCTCACCTACGTGGGCTTCGCCGCGCCGCTGCTCAGCACCCTGGCGCTCAACGCGATCTCCCCCGAGCAGCTCATGCTGGCCGGGGTCGCGATGATCGTGCTGACCGCGCCGTTGGTGCTGCTGTCGCGATCTCGCCGCGCCGTCATCGCCCCGGACCGGGTGCCCCGATGACCGAGACGACGTTGCCCGACGGATCGGTGAACCAGGCGATGTCGGGTCCGTTGCCCTTCATGACACCGTCGTCGTCCTGCGGCATCCCCTCGTAGCGTTTGAACGAGACACCCCGCTCGGAGAGCTCGCGCACGGCGGCCGAGACGTCCTCGACCGGCAGGTTGAGCACCGTGAACGACGCCGGCACATGCGCCTCGCCCTTGGGATAGACCAGCACGTGATGCCCGTCGCCCAGGGCGAGGTGCAGCATGCCCTCCGACTCCTCGACGTCCAGTCCGATGACGTCGGCGTAGAACGCCTTGGCGGCCGGGACGTCGGAGACGGAGAAGCCGCTGAACGGTGTGCCGTACGTGACCATGATGCGTCCTTTCGGTGTTCAGGGTGCCGAGACGATCGCCTGGGTGACCTCGACGGGCTGGCTCAGCGCAGCCAGATGGCCGCCGGGCACCTCCGTGACCTCGATGCCGAGTCGCTCACGCGCGACCCGTTGCTGGAAGGCGTACGGGAAGAACCGGTCGCTGCGCCCGGCGAGGACCGTGGTCGGGATGTCGGGCCAGGCGTCGAGACCCCACGGTGCGGCGAAGATCGCGTCGGACTCGCCGTGCTCCCCGTCGCCGAGAGCGGCGAGCGCGTCGGCGGGGACATCGTGCAGGAAGTAGGTCTCGAGGTCGAAGTTGGCATCCGGGTCGCGACCCTCACGGATGTCGTGGTCCCGCCTCGCCTCGCCCGAGCCGGTGGCATCCCACCACTCCCCTGCGGTCTCGCCCGGGAGCGGGATCATCGCGTTGAGCAGCACGATGCGCGACGTCGGCAGCCGGTCGGCCGCCCAGGACCCGCTGAACCCACCGATCGACTGGGCGACGAGCACGACGTCGTCGATGCCGGCAGCCGCCTCGACGATCAGGTCGACGTACGCCGGCAGACCCTTGACCGGGTCGTCGCCGGGCAGGTCGACGGCGATGCTGGGCAGCCCGCGCCCGTCGAGCTCTCGGCGCACGAGGGCCCAGTAAGCCGCGACGCCTCCGGCACCGGGGACCAGGACATACGTCGGCTGGGCCATGTGCCGATCGTATGCCCCGCGACCGACGTCTAGGGGCTACTCGAACGGTGCAGGATCGCCGGCACCGACGCGTACGACCTCGGCATAGCCGTCGGAGAAGTCGACCACCGTCGTCGGCTCGGCGATGACGTCGGCGCCCGACTCGATGACCGCGTCGACCTGACCGTCGAGGGCATCGGCGATCTCCCACGCCGTCGTCATCGGCTCGGTGCCGCCCGGCAGGATCAGGGTCGTGGAGAGCATGGGCTCACCGAGGGCGGTCAGCAGCGCCGTCACGATCCTGCTGTCAGGAATGCGTACGCCGACGGTCTTCTTCTTCTCGTGCAGCAGCCGCCGCGGCACCTCGCGGGTCGCCGGCAGGATGAACGTGTAGGGCCCCGGAGTCGCCGCTTTGACCGCGCGGAAGATCGCGTTGTCGACGTGCACGAACTGGCCGAGCTGGGCGAAGTCCTTGCACACGAGCGTGAAGTGGTGCTTGTCGTCGAGCTGGCGGATCGTGCGGATGCGGTCGAGGGCGTCCTTGTTGCCCAGCTGGGCGCCGAGCGCGTACCCAGAATCGGTCGGATAGGCGATGAGCCCACCGTCCTGGATCACGGCTGCCGCCTGGTCGACCGAACGCTGCTGCGGGTTGTCCGGGTGGATGTCGATGAAGCGGGGCATAGAAGTGAGGCTAGCCCCACTGGCCGGACATGACGAAGGGCCGCGCACGATGTGCGCGGCCCTTCGCTCAGCTATTTGAAGATGCTGTAGCCCCCCGGCCCGACGACGCACGCGACGACCAGCAGCACGATGCCGATCAGAATGTCTCCGCGGACGAGACGCAGTACTCCGTAGATCGCGATGATCGCCGCGATGATCCACAAGATGAACGCCATGGGTGTTCTCCCTCTCTTCAGGGTGACGGTGGCCACCGCAGAGAGCACTACCCAGCCGCGTCGTCCTCAATCACGGGCCATGTGACCTGGGTCACGTATATGCGTTCCGTCATGCGGACAGTTCGCCACGTGCTGGGACGGCGCACAGGGGCGACCTATTCTGGAGCGCGGACGATGACCGTTCAACGACCGAAAGAGGTGAGCAGCATGGCCCCCACGGTGCTCACCCTTGCCGAGCGGCGCCAGCAGCAGATCGCCCACGACGAGGAGCGTACGGCTCACCTGTCGTCGCGCGAGTCGCTGCTCGCGCCGAGGCGCAGCAACGACGAGCTCAAGGCGATCGCCGAGGCCGCTCAGGAGCGGTTCGCCGAGTCCGACACCGCCGAGATCCTCGCGTGGGTCGCCGAGGAGTTCGGCTACCGCACCGCTGTGGCCTGCTCGATGGCCGACGCCGTCCTGCCCCACGTCGTCGCCGGGCACCTCCCCTGGGTCGACACGCTGTTCCTCGAGACCGGCTACCACTTCGCCGAGACGATCGGCACCCGCGACGCCGTCGAGTCGTCGATGCAGCTCTCGATCGTCGACGTCAAGCCGCGCCGCAGCGTCGCCGAGCAGGACGCCGAGTTCGGCGAGAAGCTCTATGAACGCGACCCCGCACTGTGCTGCCAGATGCGCAAGGTCGAGCCACTCCACGACACGCTGCAGGGCTACGAGGTGTGGATCACCGGCGTACGCCGCGACGAGGCGCCGACGCGCGCCAACACCCCGTTCGTGACGTGGGACGACAAGAACGGCCTGGTCAAGGTCAATCCCCTCGCTGACTGGTCGTTCGACGAACTGCTCGCCTACGCCGACGACAACGACGTCATCGTCAACCCGCTCGTCAACGACGGCTACCCCTCGATCGGCTGCGCAACCTGCACCCGCCGGGTCGCCCCCGGCGAGGACCCGCGGGCCGGCCGCTGGGCGGGGCTCGACAAGACCGAGTGCGGCCTGCACGCCTGATCCCCTGCACCAGACATACGCAAAGGCACCGATGACCCTGATCGACGAACGCCGTCTCACCCAGCTCGAGTGGCTGGAGTCCGAGGCGATCCACATCATCCGTGAGGTCGCTGCCGAGTTCGAGCGTCCCGTGCTGCTGTTCTCCGGTGGCAAGGACTCGGTCGTGATGCTGCACCTCGCGGTCAAGGCGTTCTGGCCCGCCCCCGTGCCGTTCCCGGTCATGCACGTCGACACCGGGCACAACTTCCCTGAGGTGCTCGCGTTCCGCGACGCGACGGTCGAGCGACTGGGCCTGCGGCTCGAGGTCGCCAGCGTGCAGGACTACATCGACGACGGACGGCTGCGCGAGCGCAGCGACGGCACCCGCAACCAGTTGCAGACCCAGCCGCTGCTCGACGGCATCACGAGCCACAAGTTCGACGCGGTGTTCGGCGGCGGACGTCGCGACGAGGAGAAGGCCCGGGCCAAGGAGCGCGTCTTCTCGTTGCGCGACGAGTTCGGTCAGTGGGACCCCCGCAACCAGCGGCCCGAGCTATGGAACCTCTACAACGGCAAGCACCGCCCCGGAGAGCACGTACGCGTGTTCCCGCTCAGCAACTGGACCGAGCTCGACGTCTGGCAGTACATCGGCGCCGAGGACATCCAGCTCCCCGAGCTCTACTACGCGCACCAGCGTGAGGTGTTCGAGCGCGACGGCATGCTGATCAGCGTCAGCGAGGTGTCGCAACCGCGTGAGGGCGAGACCGTCGAGAAGCGCCAGGTGCGCTATCGCACGGTCGGCGACATGTCGTGCACCGGCGCCGTCGAGAGCGCTGCCGTCACGGTCGACGACGTGATCGTCGAGGTCGCTGCCACGCGGCTCACCGAGCGCGGCGCGACCCGAGCCGACGACCGTGCCTCCGAGGCAGCCATGGAAGACCGCAAGAAGGAAGGCTACTTCTGATGAGGACGCTGCTCCGCCTGGCGACCGCTGGCTCGGTCGACGACGGCAAGTCCACCCTCGTCGGGCGCCTCCTGTACGACTCCAAGTCCGTGCTCGCCGACCAGTTCGACGCCGTCGAACGAGTCAGCCGCGACCGTGGCCTCGCCTCGGCCGACCTCGCCCTGCTGACCGACGGGCTGCGCTCGGAGCGCGAGCAGGGCATCACGATCGACGTGGCCTACCGCTACTTCGCGACCGCCGAGCGCTCGTTCATCCTCGCCGACTGCCCCGGGCACGTGCAGTACACGCGCAACACCGTCACCGGTGCCAGCACCGCTGACGTCGTGGTGCTGCTGGTCGACGTGCGCCACGGCATCCAGGAGCAGACCCGCCGTCACCTCGCAGTCGCCTCACTCCTGCGGGTCCCACACGTCATCGTCGTGGTCAACAAGATCGACCTGGTCGACTTCGACGAGGAGACCTACAACCGGGTGTCCGACGAGGTCCTCGAGTCGGCCCGCAGCCTCGGCCTCTACGACGTCGCGACGATCCCGGTGTCGGCCCTCGACGGCGACAACGTCGTGGACCGGTCGGACCGTACGCCGTGGTACGACGGGCCCAGCCTGCTCGCGTACCTCGAGCAGCTCTCCCCCGTCGGCTCGCCGCAGTCCGAGCCGCTCCGCTTCCCCGTGCAGCTCGTGATCCGCCCGCAGTCGGCAGCCGGCGACGAGTTCCGCGACTACCGCGGCTATGCCGGCCAGATCGCGTCCGGCCTCGTGCGCGTCGGCGACGCCGTCACGGTGCAGCCGAGCGGACGTACGAGCACCGTCACGGGCATCGACTTCGCCGGCAAGGAGCTGGCCGAGGCGTTCGCCCCGCAGTCCGTGACCTTGCGGCTCGCCGACGACATCGACATCTCGCGCGGCGACCTGCTCGTGACGTCCCGCAGCGTCCCGCCTGTCACGCAGGACATCGACGGCACGATCACCTGGCTCGCCGAGGGCGCACTCGTGCCCGGCACGAAGGTGCTGCTCAAGCACGGCACCAAGACCGTCCAGGCCATGGTCAAGGGCATCGGCGGCAAGCTCGACCTCGACAACGCCCGGCTCCTGCCCGCCGAGTCGCTCGGCCTCAACGACATCGGCCACGTGACCCTGCGTCTTGCGGCACCGATCCCGGCTGAGGAGTACATCCACGCCCGCGGCACCGGCGCCTTCCTGCTGATCGACGCGCAGGACGGCGGCACGCTGGCCGCAGGCATGGTGGGCGATGCGCTGCTCGACACCAAGGCGGCCGTGGAAGCGATCGGCGAGACTACAGTTCTCGTATGACCTCGGGTACGAACGGAAGCTTTCCGCTCACCCTGCGTGTGACCGGCCGCACGGTCGTCGTCGTCGGTGGTGGACACGTCGCCACGCGGCGTACGCTCTCGCTGCTCGACGCCGGCGCACGGGTCGTCGTGATCGCTCCGGTGGTCTCCGACTCCCTCGCCTCGTCGATCGACCGGGGCGAGGTCGAGTGGGTCGCGCGGACCTATGAGAGCGGCGATCTCGACGGTGCATGGCTCGTGCAGACTGCGACCGCCGATCCGGCCGTCGACGGCCAGGTGGCTGACGACGCCGAGGCACGCCAGATCTGGTGCCTCAAGGGCGGCGACCCCGATCATGCGACCGCCTGGTCCCCCGCCGTCGCTCGCGTCGACGACGTCACGGTCGCGGTCAGCGGTGGCGGCGACGCCGGACGGGCTGCGGCGCTGCGCGACGGTGTGGCCGCCGCTCTGCAGTCGGGCGAGCTCCCGCTGCGCCACCGTACGCATCACCCCGACGGCTTCGTCGCCCTCGTCGGCGGCGGACCCGGCGATGCGGGCCTGCTGACCACACGCGGCCGGCGACTGCTGGCCGAGGCTGACGTCGTCGTGATCGACCGTCTCGCCCCCCACGGTGTGCTCGCGGAGCTGTCGCCCGACGTCGAGGTCATCGACGTCGGCAAGAAGCCCGACCATCACCCCATCCCCCAGGACGAGATCAACGCGATCCTCGTCGACCGCGCCAAGCAGGGCAAGATCGTCGTCCGGCTCAAGGGCGGCGACCCGTACGTCTTCGGGCGCGGCGGCGAGGAGCTCATCGCCTGCCGCGATGCCGGCATACCCGTCGAGGTCGTGCCGGGTGTCACGAGCGCGATCGCGGTGGCGGCGGCAGCGGGCATCCCGGTGACGCATCGAGGCGTCTCGCGTGGCTTCACGGTCGTCACCGGCCACGAGTCACTGGCCGATCTGCCGCGCAACCGGTCCCACACGATCGTCATGCTGATGGGCGTGAAGCGGCTCGCCGAGACCGCTGCCGAGCTCATCGCCGCAGGTCACGACTCCGAGACACCGGCCGCGCTCGTCGAGAGCGGCTACAGCGACGGGCAGCGGGTCACGGTCGGCACGCTGGCCACGATCGCCGACCGAGCAGCAGCCGTCGGCGCTGAACCCCCGGCCATCACGATCCTCGGCGACGTCGTCACGCTCTCCCCCGCCTGGCCCGGAGCCTGACCCGCTGACTCCCTGCCCCCGTTGAAGTCGACGATCTACCGGCCGAGCACTTCGTCGGCAAGGGGTGCGAGGTCGCTCAGGCGTGCATGGCGACGCGCGCCGCGAGCTGGTCGCGGACTGAGGAGCCGGAGGCCCGGGTCAGCCGTCCTGCGCCGCCAGCCACGCGTTGAGATGCTTCTCGCCCTGCCGCATCACGATGTGGTGCCCGGCGATGAACACCGGTCGCAGGAGCCACGATGTCCAGCGCATCCACCGCCGGTCCGTGGCCACCCGCCAGTCGATGTCCATCGCCGAGATGCCGTCGGTGAGCTCGACGAACGTGACGACTCCGCGACCGCGCAGATCACCCTCGGAGGTGAAGCTCAACAGGCTGGGACGCTGCGCCTCCAGGTTGGCGAGCCGGAACGTCACGGCATACCCGAGACCGCTGGCCGCCCGTACGTCGAGGTTGTCGCCGTCATACGCCGTGACCTGCACCGACGGCCACCACGGCAGCGGGTCCGGGGTCTCGAGCAGGGCCTCGAGCACGTCCCAGAGCGACTCCCGGCTGCGGTCGACCTGCCACCGCGAGAGCAGGACGTACTCGGAATTCATTCCAGACTTCTCCGTGTCGCTACCGAGGCTGGAGTGGCCATCGGGATTGAATGGATCTGGCCCTACGCGGTATGAGTGCGTAGGGCCTTAGCTCTGCCCTGACGACGTGGTGCGCCGCAGCCACCACAGTCCCACGAGCGGCAGCACGAGCGGCACGAACCCGTAGCCCTCGCCGAATCCCGACCACACCGTCTGGTCCGGGAACAGCGAGTCGTCGACGAGCGACAGCACGCCGGTGACGAGCACTCCGACGAGCTCGATGCTGATCGTCAGCAGCGCCAGCCCTCGCAGGCTGCGGGCCAGCGCGATCGTGGCGACCACGTAGACCACGCCGGCGAACGCCGACATCGAGTAGGCGAACGGCGCCTCGTCGGCCTTGGTCGCGAGCTGCACGATCGAGCGAGCCGAGGCGGCGAGCGCGAACACCGCGTAGATCGCGACGAGGACGCGGCCGAAGCCGTGGGAGGTGTCAGACATAGGCGTTCTTCCAGATGCCGAGCAGGCGTACGCACAGCACGGCGATCGTCAGCATCGCGACCACGACGACACCGGTCCCCCACCGCGACTTCTCGGCGATCCCCCACAGCACGGCGGCGGGCGGGATGACCACGATCGTGACGAGATAGGACACGAACAGCACCCCGTCCACGTCACGATCGGTCGACCCCAGGGCGATGCAGCCGCCGATCAGCAGGGCGATGAGCAGGACCTCGAGCGCCGCGACCGCGTAGAACAGCGGATTGCTGAACGGGCGCTGCTTCCAGGTGTGCCAACCGGCGAATGCTCCGACGAGGGCAGCAGCCAGGGCGACGACGTACGCCACGAGGTCGGTCACGCAATGCCTTCGTTCGGGGCCTCCTCGTGCGAGGTGGCGGTCAGGATCTCCGAGACCGAGTCTTCCACGAAGCGTCTCCACGTCGACAGGTGGCGGGCCATGAAGTGCCCGGCGCCCTCCACCGGCTGCCACGTCGCGCTCGTCGCAAGGTGCCGACTCCTCTCGACGTACGCCTTGCTGGCCGCCGGTGACGTCCACCGGTCCACCGTGCCGTGCAGCACCCGCAGGTAGCGGCCGCCGATCGCTCCGTTGGGCTCCCCAGGCGGCAGCCACGGCGCCAGCCCGACGACGCCGACCACGGCCGGGTCGTCGGCGGCACGGCAGGCCGTACGTCCGCCCATCGAGTGTCCGACCAGCACGACCGGTACGCCCGGGTGCTCCGCAGTCAGCTGGGCAAGTGCCCAGCGCGTGTCCCGGACGGGCGCGGGATCGGTCTCGGAGTTCCAGCCGCGCACGCGATACTGCAGCAGGGTCAGCGCGATCTCGTTGCGGCGGGCGAACCGTCGCAGTGAACGTGCCATGAGAGCCATCCGCCACCAGCTCGCGTGCGTGTTCTCGACGGGCTCGACATTCTGCTGCTGCCCGCCGTGGAGCAGCAGCACGATCGCCTTCGGATGATCAGGTGTCGTGTAGCGGTCGAGTCGTGGCCCTGGCATGTCATCGATGCTGTCACGGGGCCGAAACCTGCGCACAGCCAAGCGAGCGACCTCACACTCGCCAGACACCTGGTGCACGGCCGCTGCGCACGAGCAGACGTACGAGGTCATCCGCGGATGGTGGTGTCTCAGCCGAGACCCGGAAGCCCATCTCGGCGAACGACTCTCCCAGCAGAAGCGTCAGTCCGTCGTGAGCCGCGCTCACGACGTCAGCGTCGAAGTCGACCGCCTGCCCACGAGCCACAGCCAGGTCCCACGTGTGGATCACGGTCTCGGCGATCAGCTCGGCGAGCATGACGCGCATCGGGGTCTCCCCTCGGTACGGCATCGTGATCGTCTCGGCGTGCCGCGCTCGCAGGTTCGTGACCAGCGTCGCCGAGGCCGCGCGCAGGTCACCCCCGAGGTCGGAAGACGCTCGGTAGGTGGGCGATCCGTCGAGAACGGGCGCTTCACGATCAGCGGCGCAGGCGGCCGTCACCTGCTGCCAGCCGATGACGTGCTCGAGCAGCAGTCGTACGTTGAACTCGTCACACGGCGTCGGGCGCTCCAGATCCTGCGTCGTCAGTCCATCGGCGACCTGCAGAGTTGTGATCAGGACCGTCTCGAGCAGGTCGATGTCGCGTGCGGTCACGGGACGAACCTACCGACTCATCCGACCGTGACAGCGCTCATGTCATGATGTCCGGCATGTCCGAACCGATCGTCCTGATCTCCGCCGCCATGGCGGTGCCATCCGGCTTCTACCGGCCGCTCGTCGCGGAGTTCGAGCGACGCGGCTGGGCGGCCAAGGCGCTGTCGACTCGAGGCTTCGAGCGCGGCGAGCCGATCGCGTCGCGCTCACACGACTGGAGCTACGCCAGCGAGATGGCGGTGATCGCCGACGAGGTGGCCAAGGCACGAGCCGACCAGCCCGATCGTCCCGTGATCCTGCTGGGACACAGCCTCGGCGCACAGATCTCCGCCGGTCACGAGCTGCACCACGAGCCGAGCGACGGGTTCGTGGCCATCGGCGCCTCCGTGCCGCACTTCCGGTCGTACCCGATGGCTGGTCTGCCGGTGCTGTTCATGGGCGTCAGCGTGCCGGTCGTGGCGCGGATCCGGGGGTTCGTGCCCAAGCCGTTCTTCGGGGCGCCCGGTGCCCGTACGTTGATGCGTGAGTGGGCCCGGTTCGTCCGGTCCGGCAAGCCCCCGTTCGCCGTGCCACACCGGATCACGACCCCGTCGCTGGTCGTGCAGCTGCAGGGCGACACGTACGCGGTGTCCCGCTCCAACAAGATCTTCGTCGAGACGTTCCTCGACCCCGAGCACTCCACCCGCTGGGTCTACACGAAGGACGCCGTCCCCGAGGGCGGCACGACCCACCACGTCATGTGGGTCAAGACCCCGGGCCCCGTCGTGGACCGCATCGTCGACTGGTTCGCCACCGTCCGCTGACGAGTCACTCCCGTTGCGCTGAGGAGTCACTCCGGACGTGGTGAGGAGTCACTTCCAGTGCGCGAAGTGACTCGTCACCACGTCCGGAGTGACTCGTCAGCGTTGGTCGGCGAAGGCTTCGATCGGGGGGCAGGAGCAGGCGAGGTTGCGGTCGCCGTACGCCTGGTCGATCCGGCCGACCGGCGGCCAGTACTTGTCGTCCACCGAGCCGGCCGGGAACGCGCCGGTCTCGATCGAGTAGGCGTGCTGCCAGTCGAGCAGGTCGCGCATCGTGTGCGGGGCGTGCACGAGCGGGTTGTCGCCATCGGCGTACTCCCCCGCAGTCACCGCATCGATCTCGGCGCGGATCGCGAGCATCGCGTCGCAGAACCGATCGAGCTCGGCGAGGTCCTCGGACTCCGTCGGCTCGACCATCAGGGTCCCCGGCACCGGGAAGCTCATGGTGGGCGCGTGGAACCCGTAGTCGATGAGCCGCTTCGCGACGTCGTCGATGCTGAGCCCTGACGCCTTCGAGAGCGGCCGGACGTCGAGGATGCACTCGTGCGCCACGAGCCCGTTGTCGCCCGTGTAGAGCACCGGGAACGCGCTCTCGAGGCGCTTGGCGATGTAGTTGGCCGACAGCACGGCGACCGATGTCGCCTCGGTCAGGCCATCAGCGCCCATCATCGCGATGTACGCGTACGGGATCGGCAGGATGCCGGCCGATCCGTACGGCGCCGCGCTGATAGCGCCCACGCCCTCACGCTTGCTCTCCACGGGGTGCAGCGGGTGCGTCGGCAGGAACGGGACGAGGTGCTCCGCAACGGCGACCGGGCCAACGCCGGGGCCGCCGCCGCCGTGCGGGATGCAGAACGTCTTGTGCAGGTTGAGGTGCGAGACGTCGCCGCCGAACTGGCCGGGAGCCGCGTGGCCGAGCAGCGCGTTGAGGTTGGCGCCGTCGACGTACACCTGGCCGCCGTGGCTGTGCACGATGTCGCACAGCTCGGTGATGCCGTGCTCGTAGACGCCGTGCGTCGACGGGTACGTCACCATGATCGCGGCGAGATCGTCGGCGTGCGCCTCGCACTGCGCGCGCAGGTCGGCGAGGTCGACCTCGCCCTCGTCCGTCGACTTGACGATCACGACACGCATGCCGGCCATGACCGCGGATGCGGCGTTGGTGCCGTGCGCCGACGCCGGGATCAGGCAGACGTTGCGGTGGTCGTCGCCACGGCTCAGGTGGTACGCCCGGATGGCCAGCAGACCGGCGAACTCGCCCTGTGACCCGGCGTTGGGCTGGATCGACACGGCGGCATATCCGGTGACCTCAGCCAGCCAGGACTCGAGCGTCTCGACGAGCTCGATCATCCCGGCGGCGTCCTCGGCCGGCACGAACGGGTGCAGGTCGGCGAAGCCGGGCCAGCTGATGGGCTCCATCTCGGCCGTCGCGTTGAGCTTCATGGTGCACGAGCCCAGCGGGATCATGCCGCGGTCGAGGGCGTAGTCGCGATCGCTGAGCTTGCGCAGGTAGCGCAGCATCTGCGTCTCGCTGTGGTGCTCGTGGAACACCGGGTGCGTGAGGATCTCGTCCGTGCGCAGCAGCTCCGCCGGCAGGGACTCAGGCGCCTCGTCGACCCCGGCCACACCGAACGCGTTCCACACCGCGTCGAGGTGCGCACCCGTCGTCGTCTCGTTGGTCGTGATGCCGACGTGATCGGCGTCGACGAGCCTCAGGTGGACACCTGCCTCGCGCGCCTTGGCGACGATGCCGGCCGCCTCGCCCGGCACCTGCGCGACGACGGTGTCGAAGAAGCCGCCCTCGGCGACGTCGACTCCCCCAGCTCGCAGGCCGGCGGCCAGCAGCCGGGCCGAGCCGTTGACCTCACGGGCGATCTCGCGAAGGCCCTCAGGACCGTGGTAGACCGCGTACATCGACGCGGCAACGGCCAGGAGCACCTGTGCGGTGCAGATGTTGGACGTCGCCTTCTCGCGGCGGATGTGCTGCTCGCGGGTCTGCAGGGCCAGCCGGTACGCCGGACGGCCCGCGCTGTCGACAGAGACACCGACGAGGCGACCGGGCAGGTGCCGCTCCAGGCCTTCACGGACTGCCATGAAGCCCGCGTGCGGTCCGCCGTAGAACATCGGCACGCCGAACCGCTGGCTCGAGCCGACGACGACATCCGCGCCCATCGAGCCGGGCGACGCGAGCAGCGTGAGCGCCAGTGGGTCGGCCACCACGACGGCCAGGCCGCCAAAAGCGTGCGCCGCGTCGATCGCTGGCCGGGGGTCGACGATCTGGCCGTCAGTGCGCGGGTAGGCGATGATCGTGCCGGCAGCCTCGACCTCGGGCACGCCGGCCGCCAGGTCGGCCTCGACGAGCTCGATCCCGAGCGCCTCGGCACGCGTGTGCGTCACGGCGAGCGTCTGCGGGAGCAGCCCGGCGTCGATGATGATCGGCAGCGTGTCCTTGCCCTTGGTCGCCCGGCGGATCAAGGTCATGGCTTCGGCAACCGCGGTGCCCTCGTCGAGCAGTGACGAGTTCGCGGTCGTCAGACCGGTCAGGTCGGCGATGACGGTCTGGAAGTTGATCAGCGCTTCGAGCCGGCCCTGCGAGATCTCCGGCTGGTACGGCGTGTAGGCCGTGTACCAGGACGGGTCCTCCAGCACGTTGCGCCGGATCACGGGCGGCGTGACCGTCGGGTGGTAGCCCAGGCCGATCATCGCCACGCCAGGGTTGTTGCGTCCGGCGAGGTCACGCAGTGTCGCGAGCGCCTCGGTCTCGGTCTGCGCGGCCGGCAGGTTGAGTGCCGTGGCGCTGCGGATCCCGGAGGGGACGGCGGCGGCCATCAGGGCGTCGAGCGAGTCGTAGCCGACCCGGCGAACCATGGCGTCCTGGTCGGACGGGGTCGGACCGATGTGGCGACTGGCGAATGCGGATGGCACGAGGGAGCTCCCGAAGGTAGAGGCGTCGAACTACGCCTCCCCTTCTGTCACTCCCGGCCGCGAGGCTGAGGGCTCCAGAATTGCCTCGGTCGCGTGGTCCTTGGTGCCTGAGAGGTTCCGGGGAGGAATTGCCCCTTCGGCGCCGCCTGGGCGAACTCTCCCACGCGCGGTCGACAGCACCGCAAGCCTACCAAGGCGATGCCGAGGTCTGCTGCCTAGGAGCTCAGGCGGGCGCGGCGGCGAGCGGCGAGCTCGTCGTCGGCGAGGCTGATCTCGACAGCGCGCTCGCTCGGGAGCTCGTGGAGCGAGCCCTCGATCTCCTTCCACACACCGCCGATCGCGATGCCGAACACGCCCTGACCGCCCTGGAGCAGGTCGATGACCTCGTCGGCGGAGCGGCACTCGTAGACGCTGGCGCCGTCGCTCATGAGTGTGACCTGGGTCAGGTCGTCGGTGCCGCGGGCGCGGAGGTGGTCGATAGCGATGCGAATCTGCTGCAGCGAGACACCGGCGTCGAGCAGACGCTTGATGATCTTGAGCAGCAGGATGTCCTTGAACGAGTAGAGGCGCTGCGTGCCGGAGCCGGTCGCCGAACGTACGGTCGGCTCGACCAGTCCGGTGCGGGCCCAGTAGTCGAGCTGGCGGTAGGTGATCCCGGCGGCGCTGCAGGCGGTCGGGCCGCGGAATCCCGCGTCCTCAGGGAGCGGCGAGACATCATCGGTGAACAGGAGGCCTTGGTCGCTGGCCTCTGCCACGGCTTGCGTGGTGGCCGTGACGTCGTCGCGTGACTCGATCATCGAGAATGCCTTCCAATGCTGGTATTGGGGAAGACTACCTCCACGAACTACATCCGTGTACCTTCGGTAGTTCTCTCAAGGTAAGGGTGAGACTTTGCCAAAGCAACGACCAAGCGCAAAACCGGGCGTGTCGCCGGCCTGAAGTCTCACTTCAGGGTTGAGGGTTGCCGCTTGCGCGAGCCTCTTCCGACTCACGGGGTTTCGTCATCAGGCGGCTTCGCCGCGATCGCTCAACCTGGTTCGACGCTCGTTCGCAGAGCTCACTCGGTCTCACCAAAGTCTTCGGGCGAGATCTCGTCGAGGAACTCGCGGAACTTCTCGATCTCCTCGTCCTCGTCGGTCGTCGCCAGGATGCCGGCTTCATCGAGGACGTCCTCGGCACACAGGATCCGTGCGCCCGAACGCAGTGCGAGGGCGATCGAGTCGGACGGCCGCGCCTCCACCTCGGAGCCCGAGGCGAAGATCAGGTTGGCGTAGAAGATGCCGTCACGCACGTCGATGATCTGCACCTCGGTGAGCTCATCGCCCAGTGCCTCGACGATGTGCTGCATCAGCTCGTGGGTCAGTGGTCGCGCCGTCACAGTGCCCTGCTGGGAGTACGCGATGGCGGATGCCTCGACGGCACCGATCCAGATCGGCAAGTAGCGACCACCGTCGAGCTCTCGAAGGAGCACGAGCGGCTGGTTGGTCGGCATCTCGACCCGGACTCCGACGACTTCGACCTCGCGCACCGGGCTAACCGCGCAATCGGCTTCTGACCAGGACGGTCTGCAGGCGCACGGACAGCGCAGCGAGGGCTGACACGGCCTGCTCACTGGCCTCCTTGTCGAGCTGACGGGCCCGCGGGGTCACGACCTGCTCGAACAGGGCCACCTCACGATCGGCGGCCGTCCGGAAGATGCGCAGGTGCCGCGGTTCGATGCCGAGCTCGACGAACTGTCCCACCAGCGCGGCAACCTGCAGGGCCTCGCCGTCGTAATAGGTCTGGGTGGGCCGACGATCGATCAGGCCGAACTCCTCGATCGCGTCTAGCGTGTCCGAGTCGATGCCGGCGGACTCGAGCAGCTCTTCGCGCGACAGGCGCACATGGCTCTTGGGCTCGGCGAACGTGTCAGCGGTCGGCAGGTCGTCAGCCGCGAGGCTCAGCCGGGGCACGCGAGTCACTCCGCCGAGCTCGGTGTCGGGCACGACGCCGCGGTCCAGGTCGTCGAGGACCTGCCGGATGTGGCTCAGGGGCCAGAACTTGTCGCGCTGCTGGCGCAGGATGAATCGCAGCCGCTCGACGTCACCGAACGAGAACTTGCGATAGCCCGAAGACGTACGCTCCGGCTCCAGCAGTCCCTCGGACTCGAGGTAGCGGATCTTGGTGATCGTGAGATCGGGGAACTCTGGCAGGAGCTCGTCGAGCACCTTGCCGATGCCGAGGCGAGACAGCTCCGGCAGCGGCTCCGTCACGCCTGGTCCTTCAGTGCTCCGGCGAAGTAGATCAGGCGGTACTTGCCGATCTGCACCTCATCGCCGCCCGCCAGCGTCACTTCGCTGTCGATGCGGTCACGGTTGACGTAGCTGCCGTTGAGGCTGCCGAGGTCGGCGATCGCGTAGCCCGCCTCGCTGCGCGTGAAGGTTGCGTGGCGCCTCGAGACGCTGATGTCGTCGAGGAAGATGTCGCTGTCGGGGTGCCGCCCCACGGTCACGACATCGCTGTCGAGCAGGAACCGCGCACCCGAGTCGGGGCCGCGCTGCACCAGCAGCATCGCGCTCCCGGCCGGCAGGTTCTCGACCGCCGAGACGTCGGACGCAGACATCTCCTCGGTGTCGGCGTCGAGGATGGGGATGTGCGTCGTGTCATCGCTCGGAGGCACCGGTCCGGCGGTTCCGTCGGGCTCGTGGTCCGGCGTTGACATCGGGTTCACTCCTGAAAAGTCGTGGTCTTGAGTACGGGTTGAGACTTCATCTCCAACTTAGCACCCGCGCGATCGCGACACGCCGTGATCGTCAGTCGGAGACGAGCGCGGAGTAGGCCTCGGCCTCGAGCAGGGCCGCGGTGGGCTCCTCCTCGGACGTGCGCAGCTTGATGAGCCAGCCCTCGCCGTAAGGGTCGGAGTTGATGACCTCGGGCCCGCCGTCGAGCGCATCGTTGCGGGACACGACCTCACCGGACAGCGGCGAGAAGATGTCGGACACGGACTTGGTCGACTCGAGCTCGCCGATCACGGCGCCGGCCTCGACCCGGTCCCCCACCGCAGGCAGCTCGACATAGACGATGTCGCCGAGCTGGTCCTGCGCGAAGTCGGTGATGCCGATCGTCGCGATGTCCTCGTCGAGGCGCACCCACTCGTGCTCTTCGCTGTAGTAGAGGTCCTCAGGGATCACCGCGTGCTCCTAGCCGGTCAGGATGATGGTCGAGCGTACTCAGGTGTCGTGACGTCGGCCAGCGCCGTGATCGTGACCTTGTCCTGCTTGGTCACGGTCGCCGTGCCACCGCGCGTCGTGATCGTGTCGATGAGTCCGCCGGGAAAGCGTACCGCCCCCGCGAGCACCGACGGGTCCCCTATCGCCTCGATCACGTAGGGCCGCTTGATCTCGCGTCCGCCGACCCGGATCTCGTCGTCCTCGTCGAGGAAGTAGGTCTGCGCGATGACGCGGGCCACGCCGTTGATCGCGATGGCCTCGGCGCCGGCATCGCGGAGCTCCTCGATCGCGTCGAGCAACGCCGAGGCGTCGATGTCCTTGTCGGGGTCCTGGATGATGACCTCCACGCCGGGTCCCGTGGCGCCGGACGTGCCGGCGAGGATCGCGAGCTGCTCGGCGCGGAGCTTCGCCTGCTTCTCGGCCTTCTCGGTGCGCTTGGTGCTGCTGAGGAGGCCGTTGCGGGTCTTCGTGAGCTCGTCGATCTGGGTGCCGAGTCGTTCGTTGGCGGCATCGAGGGACTTCAACAGCTCGACCAGGTCGTCTCCGCGTACGTTCGAGTAGTCGTCGTTGTCCTTCTCGTGGACCTGCGCCACGATCGCGAGACCGAGAATGCCCAGCAGGACGGCTACCGTGACCAGGGGAAAGGTCGGCCGCAGGAGCGACCGCCACCGCGACTCAGGCATGGAAGATCCTCCGTCGGATCGCCGCCGCGTTGGCGAAGATGCGGATGCCCAGCACGACCACGACTCCGGTCGACAGTTGTGAACCCACACCGAGCTGGTCGCCGAGATAGACCATGAACGCGGCGATCACGACGTTGGAGATGAACGACACCACGAACACCCGGTCGTTGAAGCGCCGCTCTCCCAGAGCACGCAGAGCACCGATGACAGCGTCGAGCGCCGCGACGATCGCGATCGGGAGGTACGGCTGCAGGTCCGTTGGCACGGTCGGCTCGAAGAGGAGTCCGGCCGCAATGCCGATGGCCAGGCCGATGACCGGGATCATTCTTCCCCCTTGATGGCTGTCGCGTGACGGATCGTCATGCGCTTCTTGGGTACTGCGGGAACGGACAGGTCAGACGATGGTGTCATGCCGAACTGCACGGCAGCATTCTCTTGCCGCGCAGCCCAGTAGTGGCCCGCCGGGTTGTCCTGGAACCGTTGCATCAGCGTGTCGTTCGGGCCGATCGCGACGACGCGGTAGGGCGGGGCGATGTCGGTGTAGTTGACGTTGATCGCATCGTTGGCGAAGTGGATGCCGGTGAGATTGCCGATGCGCTGGCCGTTGATCGCCACGGCCTCGGCGCCGGCGTACCAGAGCCCGTTGACCAGGATCTGGAGGTCGCCGTCGGTGATCGAGCCGTCGAGGTTGTCCTGCGTGCTGGGGCTCACGATGACCGTGATGCCGGGGCCCGAGACGGCAAGATCGCCGGTCTCGACCCGGACGTCCTGATAGGCCGGGTCGAACCGGTCGACGGACGCCGACAGGTCGGCCACCTGCTTGCGGAGTCGCTCGGCCGTCGCCTCTCGGTTGGCTTGGAGCTTCTTGCGCGCCGCGACGTCGCTGATGAGCGTGCTGCGCTCGCGCTCGGTCGCCGGGCGGTCGTTGCGGGTCTGGACAGCGGCCATCATCACGAGCACGGCGAAGGCCGCGAGGACGAGCGCCGTGAGCGGCGTGTTGAACTCCCGCGACTGGGCGTAGTCGCCAGCGCGTACGACGTAGTAGTCGTCGTCGAGCGCGGTGTCCGCGATCTGCTCGAGCAGGCCTTCGGCCCGCTGTGGCGCCTCCGGCTCGGACATGTCAGCTCCGGACCACGGGGGCTGTCGACGTCATGAGCCGGCGCACCTGGAAGGCGTACAGGACGCCACCCCACCAGTAGAGCGCCACACCCCAGATCGTGAACGCCCAGCCGAACACGTTGGCGAGGTCGGCCACGGTGCCGGTCGCGTCGCCGAGCAGCAGCAGCGGGAAGGCGTAGAGCAGGCTCGCCGTGGCGGCCTTGCCGAGGAAGTGGACCGGCAGTGAGCTGTAGCCGCGCGTGCGCAGGAACGGCACGAGGCTGAACAGGAAGACGTCGCGCAGCGGCAGGATCACGGCGAGCCACCACGGGATGATGTCGCGGTAGCCGAGCCCGATCACGACGGCCAGGATGAAGAACCGATCAGCGACGGGGTCGAGGATCGCGCCGATCTTGGACGTCTGGTTGAGCCGGCGGGCCAGCTTGCCGTCGAGGTAGTCGGTGATGCCGGAGACCATCAGGACGGCCAGCGCGAGCTCGTCGTATCTCGGCCCGAGCACGAGCCAGAGGAACACCGGGACGAGCAACAGGCGCACGAAGCTGAGGGCGTTGGGGATCGTGAGGATGCGCTCCTCCATCTCGATCCTCCTCGTACGTCGTGGCCGTTGGTCGTGGTCGGTCCCCCGGAATGTCCACAGACAGACTAGGACATGCGTACCGCTCGTCGGCCCGCGGACACGGGCGCGCTGCCCACGGGTTGGGCACCGGCGTTGCGTACGGGAACAGGACTGACAGACTGGCAGTTGAAACGCATACAACTACACAACGGGCACACGAGGTGCCCACGTCCCGAGGAGGATCGTGGCTGACTACACACTTCCGGATCTGCCGTACGACTACGGCGCACTGGATCCGCACATTTCGGGCAAGATCATGGAGCTTCACCACTCGAAGCACCATCAGAACTACGTCAACGGCCTGAACACCGCGCTCGAGAAGCTCGAAGAGGCGCGCAGCACCGAGGCCCACGACACGATCAACCTGCTGGAGAAGAACCTCGCGTTCAACCTCGGCGGTCACATCAACCACTCGATCTTCTGGACGAACCTCTCCCCCGAGGGCGGCGACAAGCCCGACGGCGAGCTCGGCGCGGCGATCGATGACAACTTCGGCTCGTTCGACGCGTTCCGTGCGCAGTTCGAGGCGTCGGCGCTGGGCCTGCAGGGCTCCGGCTGGGCGATCCTGGCCTGGGACACGCTGGGCCAGCGGCTGATCAACGTGCAGCTGTTCGACCAGCAGAACAACATCCCGGCGACGCTGATCCCGATCATCCAGCTGGACATGTGGGAGCACGCGTTCTACCTCGACTACCTCAACGTCAAGGGCGACTACGTCAAGGCGTGGTGGAACATCGCCAACTGGGCTGACGCCCAGCGGCGCTTCAGCGCGGCAACCTCCGGCGGCCAGATCATCTTCTGACCGACGACACGGCCGACGGCGGGATCCCTCAGGGGTCTCGCCGTTTTCCGTGCTCGGCGAGGTCGCGCAGGCGGGCGTTGTAGGCCTCGAGCTGCTCGTCGCCCGTACGACTCTCCGAACGGTCGAACCGCTTCGCCTCGCGGGCATCGGACTTGAACCACTGCACGAGGATCGCGGCCATCACCAGGATCAGCGGGATCTCGCCCATCGCCCACGCCATCCCGCCGCCGAGGTACTGGTCGGCGAGCAGGTCCGTGCGATAGGGCCGGTCCAGGGAACGCCAGTAGTCGCCGGCGAACACCGTGTTGGACGACATCACCGCGACAGCGAAGAACGCGTGGAACGGCACGGTGACCAGCAGCATCCCGAAGCGTACGAGCGGTTGAATCGCCCGTGGCGCGGGGTCGACGCCGATCAGGACGTAGTAGAACAACGTGCCGACGGCGAGGAAGTGCAGCTCCATGAGCGCGTGGCCCCAGTGGTTGCCCATGAGCGACTCGAAGGCGCCGCTGAAGTAGAGGCCGTAGAGGCTGCCGACGAACAGCACCGGCGGAATGATCGGGTGAGTGAAGAACCGCGAGAACCGCGAGTGCAGGAATGACAGGAGCATCGCGCGCGGTGACACCTCGCCCGGCTGTCGCGGCCCCGGGAGCGTGCGCAGCGCCAAGGTCATGGGTGCGCCGAGGACGAGGAAGATCGGCGCGACCATCGACAGCAGCATGTGTGACGCCATGTGGGCGCTGAACAGGACGTGTGAATAAACGCCCAGACCGCCGAACGTGGCCCACGCGATGACCAGCATGCCGAACAGCCACGAGATCGTACGTCCGGCGGGCCACGCGTCGCCGCGACGGTGCATCGCCCAGACGCCGCGCAGGTAGAGCGCCGTGCCAAGGCAGACGACCGCCAGACCGACACCGTTGCCGGACCAGCCCCACAGCAGGCGCAGGACAGTCGGCGCCGGTGGAAGTGGGCCACCGAGCAACTCCTCGATCGGCGTGTTGAACACGTTGTTGCCGACGGGCGTCGGGGTGCGCGACAACGCCACCGCCAGCCCCATAGTGGCGGCCATGATGAACAGCTCCATGATGGCGAGCCGCAGGAATCCGGCGCCCTGGCTCCTGATCCGGCGCCGCTGCTGCCAGCCCAGCCAGCCGAGGACCGCGAGCGCCGCGACCTTGAGCAGGACCAGTCGACCGTATGCCGACCCGAAGACCTCACCGACCGAGCCCAGGCGCACCGAGGCGTTGACGACGCCTGAGACGCCGATGATGACGAACGCCCACGTGGCCAGCGCCGAGAACCGGGCGACAGCGGCCTCGAGCCGCTTGCTGCCATGCGTCGCGACCCAGCCGAGCGCGGCGAGCCCCCCCACCCACAGCGTCACGCCCAGCAGGTGCAGCAGCAGGCTCGTCGTGGCCAGGTCGTGTGACCCCGACGACGCAGAATGGCCCGTGAGCGCGATCGGCGCCATGCCGGCCAGCGCGAAGCCGAGCAGGGCGGCCAGCGACCGGGTGCCGAGCGTCCAGCGTGCGCCGACCGCCACGACGGCCGCCAGCAGTGCCTGGAGCAGGATCGCGCGGCCTTCGGACGCCTGTGCGTAGCCGGTGATGTAGGGCCACCTGAGCCCGGTCAGCGGGGCGGCGAACGTCTCGCCAACCTTGATGAAGAAGTAGAAGACGCTGGCGACCGCCCACACCGTCGCCCAGCGCGCGGCGATGCGTACGGCGCGGACCGAGAGTCCCTCGACCTCGTTGCCCGACGACGGCAGCAGGAACACCGCGGCCGCGAGGAAGCCGATCACCAGCACCGCCGAGGCATCGGTCAGCAGCTTGGTGAACGGGACGGCCCAGCCGATGAAGCCGCCCGCGCTGGGGATGCCTGCCAGGGCGATCTGGGGCGCCCCTCCCCCGATCTCCAGCAACGCGACCAGCGTGAAGCCGGCCAGCAGGAAGGCCAGGACCACGTCACGGGTTGCGCGTGTCATCTCGCCTCCTCAACGGTGCGAGAAGCAGGGCGATCGCCACGGCCGCGGCGAGGATGCCCCAGAACAGGTGGGCACTGTGGCGGTGGATGAACGTCTCCTCGTTGGGTGGCTCGACCTGCTTGACCGTGCGGCCGGTCGTCGCCGAGTAGTGGATCGTGCCCTCGACGGGATGGCCGTCGGCCGAGACGACGCGGTAGGACGCGGTGTAGCGACCCTTCTGGTCGACGTCGGCGACCGTGCCGGTCACGCGGTTGTCGACGGCCCGGACCCTAGTCACGTCGACCTTGCTGCCGTTGGGCGCGGTGACCGAGATGTAGGCCGGGTTGCCGACGTTCTCGTTGAACGTGAACGTGATCCCCGATGGGGCGGTCCGCAGAGTCGCCCCGTCCTTGGGGTCGGACCCGACGAGCGACGCATGCGCCGACGCCGGGCCCGACCCCACCAGAAGCAGGACGAGGCTCAGGAGAGCCGCGCGGAGAACGACGTTACGCACGACGTCGATTCTCCCGCAGAGCCACAAGAAGGGCGACGGCCGCCACCGCCAGGGCACCGCCGCCGAGCCACCGACCCGTGGTGTCGGCATCGCTCGTGCTCTTCGGCGTGCTGGCGTCAGCTGCGGAGTCCTCGACGGGTGCCGAGAGGCTGAGCGTCGGCGCCGGGTGCTCGGGCTCGGTGTCGCCCTTCTGGATCTGGTCCCAGACGACGACCTTGCCGTCGCTGTAGGTCTGCTTGGCCGTGAACGCGATCGTGTCGGCATCCGGGAACGGCCCGCCCGAGATCGCAAACTCGTCGAACTGCGAAGGCGGGATGCCCGCGCCGGTCGACGTCCAGGTGACGGTGCGTACGGCCTTGGTGAGCTCGAAGTCGCCGACCTTGGTCGGCTTGGCGAGCTTGGCCTCCTTGATCGTGACCTTCCAGCCCGGCTTGGTCTGCGCGTTGAGGAAGGCGAACGGCGTGTCCTGGGGCAGCGTGATGACGAGCTTGGTCGTCGACGCCGTCTCGGACTCGGTCGGCACGCGGAAGACCGCCTTGCCGAACCCGCCCGGCGACGCATCGGTCGACGAGACGCTGACGTGCGCGAAAGCCGGGCCGGCGATGCCCACGAGGGCAACCGTGATGAGCGCAGCAGACAGCCGCGCGGTGGTGCGATTCATGAAGAGAACTTTCTGAGAGGAGGATGCGAAGCGGGGTCAGGACCCGCTCGGCGGTCCCCTCTCGGCGCGTGAGTGCGCCAGACGTACGTCCTGCAGTGATCGCGCCACGACGACGGGCGCGGCCGGCCGCCAGGACGGGATCGCGGCGGCGCGCAGACCGTGCGGCGCGACGCGGAGACCGAGCCGCTCGGCGAGCTGCCACACGAACGCCTCACCACGCGCGAGCGCCACGGCGCTGACCGCGGTCGCGAGCACGTGGGCCGCCACCATCGGCGCCGACATCCGCATCTCGCCGGTGGAGCAGCCGAGGTGCACCCAGACCTGGCACAGCACGAGCAGGCCGAGCAGCTGGCCCGGCGTGACCCGGCGCGCCGAGAGCAGCCAGGCGACGACGCTGGCGCCCGCGAACGTCGTGAGGACCGCGGCGGTCCCGATCGTCCCGCCGGCGGTCAGGTGGCCGGCCGCAGCAGCGGCGACGCAGGCCAGCGCGGCGGCTGTCGAGCGTACGAGGCGGACGGGACCCGCCGCGGGTCGCAGCGCGACGTCGAACACGGTCCCGGGCACGGTCTCAGGCTATCGACCGGCCGATTCGTCACCATCACCGGCGGTGACCTGACGACGCGATCGCTACCGGGATCACCGGAGTTCGAGGTGAGCCTCGTACGTATGTACCGTGGGTCACATGGCAGCAACCGCACACGACACCGCGTCCTTCATCACCCTCGACGAGCAGTGGGGAGCACACAACTATCACCCCCTTCCGGTCGTGATCTCCGAGGCCGAGGGCGCATGGGTGACGGACGTCGACGGCAACCGCTACCTCGACTTCCTGTCGGGCTACTCGGCGCTCAACTTCGGTCACCGGCACCCCGCACTGCTCGACGCGGCCCGCAGCCAGCTCGACCGCCTTACGCTGACCTCGCGCGCCTTCCACAACGACCAGTTCGGCGCGTTCTGCCGAGACCTCGCCGCCCTGACCGGCACCGAGATGGTGCTGACGATGAACACCGGCGCGGAAGCCGTCGAGTCCGCGATCAAGGTCGCCCGCAAGTGGGCCTACGAGGTCAAGGGCGTCGAGTTCGATCGCGCGGAGATCATCGTCGCCGCCGGCAACTTCCACGGCCGCACGACGACGATCGTGTCGTTCTCCGACGATCCGGTCGCCCACGACAACTACGGCCCGTTCACACCGGGCTTCATCACGGTGCCCTACGGCGACCTCGACGCCGTACGCGCCGCCATCACGCCCAACACCGCCGCCGTGCTGATGGAGCCGATCCAGGGCGAGGCCGGCGTCATCGTGCCGCCCGCCGGGTTCTTCGCCGGCGTCCGGGCGCTGTGCGACGAGAACGACGTGCTGCTCGTCGCCGACGAGATCCAGTCCGGCCTGGCTCGCACCGGCAAGCTGTTCGCGCTCGACCACGAGAACGTGCGCGCCGACCTCTACACGCTGGGCAAGGCTCTCGGGGGCGGCATCATCCCGGTGTCGGCGGTCGTGGGTCGCGCTGACGTGCTCGGTGTCCTCAAGCCCGGCCAGCACGGGTCGACCTTCGGCGGTTACCCCGTGGCCTGTGCCGTCGGTCGCGCGGTCGTCGAGCTGCTCGAGGGCGGTGAGTTCCAGGAGCGTTCACGCGATCTCGGCGAGCACCTGCACGGCCGGCTCAACGAGCTGGTCGGCAAGGGGCTCGTGGCCGTTCGCGGGCGTGGCCTGTGGGCCGGCGTCGACATCGACCCGGCGGCCAAGACCGGTCGCGAGGTGTCGATGGCGCTGCGCGATCGCGGAGTGCTCTGCAAGGAGACCCACGAACGTACGCTGCGCATCGCTCCACCGCTGGTCATCACGCGCGAGGAGATCGACGGCGCGGTCGACTCGCTGACCGAGGCCCTGCACGCGTAAGCCGCAGCGCGTCGGCGGTGACCTGCTCGCCCTTCCGCTGCGTCGGCGGTGACCTGCTCGCCCTTCCAGCGGCTGGATGGGCGACTGGTGCACCGCCTCCCGGGTCAGCTGAAGAACGTCGCTCCGCCCGGCGGCGCCGGCGAGCGTTCGCTGTCTGCGTCGCTGAACGACGTCTTGCCGGCGAACTTCTCGATGACGTCGCGATAGGGCAGCACCCGGTACGGGAACGGTGAGCTCGCCGCCCGCCTCGCCAACGCCTCCCAGGGCAACGGCGACTGCGACGCCGAGACCAGCACATTGCCGAACCGCCGGCCCTTGAGGGTTGCCGGCTCAGCGCTGATCATGACCTGGTCGAAATGGTCGCGCACGCCGCGGACGACCCGGCGTACGTACGGGAACGGCGCGCGATCCGCGAGGTTGAGCAGCACGACTCCGCTGTCCACGACGACTCGAGCGACCTCGGCGAAGAACTCGGTCGTCGCGAGCTCCGCGGGCACCTGGGCGCCGTCGTACGCATCGAGGATCACGACGTCGGCGAAGTCGGGGCGCAGGGCGGCGATGCCGGTGCGACCGTCGACCGGTCGCACCTTGATGCCGCTGTTGCGCGGCAGTGGCAGCTGTTCGCGCACGAGCGCCGTGACCCGCTCATCGGGTTCGAGCACGATCTGTGCCGACGTCGGCCGCGACACCGAGACGTATCGCGGGATCGTCATCGCCGCTCCGCCGATGTGTACGAACCGCAACGGCCGGCCGGGCTCGGCGAGGGCGTCGATGACATCGGCGATGCGCTGCATGTAGTCGAACTCGAGCCGCCGTGGATCGTCCAGGTCGACGTGGGACTGGTCGGTGCCGTCGATGCGCAGCGTGTGACCCGACGGGCGATCCCGGTCCTGGACGATCTCGATCGCGCGCTCGGTCACCGGGCCACTGTAGGCGTTGCCTAGGCTGGTTGCGTGAACCAACCAGATGCCGTCGTGCTGGGTGTGGACGGGGTCGACTTCGAGCGCGAGGGCAGGCTGCTCCTGTCCGGCATCGACCTCACGGTGCGCCGGGGCGAGCACTGGGCGCTCATCGGACCCAACGGCGCCGGCAAGACGACGTTGCTGAACTTGTGCGGAGCCGTGACCCACCCGACACGCGGCACGGTCCACGTGCTTGGCAAGCAGCTCGGCCGTGTCGACATGCGTGAGCTCCGCGGCCACATCGGCTACGTCAACCCGCGTCACCCGCTGCAGTCCGACCTCACCGTCGAGCAGATCGTGCTCACGGGGGTCGCCGGCTCGATCGAGCTGGTGCCGCGATGGAACCCCTCACCGGAGGAGCACGATCGTGCCCGCCTGCTGATGAAGACCCTCGGCGTCGACGTGCCGACCTCGCCGCACTGGTTGACGATGTCGCAGGGTGAGCGAGGTCGTACGCTCATCGCCCGCGCCCTGATGCACGAGCCGCCGCTGCTTCTCCTCGACGAGCCGTCAACCGGGCTGGATGTCGCCGCCCGCGAGCAGCTGCTCTCCACGCTCGATGAGCTGCGCATCCAGCACCCGGAGACCGCCACCGTCATGGTGACGCATCACTTCGAGGAGCTGCCGCGCTCGACGACGCACGCCGTGCTGCTCCGCGCTGGTCGCGTGCTGGCGTCGGGTCCCGTCGGCGACGTGCTGACCAGCAAGCGGGTCAGTGAGTGCTTCGACCACCCGATCCGGATACGTCACCGCGACGGCCGCTGGAGCGCGACCGCCTGAGGCTCATTCGCGTAGGCCCGCGGCCCTCAGGTCGTCGCCGATCTGCCGCCGGATCTCGTCCGACGCCTCGAGCGCGGTGATCGACGCCCCGAGGGTCCACCACGGCGTCTGCGTCTCGCCCGCGGTGATGCGTCGAGCCGCCTCGACCGCCTGGAAGTGCAGGCCTGAGACCTGGTTGCCACGGGGCTCGTCGTACGTCAGCGTGCGGTCCGCACAGCGCAGGGTCAGCGGCCCCGGGCTGTGGTGCGTGGGCTCGACGGTCAGGATGCCCTCGGTGCCGACGATCGTCACCTGGTTGGCCAGGAAGCCGTGCAGCGTGGTCGCAATGACCGACAGCGTGCCGCCGGCGTGCGTCATCGTGGCGCCGAGCTGCCCGTTGACACCGTGCGGGTCCTGCTGGCCGAGCGCTGCAACGGCCTCGTGCGGACCGAGCAGTGAGGTGACGAACGCGAGCGGATAGATCCCCAGGTCGAGCAACGGGCCGCCGGCGAGGGCCGGGTCGAACACCCGGTGGCCGTCGGGGAACGACTCGCCGTACTCGGAGTGGACTGACCTGATCTCCCCCAGCCCGCCGAGCTCGACCACCTGACGCACGACGTCCCACTTGGGCAGGAACATCGTCCACAGCGCCTCGGCGCAGTAGAGCCCCGTGCGCTCCGCGACGGCCGCGATCTCGCGAGCCTGCCCGGCGCTGAGCCCGATCGGCTTCTCGACGAGCACGTGCTTGCCCGCTTCGAGGCTCAGGATCGCGAGCTCGAGGTGGGCCGGGTGCGGCGTGGCGACATAGACGATGTCGACGTCGTCCAGCGCGACCAGCTCTTCGTAGCTGCCGACCGCCGTGCGTACGTCGTGCTGCGCGGCGAACTCCTGCGCCCTCGGCAGCGAGCGCGAGCCGACCGCGACAACCTCTTGACGGGTGTACGTCTGCAGGGACTTCGTGAACTGCGCCGCGATCCAGCCCGGCCCCATCACGCCCCACCTCAACGGCGGCGCATCCATCGGGTCAGGTGTACGCGGGGTCGGCAGCGAGTCGAGCATCATGCTGAGGACTCTAGAGCGCCACCCGTACGAGCGGCACGACCTCCTTGCCGTACAGCTCGATGCTGCGCATGAGCTTGTCGTGCGCCAGCGTGCCGTTGCTGAACTTCAGGTCGAACCGGTCGATGCCGAGGATCCTGGTGTTGCGGACGATCTTGTCGGCGACGGTCTGCGGCGACCCTACGTACAGGGCGCCCTCCGGACCAGCCGACGCCTCGAACTCGGCGCGCGTCGCCGGCGGCCAGCCCCGTTCGCGACCGATGCGGGTGCGCTGCACCTCGTAGTGCGGCCAGAGCTCGTCGAGCGCCTGCTCGTCGGTGTCGGCGACGTGTCCCGGCGAGTGGACGCCGATGGGCAGCAGCGGCTTGCCGAGCTGTTCGAGCGCCTGCCGGTAGAGGTCGGCGTACGGCTTGAACTGCGCGGGCGGTCCGCCGATGATCGCGAGCATCAGCGGGAGGCCGTAGCGCGCGGCGCGGATGACCGACTCAGGGCTCCCGCCGACGCCGATCCACGTCGTGAGGCCGCCCGCAGCCGTCTTGGGGAACACCTCCTGGCCATCCAACGGTGGCCGGAGGTGGCCGGACCAGGTGATCGGGCCCTCCTCGCGCAGCGCCGCGAACAGGTCGAGCTTCTCGCTGAACAGCTCCTCGTACTGGCTCAGGTCGAAGCCGAACAGCGGGAACGACTCGGTGAACGACCCACGCCCGAGGATCACCTCGGCGCGACCGTTGGAGAGCGCGTCGAGCGTCGCGAAGCGCTCGTAGACGCGGATCGGGTCGTCCGAGCTCAGCACCGTGACCGCGGTGCCGAGGTGGATGTTGGTCGTACGCGCAGCGATCGCGGCGAGCACGACCTCAGGAGCCGTGACGGCGAAGTCCTCGCGGTGGTGCTCGCCCACGCCGAAGAACGCGAGACCGAGCTCGTCGGCGAGCACCGCCTGGTCGACGATGTTGCGGATCACCTGGTCGTACGGCAACGGTGTGCCGTCGTCGCCGAACGTCACGTCGCCGAAGGTGTCGAGACCGAGCTCGAGCTGTGCCATGTCATCTCCCAGGTTGATGTACGCCGGTTCAACGCCGCGACGGCGAGCGCTGTTCCCGGTCAGGATGCCGGTCGGAGCAGACCACCGGCGACGTCACCGGTGTTGTTGTCCTCGTCGGCCAGGTGGCCGTCCACCGAGGTGCGCTCGCCGTCGTGCAGCCACTCCAGCGGCGTCTTCAGCACGTTGCGGTCGGCGCGCCGGACGATCCGGTCATCACGGCCCTGCCACCAGGTCTCGATGCGCTCGCTGCCGGCGACCTTCGACCAGTCGCCGTCGCGATAGGTCCACGTGCCGTACTGCTTCGGTATGCACGCGAGGTCGCCCGTCACGCAGGTGCCTTCGTAGCGCACCGCCACGGTGCCGCCGACCTTGTCGAGCCGGGTGATGCGCCACTGCTTCGTGTAGCCGGGCGGTGCTCCGTACGTGCCGGCGATCGTCCCGTCGGCCGGGTCGATCTCGACAACGTCCTGCCGCACGACGCAACCCCCGCAAGGCTCGCCCTTGTGCTGCTGGACGGCCAGCAGGCTCCGACCATCCGCCGAGACGCGGAGGCGGGTGATCCGATCGCCCTTGAGCACGTCCGAGGTCGAGCCGTCCGCGGCGACACGCATCACCCCGTATGCCAAAGTCTCCTCCTCGTTCTCCACCTCGCTGAAGCGAAGGAAGGTCGCGCCGCCAACCGTGACGGGCTGCGCGGCGTACGAGCGTACGACGTCGCCGCCGCCGCCCTTGGCCCGTGGCGCGGCCGGCAGGTTCAGGACACTGCGCTTCGTGAGCGCGAGATTCCAGCGCACCAGCCGGTCACCGTCAACGAACGAGATGCCGGTCGTCGGGTCGTTGGGCGGGCCCAGCTGGCCCTTGATCGTCGAGCCGCTGAACGCGCCGCGTACTGGGTCATAGAGGCGATAGACCTGCGCGACATAGCCGGGCTCCTTGCGTTCGATCGCCAGGAGCACCGTGCCGGTCGGCAGCCACCGTGCGCCGACCGCATGAGGCACGACATGACGCTGATCGCCGGCTGTCACCAGCATCCCGCCGGGGACGATCGTCGCGGACTGTGGCGCGATGATCGTCGAGGGAACAGCGGACGCCTTGCTGTCGAACACCGCATCGGTGGTGTCGTCGTCGCGGACGTACAGCGTGACTGCGAGCGCAATGCCGACCAGCACGACCAGCGCCGAGACGAAACTCTTCGACCGGCTCAACCGACGCGCGCCACGAGGGTCGTGCCGGGCAGCTGCACCTCGATCACCATGCCTTTGGCCAGCTGGCGGCCACGACGGGTCTCGACCTCGCCGTCGACCCTGACGTCGCCGCCCTGGATCAGCTCCCCTGCCGCCGCGCCGGACTCGGCGAAGTTGGCGAACTTGAGGAACTGTCCCAGGCGGATCATGTCACCCGTGATGGGCACGATCTCGATGTCGTCAGAGGCCATGCACCCAGCCTGCCACGGCCGGCGTCCGCCTGCGTGCGAGGATCAATCGCATGGAGCAGACGGTCCGCGCCCGAGCCGTGATCTTCGACATGGACGGCACCTTGGTGGACTCCAACGCCGTCGTGGAGGCGATCTGGCAAGCGTTCGCCGAGCGCTTCGATCTGGTGGTCGCCGACGTGCTGGGGTTCTCGCACGGTCGACAGACGATCGACACGGTCCGCCGGTTCGCTCCCGCCGATGCCGATCACGAGGCACTCGCCGCTGAGCTGGCCGCCATCGAGGTCGAGACACCGGACGGGATCGTCGAGGTCCCGGGCGCCGCGGCATTCGTCGCCTCGATCCCGGCCGAGCGCACCGCTCTGGTCACGTCCGCGCCGTTGCTGCTCGCCAAGACCCGCATGACCGAGGCCGGCGTGCCGGTGCCACCTGTGGTCGTACCGGCGGAGGACGTGGCGCGCGGCAAGCCCGATCCGGAGGGCTACCTTCGCGCGACCGAGCTGCTCGGGCTGCGACCCGAGGACGTCGTCGTGTTCGAGGACGCCCCGGCGGGCATCGAGTCGGCCCGTGCCGCGGGCGCGCAGGTCGTGGTCGTGGGTGGCTACGCCGGCCCCGCCGCCCCAGGGCTGCCCGGCACGCCCGACTTCACCGCCGTACGCGCTGCGGTCGAGGGCGACGAGATCGTCATCACCTGGGACGCGCCATGACCGACACCACCAGGGCTGACGTGTGGGTGTCGTCCGTACGCCTCTACAAGACGCGCTCCCTTGCGTCGGCGGAGTGCAAGGCCGGCCACGTGCGCATCAACGGCGCCAAGGCCAAGCCCGCGCAACCGGTCAAGGTCGGCGATCGTGTCGAGGCGCTCACCGAGGGCGGCCTGCGGATCGTCGTCGTCACCCGGATCATCGTCAAGCGGGTCGGCGCGGCCGTTGCGGTCGAGTGCTACGACGACCACACTCCCCCGCCGCCGCCCAAGGAAGAGGTGGCGATCATGCCTCGGCGCGATCGCGGCGCCGGACGGCCGACCAAGCGGGATCGTCGAGCCCTCGACCGGTTGCGCCGGCGCTAGACGAGCAGCGGCAGCAGCGCCCGGCTGCTGAGCGGCGCCAGGTCGATGTCTCACGGCGCCGCGGGGTCGACCCAGATGCTCTCGGCGATCTCGGCGGCGACGACCGGAGCGGCGGCGTCGATCGTCAGCGTGAAGACCTCGGCGAGCACCCGGTGCCCGGGCTCGTTGGCGGCGTCCTCCTCGAACGTGCCCAGCCACGTGAAGTCCTCCGCGGCGAGCTCGAGGCCGAGCTCCTCGAACAGCTCACGGCGCAGGCAGTCCAGCGGGCTCTCGCCGGCCTCGATCTTGCCTCCGGGCTGCATGAACACCGTGGTGTCGTGCTTGCGGACCATCAGCGCGCGCCCGTCGGCGTCGACCGTCAATGCCGCCGCCACGTGGATCACGGGCGGTGTCACGGCTGAGGCGCTTCCTCGTTCGCCTTGCCCCACTTGTCGGTCCACGACGGCGGCGCCGCCAGCATGGTCAGCAGCTCGTCGAGATCATCGGAGAACGACACGATGCCGGACTGCTCCTGCCGCACGAATCCGGAGCCGACCATCCCGTCGAGCAGGTCCCGCATCGGTGCCCAGAACCCGGCTACGTCGAGGAACCCCGAGGGCTTCTCGTGGATCGTCAGCTGTGCCCACGTCCACTGCTCGGCGATCTCCTCGAGCGTGCCGGCACCGCCTGGCAGGGCGATGAACGCATCCGACAGCTCAGCCATCAACGCCTTGCGCTCGTGCATCGACTCGACGACGTGCAGCTCGCTCAAGCCGTGATGCGCGAGCTCTCGGTCGTCGAGCTGTCGCGGGATGACACCGATGACCCGACCGCCGGCTCCCAGCGCGGCATCAGCGACGGTGCCCATCAACCCGACGTGCCCGCCGCCGTAGACGACCGTGATGTCGCGCTCGGCGAGCGTACGCCCCGTGAGCCGGGCCGCCTCGGCGTACGCAGGGTCGTTGCCGAAGCTGGAGCCGCAGAAGATCGCGATGGCGCTGAGTGACATGCGCCAATCGTGGCAGACGAGGTGAGCGCTACTGCTCGCGCTTCCACGTGCCTCGGCCGAACATCCGGCCGAAGCGGTCCGCCAGCGAGCTGCCGGTGTCGTCGGTCGCGTCCGCGCGGTAGACCGGCGAGTCGTCCGGCTCGGGCAGCTGCGCCGCATCGTCGGCCGTCAGCGACGTGCGTACGTATGCCGTCGTGATCGTGCCGACGTGGTCGGCGTCGACGAACCGTGTGCCTCTGGGCGTCTCCACGACGATGCCGTCGAAGACGCTGACCTCCTCGACCACCAGCACGGCGGCAACCGTGCCGAACTGCTGACCGTCGCTGGACTGCACCGGCGTGCCGGGCTCGAGGGCGGTGTACGCGATGGGGTCGGGTTCGTCAGTCATACCGGCAACTCTAGGGCGATCCCGGTCGCCCGAGACGACGAACGCCGATGATCGTCGGGCGACGTCCATCGGTCGGACGGAGGCGATTCGAGGTCCTGACTGGGACAAGGAACCGCATGCGGGAGGCGGTCTCGGCAGTGGGGGCGCTCGACCGCGTGGCAGGAGCGGAGTACGGACCGCTGGTGCGATTCACGACGGCTGGGCATGACGTCCTCGTGACACGAGAACGCAGAGTGCCCCTCTCCGGTAGTGATCGGAGAAGGGCTCTCAGTACCTCTGACCTGCACAAACGTACAAAGTCACCGTGTCGGGCTGACAGGATTTGAACCTGCGACCCCTTGACCCCCAGTCAAGTGCGCTACCAAGCTGCGCTACAGCCCGCGACGCAACGAGGTTACCGTATGGCGGCCCGCCGGACCGCACCGGCTCGGCAGTCTCGAACGCACAAAGGCGGGACACTACGAGCAAATCCTTGGGCGGCCTACGAGTGTCAGAGCTCAAAGACAGGATCGAAGGATGAGCCGCACTCCGCCCTATTCGGACAACGCCCTTGCAGTCGCAATCACCCAGTCCCATTCGTGGCGCGGAGTGCTCCGAACGCTCGGCTTCAGTGCCACGTCCGGGTCAACCATCCGTGCCGTCCGGCAACGGGCCGACGCGCTCCATCTTGATCACAGTCACTTCACCGGACAACGTCGTTGGACCGACGAAGAGCTGGCGGCAGCCGTGCAAGCGTCGGACTCTTGGGCGCAAGTCGCCGATGCCTTGGGTCTCCGGGGCGGCTCCTGGCAAGCAACCTTGAGGGCCCACGCGATCCGGCTTTCTCTGGACATCGGTCATCTCCAGTCCAGAGAACCTGCTGCGGGCATGCCGGTACCAGTCTCTGGTCCAGCCCTCTCCCATCTACCGCGCGCTGGGTCGATGTTGGCAGCTGCCTGGTTTTCGCTGTGTGGATACGACGTGTCGTGGCCCCTCGAACCCTGCAGATACGATCTGCTAGTCGTCGCCGACAAACCAATGAGGATCCAGGTCAAGACTGGAACGGTTCGCGCGAACAACTCTTGGGTGGCATGGCTGTCCAGCACCGGGACTGTGCGACGCATCTATGATCCCGACGAGATCGACTACTTCTTCGTCATCGATGGCAGCCTTGACCACTACCTGATTCCTGTGGCGATCGTAGGTGGCTTCCACGTGATCCACCTGTCGGCATATGTGCAATACCGCCTCCCACACCTCAAAGGCTGAGGTTCAGCGGCGCTCGCGCTTCTTGCGCGGACGCTGCTGGAGGTGGATCGGCGACCCCACGAAGCCGAACTCCTCGCGGAGCCGGCGCTCGATGAATCGCATGTAGGACGCCTCAAGCTTGCCCGAGGTGAACAGCACGAACGTCGGCGGAGCCGTCGACGCCTGCGTGCCGAACATGATCTTGGGCTGCTTGCCACCCCGCACGGGGTGCGGGTGCTCGGCGACCAGACGACCGAGGAACGCGTTGAGCGCCCCAGTGGTCACGCGGGTCTCCCAACCCTCGAGGGCGGCATCGAGCGCGCGTACGAGCCGGTCGATGTGCCAACCGGTGCGCGCCGTGATGTTGATCGTCGGCGCCCACGGCACCTGGACGAGCTCGCGCTCGATCTCGCGCTCGAGGTAGTAGCGGCGCTCGTCGTCGACGAGGTCCCACTTGTTGAACGCGACGATCAACGCGCGGCCGGCCTCGGCAACCGAGCTGATGATGCGGGTGTCCTGCTCCGTGAGCGGCTGGCTGCCGTCGATGATCACGACCGCGACCTCGGCCCGATCGATCGCAGAGCTCGTGCGGAGGCTGGCGTAGTACTCGTGCCCAGACGCATCGCGTACGCGCCGGCGGATGCCTGCGGTGTCGATGAAGTTCCAGGTGCGACCGCCCAGCGTGACGATCTCGTCGACCGGGTCGACCGTGGTGCCGGATGCATCATCGACGACGACGCGCTCCTCACCCGCGAGCCGGTTGAGCAGGCTCGACTTGCCGACATTGGGCTTGCCGACGATCGCGACCCGGCGGGGTCCCTGCGGCGCGTCGAAGTCCTCCGGCGGCGGGCTGGGCAGCGCCTCGAGGACAGCGTCGAGCATGTCGCCGCTCCCCCGGCCGTGCAGCGCCGAGACGGGGTAGGGCTCACCGAGTCCGAGGTTCCACAGGCCAGCTGCTTCAGCCTCGGTGCGCTGGTCGTCGACCTTGTTGGCGGCGAGCACGACAGGCTTCTTGGCGGCGCGCAGGATGCGGACGACCTTTTCGTCGACGTCCGTGATGCCGACGGTCGCGTCGACGACGAAGAGCACGGCGTCGGCGACCTGGATCGCGATCTCGGCCTGCGCGGCGATGCGCTCGGCCAGTCCGCGGGCGTCGGGGTCCCAGCCGCCGGTGTCGACGACCGTGAACGCGCGACCATTCCAGTGCGCGTCGTACGAGACGCGGTCACGGGTCACGCCGGGCACGTCCTCGACGACAGCTTCCCGGCGACCGATGATGCGGTTGACCAGGGTCGACTTGCCGACGTTGGGGCGCCCGATCACAGCGAGAACGGGTACAACGTCAGCCATCGGTGGATCCTGTCGGAAGGGGGCCGGGGAGGTCGCGCTGGAGCACTGACTTGGCCCGGGAGACATGAGCACGCAGGTGATCGTGGATCCGATCACCCGCGTCTGCCATTGTCCCACGATCTCGCGGCCAAACCTGCATCGGCAGCTGGATCGGGTCTCCGTAGACGATGTCGAGGCGCGCGCCCTTGGCCGGTCGGGCGTCCGCGGCCTCACCCGCCTGCCGCGTCCCGAAGATCGCGATCGGCACGACCGGAGCGCCCGACACCAGGGCCAGGTAGGCCACGCCGTTCTTGAACACGTCGAACTCGCCGTTGCCACGCGTCGCCTCCGGATAGACCAGGACGACCTGACCGGCCGCGAGGGCCTGTACCGATCGGCGCACGGCGCCGGTGTCGTTGCGCGTCCGGCTGACCTTGATCTGGCCGACGAACGTCAACAGGCGGCCGGTACGACCGTGGAACTCCTCTTCCTTGACCAGGGCGTGGGGCGCCCGTGGGGCGGTGATGAACAACAGAGGCCCGTCCAGCCAGCCGATGTGGTTGCTCGCGAGGATCACGGGGCCCGTACGCGGGACGTGCTCGAGACCGTGCTCATGGATGTCCCAGCGCCGCCGGAAGTGCCCGCGCGCCAGGCGACGTACGAGTCGCAGCCCGTGCTCGGGCAGCCCGTCGGCGGAGCTCATCGTGCCGCGTCGACGATCCCGACGATCGTGTCGATGACCTCTTCGAGCGTCAGGTGCGTGCCGTCGACCACCACGGCGTCGTCGGCCTTGGCCAGCGGCGACGCGGCCCGTGTCGAGTCGATCTCGTCGCGCCGGGCCAGGGCCAGCTCCGTGGCGGCGGTGTCACTCGCACCGGTCTCGGCGGCGCGACGGGCGGCGCGGGCCGCCGGGTCGGCGACGAGGTAGATCTTCACCGGTGCATCCGGAGCGACGGTTGAGCCGATGTCGCGGCCTTCAACGACGATCCCGTCGCTCTGCGCGATCGTCTCGCGCTGCAGGTCGACCAGCATCTCGCGGACGTGCGGGACGGCGGCGACGAGGCTGACCGATCCCGTGACGTCATCGCCGCGGATCGGGCCGGCCACATCGATCCCGTCGACGTGGATCGTGGGGTCGAGCGGATCGGTGCCAGACGTCAGGCGTACGTCGTCGGCCGCCTTGGCGATCGCGTCGGGGTCCTGCAGGTCGACCCTGCGCTCGAGGAGCGCCCAGGTCATCGCGCGATACATCGCCCCCGTGTCGAGGTAGGCCAGCGACAGCCGGTCGGCGACGCCTCGAGACGTGCTCGACTTGCCCGAGCCTGACGGCCCGTCGATCGCCACGACCAGGGACTTGCTCACGTGTGCCACTCCTTCTAGCGGTATGCGGACCAGCCGCGTGCGGTCAGTGCCTCGACGAGCGTATCGGCCGAGGTCGCCACGACGGCGATCTCGACCTGTCCGACCGGGCGGCCGAGCTCGTGGTCGATTCGGATGTCCTCGATGTTGACCCCGGCCTCGCCCGTGTGGGCCATGAGACGGGGCAGCTCGCCCGGGCGGTCCGGCACCGAGACGAACACGGTCGCCAGGTCGGCGAGCTTGTCGCCGTGCTTGCCCGGGATCAGGCGGGTGCCGTCCTGGCCGGACTGCAGCACCCGGCCCAGTCGGTCGGTGTCCGCACCGATCGAGTCGATGACGCGGTCGAGGTCCTCGCGTACGTGCTGCAGCACCGCACGGACCTGCCCGGCGTTGGCGCCCAGGATGTCCTGCCAGAGCGCGATGTCGCTGCCGGCGATGCGCGTGACGTCGCGCAGGCCCGGGCCGGCGAGAGCGAGGTGCTCGCCCGGCGCGCCGTTGAGCTGTGCGGCCGTGAGCACCGAGAGGATGTGCGGGACGTGCGAGACGAGCGCCACCGCACGGTCGTGGTCGGGCGCGTCCATGACGAGCGGCACTCCCCCGACGAGCTCCGCGAGCTGCACCACGAGGTCGATCGCGTCCTGATCGGTGCCGGCCGCGGTCGTGACGGCCCATGGACGGCCCTCGAACAGCCGAGCGGACGCAGCCATGGGCCCGGAGCGCTCGCTCCCGGCCATCGGGTGGCTGCCGACGTAGCGCTGGCTGCCCGTCTCACGGCCGATCTGCTGCTGCAGGTCCGACTTGACGCTGGCCACGTCGGTGACAGCAGCCGCCGGCCACTCGGTGAGCACTCGGCGGACCGTGGCGACGACCTCAGCCGGCGGTACGGCCACGATGACGAGGGACGGAGAGTCGACCGGATCAGCGCTGCCCGCCCCGCGCGACACCGCGAGCTCGAGGTTGGACGTACGAATGTCCTCCAGGTGCACCTCGACGCCAGCCTCGGAGAGAGCGAGCGCCGCAGACGTACCGATGAGCCCGCACCCGATGACCAGGACGGGGCCGGCAAGCGAAGAAGTCACTGGTCAACGCTATCGAACAGGGCCCCGAGCTCGTCGCGGGTGAGGTCGCGCATCGCGCCGGAGGCCAGGCCGCCGACGTGCAAGGGTCCGAACGCCGTACGGCTGAGCTCGCGCACTGGGTGCCCCGCCGCATCGAGGAGCCGACGCACGATGCGGTTGCGGCCCATGTGGATGTCGAGCTCGACCAGCGATCGCCCCCGTGACGTGTCCTTGACGATGAAGCGGTCGACCTGCGCCGGGCCGTCGTCGAGCTCGATGCCGGCCTTGAGCTTGGCGCCGGTGCCCTCGGTCACGGTGCCGTCCACCAGCGCGACGTACGTCTTGGTGATCTCGAACGACGGGTGCGCCAGCTTGTGCGCCAGGTCGCCGTCGTTCGTCAGGATCAGCAGCCCGGAGGTGTCCGTGTCGAGCCGGCCGACGTGGAACAGGCGGTCCTCACGACCTGCCACGATCGCCGACAGGTCAGGCCTGCCGCGCTCATCAGCCATCGATGTCACGACGCCGCGCGGCTTGTTGAGCATGACGTACGCGTGGTCGTTGGGCGGCGGGATGCGCTTGCCGTCGACCCGGATGACGTCGGTCAATGGATCGACCCGGGCGCCCATCGTGTCGATGATCTCGCCGTTCACCTCGACGCGACCGTTGGCGATCATGTCGTCGCAGCGCCGGCGACTGCCGAGGCCGGCCTGCGCCAGGACCTTCTGCAGGCGGATCTCAGCCACGTGCGTCGTCGTCTTCGTCGGCCACGTCGGGTTCCGGTGCCGTCTCGGCGTCGCCGGTTGAGTCTGTCGAATCCTCGTCCGGCCCCTTCGCCAAGCTCAAGGACCCGTCGTCCGTGCCGAGTGCGTCTTCGGCACCCGAGAGCACCTCGTCCTCCATGTCCTCCAGCTCCGGGAGGTGGCCGGCGATGTCGGGCAGCTCGTCGAGGCTGCCGAGGCCCATGCGCTCCAGGAAGTAGCTCGTCGTGCGGTAGAGGATCGCCCCGCTCTCGGCGTCGACGCCCTCCTCCTCGATCAGGCCGCGGGTCACGAGCGTGCGGACGACGCCGTCGACGTTCACGCCGCGAATCGCCGAGATGCGTGAGCGGCTGATGGGCTGCCGGTACGCCACGACGGCCATCGTCTCGAGCGCCGCCTGCGTCAGCCGGGCCTGCTGGCCGTCGAGGATGAAACGCTCGACCGCTCCGGCGAACTCCTCGCGGGTGAAGAACCGCCAGCCACCGGCGATGTTGCGCAGCTCGAAGCCGCGACCCTGCTCGGTGTACTCGGCGGCGAGCTCGCCCAGTGCCTGCTCGACATCGACGGGCGGGTGACCGACGGCCTGGGCCAGCGTCAGGTGGTCGAGTGGCTGGTCGGCGACCATGAGCACCGCCTCGAGGGCGGGCTTCAGGTCGAGCATCTCCAGCTCGAGCTCGTGCGGGCCGGTCGGTACGTGCTGGTCAGTCATCACTGCTCTCACGGGGTTCAGGGGTCTCGTCGGCGATCGGCTCGTCCGCGGCCTGGTCGTCGTCGACCTCGATCACGGGCATGTCATCAGGCGCGATCATCGGTTCGTCGAACTCGTCGCCGACGTCGATGTCGCCGTCATCAGTGCCGGTCCAGCGTACGTGCAGGTCGCCCAGCGGCGTCGCCTGCTCGAACGCGATGACGCCCTCGCGGAACAGCTCGAGCACGGCGAGGAAGCGGGCGACCTTGGTCATCAGGTCCGGCGCATCGGCGGTCAGTGCCCGGAACGTCATCTCGCCCTTGCGGCGCAGCTGGTCGACCACGAGGTGCGCCTGCTCACGCACACTGACCTGCGGAGCGTGCAGGTGCGTCAGCGACAGGATCGGCACGGGCTTGGCCTCGAACGCCTGTGCCGCGAGCTGCGCCAGCTCGGCCGGACCGATCGAGATCAGCACCTCGGGCAGCAGGTCGGCGAACCGCGGCTCGAGCGTGACGATCCGCGGGAACCGCTTCTGCTCCTCGGCGAGGCGCGCGGCGATCACGCCGGCAACCTGCTTGAACGCGCGGTACTGCATGAGGCGGGCGAACAGCAGGTCGCGCGCCTCGAGCAGGGCAAGGTCCTCCTCGTCCTCGACCTCGGCCTGCGGCAGCAGCCGCGCGGTCTTGAGGTCGAGCAGCGTCGACGCGACGAGCAGGAAGCTCGTGGTCTGCTCGAGGTCGTCGCCGAGCTCCTTGATGTACGCGATGAAGTCGCTGGTCACCTTGGACAGGGCAACCTCGGTGATGTCGAGCTGGTGCTTCGAGATGAGCTGCAGCAGCAGGTCGAACGGACCTTCGAAGTTGGTCAGGCCGACGGAGAACCCGGACGGTGCGGACTCGTCGACGTCCGCGATCGTCACGACTCGCTCAATCGCCGGGCGACGTCGCTGTCGGTGCCGCGCGACTCGAGGTCGGCGAGCGCGACGGCCAGCGCCGCGCGGACGAACCGGCCGCGGTCGACGCTGCGGCCCAACTCGCTGCGGAGCTTGAGCCTGGCCTGCTCGACGGCCAGCAGCTCGGCCGCGGTGACGTAGACCGTCATCTTCTCGTCGTGCTTGACCCGGCCGCTGGCTGCGACAGCGGCGCCGGCGTCACCCTCCTCGGCTGCGGGTGCGGGAGCGGTGGCCCGGAAGAGCTCGTCGACCCCCGGCATGGTGGGCCGTTTGCCGCTGCCGCCCGACGACGGTGTCACGCCTCGGGGCATCGAACGAGAACCTCCCTCGCGAGCTGCCGGTAGGAGTCGGCGCCAGGCGATGTCGGGGCGTACTCGGTGATCGGCTCCCCCGCGACCGTCGAGTCGGAGAACTTCACGGTGCGTCGGATGACGGTGTGGAAGACCAGGTCGCCCCAGCCTTCGACGAGGGTCGCGAGGACCTCCTTGCCGTGCAGGGTGCGGCTGTCGTACATCGTGCCGAGCAGACCGATGATCTGCAGTTCGTCGTTGGTGCGGTCGCGCACCTTCTCGATCGTGTCCTTGAGCAGCGCGACCCCGCGCAGGGCGAAGTACTCGCACTCCAGCGGCACCAGGACACCGTCGGCCGCGGTCAGCGCGTTGACCGTCAGCAGTCCGAGCGACGGCTGGCAGTCGATCAGGATGACGTCGTAGTCCTTGCGGACCGCCTTGAGGACCCGCGCCAGCACCTGCTCGCGGCCGACCTCGGTCACGAGCCGCATCTCAGCCGCGGACAGGTCGATGTTGGACGGTACGAGGTCCAGTCCGTCGACCGCGGTCGGCATGATCAGGTCCTTGATCGAGATCTCCCGGTCCATCAGGACGTGATAGATGCTCTGGTCGAGCTCATGGGCGCTGACGCCGAGGCCGACGGTCATCGAGCCCTGGGGATCGAAGTCGACGAGCAGCACCTTGCGGCCGGTCTCGACGAGCGCCGCACCGAGGTTGATGGTCGTCGTGGTCTTGCCGACGCCACCCTTCTGGTTGCACATCGCGATGATCGTCGCGGGCTGCCCGGGCTTGCGCGGCTGGGGCTTCGGGAAGTTCGGCATCGGCCGTCCGGTCGGTCCCAGTTCCTTGCTCATCAGCTACCCCTGCACTCGAACTCGACCGGCGGACGAGCGTCACTCTACCGCGAAAAGTCGACTTGGCGACCGCCCTCGAGGACTCGATCGGCGCGCCTGCCGAGATCGCAGCCAGAACCTATCTCGACGCCCTCGGATGGGCCGTCGCATAGATCTCGCGAAGCTTCTCGACGGTGACCAGGGTGTAGATCTGCGTCGTCGTCACCGAGGCGTGTCCCAGCAGCTCCTGGACCACCCGGACGTCCGCTCCGCCGTCCAGCAGATGGGTCGCGAACGAGTGCCGCAGCGTGTGTGGCGAGACGTCCACGGCGATGCCGGCCCGCTGAGCCGCCCGGGTCAGGACGGTCCACGCGCTCTGCCGCGAGAGTCGCCCTCCGCGGGCGTTGAGGAACACCGCCGGCGTGCTGGTCCGGGCCGACGCCAGCGCCGGTCGTGACGCGGTCAGATAGTCGCTCAACGACTGTCGGGCGTACGACCCGAGGGGCACGATGCGCTGCTTGCCGCCCTTGCCGCGCAGGAGCACGGTCGAGTCCTCGAGGTCGAGGTCGTCGAGGTCGAGCCCGACGGCCTCGGAGATCCGGGCACCGGTGCCGTAGAGGACCTCCAGCAGTGACCGGTCGCGCGACGCGAGCGTCGTGCCCGGCGCACCGGCGGCGTCGAGGATCGCCTCGATGTCCGACAGCGGCAGAGCCTTGGGCAGCCTCGAGGCCGGTCGAGGCGGCTTGACCGCGGCCGTGACGTCGGTCGGCACGATCTGCTCACGCAGCAGGAAGCGGTGGAGCCCACGGACCGCGACGATCGTACGAGCGGCGCTCGCGGTGCCCAGCGACACATGATCGGGGTCGCCCGTACGAAGTGCGCCGAGGAACGCGGCGATGTCGTTCTCGGTGATCGCCGCTGGATCCGTCAGCTCGCGCGCATGCAGGAACTGCAGATAGCGCCTCAGGTCGCGGCGATATGAGTGGAGCGTGTTGTCGGCGAGGCCACGCTCGACGCTGAGGTGGCTCAGGTAGTCCTGGACCGCCCGCTCCACGTCGGTCGTCATCTGGTGCGCAGCACCTGTGCGGCGAGGATGCCCGCGACCGTGAGCGAGTCGGTGATACGACCGGAGAGCACCGCGTCGACGGCGTCGTCGAACGGTAGCCACCACTGCGCCATGTCGGCTTCCTCGGCCTCGCGCTGCGTACGGTCGGCGTGCGGCACGGCGCTGAGATCGGTGGCCCGGAAGACCTCCCATGCCTCGGTCGAGTAGCCGGGCGTCGCCAACAGGTGCAGGATCGAGTCCCACTCGTCAGCCACGACATCGGCCTCCTCGGCGAGCTCGCGGATCGCGGCGTCGAGAGGCGCCTCCCCCGGTACGTCGAGGGTGCCGGCGGGCAGCTCGAACAGGCGTCGCCCGACGGGGTGGCGATACTGCTCGACCAGCAGCACCCGGTCGTGCTCGTCGATCGCCAGCACGCCGATCGCGCCGTTGGGCTGCACGACGGCACGGCCGTGCTCGCCACCCGTGGGATCGACGATCGTGTCGATGCGCAGGCTGACGTACGGGCTCTCGTACTTGACGTCGGTGCCGCTCACCGGCCAGGACTGGTCGGAGTCCCTCAATGACCCCGGGTCGGCCAGCTCACCCGGCAGTCGCGGGTGGCTGGTCATACGTTCGCGCTCGCCTGCTCGTCGACCGGCAGCCGCAGCTCGAGCTGGCGAGCCAGCGCCGCACCGATCAGGCCGGAGAACAACGGGTGCGGCCGGGTCGGCCGCGAGCGCAGCTCCGGATGAGCCTGCGTGGCGACGTAGTACGGGTGCACCTCGCGCGGCAGCTCGACGAACTCGACGAGGTTGGCGTCCGGCGACGTGCCGCTGAAGACCAGACCTGCTGCTTCGAGCTGCGCCCGGTAGGAGTTGTTGACCTCGTAGCGGTGCCGGTGGCGCTCCTCGACCTTGTCCGCGCCATAGACCTCCGCGATGATGCTGCCGGGCTGGAGCTTGGCCGGATAGAGGCCGAGCCGCATCGTGCCGCCCAGGTCTCCGGCGCCGTCGACGATCGCCAGCTGCTCGGCCATCGTGGCGATGACCGGGTGGGGCGTCTGCGGGTCGAACTCCGACGAGCTCGCGCCCTCGATGCCGGCGACGTTGCGGGCATACTCGATGACCATGCACTGCAGGCCCAGGCAGAGCCCGAGCACCGGGATGCCGCGCTCCCGGGCGTACGTCAGGGCGCCGAGCTTGCCCTCGATGCCACGGATGCCGAAGCCGCCCGGCACGCAGATGCCGTCGACGTCGTGGAGGTTCTGTGCCGCGCCGGTCGCCGACTCGCAGTCGTCCGACGGGACCCAGCGCAGGTTGATCTTGGCGTCGTGGGCGAATCCACCGGCCCGCAGCGCCTCACCGACCGAGAGGTAGGCATCGGGCAGGTCGACGTACTTGCCGACCAGCGCGATCGTGATCTCCTCCGCCGGGTGGTGCACGCGGCGGAGCAGCTCGTCCCACTGCGTCCAGTCGACGTCACGGAACGGCAGGTCGAGCCGCCGCACGACGTACGCGTCGAGGCCTTGGCTGTGCAGGACCTTGGGGATGTCGTAGATCGATGGCGCATCGCTCGCGGTGATGACGGCTTCCTCGTCGACGTCGCACATCAGCGAGATCTTGCGCTTCATGCTGACCGGGATGTCACGGTCGGCCCGGCACACGATGGCGTCGGGCTGGATGCCGATCGAGCGCAGCGCCGCGACCGAGTGCTGCGTCGGCTTGGTCTTGAGCTCGGCCGACGGTCCGATGTAGGGCACGAGCGACACGTGGAGGAAGAACACGTTGCCGCGGCCGACGTCGTGGCGAACCTGGCGGGCCGCCTCGAGGAACGGCAGGGACTCGATGTCGCCGACGGTGCCGCCGATCTCGGTGATCACGACGTCGACGTCGGGGCCGGCCATCGCCCGGATGCGAGCCTTGATCTCGTTCGTGATGTGCGGGATGACCTGCACGGTGTCGCCGAGATAGTCACCGCGGCGCTCCTTGGCGATGACCTCCTGATAGACCTGCCCGGTCGTGACGTTGGCCTTGCCCGAGAGGTCGACGTCGAGGAACCGCTCGTAGTGTCCGACGTCGAGGTCGGTCTCGGCACCGTCGTCCGTCACGAAGACCTCGCCGTGCTGGAACGGGTTCATCGTGCCGGGGTCGACGTTGAGATAGGGGTCGAGCTTCTGCATCGTGACCCGCAGACCCCGCGACTTGAGCAGTCGCCCGAGGGACGAGGCGGTCAACCCCTTGCCGAGCGAGGAAGCGACCCCGCCGGTGACGAAAACATGCTTGGTAACCGCGTTACCTGCCAAGGTGACTCCCGTGGTCGAAAACCGATGTCGAGCGCTCATGATGCAGGAATTGCATCAGGCCTCCACGGGATTCCAGCCTACCAACAGAACACCCCTGGAGCCCAACGACACACGTGTCGGCTCCCCCACAGAGCGCGGTCAGCGCGCCGGCACGGCTCCGCTGCCACTGCGGGACGTACCCCATGCCCCCGGCTGCCCGGCGGCCTGCGCAGCCGCGACGAGTGCCGTGACGACCCGTCCCGCGGCCGTGTCCGTGACATCGACGGTCGAGACCTCCGTGGCGAAGTCGCCGTCGCGCACCGCCTTGACTGCCCCGCCGTCGGTGCTCGACGACGACGGGCCGGCGACCACGATGCCCTTGCCGCTGCTGTTGAGAGCGCCGGCGAGCGATGCGATGACCGTGCTCTGGTCGGATCCACCCGTACGCTCAGGGCCCGTCACGAGCACGGCCAGGGTCGCGACCTTCTTGGGTGGGGCGGTCAGCGTGATGAGCTTGCCCTCGGAGAACGCCGACCGGATGGTGCTCGCGGTCTGATCGGGTGCCGCCGCCTTGTCGGCCATCAGTGCGCGGCCCAGCGCCGACCCGACCCGGCCGTAGCTGTCCCCTGCGGCGCTGACGCCGGGGACGTTCGAGGCTGACTGCTGCGCCACGCTCTCGGCGAACTGGCGCCCCGACGCGTCGAGGAGCTTGCTCGTGAGGTTGACCTCGCCCGTGACATCTGCACCGGCCGCCTCCAGGTTGGTCGTGATGCCCCTGATCTCCGCGGCGCTGGTGCCCGGCACCGTCAGCATCACGATGGTCTGCCCCTTGAGCTTGTCCTTCAGGAGGCCGGGCGACGTACGCGCGGCGTAGCCCGACTCGAACGCCGCGAGGCCCGGGTCGGTCGTGTCCTGGCTCGTGGTCGCATCGCCACGGAGAGAGTCGCCCGTGTCGTCGAGAGGCCCTGAGCCCAGCGCGACACCTGCCGCGAGCGCAATCAGGATCGCGGCGATCGAGACGAGGTGGAAGCGGAAGTTGATCACGTGAAGAGTCCTTTGATCCAGGTGCCGAGATCGGCGAGCTGATCACCGAGTGAGTCGAACCAGTCGTTGCCGACCGGGGTCACGGCGATCGAGACGGCGACAGCCGCGACGCCTGCAGCGAGCAGGAGCAGTACCGGCCACATCGCGAATCGCTGTGAGGTGAAGTGGTTGACGGCCTTGGCGTCGACGATCTTGGAGCCGGCCCGCAGCCGGGCGACGAACATGCGCGCCACTTCTGACGGGGGCCGCTCCAGGAACTTCGACAGCGTCGCCGGCGCCCCCACGTGCACGATGACGGCCGCCTCGTTGGTGTCAGCCAGCACGATCGCGAGATCGTCGTCGGCGCCGCTCGACACGAACGTCACGATCTCCTTGCCGTGCCGTTCGAGCCGCTCGGGGGTGTCGACCGTGCCCGACGACGTCGTCACCACGACCTCGCCGGCAACACGGATCGCAGCGTCCGAGAGGTTGTCGAGCGCACCGATCACGAGGGCCGGGGTGTAGCCGGCCTTCAACAGGACGTCGGCGCCCGCGCCCGCGCCGATCAACACCGGGTCGTCGTCGCGGATGTAGCGGCGCAGGCCTCGCAGGTCTGCTTCGTCGTCGTACGCCCGGGAGACCACGACGACCGCCCGGCCCCGCAGCTTCGTGCGGATCCGTGGCACGTGCGCGCCGTCGAGCAGCATCGTCTGCTCGCGCTGGATGTGGTCGCTGGCGTTGGCGGCCAGCGAGTCCAGCCGGGTGGCCAAGCCGCTCTCGGCGTCCGCCAGCGCGGCGGTCGTGTGTGCGTCGTCGAGCTCCGTGCCACTGACCACGAGGATCTCGTCACGGAAGACCTTGCCGTCCTCGATCCGTACGCGTTCGCCGTTCTTGAGCTTCGACCAGATGGCGGCGTCCTCGAGGTCGATCAGCAGGATGCCGGCATGGGCCAACATCTGCGGCCCGACGTTGGGCACGCGGCCGCTGCTGGAGCGCCCGGCGTTGAGCACAGCCCGAACGCGCTGGTCGATGAGTTCTTGCGCCTGTCGGGCATCGAGCTCGGGGTGGTCCACGACAGCGATGTCACCCTCGCGGAGCGACGTGACATCGCTCTCGCGCTGGACGAACCTCACCGTGCCGACGACCCCGGACGCTTCGGGCGTGTTGGGTCTCTTGTGCTTCCTGATGGCCATCGCCGACCATGCTTCCCGCTGAGGCCGATCGATTTGCGCGCTCCCCCGGCGTGTCGCCCAAAAGACAGAGTCTCAGGCAGAACTCAGGTCAGCTCCGGGCGAGGTCCAGCAGCTCACGGGCGTGCGCCTGGGCGGTCGCGGAGTCCTCCTGGCCGGCCAGCATGCGTGCCAGCTCGTCGACCCGATGGTGCTCGTCGAGCTCGATCACCGCGCTGCTGGTGACCGTGCCGTCGTCGTCCTTGGACACCACGAAGTGGTGATCGGCGAACGCGGCGACCTGCGGCAGGTGCGTCACGGCGATGACCTGCGCGTGCTCGGCCAGGCGCGAGAGTCGGCGGCCCACCTCGACCGCCGCCTTGCCGCCGATGCCGGCGTCGACCTCGTCGAACACCAAGGTCGGCACGGTCGTGCGGTCGGCGAGGACGACCTCGAGCGCCAGCATCAGGCGGGAGAGCTCACCACCGCTCGCCCCTTTGTGCAGCGGTCGCAGCCCGGTGCCGCTGTTGGCCGCGAACAGGAACTCGACCTCGTCGATGCCGTGAGGGCCGGGCACGGCATCGGCACCAGCAGTCACCTGCACCTCGAGCCGCGCCGACGGCATCGACAGCTGCGCGATCTCCTCGTCGACCAGCGACGACAGGCGGGCCGCGGCCTCGGTGCGAATCGCCGACATCTCGTGCGCCAGGCGGGTCACCTCGGGGATGAGCTCGGCCTGCTCCGCCTCGAGAGCAGCAACCGACTCATCGTCATTGCCGAGCTCGCCCAGGCGGGTCGCGCTCTTCTCGGCCCAGGCCAGGACGTCGTCGAGTGTGGGGCCGTACTTGCGCTGGAGGCCGGCCAATGCGGCCCGGCGCTCTTGCAGTGCGGCCAACCGTTCGGGATCGAGCTCGACACCGCCCGAGTACGCGCCCAGCTCTGCGCCGACGTCGTCGAGCAGGATGCCGAGCTCGAGGACTCGTTCGGCCAGTGCGTCGAGTGCCGGGTCGTGCCCCGCGGCTTCCCGCAACGCCGCAGAGGCCTCGGCGACCTGTGTGCGAGCTGCGTCGAGGTCGGCCTCACCGACGAGAGAGCGGTGCGCTTGGTCAGCGGCACGAGCGAGGGACTCCGAATGCGCCAGACGCCCCTCCTCGATCTTGAGCTGCTCGTCCTCGCCAGCCTGCGGCTCGACGTCGTTGATCTCATCGAGCCCGAACTGCAGGACGTCGAGCTCGCGAGCCCGTTCCTGCGCATGCGTGCGCAGCTCCAGCAACGTACGTTCGACCGTGCGCCACCGGGCATAGGCCGGTGCGTATGCCTCAGCAGCCGCCGCGAACGCCTCACCGGCGAACCGGTCGAGCGCCGCTCGCTGCTCAGTGGCACGCAGCAACCGGTGCTGGTCAGACTGGCCGTGCACCGCCACCAGCTCGTCCGTGACGTCCGCCAGCAGGGCGGCAGGCACCGTGGCGCCGCCCGCGATCGCGCGCGACCGGCCCTGCGCTGACAACACTCGACCGAGGATCACGACGTCGTCGTCGATCCGCCCTCCCGCGTCCTCGACCGCAGCGATCGCCGCCGCGCCGGGCGGGACACCGATGCTGGCCTCCACCCGCGCCTGGTCGGCACCACGACGCACGAGGCCCAGGTCGGCGCGATCTCCGCGCAGAAGTCCCAACGCCGTGACGACCATGGTCTTGCCGGCCCCCGTCTCACCGGTGATGACGGTGAAGCCCTCCGAGAGCTCGAGCTCAGCCGAGTCGATGACGCCGAGCGACGAAAGTCGCAGATGCTGCCACATCAGGAATCTCCTCTGCGGCGTTCGGCCGAACCGCGCCAACCCGCGACAGGCAAGTCGAACTTGCGCACCAATCGGTCTGCGAACGAGGCGGGCTGCAGACGAGCCAGGCGTACGGGCGTCTTGCCCTTGACGACCTCGACGCGTGCGCCCACCGGCAGATCGGCTGCGCGCCGACCGTCGCACCACAGGACTCCGGTGGAGAGCTCGCCCACCACCTCGATGGCCAGCGTCGAGTCCGGTGAGACGACAAGCGGCCGCGCGAACAGGGCGTGGGCACTGATCGGCACCATCAGCAGCGCCGAGACCTCAGGCCACACGATCGGCCCACCTGCGCTGAAGTTGTAGGCGGTCGACCCGGTCGGGGTCGCGCACACGACACCGTCGCAGCCCCACCGTGACACCGGGCGATCGTCGATCTCGACGACGATCTCGAGCATGCGCTCGCGCGCCGCCTTCTCGACCGATGCTTCGTTGAGCGCCCAGTTGGTCGCGACCACCTCGCCGCCGACGGTGACCGACACGTCGACCGTGAGTCGCTCCTCGACGGTGTAGGTGCCGTCCACGACACCGCGCACCACGTCGTGCAGGTCCTCGACATCTGCCTCAGCCAGAAAGCCGACGTGTCCCAGATTGACCCCGAGCACCGGGGTGCTGGTGCCGCGGCACATCTCCGCGGCGCGCAGGATCGTGCCATCTCCGCCGAACACCACGGCCAGCTCGCAGCCGTCGGCGGCACCGGGCTGGGCCTCGACGACGCCGGGATTGTCCAGGCCGGCGGCCCGCAACGTCTCGAGCTCGGCATCGAGCACGCAGACGTCGACACCCTCGGCCCGCAGGTCCGCGGCGAATGCGGTGGCGACCTTGCTCGCCTCCTCGCGCGCGACGTGCACGATCAACAGGACCCGGCGAGTCATGCGCCCTCCCCCGACGTCGCGTCCAACGGCCCCGCCGCGACGACGGCGTGCGCCGCCTCCTCGCTGGGCGCTTCGGCGTCACTGCGCAGCCAGCAGAAGTACTCGACGTTGCCGGCCGGCCCGGGCAGCGGGCTCGGTGCCAAGGCCTTGGTGCCCCAGCCCTGCTCGTAGGCCGACAGGCACACCCGGTGGACGGCATCGGCATGCAACGCCGGATCGCGCACCACGCCGTTCTTGCCGAGGTTGCTCTTGCCGACCTCGAACTGCGGCTTGATCATCAGCACGATGTCACCTCCGCCTTCTGGGCTGCTCGGCTCGCACACCCTCGTCAGGGCAGGCATGACCACCGTAAGGGAGATGAACGACAGATCCGAGACGATCAGCTCGACAGGACCGCCGATGTCGTCCGCCTCGAGCCGACGGACGTTTGTCCGGTCGAACACGACGACGCGATCGTCCGACTGCAACGCCCACACCAGCTGTCCATAGCCCACGTCGACCGCGCAGACCTGGCGAGCGCCCTTGCGCAGCAGGATGTCGGTGAAGCCACCGGTCGAAGCCCCGGCATCGAGGCACCGTTTGCCCGCCACCGTGAGCCCCATCGGCTCGAACACAGCCAGCGCACCGAGCAGCTTGTGCGCACCTCGTGAGGCGTAGGTCGGCTCGTTGCTCGCGCGCACGACGATCGCCTGGTCCGTGGTGACGCCGGTTGCCGCCTTGGTGGCGACCGATCCGGCGACCTTGACCTGACCCTCCTCGATCAGCGTGCCGGCATGCTCGCGCGAGCGCGCCAAGCCGCGGCGCACGAGCTCGGCATCCAACCGAAGCCGTCTGGTCACTCCGTCACGGGCTTTCGGGGAGGTCCCCGTCGCGGCCCGCGTTGGCGAGCGACTCGCGGAGCACCCGGTGGATCGCATCGAACTCCTGCGGGTGCGACGTGATTTCCAGGTCGTTGAGCCGGGCCAGACGTTCGAGCGCTTCGTCGATCGCCACGTGGCCGGTCGGCTCGATCGGCTCCGCGGTGGACTGGTCGACCTGCTCCTGCTCCATCGCGTCAGACAGGTCGGTGTCGGAGTACTCGCTCATGCCTTCAGTGTCCCATCCACCGTCACCGAGACGTCGGAGCGATCACGCAACGACCACGCGAGTCCGATCACCGCTCGCAGAGCGTCGGTGCTGTGTGGATCGCCGGCTTCCACGCTCACCACGTCATCGCGCACCAAAGCCGTGGCAGCACCGCAACGCGCCCGGTCCGTGTCGTACTCGATCGTGAGGTGCGGTTCGTTGAGCCCGGCCAGGTCCGCTGACACGTACGTGGGCCGGCTGCGCGGCCCGGCGTCGATGATCTCCTGCAACGTGCTGACGCCCGTCAGAACGGCGAGGCTGTCCGTACCGGCGTTGACCGCACCCTCGATGTCGGTGTCGAGACGATCACCCACGACAAGCGGCCGCTCGCCGCCCACGCGCTCCATCGTCTCGTCGAACAACGCCTTCTCGGGCTTGCCGGCGACCGTCGGCGTCGCCCCGGTCGCGTTGCGGATGGCCTGCACCAGCGAACCGTTGCCGGGAGCGATGCCGCGAGCGGTCGGGATCGTCAGATCGGTGTTGCTGACGAACCACGGCACACCGGTCTGGATCGCAAAGGACGCTTCCGACAGCTGACGCCAGCCAACGTCAGGGTGGAATCCCTGCACCACCGCCACAGGACCGTCGTCAAGACTCGTCACGCAACGCAAGCCGCGCTCCTCCAGCGGTGAGCGGAGACCCTCGCCGCCGACGAGCAGCACCGGCGATCCGGCGGGTACGGCGTCCGCCACGAGGTGCGCCACAGCTTGCGCCGAGGTGACCACGTCGCTGTCGGAGACCTCGGGCATCGCCAGCTCACGCAGGTGATCGGCCACCTCGTGCGACGTCCGCGAGGCATTGTTCGTCACGTAGGCCAGCCGCATGCCCCCGGCGCGTGCGATCTCCAGCGCCTTGGCGGCCCCGGGCACGGCGTCTTGGCCGACGTAGACGACGCCGTCGAGGTCCAGCATCGCCAGGTCGTAGACCGTGCTGAGCGACTGCGTCGTCGAGCCCAAACCGGTCGCGCTCAGAGTCATGTCCCCGAGGCTACCGCCGGGGACGTGACCTTCCGGCAGGAGTCGACATCGACGGACACGAAGCTGATCGCGCCGCGGGGGAATCGGCGCCTCAACTCGCCGGTCACCTCGACCTCCGCGCCGGCCTCGAGGCGGCTCACCACGCGTCGCATCGCCGAACTCCACGCCGAGCACTCGATCGTGTCGACGACTTGCTTGGATCGTCGGCGCGCTGCTGCGCTGCGTCGGACGATCAGGCGGAACGAGACGACCTCGTCGCCGCTTGGAAGGACGCGAGTCTCGGGGTCCGCCGAGACCCGGCCCGCAAGGTGCACCCTGTTGTTGTCATCAGTCATGAAACGACGATGCCCCCTGCCAACGGCAGGGGGCATCCATCACGTCACGCGCTGTGGACAAGCGCGACGTACGTCAGCTCTGTGGACGCTTCTCGAGCTCGACCAGGCGCTCCTCGGCGTCGGTCTGCTTGTTGCCGTCGACCGCGACCGTGCGGTGGAACCACTCGACGGCCTCGTCGCGGCGCCCGGCATCCAGCAACGCATCGGCGTACGCATAGCGGAGACGCGGCACCCAGTCCGAACGGCCCTTGGTGTGCAGCGGCTCGGTCTCGAGCAGCCGGACGGCGGCGTCGTACTGCTTCTGGTCACGGCGCGCACCGGCGACCACGATCGACAGCTCGATCTGGCCGGCGTCGTCCAGGTGGCCTCGGATCTCCGGGGTGTCATAGGCGATCGCCTTGTCCGGACGCTTCAGGGCGCGCTCGCAGTCGGCCATCATCGGCGCGTAGAGATAGCCACCGGTCATCCGGCGGGCCGCGCGAAACTCCGACAACGCCTCGGCGAACTTGCCCGCCGCATATGCCGTCTCGCCGCAGGCCTCGCGCACGAGACCCGTTCGGGTCGCGCGTGCCTTGGCAGCAAGCGCGTGCAGGTGGGCCGTCTCGGGATCCTCGGCGATCAGCAGACCTGCCATGACGAGATGCCGCGCAACCTTGTCGGCGAGCTTCTCAGGCAGAGCCTGCAAAGCCTGGCGGGCGTGCTTGTCCAGGTCCTTGGCACTGACGTCGTCCGGGATCGGCGGGCCGTCATAGATCTTCTGCGCTGCGGTCCGATCGCCCTCTTCCTGACGTCGATCACGACGTGCCTCGTAGGGCTTGCCGTCTCGGCGCGGATGCGTGGGCTTGCCTCCACGAGTGTCGGCGGGCTTACCGTCCCGGCGCGAAGGATCTCCGCTGCCGCGCCGATCTCGTCCCTGGCCCGCGGGCTTGCCGCCACGAGCACCACCACTGCCGGCGCCTCGGCCAGCTGGTTTCCCACCGTCACGGCGGGGGTTTCTCGACTCAGCCATGAGTCGTTCCTTCCATCAAATGTTGCGAAAATGCAGCAAGGCCGCTCCCGAAGGAGCGGCCTCGCGCTAAAGATTGTCCGGCGACGTCCTACTCTCCCACACAGTCTCCCGTGCAGTACCATCGGCGCTGAAAGGCTTAACTTCCGGGTTCGGAATGTAACCGGGTGTTTCCCTTTCGCCATGGTCGCCGAAACTCTATTGAGATATCAAAACCTTGGAGCTCTCCCGAAGGGAGCTTTTCCGGTTCCCGAACATATCTCGGGAACCTCACAGTGGACGCGGTAGATCTTTGTAAGAAACAAGCCCTCGGCCTATTAGTACCGGTCGGCTCCATGCATTGCTGCACTTCCACCTCCGGCCTATCAACCCAGTGGTCTGCTGGGGGCCTTACCTGGTAAACCAGTGGGAAACCTCATCTTGAAACACGCTTCCCGCTTAGATGCTTTCAGCGGTTATCGCTTCCGAACGTAGCTAACCAGCAGTGCTCCTGGCGGAACAACTGGCACACCAGAGGTTCGTCCATCCCGGTCCTCTCGTACTAGGGACAGATTTTCTCAAGTTTCCTACGCGCGCGGCGGATAGGGACCGAACTGTCTCACGACGTTCTAAACCCAGCTCGCGTGCCGCTTTAATGGGCGAACAGCCCAACCCTTGGGACCTGCTACGGCCCCAGGATGCGACGAGCCGACATCGAGGTGCCAAACCATCCCGTCGATATGGACTCTTGGGGAAGATCAGCCTGTTATCCCCGGGGTACCTTTTATCCGTTGAGCGACGCCGCTTCCACTTGCCAGCGCCGGATCACTAGTTCCGACTTTCGTCCCTGCTCGAGCTGTCACTCTCACAGTCAAGCTCCCTTGTGCACTTACACTCGAAACCTGATTGCCAACCAGGCTGAGGGAACCTTTGAGCGCCTCCGTTACATTTTAGGAGGCAACCGCCCCAGTTAAACTACCCATCAGGCACTGTCCCTGATCCAGATAATGGACCTAGGTTAGATGTCTAGTACAGCCAGAGTGGTATTTCAACGATGACTCCACCTGAACTGGCGTCCAAGCTTCACAGTCTCCCACCTATCCTACACAAACTGAACCAAACACCAATACCAAACTATAGTAAAGGTCCCGGGGTCTTTCCGTCCTGCCGCGCGTAACGAGCATCTTTACTCGTAGTGCAATTTCGCCGAGTCCATGGTTGAGACAGCGCCCAAGTCGTTACTCCATTCGTGCAGGTCGGAACTTACCCGACAAGGAATTTCGCTACCTTAGGATGGTTATAGTTACCACCGCCGTTTACTGGGGCTTAAGTTCTGTGCTTCGCTTGCGCTGACACGTCCCCTTAACCTTCCAGCACCGGGCAGGAGTCAGTCCGTATACGGCGTCTTTCGACTTAGCACGGACCTGTGTTTTTAGTAAACAGTCGCTTGGGCCTGGTCTCTGCGGCCTTCAACGCTTCTCGGAGCAAGTCCGATAACGCATCCGGCCCCCCTTCTCCCGAAGTTACGGGGGCATTTTGCCGAGTTCCTTAACCATGGTTCACTCGATCACCTTAGTATTCTCTACCTGACCACCTGAGTCGGTTTGGGGTACGGGCGGCTCTAGATCTCGCTAGATGCTTTTCTCGGCAGCATAGGATCACTCACTTCGACTAAAACGTCTCCCCATCAGATCTCAGGCATGTGAATGGCGGATTTGCCTACCATTCGCCCTACGTCCTTAGCCCGGGACAACCATCGCCCGGGATGAGCTACCTTCCTGCGTCACACCATTGCTTGCCTACTACCAGATCGGGTCGTGCGCAGCGCCGGCTTCGCTCCGAAGAGTCCCGCCAGTTTTGGGCACTTAGCATTTCTGGGTTCGGCATGGGCGATCTAATGCCGGTACGGGAATATCAGCCCGTTGTCCATCGACTACGCCTGTCGGCCTCGCCTTAGGTCCCGACTTACCCAGGGAAGATTAGCTTGACCCTGGAACCCTTGGTCATTCGGTGGAGGAGTTTCTCACTCCTCATTCGCTACTCATGCCTGCATTCTCACTCGTGTGGCGTCCACGGCTGGATCACTCCGCCGCTTCTCTCGCCACACGACGCTCCCCTACCGATCCATGCGCCTGGACCACGAAGGCCTGGCTATTGCATGAATCCCATAGCTTCGGTGGATAACTTGAGCCCCGCTAAATTGTCGGCGCGGAATTACTTGACCAGTGAGCTATTACGCACTCTTTCAAGGGTGGCTGCTTCTAAGCCAACCTCCTGGTTGTCTCTGCGACTCCACATCCTTTTCCACTTAGTTATCGCTTTGGGACCTTAGCTGATGGTCTGGGCTGTTTCCCTCTCGACAATGGAGCTTATCCCCCACTGTCTCACTGCTGCGCTCTCACTTACCGGCATTCGGAGTTTGGCTGAGTTCAGTAAGCTTGTAGGCCCCCTAGCCCATCCAGTGCTCTACCTCCGGCAAGAAACACGCAACGCTGCACCTAAATGCATTTCGGGGAGAACCAGCTATCACGGAGTTTGATTGGCCTTTCACCCCTATCCACAGGTCATCCCCCCAGTTTTTAACCTAGGTGGGTTCGGTCCTCCACGCGGTCTTACCCGCGCTTCAACCTGCCCATGGATAGATCACTCCGCTTCGGGTCTAGATCCTGCAACTATGGTCGCCCTATTCGGACTCGCTTTCGCTACGGCTACGGCTCGACGCCTTAACCTCGCTACAGAACGCTAACTCGCAGGCTCATTCTTCAAAAGGCACGCTGTCACCCTTCACAAGGAAGAGCTCCAACGGATTGTATGCACATGGTTTCAGGTACTATTTCACTCCCCTCCCGGGGTACTTTTCACCTTTCCCTCACGGTACTAGTCCGCTATCGGTCATCGAGGAGTATTTAGGCTTAACGGGTGGTCCCGCTAGATTCACACCGAATTTCAGGGGTTCGGTGTTACTTGGGATGACACAAAAGAGCCATGAGCTTACGTGTACGGGGCTATCACCCTCTATGGCGCAACTTTCCAGTTGGCTTTCACTTCACTCATGGTTTATGACTCTTTGCCTGCTCGGCAGAACAGACCATGTGGTCCCACAACACCCCAGTGACAACGCCTGCCGGCTATCACATCACTGAGGTTTAGCCTGATCCGGTTTCGCTCGCCACTACTACCGGAATCACTTTTGTTTTCTCTTCCTGTGGGTACTGAGATGTTTCACTTCCCCACGTTCCCTCCTACTGTCCTATGTGTTCAGACAGAGGTACCTGGACTTTACTCCAGGTGGGTTTCCCCATTCGGACATCCCCGGATCACAGGTCGGTTGTCACCTTCCCGGGGCTTTTCGCAGACTCCAACGTCCTTCATCGGCTCTCGATGCCAAGGCATCCACCATGTGCACTTAGTAGCTTGTTGTTACTACAAAGATGCTCGCGTCCACTGTGAAGTTCTCAAAATACGTTCGGTCCCACATAAAGATCCCGCGCCTGCCAGATGTCCCTAAGGGGTGAACCTGGTGGTTCGTGGGGGTATGTGGTCCGAGGTCTCAACTCTACGAGCTGATCCCTCAGGACCCAACAGTGTGCCTGAGTTGATGACTACGTTTCAGCGAGGTTCCACTCTCCGAAGAGAAGTACTGACGCTGTTGGCTGTCATCAAGCCAAATAATCGACGATCCACTAGTGAGCTGAGTTGCGTACAGACATTCGCCGTACAAACAACTCAATGGACAACCAAGCTTGCGCCGGCTGCCAAATGCTCCTTAGAAAGGAGGTGATCCAGCCGCACCTTCCGGTACGGCTACCTTGTTACGACTTCGTCCCAATCGCCAGCCCCACCTTCGACAGCTCCCTCCGTAAACGGTTGGGCCACTGGCTTCGGGTGTTGCCGACTTTCATGACGTGACGGGCGGTGTGTACAAGGCCCGGGAACGTATTCACCGCAGCGTTGCTGATCTGCGATTACTAGCGACTCCGACTTCATGGGGTCGAGTTGCAGACCCCAATCCGAACTGAGACCGGCTTTTTGGGATTCGCTCCACCTTGCGGTTTCGCAGCCCTTTGTACCGGCCATTGTAGCATGCTTGAAGCCCTGGACATAAGGGGCATGAAGACTTGACGTCATCCCCACCTTCCTCCGAGTTGACCCCGGCAGTCTCCTATGAGTCCCCACCATTACGTGCTGGCAACATAGGACGAGGGTTGCGCTCGTTGCGGGACTTAACCCAACATCTCACGACACGAGCTGACGACAGCCATGCACCACCTGTATACCGACCAAAAGGGGGCTACATCTCTGCAGCTTTCCGGTATATGTCAAACCCAGGTAAGGTTCTTCGCGTTGCATCGAATTAATCAGCATGCTCCGCCGCTTGTGCGGGCCCCCGTCAATTCCTTTGAGTTTTAGCCTTGCGGCCGTACTCCCCAGGCGGGGCGCTTAATGCGTTAGCTGCGGCACGGAGACCGTGGAAGGTCCCCACACCTAGCGCCCAACGTTTACGGCATGGACTACCAGGGTATCTAATCCTGTTCGCTCCCCATGCTTTCGCTCCTCAGCGTCAGGTAATGCCCAGAGAACCGCCTTCGCCACCGGTGTTCCTCCTGATATCTGCGCATTCCACCGCTACACCAGGAATTCCGTTCTCCCCTGCATACCTCTAGTCTGCCCGTATCGGAAGCACGCTCAGGGTTGAGCCCTGAGTTTTCACTCCCGACGCGACAAACCGCCTACGAGCCCTTTACGCCCAATAATTCCGGACAACGCTCGGACCCTACGTATTACCGCGGCTGCTGGCACGTAGTTGGCCGGTCCTTCTTCTGCAGGTACCGTCACTTTCGCTTCGTCCCTGCTGAAAGAGGTTTACAACCCGAAGGCCGTCATCCCTCACGCGGCGTTGCTGGATCAGGCTTTCGCCCATTGTCCAATATTCCCCACTGCTGCCTCCCGTAGGAGTCTGGGCCGTGTCTCAGTCCCAGTGTGGCCGGTCACCCTCTCAGGCCGGCTACCCGTCAATGCCTTGGTGAGCCATTACCTCACCAACAAGCTGATAGGCCGCGAGCTCATCCTTCTCCGCCGGAGCTTTCCACCTCAGAACATGTGATCCGAGGTCATATTCGGCATTAGCCATCGTTTCCAATGGTTATTCCGATGAGAAGGGCAGATTGCTCACGTGTTACTCACCCGTTCGCCGCTCGTGTACTCCCGAAGGAGCCTTACCGCTCGACTTGCATGTGTTAAGCACGCCGCCAGCGTTCGTCCTGAGCCAGGATCAAACTCTCCGTTGAAGCAGCTAAAGCGCTGCCAAACTTCAGTTCGACTCTGACAAACTATTTGCTGACAAATAAATTGTCGGAATTGATTTCCATCAAGGTCGGCGAGCCGAAGCTCTCCGATGGTCTCGACGGGGTACTACTAATTAATCTCGTCGACTTTTGGCACACTGTTGAGTTCTCAAGGATCAGACGCTCACCTCGGCTTCGACCTCGCGGTCTCTGCCTTGGGGCAACTCGTCTAACTTACACGGCTCGTTTTCACCGGTCAAACCGGGTCGGTCACCATGTTCAGCTTCGTTGTCCGCGGTCCGTCTCCGGGCGCCTGAGGCGCCGTGCCGTCGACCGCTTCGGTTGAGCTGGTTGGAAGCTCCGAGTGACCGGCCTTTCGGCCTTTCGCTCCGCCGTGCTGTCCAACAAGAAGAACATTACGGGGGCGTTTCCCGCTTCGTCAAATCGGCTCCGTATGGTCCACGTCACATGGTCTCGAGCCCCTGAAATGACGGGGATCAGGACACCGACACGCCCGAGATCGACCGCTTTCCCTTGCGCAGGACCGCCCAGGTGCCGTGCAGGAGGTGCTCGGTGGTGAGCTCGAGATCAGGGTCGGAGACCCGTTCGTTGTTGACGTACGCTCCCCCGTCGGCGACCGCCCGGCGGGCGGCCGACTTGCTGTCGGCCAGCCCGGCGGCCACGAAGGCATCCACGACCGTGGGGCGATCGGTTGCGGCCAGGTCGACGGCGCCGGCTTCTCGCAAGGCTGCCGCGAGCGTCGACTCCGACAGCTCGGAGAGCTCGCCGCGTCCGAACAGCGCTCGGGAGGCAAGCTCGGCGGCCGCGGTCTCCTCCTGGCCGTGCACGATCGTCGTGACCTCAGCAGCGAGGCGTCGCTGTGCGCCGCGCAGTCCGGGCTTCTCGAGGTGCTCGGCCTCGATCTGGCTGATCTCGTCGAGGCCCAGGAACGTGAACTGGCGGAGGTACTCGATGACCTTGGAGTCCTCGGCCTGGATCCACGACTGGTAGAAGGCGTACGGACTCGTGAGCCCTGGATCGAGCCACACCGTGCCGGACTCGGTCTTGCCGAACTTGGTGCCGTCGGCCTTGGTGATGAGCGGGGTGGCCAACGCGTGCACCTTGTCGCCGTCCGCTCGGCGGATCAGCTCGACGCCGGCGGTGATGTTGCCCCATTGGTCGCTGCCTCCGGTCTGGAGGACGCAGCCGTGGCGCCGGTGCAGCTCGAGGTAGTCGAGTGACTGCAGCAGGACGTAGCTGAACTCGGTGTAGCTGATGCCGGACTCGAGCCGGCTGCTCACGACGTCGCGGGCCAGCATGCGGTTGACCGGGAAGTGCTTGCCGACGTCACGCAGGTAGTCGATCGTGCTGAGGCCCGCGGTCCAGTCGAGGTTGTTGACGACCGTCGCACCGTTGTCACCGCCGAACTCGACGAAGCGGGAGACCTGCTCACGGATGTTGTCGACCCACTCGCCGACGGTCTCCTTGGTGTTCATGACCCGCTCGCCGGCCTCCTTCGGGTCACCGATGAGTCCGGTGGAGCCGCCGACCAGCATCAGAGGCTTGTGCCCCGCGAGCTGAAGTCGGCGTGCCGTCAGGATTTGCAGGAGGTTGCCGATGTGCAGGCTCGGCGCTGTCGGGTCGAAGCCCACGTAGTAGGTGATCGGCCCCTCAGACAGCTCCGCGCGCAGGGCGTCGCGGTCCGTCGAGTGCGCGATGAGTCCTCGCGCGTCGAGGTCGTCGAGTACGTGGGTCACTGGCCAGTCCTTCGGGGTCGGGGATGCACCGCGACTTTAGCGCGGCGCTCCCCCGTCCTAAGGCTTGACGGCGACGACGGGCACTGCGGAGTCGAGCAGGATCTGCTGCGCGACACTGCCCATCAGGATCTTGCCGACGGGACTGCGCGGGCGTACGCCGATCACGACGAGCGACGCACTGGCCTGCTCCGCCTCGAACAGGACCGTGCTGGCGACGTTCTCACCCTCGACCTGGCGCAGCTCGTAGGGGACGTTGTCCTTGGCGAGTCCCTCGGTGAGGTCCTGAAGGTGACGACCCTTGGCGTGCCCCGTGTCGAGGCGCGGCTCGACACGGTGGACGTTGATGATCAGGAGAGACTCACCCTTGGTGCGCGCCTCGGCGGCAGCCCAGTCGAGGGCGGCCCGTCCGAAGTCGTCGGGACGGTACGCCACGGCAATTGTCATGACATGAGCGTACCGGCGAAACTCCTCTCCTGGCGAGCGGAATACGGGCTGGGAGCCATGACGTTGCACACGGCGTGACTGAAACAGTGAAGGTCGACATCTGGTCCGACGTGGCCTGCCCGTGGTGCTTCATCGGCAAGCGCCGGTTCGAGACCGCAGCAGCCGAGTTCGCGGAGGGCGGTGGAGCCCTCGAAGTCGAGTACCACTCGTTCGAGCTGGCGCCCGACACCCCCGTCGACTTCGACGGCACGGAGGTCGACTTCCTGGTCGGCCACAAGGGCATGGCTCCCGCGCAGGTCGAGTCGATGCTGGCGCAGATGACGGAGCTGGGCGCGACCGAGGGCTTGTCGTACGACTTCCATGCGCTGCAGCACACCAACACCGTCAAGGCGCACGAGCTGCTGCACTACGCCAAGTCGCAGGGCCGCCAGCTCGACATGAAGGAGCGGCTGCTGTCGGCGTACTTCGCGGAGGGCCGGCACGTGGGTCGCATCGACGACCTCGCCGACCTGGCTGCGGAGATCGGGCTCGACCGGGCCGAGGTCGTCGAGGCGCTGAAGTCCGAGCAGTTCCTGGCGGACGTCCAGGCTGACAAGGACCAGGCGATCGCGTACGGCATCTCGGGCGTGCCGTTCTTCGTCATCGACAAGAAGTTCGGCGTCTCCGGCGCCCAGGACCCGTCGGTGTTCATCGAGGTGCTGCAGAAGGCGGCGTCGGGCGAATGACCGGGCCGCTGGAGATCATCGGCACAGACGCCGCCCCCGTGTGCGAGGACGGCGTCTGCGACATTCCCGGTGCTTCGCAGCCCGAGGACGACTAACCGACGTCTGGCTTGACGGCCAGCACGGGGCACGTCGCATCGAGGATGATGCGCTGCGCCACGCTGCCGAGCAGGAGCTTGCCGACCGGTGACCTGTGGCGTATGCCCACGACGATCAGGGTCGCCGACGACTCGGCGCTGACCTGGAGGACCGCCTCGGCGACGTCGGGCACGACGTCCTGGCGTACCTCGGTCTGCACGTCGAGCCGTTCGAGCTCAGCACGCAGCGCGTCGATCTCCTTCTCGGCGGCGAGGCGCTTGTCGACGTACGCATCACCCTTGGTGTCGTTGACGACGATGAGCTTCTCGCCGCGGCGTGACGCCTCGGTCGCTCCGTACTCGAGCGCTGCCTTTCCGTAGACATCCGGACTGTAAGCCACGACGACGCTCATGCGCTGACCTGCTTCCTGTTGTTGGCTGCCATGGTGCGCAGGCCGTTGCCGACGATGAAGAGAAGCGTGGCGCCGATGATGACGTACACGATGACCGCGACAGGCTCGCTCCACAGCGTGCTGACGTCTCCCGACGAGATCGCGAGAGCCTCGGTCAGCTGCGCCTCGAGCCTGGGGCCGAGGATCACGCCGATGATCAGCGGGAGCACCGGGAGACCGAAGCGCCGCATCGCCAGGCCGAGGAGCCCGATGACGAGCAGGATCAGCAGGTCGAACCACTGGAAGTTGACGCTGTAGGCGCCGAGCGAGGCGAAGAACAGGATGCCCGCGTAGAGGTAGGGCCGCGGGATCTGCAGCAGCTTGGCCCAGACCGGAGCCAGCGGCAGGTTGAGCACCAGCAGCAGGGTGTTACCGATGAACAGGCTGGCCAGCAGCGTCCACACGAGGATCGGCTGGCTGTCGAACAGGCCGGGGCCGGTCTCGATGCCGTAGCTCTGGAACGCGAGCAGGATGACGGCTGCCGTCGCCGTGGTGGGCAGGCCCATGGCCAGCAGGGGCACGAGCGTCCCGGCGGCTGAGGCGTTGTTGGCGGCCTCCGGACCCGCGACGCCCTCGATGGCGCCGTGGCCGAACTCCTCGGGGTTCTTGGCGAGCTTGCGCTCCGTGATGTACGACAGGAACGTCGGGAGCTCAGCACCGCCGGCCGGCAGCGCACCGAACGGGAAGCCGAACGCAGTGCCGCGCAGCCACGGCTTCCAGGAGCGGCCCCAGTCGTCGCGGCTCATCCACGGCTGGCCCACCGGGATGATGTCGAGGGGCCGGCGGCGCAGGTGGGACGCGACCCACAGCGCCTCACCGATCGCGAAGATCGCGACCGCGACGACCACGATGTCGATGCCGTCGGCGAGCAGCGGGCTGCCGAACGTGAGGCGGGGCTGTCCTGTCGAGGTGCCGACCAGGCCGATCGCCAGGCCGATGAAGAGTGCAGTGAACCCACGGAGTCGTGACGAGCCGAGGACGGCCGTGACTGCGAAGAGCGCCAGCAGGAGCAGGGCGAAGTACGACGGTGCGCCCAGCTTGACGACCTCCGTGGCGAGCTTGGGGGCGAACAGCACGAGCAGCAGCGTGCCGATCGTGCCGGCGACGAACGAGCCGATCGCGGCGGTGGCGAGGGCTTGAGCTGCCCGGCCCGCCTTGGCCATCTTGTTGCCCTCGATCGCCGTCACGACCGAGGAGGACTCCCCCGGTGTGTTGAGCAGGATCGAGGTGGTCGAGCCGCCGTACATGCCGCCGTAGTAGATGCCGGCGAACATGATCAACGCGCTCGCGGGCTCGACGCTGTAGGTGATCGGGAGCAGCAGCGCGAGGGTCATGGCCGGGCCGATGCCGGGCAGGACGCCGACAGCGGTGCCGAGCAGCACGCCGATGCACGCGTAGAGCAGGTTGGTCGGGGTGAAGGCGTTCTCGAAGCCTTGCATCAACAGGTCGAACGATCCCATCAGAGCACTCCGTCCAGGACGCCGGCCGGGATCGCGAGACCCAGGCCGGAGTAGAAGCCGTACCAGGAAAGGACCGACAGCACGACGCCGATCGCGAGGGACCGGACGATCGAGCGGGCGCCGAGCACGTGGGCCGTGCCGGCGAACAACAGAGCGCCCGTGATGGCCCAGCCGAGCCAGCTGATCAGTGCGAAGTTGAGCGCGAAGACCACGACGAGCTTGCCGACCGTGACCCAGTCGCTGCCCTTGGTGAGGTCGACGTCCTCGCCCTCCTCCAACTCGGGCACGTCACCTCGCGCCGTGGCGAGTGCCAGCAGCGCTGCGAGGACGATCAGGCCCGCGCCGACGATGAAGGGGAATGTGTAGGGCTGGACCGGTTGGTCCGCGAATCCCTTGTGCAACGTCGTCGCGTCGTAGATGACGTAGGCGCCGGCGACGCCGATGCCCGCCGCGAGGCCGTACTGGGCCTTGTCGACGACCCGGCTCTGGCCGGGCGGGGTGTGCTGTGTCGTGGTCATGCGAGTCCCAGCTCCTTCAGGGTCGTGGCGACCCGTTCGTCCTGTTCCTTGAGGAAGGCGCCGAATTCGTCACCCGTGATGAAGGCGTCGATCCAGCCGTTGCGCTTGAGCTCGGCCTGCCAGCCCTTGGTCTTGTGCATGTCCTCGAACAGCGTGATGAGGTAGTCGCGGGTCTCGTCGGAGATGCCCGGAGGTGCGAGGACCCCACGCCAGTTGGCGAAGACCATGTCGACGCCGGACTCCTTGAGGGTCGGCGCGTCGATGTTGTCGAGCCGCTCGGCACCGGAGACCGCGAGCACACGGAGCGAGCCGTCCTTGATCTGGCCCTCGAACTCGCTGGGGCCAGAGGTGCCGACGTCGATCTTCTCGCCGAGCAGCGCCGTGGTCAGGGGGCCACCGCCGTCGTACGCGATGTACTTGACCTGCTTGGGCTGGATGCCGATCGTCTTGGCGAGCTGCATCGGGAAGATGTGGTCGGGTCCGCCCGGCGACGATCCACCGCCGATCGTGACGCTCTTGGGGTCCTTCTTCCACGCGTCGACCAAGTCCTCGACGGTCTTGAACGGCGAGTCCTTGGGCACGATGAGTGCCTCTTGGTCCTCGATCAGCCGGGCGATCGGCGTCGCCTTGGAGACTCGGGCGCTCGACTCGTTGGTGTAGACCGCGCCGACGACGCCCAGGCCCATCGTCATCACGACGTCGTTCGAGCCCTCGGCGTTGAGCAGCCGCTGCATCGCGACCGTGCCGCTGGCGCCGAGCACGTTGGTGATCTCGAAGCGGCCGGTGAGGTCCGCGTCCTCCATGACGTGGGTCGCGGCGCGGCCCGTGAGGTCGTACCCACCGCCCGGGCTGTTGGGGATCCACATCTGGAGCCGGCGGTGACCCTCGTCGTCGGATCCGCGGGTGACGCCGCAGCTCGCCAGCACCATCGCGGCCGAGACTGCGAGGATGACACCCGCGAGCCTTGCGTGGACACGTCTTCTCGACGTCATGGAACCTCCTGTGGTCGACCCCGAGCATGGCCTCCAGGTGTGGCGTGAGTCACTATTGCGGAACCAAAGGAGGTTGTGGTCTTTGTGGTCACCGCGCCGGCAACGGCTCACACTCGCGGGGCAGTTCCTCGGCCTACAGCTGGTCGTCGTCGCCCTCGTGCTGGCGATCGTCGCGGCGATCTCGGTTCGGCAGTCGACCATGACGTTCTCCAGCGAACGTGGATCGCAGATGCGGTCGGTCGCGGAGTACCTCGCGAACATCTCGGTCGTACGCTCCGAGATCGACGGTCCGACGCCGGCGAGCGCCCTCGCGCCGTCGATCAGCCGGGCACTCAGCCTCTCCGGTGCCACGGAGGTCACGATCGCGGACCCGAAGGGTGTCGTCCTGTCGTCGTCCGATCCACGCCTGGTCGGCCGCACGATCGACCTCGGCGACAGTCGTGTCCGTGAAGGGCGTGGCTGGGTCGGTGACGTCGACGACAACGGGCACCAGGCCGTCGCCGGTCACGCCCCGATCCTCAACGACGACGGGAAGCTCGTCGGCCTGTCGATCGCCCAGCAGCGCTATCCGTCCAACTGGCAGCGCCTGACCAACGCCGCACCGGACCTGGCGCTGTTCCTCGGTGTCGGCGCGCTGCTCGGCGTGGCCGGCTCGCTGCTGCTGGCGCGGCTCATCAAGCGACGTACGCGTGGGCTGGAGCCACAGGAGATCGCCACGCTGGCCGATCACCGTGAGGCGCTGCTGCACAGCATTCGCGAGGGCGTCATCGCCGTCGGCACGGACGGCAAGGTCACGATGGTCAACGACAGCGCCCGCGAGCTGTTGGACCTAGATGCCGGCGTCGTGGGTCGTCCGGTCGCGGACCTGGCCCTCGATCCGCAGGTCACCGAGCTGCTGACTGCGGGCAGCGACAGCCAGGACGCCGTCGTGCTCGTAGGCGCCCGCGTGCTGGTGTTCAACCAGCGCTCGGCGTCGAGCCACGGCGAGGGCATCGGTACCGTCACGACCATGCGCGACCGGACCGAGCTCGTCTCGATGCAGAGCCAGCTCAGCTCCAACCTGTCGATCACCGACACGTTGCGCGCCCAGACCCATGAGTTCGCCAACCAGCTCCACACGATCTCGGGGCTCGTGCAGCTCCAGGAGTACGACGAGGTGACCGCCCTCGTCGGCACGCTGACCCGCCGGCGCGCCGAGATCACGGACGAGGTCACGAGCCGGATCGCGGATCCCGCAGTGGCCGCCCTGCTCATCGCCAAGTCGAGCGTCGCGGCCGAGGCCGGGGTCTCGCTCACGCTGAGCCCGGACTCGCGCCTGCCGGGCCTGACGTCCGCTGAGTCGGCCGATCTCACGACCGTCGTCGGCAACCTCGTGGACAACGCCATCGACGCGTGCCGCACCGAGCCGTCGCCGGAGGTCGTGGTCACCACCCACGTCGATGCGAGCCGGCTCGTGCTCGAGGTGCACGACAACGGGCCGGGCATCCCTGACGGCATGCGCGACGCCATCTTCGTGCGCGGGTTCTCGACCAAGCCTGACGTGCTGGGCGGTCGTGGCATCGGGCTGCCGCTCGTGCAGCTGATCTGCACGCAGCGCGGCGGGAGCGTCACGGTCGACGACGAGGACGGCACGACGTTCCGGGTCGAGCTGCCGCTGGCCGGGGTGCCCGCGTGATCGGCGTGCTCGTGGTCGACGACGACTTCATGGTCGCCGGGATCCATGCGCGATTCATCGAGAAGACCGAGGGCTTCAGCGTCGTCGGCGTGGCTCGCAACGGCGAGGAGGCCCTGCGCCTCGTCGGCGAGCTCGCACCGGAGCTGATCCTGCTCGACGTGCACCTGCCCGACATGAGCGGCCTCGACGTGCTGCAGCGGTTGCGCGCCGCCGGCAACGTCGCGGGGGTCGTCATGGTCACGGCTGATCGCGACGCCGAGGTCGTACGAGCAGCACTGCACGGCGGTGCGATGCACTATCTCGTCAAGCCGTTCGAGTATCCCGACCTGGCTGCCCGGCTCCTGCGCGTACGCGACACGCTCGCCCTGCTGGAGCACGGTGAGGCCGACCAGGAGTCGATCGACCGGGCGTTCGGAACGGCACAGCCGGCCGGCCAGCCGTTGCCCAAGGGACTCAGCCAGGAGACCGCGGACCTGGTCGGCACTGCACTCAGGGACACCGGCGAGCTGTCGGCGACCGAGTGCGGTGAACGTGTCGGGATCTCGCGGGTCAGCGCACGCCGCTATCTGGAGCACTTCGTCGATGAGGGGCACGCCGTCGTACGCCTGAACTACGGCAGCGCCGGTCGCCCGGAACGCCGCTACCGCTGGTCGACCGACCAGCGGTAGCGACAGCTCGTACGCCTCAGGCCGCGGCGACCTCGACCTCAGAACCCTCGGGCGCCATGTCGGACATCGGCTTGGGCCGGAGGAACACACCGCCGACGATCGCCGCCAGCAGGGCCGCCACCGCACCGGCCGCGAAGGCCAGCTGGAGGCCGCCGTTGAGCGCCTCGACCTGCGCCGCGCCATCGGCGAGCAGGCTCTCGGTGCGCGCCGAGGAGACACTGACCAGCACCGCGAGACCCAGCGCGCCGCCCATCATGAACGACGTGTTGACGACGCCTGAGGCGAGACCCGCCTCGTGCGGCTCGACGTCGCCCATGGCGGCCAGCAGCACGGGGTTGAACGCGATGCCGGCACCGAAGCCCAGCAGGATCATCGACGGCAGCACGTCGACCACGAAGCTGCCGCCGACAGGTGCCCGGGAGAACAGCGCCAGGCTCGCGGCCGCCATCAGCAGGCCGGCGACCAGCGGCGGCCGGATGCCGAATCGCATGACGAGCTTGTCCGAGACCCGCAGCGAGCAGTAGGCCATCACGACGCTCATCGGGACGAACGCCAGGCCCACGTCGAGGGCGTCGTAGTGCAGGACCTTCTGCAGGTAGATCGCCGCGAGGAAGAACCAGGCAAACATCGCCGCGGCCCACAACACACCGACGATCTGCGAGACCGAGACGTTGCGGTGCGCGAAGAGACGCAGCGGGACGAGCGGGTTGGTGATGCGAGCCTCACGGGCGATGAAGGCGATCATCAGCGCGAGTCCGCCGCCGAGCATGAGGAGCGTGCGGGCCGACGTCCAGCCTGCATCGTTGCCACCGACGATGGCGTAGACGCTGAGCATCAGGGACGCGGTGACCAGGACGGCACCGACGACGTCGACACGAGCCTCCGAGGGCACGACGTCATCCGCAGGGAGCACGCGACGAGCGGCGATCCACACGGCCACGCCGATCGGGATGTTGACCAGGAAGATCCAGTGCCACGAGAACAGACCGGTGAGGACACCGCCGAGCAGGACGCCGAGGGCGCCGCCGCCGGACATCACGAAGCCGAAGACGCCCATCGCCTTGGCGCGCTCCCCCGGCTCGGTGAACAGGCCCATGATCAGTGCAAGCGCGACGGCGGAGACCGCTGCGCCGCCGAGGCCCTGGATGGCGCGGCCGATCACCAGCAGCTCGGCCGACGGGGCCAGCCCGCAGCCGATCGAGGCGATCGTGAACGACACGACGCCGCCCAGGAACACCCGCTTGTTGCCGAGCAGGTCGCCGAAGCGGCCCGACAGCAGCAGGAACCCGCCGAACGTCAGCAGGTAGCCGTTGACCACCCAGGCCAATGCGGCCTGCGAGAAGGCGAGGTCGGTCTGGATCGACGGAAGGGCGACGTTGACGATGCTCGAGTCGAGCACGATCATCAGGTCGCCGAGGCACAGAACGTAGAGAGCGAGCCAGCGGCTCTTGATGTCAGGCATCGGGATGGTCTCCTCGGTTGGTGGGGTCCTTCACCAACACCACGAACGGAGGACAGCGCATACGACAGTCCCGGCGAGAAATGTGGCAGAGAGTTCTCTAGGCCCGTGGGCTGCGGCGGTAGGCCGACACGGTCGGGTCGCCCGTGATCCAGAATCGCCACGGCACGTCCGCAGCCTTGGACACTCCGACACGCGGTCCGGCGCTGATGTCAGGTGTGCCGGCCGGCGACTCCCCCAGGCGTACGCCATCGGGTGCCAGCAGATCGGTGCCGAGGTCGTCGAGTGTCAGACCCAGCGTCCTGGCCAGATTGCCGGGGCCGCGCGCCAGGGCGACGTCCTTGACCGCCGGGCGACGGCGGCGAGCCACATCGATGCCGTCGACCACCTCGCCGGCACGGATCAGCACCGCGGACGCCTCCTCGGTCGGACCGGTCACGACGTTGGCGCAAAAGTGCATGCCGTACGACCGATAGACGTACAGCCGCCACGGAGCGCCGTACATGATCTCGGACCGGGCGGTGCGAGTGTAGGCGTGCGAGGCCGGGTCGTTGATCCCGCCGTACGCCTCGACCTCCGTGATGCGCACCGCCACGTCGTGCCCGTGCAGCACGCGGCCCAGCAGCCCGCGGGCGTACGTGACGACGGCGCTCTCGGTCACGCGGTGAGGGCGCCGAGTGCCTTGTCGAGTGCGGCGCGGCTGACGTTCTTCTTGCGAAGCCCGACGAGCTTGGCCCACACCGGCGAAGTCATCAGTGTCACCGGGTCGGCCGCGTAGGTGCGGCGCAGCGTCTCCTCGGGGACGACCTGCGGGTCCGGCGCGAGGCACGCGGCCAGCGCGGCGTCGTAGTTGTCGTCGAGAACGCGGGAGGTCGGGTCGAGCCCGAGGACGAGCACCGTGCCGGTCGGCGAGGTGTTGACCGGGATGATCGTCAGGTCGGGCCGATAGGTCCTCAGGATGTCGGCGACCTTGAACACGTCACCGGCCCACGCGGCGGTGCGCCGGTCGCGCGCAGCCTCGAGCGAGTTGCGCGGGAGCATGTCGTCGAGCAGCACCACGCCGGCGGGCGACATGTGCTTCTCGACGTTCATGAAGTCGCGCAGGGCGAACTCGGCCAGGTGCATCCCGTCGATGAACGCGAGGTCGATCGGGACGCCGTCGAAGAACGCGACCGGGTCGGGGCGGGAGAAGAACTCGTCGCTCGTCGTGCGGTGCAGCTGCACCTCGCACTCGATCTCCTTGGTGATCGTGTAGCCGGGGTCGACCCCGATCGACCGGGTGCGCGACAAACCGAGGCTCGAGCCCGTGAAGACCCCGATCTCGAGGTAGGTGCGCGGCTGCAGCTGCTTGTGGAGCGCGATCAGCAGCTGGTGGCGCGACCTCGTGGGCTCGGGGAAGTCGGCGAACGCATCGGACGGGACGTACTTCGGTGCGGACTTCTCCACCGCACGGGGCGCCTCCGGGTTGAGCCGGCGGGCCGCAGTGCGACGCGCCTTGCGCTCCCAACGGCGTACGGCCTCGGTGCGCTGCGGTCCGATGACCTTGCGCAGGGTGCTGCCGGCCTTGGTGCGAAGTGCCACGGTCTCCCCCATGTCTGCGGTGCGGTGGGACCACACTAGCCATGGCTCACACAGGCTCAGCGGCACGGGCCAGACGGGCGCGAACCGCGGAGGCGAACGGGCTCCAGAGGAACCAGGTCGGGAATTCGCGCGTCAACCGCGGAATCCCCTCGAGCTCCACTGATCCGGTTGCTCGAGCCTCGCGCAGCGTCGTCAGGCCCGAGAAGACCCGCATCAGCGCCACGGGCTCCGTGCGCACGGTGACGTCGGAGTCGAAGCCGGGATGGTCGGCGCAGACGGAGGACTCGTGCCGGTCCAGGATCAGCCAGAGCCTCGTCGGGTCGTCCCCGCGATAGTCGAACTCGATCACGACGCGCTGGTCGGGAACCCGCTCGAAGTCCAGTCTCCGGGACATCCACCACGTCAGCGTGATCGGATCGACGTCGCGGGGTTCGGGCTCGGAGAACATCCACTTCACGGCCCACTCGCCAAAGGCCATGACGACACCTTCGAGGTCTCGACCTGCGGGCGTCAGCTGGTACTCGTGACCTCGGCCGCCGGCAATCGGCACGCGTTCGAGCACACCTTTGTGCTCGAGGTGGCGGAGGCGTTGCATCAACAGAGTGCGCGAGATGCCTGGCAGCCCGCGATCGATGTCGTTGAACCGGCGACTTCCGAGCACCATCTCCCGCACGATCAGGGGGGTCCACCTGTCCGCCAGCACGCTGCTCGCGAGGGCGACGGGACAGTACTGCCCGTAGTCACGCATGGGCCAATCGTAGTCCGAATTCACCGAGATGGCGGTCCAGAATTCGTACCGGATAGGTGCAGAACCTGCACTGGTGGCGGCCGGTGTACACGGCGAGCATGACAGGTAACCACTCACGAACCTGAGGAGTCAGCCATGTCCATCACCTTCGATCCCGTCCAGTTCAAGACCACGACCCGAGCCCAGTGGGAGGCGGCAGCGGATGCCTGGAATCGCTGGGGACCCACGATCGAGTCCTGGCTCGGATCGGCCACCGAGACGATGCTCGACGACGCCGCCGTCACGACAGGTGGCCGGGTCCTCGACGTCGCGGCGGGGGCCGGCGGCCAGACGTTGGCGGCCGCGCGACGCGTCGGCCCGGGCGGTGAGGTCCTCGCCACCGACATCTCACCCGCGATCCTCGGGTACGCCCAGCAGGTGGCGCAGTCGGCCGGGATGTCGAACATCAACACGCTGGTCGCCGACGGTGAGGACCTCTCGGAGGTCGAGGCGGGTGCCTACGACGTCGCGATCTCACGGGTCGGGCTGATCTACTTCCCGGACCAACAGGCTGCCCTCGCCGGCATGTGCCGCGCCCTTCGACCCGGAGGGCGGGTCTCTGCGGTCGTCTACTCCACGGCGGACCGCAACGGATTCTTCTCGATCCCCGTAGGGATCATCCGCCGACGCGCGGAGCTGCCACCGCCGCTGCCGGGCCAGCCCGGACCGTTCAGCCTCGGCTCCCCCGGCGTCGCCGAGGAGGTCTTCACCAAAGCTGGGCTGACCGACATCACCGTCACGACGGTGCCGTCACCTGTACGCATGCGAAGTGCAGCCGAGTGCGTGCAGTTCGAGCGCGAGTCCTTCGGTGCCCTCCACCAGATGCTGTCCGGGCTCGACGAGACCGGTCGCGCGGAGGCGTGGGCCGAGATCACCGAACAGCTGGCTCAGTTCGAAGGGCCGAACGGGTTCGAAGGGCCCTGCGAGATGCTCGTGGTGACCGGCACGAAGTAGGTCAGGGGTGCGAGGCGACCCGCGCGCGGAGCTCGGCGAGCTGCTCGGCCACGCGTACGGGCGCCGTGCCGCCACGCGAGTCGCGCGACGCCAGCGAGCCCTCGACTGTGAGCACCTCGCGGACCTGCGGCGTGAGGGCCGGCGAGATCGCCAGGAAGTCGTCGTCACTGAGGTCCCACAGCTCGATGCCGCGCTGCTCGCACGCCTGGACGCACGCGCCGGAGATCTCGTGGGCGTCGCGGAACGGCACGCCTTGGCGTACGAGCCACTCGGCGATGTCCGTCGCGAGGGCGAATCCCTGCGGCGCCAGCGACTCCATGCGCTCGGTGTTGAACGTCAGCGTCGCGATCATGCCCGTGAACGCCGGCAGCAGGACCTCGAGCGTGTCGATCGAGTCGAACACCGGCTCCTTGTCCTCCTGCAGGTCACGGTTGTAGGCCAGCGGGAGCGCCTTGAGCGTCGCGAGCAGGCCGGCGAGGTTGCCGATCAAGCGGCCGGACTTGCCGCGGGCGAGCTCGGCGATGTCGGGGTTCTTCTTCTGCGGCATGATGCTCGAGCCCGTGGAGTAGCCGTCGTGCAGCGTGACGAAGCCGAACTCCTTGGTGTTCCAGAGGATGATCTCCTCGGCCAGCCGGGACACGTCGATGCCGATCTGCGCCGTCACGAACGCGAACTCGGCGACGAAGTCGCGCGCCGCGGTGCCGTCGATCGAGTTGGCCGTGGAGCCGCTGAAGCCGAGGTCGGCCGCGACCTTCTCGGGGTCGAGGCCCAGGGAGGACCCGGCGAGCGCACCGGAGCCGTACGGCGAGTCGGCTCCGACCCGGGCATCCCAGTCGGTGAGCCGGTCGAGGTCGCGGACCAACGGCCACGCGTGGGCCAGGAGATGGTGCGCGAGCAGCACCGGCTGGGCGTGCTGGAGGTGCGTACGCCCGGGCATCGCGATGCCCATGTGGCGCTCGGCCTGCGTCGCCAGCGCCTCGGCGAGCTCGCGGACGAGCCGGCTGATCGCCTTGGCGTGGTCGCGGAGGTACATCTTGAACAGCGTCGCGACCTGGTCGTTGCGGGAGCGGCCCGCACGCAGGCGACCGCCGAGCTCCGGGCCGAGGCGTTCGAGCAGTCCCCGCTCGAGTGCGGTGTGCACGTCCTCGTCGTCGGGCTGCGCGGTGAAGGCGCCCGATTCGACGTCGGCGGCCAGCGCGTCGATGCCGGCGATCAAGGCGGTGAGGTCGTCGCGGCTCAACAAGCCGGCGGCCTGCAGGACCATCGCGTGGGCGCGTGAGCCGGCGAGGTCGTACGGGGCGAGGCGCCAGTCGAAGTGCGTCGACCGCGACAGCTCGACGAGCTCGGGCGACGGACCGGAGGCGAAGCGGCCACCCCAGAGGCTGGTCTTGTCGTCGGGGGTCTCGCTCACGTCGGCTCCTTCGGGGTGGCTGCGGCAAGTGCCGCGAAACGTTCTGCGACGGCCTCGCCGCCATCGGGGTCTCGGCAGATCAGCATGACGGTGTCGTCACCGGCGATCGTGCCGAGCAGGTCGTGCTGAGAAGCGTGGTCGATCGCCGAGGCGAGGTATTGGGCGGCCCCCGGGGGCGTGCGCAGCACGACGAGGTTGGCCGATCCCTCGGCGGTCACCATCAGCTCGCGCAGGATCTTGGCGAGCCGGGCGTGGCCCGAGGCGCTGCCGGTGCCGGGCCTCGGCGTACGGTCGCCGCCCTCGGCCGGCACGGCATAGACCAGCCCGCCGTCGGGGTGCCTCACGCGTACGGCATCGAGCTCGACGAGGTCGCGGGAGATCGTCGACGGCGTCGCGTTGACACCGTGCGACTCCAGGAGCTCGGCGAGATCGCCCTGCGAGCGTACGAGCTGGTGGCCGAGCAGCTCGACGATCAGCTGCTGGCGCGCCGCTTTGGTGGGAGGCACCGTCATGAGTGCGCCTTGTCGAGCAGCCAGACGAGCAGCGCCTTCTGGGCATGCAGACGGTTCTCGGCCTCGTCCCACACCACGCTCTGCGGCCCGTCGAGGACCTCGGACGAGATCTCGAGCCCGCGATAGGCCGGCAGGCAGTGCAGGACGATCGCGTCGGGTGCGGCCTTGGCGAGGGTCTCAGCGGTGATGGCGTAGTCGCCGAACAATGCGAGGCGCTCTTGCTTCTCGGCCTCCTGCCCCATCGAGATCCAGGTGTCCGTGATGACGACATCGGCGCCCGAGATCGCCGCGGTGGGATCGTCCGTCACGGAGACGGAGCCGCCCGTCGTGGCAGCGATCTTGTCGGCGTCGGCCACGATCGCCGGATCCGGCTGATAGCCGACGGGAGCGCCGATGCGTACGTGCATGCCGGCCGTCGCGCCGCCGAGCAGGTAGGAATGGCCCATGTTGTTGGCGCCGTCGCCGAGGTAGGCAACAGTCAGCCCGGCCAGCCTGCCCTTGTGCTCGATGACGGTCTGCCAGTCCGCGAGGATCTGGCACGGGTGGAATTCGTCGCTGAGCGCGTTGACGACGGGCACGCCGGCGTTGGCGGCCATCTCGTCGAGGCCCGCCTGGGCGTACGTCCGCCAGACGATCGCACTGGTCATGCGCCCCAGGACTCGCGCGGTGTCGACAACGGACTCGCCGCGGCCGCCCTGCGTCGTCGCCTGGTCGATGACCAACGGGTTGCCGCCGAGGTCGGCGACGCCGACGGCGAAGGACACGCGCGTACGCGTCGAGGACTTGTCGAACATCACCGCGACGGTCTGCGGCCCGGCGAGCGGCTTGCGGGCATACGGATCGGCCTTGATCTCGGCGGCGAGCGCCAGGACCTCGGCCTGCTCCGCCGGGCTCAGGTCGTCGTCACGCAGGAAGTGCCTCATGCCATCACCTCGTCGAGGATCTGCGTGAGCGTCGCCACCGCACCTTCGGCCTGCTCGACCGTGAGGATCAGCGGCGGGGCGAGGCGCAGCCGCGTGGGCGTCGCGTTGTTGATGATCAGGCCTGCGGCGAGAGCCGCCTTCTGCACGTCAGCCGTCACGGGCTCGGTGAGCACGACGCCCACCAGAAGCCCGCGGCCAGTGGTCTCGGCGACCAGCGGGTGACTCGCCAGTCCGTCGCGGAAGATGTCGCCGATCTTGCGCGCGTTGTCGAGCAGCCCGTCAGACTCGATCGTCGCGATGACCGCGAGCGCCGCGGCTGTCGCGACGGGATTGCCGCCGAACGTCGTGCCGTGGTTGCCGGGCTGCAGCAGCTGGCCTGCATCGCCGAGCGCGATGCAGGCGCCGATCGGGATGCCGCCGCCGAGACCCTTGGCGACCGTGACGAGATCGGGCACGATGCCGGACTCGGTGTGCGCGAACCAGGCTCCGCTGCGGCCCATGCCGGTCTGCACCTCGTCGAGCCACAGCAGCGCACCCTGCTTCGACGTGATCTCGCGTGCGGCCTGGAGATAACCGTCGGGCGGCACGACCACACCGGCCTCGCCTTGGATCGGCTCGAGCAGGACAGCCGCGACGGTGTCGTCGACGGCGGCCTCGAGCGCTGCAGTGTCGCCGTACGGGACCCAGCTGACGTCACCGGGCAGCGGCTCGAACGGTGCGCGGTAGGCCTCTTTGCTGGTCAGCGCGAGCGCGCCCATCGTCCGGCCGTGGAACGAGCCCTCGGCGACGACGATGCGCGTACGGCCGGTGCGGCGGGTCGCCTTGAACGCCGCCTCATTGGCCTCGGTGCCGGAGTTGGTGAAGAACACCCGGCCCTCGTGGCCGATCAGGTCGAGCAGCTTCTCGGCGAGCTCGACCTGGGGCTTGGAGGTGAAGAAGTTGGAGATGTGGCCGAGCGTGCCAAGCTGCTGCGTCACGGCGTCGAGGATCGCCGGGTGACCGTGGCCGAGCGCGTTGACCGCGATGCCGCCGAGCAGGTCGAGGTACTTCGTGCCGTCAGCGTCCCAGACGTACGCGCCCTCGCCACGGACCAGCACGCCCTGCGGGGTGCCGAACGTGTTCATGACCGCGCCTTGGTAGCGCTCGGTCCAGTCGCTGACGGTCATGCCTTGTCTCCTTGGGCCTTGTCCTTCTGAGCCTTGTCCTTCGTGACGCTGGTGGCGTAGAGCGCCGTGCGGATGCGGGTCTCGGCGCCGGGTACGACCTGGGTGCCGACGCCCTCGTCGGTGAAGATCTCGAGCAGCACCGCGTGCGGCTCGCGACCGTCGATCACGGTGGCGCGGCGTACGCCCTCCTGGACCGCCTTGAGGCATGCCGTCATCTTGGGGATCATGCCGGTCGACAGCTCGGGGATGATCTCGGCGAGCGACTCGGGGCTGATCTCGCCGATGACGTCCGAGCTGTTGGGCCAGTCGGCGTAGAGCCCCTCGACGTCGGTCAGGACGAGCAGCTTCTCGGCGTCGAGCGCCACGGCGAGCGCAGCGGCAGCGGTGTCGGCGTTGACGTTGTGCACCTGGCCGTCGGCGTCGGGCGCGACCGTCGACACGACCGGGATGCGGCCGGCCTCGATCAGGTCCTGCACGGCCTCGGGGCGTACGCCCACGACCTCGCCGACCAGGCCGATGTCGGTCTCGACGCCGTCGATGACTGGCATGGTCTTCTCGGCGGTGAACAGTCCGCCGTCCTCGCCGGACAGTCCGACGGCCAGGTCACCGTGCTGGTTGAGCAGACCGACGAGCTCGCGGCCGACCTGGCCCGTGAGCACCATGCGGACGACGTCCATCGTCTCCGGGGTGGTGACGCGCAGCCCGCCGCGAAACTCCGACTCGATGCCGAGCTTGTCGAGCATCGCGCTGATCTGCGGTCCACCGCCGTGCACGACGACGGGCTTGAACCCCGCGAGCCGCAGGAACACGATGTCCTCGGCGAACGCGTGCTTGAGCGCGTCGTCGGTCATGGCGTTGCCGCCGTACTTCACCACGACGACCTTGCCGTGATACTTCTTCAGCCACGGGAGGGCGTGGGCGAGAGTGGCGGCCTTGTCGGTCGCCTTCTTCCAGTCCTCGGGCTGCCACTCGTCGAGGGTGCTGTCCGTCGCATCATTCATGAGGAATAGGCCGAGTTCTCGTGGACGTACGCCTGCGTGAGGTCGTTGGTCCAGATGGTGCCCGTTGCCGAGCCTGACTTGAGGTCGATCGTGACCGAGACCGCGCGCTCGGCGAGGTCGATCGCATCGGGCGACTCCCCCGGTCCGCTGTTGCGGCAGACCCACACGCCGTTGAGCGCGACGTCGAGGTCGGCCGGGTCGAACGCCGCCTGGGTCGTGCCGACCGAGGCGAGGATGCGGCCCCAGTTGGGGTCCTTGCCGAAGATCGCGCACTTGAACAGGTTGCTGCGGGCGACCGAGCGACCCACCTCGAGCGCGTCGTCGACGGTCGCCGCGTTGACGACCTCGATCGCGATCTCGTGGTCGGCGCCCTCGGCGTCGGCGAGCAGCTGCATCGCCAGGTCCTTGCAGACCGTCGTGAGGGCGTCGGTGAACGCGGCCGCGTCGGGCGTCACGCCGGACGCACCGCTCGCCATCAGCAGCACGGTGTCGTTGGTCGACTGGCAACCGTCGGAGTCGAGCCGGTCGAACGACTGCGCGGTCGCGGCGCGCAACGCCGTGTCGGCGGTCGCCGAGTCGATGTCAGCGTCGGTGGTGATGACCACGAGCATCGTCGCGAGGGCCGGCGCCAGCATGCCGGCGCCCTTGGCCATGCCGCCGATCGTCCAGCCATCGCCCTGGGCCACGGCTTCCTTGGCGACGGTGTCGGTCGTCATGATCGCGGTTGCCGCGGCGTGCCCGCCGTCGGCACTCAGCCCGGCGACTGCCGAACGTACGCCTGACAGCAGGGCGTCACGGTCGTTGAGCAGGCCGATCAGTCCGGTCGAGCACACCTGGACGTCGATCGCACCCGCGCCGAGCGCCTCGGCGACGACCTCCGCCGTCTGGTGCGTCGTCGCGAACCCCTCGGGCCCGGTGTAGCAGTTGGCGCCACCGGAGTTGATCGCCACGGCGACGGCGGAGCCACCCTTGATGGCCTCCTCGCTCCAGAGCACGGGGTTGGCCTTGCAGCGGTTGCTCGTGTAGACCGCGGCGGCGGCCCTGGACGGTCCGGTGTTGACCACGACGGCGACGTCGGGCGCTCCGGTCGACTTGAGGCCCGCGGGCACTCCCGCAGCGGTGAACCCCTTGGCAGCGGTCACGCTCATGCAGGGGCTCCCTTGGTGGGACGCAACTTCATGCGTTTGCGCTGTCCTGGTGACACGAACGCATGAAGATCCGTACGAACGGTCGAGGCAGACGACCGATGTCCCTGCGTTCGCGTCGTCCTGACGACATGAACGCATGAAGATCCGTCCCTCAGGGGAACGCTCATGGTGCAACCCCGATCGTGGTGAGGCCCGTCGTCTCGGGCAGGCCCAGCGCGATGTTCATCGACTGGATCGCGCCGCCGGCCGTGCCCTTGGCGAGGTTGTCCATCGCGCCGATCGCGATGACCTTGCGGGCACGCGGATCGAGCGTCGCCTGCACGTGCAGCATGTTGGCCCCCAGCACGGCCTTGGTCTGTGGCCAGAGGCCCTCGGGCAGCACGTGGATGAACGGCTCGTCGGCGTACGCCTTGACGTACGCGGCGCGCACGTCTTCAGCGGTGACCCCGTCGAGCGCCGGCGCGGACACCGTCGCGAGGATGCCGCGGGACATCGGCGCCAGGATCGGCGTGAACGAGACCGTCGGGCGGGTGCCGGAGACGAGCTCGAGGTTCTGCTCGATCTCGGGGGTGTGGCGGTGCACGCCACCCACGCCGTATGCGCTGGCCTGGCCCATCATCTCCGAGCCCAGCAGGTGCGGCTTGAGCGACTTGCCTGCGCCCGAGGCGCCCGTGGGCGCGACGACCGTGATGTCGGGCGCGATCAGGCCTGCGGCGAGCGCCGGCATGATCGTGAGCGTCGAGGCGGTCGGGAAGCAGCCCGGCACGGCGATCCGCTTGGCACCGGCGAGCACGTCGCGCTGACCGGGCAGCTCCGGCAGGCCATAGGGCCAGGTGCCGGCGTGATCGCCGCCGTAGAACGTCTCCCAGTCGTCGGCGCTCTGCAGGCGGAAGTCAGCACCGCAGTCAATGACGAGGGTGTCGTCGCCGAGCTGGGCGGCGATCGCCGCGGACGTACCGTGCGGCAGGCCGAGGAACACGACGTCGTGCCCGGCCAGCACCTCAGCCGTCGTCGGCTCGAGCACGCGGTCGGCGAGCGGCACCAGATGGGGCTGGTGCTCCCCCAACGTGCTGCCGGCGCTCGACGCGGCGGTCAGGGCGCCGATCTCGACGTTGGGGTGCGCGAGCAGTGTACGCAGGACCTCGCCGCCGACGTATCCGCTGGCGCCGGCGACGGCTGCGGTGATCGTGGTCATCTCTCCACCTTTGCAGAGTTGTGGTCGTACGGTCAGGGGTCGTCCGGCGCTCAGTCGGCGCCGAGCTCCATCGCAGCGGCGTCGAGCGCCAGCTCCTCGTCGGTGTCGATCGTCGGGTTGGCCTCGATGCGCGTCGCACCTCCTGCGGGCAGGTCGCCGAACAGCGTGCCGTTCTCGACGAGCACCTGACCCTGGTCGAGCGGCTGGTCGGCGTAGCGCTCGAGCATCGCGCGGGAGTCGGCGATGTCGAGGTTGCGCATCGTCAGCTGACCGATGCGGTCGGTCGGCCCGAACACCGCGTTCTCGGTGCGCTCCATCGAGAGCTTCTCGGGGTGGTAGGAGAACGTCGAGCCCTGCGTGTCGAGGAGCGTGTAGTCCTCGCCCCTGCGCAGCCGCAGCGTGACGTCACCGTCGACGACCGAAGCGATCCAGCGCTGCACGGATTCCCGCAGCATCATGGCCTGCGGGTCGAGCCACCGGCCTTCGTACATCAGCCGGCCGAGGCGACGGCCGTGCTGGTGGAAGTTGGCGATCGTGTCCTCGTTGTGGATCGCGTTGACGAGCCGCTCGTACGCGATGTGCAGCAACGCCATGCCCGGCGCCTCGTAGATGCCACGGCTCTTGGCCTCGATGATGCGGTTCTCGATCTGGTCGGACATGCCGAGCCCGTGGCGGCCGCCGATCGTGTTGGCCTCGTGGACCAGCGCGACGGGGTCACCGTCGAACGTCTCGCCGTTGATCGCCACCGGGCGGCCGGCCTTGAACGAGACCGTGACGTCCTCGGTCGCGATGTCGACCTCGGGATCCCAGAACTTGACGCCCATGATCGGCTCGACCGACTCCAGAGACGTGTCGAGGTGCTCGAGCGTCTTGGCCTCGTGCGTCGCGCCCCAGATGTTGGCGTCGGTCGAGTAGGCCTTCTCCTGGCTGTCCCGATAGGGCAGGTCACGCTCGGTGAGCCACTGGCTCATCTCCTTGCGGCCACCCAGCTCGTGCACGAAGTCGGCGTCGAGCCACGGCTTGTAGATGCGCAGCTCCGGGTTGGCCAGCAGCCCGTAGCGGTAGAACCGCTCGATGTCATTGCCCTTGAACGTCGACCCGTCGCCCCAGATGTCGACGCCGTCCTCGTGCATCGCGCGGACGAGCAGCGTGCCCGTGACGGCGCGGCCGAGCGGCGTGGTGTTGAAGTACGTACGTCCGCCGGACCGGATGTGGAACGCACCGCACGCGAGTGCGGCCAGGCCCTCCTCCACCAAGGGGCGCTTGCAGTCGATCGAGCGCGCGAGCTCGGCGCCGTACTGCATCGCGCGACCCGGGATGCCGGCGATGTCGGGCTCGTCGTACTGACCGATGTCAGCGGTGTAGGTGCACGGGATCGCACCCTTGTCGCGCATCCAGGCGACGGCGACGGAGGTGTCGAGGCCACCGGAGAACGCGATTCCGACGCGTTCGCCGACGGGCAGGGAGGTGAGGACTTTGGACATGCTTCACATTCTTGCACACCTCTGCAATTTCTTGCAGCCGGGGTGGGTCGACCAATTCTCCCGAGCCGAGCCGACTTCGCCCCTAGGATGCAAGCCATGCGGATCCTTCTGCGCGTGGTGGCGCTCGTCGTGACCGCAGCGGTGCTGTTCATCCCCGCGCTCGCGGCGCTGGTCCCGACGGACTCCACCACCACGGGACCGGATCCCGTTCGCATCACGGACTACACCGCAGACTATGTCGTGACCGCCAACGGCGATCTCGTGGCGAAGGAACAGATCACCACCGAGTTCCCCGGCGGCCGGCACGGCATCTTCCGGTTCTGGAACGTCAATGATCCCTCCGACAAGCAGGTGCGACTCGAGCCCGAGGACGTCAAGGTGCAGCTCGACGGCGGCAGCGTCCCGTTCGACATGCAATGGCAGAAGGGCCGGGCCTACCGCGTCGCCAAGATCGGCGACGCCGACTCGTTCGTCAGCCCCGGCTCGCACGTCTACACGATCACCTATCGGATCTCCGGTGCGCTGGCGCCCAGCACGGCCGGTCCCGGCACCTTCGCGTCCTCGAGCTGGACCGACAAGCAGCCGGCCGAGTCGGTGTTCTACTGGAACGTCGTCGGCCAAGGCTGGCAGATGGACATCGACAAGTCCACGATCCACGTCACCCTCCCCGCCAAGTCCGGCAAGGTGCAGTGCACGTCGAGCTTCGACGGCACCGGCACGTGCGACATCGCCGGCGCCGGCACCGACCAGGTGACCATCACGACCGGGCACCTCTCCCCCCGCACGCCGGTGACCGTACGCATCGGGCTGCCGATCAAGACGCCTGACCGGGTCACCGTGCCGTGGCCAGTCACCGCCGACCGCGCCCTCGGCACCAGCACGACCGCCCTCGGCATCGTGGTGGCCGTCGCGGTGGGTCTGATGCTCGCCGGCTACTACCTGGATCGACGGGCGCGCGAGGACGAGCCCGGCACCCCGGTGATGTACGAACCGCCGCCGGGTCTCGGCCCGGTCCAGACGGCGTACGTGACGACCGAGACCGTCCCCAATCGCGGACTCGTGGCGACCTTGCTCTACCAGGCCGAGCAGGGGCTCACGACGCTGACCGACAACGGCAGCAAGTCGTGGACCGTCACCGGTGTCGGAGACGCCGACGCGTGGGCCAAGACCGACGACGTGACCCGGTTCGTGGGCGAGTCACTGGGCGTCACTCAGCCCGGAGCCCATTTCAAGTCCAGCCCTGACTCGGTGACCTCGGGACAGAAGCTCCAGTCCGTGCGCAACGCCCTCGCCGCCCAGACCAGCGCATGGGCCGACGGCATCGGCGCGCAACGGCGCGTCGGTTCGGAGACCCTCGCGAGGCTCGGGGTCGGCGCGGCGGCGCTGCTCTTCCTGGTCGCGGCGATCTTCTTCCATCCTCCGGTCTCGATGTATCTGCTGCCGATCGCCGGGTTCGTCATCGGCGGCATCGGCCTCATGGCGCCCGGCGTGGGCCGACGTCGTACGACCCTCGGCCGCGACCTGTGGTCGCGCGCCGGTGGGTTCAAGCGCCTCCTGTCGACCACCTCGGCCCAGGACCGCTTCGACTTCAGCGGCCGCAAGGACCTCTACACGGCCTTCATCCCGTACGCCGTCGCGTTCGACTGCGCCGACCGCTGGGCTCGCAAGTATCAGCTCGCGACGGGCTCGGAGCCGCCCGTGCCGACCTGGTACGGCGGTGGGTCGACCACCACGAGCCACGGCTTCTTCGGCAGCAACGACGCCTTCTCTGGATTTGAATCCTCGCTGGCCTCCTCGATCAGCGCCTACTCGGCCACGCAGTCGTCGTCATCCTCGGGTGGCGGCGGAGGCGGCGGCGGAGGCGGCGGCGGTGGAGGCGGCGGTGGCGGTTCCTGGTAACCCCGCTCGACCCACTTCACCCAACGAGGAGAACTCATGATCTGGATCATCATCCTGGCGGTCGTCGTCGTGCTCGCGTTGTTCACCGTCTACGCCTTCAACAAGCTGCGTCGCGTCGACATCGGCGCCCAGGAGGCACTCGGCGGGATCGACGTGCAGCTGACGCGCCGCGCGGACCTCATCCCCAACCTCGTCAACACGGTCAAGGGCTACGCCCAGCACGAGAAGGGCGTCTTCGAGGCGGTCACCGAGGCGCGCGCCGGTGCGGCAGCCGCGGCCAAGGGTGGCTCGGTGCAGGAGAAGGCCGCAGCGCAGGCCAAGCTCGACAAGGCGATCATCGACGTGCTGGCGGTCGCCGAGGCGTACCCCGACCTCAAGGCCTCGGCCAACTTCCAGTCGCTGCAGGCCGAGCTCGCCGACACCGAGAACAAGATCTCGTTCGCCCGCCAGTACTACAACGACGCCGTCGCCAAGCTCAACGGCCTCGTGCGGACGATCCCGTGGCTGCTGTTCACCGGCATCGCCGGCGTTCACGCGCGGGAGTTCTACGAGGCTCCCGAGGGCCAAGCGACCCCGCCCGCCGTCTCGTTCTGAACCAGTTTGGTCAATGCTCGTACGCCCTGGCGCGCGCTCACCTAGAGTCCTCGGAGCAGACATGGCGTCTGCACCACTCATCCGGGGGATAACATGTCTGAAGCCGTTGCCGTACCCACGCCTGTCGAGAATGTCGGACGGGGCACGCTGTTCGCGCTGCTCGCGATCCCGGCCGGCGTCGCGGTGTGGCTCATCCTGTGGAAGTTCGGCTTCATCGCCTCGATCGTCGGTTTCGGCGTCGTCTGGGCCGCCGTCCAGCTGTATGCCCGCGGCTCCGGCGGCTCGATCAGCCGGGTCGGTGCGCTCCTGATCCTCGCCATCGTGGTCGTCACGCTGCTGCTGTCGTTCCTCTCCGGCATGGTCTACGACGCGGCATCGGAGATCGGCGAGCTGAGCGGGCTGTCGACCTGGGAGGCGTTCACGCACGACAGCTTCTGGTCCGTGTTCTGGGACGCCTTCCCGGATGCGCTGCCCAGCTATCGCAAGGACTTCCTGATCGCCGCTGCCTTCGGCGCGCTGGGCGCCTTCAGCATGCTGCGGGCCGTCTTCCAGCAGGCTGCGCAGCCGGCTCACACCGCAGGGACCCACGACACCGCGGAGTAACGTATGCCCCGCGCGGCAACTTTTCGATGCCGCGCGGCATCTCCATCGGCAACACGGTCATCAGACCCCGAAGGAGCACCTCATGCGCAAGCTCGCACTGATCCTCGCGGCGTTCGCACTCGCGATCGTTCCGTCCGCCTTCCTCTCCCAGGCCCAGGCGGTCAGCAGGTACGACGTGACACTCCACGTGTCCAAGACCGACGTCGCCCTGGGCACGCCGGTCGTCTTCTCCGGCAAGGTGTCGCCGACGGCGAAGGGCTCGCTCGTCAGCATCCAGTACCTCTTCTCGGACCAGGAAAGCACCCGCTGGGTGACGATCGCCCACGCGACCGTGCAGGCGGACGGCACGTACGCCCGCAGCGTCCCGCCGCGCGCCAGCAACTGGAGCTACCGGGTGTTCAAGCCGGCCGGTGCCGGCCGGTCCAGCGGAGCCAGCCCTCAAGTCGTCATTCGGGCGTACTCCTGGACCCATGTCGTGGGCAGCCTGCTCGAACGGTACGGATGGCAGTACACCAACCAGTACGGACCGCAGACCGTGGCCGGGACGCCGGTCGCCGAGTACTGGTCGACGACGGCAAGTGCTCACGGCGAGTCGCGCTGGTCGACGCACCAGTCGTGCAAGCGGCTGCGGGTCGACGTGGGCCTCGACGACCGATCGGACGCCGGTGCGGATGCCCAGTTCCGCATCCACTTCGACGGCGACCTGGTCTACAGCCTGCGGGTCAAGAAGGGCACGAAGGTCTCGGTCGACCTGCCGATCCCCCGCGCCGACACGTCGTCCATCAAGTTCAGCGCCGAGGCTCGCAACAAGAACGTGCCGGTGTACGTCAACGCGTCGAACCCGAGGGTCTACTGCGCTCTGCCGGTGCTCGAGGACTGATCGCGCTCACGCCGACGTGCGGAGCGATCAGCCCCGCACGTCGGCGTTCGCGTCACACGCGCAGTGCAGCGCCGAGTGATCCGGCGGCCGCGACCGCAGCCTCACGCGCGCCCTTGATGTCGTCGTCGGTCAGGGTGCGGTCGGGAGCGCGGAGCCGCAGCGCGAACGCCAGGGACTTCTTGCCATCCGGCACCTGGTCACCGGAGTAGACGTCGAACAGTCGCACGGACTCGATCAACGCGCTCGCCCCGGCCAGGACCCGCTGCACCGAGGCAGCCGGGACCTCGTCGTCGACGATCAGCGCGAGGTCCTCCTTGGCGACCGGGAACGACGAGAAGTCGGGGCGCGGGCCGATCTCGGGAGATGCGGCGATCAACGCGTCGAGATCGATCTCGGCGGCGACCACGCGAGCCGGCAGCCCGTACGCCTTGAGGACTCGCGGGTGCAGCTCGCCGGCGTGGCCGATCACCACGCCTGCGACCACGATCGCGGCGCATCGTCCGGGGTGCCACGGCATGACGTGCGCCTGCTGCACCTCGACGTCCACGTGCAGCTCGTCCGCGACGTGCTGCACGATCGCAACCGCGTCGGCCCAAGTGGCCCGGCGCCCGGGTCCGGCCCAACCCGTGCGCACGCGCTCGCCGCTCATGACCAGCCCCACGTGATGCGGCTGGTCCGGCAGGGCCGCCTCGAACACCGCGATCTCGTCGTCGGTGGGCCGGCGGTCGACACCGTAGATCGGCGCCTCGGCGTCGTCGGACTTCGGCAGGAACACCCGCCCGGTCTCGGTGATGTGGACGTCGGCGTGGCCACGGCCGAGGTTGAGCACAAGACTGCGCAGCAGACCCGTGAGCAGGGTCGTCGTCATGCCCGGCTCCTCCGCGGACAGCGGGTTCTCCAGGAGCACCTGGCGCCGGCGCAGGTCGTCGGCGGGCAGGCCGAGGCGGTCGAAGTCCGCAGCGCCCGCGAACGGGAAGGTCTTGACCTCGATCAGCCCGTCGCCCGCGAGGACATTGCCGACGCGACGGCGCAGCTTCTGCGCCGTCGTCAGGCCGCGCCCCGCGGGTGCGACCGGCACGACCGAGGGCACCTGGTCGTAGCCCACGACGCGCAGCACCTCTTCGACGAGGTCGTTGGGGTCGTTGAGGTCGAACCGCCAGCTCGGCGGGGTGGCGGCCAGCGACTCGTGGTCGAGCGCAACCTCGCAGCCGTTGCCCTCGAGCGCCTCGACCACGGTGGCGGGGTCGATGTCGACGCCCGACACCCGGGTCGGCAGGTGCACGGACATCTCGACGGCGGGGCGCGGTGCCGGCGAGCCGACGACGGTGAGCCCAGCCTCGATCGTGCCGCCGCCGAGCTCGGCGAGCAGGTCGGCCACCCGCTGGGTCGCTCGCGCCGGGAGCTCGGGGTCGACGCCACGCTCATAGCGCTTGGACGCCTCGGACGGCAGCTTGTGGAGCCGCGCCGTGCGGGCGATCATCGGCGCCTTCCAGTGCGCCGCCTCGATGAGGATGTCGGTCGTCGTGTCTGAAAGCTCGGTCTCGGCACCGCCCATGACACCGGCGAGGCTGATCGGTCCGCGATCGTCGGTGACCACGGTGTCGTCGGCCGACAACGTACGCACGACGCCGTCCAGGGTCGTGAGCTTCTCGCCCTCGGTCGCCCGGCGGACCACGATCGGTCCCCGCAGGCTCGAGAGATCGAAACCGTGGATCGGGTGGCCGATCTCGAGCATGACGTAGTTGGTGACGTCGACCGCCAGCGAGATCGAGCGCATGCCGGCCTGCTCGATGCGCTTCGCCATCCACGGCGGAGTCGGACGCGTCGGGTCGAACCCAGTCACCGCCCGCGCCGCGAAGACCGGGCACGCCTCCGCGTCCTCGACGCGTATGGGATAGCCCTCCCCCGTGCCGGTCACCTCGATATTGGCCGGATCGGCGAACTCCAGCTCGTACGCCAGGGCGGTGTCGCGTCCGACGCCGCGCATCGACAGCGCGTAGCCGCGGTCCGGGTTGACCTCGAGATCGAGGATCTCGTCACCCAGTCCGAGCAGCGCGATGGCGTCGTCGCCGGGCGTGGCCGAGTCGGCGTCCAGCACGATGATGCCGCTGGCATCGCCCGGAAGCCCGAGCTCCGCGCTCGAGCAGATCATGCCGTCGGACACGTGCCCGTACGTCTTGCGAGCCGTGATCTCGAAGCCCAGAGCCGGCAGCACCGTGCCGGGCAGGGACACGACGACCAGGTCGCCCTCGACGAAGTTGTGGGCACCGCAGACGATGCCGCGAGCGCCGTCGGCGTCGTTGTGCTCCGGACCGACGTCGACCCGGCACCAGTTGATGGTCTTGCCGTTCTTCTGCGGCTCCTTGACCAGCGAGAGCACCCGGCCGACGACCAGCGGACCGCTGATGCCGGACGAGATGATCTCCTCGAGCTTGAGGTCGAACTGCGTCAGGCGTGCAGCCAGCTCCTCGGTCGTGACGTCTTCCGGCAGCTTCACGAGCTCCCGAAGCCACTCAACTGGTACGCGCACTACAGCTCAACTCCGAAAGGCTGGGTGAAACGGATGTCGCCGTCGAACAGGTCGCGCAGGTCCGCGATGTCGTAGCGGGAGGTGATCGTCCGGTCGATGCCGATGCCGAACGCGAAGCCCGAGTAGCGCTCCGGGTCGACGCCGCACGCGACGAGCACGCGCGGGTTGACGACGCCGCAGCCGCCCCACTCGACCCAGCCCTCGCCCTTGCACGTACGGCAGTCGGCGACGGCGTCAGGCTCGTTGTGGCAGACGTAGCAGAGCAGGTCCATCTCGGCGCTGGGCTCGGTGAACGGGAAGTAGGACGGGCGGAAGCGCGTCGTCATGCCATCGCCGTAGATCGCCTGGGCGAAGTGGTCGAGCGTGCCCTTGAGGTGACCCATCGAGAGACCCTCGTCGATCGCGAGACCCTCGACCTGGTGGAACACCGGCGAGTGCGTCGCGTCGAGCTCGTCGGTGCGGAAGACCCGACCCGGGCAGGCGATGTAGATCGGGGGTTCGCGGGTGAGCATCGTGCGGGCCTGCACCGGTGAGGTGTGCGTGCGCAGCACCATCGCGGCGCGCTCGGGGGTCACCCAGAACGTGTCCTGCATCGTGCGGGCCGGGTGGTCGGGGCCCAGGTTGAGAGCGTCGAAGTTGAGCCACTCGGCCTCGACCTCGGGTCCTTCGGCGATCTCCCAGCCCATCGCGACGAAGATGTCGGCGATGTGCTCGGACAGCGTCGTGATCGGGTGGCGGGCGCCGACGGGCTCGATGTCCCACGGCAGCGTCACGTCGACGGCCTCGGTGACCAGTGCGCGCTCCTCTTCAGCCGCCTCGACCTCGGCGGTCTTGGCGGCGAGCGCCTGGTTGATCGCCCCACGCGCCTGGCCGACGCGCTGGCCGGCGTCCTTGCGGGCCTGCGGTGGCAGCGCGCCGATCTCGCGGTTGGCCAGCGCCAACGGCGACCGGTCGCCCGCGTGGTCGATGCGCACCTGCTTCAGGGCGTCCAACGTGTCGGCCGCTACGATCGCCGCAAGCGCCTCATCGCGTACGCGCTCGACCTCTTCGGCGTTCAACGGAGTGACCTCCACAGGGTCGTACGAGGAATTGGGCGCGGACACAGCAGACCTGACTTTCGACGGAGCGGTTCCCGGACTCGTCGGGACCAGTGGTCAGTCTAGTGAACGGTGCTGGTCAGTCGGTCATCGTGTCGGGCTCGTTGATCGGGAACCAGACGCTGATCAACGCGCCGCCGCCCTCGGCGTCGCCGATGTCGATCTTGCCGCCGTGCTCCTCGACGATGCCTCGCACGATGTACATCCCCAGCCCGCTGCCGGCACCGGGTCCGGCCCGCCAAAAGCGGCTGAAGACGCGCTGGCGCATCTCCTCTGGGATTCCGGGGCCGTTGTCGTGCACCTCGAGGGAGACCCCGCCCTCGCCGCCGGCCCCCGGCACGTTCTGCACGGCGAGCTCACGCAGACCGAAGCCGTGGCGCATCGCGTTCTCCACGAGGTTGGTGACGACCTGCGTGATTCGGTCACTGTCGCCCCAGATGAGGTCGAGGTCGTCGCCGATGCAGATCTCGAACGGCTCCGCCGCGCCACCGGACACATTCGTCAGCACGTGCCGGACGATCTCGTCGAGCTTGACCGGCCCGCGCTTGAGGGTGAGCCGGCCCGCGTCGATGCGGGCAGCGTCCAGCAGCTCGGTGATGAGCCGGCTGAGCCGGTCGGCGTCGGCGTCGACCGTCTCGAGCATGAATTGACGCTGTTCTTCGGAGAACTTGTCCCACTTCGTCAGCAGCGTCGAGGTGAATCCCTTGATGCCGGTCAGCGGCGAGCGCAGCTCGTGCGCCACCGTCGCGACGAGGTCGGACCGCTCCCGGTCGCGCTGGTTGCGGATCCGCGCGTTGCGGACGCTCACGACGACCTGGCTGACCGGGCCGGCCGGGCGCTCGCGGACGAGCGACGCGGTGATGAGGTACTCGCTGCCCTTGGGCGACCACCACGCCTGCTCCGAGATGCGCTTGCGGGTGGCGATGCCGTCGTAGGGCCGGGTGGTGTCGTACCAGGAGTTGCCGCTCAGGTCGTCGAACGGCACGGCCTCGCTGAGATGCATGCCGAGCATCTCGTCGCCCTCGGCACGCGCCATGACGCGGATGCGCTCATTGACGTACAGGACCTTGCCGTCCGGGCCGGCGACGATGACGCCGTCCGGGAAGTCGTCGAAGTCCATGAGCCCTGAATGTAGTACCAACGGACCATTTCGGACGACCCAACCCCGTCACATCTTCACCCAGTCGAACGGGCGCGGGCCGACGCGTAGAGGCACACGGCGGCCGCCGTGGCGAGGTTGAGGCTCTCGGCACGACCGTAGATCGGCACCGAGACGACCCGGTCGGCGAGCGAGCGGGTGGCAGCCGGCAGACCCCACGCCTCGTTGCCCATGAGCCACGCCGTCGGCTGCGCGAGGTCGAGGTCGTCGGCGAACAGGCTCACGTCTCCCCCGCCGTCAGCCGCGAGCACCTGCAGACCAAGACCCTGGAGGCGCGCGAGCGTGGCGGCGACATCGCGCTCCGTCACGACGGGAAGGTGGAAGACGCTGCCGACTGTCGCGCGTACGGACTTGGGGTTGTAGGGGTCGACGCTGTCGCCGACGAACACCACGCCCTGCGCACCCGCCGCGTCGGCGCACCGGATGACCGCGCCGGCGTTGCCGGGATCGCGGATGTCGGCGCAGACCACGAGAAAGGTCGGATCCGTCGCCAGCAGGGAGTCGAGCGACGCCGCCGGGATCCGGCATCGCGCGACCACACCTTGCGGCTGCACGGTGTCGGCGATCGACTCGACGACGTCGTCGGTCACGACGTGCCAGGGCACGTCCAGGGCTTCGGCCGCATCGACGAGATCGGTGTGCTGCGCGGTGCCCGTCGCGGTCGCGAAGACCTCGACGGTCGCGTCCGGCACGGTGAGCGCCTCGCGTACGGCCTGGGGGCCTTCGGCGAGGAACTCGCCGGTCTCGGCCCGGAACGCACGAGTGGCGAGCCGCCGGGTGTGCTTCACCCGTCCTGAGCGGACGGTGAGCTCACCGGGCGTACTCGCCACCACGTGAATTTCAGCTCGGGCGGTGTCGCGGTCAGGCCGCGGCGCCGTCCTTGGGTGCGTTGACGTCAGCCGGAAGGTTGTCCTTCGCGGTCTGGACGAGCGCGGAGAACGCCGCCGGCTCGTGAACCGCGAGCTCGGCGAGGATCTTGCGGTCGACCTCGACACCCGCGGCCTTGAGGCCCTGGATGAAACGGTTGTAGGTCATGCCTTCGGCGCGGACGGCAGCGTTGATGCGCTGGATCCAGAGACGACGGAAGTCGCCCTTCTTGGCCTTGCGGTCACGGTAGCTGTAGACCAGCGAGTGGGTGACCTGCTCCTTGGCCTTGCGGTAGAGCCGCGAACGCTGACCGCGGTAGCCCGCAGCGCGCTCCAGTGTCTGGCGGCGCTTCTTCTGTGCATTGACAGAGCGCTTGACGCGTGCCATCTCAGTTCTCCTTCAAGTATTTCGGTATGTCGGGGGGCGCGGTCAGAGACCGAGCATCTTCTTCACGCGCTTGACGTCAGCCTTGGCGACGTCGGTCGAACCTTCGAGACGGCGCTTGCGCGAGGAGGACTTGACCTCGAGCAGGTGGCGGCGGTTGGTCTGCTCGCGGCGCAGCTTGCCGCTGCCCGTGACCTTGACGCGCTTCTTCATCCCCGAGTGGGGCTTGAACTTCGGCATTTATGCCTCCATGTCTGGGTCGAGGTTCTCAGAACGCCGACGTGGCTTCTTGGGTGTTGCAGTCTTCTGGGCGGCTTCGCGGTGTGCCTTGACCTCGGCGGCTTCGGCATCCTTCTCGGCGGCCTTGGCTGCCGTGGTCTTGACCTTCTCGGCCTTGACCTCGGCCTGGGCTTCGGACTTCTTCTTGTGCGGGCCGAGCACCATCGTCATGTTGCGGCCGTCCTGACGGGCGTTGGACTCGATGAAACCGAGGTCCTCGACGTCAGCGGCGAGGCGCTGCAGCAGCCGGTAGCCCAGCTCGGGTCGGTGCTGCTCGCGTCCGCGGAACATGATGGTGATCTTGACCTTGTCGCCAGCCTTGAGGAATCGGACGACGTGACCCTTTTTGGTGTCGTAGTCGTGCTGGTCGATCTTCGGACGCAACTTCATCTCTTTGATGATGGTGTTGGTCTGGTTGCGGCGTGACTCGCGTGCCTTCTGTGCGGTCTCGTACTTGAACTTGCCGTAGTCCATGAGACGGCAGACGGGCGGGCGAGCGGTCGGAGCCACCTCGACAAGATCGAGATCAGCTTCCGCTGCCAGTCGCAGGGCATCCTCAATACGGACGATGCCCACCTGTTCACCGCCAGGACCGACGAGGCGTACTTCGGGAACGCGGATTCGGTCGTTGACGCGCAGCTCTGTGGTGATGGATCCTCCTGAGATCGTGTGGGAGGCCAAGAAAAAATGGCCCCCGTACAAAACGGAAGCCACCAGTGGCGTATTCCCGCAGGAATGACGCCGTCGGCCAGTTCGTTGATGCTCGATGAACCGGCGTAACCCCAAGGTCAAGGACCAAGCAGGTGGGAGGTGGACCTCCACTTCGCCTTCAAGGTTATCAGCGCAGTCGTTTATCCACCAAACCCGGACTTTCCCTCGCCGAAACATGGGCGACCCGGTGTGGAAAACTTGGTGGGTCAGGCTGACACCATGCTCTGGCGCATCCGCACGACACTCGCCGACCGGCCGGGGATCCTGGCCGAGATCGCTCTGGCGTGCGGACGCTCCGGGGTCAACATTCTCGGCATGCAGGTCTTCCCCACGAGCCCGCGCGTCACCGACGAGTTCATCGTCAGCGCGCCCGAAGGCTGGGGCGACGTCCAGCTCGCCGAGCTGTTCGAGGAGGCCGGCGGCGCACAGGTCTCCGCCACACGGGTCAGCGACGACTCGCTGATCGACGCACCGACGCGCTACCTCCGGGGCGTGCACGAGGTCCTCGAGGAAGGCCGCGACGCCGAGGAAGTCCTGCGGGAGCTGCTCGAGACTGAGCCGCCGGACGTCGCCGACTATCGCGGCCACGACGTGCTCGACCTGACCCGCCGCAACGGATCGGTGCTGCGCATCAGCCGCGCGATCCCGTTCACCTCGGTCGAGCGGGCCCGCGCCCAGGCTCTGCTGTCACTCGTGAGCGATGCTGGCTACGAGACGCCGCTGATCTCCCCCTCGCCGCGCCAGCAGGTGCCGATGGTGCGCGAGGCGACGCTCGCCGACATCGAGGCGGTCGCCGCCCTGCACGCTCGATGCAGCGTCGAGACGCTCTACAACCGCTACCAGGTGCCGCTGCGCATGCCGATGACGACGCGGATGGCGCGTCGTCTCGTGTCGCCCGAGTCCGGTGTCGCGCTGGTCGTGCAGGTCGGCCTCGATGTCGTCGGCCACGGCGTGCTCGAGGCGCTCGACACCGTCTGGACGTTCCAGCTCCTCGTCGAGGACGCGTGGCAGGGCCAGGGCCTCGGCACGATGCTGGTCAAGCAGGCCGCCGGCCGGGCCAAGTCGCACGGCGCTCCCCGTCTGACGTTCATCACCGAGGGTTCCAACGACAAGCTGCTCCGGACGGTCGGCAACGCCGGGTTCGTCGCCCGGGTCGAGCGGCACGACGGCAACGTCCACATCACGGTGCCGCTGTCAGCCGTACGCTCGATCGCCGCCGGCTGACCTTCGCGTCAAGCGAGCCAGGCGGGCCCGGCCGCGCTTTGGACGAGTCGGTGGCCCGCAGCGAGGTGTCCGACGTCGTCGGTCTCGACGACCGTGAACGTCGGGCTGCCGAGGTCGAGCAGGATCGCCGCCGCGCCCTCGTCGAGCGTCGCCCGGGCGGCGTCGCGGCCCAGGATCGGCACCGGGCGGGCCTGTGCGTCCCAGACGGCCATCGACGCGATGCTGCTGAACGCCAGCAGCGCCTGCCGGCCGTCGGCGCCGGTCATCAGGACCGCAGCCATGTCGGCGTTCTTGTCGCCCTCGGCCGGCACCTCGCCGAGCAACGCGATGATCGGGACGAACACCCGGGCGTCGGCCAGCGCGGCGAGCACTGCCACGTCGTCGCCGAACGCCTCAGCCAGGGCCGGATCCACCGATCCGTCGTCACCGGGGAACTGCGGACTCGCGAGCGTTCGGTCATGTGTCATGCGATGGCCTCGCTTCGCTCGGTCATGACGGCACCCGGCTGCGCAGGTAGGCGACGGCCTCGCGCGCGTACCCGCCGTCGGAGCCTTGGATGGCGAACAGCATGACCCGCTCGTCGTCGTTCGTGACCAGCGTCGGCCACGGAGCGCCGCTGCCCATCGCAAAGCCCTGGATGTCCGACCACGGGATGCGGTGGTGCCGGTAGCCGTTGAGCACCTCGACGCCGTCGTCATCAGCGCGCACGAAGCTGCGGCCGATGCCGTGCAGGAACACCAGCACGGCGATGATGATGAGCCACAGCGTGATGTCCTCGGCGACCGTGAACGAGATGTCGTCCGGCAGCGCCAAGCCGATCACCACGGTGATGACCAGCATGATGACGCCAACGGCGTAAGCGACGACGCGGGCTCCGCCGGGGCGGAACGTCCTCAGATCCGGCACGCCAGGATGTCCGTCACGAGGATGCCTCGGGCGCCGATCTCGAAGAGCGAGTCCATGACCTTCTGGGCGGCGTCGCGCGGCACCATCGAGCGCACGGCGACCCACCCTTCACGATGAAGCGGCGAGACGGTCGGCGACTCGATGCCGGGGGTCAGTTCGACGGCCCGCTCGACCTGGTCGACCCGGATGTCGTAATCCATCATGATGTACGTCCGCGCGACCAGGACGCTGTCGATGCGGCGCTTGAAGACCGCGAATCCCTCGGGCTCCGGGGCATCGCGGCGAGTGATCAGCACCGCCTCGGAGGACAGGATCGGCTCGCCGAACACCTCGAGGTCGGCCTGCTTCAGCGTGCTGCCGGTCTCGACGACGTCGGCGATCGCGTCAGCGACTCCAAGGCGTACGGACGACTCGACAGCGCCGTCGAGGCGTACGACATCAGCACTGATGCCACGCTCCGCGAGGTAGGGCTGCACGATGCCCGGGTAGGACGTCGCGATCCGCGACCCCGCGAGGTCGGCGATCGACGACATCGCACCGATCGGCGCGGCGAAGCGGAACGTCGAGGCGCCGAAGCCGAGCGAGATGTTCTCCGCGGCCTTGGCGCCGGAGTCGAGCAGCAGGTCGCGGCCGGTGATGCCGACGTCGAGCGTGCCCTCCCCCACGTAGATCGCGATGTCGCGGGGACGGAGGTAGAAGAACTCGACGTCGTTGTCAGGGTCGAGCGTGACGAGATCCTTGGTGTTGCGGCGTTGGTGGTAGCCGGCCTCGGTCAGCATCTGTGCGGCGGACTCGGCGAGGGCGCCCTTGTTGGGTACGGCGATCTTGAGCATGGACTTCTCTTCTCAGGAGTTCTGTGACGGGACTCGAAGGCACGGAACGGCGCCGAAGGGCCGATCCGTCACAGATGCGCGTAGACGTCGTCGAGCGTGATGCCGCGGGCGATCATCATGACCTGGGCGTGGTAGAGCAGCTGGCTGAGCTCCTCGGCGGCGCGCTCGGCGCCTTCGTGCTCCGCCGCCATCCACGACTCGGCCGCTTCCTCGACGAGCTTCTTGCCGATCGCGTGCACGCCGGCATCGAGCTCGGCGACGGTGCGCGAGCCCTCAGGGCGGTTGGCTGCCTTGTCGGACAGCTCGGCGAAGAGTTCATCGAAGGTCTTCATCGCGGAGCAGTCTATCGGCGGTCCCCCAGCGCATGGTTCGCAGGACCACGAGCGAGACAGGCTCGGATTCAGAAACATCGTCATATTCCTTGACAGGAATCGCACGCGACCACGTGACCGGTCTCTGGGAGCCGGCGACGACGGCCCTGCTCGGCCGCAACAACGCCGAGGGCTTCATGGGGTTCTGGCCGGCCGTCGCCGACCAGGCTGACGCCGACCCGCGCGACCGGGGCTACGGAGCACGCCTCTTCGACGAAGGGCTGCCCGTGCAGGCGCATGGGTCCTGGCCAACACCGCCAACGGCGACGGCGTCCTGTCCCTGGCCTACGACCGAGTACGCGCCTGATCGCCCCCAACCACGCGGATCGTCCTGCGCCCGCTCGTCGTCAGCCGAGCGTGCGCAGGACGTTCCACGCGGACAGCGCGGCCTCGACAGCCTCGCGGCCCTTGTCCTCGTGGCTGTCGGGCAGGCCCGCGCGGTCGAGCGCCTGCGCCTCGTCGTCGCACGTCAACAACCCGAAGCCGATCGGGACTCCGGTGTCCAGCGCGACGCGATTGAGGCCGTCGGTCGCCGCCGCCGAGACGTACTCGAAGTGCGGGGTGCCACCGCGGATGATCACGCCGAGGGCGATGACCGCGTCGTAGCCCTCACGGGCGTACGCCTGGCAGAGGATCGGCAGCTCGAACGATCCGGGAGCCCGGACCAGCGTGACGTCCTCGACCTTGGCATCGGCCAGAGCGCGCTCGGCACCGGCGATCAGGCCGTCCATGACCTCGGTGTGCCAGCGCGACGCGACGATCGCGACGCGCGCGCCGGTCCCGTCGACGAAGATCGTGGGTGCTCCCGCTCCGCTCATGAAAGCTCTCCTAGTCCGGGAAGGTCGTGGCCCATGCGGTCGGCCTTGGTCTGCAGATAGCGCAGGCTGTCCTCGTTGGGCGCGATGCGCAGCGGCAGCCGCTCGCTGATCTTGACCCCGTAAGCCTCGAGGGCGATCGTCTTGTCGGGGTTGTTGGTCAGCAGTCGGGCCGACGTGACGCCCAGGTCGCGCAGGATCTGTGCGCCGGCGGCATAGTCGCGCTCGTCCTCGCCGAAGCCGAGCTGCAGGTTGGCGTCGACCGTGTCGGTGCCGGCATCCTGCAGGGCGTACGCCTGCAGCTTGTGCAGCAGGCCGATGCCGCGCCCCTCATGGCCGCGGAGGTAGACGACGATGCCCGCGCCGGCCGTCGTGATCTCGGTCATCGAGAGCTCGAGCTGGGGACCGCAGTCGCAGCGCCGGGAGCCGAACACGTCGCCGGTCAGGCACTCGGAGTGGATGCGGGTCAGGACGTCCTCGGTGCCGGGATCGCCGTAGACCAGCGCGATGTGCTCCGAGCCCTCGATCATGTCGCGGTAGCCGTGCGCCGTGAACGTGCCGAACTCCGTGGGCAGCCGTGTCGTCGCGAGCCGCTCGACCTGCGACTCGTGGAGCCGGCGGTAGACCTGCAGGTCCTCGATCGAGACCAGCGCGATGCCGTGCTCGTCGGCGAACTCACGCAGCTCCGGCGCCCGCATCAGCGTGCCGTCGTCGTTGAGCACCTCGCCGATGACACCGGCCGGCGTCAGCCCGGCCAGGCGGGCGAAGTCGACCGCTGCCTCGGTGTGGCCGGCGCGCTCCAGCACTCCCCCGGGCTTGGCCCGCAGCGGGATGATGTGGCCAGGCTGGTTGAGCTCGAACGGCTCGGTGGCCGAGTCCGCGAGCACCCGGCACGTGCGCGCGCGGTCCGCGGCCGAGATGCCGGTCGTGATGCCGTCGCGGGCGTCGATCGAGATCGTGTAGGCCGTGCGCATCTTCTCGCGGTTGTGCGGGGTCATCAGCGGGATCGCGAGCCGGTCGAGGATCTCACCGGTGATCGGCGCGCACACGAGACCGCTGGAGTAGCGGACCAGGAACGCCATGAGCTCGGGCGTCGCCTTGCTCGCCGAGAAGATGATGTCGCCCTCGTTCTCGCGGTCCTCGTCGTCGACGACCACGATCGCCTTGCCCTGGCGGAAGTCCTCGATCGCCCGCTCGATGCTGTCGAGCCGTACGCTCTCGTGCTCAGTCATGCTGTGGCTCCTTCTGCTCGGGCGCCCAGGAGGCGCTCGACGTACTTGGCGAGGATGTCGACCTCGAGGTTGACCCGGTCGCCCGGGCCCTTGGTGCCGAGCGTCGTCTCGGCCAGCGTCGTCGGGATCAGCGACACCGAGAACCACGGTTCGTCGGCGTCCACGACCTCCACGACCGTGAGGGACGTGCCGTCGACCGTCACCGAGCCCTTGTCGACGAGATACTTCGCCAGGTCTACCGGCACCGCGATGCGGACGACCTCCCAGTGCTCGCTGGGCGTACGGTCGAGGATCCGCCCGGTGCCGTCGACATGACCCTGCACGATGTGCCCGCCCAGTCGTGCGCCCGCCCTGGTCGCGCGCTCGAGGTTGACCTCGTCGCCGACCCGCAGGTCGCCGAGCGACGTCTTGTCGAGCGACTCCTTCATGACGTCGGCGGCGAACGAGTCGGTGTCCTGCTCCATGACGGTGAGGCACACGCCGCTGACCGCGATCGAGTCGCCGTGCTGGGCGTCGGAGACCACCAGCGGTCCGCGAACCGTCAGGCGTACGGAGTCGCCCAGGTCCTCGACCGCGGTGACCGTGCCCTTTTCCTCGATGAGTCCGGTGAACATCAGTCGAAGTCCTCTCGTTGCATGCGGCCGGGGGTGCCGATGATGCGGATGTCCGGGCCGACCATCGTCAGGTCGTGCAGGTCGATGGGCCGCAGGTCGGCCAGTGTCGTCGCCTCGCCCTCGAGTGCCGCCCGGCCGGAGCCGAGCATGGCGGGGGCGATGTAGCCGATCACGCGGTCGATCACGCCGGCGTTCCAGAACGCACCGGCGAGGCGCGGTCCGCCTTCGAGCCAGATGTGCCGGATCTGGTTGTCGATGAGCTTCTGCAGCACGACCTCGGGGTCACGGGACTGGACCAGCAGCGTCGGCGCCACGCGGTCGAACACCCGGTAGTAGTTGGGGATCTTGGTCTCGCCCACCACGACCCGCAGAGGCTGCTGGTCGTACGGGAGCGGGATGTCCTTCTCGTCGCGCACCGAGAGCCGGGGATCGTCGGCGAGGACCGCACCGGTGCCGGCGACGATCGCGTCGGACTCCGCGCGGAACTTCTGCACGTCGCGGCGGGCCTCGTCGCTCGTGATCCACTTGCTCGTGCCGTCGGGCGCGGCGCTGAGACCGTCGAGCGTTGCGGCGTACTTCCACGTCACGAACGGCCGGCCCGAAGTCACCGCGAACGTCCACTCGACGTTGAGGTCGGTGGCCTCCTCGGCCATCACGCCGGGCTCGACCTCGATGCCGGCCGCGCGCAGCGTCTTGGCACCGCCGGCGGCGGAACGGTCGGGGTCGATCTGCCCGAACACGACACGGGCGACGCCGGCCTCGATCAGCGCCTCAGCGCAGGGTCCGGTGCGGCCGGTGTGGTTGCACGGCTCGAGCGTGACGACCGCGGTGGCACCGCGAGCGGCGTCACCAGCCTGCGTGAGCGCGTCGACCTCGGCGTGCGGTGTGCCGGCGCCTCGATGGACGCCAACGGCGATCTCGGTGCCGTCAGGCGCGAGCAGGACGCAGCCGACGCGCGGATTGGGCAGCGTACGTCTGACGGTGCGGGCCGCGTCGAGCGCGCGTTGCATCGCGCTGTTCTCGGTGTCGGTTGCCATGCATTCCTCCAGGTCGTGATGACTCACGCGTCCCGGGGTCTCTGGTGACCAAGTGCCACCAACGGTCGTGGCGCTCCGCGCCACGACACAGTGCTCCTCCCATCCGGACTTTCACCGTCGGTGCCGGAATTTCACCGGCTCAACCGCTGCCTCATCACGAATGATGTGACCGCGGGTCGCGGACTGTCACCGCCGGCTCGGAATTACACCGACCCCGGAGCACGCGAGCGATGTTGCTGCTCGTTGCCTCAAGTCTAGCCCGCGGGTCTCAGTCAGCGGGTGTGACGTCCGGCATGTGATCGCAGCTCGGCGACCATCGCATCGGGGTCGTCGGCACTGAACACGGCTGAGCCGGCGACGAAGGTGTCTGCGCCGGCCTCCGCGCACCGCTCGATCGTCTCGAGAGAGACTCCCCCGTCGACCTGGAGCCAGATGTCGCCGCCGTGCTTGTCGATCAGGGTGCGGGCCCGCTGGATCTTGGGCAGGCAGATGTCGAGGAACTTCTGGCCGCCGAAGCCCGGCTCGACGGTCATGACCAGCACCATGTCGAGCTCGGGCAGCAGGTCCTCGTAGGGCTCGATCGGCGTGGCCGGCTTGAGCGCCATCGAGGCGCGGGCACCCTTGGCGCGGATCTCACGGGCGAGGCGTACGGGCGCCTTCGCCGCCTCGACGTGGAACGTGACGCTCTGGGCGCCGGCCTCGACGTACGCGGGGGCCCAACGATCGGGGTCCTCGATCATGAGGTGCGCGTCGATCGGCTGCTTGGCGACCTTGGCCAGCGCTTCGATGACCGGCGCTCCCAAGGTCAGGTTGGGCACGAAGTGGTTGTCCATGACGTCCATGTGCAGCCAGTCGGCACTCGAGATGCGCGCCGCCTCGGACTCAAGGTTGGCAAAGTCCGACGCCAGCATGCTCGGGGTGATCTGGATGCCCATGCCGCCAGCGTAGTGGTGCGCCGAGCGCCGATCAGGAGGTGGCGCGGTCGCGCAGGATGCCGTCGATCACGATGTCGAGCATCGGGGCGGCTTCTTCGATGGGGATGCCCGACGCGTCTGCGACGGTCGCGATGCCACTGACCAGCCGCATGACCTGGCGCGACTCGACGTTGTCGCGGAGCGCATGTGTCTCGGTGAGGTGACTGACCACGAGATCGTTGGCGTCCGCCAGCATCTGGCATTTGCGGTAGATCGGCGAGGCCGGGTCGTCGAAGGCGGCGCTGAGCTTGGCTGCGGCACCACGATGCAACGTCAGGTGCTTGATCAGGTCCATGAACCAGCGCTCGAGCGTCTCGCGCGCCGGGAGGTCGGCCGCCACCGCTGCCTCGCTGTCGGCGAGGACTCGCGCCGACCAGTCGCGCATCAGTGCATCAATCAGGTCGTCGCGGGTCGGGAAGTGCCGATAGAGCGTGCCTGGTCCCACACCGGCGCGCTTGGCGATCTCGTCGAGCGAGCCCTCGGCGCCGCGCTCGGCGAACACCTCACGTGCGGCAGCCACGAGCTTGTCGTAGTTGCGCTGGGCGTCAGCACGCAGCGGCTTGGCCGGCGCTTCGACGGCGTCTTCGGTGGACGTGACGGGCACCACGGTCCCACCTCCCTTGCTAACCGGAGACTGTCTCCGTATAGTCGTTCGAAGAACCGGAGCCCTTCTCCGTTCGAGTGTACGACACTTCATTTCGTGGGACAGGAAACCTCACCATGACCTCCATCACCGCGCCCCCGGACACCGGCCGCAGAGCCTCGTACGGCATCGCGATCGTGTTGATCGCCCAGCTCATGCTCGTTCTCGACGTCACCGTCGTGAACGTCGCCCTCCCCCGCATCCAGACCGACCTCGACTTCTCGCCGGCCGGTCTCTCATGGGTGCTCAACGCCTACACCCTCGCGTTCGGCGGACTGCTGCTTCTCGGCGGCCGTCTCGGCGACGTGTTCGGACGCCTCCGGGTGTTCGAGATCGGCCTCGGGCTGTTCACCGTGGCCTCTCTGGCGGGCGCACTCGCGCCCAACCCCGAGTTCCTCGTGACCTCGCGAGTCCTGCAAGGTGTCGGCGCAGCCATCGCGGCACCCAGCGTGCTGGCGCTGCTCACGACCTCGACGCCCGATGCTGCCTCGCGCAACCGGGCCCTCGCCCTGTTCACCGCCGTCTCCTCCGCCGGAGGCTCGATCGGCCTGATCCTCGGCGGTGCGCTCACGGATCTGGGGTCCTGGCGCTGGACGCTCATGATCAACGTGCCGATCGGCGTCGCGGTGCTCGCACTCGTTCGGCGGTTCGTCGACGAGACGGCACGTCGCCCCGGTCGCTTCGATGTCGTCGGCGCAGCCACGGCGACACTCGGCTCGGTCGCCGCGGTCTACGCGTTCATCAACGCACCCGACCACGGATGGGACTCGATCGGCACGATCGGCGGCTTCGCACTCGCCGCCGTGCTGCTGGCTCTGTTCGTCCGTACGGAGCGCATCGCGCCGCACCCGCTGCTCCGGCTGGGCCTGCTGCGCAATCGGCGCCGGGCAGGCGCGCTCGTGGTGATGTCGCTGCTCGTCGGTTCACAGTTCCCGATGTTCTTCCTGCTGGTGCAGTACGACCAGCGCGTGCTGGGCTTCGGTCCGCTCGCCTCGGGATTCGCGTTCCTGCCGCTGACCCTTGCGATCTTCGCGGTCTCACGGATCTCGGCGCGCCTGGTGGGTCGATTCGGTCCTCAGCGGCTCATCGCGATCGGCACCGTCGGCATGGCCGTCAGCTTCTTGTGGCTCAGCCAGATCAGCACCACCAGCGGCTACGTCACGGCGATCCTCGGCCCGATGCTGCTCAGCGGCGCGTCGGCAGGGCTGGCGTTCATGCCCACGACCGTCGCGATCCTCGCGGACGTCGAACCCGAGCACGCCGGAGCGGCATCAGGCCTGCTCCAGACGATGCAGCAGCTCGGTGGAGCCGTCGGACTCGCGGTGATCGTGTCGGTCTACGCCTCGGGCGCTGTTCCGGGGCAGGTCGTCCCGGGAGCGGAAGCCGCGTTCCTGACCTCGATGGGATTCGCCGTGGTGGCATTCCTCATCGCCATGGTGGTGATGCGGGCGCCGCGGCAGTCGGCGAGGGCGCCGGAGCTCGTGTCAGCCGCGGCGGAGTAGCGCGCAGAACATCGCATCGGTGCCGTCGATGTGGGGCCACCACTGATGGGTGGACTCCACATCGACGTCGCCGCGTCCTGCGGTGACCGCGTCGACGACGCCCGTCGTCTCCCTGACGTGCGGCGAGCAGGTTGCATAGACCACGACGCCACCAGGGCGTACGAGCTCGAGCGCGCGGGCGAGCAGGGCTTCCTGGAGCGGCACGAGGTCGTCGAGGTCGGCTTCGGACCGGCGCCAGCGCGACTCGGGTCGGCGACGGAGCGCCCCGAGGCCCGTGCAGGGGGCGTCGACCAGGACGCGGTCGAAGCTCGCAGGCTCCCACGGACCGTGACGCCCATCGGCTGTGGTGACCTCGACGTTGTCGAGCAGGCGTACGCCTTGGCGCACCAGGTCGGCGCGGTGCTCCAGCACCTCGTTGGCGACCAGGTGAGCGCCACGCTGCTTGGCCAACGCGCCGAGGAGCGCTGCCTTGCCACCCGGTCCGGCGCAGAGGTCGAGCCAGCGGGCGTCGTCACCGTCCACCTGAGCCTCGGCGAGCGTGATCGCGACGAGCTGGGAACCCTCGTCCTGCACGCCGGCGCGGCCGTCGCGCACCTGCGGGATCGCTCCCGGGTCGCCGCCTTCGTCGAGGATGCGGGCGTAGGGCGAGAGCTTGCCCGGCGTGCCGGGCAACGCGTCTGGGCTGCAGAGCCCCGGGCGGGCCACCAACGTGACCCGCGGCGGGGCGTTGTCGGCCGCCAGGAGCTTGTCGATCTGAGCCGCATGGCCACCGAGTGCCTCGCGCAGCGCCGTGACGATCCACACGGGATGCGAGGTGCGTACGGACCGGGCCTCGTCGCCGTCGAGGCCTGCCGTAACGACCTCAAGCCAGCCGGTGAGGTCCTTCTGGCCGATCTTGCGCAGCAGGGCGTTGGCGAAGTGCACGGGCTTGTGGCCGATCTCGCGGCGCACGAGGTCGACTGTCTCGGAGACCGCCGCGTGCGCGGGCACCCGCATGCTCAGGAGCTGGTGGGTGCCGAGCCGCAAGGCATCGAGCACCGGCGGGTCGATCGAGCCGAGGCCCTTGCTGGCCACCTGACCGATGATCGCGTCGTAGGTGCCCTGCCTGCGGACCGTGCCGTGCACCAGCTCGGTCGCGAACGCTGCGTCACGACCCTCGATCTGGTGCTCGGCGAGCATCGCCGGGAGGACCAGGTTGACGTACGCATCGCGCTCGGCCACAGCCCTGAGCACATGGAACGCAACCGCACGGGACGGATCGGTCATGCCGTCGCCTCCAAGAAGAGCCAACGATACGGAGCCGACGGCACGAGCGCCCCGATGTGACCTCGCTGGCGCTCCGTCATGAAAACGCCACACCGTCAGGGAAGGACGTGCCGCGGGCCCAGTCGGCGGCACGCATGCGCTTCTTGCCGAACGCCTGGACCTCACCGAGCACGAGATCGGTCGTGGTCGTGCCGACCCGGACCTCCTGCTTGCCGATCGACAGCTGACCGGGCACCAGCGTGCGGTCGTCCGCGATCGTTGCCGGCCCGACCTTGACCCGCTCGCCCTCGAGCAGGGTCCAGGCACCTGGAGCTGGCGTGCAGCCTCGGATGTGCCGATCGATCGCGAACGCCGGCCGGTTCCAGTCGATCCTGGCCTCGTCGGTCGTGAGCTTGGGGGCGTACGAGATGTTGTCCTCGGGCTGCGGTACGGCCGCGATGTCACCGTCCTCGATGTGGTCGACGACGTCGACCAGCAGCCTGCTGCCCCAGTCCGCCAGTCTCGCCAGCAACTCCGCCGACGTGTCCTCCTCGCGGATGCGTTCGGTGATCGAGCCGAGCACGGGCCCGGCGTCGAGCTCCTCGACCAGGCTGAACACCGTCGCACCGGTGACCTCGTCGCCGGCCATGATCGCCCGCTGAACCGGCGCGGCGCCGCGCCAGGCCGGCAGCACCGAGAAGTGCAGGTTGATCCAGCCGTACTGCGGGATGTCGAGCGCTTCGCGGCGGATCAGAGCACCGTACGCGACGATCGGGATGCAGTCGGGGGCGATCGCCCGGAGGCGGTCCATGAAGTCAGGGTCGGACGGCTTGGCGGGCCTGAGCACCTCGATGCCGTGAGCGGCGGCGGCCTCGGCGACGGGAGACGGCTTCAGGGTGCGACCGCGGCCGGCCGGCGCGTCGGGACGGGTGATCACCGCGGCGACGTCGTGGCGGCTGGCGACGAGCGCCTCGAGGGATGGGAGGGCGGTCTCGGGCGTACCTGCGAAGACGACTCTCACGGCGTCGAGTCTAGGCGTCGACGCTGAGGGGGCTGGTGCCGCGGTCAGAGCGACAGCGGGTCGACCTGGATGCGGAGTCCCGGCTGCTTGGCGGCGCTGCGCTCGGCGGCCAGCGCGGAGAGGGCGGCGGCGAGGTCGGCGCCTTCGCGTCGAGGTGCCCGCAGGATCAGACGTTCCCCCGCCTCCGTGGAGCGTGCGTCCACCGGCACCGGTCCGAGGATCTCGGTGTTGGGCGTCCAGATCCGGTTGGCCAGGTTGGCCAGAACCTCGTCGGGCCCGTCGACCGTGGCGAGCCTGGCAGTGGGCGGCAGATGCGTCTCCGCGCGACCGGCGAGCTCGCGAGCTGCGAATCCCGCGGGATCGGCGCGGACGAGCGCCTGCAGGGTCTGGGCGTCACCCACGGCGACCGCGATGGCACCCGGCCCAGCGAGGGCGAGGGCGTTGAACCAACGACGGTGCGACTCCTCCTCGACGCGTACGTCCTCGCGCGCCAGCATGAGCCAGGTGTCGAGCAGGATCACGACGGCATAGCCGCCCGGAACGTGTGGCTCCGCACCGGGGGTCGCGAGCACGAGACGCCGGCCGGGCTCGACCCGGTCGAGGATCGTCTGGCCACCCGACGTCACGACTTCGAGGTCGGGAAAGGCGCGGGCGAACTCCTCAGCCGTGCGCAGCGCCCCCACGACCGGCGAGCGGAGCTCGGTGCCCTGACAGTGTGGGCACGCCCACGGCGACGCGTCACGCCCGCACCAGCGGCAGGCGACGGGCGCCGAGGCCGACGGCTGGCCCAGCGGACCCTGGCACGCCTCGCACCGGGCCGGCTGGCGGCAGGTCTGGCACGACAGGGACTCGCGGTAGCCACGTCGCGGGACCTGGATCAGCACCGCACCGTCGGCTCCGCGGATCGCGCGGAACGCCTCCTGTGGGAGCCTGACCGGCGCGGAACCGTCCACCGAGCCGTCCGTGACCGTCAGCCGGGGCCAGGCCTTGCGACGGGCGCGCTGGTCCGCCACGAGCTCGCTGCACCATCCGCTGTCGACCAGCGACTGCCCTTCGGCCGTGCGCGCGTAGCCACCCATCAGCACCGCGGTGTCCTGGGCCGTGGCCCGCAGCAACAACACCTCGCGCGCATGCGGGTAGGGCGATCGCGGTTCGGCGAACAGGTCGTCGCCGTCGTCCCACATCGCGACCAGCCCGAGGTGCTTGACCGGGGCGAATGCGGCCGCACGGGTGCCGAGGACGACCTGCACGTCGCCGCGAGATGCCGCGAGGAACGCCGCATAGCGGTCGGCGGCCTCGCCGGCCGCCGTGAGAGCCACGTGCCGGCCCTCCCCCAGCACCTCGGTGAACACCGCGTCCCAACGGGCGACATCGCGTATGTCGGGCACGCACACGACCGCGCCGCGACCCGAGCCGAGCGTCGCCAGCACCGCCTCGGCGACCAGCTGGGCCGGATCCTGGCCGGGGATGGCACCCCACCAGGCCCTGGGCCGCTCTCCTGCGCGCAGCGCCGCGACAAAGCCGAGCCCGTGAGCGTACGTCTGCCAGCCGGCCGCGCTGCCGACCGGCAGGGCCCCCTCGGCGGGTGTGGCGCGCAACCCCTCGGCACGGGCGTGGCGCGGCGGGATGGCGAGACGCAGGACGTCGCCGAGCGTGCCGGCATAGCGGTCGGCAACGGCACGAGCGAGCGACAGCACCTCAGGATGCAGCACCGGCTCGGGTGACACGACCTTGGCCAGGAACGCCAGCCGGCCGACGTGCTCGGTCGCGTCGACCCGCTCGACGACGAACCCGTCGACCAGACGACCCGCGAACCGGACCTTGACCCGGCAGCCCGGCACCGTCTTGGCGGCGAGCGTCGTCGGGACGAGGTAGTCGAAGAGCCGGTCGAGGTGCGCCAAGCCGCTGTCGACCACGACCCGGGCGACCGGGCGGATCGGAGCGGCCTCGGGCTGCGGTTTGGCCGCCGGAGCACGCCGTCGGGTCACCGGCGCAGGCGGGACCAGAGCCAGCTGCTCGGGACCCTCGTGTGTCATCACGGTGCTGTTCTATCAGCCGCCACCCACACCGACGCTGCGCAGACGCAGAACGACCCCCGCCTGATGGCGGGGGTCGTTCGGCAGTCAGTGACGATCAGGCGCCGACGTGAGCCTTGAGCGCCTCGGCACGGTCCGTGGTCTCCCAGACCACGCCAGGCAGCTCGCGGCCGAAGTGGCCGTAGGCCGCGGTCTGCGCGTAGATCGGCTTGAGCAGGTCGAGGTCGCGGATGATCGCGGCCGGACGCAGGTCGAAGACCTCGAGCACGGCTTCACGGATCTTGTCGACCGGGACCGTCTCGGTGCCGAACGCCTCGACGTAGAAGCCGACCGGGTGGGCCTTGCCGATCGCGTAGGCGACCTGGACCTCGACCTTGGTGGCGAGGCCGGCAGCGACGATGTTCTTGGCGACCCAGCGCATCGCGTAGGCGGCCGAACGGTCGACCTTGCTCGGGTCCTTGCCGGAGAACGCACCGCCACCGTGGCGGGCGTAGCCGCCGTAGGTGTCGACGATGATCTTGCGACCGGTGAGGCCGACGTCACCCATCGGGCCACCGATGACGAACTTGCCGGTCGGGTTGACCAGCAGGCGGTAGTCGGAGGTGTCGATGTCGAAGTCGGCGAGGATCACGTCGACGACGTGCTTCTTGATGTCGACCGTGAGCTGCGAGTCGAGGTCGATGCCGTCCTCGTGCTGCGTCGACAGCACGACGGTGTCGACGCGTACGGGCTTGTCGTTGTCGTCGTACTCGACCGTGACCTGGGTCTTGCCGTCGGGGCGCAGGTAGGGCAGCGTGCCGTCCTTGCGTACGGCGGTCAGCTGCTCGGCGAGGCGGTGCGCGATCGTGATCGGCAGCGGCATGAGCTCGGGGGTCTCGTCGCACGCGAAGCCGAACATCAGGCCCTGGTCGCCGGCGCCCTGGAGGTCGAGCGGGTCGGCCGAGCCCTGCGTGCGGCCCTCGAACGCCGTGTTGACGCCCTGCGCGATGTCAGGAGACTGCGCGTCGAGCGTGATCTGCACGCCACACGACGCGCCGTCGAAGCCCTTGACCGACGAGTCGTAGCCGATCTCGAGCACCCGATCGCGAGCGATCTTGGCGATGTCTGCGTATGCCTCGGTCGTGACCTCGCCACCGACAACGATCAGGCCCGTCGTGATGAACGTCTCGCAGGCCACGCGGCTCTTGGGGTCCTGGGCGAGCAGTGCGTCGAGGACGCTGTCGCTGATCTGGTCGGCGATCTTGTCCGGGTGACCTTCGGTCACCGACTCGGACGTGAAGAAGCGGCTCACATTTTCTCCTGGGTTGAGGGCTGTACAGCATTCTAACGAGCGAGATGACTGGTTGTTTCGTCAGTCCAAGCGTTGGACGACAGCATCCCAGATCGCGTGCGCCAGACGGATCTTGGGACCGTACGAGATCTCTTCGACGGTTTGGTCGGCGCCGAGGATGACGGCTTCGCTCTCGTCCTGGCCGAAGACCTTGCCGGCACTGACGTCATTGACGACGAGGAGGTCGCAACCCTTGCGAGCCAGCTTGGCGCGGGCATGCTCGATGACGCTGGCGCGGGCGTCACCGGTCTCGGCGGCGAATCCGACGATGACCGGCCGCTTGCTGGTGCGCGCGCCGACGAGCTCGAGCAGGATGTCGGGGTTCTCGACGAGGTGGATGTCGGGGGCGACGCCATCCGCGGTCTTCTTGATCTTGGCCTCGACGAACTCGGCGGGACGGAAGTCGGCCGGGGCGGCTGCCATCACGACGGCGTCCGCGTCGGCAGCGGCGAGGTGCATCTGCTCGCGCAGGTCCTCGGTGCTGACGACTCGTACGATCTCCGCACCGGCGGGGTCGGGCAGCGCCACGTTGGCCGCGACGACCGTGACGCGGGCGCCCCGCGCGACGGCAGCCTCGGCAAGGGCATAACCCTGGCGACCGGACGATCGGTTGCCGAGGAAGCGGACCGGATCGAGGTATTCGCGCGTGCCGCCGGCCGAGACGACCACGTGCAGGCCGGTGAGGTCCTGCGGGCGGCCCTCGAGCACCTGCAACGCGGCCGCGTAGATCTCAGCAGGCGCAGGCAGCCGGCCCTTGCCGGTGTCGACACCGGTCAGGCGGCCCACAGCGGGTTCGAGGACGACGACACCCCGCTCCCGGAGCAACGCGACGTTGGCCTGGGTGGCGGGGTGATTCCACATCTCGGTGTGCATCGCCGGGGCGAAGACCACCGGACAGTGAGCCGTGAGCAGGGTGTTGGTGAGCAGGTCGTCGGCGAGACCGTGCGCCGCCTTGGCCAGGATGTTGGCCGTCGCGGGTGCGACGAGCACCAGGTCGGCGTGCTGGCCGATGCGGACGTGTGCGACCTCGTCGACATGCTCGAACACACCGGTCTGCACGGGCTTGCCGCTCAGGGCCTCCCACGTGGCGGCACCGACGAAGTGCAGCGACGACACCGTGGGCACGACCCGGACGCTGTGGCCCGACTCGGTGAACAGGCGCAGCAGCTCCGCGGCCTTGTAGGACGCGATGCCGCCTGAGACGCCGAGGACGATCTCTGCCATACCTACCGCCTCACTTCAGAGAGCGTGGATCAGGCCTTGGTGGCCGCGGCTTCGGCCTCGGGGTCGACGTCCTCGACGGTCAGGAGGTCGGAGTTGATCTCACGGAGCGCGATCGAGAGCGGCTTCTCCTGCACGCCGGTCTCCAGGAGCGGTCCGACGTACTCGAGCAGGCCCTCGCCGAGCTGCGAGTAGTAGGCGTTGATCTGGCGCGCACGCTTGGCGGAGTAGAGGACGAGCTTGTACTTGCTGTCCGCCTTCTCCAGAAGATCGTCCAGCGGCGGGTTGGTGATGCCGATGGCAGTCGAGCGTGTCGTGGACACAGAGAGCCTCACAAAAAGATTAGGAATGCACCCGGCTCGTGCCGGATCTGAACAAGTCTACCAATTCTTGGCAAGCAGTCTCGACATCGGTGTTGACGATCGTCACGTCGAACTCCGGCTCGGCGGCGAGCTCCGTGCGGGCCGTGGCCAGTCGCCGCTCACGTTCCTCAGGGCCCTCGGTCCCCCGGCCGACGAGGCGGCGTTCGAGCTCGGCCCAGCTGGGCGGCGCGAGGAAGCACATCAGTGCGTCGGGCATACGTTCGCGAACTTGGCGCGCACCCTGCAGGTCGATCTCCAGCAACGCCGGAGTGCCGGCGGCGAGCCGCTCCTCGACGGGCGCGCGCGGCGTGCCGTAGCGGGCGGCCCGGTGGACGACGGCCCACTCGAGCAGCCCGTCCTCGGCGATCAGGCGGTCGAACTCCGCGTCGGAGATGAAGTGGTAGTGGACGCCGTCGACCTCGCCCGGACGCGCCGGGCGGGTCGTCACCGAGACGGAGATCCAGATGTCGGGGTGGCTACGGCGTACGCAGGCCGCGACCGTGCCCTTGCCGACCGCGGTCGGACCGGCCAGGACGACGAGCCGCGAAGGACGTGTGACGGGTGCAGGAGACCCGTCAGGCACGGCCAGAGCGGCCTGTTCTATCGGCGAACTCGGCGATCAGGGCCTTGATCTGGTTGGCGCCCAGACCGCGGAGCCGGCGGCTGTCGGCGATGCCGATGCGCTGCATGATCTCCTGGGCGCGGACCTTGCCGACCCCGGGCATCGACTGCAGGAGGTCGATGACCTTGAGCTTGGCGATGACCTCGTTGGCGCGCGACTCCTGGATGACCTCGGTCAGGCTGGCGCGCGAGTTCTTGAGGCGGTTCTTGACCTCGGCTCGCAGCTGCCGGGCGGCCGCTGCCTTCTCGAGTGCAGCCTTGCGCTGCTCCGGCGTCAATATCGGGAGTGCCACTTGCCTCACCTCATCTGTTGTACGGAATGGTGTTTCAGCTGAGCTTGATCTTGCATTCCTGCTTGACGTTCTTGACCACGGCGTTGCGCTGCTTGGTGGTGCCGTTGAACTTCTGGTAGGCCGTGTTGATCTCCTTGAGCTGGTTGGTGTCCAGCTTCTTGAGCTTGGCCTTGTCCTTCATCTCTTCGAGCTTGATGCCGGCCTTCTTCTGGGCGTCGACGATGCCGGTCGTGGCCGTGGCCAACGCCGTCCAGTCCGCCTTGATCGAGGCCGGGGCGTCCTTGCTGATGTCGGTGAGCAGCTTCGCGTAGGTGACGTAGGCCGCATCGGTGCGGGTCTCGCCGAACGTGTTGAGGGAGTCCTTGTGCTTGTCGACCGCGTCGCAATAGGGATCTCCACCACCGCAGCCCGAAAGGGTCGTGATCGCGACGATCGTCGTGATCAGGACAGCGGCGGTTCTCTTCATGCATGGACTCCTCGGAAGCGGGCGACCCCGGACGCTATGACCCTACAAGTTCGGCGTTGACCCGGGCGACAGAATCGCGGAGCGCCTGGACATCGGGGCCGGCGGACAGCACGCCGCGTGAGGTCGACGGGATGACGTTGTCGATGACCGAGCCGAACAACCGGCGAATGTCGTCCACCGTGCCGCCCTGCGCCCCGAATCCGGGGACGAGGAGCGGTCCGTTGATGGCCAGATCCTCGGCGGCGTCGCCGATCGTCGCCCCGACGACGGCACCGAACGATCCCATCGGGAACGCATCGGCGTTGAGGGCGGCCAGCTGCGCGAGCACGTCGCCGGCGACCGTACGGTCACCGTTGACGGCGTGCTGGACCTCGGGCCCCTCCTTGTTGGAGGTCAGGGCGAGCACGAAGACCCCGGCGTCGTTCTTGGCCGCGACGTCGAAGAACGGCTGCAACGAGCCGAAGCCGAGGAACGGGTTGACCGTGATCGCGTCGGCGGCCATCGGCGCGTCCTCGTCGAGGTAGGCGTCGGCGTAGGCAGCGGCGGTCGAGCCGATGTCACCGCGCTTGACGTCGAGGACGACGAGCGAGCCCGTGTGGCGCAGGTCCTGGATCGTACGTTCGAGGACGACGACGCCACGCGCGCCGAACCGCTCGAAGAACGCCGACTGCGGCTTGACGAACGCGACCTTGCCGGCGAACGCCTCGACGCAGATCGTGGCGAAGCGGTCAAGGCCCTCGACGTCGTCGGGCAGGCCCCACTCGGCGAGCAGGGACGAGTGCGGATCGATGCCGACGCATGCGGGACCGTACGCCGCCATCGCCGCCCGTGCACGCGAACCAAAGCTCATGCCGCAACCTCCAAGGCGGGACCGATCTTCATGCGGTTGCGTCGTCCGTGCAGCGCGAACGCCTGAAGATCGGTTCGACCGTGCGCGTGGCGGGACCGATCGTCATGCGTTTGGGTTGCCCCAGCAACGCGAACGCCTGAAGATCCGTCGACCGTTGCGGCGCTCATGCCCGCGCCTCGGTGACGATGCGGCCCCAGTCCTGCAGCGACTTGACCCCGATCTTGCCCTCGATCAGTGCCTCGATGCCCTGCACCGCAGCAGCCAGGCCCTGGACCGTCGTGATGCACGGAATGCCCTCGGCGACCGCTGCGGTGCGGATCTCGTAGCCGTCGATGCGCGGGCTGCCGCCGGACGTCACACCATGAGGTGTGTTGATGATGAGCTGCACGTCCTGGTCGTGGATCTTGTCGACGATCGTGCTGCGCGCCTGGCCCGGCAGCGGCTCCTCGTTGAGCTTGCGGATGACCGTGGCGGTCACCCCGTTGCGCGCGAGCACGACCGCGGTGCCGCTCGTCGCGAGGATCTCGAAGCCGAGGTCGGCGAGGCGCTTGACCGGGAAGATCATGTGCCGCTTGTCGCGGTTGGCGACCGACACGAAGACCTTGCCGGACGTCGGCAGGCCGTTCTGGGCGCCGGCCTGCGACTTGGCGAACGCCGTGCCGAAGCCGGAGTCGAAGCCCATGACCTCGCCCGTCGAGCGCATCTCGGGGCCGAGCAGCGTGTCGACGTAGCGACCCTCGTACGTACGGAAGCGGTTGAAGGGCATGACCGCCTCCTTGACCGCGATGGGAGCGTTGTCGGGCAGCTTGCCGCCGTCGCCGGTCGCCGGGAGGATGCCGGCCGCACGCAGCTCGGCGATCGACTCCCCCAGCATGAGCCGGGCAGCGGCCTTGGCGAGTGGCGTCGCGGTCGCCTTGGAGACGAACGGCACGGTGCGCGACGCGCGGGGGTTGGCCTCGATGACGTAGAGGATGTCCGACGACAGCGCGAACTGGATGTTGATCAGGCCGCGCACCCCGACGCCCTTGGCGATCGCCTCGGTCGACGCGCGGATGCGCTCGACCTCCGCGTCGCCGAGCGTGATCGGGGGCAGGGCGCACGCCGAGTCGCCGGAGTGCACGCCGGCCTCCTCGATGTGCTCCATGACGCCGCCGAGGAACAGCTCGGTGCCGTCGTAGAGCGCGTCGACGTCGATCTCGATCGCGTCGTCGAGGAACCGGTCGACCAGCACGGGCCGCTCGAACGAGATCTCGGTGGCCCGGCTGATGTAGTCCTTGAGCGTGCCCTCGTCGTAGACGATCTCCATGCCGCGGCCGCCCAGGACGTACGACGGGCGGACCAGGACGGGATAGCCGATCTCCTCGGCGATCTCGCGTGCCCGGGTGAACGACGTCGCCATGCCGTGCTTGGGCGCCGGGAGGTCGGCGTCGGCCAGGACCTTGGCGAACGCGCCACGCTCCTCGGCCAGCTCGATCGCGGACGGTTGCGTGCCGACGATCGGCACGTCAGCCGCCTCGAGACCCGCGGCCAGGCCGAGCGGGGTCTGGCCACCGAGCTGCACGATGACGCCGACGACGGGGCCGGCCTGCTGCTCGGCGTGCACGATCTCGAGCACGTCCTCCAACGTCAGGGGCTCGAAGTAGAGCCGGTCGGACGTGTCGTAGTCGGTCGAGACGGTCTCGGGGTTGCAGTTGACCATGACGGTCTCGTAGCCGACCTCGGACAGCGCCAGCGCCGCGTGGACGCACGAGTAGTCGAACTCGATGCCCTGCCCGATGCGGTTCGGGCCGCTGCCCAGGATCAGCACGGCCGGCTTGGTGCGCGGCTCGACCTCGGTCTCCTCGTCGTACGACGAGTAGTGGTAGGGCGTCTTGGCGGAGAACTCCGCGGCGCAGGTGTCGACGGTCTTGTAGACCGGGCGTACGCCGAGGGCGTGCCGCACTCCCCTGACGACGTCTTCGCTCAGACCGCGGATCTTGCCGATCTGCGAGTCGGAGAAGCCGTGCCGCTTGGCCCGGCGCAGCAACGCCGGGGACAGCTCCTTGGCGCCGGTGAGCTCGACCGCGATCTCGTTGATCAGCGCGAGCTGGTCGACGAACCACGGGTCGATCTTGGTCGCGTCGAAGATCTCCTCAGGCGTGGCACCGGCGCGGATCGCGTCCATGACCTTCTTGAGCCGACCATCGTGCGGGACGCTGATCTCCTCGAGGAGCGCGTCCTTGTCGAGATCGACCCACTCCTTGCGCCAGTCGAACGCTGCGTCGGGCCGCTCGAGCGAGCGCAGCGCCTTCTGCAGTGCCTCGGTGAAGTTGCGGCCGATCGCCATGGCCTCGCCGACCGACTTCATGTGGGTCGTGAGCGTCGCATCGGCCGCCGGGAACTTCTCGAACGCGAAACGCGGGACCTTGACGACGACGTAGTCGAGCGTCGGCTCGAACGACGCCGGCGTCTCCTGCGTGATGTCGTTGGGGATCTCGTCGAGCGTGTAGCCGATCGCGACCTTGGCGGCGATCTTGGCGATCGGGAATCCCGTGGCCTTGGACGCCAGCGCCGACGAGCGGGACACGCGGGGGTTCATCTCGATGACGACGATGCGGCCGTCCTCGGGGTTGACCGCGAACTGGATGTTGCAGCCACCGGTGTCGACGCCGACCTCGCGGATGATGCCGATCGAGATGTCGCGCAGCCGCTGGTACTCGACGTCGGTCAGCGTCATCGCCGGTGCGACGGTGATCGAGTCGCCGGTGTGCACGCCCATGGGGTCGAGGTTCTCGATCGAGCAGACGATCACCACGTTGTCGGCGGTGTCGCGCATGACCTCGAGCTCGTACTCCTTCCAGCCGAGGATCGACTCCTCGAGGAGCACCTCGGTGGTCGGGCTCAGAGCCAGGCCGGAGCCGGCGATGCGGTGCAGGTCCTCCTCGTTGTAGGCCAGGCCCGAGCCCGACCCGCCCATCGTGAACGACGGGCGTACGACGACGGGATAGCCGCCGAGGCCTTCGACACCGTCGAGGCACTCCTGCATCGTGTGGCAGATGACGGACTGGGCCGACTCGGCGCCCCACTCCTTGGGCAGCGTCTCGACGACGGCCTTGAAGGACTCGCGGTTCTCACCCTTCTGGATCGCGTCGATCGACGCGCCGATGAGCTCGACGCCGTACTTCTCGAGCACGCCCGCCTCGTGCATCTGGATCGCGGCGTTGAGCGCGGTCTGGCCGCCGAGGGTCGCGAGCAGCGCGTCGGGGCGTTCCTGGGCGATGACCTTCTCGACGAACTCCGGCGTGATCGGCTCGATGTAGGTCGCATCGGCGAACTCCGGGTCGGTCATGATCGTGGCCGGGTTGGAGTTGATCAAGATGACGCGGATGCCCTCCTCACGGAGGACGCGGCACGCCTGGGTGCCGGAGTAGTCGAACTCACAGGCCTGGCCGATGACGATCGGGCCGGAGCCGATGACGAGGATGCTCTTGATGTCTTCGCGCTTCGGCATCAGAGTCCCCCGCCGGTTGAGCTTGTCGAAACCTGCATGAGGTCCACGAATCTGTCGAAGAGATACGCCGCGTCGTGCGGACCGGCCGCGGCCTCCGGGTGGTACTGGACGCTGAACGCCGGCTGGTCGAGCAGCGCAAGACCCTCCACGACGTTGTCGTTCAGACATACGTGCGTGACCCGGCCGGGGCCGTAGGGCGTCTCGAACGTGCCCTCGATCGGCGCGTCGACCGCGAAGCCGTGGTTGTGCGCCGTGATCTCGACCTTGCCGGTCGTCAGGTCCTGCACGGGCTGGTTGATGCCGCGGTGGCCGTAGACCAGCTTGTAGGTGCCGAGGTCGAGCGCGCGGCCGAAGACCTGGTTGCCCAGGCAGATGCCGAAGTACGGGATCCGCGCCTCGAGCACCTGCTTGAGCACCGCCGTCACGTGGTCGGTCGTGGCCGGGTCGCCGGGCCCGTTGGACATGAACACACCATCGGGGCTGATCGCGGTGATCTCGTCGTACGTCGTGGTGGCCGGCATGACGTGCACCTCGATCCCGCGCTCGGCCATGCGGCGCGGGGTCATGCCCTTGATGCCGAGGTCGATCGCCGCGACGGTGAGCCGCTTGTCGCCGACGGCCGGCACGACGTACGTCTCGTCGGTCGTCACGTCGGCGAGGAAGCTGGCGCCCTTCATGCTGGGTGCGGCGGTGACCTTGGCCAACAGCGCATCGACGTTGGTGGACGCCGAGCTGATGCCACCGCGCATGGCGCCGCGCTCGCGCAGGTGCCGGGTCAGCGCACGGGTGTCGATGCCCGAGATGCCCACGACGTCCTGCGCGGCCAGCTCGTCGTCGAGCGAGCGGTTGGAGCGCCAGTTGGAACGTACGCGTGCGGGGTCACGGACGATGTAGCCGTCGACCCAGATGCGGCGCGACTCGAAGTCCTCGTCGTTGATGCCGGTGTTGCCGACGTGTGGCGCCGTCATGGCGACGATCTGGCCCTTGTAGGACGGGTCGGTCAGCGTCTCCTGGTAGCCGGTCATGCCGGTGGAGAACACGATCTCGCCGATCGTCTCGCCGATCGCGCCGAAAGACTCGCCGCGGAACACCCGCCCGTCCTCGAGCACGAGGATTGCGTCTGTCATACCGTCACACCTTCCACGAGGGCGCGGTCGCGGACGGTCGGTCTGCCGCGAAGGAAGGTCGCGACGACCTCACCGGACAGCGTCAGTCCGGCGTACGGGTTGTTGCGCGACAGCGAGGCCGTGTCGCGGGCGTCGATCACGCGGGTCGCGGCGGGGTCGACGAGCACGATGTTGGCCGGCTCCCCCACCTCGAGCGGACGGCCCTGGTTGCTGACGCGGCCGATCTCGGCGGGCTTGGCCGACATCTTCTCGGCGACCTCCGCCCAGGTCAGCAGGCCCGGGTCGACCATGGTCTGCTGGACGACCGACAGTGCGGTCTCCAGACCGAGCATGCCGAATGCGGCGGCGGACCACTCGCACTCCTTGTCCTCCATCGGGTGTGGAGCATGATCCGTGGCCACGATGTCAATCGTGCCGTCGGCGAGGCCCTCGCGCACTGCGGCGACGTCGTCGTTGGAGCGCAACGGCGGGTTGACCTTGTAGATCGGGTCGTAGCTGCGCACCAGGTCGTCACTCAGCAACAGGTGGTGCGGCGTGACCTCGGCGGTGACGTCGATGCCGCGGCCCTTGGCCCAGCGGATGATCTCGACTGAGCCGCGCGTCGACAGGTGGCACACGTGCAGGCGCGAGCCGACGTGCTCGGCGAGCAGCACGTCACGGGCGATGATGGCTTCTTCGGCGACGGCCGGCCAGCCGGTCAGGCCGAGCTCGCCGGACAGTGGGCCCTCGTTCATCTGGGCGCCCTCGGTGAGGCGGGGTTCCTGAGCGTGCTGCGCGATGACGCCGTCGAACGCCTTGACGTACTCCAGGGCTCGGCGCATGATCACGGCGTCCGAGACGCACTTGCCATCGTCGGAGAACACCCGAACGGCGGCGGCCGAGTCGGCCATCGCGCCGAGCTCGGCGAGTCGCTCTCCACCGAGGCCGATCGTGACGGCGCCGACGGGCTGCACGTCGCAGTAGCCGCCCTCACGGCCGAGGCGCCAGACCTGCTCGACGACACCCGCGGTGTCGGCGACCGGGTCGGTGTTGGCCATCGCGTGCACGCACGTGAATCCGCCGCGCGCTGCGGCCTTGGAGCCGGTCAGGACGGTCTCGGCGTCCTCACGGCCAGGTTCGCGTACGTGCGTGTGCAGGTCGACGAGGCCGGGCAGCGCGACCAGGCCGGTCGCGTCGATCACCTCGTCGCCCTCGAGGCCGGCGCCGATCGCGGTGATGACGCCGTCCTCGATCGCGATGTCGCTGACGGTCTCGCCGAGGATGTTCGCACCCCGGATGACGTACGAGCTCATTCAGTTCCTTCTTCGGTGGTGGAGTCCCCGGCTGCGCCGCCGAGGAGGAGGTAGAGGACGGCCATGCGTACGGCCACGCCGTTGGTGACCTGCTCGACGATGACCGATCGCACGTGGTCGGCGACATCGGCGGTGATCTCCATGCCGCGGTTCATCGGGCCGGGGTGCATGACGATCGCGTGGTCCGGCAGCCGGTTGAGCCGTGGCGTGTCGAGACCGTAGCGGCGGCTGTACTCGCGGGCGCTGGGGAAGAACGCGGCATTCATGCGCTCCTGCTGCACGCGCAGCATCATGACGGCGTCGGCCTTCTCGAGCGACGAGTCGAGGTCGTACGACGTCTCGACCGGCCACTTCTCGATGCCGACCGGCAGGAGCGTGGGCGGCGCGACGAGCGTGACGTTGGCGCCGAGGGTGTCGAGCAGCAGCGCGTTGGATCGCGCCACGCGGCTGTGCAGGACGTCGCCGACGATCGTGATGTTCTTGCCCTCGAGCTCGCCGAGGTGGCGACGCATCGTGAACGCGTCGAGCAGCGCTTGCGTCGGGTGCTCGTGGGTGCCGTCGCCGGCGTTGATGACCGCGCCGTTGGTCCACTTGGCGTTGGCCAGGCGGTGCGGTGCACCGGAGTGCTGGTGGCGGATGACGACCGCGTCGGCGCCCATGGCCTGGAGGGTCAGTGCGGTGTCCTTGAGGCTCTCGCCCTTGGACACGCTCGAGCCCTTGGCCGAGAAGTTGATGACGTCGGCGCTGAGTCGCTTGGCCGCGGCCTCGAACGAGATGCGGGTGCGGGTCGAGTCCTCGAAGAACAGGTTGACCACGGTGCGGCCGCGCAGCGTCGGCAGCTTCTTGATCGGCCGGCTGGCCAGACCGAGGAGCTCCTCGGCCGTGTCGAGGATGCGGATCGCGTCCGTACGGTCGAGGTCGCCCGCGCTGAGCAGGTGTGTGAACGTCATGCCGCTCCCCCTTGGATGTCGACCGCGTCGCGTTCGTCGGACTCGGTCAGGGCGACCTTGACCTTCTCGACCAGCGAGGTCGGCAGGTTCTTGCCCACGAAGTCGGCGCGGATCGGCAGCTCACGGTGACCGCGGTCGATCAGCACGGCGAGCTGCACGGCCTTGGGCCGGCCCAGCTCGTTGAGTGCGTCGAGCGCGGCGCGGATCGTCCGGCCGGAGAACAGCACGTCGTCGACCAGCACGACGATCTTGCCGTCGATGTCGTCGGGGATCTCGGTGTGCTCGAGCGCCCGGGCCGGCTTGAGCCGCAGGTCGTCGCGATACATCGTGATGTCGAGCGCGCCGGCGGTGATGATCCGGCCCTCGACCTCGGACATACGCTTCGCGATGCGCCGGGCCAGGTGGACGCCCCGTGTCGGGATGCCGAGCAGGACCACGTCGGAGGCATCGCGATTGCGCTCGAGTATCTCGTGCGTGATGCGCGTCAGGGCGCGGGAGATGTCCTTGTCGTCCAGGACGGTTCGTGCGGGTGCGTGCGAGTTGTCAGCACGGGGGGCGTCATCAGACGCGACCATGTCTGACCTCCTTCTCCGCCTCTCGGGACGGCCGTTAAAGGATGTCGATGTTCGTCGGTCAGCCTAGCAGCGCGTCACTCGTGATCCGGACGCGGCTCGGCGAGCTGAGCCCGGATCGTGGCGAGCTGTGAGGGGTCGATCTCTTCGGAGAGTCGCATGCGCCAGTCCCACGCGCCTTCGGTCCACGTCTCGTGCTCGCGATCATCGTCGTTCTCCCACTCGCTGCCGCTGTGCGGGCGCCGTTCGGCGACCACGTAGCCCGAGAAATCGAACGTCGCGTGGAACGAGCCGTCGTCCCCGACGTCGAACACCTCGGGACTGGCGCTGAGCCGTACGACCACGTCGGGCAGCCGCAGCGCTTGCACCTTCTCGAGGCGCTCCGATTGCACGACGCGGCTCGGGGTACTCCGCAGGATCAGGAGGGCATCATGCGCATCGGTTCCGCGGTCGTAATCATCTGGCTCATCATCGGCGTGCTGGCAGCCGCCCAGCGCGACTACTTCACGTCGTCGGGAGATGCCACGTGCGCCAAGGTCGGCGACACGGTCCTCACGGTGCTGGCTGGACCGCTCAACTACGTGGGCGTGAACCCCAAGATCGACTGCGAGACCCCGGAACCCTCGAAGTAGCAGCCTCAGACAGCCAGCGTCGGCTTGAGCTCGACGATCTTGCTGAGCAGGCCGTTGACGAACGACGGCGACTCGTCGGTCGACAGGTCGCTGGCAAGGCTCACCGCCTCGCTGACGGCAACGGCGTCGGGGACGTCGTCGACGTAGAGGATCTCGTAGGCGCCGATGCGCAGCAGGTTGCGGTCGACGGCCGGCATGCGGTCGAGCGTCCAGTCCTTCGCGTTCTCGGTGATGATCTCGTCGAGCCGGTCGCGGTGCGTGACGACGCCCTCGATCAGCAGCACGGCGTAGTCGTTGACCGGGTACTCGGTGTCCGCTCGGCGATCAGCGAGAGTGCCGCCGGGCGGCAGGCTCTGCGCCTCGGACTCGAACAGGATGTCGAGGGCGCGCTTGCGGGACTTCGTACGAGCGGCCATCAGGCCTGCACGCGACCGAGGTAGCTGCCGTCGCGGGTGTCGACCTTGATCTTCTCGCCGTTGACGATGAACAGCGGGACCTGGATCTCCTTGCCGGTCTCGAGGCGGGCGGGCTTGGTGCCGCCGCTGGAGCGGTCGCCCTGCAGGCCCGGCTCGGTGTACTCGACGAGCAGCTCGACCGACGCCGGGAGCTCGATGTAGAGCGGCACGCCCTCGTGCATCGCGACCATCGCGTCCTGGTTGTCGAGCATGTAGTCCTTGGCGTCACCGACGACGGCCTCGGAGATGTTGACCTGGTCGTAGGTCGTCTTGTCCATGAAGACGTACGAGTCGCCGTCGTGGTAGAGGTACTGGAAGTCGCGCTTGTCGACGTTGGCGGTCTCGATCTTGAGGCCGGCGTTGAACGTCTTGTCGACGGTCTTGCCACTCATGACGTTCTTGAGGGTCGTCTTGACCATCGCGCCGCCCTTGCCGGGCTTGTGGTGCTGGAACCACACGACGGACCAGAGCTGTCCGTCGAGGTCGAGGACCATGCCGTTCTTGATGTCGTTCGTGGTGGCCATCAGCCAATCTCCAGGAGGTCTTTGGTCATCGTGGTGAGCACCTCGGGGGCGCCCGTGGTCACGAGGACGGTGTCTTCGATACGTACTCCCCCACGACCCGGGACATAGATGCCCGGCTCCATCGTGAGGACAGTGCGACTAGCCAGTTTACCTGTGTGTGAGGGCCCGATGAACGGGTCCTCGTGGATCTCGAGCCCGACGCCGTGTCCGAGCCCCGTCGTGAACGCGTGCAGCCACCCTGCGGCCTCCAGGCTGGAGGACGCCGCAGCGTACGAATCGGCCACCGCGACGCCCTCGCGCAGGGCCTCGACCCCGGCCGCCTGCGACTCCCGCACGGCTGCGTGGATCTCCCGCTGCCACTCATCAGCGCGGCCCAGCACGAACGTACGCGTGCAGTCGGCGTGATAGCCGGCGACGCGGGCGCCGAAGTCGATCTTGACCAGGTCGCCGTCGCCGAGGACGCGTTCGGAGGGGCTGTGGTGCGGGATCGCGGAGTTCTCACCGGCGGCGAGGATCGTCTCGAACGCGATCGCCTCTGCGCCGAGGTCGAGCATGCGGTTCTCGAGGTCGCGGGCCACGGCGCGCTCGGTGCGTCCGGCCACCGGGCCCTCCAGCAACGACTCGAGCGCGCGGGTCGAGATGTCGCAGGCGCGCCGCAGGGCATCGACCTCGGCGTCGTCCTTGACCTCGCGCAGCGCCTCGACGAGCCGCTCGGCGGGTACGAAGGTAATGCTCGGCGCGAGCTCGATGAGCCGCGCGTGCCCGTCGACGCTGAGCGTGTGCGTCTCGGCGGCCCACGTGCCGCCGGCGATGTGCTCGGCCGCCCCAGCCAGCAGGTCGCGGCCGATCTGGTGCGTGACGTCCGGCAGCTCCGCGTCGGCCTGGTCGCGATAGCGGCCATCCGTCAGGAACACCGCACCGCCCTCACGCGGCACGACCAGCGCACCGTTGGAGCCGGTGAACCCCGTGAGGTAGCGGACGTTGACCAGTGTCGTGATCACGATGCCGTCGAGCCCGCGCGCGGCCAGCTCGGCGACGAGGCGGTTGCGGCGTGCTTCCGTGGTCACGAGGAGATGGCCCGGTAGGCGTCGAGGATCAGCTGCTCGTCAGGCCCGGCCAGGATCGCCGGCCTGGCCAGACCGTCGAGGACCACGAAACGCAGTTGGTCGCCGCGCGTCTTCTTGTCGAGCCGCATGGTCGACGACAGCGCCTCCCAGATGCCCGGCCGGTACGTCATGGGGAGCCCGAGCGTGCCGAGGATCGAGCGATGGCGGTCCAGCAGGTCCTGGTCGATGCGGCCTGCGCGGTGTGCCACCTCGGCGACGAACACCATGCCGATCGACACCGCCTCGCCGTGGCGGATCCGGTAGTGCTCGAACCGCTCGACCGCGTGGCCGAACGTATGACCGTAGTTGAGCGCCTCGCGACCGATCCCGTCGTCGCCGGTCTCGCGCAGGTCGCCGGCGACCGTGCGGGCCTTGACCGTGATGCCCTTGGCGATCAGCTCGGCGACGATCGGGGACGATGCGTCGGCGAGCGACTCGGGCGCGGCCTCGATCAGGTCGAGGATCGTCGGGTCGGCGATGAAGCCGCACTTGGCGACCTCGGCCAGGCCACTGCGGAGCTCGGCGGCAGGCAGACTGCGGAGCACGTCGAGGTCGCACAACACCCCGACCGGCTCGTGGAACGCGCCGACGAGGTTCTTGCCCTCGCCGGTGTTGATGCCGGTCTTGCCACCGACCGCGGCGTCGACCATGCCGAGCACCGTCGTGGGGACGTTGACGAACCGGACGCCCCGCAGCCAGCTGGCGGCGACGAATCCGGCGAGGTCGGTCGTGGCGCCACCACCCAGGCCGACGATGACATCGGACCGGGTGAACCCGGCCTCGCCGAGCACCTTCCAGCAGAACGCCAGCACGTCGGCGTTCTTGGCCGACTCGCCGTCGGGCACCTCGATCAGGTGCACCTCGAGCGCGTCGGAGACCAGCGGCTCGCGCAGGATCTCGGCCTGCTTGGCCATCGTCGGCGAGTGGATGATCGCGACCCTCAGGACGCCGAGCCCGAATCCGATGAGTCCCCGCAGCTGCTCATGCACACCATTGCCGATCACCACGTCGTACGGGCGATCGGTCGGCACGGTCAGGCGCGTGGTCATCGGTCCTCCTTGATCAGTTCCAGTGCCTGGTCGGTGACCTGGGCTGCGTCGAGCTCGTCGGTGACGATCGTGAAGCGCGCCACCTCGGCGTAGAGCGGGCGGCGCTGGTCCAGCAGGTTCTTCATCTGGGCACGGACGTTGCCGAGCAGCAGGGGGCGATTGCCGTTCATGCCGACGCGCGCCACCGCGGCCGGGAGACTGACGTCGAGGAAGAGCACCCGGTGCTGCTGGAGCAGTTCACGGGTCGCCGCGCTGAGCACGGCACCACCGCCGAGGGCCAGCACGCCGTCGTGGTCGCCGAGCGCCGCAGCGACAGCCTTCTCCTCCAACGCACGGAAGTGCGCCTCACCGTGGTCGATGAAGAGGTCCTGCACCGACACGCCTTCCCCAGCTTCGACGTCCTGGTCGGTGTCGCGGAACGGCACCCCCAGTCGTTCGGCCAGCGATTCGGCGACCGTGGTCTTGCCCGCACCGGGCGGACCGACGAGGACGACAACGGGGCTCAACGGTGCCTCAGGTTCGTGAGGTAGCCCTCGACGTTGCGACGGGTCTCCTCGACCGCGTCGCCGGCGAACTTCTCGAGGATCGCATCGGCAACCACGAGCGCGACCATGGCTTCGGCGACGATGCCGGCGGCCGGCACGGCGCACACGTCGGACCGCTGGTGGTTGGCACGCGCCTCTTCACCGGTCTCGACGTCGACCGTGCGCAACGCGCGGGGGACGGTCGCGATGGGCTTCATCGCCGCACGTACGCGCAGGATCTCGCCCGTCGTCATGCCCCCCTCGGTGCCGCCAGAACGACCCGAGACGCGCCGGATGCCGTCGGCGGTCGGCACGATCTCATCGTGAGCGAGCGACCCACGCGTGCGGGCCAGCTCGAAGCCGTCGCCCAGCTCGACGCCCTTGATGGCCTGGATGCCCATCAACGCGGCAGCGAGACGACCGTCGAGCCGCTTGTCCCAGTGCGTGTGCGAGCCGAGGCCCGGCGGCAGCCCTTCGACGACGACCTCGACGACGCCGCCGAGCGTGTCACCGTCCTTGTGGGCCTGATCGATCTCCGCGACCATCGCGGCGCTGGTCTCGGGGTCGAAGCAACGAACCGGGTCGGCGTCGAGCGCCTCGACGTCGCCGTGACTCGGGATCACGCCGGCCGGCGCGCGTACGGTGCCGAGCTCGACGACGTGCGACACGATCGTGGCGCCGGTCGTCTGCTGGATGAACTGCGCGGCGATCTCGCCGAGGGCGACGCGGGCCGCGGTCTCGCGCGCACTCGCGCGCTCGAGGATCGGACGAGCCTCGTCGAAGCCGTACTTCTGCATGCCGGCGAGGTCGGCGTGGCCCGGACGCGGGCGGGTCAGCGGCGCGTTGCGCTTGAGCCCGTCGAGGATGTCGGCGTCGACCGGATCGGCCGCCATGACCTGCTCCCACTTGGGCCACTCGCTGTTGCCGATGCGCAGTGCGATGGGGCTGCCCAACGTCGAGCCGTGCCGCAGCCCGCCGACGATCTCGAGCTCGTCCTGCTCGAACGCCATGCGGGCACCGCGGCCGTAGCCGAGGCGCCGACGCGCGAGCGCCGCCTGGATGTCCTTGCTGGTCACCTGCACTCCGGCAGGCAATCCCTCGAGGACGGCGACAAGGGCGGGGCCGTGCGACTCACCTGCGGTCAACCAACGAAGCATGGGAGCAATTCTCCCACGCCCCATGCGTCACCCGGGACGGCGTCCGTCCTACTGGACGAAGCGGTCGAGCTCGGCGGCCAGCGCCCGCTTGGGCTTGGCGCCGACGATCGACGCGACGAGCTCACCGCGTTGGAACACCTGGAGCGTCGGCACGGCCATGACCCGCTGGGCGGCGGCTGTGACGACGTTCTCGTCAGAGTTCATCTTGACGATGCGGAGCCTGTCGCCGTAGTCGTCGGCAAGCTCCTCGAGCACCGGCGAGACCTGCCGGCAAGGGCCGCACCACTCGGCCCAGTACTCGACGAGCACAGGCGTCTCCGAGGCGAGCACCTCCTGCGCGAACGTGGCGTCGGTGACGGCGGGGACTTTGCTCATCGGATCTCCTGGAGGTCGAGGCGGGTGGGGGTCAGGTCGCAGAGCGGTTCGGCGCGGTCGGAGGCCTTGGCGAGCAGCTCGACCAGGGCGTCACGGCGCTCGGTCAGGTCGGCGATCCGTGCGCTCATGTCGGTGATCGCCGACCGGTACGTCTCGAGGGAGGCCGGGCAGTCATCGCCCTCGGCGTTGCCCGAGACGAGGCAGTCGAGGAACGGCCGGGTCTGCTCGGCCTTGATGCCGAGCGCACCGAGCGCATGCACCTCGCGGACCAGGCGCACGGCCCGGTCGTCGTAGTCGCGGTAACCGTTGCCGAGTCGCTGCGCCGAGACCAGCCCGAGCGACTCGTAGTAGCGCACTGCCTTGATGGTGACCCCGGCCTGCCGGGCGACCTCGCCGATCCTCATGCCGACCACGCTAGACGTTGACCCTCGGGTCAAGGTCAAGCCCGGCGATCAACTTCCGTAGAGCGCGGGCCCCCAGGCGGCACCGATGACGGCGCCGACGACCATGTAGGGCCCGAAGGCGTACGACTTCGAGTCGACGATCTTGAGCCGCGAGAGCACCAGACCGAACACCGCGCCGAGAAGGAATCCGGCGTACATGCCGACGAGCACCTCGTGCGTGCCCAAGGCGCCAAGTGCCGTGGCGAGGACTGCTGAGAGTCGTACGTCACCGAAGCCGAACGCGCCGCGCGCGATCGCATAGAGCACCCGGAAGATCACGTAGACGACGATGTTGGCCACCAGCGCGTCGACGAGCACATCGACGTCCTGCAGCAGGATCGCGCCGAGACCCACGAGCGCGTAGGTCGCCAGATAGGTCGGTGCGACCACGACGTACGGCAACAGCCTCGTGCGCCAGTCGATGAACACGAGCCATGAGCCCACGCCCGTCACCAGGACCCATACGGGCAACAGCTCGGGGGGCTCGATCTTCCACGCGACGATCCCGGCCATGAGCGCGGCGCCGATCGCCAGTCCCACGGCGAGTCCGCGAGTCCGCGACAGGTCGGCGTAGGTGACCTTGTCCTCATCGGGCTCGGGAGGCTCCGGCATGCGCCTGAGCACCCACGGCCCGGCCGCGCCGATGAGAGCCGCTGCCAGAGCAACGATGGCGATGGTCACGGGTGCGAACCTAGCGCGTCGAGAGCTCAGCCAGTGCGGCTCGGCGCAACAGCTGTGGAGAAACCTGGCTGCCGGTCATGAGGTCGACCTGGAGCGCCGCCTGGTGGGCCAGCAGGTCGAGCCCCGACACCACGCGGACGCCTGCCTGTTCGGCGGCCTTGGCGATCGGCGTCGGCCACGGGTCGTAGACCACGTCGAACACCGCACGCGACGAGTCGACGAGCTCGTGCGAGCGCGATCCGACGACCTCACCCGGCATGGTCGAGATCAGGAGGTCGAGCTTGTCGATCAGCGGTTCGTCGATCGTGTGGATCGTCACCGCGAGGCCCGCAGCCTTGGCCGCATGGGCGGCCTCGGTCGCACGGGAGGGTTCGCGGACGACGAACTCGACGCGTTCGGCGCCGATCGACGCGACGGCGTACGCCATGGAGGCTGCGGTCGCCCCGCCCCCGAGGATGCGTGCCGAGCGGGCCTGCTCGACACCGCGCTCCCGCAGCGCCGCCACGGCACCCGGCACGTCGGTGTTGTCGCTGCGCAGTCCGGTGTCCTCGACCAGGATCGTGTTGGCCACGCCGAGGCGCCCGACGATCTCACTGGCTTCGGGCACCAGCTCGGCGACGCGGCGCTTGAGCGGTGCGGTGACCGAGAAGCCGCGGACGTCGTCACCCAGGGACGACAGGAACAGCTCGAGTCCATCCTCTTCGAGCTCGACGGCCTCGTAGGTCCAGTCGAGGCCGAGCTCGACGTACGCGGCGCGGTGCATCGCCGGGGAGAGCGAGTGGGCGATCGGCGAGCCCAGGACGGCGCAATGCATCAGCAACCCTTGGCGTCGGCGGAACGGCAGTACTCCTGGAGCTTGAGGACCGCAGCATCGTGCTCAGCCTTGGTGTTGGAGAACACCGTCTCGCCCGTCTCGAGGTTGACCGCGACGAAGTAGAGCCAGTCACCATCGGCCGGGTTGAGCGCCGCTTCGATGGTCTTCTCGCCGGGCGAGCCTATCGGTCCCGGCGGCAGGCCCGCGGCCTTGTAGGTGTTGTAGGGCGAGTCGGAGTCGCGCTCGGCCTGGGTCGTGAACACGTCGCCCTCGCGGCCGCTGGCGTAGGACACGGTGGAGTCGAGCTGCAGCAGCATGCCGGCCTTGAGCCGGTTGTAGAGGACCCGAGCGACCTTGGGGTAGTCGGAGTCCTTCTTGGCCTCGTACTCCAGGATGCTGGCCACGGTCAGCACCTGCTCGCCATCGAGGCCCAGGGCACGGGCGCGGGTGCCGATGTCGAGGTCCTTGGCCACTGACAGTGTCTTGGCGACCATCTGCTTGAGCAGCTGGGTCGCGGTCGTCTTGGCACCGACCGAGTACGTCGCCGGGAACAGGTAGCCCTCGGGGTTGCCCTTCGCCACCGCGGGCAGCCCGAGTGCGTCGGGGTCCTTGAGCGCCTTGGTGACGGCAGCCGCCGAGATCTTGGTCCGCGCCGCGATGATCTTGGTGATGCTCTTGATGCGCGACCCCTCAGGGATCGTCACGCGGCTCTCCCCCGGCGCGCCGACGATGTTGCGCTTGTCGGACAGCGCCTTCATCGCCGCTTCGGCCGACATCTGCTTCTTGACCTTGTAGTAGCCGGCCTGGATCGCCTGGAACCGCGAGTCCTTGAGCGCAAGCTGGTAGAACGCCTCGGCGCTCTTGACGACGTCCTTCTCGGCGAGGATGTCGGCGATCTGCTGGCCGTTGGAGTTCTGCGGGATCTCCACGGTCACGCTTCCGGTGCCCGTGCCGGAGTAGTCGGCCGGGCCGCTGATGAAGCCCGAGACCTTGGTCCAGACGAAGTAGCCGCCCAGCACCAGCGCGAGGATGACGAGGAGCGTCACGATGCGGCGTCCCCACGGCTTGCTCGGGGGCGTGCTGGCACGCCGGCGCCCTGGGCCCGAGGAGCCACCCGTCATCAGGTCCAGTCCGCTGTCACTCATCGATCCCTCACAAGCTCTCTCCGGGGGCGGACCCACGGGTCCGTTCTGTGTCCAGTGCCGTCTGCAGGATCACCGTAGCGGCAGCCTGGTCGATCACCGTGCGTCTGGATGCTCCGGAGCGTCCGCTGTGTCGCAGCTGCCCCTCGGCCGTCATGGTCGACATGCGCTCGTCGAACAGCCGGATCGGCACCGGTGCGATCGCCGGCAGCAGCTCGGCGCAGAACGTACGCACCTTGACTGCCGCCGGGCCCTCACGGCCGGACAGGCCGACCGGGAGCCCGACGACGCACTCGATCGGCTCGTAGTCGCGCACGATCTCGGCGAGCCGGGCAATCGCGCCGGTTCCCGCCGGAACCGTCTCGACCGGTGTCGCGAGGATGCCGTCGGGATCGCTGACCGCGACCCCGATGCGTACGTCGCCGACATCGACACCGACCCTCCGGCCACGACGCATCGTCACGCTGACAGTGCCGCCTCGACCGCAGCCAGCGCAGCCGGGATCGCCGAGACGTCCGTGCCACCGCCCTGGGCCACGTCGGCCTTGCCGCCACCACGGCCGCCGATCTTGTCGCCGACGACACCGATGAGCTGGTTGGCCGAGAGGCCTCGCTCCTGGGCGGCGTCGTTGAGCGCGACGACTGCCGCGGGCTTGTCGCCGGCGTCGCCGATCACGACGACGACGGCCGGACGATCGCGCAGGCGTCCGCGGATGTCGAGCGCGAGCGTGCGCACGTCTCCCCCGCCGGCGCCGGCCGCGTGATGGCCGACGTAGGCGACGCCGTTGACGTCCTTGGCCGTGGCCGCGACGTCACCGGCGGCACCGAGGAGCTGCGCGGCCTTCATGCGTTCGGCGGTCTTCTCCGCGGACTTGAGCCGCTCGACCAGGTCGCGTACACGGGCGGGCACCTCGTCGGGCTGCGTCTTGAGGATGTCGGTGAGCTGGCGTACGACGTCGCGCTCGCGGGCGAGGTAGTCGAAGCCCTCGATGCCGGTCAACGCCTCGATGCGCCGGTTGCCGGCGCCCACCGAGCCGTCGGACGTGATGACCAGTGTGCCGATCTGCGACGACCGCTCGACGTGCGTGCCGCCGCAGAGCTCGCGCGACCACGGGCCGCCGATCTCGACGACGCGGACGTCCTCGCCGTACGTCTCGCCGAACAGTGCGAGCGCACCCCACTCGCGAGCCTCGGGCAGCGACATGATCTGCGCACTGACCGGCAGGTCGGCTCGCAGGGCGCGGTTGGACACGTCCTCGACCTGGTGCAGCTGGTCGGGCGACAATGCGCTGTTCCAGCCGAAGTCGAGGCGCAGATAGCCCGGGCGGTTGTAGGAACCGGACTGCAGCGCGGTGGGGCCGAGCACCTCGCGGAGGGCGGCGTGCACGACGTGGGTGCCGGAGTGGGCCTGACGAGCGCCGAGGCGCCACTCGGGGTCGACGGCTGCCTCGAGCTGCTGGTCGAGCGTCAGCTCGCCGTCGAGCACGCGGACCTGGTGCACGACGAGACCGCGTACGGGCCGTTGCACGTCGAGGACCTCGGCGCGGCCGCCGTCCCACGTCAGCACGCCGGCGTCGGCGTTCTGGCCACCGGATTCGGCATAGAACGGGGTGCGGTCGAGCACGACCTCACCGATCGAGCCGGCCGGGATCGCCGGGACGCTGTCGCCGCCGGCGATCAGTGCGATGACCCGCGACTCGGTCGTGAGATCGGTGTAGGCCAGCCAGTCGGTCGGGCCGTTGGCGTCGAGCGCAGCGCGATAGACCGTGGTGTCGGCGTGCGCGCCCTTCTTGGACTTCGCGTCGGCCTTGGCGCGCGAGCGCTGTTCGGCCATGAGCGAGCGGAAACCCTCCTCGTCGACCGCAAGACCCTGCTCCGACGCCATCTCGAGCGTCAGGTCGATCGGGAACCCGTAGGTGTCGTGGAGTGCGAACGCCTGCTCGCCCGGGAGCGTCGTGCCGCCGCTGTCCTTGACCGCGATCGCGGCGCTCTCGAAGATCTGCGTGCCCTTGCCGAGTGTCTGGCGGAACGCGTCCTCCTCGGCGTACGCGATCTGGGAGATGCGCGGGAAGTCGGCCTCGAGCTCGGGGTAGGACGCCTTCATGCGGTCGAGGCTCACCGGGAGCAGCTCGGGCAGTGCGGGATCGTCGTAGCCCAGCAGGCGCATCGAGCGCACGGCCCGGCGCAGCAGGCGGCGCAGGACGTAGCCCCGTGCCTCGTTGCCCGGCGTCACCCCGTCGCCCATCAGCATCAGGCCGCTGCGGACGTGGTCGGCGACGACCCGGAAGCGTACGTCGTCGGCGTGGTCCTTGCCGTACGTGCGACCGGAGATCTCCGACGCCTTCTCGATGACCGGGAAGACCTCGTCGATCTCGTAGAGGTTGCCCTTGCCCTGCAGCAGGTAGGCGACGCGCTCGAGGCCCATGCCGGTGTCGATGTTCTTGTTGGGCAGGTCGCCGAGGACGTCGAACTGGTCCTTGGCGCGGACGTTGGTGATCTCCTCCTGCATGAACACGAGGTTCCAGATCTCCAGGAAGCGGTCCTCGTCGACGACCGGGCCGCCGTCGGGGCCGAACTCGGGACCACGGTCGACGTAGATCTCGCTGGCCGGCCCACCAGGGCCGGCGACGCCCATGTGCCAGTAGTTGTCGAGCAGCCCTCGGCTTTGGATGCGCTCGTCGGGCAGGCCGGCGATCTCCTTCCAGAGGCTGCGCGCCTCGTCGTCGGAGTGCAGCACCGTGACCCAGATCGTGTCGGGGTCGAAGCCGAGCCCGCCGTCGTCGACCGAGCTCGTGATGAGGCTCCAGGCGTGCGTGATGGCGCCGGCCTTGAAGTAGTCGCCGAACGAGAAGTTGCCGTTCATCTGGAAGAACGTGCCGTGACGAGTGGTCTTGCCGACCTCCTCGATGTCCTGCGTACGGACGCACTTCTGGACGCTCGTGGCGGTGTCCCACGGCGGCGTCTCCTGGCCGAGGAAGTAGGGCTTGAACGGCACCATGCCGGCGTTGACGAACAGCAAGTTGGGGTCGTCGAACAGCAACGGCGCCGAGGGCACGACGGTGTGGCCGGCGTTCTCGAAGTGCGCGAGGAATCGGCGGCGGATCTCCGCGGTCTGCATCAGGTCTGGTCCTTCTGGGTGTGCTCGGCCTCGAGGCGGAGCAGGTCGGTGTGGTCATGGGGGGCGCCGGACAACCCGCGCGCGATGTCGCGCTGGCGGGTCTCCATGCCGTCTCGCAGCTCTGAGCTGAACGCTCGCCAGCCGAGCCCGAGGGCTGCGGCCTGGTCGACGAGACCCGGCGTGGAGAGCCGGTAGGCGGCTCGACGGGCCTTGACCGAGGCGTAGAGCCCTGCGGCGGAGCCGGCGACGAACCACACGACGCGGGATCTCATGAGGGTCCCCCCAGCCATTCCTCGGAGGGCGGAGTGGGGCGGCCGGCGCGTACGGCACGGCGGCCGGCCTGCAGGCGCTCACGGCGGCGACGACGGTATTCGCGGCGCATCATCGCGGTGATGCGGTCGCGGCTCTCGGGGCGCAGGGCGTGCGCCAGTCCGTGAGCCAGGATCGAGAGGCGTACGCCGGGGCGGCCCAGCGCGGTGTTGACGACCTGCTGCTGCGACGGCGGCACGATCAGATGGCCCTCGACGATGCGGGGCTGCAGCTCGTGAGGCACGTGCATCGTCTCCGGCTCGTCGTACGTGATGACGAGCGACGACTCGTATGGCGCACGTGCGACCGGCCGGGGTTCGGGAGGCAGGGCGACCCGGCGCGCGGCGCGTACGGCGATCACGGCAGCACCGATCGTCACGACCGCGAGAAGTGCGGTCGCGACGAGGATCCAGAGCTCCGCCGACATGCCCACGACCTTATCTCGTCAGCGGTCGCGCAGGATGGCCCGGATCACGGCGAGACGCTCACCCAGTCGCGCCTCGAACCCGTGCTCGCTGGGCTCGTAGTAGGTCGCCCCGTCGACGTCGTCGGGTGCGTACTGCTGGCCGACCACGCCACGGACGTCGTTGTGGGGGTACTTGTAGTCGTGGCCGTGTCCGAGCTGCTTGGCGCCGGAGTAGTGCGCATCGCGCAGTGCGGGCGGCACGGCACCGACCTTGCCGGCATGGACATCCGCCTGTGCGCGGTTGATCGCCTCGACGACGGCGTTGGACTTGGGCGCGGACGCCAGGTGGATCACGGCTTGCGCCAGCGGGATGCGCGCCTCGGGAAAGCCGATCATCGCGACGGCCTGCGCCGTGGCGGTCGCCAGCGGGAGAGCCGTCGGATCGGCCATGCCGATGTCCTCGCTGGCGTGGATCATGAGTCGTCGCGCGATGAATCGCGGGTCCTCCCCCGCCTCGATCATCCGGGCGAGGTAGTGCAGCGATGCGTCGACGTCGGAGCCGCGGATCGACTTGATGAACGCGCTGATGACGTCGTAGTGCTGGTCGCCCTGCCGGTCATAGCGCACCGCGGCCTTGTCGACGGCCAGAGCCGCGTCGTCGACGTCGATCTCGGTCTTGCCCTGGCTCGTCGCGGCGCCGGCGGCGGCCTCCAGATAGGTCAGGACCCGGCGACCGTCGCCACCTGCCAGGCGTACGAGATGGCTCTTGGCCTCCTCGGTCAACGTCACGGTGCCGCCGAGACCGCGTTCGTCGGTGAGCGCGCGGTCGACGAGCACGCCGATGTCGTCGTCGGTCAGTGACTCGAGCGTCAGCAGCAGGCTGCGGCTCAGCAGCGGCGAGATGACGCTGAAGTGCGGGTTCTCGGTCGTCGCGGCGACGAGCGACACCCAACGGTTCTCGACGCCGGGCAGCAACGCGTCCTGCTGGGACTTGCTGAAGCGGTGGACCTCGTCGACGAACAGGACGGTCTCGACGCCGCTCTGCGCCAGCGCACGGCGGGCACCGGCGATCGTCTCGCGGACCTCCTTGACGCCGGCCGAGACCGCGGAGACCTCGACGAAGCGGCGCTGCGTGTGGGCGCTGAGCAGGCTGGCGATCGTCGTCTTGCCCGTGCCTGGAGGGCCCCACAGCAGGATCGTGAGCGGCTGGTTGCCCTCGATCATCTGCCGCAGCGGCGATCCTGGCGCCAGCAGGTGCTGCTGGCCGACGAGCTCGTCGAGCGACCGCGGCCGCATGCGTACGGCCAGCGGCGCCGAGGCGTGCGTGTTGCCCGACAGACTGCCACCACCCGTGCCGGTCGACGGGGGTGCTTCAGGAAGGTCGAACAGCCCGTCGTCGCTCATGCAGCGAGCCTAGTTGGCGGGTGCGACGTCCACCTTCTTCGGTTCGGGCTTCCAGTCCACCCCGGCATCCCTGCGCTGCTCGGTCGTGATCGGCGCTGGGGCTGCGGTCAACGGATCGAATCCGCCTCCCGACTTGGGGAACGCGATGACCTCACGGATCGAGTCGGCGCCGGCAAGCAGGGCACAGATGCGGTCCATCCCGACGGCGATGCCGCCGTGCGGCGGCGCGCCGAAGTTGAAGGCGTCGAGCAGGAAGCCGAACTTCTCCTGCGCCTCGTCCTCGCCGATGCCCATCATCGCGAAGACGCGCTTCTGGATGTCTTCACGGTGGATTCGGATGGAGCCGCCACCGAGCTCGTTGCCGTTGCAGACGATGTCGTACGCCCAGGCGATCGCGTTGCCCGGATCGGTGTCGAACGTGTCGAGATCCTGGGGCGACGTGAACGCGTGGTGCACGGCCGTCCAGGCTCCGGCGCCCACGGCGACGTCGCCCGAGGCGACCGCGTCGCTCGACGGCTCGAACAGCGGGGCGTCGACGACCCAGACGAACTCCCAGGCGGCCTTGTCGATCAGGTCGCAGCGCTCACCGATCTCGAGCCGAGCGGCACCGAGCAGGCCGCGGGTGGACTTGGTCGTGCCGGCGCCGAAGAACACACAGTCGCCGGGCTTGGCGCCGACGTGCACGGCGATGCCGGCTCGCTCAGCGTCGGACAGGTTCTTGGCCACGGGACCACCGAGCTCGCCGTCCTCGGAGATCGTGATGTACGCCAGGCCGCGCGCACCACGCTGCTTGGCCCACTCCTGCCAGGCGTCGAACTGACGGCGCGGCTGCGAAGCGCCTCCGGGCATCACGACCGCGCCGACGTACTCGGCCTGGAACACCCGGAACGGGGTGTCCTTGAAGAACTCGGTGCACTCGACCAGCTCCTGGCCCATCCGCAGGTCGGGCTTGTCGGAGCCGAACCGGCGCATCGCCTCGGCGTAGGTCATGTGCGGGATCGGCGTCGGGATCTCGTAGCCGATGAGCGACCACATCTTGACCAGGATCTGCTCCATCAGCTCGAGGACGTCGGCCTGCTCGACGAAGCTCATCTCGATGTCGAGCTGGGTGAACTCGGGCTGCCGGTCGGCGCGGAAGTCCTCGTCGCGGTAGCAGCGCGCGATTTGGTAGTAGCGCTCCATGCCGCCGACCATCAGTAGCTGCTTGAACAGCTGAGGGCTCTGCGGCAGCGCGTACCAGCTGCCGGGCTTGAGCCGGGCGGGCACCAGGAAGTCACGAGCGCCCTCGGGCGTCGAGCGGGTCAGCGTCGGCGTCTCGATCTCGACGAAGTCCTTGGCGGCGAGCACCTCACGGGCGGCGGCGTTGACCTTGCTGCGCAGCCGGATCGCGGCAGCCGGGCCCGTGCGGCGCAGGTCGAGGTAGCGGTACTTGAGGCGCGCCTCCTCGCCGACGTCGACGTGGTCGTCGATCGGGAACGGCAGGGGCGCCGCTGCGCTGAGGATCTCGACGTCGTCCGCGATGACCTCGATGTCGCCCGTGGGGATGCCGGCGTTCTCGTTGCCCTCGGGGCGCTTCTGCACCGTGCCGACGACCTTGAGGCAGAACTCGGCCCGCAGCTGGCGAGCGACTTCCTCGCGAATGACGACCTGGACGACTCCCGAGGCCTCGCGCAGGTCGATGAACGCGACACCACCGTGATCTCGACGGTGCGCCACCCATCCGGCGAGGGTGACCTGCTGGCCGATGTGTTCGGCGCGCAGGCTTCCGGCGTCGTGGGTGCGGATCACGTGTTCTGCTCCTTGCTAGGTGTTCTGAGGATGCGAGGTTTGAGGTCTCCGGCGGGCGGGGCCCAGGTGGCGGGATCGGCGTCCGCCTGGTCGCCGACGCGGATGTCCCTCACCTTGTGCGGCTCGTCGCCGTTGGCGGGGAACCACACAAACGGTATGCCCCGGCGTTCGGCGTAGCGAATCTGCTTGCCGAACTTCTGCGCGCTCGCCGCCACCTCGGCCGGGATGCCGCGAGCCCGCAGCGCCGAGGCGACGTCGACGCTGGCGGCGCGCGACTCCTCGTCGACGAGCGCGACGAGAACCGTGCTGGGCACCGAACGGTCGGCGGTGAGGCCGTCTGCGACGAGCGGCACGAGCAGGCGCGAGACGCCCAGCGAGATGCCGACGCCGGGATAGGTGTTCTTGCCGTCGCTGGCGAGCTGGTCGTAGCGACCGCCCGAGCAGATCGAGCCGAGGTGCTCGTAGCCGGCCATGCGGGTCTCGAACACCGTGCCGGTGTAGTAGTCGAGCCCGCGGGCGATGCGGAGATCGGCGACGATGTCGACGCCCTTGGCGCCCGCAGCGCCGATCACGACCTGACGGAGCTCCTCGAGGCCCTCGTCGAGCAGCGGGTGCGTGACGCCCAGCGCGCGTACGGCCTCGACGAACGACTCGTCGGTCGTACGTACGTCTGCCAGGGCCAGGCACGTCGCGGCCTGCTCAGCGGTGAGCCCGGCGTCGGTCTGCAGCTGCTCGGCGATCTTGTCGGCCGGCACCTTGTCGAGCTTGTCGACGATCGGCATGACGGCGGTGGGCTCGGCGATGCCGAGGCCGAGGTAGAAGCCCTCGAGCACCTTGCGGTTGCTGACCTGCAGCGTCAGCTGCGGCACGGGAAGGCCCGACAACGCCTCGGCCATGACCTGCGCGACCTCGACGTCGAAGTGGAACGGGAGCTCGTCCTTGGCGACGATGTCGATGTCGGCCTGGGTGAACTCGCGGAACCGGCCCTGCTGAGGACGCTCGCCGCGCCACACCTTCTGGATCTGGTAGCGGCGGAACGGGAACTCGAGCTTGCCGGCGTTCTCCAGGACGTACCGGGCGAAGGGGACGGTCAGATCGAAGTGCAACCCCATGCCCGAGTCGCTGTCACCCTCGCCGGCTTGCAGGCGGCGCAGGACGTAGACCTCTTTGTCGATCTCGCCCTTGCGGAGCAGCTGGTCCATCGTCTCGACCGCACGCGTCTCGATCGAGGCGAAGCCGTGCAGGTCGAAGACCGTACGCAGGTGATCGAGGACGATGAGTTCGACGTTGCGCTCGGCCGGCAGGAACTCCGGGAAGCCGCTCAGCTTGCTCATGACATGACCTCGGCGAGGAACGGGTTGGTGGCGCGCTCGCGGCCGATCGACGTCTGGCCGCCGTGGCCGGGCAGCACCACGATGTCGTCGTCGAGCGGCAGCACCCGGTCGCGCAGGCTGTCCTGCATCTGCGGGTGCGAGCCGCCGTTGAGGTCCGTACGCCCGATCGACCCGGCGAACAGGAAGTCTCCGGAGAACATCACCTGCGAGACGTCTTCGGGCCCGTCGTAGTCGACGCGGTAGAACACCGTGCCGGGCGTGTGGCCGGGCACGTGGTCGACGAGGAACGTCAGCCCGTCGACCTCGATCCGGGCGCCGTCGACCGCATCGCGTACGTCAGCGGGCTCGGTGAAGTCGGGGATGTCGGTCATGCCGAGCTGCGAGCGCAGCATCGTGGCGGACTCGTTGGAGATCGCGGCCATGGGGTCGGCCAGCAGGTGCCGGTCGGCGGGGTGGATCCACACTGCGCAGCCGTAGTCGCGCGCGACGTCCTGGGCGCACCACATGTGGTCGAAGTGGCCGTGCGTGATGAGCACCGCGGAGGGCGTCAGGTTGTGCTCGGCGACGACCGTGCGGACGCCGTCCATCGCGTCCATGCCGGGGTCGACGATCGCGCAACCCGTGCCGGGACCGCGGGAGACGAAATAGCAGTTCGCCTGCAGCGGGCCGGCCGGAAATGACGTGAGAAGCACGTGCGACAGGGTACGCGAGACGCACTGGCAACCCTGCGACCGGCTGACGCCTACACTGTCGCCCATGAGTTCTGCGCCCACGAACCCTTGGGGTCGTGTCGACGACGAAGGCAATGTCTACGTCAAGACCACTGACGGTGAACGACTGATCGGCCAGTGGCCCGGCGGTGATCCCGCTGAGGCGATGTCGTTGTACGTACGACGCTACGAAGGACTCGAGGTCGAGGTCGACCTGCTCGAGAAGCGCCTCGAGGGTGGTGCGCTGTCGCCCGACGACGCCGCCAAGGCCGTCACCAAGGTGCGCGCGCAGATCGTCGACGCCCAGGCACTCGGCGATCTCGACTCGCTGCTGAAGCGACTCGATGCCCTGCAGCCGGCGATCGACAAGCAGCGCGAGCAGCGCAAGGTCGAGCGTGCGGCCAAGGTCGCCGAGGCACAGACCGAGAAGATCCGCATCGCCGACGAGGCCGAGAAGATCGCCGCCGGCAACGACTGGAAGGCCGGCGCCGACAAGCTCCGTGCCCTGCTCGACGAGTGGAAGGCGCTCCCCCGGCTCAGCAAGTCCGCCGACGACGAGCTGTGGCACCGCTTCAGCACGGCCCGCACGGCGTACACGCGACGTCGCAAGACGCACTTCGGCGAGCAGTCGACGCTCCGTGAGGCCGCCAAGACGATCAAGGAGAAGCTGATCGTCGAGGCCGAGGCACTCTCGACGTCGACCGAGTGGGGTGTGACGGCGGGCAAGTATCGCGACCTGATGACGGAGTGGAAGAAGGCCGGATCGGCTCCCCGCAACGTCGAGGACAAGCTCTGGAAGCGGTTCCGTGCCGCACAGGACGCGTTCTTCACGGCGCGCGACGAGGCCAATGCCCAGCTCGACGCCGAGTACGAGGTCAACGCCGAGAAGAAGCTCGAGATCCTCGCCGAGGCGGAGAAGCTCATCCCGATCAAGGACATCGACGCCGCCCGCAAGGCCTGGCTCGACATCGCCGATCGCTGGGAGGCGGCCGGCAAGGTGCCGCGGGCCAAGATCGGCGAGTTCGAGGCGCGCATCCGCAAGGTCGAGCAGGCCGTGCGCGACGCGACCGAGAGCAAGTGGAAGAAGACCGATCCGGAGAAGTCCGCCCGCGCCGACGACATGATCGGCAAGCTGCAGCGCGCGATCGACGAGGTCGGCGAGAAGATCGCGGCGGCCGAGGCCAAGGGCGACAAGAAGAAGGTCAAGGACCTGGAAGCCGATAAGGCCTCCAAGGAAGCGTTCCTCGACATGGCCAAGAAGGCCCAGGCCGACTACTCCTGACCCCTCCCCGCTGACGAGTCACTCCGGCCACGCTGACGAGTCACTCCGGCCACGCTGACGAGTCACTCCGTATGTACCTGTGGACGGCGAAGTCGCCTCGCGATAGCTGCGAGGGTTCCATCCGTGTATGCCCACGCTCGTCAACGATGGATTCCCGTTCACAGCCTCACAGGCTCGAGATCTCGGCATGGCACACGCGGCGCTCGTCGAGCAGACCAGCCTCGGACTACTGAGAAGGGTCTTCCGTGGTGTCTACGTGGATGCACGAGTACCGGATTCGCGAGCTCATCGCCTTCGCGCCATCAAGCTCGTCACGCCCACTCAAGCGATTGTCAGCGACGAGACCGCAGCGTGGCTCTACGGCCTTGATGTCTTTCCACCCCGTGAGCGACACAACTTGGAGCCGGCGCTGGTTGTCGCTCATGGGGCGACGCGGGTTCGACGACCTGGGACACGCCCTCGCCAGGCGCTCATCAAGGCCAGAGACATCACTTTCGTCGACGGTGTGCACGTCACCACTCCGGTACGCACAGCATCAGACTTGCTGCGAAAGCTGTATCGGCCGTACGCCCTTGCTGCCGCCGATGCATTCGCCCACGACGGTCTCGTCGATCCCGACGAGCTCACCGAGTACGTCAACCGTCTGAAGGGTTACCGCGGCATTGTCCAGGCACGAACACTGGCCACGATGGTGGATCCGCGAATGCAGTCCCCTGGCGAGTCGTGGCAACGGCTCCGGATTCGCGACGCGGGATTTCCACCACCGGAGCCTCAATTCGAGGTCATCGACGATTTCGGGCGGAGCATGTTTATCGATCTTCCCTATCCGGACCTTCTGATTGGCACGGAGTTTGATGGACGCGAGTTCCATACCGCCGGACACCATGTGGCCCACGACCGAGAACGCCGGGAGTACCTCAGCGACTTGCACGGGTGGCGATGGGTGATCGGCACGCGTGCGCGACTCTTCGGGACGGACACATCGTTCGAGGATGAGCTCGGAGACTTGCTCGGTATCAAACCGATCGCGCGTTGGTGGGGGCACGGACGTGGTGAATCGCGCTGGTGGGCCGAACGTGCTGGCTTGGCGAGCTGAGCGACTCCTCACCATCACCGGCGCGACTCCTCACCACCACCGGAGTGACTCCTCAGCACGACGGGAGTGACTCGTCAGCGGGAGGGGGTTATTGGGTCAGGCGGTAGACGTCGAAGACGCCTTCGACGGTGCGTACGGCTGACAGGACGTGGCCCAGGTGCTTGGGATCGGCCATCTCGAACGTGAACTTCGACTTGGCCACGCGATCGCGGCCCGTCGACAGCGACGCCGACAAGATGTTGACGTGCTGGTCGGAGATGACCCGCGTGATGTCGCTCAGCAGCCTGGGACGATCGAGCCCCTCGACCTGCACCGCGACGAGGAACGTGCTCTTGCCGGTCGGCGCCCAGTGCACCGCGACGAGGCGCTCGGGCTGGCTGCGCAGCGCGATCAGGTTGACGCAGTCGGTGCGGTGGACCGAGACGCCAGCCGTACGCGTCACGAACCCCTCGATCGCGTCGCCGGGCACCGGCGTGCAGCACCGGGCCAGCTTGATCATGATGTCACCATCGAGCCCTTCGACGACGACGCCGGCATCGCGGGTCTCGGCGCGCGGCCTGCGCATCCCGACCCCGGGCAGCGACGTCGCCTCAGCCAGGTCCTCCTGGGCGCCCTCGCGGCCACCAGCGAGGTCGATGACTCGCTCGACGACGTTCTGGGCGCCGACGTTGCCCTCGCCCACCGAGGCATAGAGCGTCGACACGTCGGCGAGGTGCAGCTCCTTGGCGACGGTGTCGAGGGTCTCGTGTCGGAACAGGCGATGGAGGGGCAGCCCCTCTTTGCGCATCTGCTTGGCGATGAGGTCCTTGCCGCGCTCGATCGCCTCGTCGCGGCGCTCCTTGGTGAACCACTGCCGGATCTTGTTGCGCGCACGCGGGCTGGCGACGAACTCCAGCCAGTCGCGGCTCGGCCCGGCGTCGGGCGACTTGGACGTGAAGATCTCCACGACGTCGCCGCTCTCGAGCTCGGACTCCAGTGACACGAGCCGGCCGTTGACCCGCGCCCCGATGCAGGCGTGGCCCACCTCGGTGTGCACCGCGTAGGCGAAGTCGACAGGCGTGGCCTTGGCCGGGAGCTGGATCAGGTCGCCACGCGGCGTGTAGGCATAGACGCCGGCGTTGTTGATCTCGAAGCGCAGCGAGTCGAGGAAGTCGACCGAGTCGGCCGTCTCGGACTGCCAGTCGAGCAGCTCGCGCAGCCACAGCATGTCGTCCTTGTCGGGACCCTTACCAGCCTTGCCGGCGGTGGCGTCCTCCTTGTACTTCCAGTGCGCCGCGACGCCGTACTCGGCTCGGCGGTGCATCGCGTACGTGCGGATCTGCAGCTCGACGGGCTTGCCCTGCGGGCCGATCACCGTCGTGTGCAGCGACTGGTACATGTTGAACTTGGGGACCGAGATGTAGTCCTTGAACCGGCCGGGAATCGGGTTCCACCTCGCGTGCAGCACGCCGAGGACGCCATAACAGTCCGCGACCGTGTCGACGAGGATGCGTACGCCGACGAGGTCGAAGATGTCGGAGAACTCGCGGCCGCCGACCAGCATCTTCTGGTAGATCGAGTAGTAGTGCTTGGGCCGGCTCGACACCTTGGCCTTGAGCTTGACGTGCCGCAGGTCGGACTCGACGTCGCTGACGACACGCTCGAGGAACTGCTCACGCGACGGCGCACGATCGGCGACCAGGCGCACGATCTCGTCGTAGACCTTGGGGTGCAGCGTCGCGAACGCGAGGTCCTCGAGCTCCCACTTGATCGTGTTCATGCCGAGCCGGTGAGCCAAGGGCGCGAAGATCTCGATCGTCTCGCGCGCGATGCGCTCCTGCTTGTCCTGCCGCAGATAGCGGAGCGTACGCATGTTGTGCAGGCGGTCCGCGAGCTTGATCACGAGCACGCGGATGTCGCGGCTCATCGCGACGACCATCTTGCGGATCGTCTCGGACTGCGCCGAGTCGCCGTACTTGACCTTGTCGAGCTTGGTGACGCCGTCGACGAGCTGCCGGACCTCGTCGCCGAAGTCGGTGCTCAGCTGCTCGAGCGTGTAGTCGGTGTCCTCGACGGTGTCGTGCAGCAGCGCGGCGCACAGGGTCGGCGCGGTCATGCCGAGCTCGGCGAGGATCGTGGCGACGGCCAGGGGGTGGGTGATGTAGGGGTCGCCGCTCTTGCGGGTCTGCCCCTCGTGCATGCGCTCGGCGATCTCGTAGGCCTTGCGGATCGACGAGACGTCACCCTTGGCGTGCGTCGAGCGATAGACCTTGAGCAGCGGATCGAGCACGACGTCGGTGGACCCGGACTTGCCGCCGATGCGGGCCAACCGGTTGCGGACGCGCGCAGAAGCCGGTGCCGAGTCGGCGTTCTTCGACTCGGCCGGCGGCGCCTCGATCCGTTCAGCCATCGCGTTCCTCACTGTGTCTGACAATGGTATGCCAGCCGGTCAACGCGCAGGTCAGGTCAGCAGACCGTCGATCAACGTGGCACCGGCGGCCAGCACCAGCACGGCAACCAGGACGATGGCGACGACGCGGACCTGATGGGGATTCATGGATCTCGATTCTGGGACGAGGACTCAGTACGTACGCAGACTCGCACAGCCTACGGGCGCGAGGCGCGCCTGCCCCCCGAGCGCGAGCAGCTCGATCAGGACGAGGTTGCCGGCGACCGTCGCGCCGGCCTGCTGCACGAGGTCGGCCGCCGCCAGCATCGTGCCGCCCGTGGCGAGCACATCGTCGACGACCAGCACCCGGGCGCCGGGCGTGAGCGCGTCGACATGCATCTCGAGCACCGCCGCGCCGTACTCCAGCTCGTACGACGTGGACAGCGAGGTGGCCGGCAGCTTGCCGGCCTTGCGGACCGGTACGAAGCCCGCGTCGAGGCGCAGCGCGACGCTGGGGCCGAACAGGAACCCGCGCGCCTCGATGCCCAGGACGGCGTCGATCGGGCCGGCCTGCTGGGCCAGCTCGACGAGCCCGTCCATGACAGCCGCCAGCGCCGCAGGATCGGCCAGCAGCGGCGTGATGTCGCGGAACGTCACACCGGGCTCGGGCCAGTCCTCGATGGGGCGCACGAGACCGTCGATCGTCTCGGTCAGGTCGCTCATGTTCTCCCTTGGGTGGCGAATGACAGCAGGCCCCGCCGGCTGGTGCCCGCGAGACCTGCCGTCGATGTGATTTATGAACCGCTGAGATCGACCTTGCAGGTCTTCTTCGCGTGCGCCTCGATCGACTTGGACGCCTGGGTGAAGTCCGAGCTGCCGAGTTTGGTCATCTCGGCCGCGAGTCCCTGGAGCTTCGACGGGTCGACGTTCTCGGGCATCTTGCCCTTCTGGATCTCGGCGAGGTCGGAGAACTTCAGGCCGGCGTCCTTCATGGCCTTCTCGACCGTGTCGAGCGCGGTGTCGAGCTTCTTCCAGTCGGCGTCGATGTCGCTCGGGGCCTCGTCGGCCAGCTTGTGGAACGTCTTGAACGCGGCATCGAGCTCGCCGAGGTCACCTGACGAGAGGTCGCCGAAGGATCCCTGTGCCTTCTTGAGGTCCTTGCAGTAGTCGCTGCCCGAACCGCCGCTGCCGCCGTCGCCGCCACCGCATGCAGCAAGGGTGCCGGCGAGCAGCACCGCGCTGGCAATGGCCATGGGGATCTTCATGGGTTCTCCTCCAAGATGCGACGTGGCCCGGACTGTCCCCGCGCCACTGAATCAGTGGGTACAGCATGGCACGGTCCGGCCTCGGCTAGTGACCCTTGCCGCGCTTGGACCTCGGCTGGCGCGACGGCTGCGTGCGCTTCGAGGCACCCGAGGAAGCCACCGGTCGGTGAGCGACCGGCGCCGGGGTCTCGACCGGCGCGTCGACCTGCTTGGCGCGCTTCGCCAGGACCCGGGCGGCCTGAGCCTTGATGGCCGGCTCGCGCTCCTTGAGCTGCGACGCGAACGGTGTCGCGATGAAGATCGAGGAGTAGGTGCCCGCCAGCATGCCGACGAACAGCGCGAGCGCGAGGTCCTTGAGCGGTCCGGTGCCCAGGATCGCAGCACCGGCGAACAGCAGCGCGCCGACCGGAAGCAGAGCCGTGATCGACGTGTTGATCGAGCGCACGAGCGTCTGGTTGAGCGCGAGGTTGGCCTGCTCGGCGTACGTCTTGGACGTCGACTTGAGGATGCCCTTGGTGTTCTCGCGCACCTTGTCGAAGACCACGACGGTGTCGTAGAGCGAGTAGCCCAGGATCGTCAACAGGCCCGTCACCGTGGCCGGCGTGACCTCGAACCCCGACAAGGCATAGACGCCTCCCGTGATGACGAGGTCGTGTGCGAGGGCGACGATGCCCGCGACGGACATGCGCCACTCGCGGAAATAGGCCCAGATGAAGATCACGACGATGAACAGGAAGACGATCAGACCGGTCAGGGCCTTCTTGGCGACCTGCTTGCCGTACGTCGGTCCGACCAGCTGCTGGCTGACCTCGGTGGCACCGGCCTTGGTCAGGGACTTCGTGACCTGGGTGGCCTGGTCCTGCGTCAACGCGCGGGTCTGGATCCGGATGCGGTCGCTTCCGGAGGTCTGGACCGTCGGATCGCCGGCCTCCGGCACCCCGGAGTCCTCGACAGCCTTGGCCATCCGGTCGGAGGACGCCGAGTTGGCGGTCTTGACCGTCGCGGTGAACTCGACGCCGCCCTTGAACTCCACGCCGTAGTTGAACCCACGGACGACGAACGCCAGCGCCGCCACGATCACGATGATCGCGGAGATCGAGTACCAGAGCTTGCGACGACCGACGAAGTCGAACGAGACGCGCCCCTCGTACAGGTGCTGTCCGAATGCGCTGATGCGGCCCATCAGTTGACCTCTCCAGTGGTGCGGGCTTCTGCGGTGCGGGCGATCTGCGAGACCTTGCGACCCTCGATGCCGAGGTGCGCCGCGTCGAGGCCCGACAGCTTGTGGCCCTGACCGAAGAACTTCGTACGCGCCAGCAGCGACACCAGCGGCTTGGTGAACAAGAAGACCACGAACACGTCGATCAGGGTCGTGAGACCAAGAGCGAACGCGAACCCGCGGACGACGCCGATCGCGAAGATGAACAGCGTCAGCGCCGCGAGGATCGACACTGCATCCGCTGCCAGGATCGTGCTCCGTGCCCGTACCCAGCCGGCCTCCACCGCGAGGCGCAGCGACTTGCCGTCACGCACCTCGTCTCGTATGCGCTCGAAGAACACGATGAACGAGTCCGCCGTGATGCCGATCGCGACGATGAGTCCGGCGATGCCGGGCAAGGTCAGGGTGAAGCCCATCCCCTTGCCGAGCAGCAGCACCATCACGTACGTGAGGGCGGACGCCACGAGCAGCGAGCCGATGATGACGAGGCCGAGGCCGCGGTAGTAGAAGAGGCAGTAGACCACGACGAGGATCAGGCCGATGACGCCGGCGAGCAGCCCAGCGTGGAGCTGCGTGCCGGCCAGCGACGGGCCGATCTCCTCGCTGCCGTTCACGCCGAACGTCAGCGGCAGGGCGCCGTACTTGAGCTGGTCCGCAAGTGCCTTGGACGATGTCGGCGTGAAGCTGCCGGTGATCTCCGAGACGCCGTTGGTGATGGCCGCCTGCGACGACGGCGCGGTGATGATCTCGCCGTCGAGCACGATGGCGAAGCGGTTCTGCGCCGGCGTCAACGCCTTGGTGACAGTCTCGAAGACGTCAGAACCCTTGCCCTTGAGCTTGATCTGCACGGTCCACTGAGCGGTCTGGGTGTTGTACTGCTGGTTGGCGCTCTTGACCTCAGAGCCCTCGATGACGGCCGGGCTGAGGATCTGGACCTCGCCGGTCTTGGTGTCACAGGTGACGAGGGGCTTGCTCGAGACGTCCTCGACCTGGACGCCGCCAGGGGTGCACACGAAGCCGGCTGCCTGCTTCTGCAGTGCGGCGATGCCCGGCTGGACGTCCTTGGGCAACGCGGCGAGCCCGGTCGTCTCGGCCTTGATCATCTGGTCGAGCGACACCTTGCTCCAGTCGATCCCGTCGATGATCTTCTGCTCGGCGCTGGTGTCGACCTTCTTGGCAGCACTCGTGAGGTTCTGGGTCCACACCAGGCGGAAGCGCATCTGGGCGGTCTTGCCGACCTGGTCGACGATGCCCGCCTTGCGTTCGCCCGGGATCTCGATGATGACCTGGTTGCCACTCTGCGTCGTCACCTCGGCCTCGGTCACGCCTGTGGCGTTGACACGCTGGTCGATGATGTCGCGGGCCTGGTCCAGCTTGGGCTTGGTGACCTTGCCCTGGTTGGCCTTGGCCTCCAGCGTGATGCGCGTGCCGCCCTCGAGGTCGAGACCCAGCTTGGGCTTCCAGGCGCTGTCATCGCCCTTCTTGTTGTCGAGGTTGATCAGTGCGACCAGCCCGTAGAGCGCGATGATCGCCGCGAGGAACAGCACCAAGGTGCGTCGGGGGCGCGGCAGGTTGCCCCGGTTCTTGGGAGTGGTCGCCATCAGTCGTCAGTGCTCGTCTCGGTCTCGGGTCCCTCGGCCGGGATGACCTGCGCAACGGCCTGGCGCTTGACGGTGATGACCGTGTTGGCGGCGACGCGCAGCTCGATCGTGTCGTCGCCGACGGACACGATGTCGCCGAAGATGCCGCTCGCGATCATGACGCGCGCGCCGGGAGCCAGCTCGGACTGCACCTTGACGAACGACTGCTGACGCGCCCGCGCCGGGCGGAGCACCAGGAAGTAGAACCCCGCGATGAGGAGGATGAGGGGCAGGAGTACGCCCAGATCTTTCACGCTTTGATGCTCCCGTACGAGTTCGGAGATGCCCGCCGCCTGTGGACGGCTCGGCTGAGTGCCATGGGCCGCCGCGCAGTCTAGCGCCGGAGCCTCGGGAAGTTTAACCCCTCGACGCAGCGACCGTGACCTGGCTCATGCGTATGGCGTCACCGAGGGTCGTCGTCGAGCGGCAATTGGTCGAGCGCGGCAGGGACAGGGAGTCCCAAATGCCGCCAGGCGCCCGGGGTGGCGACGCGTCCACGCGGCGTGCGGGCCAGGAATCCCAGGCGTACGAGGAACGGCTCAGCAAGCTCCTCGACGGTCTCGCGTTCCTCGCCGACGGCGACCGCGAGCGTCGAGACGCCGACGGGCCCGCCGCCGAAGCTGCGACACAACGCGTCGAGGACGGCGCGGTCGAGCCGGTCGAGGCCGAGCTCGTCGACCTCGTAGAGCGCCAGCGCGTCACGAGCCACGGTGTGGTCGACGACTCCCCCGGCACGCACCTCGGCGAAGTCGCGGACCCGCCGCAGCAGGCGGTTGGCGATGCGCGGTGTGCCTCGCGACCTGGACGCGATCTCGCGCCCACCCTCGGCAGTCACCTCGAGGTCGAGGAGACCGGAGGAACGGTCGACGATGCGGTGCAGCTCGTCGGCGCCGTAGTAGTCGAGCTGGGCCGTGAACCCGAAGCGGTCGCGCAACGGGCTGGGCAGCAGCCCGGCGCGCGTCGTCGCACCGACGACCGTGAACGGCGGGATCTCCAGAGGGATCGCGGTGGCGCCAGGGCCCTTGCCGACGATGACGTCGACGCGGAAGTCCTCCATCGCCATGTAGAGCAGCTCCTCAGCAGGCCGCGACATGCGATGGATCTCGTCGATGAACAGGACGTCGCCCTCGTTGACGCCGGACAGGATCGCCGCGAGATCGCCGGCGTGCTGGATGGCCGGGCCGCTCGTGATGCGCAGCGGCGCCGAGAGCTGGTGGGCGATGATCATCGCGATCGTGGTCTTGCCGAGCCCCGGTGGGCCCGACAGCAGCACGTGGTCGGGCGTACGTCCGCGAGCCACGGCCGCCTCGAGCATGAGGGAGAGCTGCTCGCGCACGCGCTCCTGGCCGATCAGCTCGTCGAGCGTGCGGGGCCGCAGGGCCGCCTCGAACGCCCGGTCCTCGGGGCCGGCCTCGGCGACGATCGCCTCGAACTCTTCGCGTTCGTCCATCAGCGGGCCTTGGAGAGGGTGCGGAGCGCGTCGCGCAGCACGGTCGAGACGTCGGGGCTGGCTCCGGGCTCGAGGTCTGCGGCGACGCGTTCGAGGGCGGCGTCGGCGTCACGAGCCGACCAGCCGAGCCCGAGCAACGCTTCGTGCACCTGGTCGCGCCACGCGGGAGCGCCGCTGGCCGCGATCGTCGTGACGCCGACCCGGTCCTTGAGCTCGACGACGATGCGCTCGGCGCCCTTGCGACCGATGCCGGGCACCGACGTCAGCGTCGCGAGATCGCCCTGGCCGATCGCCTGGCGCAGCCGGTCAGGATCGAGCACGGCCAGCATGGCCTGGGCGACCTTGGGGCCGACCCCGCTCGCGGTCTGGACGAGCTCGAACATGTCGCGCTCGTCGGTGCTGGCGAAGCCGAAGATCGTGAGCGAGTCCTCACGGACCACCATCGAGGTGGCGAGCTGCACCTCGCGGCCGATGCGCAGCGACGCGATCGTGCTGGGCGTGCACATGACCTGCATGCCGACGCCGCCGACGTCGATGACGGCCGAGGTCAGGGTGACGGCGGCGACCGGGCCGCGTACGTGCGCGATCATCGGCTCGCCGTGCCGGAGGTGCGTAGTGACTGAGCCTCGACAGCGGCCTGGAGCCGGGTCTGCGCTCCCCCGCGCCAGATGTGGCAGATCGCCAGCGCCAGCGCGTCGGCGGCGTCGGCGGGCGTCGGGGCGGAGGTGAGTCGCAGCAGCCGGGTCACCATCTGCGTGACCTGTGCCTTGTCGGCGCGGCCGCTGCCGGTCACGGCGGCCTTGACCTCGCTCGGGGTGTGCAGCTGCACCGGGATGCCGTGACGGGCCGCGACGACCATCGCGATGCCGCTGGCCTGGGCCGTGCCCATGACCGTGCGGACGTTGTGCTGGCTGAAGACCCGCTCGACCGCGACCACATCGGGGCGGTGCTCGAGGATGCCCGCCTCGACCGCCTGCTCCAGCTGATGGAGGCGCTTGGCGATGTCGAGGTCGGCCGGCGTGCGGTAGACGCCCACGTGCACCATCGTCAGGGGCCGGCCGACCGAGCCGTCGACGACACCCACACCGCACCGGGTGAGGCCGGGATCGATGCCGAGAACCCTCATCGCCGCACCACGCATACCGAACGCATGTTCGACAGCCTAGACGGCGACTCCCTCAGGCTGTGGGCGACGCGCCGAGGCCAAACGGCTACTGGACCTGCGCCATGACCTCGTCGGAGGCGTCGAAGTTGGCGAAGACGTTCTGCACGTCATCGCTGTCCTCGAGCGCGTCGATCAGCCGCATGACCTTGGTCGCCGCGTCGACGTCGACCTCGACCGTCACCGTGGGTACGAACGAGGCGTCCGCCGAGTCGTAGTCGAGCCCGGCCTCCTGCAGCGCCGTGCGTACGGCCACCAGGTCGGTCGCCTCGCAGATGACCTCGAACGAGCCGTCGAGGTCATTGACCTCCTCGGCGCCCGCGTCGAGCACGGCCATCAGGACGTCGTCCTCGTTGGTCGCGCCACCCTCCTGCTCCTGCGGCACCATGATGACGCCCTTGCGGTGGAACATGTAGGACACCGAGCCCGGATCGGCCATCGTGCCGCCGTTGCGCGTCATCGCGGTGCGTACTTCCATCGCGGCGCGGTTGCGGTTGTCGGTGAGGCACTCGACGAGCAGCGCGACGCCGCCCGGGGCATAGCCCTCGTACATGATCGTGATGTAGTCGACGGCGTCGTCGCCCACGCCACCACCGCGCTTGACCGCGCGATCGATGTGGTCCTTGGGCACCGAGGACTTCTTGGCCTTCTGGATCGCGTCGTAGAGCGTGGGGTTGCCCTCAGGATCGGGTCCGCCGATGCGGGCCGCGACCTCGATGTTCTTGACCATCTTGGCGAACATCTTGCCGCGCTTGGCGTCGACGATGGCCTTCTTGTGCTTGGTCGTCGCCCACTTGGAGTGGCCTGACATGAGGGTGCCTTCTTTCTACGACTGCTTGACGAGGTCGACGAAGTAACGATGGATGCGGTCGTCGCTCCCGACTTCGGGGTGGAACGACGTCGCCATCAGGTTGCCCTGCCGAACGGCCACGATTCTACCGGCGGCCTCGCCGGAAGGAATCGTGGCGAGGGGCTGCACGTCCGGGCCGAGGGTCTCGACCCATGGCGCGCGGATGAACACGGCGTGCACGGGTTCACTGAACCCGTCGAACTCGATGTCGCCCTCGAACGAGTCGACCTGGCGCCCGAAGGCGTTGCGCCGCACCGTGATGTCGAGGCCACCGAGCGTCTCCTGGCCGGCGATCCCGTCCTCGATGCGGTCGGCGAGCATGATCATGCCCGCACATGTGCCGAACGTCGGCATCCCACCGTGGATGCGCGCGGCGAGCGGCTCGAAGAGGTCGAACGAGCGGGCGAGCTTGTACATCGTGGTCGACTCCCCACCCGGCAGCACCAGGGCGTCGCACCGCTCGAGCTCCTCGGGCCGGCGCACCGTGAACGCCGGCACGCCGAGGTCGCCCAGGGCACGAAGATGCTCGCGCACGTCGCCCTGCAGCGCGAACACGCCGATCGATGGGGAAGCCACCGTACGAGCCTACCGGCGACGAGATCGACGCCTACGGGACCAGGGTGCAGGAGCGGTTGGCACCATTGCCGGAGAACGCGTACGTGAACGACGTCTTCTCACCCGTCGGCGACGGGAAGATCCCGACCAGCGTCACGGTGCCGGCCTTGTTGTTGAGGTTCGTCGACGACGTCCTCGTCCGCAGCGAGCCGGCGAACGAGTCGACCTCGGTGCCGCCTGCGGGCGTCGTGTAGGCGTAGCGGAACTCCCACGTCGTCGGGCTGACCGGAGCCGTCCAGGTGATCGTGAGACTGTTGCCGCTCGTGGTGCAGTTCGTGATCACCACGGCAGCTGCGCCGCTGAACGTCCCGGACGTCGCCGTCGCGCTGTCGGTGTAGTAGGCCTGCGTCTGCGCGCCGCTGAAGACCCCGGTGACGCTCGTGCCGATGATCATCACAGCAGCCGCGGAGAACGCCTTGCGGGAGCCGCCGCCCTTGCTCTTGGAGCGTGGGTTGCCGGGTCGGAAGACCGTCAGCAGGACGACGCCCACCATGAGCCCGCCGGCGAAGATGCCGATCGGCCCCGAGATGAACGACACGACATATCCCGCCTTGGGCACGTCGAACAGCAGGCGCGGTGCGGACTTCACGACGTACACCTTGTCGTCGGGGACCTTGTTGGCGTCACCCTTGAGCACCAACGTCGCCTTGTCGCCGGAATGGCTGATGTCCTTGATGCGGTGGGTCACGCGTACGCCAGTGCCCGTACGCACCGTGACGACATCGCCGACCTTGAGGTCGCTGGCCGGCACCGTGCGGGAGATGCCCAGTGCGCCGGTGTCGACGGCAGGCGCCATCGAGCCGGACTGGAACACGATCGGCTTGATGTCGAACGCGATCGCCGCGACACCGCTCACGAGGCAGAGCACCCCGAGGATCGCACCAACGGTCAGCACGACCTCGCGCACGGCGCGCAGGGAGAACAGGGCACGACGGCGACGCTTGCGCCGCTCGGCTCGGGTCTCCGAATTCTGCACGTAGACGAGCCGCATGTTGGGCTCTTTCATTACGGGGCTCCGACCTGCTTCGCGTTGAAGGTGAACGAGGCCGTGGTCGACAGGCCCTGACCGGTGGTGGCGCCGGACGGGATCGAGGCGCTGACGCAGAACGACTCGTTCGCACCGGCAGCCAGCGGGCGGTTCGTCGTGATGACGCCGGTGTTGCCGGCCGTCAGGCTCGCGTTGTACGTCTGGGTCCCACCGGTGCAGGTGCCGCCGGAGACCGTGCCGCCCGGGACGACCCGGAACACCAAGGTCGAGTTCAGCGCGCCGGGTGCCGTGCCCGTCGCGGTGTAGGTGAAGTCGAGGCTGCCGGCGTTCTGGACCGAGACGCTCGCCGCCTTGCTGTCACCGGGCTGCATGTTGGTCATCGCGAAGCTCGTCGTGAACGCGGCGGGGTTGTTGTCGACCCCTGACAGCTTGATGTCGAGGGTGCCGGCCGTGAACGTGCCGCCGGCCAGGGCCGCGGTGTCCGTCCAGTAGGCCAGCGTGCCCACGGCACCCAGGCCGAACACGACGCCAAGGCTGAGCACGGCACGGACCGGCGTCGATCGCAGGCCCCTCGCAGCGCGGCGGAGTCGGGACGTGGAGTGCTTAGCCATGGGAGGCTCCCTCTGTGTGAGTGCGTCGTCGTGAGATGAGTGCGGCACCGCTGCCGATGCAGATGGCGGCCAGGCCCGCGAGCCACAGCGGGGTCAGGGCCCCGGTGTCGGGCAGCAGGCCGTCGTCGTCTTCGTCGTCCTCGCCCAGGACGGCCGAGGTCTGCTTGAGGTTGATGCGGAAGGTGAGGTCGCTCGAGAGCAGCTGCGTCTCGTTGGTCGATGCCTCGTCGAAGGCGACCGTGACGGTCACCGGCACGATCTGGTCGGCCTTGACGCCGGGGATGCTCAGGAGCCGGTGGTCGCCGGGAGCCGAGACGGTCGTGCTGTGGCTGCCACTGGTCGCCGTGACGTGCAGGTCGCCCGACTCGATCAGGTCGCTGATCTGCTCGCCGATGATGTCGACCGTCAGCCGAGCCGTGTCGCCACCTTGATTGCGTACGTAGAACGTCTCCGATTCGACGTCTCCTGGCACCCAGATGAACGCCGAGTCGAACAGGGAGCCGCTGAGCGAGGACGTGAACGTCACGCCGTCGCGGCTGAGGCCGATCTCGTCGGCCGCGGAAGCCGGGCCGCCGATGAGCACGAGGCCGATCGCCAGCACGAGGGTCAGGAGGCGCTTCATGCGACGACCTCCGTCTTGCGGCGCGCGGCGCGCGGCGCGCGGGAGTCGGTGGCGGCCGACACGAGCATGAACGCGGCATAGACGAGCAGCGCGCCACCGGCCGAGATCACCAGCGTCTGGTGCTGGGACCTGTCGAGAAGGGTGTTGGCCCGACCCAGGACGGGGACGGAGTACCAGAGCTTGCCGCGAATCTGCGCCGGCTGTACGAGATCGGGATCCGCGGCCGCGTTGTCGTCGCCCTTGGTGATGAGACGCGGGGTGCCGTCGTCGGCAACGGTCTTGCCGATGACCCGGTGCGACGCGACAGCCGGCTTGCCGGTCTCGATCTGGAAGGTGATGACGTCTCCGATGTTGATCTCGTTCGCCGGCGTGGGCCTGACGACGATGAGGGTTCCGGGCGGCAAGGACGACTTCATGGAGCCCGTCAGGATCGTGTACGGCGTGCCGCCGCCGAGCCTGGGGATCAGGACACAGACCGCGAGGACAGCGAGCATCGCGAAGATGACGAACCAGGAGACGACCTGGCCGATCCATCCAGCGGTGCTCTTCATGCGTCCCCGTTTCGTGTCATGTCAGGTGTCCCTGGCGTTGGGGTGCCGGCGTGCGCCGGCACCCCTGCCAGGGAGGGATACCTACTGATCGATCAGTTGTGAACCTGCGTGGCCGTGACCACGTAGTCGCTGAGGTTCAGCTGATCGAGCTGTGTGTCGTTGTCGACGCCCGTGCCGTACGGGAAGTCGAGAACGATCTTGGCCGTCAGCGTGTCGCCGTCGTTGTCCTCGGTGATCTCGGTGACGGTGTTGCCGTCCACGTCGAACGAGGGGGTGACGGTGACGACGCCGGCCAGGTCACCGGACGGGGTTCCGCCGCTGGCACCGAGCGTGGCGCGGAGGTGATCACCGGTCGCGGTGATCTTGTACGTGCAGGTCTTGGTGAGCTGGTCGCCCGGGACGATCGAGTCGACGAGGGCAACTCCGCCGACGTCCTCGCCGTTGTCCAGGATCCAGTCCGAGCAGTCGTCGTCGGTCAAGGTCAGCGAGCCGGCGTTGACGCTCGACGAGTCGATCGTCGCGGTCGCGTTCCAGAAGGCCAGCGATCCGGCGCCGCCGAGAAGCAGCGTGCCTGCGGCGGCGGCAGCGAGTGCGCCCTTGGTGGATTTCTTCATGTGGGAGTCCCATCCGAGTTCGGCGCGACCCGGGCAGGTCACGCGTTGCTTTCACTCGACAAACGAGACGTGGACCACAAGGACACTGCAATGGGGAGAAGATGACTCAAAGGGACTAGACGGCTTGTCCGAATGGGTCAGAGGAGCCATGCGCAGTCCGTCAGGCGACGGCGGCGGCGTGAGAGACGAATCTCCAGGGGATACGCCACCGCCGCCGCTCCCTCTCGGATATCCCTCCCGATCGGGTTCGACGGAGGCAAGCACGCCTGGGACGCAGAGCGTCCGTGCAGGGGTCGTGCTCCCTCTGTTCCATCACCGCACCTTGCGAAGCACTCCCATACTTCAGCGCGGCGATCACCACGAATCATACGCGGTATCAGTGCGGAATCGCGACTTCGCCACAACCTCAGTCGACGGCGCGTCGCGTGCCGGCGATCTTCCGCCGCGGGACGAAGACCACGATGGCGAGGCAGGCCACGAAGACCCCACCGATGCCGATCACCACCAGGCCGCCGGCCGCACCGAAGACGTACCCGAGGAGCGGGACCGAGACGAAGACCCGCTCGACCGACGTCACGTCGTACGTCTCGGCGTCGGGCGCCGCGCTGTCGTCGGCCTGGAGCGTCAGCCGGATGCTGCTGCCGTACGGCTCGACCTGGACCACGCGATGGGTCACCCGGGAGCCCTGGCGGTCGGACACGCTCACGATGTCGCCGTTGCCGATGTCGCCGGCCGAGACGCTCCTCGCCAGGGCCAGGTCGCCCGAGGAGATGGCCGGTGCCATCGAGTCGGAGCGGAAGGCGATGGGGGTCACGCCGAGTGCCGCTCCGAGCCCGGCCGCGAGCAGGCACACGACACCCAGCGCCGCCCCCACGTTGAGAAGGGTCGTGCGCCAGAAGCCACCGGTCCGCGGGCCTGATCTGGCCCTGCGTCGTCCCACGTGAGGCATCGCGTCCCTTCGGGTCTCCCACCCGGCGAAGACTCTATCGGCGGCCCGCCCTGACGCGTCGGCCCCGTCAGCTGCAGAGGCTGACGACGGCAACGGTGTAGCTCCGGGTGGTGGAGGCGACCGAGCTCCACGTCGTCGAGGTGAAGCCGCGATTCGCCACGATCCAGGCCGTACCGCCGCTGATCGCCGACGTGATGCTGGTCGAGGTGCCCGTCACGGTCTTGGTCGTCGCTCCGCCCGGTCCGTAGTGCAGCGTGTAGTCGGTCGCTCCGGTGACTGCTGCCCAGTTGAACGTCACGGAGAGCACGCCGAGTCCCCCACAGGTGAACGTCGCCGGCGCCGGCAGGGTGTACGCCGTCAGGCTCGTGCCGGTGACGGGTGCCGGATCCGTCCAGAAGGCCGCGGACGCCGGAGCGGCCACGGCCAGCGTGGCACCGGTGACCGCGACGACCGCGGAGCGGGCCGCCACCCTCGTGCGGCGCCCTGCCTTGCGCGCTCCCCCGCGCTTCGTCGGTGCGACCGGATCGTCCGGGGGTCGCCGTCGAAAGGCCAGCACCAGCATCCCGGTCACGTATGCCCCGAGCACGAACAGTCCTCCGGGACCCGACGCGGCGCTGACGACATATCCCGCCTTCGGGACGTCGAAGAGCACCCGTTCGGCGCGGGTCACGGTGTAGACCTCGGCATCCGGAGCCTGGTTGGCGTCGCCCTGCAGGGTCAGCTGTCGAGCATCCCCTTCGGCCGACATGTCGCGGAGGCGATGGGTCACCCGATGACCGTCCGCATTGATCACCGAGACGATGTCACCGACGTCCAACGACCGGGCGTCGACCGTACGCGCGACGGCGAGGTCGCCCGTGTGGATCGCGGGTGACATCGACCCGGAGCGGAACACCAACGGCGTGATCCCGAACGCGTACCCCGCCACGGTCGCGGCAAGGCACACACAGCCGAGGATTGCGCCCCCGGTCAGGGCGGCCTCGCGAGTGCCGCGGACCAACCTGCGCCCGGTCATGAGATGTCCGAGGTGCCGGTTGCGGTGAACGTGGCTGTCGCCGTCTTGCCCTGCAAGCTGCTGGGGGCGGTGTCGGAGAGCTTGACCTGGAAGCACAGGACCTCGTTGCCGCCAGAAGCGGTCAGCGCCGTGCTCGGGCGCTTGGCGAGGATCGTGGTCGTCGTCGTGCTGGTCAGCGGTTGGTCCGTGACCAGTGCCGTGCCACCCGTGCACGTGGCACCTGACTTGGCGCCGCCGAGGCGGACCGTCAGCAGCAGCCCGTTTGCCGCCGCCGCGTTGTAGTCGGCCGCGTTGGTGCCGGTGAGCCCGCCGGTCAAGGTGTACTTCGACGGGACGGTCCCGTTGTTCTTGACGGTCAGCACCTCCGCCGACGTCGTGCCCGGCACCATGGCGCTCATGCTCAGTGTCGTGGTGGCGTACGAGTCGGAGTTGTTGACCTGCAGGTCGAGCGTGCCGGCCGTGAACGTGGTGCCGCTGACCGTCACGTCGTCGGTCCACGAGGCGAACGTGCCGACCGAGCCGATGCCCAGAGCGACACCCAGGCTCAGCAGTGCGCGGACCCGCACCGACGGCATACGGCTCCGCGTGGTGCGCCTATGACTGGACATGCGTGCCCTCCTTGCGGCCTCGAGACCGCGCTGCAGCCGTGAACATCGCGGCGGCGTAGCCGAGCAGACCGACGGCGACGATCACCACGGCGGTCTGCCGCTGCGCATTCGTCAACACGTTCGTCACGCGGCCGAGGTACGGGATGGCGTACCACCGCTCGCCCTTGACCTGCACCGGCCTGACGGGCGCCGGATCGGGCGCGCCGTTCGCGTCGCCCTGCGTGCGGAAGATGCGCTCGCCGTGCCCGTCGAAGCCGATGCCGACGACGCGGTGGGTGACGGCGTCCCGCTCGCCGGACTCCAGCTGGTACGTGATGACGGTGCCGATCGCGATGTCCGACGCGTCGACCGGCTTGACCACGACCAACGTCCCGGGCGGCATGCCGGGCCGCATCGAGCTCGTGAGGATCGTGTAGGGCGTGGCGCCCGCCAACCGCGGCACCAGCACCGAGACGACGAGCACCAGCAGGAATGCGGACATGACGAACCAGGAGATGGCCTGGATCAGCCATCCCCGCACAGGTCGTTCGTTGCGATGTGTCGACATCGTGGGTCCCCGAGCCGGCCCGCCCCCTGGAGGCGGACCGGATCAGATCAGCTGTGGACCTGCTGCGCCGCGATCGTGACCGCGTTGAGCGTCGCCGACAAGGTCTGCGTCGCGTTGAGCGAGCCCGAGTCGAACGTGACGGCGATCGTCGCGGTGACGGTGTCGCCGCCGTTGGCCTCGGTGATCTCGGCCGGGATGTCGACGCCATCGATCTGGTACGTCGCGACGATGTCGAGATCGTCCGTCAGCGCGTTGGTGGCGGCGAATCCCCCACCGGTGACATCGAGCGTCGCGCGAAGGTGATCACCCGTCGCCGTGATGTCGAACGTGCAGACCTTGGTGATGACATCGCCCGGGACGACCTTGTCGCCCGGCTCGTACGGATCGTTCGGCGCTGACTCGCCGTCGTCCAGCAGCCAGCCTGCGCCGCAGTCCGGCGTCGACAGCTTGAGCTCACCGGCCGCGATCGCGCCACCCGGCACGCTGACGTCGGCGTTCCAGAACGCGAGCGAACCGGCTCCGCCAAGCAGCAGAATGCCGGCGGCGGACGCCGCCAGGGCGCCCTTAGTAGACCTCTTCATGAGTTACTCCCTCTTTCATCGCTGCGCACCAGAGGGGTCGCGCAGTCGATCTCCCACGTCGAGCGTGCACCCTCAGGGCACCGCCTGGCAGGCAATCGGGAAAAGATGACTCGAACTGACTACCCAGAGGTCAGGAGCAGACAGAGACGGCCGGGACCCGAAAGAGTCCCGGCCGTCTCAAGAGGTGACGCCTAGTGGTTGCGTTTCACCAACCGCGCTCAGCCAGCCGGTGGGGCTCGGGGATGTCGTCGACGTTGATGCCGACCATGGCCTCACCCAGACCGCGCGAGACCTTGGCGATCACGTCAGGGTCGTCGAAGAACGTGGTGGCCTTGACGATGGCCTCGGCGCGCTGAGCCGGGTTGCCGGACTTGAAGATGCCCGAGCCGACGAACACGCCCTCGGCGCCGAGCTGCATCATCATCGCGGCGTCGGCCGGGGTCGCGATGCCGCCGGCGGTGAAGAGCACCACAGGGAGCTTGCCGTTCTCGGCGACCTCCTTGACGAGCTCGTAGGGGGCCTGCAGCTCCTTGGCCGCGACGAACAGCTCGTCCTCGGACAACGAGCCGAGGCGGCGGATCTGCGCACGGATCTGGCGCATGTGCGTCGTCGCGTTGGACACGTCACCGGTGCCGGCCTCGCCCTTGGAGCGGATCATCGCCGCGCCCTCGGTCAGCCGGCGAAGCGCCTCGCCGAGGTTGGTCGCACCGCAGACGAACGGCACCGTGAACTGCCACTTGTCGATGTGGTTGGCGTAGTCGGCCGGGGTCAGCACCTCGGACTCGTCGATGTAGTCGACGCCGAGAGACTGCAGCACCTGCGCCTCGACGAAGTGACCGATGCGGGCCTTGGCCATGACCGGGATCGAGACGGCCTCGATGATGCCGTCGATCAGGTCGGGATCGGACATCCGGGCAACGCCGCCCTGCGAACGGATGTCGGCGGGTACGCGCTCCAGCGCCATCACGGCGACCGCGCCGGCATCCTCCGCGATCTTGGCCTGCTCGGCGTTGACGACGTCCATGATCACGCCGCCCTTGAGCATCTCTGCCATGCCGCGCTTGACCCGCGACGTACCGGTTGCCTCGTTGCTCACTGCTGTGTCCTTTGATGTGCCTGGATGATCGTCCTCAGTCTACTCGGGACGAGCTCGCCTCCACGCGGTGGACAACTGCCGGACGTACGCCGCGACGCCGGGCCAGATCCCGCCACCGCCGCCGCTCCTCAGGCCCGCTCGCAGCGGCCCCGAGCAGGTCGCCGACGCGGGTCAGCTTGCGCCGTGGACGGCCTTGCCGCGCACCGTCGAGCCGCTCCGCACGATCGATCGCGCGCCACCCCCTGACGTCGACGTGATCCGGCACGCGCGAGCGTACGAACGCGGCGAACCCGTCGCGCGACGGATCGGCGAGCAGCCCCGCATTGAAGTCGGCGATCAGGTGCTCGACGGTCTCCTGCGCGCACGTCTTGTTGGTGCCGATGAATCCCGTCGGTCCCCGCTTGATCCACCCGACGACGTACGTCCCTGCGGACCCGTTGACACGTCCCCCGGCGTGGGGAATCGTGCCGGTCTCCTCGTCGAACGGGACTCCGGCGACGGGCACACCGCGATAGCCGATCGACCGCAGCACGAGGCCGGTCTCGATCGTCATGACGTCATCGGTCGGCACCGGGCGCACGATCCCGTCGTCGGTCACCAGCTCGTTGCGGCAGACCCGCACGCCGGTGACGCGGTCGTCGCCGAGGAGCTCGACCGGAGACGTCGCGAAGCGGAACACGATGCGCCGGTTGCCTTCGCGCGCCGGCCGGGCGACAGCCGCGCGGAGGGCCGACAGCTTCTGGCCGATCATGACGTCCTCGACCGGCCGCGTCAGGTCGGCGCCCTCGACGGCGATGTCGATGTCGTCGCGGCCCAGCAGCCCGATGAGCTCCGGGAGCGTGAACGCGGCCTCCGCGGCGCCGCGCCTGCCGAGCAGCACGACCTCTCGCACGGCGCTCTCTCGCAACGCCGCGAGCGCGTGGTCCGCGATGTCGGTCGACACCAGCCGAGTGGGGTGCGTCGCCAGGATGCGAGCGACGTCGAGTGCGACATTGCCGTTGCCGACGATGACGGCGCGCTCGCTGCTCAGGTCGACGTCGTCGCCGGCGTGATCGGGGTGCCCGTTGTACCAAGCCACGAAGTCGGTCGCCGTTGCGCTGCCGGGCAGCTGCTCCCCCGACAGGCCGAGCACCCGGTCCTGCGACGCTCCCGTGGCATAGACCACCGCGTGATGGTGCTCGAGCAGCTCGTCATGCGTCACGTCCGCCCCGACCTCGACGTTGAGCGCGTACGCGAACCCCGGCTGGTCCTCGACCTGCCGGAACAGCTCGTCGATCGCCTTGGTGTGCTGGTGATCCGGCGCGACTCCGGCGCGGACCAGCCCGTACGGTGTGGGGAGCCGGTCGACCACGGTGACGTCGACCCCCGGCCGCTTCAACAGCTCGTCGGCCGCGTAGAGCGCCGCCGGTCCCGAGCCGACGATCGCCACACGGAGGCCGCCTCGGCTGGGATCCTTCGCGAGGATCGGTGTCACCGGCGCCTGCGCCGGGTGCTCCCGGCCAGCTCCGTGGAACAAGGCGTTGACCTCGACGAACGGCAGCTGGGCCTCCTGCAGCTTGGTGTCAGGGACGATCGCGCCGACCGGGCACGCGCTCACGCACGCGCCGCAGTCGACGCACGAGACGGGATCGACGTAGAGCATCTCGGCCAGGCCGAAGTCGGCCTCGTCGGGCGTCGGGTGGATCGCGTTGACCGGGCAGGCGAAGACGCACGACGCGTCGCCGCAGCACGCCTGGGTGACGACATGGCTCACGACGCATGGCTCCTTCGCTGGCGCTCAGTCACTCTCAACCCTGGGAGAACGCGACGGGCGGCTCGCTGCGGTAGCGCGACGGGCGACCGTCGATGCGGCACAGCTTCCACATCCAGCGGGCCATCCGGTTCTTGCGCAGCTCCGACTGGTCGGCCAGCATGCGCACGTCTCCGAACAGCTCCTGCAGGCGCTCGCGGGACTCCGGCGCCCTCCAGTAGAGGTCCTTCATGACCTTGCGCGGGATGCCGAACTCCTTGCGGAACGCCTTGGACGGCACCATGATCACGTCGCACAGCACGCGCATGATGACCGGGAACAGCAGCGAGATGACGAACTTCTCGACGCGGCCGAGCCGCGAGGCGTTGCGCCGGATGTAGTGGTGCGCGAACGAGATGTGCCGCGCCTCCTCGGCGACGTGGATCTCCATGATGCGCGAGAGGACGGGCGGCAGGTCCTTGCCGCTGCGCAGGATCCCCTTCTGCGTGTGATCGATCGGCTCCTCACCCGCCAGCACCCCGATGAAGAACGCGAACGGCACCGCCGAACCGGCCAACGGCAGGATTCCGGCGACCTTGCGCATGAGCCACGGCATGCCGGCGACGTCGACCCCGATGCGGTTGACGGTCTGCTGGAACATCTGCGTGTGGTGGCACTCCTCGGTCGCCTCGTGCGTGAGGTAGCGGTACTCCGGCGAGCCGTTGGGCAGCGTGAAGACGTACTGCATGATGCCGCGGATCAGGATGTTCTCGAACTGCAGGCCAACCTTGAGGATGTTGGCCTGGCGCCACTGCCCGATCTCGATCTGCCGGGCCAGTGACTGCGACTGGTACCACGGGTGGGCGCCGAGCGGGTCGACGTCGGCCGGCAGCACCCAGCGCGGGTCGTCGTGGTGGACCTGGAAGTCCGGATCGCTCCACGGCACGTCGATGAACGCGTCGAAGTGGCGGTCGACCGACGCCTGCGACAGCCCTTCGAGGATGTCGGCGTACTGCTCGGGCGTCACGTCCACCGGGATGTCGGGCAGGTCTTCCACGTGGTCGAGCGTCTGGGACATCTGGGGCTCCTCGTCAGTCGGTTCTTCCGTCAGCATGCGCCATACCGAGGGTATGTGTCAACGACGATGTCACATAGGGAGTGTCACGCTTTTCACAGGGGTCGTTGCACAGCGAAGGGCCCCGCACCCCTGGACGGTGCGAGGCCCTTCGGTCTGGGTGGCTCAGGCGTTGCCGCGCGTGCGCCGGCGCACCGCGAACGCGGCACCTGAAGCGGTCACGGCGAGGCCACCGGCGAACAGCCAGGCCAGGTCGAGGCCCGCGTCCTGCTGCTCGGAGGCGAGGCCGGCATCGATGCGGTTCGGCAGCTCGACCGTGTCCCGGGTGTCGACGACATCGTCGACCGAGTTCTTCGACTCGCCGTCGTCGCCATCGTTCGGCTCGTCGCTGTCGGGCGTGCAGTCGACGCCGTGCGTCGGGCAGGGCTCCGGGTTGGTGAGGTCACCGGGACCCTTGGGGTCGTTGGGCTTCGGCGCGGGGCCGACCTTGTCGTCAGGACCCTCGGGCTTGGGGGCATCGCTCAGGTTGCCGGGACCCTTCGGGTCGGCCGGCTTGGGAGCCGGAGCCTTGTCCTCGGGAACCTCCGGCTTCGGAGCCGGGGCCTTGATGTCGAGATCGGGCTGCGGGTCGGTGTGCGGCGGGACGATGATGACCGGGCCGGGCTCGGTCGCCATGGCGGCGGCCGGAACCATCGTGAGCGCGGCGGTGGCCAGCGGGACGGCGACGATCAGGTTGCGGATGGTGGCGTTCATGTCATGTTCTCCTCTTGGTCGGTGGTGCTTCTGGTGTGGTGGTGGCTGTGGTTGTTGCTTGCTCGGATGTAGGAGCACGAGACCCCCGATGTCCTTGCAACTTTTCTGGACGTTTTTCCGGACAGCTGTTGCTGAGGTGTGAAATCGCAGGTCAGGGCGCCAAGCGGGCGAAGACGATCGTGTTGTCGGGATACATACGGGTCACCGGGTCCGGCGTGCCGCCGCACGTGATGAGGCGCAGCACGGAGCGGTCGGTCTCGTTCCAGATCCGGTCGTACGGCAGCCGGTCCTTGCCGGCCCGCTCCACGGACTCGACGACGAACGTCGACCGGCCGTCCGTACGCTCGACCGTCACGCGGTCCCCCGGCGCCAGCTCGTGCAGCCGGGCGAACACGTCGTCGCCCGCGGGGCCGTGGACGTGGGCGACGAGCACAGCCGGGCCCGGGGCGCCGGGGCGCGGCCCCAGGTCGTACCAGCCGGCGTCGCCGAAGTCGGGGGTCTGCATGGCGCCGTTCGCCTTGAGACCGACGCCATGGAGGCGCTCGCTGACCGTGATCGCCGGGATCGACAGATGGGTCGGCCGGCCGACGGGACGGGCCTCATGGCGTACGGACACCGGTGGAGGCGGCGGCGCGGCCTGGACGGGTGCCGGCTCAGGCGTGCGGACCTCGGGCGCGGTGCGGCCCGAGCCGACGAGCCCTCCGAGCGCGGCGACGGACACCGCGGTGACGAGAGTGGTGCGGACGATGCGGTTCATGCCAGGTGCCTCCGGGTCTCGTGTGCCTACACGAGTGGGAGCACCTGACGCCCCTGCTTCTTACAACTTTTCCCCGCTGGATCCTCAGCCCGGGCAGGGATCGACGTTGACGGTGCGCGACGACGACGCCGTGTTGCCGCGCCTGTCGGTGGCCGTGACCCGCAGGGTCACCGAGCCGCCGGCGGCGAACTGGCCCATGTCAGCCGTCCAGACCGAGCCCGAGCGGGACATCGACGTGCTGCCCGAGCCGGCGCCGCTCCAGCGCAGCACGACCGACGAGAGACCGCTCTCGTCCGAGACGCTGACGCGTACGGGATTGCTGGTGCAGGTCGAGCTGGAGCCGAGGCTGGGCCGGCCGACGACCGGGTCGCGCTCCTCGACGACCGACACGTTGACCGCGGCACTGCCTGCTGCCCACGAGACACTGAGGCGGCCCGACGACCTGCCCTCGCCGACATCGCCACGATCGGCGCGTACGGTGACGCGTGACGACGTGCCGGCCGCGACGCGTCCGGTCGACGGCGACGCCGACAGCCACGCGGCGCCGGACGACAGGCGATAGTCGACCGGCAGCCCACCGGTGTTGGTGAGGGTGATCGTCGAGGTGCTGCCACTACGACCGAGGGCGATCGACGTGGTCGACACCGTGAGGTTGCCCGGCGCCGGCGTCGTCGCGGTCGGCGAGGGGGTGGGCGTCGTGGTCGGCTTGGCGTCGAGCGTCGGCTCGGTCGACGGCTGCACCGTCGGCTGGCTCGTCACGACATCCCCCTTGGGCGACGGGTCGTCGTCGTTGCCGGCCCAGAACAGTGCCGCGATGCCGGCCAGGATGATGACGACAGCGGCGGCGACGGCCGTCACCGCGGCCTTGGGTCGTCCGCGGGGCGCCAGCGCGGGGGTCACGGTGAGGGGCTCGCCGGTCGGCGTCGTGTAGGCGACGAGCTGCGGGTCGCTCACGACGCGGTCACGCAGCGTCAGCGGCGCCGCGAAGATCGGCACGGACGCCAGCAGCATCCACGGGCTCAGGATCTTCTTGCGCCGCTTGGAGCACACGTCGCAGTCGTCGACGTGGCGCGAGACGCGCTTGCGGATCAGTGGAGAGAACGTGCCGTCCCAGTCGGCGAGCAGGTCGTCGAGGTCGTCGCAGTCGTCGCGACCGAGCCGGGCGATCAGCAACGCGCCGAGGGACCGGTCGACCTGAGCCCGCAGGCGGTTGAGCATGACGTACGCGTTGGAGGCCGACACCCCCATCGCCTCGCCGAGCTCGGCGCCCTCGAGGCCCTGCCGCAGGTGCAGGTCGAGGAGGGCGCGATCGCGGTCGGCGAGGCCGGCAGAGGCGTCCCACACGATCTTCTGCATCGCGGCGCGCTCCGCCTCCTGGTCCGGAGTCAAGGCGTCGTCAGCCATCTGAATCAGCTGCTCCTCGCCGCCGAACGCGACGCGTTTGCGCGCTCGCAGCTTGCGCAGGCACTCGCTGCGCACGATGGCGTACAGCCAGGGCCGCAACCGTTCGGGGTCCCGCAGCTGGCTGAGCCGCTCCGCCACGAGGACGAACGAGTCCGCCACCGCGTCGGCGGCGTCCTCCCGGTGCCGCAGCATCGAGTAGGCGAAGTCGTAGAGCTTGGTCCCGTAGCGGTCGTAGACCGCGGCGAACGCGTCGCGGTCCGCAGCCAGCACCCCCGCGACGAGGTCCGCGTCCGTGGGACTGGTGGGCTCGCTCACGCAGGCATCCTACGAAGAATCGCAGGGCCGTACGGGCAACGCGCGACATCGGTCACTCTCTTCTCCTGGTGGTCTTGTCACCAGTAGGAGTCGCGAGCGGGCCGGGTCTTACAACTTTCTGGCGATCAGCTGCCGAGACCGGGATCGGCGACAGCCTGCTTGTGCACCATCAGCATCCGCTGGATCACCGTGATCGTGCTGGCCACCGCCAGAGCCCACAGTGTGATCTCGCGCAGGAACGGCGCGTCGAACATGCCGGAGAAGCCCGTCATCACGAGGATCGCCACCAGCCGGTCCGAACGCTCCGCGATGCCGCCCTTGGCCGTCATGCCGAGGCTCTCGGCACGCGCACGGGCGTACGAGGTGAGCCCGCCGAGCACGAGGCACGCCAGGCTGAGGTAGAGGTAGATCCGCGGGTCACCAAGCTCGGCCTTGGCGTCAGACGTCGTGTAGTAGAGCAGCAGGCCGCCGAAGATCGCGGCGTCGCCGACCCGGTCGAGCGTCGAGTCGAGGAACGCCCCCCACTTGGACGACTGGCCGGACTTGCGGGCCATGTAGCCGTCGATGATGTCGCTGAACACGAACGCGGTGACGACCAGGACACCGATCAGGAACTCGCCCTGTGGGAAGAAGATCAGCGCTCCGGCGCTGACGCCGATCGTGCCGACCCAGGTGACCCAGTCGGGCTTGACCCCGAGCCGAAGGAGCAGGTCGCCGAGCGGCGCCCAGACGTTGGACCAGAACTGGCGGAAGCGTTCGAGCATGGGTTACTCCTTGGGCCAGGCGGCCGCGAGCATGTCGCGGGTGTCGCCCAGCAGTTGCGGCATGGTCTTGGTCTGGCCGATGACAGGCAGGAAGTTGGCGTCCCCACCCCAGCGCGGCACGATGTGCTGATGCAGGTGCGCGGCAATGCCGGCACCCGCGATGTTGCCCTGGTTCATGCCCAGGTTGAAGCCCTGGGGACTCGTGACCTCGCGCATGGTGCGCATCGCGGTCTTGGTCAGCTCGGCGACCTCGAGCGTCTCCTCGTCGGTCAGGTCGGTGTAGTCCGCGACGTGACGGTAGGGGCAGACCAGCAGGTGACCGGCGTTGTAGGGGTAGAGGTTGAGCACCGCGTACGCGTGCTCGCCCCGGTGCACGATGAGCCCTTCGACGTCGTCCATCTGCGGGATGCGGCAGAACGGGCAGTCGGCCTCGTCGCCGGTAGCCGGCTTGCCCTCGCCCTTGATGTAGACAATCCGGTGCGGGGTCCAGAGCCGCTCGAATGCATCTGGCTCGCCCACGCCATCCTGCCCGAGACGCTCGTCGTGATCAGCCACCCCAGCAGCCTAGTGGTGCGCCGTGGCGGGGCACGAGCCGTGGTGCCACCGCGTCGTGTTGACTGGGTTCCACGTGCTCCGTGCGGGGCGGACCGAGAGGATTCACATGGTCGACTGGGAGCACCAGCCCACATCCGGACCCGCGGTGTTCCTGGGTGCCGGCATCATGACCGCGCTCGCCGGAGCATCGCTGTTGTGGATCTCCGCCACGTCGTCCACCGATCGAGGCCTCGTCATCTTCGGGATCGCCGCCCTCGTGGCCGGACTGTGCAGCGCCGGCCTGGCATCCCACCAGCTGCTGCGCCGGCGGCGATCCTCCTAGCTCAGACCTGCACTCGTGTCGTGACCGCCTCGACGATGCGGGCGATGGCGTCGTCGAGCACGATGCCGTTCTCCTGCTCACCGCTGCGGTAGCGGAACGACACGGCACCGGCCTCGATGTCGTTGTCGCCGGCGATGACCATGAACGGGACCTTCTGGGTCTGCGCGTTGCGGATCTTCTTCTGCATGCGCTCGTCGGAGTCGTCGACCTCGACGCGGATGCCCTGGGCCTTGAGCCTGGCCGCGAGCTCGTAGAGGTAGTCGGCGTGCCGCTCGGCAACCGGGATGCCGACGACCTGCACGGGCGCGAGCCAGGGCGGGAAGGCGCCGGCGTAGTGCTCGACGAGCACACCCATGAAGCGTTCGATCGAGCCGAACTTGGCCGAGTGGATCATGACGGGCTGCTGGCGCGAGCCGTCTGCGGCGACGTACTCGAGGTTGAAGCGCTCGGGTGACGGCTGGTTGAAGTCGTACTGGATCGTGCCGAGCTGCCAGGTGCGACCGATCGCGTCGCGCGCCTGGACCGAGACCTTGGGGCCGTAGTAGGCCGCGCCGCCGGGATCGGGCACGAGCTCCAGCCCGCTGTCGATGCATACGTCCTCGAGCACCTTGGTCGCGATCGCCCAGTCCTCGTCGGAGCCGATGAACTTGTCGGGCTTGGAGTCGTCGCGGGTCGACAGCTCGAGGTAGTAGTCGGGCATGCCGAAGTCGCGCAGCAGGCTGAGCATGAAGTCGAGCAGGTGGCGGATCTCGTCCGGCGCCTGCTCAGGAGTGACGTAGGAGTGCGAGTCGTCCTGGGCGAACCCGCGGACGCGCGTCAGTCCGTGGATCACGCCCGACTTCTCGTGCCGGTAGACGTGCCCGAACTCGAAGAGCCGCAGCGGGAGCTCACGGTATGACCGACCGCGTGAACGGAAGATCAGGTTGTGCATCGGGCAGTTCATGGCCTTGAGCCGGTAGTCGTTGCCGTCGACGTCGAGCGCGGGGAACATGCCCTCGCCGTAGTAGGGCAGGTGGCCGGAGGTGTAGAACAGCTCCTCCTTGGCGATGTGCGGCGTGCCGACGTACTCGAAGCCCTCCTCGATGTGGCGCCGGCGGACGTAGTCCTCCATCTCGCGCTTGATCACACCGCCCTTGGGGTGGAACACCGGCAGGCCGGAGCCGATCTCGTCGGGGAAGCTGTAGAGGTCGAGCTCGGTGCCGAGCCGCCGGTGGTCGCGGCGCTGCGCCTCCTCGATGCGGTGCAAGTGCTCGTCGAGGGCCTCCTTGGTCTCCCAGGCGGTGCCGTAGATGCGCTGCAGCTGCTTGTTCTTCTCGTCGCCGCGCCAGTAGGCAGCGGCACTGCGCATGAGCTTGAACGCCGGGATGCGCTTGGTGGTCGGCAGGTGCGGGCCGCGGCACAGGTCCTTCCACGCGAGCGAGCCGTCACGCTTGAGGTTGTCGTAGATCGTGAGGCCGCCGGCGCCGACCTCGACGCTGGCTCCCTCGGCGGCGTCACCGGCGGTGGACTTGAGGCCGATGAGCTCGAGCTTGTAGGGCTCGTCGGACAACTCGGTGCGGGCGTCGTCGTCGGAGATCTCACGGCGGTCGAACTTCTGCCCCTCCTTGACGATCTTGCGCATGCGCGACTCGATCTTGTCGAGGTCCTCGGGCACGAACGGCTCGGGCACGTCGAAGTCGTAGTAGAAGCCGTCGGTGATCGGCGGGCCGATGCCGAGCTTGGCCTCGGGGAACAGCTCCTGCACGGCCTGCGCCATGACGTGCGCGGTCGAGTGGCGCAGGATGTCGCGGCCGTCGGCGGAGTCGATCGCGACACCTTCGACCTCGTCGCCGTCGACCAGCTCGTAGGCGAGGTCCTTGAGCTCACCGCCGACCCGGGCCGCGATGACGTCGGGCGTCTCGGCGAACAGCTGCCACGCCTTGGTGCCCGTCTCGACAGCTCGTGACTCTGCGTTCAGGACGATCTGGATGTCGGGCATGCGTGACCTCTGTTCGGTATGACGCGCCCTACGGATGGCGCGTGCTGCTTCCGTCCACCCTATGGCAGTGCGGCGACGTGAACAGAGGTGGTCGCAGCGGTCGCGAAATGCGGCTGCGGGGGCCATAGTTGCGACCATGGGGAACACCACTGCGACAGTCGTTCTCATCGACGACTCTGCTGAGGTACGCGAGCTCCTCAAGACCCAGTTCAGGTTGTCCGGGCTGCTCACGGTCGTCGGTGACGGAGCCAACGGGGTCGAGGCCATCGGACTGGCGCACCGGCACCAGCCCGACCTGCTGCTGCTCGACCTCTCGATGCCCTCGATGGACGGGCTCGACGCTCTGCACGGGATCCTCACGGTCTCCCCCCAGACCCGTGTCGTCATCTACACCGGGTTCGAGAGCAACGGCCTCGCCGACCGGGCGATCGAGCTGGGCGCCGCCGCGTTCCTGGAGAAGTCGGTCCCGATCGAGCAGATGGCGAATCGCCTGCACGCCATCGTGGCCGACACCGCTGCGTCACCGGCCCCGGAGCGACGACTGGAAGTCGTACCGGATCCCGCAGAGCGCCAGGTGAGCACCGAGCAGGAGCACGCGCACGACGACCAGAGCGTGCTCGACGAGCACCTCGAACGGTTCCGCGAGGTGTTCGAGCAGGCTGCGATCGGCATGGCGACGATGACCTTGACCGGCAGCATCGTGCGGGCCAACCGAGCACTCGGCGAGATCCTGCTCCGCAAGCACCAGGACCTGGTCGGCGTCGACTACGCCACCCTCACCTTCGGCCGCGGCGCACAGCTGGGCGCAGCCCTCGACGAGATCGTGGTGGGCGCCGCGGACCTGGTGCACCTGGAGCACGAGGTGCGCGGGACACCCGAACCCCGCCACGTGCAGGCCTCGATCGCCGCGATCCGCGACGAGGCCGGCGCGCCGCTCTACCTGTTCCTGCAGGTCCAGGACGTCACGGCTCAGCGCGCCGCCGAGGAACGGCTCCGGCTCAGCGAGGAGCGCTTCCGGCTCCTGGTCGACGCCGTCGAGGAATATGCGATCTTCATGCTCTCGCCCGAAGGCATCGTGGTCAGCTGGAACCCCGGAGCGCAGCGCAGCGAGGGATACCGCGCCGAGGAGATCATCGGGCGGCACTTCCGGACGTTCTATCCCCGCGAGCTGCAGGAGGCCCGGCACCCCGAGTACGAGCTCGAGCGCGCACTGGCCGATGGTCACTACTCCGAGGAGGGCTGGCGCGTACGCAAGGACGGCTCGGTGTTCTGGGCGCACGTCCTGATCACCGCCGTGTTCGACGACGCCGGGCAGCACCTGGGCTTCGCCAAGGTCACCCGCGACATCACCACCAACCGGGAGTCGCAGGAAGAGCTGCGGCAGAGCGAGGAGCGTTTCCGGCTGCTCGTCGAGGCGGTGGCCGACTACGCGATCTTCATGCTCGATCCCGAAGGTCACGTCATGAGCTGGAACACCGGTGCTCAACGAAGCACCGGCTACTCGAGCCGCGAGATCATCGGCCAGCACTTCCGGATCTTCTACCTGCCCGAGAGCCAGGCCGAGCGGCATCCCGAGAGCGAGCTCGAGATCGCCCTCGACACCGGCCGCTACGAGGAGGAGGGCTGGCGCGTGCGCAAGGACGGCACGCGTTACTGGTCCAACGTCGTGATCACCGCCGTGTTCAACGACGTCGGCGAGCACGTCGGCTTCGCCAAGGTGACGCGCGACCGCACCGAGAAGCGGCTCACCGAAGAGGAGCGGGAGCAGACCAACGCCTCGCTCGCCGCGCTCAACGAACGACTCCGGCAGGCCGCCGCGGACCAGACCCAATTCCTCGCCGTCACGGCACACGAGCTGCGTACCCCCGCAGCGGTGCTTCGCGGGACGGCCGACACGCTGTCCCGGCACTGGGCCGACCTGGGCGAGCAGGAGCGCACCGGTCTGCTGGCCGGCATGTCGTCGAGCGCCGATCGTCTCGGCCGGCTGCTCAACGACCTGCTCACGGCGTCCAAGCTCGACTCCGACGCGCTCAACCTGCGCCCTGTACGTGTCTCGATCGCCACGTTGGTCACCACGGCCGTCGACGGCGCCCGTCTCGCAAGCACCGGCGTCGACATCCAGGTCGGCGCGATCCCGGAGGTCGACGTCCTGGTCGATACCAACCGGATCGGCCAGGCGATCGACAACCTCATCGGCAACGCCATCTCGCACGGCACTCCTCCGGTCAGGCTCGACGTGGCCGTGTCCGCTGACATGGCACAGGTCCGCGTGAGCGACTCGGGCTCGGGGGTGGACACCGACGTCCTGCCGCGGCTGTTCGAACGGTTCGCGACCGGCGACAACGTCCGCGGCACGGGTCTCGGGCTGTTCATCGCCCGCGAGCTCGCCCGGGCCTCGGGTGGCGAAGCGTTCTACGAGCCCTCCACGCCGGGCAACTCGGCCGGCACGTTCGTGCTGACCGTGCCGGTCGCCTGAGTCAGACGAGCTTGGCGACCTCCGCGGCCGCGCGCTCCCCCGCTCGTACGGCACCGTCCATGTAGCCGGACCAGTACGTCGCGGTCTCGGTGCCGGCCCAGTGCACGCGACCGTGCGGCTCGCGGATCGTCGAGCCGTACGCGACGGTGGCGCCGGGTTGCACCGTGGCGATGGGGCTGCCCATCGTCCACCGCTCGTGGGTCCAGTCGTGCTCGACGTACTCGACGGGGTTGAGCGCCTCAGCACCCACGACCTTGGCGAATCCCTCGAGCACGAGCTGGCGACGCTCGGCGAGCGGCAGCATCGCGCACTGCTGCCACGACGAGCCGCCGACGAACGCCAGGAGCACACCGACCTTGGCGTCTGCGGGGCAGTTGTCGAAGACCGTGCGCACGACGCCGCTGTTGAGGACGCCGGAGCCCGAGAGACCCTTGGCGCGCCAGAACGGCGTGGCGTACACCGCGTCGACCTTCATCAAGGTGCCCATCGGCATGCGCTGCATCAGCTGCAGGCGACGCGGTGGGAGCAGCGGCGACCAGTCGATGCCCAGCACCAGCGGCGGCGGGATCGCGACGATGACCCGCTTCGCCGTGACGGTGCCGCGATCGCTGACGACCGTGACGCCCGTGCTCGTCTGCTTGATCTTGCGCACCGGGGCGTTGAGCGCGACCCGTGAGCCCAGCGCCGACGCGACTCGCAGCGGGAGCAGGCCTGAGCCGCCCACGAACCTCGAGTCCTGCGCCGCGTCGGGCGTACCGGATGACCGTTCGAACGTGCCCGCGTTGGTCTCGTTGCCGGCCGTCGCGATGTACCAGAGCAGGAACAGCAGCGAGATGCCCTCGGCATCGACGCCGAATGCGGACTGGAAGTAGGCCTTGATGACCTCGCGCACGGTGGGGATCAACGTGTTCTGCCGGATCCAGGTGTCGACCGTCATGGTGTCCCACTCGGCCGCCCGCTTGGCGGTCCACGGTGCGTCGACGGGGACCTGCTTGGACATCTCGTCGATACGGAGCTGCAGCAGCAGGGCGTCGGCGAGGATCAGCGGGTCGGGCGGGACCGTGCCGGTGTACTTCATGGTGCTGCCGTCGGCACTGACGTAGACGTTCTTGCCGGTGACGTACTCCTTGAACGTCTCGACCTTGAGCTCCTTGGCGAGCGCGAGCACGTGGTCCTGCGTCGGCCCGACGAACGCGCCGCCGGACTCGATGACCGAGCCGTTCCTGAGGGTGTGGTTGAGCAGCCGGCCGCCGACACGGTTGCGCGCCTCGAGGACCAGCACCTTCTTGCCGCTCGCGACCAGCTTCCGGGCGGCGACGAGGCCCGACAGCCCGCCACCCACGACCACGACGTCGACGCTCGTGGGCAGGCTTCCGGAGGTCGTCGCCGCCTCGGCGGCCTCGCCCAGTCCTCCGATCGCGAGGATCGCACCTCCCGCGGCAGCGCCGCTCAGCAGTCCGCGTCGTGACAGTCCGTGCTCAGCCATGCGATGCCCTCTCGTTTGCTGTGTCAACGAGGGATGCGCCGAAAGGGAACGCGTTCTAGCGCGACGGGACCTCCGGGATCGGCAACAGAGCCGCCGGAGCGTGCGCCGGAACCGCAGGCGATCTCGGCGCCACGACCGGCACGCGTACGTACGGAGCGCCCAGCGCTGGACGCGGATCCGGCTCCCCTTTGTTGGGCCACAGCGCCATCGCGCGCTCGGACTGCGCCGTGATCGTGAGCGATGGGTTGACCCCCAGGTTGGCGGTGACGGCCGACCCGTCCGACACGTGCAGCCCGGGATGGCCGTGGACCCGCTGGTACGGGTCGATGACCCCGGTCTCGGCCGACTCGCCGATCGCACAGCCACCGATGAAATGCGCCGTCAACGGGATGCCGGCCATGTCGGTCGTCGATCCTCCCGCGTACCCGCCGATACGTCGGGCCAGGTCGCGCGCGACCCGGTTGGCCACCGGGATCCACGTTGGATTCGGCTCACCAACGCCCTGCTTGCTCGTCATGCGCCGGCCGAGGACACCACGCTTGAGGTAGGTCGTGATCGAGTTGTCCAGCGACTGCATGACCAGCACGACGATCGACTGCTCGGCCCAGCGACGCGGGTTGTGCAGCCTGAACGCGCCCTTGAGTCCGAGCTCGCGATAGACCCGCCAGATGCTGCGGATCGTCGATCCGGGCTGATCCTTGTCGACGAGCGGAGCGTTGAGCAGCGACAGCGCGCTCGACCCTCGCCCGTACCGGACCGGCTCGACATGGGTGTGCTCGTCGGGATGGAACGACGACGTGATCGAGACGCCGGGCGTGTAGTCGGCCCGCTTGTCGCTGGCCCGCGCGCTCAACACCGCCTCGGAGTTGGTGCGGCTCAGCTCGCCGATGCGCGGCGAGAGCCCGGGCAGCGAGCTGGTCCGGAGCCGGTGGAGCAGGTTCTGGGTGTTGAGCGCGTTGCCGGCGAACACGACCTGCTGGGCGGTGAAGGTCCGCCGACGGAGGCGGTTGCCCGTGCGCCGCGTACGGATCTCGTAGCCGCCCTCCTTCGGCCGTACGTCCGTCACGGTCGTCAGCGGGTGCACCTCCGCGCCCGCGGCCTCGGCGAGGTGGAGGTAGTTCTTGGGCAGGGTGTTCTTGGCGTTGTGGCGGCAGCCGGTCATGCATGCGCCGCAGTCGGTGCACGTACGCCGACGGGGTCCCGCACCACCGAAGAACGGGTCATCCACCTCGACGCCGGGCTCCGCACCGAACAGCACGCCGACGTCCGCGGCGTGGAACGTGTCGCCGACGCCGTAGTCCTTGGCCAGGGACTCCATCAGGTCATCGGCCGGCGTACGACCGGGATAGGTGACGACGCCGAGCATCTTCTTGGCCTGCGCGTAGTGCGGCGCCAGCTCGTCCTTCCAGTCGGCGATGTGGGCCCACTGAGGGTCGCGGTAGAACGCGTCGAGCGGCTCGTAGAGCGTGTTGGCGTACACCAGCGATCCGCCGCCGACGCCGGTGCCGCTGGCGATCAGCACGTCGCGCAGGAGCGTCAGCCGCATGATGCCGAAGCATCGCGCCCACGGCGCCCAGAGGTAGCGACGCGTACGCCATGACGTCTTCGGCAGCTCGTGGTCGGCGAACCGGCGACCCATCTCCAGCACGCCCACGCGATAGCCCTTCTCCGTCAGCCGGAGCGCGGCGACACTGCCCCCGAAGCCAGAACCCACCACGACGACGTCATAGTCATACCCAGTCATGGCGGGCAGCATACGGGCTTGTTGACACTGTGCCAATAGCCGGTGAGACTGGGCTCATGACCGCGACCCGTCAGCGCCTGGCACCCGCTCAACGCCGCCAGCAGATCATCGACGCAGCACGGGTCCTCTACTCCGACCGCCCGTACGACGACGTGTCGACGAGCGAGCTCGCCGAGGCGGCCGGTGTCGCCCGTGGCCTGATCAACCACTACTTCGGCGACAAGCGCGAGCTCTTCCTGGCGGTCATGCGCGAGTCGATCCTGATGCCCGAGCGCCCGTTGACCGGCCTCGAGGGGCGGCCCATCGAGGAGCGCGCCCGGCTCACGATGGACTGGATCCTCGACGCCGCCACGACGTACGGCCAGGCGTGGGTCGCCGCGAGCGGTGCCGCCAACCTGCACGGCAGCTCGGACATCCAGGCGATCGTCGACGAGGCCGACGATCGCGCGGCCCGCCTCGTGCTCGACGCGCTGGGCCTGCCAGACGATCCCCGTCTGCGGGCGCGGCTGCGGCCGACCGCGGCATTGACCAAATCCGTCTGCCGGGAGTGGCTCCAGCGCGGTACGTTCAGCCGGGACGAAGCGCTCGACCTGCTCACCGCATCAGTCCTGTTGTTCGTCCAGAAGGAGCTCCCGTGAAGAAGCGACGATCATGACGTCCGTCGGCATCATCGGCTCGGGCTTCGGTGCGCTCGCAGTCGCGATCGAGCTCAAGCGCGCCGGCCACACCGACCTGCGGCTCTGGGAGCGTTCGCACGATCTCGGCGGGGTGTGGCGCGACAACACCTACCCCGGCGCCGGCTGTGACGTCCCTTCGCCGCTCTACTCGTTCTCCTACGAGCCCAACCCGCACTGGTCCAGGCGTTATGCGTTGCAGGAGGAGATCCACGCCTACATCCGCTCGGTCGCCGACACCTACGGCATCACGCCGCTCGTACGCTTCGACAGCGAGGTCGTGGCGGCGCGGTGGAACGCGGACTCCGCGACCTGGACCGTGACGATCGGTGAGACCGAGGAGACCGTCGACATCCTCGTCAGCGCCGTCGGCCAGCTGTCCCGGCCGGTGCTGCCACCCATCGAGGGCATCGACTCCTTCGAGGGCACCTCGTTCCACTCCGCACAGTGGGACCACTCGTTCGACGCGACCGGCACGTCCGTCGCGGTCGTGGGCGCTGGTGCCAGCGCGGTGCAGCTCATCCCCCACCTGGCCCGCGACGCCCGCAAGCTCGTCGTGTTCCAGCGCTCCCCCAACTACCTGATGCCCAAGCCCGACAAGCCCTACACGTCGTTCCACAAGAAGCTGTTCCAGATCGCGCCGGTGAGCCAGCGGCTCGAGCGCGGCGGTGTGTGGGCCGTGACGGAGCAGTTCGCCCGTGGTCTCGACGACGAGTCGAGGGTCGGTCGCATCAACAAGGCGATCGCGATGTGGCACCTCCGCAAGCAGGTCACGGATCCCGAGCTGCGAGCCAAGCTGACGCCCGACTACCCGATCGGGTGCAAGCGCATCCTGTTCTCCAACGAGTTCTATCCCGCGCTGGCGCAGGACAACGTCGACGTCGTCACGCACGCGATCACCAAGGTGACTCCCAAGGGCGTGGTCGACACCGAGGGCGTCGAGCACGAGGTCGACGCGATCATCTACGCGACCGGCTTCGACTCACAGGACTTCCTCCAGTCGATCGACATCACCGGCACCCGCGGGCAGAAGCTCGCGACCCAGTGGGCCGACGGCGCGCACGCCTACCTCGGCATGTACGTCCCGAACTTCCCCAACCTGTTCGTCACCTATGGCCCCAACACCAACCTCGGCGGCGGGTCGATCATCTTCATGCTCGAGGCGCAGGCGCGACACATGCGTCAGACCCTCGACCGGCTCGTGGCCGGCGACTACCGGACCGTCGAGGTCACCGAAGAGGCCGAGCTGGCATACGACCGCGAGCTCTCCGAGAAGCTCGAGCACTCGCCGTGGGCGCACTGCGACAACTGGTACCGCCACCGTTCGGGTCGCATCACCTCCAACTGGCCCGGTTCGACCCGCCCGTTCGCCCAGGCCACCAAGACCCTCGATGCGACAGCGTTCCGGTGGGCATGACGCATGACTGACTACCCCCCAGAGCCGTGGGACCTGCACGGACATGCATACGTCGGCGTGTGGCTGCTGCCCAAGGGCGACGCGCCCGCGCCGAACTCACCGGCGACCAAGACGATCACGATCTTCGGCCGGGCCATCGTGTGCGCCGCGTTCTTCGTCTACGAGGAGCCCAGCCCGCTGACGTACGACGAGATCATGGCGACCGTGCTGGTCCGTGAGGGGTGGCGGCCGCGGGTGTCGATCACCCACATCTGGGTCAACAGCATCGCCTCACGCGACGGCGGTCGCCGACTGTGGTCGATCCCCAAGGACCTCGCCGACTTCGAGGTCGCCCGCCACTCCTCGTACGCCGCTCAGGGCATCGGCTCGCTCGCGGTGACCCGGGCACGCCGCCTGCCCGTACGCCTCCCTCTGGGCTTCCGCATCGCGCAGGACCGGGCCGGGACGCTCCTGGTCTCCCCGGTCTCCGGGCGGATCCGGATGGGCCTCGCGACCGCGAGGTGGTCGCTCGCCGCCGACGGCCCGCTGGGGTTCCTCGTCGGCCGCAAGCCGCTGCTGACCCTGGCCTGCAAGCCGTTCCACCTGCTCTTCGGGCGACGCCCCTAGAGCCGGTTAGGGTCGAGGCATGCCTCGCCTCGTCGTTCTGACCGTGACCGCCCTCCTGCTGCTCGCGGGATGCACCTCGTCCGACGGCAACGGCAGGGGCGAGGACGGCCAGCCCACCGCGAAGCCACCCACGACCAAGACCACCCCGGCCCCGACCGGCCCCGCGTGCTCCGGCATCTGGAAGGACGGTGCCACCCTGCCGGCCGACTACACGAAGTGCGTCGACGGTGGGGCGTACGGGCTGCAGGACGTCACCGAGTGCCAGGACGGCACCAAGCTCGTGGCCTACTCCGACACGTTCTTCGCGGTCACCGGTGGGCGCATCAGCAAGCCCAAGGTCGCACCGATGCAGGACACGCCGGAGTTCGGCAAGGCCTACACCGCCTGCACGGGCGAGTAGCCGCTCAGGCCGGGCCGAGGGCTGCGCCCCCGGACGGCTCGCCCGGCTCCTTGAGCTCGACGAACATCACGTGCGTCTCGGTGCTGCCGATGTTCTCCCCCGCGTGCGTCTGCGCCGGGAGCCACGCCGCATGACCCGGTTCGAGCGTGACGTCGCGGACCTGGTCGCCGACGCTGAGCCGACGGTCGAAGCCGCTCAACGTGACCATGACACTGTCGGGGTGGGAGTGCGGCGTCGTGCGGTCGCCCGGCACGTCGCGATACTCCAGCACGCGGACCCGCTCGTTCTCGAACACGACGGAGTAGAGCGACGGATTGGACTCGACCGGGTCTGACATCCGTCGAGTGTCATCCCCTGCCGCAACGCCGGTCAAGACCTTCCACGAATGGTCCAGAAACGGTGTTTGGCTCCAGACCATTGGGGTATATCGCGGACCTCGACCGGCAGTCGAGATATCGGGCGGGCTGGAGGCCTTACGCAGACTCTCCAGCCCGCCGATCTCATCCGGGCCGGCCATGGAAGGGAGAGCACCATGAGCGAGTCACCCATCGAGCCCGGCGCCGATCCAGAGGCCAGGCCCACCGAAGATCCTGAGATCACGCCTTCGTCGAATCCCGACGGCGGCTCCACCGTGATCCCCGAGCCCAGCGTGACCAACCCGGACGCTGACGGGACCGGGGGTGACGGATGACGATCGATCCGAGCGACCCGATCCGCCGCCAGGAGCCCGACATGGATCCCGGACTCGCGCCCGATCCCGAGCACGAGGTCGAGGAGAACCCACCGGAGGGCGATCGACCGGCCGAGCCGGACTGAGGGTCAGGGCAGGCGGTCGACGAGCCGCTTGGCGTCGCCCAGCTCGAGCCCGGTGCGCTGCCGCAGCAGCTTGACGGCGTGCGTCGGCCTGCGCTGGTCCTTGAGCGCCATCACCTCGGCCAGCGTCTCGTCCTCCACGACCTGGCCCGCCAGCATCCCCGAGGCAACGGACTGCGCGACGTCGAGCCGGGCCCGGCTCATGTCGGCCGGAACGGAAACGGGCGTGGTTGACGTCGGCCGGCCCGGACCGAGCACGCGGAACGTCACGATGAGCGCCACGATGATCAGTGGCGGACCCAGCATCAGCGACAGCCCGAGCTCATTCGACATGGCGACAGCCTATCTGCGACCGGCGCGGCACAGCAGTGGCGCCTTCCACAGTCGCCGGACGTCCAGTCCTCAAGAATGCTCTGTCGCAAGAGCTCGACCTGATGAGTCAGTGCACCCAGCAGCTTCCTCGTTGGGCGGCTCCGTCGTTCGGAACGACCAGCCCACATCGCGTGACGACCGTGGTTCCCGCGTTGAGTGGATGTATCCCGTGGCCATTCAGCACCTCGCCGATCGGCAGCCTGGTTGCCTCGGTCTCATGTGCCATGCGCGAATTGTCCACGATGCTGCGACCGGCCCAGGCAACAAGAGGGCCCTCTGACCATTCGAGCGTCGATCAGAGGGCCATGTCTCACGGGTGGGCGATACTGGGTTCGAACCAGTGACCTCTTCGGTGTGAACGAAGCGCGCTACCACTGCGCCAATCGCCCGCGTGCGTCAGAAACCTTAACCCATCGACCGGGCGGCCTCCCAACGAGGCCGGTCTAAGGATCGACGTCCTTGACCGACTCGCGCGCCCAGATCTCCTGCGCCTTGCGCGTGATCGGCCCCGGCGCCGCGACGTCACGGCCGTCGACTCGTGAGATCGCCTGTACGTCCCGGGTCGTGCCGACGAGGATCACCTCGTCGGCGGTCTGCAGCACCTCGATCGGCGCATCACGCTCGACCACGTCGAGCTCGGCGGCGCACCACTCGAGCACGAGCGCACGGGTGACGCCCGCGAGCGGACCGGCCTGCAGCGTCGGGGTGATGAGCTGCTCGCCGACGACGTAGAAGATGTTGGACCCGGTGCCCTCGCACAGCATGCCCGCCGTGTTGGGCATGACGGCCTCTGAAGCGCCACGAGCGAGCGCGTGCTCGACCATCAGGGCGTTCTCCGCGTACGACGTCGTCTTGAGGCCCGCGAGCGCTCCACGCTCGTTCCTGGGCCACCGCACGGTCACGATGGCGCTGACCGACGGTGGACGCTCACACGGCTCGGTGATGACCACCTGCGTCAGTCCTGTGCTCCCCCGGGGCGAACCCAGCGGTCCCGGTCCCGAGGTCACGGTCACCCGGATGCGACCGAAGACCAGGTCCTGGTTCTCCATGGTCGCCGCGACTCCTTCGCGGATCGCGCCGACGTCCGGCTTGCCGATGCCAAGACCCTCGGCGGACCGCACCAACCGGTCGAGGTGACGCGTCAGTGCGAACGGCTGCCCGTCCTCGATCTTGATGGTCTCGAACACGCCGTCACCGACGATGATCCCGTGATCAAGGGCACTAATGGACGGTGCTTCCGGCGATTGCAGGAGGTCGCCGTTCAGCCATGTCTTCATGTGGCCACGCTACCCCGACCCCGGTTTGGGTTCGGCCGCCGTGATCGGCTAAAGTTTCGTGTCGCCTCGATTTGAGGCAGTGCGGACATAGCTCAGTGGTAGAGCATCACCTTGCCAAGGTGAGGGTCGCGAGTTCGAATCTCGTTGTCCGCTCGGAAGCGGGTCTCCATACCCATCCAGCGGTGGGTTGGCCGAGAGGCGAGGCAACGGACTGCAAATCCGTTTACACGGGTTCAAATCCCGTACCCACCTCGAGCAACACCAGCATGACAACTGAATTTTGCACGGGCGATTGGCGCAGTCTGGTAGCGCGCTTCCCTGACACGGAAGAGGTCACAGGTTCAAGTCCTGTATCGCCCACCATCCACAAGGCCCCCGCTTCGGCGGGGGCCTTGTCCGTTCCTTCTCCAACACTCAATCCGTCAAAATGCCGGACGACTCAACGCCGTTGGCCCTACGGTGAAGGCCTTGTGTCGCCCCGTCTCCCGCATGCGCTCGACGACTACGTGTCGCTCTATTTCGTGCCCGATGCCGAAGCCGCGAGCACGTACGTCCGACAGCTCCTGGTCCCGGACGCACCAGTCGCCGAGGACCCGATCGAGCTGCTGTGCCAGATCATCGAGGACGCCACCCGCGGCCGTTCGGAGATCGTCATCCCGCTGACCGCCGGCCTGGACTCGCGCGCGCTCCTGGGCGCGGCTCTGATGGTCCTGCCCCCAGACGCGATCGGCTGCATCACCTTCGGCACGGCGAGGTTCCCAGACGCGGCGGCGGCCGTCGCGACATGCGAACGGCTCGGCGTGAGACATCAGCGGGTCGATCCCGACTTCATCACCTGGGACCTGCCGACCATCACGAAGGCCGGCGTCGCCACGTGGGAGCGGTGGCACTCCCTGGGACCCATCGACGCGCTCGCCATCTTCGGAGCGATGGCAGACGCGATCGGTGACCGGCTCGTGCTCTCGGGTTACCTCGGCGGAGTCTCTTCCGGCTCGCACCTGCCCCGGAGCGAGAACCGCAGGAACGGTGCCGCGACGTCCGCCGCGTTCCTCGACAAGGAGCACGCCAAGAACCTGGCCCTGACTCCGATGCGCGGACGCGAGCGGCTGACCGCGATGCTCGACGAGTTCATCGACCTGCACAAGGATCTGGTGGACTGTTTCGCCGGGCTGACGTTGTACGACCTCGTGCACCTCGGCTTCCGCCAGAACGGGATCGTCAGGTCGGTCGCGAGCGGCGCCTATCGCGCGTCGCTCTCGCCGTTCGAGGACCCCCGCTGGGTCCGGCACTGGATGTCCAAGTCTCTGGGCGAACGACTGGGCGGGCAGACGTACAAGCAGCTGCTGCGCGACGCGTTCCCTGTCGTGTTCCCGGACGATCCACCTCCGGTGGTCCCTCGACCGCCCACTCCGCCCCGACGGCTGCGCGATCGCTTCCTGCAGCGGCCCGACCTGCCGCCGGCCGTCGCCCCGCGCCCCGCGCCAGTCGACGGGCGGGGCGACGTACGCCGCAACGCCAGCATGGCGGCGGTGCTGCACGACACCGTGGCGGCGTTCGACGACCGCAGGATCATCCCTGACGTCGCCGTGTCGGCGTCGCTGCAGAACCTGATGGGCGACTCACCGACCGCCAAGGACTACCTGAGGGTCAGGACCGCGGCAGCAGCCGAGATGTATCTCCGAGCCGGGGTGCTCGCCCAGCACTGACGAGGCCTCAGCCCAGCGGCGGCTGAGGTGCTTCCGGGCCAGTGGCAGGAGCGCCCTCCTGGACCGGGTCGACGGGGTCACCCTGACCCGAGTCGGCCCCGGGAGCGGGGTCGGTCGGGTCGGGATCCTCACCTGGATTGGGAGCCGGTGCGACGTCCGGATCCTCCGGCGTGGAGTTGGGGTCGGCGGGTGGCACGGGTGATTCGGTCATGAGACTTCTCCTCTTGTCGGCGTGTCGTCAGGCGTACCCCTCCAATCCGACCCGAACCGCCTCCGACCTGCGCAGACGTGACGCGGAAGTCGGACTTGAAAGTCGGACCCGGCCGCTCTAATCTCGGCTTCGAAAATCTCTGTGATGTGACGATTATGGGGAGGTTGGGCCGTGGCAAGACAGCGCAAGAATTTCGAGTACGAATCGCCGATTCCCGAAGACGAGCTCTCCTCGCGCATGAGCTCGACCGCCGGTCGAAAGCTCGAGAAACGTCTCCAGGACATGGGTTGGACCGCCGATCATCATCCGCAGGATCCGGTGGCCGACGAGGTCTGAGCCGTACGCGCTGGAGACCGCGCTCAGGCCTCCGTGTGACCCAGGTCGGCCGCGGGGACGAATGACACGTCGCTGCCCGACGCCGCCTGCAGCTCGAGCACGACGAGCTGGTTGCCGGTCTCGCGCAGCACCGGACCGGGGACGTACAGCGTGCGCTGAGGACCCCGCGACCAGTAGCGGCCGAGGCAGAACCCGTTGATCCAGACGACGCCCTTGCCCCAGGCAGAGGTGTCGAGGTAGAGGTCACCGGACCCGGGATGATCGAACGTGGCACCGGCGAACGCCGGCCCGGCGATCACCGAGGGCGCTCCAGCCGACTCCAACGCATGGGACACCCGGTCGATGGCGGACAGGTCCAGCGGCAGCACGGACCAGCCCCGCAGCGGCTCCCCGTTGATGCTCGCTTCGCCGATGAGGCCCTTCGGCTCACCGATGCGCGGTCCGTAGTCGACCCGGCCCTGGTCCTCGACGAGCAGGTCGAGTGTGCCCTTCGCATCGGCCGGCAACGGGATCGCGGTGTCGTGGTGATCGCGGGCCAGCACGCCGATGCTGTCGCCCTCGAGGAAGACCTGCGCCCGGTCACGTACCTCGTCGATCCGGAGGATCGCCGGGCCGGCCACGTCGATCGTGGTGCGGTAGAGCGCGAAGCCCTCGTAGTGGCCCAGCGAGTCGAGGGTCGGCAGATCGTCGTGGGTCGTCCAGTCGCCGAGCAGGTCGAGCACGCTCCAGAGCGGCAGGACGCTGCGCAGAGGCGCGGTGAACGAGGGCGGTTCCGGCGCGGCTTGGGGCTTCTCGTCGCCCACCGGCGCGTACTTGGAGATCACGTCACGCATCGCCCAGTACTTCTCCGTCGGGTTGCCCGCTTCGTCGAGCGGTGCGTCGTAGTCATAGCTTGTGACGATCGGCAGATAGGTGCCCTTGTCGTTCGCGCCGTTGGTGAACCCGAAGTTCGTACCTCCGTGGAACATGTAGATGTTGACCGAGGCGCCGCGCTCGAGCAGCTCGTCGAGGCTGTGGGCGGTCTCGTCCACCGAGGTCAGGTGGTGGTGGCTCCCCCAGTCGTCGAACCAGCCGTCCCAGAACTCCGAGCACATCAGCGGCCCGGTCGGCTGGTGGCGCCGCAGCGTGTCGAGGCGCTCGTGCGAGCGCGAGCCGAACGATCCGGTGCGGTGCAGCTCCGGGAGGCTGCCGTTCTCGAGCATGTCGTCGACCGGCTGGTCGACCGTGATCAGCGGCACCGTGATCCCGATGCGCCGGTTGATCGCCACGAGCTTGCGCAGATAGGACTTCTCGCTGCCGTACGCGCCGTACTCGTTCTCGATCTGCACCAGGATGATCGGCCCGCCGCGATCGATCTGCCGCGGCTCGAGCACCGGCGCGAGCTGTTGCAGGTAGCGATCGACGTGGGCCATGTAGCGCGGCTCGTCCTGGCGTACGCCGGCGCCGTCACCGAACAGCCAGGCCGGCAGACCGCCGTTGGTCCACTCGGCACAGATGTACGGTCCCGGTCGGACGATGGCGTACATGCCCTCGGCCGCCACGGCGTCGAGGAACGCCCCGAGATCGAGGTTGCCCGAGAGGTCGAACTCGCCTTCCCGGGGTGCATGCGCGTTCCACGCGACGTACGTCTCGATCGTGTTGAGGCCCATCTGCCGGGCCTTGCGGATCCGGTCGGCCCATTGGTCCTGGTGGACCCGGAAGTAGTGGATCGAACCGGACAGGATCCGGAACGGCTTCCCGTGCAGCAGGAAGTCGTGGTCGCCGATCGCGAATGTCATGCCGGTCCTTCGTGGGGTGAGTGAGAGGTGTGCCGTCCGCCGGCTGTGAGGACCCCTGATCGAGGAGCCCTCACAGCCCGTGCGCGTGCGGCGGTCAGTTGACCGTGAAGCCCTGCTGGTCTCCGTAGGAGGCCGACTTCTTCTGCCAGTCCGCCAGGCCGTCAGCGAGCGAGGTCTTCGACACGTAGGCCTTGCCGACCGTGTCGTTGAAGATGCTGTTCGCGTAGACCTGGAACGGCAGGTAGGACCAGCCCTTGACGACGTCCGCAGCGGACGCGGCCAGCACCTTGTTGATCTCCTGGCCGCCGAAGTAGGCCGACTTCTTGTCGACGAACGCCGGGTCGCTGATCTGCTTGGTCGTCGCCGGGAACGCTCCGGCATCGACGCGCGTCTGGGCACCCTGGCCCGCGGTGGCGTAGTCCATGAACGCGTAGGCCAGCGCCTTGTTCTTGCTGGCCGTCGGGATCGCGAGCGAGCTTCCGCCGTTCTCGGACGTGGCGTTGGCGCCGGCATCCCACTGCGGCATCGGCGCGACGCGCCACTTGCCCGCACCGGCCTTGACGCCCGACTCGAGGTTGGCCGGCATCCATGCGCCGATCGTCAGCGTGGCAATGTTGCCGTCAGCCAGACCCTTGTACCAACCGTCGCTCCAGGACGGAGTCGGTGCGAGCAGCTTCTCGTCGAGCAGCTTCTGCCACGTGTCGGCGAACCGCTTGGAGCCGGCGTCGGAGAGGTCGATCTTGACCTTGTCGCCGTCGACCTTGAACGGCTGGCCGCCGGCCTGCCAGATGAGGCTCGTCGTGAAGCCCGCGTCTCCCGCATCGTTCGCGATGTACGCCTTGGGGTCAGCCTTGTGGATCTTGCGAGCCGCGTCGACGTACTCGTCCCACGTCTTGGGGACCGCGACGCCGTACTTGTCGAAGACCGTCTTGTTGTAGAACAGCGCCATCGGTCCCGAGTCCATCGGCAGGCCGTAGATGCCGCCGGCCTGCTGGACCGAGGCCCAGGGGCCGGGGGTGAACGTCTTGTCGAGGCCGCTGGCGCCGTACGAGCTGACATCGGTGACGGACTTGGCGAGCGAGAACTGCGGCAGGGCGTAATACTCGATCTGCGCGACGTCCGGGACGCCCTTGCCGGCCTTGATCGCGTTCTGCAGCGCGGTGTACTGATCGTTGCCGGTTCCGGCGTTGACGAGCTTGACCGTCACGTTCTTGTGCTCGGCCTCGAAGTCCTTGACGACCTTGGTCAGCGTCGGCTCCCAGGCCCAGACGGTGATCGTCCCGCCCTTCTTGAGCGCCGCCTTGACGTCGGCCGCTCCCCCGGTCGAGCTCGACTTGTCACCGTCGGAGCCGCCGCACGCCGCAAGGGCGAGCGCTGCCACGACGGAGACGGCGACTGCGCGAAGCAGCCTCCCGTGCTTGGTGTTCATGTGTTTCCTCTCGTTGGTTCGAAACTGTGGTGGCCAGCCCGAGCTGGCCTACTCCTTGACGCTCCCTGCCGACAGCCCGGACTGCCAGAAGCGCTGCAGAAGAAGGAAGGCCGCGATCAGCGGCAGGATCGTCAGGAGCGATCCGGTGATGACCAGGTTGAAGATCACGTCTCCACCTGCGGTCAGGGCCTGCTGGCTCCACGAGTTGAGGCCCACGGTCAGGGGGTACCAGTCCGGGTCCTTCAGCATGATCAGCGGCAGGAAGTAGTTGTTCCAGGTCGCGACCATCGAGAACAGCAGCACCGTGACGATTCCCGGCGCCAGCATCGGCAGGCACACCTGGAAGAACGTGCGCAGCTCCGACGCGCCGTCGACCTTGGCGGCCTCCATCAGCTCGGTGGGGATCGCGTCGGTCGCGAACGTCCACATGAGGTAGAGCCCGAACGGCGAGATCAGCGACGGGATGATGACGGCCCACGGGGTGTCGGTGATGCCCATCTTGCTGAACATCAGGAACGTCGGGACGGCCAGTGCCGTGCCGGGCACCGCCACGGCGCCGAGCACGACGGCGAACACGCCCTTCTTGCCCGGGAAGTCGAACTTGGCGAGCGCGTAGCCGCCCATCACCGCGAGGATCGTCGCTCCGCCGGCGCCCACGACGACGTACAAGAGGGTGTTGGCGAACCAGCGCAGGAAGATGCCGTCGTTGTAGGTGAACGTGTCCTTGATGTTGGAGAACAACGAGAACCCGTCGCCGAACCACAGGCCGAACGACGACAGCAGGTCCTCCTGCGACTTGGTCGCGTTGATGACGAGCCACGCGAGCGGCACGAGGCTGTAGATCAGGATCAGGCCGGTCAGTGCCGTCAGCAGCGGACTGCGGCGAGGCTTCGCGAACGAGTGCGCGGCACGCGCTCGCTGCTTGGGCCGGAGGGCATTCGTCGTCGCCATGTCAGAGGGCCTTTCGCATGCCGCGGAGCTGGACCGTGTACGCGATGACCATCGTCAGCAGGCCCATGATGATCGCGATGGTCGCCGAGTAGTTGTACTGCTGGCCGGAGAACGACAGCGAGTACGCGTACATGTTGGGCGTGTACTGGGTGTTGATCGCGTTCTTCGCGACGTAGTGGAGGATGTTGGGCTCGTTGAAGAGCTGGAAGCTGCCGATGATCGAGAAGATCGTGGCGATCACGAGAGCGCCGCGTATCGCAGGCAGCTTGATCGCGCGGATGATCCGGAACTCACTCGCCCCGTCGATCGCGGCCGCCTCGTAGAGCGACGCCGGTATGACCCGCAGGGCCGAGTAGAAGATCAGCATGTTGTAGCCGACGAACTCCCACGTGACGATGTTGCCGATCGACGCCAGCACCCACTTGGGGCCCAAGGGGTCCGGCAGCGAGAGCCCGAGCGAGTCGTTGATGCTGCCGATCAGGCCGAACTGGCTGCCGTACATGAAGCCCCACATCAGCGTCGCGACGACGGCCGGGACGGCGTACGGGAGGAAGATCGCGATGCGGAACAGCGAGGCGCCGTAGAGGCGGCCGCCGTCGATCGCCAGCGCGGCCAGCAGGGCAAGGAACAGCATGATCGGCACCTGCACCACGAGGAACAGGCCCACGCGGCGGACCGACTCCCAGAACGCCGGGTCCTGAAGCGCCTGATTGTAGTTGTCCGCCCCGACGAAGCTGTTGCCGCCGATCAGCCGGTCCTGGAACAGGCTGAGGTAGATCGAGTAGGCGATCGGCGCGAGGAACACCAGCGCGAAGACCACTGCGAACGGGGCGAGGAAGCCCCATCCGGCCCAGGAACGACGGAAGTGACGGGAGGACGTCGCGACCTTGTCGGCCGGCGCGACCACTGATCCCGTGGCAACCATCTGATTCGGTCCTTTCCTCGGCCCTTCGGCCTGTTCGCTTCACATGCGGCGCGAAACCGCCTATGTTTACGTAAACATCGTTGTGACGCGCGTTACGTTACACCCCTAGGAAGGAACGTCAAGACCTGTGAGCGAGTTAGAGCCCGTCTCGAATGGCACATCCCGACCCCGGCGTGTGTCGATGGCGGACGTCGCCAAGCTGGCCGGCGTCTCCTCACAAACGGTGTCACGCGTGTCCAACGGGCACCCCGGCGTCATCCCCGCCACGCGCGAGCTCGTGCAGGCCGCGATGCGGGAGCTGGGCTACCGGCCCAACAGCGCCGCACGGGCCCTGAAGTGGGGCAGCTTCCACACGATCGGCGTGATCCTGTTCTCGCTGGCCAACGTCGGCAACAGCAAGACCCTGGAGGGCATCGCCGCCGAGGCCACCGCCCGCGGCTACGGCATCACGCTGATCCCCGTGGCGATGCCGACGGAGGCCGCGGTGATCGGCGCGTTCGGGCGCCTCGAGGAGCTCGCCGTCGACGCGGTCATCGTCATCATGGAGATCCATCTCCTCGACGCCGCAACAGTCGGGCTTCCGCCCGGAGCGCCCGTCGTGGTCGCGGACTCCAACGCCGGCGACCGCTACCCCGTCGTCGACACCGACCAGTCGGCCGGCGGCCGGCTCGCCGTCGAGCACCTGCTCTCGCTGGGCCACGAAACCGTCTGGCACGTCGCCGGTCCCGAGGAGTCGTTCGCCAGCGAACGCCGTCTGGCCGCCTGGCGCGAGACCCTCGAGGCGGCGGGCCGCCCCGTCCCCGACATCCTGCGCGGCGACTGGTCCGCCGAGAGCGGCTATGCCGCCGGGCAAGAACTGCTCCAGGAGGAGTCCGTCACCGCGGTGTTCGTCGCCAACGACCAGATGGCCCTCGGCCTGATGAACGCGCTCCACGAAGGCGGCCGGCGGGTGCCCGAGGACATCTCGGTCGTCGGGTTCGACGATCTGCCGGACTCCGCGGCCTACCTGCCGCCCCTGACGACGATCCATCAGGACTTCGCTGAGGTCGGCCGGCTGTGCGTGACCGACGCGCTCGACCAGGTCGAGAACGGCGTCAGCGAGCCCGGCGTGACCCTCGTACCCACTCGGCTCGTCGTCCGCAAGAGCACAGCCCCGCCCCCGCAGGACTGAAACGAGAGGGCATAACGGGGACAGTGAACCTCTCGGAGGTCTAGCGTTCGCGTTATGGCGATCGACGAACCGCTGCGCGAGGAGGAGAGCCTGCTTCTTGACGAGCTGACCTCCCGGCTCGACTCGCTGCGGCTGTTCCGCGAGCACGACGAGGCCGAGGCCAACGCCGTGCTCGAGAAGTTCGGCAGCTCCGGCGTCATCGAGGACCAGATGCTCCAGGAGCTCAGCAGCCGGCAGCCGCTGAAGCACGCGGCCCGCTTCGACGAGGCTCATCGCCGGGCGATGCGCGCGCTCGAGGTGTTCGACCGCAACGGTGCCCGCCAGCCGTCGGCGCTCAAGGTGCCGCGACTGATCAAGCCGGTCGCCAACAAGGTCGTCCAGCTCCTGATCACGGCGATCGTGCGCAGCCACCAGAAGCGCCTCGTCAAGGACCTCCGGCAGCTGTATGCCCTGCGCGAGGCCAACAGCCCCGTCGGGTCCGACGACTACCAGCTGCTGGCCACCGCCCGGATCCAGGTCGACACGATCACGAACGACCTCAACAAGTCGTCGCTCCCCCTGCCGGCGTTCCTCGTCGGTGGTGCCGCGATCTCCGGGCTCCTCTCGGTGATCAAGAACAGCCTGACGGGCGACACCTGGGCCCAGTACACGTTCGCGGCAGCGTTCTTCGTGATCGGGCTCGGCATGTTCTGGTGCATCCTCCGCGCAGCCGGCATCGCCCGCAGTCGTACGCGGATCGCGCTCGACGCGTCGTTCAAGGCGCTCTGGGAGGTCATCGGCGATGCCGGCAACCCACCCCGTGACCGGGCCAAGCTGTTCGCCACGATCGCGTCGATCCTGCTGGTGCTCGTGTGGATCATCGTGCCGACGATCGTGGCGTGGGCTGCGGTCAACCCGCTCGACAAGCTCTGACCGTTAGGCACTGCCCATGATTCGTGACTATGTCACCTCGCGCCTTCTCGCAGCGTTGGTCTTCCTCACACCGCTCTCGATCTGGGCATTCGCGCCCAGTGACGAGAACGACTTCACCTGGTCGGGGACCGTCTACGCGGCTGCAGGCGCCGGGGTCGCGTTCGCGCTTGCGGCCGCGCTATCGGCCAGGTGGGTGACACGCATTCCAGTCGTCGCGGCGGGCTTGGGATGGCTCGCATGCCTGGGAGTTCTGGTCTTCGATGAACTTTTCTACGACGGCATGGTCGGGATCGGGGACGGCCTCGTTGCACTGCTCGGCACCGTCGTTGCCGCCACTTCGACCGTCGTCGCGCTTTTCACGCCGCTTCGCTCGTCCCAAGACTGAGCCGCGCGGCGTTCGAAGTACGCTCGAAGGTCGGATCACACAGCTGGGAGCGACAGCGGATTCTCTTGGACCATCCCGCCGTCGTCTCACCATTCGAACAGGTGTTCGACTTTGTCGGTGATCTGTCGTAGTGTTGTCAGTGCGCCGATCTGGAACGACATGGGTCGGGTGAGAACCCTTCAGTGGGCCCCAAGGTTGAGATGACTCCC